>NZ_CP184341.1:0-3639985 GCF_058446905.1 Bacteriovorax sp. As-1
ATCAAACTTGCTCCCGGCGTGGAAAAAGCAGATCTGAAGATCGAAGCCCCTCTGGAATAATCTCCCTAGTAATAAAATGTAAGTTCCCAAAGAATCTCGGGGATGGATAGGATTTAAGAAAAATCAAAGGATTGGTTTATGCTTAAATTCACTCTTTCCCTGTGCCTGCTTCTTGGCACCTCTTCTCTTTTTGCTCTGACAAACTCAACGTTTGCCGACTCTCCTCTTTGGAGTCCCGTAGTACAGATTAAAAGTGAAGCCCCCGATTCAACTGGCGACAGTATCCCCGGTTATTGCAATGCCACTTTTATCGCTAAAAATATCCTGGTCACAGCAGCTCACTGTGTGAAGCTCGCCTATATCTCTAAGGACAACAAACTCAATATCCAGACTGGTTATTATAAATACGTAAAAAGACCGGATGGACAAGTTGTGCGCATCGGGTATGTGCCAAAAAATAACTTCGACCGCCACATTAATATCGAGCTTCCAAAGTCTCTTGCTGATAAGATCGCTTCGCGTGGAGAAAAAGCACAGATCGGGCCGGACGAGGACTTTGCTGTGCTTTGGTGGAATGAAGCAACTCCAGAAATTGATGAGCTAAATTTCGCGACTCCCGTGACCCTCGCTGAACACAATCAGATTATTAAAAACATCAAGGCCTATCCTCTAAAGGCCGTTTCTATCAATCTCTTTAGCGAAATGAGCAACGATACAAAACGCATGGCCGATTTAAACAACTACAAATGGAGCGGAGGTTATGTGTACTCAAAATCTTCTGCGCGCGTTGAAGAAGGCGACAGCGGCGCGCCTCTCTTTGTTAATATCAACGGGAAGATGAAAGTCTTTGCGGTGGTAAAAGGAAAAGCGACGACAATCTTTGATAATTGGGATGTGTATTCTGCGCTTAACAATCACTTGTGTACAATTGCTAAGAAAATGCCGACAGATATGAAGATTGAAAGTTGTTTGTAGAAATTTTTTGAGCTCTAAAATAAAAAAGGGGCCCCCTGCAAAGGCCCCATTTTTTTTGGCATCCTGCCACTAGTAAGTGGACATCCTATCCCTTACACTTATGATTATAACCGCTATTTTATTTTTTGCTTTAAATTTTTTTGTGGGTAAAGTTTTCCATAAAACTTTATTGAGGATATCATAGGCAGTAAGTCTTAATATTGAACTAGTAACACTCATTACGACAAGGCATATAGAATGATCAATCGTCTCAAAGAAGCCCTAAAGGCCCTATTAAGGCCCCAAAAAGACTACCAAATGGACTATAAGATCCAGTCGTTTACCTACTTCATCCCTGCACCTCCACCAAGGTCTTCAGGGTATCGAGAAAAGCAATTTGATAAACTTTTTTACGAGTTCATTAACCGCGGATATAAAATTATAAGCACCACGGCCCAGGCATCTTCTGCCGGAGAAAAACACTCGGGAATGTGGGTTATGTTTGTGGTACAGGCGACGAATGCTGAAGCTGAAAAGCTGAATTTGAACGACATTTTCGCTGAAGAAGTAAAAAACAAATCTCAGGTGAAAGAAGAAATCGAAGGACTTTATTACATTGACGATAGGGCCAATGAACTATGAGGAAATCTCTCCTACTGTGCTCGATTTTCTTACTTAGTTCCTGCGCTTACATCTCAAAAAAATTTGAATCAATGGCGGAGAATAAAAACACATCTGGGCCGCCAGTTCAAAATACCAAAATAAATTACTGTGCTCCTTTAGGCCGCGTTCAATATATTAGTGAAGATGAGCACACTCTCAAATTTTATCGCACACTAAATACTCCTATCTTCGAAAACAGGTCCCTATCTTTCATTGAAAGATCTATCATGCTTTCATTAATTGAAATGTCAAAAAGACCTGATGAGGCATCTCCCTTTTCACGCCTGCAGATTTATTTAAAAGTTAATGGCAAGAGTTACTACTACGACTTCAGGCCAAAACGCCTCGAAGACGACACCAAGATGCCTTACCTAAGAGGCCTTGATTTCCTGGCACAAAAATTTCTTCCGAAACAAAACCTGCTCTCAGTGGCTTCCAAACTCGATGCTCTGGCCCCGACTGCTCTGGGCGTAAGTGTGGGTCTGGAAAACTTCCTGCGCGAAAATCAAAAAGACTTAATTAAAAACGATGAGCTCAATGAACGATTCCTAAAAGGTGATGACGTACTTACCCGTTATGAAACCTTTGAGCGCAAAAGCTTTAAAGGTATTGTAGAACAATACATGTCACCTACTTACTCTAAGCTCTCTGATTACGAATACGAAAAAAATGGTCTTGATGCCAACAAGTCTCCAAAAGGAAACTTCGAGGCCAACTGCAATTACGACCTTTCTAAAGAGCCGACACTAAGAGATGAAATGTTTGGGAGAGAACCTAAGCGAACTCACTCTATTGGCATGAGCGACGGCCAGGACTATTTCCTCGCAGTAAGCTCCATGACCCTCTTTAGGCCTTTTACGACTCAACCAAAACTCTCTTATTTTATGAAGGCACGCCCTTCAGCACTGCCAATGCCTATTTGCGAATTTAGAGGAAAAAACCAGGAAATCGTTCTCTTCTCTAGCGATGGAAGAAATCCGGTTCAACACCTTCAGCACTTAGTGGCCTATGAAATTGATCAAATCGATTCATCTTACACACTCAATGAGCTTCTCAATTTCTCCCGCCACCTCTTCCTTTCAAGCCCGGACCGCATTCTTTATGAATCAACACGTGGAAGAAAGGCCCAATTGGATTTTTTCCTGGCAATGAATTTTCCTATTTATCACGTAGAGAACTTAGGAAATGTTTTTGGCCACGCTAGCTTTAAGGGAGAAAAGAAACAGGAATCTAGCCTGCATATCGACGATAGAAGTATCGCCAGACTTTGGTGCGGCCAATGAAAAAACTCACAGTCACAGGTCTTGCTTCAAAAAGGCTCGTCCTCTCACTGGATATCTCTTACTCCGTCTTTGATATGACTTTAATGGATCTTCTCTTAAAAAATGGCATCCCTGTCGCTTCCAGTTGCGGGGGCGATGGCATCTGTAGAAAATGCGTTGTCACAATCAACGAAGAAAACATCCTCTCTTGCCAAAAACGCGTCCGCGAACTCTTCCGCGAAGAGGACTTAGTCGAGCTCACATTTTCTTATTTGTAGACAGAAATCACTTCCTCTTCTAACATTGAAAAAAACCTTAAAACGATTGGCACAATATGCGTTATTTATCCATTGATATCGAGGCCACTGGCCTAAACGAAAACGACTACATGATCGAATTCGGAATGATTCCTTTTTGCACAGAAACTAAAAAAGTCGAAGACTCCCTGGCCCGCAACTTCTATATCAAGTGCCCATCTTTCGAAACGCTAAAACCAAGACTAGATAAATGGGTTATCGAGCACAACGAAATGCTCATCCACAAGGCCCACGTGACAGGATTACACCTGGACAGCTTCAGAGACGAGCTAGAGACCTACCTCATCAGCAAAGAAGTTAAAAACTACTTTAAGAACGAAAAAAACGAAAAGATCATCCTCTTTGGTAAATCAATGAGTGCCATCGACCTCCCATTTCTAAACCGCGACCTCTCATGGGAATTCATGCGCAAACACTTCCACCACAGAAACCTCGATCTATCTTCAACTGCTAACACACTCATCGACCTAAAGTTCATTCCACCAGAATGCTCTTCAGGCTCAAAACTAATGTCTTTCCTGGGCATGGGCGAAGTCAAACACACCGCCCTCGAAGACGCCAAGAACACCGCCTTGATGTACATCAAACTCCTAGAAATGTTCCAGCGAAAGAACTAAGCAAACCACTCCCCAAAACCAATCCGCCAGAATTGATTATGGATACCAGATACCAGGCGCGAGGGAACACAGGAGGAGACGCACGTCCGTACGCCGCACGACTAAGTCCCCCGAGCAACGACGTAGATGGTATTGAGAATCAATTCTCAGTTATACTGAGCTGGACTCTTAAAAACGCAATAAGACTTTTCTTAATTTTCAGACGATATAGAAACAGTCCACTGGACTGTTTCTCCAGCTCAGTTAGCTGCTAGGAAGTCGGTTGGATCGATGGCCTGCCCATTCTTCCTAACCTCAAAATGCAAATGCGGCCCATACGTTCGCCCCGTCATCCCAACCTGTGCGATAACCTGCCCACGATAAACCCTCTGACCCTGTTTGGTGTAATTTTCTTTCGCATGGGCATAAACAGTAAAATACCCATTCTTATGTGCGATAACAGTGATATTTCCATACCCACCGATTTCATCTCCAGAGTAAACAACAACGCCTTCAGCGGCCGCAACGATATGCGAACCAATACGAGCAGGAATATCCACACCTTCGTGCCTTCTTCCCCAGCGGGCACCGAAGTTTGAACTCAAGCGATTGCTTGAAGGAACCGGCCATAGGAACTCACCACTTTGTAAAAGGTGGTTCGGGTCGAATGGACGAGTTTCAATGTCCTGTTCAAGGATTCCGCGCTTAAGAGGGATAAAGACCCACTCTCCGCTTTTAATCTTCTTGCCGGTATTTGATGCTTGGATTTTTTCTTTGGGAACGTTGAACTCTTTAGCGAGGCTATCGATAGTGTCGGTTGGCTTAACCATGACGTAATGACCGCTTTTCACTGATGCACAGGCAAAAGCAAAAAGAGAAATCATAAGTAATAGAGCGTTCTTCGTAATGGTCATTATTCCAATATCTTCCTTGAATCCTTCGTCACATAACCTTGTCGGCTAGCGAGGAAAAATATTTTCTAGAAAACCTTTTAAGTCTTCTATTAGTTCCATCTGTGATCGTCCGTAATCGCAGAGTTTAACGGGAGCAACAGAAATCATTTTATCTTCAATGGCCTGGCAATCGGAATCTGGAAACTCTTCAAAGCCTTTATAGACTCCGCCAATCCAATAGTATTTTCTTCCTCTGAAATCCAATCTTTCTTCGATATCTTCGGAGTACTTTCTAAGTCCGGTTCGGGTGACTTTAGTTCCTAAAATCTCTGCTTCTGCACACCAAGGAACATTGACGTTCAATAGTGTCATATGCGGTATCGCTTTCGATATATTTGATTGTACAAGAGTTTTTATAAAATTTGAAGCACTATAATAGTAGTGAGTGTTTTTGTCGGGATTTTTAAAATCCATACACGAACTCACAGCAATGGAAGGAATGCCATGAAAAGCAGCTTCTCGAGCGGCGGCGACAGTACCAGAGTAATAACCATCCTGTCCGAGATTAGCACCGCGGTTAATCCCCGAAACAAGTAAATCTATTTTTTTCCCATAATATTTTGAATGGGGATTCTTAAATAAATGACCGATGGCCATCAATGAACAGTCGGCGGGAAAACCATTGCAGGCATAAACATCTTCTGCGATTTCTTCCAGCCTCACAGTCGTATCAAGTGTCAGCGTATGCCCAGTGTTCGAGCGCTCATTCATGGGGGCCACAACAATGACGTTAGCGATACTCTGTAGCGTTTCTTTTAAAATATTAATCCCAGGAGCATGAACTCCATCATCGTTTGCTAGAACGATATTTAACATAGCTCTCTCTCTAGTTACTTTAAAAATTATCTAATGAATGTGTATTCTTTTTAATTAAGTCCATCTCGCTCGTAAGCTTCTTTAAGTCCACATTGCGGTAACAGACCTCAATTTTTGAGTTGATGGAAAAACTCATCAGGTCGAACTCAAAGTATTCAAAAAGCGATGCCATGATATTGCTATTCCAATCCATGCGCAGAACGATTTTCTTATCGTCAGTGAGCACTTTTGAAAAGTGAGTGTAAAAATTAGAAATAAAATTATTTAAGACGTTGCGCTGGTGAAGCTCTTCGAAATAAGAAAAATTAAAAATTATTCCCGAAAAGTTTTCTCCTCTACATAGAGAAATATCCAGCTCAGGATGGTAAGTAAGATAGTACTTCACTCCCATAGTTTCTGGCCTTTCACTCCATTCATCACAATCAATATAAACATTCTTTGGATTAAATCCGGCCTTTTTCAAGTCTTCCAGCACTTTTTTAATCATCGGATCATTGGAGCGATCAAAGTGCAGATGAATTCTATCTAATGGATCTAATAGCGGTATTAAATCATTTAAAAAAATATGCTCTTGAATGAAGTTAAAACTTCTTGGTGAAAAATTAAACCCAAAGTCCCGGAGTCCTTTTTGTTTTAAAAGTTTCAGAGTTCTTTGATCGTAAATGCCTTCAATTTTAAAGTCCTGGGCCATAGATTTTATAATAACCCAAAACAGGACAAGCATTTTACAGGGGACTGATCTTGCCTACTTCTTAGTCTAAAAAAACCAGCAGATCTTTAAAAAAGATGTCATTCTCAGCTGTTCCGATGGATTCTGGATGAAATTGGTAAGACACTCCTCTTGGAAATTCCTGAATGTCCACTTCCCTTTCTTTCACCCAGACTGAGAGTGAATTGTAGCGCTGAACAGGGATTTTTCGCCCTTTAAACTCGATTTGCTCACTTTGACCATGAAGTTGATGTCTTGAATAATCAACTCTTCTGCCGGCGATTTTCCCCATGAGCTGATGACCAAGACAGATTCCCATGACAAAAAGATTCTTTTTATCCATGAGCGATTTTATCTTCTCTTGGTAATGGATGTACTCATCCGGGTGCCCGGGACCTGGGCCAAGAATAAGCGCGTGCTTCTGTGGAGACTTCATCAATTCATCAAAATAAGGAGATGAAAAAAACTCTCTATGCCCTAAAACCCGCACACTTTTTTCGTGAGCGTATAAAACATTGGCAATGTTGTAGGTAAAGCTGTCTTCAAAATCAATGATAAGAATTTTATCTAACATTGATAGATGTAAAGTTATTGCTATTGTAGTTGATATAAAGAAGCAGACCAAATTTTTTATCGATTAAGTCGCGAGTGTAATTAAACTCCAGCTTCCAACAATTGTTAATAGGCGCATAGAGAATCGAGTAACTGCTCTGTGAAATAAGTTTACTTTCAATGTTGTAATCGAGTTCATTTTTAAGTGTGACTAAATCGTTTAAATTCAACTCCAGGTCATAACCTACAAGCTTAGTGATCGGTGTGCTGGAAGAGTTAAACGAATTATAAGTGAAGTCCCCGTTAAGCTTCAGGCGATCAAAATTAAAACCAATAGTCGACGTCAGCTTGTGCTCACCTGTCTTATGGAAATAAAATTCCTGAACCCCAAGAGTAAAGCGATCAAGCGCGATCCCGGTATTGACGTAAAGCCTGGTTAGTCTGTCAACCCACGGACGCTCAGAATCCACAGTCATATCAATCCCCTGAGAAACATCAAAGAAAGTGATATTGCTATAACTAAAGTTATCTTTTAAGTAACGGTTATCTTTATAGGGGTCAAACTTACTAGATGTTTTTCTAATCAAGTTATTGTTCCATTGAAATTCAAGCGTGTTGCTCAAAGGAAGTGAATCCTGCGCTGTCGTCTGGTTGATTAAATGCTCGCGGTCTCTTAGGGCATCCAGGTAATCAAATTGACCGTCATCGCTTTCAATCTGGTTTCTAAAATTTTTATTCCCGCTAAATTTTTGTTCACCCAGGTAGTAGTGCTTTAATTTAAATTCCTGAGAGTGACGATAACTATTATTGTAAACTAGTGTGGTCTGTTCAGAATTCCCCGACTTAACTTCTGGAAGCACTCCGATTGTCGTCACATTTTTAGCATTGTTCGCACGGGCTGCATCTTCTGAATTTAAGTTAATCGGTCTCTCTTCGATATAAGAAAGCCCGTAAATCTTTTCCAACTCAACCTTGGCCTCTGTTTCATATATCAGACCTTTTTTAGCAAAACTCTTATTTTGCTCAGTTGGTAAATGATAAGTTTGGTAATCGAGCTTTAGGTGATGAGAGAAAAAAACCGGCCCCAGGTTTCCTAATTGCCAATCTAAGTATGGAGCAAAGTTAAGGCGTCGGGCGTTTCTTATCGGTCCGTTAATATCCACTGTGTTTTGCTTAAAGACTGTATAATCGGCACCAAAACCAAAAGAGACATTCTTAAGAAACGGGTATTGGCTATGAATGATGTTATACGGTACAGATGACAAGGTCAGCTTTGGCAACATCTGAACATACTGTTTATCAAATTTCTTCGGGTCGCTAATCAACATGTTTTTGTTGTAATAGCTTTGCATACTAAGAGAAAAAAGTGAGTTTCTTCCCTCTAAGAATCCACCGCCCCCGACTTCAGTCCCACGGACGCGCTCTTTAGCAAAAAAATCCATATCCCTGATAGTGTCGAGATCAGACGTATCGTTAAAATACACGTGCCCATTCAGGTAGTGTTTATAAATGTAATGCCCTTCTAAATCAGAGAACTGACGGAATTCTTTTTTTCCACTTAAGCTCTTATCAATTTTGTTGGGCTCATAAATGCGGTCGTTAATCCCCAGAGTGTTTAACTCAAACCAGCTCTTTTCTTTAACGTTCTGCCTGTACTGCAACTCTCCCCCAAGCCCCCTGTCTCCAAAGGTGGAAGGTGTCAGTGTGAGATCTTTATAATCATCTATCGCCCAGAAAAAAGGCTGCTGGTAACGAAAGCCTTCATCCGAACTAAATCCAATTGAAGGAAAAAGAAGTCCTGTTTCTCTTTTTTGCTTAATAGGAAAAACAATGTACGGCACATACATGGCCGTCACACCATTCACTTTAATGAAAGCGTGTTTTAAAGTGACATACTGACCGATCGTAATCGTGATTTGCTTTCCAAAGATACTCCACGATTCCGGACAATCCCTACACGTCGTGTACTCTGCTTCTTCGGCGTAAATTTTATCACTTGATGTCTGAATGATTTTCCTTCCAGTGACAACATAGTTATCAGAAAGCACGCGGGCATTATCCAGGTCAATAACCTTGGTGAGAAAGTTGTACTTCAACTTCGTCCCATAAAGAGTCATCTCTGGTGCAATATAACGGACGTTACCAATGACTTCTGTCTCGCCTGTGGTGAAGTTGATTCTCGCCTTTTCACCGTAAATAGAATTTTTTAAGTGAGTAATAACAACGTTACCAACGGCTTCAAATTCATTGGTGCTGGACTTTCTGAAAGCTTTATCTGAAAGCACGTTGATTTTCTGGCCCAGATCGAACTCAAAAGTTTCGCGGGCAAAAACAGATGAAGAAAAACTAAGAGCGAATAAAACGCTGAACTTCACCAATAAAGTAATAAGACCCGCACACCAGAATGGTTTGCGACTTGGTCGTTTGAAGTTCTCTTTTCCAGTCGAAGACAAAATTTAACATTCCTTTGTTAACAAGTTCTGCCGCTTCCAAAAGATCTTCTCTACGAAGAGCTTTTGGATGCTCAAAAGTTGTAAGCGAGAGCTCTGCTCTTTCCTTAAAAAAGTCGATCAGTGATTTCAGCATCACCGTCACTTCGTTTAAAGGCCTCGCTGAAAAACTAATCAGTAAACACTCGGGCATGATTAAAGACTTATCTTCCTCAAAACTCTCGAGCATTCTGCGTACGCCATCAATATTATGGGCTCCTATAAAGATAAGGGACTTCCCGCTAAATGTCATTATTTCTCTACGCCCTTTATAGAGGGGCAGGTGCGAGATTCCTGTCTCAAATGTCAGATCTGTCTTTGGCTCTAAATAGTAAAACATCTCCCAGGCCAGGCGCTGATTTTCCAGAAAATAATTATCCGATTTCTTATTTTTTGGAATAACTCTCCAGTCCACCTGATGACTCTTTACATACTCACTCGTCAGCTCGTTTAAGTAATTCAGAGAGAAATTAGTAAAGAGAACTTTATTGGCCCGGGACACCGCAATTTTCTCTCCTAAAATCTGCTCGTAGCGGCTGCCGAGAATACTTTGGTGATCGCGGGAAATGGAAGTGATACAAGCGCAATCCGCATCAAAATGGTTAACAGCATCAAGTTTTCCACCAAGCCCCACTTCAAGCAAGAGATAATCTAGCGGAGCTCGATTCAAGGCCTCTCTTAAAAAAACCAAAAACAAAAATTCATAAAAAGAGACCTTTGTTTCAGGCAATTCCTGTTGAAGTCTTTGATGGGCAGTCTCGGTAGAGTTTTTCAACTCTTCATAACTGGCCTCTTCTGAATGCCCGTCTTTAGAATATAAGAATCGCTCGCGGATGCTTAGAATATGCGGAGAAGTCCATAGGGCGAAACTCTTTTTTTCTTTAGCAAGTAAAGACCCCAGTGTGTGGGCCGTTTGCCCTTTCCCATTCGTCCCGGCGATGATCACCACTTTTGTCCCCTGCTTTTTAAAGCTTTCGATAAAGGGTGCATAAACAGGTCTCGTACGATCAAGGCCCGGAGTAAAAACCTCGAACCCAAAATTTTGGGTAAGGAAATCCATAATCTCCTTTTCTTTTTGTGGGTCGAAATCCTGGGTAATCTCTTGATTAGTCATGTTATGGTCCTGAGGACCCCTATTTGGCCATTTTTTTTGGCAGTTGAAAAGACATAAAACATAAACATTTGAGCCAATTTCTCAAGTTTTATTAAGGATTAGCCGATTAGCCTTTGTAACAATGTGTTTTTGACCGAAGATAGACAAAGCTAGATTAGGAAAAAATGAAAAAAACCACCTTAAAAAAATGGTCGCGTGTCTTGGGAATGATTCTCTTCCTGGCCTTTTTTTCATTTAACTCTGCCCAAGCTGCGTCGGTTAATTGTGTTGCCGAAAAAGCAGAATTCAAAAAACTCTATCTCGAGCTCCAGGCTAAATTTTTAAACTATGAAGGAAAAGACACCTTTGTCGATTCCAAGGGAAATATGCTGCTTGTTCCTCACGATCCAAAAAAGGATTATGAAGGAAAAGTTTTTGAAGCGGCCATTTATCAGGAATACCAAAACTCTCTAAAAAAAGTGGCCAAACTTTATCAGGCCGCAAAGTTTGGTAGTGATGCTGACGACATTAAAAAAGGCACTCCTGGTTTAGTTGAATTTTTAAAGGCCATTGATGATGGCGACAACTCTGCTTACATCCAAAAAAGTAAAATCGGCGACGTTATTGATGATCTCTACAAAGCAAGTAACGCCAAGTTTGGGAATTCTTCAGATAAAAAATTTGCTTTAAATGAAAATGATAAATATCTTCTAAAAAAACTCCTGACACACGCTCAAGATCGTTTATGTAGTGTGGAGAGTTTTGAGAAGACTGGTAAAAGCACGAAACTTTTTGATGCTAATTACCTCGGACAAGTAAGAAATGCTCCGCTTAATCGTTTGATTGGGGCCCTTAAAAATGCCAAAATCGGCTCTGAGTCTGAACTTTTAGTAGATGAGAAAACGGCGATCTCCTCTGCGATGTCTGCGCACATCAAGCAACTGGCAGACTGGATGAAAAAAAATGAAGCCTGCAAAAAGGCCATTTCTAATCCTGCTTTTCTGCAAGAAAACATTCAAGGATGTAACTTCAATAAATTTTTAGAAGTTCTTAATCAGCAAAACCTGGATGAAATCCAAAGCGTTCTACACTTTATCAATGCCAACGAAAGACTGCTTAACCGTGCTCAGGCCAAGGCAGAAACAGCACTGGATGAATTAAAACTTGAAAGTGTCATCGACAGTACATTTGCCGGAATGGGAAATGCTGTCAGCTGTTCGAAAATTGATGGACCAAATAACAAGCAACGAATTTTTGTGAGAAATCTCCCTTACAAAGAAAATAAATTTGATACCTCAAAAGTTGCCTGCAAAATTAAAGACAAAGAGTTAAAATCTTCTGAATGTTCTCAAAAAATTGAACTTATCTCAGATGAACTCGGCCGCGGTCTGGAGCTAAGACAAAAAGACAAAACAGGACAGGCCGTGACATTCTCAATTTCAGGAAGCTCAAGCTGTGAAAACCTGACTCCATCAAATTCAGATGGTGTGCTAAACAGCGACAGCTCTACAAAAACGGCCGAAATGTGTCTGGCCGAAGGAAAGAAACTTACTCCTGCAATGACTCTTGTTCCATCTGAAGATAAAAAAACCTGCGTGGATCCTTCATCTATCACGCCAAAAACAGCAGAAATTTGTAAGGCAGAAAGCGAAAATAAAAAATCTAAAATCATCTTCGTACCATCACAGGATAAAAAATCATGTGTGGACCCTACAACTCTGGGATTAAAAACTGGAGACATGTGTAAAGCGGAGGGTGAAAACATGAAGCCGAAAAAATCACTCATCCCGTCTGAAGACAAAAAGTCTTGTATTGAAGATCCAGCATCGGCGCTTATCAAAACGGCCGAAGTCTGTAAGGCCGAAGGCGAAGCTATGGATCCTAAAAAAGCACTCATCCCGTCTGAAGACAAAAAGTCTTGTATTGAAGATCCAGCATCGGCGCTTATCAAAACGGCCGACGTCTGTAAGGCCGAAGGCGAAGCTATGGATCCTAAAAAAGCACTCATCCCTTCTGAGGATAAGAAATCTTGTATTGAAGATCCATCTTCTGCTGCTAATTCATCAGACTTAAAAACAGCTGAAATCTGTAAAGCAGAAGGTGAGGCCATGAATCCAAAGAAAGTACTCATTCTTTCTGAGGATAAAAAATCATGTATAGAAGACCCTAATGCTTCTACTTCGGTCTTAAAAACTGAGGCCAACTGTGCAGAGGAAGGAGCGGCCATGAGTCCTCCTAAAGCGCTGGTTCTTTCAGAGGACAAAAAATCATGTATCGAGGACCCGAAAGCACGCGACAAGAAAGATTCATCTGCTGACGAAGAGAAAAAATGTAATGACAAAAATGATAAGTGGATTCAGGATTCAAATGATGGGCGTCCTGGGATCAGATACACATGGGACTCTGAAAAGAAAACATGTATAGACAAACGAGAAGATAAATCATCTCGAAGAGAAGAAAAAGATGAAACACCATCAGGCCCAGACTTAAGCGGCACTCCAAAACAGGCCCCTGCCCGTTTTGTACCGGTAAACATCCCTACTCGTCAGATGTTTATCCTTCCTGGTATGCCTTAATCACAATTCTAAAATACATAGGACGTATCACTCGATCCCAGGATCGTGATACGTTCGTTTTTTAAATCCTCAATCTCTTTAAAAAGTTGCGATTGAAAGTTTGGCTTTAAGTGCCCGAGGAAAATCGGCACATCCTGAGGCATCTTTTTGATCTCCGCTTTCATCGTCGCCGGAGTATGGTGCTGGCTGTCTCTGGCGACTTGCGAAAGTGCATTTGGAAAACTTACCTCAGTGAAAATCGCCTTTAAATTCTTCACCTGCTTAGCATATTCCCAAATTGCATCAGTTGGCCCCGTGTCTTGTGTGAAGACAACAGACGCATTTTTTCTTTCGATAATAAATCCTAAGGCCCCTGTCGAGTGATTTACCGGCACCGGAAGGATGCGATAATCTCCCAGCACTAAGGACATCTCTGGTTTAATATCGTGAAAACGCAATGTCGGATTTTCTTTATTGGGAAGGGCCGTAAAATCAGGCCAGATGACATCGTTTAATAAGTGAGCCTTGATCGCCTCTCTCACTGGAGTATTGGCATAAATTTCAAAAGGTCTCCCTTTCATCCCAAAACAATTATCGGCCAGGAAAGCAAGATCAGAAATATGATCGAGATGTGAATGAGAAATAAGCACGTAATCAATATGAGACTGCTCCTCAATTTGTATACCTGAAGCAACTGAACCCGCATCAATTAAAAGTCTTCCATCAATCAGATAAGAAGTTGCTTTAAAGCCTGGCGATACCCCACCGTGGCCGCCAATAATCCTAACTAGCATAAGCATCCCATGAATTTCATTGTTAACATGATTAGTTTAAATAATTTTACAGGAGAATGCTTCCAGCGGAAAATTATTTCTTATCCTTACCGGCTTAGTTGGTCATAGACACTTTTGGTGTCTTTGCCGAGAACCTTAGAAAAAATCTTCGCCAGCTTCTTAGTGCTGCCGCCGTTTTCCAGGTAATCGTTAATAAGGTCATTGATTTCATCTTGATTAACCGAGTTTACGTTTTCCACTTCGTTATGAAAAAGAACAACAAACTCGCCTTTATCTACGACGATGGTTTTAAGGTTGGGTAAATCACTTTTTGAAAGCCTGTAAACAGACTCATACGTTTTGGTTAGTTCACGGGCAATAACTAAAGTTTTGTCTGCATTCATTTCAAAAAACTGCTCAATCGTTTCAAAAATACGGTGAGGAGATTCAAAGAATATATGCGTTCCCACGACTCGGTTAAGGCCTTTGAAAAAATCCTTCTTCTCACCTTTTCCACGCGCAAGAAAACCCCAAAAATGAAATGGGTGCGGAGGAAGTCCTGAGAGCTCCAGCGCCGCAATAACGGCAGTGACTCCTGGAAGAGTCTTGATCTCAATGCCTTCTTCTAAAAGCCTTTTTAAAAGCGGATAGGCCGGGTCAGAGACCATCGGGCTTCCTGCATCTGAAACTAAATAAACTGATTCGCCGTTTTTGATTTTTCCGACGATTACATCAATTTTCCCTACACTTTGATCATGAAAGGAATCAATAAATTTATCTTGAAAAGAAATGCCTAGAGAGTTCAGGAGGTCTTTAAAAACACGCGTGTCTTCCGCATAAAAAGTGCGGCCGGATTCTAAAGCGGCCAGCGCTCTTCTTGTGATATCACCGGTGTTGCCAATAGGAAGTGTGACGAGTGTTAATTCCGACAAAATTAATCCTGTAAATAGTTCTCCTCGAAAAGGGCAAAAGTTAACGCCAGGAGAATCGCTTGTGATTTAATGCTAAACTCATTCTAGCACAGCTAACCTTTAAAAAGGAACGTACAAATGGCCATGAAAGCTCAAATCCACACTGATTCGCAGGGAAATATTATTGTTCATATGTCTGGAGGACTAGACTATGAAAACTCACTCCCACTACGTTTAGAGCTGCAGGAACTTTCAAAAAAGAACCCTACATGCACGATCACTCTGGATATGCACGCACTGGATTTCGTAGGATCTTCAGGGATTGGTATCTTTGTTGAAACTCTTCACATTCTTAATAAGAATAGAGATCAGGTAAAACTTTCAAACGTAAAAACAGAATTCTTAAAAGTTTTTAAGCTTTATAACTTCGACGCATTCAAATTAATTGAAGAGCAATTTGAAACAGATGAAACTGAAAACCTACACCAGAAATTTGGTAACAGAAAACAGACTTACCAAGTTTAGAATTCGTAACTTAAAAAATTCCAAGAAAATGAAGGATCCACTTTTGGGTCCTTTTTATTTTCTACCTGTGCCAGACGGAATTCATCAAATTGAAAAGAAAAATTCCCTTGTGGGTCTTCATATTCTCCAGAGCTGTCTGGATAGTAATTTTCTTTAGTATCTTGTCCATAACCACGCTTTTTCATTTCGTAGTTTAAAATAATGTACCCACCAAAAATAAGCCCAGCATAAAGACCAAGAGATGCTCCTTTAGCGATTGCTCTCCCGTTGGCTCCGAAGGCCATTGTTGCAGTTCCCAAAAGTGCTCCCCCAACAACTCCGTATCCGGCCATTGTCCCTAACATTTTTAGTTTTGGATCAAGAGCGGCCTGTGAAACAGATGAAAAGAGAAGTGTAAAACAAACAACAGTTGAGATAATTATTTTTTTCATACTAAAAGGTTAATGGAGGATCGGCTTTTTGGCAAAACTTAACTTCAAGTTTTGACTCGACATCTAAAATCCTACTTAAATAGTCTTGTGTTTTTAAGAGTCGAAATAATTGTGAACGCGCAGGATAGACTGAAGATTTTGTCTCGATGATTTTAAGAACCCATGTTTTTTTTGCTGTCCTTTCCAGATAAGCGATATCAATTTGACCTAAGTTTTGTGCGCGAAGAACAAGCGAGGAGACCAGGGCCGGAACACCCTTTTCGTGAAACTCTCTAGAGACTTGCGCCTCTGCCATATCCCCTTTCTGCATAAACTTCTTTGACTCCTTTAAATGTCAGTCGATGAAGTTCAGTCACCCCTAAAAGCGATATCGCCTCTAAGTGCATCTTGGTCGGATAGCCTGCATTTTGCTCCCATCCATACCCGGGATACTCTTCTCCCAATCTCTTCATCAATTGATCCCGGTATTCTTTCGCCGCAATTGATGAAAGCCCGATCAGCAGAGATTTTGCATCCCCTTCAACGACTGCATGCTGCTCATGAAGATCTGCCTCATGCTTAAGCTTTTTATTTCCATCCACTAGGATCACTCCCGGTAAATGCACAGGTGCGCTCTCAAGCAATGCCTGCTTCATGGCCAGAAGAGATGCTTGCAGAATATTGATCTCATCGATCACACCTGCTGATAATTCTTTGATTAAAATTTTAAGAGTGATGTTTTTTGAATACTGAAACGTATAAATTTGATTTGCCGACAGATCGTTAAATGAAAGCTTGCCTAAAATTTCAAGCCTGTCGTCTGCCGATAATTTTTTTGAGTCGTTGACTCCAAGTTTTTTTAACTTTCGAAGTAGCGCTTTGATTTCCTTTTCATCGAAGTTTAAAACTTCAATTGAAGTACTTGCCGCCACTACCGGCCCTGCTAAGGGTCCTCTTCCCACTTCATCACAACCAGCGATAAAAAAAGCGCCTTGGTGCTCCTGGGATTTTTTACTCATAAACTTGAAATCAAACATGGTGAAAATTTAACAAAAAAAAACCCCTCTTTCGAGGGGCTTTTCATAAGATCTTTATTTTTTAGATAAAAACTAGTCTTCTTTGCGATCGTAATCGATAGCGATACGAGCTGACTTACCAGATCTCTCACGTAGGTAGTAAAGTTTCGCTTTACGAGCCTTACCTTTTTGAACGATTTCAACTTTTTCAACGTTTGGTGAGTGGAATGGGAAAACTCTTTCTACACCAATTCCGTTAGAAACTTTTCTAACACGGAAGTGACCATTCATGTCGCCTTTTTGTTTGAAACCAATACAAACACCTTCGAAAATCTGGATACGAGACTTAGTCCCTTCAGTGATTTTTGTGTGTACTGCAATTGTATCTCCCGATTGAAAATTTGGAAGATCTTTTACTTTAGGATTCGCGTGATCCTTGTTTACAATGTCGATTAAGTTCATATGAACTCCTCAATTTTTGAGCTACTCCCAGAGGACCAACACCGTGTTGTTCTTAACCGAGTAGGTGATAAAATTTTTATTCTCCGAATAGACGATCCAAATAAATCGCTACCGCAGATCTTACTGACAAGTGGTTGTACCCATCAGAATTTTTCGAGATAATTGGTGAAAGCTTAAACTCCGCTTTATCAAGCGCCAGCTGATGCAGCCCCCATCCAGTCCCGAATAATAGAAAACAAGGCATATTAAGAACTTCCATCTTTTTTGTCAATTCTTTCACATCCCCGTCAAAGCTATCAAAGTTTGCCCCAGTCACAGCAATTAAAGGTCTTTTCCCTTCAATCTTTTCAATCTCAGCGACCGCATCGTCGATAGAACTAGCCACCTGCGCAATCGCCAGGGCATCCTGACGGTCCGGATTAAAGGCATTTGCTTTATCCTGCTCCCAGTGTCCAAGAATCTCGTTAACCAGCTCAGCTTGGGCCACAAAGGGCGTAATAATGAAGTATTTCTTCACTCCAAAAGTTCTGCAAGATCTCGAGATATCGTGGATATCCAGGTTAGTTACTGATGTGGTCACCAGTTCCCCTAACTTATTTTTAATCGGGTGGTGAACTAGTCCTAAGTACAATTTCATTTTTTATCCTTCTCTAAAAGATCCGGGCGGTGAAGTCTAGTGATCCTCAAGGCCTCTTCTCTTTGATATTTTTCAATATTTTGATGATGTCCGCTGGTTAAAATCTCTGGCACCTCTACACCGTCAAAAACTTTCGGACGCGTGTACTGAGGGTGCTCCAGCATATTACTTTGAAACGATTCTTGATCCGCGCTCTCACGCTTGCCAAGAACACCGTTAAAAAATCTCAAGGCCGAATCAATAATGGCCATAGTCGGGATTTCTCCCCCAGTTAAAATAAAATCCCCGAGCGAAATCTGCTCATCAACGTAAAGATTTAAAAACCTCTCATCAATGCCTTCATATCGGCCGCAAATAAACACCAGGTCTTTTGAATCCGCTGCTGAAAATCTCGCTGCAAAATCTTTACAGTAATCATTATTCCACGTTTTCCCACGAGGTCCTGGAAACACAACGTGTAGTTTCTGGCGAAAATCCTCACCATAACCTCCGTCTTGAACCACACCTTTTAAAAACGCTTCTTTCAAAACATCAGCGCGCATAACCATGCCGACGCCTCCACCATAAGGAGAATCATCAACGCCTTTATAATCTTTAGGTGTGTAATTTCTCAACTGAACAGTTTTGATCTCAATCTTTGCGTCTCTTTCTCCACGAAGAGCAGAGCCCGTAATTCCAAAATTGATTAATGAATCAAAATAATTCGGAAACAATGTAATAATCCAAATTTTTTTTGTCATTTATTACTCTACGAAAATGGGAGGAATGATTTCCAATCGCCCACCTTCAATATCCACTACTGGAACGTATTGATTTAAAAAAAGCACTTCGATAATTTCTTTGTCCGTTTTAATTCTTAATACAATCTGTGCCCCATTTTCATAAAAATCCATCACTCGCCCCAAGAGATTCTTAGTGTAGTAGTGATAAACTTCCAGCCCTAAAAGATCATTCACATAATACTCATCCTCTTCCGTCTCCGGAAAAGCTTCACGAGAAAGATAAATATCAAATGGAATCATCGCCTCAACAGTATTGCGATCACTCACACCTTCTAGTGTGGCGATTGCCTTATTGCCGATGCGAATTTGCTTAATCTTAAATTCTTTTCCATCTTGCGGAACAGAACTGTCAGTAGATCTTGGAGTGAGAGTTAAAACCATCCCATCTTCAAGTACAGAATCATCAAAATTATAGAGAACAAAAGAAAACTCACCTTTGATCCCATGCGGGGACGTACAGTGGCCAATATGAATATTCGTTGATTTTGTCATGACGTTTTAGATACTCCAAAAAACAAAAAGGCCCAAGATAAACTTGGGCCTTTTTATAAAATAAGAGGGTGCATTGACCTTTTCTCACACCAAGCTTCCCTGGCACTACCTTCGGCGCTGAAGAGCTTAACTTCCGAGTTCGGGATGGGATCGGGTGTTTCCTCTTCGCTAATAACACACCCAAACTGGATATATCGTTAACAAATTATACTTTCGAAGCCGTTATATGGTTTTTACACCAACAAATCAACCTCATTTTGAACATTCTTTAACATTCACAAAACAAGACCAAATAAAAGAAGAACCCATGTAATCAAAAAAAAGCAAAACGACAAATTAGTATTGGTCAGCTCAAAGCATTACTGCTCTTACACCCCCAACCTATCAAACTCCTAGTCTAGAAGTTGTCTTAATAGAAATCTTATCTTGTAATTGGCTTCCCACTTAGATGCTTTCAGCGGTTATCCATTCCGAACTTAGCTACCCGGCGATACAACTGGCGTCATAACCGGTTCACCATAGGTTCGTCCAACCCGGTCCTCTCGTACTAAGGTCAGATTTACTCAAATTTCTTACGCCCACGGAGGATAGAGACCGAACTGTCTCACGACGTTCTGAACCCAGCTCGCGTACCGCTTTAATTGACGAACAGTCAAACCCTTGGGACCTGCTCCAGCCCCAGGATGCGATGAGCCGACATCGAGGTGCCAAACCTCCCCGTCGATGTGAACTCTTGGGGGAGATCAGCCTGTTATCCCCGGAGTACCTTTTATCCGTTGAGCGATGGCCCTTCCACTCGGAACCACCGGATCACTAACACCTGCTTTCGCACCTGCTCGGCTCGTTTGCCTCACAGTCAAGCTCCCTTATGCGTTTACACTCTATGGCCGGTTTCCATTCGGCCTGAGGGAACCTTCGTGCGCCTCCGTTACTCTTTAGGAGGCGACCGCCCCAGTCAAACTGCCCACCAGACATTGTCCCCCGACCGGATTACGATCGTAGGTTAGGATTCCAATTAACATAGGGTGGTATTTCAAGGTTGTCTCCCCGTACACCGGAATGCACGGATCAAAAACTCCCACCTATCCTACGCAATGTTAATCGAAACCCAATGCCAAGCTACAGTAAAGGTTCACGGGGTCTTTTCGTCCTTCCGCGGGTAGCGCGTTTCTTCACGCGCTCACCAATTTCGCTGGGTCTCCTGTTGAGACAGTGGGGAAGTCGTTACGCCATTCGTGCAGGTCGGAACTTACCCGACTAGGAATTTCGCTACCTTAGGACCGTTATAGTTACGGCCGCCGTTTACTGGGGCTTCAATTCAAAGCTTCTCTTGCGATAACCTCTCCTTTTAACCTTCCAGCACCGGGCAGGCGTCAGCCCATATACTTCCACTTACGTGTTTGCATAGACCTGTGTTTTTGATAAACAGTCGCTACCCCCTTTTCACTGCGACCTCCAACAGCTTGACCAGCAAGTGATCTTACCATCAAAGGCGTGCCTTCTCCCGAAGTTACGGCACCAATTTGCAGAGTTCCTTAACAAGAGTTCTCCCAAGCGCCTGAGGATTCTCTCCTCATCTACCTGTGTCGGTTTATGGTACGGGTTAATAAAAATCTCCTAGCGAAACTTTTCTGGGAAGCCGAGGATCATGAACTTCGCTTGCGCTCGTATTCGTATCTCAGAGTTAACGCCGACCGGATTTGCCTAATCGACCCCCTACATACTTAAACCACAACCAATAAGTGGCTTCACTACCTTTCTCCGTCATTCCATCTAGTCAAACGATTTTTACTAAGTACAGGAATATTAACCTGTTGGTCATCCACTACGCCTTTCGGCCTCATGTTAGAACCCGACTAACCCTGGGCGGAGTCACCTGGCCCAGGAACCCTTAGATTTACGGCGGAAGTGATTCTCACACTTCTTATCGCTACTCATTTCAGCATCAGCTCTTGTGAGACCTCCAGCGCTCCTTACGGTACGCCTTCATCGGCAAACACAATGCTCTCCTACCAATATTTACATATTCCATAGCTTCGGTACGTCACTTTAGCCCCGTTACATTTTCGGCGCAGAATCACTAGTCCAGTGAGCTATTACGCTTTCTTTAAAGGGTGGCTGCTTCTAAGCCAACCTCCTGGATGTCAAAGTAATTCCACAACCTTCTCCACTTAGCGACGATTTTGGGACCTTAGCTGATGGTCTGGGCTCTTTCCCTTTTCACGACGGTCCTTAGCAACCGCCGTGTCACTGCCCGATAGTACTCAATGGTATTGTGAGTTTGATATGGTTTGGTAAGCTGGTAAGCCCCCTAGCCAAGTCAGTGCTATACCCCCATTGGTATTCGTCGGACGCTGCACCTAAATGCATTTCGGAGAGAACCAGCTATCACGGAATTTGATTGGCCTTTCACCCCTAACCACAAATCATCCCAGACGTTTTCAACCGTCACGAGTTCGGTCCTCCACGAGGTATTACCCCCGCTTCAACCTGTTCATGGCTAGCTCATCCCGTTTCGGGTCTATGACATGCTACTAATCGCCCTATTCAGACTCGGTTTCCCTACGGCTACACCTGCAACGGCTTAACCTCGCAACATATCATAACTCGCTGAATCATAATGCAAAAGGTACGTCATCAGGCTTTACAATAACCCTCTGACTGTTTGTAAGTGTATGGTTTCAAGATCTATTTCACTCCCCTCATCGGGGTTCTTTTCATCTTTCCCTCACGGTACTTGTTCACTATCGGTCAGCAAGTAGTATTTTGCCTTGGAGGGTGGTCCCCCCAGCTTCAGACAAGGTTTCACGTGCCTCGTCCTACTCAGGATACTCACTAGAGGACAATCATTTCGGATACAGGGTTTTCACCTTCTTTGACCGGACTTCCCAGACCGTTCTCCTATAATTGCCTTTCCGTATGTGAGTCCTACAACCCCAGAATACAAGTATTCTGGTTTGGGCTCTTCCGATTTCGCTCGCCGCTACTGCCGGAATCTCGTTTGATTACTCTTCCTGCAGGTACTAAGATGTTTCAATTCCCTGCGTTCGCTCCTATGTGACTAGTTTACTCATCACATGGTTCACACGCTTTCACGTGTGAAGGTTTCCCCATTCGGACATCACCGGATCAAAGTCTATTTGCCGACTCCCCGATGCATTTCGCTGGCTAATATACGTCCTTCTTCGCCTCTTGCTGCCAAGATATTCCCCATACACCCTTAATAGCTTTTTTCATTTTGTTATTAAGTTATATTTAATTTAATTTCAAATAACGAGGGCATTACTCTCGTTACTTACATGGGTTCTCGTCTTCTATCTGATCCTGTTATGTCAATGTTAAAGAACATAAAAATCTATAAATTCAAAAATAAGAAAGGTCTTCCAAACAATTTGACCGGATAAAGCTCCTATAGAGCTGGATCCTTTAAAAGGAGGTGATCCAGCCGCAGGTTCCCCTACGGCTACCTTGTTACGACTTCACCCCAGTCATCGTTTCGACCGTAGACGCTCCCCTCCTTGCGGTTAGGGCCACGGCTTCAGGTAAAAACAACTCCCATGGTGTGACGGGCGGTGTGTACAAGGCCCGGGAACGTATTCACCGCGGCGTGCTGATCCGCGATTACTAGCGATTCCAACTTCATGGAGTCGAGTTGCAGACTCCAATCCGGACTGAGATCGGTTTTTTGAGATTGGCTCCCCCTCGCGAGTTCGCATCCCTTTGTACCGACCATTGTATTACGTGTGTAGCCCTAGACATAAGGGCCATGAGGACTTGACGTCATCCCCACCTTCCTCCTGGTTAGCCCAGGCAGTCTTTCTAGAGTGCCCAACTTAATGCTGGCAACTAAAAATGGGGGTTGCGCTCGTTGCGAGACTTAACCCAACATCTCACGACACGAGCTGACGACAGCCATGCAGCGCCTGTCACTACATTCCCCGAAGGGCACTCCCTCGTTTAAAAGGGATTCGTAGGATTTCAAGCCTAGGTAAGGTTCTGCGCGTTGCTTCGAATTAAACCACATAATCCACCGCTTGTGCGGGCCCCCGTCAATTCCTTTGAGTTTTAGTCTTGCGACCGTACTTCCCAGGCGGAACACTTAACGCGTTAGCTACGACACTGAAGGGGTCAAATCCTCCAATATCTAGTGTTCATCGTTTACAGCGTGGACTACCAGGGTATCTAATCCTGTTTGATCCCCACGCTTTCGCGCCTCAGCGTCAATACTCGTCCAGGAAGGCGCCTTCGCCTCTGGTGTTCCATCGCATATCTACGGATTTTACCCCTACATGCGATATTCCCCTTCCCCCTCCGAGATTCTAGACCTGTAGTTTCAGACGCAGTTTCGAGGTTGAGCCCCGAGATTTCACATCTGACTTGCAGGTCCGCCTACGCGCGCTTTACGCCCAATAAATCCGAACAACGCTTGCACCCTTCGTATTACCGCGGCTGCTGGCACGAAGTTAGCCGGTGCTTCCTCTATGTGTACCATCAAATAATCGGCCTATTAGACCAACTACCATTTTTCCACATTAACAGAGCTTTACAGACCGAAGTCCTTCCTCACTCACGCGGCGTTGCTGCGTCAGGGTTTCCCCCATTGCGCAATATTCCCCACTGCTGCCTCCCGTAGGAGTCTGGACCGTGTCTCAGTTCCAGTGTGTCCGATCATCCTCTCAGACCGGATAGACATCGTCGCCTTGGTAGGCCTTTACCCCACCAACTAGCTAATGTCCCGCAGGCCCATCTAATAGCGAATGCATATGCAGAGGCATTCTTTCAAACACAGTCTTAAAACCGTGCTTCGTATGCGGCATTAGCCAAAATTTCTTCTGGTTATTCCCCTCTAAAAGGCAGGTCACCTACGTGTTACTCACCCGTGCGCCACTTTACTCATCCCGAAGGACTTTCACGTTCGACTTGCATGTGTTAGGCACGCCGCCAGCGTTCGTTCTGAGCCAGGATCAAACTCTCCAAGCTTCAATATAAAATTTGATTTAAATTTAATTTAACAAACTACTATACGGATTGATCTATTCATTAATTACCAGTGACAAGGAAATGTACTGGCTCCGACTTTTTATCACTTTCAACTTTATTACAACTTGAGCTTTTAACAGCGTGACTGAATAGTTACGTCAGATATTTTTTTGTTTGGGACCTTTCTCATCTTGAATTGAAGGCAGAGCCTTCAAAATCTTTTTTCTATATTTAAATTTTTAAAGAACAAAACCAGCAACGAAGTGTTTCTTTCGTTTTTTCAGAAGCAATTTGCTTGGCTGGTGAGAGGCGATAATATAGACACCCAATTAGATCGTCAATACTTTTTTCAATCTTTTTTTAAAAAAATTATTTTAAATTAAAACCTGCCTTTGAAGTCGCGTCAATTAATGCCGTTTCTGCCTGTTTAAGTAGCTCAGAAGTTAGGGTCTGGGCCTCATCGGCAAGTGTTGCACGAATAGTTACAAATTTCTTATTTTCATTGGAGAAAATGTCTAAAATTTGCACTTCTTTCAGCTCTTTAAGCTTCACTTTTTTGCATGCCCCAAGAACCTCTGAAGCTAATGTTTCAGGGGCCGCAACTACAGTCCAATCAAATGTAGAAGATGGGAATTTACTAAGTGGTTTATATTTAGTTTTATCTTTTGCTGAGAAATTCTCAAACATAGATAGATCAAAAAGGCAGATACACACGTGTCCTTTCACTTTTAAAGCGCGAAGAACCATTGGGTGTACAGAGAAAACGGCTCCTACAAACTTCCCCATCACTCTGATGTTTTGGAATTCGAATGGGTGATTTCCAATCCACTCACTAGGAACAAGAGGGTTAGAAAACTTTGCGTTTCTCTCTACGAATTCAGCAGAAAGGTTAAGTGAAGAAAGGAGATTGTTCACTACATTGATCATTTCTACGTATGGGTTCTTCTCTTTATCAGCAAAAACTGCACCAAGGTGAAGAGCTTCTTTAGCAAATGATTTTTGATCTTCTGTATAAGCACGCCCTAGCTCGAAGAAACGGAAACGATCAAAGTTCTTTGCGTTTGTTTCACACACTTCTAGTAGGCTTGGGATTAAGCTTGGTCTCATTAGGTTGTGGTCTACTGAAAGCGAGTTAATAAGTTTTAGAGAAGTAGACGTTGGCCATGAAACTTTCTTTAACAGTGCCTCTCCAATAAGTGGGTATGACATTGTTTCAAAAGACTTCCCTTGAAGGGCCATAAAATCGCGCACACGGCGCTGAACTTTTTGCATCTCAGTTAATTTCACTGGAGCAATAATATCTAGCGGGCTTCCTGGAATGATATTGTCGTAACCGATAATGCGGCCAACTTCTTCAATCAGGTCAGCTTCTTGTTCGATATCCTTTGTCGATCTATAGCTTGGGATTGTGACTAAGAATTTATCGCCTTGTTTTGTCGTTTCAAAATCAAGGTGGGAGAAAATATTAAGCAGGCGCTCTTCAGTCAAATCAAACCCTAGTACTGTTTTAATTTTCTTAAGAGTTGTTTCGATTTTAAGCACTGGAATGCTGTTTAAATCGATTCCAGCGTATTCCGCTTTCCCGACAACCTCTGCTCCCGGGCAAAGCTCCAGGATCATCTCTACTGTTCTTAGAAGCGTTCTTTCCGTAAGTTTTGAATCCAGAGTTTTCTCAAAACGCTGAGATGAATCTGAACGAAGACCAAGACGAGTCGATGTACGGCGAACCATTGCTGGTTTCCAGTTAGCAACTTCGATAAAGATGTTTTTCGTTTTCTCACTTACGCCAGAGTTTAGTCCTCCCATGATTCCGGCCAATACAAGCGGGCCATTTGAGTCGGAAATCACAGTGTCCCCTGCAATTAGTTTTCTGTCGACTTCATCCAGAGTTTTGAAAGTTGTTTCAGACGAAACTTTTTTAATAACCACTTCGCCGCCTGCAATTAGATCGCGGTCGAAGATATGAAGAGGCATGCCAAGCTCAAGCATCACGTAGTTTGAAACGTCTACGATATTGTTGATTGAGCGAAGACCTGTCGCTTTAAGACGGTTTTTAAGCCACTCAGGGGACTCTCCCACTGTGACGTTTTTCATTGAAAGACCAAAGTATGAGATACCTGCACTTTCGCCGTCAAAACGAACGCCGATTGGAGATTTTTCACTAGTGTATTTTTTCTTTAGGTTGTCACTCCACTCTTTTGTGAAGCGGTTTTTTAGAGGGATATCGAAAATTGTTGAGAACTCGCGGGCCATCCCGAAGTGTCCCCAAAGATCTGGTCTATGAGTCAGCGACTTGTTGTCGATATCTAAGATCGTGTCTTTTTTCATCTTGAAGTACGTCAGCATGTTTACACCTAATGGTGCATCTGCCGGAAGCTCCATGATGCCTTCTGATTCTTCAGCAAATCCTAGTTCTTCTTCTGAACAAAGCATTCCTTCTGAAAGAACACCGCGGATTTTTTTTGGTTCTAGTAAAAGGCCGTTTGGAAGCTTAACTCCGATAGAAGCGTATGGGATTTTGATGCCCACTTTAACGTTACTTGCACCACAAACAACTTTTCTAACGTCGTTGTTGCCGATAGTGAAGGTTACAAGATTTAGTTTGTCGGCTTCCGGGTGTTTTTCGAATGATAAAATTTCAGCGATAACGATTTTTTCAAGGTGCTCGCCTACTGTTTGAACGTCTTCAACTTCCGCTGTTGCCAGGGTGAATTTTGAATAGATGTCCTTGCTTGATACATTTGGGACATCAGTGAAATCGCGAATCCAGTCTAGAGAAATTAACATATATATAATCCTTTAATTTTTAGAATAATTTAAACTGAGAGTTAAAACGAAGATCCCCACTTTGCAGGTGGCGGATGTCATCGATTCCGTATCTCATCATGACCAGACGATCTAGCCCTAGACCAAAAGCGAATCCATTGTATTCGTTTGGATCAATTCCACCGGCCTTAAGAACGTTCGGGTGAACCATTCCACATGGAAGAAGCTCAACCCATCCAATCTGCTTACAAACTGAACAACCTTTTCCTTCACAGATGAGGCATCTGATATCCAACTCAAACCCAGGCTCAACGAACGGGAAAAATCCCGGGCGAAGGCGGACTTCTACGTCTTTTTTGAAGATTTCTTTTAAGATTGTTTTCATGAAGTAGATCAGGTTAGCGACAGAGATGTCTTTTCCAATCATCATCCCTTCAAGCTGTGTGAAGACCATTTCGTGAGAAGCATCTGTTCTCTCTGAACGGAAAACAACACCAGGAGCGATGAATCTGAATGGAGGCTTTCTTGAAAGCATCCCGCGCACCTGAATATTTGAAGTGTGAGTTCTTAATAAATACTTTTTCTTGTCCGCTTCTGTTGTGTGCGGATCGTGGAACCAGAAAGTATCCTGCATATCGCGAGCTGGGTGATCAGCTGGGATATTGAGTGCTTCGAAGTTGTGGAATTCATCTTCAATATGTGGTCCATCTAGAACTTCAAAACCCATTGAAAGGAAGATGTCTTCGATTTCCTGCTGGATAATGGTTCTTGGGTGGTAGCCGCCGCCTTTTGTAGTCTTTACCTGAATGTTGTCAGTTAAAGAAATATCGATTCTGTCTTGGGCGAGCTTCTTATTGATTTCTTCGACTTCGATTTTTGAGAGCTGAAGGTTGCACTGGTCGTTGATAAAATCTTTAAGCTCGTTAGCTCTTGGTCCGAAAGTTTTGCGCTCTTCCGGGTTCATATCTTTGAGCGACTTTAGCATTTCAGAAACTACGCCGGTTTTTCCAACTAATTCTGATTTTAAATTTAAAATGTCTGCTTCTCTTACTAGTGTCGAAAGCTTCGCAAGGAAGTCTTGTTTCGCTTTTTCTAAATCGTGGGCCATGAAATTATACCTTTGAAATATTGGTGATTTTAAAGGCAAAAGTTTTCCATGACGCCGTGAATTTGGCAAGGCATGAAGCTAAAAGACCAAATAAAAAAGGGCGAGATAAAAATCTCGCCCTTTTCTCAAATTATGAATTTGTTTTTAAATTATAAAGTTTTTAGTCTAATAACTTTTAATTAAGGCCTTTCACTCAAGGGCCTTTCATCTCTCTCGTCATCCGGCCAGTCCTCCTGAGGTGCTTGCCCGATCATTTTATGAATGTCGGATAGATAGCAAGAAAACGATTGAACGAACGTTACGGACCCAAAAACTCCTCCCAAAGACCTAACACCTTCTTCCAGCTAAATGTGCTCGCCACACACCGCCGACCCGTTCGTCTAACGAAGAAAGCCGTCTTTACCGTTTCGGCAACCTAAAAAACCATCAAGCACCATGATAATGCCCCTAAGGTCTTAAGCTTTGCTCTGATCCCCTTTCGAAAATCATCGCCCTTTTCCACGGGTTTATCCTAAAGACCCATACAGCCTAAGGACAGGTCTAATTTAACGCCATGAATCATTTTTGTCAAGTAATTTTTATACGATTTTTTAGTGGCGGATTTTGGCCTTGATTTGATCATAGAACTCTTTGAGTTCTTTAAGATCAACAGTGGCCGTGCCTTTTTTCCCGACGACAACACCGGAAGCACAGTTTCCAATCCAAGCTGCCTCCTCGAGAGTTGCGCCTGCTAAAAGTGCCGATGTCAGTGCGCTGATGGCCGTATCTCCTGCCCCTGAAACGTCGAAGACTTCGTTGGCAACAGTAGGAATCACCGTAAGAGCTCCCCCGTTCTTCACATCCATCAAGGCCATCCCGTCTCCACCAAGTGTGATGACAAGTTTATCGACTTCTAGTTTTTCAACCAGGATTTTGGCCATGTTTTCAACTTTCTTTTCTTTGTAACCAAGGCTCTCAACCATTGCGCGTGCTTCGGCAAGATTTGGTTTTAGAAGATTGGCCCCTTTATAAAATAATGGAGGTGTCGATCTTCCCGGGTCTACAGCTACGAGCTTTCCTTTACTTTTAAATTCAGCAATCAGGTGGGCGATCACATTTTTTGTCAGTGTCCCTTTAGCGTAGTCTTCAATGATGACGGCCGAGTGAGTTTTTGAAAATTCATCAAAACGGCCCATTAATTTTTTTTCAGTCGCTTCATCAACATACTCTGATGATTCGTAATCGATACGACAGATTTGTTGAGTGTTGGTTGTCACGCGCTCTTTAAAGATCGTCGGGCGACCTGAGCTTCTGACGATTCCCCATGTATTAAGTTTTTCATCCTCTAACAAAGTATCGAAAACGGCTGCGTTTGTATCTTCGCCTACGACACCACAAAGAGTTGATTGAACTCCAAGTGTTTTTAGGTTGTGTGAGATATTGGCCGCAAGACCAAGTTTCAGCCATTCTTTAGTAACTTCTAAAACTGGAACTGGTGCTTCAGGAGAGATTCTTTTAACTTCTCCAAAAGTGTATTTATCAATCCCTACGTCACCGACAACGATGATAGGAGAAAGAGCATTAAATTTTTGAGTGATTTCGTTAAAGCGCTCAAGAGTGATTAAATTTTTCATTATAATTCCATAATCGCTGTGGCCTGCTTGACCACATCTTCAACTTCAATTTTTCTCATACATTCAAAGTATGGGCACGCCCTTTCGGCGCATTTTTTAACTTCCCCGCAAATAACGTCGGGTACTAAGATTTTGGTCTTTTCAGAGTTCTTTGACAATGGCCCCCAGCGAAGGGCCGATTGGATTTTTATTGGTGAATAAAGTCCTACGACAGGCACACCTAAAACAGCGGCGATATGAGTTGTCCCGGTGCTTGGTCCGACAAAAAGTGATGCCTGACTCAGGATGCTCATATAATGGCGAAGTCCTTTTTTAACTCCGTTAAAATAATAAATGCGGTCTTGAAGTGATTCATTTTCTTTTTGATCCAGAATTTCACGCATGCCTTTTACATACATGTCATCACTTGGAGTAAAAGAAATGACAAACAGAAATTTTTCTGGAAACTTTTGTTCCAGTTTTAAAACCAGGCGCCCGTAGTTTCTCGGTGACCAGTTGAGAGTATGCCCAGTCATTCCCGGGTGGATAAAAACCATTTTAAGACCGGTTGTTTTTCCCTCGGCCTCAAGGTCTTTATAAAAGTCCAGCATCCCCTCTCTCTTTTCATCTTCACTCATCGAGATTTCTGGAGCGTACTTTTCTTTGTCCTGATAATTGTAATCAATGCCCATTGGTGCCAGGAGATTTAAGTTGTACTCCATCTCATGCATCGTCACCATCGATCGTTTCTGACGAACACCTTTATTTAAAAATAAATAAGTATGCCATCTCGACTTCAATCCCCCTCTAAAAGGAATCATTAAAAGCCAGGCGACAAAATTCGGCAGGTAGCCACCACCCACAAAAAAATAGTGAGTAGGTTTAACTTCTCGGAAGATCTTTAAGATCTCATTGATCTTGATGTAAAAGCGGGCATTGCGGTGATAAATTTTATAAGCGTCAACGTAAGGGTGATCTTTAAATACATCTGCTGTTTTGGCGGAAATGATAAAAACAACTTTCGCATTTGGATGTTTGTCTTTAATCATTTTCGCCATGGACATCGTGAGAATTGAATCGCCGATGGCATCTGATCTATTGATCAATACGTTCATGAGCTAGAACCCAGAGAAAACCCCAAGTGGGCCGCTCTAAACTTCACTTCATTAGATAAAATATTGATGATCTTATTGATGTCGAGCTCGGTTGTGTCTAAGAGCATAGCATCGTCAGCTTTTTTTAACGGTGCAACAACGCGGTTCATATCTGTTTCATCGCGCTTTCTTACGTCGTCTTTAATCTGCTCAAGCGTAACAGAGTTGTCTCCGCTTTGCTGAAGTTGCTTAAGTCTTCTTTCTGCTCTGATATCAACTGAAGCTGTGATAAAAAATTTACAGAATGAATTAGGGAAAACCACTGTTCCAATATCACGGCCTTCCATCACGCAAACTTTATTCATCGCCAGTGAGCGCTGGAAATCCAGAAGATATTTTCTCACTGAAGGAAGTTGAGAGATGATTGAGGCCAATTTTGAAACATGGTGCTCGCGGATTTTTTCAGTCAGGTCTACGCCGTTAATACGAATAAGGCATGTTGATGAAACACCGTAATCCACTTTGATAGAATTTAAAAAATTAGTTAAGCCAACGCCTTCAACTAATTCAATTTTTTGTTGATCAGCATAGAATCCCAGTGCGCGAAACATGGCACCAGTGTCGATGTAAAGTACGCCAAGGGCGCGGGCAAGTTCTTTTGCAACTGTAGACTTTCCAGAACCAGAAGGTCCATCAATCGCAATGATCTTTGCAAACTCGTTATTTTGAGACATAGGGTTATTCGTCCAAGTGAAAATTTCAATCGTATAAATCTAGCAGACCAGCGTAATAAAAAAAGACGCTATGAACTACTTGTAAGGAATTAAAAGAGATTAAATTAGTGCGAAGAAGCCGTAAGAGTCTCTGAAGTAGAGCTGCTGAAGAGATCTACGATCTTCTGTTCAAGCTTTAAACCTTGCTCAGAATACACGTACGTTCCCTCGTATGGGTGTGGACGGTTTTTGATTGCAGTAGAGAAATTCTGCGCTAAAGTCACGTAACGGTCTTTAACTTTAACTAGATACGAGAAGTTGTTTACATCTAAACTTTTTTCAACAAGACGGTTTCTCAGTTTTTGTGGCCCGATGTTATACGCAACTGTCGCAAAACGGTAGTTCATGCGGAAGTTCTGAAGTAACTTTTTTAAATAAAAAACACCGACTTCAATATTTTCTTCCGGGTGATAAAGATTTTTTGCGACCTGATCTTCCGTTAAATTTTTTTGCATTAATTGATAAAGATGTTGGGCCGTGTCTGGTTTGATCTGCATTAAACCACGAGCATTTTTCGGACTTAGGGCATCCAGTTTAAAATTACTCTCCACCATAATGATGGAAATAATCCAAAACGGATCCATTTGGTATTCTACAGAGAAGTTAAGCACTGAACCGATATAAGGTTTTAGTCCTTTTTGCATCTGTGGGCTTAATGAAGTCATGATTAGTTCTTCAAATTCTGCTTTTGAAAGTTCACCCGCGCGCTTAAGCGGCAAACTCGGGTCAAAGGCCTGGTGAAGACCTTCGTAAGAGTAACTCTGAGGTGCTACGGCCGGAAGTGGTCCGTACGTAATGTGCCCCTGGGCCTCTAGTTCTTTTAATCTGTTTTCAGCAATCACACCCGAAAGTCCCCAAAGACCTCCAAGGATAAGGGTCATGCCTACCACGCCTAAAAATTTCATGAGGAGTTCTTATCCAAAAGGTCCGACTCCCGTCTAGACATTAGATGTCATCCTAAATTTTTTTCACTGATGTGCATAATCAATAATTCCTTCCCTTTATGAGGGGGCCTGCCCTATAATTAAGGTCTTAGTTTTTTATCACAAAGGCCAACAAATGAGTTCTTCCCTAAACTTTAATCGTTTGAAAAATGCAAAATCACTTTATTTGAGACAACATCAGGATAATCCTATCCACTGGTGGACCTATGGACCTGAGGCCCTGGAGTACGCTCAAAAAAACAATAAACCGATCTTTTTATCGATCGGGTACTCGTCTTGCCACTGGTGCCACGTTATGGCCCACGAGTCTTTCTCTAATGATGAAGTGGCAAAGTTTTTAAATGATAATTTCGTTGCAATCAAAGTAGACCGCGAAGAATTTCCGGATATCGATAACTATTACCAAAAGGCCGCACAGCTTTTTGGAAGCTCAGGAGGATGGCCGCTATCAGCGTTTTTAATGCCAGACACTCGCCCATTCTACGTTGGAACATACTATCCACTAACGTCTAAAGATAATGCTCCTAACTTCCCTGCTTTAATCATGGAGCTTAAGCGCGCTTACGATCACGAAAAAGAGCAAGTTGAAAAAAATGCTGTTCAAGTCACAGAGGCGATTAAAAAAGGATCAGTTCCTCCTGGGGATGTGCAGTTTGAAGGACACTTTCCTCACCCGAACGGAATTTTAGAAGCAGTTAAAGAATTCCGCGATATCACTTGGGGTGGATACGGAAGCGCTCCGAAATTCCCGACCTTTGCTTATTACGAATGGGCCTTAGAGCAAATGCTTGAAGGGATGATTGCAAAAGAACACGGTGAATTTATCATCAACTCTCTTGAGCGCATGTTAATGGGTGGAATGAACGACCACGCTCGCGGCGGAGTTCACCGCTACTCGACAGATGACAAGTGGCTCGTGCCTCACTTTGAAAAAATGCTTTATGACCAGGCAGGATTTTTAAGGACGATGACGAAGTTAAGCTTGGTTTATCCATCTCCGCTGGTCTTCGATACACTAATCAACACTCTTGATTATTTAGAACAAGAGATGCTTTCAGACGACGTCAATGGACTTCGCCACTTCTTCTCAGCTCAAGACGCAGACAGTGAGGGTGTTGAAGGGCTTTACTTCACATTTACTGAGGAAGAGTTCGAAGACCTGCTAAATAGAAATGATGATGAAGAAGAAACACTTGCTAAAAATATGGACTCTATCAAGAAGTGGTTCCAAATTTCTTCTAAAGGAAACTTTGAGCACAACCTGAATGTTATTTCATTAAATCCTGAATTAAAAGAAGAGTTCTACCAGCAGCAAAACTGGGACATCATCAGAAAAGTGAGACGTGCAGTCCTTAACGAAAGAAAAGACCGCATGCCACCGGCAACCGACAATAAAGGTGTCGCTAGCTGGAACTTTATGCTGATTTCTGCTTTAGTTGATGTGGTTCAATACTCACAAATTGACGTCATTAAGCGTATGGCCTCAAACCTGATCAATACAACGATTGAAGGCGTCTTCAAAACGTTCTTAACCAACGCCGAAGGCGGCATGAAGATGAGACATACAACTACTGTTGAATTCTCTCATCCATACCTAGAGGACTTTGTTTTCTTTGCAGAGTCTCAACTTAGACTTTATGAAATTTCATCTAACGAAGTTTTCAAGCAAAACTTCCAGGACGCGATGAATTTTATCTCTAAAGAGTTCTTAAATGGCGACCAGATGAGAACGAGGGCAAAATTATCAGAGCACTTTGAGCTTTATCCAAACCAGGACTACAACTTCTTTGATGCTTCTTTTAAATCTCCAGTAGCGACTTATATTCAGCTAATGAGAAGAGCTGCTGTCTTATTCTCTGACCGCGATTACCTGGATACAATGTTGACACTTAAAGATTCAGTGACTCACACTGTTTTAAAAGTAAACCCTGTTTCAGCCGGGGAATCACTACGAGCTCTTACTTATCCGGTAGAAGCAATGCGAGTGATGAAGCTTCCAAAGTCGTGGGCGCAAAGAGAAGACTACTTAAAATTTATCCCTTTTTTCCTTCCACGTTTTGTCCTTGATTACCATAACGGAGAAAACGGACAAGAGATGTTTGAAATCTGCACGATGAATGCGTGCGAGCTTAAAGGTGACGGATTCGAAGAATTTGTAAAAGTCCTGACTCCAGGAGAGCCGTCGTAATGAGTGCCTTTAAACCTCTTAACGGAATGAAAATTGTCGACCTGAGCCATAGGCTGCCAGGGCCACTGTGCGGAAAAATCCTAACGGACTTAGGTGCTGACGTAGTGAAGATTGAAGACCACGTTTTCCAGGATCCTTTTTTATCAGGACTATTTGCTAAATTCGATCCGAGTTTTGTTTCTTGGTATGAGAATTTAAACCGTGGCAAAAAAATCGAGCGCTTTGATTTTAACTCGAGTGCTGATCAGGAAAAAATCCATCAGCTAGTCGTGAATGCCGATGCTGTGATTATCGGGATTCCTCCAAAAACGAGAGAAAAACTAAGAATCAGTGATAGTGATTTAACGTTAAAAAAACCAATGGTCGTCATTGAACTTCTTGCCAGTGCGACTGAAAAGAAATCGATGCACGATCTCAATGCTATGGCGATGACCGGCCTTTTATCTCTCTACGTAGCTGGCCAGAAAGAAAAAATTATCGATCCTCCTTTCCTGCCTATCGCTGGAATCAGCTTTGGTCACAAAGGAGCAACAGATCTTTTAGCGGCCTATATCCAAGCGACAAAAGAAAATAAAACTCAGTTCGTAAAAACATACCTTGATCAAGTGACGGAAGAAGTCCTGGGAATCTTCTGGCCGGAAGCTGATAGAAAACTTGGAAGAAATAGATTCCTTCACAATGGAGTTTATCCTTGTTACTCGCTTTATCAGACAAAGGATCACAAATACGTGGCCCTGGCCGCTGTTGAAGAGAAGTTCTGGCAGAGGTTCTGTGAAGTCTTTAAGCTAGAGACCTCACTGGATCGCTTCCACCATGAAGACCAATCCTTGTTTAACCTGATTGCAGAGCATCTTGGGCAATACACTCAAAAAGAAATTGAAAAAATGATTGAGAGTGAAGATTTATGCCTTTCGGTTATTAAGTAGCCATCCGACCTTACACCTAAACTCTGGGTCGGAATCATTCTGGCCCCAGATTTAGAGTGGCCCCACCCCAATCATGACAAAACGGATCAAAACAGTCCCCTTTGACACCAAAACCGAGAAAAGTTGAGTGTTTTGGTTGGCACGAATCCTGTATTACCTCTTGTCAGAATAACGATCAAGGATTGGATCGAATTAATCAGGAGGTCATTTATGAAGGGACTCATTCTATTAGCATTATGTTTTCTGTCACTTGGAGCTCACGCTTCACTAGATCTTAAGGCGCAGGACGTTATCGCAATTAAGACGCACACAGGAAAAACTTTTCGCAATTTAAGCTTGCATGAGAGCTCTAAAGTGCTAAAATCACTAGAGGCTGGCGAGAACATCGAGCTTCGCGAAGAAATCATCTACCCTGAAGAAGTTTCAGAGGTGTTAGTGGGCAAATTGACAAAGGCCAGAATTACTGAGAAAAGACCGAATCCAAAGGATTATAATTAATTTTTAGGGCGCCAACCCTAAAATCCTCCGAAAGGATAGTGTTTGTTGTTGTGTGAAGGGCCCGCGAAAGCGGGCTTTTTATTTTTAAGTGGATACTTTTCTTTTTGCTATCACTCTTAGAAGATCACATTCCTGATTTCCATTCTCAAAACTAAGACCCTTTCCAATCATAAAATACACGATCTGAAAGTCATGCTTCAAAATTTCTTCCTCTAACTCTCGCGCCGTCGGTATGAATTTCATTGGAAAACTCACACTATTATGGGGCGGCTGAACCATCATCTCTGCACAGAAAATCCCTTCTTCTAAAAGGGCATCGTGGATATTTTTAAAAGCACTCACTCTCGCCGCTCTGTTGTCAATGCAATGAAGACAGTGAGAATCAAAAATCACATCAAACTTTTTTCCCTCTAAAGCATCGGGAAAAGTGATATCCAGAACCTGATAATCAACAGGAGAACCAAGGGCCTTCGCGCGCTCAATGGCCACAGGGGAAAAGTCTACGGCCGTGACTGTTTCTCTTGGAAGAGAAACCTCTTCAAAAATTGAACGCGTCCCCGATCCAAGCTCCAGAATGCGCGCATTCATTGGCATTCTTTCTTTTACACACGTGCGGAAAAAATCCAGAAGACTTCTGGTCACAGGAGGATTGCCGCCAGTGGAATAATAGCGGTTAAATTCTTCCAACGAACTCAAATCTATCATCTCTTGAAAATGAGGCCGGTGAATTTCCTAACTCTCCGTCAGGAACCTGGCCTTTGAAATACTTGCTCCAATAGTCATAATGTTTTTTATAACTGATTGGGGCCGTGATTGTTTTTTTCGTCAGGAAATGATCCAGGAACTTCGCAATGAATTCTGAGCAATAAAGATACTCAACTCCATTGGCATTAAAATTGTTCCAGATGTATTTTGAATCAAAAGGTGCGTTCTTAAATTTTTCGTTGAATACATCAAGCATCACTTTTTCTAAAAGTGCGCGCTTTTCTTTCGTCAGGTTTTTAAGTTCTTTAGGTCTATAAACGTGAACGAATGTTCCCGGAGTTATATTTTTTGTGAACTCAGCAAATGAGAAATGATCCAGTCTTCCTAAGGATTGAGCAATGCGGGTACGGCCCTGTTCATCGACAACCACAACTCCTGAATGAGAAAAAAGAGACTCGGTCTCAGATTCAATCATTCGGCACTCGTAACAATTAAGCGACAACAACACTACGTCTCCGGCCTTAAGATCTGAAGCAGTAAGGGCATGAGCGCTTAGTGAGACTAAAAAAAGAAGTCCAAAAATTATTGTTTTCATGAACGCACCCTAACATAAACCCTTTCAAATTGCCTACTTTTTAAGTCGACAATGATTTTTTATGACCCCGATTATCCTATTAAAATTTAAGGCCCGGAAGGCTTTAGACCGAAAAGATAAGTGGTGAAAACATTTAAACCCTATAATAGAAACATGATGAAACTTGGTTGTTTACTTATCACATTTTCTCTCCTTGCCCAGAATATATCTCTGGCCATGGATGATGCTGCCGCTGATAAGTACATCGCCGATCAACAAGCGGCGTGTGCCAAAAACACATCAATGGAATGGAATACATCTCTCAATCGTTGCGTGGGAAAAGCGGCAGCCAGAGAGACTCGCAATGAGGCCAAGAACTGTGCTGCTTTAACTGATGCGGCCGCAAAAGAAAAATGTCACCTTGCCAGTGTAGAAAAAAAGACCGGACTTTCTTCTGATCCTTCAAAACTAAACCAAGGCAACACAACTGGCTCAATGGTCATGAATGGCGCTGTCGCAGCTTACGCTGTTTCCAGCTTGATTATGGAAAATGGTTTTGATTTAAAAGGAAGCTCTTGCACATCAAAAAATATCCTGGGGATTACAGCTGCAGCAGGGCTTGCAAGTGATCTCTACCTGAAGAAAAAAGCAAAAGATAAAGTAAAAGGTCTTGAAGGAAAATATAAACTTGAAACTACGACTAATGGTTACCAGGGACAAGTAAAGGCCTTCGAGTATTTAAAAGAAGAGCAACAAACAGTTGTTGAAATCGCTAAGCTTGAAAAAAAGCGTAACATGCTTCTAACTGCTGGTTACGCTCTTGCTGCTGGATTTGCGGCCTATGAACTTATCTGGCCGGCAAAAAGCCCTGATTGTTCAAAACCTTCTGAAGAGGGCGCAGGTGATGGCAAAACTGAAGTTACTGGATCGGCGACAACTCCTGCTGAAAACACTGCAGGTAAAGTAAAAAAATAATTGTATGAAAAAACAAGGACTGCTGACATTTTTATTTTTAATTCTCTTTGCTTTTCAAGCAGGAGTAAATCCTGTGCATGCTGTGGATGCAGCTAGCGCCAGCGGCTTTGATTACAAAAAAATCCTGGGCAGTTCGGCCGGAGTTCTAATCGTTGCCGGTATCGGGACAATCTATTCTGGGATCCTTTATAAGAATGCTGATAAACAAGAAAAAGAGTCGCAGGAAAATATTAAAAAGATTGATAAGATGATTGCGACTTTTAAAGATTCATACGCTGATCACTGCCCTAACGGGAGAGACTCTATCACTGAGCCGCAGTGTTACTGTTACACTGAAGCCGGAAAACAAAACACCAATCGCAGCAACTCACAAACGTGTATTGATTTATGGGCCAAGGACACTTACCTGCTTGCCGGAGACTCTTCTGGTTATGCCAACGCGGCCTATACAGCTGACGTGGCCGGGTGTATTCTGGTCAATGGACAGTTTGATGAAAATTGTAAATGTAAAAAACTTATCGATGCAAAAGGAAACAACGCTTGTAAAAAAGAAACTACGGTTTCTATCCCTACAGAAACAGCGACAGCTGGTTTTGCCACTTCAACAGGTTTAAAAGATTTACTGACAACCACTTCAAACGCCGCTAACGGTAACCCTTATTTAAATGGTCTGGACTCAGCTACACTGGCCAATAAGGCCCTTAATGCCAGAAGCTTCAGTGACCAGATGATTTCTAAAATCGACACTAATAAAGTGGGAAATATTCCAAAGATTACTGAAGAGAACGTTGGAAAAATGGCCAAGGTAACTTTTGGAGAAGGCAATATTAATAAAGCTGCTGATTCAAAATCAATGGCCACAAACATCGCTTCTTCAAGAAGTGAAAACTCTGCCGTTGAGAGTCTTCTCAAACAAGCACAAGCAAAAGTTGGGATTGAAGTCACCGGTGGAAAAGGCCTTGCCAACGGTAAGTCTGAGAAGAAAAAGAATTCTCTTAACCTAAACTTTGCCGAAGCTTCTCCAGGTGGAAATGGACAAATGGTTCAAAATTTTACTGATGAAAGCGGCAAAAACTACAAATACAAAAACAGTGATATTGTCACTGACAATACGGTCTCTATCTTTGAGATCATCTCAAATCGTTATGTACAGTCAGGTTTAAAAAGACTTTTTGACGAAGAAAAGAATTAAGGCTCTTTGAACTCTTCAAGCCCCAGAGCATTTAACCACTCCGTACTTGGCGAAATAAGTTTTCGTTGGGCCAGATCCATCATTCCGACAGAAAGAGTTAATGTCGAAGCAACTTTGCCGTCTTCCTTAATCATCTTTTGGTCGAGAATCATGACAAATTTGTTTCTCATTTCCGGACGGGCCTGAGAGACGATTTTAATTTTCTCGCGGTTTTTTAATTCCGCCTTGAAAGTGAGGTTTAAATCTAAAAGCACCGGCCCGACTTGGGTTTCCAGGATCTCTTTTAAACCGAGTTTATTCTTTGTAATGAAATCCCAGCGGGCCTCTTCGTACAACTCCAGATAAACGGCATTATTAACATGTCCGAAGGTATCTAAGTGATGTTCTAAAATGGTTAATTCATACTCGTAAACTGGGTTGGCCATAAATAATTTCCACTCTCAAATGTGCCCCAATAATCGGGCAACTCTTCTGTCATTCTTGTGCCCTACTCTAATAGAATTTCCATCACATTCCAAGGGGTTACTTCGAGATTACTGCAACTTGACCAATAAACTCAAGAAACTACACGGGTTAGCCGAGAAGTAGACGTATAATTTCTCTATCGACCAAAAAAATATTGGGTGATTTTATGAAAACAATTCTTTTAACAGCACTTCTGGCCGGCCTGAGTTTCTCTGTTTCAGCAAATGAGAATGGTGCAGCCTGTTCAGAAACTGAAGCTCCTGCATTTCATGCGGCCTCTGAAGGAAAAAACTTTCCAGGTTCAGCTTCATTAAACGAATGTGAAGATTTAAGCCGTAGCCATATCCGTCAGCTTTATAGCAAAGAGGGTTCGCGCAGTAAGTTCCAATGGGGGCCATACGTAAAGTATGCTTGCTGTAAGGAAAAAAAGTCTGACCCAAAATGTATTGAGAAAAAAACAGAAATCGCAAAACGTTGTGAATCTATCGCCTACCTCATCGGTGTTTACGGACGCGACTGGAATGACCAGGAACAAATTATGGCGTCTGAAAGTTCCGGGGGAAGTGCAGATGCGGCAAAAGCGGCCACTCAAAAAAATGCGTCGGCCTCTCAAATCTCTGCCTCTGCTTCGACCATTAAATGTAAATCAGCTGGTATCGAAACCCTGGACTACGATGCTTGTAAAAAGTTTCAGGTCACACTGGATCTATTAGAAGGTGTCACTCAAGTTGGATACGCAACTCAAGAGTTAGTATACAAAGATAAAATGACTGACTCTCAGTTAAAATACGCTAACGAAGAAAATGCAGCGACTGGTGCCTTAAAAGCGCAAGGTGAATCACTTTCAATGCAACAAGATATGTACAACCAAAGAATGGCCGTAGACTCTGGTAAACTGGCATATCTTTACTCGATCTATTCAGATTTCCCAAAAACAGATGACATCGTTGGAAAATGTAGCTCTATCGGCTCTAAAGGAGTTGATATCGGTGTCACTTCTAAAGACTGTACTGAGGCCGCAAGAGTCCAGGCCAATGGATTTAAAATTGTAATGAATCAGTCTCAAAGAGATGCAATGAAGAGTAAACTGATTGCGATTGCCACAAGTGCCGGAGCAAACGGACTTCTTGCCAGCCTTCTGGGAAAACGTGCTGATGACGTAAACAATGCTATCGCTAAGATCGATGCTTATAAGCCGATTGACCCATTCACTGTTTCCGAAGATGAAGCAATGACAACTTTCTGTAAACAAAATCCGGGACTCGCTCAGTGTTTAACTGGTGGTCTTGAAAGAACGTTCGATACAATGAACGACAACATCATCACTTTTGGTGATGGTGGAACAGGAACTGTTTATTCAAACACAAACTCAGGGATCGATTCATCTGGGTCAACTGGCACTGACAGCGGGACAACCACTTCGAGCGTCACTCCTGTTGGTAGCATTATCGCAGCAGCAAACAAAGACAACAGTATCGAAGCTTCTACAGCAGCGAAAGTCACTGAAGGTGGCTCTGGCTCAACTGGTGGCGGAGGCGGTGGTGGAATCGGCGGTGGCGGAGGCGGTGGTGGTAGCGGGCCAGGATCACAAGCGGGATCTCAAGGTGGTGTAGCTGCTGCTGTTCAAGGGAAAACCCCTTCTTACGGTGGTGGTAGTGGATCTATCTCTGTCATGGGTGGATTTGGTATCAACAAGAAAAAAGCAGAAGAAAAAGATGGTGAGAACCCGTTTGGAAAACTCTTCGGAAAAGACGCTCCTAAAGGGACTGGCGTAGTCAACTTCCGCGATATCGCCTCAGTGGGTAAAAAGGGAGACAATCTCTTCGATATGATTTCTAAGCGTTATACAAGTGTGGCAGCTGATAAGCGTCTGATCGAATACGAAATGGCAAAATAAAACACGGCCATGCACTTTAAAGTAAGAAAATAAAAGAATTAATACACGGTCATAATGGCCCTATAGTAGAAATTATAGGGCACTTTCTTTCAATCCGTCGAATTTCATTGAAAAAGAAAATCTGATTATCATAAAATATTCTTAAGAGAGAACTGCTCAAGATGAGCGGCTTCTTTTCGCTCAAATACCTCGCATATCAAGGAAGATTGCATGGAAACGACCAACACCCTACTGCTTGCAGAATTTTTCACCGCTACCGGCTACCTGGATCGACTGCTTTTTGCTTTCACAGAACTTGAAAGACTTCATTACGGTCCTCGTGGAAAAAACCAGATTCAAAAACTTTTAAACGACACCAGCGTGTTTTTTGCCCGCGAGTTTAAAGAGTTTGAAATGACTGCAACAACCGTAGAATGGCCGCAGTTTAAAAACCAAATCAGAAGCTACCACAACTTCATCGAAAGCGTGATCAAGATGCCTTTTAAGAGCGCTCGTATGGAAACAATGGTCGTGGGATACATCAACCTGCTTTACCGCAATAGTTTTGAAATCCATAACTTTGTTATTGAGACGACAAACCTGGATGTGCAGTTCCCTCGCCTTGGACTGATTCAGGAAGAAAACATTCCGACAATCACTCAGGCCGAAGAAAGTAACCGCGCTCCTCTTTTCTTCCTAGATGAAGCTCGTCTGCACGAACTGGCAGAAGAAAACACAAAGAAAAACTCTCAGCTGGTGTTCCTGCAAATGAGACGTGAAGAAAAATACGACTACTATCTTCACAAAGGACACTACTTCATTGCTCAAAAAAACTATGAAGATGCTAAAACAAATTTTTACCGCGCTAGAAACTACAAAGAAACAGCAGAAGTCCTTACGCTTTTAGCGTGGAGCTACTCACTTCTTGATGATAGAGCACAGGCAAAAGCTTACTGCTTAAAAGCTGTGCAATTAGACTCACAATACGGCCCAGCTTATAACGATTTTGGAAACTACATCCTGGCCGAAGGTCAGGTAGAAGAAAGTCTTCGTTGGTTTGAGCTCGCTAAACGCGCTCACAACTACCAAAACCGTGAGTACCCATACATCAATGCAGGAAGAGCTTATGTGCTTCTAAAAGACTTTGACCAGGCCTTAACTGAGTTTTCTCTTGCTCTAACGATTGCTCCTCACCATCATGAGTTGCATGAAACTGTGGCAAAACTCAAAAACAGCCTGGAAAAAAGCAAACCTACTTATACCGAAGGAAGAGGGCCTAGTCCCCTGAACTCATAATGAATATTGAGCGAAGTGAATTTGATTTATTTTTAAAGACTCTCTTAAAACCAGAACTCTTTGACGACTACTGTCCCAATGGACTGCAGATAGAAGGAAAAACAGAACTAAAAAAAGTCCTGTTTGCCGTTTCGGCCACAAGAGAATCGGCCGAGTACGCTGAAAAAATCAAAGCTGACGCTCTCGTTGTTCATCACGGTCTCTTCTGGAAATTCCACGGGACCAGAACACTTACCGGGCCTTTTTATAAAAGAGTCGCTCCCCTTTTAAAAAATGATATCAACCTTTTTGGTTATCACCTTCCACTCGATGCTCATCCTGAAGTAGGAAATGCTAAAAGCCTGGCCTCTCTTCTTGAAATGAGTGAGCTTCAGCCCTTTGGAAATTACAAAGGGGCCTTTACGGGAATTAGTGGGGCCTTGCCAGTTGAAATCAGCGGAAGCGAATTAAAACAAATCTTAGAAAAGAAACTTTCTCACTCTGTTCTTTACTCAAATCCAAGTGATGCTAAAAAGATTAAGCGCATCGGTATTATTACTGGTGGAGCAAACTCTGAATGGCGTGAAGCCCATAAAATGGGTCTGGATGCTTATATCACTGGGGAAATGAGTGAACACGACTATCATGAGTCGCGCGAAAGCGGCATTCACATGTTTGCCGGCGGTCACCACGCGACGGAAAAATTTGGGATTCAATCTCTTATGAAAAGAATCCAGGAAACCTATCCGGGGCTTGCATGCGAGTACATGGATTCTGAAAATCCGGCCTAGTTTTTTACTTTTAACGAAAGAGTTAAAACAAATTTTGCCACTTCTTCAGTTGGATTAATACTTGGGACAACGGCCTTGATTTCCACCGGGAAATTCATGCGCTCACCACTTTTAATCACGTCAGCAACAAATTGTTTAATCTCCGGGATCTGAGTCACAATGAAGTGCACATCACCTTCTGCACGCTTTAGGAAATCTGCTTTGAAGTCTTTAAATGACAGGGCCACTTTCTTTTTAGAAGCAGTGATTTCATTCATCGCCACTAGTCCACCGGCGATATCAGCACCAGTGCACAGCACTCCGAAATACATCGAATTTAAGTGGTTTTTTGTTCTTCTATTAAGTGGGATTCTAACGACACATTCTTTGTCATTTAAAGTGACGACACTTGGAGAAACCCAAAAAATAAGTGGCACTTTCATCAAACCAAAAAGACGAACAAACATCGTATCCTGGTATTTTTTAGGCACATTATTTTTTAGAATATCCACAAGCATATTAAATCCCTTTTTTAATTTCTAATGTTCTTTTATAGGCCGCTGTAAAAGCTCCGCCCATAATGTTTTCCAGGTTGTTCTTTTCTAGAATCTGCAGCGCTTCGAAAGTCACTCCTTTTTTAGAAGTCACTTGCTCGCGAAGAGTTTCAAAACTCACTCCCTGGGCAATGGCACTTTCCATTAGTTTAGCAGAACCTAAAAAAGTTTGGGTGATAATTTCGCGGCCCTCAGGGTTACTTCCGGCAATGGCCGTCAGGTGTTTTTCAAAAAGACGGGCATATTCAAAAATAAGCGCCGGACCTGAGCCGCTAAAAGCGGTAATGGCATCCAGTTCGGCTTCGCTCTTCATGGTAAAAAGTTTACCTAAAGCTCTCAGGTAATCTTTAAACTCACCAGTTTCAAAACCTGCGTAAAAAAGATTGGCCCCCATCCCTAGACTCGATGGAGTGTTAGGCATTAGGCGGGCAATGTTTTTTACCTGGAATTTTTTTTCTAAAGTATCAATCCCCGTTCCTGCAAGAACTGAAAGGATTTTGGAATTCTCATTAAATTGGAAAGAAAACTCTGAAAGAGATTGCGGCTTAAAACCCAAGACGTACCAGTCCAAATCTTTTGGCATATCCACCAAAAAGCTCACAAAGTGACCGCCGGTTTTTTCGGCCAGCTGCTGCGCCTTGGTTTTTGAAGGAGTAAAAAAATACATCTCTACACCCGGGTGGTTTTTCTTAAAACCTTCCGCTAGTGCTGCTCCCATATTTCCACAACCAAAAAAACCAATGCGCATAGTATACCTCTTAAATTTCCAGATCCAGTGGAGCTCCGTGCCTCATTGTATTGACGGCAAGAGATCTTACCCATACGTAGTTTAGGGCCTGGTGATAAAAATCTGATGCTTTTAAATGATCATTTATAGTTAAGATCAACTTCATGCGTTCGTCATGTTTAGCATCGTTCAGGAAATCTCCAATGTGCAGGTGGTATTCATCCATTGGACCATCGTAGATGATCACTGAAAGCTTTGGATCATTAATTGATTTTGCCAGCTCTGAAGTTTTAGCAAAGTACACTTCCAGGTTTTCTTTTGAGAAGCCTGCTTCAATCAGAGTGTCTCTTAAATTCATCCACCACTGGAATGATTGGCGGTTACGGCAAGCAACCGCAAGACCTGTTCCCGAGATTAAACTAGAGAAAACTTGGATCAATGTTTTTAATTCAGGTCTATCTGTCACAGAGACAACGAGAGCATGCTCAGTGCTTAAACGGTAATCGTTATAACTTAACTGGCCTGGGATCACGCGGTTTTTGTGTTCTTTTTCGACAAAACCCACGTAGTTCTTTGAAAGCCATTTTTTATAATCGCGAAGGGCCTCTTTGTAGTTACTATAAATCCCCTGGTAGTGAGTTTCAAAACTTGAAGTGAAGACATCAAGGAATTTCTCCATTCTTGCTAAACGCGACTCAGCGGTTAGGCGAGAAGGTTTTTTAAGAGTCACTGGAGAATCATGACCTTCTTCCACGCTCAGTTTAACTTCCGTTGCCGCAGCAATCGTCTGATCCTGAGTCTGGTGAAGACTTAAAATATAATGGCGTCCGCCGGCCTTAGGTCCTGTTCCAGAAAGTTTAAATCCACCAAATGGCTCAATGGCAACACGGGCACCAGTGATCGTACGGTTGATATAAAGGTTTCCTGATTCAAGTTTTGTCAGAAGATAATCAATATCGTTTTGCGACTGAGAGAAAATCCCCCCAGTTAATGCGTAGTCTGTGCTGTTGAAAAGTTTTGCGGCATCATCAAGAGTGTCAAAACCAATAATGTGAACCACTGGCCCAAAAAGCTCTCTTTGAGCAAAACTTTCTTTATCTAGAGCACGTTTATACGGAAGCTCGATCACAACCGGCCCCACACAGTATCCTGGAAGGTTGTCATTTGAGCGGTCAATAACAACAGAGCCACCAAAGTTGGCCGCCTCATTTGAAGCTTCTCTCACCGACTGACGAAGACGTTTTTGGTCAAAGGCCGTAATCACCGGGTTAACCGTAGTATCAAACTTAAACGACTCTCCTACTTTTAAATCAGAAGCAGCGGCGCGAAGTCTTTCAATCAGTTTATCTTTTAGTGAATTGTGAACGATAACACGTGAACAAGCTGAACACTTTTGTCCGGCGTGACCAAAAGCTGAGTACAGGATTCCAGAAACCGTTTCATCAAGCTCGGCGTTTTGAGTGACGATAACCGCGTTTTTTCCACCCATTTCTGTAATCGCCTTAACCGGGTAAGACTTATTCGTTAACTTATTTTTATAAAGTCTCTTTCTTGTCACACCTGCGATATAAGTCCCAACTGCTTTTGAGCCAGTGAAGACAATCGTCGATGTTCGCTCGTCTTTAACTAAGAAGTCACCAACAGTTTCTCCCTCACCTGGAAGGTGAATAAGAACGTCTTTCGGCACTCCAGAAGCGTGAAGGATATCAACAAGGAGTTGAGTGATAAGCGGAGTCTGCTCTGCTGATTTAAGAATAACAGTGTTACCACAAACCAGTGAACTCACCACCATCCCGCATGGAATTGCCAAAGGGAAGTTCCATGGAGAAATCACTACTGCAGGACCACGGCTTGAAAGATCAGTCAGGTTTCTTTGCAGGTAAGCTTCAGTTCTTGCGTAAAAGTTTAAGAAGTCGATGGCCTCGTCAACGTCCGCTAAAGCTTCACCAACCGATTTTCCTGCTTCATATACGATTAGAGCAGAAAGCTCATTTCTTTTTGCCAGCATGTAGCTTGCAGCTTTTACTAACGTCGCTGTTCTAAACGGCCATTTTGAATTGGCCCACGAACCTTCGTTGTAAGAGCGGTCAACTGTTTCAATCGCCGCTTTTGCATCTTCAAGGTTAGCAAAACGGATGCGTCCAACCAAGATATCTGGGTTTGAGCTCGCTTTGATTTCTACCCAGTCACCTTTTAGGTCAAAACCATTGTGGTAGTCTTTTCCAAGAGATTTTTCTTCAAATGATCTCAGCGCTTTTTCCATCCACACTCTCTCATCATCAAGATACAAGCGAAGTGGAGAGACGTTAAAGAATTCGTCTTCTAGTTTTGACACTGACTGGTCGCGGGCAATGGTTCCAGCTTTTTTCTTTTCTTCATGAATCGCGTATGGCGATTGAAGAGTTAAGTGTTTTTTGTGCGAACGCATGATGGTTAAAACCCCTACTTGAGAAGAGTTTTCCATAATACGTCTTACCAGGTAGGCCATACCAACAAGTAAGCTTCCTACTGGAACGTAGTTTCTTGTTGCCCACCCCATCTTTGCCAGTGCAGTTGAAAGCGCTTCATAAGTCATGTGTAGACACTGGTGCTCGATTTCTCCTACTTGTGGGTAAAGAAGCTCTTTTGCCGCTTCAGCGAATCCGTGGTCAGAGAAGTTATGTGAGGCCAGGGCCAGTTTTAAGTGCGGGTGAGATTCTAAAATTTTAAGAATAAGCTGTCTGAAGTGAATATCAGTTTCTTCTTTATTTAAGAATTGAGGAGCATTAAAGCTGTGGGCATCCCCTTCAACTGTTTCAGCATCCCAGTAAGCTCCTTTTACCAGACGAACCGGCATAGGAAGCCCTCTTTCTTTTGCCAGGGCAATAATTTCTTTTAAGTGCTGGTAACCATCGCGCAAGTAGGCCTGGATAACAATACCTGTTGATTTGTAGTCTCTAAGTTCTGCTGTCTCTAAAAGAACGCGGCGGTAGATTTTAAAAACCACATCACGGTAATGGTAGTGTTCAGCATCGATATTGATGAAAACATCTTCTGCTTTTGCTGCAAGCAGGATTTCCTTAAGTCTTGGGGCCACTAAATTATATGTGTAGTCGAAGGCCTGAGGTTTAAAGTCAGAGCATAGTGCTGAGACTTTAATAGAAACGTGCGCGCGGTTAATCCCAGCAACGTTCATCTCCCCTTTTTTAACATGAAGAGAGAATCCTCTTACCAGTTTTAAAACTTCTTCTTTGTAGTGGTCTGCTTCTCTTTCAGAAACAACCAGCTCTCCTAGTTGATCGAGAGTTACATCTCTTCCTGTTTCACTTAAAGCGCGCAGAGAGCGGTCTGCTTTTTCAATGCTCTCACCGGCGATAAAACGCTTGGCCATAAGTTTAACTGCACTTCTAATCACTGAGGCCAGAGGCCATGCAGGCATGATTTTCGCCAGGTAATAGAAAGCTTTGATTCCTAGAGTGTAAGTCGAAGGAAGAGCTCTCTCTTGTCCTTTTTTCTTAGTACGTCTCGCTTTTCTGTTGTCTTTTAAGAAGCGAGAAAGCGCTTCAATCAGGATGCGCTTAACTTCCACCCCTTTCTTATCGTGGTCTAAAGATGGAAGAATCGCCAGGAACTTTAATAAGTGAATGCGCAATAGCGCGTACTGAGCGGTTAGCCCTAAACCAAAGTCTGAAACATCTTCAAAAAGAGTCGGACGGTATTCGTTTAAAAAACTAAGAAGCTTTTTTACGATCTGAGCAGATCTCTCTTCAATCGCCTGGTATTTTGGATCATTTAATAAATCGGGAAGTCCATCAACACTGATCAGGTTTTCCACAACGGTCGGGAAATTTTTTGCCTGCAAAGAAGCAGCAAGCTCGGTATGCACTCTTAGGTCTTTAACCTGAGGAGTGTTTAAATCCAGGATCTCGCTTTGTTGAAGGATAAAGAGTTCCTGAGAAAGTTTTGGTGTATAGAAGCGCACTTCTTTTCTGTCGTAGTAAAACCCCACCAGAAAAGGAGTTGACCTAAATACCATCTGCGCTCTGAAGTTTTGCTTCAGGTTCGTTAAGTATGGCGTCAGCACATCGACGATGTCAGTGTGTAGCGTCTGGTCTTTTTCCACGATAATGTTGCTGAACTCTTTGTAGAAAATAATCTTCCAGTTTGCCCCAGAAAATGCATGATCGACACTCTGGATTGTAACTAAGAAATCCTCTGGCACTAAAGGCATAAATAAAGCTCCGTAAGGGGATGAAATTTTTAAAAATTTAAGTGCCACAAAGGTATCTTAAAAGCCTCGTTAAGACCACCATTTTTGGCGTTTGACTAATAGCATTTCCCTCCCTAAAATTTGGTTATGATGTCACTATTAACCCTGCTGCTGGCCCATTCATTTGCTCACGGACAAAGCGCTCCCCTTTACACGCTTAAGGACCTCTCTGCCCTCGAGCAGGAAAAGAACTTCGAAGAATTTTTGGCCCACGTTAATGACATCCGCCCAAGCGAGCGCATGAAGCTGTGGAAAGATATGTATCAATCCATGGCCATGGAAATGGTCGACTACAAGCTTAAAACCCGCGATTTCAGCTTAAAGAGTTTTAAACAAATCGAAGGCATCGGACGCTCAAGTGCTCTGGCCAATGACGAGTTCTTTCAACTAAAGCGCTCTCTTTACGCTAAAAAGTTTTTTAGTGAATGTTACTCTTTGGCCTCTGAGCAAAAGAGAGAGACCTCAAAAGAGGCCATTAAGGCCTGTGACACTGAACTAAACTCATTCTGGTTCTTTTCAAAAAAGGACCCGGACATTGGTCTGGAGCTGGCCGCATTAATCGAAAAATACCCTTCAACTCTTAAGACCTGGCCTTTTTACCAGCGTGCCGTCAACGACAATATCGCCAATCTTTATTGTGAGAAGCCAGATGTCCAAAGGGCCGTGATCGGAAAATTGACTGAAGAGAGCTTTGATAAAGACTTCGACGACAACTACAAAAATCTTATTTCGCGAGTTGTTCCGGATAAATGTTTTACCAAACTTATTCCGGCCCTGCGTTTAAGTCTGCAATCAAGTATTACCAATGGTCTGCAAAAAGAGCTGGCGATGAATTTACTATCTGCCAAGGGACTTCTAACCAAAGAAGAGGAAGACCTTTACGCTGTTATTTATCTTTTGGATGGCCCGGTAGTGGGCGATAAGATGAATCTTGCCTGGAAGCGTATTGAGGATTTGAGCTCAAGTTTTAAAAACCGCCAAAAGATCCTTGAGCAGATTAAAAACTTGCCTATTATCCCGGATAAGATCTTTAAAGACCCAAATCTACCAAGACATAAGGCCATCATTAATCTTTTTGCCAAAAATTTCCCGGAATTCCTCAACTACTATGGTGAGTCCTGTGTGGCATACCTTGAAAATAAGAGTGAAACTTCAAGCAATATTGCCTCAAGCTTTCAATGTAACGAATTCTTAAAGACGGCCAGAGAAGTGAGAAAAACGGATAAGACTGAATGGGTAAGCGACTCGGTTGAATCTAAGTACTCTGGGCTAAGAAGGCCTTAATCCCCTCTTTTTTACCCTTAAAATCCAACTTTATTTTGTATTTCATTTCCCAAATAAAAAAGGCCACCCGAAGGTGGCCCTTTTATGGAACTTTTACTTAATAAAAATTAAGATAGGTGCTTTCCAACGATCCCTGCAAGTTCGAACATAGTAACTTCTTTTTTTCCAAAAAGTTTAGCTAGTTTGTCGTCTGCAATGATGTTTCTTTTGTTTTTTGGGTTTTGAAGGTTGTGCTTCTTGATGTAGTCCCAAATTTTAGAAACAACTTGAGTGCGTGGAAGTGGCTTGTTTCCTACGATTTCAGCAAGTACAGCTGAAGGAGTAAGAGCTTTCATGAAAGCTGCGTTTGGTTTACGAGCTGATTTAGCTTTTGGAGCTTTTTTAGCTGCTTTTGGAGCTGCTTTTTTAGTAGCTTTTGGAGCTGCTTTCTTAGTAGCTTTTGGAGCTGCTTTCTTAGTAGCTTTTGGAGCTGCTTTCTTAGTAGCTTTTGGGGCTGCTTTTTTAGTAGCTTTTGCTTTTGGAGCTGCTTTTTTAGTAGCTGCTTTTTTCTTAACTGCCATTTGAGATTCCTCCGTTAAATTAGACATGTTGTTGATTGTCTAAAGTTGTTTATGGTTAAAGAAACGATTTCTTTTTCTTCTTTTTTCATTTTTTCGAGGGGAAATTTTCTTATATCTTACGTTTTCCCTCGAGAAATTCACTTATAGATAAATTATTGCTCGAAAATTTTCATCATGTCTATAGCAAAAAACAGTTTTTTTTACTTTTTTTTTCATTTTTCCCTAGGGGATTGATGATTTTCCCTAGGGAGATGGACTATTTTACCGTCTTCATCCACTCGACGACCAGTCCTTCTGGCCCTAATTTCCTAGGGGTTTTCTTATATTGATGTGACTCATTTAAAGAATACATTCTGAAATTATCGATACGGCAGTAGTGGTAAATGCGCTTTAATTTCTTCTCGCGGGCCACTTTTTCAAAGAATTCTTTAATAGAGTGGGATAGCCCCGCTCCTTGGTGGTCGATCTTAATAGCTGTGTTCTTGGTTAAAAGAGAGTCATCTTCTACCTTATAGAAGACGGCAGCAACGATTTCGCTGTCATCGATCAGGGAAAACAGTTCCCATCCTTCAGAGACTTCCTTCTTAATCTCTTCAAATGTCCATTTGAAGTCAGGAGAATCTGAGAATGCGTCAATGTTGTGATCGTAGATCTCTTTGATGTCCTTTTCTGTCTTGGCCTTCTTAAAAGTAAGCTTCATAGCAATCCTTTGCAATAAGAGTAAACTTTTCTAACGATTATAGAGTCACGATATAGGCAGCCAGGTCCTTGATGTCCTGGTCTGATAGGCCTTTTACGTATGGTTGCATATCAGGGTTCTTTCTCACTCCTGATTTGATTTCTGTCACTTGCTTCACTACATACCAATCATGCTGGCCAGATAGCTTCGGTGCTTTTTTAGCAAGGTTTCCTTCACCATTTTCACCATGGCACTGAATACATGTAGCGTATAAGGCCTTTCCTTTAGCTGCGTCTTGAGCAAAACCTGTAGACAATAGTGAAGATAGAACAAAGACAGATACTAAAGAAAGAACACTTTTCATCAAAACCTCGTAAAGTAATAAATAGAATGGAATTAACTAAACTGCTTAGAATTTTACTCTAAAAGATTATTAGACGGCAACCACAATCATTGGGAGAACTTTGCCCTCTCCTCTAAAAATCTCCCTCAAAAAAGACTCCGTCCCCTCTTTGGAGAGCCCATCAAAAACTTCACTGACGTGGGAAACCTCTCCGTCACAGTAGATAAAATCCCAGGAAAGGGCAGAAAAAAGCACTTGTGAAGACTTATTTTTCTCTACTAAAGAAAGCTCATTCCAGCGGGAAAAGGCCTTAGACACTTCCGAAAAATCCAAAGCATGGGCCACCCTAAAGAGGGCTGCCATCAAAGAAAACTTCACTTTTACAAAGAGATTCTCCAACTCCTGGGGATCTTCGGGAGAAAATGGCAGGTGATTTTCGTCGCGTAAAAAACTCTCAATCTCCCTAAAAGAGATCCTCCAGATTTCACGCAGAGTTTTTCCTTCAGAAAACCGGGCCAGGACTTCGGCAAAAAGAAAACTCATCTCATCGCGAGGACCGCGGTGCCTGGCCGTCAAAATCTTGTCACCTATATTCTCGATGGCAAAATCAGGCCCGTGACTTTCCCCTTCCAGGTAAAACCTTGGAGCACTAATCAGGGCCTGGGCCCGGAGAGAAAGAGAGCTTAAATTTACTTTCAAGATGCTATCGCCTTCTTATATAGTGATGTTGGAGAGGCTACATTAACATGATCAAAAATGAAAAACACCCCCTAAATCACAAGCTGACTTTCCTGGTGATCGGCCCCATGCCTTTTTCCATGAAATCTATTGCTCCTCTCTTAAAAGACAAAAACACCCGACTGGTTTTTATTGATGGCGGTCTGACTCATAAAGGGAAGCTTCTAAAAAAGGCCCCGCTTCTATGCAAAGAGTCCATCTCTGTAGGCGATGGAGACAGCAGTAAAAAGCAGATGACCATCACCAAAATAGACCAAAACCTCTCCGACTTAAGTTTTTTCCTTAAAACATTTTCGCGCCAAAATAATATCGGAAGATTTGTTTTTGCCGGTTTTCTCGGGGGAAGAGTTGATCATGAAGTGGTGAATTTTGGTGAAATGATCCTTTATATAAAGAGCTGGAAGAAGAAATCCCCGCTTCCACGCTTATGTTTTGAAGACAAAGTGGAGTTTTTAGCGGCCGGACGCCATGAATTCTGGATTGACGGAATTTTCAGCGTCGCCTCATTAGAAGACAATCACATCAAAGTGAGCGGAGAATGTGCCTATCAGGCAAAAAAGTGGCTTAAGATCGGGCCCCTGAGTTCTCGTGGTCTAAGCAATCAGGGGCAAGGCAAGGTAGTTATCCAGACAAAAAAACCGCTGATGGTTTTTTTCCCGGGCCTATAAAGATTTAAAAATCATTTTAAAGCGCGCATCTCCTTCATCCAAATCCATAAGCTCTTCGCGGTATTTTCCCTCTAAAAAGAGCTGAACCTGATCGTTATAAAATGGCGACAATAGGTGCCCTGAGTTTCCAATTGGCAGAATCCCCCACGCTTTTTCCGGGCGGGCGAAATCAATAATCCTGCGGGTTGATGGGCCGGCCGTCACTTCAAAATCACCTTTATATGAAGTCACTTTCTGATTGTTCACTTCCTGAGTCGCTCCTGGCGCCGGATAAGGGCCAAGGTTGAAAATATAATTGAGCGGCTTGACTCTTCCGATGGGATGAACGAACTCAAGAGTGTGCAACTTTCCCCACTTCCATTCGTTAGTATCTTCACCAAAACGCTTTTCCAAAGTGGTGATCGTTCCGATAAAAGTTTCTTTTAAGAGTGCGGTGCGGTCGAATTTTTTCCACCACGGCGACGTGGGCCCTAAGATCACGCGCTTAAAAAAGATCCATCCGTTGGGAACTTTGGCAAAAATCTCTTTTTCATCATCTGTTAAATTCACCAGCAATTTTTTTTGGATATCACGGGTCCAGCTGTAATAAATTGAAGGAGCAATGGAAGTAATCTCAGAGCTTAAATTCCACTCGCGCAAAATCTGCACGTATTTTTCATAGCGGTTTTCTTCTGTTTTATTCTTAAAGCTCAAATCATTTAATAAAGCATGAAGCAAAACTTTGTTTTCAAAATTCATGTTCAAGGCCTGGACTTCCATCAACTCTTCAGGCGACCATTTGTCGTTTTGTGAGAGAATTTTCTCCAGGGTTTTTTGGCGGTCATCCGGCTGCCAGTCTCCGCGCAAATGCGCCGGATACCCTGAAGGTCTAGCGTTGGCCGAAACGATCAGACCACTTTCCGGATTTTCCGAATGAGGTTTTTCATTCATCGAAAGCGTGCCTAAAATTTCATCATTTCCACTCTGACCATCGAGAATAAAATCGGTTTTAATTCCCGGGCGTTTTTTCCAAACTTCTCCAAAAATCCACCAACCGATATTTTCTTTGTCGGCATAGAGAATATTTAGACCTGGCGCCAACCCCGTGGCCACAGCGTCCTTAAACTCCTGCATATTTTTAGCTCGTCCCATGCGAAAAACAGTGGTGAACGGGTCGTTTTTCTCGCTGTAAAAAGGCCACTGAAGGCTCAGTGACTTCTCTTTTGTCGTCTCGCTTAAAGCGTAATCTAAAATCGGCCCATGGTGCGTTTTAAATACAGTCATTTTAAAATCAGGCGCGTTTTTAACTTTGATAATTTCCTCTCGTTTTTCCAGTGGAAGATCTTTTCCTTTAAAACGATAAGTAAGGTCTTTTTCGTTAATTTGCTCCTGATAAATATCCATGTCATCAGTCAAACTCATCGTTAGCCCCCAACCGCGCTCGCGGTTGTGAGAGAGAATCGGAAACGGAATGAGTGAAAGGAAATGACCATAAGACTCATACTCCGGCGTCTTTATATGAGCTTCAAACCAGATCCCGGGATGCGAGTAAGAAATATGTGGGTCATTTGATAAAACCGGGCTTCCAGAAGACGTTCTCTTTCCTGATAAAAGCCAACCATTTGATCCTTCAAAAAGTGGAAATCCAGACTCTAAACTAGAAATCACTTTTAACACTTCTTTTGAGACGACACTGGAAGTGTCCACTACACGCGTGGCCTCATTGGGAATTTTTTCATTGCGAAGATCATTAGTTAAATCGCCACCAATTCTTTTTGCCAGATCAGTCAATAGTGGCTCAGTCATTATAGCGATACCAAAACTAAAGCCCATGAGTCCTACGAAACTCTGACCATCAACCATAGTGAATGGACGAGGCTTAATCCCCAGGATTTTAAATTCAATTGGCAATGGCCCCTTTGCAACAAACTGATTAATCCCGTCGTAAAAAGCATTCATCTCTTTTAACATTTGCGGATCAAAAGATTTGTCTGCCGTTTTTCTGGCAAAAAGTTTTTCCGACTCATACTTGAGTCCCAGGTTTCTAAAGAGCTTATCAGAGCGAAGCAGTTTCTCTCCAAGAAGCTCTGCTAATTCTCCCTGTGCCAGGCGGCGACTGACTTCCATTTGAAAAAGTCTTTCAGAGGCCATGACATAACCCAAAGTCCTAAAAGCATCCTCTGATGTTTGAGCGCTAATGTGCGGGATTCCGTGTCTGTCACGGACAACTTCCACCGGAGCACTTAAACCTGAGAGGGCCGCTTCCCCATTCATCTGTGGCACACGGGAGCGAAAAAATTCGTAGCCTCCCACAATAGCTGATAAGACAATAAGGGCGAAGATAAAGAGAGCAATCTTTAGCGTTTTCTTTTTATTCATAATCATGAAATAATCTAAACATAATTATGGAAGAAGTTAAACACAAAAACCGCTCACTCTCTCTCGACATCCTACGCGGCTTCACTGTCGTCTTGATGATTATTTTCCACTTCTCATTTGACCTGAATTATTTTGGTCTCGTGAGTTTTGATATCGTCAATCAACCCTTCTGGTATTTTTTCCCACGACTAATTGTCTTTCTTTTTCTTTTTGCCGTTGGAGTGGCCCTCACTCTCGCTCATCGCGATGGCATCAAGTGGAAGCCTTTTTTAAAACGCCTTTTACTGATTGTTTTCTGGGCCGTCGTTATTAGCGTCGTTACTTACAAATTCTTCCCGAATAATTGGATTTATTTTGGCACCTTGCACTCGATTGCCGTTGTTTCTGTCATGTCATTGCCGTTTTTAAAACGTCCGCGAGAATCACTCATTATAGGCCTATGTTTATTCATCCCATCAATCACTCTGGATAAAACAATTCCCTGGATTCAACTTCCTCACTCGTCGTGGGACTATATCTCACCATTTCCCTGGGTTGGTGCTAGTTTACTCGGGATATTTGCCGCGCACAAAGGTATCCACCGAATTGAGTTCCCTCAAAATCCATTAGTTAAATCTCTGAACTATCTAGGCAAGCACTCCCTTTTTGTTTACCTGATTCATCAGCCAATACTCTTTGGAATTCTTATGCTTGTTGTGAAAGTTATTCGTTCCTAGCCCATATCGACTGTGATATAAAAAAGCATACATTCAATTAGGGACTCACTGTGAAAAGACTATTTAAAATAGACTGGAACAAAGTGGAGCGCACTATTGGCGGGATGAAATTCGCCGTCATCATCATTCTACTTTTTTCCCTAGCTATGATCATCGGAACATTTCTCGAATCGTATTACGGAACAGACTTCGCTAACCGCACCGTTTACAAAACTTTTTACTTCATGTTCATCCAATTCGGGATGCTCATGTCGATTATCTTTGCGGCCTTCTTAAGACTGCCGCCGAAAAAAAGACTCTACGGTTTCTACACTATTCATGCGGGCCTTATCATTATAGGTGTAGGTTCAATGATCACTTATATTGCCGGAATTGACGGCAGTATTACGCTGGCACCAAATGAACCTAACCGTCAGGTTATTCTCTCTAAAGATGTTTTGAAAATGACTTACCCGGAAGAAGGAAAACAAGTCACCACGGAACTTCCTTATAGTGCTTTTTCAACCAAAATCAACCAAGAGTATGAAGGGATCAACGTCGTTGAGTACATCCCTTTTGCCGAAGGAAAATTCGTCTGGACTGACGCCATTAACTCATACCCGGCCAATGCTCCAGTGCAGTCTTCTAAATACTATTTCAAAAACCCATTTGCTGAGCAGGAAGTTCTCCTGACTCTTCACCCAGAGTCGAGTTCGGAATTTCAATCAACAATGAGCATGGGACCTTTGACTTTTAACTACATGCCTGCCAACCTGGCGACTTGTTTTGAAAAAGAAAACCCATCAGGCATTATCATTTGGAACTCAGAAACTGCTGAGTGTTTCACACCTGAAGAAAAAAAACTTCCGGTTAAAACAACAAGTGCTAACAATCGTTTCTTAGTTTACCCAGTTGATGGAAAACTCCTCACATTCTTCCCTGACTTCTCACCATTTCCGGTTGATGCGAATTTTCAGGTTGATCAAAAATCGATCATCCGCTCTTTTTCTAAAAGAATCTTTGAAGATAAACCCAACCTGTTTCTTTTTGGAAAGAAGCTCGCTTTCTACTCTAAAGATGACAAGAAGTGGTTAGTTCACAATATTGAATTAAAAGGACCGACAGTCGGTCTGCCGTGGATGGGGGCCGAAATCTCTTTAGTCGACCACCAGGATAGACTTGTTCCTTTTAATCTCCCAGTTTCAACCATTCCCATTCAAAAAAATGGACAAGTTATTAAAGGTGACATCCGCGCGGTGAAACTTGAGATCATGGGCAAAGAATACTGGGCGACCAACTACTCTCCTCTGAGCCTGATTATTGGCGGGAAAAAAGTTATTATCGAAGTGACAAAAGAGAGTTTAACTCTTCCTTTTGAAGTGGCACTTTCACAATTTAAAATGGACAAAGACCCGGGAACAGACAACCCGGCAAGTTATGAGTCCTTCGTTAAACTTTTTGACGATGGCAAGATGACTAATCACCACGTCTTTATGAACAATCCATTAAAACATTCGGGATACACTTTCTACCAGGCCTCTTACTCTCAAGACAGCGGTGGAAATTATCACTCAACTCTCGCTGTAAACGTCGACCAGGGACGCGAACTAAAATATCTAGGATCGCTAATGCTCGTTCTCGGCGGAATCTGGCACTACAATCTGAACAAAAGAAAAAAAGAAAAAGGAGCTGATGCCTAATGAAAACTCTCATCTTAATCCTGCTCTCCCTACTCACTTTCAGCGCTCACGGGATGGAGACTTACTTCTGTAAAAAAGAACTGGAAACCTTGCCCATTCAGCAAGGCGGAAGGATCAAGCCTCTCTATGTCCACGCTTCGGAAGCGATGAAGGCCTTAACGGGAAAAACAAAAGTCGACGACCTTTCTGCGGTTGAAGCCTACTGTCTTCTATCTCTAAATGGCATGGGCCTTCCAGTATCTCTAAAACTTATGGCGAGAATTGATCATGTCGATGCTATGAAGTTTTTAGGTTTACCTAACGACACTCACGAAATTGATTACGAAACTCTTATCACTAAAGAAGACGAAATCAGAAATGAGGCCAGAATGGGAAAAGGAAACGATTCTTATAAGAAGGCCATGGGAAAACTTTTTGACAACATCTTCCTTTATAAAGAAATCAAAAGCGGAAACAATTGGCTTTTTGCAGACGTCCAAGGCACAAGCTTAAACTGGTCGCCACTGACAGCTTTTTTAACAGAAGATAAAGTTGTGGCCCAAAAAGCAGTGACTCCAGGTGACCCGTTTCTTCCAGTTCTACTAAAATCAAAAGCTGACTACACTGCCGCTTTCGGCGACAAATACATGGTTGAGTACTGGTATGCTAAAGCAGGACTGGCAAGTGTAGCGATGCTGCTTTCTATCCTGGCCCTGGCCTCAATGGTACTGTTTAAAAACTTCAAGATCACACTTGGTCTTGCCGGTTTATCAATCGTTGCTCAGATCACCCTGATCACTTTTAGAGTTATCATCTCTGGAAGAGCACCGATTACCAATATGTACGAGACAGTTCTCTTCTCTGGTTCAGGGGCCCTTTTATTAGGCCTGATCCTTGGACACTTTAAGAACGAAAAAGTTTTCGTTTACATGGGTCTTGCTTACAACGTTTGTACACTGATGATGATCAACTTCGCTAACGGAATGCTAACGGCAACAATCTCGCCTCTCGTTCCAGTTCTTCGCGATAACTTCTGGTTATCAACTCACGTGACAACCATCATTCTTTCTTACGGTGCTCTGGCCCTGAGCTGGATTCTTGCCAATACGGTTCTTATCAAGCGCCGCCTTGGAAAGATGGATAAAAAAGAAGAAAACACAAACGCTGATATCATCTACACGACTCTTAAATGGGGAACGACGATGCTTGCTGCCGGGATTATTCTTGGTGGTGTGTGGGCCGATTACTCTTGGGGAAGGTTTTGGGGATGGGACCCGAAAGAGACATGGTCACTGATTGTTCTTTGTCTTTATATGGCCATCCTTCACGGGCGCTACACTTCGTGGATTAAAAATGACCGCTTCATGACAGTGACAGCTGCTGCTTTCTTAAGTGTTATGATGGCATGGTTTGGAGTTAACTACATCCTGGCATCAGGACTTCACTCTTATGGATTCAGTGAAGGTGGAGCAGTCTTCTTAGGCTCGTTCTTTTTAGTTCAGATCATCATTCTGGTTGTGACAAAAAACTATTCAACAAAAAATGAAGCTGAACCTGCTTAAGGGTTCAGCTTCATCACTATTTAATTTTTTGTAAAATTCACTTTTTCAATGCCGATCACACCAATGATCGGCGCTTTTTTTCCAATAAACTTCATATTGTTAAATTCTTTTTTGTTATTCATCATCACGATTTCTGATTGAGCGTTTTTGGCCACTTCAATCTGATACTCCTTTCTCTCGCCTTTAACCGCGTTGTATAATGTATCTAAGTAAAGCACCCCACCGCGCTCTTCATCAAAGTTATGACTGTATAATCTGACTGTGACATACTTATCTTTCTGGTGAAGGATGATTCCATCTCCATTGATCTCGCTCATGTCCACTTCTTTTCTTTCTGTCAGTTTTCCGTTTTCATAAGCTTCCATATAAATGTGCTTAATCCCACGACCGTCTTCATCCATCTCATAGGTCATTCTGCCGGTGTTTTTATCAACGTCGCTTGAAACCACACACAGAACTTTTTCTGCTGCTTCTGTGGCGCTTAGAATGCTTGATAACATGAAGATGGCCAGTGCCGTAGGCACGATTTTGGATAATTGCATAAGTCCCCCATATGTTTTTGAACATTGGGTTCATCGGCAAAATTTTCCCTGAGCCTGAATGATTTTAGAAAAGGGCCTTCATTTGATCGACATACTCGGGTTTTCTCATCCCTACAAGAATGTAATCAAAACCATAGTCTAGGTAAGTTTCAACGGCCATAACTGAAAAAGGTCTCTCGGCATCATCTGGCAGAAGTCCTACAGACATTGCTTGTTTTTTAAACTCCAGCGCTTTATCTGAGAGTTTTCTTCGGGAATATAGATAGGATGTTTCCATCAATTGATAAAAGGGTTGTGCCTCTTCAGCAGAAAGTCCCTGTCCTCCCCACACGCGGGAAATGAAAGGAAAGAAGTGTCCGTAATAAACCTGGTCAACAGCATCCGGAGTGGGAAGGTTATTCCAAAGTTCAGTGAACTGCTTAATCATCTCCACTTCGTGAAAGTCATCTGCCGTCGTATTTTCATCGGCCGCTTCATCCCACTTTGTTTTGACTAATCCCATGGCGTGCTCAAAAAGCTCCTGTGCCTTCTTGTCGTCCAGGTTTTTTGTCTGTTCTTCATAGGTCGCTAGTCTCACCAGTTTATTTTGAGTAAACGCGTTTATAGGGCGATTTACGACTGTTGTCAGTCCATTTGCCATACACAGTTCAAGCAAACTCTCATCACCGTAATCGCCAAGTTTTTCCAGCGCTCCGATTTCAATCAGGTTAAATGGAAATTGAACCATTTTAAAATTCGTACCGTTCATTTCTTTTAAGACTGAAAGGATGCGAGAGAGGTCTGTTACTTGTGGATCGTTAAGTGGAAGGACAAAGTTATTTGAACTCACACCATAGGCCTTAATTCTTCCCTTCTTCACTTCTTCTTCGCAGAAAATGAAGGCCTTTTTTAAACGCGAGTAATACTCGTCTTGAGTTGAGCCTGCTGTTTGAAAATAATATTCCGGGTTATGTAGTAGAAAGTAATCCACTGAATCGCGCTTTAGTCTTTCCAAACTTTGATCCAATTGACTCTTTAAAAACTCAGGATGAATGGAATGCTTTAGTTCTTCGCTTAAATCCACCAGGTCTTCCAGCGCTTGTCCTTTGTCATTAAGTTCTTTTAAAACGCGCAAAGCGTGCCCTTGTATATATCCAGCTTTAGTGACAATGATGGGTTTATATTGTGGGTTTTCACTTAAAACAGAACCAATCAGCTCTTCTGATTCGCCATTGGTGTAATTTGAAGACGTATCAACTAATGTACAGCCGGCCTCTAGCGCTTTAATTAGCGACTCTCTGTGCACTTTTGACTTAATACTTACGCGGTAAGATCCAAATCCTACATGTCCCATGAAAACGATCCCTGAATGTATAAATTAATGAAGATAAGGCAAAAGCCCGCTGATCCTGAAGATGCCTTCGGCGCCCTTGTCCTCTTCGTACTGGAAATTACGATAGCATTCATTTTTAGAATCTAAAACAAGATCTTGTTGTCCATTAACCAGAATCCCTTCAACTTCCAGAGTGTTGGCGTTAAAAACCGGAGAACCCGAGTTGCCTTCAAATGAATCCAATCCTGCTGTAAAGGTGAGATCACTGGTGTTGCTATTTACTTTTGCGCTTTTTGAAAGCATGAGCGGAAGGCCGAATGGATGCCCAATCATAAAAACGCGAGCGTTATCCGCAATTTTATTTTTTAAGTTTAATTTAAGTGCCGGGCGTTTTTTAGGAACGCGATCCAGCTTGATGATCGTGAAGTCGCTCTCGCCATCAAAAGACTGCGCCACAATAGATTTACAGCTAAAAACATTGCTGTTTAAAACGCTGTACCCTTTTTTTGTTTGTTTTTTGCTGTCGACATCAAAGATGACCTTTTTCATCATGCAGTCTTCACTGGTTTGAAAGCAGTGCCCGGCCGTGGCCATGAGATCCGGCCCGATTAAAAACCCCGTGCATCCAGGAAGCGCACTTTTATTGGAGAAGCGCTCATCCACACACATCTGCACAGTAACTTGCAGAGTTTGAGCTTTGATGGTGGTTTTAAAAAAGTTTTCTTCTAAAAGATCGGTGCTGACAATTAGGGCCACTGAGCGGCTTAATTCCTGGATCTCTTTTGTTGATTGAGTTGTGACCAGTTCGCGGTCGTCTTTTCCATAAATCGAGCCAACAGTGCTTAGGTCGATGCTTTTAGCATGGACATTAAGCGCAGTAAAAAAGAGGCATAAAAAAAGGACCTGGCGCACATGTTCTCCTATGAAAACGAGACGCCAGATCCTACCATTTTTAAGAGGTTTCCCCCTAAAGCGTGAAATTATTACTTAGTGAAAACCCTTCAGTTCCTTGATGTTTGTGATTCTTGTGACATCTTCCCCACGGCATTCTGTCATCTTACAAACCTTAGGGATTGAACACCCTCTCACCGGGTCGCTGATATAGTCTCTTTCCCCGCGTACTAAAATCCCCTCAACCACACCAGTTTTTGAGTCAAAAACCGCCGATCCAGAGTTCCCTCCAAACGTATCGAGAGTTGCCTGGAAGTAGTAGTTATTTTTGTTTGTTCTCACAGCTGCACCATCAGCAATTTTTGATGGAAGCCCAGACGGGTGACCGATAACAACCAGATCCGCCTTATTGGCGATTTTCCCCGATGTTCTTACTTTAAGAGGAAGGCGTCCTTCTACTTTGCGGTCTAACTTAACTAAAGCGTAATCATTGTCAGTTGCTCTATCCAGTGCGCGCGAAATGATTTGTGTACATGTATAAACTGCAGACTTAGGAACAATATGTGTTTTCTTTTCTTCAGTTGTATTGGCGTAATCAAAAACCCATGAGTAGCGCGAGCAATCACTTAGCGACTCAATACAGTGACCAGCGGTCACTAGTAGATCCTCTCCAACTAAGAATCCTGAACAGTTTGCCGCTGTGATTTGCTTAGCAAAACGAGCGTCTGAACAGATTCCATCCTCTTCCAGAGTTGTTCCAGTAATTTCCAGAATATTACCTTCGCGTTCTTCTAAAACGTTCGTCGGGATCATCGCCGCAGTTGAGTGGGCAAGAGTTTTATAGAGAGTATTTTTTGATTCAAAAATATCTTTTCTGTCATCTACACCGTAGATAACTTTGTCGTAAGAAAAAGCATTGTATGTAAGGGCCAGCATCAGGCAAGAAGCGAAAATTTTCATTGGATGTCCTTAATTTTAAAATTTTAAATAAAAAAAAGGCGGCCATTTAATTGGCCGCCTTGATATGAGGAAAACTACATTGCTAGTGCATCGAAAGGGTTTAGGTATTGAGCTTTTACTTGTCTCATACCAGAGTCTTCACCCATTGACTCAAAGTACCCGTACAGTGCTCCCTCAGTGATTTTCTGGTTAGCATAGTAAGACTTGATGAAGTTTCCTGCAGTGTCTTTAATTGTAGCGTTTAGTGGAACAAAGCTTAGTCCAAGCTGAGCAAGAGTCAGCATAATGCGCTTTCTTGAAATTTGAGTTGGACGATCGTAGTTGTAAGCAACCGCTGGACGAGACTGTAGCATAGACTCGTTATCAAAAAGGTTAACAACTACTTTTTCATTGTTGAAAGTTACGCGTTGGAAAGCGTAGTTCATGCGATCGTTAACTTCAGAATACAGTCCACCAGCTTTTTGAAGCTTAGCTGTTCCCGCTCTGAAATTAGCGTAGAAGTTGTTCACTCCGTACTTCGTCCAGTTAGACTTAGCTGCACTTGATTCCCAGAAAGCGTACCATGGAATGCGAGATTCATAGATAGATGACCAGATCATGTTCACTTCATCGTGAGTTAAACCAAGCTCTTTCTCATCGAAGCTCTCAAGATAGTGAAGAAGCATGTTTTGATGGAAGTTTCTTCTTTCTGTGATTAGTTTTTCAACTTGAACAACCACGTAGCTAGCTGTGTTTAGCATCGGGATGTTGCTCAGTCTCTTTCTGGCGAAATCCAGGGCCCAGCTTACAGCTTTGTAAGTTACGTTTCTCTTATAAAAGAATGTCGGGTCTTGAACGTTTGAAAGAATAGTTGGGTCTAAAAGTAAAATAGCATCTGTCATTTTACCTTCGAACTTTGCAACAACTTCATTGAATGCCGGGTTCGTGAAAACTCCGTCAACGTTTACAACGGCCAGTTGCTTTAGTGAATCAACAACCGTCTGCACGTAACGGTCGTACTCAGCTTGAGTGTAGCCTTGAGCAAGAAGAAGCTCACGGTCTTCATCCAATACTGAACGAACACTCGCTTCGTACTCACCGCTTGCCAGGTTTTGCTCTGACATAAGTGATTGTTCAGCTTTAAGCTGAGACTTCACCATGTTGATATATGGAACAACAGAAAACTTCACAGGAAGAGTCCTGTCCCTGATCCCTACTAATTTACCGTCGTCTGAACGGATAACTTGAAAACGTTTATGAAAAGCATCTGCTGATTTAGCGAAAGCTTGGTTTGTGTTTACAGCAAGCAAACACAGTAGCCCCACCATAAGTGAGAATGATTTCATTTTTCCTCCTAGTTGAAAAATGTGTGAACTAGGATCAATGGTAAATGAAATTTTTCAGTTGAGTTGAATGTAAGAAAATATGATAGGAAGTGCTAAGATTTTGACACTAGAGCTTTTTCAACTTCATCCCACAACGCGCTTCTTAATTTAAGCGACATCACACCAGCTGCTCTTGCTTCATCCCACTTCTTTTCATCATTTCCGCAGAGAGATTGAAGACAATCTGAGGCTGCATGCGAATGCTCTCCTCCGTCAATTTCAATATGACGGGCAAGGTAGTAGCGCATGTTCGGAAACGATTCTTGAGTTTTTTGATCAAAATTCGTTGATAGATCACCAAGTATAGAAGTGAACATGTCGGGAATTAATTTTTCTCTTCCAAAGAAAAAGGCAGCAGCGACTTCATGAATTTTTCCATTGAGTGAAAGATCAATATTGAATTTTACAAAATCATGCTCGGCCTTTGTACACCACTGTTCATACTTAAGATCGCTCATAAATGAGAGCAGTCTTTTTGGATCAGCACCGACATCATTCATCGCACGCAGATAAAGAGTAAAATGATCACAGGCCTTGCCTTCTAAATCTTTATCACTCTCTTCACCTAAAACGATTTCGTTAATCAAGCGCACAGTCTCTTTAGGATAAGAACTTGGTCTCCATGGAAGCTCCACACACGTAATCTCTTTTTGCAGCCTCTTTAAAAGCGACATAAAATCCCACACCGCAAACACATGTGTCTCCATGAACATTTTAAGTTCATCGAGCGTTCTGATTTTGTTATAAAGAGTGTGATTGGCAAGAGCTTCGTGGTGAGCGATTAAATCAGGGTGATTCATAATGGATTTCATAACCAGTCCTATAGGTAAAACTATAGAAAGGTCATACCATTAAATTTCGAAATCGTCGTATGTTTGATTGAAGTTTGCGTCCAATTCTTTGGAAAAAAAGCGCCGCGAAAAATACTGCCCGGCTCTAATTGTGCGAATGAAATCGTACTCTTCCAGCTTTCTTAGGGCCGAATAAACGTCTTCAATGGCAATGGTTAGGTTTTTTGCCATTTCCGTGTGAGACATCATCTGTGAGATACCGTGAGACCTGTGAAGGTTGGGAAAGCACCAGACTCTACGATAGATATACATCAGAACAAGAATCTCAATGCGGCTTAGTTTATAATCCACAATGATTTTATCAAAGAAAATATCCGGAATTTCAGAGGTAGAGGGGCCCAGCGCAATGTTAGAGCCTCCGACATCTTGATTGTCTTCAGCTTTACCTTTTGAGCGGTGATCGGCCAGAATTGAATGTATATCGACCATATTCCATTCCTGATAAGGCCTCTATGCGATCCATGCATTAAACCTTACATAAAAAGTATAACACAAAAAAACTAAATGGAAAATGGCTAGCATTAAAACCGCGAGTGTTACTCAAGTATGGCACCCATAAAGTAGAGCTCTGAGCCCTTGAACTCGCGCTTAACTGTATGAGTAAAACCCAGGCGTAAGTAGAAATTTACGTTCTGAGCATCAGGTGAAGTTGTGAGGTGAAGCCCTTTAATTCCTTGGCCTTTAAGCAATTTCATATAGTGATGAACCAGAAGACTTCCTAGTCCTTTACCTCTGGCATCCGGGTGAAAATTGATGTGCAGGTGGGCCGGAAATTTTTCGAACTGCTCCTGAAAAACCGCGCCTCCAGGGACATCGAGCACTTTTAAAGAGGCAAAAGAGTCCTGGCAGCCACTAAGATAACCTAGTACCTTTTTCCCCTCCATCACCACGAAAAACTCCTGTGGATAGTGGGTCTGGTAGTCGCCGCACCAGCGTTTAAAGAATATCAGACGTCTTTCTTCAGAGGCAAAAGTCTTAACAGAAGTCGAAAGAAAAAAGATGTCTTCAACTTGTTTTAGAATTTTGGAATCAAAATTGATTTCTTTTAAAGTGGCGATAGAAAAACTCATTCAATAACCCTTTTCATCGTCTTATAAAAACGCAGATATGAACGAAGAGGTGCTGGTGTTGCCTGAATCAACTCAACATCCACACATTCATCGGCCCAGTCATCCCAGGAGATAATAAGATGGCTTGGAAAATACTTTCTCCATTCTTTTTTATCTTCCAGGTTTTTTAAATCGCGAAGAACCACCATCACATCCGGTGCATCCATCTCGCTTTGGCACAGAGGAATCAGGTCCTCTTTTTTTAATTTTAAGACGGCATGATAAGAATTATAAAAAGACGTCAGATCCTTTAAGGTTTTATCAGGCAGTGAGAAAAAAACGGCCACTTCTTTTGCGGCCTCCGGTCGTTTTAAGAAAACACTTACCAATAAATCTTCAATGGTCTCAAGATCAGAAGAAAAATGAATGTTCTTCCAGATCTTAAAAGCATCTTTTACCGGTAGTTGATAATCTCTCACCAGCTTTGAAAATTCATTGATAAAGGCCCCAGCATTTTTTGATTTTTTCATCTCCGATATAAAGTGATGTATTGAGAGTTCACTCAAATCAAAAAGGCCCATTTGGTTTTTAATGCTATCGCTGATATTAAAATTATATTTCACCTGGAAGCGCACCAGGCGAAGAAACCTGACAGAATCGAGGAAAAAATAATCGCTGATTTCTCGAAGCGTTTTTTCTTCTAAGTCCCTCACTCCGTTATAGGGATCGACAACGCGGGCCTCATCTTTAGTAAAATGAATCTCGATACCAATGGCATTTAGTGTAAAATCTCTTCTGGCAAAAGCACGATCGTAAGAGAGTTCTTTATCAAGCACCACTTCAAAATGGTGATGGGTTTTATTTCCTGTAAGTGGATTTTCCAGACGTGGTGAAGAGAACTCTAGGTCAAAGCCTTTAAAGTCCAAGCGGACAATGTCATACGGGAGTTCAGTATAAGTGAGTCCTCTTTTTTTAAAAAAAGATTTTAGCGCACTGATCACCACACCCCTGACTTCAAAGTCCAGGTCGTTAGACAGAGTTCCTTCCCTTAAAAAGTCGCGGCTTCCGCCACCAACCAGACACAGACGCGCACCAATCTCTTCAACTTCGCTGAGAAATTGTTTTAAGTCGGCCGGAAATAGAGAGAGAATCATCATGTATTAAATGTATCACGATGTGAGAGCAGTCTATCAATAGTATTTTTAATACGCAGAAGATTTTCTGATTCTTTATGATAGACGATATAAAGCTTTCCACTCGGCACTTCATATTCATTACCAAGCGTTAGGACTTTATCTTTGAAATACGAACGATTTAAAACGTGATTTGGCACAACAGCGATTCCCAGACCTTCACTTACGGCCTGGAGCATATGACCATGCGAGTTTACAGAGAAGCGCACATTTAATTTTTTTGGAGTCGCTTTAAATTTACTTCTGCACCATTTTAAAAAGAGCAGATCATCTTGCTCAAATAAAATAGTCGGAATTTTTTCCAACGTTTCAAGCGTCAGCTTTGTGTTGAAATACACATCCTTCATCTCGCGTGGAATAACCAGTGTCGATTTTTCTTCCATGAAGAATTCTTTCTCACCATGAAGAGGCACATCGTCTTCAGGTAAAATCAGGATATCAATTTTGTTGGCCTCGAAATCAAGAAGCAAATCTTCCTGATGTCCCATGCGGACTGAAAGTTGAAGTTCAGGGTTTTCTTTTGCGTGCCAGACAACTTCCTTTGCTAGCCACGTCTTCCCAATACCTGTCAGGGTTCCGATTCTTACCTTCCCCTGCATTTGATCGCGGTCCCCCTGAAGTTCAGTCAGAGTCTCTTCCATTTCTTCCAGAAATTGAGTTCCCAGGCGGTAGAGTTTCTCACCTTCAGACGTTAAAATCACCGCCTTCCCTGAGCGCTTAAAGATCTTAATTTCCAATTTGGACTCAAGATTCTTGATACTCTGGCTGATAGCAGATTGGGTTACACCTAAGACTTCCGCGGCCTTAGAAAAACTTTTGGCGCGGGTCACGGCCACTAATGTCTGGAGTTGCGATGTTTCGATCATGTATTAGGTTTACCTAATAATACTGGAAAAGGAAAGAAACCATGTAAAAAGAAAGCGGCCTTTAGAAGAACCGCCTTTATTCAACTTATGAAAGCTAACAAAGGCCTAACAAGACCCACCTTCTGAAAGGTAAACCTCGTAAACCTTCTGCTCTTTTTCATCAACGATTAGCAATTCAACAAAAGAGATCCCACAGTACCCAGGCCCATTTCCACTATAACCAAACTTCACACCCTGGCGCTCTAATCTTTTAATAACCGGTGCCCAGTCGTGGTTTAGGTCGTAAATCTTTGCTTTAATTTCTTTAATTTTTTCTGCTTCACTTGATTCATCAAGGCCTTCAAGCATTTCTTCTAAGGCACTCTCAGCAAAGCCAGACATAGCAATCGCAGACTTCGTTGAAGTGAATCCTTCATCAATTTCATCATCGTATGCCATATCACTAGACTCTTTGAACACTAGTTCGCGTTCTTCGCCATAGTTTTCTTCTACATAATTCATTAGGATTTCTTCTGCATTTTTTCCTTTTACAGAGTTCTCTTCCCAACCCATGGCCAGTTGACCTAGAGCTTTGACGTCTGCATTTACTGTCCTAGTGACTCCAGCAAAGCTAGAAGTGATCGTTAACGAGAAAACAAGAGCTGCACTTAATACTGCCTTCATAGATCCCCCCAAGATTATTTTTTGAATGCCCGGGTTATAGACAAAAAATGTGGGGATTGGAAATGATATTACCCAATGCTTCCTATCTAAAAAAGAGATAGGTAAAAAAGCAAAAAAAAGGGCCCCCAAACGGGAGCCCTCTTTGTTTTTCTTGATAGTTAAGAAAGAAATTACTCGGCCTGTGCAGCAAGCTTCTCTTTTCTTTCTGCCATAACTTTCTCACCAATGTTGTTTGGACATTCAGCGTATTTCGCGAATTCCATTGTGTAAGAAGCTTTACCAGCAGACATAGAACGTAGAATTGTCGAGTAACCGAACATTTCTGAAAGTGGAACAAGAGCGTTGATAATAACGTCACCTGTTTCGTTAGATTCAGAAGCCTGGATGATCCCGCGACGAGAAGAAAGGTCACCAATAACCCCCCCTTGGTACTCATCTGGTGTCTCAACTTCAACTTTCATGATTGGCTCAAGGATAACTGGAGAAGCAGCTTTTACAGCTTGTCTCATCGCCATACGAGAAGCAATACGGAAAGCAAGGTCAGAAGAGTCTACATCGTGGTAACGACCGTCTTGTAGGAATACTTCAACGTTGATTAGAGGGAACGCAGCTAGAGGTCCCTTATCCATAACGTCGTTGAATCCTTTTTCACATGAAGCGATGAATTCGTTAGGGATTGCTCCCCCTTTGATTTCGTTATGGAACTGGAATACTTCTTCTTCGTTTGTTTTCTTTTCTTCAGCAAGTGGCTTGATCATCCCGATTACGTGACCGAACTGACCAGAACCCCCAGTTTGTTTCTTGTGTAGGTAATCGAACTTAGCTTCAGTTCTGATTGTCTCACGGTAGTTAACCTGAGGAGCACCTACTTGAACGTCACAGTTGTATTCACGTTTTAATCTTTCTACGTAAATCTCAAGGTGAAGCTCTCCCATACCTGCGATACGTGTTTCAGCAGATTCTTCATCTGTGTAAACGTGGAAAGTAGGGTCTTCTTTCATGAAACGAGAAAGACCTTTTGAAAGTCTTGTTTGTTGATCTTTATCTTTAACAGAGATCGAAAGCTCGATAACCGCTGCAGGAACGTGCATACCTTCACATGATAAATGCGTTGGTCCGTCTTCTGCTACGAATGTATCCCCTGAAGCACAGTCGATACCGATTAGAGCGATGATATCACCAGAACCTACAGTTTCGATGTTCTCTCTATCGTTAGCGTTCATACGTACGATACGTCCTACGCGAACTTTTTTCTTAGTTCTTGTGTTAACGATCGTGTCACCTTTATTTAAAGTCCCTTGGTAAATACGAGTGTAAGTTAACTGCCCGAATTGCTCGTCAGTAATCTTGAACGCCATACATACAAGAGGTTTTGTGTTATCTGGCTCAAGATCGATCTTTTGGTTTGTGTTGTTATCGATTGCCTTTGGCTTCGCACATGTAAGTGGAGATGGTAGGTATCTAGCAACACCGTTAAGAAGAAGTTGAACACCTTTATTCTTGAAAGCTGATCCCATGAATACTGGAGTAAGCTTAAGAGTTTGAGTTCCTCTCTTAATTGCTTCGTGAATATCTGCTTCTGGAACTTCTTCGCCACCAAGGATTTTTTCAACCATGTTGTCGTCGAATTCAGAAGCTGCATCTAGAAGTTTTTCTCTGAATGCTTCGATATCATCTGCCATGTCTGCAGGTGGAGCTTCTGCTCTTACCTTCTCTCCGTTTTCTCCGTCGAAGTAGTAAGCAGTTCTCGTAATAAGGTCTACAACACCTTTGAAGTTTTCTTCAGCTCCAATTGGAAGCTGCATTAAAACTGCATTGTGGTATAGTTTTTCTCTTAGAGCAGCCACCCCTTTGTGTGGGTTAGCACCCATACGGTCCATCTTGTTTAAGAAGGCCATACGAGGAACAGCGTAACGCTTCATCTGACGGTCTACAGTGATTGACTGAGACTGAACACCAGCAACCGAACAAAGAACAAGGATCGCTCCATCAAGAACGCGAAGTGAACGCTCTACTTCTACTGTAAAGTCAACGTGGCCCGGAGTATCGATTAGGTTGATACGGCATTCTTTATCGACACCCTCAGCATATGTAATACCAGCTTGATCAATCCCTCTCCAAGTTACTGTTGTAGCTGCAGAAGTGATTGTGATCCCTTTTTCTTTTTCAAGTTCCATGTGGTCCATAGTCGCACCAGCTCCACCGCCGCGTACGTCTTCGATCTTGTGAATCTTGTCACAGTAGAAAAGGATACGCTCAGATAGCGTCGTCTTTCCCGAGTCGATGTGAGCAGAGATCCCGATGTTTCTGGTCTTCGCCATTAATTTCATAAATTCATCTCCAAAAAGGTTTATTTACCCTAAAAAATTTTTTGAACTTTTTTAAACTTAATTTAAGGGTGAATAATAAGAAATTTAGAGGGATGAGTCAATGGAAGTTTAGTTATAAAGAGGGAAAAAGATTGAACAAGGAGCATCAAACAAATTGACAATTTCACTAAAAATCTCTAAAAATTTTCGGGTTTCCCAAAAATTAACCCAAATTCTAAAAAAGGCTTTTTCCCTATGAGCGGCGACCTCAGCAAACAAGACTTATACGAAGGCGTTAAAACCCTGATCGAAACCGACGCTGTCCACGTCCATCTGCCCCAACAAAAACTTTTTACCCTGTTTTCAGTGGGCTTTCAGTACATGCTGTTTGAATCTACCAGAAAACCTGGTGCTTATATTATCCGCGTTGAAGACGGCTATCTTGCCGAAAAACTAGCGAAAAAATCAAAAGACCCATCTACTAGAAAGTTCATGCAACAGCTTCTGGTAAACCGCAAATTTAAGTACGAAAAATCATTTTTCTACCTGGACTACTTCCACCATGGATCATGGAACCTGACCAGCGAGCTTCCCCGCGATAAAGTTAAGGCGGCGCTTATTGTTAAAAACACATCATCAAAACCAATGATGGAAATTGACCTTGAAGGCGAGGCTGACACCTCGGTTATTGATACAATTAAAAATCACGACTACCTAAAAATGTTGATGGATTTTGTTCCTCGTACAATCACTATTGCCTTCGAAGAAACCTTCGATGGAACAACTCCTGTTTCTTTCCCATTCATTAAAAAAGAAAAAGAAAAAACGGTTTCGGGTGTGACAATTAATACTGATTTAGACTGGGACGATTAGTCTTCCTATAAATCTGGAAAAGTGTTTTTGATATAACGTTGATAACGAAGATGGATAATATCAAAGAGCCCGCTTTCTTTCGGGTGAATACTTGTATTTCCAAAATTAAACTCGTCTTGTCCATCCTGTGATCTGTCTCTTTCCACAAAACTCATATCCGGGACGTTGTGGACAACTTCACTCGCTTCAAGCTTAGCGATCAATTGATCAAGAATTCTTATTTCAGCTTCATTGATTTTGGCCTTCAATTTAATTTTTGGCCCTTTTCTCCCCTGCGGATGAGTAAAATCCTGCGAGGCCGGATTAAAGCGCGCACTCATTTCCGCCTGATCTTGGGGAGAGAGTTTCGCATAAAAGCGAGCAAAGTTGTTCACCTCTTCATTGATCTTGGCGCGTTCGTAATCGTAGTAGTTAGTGTTTTTAGCACGCGATTTCTCCAGCCCTTTTTTAAAAACCTGGTCTCTAAATGAGCCCACAATAGTTTTATATTGTTCAAGGCCGGCAATCGCCGAATTCTCCATTTCCGGATTCTTTGTCTTAATTGCCTGATAGTAATTTTCGTAAAGGCCTAAATACTGATTGAGAATTTTAGTATTGGGATTTGACCCTCTAGGAAAACTCAGTGGCGGGCAAGATCTTTTATCCACACAAGAGATGTCTTTTACGCGAGTTAAAACATAAACCGGAGCGACGTTGGCCGCCTGAACATCGGGAATAAAAAAGTTAAAGAAAGACGTTTTTACTTCAATTTTCTCCTGCGCTTTTTCTTCTACCTTCTCCTGCAGCTCATTTCCTTTGGCCTTAAGCTTAGCAGAAATTTCATCTTCGTATTTCGTCAAAAGTGCTTTTGCTTCATCGTCGAGGTTTTCAATTTTTGCTTTGATGGTTTTTAAATAGGACTGGGCCTCGTTAATACTCATCTCAGTGATAAGTTTATCCGACGACACTCCAACTTTTGCCGCCATCTCCTGAAAACGGCGGGCATCGGCATCACTTGGAACGAGCATGTTGATTCCTTTTTTCGAGAGGCCTTGGACATCGTTGATTAAGCGCTCAATACGCGAGAGTTTTTTCTCCAAGTCCGCTGCCGCATCCCCAAAAAGTTTTCCCGCCGTAAAGGCCAGGGCCCCTTGAGCTCCAAAAGTAATGGCACGAGAAGTTCCACTGGCGATAATCGATTTTAAAAATCCCATTTGCCATCCGGCCATATAGGCCACAACGTTAGTGGCAAGACCTCCGACAATTCCCAATTTATCTAAATCACCAATCCAGTCTGCCGCTTTATCATCTTTAAGGGATCCGGCCACCGTTACTTTTTTTGTCTCTTCGGCAGCTAAGGCCGTGCTTAGAAGTGTCGAATGGATAAACCCCATGGCATTTTTTAAAATGTCCGACGTGACTGGAACATTCTTTAATTTTTCGTACTCACTCCATGAAAGAGTGCGATCGACTCCAAACTTCAAGGACTCCCACTCGTAGTAATAACCCCATTTATCTTCTGCGCTCTGGGCCTCATCAATAAGTTTGGCGTAACGGGCATCAAGTTTTGGAGAAAAGTTGAGTTGATCAATTGAAGCAGGGGCCGAAGCGACACACGCTCCTCCTCCACTTATCCAATCCATCTGTTCAGCTGCCGCTGTGGCCGAAGAGGCCAGGAAACCGATACTGACCATCTTGGCGTTTTTTGCTTTTTTCTTAAGTGCACTAACGGCATGATCAATAGTATTTTTATAGGCCTTGATGTAGTCGATTTGTTCATCGACTTTGGCCTCTAATATTTTGGAGTTTTCTTTTACACTTTTCGTTTTATCGATATCGACCTTACTGACCACTTCGATTTCAGCAAGCTCTGAAGCTTTAAGAATTTTGATGTTCCTCATTTCCTGAAGCACATAAACGGCAGCACTTCCAGCGTAGATAACCGCAGAAGGTTTTGTTTTACAAACCATGATGGCCTGAGGAGCAATCAAAGTCGCCGCAAGAAGTGAGATGGTCGATGTGATATAACCAGCGCCGAGTTTGATAGCATCTTTTTTTAAATCGGCCTTTTCTTTTTCTACGCTCGCGCGCATTTCATTGAGCTTGGGCTCAATTTTTTCATCGACAACTTGCTGGAATTTTTCTTTGGCCTCTTGTTCTAGAGCGTCTTTTTCTGCATCGAGCTTTTCTTCGAGGGTGGCCTTTAATGTGTCGGTGTCGAGATTTTTGATTACAGTTTCCGAGAGGCCGAGTTTTTTCACGGCCTCCATTTCTGAATCAGAAAGATTAGAGAGGTCTATCCCCCAACTCAGCTGAGAAAAAAGAAGGGATAAAACAATGATGAGAGTCTTTAAAAACTTTATACCAGGTCCTCAATCATCACGGAGACTTCGCCAGGGATTTAATTCCATTAAGGTAACGGTCCTGGCATTTGTTCTGGTAAGCATTTTTAGCTTTTTCGTAACCCTTTGAGAGACTCAGAGAATAAAGAAGCTCAGGGAACTCTTTACATTTTACCGGGATCTTATCCTCTCCACCATGGGCGAACTGGTAACAGTAAGCATCCATGTGAACTCTCGACATCCAGTTCATCTGCTCTTGTGAAAGATTCATTTCAACTGTATTGTTGGCCCTTACCACTAAGTCTTTTCTTAACAGTTCTTCAGCGGCCAGAGTTTTAATGCTCTCTTCTGTACGTTTTTTAACCGCCTCTTCTACTTTGACGTAAGAGTCAGTACAACGGTTTTTCTTTCTAAAATAAGTAAACAGAAAAAAGCTGTCTTTTAGATCTTCTTTAATTTTTAAGCCTTCATCGTTTTTAGCTTCCATACAAGCAGCTAACCAATCAGTGCGCGCTTGTTTGTGGGCCTCCTGGATTCGCTCCATTACTTTTTTATCGTAAGCTTTTTTCTCATCCATCGTTTTGGCGATGCGGTCGTTTACTTTTTCAATATCATCATCGCGTTTATCCAGTGCATCTGATTGTTTGCCATAGTATTGGTTTTCGGCCACCAGGATTTTTAAACGCAAATCCTGCATCTGGGTTTCGGCCGAAAGAATTCTTCTTTGAAGCTCTTTGAGCTGATTACAGAAATAAGCAGGTCCATTGGCAATAGACATATTATTGTTAGTCGCATACTGAATAATTTTGTCGTACTCTTTAACTTTCTGATCTAACTCATCAGCAGCATCGTAATACATTTTACGACAGGAAATATCCAGGTTTTGATCCTTAAATTTTTCCATAAACATATCGCGGTCAAAACGCATATCACGACTGGCATTGGATAATTGTTTAACGTAATCGTTTCCTAAGTTTTTTCCTTCAAAGAAATTAAAAGCATCAATATAGTTATCTACAATCTGCTCCATCTTCACTAAATCATTAAGCTGGTTATCCCAAGCGGCCATGGCCTTCTCGAAATCTTCCCATTCTAACTTCTTCTTTTTTGCTCCAGTGAAAAGCTCATGAAGAAAACTAATCCCTTCACTCACTCCCTGAATCGCGAGGCTGACAGCGATCCCACCAAGTGCGGCCCCGGCAGCAGTGTAAAAAGCAACTTTGGCCATATGGTTGGGGTCGAGAGCTTTTGATAAGAGCTTATTACTCTCCGCCCAGTTCGTATTCATGTTTTTGTATTCGTCAGCAAACTTATCTGCTGTGGCATTGGCCTTATTTAATTCTTTATTAGTGTCGGCCCAGTTTTCATTAGCGCGAGTGGCATTGTCATTAACCTTGTCGATGTTCTTATTGAACTCGTCCATCTGCTTATTGGTATCAGACCAGTTTTGGTTGGCATTACCAATTTGCACATTGGTGTTGTTCCAATTCGTATTGGCGTTACCAATCTGGATATTGGTGTTTCCCCAGTTTGTATTGGCACTCCCAAGCTGAGTGTTGGTATTTCCCCAATTCAAATTGGCCGCATCTACACCTGTGTTGAGTTTTCCTAAATTGGTATTGACGTTGTTTACGCTGTTTTCAAGATTTTGAATATTACCGGTCAGGTTAACATTAAACCCGCCAAGAGAATTGGCCCCTGAATTGGTATTGCTTCCAGTAAAAAGACTTGTGAAATCAAATCCGCCTGCCGCATGAGCTTCATCAATCATAAAAGGAAGAGATAACCATGTGGTCTTCTTTTCTTTTTTAACTTTAAACTCTCCATCATAATCTAAAAGACCATTGTGAAGTTCATTAACTTCTGCTCGAAGCTTTGAGTAAAGTCCCGTTCGCACCATCGATGTGATGATGGTCACATGATTACCTTTTTTCAGGAGACTCACCTTTACGGTGCGGTTCATTTTTTCAACTTTCCCTTCCACTGTCAGAGAGTTTCCCTGCCCGCTGATCACCATCTGCGGCCCAAAACTTTTCTTAATTGATTGGGCAATGTAGGCAAGCTCATTCTTTTTTGGATCCGGGTCTTTTTGTGGATTTTCTAAATACACAAAGCTCGTATCGACAATCGACACTGGAGTTTTTTCAATCCAGAGAATGCGTTTAAAAAATTTCGTATGAATTTTAGAGTTCCCTTCCGTGCGCTCAAGCGTTGGCGTGTAATTCCACTTGCTATTAAAAATATCAAACGATGTTGATAGCTGAGTTTTATTCTCTTCTGCTGCATGAAGAACTGGCAAAAAAGTTGAATTAATCACTAAGGAAAAGACTAAAAGTGCTATTTTCATATAATTCTCCGAAAGTCTTGTCGGTTATTAGTTGACCAAACTTGAATGACTCTACTCATTTTTGCCTAAACAGATCTCCTAAGTGCACAAAAACTAAAGATTCAAAATGACCTTTCGATAAGATAGCAAATCATTTGGAGGATTTTATGTTCACTATAGTGGGTGCAGTCGTTACTACAGTCTGTGTTATCATGGGATACGTTCTTCACCATGGTAACCTAGCGATTCTTTGGCAGCCAACTGAGGTTCTCATCATTGGTGGTGCCGCTGTTGGATCTCTTGTTATGGCCAACAATCCATTTGTTATCAAGGCCATGCTTGCAAGATGTATTCAAGCTTTAAAAGGAACTGGGATTTCAAAGGCAGCTTATATCGAACTCCTTCAGTGTATGTTCGAACTTATTAAGATGGCCTCAGCTAACCCGATCTCAATTGAACCTCACGTTGAAAATCCAGAAGGGTCAGAAATTTTTAAACGCTACCCTGCTGTTTTACACAATCACCACGCCATCGATTTTATCTGTGACACACTAAAAGTTCAGATTGCTTCATCACTGTCTCCCTACGATCTGGAAGATCTGATGAATGCTGACTTAGATATCGTTACCGAAGAAGAACACGTTCTGGTTGGTGGTATTAACCGTGTATCAGATGCCATGCCAGGTCTGGGGATCGTTGCGGCGGTACTCGGGGTTGTTATCACCATGGGTAAGCTGACTCAAGGTAAGGAAGTTATCGGTATGTCGGTAGCCGCGGCCCTTGTAGGTACGTTCCTCGGGATCTTGTTCTCATACGGTTACCTGCAGCCACTTGCTGCCAAAGTAGAATCGAACTTAAAAGAAGAAATGCGTTTTATGATCACAGCAAAAATTTGTCTTCTCGCTTTCTCAAAAGGAGTAAACGCGAAGGTATGTGCTGAGTTTGGTAGAAGAAGTATTCCAACGGAATTCCGTCCTACATTCAAGGAAGTGGATGAAGCGACAGCAAACGCTGGGAAAAAGTAACTCAATCTAATATGTGACCAAGGAGCGGTCTTATGGCAGATGAAAAAGCGCCTATTATCATTAAGAGAATTAATAAAGGACACGGTGGTGCTCACGGTGGAGCCTGGAAAGTAGCCTTCGCGGACTTCATGACCGCGATGATGGCCTTCTTCCTGGTAATGTGGCTGATGGGTGCCGACGAGTCGACTAAAGCGGCGATAGCTGATTATTTTACCACCGCGACTATTTTTAAAGGTGGATCAGATTCAGTAGGAAAAATCGGTAGTACGCCGAATACTTCGTATTCAGTGCTTAACGGACAAGAAGGCGGGTTCGACCAGGCAGATGTTACAGAGCCAGCTCGTCCCCGTCCCGTTTATCTTCAAGAGCACAAGGTTTTATCTAAACTTGTGGATGAACTCTTCGATGGTAACGCCTTCTCCGCCGACTACAATTCAGATTACTTAAAGTTCGCCATCCCTGGAAATATCGTCTTCCAGTTTGGCTCAACAGAAATTTCCTTTGAAGGAAAAGTGTACCTGAAAAAACTCGCAGACGTCTTTAGAGACTATGAGGGAACTGTCTCTATTGTTGGCCACACTGAAAAAGGTGAAGGTGCCACTGAGCAGGCCAACTGGGACCTTTCTTTTAAGCGCGCTATGGCCATCAGAAACTCGCTCATTAAAGACTTTGGAGTCTTACCTGATAAGTTGATCCCTGTGGCCCAATCGAGTGCGACTGTGTCCTCTGAAGAGGAAGAAAAAGGAATCAACGTCAATCGCAGGGTTGAGTTCGTTTTAAGACATAGAAATTTTTAAGATTTCAAAAAGAATACTAAAGTATTTTAATCACCTATCCGAATAGCCCCTTATCAGTGTCTAATCGCTGAATACATAAGGGGCTTATATGGATCGCGACAGTTTTGTTATCACTCTAATTGCTCAATACAAAGACGAAATCGAAGAGATTCTCGTTGAGTGTGAGCACGTTTACCGTTCAACTATCGATTATGAGTTGCTTGATGGAAAAGTCGAAGAGCTCATGAGATGCGCTAAAGTTGACGGGCTTGAAGAGAAAATTGTGTGGGATCTTCTCCACCATAGAATTCCTTCATACGTAAACTATGTGAATGCAAAAACAGTGAAGACTAGTAAAAAAGCAGCTTAAGATTTATACTCGTATCAAAAGAATATCCTTAGGGAGCAAGACTTTTGATACGAGAAATTTTGACTTATTTATCTGAGTCTCCCAAAGAGGCATCGGCCAAAAAACTGGGACATCTCGTTGAGAGCATCTCGCTTGTTGCCCGCGAAAAGCGCTGCCAGAAGGCCTGGCTTCCCCACCGCACAGAATGCAAATCCTTTATCACTGAAAACCTAAAAGTCGCTAAAGACACCAACTCCGTTTTAGTTTTAGGTTCAGGTCCTTTACATGAAATCCCAATTGAAGTCCTGGCCCGCACTTTTAAAAAAGTGACTCTGGTAGATATCATTCATTTAAAAAGTGTTAAACGCGAACTCTCCCACTTCACTAATATTGAATTTGTTGAGCACGACATTTCTGAAATTGAAAATGCACTCATAAAGGGAGAACTCTTAAGAAAAATCCCTGAAGCTTTCCTGGCCCAAGACTGGGGTCTGGTTCTTTCTGTCAATATTATGTCACAGCTTCCGCTACACCTGGAAGCTTATATCGAGAAAAAATTTAAGGCGAAGTTTGAAAGTAAAGAAGTTGAGTCCTATCTTCAGGATGTCACTCGTAACCACTTTCTGTACTTAAAAAGTTTTAATGCCCCGGTGCTTTTAATCACTGACACTGTGACCACCTATTACAATAAGCAGGACTCAGTGGTGCAAACCGATTACAATTATGCTCACCTGAATTTACCTAAGCCACTTACCGAGTGGAACTGGAATGTTGCCCCTATCCCTGAGTTCCAAAAAGACGTCGGGATCAAAATGAATGTGGGGGCCTTTGTCTTAAAAAACCTTCCGTCTTAATTAAGATAGTCGTTGATCTTTCATCTAACCTCTCCTTTAATTAGATCTATATGAGTAACAACAATAAAAAAAGCGGCGCTTTATTTGTAGGGCTTGGAATCTTTCTAAGCCGTATTGCTGGCCTTCTAAGAGAGAGAGCTTTCGCTCACTACTTCGGTAACTCAGATGCCGGTGATGCTTTTAAAGCGGCCTTAAAAATTCCTAACTTTTTACAAAACCTCTTTGGTGAAGGAGTTCTTTCAGCTTCTTTCATTCCTGTCTATGCCGGTCTTCTGGCCCGCGAGCATAACGAAAAAACAGAAAACCCAGACCATCACCTGGAAGCTTCACGCGTGGCCTTGACCATCGGAAGCTTGATGTTTTTAATGACTTCTTTTTTAGTTGTCGGAGGAATTGTCGCGACTCCTTTTCTCATCGATACAATCGCTCCAGGTTTTGAAGGGTCTAAGCGCGAACTGACAATTAAACTTGTGCAAATCTTTTTCCCAGGTACTGGTCTGGTTGTTATGTCGGCCTGGTGTTTGGGGATCCTCAATAGCCATCGAAAGTTTTTTCTTTCTTATGTCGCTCCGGTTATCTGGAACGTCGCCATCATTGCGACTCTTCTCATGTTTGGTAATGGCTCAAGCCAATACGACCTGGCCATCTACACCGGTTGGGGTCTGGTGGCCGGAAGTTTCCTGCAAGTTGCTGTTCAACTTCCAACAACGATTAAACTTCTTAGAGCTTTCCGTTTTTCAATGGAAACACAAAACCTTCACGTAAGAATCATTCTTAAGAACTTTGTTCCGAGTATTGTTTCCCGTGGAGTTGTTCAGGTGAGTTCATACATCGACAACATCCTGGCCTCACTTCTGCCAACAGGTGCAGTGTCCAACCTGGCCTATGCCCAGACTCTTTATCTTCTTCCTGTTTCACTTTTTGGGATGAGTATCTCGGCCAGTGAACTTCCTGAGATGAGCTCGATTACGGGTTCAACAGAAGAAATTTACGCTAAACTTCGCGATCGCCTGCAAAGAGGGATTGCCCGAATCAGCTTTTTTATCGTGCCTTCTCTATGTGCCTTTTTAGTCCTGGGAGACATTTTAGTGGCGGCCCTTTTCCAGACCGGAAAGTTCACCGAAAAAGACACTCACGTCGTGTGGATGGTTTTAATCGGTTCAAGTGTTGGGCTTCTTGCTTCAACGATTGGAAGACTCTACTCTTCAACCTTCTTCTCACTAAAAGACACGAAAACAACTTTAAACTTTGCTGTCGTTCGTATCTTCTTTACGACGATTCTTGGGTACTTGTTTGCTTTTAAGTTTGCTCCAATGATCAGCAGTGACCCGGTTTATGCGACAGCAGGTCTGACAGCATCGGCCGGAATTAGTGGATGGATTGAATTTGTGCTACTACAAAAAAAGCTCAACAAAATCATCGGGAAAACCGGTGTTGAATACCGCTATCAATCAAAACTTTGGGGAAGTGCTTTAATCGCCAGTGCCGTAGGACTTTCGATTAAGTTCTTTATTCACTTAGGGCTTCTAGAACACCCGATCCCGCGCGCAGTGATTATCCTGGGCGTTTATGGTGTGCTTTATTTTGGAATCACCTATATGATTGGCATTGAAGAGTCTCAATCTATCATCAATAAAATTAAATCAAAGGTAATGAGGTCATAAAATGGAATTTACTCCGGCAATCACAGACGTGCTCAAGTTTTTTATCACACTGATTTCTATCGTTAACCCGATTGGAGCAATACCGGTTTTTTTGGGTTTCGTGAGGAATCACAATTCCATCAACGTCAAAAAACTCGCCAACCACACGGCCACAGCTGTTACGATCACCATCTTAATCAGCTTAATATGCGGCCAGGCGGTTTTAAATTTCTTTGGGATCTCTGTTGCCTCATTCACCATCGGTGGTGGAATTCTTTTAACGACAACGGCCTTCAGTATGATTTCCGGCCAGCAATCAAATTCAAAAATCAATAATGATGAAATCAGGTCACTCGACTTCGAGCGAGAAATCGGAATCATCCCACTGGCGATTCCACTTCTTTCAGGTCCTGGTGCTATTTCAACATCTATCATTCACGCTAAAAATTTCACCAGCTCCATTCACTGGATCGCTGGTATCGTTATGGTCATGGTGGTTGGACTCATAATTAAAATCATTTTAAGTTACGCGGAAAAAATCGGAGAAAAACTCGGCCAGATCGGTCTAAACGTTATGACCAGAATCATGGGTTTAATTCTTTTATCAATGTCGATTGAAATGATCGCCTATGGTATTAAAGAAATCATGCCGATTTTGAAAGGCGTGTTTTAATTTTGACCTAATCAAAGACTAACCATTTCCTGACTGGCTCACGGCCGGCTTTCTCATTAGTATGTCGCCAGAAGATTATTTATGGAGGAATACTTATGTGGAAGCGTCTGCACGATCTTTTTGAACGCCTCATTTCACTCTTTGTCAAACACGACACAAAGGAAACCTGGGCACTTCTTGAAATGCGTCGCGAGATTAATCTCGAGAACTTAGAGGACCTAAAAAAGCTTAGACTCAAGAATTTTTAGGAGTATAATTTCCCCATCAACTGTTTTATTAGGATGGTTATATGGAAAGAAACACACGTTACAATAACGGTCTGGACGTAGAGACACGTTCACAGGTCATGGCCGGATTCATGACCAGAGTTTATCAATGGATGGCCATTGGTGTTTTACTGACTGCCGGGATTTCAACTTACATCGGAAACAACGATCAAATGGCGATGACTATCGTGCAGAATAGATTTTTATTCTGGGCCGTTATTATTGCTCAATTCGGTGTTGTGCTTGGTTTATCAGCAATGATTCAAAGAATGAGTGCAGTGATGGCCACAGGTCTCTTTCTGCTTTACTCTGCGCTGACAGGTATTACATTCTCGACAATTTTTTTAATCTACACTCAATCAAGCATCCAGTCTGCGTTCTTTACGACAGCAATCGGATTTGCAGGTCTTTCAGCTTTTGGTCTATTCACTAAAAAAGACCTGGGACCTGTTGGGACATTCTGTACAATGGGATTATTCGGACTTATTGGTTACTCGCTCCTAGCGATCTTCTTCCCGGCAATGATGGGTGGAACAGCTGGTCTAGTGTTTAGCTTAATTGGTCTTTTAATCTTTGCTGGATTAACAGCTTACGACACTCAGAAAATTAAATTAATGGGTCAACATGCAATCAATGCAGAAGAAAGATCAAAGATCACTGTTCTTGGTGCTCTTACTCTTTACTTAGACTTCATTAACTTGTTCTTAATTATTCTAAGATTTACAGGCGATCGCCGCAGATAAAAATAAAAAAGGCCTCCAATTGGAGGCCTTTTTTATTAGATGAATCCTTTTAGTATCGACTTAATCTTCTCAACATACCCACCCACTTCAGCAGATGTCATATACGGCGAGAATGAAAATCTCAGAGCGGCCCTTGAGTCTTCATAACTATAACCCATGGCCATGAGAATGCGGTTTTCTTTAATGATACCAGATGAACACGCCGAGCCTGTAGAAAGATCAATTCCCATCATATCAAACTTAGCACTGAGAACTTCAGCTTTTTGCCCATAGAGCACCAGAAAAATAGTGTTGAGATTGCGGTATGGAGACGAGCGCGCAACCACTTCACCACGCTCTCCTATGTACTCTACCAATGCCTCTTCCAGCTCATTTTTAGCAGTGGAAAGATCATCTGGCCTGAAGTTTTCTTTCATATCGTGAAGGGCAAGTTTAATCGAATAAACACCCAAAGCATTTTCTGTTCCAGCGCGAAGACCTTCCTGCTGAGTTCCTCCGACAATAAGTGGATTGAACTCCAGGTCTTTTTTAAAGAAGGTAAAACCAATTCCTTTAAGAGCGCCAAACTTGTGGCCTGAAAATGTATAAGCATCAAGATCAGTGTGAAGCACTTCCCAGTTGGCAACTTTGCCTGCGGCCTGAACAGCGTCCACGTGAACAAAACACATTGTTTCTTTTTTAATTTCAGCGGCCCATTCCAAAGGCCAGACGACTCCAGACTCATTATTGACGTAAGTGTAGTTCATAAAACACTCACGCCCTTCACTGACTTCGTTCAGAAGATTTTTCATCAGCTCTTCTTTATCGAAAAGTCCGTTTTTATCTACACCAAAAAACTGCACCACATGCCCCAGGGCCTCGAGGTCATTTTTTAATTGAACCACACAAGCGTGATCGACTTCTGAAAAGAAGAAGCTCGCTTTTTTTCCTTCTTTAAAAAACTTAAACGCCAGACCTTTAAAGATCGAGTTGATTCCTTCGGAAGCACCCGAATGAAAAAAGAGTTTATGATCCTTTAAATTAAAAAGATGTTGGATGTAATCAATGCTTTCGTTGATATACTTGCGGGATTTTTTCCCGGACTGGTGAAGTGAAGCAGGATTGCCAAAAAGAAAATCCCCGCTATGGAGAAAGTCTACGACTCTCTTCGATAGCGGGGATGTTGCATTATAATCAAAGTAGAAACGATTACTGATTGATTTCTCCAATTGGGTTTCTAATTGCTGAAGTCATAATTCCAGCGTCATTAGAAGCACCAGCGATACCAGCTTCAGTTTCAGTTTCTTTAGACTTGCGAACTAGGTCACCAAGTGAAGTAGTTGCTAAGTATTCTTTCATGATGATACCAAGGTTCATGAAGTAGTTCTTAGACAGGTGGAACTCTAGAGAGTTCGCTGCTTCAGCTTCAGTTCCTACGATATCGCGAGCTGGGTTGATGTTTTCTCCAACACAGTCTAGTACGTCTTTAATTGTAATTTGGTCCATGTTGCGAGCTAGTACATAACCGCCACCTGGTCCACGAACAGACTTAACTGCTTGGCCATTTCTTAGCTTTCTGAAAAGTTGCTCTAAGTAATGAAGAGAAATGTTCTGTCTTGTTGAGATTTCTTGTAGTCTTACTGGATTCCCATTTGAATGAGTAGTAAGGTCTAACATTGCTCTAACTGCGTAACGCCCTTTTGATGTAAGTCTCATTGGTCTTCCTCCATAAAAAATCCAATTGATCGTAACCGTGTTTTAGAAAATTCTTCGAGAGATGCGTGTGTCGTCTACTGGTAGAAGTGCTCATCCGTGCCCTTCTTTCTAGTCTGACTTGATTCCCTTCGAAAAGAATCAATCTAACAAGAATAGTATGACGTTAGGGATTCATAGAAGTCAACAAACTATTTTCTATCTTTTGATTGTAAGGTATTGAAATTAAGGTAATCTAAAGCGTTAAGATCGGGTGAATCCCCAATAAAACCGCCTAATTAGGTCACTTGATTCGATGCAATTTATTGATCTGAAAATAATTTATCCGTGTTTTTTGATCGGAAAAAATTGCCTACGTAGGACCACTTTTTAAACAATTTTGCTAAGTAAAAAATTGCGTGAGTTGTTTTCGTTGATCTCAATTTTCAATTGATAAAATTTAAATTCATCACCAATGATTCGTTGAAGATCGCGCAGGTAAGGCATTCCCCACTCAATGAGAAAATAATCTTTCTCTTCTAAATACATCGGGATTTCTAAGTGAATGAGCTCTTCTCTCTTTTCGATCCTATAAAGATCAGCGTGCAGAAGATTGTCGATCTCATTGATGATTGAATAAGTGGGGCTCGTCGTCTGCTTTGTCGTTCCTAAGAAGATCTTAGTAAACGTCGTCTTCCCTGCACCAACCGGCCCATCCAGGATGATTACACTCGGCGGTTCAATCACCTCTTTCATTTCAAGGGCGATATTGGCAAGGTCAGACTCGAGGACTTTTTTCCAGGCGCGAACTAAACTCATGTGTCACCTTTTCTATTTTAAAGGATGTGCTTCAAAAACGTTTTTTAAATTCTTTACGGTATTTGAAAGCCCATTAAAAAGAGCATGGCAAATAATCCAGTGACCGATGTTGTACTCTTCGAAGATTTTCGCTTCTAAAAGAGGAACAACACTTTCTTCAGTCAGACCATGGCCTGCATGCGTGGCAATTTTATTGTTGGTTAAAAATTCTTTAGCGGCCTTATACTGTTCAATATAACGGCCGACATCATCCCCGTTAGCAAAAACGCGCGCGTACTCTCCAGTATGGATTTCAACAGCATCGATGTTTAGTTGAGTGGCCTTAATAAGCACTTCGATTTTTGCTTCTAAGAAAAGCGAAATCTTGACGTCTTTAATTGAACTCTTAAGCTTCTTAACAGCTTCTTCAATGCGGATAAAATTAGCGTCATCCAAAAGATCCAGACCACCTTCTGTGGTTTTTTCCTGGCGTTTTTCCGGAACTAAACAGATCCATTCAGGAGTGGAAGCGATGGCAATCTCTACGATTTCCGGATTCACTCCCATTTCCAGGTTAAGTGGTTTTCCAAAACGTTTTGTTACCAGGCGAACTGTCTCAACGTCAGTGTCCTGAATATGTCTTCTATCTTCACGAAGGTGAATAGTAATTTGGTCAGCACCGTTTGATAACGACACTTGAGCGGCGTCTACGACACTTGGATAATCTTCTCCACGTGCCTGTCTTAAAGTGGCCACGTGATCAATGTTAACGCCTAAACGAGGGATCATTTTAAACTCCTAAAAAGTAACTAAACTAACCAATCTCTTTTTTCACAACTGCGACCAGTCGATTACATTCTGCTTCAACCAGCTCCGCATTGTCACCTTCAACCATAACGCGAAGAAGGGGCTCTGTTCCTGAATAACGAAGAAGGACACGTCCTCTTCCATCCAATTTTCTTTCTGCTTCTTTTGTCGCTTCTTCAATCGCTTTGACTGTCTCTAGCTGAGGTTTATTTTTTACCATCACGTTTTTAATAAACTGAGGAAAAAGCTCAATTTCTGCGACCAGGTCTTTAAGCGACTTGTTGAAGTATTTCATCGCCTCAATAACTTTTAATCCTCCCAGTGACCCGTCTCCCGTTGTCGAATGGCGGCTGAAGATGATGTGCCCAGAAGGCTCTCCTCCTAGGATACAGTTATTGGCGCGCATATATTCGATGATATAGCGGTCTCCGACTTTTGTGCGATAAAAATTAAGTCCCAGAGATTTTACATACAGTTCAAGTCCCAGGTTGGACATAACAGTCCCTACGACAGTGTCACCAGGTTTAAGTTCACCGCGGGCAAGAAGAAGTTTAGCAAAGAGACCGATGATTTTATCACCATCAATCATTGTTCCTTCTTGGTCAATAACACTTACTCTATCGCCGTCACCATCGATACAAATCCCGATGTCTGCACGGTATTTTAGAACTTCTGCACGGGCCGCTTCCGGGTGAAGTGAGCCGACATTTTTATTGATATTTTCTCCGTTTGGTGAAATCCCGATTGAGAACACTTCTGCTCCCAGCTCCTGAAAAATCATCGGAGTTACTTTGTAACCAGCGCCGTTAGCACAGTCTAAAACAATGCGCATTCCATCTAAGTCATAATCATGCCCCAAGGCCGATTTAACTTGAACAATATAGCGACCATAAACTTCTTTTAATCTTTCGGCATTTCCTAGAAGGCCTCCGAATTTTGCCGGCATTAATTCCGGATTTAAAATCAGTCTTTCCAGTTCAAGCTCTACTGAGTCTGGAAGTTTATTTCCTTTCCCATCAAAAATTTTAATCCCATTGTCTTCAAAGTGATTATGTGAAGCTGAGATCATCACTCCGGCATCAGCGCGCATCGAGTGAGTTACAAAAGCAACTCCCGGAGTTGGAAGAGGACCAGTCAGAATAACCTCTCCACCTTGCGAACACACACCAGAAGCAAAGGCCATCTCCAGCATGTAACATGAAAGTCTCGTATCCTTCCCTACGATAATGATGGGTTTTGAATTGTTTGGATTGGTCGATTGAAAGTAGTGAGTCACTGCGCGACCAAGGGCCGTCGCCACTTCTGCTGTCATTGGGTAAGCGTTTGCCTTACCACGAATTCCATCTGTCCCGAAAAGTTTTCTCTCCGACATAATCTCATCCTTTTGCAACAATAACATTCCTAAGCGTTATTCTTTTTTAACTTCTTCACGCTTAGGAATTGTCAGTTGTACTTTATATTTTAATCTAATTCTTGGGTTCTCTTCATACATCAAACGCGAGTCCAGCTCATCCAAGGGAACCATTAGCGTTCCTTCTTCCTTGTCTACCGTCGAAAGGTTCACCGGAGTGGTCTCTACTCTAGACAATTTTCTGATGACGTCAACAGGACCGCTGACCATTATGTTCTCTGGCTCAACGTGCATTTCTTTAAACTTTTTGTCATAGGCCATATTGCCAATGTACAGAACCTTGACCGGCAGCTGCATTTGCACCAGGCGGTCAATTTCAATGCTCGCCTCTTTCGGATGCATCTCTAAAATGTCCACACCAAAGGGCACCGTAATCTGTGACGGATGGTATTGAACTTTAAAATTCTTGCCGAACTTTTTAAAGTAAGGGTTCAAATCAACGACCAGCTTCTCTTTGTTGGAAAAAACATTTCCAATGAAGGCCTTTGAGCCTTTGAGTTTTAGAGTAAGCTGTCTTTCGGTTTGACTTGAGATGGCGTAACCCTTGGGCAATTGAAACTCAATTTGAATCTTCTTTTCTATTTCCACTGGCTCACTGTTTAAAACATAAAACCATAGCGATACTGCAAAAAAGATCGCGATGATTTTGAGCGTGTGTCTTTGGGCCTTTTCTAATTTCAACGAACAATGTCCTTGGTCTTAATCGGTCTTAGAGCACTGTCTAAACTTTCATTGCTCCAAATGTGACGAAGATACTGTCCCAGCTCTTTTTCTGTTTTACACAGGTAGAAAATCCCTTCGACACATAAGTTAATCTTACCAGTTTCTTCAGAACAAGTAATAACTAATGCATCGGTAACTTCTGTCAGCCCCAGAGCGGCCCTATGACGGGTCCCTAAGTGGCGTTCGATATCAAAGTTCTTTGATAGGGGCAAAAAGCAGCCCGCAGCTGTGAGCTTTGAGTTCTGGATAATGATCGCCCCATCGTGAAGGCTGGAGCTCGACTCGAAGATCGAATAGATAATATCCGAATGGATTCTGGAGTCCAGCCTCGTCCCGGTATTGATATAGTTGAGTAAACCGTGCGTGCGTTCAATAACGATCAGGGCCCCGATCTTTTCTCGCGAAAGGGCCCCGCAGGCCTCGACGATCTCATCAATTTCAAAATCGTGCTCGTCCTTAGAAAAGACAGTCAGGATATTTCTCTTCGTCCCTACCGAGGCCAGGGCACTTCTGAACTGGTCCTGGAAGAGAACGACAACGATAATGAAAAATGAATCAAAAAAGTGAGCTAGTACCCAGTTGAGTGAGTAAAGCTTAAAAGTGATCCCCAGCCAGAAGAGGCCGAAAAGAAAACCAAGCCCCACAATCATCTGCGCGGCCTTTGTTCCTCTTACGATCAACAAAAGTTGATAAATAAGAATCGCGACAATGAGAATGTCGATGAAATCTTTTATATTGAGATGATTAAAAAATGGACTTAAAAAGGACATACCATTCCTTTTTAAGCCGCATTTGCGAATTCGTCATCTTCTTTCATGAATTTTAAGCGTTCTTCTTCTGTTAAGTTCAGAGACTTCAGGATATCTGTACTCATCAGAAGCTTCTTTCTTAAAGCTTCGCGGCTAATGCCCATCGCCTTAGCGGCCTTAGACTTGTTGCCGTTGCAGCGTCTGATCTCAGCATGGATCATTTCACGCTCTACCAATGAAAGACGGTCTTTAAGCGCAATGTTGTGGTCGCCAACAAATGGCAGGTCCCCAAACATTCTCTTCTTTTCTGAAAGATCCACTAGTGGTGATGCTGAATCTTCAATCTCGATATCAGTGATCACGTGGGCCTTTGGATTATAAAGCACTGCCCTTTCCACACAAAGACGAAGTTCTTTGATGTTACCTGGCCAGTCATACTTCTTTAACTTCTCCATTAATTTTGGAGCAAACGACTTCAGAAGAAGCCCTTCTTTTTTACATTCAGCTTTTAGGAAATAATCCACTAGAAGCTCGATATCATCGCCTCTTCTTCTTAATGGTTCCATAAACACAGTCGCTTTTGAGATGAACTCATAAAGCTCGCGGTCAAACTCTCCATTGGCCACAAGGAGACCAAGATCTCTGGTCGTTGTCGCTACAATGCGAACATCAAGACTGAACTTTGTGTTCGGGATATGGCGAGTTTTTAACACCTCTAAAAGTGTCTTCTGGTTTTTTGGAGAAAGGGCCCAGACCTCATGCAGCTGAACAGTTCCACCCTGGCAAGTAATAAACTTGCTTTCAGTTTCTTCCGGCCCAAAAAGCATTCTTCCTACCATTTCCTGGTCTTTTTCAGCACAGTGAACCACTTCAAAAGATTTTAATCCTCGCTGACCTTCAACGTGAAGAATCTTAGCGTAAAGTGATTTACCTACACCGCGCTCACCGAAAATTAAAACTGGTGCTTCGATGTCTTTTAGCTTCACGATTGTGCTTCTTAAAGAGGCCACGTGAGGCACTTTACCAATCAGCGCGTTCTTTCTATCAAAAGGATTCGAGAATCTTCTGATAAGCGACTTATCTGACATTGGCGTAAAGTTATAAAACACTGAAGAGAAAATCAATGAAAGAACTTTCATTGTCTTTTCGTCTTCAATCGTAAAGCGGTCTTCGTTTCTCTTGTTTAAAACTTCGATAACACCGATGATCTTGTCTTCGCGGTTATGAATTGGATGACAGATGATTGACTTCGTTTCAAAACCAAATTTCTTATCAAACGCTTCATTAAAGCGCGTGCTATCATGAACAGTATCAATGTTTAGGGCCACACCAGTTGTAAAAACTGATCCGGCAATCCCGATGCGGTAATCAAATTTTAACTGCTCTTTTCTTACTCCAAGCGCACAAACTGCTTCCAGTTCGTTGGTCTCTGGGTTGATAAGAAATAGTGAAGCTCTCTGTGCATTAAGAATGCGGATAACTTCATCAAGCATTGATTCAATAAACCCTTCTTTGTCTCCAAAGTGAGTGATGTCTTTAAATAATGAAAGTAAAAGTGAAAAGATTTCAAATCCATCCGTCGCTTTTGTGTAGCGCTCTTTAATCGCTGAATCAATCAGACAGTTTTTTAATCTCTCTCCTGAAAATCCAAGAATGTAGTGCTCAAGGAATTTTGCAATTCCCTTTTCTTCTTCGATTTCAATACCGTAAATAATCTTTTGATCATCTAATGATTGTGAAAACGCACGCACAACTTTCCCGGTTAAATCCAGATGGTGCTTCTTATATTGAAGAGAAATAGTGATTTCCTGACCAACAGAAATGCGCTCACTAGTGGCAAATCCAAGCCCGGTTAATGAAATATCAATGAGCTTGGCATCATCAATATATTCTTCTGGACCTCGATCCTTTGACATTTGAACGAGAAATCTCAGGTCGTCGGCCTCTTCTACTGGAATTCTGAATGATTGGTAGAATTTAAATTCAGAAAAACTCGCTAGCATAAGCTCTCTCCTAAAGTGTACAGATTCACTCAAGAGTCTTATCGACGAATTCCTTAAAAACTTGAATTTTTGCCAATTTTAATTTGCAAACGCTTGTTTAGTTTGCCGATGTGCCTGGAATCGCAGGAATGCCCTCTTTGCCTGGTTCATGCGTGTCTGTCACACCCGGAGCTTTTGCCAAATCCTGACGAAGACTGTGGACAATCACCTTGTGCATGGCCGATTCAAAGAGCTTCCAGTACTCGTTGCTCTTTCTTGGGTCAGCAGAGGGAAGTTCTAATGTGTATGTTGGAATGTTTCTTTCCTGTCCCGCCCAGTTTCCTAGTGAACCTGGAAAAAAAGGATAGTCTTTAATATTGTAGCCGGAAGCATCTTTACTCATCTGGTTTAAAAGCTCGTGTGCCTTCACACCATCAAGACCGTTGTTGGCGGCGATACTTGGGCCATCGTAATCTAATAAAGTCAGCGGCGAGTGAACCGAAACAATCTTATCCGGGTTGTAGCGCTTAATCAGATTCACCTGGAAGACAACTTCCGGTTCACTGTTTGGCCTATCACCTGGATTTTTTCTTTTGTCTTTTCTTAACTTCGTCAGCCAGATCTTTCTCGCTTCTTTTTGCCAGTCTGCTGTCGGAAAATTTCTATTTGGGTCTACTCCACGGGCATTCACACGTGTCGGGCGCGCTTTAAAGTATGAATCAGGATTAACTAAAGGAGACACCAGGACAACTTTATTACGGAACTCGCCTTTTAGCTTCTCAGGATCTGAGTAAGCTTGACGAAGGTAGTACATTAAATCAAAACAAAACTTAACCGGCGTGATTTCATCTCCGTGCACTCCGCACATAACAATCGTCACGTCTTTGTCTTTAAAGCTTGGCTGCTCTTCATCACTTACGTCACCAAAAACTGTCCACATAAGTGGATCGCCTAAAACAGAGTTTCTATAGTGACTCCATTTAAAAGTGTCACACTCACTCTTGTCCCAGCCGTAGCGCTTGAAGCTCTTTTCTAGTTTTTCACAATAATTCTTAATTGCCGGGGTCATTCCAAGCTCCGTTGCCGGAGGTGCCGCCGCAGGTGCAGGAGCAATTGGAGTCGACTGGGCATAACTTGCACTAAAAGTGCAAAGCATACTAAATAGAATTAATACATGACGGGCTTTCATTATGGATGATATTATAACTAGGTTCTTTTAAGGAATTCAATCAAAACTTAGTGAGTCCCCATGGGAAAAAATAATCTTATTATCGCCAGTCTTAACCCTAATCTCTATACAACCAAGAGGTTGATTGAAGAAGGCAAAAAACAAAAACACTCCGTTTTGTACCTAAACCCTTATCAGCACCAGATTCTTCCCAAAGAAAAGGAGAAAAACGGACTCTACCTCCATAGGACAACCGGAACCAATTACGACGATTTTGATCTGGTGGTCACGAAGCATCATGATAACCTGGGGATGAAAATTTCGAACCCTTACAATGCCCTTGGGACATTCCGTTCAAAAGATCTTCAGTCGCTTTTTTTTAATCGATATGATCTGCCTGCCATTACAACCCTTCTTTTCAGAGGGACGATGACTGATGAACTTGAGGCTGCCATCGCCAAACTTGGAGCCCAATACATCTTAAAAATGAACCGTGGCAATCAGGGGATTGGCGTAAACTTTCTGGAAGGACAAAAGTCACTTCAAAGTGTGCTGGAAACTTTCCATGCAATGAAAGACCAGCGTTTTTTAATCCAGCCCTACATACCTCACAAAAAAGAATGGCGCCTCTTTATGCTTAAGGGTGAGATCCTCGCCTGCATTGAAAAAACCATCGCCAAAGATGACTTCCGCGGAAATGCAAAACGCTCAAATGGAAAAATCCTTAAGAAGCTTCCAAAAGACTTGGAGTCTATTGCTCAGAAAGCTTTCCTTCACAGTGGGCTGGACTATGCGGGACTTGATTTATTGTTGTCGGAGAAAGGCGGCATTAAAATTTTAGAGGTGAATCCGATTCCAGGTTTTGAGCAGGCAGAAGAGCTCTCGGGGATCAATATCGCCCGAGAGCTTATAGTCAAATTACAGTAGGTAGTCGAAGATGTTTGCCGGGATTTTTGTGAAGTAATACAAAAGTTTCTTCCCAAACCCGATCTGGTAGAATTCAGCGTCAGCAATCGTCTTTTCAGAATCAAGATGGATGCTTCCACTTAATCTTGAATCAATATCTTTTTTGACTTCAACAGCTAGCTCTGGTGAATTTTCACAAGCTACAACCATTTCTGAGTTATAGTTAGCAGATCTTGGGTCTACGTTATATGTCCCGATGATCACGTTTTTATCGTCAAAGATAAAAGTCTTAGCGTGAACTCCAAAACGCGCCTTGCCTGCTTCACTTTCTAAAACTTCGTATGAATCTGGTCTTGCTCCCTTAAAGATGTATGAGTCCAGGCCTTTGTTTAACCATGTTCTCACGTTGCTGTCGAAGTTTGCGTAAACGTAGATAGCGTCTGTTGAGTTTAAGCTGTTCGTTAAAAGTTTGATTTCAACTTTATTAGCAAGGGCCTTATCCAGAGACTCTGAAAGCTCCTTGTTAACAATAAAGTAAGGAGAATCAATCAGGATCGATTTTTCAGACTTCGCGATACGCTCGAAAAGGTTGTGCTTAATCACACGGTTTTCTTTTCTGTTTTTTGTTCCAATGCTTGGGTACTCAGACATGAATGTAATTTCATTACATGAGCCGCGGTACTCTTTACTTAATTCAGCTTGTCCTTTTTCTCTGATGTCTTGCTCGCGTTTTGCATCTATTGGAGTATTGACGAAATCCTGAGCAATTTTCACTTTTTCTTTCCACTTCTTCAGGTCGTACTCGTACCCGGCAGTGTCATCATTATCCCCTCTTCTGTATTTTGGGTCATCACTTTCAGGCATTTTATCACGGGCCACGCGCTCGCTCTTTTTAGCAGCGAATGTTTCATCAAATGTTTTCTGAATAGAGGCAACCATGTCACCCTGAATGTGTATTTCGCGGTCCAGGAAGTTGTATTCTTCATGTAAATCAAAGTACTCATCACCGATATTTCTTCCACCAGTGATCACTTCTTTTCCGTCTACTAAAATAAGTTTTCTGTGGTTTCTATATTGTCCTGAAAACAAATTAAGCGTCGATGTCGTGTTGAAGTACTTAACTTCAATTCCTTCTTTTTCCAACTCATGGGTATAAAAAGGAGAAAGGTCACTTTTAACCATAAACCAATCAAGCAGCATTCTTACCCTTACACCCTCGCGTGCTTTTTTCACTAAGGCCTGAGTAAAAAGTTTTGCTGATTTATCTGTTCTATAGATGAAGTATTCTACGTCGATGAATTTCTCAGCTCTCTCAATCATCTGCAGACGCTCTTCCAGTGAAGCTAGTCCATGGTTTAAAAGAACGACATCATGTGGCTTCTTCATCTGCACACTGAAAGGATCTTTTCCTGCAATGTCTTGAGCAAATACATTCGTACCTACTAATAGATAAAGGGCTAAAAAAAGGTTCTTCGTCTTCATAAAGGCCTCTGGTCTTGATAAAAGATGTGTCTCTTATGATACGGGCCAAAGGCCTGTTGGTGGGCTGAGCTTGTAAAGAATTCACCCCCTGTCAGCTTTATTGACAGGTCTTTTTTACCCAGAGGAATCATGTAAATTCAGCAACTTGTTAGAAGATAGATATTTTAGTTTGACTAGTCATACTTTTGAACTAGAATGGCAACAAGAGGACACTTTAAATGTATATCTGTATTTGCAAAGGAATAACTGAGAAAATGCTGATGGACCAAATCGGGACACACAACCACTCTCAGGACCAAATCCTAAAAAATCTTGGAATCGGCGACTCATGCGGGGCATGTGTAGTCGATGCTGTCAAAAAAATCCTCGATAATCAGAACAATTTAGATTCCAAAAGCAAAAAATCCGACTCATAATCTTAGGCATCTCACACTTTACTTTTTTTTGGAGTGCTTATTATGAAAGGAAGTCAGGCAATCATTGATGCTCTTAATTCTGTTCTTACAAAAGAGTTAACAGCAATCAACCAATATTTTCTTCACGCAAGAATGTTACAAAACTGGGGACTAGATAAACTAGGTCGCCTTGAATACAAAGCTTCAATTGATGAAATGAAACACGCTGATGAACTTATCAAGCGTATTCTTTTCCTTGAAGGACTACCTAACCTACAAAAAATCGACCGCATCAGAATAGGGCAAACGGTTCAAGAAGTGATGGAAGCTGACCTAGAAGTTGAAAACGAAGCTATCCCTCACCTAAAAAAATGCATCAAGCTTGCTGAGAGCGAATCAGACTACGTGACTCGCGACTTGTTCCTTCACATCCTTGAAAGCGAAGAAGAGCATGTTGACTGGCTTGAAACTCAAGTAGGGCTTGTTAAGCAAGTAGGAATCCAGAACTACATTCAATCTCAAATTGAAATGGAGAAGAGCTAAAAAGAGGCCAACTCCCTTGTTTTAGAGTTAGCTCTTCCAACCGCTTTTGCTTTGAATGAGAAATTATTTGGCCACCAAGAGGTGGCCATCAACTACCAAACCAACCCTTTCCCCATGAACACACTAAAGAAAAACTCCCTCATCCTCATTAGCTTCCCCGTCGGCAATTACCAATGCAATTGCTCTATCCTCTACTCTGATATAACCAGAGAAGCGATCATCATCGATCCGGGAAATGATCATGAATTCATTCTGCAAAAGGTGAGGGATTTAAATCTTAAAGTAAAAAAACTCATCCACACTCACGCGCACTTCGATCACATCGGACGAAGCACAGAAGTGGCCAATGCCACTGGAGCGACTCTGCATCTGCATAAAGGCGATCAGTTTCTCTATGATGCTCTTCCTCAGCAAGGCGTGTTTTTCAGGCAAGTTGTCGGTGCTCCAAAACCAATCGACTCTTATCTTGAAGACAACGAAGAGTTCTCATTTGAAGACCCGGAAATTAAAACATTCCTAAAAACAATCCACACTCCAGGACACACACCTGGCTCATGTTCTTTTTATACCGAGTATTTTGACGAGCCGATGCTCTTTGCAGGCGACACTCTTTTCCAGCGCTCTATTGGCAGAAGTGATCTTCCTGGTGGCGATGGAAGGCTTATTATTAAGTCGATTAAAGAAAGGCTTTTTAATTTGCCTGATGAAACCAGAGTGATTGCGGGCCACGGTGATGAGACCCGCATCTTTGAAGAGAAAAAATATAATCCGTTTCTTTGTTAGCCGATTGGTGAGCAGATCTCGACAAGAAATCCGTTAAGGTCCCTCACGTAGCTGAGAGTTTGCCCCCAAGGCTTTTCTTTTGGAGCTTTTACTTCTGTTGCTCCTGCATTCAAGGACTTTTCATAAAAGGCCACTGTGTTTTCTACGCTCTCAACATAATAAATCACATATCCAAGTTTCAAATTAAGCAACCTGCTCTTTAACTTCTGGAAGTTTCATCACCATTAGAATTGGGATAATTAAGAAAACAGCTCCAATGTAGTATGGTGCTGCTGATCCATCTTTGTAGTAAATGATCGCTGCAAAAATTGGCCCTAGAACGCGGGCAAGAGCTCCCATTGACCTGAAGATCCCCACACTTCTTCCCTGCTCTTCACTTGGCGTATAAAACGTTACCAGAGTTGTTAAACATGGCATGATCATCGAAGACCCAACGGCCAGGAAGAATAATCCGGCGTATAACATTGGTGATGAGTAAGCTAGAGCGATTAATAAAAGACCTGGCACTAAAGAGATCATCCCGATCAGGGCCATTTTCTTTTCACCGATGACTGCCGCTTTTCTTCTAACAAATCCACCTTGGACGAAAGCGATAATGAATCCAATCCAAATGAAGATATAAGCATTTTGCATTGATGTGTAATTTAGTCTTTCTGCGGCCAGGAATGTTAGAGTGAACTCCATTCCTGAGAAAGCTGTTAGAAATGAGAAGTATCCAAGGTTAACTAAGTTAACTCCTGGGTATGGAAGAGGTTTAAACAGCTTAAAGATGTTGGCACTTCTTTCTGTTTTAGCTTGCCCTCTTCTTTCAGGAGGTAGACTTTCTTTAAACTTTGAAGAAATCCATACTGTGTTAAAGACAGAAAGGATAAAAGCAAACGCAGCTGGAACAGAAAATGGGTTAACTCCCCATGCAACTGAAGCTGGATAAATTTTTGTTAAATCAATCAGTGAAAGAATCCCACCAAATGCCGGTCCAACAACAAATCCTAAAGCAAAGGCCACACCAATGATTGCCATCCCTTTAGAACGGTTTTCTTTTGTTGTTACGTCGGCCACAACAGCTGTTGCCGTTGAAATATTTCCCCCCATAATCCCGTCGATAATTCTTGAGAGGATTAAAAGTGTGAATGATCCAGAGAAAAACCAGATTGCATAACCAACGGCCATACCGGCCATTGAGCGAACTAAAACCGGCTTTCTTCCGATCTTATCCGACCACGCTCCCCAAAGTGGAGCGGCAAAAAATTGCAGAGAAGAATAAATCGCTCCGAGCATTCCCCCGAATAAAACGATTCCTGAAAAAGCATTAGTTGAATCGGCCGTATAATTTGAAATCGATTGAATTGATCCAAAGATCGCCTGTAAGTAAACGTTATTTCCATCGACTGTCAGGTAGTGCTTAGCTAAACTCGGAAATAGCGGGAAAATGATAGAGAATCCTACCAGGTCCAGAAAAATAGTTAAGGCCACAATAAAAATTGAAGACTTTGCTTCTGGTGTTAGTGGTGTCGATTTTTGTTTTAATTCCTGAGCACTCATTTCAATAAATTCCTTATAGTCATTTTTTTCTAATGTATAAAAGTCAGCTTCGCGCGTCTCGATATCAGAAAGGCATTGGTGCTCAACAAAACTTGCAAAGTCTTTGCACCATTTTTCATCGTCATTTAAACAAGGGATAAAGTGAATGTCCCCCCCTTCTTCCTGAGCCGTGTGCTTTAGCTCATGCCCTAATTCATCTAAAGTTTCTAAACAGTCGGCCACAAAACTTGGCGAGTAAACAGCGAGATGTTTCTCACCTTTTTGCACCAACTTCACTACAGTGTCTTCTGTATAGGGAGTGAGCCACTCTTCCGAACCAAAACGCGACTGAAATGTCATCGTCACTTTATCAGGTGAAATATTTTTTAGGCGAGAACGGATTAAAAAGAATGTTTCAAAACAGTGCTGATAATAAACATCTTCTTTTTGTACCACTCTTCTTTTTTGGATTCCGTGGAAAGTTAAAAGCAGGCGATCAAGTTTCACACCTTCTGCTTTAAACTTCTCAAGATACTTATCAATTTGCAGAACGCTGTTATCTATAAAAGCTTTTGTTGTGTGGAAATTTGTCACCACGCTGATATCGGGAATTTTCACGCGGTTTTTATAAACGTGGGCCAGACCATCAAGTCCGGAAGCAATCGTTGACTCCGAGTACTGAGGAAACATTGGAATTACTTTTAGTTTAGTCGCAGGATTCGGGTCTTTTTCCCAGTCATCCCAAACGGCACTTACACGCGGCTCTGATAGTAAAAAAGCATGATTGACCTCAACCTTGGGTGAAGTCAAAAATGTACGAACGCGGTCAGTGAAATTTTTAGTGATCGAAATAAGCGGAAAAGTTTTTCCGTCCCAAATACGAGAATAAAGCTCGGCAGATCGCTTCGGCCTAAATGGCAGGACAAAAAGGTATAAAATGATCTTCCATAGGACAGGATTGATGTCCACAACACGGGGATCAGCTAAAAACTCCCTTAAAAAGGCCCTGACATCACTGACTTTAGGGCTTTTAGGCGAACCTAACTGGACGAAAACAACTTTAGTTTTTCCTTCACTCACGGCTTTATTCCTCAGGCTTAAAATGGTATAAGATTAATATCAAAAGAAGAACTTTAAGACTATGGAAACCCTATGAAAAAAAGCAAGAATACTGCTTCGAAATCGCCTAGACAAGGCCAGAAGTCAGAGACGAGAAAAGCTGAGCTAAAAAGCTTCTCGCTAGGCGAAAGCCACACTGATTATCCAACCACTTACTCTCCAGAAGTACTGGAGGCCTTCGATAATAAGAACCCGGGGAAGACGGCCTGGACGACATTCGTGTGCACTGAGTTTACTTCTCTATGCCCTAAAACGTCACAACCAGATTTTGCAAAAATCTTTATCAACTACATCGCTGATAAAAAGATGGTGGAATCAAAGTCGCTGAAGCTCTACCTTTTCAGCTTTAGAAACCACGGTGACTTCCACGAGGACTGCGTTCAGAAAATCTGTGACGACCTGGTGAAGTTAATGAACCCGCACTACATCGAAGTTATCGGTGAGTTCACTCCGCGCGGAGGAATTGCGATTTTCCCGTTTGCAAGTTATGGGTCTAAGAAATTTGAAAAACTAAAAGATGAACGTTTTATGAATTATGCTCCGGGAAAATACTCGATGGAGCTTTCAAAACTATACTAGGAAACAGTTATGGGAATTGGATTTACAGAAGGCCTTTTAATTGCGGCCATCGCCCTACTTCTTTTTGGTGGAAAGAAAATTCCAGAGCTGGGAAAGACTCTGGGAGCTTCAATCAAGGGCTTTAAAGAAGGAATGAAAGAAGACAATAAAAAAATAGACGACAACGACAAGAAGCAGTCTTAATTACTGCTTCTTGCCCTCGAATTCTTCAACCATTTTTAGTACCAGCGCCTGATCTCTAGGGATCTGATCTTTTAATCTAAAACACGCATGCACTAATTGATCGTAAGGGACATCAATACCCTTTTTCTTAAGTAATGTCGTAGCGTATCTCACAGCGCGGTCGATAAGTTTATTATTGCTCGCACGCACCCAGGTCATCAGGTTAGATTCGTAACGCCCCATTCTCCCCATAATCGTCGTCGAGAGATTGTTCAGTAAAATCTTAAGGACCAGGTGAGCTGAAAGAAAATTCAGTCCCCCTAAATCCAGCGTGTGTTTTAAGTAATCCAGTTCAAAATGAATTTGATTAAGCTCGCGGTTAAAATGCACTTTAAAATGATGGTTCTTCTTTTTTAAATACTCTTGTCTCATGGCTGGAAAGTGCTGACTGATATCAAAGCCCATCAAGCGCTCATGAGTGGTCTGCGCTGTGACTTCTGGCCAGTAAAACGTGCGTGGCGCGCGCTTTAAAAGAGAGTGCCATGCCTCTTCATTAGTTTTTGCCTGAGAAAAATACATATAAGAAAGCGAAGGATTCTTATGCTCTTCCTTCTGATTTTCAAACGGATATAAGCTAAACGTCGGCGATCTCTCCGTCGTATCTGTAAGGATACTGATCCCAAAATAAGAGTCTGTCTCATAGAGAAGATATTCACCATTTTTATAAATATCGCTTTCTTTTTCAATGAAAGGTTTTAAGAAATCAAAATCTGTTTTTCCCACGAAAGAGATGATGCCTGCGACTTCATCTTCAATTTTTTTAAAAATCTCATCGTGAAACCACATCGCCAGCCCCACGACATACATTAAAATGGTCGTGGCCTGCATACGCGTGCTTCCAGTCAAGGCCATTGGCCCTACTGTCACGTTGATTTTGTGAATCTTTGGGTTTTCAATCACATTCTTCGAGCGAAGAGCGGTAACTTTTAAAATATCGTCGGGATTGCAATAGAGGAAAAAAGGCGAGTTGTTGCTTTTTTTCGAAGCAGCTTCTGTGGCCCCGATAACAAAAGGAGTCTCTCCTCCTTCCGTCGTTGAAATAAGTAAATCCCCTTCCTTAAATCCAAGCTCCATCAGCTGGCGCTCGCCAAACTCTGGGAAGTCTTCAAACTTCTCTACCGCATGTATGAGGGCGACATCTCCTCCGGCCATAAAGCTAAAAATGCGGTTTTGATACTCAGGGTGATTGTCGTATTTGTGTCTCCAAATCGTCTCTAAGGCAAGAGAGAGTCTTCCTGTCGCTCCACAACCACAGAGGAAAATATTGTTTCCTGCTTTAAGTGTCGCCTCAACTTTCTCCTGGAGAAATTTGATTTGAGGAAGCACTTCACGCACTTTTAAAAAGACATCGTAATCAATGCCTTTAATCGTCGCAATCGCACGACTGACATCCGTTTTCGCTTCATCTGATAAATGCATTGAACGTGGATTTGGTGATTCAGTGGGAAGACTTCCCAATTTAAACTGTTCACAAATTTTTAAAAACTCTTCAGCTCCCTGACGGGAAAGGGCATCTTTTTGTTTGTCTTCCATGACCACTTTGTTCTCTCTAGAGAAAATTAGAATTTAATGTCCTTTTTAATTCTCTCTAAAATTTCATCGAGGTCAAATGGTTTTAAGATAAGGCCATGTCCACCGGCCTCTTTGACTTCTTCTTCCCTGATATCGAAGGCACCCGTAAAAAGATAGAAGACTGGCATAGTTTGATAATAGCTTCTTAGATTAGAGAGAAGCTCCATTCCAGACATCTCGCCCATATTGGAATCGGAAACAATCACCTGGACTCCAGGATTACTTTTGCAAAAATCCAATGCGGACGCCCCTGAAGAAAGACCGACAGTTTTTACACCAGGTATCTGGAGAATCTCTTCGTACATTTCAAGGAGGTCAGGATTATCATCAACGATTAAAAGGATCGGCTCTACACTCATAGGAATATATTGTATGACAAATCATCGGAAAATTTTGGGCAAAGAAGCTAAACCCTTAGATTAAAAGAGATAAAAAAAAGGAAGTCCGAAAACTTCCTTTTTTTACACCCCAAAAAATTTGGCAGTTAAATCAATTTTTTTCGTTTACTACTCGATGATCTCTAGAACTGAGCGCTTCTTTAATTTAGTAGACGCTGCATTTAGGATCGTTCTTAGTGATCTCGCTGTACGGCCTTGTTTACCGATAATCTTACCAAGGTCAGTCTTATCTACCTTTAGTTCAATTACAGTCGTCTGCTCTCCAACGATCTCATTTACAGTAACAGCTTCCGGCATATCTACTAGAGCTTTACTTACGTAGCTAATAAGGTCTTTCAACTCACTCACAACAAACCTCCAAAAACGTGGATCTCAACAAGCTTTTTTACAAAGCTTAAAGAGCGATTTTTTGGTTGCTAAGTAGAGTTCTTACTGTATCAGAAAGAGTTGCACCTGAAGCTACAAGAGCTTTAAGGCGGTCAACTTTTACGTTCTTAAGTGAAGTAGCGTCGTGTGGGTTGTATTGTCCTAGTTTCTCAAGGAAACCACCATCTCTTGATTTACGAGAGTCAGTTACAACGATTGTGTAAACAGGATCATTTTTTCTTCCACCACGCGATAGTCTAACAGTTAACATCTAAAATTCTCCATAAAGTAATAAAAAACAGATTAAATTAAATAATTCATGCGGTCTAATTAGTCAAATATTAAAAGCTTATGCTTAAAAATATCCTTTGCCCCACGGACCTTTGCCACCTTTTTTCTTGTCCTTGCCTTGCATTCCGGCGAAAGGATTCACAGCGTTAGGATCTTGCCTAAAACCCTTCTTCCCTCCCATACCTGGAAATCCCGGCATTCCCGGAAAACCTCCGCCATTCATCATAGCGGCCATCCCACCCATCATTTGCTCCATTTGTTTGAACTTCCCAAGAAAGTCCTTCACCTGAGCTTCCGTCGTCCCTGAACCGGTAGCGATTCGCTTTAAACGGCTTTCTTTGATGATTTTATAGTCCTGGCGTTCTGCCTTGGTCATTGATGAGATGATGATCTTCATACGCTTCATTTCGTTTTCAGCAGGGCTTAGATCGCCGATCTGGCGAAGCATACCACCCATCCCTGGAATCATTTTTAGAATTGAGCCCATTGAGCCCAGGTTACTAATCATGTCCATTTGCTTTAAGAAATCATCGACAGTGAACTTCCCTTTTTTAAAGTTGTTCATCATCGACTCAGCGTCGGACTCGTTGATGTTGTCTTGTGCTTTTTCAACTAGTGAAAGAACGTCTCCCATATCGAGGATTCTCTTAGCAAGACGATCAGGATGGAATAACTCCAGATCCTTCATCTTCTCGCCCATCGAAACGTAACGAATAGGTACACCAGTGACGTGACGGATAGATAAAGCCGCCCCACCTTTAGCGTCAGAGTCCATTTTCGAGAGAACGATTCCCGTCACACCGATAGCTTCATGGAAAGTTTTAGAAACATCGACGGCCGCTTGTCCAGTCATGGCATCTGCCACCATCAGGACTTCCGGTTTTAGATCGGCAATTGATTCTTTAACTTCCTTGAGTTGATCCATGAGTTCAGCGTCGACGTGTAGACGTCCGGCCGTATCAATTATCACTACGCTCTTGTGACGTTTTTTAGCTTCTTCAATAGCTAGTTTGGCAATCTCTTTTGGGTGAAGATTCAAATCAGAGTCGAAGCAATCTACGTCGATTTGTTTTGCCAGGGTCTGTAGTTGCGCTTTCGCAGCTGGACGGAATGTATCCGCTGGAACAAGCATTACATCTTTTTTCTTTTTGCTTTTTAAGTGTAGAGCAAGCTTTCCTGAAAACGTTGTCTTCCCTTGTCCGTTTAATCCGACAACCAGAATAGGAACAATTCCCGGGCGCTCTAAATTGATTTCTTCGTTGGCGTCTCCCATGATACGCGCCAGTTCGTCGTGCATGATCTTAACAAACTGCTCGCCTGGGTTAACTCCCTTGATAACTTTTTCACCAAGTGCTTTTTCTTTAACAGCGGCCACGAATTCTTTAACAACTTTGAAGTTAACGTCAGCTTCCAGAAGAGCTGTGCGCACTTCTTTTAGTGTTTCTTCAATATTTTCTTCAGTGATTTTTGATTTGCCTTGAATGTATTTAAAGGCGTTCGAAAATTTCTCACTTAACGTATCAAACATGCTTATCCCAATTTGAGGTTAAAATGCGCTTCAATGATCGGACGACAGTCGGCCGGCTTCATTGCGACATATGGTGTTTTGGCACGGAAAATTTCTACCTGAATTGTGCTATTCCAGCAAGCTGCAATAACAGGAATTCCAAAAGCTTTTGCTCCATCGAGATCTCCGAGACTATCTCCAATGTGCAGTAGGTTTTCTTTTTCAATCCCTTGGGTGATTTTTAAAAGCCCCATCGGGTGAGGTTTAGACAACCCATCGTCATGCCCATAAATTTCTCCGACATACTCGGCAATCCCCAGTTTTTTTAAACTCTCCACTGTGGATTTATGGGATCTCGCCGTCCAGACGCTGATATGAAAGTTCTGGGCCACCAGATCAACTAAAAGTTCTTTAATCCCGGGAAATAAACTAAAATCAGGAGTTTCGGTGCATACCAATGTGCCGTCGTGATCAAAAATGATCATCTTCGGTTTAGTTTCTTGGGAAATATTTTTCATATCAGGGCGATTCCATTGACTGGTGGTTTCTCTCTCTGCTACCTAGAGTCATTAAACCTAATTGATGAGCTAGAGATTTTTCATGACAAAGAATGCACCATTTAGCCCAGAACTTCAAAAAAAAATCGATGTTCTTAAAGCGCGTCGCACACCTATTCAAATGGGCTCGCTTTCTTTTGACTCTCCACTACTTTTAGCTCCGATGTCTTCAATCTGTACGGCGCCTTTTAGACTTCTCATGGAAGACCTGGGTGCCGGCGGAACAGTTAGTGAACTTATCTCAATTCACGGGATCAATTACAAAAATGTTAGAACTATCGACATGCTAAAAGTTGATTCGCGCGAAAAAAATATGGGTCTGCAACTTTTTGGTGAAGGCGCAGAAGCTTTTGCCGAAGCTGCGAAAGTGGCCGAAGAGTTCAATCCAAAATTTATCGACATCAATATGGGATGCCCGGTAAAAAAAGTTGTAGGAACTGGTGCTGGTTCATCTTTATTAAAAGACCCAAGTGCACTTCCTCCACTTTTCAGCGCCGTGAAAAAAGCAATTAAAGTTCCACTGACTATTAAAATCAGACTGGGATGGGATCACGATTCAATCAACGCTTTAGAAGTTATTCACATCGCTAAAGAAGAGGGGATTGAATTCGTCGCAGTCCACGGCAGAACGCGCGCTCAACAATACACGGGCAATGCAAACTGGGATCACCTGGAGTTCCTGGGAGAAAAAGCACCACTGGATATTATTGGCAACGGCGATCTTCACACGGCCACTCTGGTAAAAAACAGAATGAAGACCACAAAATGCCAGGCACTCATGCTGGGACGTGGGCCTTTAAGAAATCCATTTTTATTTCTTGAACCTTATATGACAGAGGCAGATGATATTTTCTTTACGCCTCAGGATCACTTGGAAGTTATCAATAAACTTATCGAGTACTCTGTGCCTTATGCCCACAGCGACCACACGCTTTTAGTGTCGATTAGAAAACACTTAATCTGGATGGCCGCTGGTTATAATAACGTGAGCTACTTTAGGGATATGATTTTTAAAACTCCCGATCTAAAAGACACGATGAAAATTTCAGAAGATTTCTTCCTCTCGCTCAAAGATCAAAGAAAGAGGCTTCAGGATCACGATTCGTTTATGACTTCTGGCCACGGTTAAAAGGGCGATGCCTCAGAAACCGGCCAGAAATTCTCACAGCTTAGCTAAAGCTCCTCCTTTTTAAGTCCCTTGAAACACTAGGCCTCTCGATAAAATCCCCATCAATACTTTAGTCTTTTGATAAACTTCCGATAAGATTGACGTAGAAATTTAATGGAAACCAATGATGAAAGGTTTTAAAACATCACTTCACCTCGCTCTTTGCACAAGCCTTGCACTTGGAAGCTTTAGTGCGTTTGGTGCTGGGCCGGAAGATAAAAAACCTGGATTCAATCCTAATCGTCCAAACACTGCGGCCACCACAGCTCACGGATACAATCCAGGACTCTTCTGTAGAGAAGGCGCTGGCAAGATGATGAATGAGTTGAACAATCTTGATGATTATAAAAATCAACAAGAGAAAATCGATGTTCTCAGAGGTCGCCTACAGGACATTGAAAACCAAAGAAAAATTCTTGATCAAGTTAAAGGTCTAAAAAAGAGATACGAAGACTCGCTGGCAAATTTTGAAAAAACAAAAGCAATGCAAGACGCTCTACTGGCCCAACAACAGAAAGTGGCTGATCTAAAAGTTCAAAACTCTATTGATGATTTAAAAAGTGTTATCAGAAACGGGATGATCTTGAGTGTGCTCTCTACTCTTATAGAGAAATCAAAAGATTCGGATTTTTCGAAATCCGAAACGTTCACAATGAGTCACCTATGTAAAAACTCTCCTGAGACAGAAATCTGTAAAGAGATCGTAGAAGAAGATAAGCCTGGAGCTACTCTGTTTGAGAGTATGACCAAAACATTTTCATTTAAGTCAAAGTCTAAGTTTCGTGAATTAGATAATGTTCTTGCCTCTTTAAAAAAAGCTTTAGACAGCATTCAGAGTGCTGACGCTAAAAAAGAAGTTCGCATTGATGCAGAGGCCATCTTAAAATCGATTCCAAAAGATGTTAAACCAGATGTTATTTTAAAGATGCTTAACGAACAAGCACCGGAAACAACGGCGATGCTGGAAGTTGATCTTCCAAAAGATAGAATCCTTGATTGTCTCAATGAGAAGAAACCATTTGCAAAAGGAATTTGTGAAGGAATTGCCAACACTCCGGTACAAAGAGACGCGCTGATTAAGTCAGTCTCTGGCGAACTAAGTGCTGTACACTTCTCTTTTACTCAAAAATCAATTCTTCAACAAGCATTTGAAGAAAACTCTAAAAAATACCAAAGCATCGTTGATAATATCGTTTCTGGTCGCACTGTTCCTGAGCAGCCAAATGTTGAAACAGATATGATGAACCAAATTGAAGCAATGGATCAAGCTGCGACTGTTTCTGAAATATATGAAAGTCTTAACAGAGCTCCGGCCGGTGCGAGCGGTGAAAGAACATGCAAAGAGGCCAGAGGAAAGTTAAGTGGTCTTTCACTCTTCTTTTTCCAGTGTCCGGATTTGGGTGGCACTGATGAAGTTGATGCTGAAAGAAAAATTTCAGAAGCATTAAAAGTAGCTAAAACCAAATCACAAAAATTCGCTGAAGACTGCAGCTCTTTTAACACAAAAACGGAAGACTCAATTATCAAAGAATGTAAGGATTTGATTGGAGAAGTTGCCGCAAAAGTCGATTCTCTTCAAGACAAATACATTCAGGCTTCAAGGGGCATTCAAAACGACATTAACCAACTGACAAATGCCAACTACAACGCCATTGAAAATATGAGAAAGTACGTAGCAGAAAAATACCTGCGTTCTTGTGATGTTGACTCTAAAGGCATGGAGCTCAAAGATGAGTCTCTTCGCTTACCTGGCGGATGTTCAAACGAACCTGCTCAGTTTACTTTAAATAAAGTTTACGGCCTAAGCACTGATGTTGCCGCTGTTATCGGTAACTCATTTTCAAAAGAAATTAGTTCGCAAAAAGCATCTTCAACAATGACCTTCTCTCCAAATGAAATGAGAGATTTTCTTCAAACTTGCCAGAGTAGCCAAGGGGCCCTAAAAGATTCTTTTAAAGATGTTTGTGCTATGATCACGACTGAAAATAATGTGATTGAAAGACAAGATAGAAAAGAACAAGTTTATAAAGATCCAAACTACTATTACGACTACGACACCAAATCAAACTCGGTTATCAAAACAAAAAAGAAGAGTGGTTTAAGAGTGTTTGGTGAAGGTGTGCTTCCAGTCGCCCCTTCTCTTATCCCGATGTGGTTTAATAACTACCAGACTAAGCAAAACATCAATATGCTGACAGATCAGGCGATTTTCCAAAAGCAGATGCTTTACACTTTTGATGTCTATAACCAAAACCCATGGATGTACAACTATGGTTATTTTGGATATGGTAACCCATTTTCATCAACAACTGCGACATCCACCACATCAAGCGGCTTTAATTTCGGCCAATAGGCAATCTTTTTACTCCACTGCCACCGAAAACAGGCATTCTTATTGTTTCCACAATTTAAATCAAAATTTCTTGGGCCATAATTCTTTATTAATTCTAAGTGCTTGCCATTTTGCTCTTTCCGCCTAAAAAACCGATCAATTCGCTGCTGTTTGCACGGTAAAATATACCTATCACTCTCTAATAACTTAAAGAGTTAACCCAATTAAAAACAGCGGACGATAAGTATTGTGATGAAGACCCTTCACTCGCTTATATTCACCATCGCTACACTCTTGATTCTTCAAGGTTGTATGCCTCAGTCTGCTGGAACCAACAGAAAAAAGACGACGGCTTCATCATCTTCAACAACAACAGGAACAACAACTCCGACTTTTGCTTCTGATGAGGCCCTTTACTGGTTTACCTCGCTGAAGGTGACAGGAACTATCACTGTTAACCAAAACTCAGATACCGTTATGTACCTGCGTGGATCAAACATTCATAGCTTTCTAATCAGCAGTGACAGCACGACAAATCTTCCTTACTACCAAAATGGGAAATCTTTCTGTTTAGTTGGTAATTATGGATCAAGCAATAAACAACTTCGTTTAAGACTCGTGCCTATTTCAATCAGTAATTACTCGACAAAAACAACTGAAAGACTCTTCAGAGTCGATGTTCCAAGCCGCGCAGAAAACGCAGCTGCTTGTGGAACGGCTTCAGTTGACGGAATCGCTGGAACTGCAGCGGCCTATTCATTAACTGAGATCTGTCCGACTTGCTCTGGTGGAACATACCTGACTTCTACTACGCTTAAACTTTTTGAAAGCAACGTCAGCGCAGGAACAATGTCGCAAATTGCGACAACAAAAGTGACTCTTTCAACACTGGCGATTAAGGTAGACCTTTCATCAAATTCTTCATCCCCAGTAAGCTCATGCTCTACATCTTCGTGTGAAGCGAAAGGCTTTGACTGCTGTATCGAAGGTCAGTGTGTGAAGGATGCCAGTATTAAATCCTCAGCGACAAGTGACTCGCAATACGCTCAGGCCATGAGTGAGTATGCAGTCAACCCTCTTTCATTTATTAATTTCCCGAACATCTTTAATATTTGTACAAATATCTCGCACACTCCACCATCAACAACAACTCCGGGAACAACTCCTCAAAGTGACGCTGAAAAAAGAGTGGCCCAGTACTTAGCTGACTGGAAATGTATTGAAACCGCACAAAGTTCGGGTTCATACTCTCTATGCCTTCCAGGTGCAGGTGAAACAGATTACAAGTCGACAAAAAAGAAACTGGCCATCGCTTGTGGGTGCCCTACAACTTATACTGATGACGAAAGAGCAATCAGATGTCCAGACTGGGGTGTTAGACCTCTTTATAAGTCTTCAATTGAAACGACAGCTAATATTGTCGATTTCTACTGTTACACTCCGACACCGGAAAACCCGATCGGACCGATTACTAACCTGAACGTGAATGTTCCTAGCCGTAGTGCCCCTCACCGCTTTTATGCTGTTGATGGGACAAGCCATGATGACGTCAGTAAACTATCAAGCACCATCATTCAAGAAGGTGAAGACTTCTATTACCTGGACACTGCAAACCGCGCAGCTCCAGTTAACGGAAGCTACAACGTCAATTCAATCCTTGGACGTATGAACGTCGCTCTTTCTCAAACTCAGCCTGCAAAAATGATTGCGGTAGAATTAGGGAAAACATATATCGTATCGGCCACAAGCGGTTACTTCACTCCTTGTACTCAGTGTGCAAAGGACAGCTGGTTTCAGACTTTCTCCGCTCACCCGGCGACAACTGGTGGTAACGGTCTTCGCGCCAGTGGATACACGACATCAAGAGATACATATTCTACGAATGTCACTTTAGGTAATTACGAAGACACCCACTTTGGTCGCGCTTGTTACCTGCCAGTGACAATGATTCCTTTCTCACACAAGAAAGAATCCTCTCTACAAACTCAGCGCTTAAACCGTCTTAAGACACAGGCTACTTATTTTATTAACGGTTACCAGAAAGACTGGTTTGGCTTCAATAAAGGCGCACTCATTGGATCATTTGATGGGGTGACTTGGTTTGGTGTTGGTTCTGGAAGAAGAATTACAGCAACAACCAGTAAGCTTTACCTGGCCATCAATGCTTCATTCCTAGATGTGGCCGACAGAACAGACACAGTCGTTAACATCATTCCTGATATCTCTGCCTCAGTGGCCGCTGATTACGACTTCGACCCGACTTTGGCCATCAGCGATCCAAAACAAAACCAGGCCGGGACTTGTCAACAGTACCACCAGTGTAGCACCGACTCTGACTGTATTGCTCAATTGGGCTGGGAGTATATGTGTGCTGACGTTTCTCAATCGAGAACTCGCTGGCCGATTTACGACACAGAAGCAAGAGAAGTTAACAACCAGGAAAAAATTGGTTCAATCTTTGAAATCCTTTCAGGGACAACAACTCAAGGCTCAAGTGGAAAACGCTGTGTATACCGTGGTGCTGGAGCTCCATGTGTGCGCGACTTCACTGCTCTTAACGGTCAATATAATCAGAAGAACCTGACATGTGCCCCGAACTTCTACTGTGCGGCCTTAACCACAAACCGTTTTAACGATGAAGTGGTCCGCTCACCAAATGAGTTTGACGATATCTTCTTCGGTATGGATACAAACGTTTTAGGTAGACCTCTTAAATATGTAACTGCAACAAAGTCACTTACAACTGAAGTGATCGCAAACATCAAATACAACGGTGGAACAGACGCTCTTGGGTTAACGACTTCACAAGTTGATGACATGGGTATCTGTCGTCCAGGACGCTCACTTTCATCTACTGCCACAACGGCCCATGGAAATCCTGATACACAAAAAAGAGCTGACTATATTTCACAAATTGGTTCATGTGATTCAACTCAGACTGGTTCATCAAGAACTGTGTCTTGTCCGGCCATTGGCGACGACTTGGATTACGTGCCTTATAACACTTCTTCAACCACTCTTTCTCAGTTAAGAGAAATGCAAAATGCCTGTGGTGGAGAAGCAAAACACACATCAACTTTTGCTTCTGCTTTCGCCAACATTGAAGGTGGATCACTGCAACTTCTTCAACACATCACTCAGCCAATCATGGCGGCGGACGCTTGTTTAAGAAGAGCTGGTTCTGTTTGTCATACAGACCTGGACTGTGGCCCGAATAAAATGCACGAAGATGCTGTTGGTTCAATGGCCCTTGCCTACTTCGGGGGAACTGAAGCTGAGCAAAACTATTGGAGAGAATCGCTGATTTGTGGACAAGGTAAAGCGGCCCCGACTCTGGGAAGCTCAAAATACTACGATTATGAATTAAACCAAAACCGTTGCTGCCGTGAAATCGGGAAAGACTTTACGATGTTCACTTCAGGGCCTGCGACTATTATCCCAGAAAACATGGGAACAAACGTAAATCTGGTGACATCAAGACTTTCAGTGACAGATCCAAAAGCAAACTACCGATACTCTCGTTACACGGCTTCAAAAATTGCTAAAACGACAGCAAACTACCCTAGTGTTTCAGCAACAGCTGAACCAGCAAAAGACCAGTGGAAAGTTATCAATGAAACCGGATCACTGACTTGTTGTGGTGGCGGCTGGATCAGAAAATTCGCAGACGGAACACACGACTGGAAAGTAAAAAATCGTCTAAGTCTTGAGACGTCAAACTTTGCGTGTTTAAACTACCGTACTCCACTTGTAAACGCTGACTACAACGGTTTTGGGGATGCAAAAGATCAAGTTGTTCAATCGACTTATCAGCGCGAGTACGAATATTTCTGTAAGTACCCTGGACAAAATGGGTGTATGCAGATCCTTTACCGCGATGTAAGTGGATACCAGATCCTGCCTCCTCGCGTGTACGAGCCATCTGATGCTGAAAACCTTGAACCTGACGATACGACAACTACTCCGTCATGGGCCACATCTGCACCTTACTCTGCGGCCGGATCATACAGTGGTCTGCCAGCGACAGGTTACACTCGCCTTGACACTTCACCTGTTGGTGACCTTGAGAGTGGGAATTATACATATAAAATGAATCAGGATGTTCCTTATCCTCCATTTGCTTATATGTTTACTCAGTCACCTCCTTACGATCTTTATACCGATGCAAACGGAACAAAGAGATCATTAATCTTCTTCGTCGACAAGGATCTTGACTACGGTGTGAGTATTTACCTTCCGGCCTATATTCCTTTTAACGTGACAAACGCTAATGCCAACCTGGCCTCTGCGACTCCGACAATTTCGCGAGTGTATATGAAGTACATGTACGACGACGGACGTGTTGAAGCGGTTAACATTACAAACTTAAGAAACCTGAACAAGGCAACATGTGATGGCGTTGCAAATTACCCAAGTGGGTCTTCAGGACAGCCTATTGATGCTCTTTCAACGGGTGATTACGAAGCATGGTGTATTTCAGCGAACTCAAAAACACAAAATCGTCCAGTGATGAACATCAAGGCCTACACAGGGAATGTAGCTATCCGTCAGTGGAAATACGCTGCTGTTGTTATCGACTTCATGCCTCTGGAAAAATACAAGCAGACTCTGGATGCTTCTCTAGGTGCAGTGACTACTCCTGGTAACCCATACTACTACCTGACAAAACTTGGGCGCCTGGAACTCATTGGTATCCCACAAATCACTTATGAACCAATTTACTGTAACGGAAACCAAAACAAACTGGTTCCGGGAATCTTCTCTTCGTCAATTCAAACCAGAGCACAGTTCAATGCTGTGGCCAACACTTACACATCGTTTAACCCGATTGCAAGTTATGATGAAGAAGGAAACTCTGAAAGTGAATCTGCTGGTATTGGTAACCAGGCCAAGCGATTTACTTATCAAGATAAACTCTCACACGCAGCAGTCTTCTCTTCTAAAGACTTCGCTTGTTGTATGCCTCTTGGAAAAGAAACAACTTCAGCAGCAAAATGTTGTTCGGGAACTGCAAGCACAGTTAATGGAAAACTCACATGTAAACTTCCTTCAGGAACTGACCTGAACGTTTACTTTAACAAGTTCGTTTCAAGCGAAGGTGTTGGTTCAGACCAGCCAGGTGGAGGTCTTCTGATTTCTTCTGAAACTTCAGAAACTGAAGTCGACTTCAACGCTTATACTGGTGAACCAAAAATGCGAGCCTCTACTTTCCAAAAACTTGAGGCCCTGGGTGCAGCTTACTGTCAGTCAGGAGTCGTGCAAAACGGTGGATCATTCGGACAGTTCCCTCCTGAGCCATACTCTGGGTACTACACGACAACTGGTGAAACTATCAACTATCCTATGAGTATTGTTGACTCGATTGTAGACTCGATTGAAGGCGACACGGCCGCAGGTAAGTTCCCATTTGATAACGGGTACCGTTGGGACCACCACTATTATTGCAAGTAATCCGCAATAAATCTTCCCATGACGCAAATTCTCTGCTAGATTCTGGCCCTTATGAAAACTACCCTCTTCTTAGTAACAATTCTCTTTTATTTTAACAACTTACAAGGTGCTTTCGCCGCCGAGACCATCGCGTGCTCTCACCCTGAACTTTGCCGCCTGGCCAGTATCATCTTCACGGAAAATCAGGTGAAGGATTACGAGTTCATTTCCCTAGTGAAAATTTCAGGGGACCCCCATGAATACGAGCCAAGCACGAACGAAGTGAAGTCTCTTATTTCGGCCAAGACGCTGATCACAGGGCCTGGTGAACTCAATCCGTGGATTAAAAAAATTCATTACCAAAGATCAAAAACTCCAGGGACAAAAACATTCACACTTCCACTTGATAGTCGCGACTACAATCTTTATCCCGGAGGTAACCACGAAGCGCTTTCGCACTTCTGGCTTTATCCGAAAATTTTCTGTTCACTTAAAACAAAACTAGAAGACCAATTAGTCAGTTCTAAACTTCTGGTGATCAAAGCTCCCAAAAAATGCCAGAGTGAAGAGATGAGAATTGAAAAAGAGTTAACAAACACGTTAGCTCAAATAAAAAAACCAGTGGTGCTGACTCACGATGCACTTCTTCCCCTCCTGGGAAAACTTGGTGGGAAAGACGCTACAGTCGTAGCGATCAAAGGTTCAGGTCATCACCAGGAAGCAACTCCTGCTTCAGTAAAAAAACTTTATGACGCTCTAAAAGCGCCAACGGTCATTTGGATTGAAGAAGTAGGAATCAAAGTTCCCGCTAATATTCTTGCCAAAAAAAGGTCAACTGATATTACAATTGATTTGGATACAGCAAACTCTGAAGGAGCCCATTACTTTCAGGTGCTGGAGAGCTTAAACACTAAACTTAAGGCGCACTAAGCATATGAGCGAAGCCATTTTAAGAGCAGAGAAACTTACTTTCAGTTACGAAGGCCTTGAGCCTATCCTGAAGGATATATCTTTCACTCTTAAAAAAGGTGAAAGCCTTGGGGTCTTAGGCCCTAACGGCGGTGGAAAGTCGACGTTGATGAAAATCATCGCTGGCCTTTTAAAAGCAAAAAGCGGCGAGATTTATTTTAATGGTGAGCCACTTTCAAGTTTAAAAAACTACCCTTACCACCTACTTTCTTACGTTCCTCAAAGCAGCGAACTCAATCCGATCATGCCGGTAAAAGTCAGCGAGCTTTTAGATTTTAGTATCTCGCTTCATAAAATTAAAAATCCTCATCTGAGTGACGAGCTTTTAAATTTAGTGGGCATTGCCCACAAAAAAGACTCCCTAATTTCTAAACTCTCAGGGGGAGAAAAACAGCGCGTGCTTATTGCCCGTGCCATTATTCAAAAACCGCAAATCCTGCTTTTGGATGAGCCGACAAAAGGTCTTGACAGCAATGGCCAGGATCAACTCTTGTCTTTAATTGAAACGATTAAAAAGCGCGACCAGACATCGGTCATGATCGTTGATCACAACATCAATCAGATTATCAAGAGCTGCCAGAACATCCTGTGTTTAAACCGCGACGTTCACTGGCATGACCACCGCGACTTCTTAACAAAAAATATTCTTGAAGATGTTTATCACTGTGAGTTTGAGCACCTGTTGATCCATGAAAAAGACCTGGAGAAAAATGACGGGGCCGATCACTCGCACGATCACCACTTCTGCAATCACGATCATGCTCACGAGAAAACCAAAAGCGGCCATCAGTTTATCAGGAGAAAACCATGAGTTTCATCAATGATTTTCTTCAGTACGATTTCCTGCTCTATGCTCTTTTGGGAACCGTTTGCCTGTCGCTGACTTGCGGCCTGATCTCACCTCTTATCATTGCCCGTAAAAACGCTTTTATGGGTGCGGCCATCTCTCACTCAACACTTTTAGGTCTGGCCATTTCACTTAGTTTATTTGAAGCGACACAGGCCCTGCCGGTTTTTATCTCTACTCTTATCATCACTATTTTTCTGACCATGTTCCTGGCCTACTCAACTTTCAGACAAAAACTACCCAACGATTCAATGATTGGAATTTTTTACACTTCGACAATGGCGATGGGGATTATCATCCATACACTTTTTGCCAAAGACCAAAGTGATCTTTTAAGTTTTCTCTTTGGAAATATCCTGCTTTTAACAGCTGAAGACCTTTATCTTTCGCTTTTCATTCTAATTATCACTGCTCTACTTATCCTGGTGCCGCTAAAAAAATGGCTCTTCTTAACATACGATGAAGAAGGAGCAATCACCTCGGGAATTAAAGCTCAGGTTTTTCATTACACTTTTTTTGTTTTACTGGCCTTTCTCATTGTCACAAGCATCAAATTAGCAGGGACCGTCCTGGTTGAAACATTACTCTTAGTTCCAGGATTTTTTGCACTGAATTTTGCAACGAACATCAGACAAACCTTCGTTATCAGCACGCTCTTTTCTGTGATCTTCGCTGTTACCGGGATTATCCTAGCAAATGCGTTTGGTCTTCCGAGTGGCGCCACTCTTGCCGTCGTACTCTTTGGGGCACTGGTGGTATCGTTTTTCCTAAAAAAGGTTTATACTCTCTTTAAGTAAACTAATCTTAAGGAAAGAGATTTATGCACAATCAAAACGAGCCAAAAACCGTTGCTGATAGCGCTGTTGAAATGCGCTATCTCGTCATGCCTAACGATACCAATCCACAAAACTCTATCTTTGGAGGAGTGGTTATGTCTTGGATCGATATGGCCGCGGCCATGGTTGCTGAGAGACACTCAAACCGTCCCGTTGTCACTGTTCACGTAGGCGATATCAGCTTTAAAGCGCCTATTAGAATTGGTGATCACGTTCTTATCCAAGCGAGTATTAACTACGTCGGTAAAACATCAATGCTTGTTGGTGTAAAGGTTATCGCGGAAAATCCTTTTACTGGAATCACCAGACACACGACGACAGCTTACCTGACGTTTGTCGCTCTGGATGACATCGGCCGTCCGATTCAAACCAGAGGGTTAATTCCAGAAACAGACGAGGAAAAAAGACGTTTTGAATCTGGAAAAAAACGCATTGAAGACATGAAAAAAAGTAAAACCAAATAAGCTATGAGTGAAGAATTTAAATCAGGAAAACTTTCCAGATTTTTAAGACTGGGCACCAGTCTAACCAAGGCCTCTGCCCAGCTCGCCCTTGATGCCGCTAAAAATAAAGCGCAGGACTACATTGATAAAAATCCCAAGGCCCGCGACCTGGAACTTAAAATCAAGGCCTCTAAAGAAATCATTCAAACCATGGGGGAACTCAAAGGGGCGATGATGAAACTAGGTCAGATGATCTCCATCTCAGAGGACCTGGTTTTACCAAAAGAAATCTCTGCTCTTTTTGCTAATCTTCAAAAAAATTCTCCTTCAATGCCGGAAGCAGAAGTCATTCGCATGATCAGAGAGAATTTCAAAAAAGACCCGCAGGAACTTTTTTTAGAATTTGATTTAAAACCAGTGGCCGCTGCCAGTATCGGCCAGGTTCACAAGGCCAAACTGCATACCGGCGAAACAGTCGCGGTTAAAATTCAGTACCCAAAAATCGTCAATGCGATTAAACACGATTTTCAAAACCTGCACAAAATCGACAAACTCATTCACCTGCTTTACCCCAATAAACCCAATGTAGACAACATGATTCAGGAGCTCAAAACATCCCTGATCCAGGAGTGTAACTACATCACAGAAATGGAGCAGATCCAGTTTTTTAAATCACAATTTAAAGAACGCTTCCCGATGATTATCATTCCTGAAGTTTATCCTGATTACTGCTCAGAGCAGATTCTCACGATGGAATGGGTTGAGGGCGACAGCTTTGAAGAGACCCTGCACTACACCGACGAAGAAAAAAACTTCCTGGGTACAGCTTTGTATGAAAGTTTTCTTTTTTCACTCTGGGAATTAAAACGACTTCATACAGATCCACAAAACGGCAATTACCTTTTTAAACGCGACAAAATCATCATGCTGGACTTCGGCTCAACCCGTGAGTTTGATCCGGATTTTATCGTCGATTATTGCGGCCTGCTCATGTCTTTGGAAGAAGACCGCTTCGATCACTACATCGTGATCTCCAAGCATCTCCACTTCTTTAAAGAAGACGAACCAGAAGATATGATCAAGCGTCACTTCGAGATGATTAAGTCTCTTTATGCGCCCTATACCAAGCCTGGGACTCATCCAATTGAGGCCATCAATCCCTTTGACCTCTTCAAGGATTTTTTCAAGGATCTGGATTTTAAAGGTAGAAAATCCCCTCGACAGGAATTTCTCCTCCTCGATCGCTCAACTTTTGGCCTCTATGCAAAACTCAAGGGCTGGAGAAGCGAAATTAATTGGCTCGAAGGCCGAAATAAGTTTAGAAATTCCATCGAAAATGAGGTTAAATTTAAGTATCAGTTTTAGGAATAACTATGCTTTGGTTTAGACACTCTGTTTTACTCTCATTTGCTCTTTGGTCAACTTTTGCCCACGGTGCTTTAGAGTACTCAAAAATCGAACACGCAGGTTGCCCAGAAAACGCCTACTGCCAGAAAGTCACTGGAGAAATCAGACAAAAATGGCTTAATCAACTCGACGATTTTAAATCGGGTAAATTAAACGAAGCCAAATTCAATGCCGAACTTCAAAAAGAATACGGATTGCCCATCTCCAACTGGGCAGCAGAAGAGGCCAGTGTCCTCCCGCGCATTATCATGTGGGACTCCCCTTGCCCTCAACACAAAAAAGAAGCATCAAAATTTTACATCAGCGAAATTTTTCGCAAAAACTTAAAGGACTCGGAGATTAAAGATTACACGACTCTTTATTTCGCCAAGGCCATAGGTTTAGACGCCAACAAAAAACTAATAACTCTCACTATTCCCAGAGGAGAGATTCCTATTTTTACTGAAAACAATGAGTACTATTTCCTGCGTGAAGACGAAGGAAAATATTACGGCCTTTTAGTTGGCCGTGAAGGAAGCCTGAAAGTTTCAAAAATCCAGAACGTCAAAGAGTTACCCAAAGATGCGGTTTGTTTAAAAGAGCAAATCGACACATTTTTAAGAGAGGCCCCATCGCCTACTTTTTATCAGGGCTATCACTGCAAAGACATCTGGGACAAAACGAAAAAGGCCTACACGACGATGCTCTTTGGCTGGAGCTGTAATTGAAACTTTGTCTCTATAACGTAGAAAATCTTTTTTTAATGAATCAGGCCCCAGGTGAAGGTTACAAAAAGCCTGCGGAAAAAACTGAATGGGTGGCAAGAACTCTGAGAGAAATCAACGCTGACATCGTCATGCTTTGTGAAGTAGGCGGAAAAGAAAGTCTTGATTTATTAAATGCCCGCTATTTAAATCACGAGTACTACACCGCTCTTTTACCAGGAAATTCAGACCGCGGTATTGAGATGGGCTATCTCATCCACAAGCGCGTCCCTTTTTTCCACCAGCTTTTAAGCCATAAAGAAAAAGTTCTTAACTTCAATTACCCGCACGAAATTTTAGACCATCAGAAAAACCAAAGTGAACTCAAGCTTCATCGTTTTTCCCGCGATATTGCCGAGCTAAGACTGATCAAAGACCAGAAAGTGGTTTTCATCATTATGCTCGTACATTTGAAATCCAAACTCGATAAAGAAGGCATCGATTTCAACGGACAGCTTAGAAGAAAAGCAGAATTTCACTCACTGGTTGAGACCTACAACGAGCGACGCAAAGAGTTTCCCAACGTCCCGGTGGTGGTTGCCGGAGACATGAACGGCCAGGCCCAGAGGATACTTCTGGAGCCGGAATTCCAGGCCCTCTATGAAAAAACCGACCTGGAAGACGTTCTCGAAGTCATAAAAGAGCCTGCCGAGCGCAGATTTTCTTATTTCCATTTTGGCCGCGAAAACAATCGCGAAGCCTCTCAACTAGACTACATTCTCCTTCCTCCCGAGCTCCACGGGCGAGTCCAAAAAGAAGAATCAGGCATTTACCACTACCGCGATCCCAATGGCGTCCTGGTTCCCTATCCGCAGGACTCCTTCCAGCGCTACGCCCTTCCCTCCGACCATTACCCAGTGGTGGCGACCTTCGAATTTTAGCATTTTAAGTTTGTGAATAGACTTCAAATAAGTTAAATTCTGGCCTTATTAATTCAATGATTTTTAATGAGGTGACACGATCATGGAAAACGACAAAGCACGCCCTCCGGCCCCTTGGACAAAGGAAGAAGCAGATAGCGTCTATCACATCAGCCGTTGGGGTGATGGGTATTTTGATATTAATGATCAAGGACATTTATGTGTTCGTCCGAATCAGGATGAAAACGGTCCACGTATTGATATCGCCGAAGTTCTTGAAGAGATGAAAGCACAAAATATTCCTCTTCCGATCGTCGTTCGTTTCCACGATATTTTAAGATCACACGTAAAAGTGATTAACGAAACTTTCCGCGATGTCATTCGCGAAGCTGGATACCAGGGAATGTACACTGGTGTTTATCCAATTAAAGTAAACCAGATGAGAGAGGTTGTTGAAGAGATCGTCGATGCCGGCGCTCCCTACAACTTTGGTCTTGAAGCTGGTTCAAAACCAGAACTACTTTCAGTTCTTGCTTATAACGACAACCTTGATGCCCTGACTGTTCTTAACGGATACAAAGACGAAGAGTACCTTCGCCTTGCTCTTCTAGGAAACAAACTGGGAAGAAAAGTTATCGTCGTTATCGAGAAGTTCTCTGAGCTTCATAAAATCCTTAAACTTTCTCGCGAAATGAATGTTGAACCAGTTATTGGTCTTCGCGCGAAGATGGTTGTTAAGGGATCTGGAAAGTGGGCAGACTCTGGTGGAGAAAAAGCAAAATTCGGCCTAACGATCGCTGAAATCCTTACAGCTGTTCAAATCCTAAAAGATGAAGGCTTCATCAATTCACTAAAACTTTTCCACTTCCACATCGGTTCTCAGGTAACAGACATTAGAACTGTTAAAGAAGTTATCCGTGAAGGTGGACGTATTTTTGCTAAGCTTTGCCAGCTTGGTGCTCCTCTTGAGTACTTCGACGTTGGTGGTGGTCTTGGTGTTGATTACGACGGTTCACAGTCAACAAGTGACTCGTCAATGAACTACAAGCTTGCCGACTACGCTTCAGATATCGTGTATATCTTAAAAGAAATCTGTGATGCGGAAAAAGTAAAACATCCAAACATCGTTTCTGAATCAGGTCGTGCTATCACTGCCCGCCACTCGTGCGTGATCACTAATGTTGTCGATAAAATCGAAACATCATTCACTGATTACAAAACAGATGCCGTTTCCGGCGACCACACTCTTGTGCAAAACATGAGAGACCTGCTTGAGACGATCAATGAAGAAAATGCTCAGGAAGTTTATAACGATGCTCTGGACTTTAAGCGCGAATGTATGAACGCTTTCCGTCTGGGAATTTTAAAACTTGAAGAGCGCGCACGCATTGAAACTCTTTTCTGGAAAATCACAAAAAAGATTTCAGCTCTTCTGCCAACAATGGAATTTATTCCTGACAACCTTTCTGACATCGATCAAGGGATTGCTCCACAATACCTTTGTAACTTCTCTATCTTCCAGTCTGCGCCGGACCTATGGGCCATTGGACAACTTCTGCCAATCGTTCCTATCACGCGCTTAAATGAGAAGCCTGAAGTTCAAGGAACACTGGTAGACATCACTTGTGACTCTGATGGAAAGATTAACAAGTTCATCGATATCAACGAAACAAGAAACCTTCTGCCACTTCACGAGCTTCGCCAGGACGAAGACTACCATATTGGTCTGTTCCTAACGGGAGCTTACCAGGACGTAATGGGTGATCTTCACAACCTATTTGGCCGTTTAAATGAAGTGCACGTTTTCTGTGACGATGAAGATCCAACAGACTTCTACATCGAAGAAGTGATCCGTGGATCATCTTCTGAGTCAGTACTGGCAGCTATGCAGTACAACCCGGAAGCGATGGCGTACACAATGAAAAAGAATATCGACCGTCAGATTGCTCAAGGGAAAATCATGCCACGCGAAGGTGTTCGCCTGGTGGATTTCTATGAGAGCTGTTTAAAATCTTATACGTATTTAAAGCAGTAGGCGGAAGAAATGTTCCAGTGGAGCATTTCTATATCGCAAAATAAAATGTAAACGGCGGCCTTCTTCTTTAAGAGTTCCGCCTACAAAATAGAGGTAACAATGAAACGCGGACCTATTACAGAATTTATGCTTACTCACTACAAACACTTCAACTCTGCTTCACTTGTTGATGCAGCTAAAGGTTGGGAAACTCACCTGGCAAAAGGTGGAAAGATGTTTGTCACTCTTGCAGGAGCAATGTCGACAGCTGAACTTGGAAAGTCTCTTGCTGAAATGATCAGACAAGATAAAATTCACGGGATCTGCTGTACAGGAGCAAACCTGGAAGAAGATATTTATAACCTTGTAGCTCACAATCACTACCACCGCATTCCAGACTGGAGAGCGCTGACAGCTGAAGAAGAAGTGAAGCTTATGGAAAAAGGTCTAAACCGCGTAACTGACACTTGTATCCCAGAAGAAGAGGCCATGAGAAAGATCGAAGGTCTATTAAATAAAGAATGGCAAAACGCTGATAAAGCGGGAGAAAGCCATCCTCCTCACTTCTATTTCTGGCAGCTTCTAAAGAACCCAGAGTTCAAAAAAGAATACCAGATCGATCCAAAAGACTCTTGGATGATCGCTGCTATGGAAAAAAATATTCCAATCTACACTCCAGGTTGGGAAGATTCGACTAACGGAAACATGTACGCAGCTGCAGTGATCGAAGGAAGAATTAAAAACGTTCACACTGTAAACTCTGGTATCCAGACCATGATCAGACTCGCAGAATGGTACACAGAAGTTTCAGCTAATCACTCAATCGGTTTCTTCCAAATCGGTGGGGGGATCGCTGGTGACTTCCCTATCTGTGTTGTTCCAATGCTGGAACAAGACCTTGAGCGTAGCACTCCACTTTGGGGTTACTTCTGCCAGATCTCTGATTCGACAACTTCATATGGATCGTACTCTGGTGCGGTTCCAAATGAAAAAATCACTTGGGGAAAACTTGATGGTTCTACTCCAAAATTCATCATCGAATCAGATGCTACAATCGTTGCACCGTTAGTTTTTGCCTACGTTCTAAATTGGTAGTCGGCCGAAAAAATGCGTAAGCATTTTTACTAGTTAGCTTAGAGTTCGGACGACCGACAAAAAGCTCCTTCGGGAGCTTTTTGTCCGACTTATTTTCCTCTCACATTTTTCATAAAATACCCGATAAAGCTTCATCCTCTGATTTATCAGAGACCATGGAGAGGCCTTTATGAAAAATCTTTTTGTCATTTCTACCCTTACTCTTACGACTCTTGTTTCATGTGCAGGGCCTGAAAGCTTTGAGCAAAAGATGGACCGCTACACTCCAAAAAATATGGGACAAAACCAGGTTCCAGAAATCACTTCAAGCGGCTTTAAATTCTCTTCATCAAAATCGAGAATGCCGGCAAGTGCAGGATCGGCAACAAGTGTAGAAAAATCGCTAAGCGAAGAAGCAACTCTTTCAAACAAAAAACTTTATTTCCTCACACTCTTTGGACAATACGAGAGTATGAAAAAATACGCTCAAGACTTTGAAGCTCCAAGTGTGAACATCTGTCCTCATTTCCACACTAGTCTTCTTGAGCATAAGGGAAGAAAACCAGCTGGTTTTGCCGGGAATGTGACTTATAAAAACAACAAAAAATTTGTCTACGACTATAAAAAGATCGAAGACGCTGATTACATTTCAAAGAGACCGGAACTTTCTTTGCCATTGGCAAAAGATGATGTCACTCCAAAAGTAGTGGACATTTTCCGCTCGCAAAAAGGCGATATGAATGATGCTAAAATGAACGAACTGGTTCATAAGGCACTGGATATTCACCTGGCAAAGACGTATTCAGAAATCAGAGAGCTATGTGAGTTCGGTGTAAGTAACAACTACTACATCTATGAGAACCTGATCACGCATATTAAAAACTCAAGCTTCCCGCCTGCAGAAAAAAGCATGGATACCCTTTTAAAGACGACCATCTTTTCAAACATTGCATTAGTGACATCGCTGGATAAAATCCAGGCCACTCCAATGCGCTCAATTGCTTCAGTAGGGAGTAAGTCAAAAGAATCATCGAGCACTTACTCAAATGAAGTAATGACGAGATTAAATGTTGAATGGGCAAGAGAGTATTTTGAAAGCTTAAAATAAAAAAAGCTCCCCTCGGGGAGCTTTTTTTTATTTAATGGAATAAGAATAAACGATTTCTTGAAGACAGTACCGCCAGGTTATCCCCAGTCGACACCATTTCTCCAAAGACCGCTGAGTAAGCGTGACCCAATTTAAAAGTCTCCACAACATTCAGTCCTTTTTGATCAACGAGCTTTAATTCACCAGTTGTCGTTGAAACCGCAAAGTATGTTTTATAAGGCACGATAGAAGTGATCACACCGCTTGAAACCTTCACGCTCTTTTGCAGGTTAAGGTTTTTATCAGTCACTAACAGCTCTCCATTTGGCGTTCCAAAGATCAATTGATCGTCGCGGACAAGAGGTGGTCTTGAAACTGTGAAGTCAGACGTTCTTAAAACTTTCCCGGTGTTCGGGTCAATCAGGCTTAGGGCCCCACCAACTGGCGAGATATAAACTCTGTCTTGTAGAACAAAAGGAGCGTTGTCGATATCGATAAATTTTGAAGCCGTTGTCAGCTTTGTTTCATAAAGAAGAACACCCTCTTCAATCGATAAAGCGGCAAATGTTCCGTCGGCAAAACCAACCAGAAGCTTGTCTTTATAAACGACTGGAGTTCCTGCGCGCTGAAGAGTTGTCAGGTAAGGAACTGAGCGCTTGTAACCCCAGAGGATTTTCCCTGTTTCAACATCCAGACAGAAAACCTGGTGGTTTCTAAGTTGGAAGAAGACTCTTCCGTTACTCACCACTCCTCTGGTTTCCACAGAAGCTCCAAGGTCAACTGAGTATTTAATGGTCCCAAGAATTCCATGGCGAGAAATCACTCGGCCTTGAACTGTTCCGTAAATGACCTGGTCTTTGTAGGCCACAGCACCAGCATGGTAGGCCGATCCGTCGAACTCACTCCAGATTTCGCGTCCATTTTCCAGCTCGTAAGCTTTCATGTACCCACCGTTATGTCCGGCATAAACGATGCCTTCGTGAACAAGAGGAGACTGAAGACCAATTGGTAAATTTCCGCTGTCATAGCTTGGATCAAGATTTTTAATCCAAAGCGGAGTCAAAGGAGAGCGTTCCTCTACCACCTTTGTAGGTTTGTACTCTCTTAATGTTGAACATGAAGCCAGTACAGACAGAGAAAGGAGAAAAGGGATACAGTATTTTTTCATTCTAATGAACCAGTTTTAAAGCTTAAAGTTTTGTCAGGTAAAGTTGAGCAATTTTTACGAACTCTGCTTCGCCTTTTGCTTTTTCTACTACGTATGTGAAGTTCTTCTTAGCTTTTTCCTTGTCACCAGCTTTCATATAAAGGCGGCCAAGATCAAGGTAAGTTTTCCCTTCGAAAATTTTTACTGACTGAGAAGTCATTTTTTCCAGAGTTTCGATAGCTAATTTATCTTCCCCTAGGTCTTCAAACACTGCTGCTTGACGGCTTAGGATGAAATACTTTGCGTAGTCATCACTTGCGATTTTTTCACCAACAGATAAAACAGCACGCGCTTCAGTGTTTTGAGCGTGGGCCATTAAAGCGTCGCTTGATTTAATGACTAGAGGTAGTAATCCTAAATACTCACCCATTTCCAGGTGAAGGTTCATCACACCACTCTCCAGAGTTTTAGCTGCGTTTGGAGCAGTAGGGTTTGCCAGGTAGTCTTTTAGAGTTGTGATCTCAAAAGCATGAATCTTGTTGTTGTATTCAACGTTAGACTTGTCAGCGAATGTTTTGAACATACCAAAGCCTAAAACAGCGGCTACGATTACCCCTAAGACCGTGTAAACGGCAATTTTATTCTTAGCAACAAAGCTTTCTGCCTTGTTTCCAGTCAGGATTTCGTTAATATCGCGGTTTTGAGATGAAGTCGTTGTAGTCGTCATTGATTACCTTAGGTTGAAAGTTTACATTTTTAAACAAAGTCATTCTAAAAAGCCTTTGTTAAGTTGTCAAAAATAGAGAGCTTAGTTAGAATAAATATATTAGAAAAACGCTGCTGACAGGATGCGCAGTCCACATTTATTTAGGTAAGAAGGATTTTGACCTTATGAAGAATCTCTTAAAACGAGTTTTACTTGCAGGATGCTTACTCATTTCATTTCAAAGTGCCTATGCGTTAGAAAAAACTAACCGCCTTGGCGTCGGGATGACTAATCAGCTAAAAAACGATTTCCCTGCCCTCTCCTTTAAAATGCAAAAAAGCCGCTCTTTTGCTCTTGGTGGAATGGTTGGCGTTTCAACATCAGATACTGATGGTGGATACGGTGCCGGAATAAAACTCTACCGCAATATCTTCGATGAGCCTCAACTCAATTTCTACTTCGCGGGTCTGGGCGCTTTAATCAGCAACAAGATTAACGGCAAAACATACTCAGGTTTTCAATTTGATTTAAGTTTGGGAAGTGAATTTCACTTCACAGGTTTAAACTCACTTGGCTTTAGCTTTGAATTTGGAGTGTCGGCCAATAAGAAAAAAGATTTTGTCTTTGAAACCATTGGCAGTAACTTTGTGGTTGCAGGGATTCACTTCTATCTATGAAAAAATTCTTAAGCGCCTTTTTATTCTTCACTCTTTTACTGGGAACTCCAGCAATCACTAGTGCTCAGGAGGCCGGTAACGATATTTTTTCGGCCGACGACGATGACTTGAACGTGGGTGGGGACATCTTTACGGATTTCAATGAAGACATTGAAAACGCTAAAGTGGTTGAAGATGAGCGCTTTTATCGTTATGGCAGATTTTTTTCTTTCAATCTCTCGCTGGGATTAACGACGTTCGATGGTAACCGCGGTCTAGCGTATGAAAACCTTCCGCCTTCATATGGTGTTTCTTTTACTTTCTTTAAAGATTTTCAAACGGCCTTAGGTTTAGGTGTCGAGTTTTCGAAACACTCAATGTTTTTAAAAGATGCAGTAAGAGCTTTTCCCGATAAACGCTGTAATGGAAACACTGAGGCCTGTCCTCCGGGAATGGTTGAAATCAGCATGCTGCGAGTATTTCTGGGCTACCGTTACTACATCGATACAGCAAACTTAGGAACGGCCATCACATACTCAAACCCCTACCTTATTGGGCGTCTTGAGTACTGGTACACTACAAACAAATACACTGATCAAACTCAACTCCCTAACGATGCCGGCGGTGGTCTAGGAGCAGGTATTGGTTTTGGTCTGGAATTCCCTATTGAACTTAAAGAAAGCTATATCGGTCTCGAGTTTCTTTTCCACTCAGTGGCCTTCTTCGACAAAAACACTCAGCGCTATGCCCCTCTTACTACTGGTGGATACGGGTTTGAAGACTTAGGTGGAAATGCTTACAGTACAATGGTGAGCTACATCTTTAACTGGTAATCAACCAATCCCCTTAAAACTCTCGATGGAAATGGCCTCCATTTTCTTGATCACTTTTACCTCGCGGTAAAACTTGAGATACAGTAAATTCTCCAGATAAGTCACCGTCAGTTTGTTGGCCACATTTTTTATCGATTTAAAAATGCGTTTCGGATGAAAAAGATAGTGCACAATCACACAGGCACCAAGCACCGTAAAACGGAAAACAGATAAAAACCATGAAGGGATGTTTTCTGAGTATGACTGCACATACCCCAATGAAGGCCCAGTCGTTCTGGTCATAAAAGTGTCACCGATATAATTAATGTACCTTTTTTTAGGGTCATTAATCAACTTTTCATGAAACTCTGATCCATCATAAGGGACAAAGTTGTGAACTAGAACATCATCAACTCCCAGATGGGCTAGCTTCAAACAAAACTTCCCTGTTCGATAAAGATCCCGCAGTCTTTGTCCGGGATAACCAACAAGAATATTGCTACAAATAGGCAGGTCAAGCTCCACGCTTTTGGCCATGGATATAGTCATCTTATCCAGATTCGCATTCTTTTTTAAAAGTTTGGCCTCTTCAGTTGAACCTGAATCAGGTGCGTACTGAATGCGCAGAAGTTTTGCCGCTTTTAAACCGCGCAAAATCTCTTCTGAGAGAATTTCGCTGCGGGTTCCGGGACTGAAAGTGATGGTCACCGGAAGATTGGCCTGGGCCATTTTCTCACAGAAATCCAAGGTCCATTTTTTATTAACCAGCCCTACGAGATCCATAAATTCGATATGGTCAATTTTATAAAGTGAAATATAGTTTCTGATTTCCTGAATAATCGCCTCAGGTGCGCGGTGAAATACATATTTATCCCACATTTGAGGGGCACTACAAAAAGAGCATTTATACGGACACCCGCGAGACGTGAGCATCATCATTGTGCGACGGTTATGAACTGTGGCGCCTGAACCCTGCTGAAGGTATTTCTCGATTGGAAAGAGATCCCAGGCAGGCGTCGGGATTTCATCCAGGGCCTTAATCCTCTCACGACGTGAAGAAATCACTCCGCGCTCTTTATCGTAATAAGCAATGCCTCTTACATTTTTGAAATCGCCATCAACTTTTTCCAATTGTTGGCAAAGATCTAGCAGTGTTTCCTCTCCTTCGCCTAAAACGCAAACCAGGTTTTCAGGAAACTCTCTTAAAATATTTTCATGAGCAGCTGTCGCATGCTCTCCTCCTAAAACAATTAGTGCCTCAGGAAAAGTCGCAATCGCTTTTCTCACAATCTCCTTATGCAAAAGCCAGTTGCTAGTGAACATGCACGAAAGCCCAATGATACGACTCTTAAGATTAATACGTGCAATGATCTCGTTGGTCTGCAGTCCATGAAAAAAGTATGGTGAATTTTTAATATCTGTGACTTGATCGAGGGCCTCTCCCATGCTGTCGACAATCTCGACCTGGTAAAAAGTCCTGATATAAGAGGCCACATAAGCAAGCCCTAATGGAGGCGACGGCGTCACAGTTGCGGCATTGCCTTTTCTCATCAGCACTGGTGGATTAATCAGAGTTATGATCACGCAATCATTCCTTTTAATGCGCAATAAATATTATTTCCAAAATAATTTAACTCTACACTTAAAATAGTTTAGGTAAACAAAGATTTTACAAAATGTGAGAAGTTTTCACATTAAGTTAGGCGTACTTACAAGAAAAGAAACAAATAGGCCCGGATTATCCGGGCCTATTTTTATGAACAATGTCGGTATTAATCAGGTAACTTCTTTCATGCGTTTACCCAGGCGACGGTTTAAATCCTCTCCTGTTCTAAACACAATATGAATCGGCGTGTTGTCGAATTCAAACTCGCGTCTCAATCCGTTTTTCAAGTAGCTCTTATAGTTATCCGGAATGTCCTTAGAAAGGTTAGTAAAGAAAAGGAAAGTTGGCGGATTCGATTTTAACATCGAAGCATACTTAACCTTTAACCTCTTACCCGCTTTCTTAATGGCCACTGGATTTTTTTCAATCAACTGATAAACATAACGGTTAAGTTTTCCAGTTCCGATACTTCTATTTCTAATCAAGACAGTTTTTTTGATCGACTCTCTTAACTTTCCAATATGCTTATTGTACTTCGCGGAAATAGGAATCAGGTCGCAGTGGTTTAACCATGGAACTGTCGCTCTTAAATCGGCGATCCACTCTTTTTTGGCCGCTTCATCAACAAGCTTCTCTTTTAAAAGATCCACTTTGTTTAAACATACAATAACTGATTTTCCTTTTTCCAGAGCGATGTCTAAAAGACGGCGGTCCTGATGAGAAATACCAATAGTTGAATCGATCATAAAAAGAATAATATCACTCTCAGTAATACAACGAAGAGAGCGGTAAACAGACTGCTGCTCAATAAAGCCTTCAACGGCCTTCTGGCGTCTGATCCCAGCTGTATCTACAATGTGCATAGAGCGCCACTGTGATCCTCTTTCTTCCTCTTCTTTAAGCATTTGAGCTTCAGCTTGAAGATACTCTTCAGAGTATCCCTCGTTTTCCAGCATCTCTTCTTCTGAGAGTTCTACATCTTCATCAGAGAAGTCTTCATCGTCTACTGCAAAAACAGTTTCATAGAGATCATCTTCTGACTTTTGAACTTCTTCATCAGAAAGAGCGTCATCGAAATCGATTTCATTTTCGTTGTGTTCGTCTGCTTCAAGAGTTTCATCAAAAAGCGGAGTTTCCTCACCAACGTAGTCTTCTTCATCGTAAATCGGCGTACCCTGTGTGCCTTCTTCTTCAAGGTTGTAGGCAACGGCCAGGTCTTTATAAACATCTGGGTTGTTGTTTCTGAATTCTTCATATTGCTGGAATAAAAGAGAATCCGTCTTAGCGAAACTTAAATCATCATCCAATAGATGGGCCTCTTTTCCAAAGAAAAGATCAAAGAAGCCTTCAATCGGATCAACAGTTGTTCCCGGAATATCACTAACCAGTGCTCTCTCTGCTCCTAAAAGCAGGTTAAGCATTGTCGATTTACCAGCGTTTGGTGCGCCGATAAGGGCCAGACGAGCGACAACTTTCTCTCTTGGAGTCACACCTTTTTGTAGATTCGACATCTCATCTTTTTGCGAGTTTTCGAATTTTATGATTTCTTTTTGTAGTCTTTGTTTAAGATCTAATAAACCAAGGCCGTGTTCAGCAGAGACTTTAAACATCTCTTCTTCACCGATACCTAATTGATAAAACTCCAGCTCCTCGCCTTCTTGTTTATCAGTGTCGAATTTATTAACCAGAACCCAGAAAGGTTTTTTCTGAGCGCGGATATAATCAGCGATACTTTCATCAAAAGGTAAAACACCTTCACGTGAATCAACGACGAAAAGGATCAAGTCACTTTCTCTGATGGCCGTCTTTGCCTGATCAGTCATGATGTTGAAAAACTTGTTCATGATCTGGTCATTTTTTCTTGGAACATTTTCTTCGATTTTAGTCGGGTAGAATCCCCCGGTATCAACCAGGATCGCTTCAGCTGCATCTTTTCCAGCGAGCTCTTCAAAAGTCGCGATACCGTAGTGGCGATCGCGCGTCACTCCCGGCTTGTCGTGAGTGATGGCCTTATGAGCTTTTTTCATCAGCCTGTTAAATAGTGAACTTTTACCGACATTGGGTCTCCCGATCAGGGAGATCACCATTGAGCGGTGATATTGTTTTGTTTCCATTACTTCTTTCTCCAAACGCGATTAGAATCCTTCGCGCGAGGAAGACCGATTTCTTCAAGAACGAAGTTATTTGAGAACCACTTAGGCGACACTTTTACGTGTAGGTTTAAGTGAACTGGGCCTCCAGTCATAACTTCAATTTTCTTTCTCGATCTGATCCCGATTTCTTTAATCATCGATCCAGATGAACCAATCACGATCGCTCTTTGCGACGGACGGTTTACCAGAATAGAAGCAGAAATATGTGACTCATAAGAATTCGGGTCTGTTTTACCTTTTACTTCTTTATATTCATCGATCACAACCGCAACTTCGTATGGAACTTCATCTTTTAGAAGTTCAAACGCCTGCTCGCGGATGTATTCAGTAACGAAGAATCTTTGGTTCTTGTTTGAGACATCTCCGTTTGGATACAAGTGCGGTCCCGGCTCAGCTTTATCACAAAGAGCTCCGGTTAAATCATGAATATTGATTCCTTCTTTTGAAGAAATTAAAAAATACTTCTCAAGTGATGGGAAGATTTCTTTTGCTCTTTCAAACACTTCTTTCAGTGGAAGTTTATCTGAGTCTTCAACTTTGTCAGCTTTTGTGAAAAGAACCCATGTTGGCCCTAATTCTTGCTGAAAGTTGTCTTTGAAGTCTACAAACTGGTCTAAAATATCGCGAGAGATATCAATTAAAAGCAGGTTTAAATCCGCTCCTTCTGTTCCCTCTCTTGCCTGCTCATTTAAACGCTTGTTGAATTCCTGGTTTGACTTGTGTAGACCCGGAGTGTCCACCATAACAACTTCAGTGCGGTCTACAGTAAACACGCAGTGAAATTTGTTTCTTGTTGTTTGTGGTTTACTTGTAACTACTGACAGGTCTGTTCCGATCAAGCAGTTGATCAATGAACTTTTCCCTACGTTTGGCGCCCCTAATACTGCAACCATAATGGATTTGTTGTGGGGGTGCTGATCTTCGATTAACATTCTCGTCTCCTTTCTTATTCACGCTTTATTTTAGTAAAGCTTCTCGTCTATAATTTTTTTAGCTAATTGCTTTTCTACTTTTTTCTTTGATGTCCCAGTCATCTCTGCCAGCTTCTTGTCCCCGAGCCACACTTCAACATGAAATCCTGTGTGATCCGGAAGTTCACTCGATTTATAAGTGGGAAATACCCCGAGGGCGGCCATCGTCAATTCCTGAAGTTTAGACTTAGTATCAAAAACATTAAGTTGTTCTAAAGAATAAAATGAAGTCTTTGTATTCTTTTCAAACTGATCGACAATAAATTTTAGTGTTGTCTCTAAAATCTCAACATTATTATTTGAATCAAAATAAATCGCCGCAAAAAGAGCTTCAAAGGCGTCCGCCAAAATCGAGTCTTTATCAAACCCGCGCGAACGAAGCTCTCCGCGCCCCATGAACAAAAACTCTCCCAGAGTAATTGAGCGCGCTAATTCAGCAAGCTTCTCTTCATTAACCAGCGCTCCTCTGAGCTTTGAGAGATCGCCTTCGTGATGATCTTTATAAAGGTGATAAAGATTTTTTCCAACAATAAAGTTGATAAGTGAGTCACCTAAAAATTCCAGGCGTTCATTTGAGTGCAGTGTACTCTCTTTCATCTCATAACAAAAAGTTGATTGAGTGAGTGCGAGAATCAAATACTTTTTATCTTTGAATGTATAATTAATTTTTTTTTCGAGTTGAGCAAAAGAAATCTTGTGAGAAATAATATGATGAAGTTCCGATTGATCGAATTTTTTTAGTGACGCTTCGGAATAAAATGCATTAAGCCATGAATGCGTATCAGGAAAGCGTATGCTCCCATCTTCCTGAGTTTCTTGATTAAAGGTCGTCTCTTGCACGGCTTAGCCTACTGATTATTTGAATGTTTTTATCTCAGCGCGTTTTTTATCACTACTCATACGCGTTATCAAGATTCTCTTTTTTGGTTGTTAATATTTACCAACTAAGATACTATGCCCGCGCTAACACTTTGAAATGACTCTTCACACACACACTTTTCCGAGAGAGACGAAAGAACTATGAACACAAACACCACAGAATCTACTGTCCAAACCCCGGTTTCAAGCGCCCCTCTAAACCCAGAACTTTTCGAACTTCAACAAGAGTTTTACCGCAACCTGAGAACTCAGGGAAAGAGCCAAAACACGCTAAAGAACTACAAGACAGACCTAGACTGCTTTAACTTTTACCTAAACACTGAATACGCTTCTGTTGAAGTTAAAAACTTCGACCAGGCGCTAGTGACAAACTACGGAAAGTACCTGGAAAACAAGTACTCTTCTGACAACTCAAGAAGAAGAAGAGTTCAAGCTCTAAGAATCTTCTTTGATTTCCTTTTAAACAAATCACTGGTGTCTTCAAACCCGGTGAGAAAACTTCCAACTTCACCGAAGTTTTTAGATATCCCAAGACCAACTCCATTTATCGACGTAAAAACTCTTTGGACTTACTTAGTTGAAGAGTCGCACTCACAAGATAAAATTCAGGAGCTTCTGTCTAAGAGAAACCAAATCCTTTTCCTTCTTATCTTCGGAGCAGGGTTAAAAGTTTCTGATCTTTCAGAGCTAAAAATGAGCGACATCACAATCTCTAACGGAGAAGCACGCGTTCTTATCCGTCACCCGAAAAGAGATGCATACACAGTTGTTCTTCCAAAAATCTTTGAAAAAGTTTTTGCTGACTACCTGGCAATCCTTGATGAAATGAAGGCTAAGTCACAAATCACATTTGACAACCTTCTCTTCTACGCTAACCCATACAGAATCATTTCTGGTGGATTATCGCCAAGAGGGATTGAGATCATTTTCGAAGACTACAGAAATAAACTAATGATCACTCTGACTCCAAAATCACTTCGTCAGGCGTGTATCTTTAAATGGATCCAGCAAGAAAAGAGCGTAACGCTTATTAAGGAATGGTTAGGACTTGCTCCTTCTTACGACCTGAAGCTTTACCTAGAGCACGCTCCAAATTTCCTATACAACGAGGAAATCCTGGAAGACATTTATTCAAACTACAGAAAGCACTAAAATAAAAAGGGCCCGTTTTCCGGGCCCTTTTTTTTTAATCATCAATAACTTTTTCACCACTTGCTCTTCTAGGTCTTATTTCTTCCGGCCGATCGTAAACCGGCAAGCCAACATCGTGATCCATATGCCAGCGGTCAAACAACAAATCGTTCTTATCAATGCGGTAGAAGTCCAATTCTTTGTCGATATTATCTAAGCGGAAGGCCAGTTCGCGCTGAAGTTTAATCTCATCATTTTTACGAGAGAGTAAATCATCCAGCGCTTTGATCTTTGCTTTTTCAAGTTCAGCAATCTGGCGGTCGTAATCGGCGGCCGTCTGCACTTTTCTTTCTTCAAAGTTCCAGATCCCATTGTTGATATCGTTGAGTTGAACCATGAAGTCTTTTTTCTTATTAATTAAACTCGCGCGGTAAACAGAGGCCTCGCGTACGCGCTCTGCCAGCTTCTCAGAGTGCATAATCAGCGCAGTCCCGCGTCTGAAATACTCTTCTTTGGGAAAACATGGGAACAGTTCTTTGGCGTACATAACGAAGTAATCCGGCTCAATACTTCGGACATACCCCTGGCAGTAGTCGCCTTCTTTGTTGTTTTGGATTTTAAACTCGACTAAATCCCCGGCCCGGAAAAACTTTACGTTCTTATTTTCGCTGGAGATTTTTACAATTGAAGCTGTGGCATCACGGTCAGTCACTCGTCCGGAAAACATCGTATAATCGGCCTTGACGTCGTAAAACGAATCGGCCCCAATGACCAGTGTCTCTTTTTTAACCTTGTTTTTAGGCTCATCTCTGACTGTCAGAGAATTAAGTGCCTTCGACTCAATAGCATTTGATGAGTTGATTCCGAGGATTAAAAAACTAAGCAGTAGTGACTTCATACATAAGATTATAACCTACTTTTTTTTCTACCCCAGTGGGAAAAAAGCTTTCCGAAAACACCCGCCGAGCGTACTCTTATGGCATATTTTTTAAACCGGAGGATTTATGGAATTTTTTCTAGACACAGGAATTATTGCTGAAATTAAAGAAGCAGTTTCGTTGGGTATTATTGACGGAGTCACAACTAACCCATCTCTTATTGCTAAAACCGGACGCAAACAAGAAGATGTCATCCGCGAAATCTCTGAGATCGTTGACGGTCCCATTTCAGCGGAAGTTATAGCACTTGACCTAGAAGGTATGATTAAAGAAGGCGAGGAATTAGCTAAAATTCACAAAAACGTGGTGATCAAGCTTCCTCTAACTGAAGCGGGAATCGCTGCTTGTGCTTACTTCACAAAAAAAGGCATCAAGACAAACGTCACACTTTGTTTTTCAATGAACCAGGCCCTATTAGCAGCTAAGGCCGGGGCCACTTACATCTCTCCATTCATCGGCCGCCTGGACGATATCGGACACAACGGAAACGACCTGATCGCAGAAATCCGTCAGATGTATGATAACTACGGCTTCAAAACAAAAATCCTGGCAGCTTCTATCCGACATTCGGCACACGTCAGAGAAGTGGCCTTAATTGGGGCAGATGTAGGGACTATGCCTCTTTCTGTTATCAAGTCGCTCTATAAGCACCCCCTAACTACAAATGGTTTAGAGGCGTTTTTAGCTGACCACAAGAAGGCCAACACTAAGTAATCCCAAACTAGGGCAAAAATTAAGGTTTTTGCCCTAAGTTTCCCCCCTTGTTGCCCGATAATAGAGCAATGAGGAACCTGCTCTTAATTTCCTTATTCACTCTCCTGTTTGCTGCTTGTAAAAAGCAGACAACAACGTCTCAATCAGCCTTAGGCAGCAGCGGATCGGGCTGCCTTATCGGGAAATGGAGTGACTCTTCCCTGCCTCTAACTGTTAAAATGTCTTCTGATTTTTCCGGCGATATTACAGCGGGTATGATGGTCGGAGGACTCAACCCTCTCGAGCAGATGGCGAAAGTCTGGAATGATGCTGTAGGAGGCTCTAAAACGCTTATTACGGTGCCTTTTCCCGTAACGAACAACACTGGTTACTCGACAACGTCGGCCTTCAGAGACAACGAAATCGGAATCTATAAATCCCCTCAATGGTTTTCTAACGTTCAAACTAACGTTATCGCTATCACGCAATACTATGGTGTGGTCACAAGTAGCTCTGGTCTTGGCCAGTACGTGCAACTGACTCACGCTGATATCATTGTTAACTACCGCGATTACGCTTCAGACCTGGTGATGGCAAATGCCATGTACCAGGTGGATATGGATCTACCAACTGTTGTTCTGCATGAGATGGGACACCTACTTGGCCTTTGTCATGAATCGACTAAACCATCAATCATGGCCCCCTACTATTCGACAACCCAAAGATCAGTTCAAAACTTTGATAGAACTCGCATTCAAGACATCTACATCAACAACTACATTAGCGGCCTAAGCGCCAACACCAACGCTATCAGCGTCCCTGAAGGAACAGAAGTCAAAGGGATGATTGAATTACATAAAGATGGGACTTGCGCCCACTATCAGAATGGGAAAAAGGTTTACGAACACCACCTGGATCTTTCCCGCAAACCAGACATGTCGATGTTTAAAAAGCAGAAATAAAAAAGGCCCTCAAAGAGGGCCTTTTTTATTATAAGAATCTAATTCTAAAATTATTTCTTAAGAGCATTCTTAATTGCTGTGAATCCAGCAAAGTCAGTAGCTGCGATTTCTGCAAGCATTTTTCTGTTAAGAGTAACATTATTTGCTTTTAGAGATCCGATGAATTTAGAGTATGAAGTCTCTAGAGTTCTAGCTGCTGCTGCAATTCTAACAACCCATAGCTTTCTCATATCTCTCTTAAGTAGTCTTCTTCCTACGTAAGCGTAGTTAAGAGCACGTTTAACAGTTTCAGCTGTGTGCTTATATTTTGTTCTACGGTCAAAGTGAAAACCTTTTGCAAGTTTTAGAACTTTGTTTCTTCTTCTTCTAGCTTTAAATCCTCTACGTACGCGTGCCATTTTCTACTCCTGTAACGATCTTTGGGGGAAGCTTCTTCTCTTAGGCCCAAAACATCTGTTTTATATTTTTATCTTTTAATTAGAATGCGTATGGAAGCATTCTTCTAACTTTTTCGTGCTCTGATTGGTGAACTAGAGCTGGTCCACCTGCTCTGTTCTTTCTTTTTTGGCTCTTAACTTCAAGCTTGTGTCTTAATCCACATCTGCTTCTTTTAACTTTACCTGTACCAGTTACGCTGTATCTTTTCGCAGCTGATTTTCTTGTCTTCATTTTTGGCATGAAATACTCCCAACATTCGCTATATCAACGATCAATTTATAAAATAATGCATTAAATGCTTTTTAAAGCAGGTATAAATATCAATAAATTCATACCTTGTAAAAGACTTTCTTAGTCCTTTTTAGCTTTTTGTTCAGAAGCGGCATTTTTATCATCCGTCTTCTTCACAGGTGGCTTCTTAGTCGAAGCTAAAATGGCGATAATTCTATTACCCATCATTTTTGGCTCAGACTCGATCACGGCACCCATTTCAACAATTTGGCCGATGATAGCTTTAAACTTCTCCATTCCTGCATCGCGATATGACATTTCGCGACCGCGGAATTGCATAGAAATCTTAATCTTATCACCTTGGTCTAAGAACTTGCGGCAGTGGTTTAGCTTTGTATCTAAATCACCTTGCTCGATATTTGGACGTAGCTGAACTTCTTTTAACTGGATAACAATTTGCTTTTTCTTAGCTTCTTGAGCTTTCTTTTGCAGCTCGTACTTATACTTACCGAAGTCGATAAGCTTAACAACCGGAGGTTGAGCTGTAGGGCTCACTTCAACAAGATCTAGGCCTGCTTCATCAGAAATTCTTCTTGCTTCGGCCATAGAAACAACACCGTATTGGTGACCGTCATCCCCTAGTAAGCGGCATTCAGGAATCCTGATTTGCTCGTTAACTCTTGGACCTTGGTTTTTGCTTGATTGGCGGTCGCGATCGAATGATGGTCTCTGGAATGAACCTGGGCTCTGGTTGTCTTTAATAATTTACCTCTGGATATAGACCTTCTAGTTATTTAGAGGGTCCTTTATTTTAGTAATGCTACGAATGAATATAATCTTTTTGAATAAAAAAATGAAGCTCTAATTTAGGGCCATCCAAAACTATGTGGTAAGTGTCATTTATTCCCTGAGAGCTGGCCTTGATAATTTGCTGGGCCTGCTCTTTTAAGGCAGAAAAGTCCATCTTGAACGATTCTTCAGAAGACTCCCAAACTAAAGTCGTCTGGGCCTCTACGTCAAAAGTCGGTAGATCCGTCTTGGGAACACCTACGACTTCTAAAAGAAGCCTGCCCGTTCCGGTTTTTGAGCTCATTTCCACAATGCTTTTTTTACCGACAAGCTGGTAAGTCGAGTCTGTCAGAATCCTGCGTTTTAAGGCCTGATCAGCATCCATCCACGTAGTGAGGTCATGGAGTTCGGCGCTGGCGATAAAACGCCGCCTCTGCCAATTGATTTTTTTTAGCTTAATGGCGGCCATATTAGTTTAGTAGATTGATGGAAAGCTGCGAGCTTAAATCCGATTCCACTTTTGTCAGGACTTCGACCAGTTTCTGGGAATCCGTGACGGCATAGTAGCCGCTATTGCTAGCGACGATACCTGTGTGAATGAAATACTGCAGACTCGATTTAGAAAGAGGAACAGAGTAACTTTCAGCGTATTTGATAATGCGCTTAAGTTTTCTCTCACTTTCAAAAACCTCTTTATATTTCTTTAAAAAAGTCTCCATTTTGAAGCCTTCTTTGTACTCTTTTGAAAGCGACGTGAGCGTCAGTCCGCAAACGTAGTAAGCTTCCATAAGATAGTTACAAGCGCGCGAGAAAAGACTCACTTTCTGCAGAATCTGATAAAGCTCCTTATGAGAGAGCTCCATACATTCTTCCAGTGTCTTGACTTCTCTTCCGACAGCATCGGAAACAATGTCCAGAGTTGAGGTTAAAAACTCCTTTACCGTTGGAAGATAAAACTCGTGCATTAGCTGTTTTCTTTGCGAAATGAAGAACTTTTTCAGGTCATCAACATTCGTGATGTGCCCTGAAAACAGGTTGACCCATCCCATATTCACAATCCAAGGAACCAAGAAATGATGAAGAACCGTGTTTTTGAAATAGAGGATTTCTTTTCTTGAATCATCTTTAATCGAATAAAAAACGTGGTTTCCATTCGGATTTCCGATCGCTTCAACTTTTTTATTTCCGATTAAGATATCAATTGATCTCTCCAGTGATTTTTCTAAATTCTCCGGAGTGATAGAATCTGTGATCGGCACATTGAACTTCTGGCAGTAAGCGACGATGTGGCGGGCCTTAGAGAGAATTTCTTCCCACTTAAGCGCTCCTGTCGGTTCATCTAAAAGAATCATCGCCAGAAGTGACGTCGGAGTCACACGCATATTTTTCCCGACCTCTAAGAAGCATTCAAACGCAAGCTTTTGAGTCTGGGTTTTGAGGTTGTCCATATCGACAGATGGCATATCCACCGGGTGACCGACGTTGATGTGCACATTACCGAATTGGTATGAAAAAAGGCGAACCAGACCAAAAACCTGACCGGCACTTTCTTTTTTCTTTTTTCCACCATCGAGTTCGCGCACCAGCGACTTTTGTTCAGGAACATATTCGTGAACAATCGAAACCGGAATAAACTTGAGTGGCAGTCTGCTTGCTTCCGGGATGGCCTGGTGAGCCTCAATTAACATCTGATACAGACCGTAACGAGGTGGTAGAAGTTTTCCAGTGCGCGATCTTCCCCCCTCAAAGAAAAACTCAATGGGATTGCCCTTCACTAACATGTAATGCAGGTACGCTTCCAGAGTTAGCTTATAAAGGATGTCGTTGGCGAATGTTCTTCTGATGAAAAAACACCCAGAACGACGAAACAGAGGCCCGATTGGGAAAATATTAAGGTTATTTCCACCCGCTACAAAAAGTGGCGACTGGTATTTTTTAAAATAGATATAGTTAATCGCCACGTAGTCCGCGTGAGACTGGTGGTTGGGAACTAAAACGATATTATTTTTCTGCGACAACTCTTTTAGGTTTTTGCCGTTATCGTTAAAGTTAATCCCATCATAAAGTTGCGACAGTGAGGCATCGAGGAATTTCTCAAAAGTTCTCAAAAACGGAAGCGAGAGCTCCGCTCTGATTTCTTTTAAGTTTTTGATCGCTTTTTCGCGCTCTTCGTCCTTGTTGCCTATTCTGTCTTTAAGCTTGGGGTAATTTAAAACAATTTCCTCCATCTCTTTGAAGTTATCAAAGAAACTCGGGATCCCGCCAATGAGACCGCCAAGTTTGGCGAAGTTTCCAAGCTTAGAAAAATCCATTATCTCACTCCGTGAGGTTTTGATTCACTCATTCCCGATGCTGTCATCTGGATAAATAACGCTGCTTCAGACATCGCCTTAATGTTATCAACTCCAATGTAAGTCATCCCCGAGCGCAGACCTCCCATCAGTTCGTTGATTACGTGAGACACAGGTCCTTTAGAAGGAATCATTGTCGACTCACCTTCTGCAGCCATCCCTTGAGGCATTTCACCACGCCAAGAAACTTGCGCTGCTTTTGAGGCCATTCCTCTATATTGTTTCATCCCACCTTTTAACTCGCCTGGAGTTTCAAATGTTCCAGAAACAAGAGACCCAACCATAACTGAAGAAGCTCCAGCACAAAGTGCTTTTACAATGTCTCCAGAATTTTTTAATCCACCATCGGCAATAACCGGGATGCCGTGTTTTTCAGCAACACTTACCGCTAGCGCGATAGCAGATAATTGAGGAACACCGTGACCAGTAATGATACGAGTTGTACACATTGACCCTGGGCCAATTCCTACTTTTACCGCGTCAGCTCCGCGCTCAATCATTCTCTTTACACCATCAGCAGTCGCTACGTTACCTGCGATAACGTCGATTTTTGGGTGTTTCTTTTTTAGGTAATCAAGTGTCTCAAGCATCATAATAGAGTCGCCGTGAGCGATATCTAAAGTGATGATTTGAACACCGGCATCTACCAGCATATCTGCTCTTTTAATACCTTCTTCTTTAACCCCGATACTTGCAGCAATTGGCGTTTTAAGTCCTTTTTCTTTTAAGTATTCCTGGATTTTTTTAACCATCGCCACTTGTTCAGCCTCGTTCATGAAACGGTGAAGAGAACCTATCCCACCCAGGCTTGCCATAGCACAGGCCATATCTGTCTCAGTGATTGTATCCATATTGGCCGTGATCACTGGAAGATCAATTTCATAATTCTTAGTGATTTTTGTTTTTAAAACCGGATGTTTTCTCGATGAAACTTCTGAGTAGCGAGGCACTAGTAAAACATCATCAAACGTTAAACCAATTCCTCTATTTAAAATTTCTTTTGGACTAAACATTAGTTCCATGGATTCTCCTGTGGCGTTAAAGGGTCGAAAAAAAAGAGTACATTAGAGAATAAAACTGACGAAACCTGTTGGCAAAATTTAATTTGTGGCCATGCGGGCAAAAACGATAGGAAGGATGATATAAAGGATGGTGTCGCGCACTAAATAAAAAAGAAAGAAATAGACAAAGGCCTTTGGTCCCTTTTCCCATAGCTTTTCTAGCCCCAAATACTGGGCCTTTTTGCTCATGGCTATCATAAAACGGCTTTTCCCATAGTGTTTAATGAAAAAAGTTATAGAACCATCGACTTTTTTGTCGAAGGCCAGAAATGCGCCTTTTATTGGCGTATATAAAGTCTGAAAGATATTCATTAAGGGCACCCTATCACAAAAAAAGTGATAAGAAAAAAAGATAAAAACCTACATTTTTATGACAATTTACAGACTTTAGAGAGTTATAACTAGTTAAGACTTATGATTACCAATTTAACTGTCATTAATTTAAAGGCAAATTCACACGCGAGCCCTTCAAAGGGAGACGTCTTCGTTTTAAAGACGTGTCAGCGTACCCTAGTTATGGGGATTGGTGAAGCACCTTTTCTTCACCTTCGCGAAAACGCTCTGAGAGAAGACGTCATCACAGACATTTTTGAAGGACAAGACGCTTACGTTTTCCTACTTGAAACGATCTGTGGCCTGCGCTCTGAAGTTGTTGCCGAGTATGAGGTAGTGGGACAGTTCAAAGACGCCTACCAGGAATTCCTTAAATCCCCTGAAAGAAACACTCACGTCATGACGGTTCTGGAAAAACTCTTCCAGGACAATAAAAAAGTAAGAACGGATCATTTAACTGAGATTGGTCAGCTAACATATGCCGGAATCGCCAGAAAACTCATCCATACTGCTGTCAATGACGGAGATGTATTGGTTCTTGGTTCTGGGACACTGGCAGAAGACTTGATTAAGCTTTTAAAGAAAAAGCACAACGTGTTCATCTCTGCCAGAAACGACGCGCGCGTAGCGGAGTTGTCGTCTACTTACGGGCTAGAGAGCGTCGCGTGGGGCGCAAAAGACATTTACGCCCGCTTCCCATTTATCGTTAATACTATTGGAGCAGATGAAGTTCTTTTTGATGAACTCTTCTTCTTGCAATTTTTCGGTTACAAATATCACACTTCTCCCGCAGCACAAATGAAGCTCTTTATTGATCTTGGATCTCCCTCTGTGATAGAAACTAGTCTCACAGAAAAAGATGGAGTTCTTCGCCTGGAAGATATTTTCAGACAAAGCGCCAAGCTCAATATCGAAAAGATGGAAAAGGTCAATAAAGCGAAATCAACAATCGCTACCCTTGCCGAAAAACGCGCAAGACCTGCTCTATCCAGCACACCATTTGATTGGGAGGAGTTACAGTTTGCCTACTCACTATAAGATCGGAACCAGAGGGTCACTTCTTGCCCTCACTCAATGTGGACAAGTTAAAGACGAACTAGAGCGCTTAACCGGCGACACTTTCGAATTAGTTGTCATTAAAACTCAAGGTGACATTCAAACCTCGCAGCCGCTTTGGCAGATGAGCGGAAATAACTTTTTTACTAAAGAACTTGATGAAGCTCTTTTAAACGACCAGGTAGACCTGGTCGTTCACTCACATAAAGACCTAGGCTCTCTTCGTCCTGAAGGGATCACAATGGCCGCGGTGACAAAAAGAAGTTTTGCTCACGATATCCTGCTTATTAAAAACGAAACGATTCCTACGATTAAAAACAGAACTGAATTAATCATCGGGACTTCTTCGCCAAGAAGAATTGTAAACATCGAAAAGAAACTTGCTGACTATCTTCCAAAAGCAAAAAACGTTGTTGTAAAAACAAAGATGCTTCGTGGGAATATCAACACTCGCATTCAAAAACTGCGCGATGGTGAATACGATGCCATCGTTCTCGCTCTTCCTGGAATTGAAAGACTTGCCCACACGCCTGCTTCAAACGAAGAACTAAAAAGACTGCTGGATGGAATCAACTTTATGATTCTTCCTCAAACAGTCTTCCCTTCTTCGGCCTCTCAAGGAGCGCTGGCGATTGAATGTAAAATAAACCGCGCTGATAACGGAGAGCTTTTAAAGAAGCTTGCCCTAGTTCAAGATGCACGCACGAAAGAAGAAGTTGTGCGTGAAAGAAAATCTTTCAATGAATACGGCGGCGGTTGCCACCTTGCTGTGGGAATCAACGTCAGAAAACTTCATAGCTCTAAAGGGGAATTTTTCCTTCATAGCCATCAAGGGCACTTAAACGGTGAAGACGTTTCTGTCTTTGAACTAGAAGGTCGCTCACTTCCGGCCTTTGTGGCCGCTCCAAAAGTTTTTAACGGTCACCCGACAAATGACCAACTAATCACTAAAAAAAATATCCCGGTCACTCTCGATCAGGGACTGCATCTTTATATCACCAGCAAATACTGCTTTGATGCGATTCTTGGAAGCAATCCAAAATCACTTTGGGCCGCTGGAACAAAAACGATGAAAGACCTGGCCGCTCTTGGCTTCTGGGTTAACGGGACTGCTGATAGTATTGGCGATGATGAAGTAGAAAACCTGCGTTCATCCCGTGCTGCCGGAATTATGGTCGATACCAAAGCTCCGCTGATTGTTCTATCTAATGATGAAGCAAAAAGCACGCTGACGACAGCTGAAGTCGTCGCGTGCTATAAGCGCGAGATCAATAAAAATGTAAGCGCAGAATTTAAAGCTAATATTTTAAAAACAGAAGTCTTCTACTGGACGAGCTTCTTCCAGTACCAGGCCTATATTTACCACTTCCCGGAAATCAAAGAACGCATACACGCGTGTGGGATCGGCAAAACGTACGATCTTTTCCGCACAAATGGCGTTGAAGTTCTTCCGATGGCAGGAATTGAAGAATTTAAATCATGGACCCAATCTTAAGGAAATAATATGTCGAATATTCAATCTGATCTTTTTTCTAAATCAAAAACATTAGTGCCTGGTGGAGTTCACTCGCCAGTAAGAAGCTTTAAAGGTCTTCACACTACTCCTCGCTTTTTTAAAAGAGCTGAAGGGGCCTATATCTACGACGTAGAAGATAAAAAATATGTCGACTTCTGCATGAGCTTTGGACCACTAATCCTAGGACACAGACACCCAAAAGTTGAAAAGGCCCTGCACGAAGGTCTTGAGCGCGGATGGAGTTATGGAGCTTGTGAACCCTACTCACTGGAGCTTGCAGAATTTCTTTTAGGAAAACTTCCTCACGTTGAACAACTTCGTTTCGTTAACTCTGGAACTGAAGCCGTCATGACAGCTCTTCGCCTCGCTCGCGGAGTGACTGGAAGAAATAAAATTATTAAGTTTAACGGCTGCTACCATGGACACGTGGATTCAATGCTGATTAAAGCTGGTTCTGGCCTTGCTGGTGAAGCTGAAGCTTCGTCTGCCGGTGTTCCAGAAGGCGTTGCTCACGATACACTTATTCTTGAACTTGGTGACACTGAAGGATTAAAACAATGCTTCATCGATCACAAAGACCAAATCGCGGCCATCATCATTGAGCCTCTTCCGGCAAACAATGGACTTATGGTTCAGCCAAAAGAATTCCTGCAATTTTTAAGAGACATCACAACTGCAAATAAAGCACTTTTAATCTTTGATGAAGTTATCTCAGGTTTCCGCGTCGCTTTCGGTGGAATGGCCGAAGTGACAGGGATTAAACCGGACATCGTGACATTAGGAAAAATCATCGGTGGGGGTTTACCTGTTGGAGCGATCGGGTCTTCTAAATTCATCATGGAACACTTAGCTCCGATTGGAAAAGTTTACCAGGCGGGAACTCTTTCAGCGAACCCTCTAGCGATGGTGGGTGGACTTTCAACTCTAAAAGAGATGACTCCTGAGTCTTATAAAAAAATTGAAGAACAAACAAAAAAGATCACGACACTTCTAGCGAACTGGATGAAGACTTATAACAATGGTCAGTTCAACATGTTCCAGATCACAACGTACTCGTCTCTTTTTTGGATTGTTCCAAAGGCAAACGTAACAAAAATTGCTGATATCCCGGCGAACCTGACAGAAAACTTCAACAAGCTTTTTGAAGTGTTATTAGACCGCGGGATTTACCTGGCACCAAACGCTTATGAAGTGGGATTTGTGAGTTTAGCTCACGATGACACTGTTGTTGCTGATATCGCTAAGAGACTGGACATTAAACTTTAATGAATATTAAAAACCCATACTCTCATTCATCAAAACTCCTTTTTACCCTCTCATTACTGTGGGCCGGAGTTCTCTTGATGATTGGGGCCTGGTGGGTTTATATCATGATCAACTTTGAAAGCTTTTTAGGGCACGCTGACAGACCTCGCATCACTAAGATGCTGGCCTGGGAAGGTGGAAGTTTCCTGGTGCTTTTAATGCTTCTTTCAATTTCCCTGCTGCTTCTTTATTTAAAAGATCAGAAAAAAACGAATTCCCTGCAGGCGTTTTTTGCGAGCCTTACTCACGAGTTAAAAACGCCACTGGCAAGTATTCGTCTTCAAGGTGAAGTGATTAACGAGATTTTAGAATCAAAGAATGATCCGACCTTAGATAAACTAATCGGGCGCTTAATTGCTGATACAACAAAACTTGAGACTCAAATGGATAAGATCCTGCAACTCTCGCGCATTGAGCGCGGAGGAGAACTCAATCTAACAAGCTTGTCTCTTCTGCCCTTTATTAAAAGACTAGCAAAGACCTGGGTTCCTGAACATGAAGTCGAGATCATTGCTCCAGAAGGAACTATCAACATTGAAGCTGATGAGTTTGCTCTTGAACTCATTATGAAAAACCTGCTGGAAAACACTCGCATTCATACGACGAGTAAAAAGATTCAAATCGTTTTATCTCACAGTGAAGGCAAAGTTCACCTGGCCTATATCGACCACGGCGACTTTAAAGGTGACTTAGAAAAATTAGGGACACTTTTTTACAAGCACAACTCGACTAAAGGCTCTGGGATTGGACTTTATTTAAGCCAGAAGCTTTTAGATAAAATGCACGGAAATCTTTCCATCACTAAAGCAAACCATGGATTAAAGTTTGATTTAGTTTTCAAAAGAAGTGAGGAGGCCCATGCTTAATATTCTCATTGTTGAAGACGAAGAAAACTTAGGAATCACTCTCACAGAATACCTAAAAGGTCTGGGGCATGGCTGTGCTTGGGCAAAAAATGCAAAAGAAGCACGCGAACTTTTTAAATCAGAACACCCAGCTGTGATCCTGATGGATATCGGCCTTCCCGACGGAAACGGACTGGATTTGGCCCGCGAATTTAGAAAACTAAGAAAAGACTTTGTTCTTCTCTTCTTATCAGCACTCAATGACCCGGAGACAAAAGTTGAAGGACTGGAAATTGGGGCCGATGACTACATTACAAAACCATTTGCTCTAAAAGAGCTTATTTTAAGATTAAACCGCATCCTTTCAAGCCAAAGCGAGATTAACAAACTTCCTGAGGAAATCACTCACGGAGGACTAAAAATCTGGTTTAAGCGCTATGAAGTGCAGGATGCCCAAGGAAACGTGATCACTCTCTCTCAAAAAGAGTGCGCGATCCTGGAGCTTCTCTATACCAAAAAAAATAATGCCGTTGACCGCGAAGAGATCATTGAAAAGATCTGGGGAGAAGACAAGTTTCCTTCCAACCGCACCGTCGACAATTACATCGTTAAACTTCGCAAGTGGTGTGAGACAGATTCGAAAAAAACTCTCGAAATTCAAAGTATCAGAAGTATTGGATATAAATTAATTGTGAATTAAAGGACAAAGAAATGGGATTATTTAACGACCGCTTAAAAACAAACGATGGAAAGACTCAAGTGCCGGTGTGGTTCATGCGCCAGGCAGGTCGCTACCACTCTCACTACCAGAACATTAAAAAAGATTCTGACTTCATGACTATGTGTAAGAACCCAGAGATGGCCTGTGAAATTACCATGGGACCAATCCGCGATTTTAATTTCGATGCGGCGATTTTATTCTCTGATCTACTCTTCCCGCTTGAACAACTTGGACTGGGGTTAACTTATGCTCCAGGGCCAATCCTGGAATTTAGACTTGAGACTCCAGCTGACGTCAAAAAATGCAAACTGATCCAGGACTCAAGATCATATTATAACTTCCAAAAGGAAGCGACAAAACTTCTTCGCGCTGAACTTCCACAGACGAAATCTCTTCTAGGATTCGTAGGAGCTCCATGGACGCTTTACACTTACGCCGTTGAAGGTTCACACTCTGGAAACCTAACAAGTTCGAAAAAAGGTTTCTACGATGGAAGATGGCAAGGATTCTGTGAAATCTTAATTCCTGAACTTTTAACAGAAATGTCAGTTCAAGCTGAAGGTGGCGCAGACGCTGTTTGTTTATTCGATACAGCTGTTGGGGAATTAACATTTGTTGATTTCAAAGAATTCGTTCTGCCAATGCTTAGAAAAGTAACGAGTGAATTCAAGAAACTTCACCCAACTAAAAAAGTGGTTTATTACTCAAAACTGACACATATGAATTACCTGCAGGAAATCCAGGACAAAAACATCGACGTTCTGGGAATTGACTGGAGAATGGATTTAGCTTCAGCACTTAAAACATTAGGTAATGATTATATGATCCAAGGAAACTTTGATCCAAGTTACCTGCACTATGACTGGGCAAATGTTGAAAAGAAATTAGAGCAATTCTGGGCACCACTAAAAGATTTAAAAAATCTTGATCGTTGGATTTGCGGTCTTGGTCATGGAGTTCTTCAGCAGACTCCGGAAGAAAATGTTCGCAAGACGGTTGAGTACATTCACAAAAACTTTAACTACTAAAATAAAAAGGCCCTCGCATGAGGGCCTTTTTATTTTATATTATTGTCTTTCTAATTCAACATCACACGAAAGAACTTCCGCTCCCCCAATATCACCGATACAGTCAATGAAACCTTCATAAACGACAACTGCTTGCCCTTTAAGTTTCGTTTCATATCCCCAGTCGAAATCATCTTTTCTCCTTTGGATTAGTTGAACTGAGTACTCTCTGTTGTCGTGTCCAGGAGCTACATAACCACCAAGTTTATAAAGATCACTCATCTTTTTTAGAGCGATTTCTGATCCCGTCATCGTCCCATCATAAAGCCCACCAACAACAGTGTTTTTTACTCTATCAACCGTCACAGTTACAGAGTCTACAACTGAGTCACTCTTGCCTTTGCAAGTCCAAACTTCTTTTAAAATGTCACCTTTTTGAAACTCAGCGAACACGCTTTGAGATGAGAAAACTAACGCTAAAACGACAAGCCCTTTTTTCATAGATACTCCCCGAGGTAATTAGATTGGCCCCGTTAAATCACAAGTCATGGTGAAATATCAAGGCCCTTAAAGGAATCTTAACAATCTAATTAAAAGATGATCTAGAATTTCAAATTTGTGATTGGGCAGACAAACTCTTCCAAGTGCTTCTTATAGCTTGCGACCATTTCTTCTTCCGATACCTTAGCGAGCTCTCCAAAACGCGAGTTTCTAAGTTCGGCCACAACATCGTAAGGAATATTCTGCTCAAGGGTTTCAAGTCCGCGAGGAAGAACGCTCATCATCCCGTGAAATGCTCTCACATACCCCAGGGCCGCGTCCTGACGGCCAAAGCCTTCAAGAAAAGCACAGACGATTTCGCCTTTTTCATCGTTGGTTAGAAGTTTTGATTCGCCTAAGTCTCTTCCCCACTTGTCCATAAATGGGCCAACTGGGATTAAGAATTTATTGGAACGACGAAGACATCTCGGCTGTCTCATCGACATGTGACGGTGGTTTTCAACAGATAAGAACGCTTTATTAACTTGTCCGGCATAAACCAGGATTGGGTCTTGAGCGTCGTTAATTTTGTGGCCTAATTTATAAATACGTTTTCTAAATGGGTCGTCTTCTGGCATTTCCCATTGATCGATAACACGGTCAAGGTCACCGAAGTTGTGGGCCATCAGTGCCGTTGATCTTAAGAAATTTACGTGGTCTCTTTTTTCTCTTAACTCTAAAAGAAGTTTTTCTTCTTTCTCAGCTTCGGCCAAAATAACGTCGGCCATTTCTTTTGCCAGGTCAAATTGCTTGTGTCTCATAAGAGCACAATAACCACCGATAGCAACTGAAAGCCACGTTCCTTCGTGAGTGCTCATCACTTGCCCGCGCTCAGGGTTGTAAGACTTTCTATTCGTCACCTGTTCATAATCCCAGGTCCATGAAGCGATAGTGATTTTCGCCATACGTTCGATGTGTTTTTTAATCTCGCCGTGTTCCCACAGACCTTTTCTGATTTGGTTATCGACGTCAGTTGGAACAAATGTTCCCGCTGTCGTCCAGTGAGCGGCCATACAGATATGGAAATATTCAGTGAGGTCGATATTTTTTAGGGCGCTTAGATTCTTTTTATAAAAAAAAAGTTTGGCCAAATACGCGCGCTCTTTTCCAGTGGTATCAAGTTCACCGTTAAATAAAAAGGGGGCCGTGTTTTGAACGTGGGTTAAAAGAATATTAGGTGCGATACCAGTAAGCTTTAGACCTGACTGCAATTGTTTTTTTGCCATAGAACCTGAGATGAGAAGTTAAAATAAAAAGGCCCCTTTCAAAGAAGGGGCCTTCATCATTATTGGGCCATGATATTGATACCAGAATCAACGTAAAGAACCTGTCCTGTCACTCCGTGAGATAGTCTCGAAGCAAGGTATACAGCTGTTCCTCCGACATCGTCCTGAGTAACGTTCTTTCTTAGAGGTGCTTTTTCTTCAATCACTTTTAAGAAATCTTTTAGTCCTGGAACTGCAGACGCTGCAAGCGTTCTGATTGGTCCCGCTGAAATACAGTTAACACGAATGTTTTGAGGCCCTAGATCGTCTGCAAGGTATCTCGTAGAAGCTTCTAGCGCAGCTTTAGCTACACCCATGACGTTGTACCCTTTAAGAACTTTTACAGACCCGTGGTATGTCATGGCGATAACTGAAGCGTCGTCGTTCATGTTGTTTTTTAGTGCATTACATAGACCGATTAGTGAGAAAGCTGAAATATCGCAGGCCATTTTAAAACCATTGCGAGAAGTTTCAACAAAACGTCCTTTAAGATCGTTTTTGTCACCAAAAGCTAGTGAGTGAACAAGAATGTCGAACTTGCCCCATTTTTCTTCAACGATTTTTTGGATGCGCTCGTAGTGCTCATCAATCGTTACGTCCATTTCGAAAATAAAATCTGCGCCAACTTCTGCAGCTAGCGGTTCAACGCGTTTTTGTAGGTTTTCGTTTAAGTAAGAAAGCGCCACTTGAGCACCTTCAGCTTTAAGTGCTTTTGTGATTCCCCATGCAATCGACATATCGTTTGCAATACCTAAAACTAAGGCTTTTTTTCCAGTCAGAAGACCCATCATTAACTCCTAATTAAACTCTAAAATTTAGTGGGGAAAGAGTAGCGTTACTCGCCTTGTCTGTCAAAAAGATAGCCGACTGAGCGCACACTTTTAAAGAACTTCGGGTCTTTAGGATCGCTCTCGAAGTACTTTCTAAAGCGCACAATGAAATTGTCTAAAGTTCGGGTACTCACACCTCGGTCATAGCCTACTGCTTTTTCGAGAATTTCCTCGCGAGTCAAAGGCATATTTGGGTGAGCAAAAAAGACTTTGAGAATCTTAATTTCCTGCAATGTTAAATCAAAATTCTGTGGATTGGATTTTTTAAATGAATAGGCCTTGAGATTTTTAAAATCCACCTGGTGCTCGCCAAATTCATAACTATCACCAAGAGAGGCCATCTCTACTTCTTCTTTTTTGGCCAGGTCTTCAGGAGCAACCGTATTCCATTCCATACGAGTTAAAAGACGGTCTACTCGCAGAAGAAATTCATCAAGATCAAAAGGTTTTGAAAGATAATCATCAACACCAAGAGAGAGGCATTTGATTTTTTCTTTAACCTGTTCTTTGGCCGAAATAACGAGAATAGGAATCTTCGGATCACGTTTTCTAATCTCCGTGATCACGCCAAAACCGTCAATTTCCGGCATCATTAAATCGACAATAACCAGCTCCGGAGCATACTCTCCGTAATAGTTTAGTCCCTCAAGCCCATTAAGAGCGTGCAGGACATCGTGGCCCAGCATGCGCAGGTTGAGTTTAATGGCCTCTGCAATATGCTTTTCATCTTCGATGATCAGAATTTTCTTGCCGGTATTTTTAGTCGTTACTGCCATAACTTATTTCGTTTCCTTAAAAACAATTCTAAAAATTGTTCCTTTGCCCACTCCATCACTATGAGCGGTGATTTCGCCCTTGTGGAGTTTAACGATACTCTGGACAATGTAAAGCCCTAAACCGCTTCCCTTCGTAGATCTTCCTACCTGGTAGAACTTTTTAAAGACTTTTTTAAGTTCGCCTTTTTCTAGGCCGATTCCATTATCGCTGATATCAATCACTAAACTTTTTTCAATCATGCTGACTTTGATACGCACTAATTTTTCACGGGACTTGTTGTAAATAAAACCGTTCGTCACCAGGTTCATCAAAAGCATTTCAAAAAGGCCGAAGTCAATTTGCATGAAATAACTTTCAACATCACTTTCAAACTCCACTTTTCCTTCATCAAAAAGATGGGGCGTGCTTTTAATAAACTGCCCGATCACCGAAATGAGATCCTCATCCTTAAAGTCGGCCTTGATGTTTTTATCTTCAAGTCTTCCCAATTGCAGGATGCGGTTAACATTGTCTGAGAGACGTTTGGTGTCTCGTTTCATGTACTCTAGGTAGCGAAGCTGCTCCTGGCGCTCAAGCTCGTGGCGGGAAAAAGTTTCTAAGAACAATTGAAGTGAAGCAATCGGCGTTTTTAGTTCATGGGTAAAACCATTAATGAAGTTTTGCTGCAATCTATAGAGCTGGATCATCTTTTGGTAATAGATATAGATGATGAAAAGACCTGCCAAGATAACCGATACCAGAAGAGAAAGAGTCAGGATTAAAACCCAAGTTTCGCTCTGGAAAATCTGCTTAGCATTAAGGTTGTATTTAAAAACCACTTCTTGGAGCGCCTCGTTGACCTGCAGGTACGAACGAATGTACAAAAAGAGCGATAGCGCTAAGGCCAAAAGCGAGAAAATAAAAATAAATAAGGGATGGTAAAACCACCGGGATTTAATCATACTAAAAGTGTTATTGAAGACAGATGATAAGGCAAGGAGCGTATGGAAATAGCAAGCATTCAAGACACAATTGCAAAGAGTATTGACCACACTTTACTAAGGCCGGATGCCACTTTTTCTCAGATCCACACTTTAGTCGATGAGGCTAAACAATATCGCTTTTTCTCTGTCTGCGTGAACCCGGCGTATGTCGCGACTTGTGCTGATCTTTTAAAAGGCACAGGCGTTCAAGTCTGCACTGTTGTCGGCTTTCCTCTGGGAGCAAGCTCTACGGCCGTGAAGGCGTTTGAAACAGCTCATGCCATCAAGGACGGGGCCGATGAAATTGATATGGTCATCAACATCGGGGCCTTAAAATCACAAAAACTTTTATTAGTTGAAGAAGACATCCGCGAAGTCGTTTATGCGGCCGAAGGAAAAGTCGTCAAAGTTATTATTGAAACATCTTTACTGACTGAAGAAGAAAAAGTCCAGGCCTGTAAGATTGCGGAAAAGGCCGGAGCGAACTTTGTAAAAACATCCACGGGCTTCAATGGCGGTGGCGCCACAGTAGAAGACATTAAACTGATGTGTGAGAGTGTTTCAACGTCGGTGAATGTTAAAGCAAGCGGTGGAATCAGAGACCTGGAAACGGCCAAAAAAATGCTGGCAGCAGGAGCAACTCGCTTAGGGACAAGTGCAGGTGTTTCGATAGTTAAGGGAATTGTCTCACAAGACTTCTATTAAATTGGAAAGTGCCCTTTGGCCTTTTCTTTTAAGGCCTGGCGGACTTCATTTCTATCTTTATAAATTTCACAATCCTTAATCGCGTGCAGATTTAAAAGCTCTTCACGCATATTGCTCTCTGGAGTCAGAATATAGACATCCCCTTTTTTTCTCGCCTCTTCCTGGAAGTTCATCAATTCATTGAGTGCATGACGTCCCATGCTCTTAATAGAAGTTAAATCGAAAACAAAGGACTCACCGCCAATTCTCTCAAACGTGAATTTCATATCTGAGAGTTCATCCATATCAGGATTAAATTTTAAATAAACGGCACTCCCCATCTTCACCACTGAAGCCATAAGCTATTATCTCCCTAAGAGCACTTTTTGAGTGTTCCTTATCTTACTCCTCTTATCGGAAGATTAAATATGTGGCTGTTTTTGCAGGGAGGCCCTTAAGATTAGGCCGCTAAATCGAGTTGTTTTTTTGACAACAAAAATGGGCTACATGTTTTCAAAGAAGTTTAATGGCAGCCCACCCTGACGGTTAAGCCTCTCCATACACTTTGGAGCAATCCCTTCAAAAACCAGGAAGCCATCTTCTCTGCGGGCAATGGTTTGAACCAGCATTGTAGGCCCTTCCATTCCACAGACTTCGATGATTTCGTTGATCACGCGGTTGCCTTCTTTATCACGGCCTAATTGAATGATGAATTGAACGGCAGACGTCATCTGCTTTCTCACTACATTTAAAGGAATTTCAAAACCAGCTAGTAAGAAAAGTGTCTCCATTCTTGAAAGACATTCACTAGCAGAACTGGCGTGCACGCTGGTCATACTTCCATCGTGGCCAGTATTCATCGCTTGAAGTAAATCAAAGAGCTCTCCTCCGCGGGTCTCACCGATGATAATGCGGTCAGGGCGCATACGCAGGGTATTCTTAACTAAGTCGCGGGTGCTCAGCGCAGACTTCGACATCAGAGATTTCGCTCCTGATTCAAGTCTCACCACGTTGGGCATATTGATGGTTAATTCAGGTGTATCTTCAATGGCGATAACTCTTTCGTGTTTCGCGATTTCATTAATCATCAAATTCAAAAACGTCGTCTTCCCTACACCTGTTCCTCCTGAGACCACTATATTTAGGCGCGAGTGAACCACCGCCCTTAAAAAATCAACCCAGTGAGGAGAAAGCCCGAAGACTCCTTGATTAGACTCGAAGCTCGAAATAAATTTTAAATACTTTCTAATTGATATCGCCGGTGAGCCGTTAACAAAAGGCTCGTTAATGATGTTGATACGCGATCCATCCGGAAGATTCCCATCGAGAATCGGGTTGTCGCCATCACACGTCTTCTGGTTCATGTCTGCAACATCTTTAATGAATTGCTTGATATCGGCCGCAGGAAGATTGGCATTGATTTGAATGAACTGCCCGCCTCTTTCGACGAAAACATTTTTCGGCCCGTTGATTAAGATTTCGGTGATGCCGTTTTTTTTGCTTAGATCGTTGATTAAGTTCCAGATACTGTTATTCATAATAGCCCTTTCCTATTGGGTAGAAACATCTGTCGTAAAAATATCGGAGTCATTAATGGAAGCTCCGTAAGTCATAAAGTTATTCATCATCTGCCCTTGCTCTTCTTTAGAAAGCAGGGAAAAAAGTGAAGCGTATCTCGTCTCACTTTGTAGCAGTGTAAAGAGTCTATCCTGTCCTAAAAAATGCTCAAACTGAATCAGCTGAAGCATAAGCCAGTCGATGCGCACTGATTTTGCTTTTGAAAGCTTCATATACTCAATGTGCTCGTCTTTAATTAACAGTGGAGTCAGCTCTCTCGTGTCACTTCTCATCTTGATATGAATCAAAGACATCTTGGCATAAAACGCCAGAAGAAAAGCACGGTTAAACCCTGCAGGTGTAAAGTGGCGGAGTTTATTTTCGACATTGATTAAATCAGTCACTAAATTAAGATTGGCAGTCTCCGGGAATCTTCCCGTCATCGCATGCTCTAAAAACACAGCCGCCAGGCGGTTTCTGATTCCAGTCCAGCCCGAAATCGAAAGAATTTTCCCCAGGAATCCATCGGGGTCGATGTCTTTGAAGACTTTTTTAACTAAAGCGTTGAGCTCTTTGTTCTCGTTGATATACATTTCGAGGTTAGTGTTAACCGCGGTGGAGTTTTGAATGTTGCTTGCTAGCAACCGAGTATAATACTCAGGCAGCGAAACATAAGGAAAATTAATCATGCAATCCTTGCGTGAATTTGTTCTCTCTAGAGATCACTTACAACTTAGTTTATACTGAGTTAAGAGCAGTCTCAATAACGAAATGGAAGTGCCATGAAAATCCCTATTTTTGAAGAAATCCTCCTTAAGGGCCCAGCTCTTTCTAATGTTCAGGAAGTGGTCGAGGATTCAAGAATCGGCAAGGTTCCCTGCTACATCAACCTTTCAAACTACGCGGCGGCTGACCTAGAATCTGTGATTATGAACCTGGAGCAGGTTATTTTAGAAAACGCTCTTCACCCGCGTTTTCCCTACCCGCTTTATATCATCACCAGCAAATCGGTAAAAAGTCTTTTCCCCTCTGTCAGATCAGTAAAAGATCTGCCTGAGCACTACTTTAAAAAAGTTAAGCGACCAAACAATAAAGAGCTTCAGCTTCTCAATAAACTCTCGCTTAAAGTTGATAAAATTAAAAACCTCGAGCTCTACAAAATCTCCCAGGACCTGAAAGATTCTGCCGAAGCTCAGAAAAAACTCTACGTCGAGACTAAAGAACTCTACTTTCTTGAAGTGTTGAACTCTACGCTTTTTGAAAAACCCACAAAGGCCAAAGGGCGCGACAGGTAGGAAAAAAATAAATGAGTAAAAAAATCGGAAACACCAACCTTTCAAAAGAAGTCCTGGCAGGCCTTAAAGGCTTTGAAGATGTCTTTGAAGACTACGTTAAAAGCGAAGAGTACAAAGACCACGAAAGAAAAGAGCGTGAAAATGCCAAGGTTGGCGAACAATATGAACTTCAGCATTTCCTGGAACAGGAAAACGACCGCCTTTCTGCGCTGGAGATTTTTCTTACGAAAAAAATCCCACTCAAAATGAATTTCTCTCAGACCGAAAAACTGATTCTGCTGCAAATGGAAAGAAAAAAAGTCTTGAAGGAAAAGATGAGCACGGAACTAGCTAAGCTCGACTCTCCTTTGCAGAAAAATCTCGCTCAGCTTATCAATTCACATTTTGCTTAATGCTTAACCAAAGTCAGGATAATAGGTCCGCCGACGTGTTTGAAGTCTTCATCCGACATCGAATCAATGTCGTAGCCTTCCATCTGCGATTTTAGAAGGTCCTGCAGGTAATTGTTGAAATCAAAAACCTGGTTCAGGCCATAAGTCTCTGAGAACTTCTGGATCTTTTTAAAGAGCTCTGGAGTCAGGATGAACTTCCCTTCCGAAGGAGAGACAATTCCCTGAGAGAATGCTTTATACTCATCAATCGTCAGCCCGAGTTTTTCTCCGTTGTTCTGCGATGGATTTTCATTGAATGAACTTAAGTAGAAGTTGGCAAAGTTACTTAATAAAAGCGACTCAAAGTTGATGTCATCAACAGTGTAGTTTAAATAATAGCTGTCCATTAAACGCCCTTCCTCTTTTAGAGTCGATAGCGTCTCATAGAACTTGCTTGCAAATGGCATTAAGGCCATTAGTGTTTTCGTTTTGTATATCCACATCTGATACTCTTCAAACTCGATAATCGTTTTTGGAGAATCATCTTTTGGAGCGTGAAATTTTGTCGGAGTATCAAAAGAGTTATCAAGGAAATCACTCCAATAGTCTCCCAGGAATGTTTCCTTGTCCCCTTCAAAGCCATGCGCGGCCAGGGCCTTTTTTAAGTCTTTTAAATTGAATTTAATCAGCGAGTTTCCAATTTTATACAGGTCGCTGAAACTAAAAAGCGTAAAGAGTCCTTCTTCCGGTGTTTCTTTTAAATGGTCTGTCGACTTAATATAATTAAAACCAAGAAGAATAAGATTTTTTGTCTGTGACCCAGTTCTGGTCATTGCCACTGAACCTTTTTTCAATGAGCCTTGAGACTCAAGGCGGGCATTGATTAACCTCACAAAATTAAACTGCAGGAAATCTGCGCGCTTTTGATCTGAAACTTTTAAAAGTTCATCAATGACTTTTTTGAAGTGATCTTTAAAAGCAACCAGCGATGAGTTGTGCAGATTTTGATTCTTTGAAACGTCATCAATTCTACCAGTCGCTGCCGTTTTTTTCTGAATGAAAAGATTTAAGAAGTCGATATTGATAAATGGGTTTTCCGCTTCAAGCGCATCGATATAATCGACAAAACCATAATCTCTCATGCGCTCTTTGCGCAGTTGATACTCTTCTTCCTGTAAAATAGAAAATGAATCAGACACCATCTTGAATAAGAATGTGTAAGCATTCTCCACTCCCAGTTCGTAATAAAGATGGCGAATCAGTGAGCGAACTTCATCGACGTAGGGAAATGTTTCATCAAATTCAAAAAGAAGTTGGTTGTCGTCAGTTAAAAAATAATTGTCGTGATCCGGGTAATTCGGGTCTTCGGCATCAAAGCTCCAGACGTTGAAGCGGCTTTTTAAAAACAGCAGGAACTGTTCACTAGTGACAAAGTCAGCTCTCACTGCCTCATCTTCCACTAAGGAATAGGCCTGTAACCAATACGTAAAGTGCTCCACATCGATTTCATCTTTTTGCCAAAGGTCGATGTCCATAAAAACTTCGCGCTGCTCTTTGGAGAATTTCGGAAGATACTCTGCGACCTTGTCTAAAGGTAATTTCCTTAGGGCCAGGTAAACCGGCTGAACGGGTAAAACCGAGAGGTCCTGGCCTCCTTCAACGTACTTTTCAATCTGATCCAGGTGATTGTAGGCATCAGACTCTTTCATTAGGATGGTTAAGGGGTCGTTTTTACTTGGTTTTTTAGGTATTTCACTCATGGTTTTTTTATAGCATTTGCCCTCGAGGAATTCAAGGAATAATCCGAAAAGACCCATAGGATGATCATTCGGCAACTGCTCACTTTCACACTTACGTTTCTGCTCTTATTTCAGAGTGAAGGGTTTGCTGCGCCATTAGTTTCGAACCCCCTTGCCGATCTTTTAATCCAGCACCGTGAAATCAAAACGGGAGTGGGAAGTATGGAGTTAATCGCCAAACACGGCAAGTCGCTTCTTGATGCCACTTACAAAATGATGGGCGATCCAAAAAACCGTGCGTATTTAAATTCTGCTGACGGAATGGAGTTGCAAAAACACCAGCAAATGCTCGCTAATTTTATTGCCGTTAAAGATCACTTTGAAAAATGTATCAAGGCCAAAGAAGCAAAAAGAAAACTGCACGAACGCGTTTTAAGTGCGAGTTTCCAAAGTCTGAACACGCTTGAGGATACGGCCCTTCCTTGTCTTCCTCTCAACGTAAATAGCACAAATAAAAGTTTTCTGGATTTTAATAACGGCGTAATGAAAGCAATGAAAGCAACGGTTAAGCCCTACTTTCAAAATCAGCTTTCAAAACAAATCATCACCAATACGGCCAAGTCACTTATGGCCTTCAGGCAAAAATTTAAGCCTGATTTTATGAAAGCGGGATACCTTTCACAAAAAGAAATGGATGCCCTCTTCGGCGATGTCTGCCAGAAAAAAATGATGGTGGGAAGAGGTCTATACTCGAGTATTGACGTTTGTAAGAGTATGGACCCGGCCTTCAAAAAAGAGCTGGCAAATGATTTGATTTCTTTTTCTAAAACACTGGACCCGAAAGGAAAAATGACTCCTGAATCGGCGACCACATCACTTAATGCTTCGATTGATCGCTTAAACTCTGCTCTCTCAAAAATCAAAGTTAAAAAAGACGTCGGTTATATTTATGACTCGGCCGATTTAACCAACGATGCAAATGCAAAAAAGGGCTTTGATGGCTACATCAACCAGTATATGGCCGAAGTTTCCAAAAATGCTGGTCCCCTGCTTTTAACTAAAACAATGAAAGACGAAGCTGGAAGTATCAAGCGCTTTCACAGCGACGATACGACTAAAAATAAAAAGACTACTCAGTTCCAGTTTATCCCGCATAAAAAAATTGAAACTAGCGACGTCAAAGACGCCATTAAAGAGGCCGAAGGAAAAATGCTGGCCCAAGCTCACGATACGCTCAACATCGCCTACGATGCCACCAAAACGAAAGGGAAAATCGTCTCTGACGAAGATGATATTGCCTCAATGGTGAAAATCAATCCATTTGCAGCCGGACAACTCCTGTTGAAAAAACCTGAGTACGCCGGTCTGATGTGTGATTCAATCAACAAGATCAATAAAGAAGATGTGAGCGATGAGAACTTTGATAAGTATTTTGCCATTGGAACAGCTGTGATTGGTGGAGCTCTGCTTTTAACAGGTGTGGGAACTGTGGCCGGAGCATATATGATTACTGGATCACTGACTGCCGGTGTGGCCGCAGGAACAATTGGTGGAAGCATTCTAGGTTACACTGCCCTTGCTGGAAGTGCGGTAGAGCTGGCCAGTGCCGGTTATTACGGGAAAAAATCATTTGATCAATACCATGAAATGAACCGCCTGGAGGCCGCGTATTTAACCAGAAACAGCGACTCTACTGCGATCATCGAGGCCAAAAATGCATTGGTAGAATTTAAAGACGCTCGCATGACTGCAGGTATTTCTCTAGCGAGTGTGGGTTTAAGTTTGGCCAGCGCCGGAAAACTCTTTAGCATCTTAAAGTCAGACGCTAAAATTTCTCCTGATCAAGTAAAAGCGGCGACTAAAATCCTGCGCTACCTCGGGCAAACTCAGATGGCAAAAAGAGTAAGAGATGTCGTGCGCGTATTAGGCGAAGCGGGTATGGAAAAACTCGATACCTTCCTTCTCTACCTGGCAAAGGCCGGAGAATCATCTCGTATTAAATTCCTCGAGCTTTTAAAAGACGGGAAAATCACTCCGGAAAAAATCAAAGAAATCGTCGAAGCTTCGCTCGAAGCTGCCAAGAATTGCGGGAAAGTTTAAATAAAACGATCTTAAAATTTCAATGATTTAAGTCTAATGATAGGCAAAAAGTATGATTATCATCACATTCGAACAATGTTCTTAGGTTAGCCTATTCCTTTGACGATATCATCACTACTATAAAAAGCAGGACCCTGACTATGAATTTTTTATTGAGCTTTCTCACTCTTCTTCTCACTTTTGCCTTGTATTTTGTGTACAAGTTTTTAAGAGATAGAAAAAATATCCTGAACAACCTGGATAATGTTTCAACAATCAGCTTTGACCTCACAGGATCGGCCGAACAGGTTAGTACTGTTAGCTCAGACCTTTTTAAGGCTTCTGAAGAGCAGCTTGATACACTTAACTCTACTGTGACGGCCAGCCATGAAATCAATTCTATGATCATGCGAACTAGTGACTACGCTAAAGACCTTGATGACAAGGCTTCAGGTCTTCAGGATATGGCGAGCGAGGGACATAAGATCGTTCAAGAGATGGTAAGTTCAAGTCTTGAAATTAAAATGGGAAGTGAAAACTTCCAGTCGCAAATGCAAGAGAGTATTAATGAGCTTTCTCAGTCACTCATGGTTATTAAAGAGATTGCAGAAAAAACAAAACTCATTAACGAGATCGTTTTCCAGACAAAACTTCTCTCTTTTAATGCTTCTGTTGAAGCGGCCCGCGCTGGAGAGCACGGGAAAGGATTTGCAGTCGTAGCAGAAGAAATCAATAAACTCGCTCAAGTCAGTGGTAACTCTGCTGATGAGATTTCTAAAATCGTTGAAAAGAGTGTGACGTCTGTTAATCAGGCATTGGAAAAAACAAAAGTCAAAGTTGAGAGATTAACATCTGACACGGCCAAAAGAAGCGAGGCCGGATACAATAAAGCAAAAAGTTGTGAGAATATCTTCTCCTCTATTACCGGCCAGATTGCAGAAATCAATTCGATGGTGCAAGAAATTTCAGTGGCCACAAAAGAGCAGTCCCAAGGTGTTGAGTTACTGGATAAGGCGATTGGAAATCTCCAGGAAATTGCAGATAAAAACCGCTTAGTGGCCAGCCAGTCAACTGAGCACGCTCACGCTTTTGCGGATCAGACAAAAGACCTGATTAAGTTCACTGAGAACATGAAATTTTATCTTCCAAAAAATAAAAACAAAGTCAAAAAACTTCAACAGTTCGTATGGAATGACAAGCTTATGCTTGGAGTTGATAAGATGGACGATGAACACAAGATCCTGGTTAATAAGATCAATATCCTGGTTGATGCCCTTTCTGCTCAGTATGTGAAAAAAGATAAGATCACTCTTTATAATTCTTTTAAAGACCTGGCGGCCTACACTCGTGAGCACTTTTCTCATGAAGAAAAATTCATGGAGTCTATTGCCTACCCTCAGTTGAATTCACATAAAAAGATCCATGAAAAGCTCCTTGAGCAAGTCGGCCGTTATGGCGAGCAGATTGAAAAAGGAACTCTCGATGACCAAAAACTTCTTTCATTCCTAAGAAACTGGCTAATCAGTCACATCATGGGTGTGGATATGCAATATGCCGGTCACTATCACGAAGAGAAGGCAGCTTAACTTTTTTTCTTATCACCATAGATCGTAAGCGACAGCTCACTCACAATAATATTGAGAGCACGGGACTCGCTGGCGAGCTTTTCAGCAGCACTAGCTGTCTCAAGCCCTGTATGACTATTCTTCTGGGTGACTTGATGAAGCTCATCCAGCGCCTTATTTATCTCACTAATTCCTTCGGCCTGCTCTGCCCCTGCCGTCTCAATCGCTGAGGCAATCTTCGTTACATTGGAGACGTTTCTAAAAATTTCTTCCAAAACATCGCCGCACTCTTTAGCTGTCATGACTCCGTTTTCAATTTTTTCATTACCACTCAAAACTATGGAGTCAACATTGGCCTTGGTTTTTTTGATGATGCGATCTACTTTTCCCATGCTTTCTTCCAACATAGTCGAAATTTCCAGCGAGGCCTTCCCGCTCATCTGCGCCAGATTACCGATTTCTTCTGCAACGACTGCAAATCCTTTCCCATGCTCTCCCGCTCTACTGGCCTCAACTGAAGCATTAAAAGAGAGAAGTTTTGTCTGGAACACGATTTCGTTGATCACTTTCGTTTTACTTTCAATTTCTGAAATCACTTCAATGATGCTCTTTAGCTCACTATTACTTTGGTTAATTTGTTCAACGAAATCCTGGTTGCTCTGGTCGATGACTTTCATAGAATCAATCATCTTTTTTACAACCTCTTTTCCACAATCAGCTTTGGCCTTAGAACGGATAGAAGCATTAGCCGCTTCCTGAGCATTCATCGAATTGCTCTCTATCATAGAACTCATTTCTTTGACCGAGGTTGCAGTGTCATGAAGTGAGATTGACTGCTGCTTTGAAGTGCTTGCTAAATCAGTGGAAGCTTCACCAATCTGCTCCGAAGCATGCATGAGAAGCGCTTTTGAATTTTCAAGATTAATGGTCACATTCTTTAGCGTCTCAAGTGGAGAGCGCACGATAAAGTAGGCCAGCCCCAAAGCAAAAAAGGCCCCTACTGTAATAAAGCCTCCCATATAAGTCGTCGCTGAAATTTTTCCTGACTCATGATTTTCGGCATCAATCATTTTTACGTCACTAGTGATCGCAAAAACTCCGTGCAGTTTTCCATCCTGCCAATTCTCCATATTTTGCCCGAGAATATCTTTGCCATTGCCCCATGGGCTCGTCAGCGGATCACCATGACAAGTCAAACATCCCGATTTTTCTTTAATACGCACAGGACGATAAACTGTGACATACCTGCCAACATCATGAACAATTTCCTCCAGCTCCGGTTTCGTAGCAAAGCGATCAAAGATTTTCATCTCATCTGGGGTGGCCTGATTGTCTTTATTTCTGGGCTCGTTAGAAAAGACCCTAAAGGAGTACATCTCCTTTTCAGAATCCACAGCGCCGATTCTCATCGCTGCATATATTGGAACTTGCTGGATGATAATTTTTTTATCTTCATCAGTAAGCTCGTCTGAACTACGATATTTCTTTTTGTAAAAATCAACCATATTCGCCAAACCGCCTTGTTTGGCCACATACTGGCTGGCAACATGGATTCTCGAATGAATCGTTTGGGCCTTACTCACCAATCCCTCGCGGAATTCGCGGTTTTTAAAATACACCCCCACTCCTAACGAGGCCGATGCGCAAATAAGACAAGTCACGGCCACAGTTAAGAGAACTTTTTCTCTTAGCCCAATTCTTTGGAAGCACTCCATACATTTCCCTCATAATTAATTTATAAATAAAACACTAATAGCAGGCATGAGGTTGTTTCAAATAAATAAAATTTGATTTTAGTCAGTAAAATTTTGCTTAGTATGAACAATAAAAAAAGGCCATCACATGGATGGCCTTTTTTTATTTTGAAATGTTTGTGAAAACCTATCTTTCGTTTGGTTTTTTCCACATGCTAATGAAAAGTCCAATTGTCAGAACGAAGAAGATTACGACGTGAATCACTTCAATCTGAAGTCCTGTCATTTTTGCAGTTGGAACACGAGATGGTTCCATATGTGCTTTTACCGGAATAAATGATGTTGGGTAAATCTTAATACCGTCAGCATTCACTTCTGGCTCTGGTGGTTGTGGTAAACTTTCAACTTTAGCCGCTTCGCTCATATACAATCCCTTTAATTTCTATTTTTTTCATCTTAATGGCCTTACTCCATAACTTCAAGAAAAACTTACTTCAAGTACCCTTTCAGGCGCTCAAGCTCTTGTTTTTCCTCGACAGGAATATCCGTCCCTGACGAACCACTGTAACCAAATTCAATATTTTCCGCGTACTCAGCGTAGCATTTTTTAGCAAAACGTGACTTCGGATAAAGCTTGATACAGTCTTTTAAATAGAGATCACTAAGTGAGAAAAAATAGGTATTCGAAAGTCTTCTTTCAGCAATTGAAAGCCAATAAAGGATTTCAGGTGCTAGTGGAGTTTTCGGGTGATCGTTTAGATACTTTGAAAGCACACCACTTGCAACTAAAAGAGTCACATCGTGCTCACCTCCGGCCGTCTGCCCTTTTTCAGATTCAAGCGGGGCCAGGTAAGTTTTAATAAAACGGTCAATCGATTTTACTTTTTTAGGATTAAACGACTTCCACTTACTAAGTGATTTTTTCCAGCTCACTAATGAAGACTTGGCCAGCGGAGGAAGTCTCGGATCCTTTTCAAACCTGGCAATCATCTGGTTGCCTTGTTTAACGTTGAAATCAATCTTCGTGTGAATCGAGATCTCTTTTCTCAATGATGAGTATAGTTCATGCTCCTGATTTTCTTTAAGGGCCTTTTCTATTGCTAAGTCAAAATATTTTTCTGAATCAGAAAAGCGCCTCACTAAAAAAAGATAGTTAGCGTAAGCAAAATCAGAGTCAAAACTTTCTCTTTTGGTCTTATTAATGGCCACTCCGAAGGCATTTTGAGAAGCACTTTCAGAAAGTTGTGAATGGCATGAAATACAAAGAGCTGTCAGGGCCTTCATGCGCTTTTGAGCAAAAGCGAAGTTGTCGTTTTTCACCGAACGAATAGTGTCGTCCATGTGATAATTGATTGTCTCAAGACTCGGTCTAAACCCTGGTCTCTGGAAATACTCAACGTGACGGGCACTTTTAAAGTAATCTGAGATATCTGTCAGGTTCTTTAAAAGCTCTGCTTTTTGTTGAGAGTCTTTTAATAGCAATCCCCCATTTTTTTCGTCCGAGTAAACGTAAGGAATCACCTTAACAAAAGAATCGTACACTCCGTCCATAATGGCACGGGCCTCGGTCTTTTGGTCTCCTGTTGTTTTTTTAGCATCTGCTGCCAGGGAAACGTGAGAGATTAAGAAAAGTAACAGAAACAATCTTGTCATAAACACAGCCTTTTTATTCATCGATATAATTAATTTTCTTCTTCAGAGAATTAAGCTTTTCAATGATGTCTTTTGGGAATTCTTTTTTATCTTTTGAAAGGTAATTGATCTCCAGGTCTTCCTGATAAGAATCAAAACACTCCGCTGCAATCGGGTCTTTGCTGTATTTCTCCATACAAGTAAGAAGATAGAAGTCACCGATTGAGAAGAATAAGTCATCGTTGATTCTCTTATCTAAAATCGCCAGCCAGTAAAGGATTTTTCCTCCCAAGCGCGTGTCAGGATGAGCATTATAGTAATCCAGAAGAATCGTCGAAAGATTCAAGTCGTAAACTTCAGAAGAGTTTGTAACCGTGAAGATCGGGCCTTCTTCATCGTCGGCAATAAAAGTCTTCATAAACTTTTCCATCTCTTCTTCTTTTGTCCCTTCAGGGTTAAAGCCGTCCCAAAGCGTTTTTCCTCCCAGAGTTCTACTCCACTCGCTGACTTCTTCAGTAATCTTTTCATTGAAAAGCTTTGCCTTTAGGTGCTTATCAAACTGTGCTTTGCCTGCGGCAAAATCTTTTTTAATACGCACGTAATAGATCAGCTCGCGCTCCAGAGCTTTATAGATAAACTCATCGTCGTCTGTCTTTTTCACTTTGCTTAGGAATTCATTGTAGAGTTCCATCGCTTTATCATAGTCACGGGTAATGAAATAAAGCTCGGCCTTTTCAAAAAGCGAGATTTTCATTTTTTGAATGTCTTTATCAGCAAAGAGTTTTCCCAGATCTTGTCCTGGAGACTGAGCATGACAGCCAATGCATAGGTTAAGGGCGCTGGTGAATTTCGCGCGCGCCAGGGATCTCTTGCCAGCTCTAAAGTAAGTAACAGTCTGCTGAAGTTGTTCAGTCATGACCAGTTGATTAAGCGAGAGACCTTGTGTTGAAATGACCGGGTGAACTTTTAGGTTTTTAAACAGGTCTGTTAAGTTCAACAGGTTTTGTTCAATAAATTTTTTATTGTTCTCTTTAGTGAATTCCTGTTCAGACGCAATGTAAGGACCAAGATTTCTGATCGTCCCTGAAATGGTGTTCATCTTATGGCGAACAGCAGTGTCCGGTATAAATTGTTTTTTCTTTTTGCTTTCGGCCAGTGTAGTTCCTGACATTAGAGCAAGACAAAGCGAAAGACCAATAAGTGTTCTTGATTGCATATGTTCCCATCACCATTGTTGATTGATAGATATAATTAAAAATCTAAATCTCTAGTTGGGCAAGAAAGAAAGTCTTTTACTCGGGAATTCTCTAGTCGAATTGTTGTGTTTTGAGCATGACTAGAGTGCAGCCGATCACGACTTCTGTACCTTGAGCTTCAAATTTCCTCTCTAAAGCAGGGTTTTCCGTACCAGGATTAAAGATAACTCGCTTAGGTTTAGAATTTAAAAGCAGATCCTGATATTTGTCAGAAATTTGCGGATTCACATAAAGAGTCAGGGTGTGGAAAGTGGTGTTAATCTTTTTGAGCTCTTCTTCCTGACGAGGGTTAATCGTCACCACTTCGTGTTTATAATCGCAAAGAAGATTGGCCGCCATATTCGAGTAGCGATCCGGGGCTTCTGAGTATCCAAAAACGACAACTTTCATAAGTCACCTCGTATAAGTTAGGACGAACAACTCACTGACAGATTTTTATATTTGACCGGCGCAGGTTTAGACCACTCGTGGAAGTCTTCCCATTCGGCAAATGGATGAGTGAGCACTTGATACACCACAGACACCATAGAAGCATCTTCGATGACCATCTGGGCGATATAGTTTCTTAAAATAAATTTCGGGTTGCGATTAAGCATCTTTTCGTGACGAGAAGATTCATCCTCTTCTTCAATCACCAGTCTTTGTTCGTAACGAGCAAGCCATTCTTTGAGTTCTGGATTATCAAATCCATTTAAGACCAAGCTTCCTTTTTCATAACGAGAAAGCGCACGGAAAAATTGAGTGTAATCAATCTTACTTGTGACCAGCATGTTGAGCATGCCTCTTAGTAAGTCCTCATCATCCAGGTGCATTTTATAAAGCCCACACTTTTCTAAGAGCAATCTGCGGTATTCATATAAAAAAAGCGGTGGATAAGTCTCCAGCGTTCTCTTTCTGTCTTCTTCATTAATAAAATCAGCGAGAGCATCCCCTAACCTTTCCAGGTTCCACATGCCGATTCCCGGCTGATTCCCCAGACTGTAGCGCCCCTCGTGGTCAGAATGGTTGCAAACATGATCCTGATCGAAGTGATCGATAAAGCCGTAAGGGCCGTAATCAAGTGTCAGTCCCAATAAGGACATGTTGTCTGTATTTAAAACTCCATGACAAAAACCGACTGCTTGCCAGTTAGCAAAAAGCTTTGCAGTTCTCTTTATGACTTCTTGATAAAAAAGCACATAACGGTTTGGATGATCCTGGTATTCGCAGAAATAATGGGAGATTGCAAACTCCACGAGCTCTTTAAGCTCTTCTTTTTGATTGGTGTGCGCATAATATTGGAAATGACCAAAACGAAAGAAACTTTCGGCCACACGTAAAACGATGGCACTCTTTTCGATCTCTTCGCGGTAGACATCATCTGCCCCCGTAATGACCGCCAAGGCTTCTGTAGTAGGAATACCTAGGGCCTTTAGATGAGCGCTTGCGAGGTACTCTCTGATACTTGATCGCACCACGGCCTTACCGTCCCCCATGCGGGAAAAGGGAGTCAGTCCTGAGCCTTTTAATTGCAGCTCAAAGTGTTCACCTGAATGGTTTTTTACTTCTGCCAGTGTAATCGCTCGCCCATCGCCTAAGCGTGGAACGTAATGACCAAACTGGTGGCCCGAATAAAAGCTCGCACCAAAAAAGAGTCCTTCAAAATCCAGGTCGCCATTTAAAAAACGCAGAAACGAAGGAGCATCCTTGAGAGAAGGATCAAGCTCCATGCGTTCAAACAGGTCAGTATTTAAATGCAAAAGTTTTGGTTCTTTAAGTGGCGTAGGTTTAACTTGAGCATAAAGAAAAGGCGCCTTTTTATAAAGGCGGTTGGTGTACTCTAAATCAGCTAATTTTTTTCCCATATTTACTTACGTGATCATCGATAAAATCTGAAAGTGCATTTTCGTCAGACGAATCTCCTAAAGACTGGAGCTTCCTATAATGATTCCTATCCTCTTCAGTTTTAGCAAACATCACCATCTCGGGTAAAGCTTTTTTCACTTCTTCACGAGTCATGCGCTTCTTATTAAATTCTACGCAAATTAGGCACATGGTTGTTCTCCTGTCATAGAGTTGAAATACTTACTATCAGCGGTGTCCACCGGAATTGGCACTTTTTAAAGATCCGCTTAAAGTAATTTTATCACGAATTTTTGAAAAAAAAGCACAAATAAGTCATGAATATTCATCAATTCTTGTCGGATATTCTTGAAAAAACTTTAATCCATGAAAAACTCACTTCTTAAATCGCTATAATCAAACCACCTAATAGCCTTTGATTTTGAAGTAGTTCGTTTACTGATGTTGCACGTCTGTGGTTATCAAAATCAGAGTTTCGGAAAAGATCAATTCTTTGACGTTAGATGGGGACGTTCATGCTATTAAATCTTTCTCGAGGCAAAAAGCATTTGCTTATTGCCCTATGCCTTCTAGTTCTTGGTGCCTGTAAGCAAAGTGAGTTCTACGAAAAACAAGGTCTTTCTGAAATCAGTACACCTAGTGGAGACACTGGCGGTAATGGCGGCGGAATTGTGCATGGTGGTAACGGTGGCGGCAGCACTGGTGGAGGAAACACTGGTGGTGGTGATACTGGTACTGGCGGTGGAAACACTGGCGGCGGCAATACTGGTGGTGGAAACACAGGAGATAACGGAGGTGGTGGCGGGACGACAACCCCTCCAGTCGTAACGAATCCTCCTGTGGTCACTGAGCCTCCTGTTGTTGTGAATCCTCCAGTAACTGAACCTCCAGTGGTCAATCCTCCTGTTGTAGTAAATCCTCCAGTGGTAAACCCACCGGTAGTTGAACCACCAATTACAGAACCAGTTGTGATCTTAAATGACCGTTCAGAAATCTTTACTCAAAACAAAGGGAAGAACGGTGACGTCGACATCCTATGGGTTATTGATGACTCGGGATCAATGGCGGACGAACAGGACGCTCTAGGGAAAAACTTCCAGTCATTTATTAACCAATTTATCGAAAAGGACATCGACTTCAAGATGGCCATCACGACTACAGATGGTACATCGACAAGAAACGGGAAAATGGTTGGTGACAGTGCGAAACTTACTAGTGCATCTGCCAAAGGAAATAAAACTGCATTCCTAAACAACTTTACGAAATGGGTAAAGGTAGGAACATCTGGATCAGGGATTGAGCAAGGATTAAAAACATCAGCAAGTTTTATGGACCGTTATGCTTCAAGCTTCTTAAGACCAGATGCTTTCTTAGTTGTGGTTTACATCTCTGATGAGGAAGACCAGTCAGAAAAGAAAGTTCAAGAGTATCTTGATAAGCTTCAAGCTCAGAAAACAAACAAAGGGATGGTTAAGGCCTACTCTATCGTAACAGTGAAAAACTATGGATACCAATGGGAAACTATCGGTAACCGTTATAAAGAAGTTGCCACTGCGACAGCTGGTATTACTGCCGACATTAAGCAAGACTTCTCTACTATCCTTCTGGATATGGGGGGAAGAATTGTTAACTTAATGGATAGTTTCGCTCTTAATGAATCTCCATACGAAGACAAAGTTGACGTTTATGTTAACAACGTAAAAGTTAGCTCTGGTTATGTCTTTAATGCTGCCCAAAGAACTGTAAAGTTCGATGCTAATTCTCTACCTGCTGAGGGATCTAAAGTTGAAGTTCGCTATAAAGTTAAAGCGACAGTATTAGGAGCCATTTAATGAAACTTAACTATAGAAATATTATCGCTCTTTCACTAGTTTCACTCACCCTTAGCGCACCCGCGCTAAGGGCTGATGAAAAAGACTTATATGATTTTATGTGGCTTGACCCAGATAAAAAAGTATACGTTCTCCAAAATAAAGTTCACAAAAAAGACAAAACTGTTTACCTGAACCTTGGGTACGGGATGGGTCTATCCTCAAACTTCCAGGACACTTCAATGGTTCACACCAATGCTGGGTTCTATCTTACGGAAGAATGGGCGGTGGAACTTCTGTACACTAAGTACAGCAACAGCGACAACGAAGCGATGGAAAACTTAAAACGCTTAAACGGGTCGATTCCGTTTATCAGAAAGACAGACAGCAATTATGGTATCGTGGCGAAGTGGTCTCCTTTCTACGGAAAGATCAATACATTTAACAAAATTTTCTACTTCGATTGGAACTTAGGTCTGGGACTTGGGAAACTAAACACTTCTAGTAACGCGACTTCAGTTGCCACTCCTTCACAGGCCAACTCTTACAAAGACGAAAAGTACACTTCAGTCATTGCTAAAACTGGTCTTAGTTTTCACGCTACAAAAAATATTCATATCGGGGTTGACCTGATCATGAATAACTATAAGGCCCCAGGACCGACAGTTAACGGTAAAACTCCAAGCTCTAAGCTTAGACAAAATACTGATGCCATCCTGACAATCGGGGTCTCTTTCTAATTTATAAAATCTTAGAGGTCATATGAAATACTTAGCACTGTTAATCGCTCTTCTTACAGTCACATCGCAGGTGCATGCTTCTGCTAAAGGTGCTTATGAACTTTATCAAAAAGATAAATCAAAGACCCGCGACAAGAAAATTGCTCACGAGTTGATTGAAGGTTCATACTATTTTAGTGCGATCCCCTACATCAATAACTATCTTGAAACCAACAATGAAATCGACGCTGAACTTGAAGCCGACATTGAGACACTGGTTTTAAAAACCGGGACAATGGCCGTCTTAAACCTGGATGAAAAACGCCTGGAGAGCTTCAACATTCCATCGATCTCATTGATTCTGGGGACAAGACTTTTTAACAAGGACCAGAATGCCAAGGCCTATGAAATCCTTTCGCGCATTCCAGAGACTCACCAGTTTTCTGCTGAGGCAGCCTTGATTAAAGGGACCATCAGGAATATGGAGCGCAAAAACATTGAAGCTCTAAACCTCTATGAGTCTTGTGTGAAAAAATCAACAGCACAGGAATCAAATGTTAAGGGTGAAAAGCTTAAGCGCTACTACAACTACCTGAAAGAGACTTGTATCATCAGAACGGCAAGAGTGAAAATCGAAGAGAAAAAATACGAAGACGCTCTTACGACTTATGAACAAATCGACAAACGCTCTTACAAATGGCCTTACATCCTGATGGATCAGGCCTGGGCACACTACTACCTAAAGGATTACAACCGCGCTCTTGGTTTAACTGTAACTTATAAAGCTCCATTGCTTGAAAGTTATTTCTTTCCAGAAGCGGAAGTTTTAATGGCGCTTTCTTATTACAACCTATGTCTGTGGGATGACTCGCTAAAAGTTGTTGATCACTTTTATGAGATCTACCAACCAAAGGCCCAGGCACTAAAAGACATTCTTGGAAAAAACAAAATGTCACACACTTACTTCCTGGATCTTTATTATGCAGACCCGGAAACAAGAGGGAACTTAAACCCATTTATCAGAAACTTGATCACTCAGACGAGAAAGCAAGTAAAGTTCAACCTGGACTTAGCAAGCTTAAAAGCAGCTAAGGATGAGCTGGCGTTATTAAAACGTCTGAAAAACAGAAATGAATTCACAGAAAACCTTGAAGGGAACCTGGATTCAACAATTGGGTTTATTAGCGCGAAGATCAACCACTACATTAAAAAAGAAATTTTCACTTTCGTTAACGAGATTCACAAGCACAGTTACTCGATGTTTAACCTTAAGCTTGAACTACTTTCTAAGAAACGCGATGACATCTACAATGCTAAGGCGATTGCTGAAGCAGGACGTTCTCGTGGTTCTGATGTGAATATCAACAGAAAGACAAGCCAGTACTTCTTTGATTTCAACGGTTCTTTCTGGGCCGATGAACTTGGGGACTACTCTTTCGGACTTCAGTCTGCTTGTGTCGATAACAAAAAAGTGGCCAATAAATAATTAAAGGACAATTTATGAAAATATTAGCAGTCACAACATTATCACTTCTTCTTTCTTCTGGGCTAATGGCCCAGGAGGAAAAGAAAAACGTTATTTACAAATATAAAGAATACGAAGTCATCGACCTTGGGAGTTTAGAGATTAAAGGACAGATCATGGCCCCAGGGGACTTAACAGTAAACGAAAGAGAGCGCCAATCTTTTAAACGTTCACTGCTAGAGAAAAATAACTTTGACTTTGAAAACCGCAGAGAAATTGAAAACCTTCGCTAAGTTTATTTAATATTGACGTTAATCCTCCGCACATACAGAGGGCCCTTCATGAAAACACTCCTACTTCTTCTTACAATACTTTCAGCTAACGTTTCTTTATCGCAAGAAGCTCCACAAACTGGAGCTATGACGCCCGCTCCGGCGTTTGATCAAGAACGTTGGAAAAAACTAATGGTTTTAATCGACAGCGAAATTAAAACTATAAAAGGAAACCGCTACTCTGGGCCGGAACTAAAACACCGCCTCTTCGAGCTTTACTCTGAAAAAATTAAGCTTATTAAAGAAAAAGAAAACTTAAATCTGCTTAAGGCCGACGCTAGTGTGGTCATTAAAAATGGAAAAGAAACTTTCTTTAAAGCGTCTCAAGAGCAGTACAAAACGGCCCAGAGTTACGCTTTAACTATTATTTCTCAATACCCAAAATACCCAAGAATCGCCGAAATCTACTACGCCCTGGCGATCAACTCTCGCGATTACGGAACAGCTTCAGACACTGAACGCTTCCTGAAACTTGCCATTGCTAATAGCACTGGTGAGTCTAAAACGATGTACAACGCAAAAACTGCGCTGGCAGAATACTACTATAACAACAAACGCTACCATGAAGCGGTAGTTTACTATAACGACGTTCTTAAAAACCCGGACGATGAATGGTACGGAAAGCACCTTTACAACGCCGGCTGGTGTCACCTTAAAGAAAGAAATTTCAAAAAGGCCCTGGACTTAATCAAGCTTTCATATGAAACGACAAAAAATAAAAAGTACGTTTCAATGAAAGAGCAGATTTTTATGGCCATCGGGATCTTCTTCGTTCAGGCCGACGCTACTTATGAAGGGGTTGAATTCTTCGAAGCTAACGCGAACCCATCAGCTCCTCACTTGCTTGGACTGGCGCTTTCATCAATGAATAAAAATAACTTCTCTATGACAGATGAAGTTTTAAAAGCGGCGCTTAAAGATACAAGAAAAAGAAAAGACCCTAACGGTGAAATGAAAGTTCGCCTGACTCAACTTGACGTTTACCGTGAGAGTAAAAAGGACGACCAGTACTTTGACACTGCTAACAGCATCCTTGAGCTACACAAGAAAAACAAGCTGGATAAAGATGACCTTTTCCAGGCACAAAACAAGATCAAGGAAGTCGCCGGGTTCATGCAAATCAACCTGATCAAAGACAAGTCAAAAGACCCGGTTGTATACAGCAAAGACGATTACAAAAAGATCATGAGATACTTTGATATTCTCTCAAGCCTGGACCGCCCAAACAAAAAATTATACCGCTACTATCAGGGGGAAACAGCGCTTTCTGCCCAGGATTACCAGGTGGCACTTAAGTACTACGTGCGTGCTGTTATGAACGCAAAACTGACAAAAGATAAAAATGAGATCACAAGAAAATCTCTGGACGCAATGCTGGCAACTATTGAGCTGGCAAAACTTCCAAAGGCCAAAGAAGACGAATACACCATCTTCGCCTTCAAGAACTTTGTGATTTTCTACCCACAATCAGATAAGTCGCAAGCGATTTATCAAAAGCTATTTAACAAATACTTTGAACTTAACCGTATCAAAAAGGCCGTTAACATCCTGATGGTGTACAAGTTCTATTACAAGAGTGATGAGAATATCCACCGCGAGATGCTGACTCAGATTCTTGATTACTACATCAAAGAAAAGAACACAGATAAACTTGCTTTCTGGATTGGAAAAATCGAAAAAGGTTACCTGAACTTCTCAAAAGAATATATCGAGAACTCAATTGCGGTTCTTGGTGGACTTCTGTTTAATAAGTACCAGGCCCTAGAGAAGAAAGGGCAAATCAAAGAAGCAATGAAAGGATACGAGTCAATCTACGATTCAAAACAATACCCAAGAAGAACAAAAGCTGAAGCGGCCTACGCTATCGCCGCTCTTTCTCTTGAGCAAAATAAAGGAAAAGACTCATACAAATGGTTAAAGAAAAGCTTAGACCTGTATGACGATAAAGACTTAATCAAAGTGACAGGATCACTCTTTGTTCTGGCAAAAGGATACAGACTGCTTCAAAACGTTGAGACTTCTAATGAAGTGGCACTAATGACAGCAAGACGCTTTTGTAAAGACCTGTACAAAAACAAAGAAGACTTCTACCAGTTAATCAACGAGAACACGATCATTCACAAAATGAACATCGGGACTCTGATTAAAGTAGAAGAAGAATTCAAAAAATGTGATTTGAGCGAAAAGCTGATCTCTAGAACTCAAAATGAAAACATGGAGCGCATGATTTACGCTGATAACTACAGAGAAGCTATCACCTACTTCAAGGCCCATGCTGATAACATGACTCTAAAAAACATGATGGATAAATACGTAAGATACAAATTCTACCAGAACCCTGAAGCTGTGAAAAAAGACATTGCTGAGCTTCAGCCAATCCTGGATCTGACGGCCATCACTACTCAGTACGAGTACGTGACAGAGTTCGCTAAGAAGGCCCTGGATATGAAGTTCGTTTTTACAGAAGAAGAAAAGTTCAACGAGGACAAGTTTAACTCAGAACTAGAGCAGTATTTTGCCATGATTGGAGAGCTCAATAACGAGGCCATATCTCTCTCAAAAAGCTCTGGTCCACAGGAAGTTATCATGATCAGAAATGTCCTTGGGAAACCGTACTTTTCATTGGTAAAAGCTATCAGAAATTACATCCCAAAAGGGGTAGATGATAAGTATTTAGAGGGGTTTAAACAGGGAATGCGCCAAATTACTGAGTCACTGATCTCTAAGGGCCTGCAAGTTGATCGCGAAAAAATGGCCTTTTTAGAGAAAAATAATTATTTTTTCGAAGTTCAAAAAAATGATATAGTCGGTTTAGAAAAAAATAATTCATTGGAAAAAGCACTTAATTTTCACTCGGCAATTCTCTTCTCGAACACTTTAGACATTGGGACTTCAAATAACAATAGAGTGGTTGCAGGACAATAATGAGTATGAAAACCAAAACAACATTCGCCCTACTTGCTCTCGCTGTTTTAGCTGCTAGTTGTGCAGGGCCAAGTTTTAATAACCAGATCCAGAAAGACCAGTATGACCTTTTAGCTGAAGAATCGTTCATGCGCTATAACACCAACCGCCTTCAGGCGATGGAGTCGCCAAAACGCGATTTCATCTCTCTGGCACTGGTCGCTTGCCATCAGCAAAAAATCGCTAAAGGACAAGGGATGCTGGAAGAAAAAATGCACCAGAATAAAACTAACCCGTTTTACTGGAATGCTCTGGGAACTTGTTATTCGCTTAACAAGGACTACCCTAAAGCGATCTTTTATTACGAGCTGGGAATGGAAGCAACCAGAGCTTCAAACAAGGATATGAACGACTCGCAAAAGAAACTTGCTGAGGCGGTTATCTCTAACAACCTGGGCCTTATTCACCTGGTGTTTAAACGCTTTAATGAAGCTTACGATGCCTTTAAAAAGGCCAATACAATCGTGCCTAGTTATTTCACTCCGGACTTCAATATGGCCCAGCTGTATATCGAGTTCAATGAAAACAACAAGGCGCTGGATATCTTAAAGAAGCTGGAAGCAAAAAATAATGAAGATATTGACCTTCTCTACTCTCTGGCCCTGATTTATTTCAGACAAAACGATATGGATAAGTCTTTTTCATATATCTCAAAGATTCAGCGCGACTACTTAAACCGCGCGGACATTGTAGGTCTTTACGCCTACAATCTGATGAGAAAAAATCGTCTGGAAGAAGCAAAGGCCATTTTAGAAAAAAGAACGTACGCAGCTGAATACAATAAAAGAAATGAGTTGATCCTAGATGAAGTTAACCAAAAGATTAAGGATACACCAAAAGAAGTTCCTGTCCCCAAGAAGTAATTCGTAGCTCTCTCTCAAAGTTGAACCTGTTAAACAATTAAACGCGGATCTAGAGTAGATTCTCTAGAGAACTATGTCCAAAGGAGTACGTATGCATTTTATTGAAATTTTTAAGCAAGGTGGATTTATCATGTGGCCTCTACTGGCCTTCTCTGTAGCGATCTGGGTTATCACAATCCATAAGATTCTGCAGCTGACGAAATTTCAAAAAGAGGCCAAGCACTATGTAAATGAAGCCACAAGAATCGTGGAGACACAAAAACTTCACGAAATGGAATACCTATACAAAAACTGTCCGGAAGTTATTGCTAAAGCTCACTACGCTGTCTTTGATGAATCATCATCAAGAGAAGACTATGAGCAAAGACTGCAAAGACGCCTGGATGAAACCAACTCACACCTAAAGAAAAATATGTGGATGCTTGGTACGATCGCCTCTTCTGCACCATTCGTAGGACTATTTGGTACAGTTTGGGGGATCATGGAATCATTTAAACAAATCGGCTCGTCTGGTAAGGCCGGGTTCTCGGTTGTTGCCGGATCAATCTCTGAAGCCCTGATCGCAACAGGTTCTGGTATTGCGGTCGCGGTTATCGCGGTTATGTTCTACAACTATCTCAACGTAAAAGTTGCTGCTACGGCAAAAGAGTTTAAACACTCTCTTGGTGACATGGCCGATCAGTTCAACTCGATTAAGAGATAATTATTAGTAGACATTAATCTTCACCGCAGGAGTTCTATATGAGTATGAAAGTTGGAAATGATGATAATGATGAAGATATCGTAGCAGACATTAATATGACCCCGCTTATCGACGTAATGTTAGTACTTTTGATTATCTTTATGGTTTCTTCGACAGCAGCACTGGAATCAGGAATGGACATCGAACTTCCAAAAACAGCGCTGACAAATGAAAAGAAAGAAGCCGAGATCCTGGTTATCTCTCTTGGGAAGGATGGGAAAGTGGCCGTTCAAGGAAAGGCCGTAGTACCGGAGGAGATCACTAGAAAAATCGCCAGCGAGCTTAAAAACCTAAAAACCGACTCAGTTATCCTTGAAGGAGACACTGCTGCAAATTTAGGGAGAGCTGTTGAGTTGATGGATATGGCGAAAGTTGCAGGAGCTAAAAACTTCTCAATCGCCGCTGAAGAAGGCAAAAAGAACTAATACTAAGTTGTAGGTGGTGCGCTCATGATACCAACATTAAGACCAATAAAAGTGAACCATCATAGCGGAAAAATCAAAGCTAAGCTGGTCATACCTACAAGACACTATACCAAAGATGAGTCCAACCGCGATTTTATCAAAAAAGCGATCATGGCCTCTCTCTTTCTCCATGCGATAGTGTTTGTAGTGAAATTCCCCGCTCATAAGATCGAGGAAGAAAAGAAAGAAAAACTTGCAGCAATCAAAATGAACTTCATTACGCCTCCTGATTCATATAAGGAGCTTAAGAAGAAGATTGAAAAGCAGGAACAACTGCAAAAAGTTGCGACGATGACGGATCCTGGGGTTCAGAAAGTCACAACCAATGAGGCAGGAAAAACGGGAGACCCTACCCAGGCGCTGGACCAGAAAGTTCAGAAGTCTAAAAAGGGATCTGCTAAAGCAGGACCACTTTCAAGTCCAAACGTTGCTGGTGCAACTGGACTGGGAGACTCTGCTGCTAAAGGATACGAGTTCAAAGGAAAAGGGCTGAAGGCACTAATGGGTAACAGTGCCACCATGACAATTGCTGCCGGAGCTGGGACTGAGGGAAGTCGCGGATTAACTAGTGGTACGGGTATTGGTAACAAAGGTTCTAATTTAACCGGAGACTACCGCGCCCCTGCCGGAATCGGCGATGGATCGGGACACCTGTTGGGTAAAGATGCTGTCGGTAACTACGACCGCTCTACGACTACAAGAGGTCTCGCTAACAAAAAAGGAATTGATACTGCATTCGTTCAGGCAGACACTGTTGTCATGGGATCAATTGAACCTGAAGTGTTAAGAAAAATTCTTCAGGAGTATCTGCCACAGTTTAAGTTCTGTTACCAACAGGAGCTTCAGGAACATTCGGAAAAGATCAAAGGGATCGTCGACTTGAACTTCCGCATTGAAGGTGATGGAAAAGTTTCTACAGTTAATATCAAAACGGCGCAAGCACAGTTTTCTCCAAAAGGGATCTCGTGCATGGCCAACATTTTACGAATTATTGATTTCCCGAAACCGAAGGGAGGGGGTCTGGTCGACGTACGCCAGCCACTGAACTTCTTCTCTGAGAGCACGAAGATCTAGGAAAAAAGGGCCCACACGAGTGTGGGCCTTTTTATTTCTATTTATCTTGGAAGAAACTCAAACTCGACTTTCCCATCTTTGTTCATCGTCAAGTAAGCTTCAAACGGTTTTCCCGCTTTCGACTTAAAGCCTTTAATCAGGTCAGTCTTTTTATCAGTCATGAGCTTTTTCACCTGAGACTCGCTGAGCTTTTTCTTAGCGACAACTTTCCAGATCGTGAACTGACAACCTTCTTTCCAGCGAGAGCAGCTGTAGGATTTTGGAAAGTCTTTAATCTCGGCCCCACAAATAGGACAAGGCCCAAGGTTCGAGACCTTCGCCGGGACTTTTGGCCCGTAGGTTTTTCCACCGTAAGATTTTGGTTTTGATTTATCACGAGGGACACCTTCAATCGACTTCCACTCATTAGTTGCCGTCTGAATGAAGTCGTTGATCTTGTCTAAGAAATCCAAGTCGTCTGTCTCCCCTTCGGCCATACTTTGAAGTGCAAGCTCTAGCTTCGCTGTTTGCGAGACGCTGGTGAGTTCACGTGTTTTGGGCATATCGTTTAGTCTATCGACGAGAAGAATTCCTTTTTCAGTCGCTTTTAAGTTCTTTGCCGCTCTTTCAACGTAGTTTCTTTTTAAAAGTGTCTCGATGATTTGTGCGCGAGTCGCCTGAGTCCCAAGACCAATTTCAGTCCTGAAAATCTTTTTCAAATCAGATTCACTAACCAGTCTCGCCGGATTAGTCATGTCATATAAAAGTGAGGCTTCAGTGTATTCAAAAGGAGGTTTAGTCTTTTTCGACTCCACTTCTCCACTTCCAAAAACACCTTCTTCATTAAGCGTGATTTCCGGAAGGATCTCTTCACTTTCTCTCCCCTCTAGTGCTTTAAAACCAATCTCGATAATCTTTTTCCCACGGGCCTTAAAATGGTTATTTTCGCAGGTAATTTCAACATCTGTTTCCAGGTAGCGGTGGTTTTCCAGGAAGTTTGAAATAAAACGCTTTAAAACCAAATGAAAAATCTTTCCTTCAGGAGAAGACTCATCACCGCTAAAGTCTTTTAAAGGAATTAAACCGTGATGATCCGTCAGTCTTGAATCATCAAAGACTGTTCTATTTTTTACACTGACTTTAAAACCAGCAAATTTTTCAAAATGTTCCGGATAGATTTCTTTAAATTTAAAAACTAATCCCCTCACCATATCAAACGATGAAGTGGCCATTACTTTTGAATCAGTTCTCGGATAAGAAAGACACTTGTATTTTTCATAAAGAGACTGGGCAATCTCCAGCGTCCTTGAGGCCGAAAAGCCATAAAGCATGTTGGCCTGTCTCTGAAGCTCAGTCAGAGAGTATAAACCCTGCGGGTAAGAAGTCTTTTCTGTTTCATTTAAGACAGTAATGACAGCTTTCTTATTTTGAACTTTTTTTAGAAGATCATCGAAAAAATCGCGCTTGTCTTGCCTCTTTTCATCTTCTTTTTTCTTTGGATCAAACCAATAGGCCGAAACGATTCCATTTTTAAATTTAAATTTCCCTTTGAACTCGAAATAATCCTGCGGAATAAAGGTATCAATCGCCTTTCTTCTTTCAACCAGCAGACTTAAAACCGCAGTCTGTACTCTTCCAATAGAAAAAAGATCATTAAGTTTAATCGTGGCAAGTCTTGAGAGATTCATCCCCACAAGCCAATCGGCCTTCTGGCGGGCGCGACCAGCGATAAAAAGACGGTCGTATTCATAGAGAGGTTTTAACTTTTTCATCTCTTGATGAATAACATCTTTAGTGAGGGCCGCTGATGTCCAGAAACGGAAAGCTTTCACCTTTGAGCGCCCTTCATTTAAAATCAGGCGGGCAATGAGCTCTCCTTCGCGTCCAGCATCGGTAGCGACAATGAGTTTTTCAATATCAGTTCTCTTGAGGATTCTTTTAATCACATCAAGTTGTTTTTTAGTTTTAGGCTGAGCTTTAAATTTAAACTCAGAAGGAATAATGGGAAGTGTGTTTAAACTCCACTTCTTGTAAGCGGCATCGTAGTCTTCGGGGTCGTAAGGAGCAAGCAAATGCCCGATCGCCCAGGTAATGACGTATTGATCATTTTCGATAAAGCCATCTTGTCCTTTTCCAGAAGCCCCTAAGGCCATGGCAAAGTCGCGAGCAACAGATGGTTTTTCAGTGAGAATGAGAGTCTTCATCATCTTCTAATAAAACTCTTAAAAATAAAAAAGGGCCAGAATAATCTGACCCTTTTTTATATGACTTTCAGTTTAGAAAATTATAGTTCAGCAGCTGTTGGTTTGTACCAGCAAAGAGGACGCATACCTAGTTCGTATCCATCTCTCTTAAGACATACACCTTTTAGTGCATCTTTTCCGTCTACATCATCAGAGATCGCTTTATCACAAAGAGATCCTTGGAAGTATGTATCAAGACGACATTGAGCAGCTGGGTGGTTGTCGTTAGTTCTAGATACTTTTGATGTATCTGGAGTTGTGAATTTTACGTTTGAGTTTCCACCTAGGTCACCAAGAAGCATAGCAAGTGACTTACCTGCCATTGACACACGCTGACATAGAGCGATTTCAGACTCAGACTTGTAGATTTGCTGACATTTTGCAGTTGCTTCAGCATCTACTTCCATTTTTGAAACGACTGCAATGTTATCATCGTTTTCAAGAACTCTTCTCATACATTTTAGACCAGCGAAGTAGTCAGCTTGACCTTCGTTAGAAGCCCATGCAGATCCCCATCCGCCTTTTCTAGGAGCTCCACCAATGTGGTGACCTAGTTCGTGACATACTACCATCATGAATCCATCAACAGTGACTAGAGGGTGACGAGCAAGACCTCCATACATGTTAACTTGCCAAGTAGTACCCATTTGTTGAGCTGACGCGTTAACTGTTTCGTCATCCCATCTGTTGTTCATAACTAGCTTTCCGCCTTTTTCTTTTACGATTGGCTCGTAAACAGAAGATACGCGGCTGATTGCATTAAGAAACATTTCCTTAGTCATGTTGTTTGCAGCTTTGTCGCCTACAGCGATTTTTAGGTTATTTTCTGGAGCGAATCCACCAGTTCCGTGAACGTCACAAGAAAATGCTTGGAAAGATAAAGTCGTTGCCATCAGTGCAACTAAAATCCCTTTTGTCATATAAAGTCCTCCGTAACAAATATTAGGAATGAGTTAATTCTTGCGATTTAAAATCAATCTGGAAAAGAAAATATTCTTTCATTACCTGACATTTCAGGACGGATAATGACAGAAAAGGTTTTTCATTGGGAAAAAATAAAAAAGGGGCCTCCGAAGAAGCCCCTACTGTCAATTTTTTGGCGTAATTATTTTGACGATTAGATCTCACCAGCGCCTGGTTTGTACCAGCAAAGTGGACGAACACCGCGAGCGTAACCATCTTTCTTGATACATGTTCCTGGGATAGCATCATCTTTAGAAACATTTTCGTCGATCGACTTATCACATAACATACCTTGGAAGTAAGTATCCAGACGACACTGAGCTTGTGGGTGAGCATCGTTCGTTTGTCTTACAACTTTTTTATCAGGCGTATTGAAGTTTACGTTAGCATTTCCACCAAGTGATCCAAGAAGTGATCCAAGTGACTTACCTGCCATTGCAATACGCTGACAAAGAGCTACTTCAGATTCAGACTTATATACGGCCTGACATTGTTTTGTCGCTTCTGCATCGATCGTCATACCTGCAACGATTGCGATGTTGTCGTCATTTTGAAGAACTCTTCTCATACACTTTAGACCTGCGAAGTAGTCAGCTTGTCCTTCGTTAGATGCCCAGTCAGTGTTTCTGTCGTATCTTGGAGCTCCACCAATGTGGTGACCAAGTTCGTGACATACTACCATCATGAAACCATCGTCAGTTGTCAGTTTGTGACGAGCAAGTCCACCGTACATGTTTACTTGCCATGTAGTCCCGTACTGTTGAGCTGAAGCGTTTACAGTGTTGTTAGTCCAAAGGTTATTCATCTTTAGAGTTGCACCCATTTCAGAAATGATTGGTGAGTATACAGCTTCTACGCGTCCGATGATTGAAAGGAAGCGCTCTTCTGTCATATCCCCTGCCATTTTATCGTTTACACCGATAGAAAGGTTGTTTTCAGGAAGGAATCCAGAATTTCCGTGTTGGTCACAAGCGATGCTTGCAGTTGAAAGTGTCATAGTTAGTGCAAGTGAACTAAGTAATAGAGATTTTTTCATATATGTCCTCCGTAACAAACGATGAAAATCAAAACGTAATTCTATCCTGACACTTTCTTTAAATTTCGGTTGGAAATTAATCTGTCAATTTCTTGCAGAAGCTTTGTCTAAATAACCAAGCAAATGAGTGCTCTTTTATTTTTTATGGAATCCTTTATGATCATTAGATATGAAAACTACAACCCTGCTCCTGTTTTTTTTCCTTTTGACAACAACTTTTGCCCGCGCCGAAGATGCCCGAGAATGGAGTGCTTCACTTGGCGCCGGTTTTGTTTTTAAAAAGAATTTGCGCAAAGGAAACACATACGAAAACATGGATAAAAAATGGCTCGTCAAACCCATTCCTATTGTGCAAGCAAGTTATGGCCGGGTTTCTGTTGGGCCTCAAGGCCTCTCATTTATGGCCCTTGGTTCCAGGATGGCAAACGTCACCCTCTTTATTAAACGCGATGGTGATCGCTATCATGGCGCGGGAATGATCCCACGAAAAGATTCGTCCTTTGCTGGAATCTCGGCAAAGTTTTTTAGCTACGGTTTAAATATCTCTCACGATATACACGGTCGTTCTAAAGGAACAGTGGTGCAGTTTAATTATGGAAAGATGTTCTTAATTTCAGAGAGATTTTTTCTCTTAACCAACTTCGGCCTGGATTGGTTTGATGATAAGTACGCTGAGTACTATTATAACGTCAGATCTCATGAAGCGACGGCCACTCGCCGCGAATACCACCTTAATAACTACCTTCAACCAAGTGTCGGGATTCTTCCGGTCTATAAGCTTACAGAGAAGTCTTCATTAATGGGAGCACTCAATACCAAGCTGGTTAATAAAGATGTGAGAAACTCGCCAACAATGAACGCTGACAAGCTGGAGTTCGGTGGACTCTTTGGCTACAACTATAATTTTTAGAAATTATTTTTTGGTTAACATGTGCTCAATTTCCGCCACAATTTTTCTGTAGGTCGGAAGTTGGTAGCGCAGTTTGAGATGCGAGAGAATCACGGCAAAATTCGGTTCATTTCCCTGCTCTAGAAGAGTCGTCACAAAATCTTCAATAACCACAAAGAAAATCGCCATCGGCGAAATCCCGGCGGTGATCGCCTCTGGGAAGCCTACTCCATTAGAAACACCGTGATGCTGTTTAATGATGATGTCGACTCCTTGCGGGAGTCTCGGGTAACTTTGAACTAATAAGGCCGCCTGATGGGCGTGATTTAAAACGGCATCTCTTTCTCGCGGAGTAAGGTTGGCCTTTTTTAAAGCTTCGTTGTCCATAATCTTAAGAAGCTTTTCATCATCCAGGTAAATGTCGTGAAAGAAACTCACCATTGAGAGTTTCTCGAGCATTACTGACTGCTGGTCCTGACTTCCCCATTCCATCTTGGGTAGAAGTGTGTAAGACATCAGGCATATAAGGTAGGATCTTCTATAAGAGTAACTCAGTTGATTGTCTAAAAGTTTTCTGAGAAGTGTGCCCAGCTTATCCGTTTTAGTAATCTGCGTTCTGATTTGATGAACAGTCTGATCAACCATGGCCACGCAGGTAGATGTGATTCCTAGAGACTTAATAAGATCGCTGCTGATGACAAACGAGTCCCCTGTTTTCACCACGGCTTCATCAATCGTTACAGGTTTTTTAAGATTTCTCAGCGATTGAGTAAGAAGACCATTCATAAATAGCTCGCGCTCTTCTTTAAGAATGAAGAACTCTCTAAGCCCCAGGTCTTCGTATTTTTTTAAACTCTCTTTAGTAAAATTCTCGCCAAAGTGCAGTCGCTTCACATACTCATCCCCGCTTTTTTTAGCGAGCTTAATATAGACGTCACATGGTGAAAGATTCATTAGGTAAAAATAATTGATAGGAAACGGAATGTAGTCCGGAAGTTTTAAATGAGAGAACTCTTCCTTTTTAAGGTTAAGAGCTTTCAGCACCAATCGGTTGAGCTCCTCAATTCTCAGGCGGTCAGAAACCATCGCAAATTTTTTATAGGTGTGTTCGAACTCACCAATAACGATCAATGGTGTTCTTAAAGAGTCATCATAAATCACATTGAGAAAAAGGGCCGCGATGGCCTCGCTAGGATGATCGGCCGTTTCTTCGGAATTATTGCGGACAACGAATAAATCAAAATACTCGCCCTTTTTGACGACCTCTACACCTTCGGCCCCACTTTTATAATGGATGGTTTTTGCTCCAAATTCCCTTTCCAGGTTCTTGGATATAAGCTCCCCAACAGAATCATTGGGTTCGACTAAAAGGATCTTTAATTCCATACTATAGATGATAAACGAAAACCTAAAAAAGGGTAAAAATGTATTTGCAAACCACTTGCAAATCAAATATTTTCCCTATAAAATCGCCTAAGGACGGGTCAAATTATGGGTATTTTAAATCCAAAAAAGGAACAAGAGCGAGACGCTCTTTGTATTTCGCTTCTTAAGGAAAAAGGGCTCTCTATAACCGCCCCTAGAAAACTTATTTTGGGTCTCTTAATAAAAGAGCACGGACCCTTTACCGCTGAGGATATCCTCAAGAAATTGCCAAAAAATTCTTGCGACCAGGCCACTATTTACCGCTGTCTTAATCAATTCGTTGATGCCCAGCTGGTTAATACGTCTTTCCTGGAAAAAGACATGGCCCATTTTGAGTACAACGATCCTCACCACCACCATCACCACATCATTTGCAAAATCTGTAAAAAGATCGAATCGTTCCACGATTGTCTAATGGAAAAGATTGAATTGAATCTACAGAAAAAGGGTTATAGCAACATTCAACACAGACTGGAGATCTTCGCTGTCTGTGAACAGTGTGCAAAAAGTCAGGGGTTATAAATGAAAAAGACAATGCTTACGGGAGCACTGACATTACTACTTTCAATGAGTGCTTTTGCTCTTGATGTCCCATGGGAAACTTTAAAGACCCTGGACTTTGACACTAAAACAAAAAAGAACGTTATTAAACCAGACCTGCAAAAAGTTCTGGGGAAAGAAGTGACGATCAAGGGCTTTATGATGCCACTTGATTATGAAGCAAAAGAAATTGTGGAGTTTCTTTTCATGCCATACGTGCCAGCATGTATGCACGTTCCACCTCCACCACCAAACCAACTGGTACTGGTGAAAATGAAAAAAGGATCAAAAGTTAAACCTTCGTTTTATCCAATCGAGCTCACGGGAAAGCTTGCGGTGGAAACAAACGCAGATCTAGAGTCATCTTTTAAAATGGAAGGACTCAAGATGAAAGAACTGAAGACTTATACACCACCGTCACCACAAGGAGCACACCCGTGACAAAACTAACTCTTGTACTTGCCCTTATTCTCTCTACTCAAGCATTCGCTGGTGAACACCACCACGGAAAAGGCCTTGGGGCCCATGAACACGGTTCAATCAAATTAGAAATGGCCGTTGATGGAAAAACAATTGAACTAGATATCGATGGACCAGCTGAATCTTTTATCGGATTCGAATACGCTCCAAAAACAGACAAAGAAAAGAAAACATTCACCGACGCTCAAAATCTTTGGAAAAAAGATCTACTGACGAAACTGATCACTCTAGATGCGAAACTAGGCTGCTCTATCGGAGAAGCTTCATTTGAGCAGGAAATGGAAGATCACGATGAAAAACCAGCAGGGAAAAAAGAAGCTGGTATCCACAGTGACATCGAAGCTAAAGCTAAGATCACATGCGCTCAAGACCCAAAAGGTTCAACAGTGTCAGTGGCCATTAAAAAATATTTCACTCGCATTAAAAAACTACAGATTGACTTAGTTGGCTCAGAGACTAAGACTATTAATGTAACAAAAGCTGTGGAGCAATTTAAACTATAATGCTCTCCTTTCAAGAAGCGTCTCATGACAAAAGCCATTTCACTTAAGCAATGTAAATTCTCTTATCCTAATCATAACAAGCTGGTCATCAACATTGACCAGCTTGATATTGAATCCGGCGAAAAGGTCTTTCTCTACGGTCCTTCAGGACATGGGAAAAGCACACTCTTAAACTTAACGGCCGGAGTTCTCAAGGCCAATTCAGGAGAAGTCAGTGTCCTGGGTCAGGATTTAACCAAACTTTCTCAAAGTAAACGCGATCACCTTCGCGGAGAAAAAATTGGTTACATCTTCCAGATCTTCAACCTTATCCCCTACCTGACGGTTAAAGAAAATATTGTTCTTCCTTGTATGATCAATAAAAAAAGAGCGGACCATGATTTCCACGCCCAGGCCGAAGAACTCATCGACTCTCTTGGATTGCGCGAGCATATTAATAAACAGGTCACTGACCTTTCTATTGGTCAACAACAACGTGTGGCCGCTGCCCGTGCCCTGATCGGAAACCCTGAAATGATCATCGCCGACGAGCCTACCAGTGCTCTCGATGAAAAAAACACCCGCGAGTTTATGGATCTTTTAATGAAAGTCTGGGAAAAGAAAAAATTCACCCTGATTTTTGTTTCCCATGACGAGCGCCTAAGATCATATTTTGCAAGATCCATTTCACTTCCAGAGATCAACCACCATGATTAATTTTCTAACTTATAAATCTATCAAAAACAGAAAGTTCACAAGCTTTCTGTGTGTTTTATCCATCGCTCTTTCGGTCACTCTCTTCTTGGGAATTGAGCGCATCAGAAATGGGGCCAGAGACGGTTTCACCAACACCATCTCTAAGACGGATTTGATTGTTGGGGCCAAGGGCGGCTCTCTTCAGCTTCTGCTTTACACTGTTTTCCATATCGGTGGAGCGGTCAACAACATCAAGATGACGACTTATAATGATATTAAATCCAATCCACAGGTTGAGTGGACGATCCCTATTTCTTTAGGTGACGCTTACCGCGGTTTCCGCGTGGTCGCCACAGATGAAAACTTCTACAAGCACTACCGCTTCCGCGGAGACCAAGAAGTCAAAATGCAGGAAGGAGTCCTTCCTGCGGATACTTTTGATGTTGTCCTGGGTTCTGAAGTCGCTAAAAAATTTAAACACAAAGTGGGCGATCCGATTGTGATCTCTCACGGCCTTTCAAGTGAAGCCGTTCTGGCCCATGACAACACTCCTTTTAAAATTGTGGGGATCATGGCGCCGACGCAAACGCCGATTGATACGGGTGTGTACATCACGCTTCAAGGGATGGAAGCGATTCACTTTGGCTGGGAAACAGGTGTCCCAAGTGGTGAAGCGATCAATCCTGAGCGCTTTAAAAAAGAAAATATCGAAATCACTCAGCTCACTTCTTTTATGGTGAAGCTAAAGTCGCGCATCGCTGTTCTTCGCATGAGAAGAAATATCGATATGTACCCGAACGAGCCAGTGATGGCGATTATCCCGGCCCTTTCTCTTCAGGAAATGTGGGAGACGATCGGCTACGTTGAACAAATTCTCTTCCTCGTGAGCCTTTGTGTTCTTCTCGTTGGTGTCATGAGCATTCTTATTTCTCTCTACACTTCAATCAATGAAAGAAGACGTGAGATGGCCATTTTAAGGTCTCTTGGAGCAAGCTCGCGCCATGTTTTTTTCCTGCTCATCTATGAATCTAGTTTTTTAGTTTTGATGGGATGTATCTTTGGTGTCGCTTCGATGTACGGACTTCTTTATTTCGTCCGTCCATGGCTTGAGTCAAACTTCTCAGTGTATCTGCCAATTGAGCCGCTTTCAAAAACAGAATGGTGGTACCTGGCCGGCATCTTTGTGGTAGGAACTCTGGCCGGACTTATACCGGCGATTAAAGCTTACCTCAATTCATTACAAGACGGGTTGACTATCAAGATCTAAGCTATAGAATTTAATCTATGCTTGATACTTTAAAAGACCTGTTCCGCTTTTTAGGACGCCATAAAAAATGGTGGCTGCTTCCTATTCTGCTCTTTTTAATTCTCTTTGGGGCGCTGGTTATCTACGCTCAGGGAAGTGCGGTAGCGCCTTTTGTTTATTCTTTCTTTTAAAATTTTAGAAGGGATCAGTAAAAGGTGAAATCTCGTTTTTCATAACGAGCGTGCTTTTTATGCTCTTAAATCTAATAAAGAGTCTGTCCCTTTTGATGATTCTAAAAATGAGACCAACGCCGGCAAAGACAGTGAAGTAAATCACGGTGAAAATAATTGTGCTGTTGATTTTTCCTAAGACGTTTCCGATTTTAATCCAGATCTCACGCGGCTTTACCATCAACCTAGGTGTAGCCATTCCAAAAACAAAAACCAGTCCTGCCACTAAGAGAAACGGTACATGGATGTCTTTTCCTCTTAAAATAGGAATCGGCCATCCTAAAACGCTAAAACCAATGGCGACGATCAGTGAAAAGACTCTTAGATCATGAGCAGTTGGAGGCGTATTAGTCTTCTGCATAAGCGCTCTCCCATTTAGCTTTTGTTACCGCTTCGGGTTGTTTTTCTTTGGCGATGATGAAATTTTCCAACACGAGTGTGTCCATATCTGTTGTCATAAAACATTTTAAAGCTTCAAAAGGCGTGCACACGATTGGCTCACCTCTCACATTAAAAGAAGTGTTAATGAGAACTGCGCATCCGGTTTCTTTTCTAAAGGCCGAAATCAAAGCGTGAACCCGCGGGTGAATATTCTTATCAATCACCTGAAGTCTCGCCGACCCATCCACGTGAGTCGTGGCCGGAAGCTCTTTAGATTTTGTCGGGGCCGTAAAGAGCATATAAGGGCTTTCGTCTGAAGCCTTCCAGTCAAAATACTCTTCGACGTTTTCTCTTAAAACGATGGGAGCAAAAGGACGGAATGACTCGCGCTTTTTAATTTTTATATTCATCACCGATTGCATTTTTGTATCGCGGGCATCGCCAATAATTGAACGGCATCCTAGAGCTCTTGGCCCAAATTCCATTCGCCCCTGAAAAAAACCAACGACTTTTTCTTTCACTAAATGCTCTTTGACCAGCACTTCGTCTAAAGAAGCTGAATCGGTGAATTCGTGATATGAGAAATGATGTTTTACTAAAAGTTTTTTTATGTCTTCATTTGAAAAGCTAGGGCCAAGCATTGAGCCCTTTTGAAAGTTCGCCGAGACCACACGCTCTTTTTTCAAGTGCAAGTGATAGAAGGCCAGTGCACACCCCAGAGCTCCACCAGAGTCTCCTGAGGCAGGCTGAACCCAAACCTTATCAAAAAGTCCTGACTTCACTAAGATTCCGTTGGCCACACAATTAAGCGCCACTCCTCCGGCCATGACGAGATTCTTTTTACCTGAAAGATTTTTCACTGCTTTAGCTAGATGAAGAACAACTTCTTCTGTCACTGCTTGAACAGAAGCGGCCATGTTTTTATGGAACTCTTCAATTTTATCTTCTGATTTTCTCTGAGCATGGTTAAAAAGCTTACAAAAATCTTCTGTAAACATTCCACTTTCGCTAGTGAAGCTAAAATATTTTAAATTAAGTTGAAAACTTCCATCCGGAAAAAGAGCAATCAGCTCTTTCAGAATTAAATCTTTGTAAATGGGTTTGCCATAAGGAGCAAGGCCCATCATTTTGTATTCGCCGGAATTCACCTTAAAACCTAAGTAACCAGTGAATGTCGAATAAAATAATCCCAATGAATGAGGAAACTGAATCTCAAAGAGAGGCCAGATATCGTTTTTTGATCCCACCCAGGCACTTGAACTCGCCCACTCACCAACGCCGTCGACACATAAAATAGCAGCGTCTTCGTAAGGTGATGGGAAAAAAGCAGAGGCCGCGTGAGAGAGATGATGCTCGCTGAAATAAACAGGCGGATGCTTTTTCTCATCTGAGATATTTTTTAATCCATCTTTAAGCATTTTCTTAAAGTAGATTTTCTCTTTAAGCCAAATGGGAATAGCATGCAGAAACGATTTTAGTCCCTTTGGGGCACTGGCAAAATACGTTTCTAGCAAACGGTCAAATTTTAAAATGGGTTTGTCATAGAAGACGATGGAGTCAATATCACCTAATCCAATTCCTGCTGTGCTCAGGCAAAAGAGAATGGATTGTTCAGGGAAAGCGCTGTCGTGTTTTTTTCTAGTGAATCTTTCTTCTTCTACCGCAGCGAGCACTTCGCCATCTTTAAGTAAGACGGCGGCGCTGTCATGGTAAAAACATGAGATCCCTAAAATATACAATTAGAAGTCCTTTTTCTTAACAAAATAATTGGCCAGGTAAACATAGGCCCCACTGATAATAACCAAATGAGCGATCTGTTCCCAAAGGTTAACCGGAATGGCCTCTCTAAAAAGAATGTTGTTTGAAGTGTCTGCTAAAAATGAGATGCGCGGGAAAAGGCCGTAAACCACTAGTCCGATTCCTTTAAAGGCATTCATGTTTGCAAAAAACTCATTGTATGGAAGCTTGGCAAATGTAGCATAAGCGACAGCAGAAGCAATACAACTCATAAATGTCGCAAACAGCGCTCCGATCTTATTCATTAACAAAGAAAAGAAAATTGAAATGAAGATGACCTGTAATAAATAAAGCGAAAGAATACAAAATCCCCCTAAATGCCCCGCTGTGAAGACGATCTTCTTAAAAGCAAAAGAAAAAAGAATCGCTGAAAGGACATATGAGTAGGCGTAATAACCTAAAACCAACAACCACGTCCCAAGAACACGGACAAAAAAGTACTCCGCTCTGCTGATAGGAAACGACAGATACTGATAGATGATATTGTTTTGGAAGTCAGAGCGGAAAACACTCACACCAAAAATCGCCGCGACCAAAAAACTCACACTGTTGAGGATGCGGAAGTTCACCGAAAGAACATCGACCCCAGCAAGACTGAAACTCGCATCTCCACCCATTTGTGTGTTGACCAGGTTCATGACCATATGACCTAAAATAAGTGCAGCCGTTGTAGCCACAAAAATAAAGATCAACGTTTTACTTCTTAACTCTTTTAAAATCGTATCCAGAATTAAAGCTTTGTATTGTGGTTTCATTAAGCTCTTCCTCCGTTAACCATTTTGTAAAAGAAATCATCTAGCGATTTTTCTTTTTCTAAGACCGATGGGACAGAGCCTGCAAATAGAAGCTTCCCTTTATTTAAAATGGCGATCTCATCACACAACTGCTCCATCTCTAAGAGAATGTGCGAATTGATAAAAAGAGTTTTACCTTGTTCTTTTAATTTTCTGATGATGTCTTTAAGATCTCTGATCCCGATAGGATCAAGTCCTGAAAATGGTTCATCTAAAATAATTAAATCATTGTTGCCAATCAAGATACTTGCTAATCCAACTCTCTGCACTTGTCCTTTAGACATCTTTGAAAGCTTCCTCTCCGAAAGCTCCGAAATCTGAAGTTCATTTAAAGCGTTGTTTACTTGCGCTGTTAACTCCGCTCCCTCAATCCCTTTCATCTTTCCAAAAAATTCCAAGACTCCACGAGCGGTGTAAAATGGGAAAAAATTAAATTTCTCCGGAATAAAAGCAATACCTAATCTGGAATTTTTATCACTCACAGAAAGGCCGTTGATTTCAATTGTCCCCGAGTCGCTATGCAGTAGATTGAGCATCAGCTTTACAAGTGTGGTTTTACCCGCGCCATTAGGTCCAAGAAGCGAAAAAATTTTTCCTTTCTGGACGTTAAGACTTACATTTTGAAGAGAAAAATCCAGTCCATAGGACTTGGAAATATCTTTGATCTGAATAATATCCATATTAAACCTCAGTCACGATAAAAATTCCTAGCTTCTATGGTATTCTTCCCCTAGGATTTTTAAAAGGAAATTCATTATCTTTAGGGAGAAAAATATGGCGAAGTCTATTTACGATTATGAGGTTGTTGATATCAACGGAAAGACTCAATCTCTTAAGCAATACGAGGGAAAGACTCTACTTATTGTCAATGTTGCTTCAAAGTGCGGCTTTACACCTCAGTACACTGAACTAGAACAAATTTACAAAGAATACAAAGACCAGGGTCTCGAAATTCTGGCCTTCCCATGCAACCAGTTTGGAGCACAGGAGCCAGGTGATGCAGAAGAAATTAAAAAATTCTGTTCTCTCACATATGATGTAAGTTTCCCCCTCTTCGCGAAAGTAGATGTCAACGGCAAGAGCACGGCTCCGGTTTATTCTTATTTAAAAGAATCTCTTCCCGGAATTCTTGGCACCCAGGCCATCAAATGGAATTTTACGAAATTCCTAGTCAACAAAGAAGGTCAACCGGTGGAAAGATACGCTCCGAATGATAAACCAGGCGAAATTTTAAAGGATATTAAAAAGATTCTCTAGTAAACGATATTTGAAAGATACTCATCAACAGCTTCGATGGATTTAAAAACATTAAGGCGCTTTGATGAGATCTTTTCCATATCAAGCTCAGATTTTCCGGCCACAATTAACTCAACCGCAGGATTTAGTTTCATCAAAAGTTTTTCAACGTAATTTTGGAAATGCCCCTTCCCTAATTGTGCCAGCACATTAGTTGGCCCAAGAATGACAGTGCTTACTTCAAGTGCCTTGGCCACTTCGCTGAGAGCTTCATAACTAATATCTGCTCCCAGGTATGTGTAAGGGAGTCCATAATGACTGCATAGCAGTCCAATGATTCCCAACTCGATATCCTGTAGATCCCCTTCCATTCCACTAATCAGAATATGCACTTTGCTTTTTTCTTTGGCCGGTGAGTGAAATAAGTGATGCCCTAAATGAAATCTTAAAAGTGCACGCAAGGCCTCGCCATGAGTCGACGTGTACTCCCCTGTAGAAACACACTCCTGCTTTAAGCGGTAAAGAGGCATTAGTATGTCCAGAGCAAAATCGCGCGGTGAAAGTGTTTGCTTGAGCTTCGTGAGCTCCAGAGAAATAATATCTAATTTATAACTTTTTAAAGCAAAAGTTAAAATGGCCATTGACTGGGAAGAGTCAACTAATGGCTTCACTTCATTAACTAAATTGAAATCGCCCTGCTCAAGACTTGCCTCCGACTTACCCAAATCAATCAGCAATTCTTTGAGTTCTGAAATAGATAAAGGGGCCACCTTTGAAATAGTGTAACCAAGCAAACACAATTCACTTAAAAGCTGCAGCTTTTCAACATCTGTCTTTGAATAGGTCCTGTGCCCCGAGGCATCACGAATGGGTACAAGAGCCTTATAACGCTTTTCCCAGGCCCTGATTGTGTGGACACCAACCCCCGAGAGCTTAGACGCCATTTGAATAGTGTAAGTAGTACTGACCAATTTAATTCCTTCGCGTCTAGAAAATGTCGAACTCAATTATAACATCGTCCTTCTAGTAAAAATATAACATAAAACTATAATGATCTAAGAAACTGCACAAGAATTGTTTAAAGAACTAAAAAAAAAAACTTTCGAAGAGGAGATAAAGATGAAAATACTAATCACCGGTGCCACAGGCTTTGTCGGGACGAGACTAAGCGAGAAGCTCCTTAATGAAGGGCACGAGCTGCATATCCTCACACGAAATACCTCCCACCTGGCCCCTGTTTTTAATCACCCAAATGTAAAGGCCTTCTCATGGCAAGACACTTCAACACCTCCCCCAGTTGAAAGCATCTCCGGAATAAATGGAGTGATCAACCTAATGGGTGAAAACATCGCGGCAAAACGCTGGAGTGATGAGCAAAAAAAGAAACTCCACTCATCACGGGTCGAGTCAACAATCCAGTTAACAAGCGTCATTAACCAGAACCGTAGCACCCCATTGGATTTTTTTATTTCGTCCTCTGCTGTAGGAATTTACCCCGTTAACACTAATGAAGCTCTTACAGAGGATTCAAAGCTGGCCAACAACTTCCTGGCCTCCCTTTGCAAAGACTGGGAAGCCGCCGCCCATACGTTGAAAAATTGCAAACGCACAGTTATTGTCCGCACGGCCGTCGTCCTTGAAGCTCACGGAGGTGCCCTAGCAAAAATGCTTCCTCCCTTCAAACTAGGCCTGGGAGGCCCTATCGGAACGGGCGATCACGTCATGAGTTGGATTCATCTTGATGACCTTGTGGACCTTTATGTAAAGGCAGCCGCAGACGATCGCTATAGTGGCATCTATAATGGCTCTACTTCTCACCCGGTCGATAATTTTCATTTCACCAAGGCCCTGGGCGATGCTCTTCATAGGCCGACACTAATACCAGTTCCGGCGGCTGCACTTAAAATTGCTTTCGGAGAGATGTCTTCTGTTATTTTGGACTCACAGGCCGTGGTTTCAAAAAGGCTTCCAGAGGCAGGCTTTACCTTCCAATACCCGACAATAGAAGCGGCCTTTGCAAAAATGTTCGACAAAAAGTAGAAATAAAAATGAAAAAGTCCCTTGTTTGGTTAAGACGCGATTTAAGACTTCATGATCACTACGCTCTTTCGGAGTCACTGAAGAATTCAGATGAGACTTATGTTGCTTTTATTTTTGATAGCAATATTCTGGAAAAACTTCACAACAAAAATGACTCCAGAGTCACTTTCATTATGGACTCGCTAAAAGAGATTGAATCCGTTTTAAACAAACACGGCTCAAGCCTCATTGTCCGCTACGGAAATCCAGTAGAGGAAATTCCCAAAATTATCGAAGATTTTAAAATTGAGGCCCTGTTTTTCAACCGCGACTATGAGCCTTACGCCAAAGAGCGAGATCAAAAAGTAGAAAAAAACTTATTCAAAAAAGGTATCCACGTTTTTAATTATAAAGATCATGTCTTTTTCGAGAAAAAAGAGGTGCTCAACGGTCAGCAGGAAATTTATAAAGTTTTTACTCCTTATAAAAATAAATGGCTGGAGATTTTTCACGCTCAAGAATCCCGCGTCCCGGAATATAAAGGCGACTTAAAAAAACTGGCCCCTTATAAAAATTCCAAGAACATTCTGGAACATAACTGGTACTACGATATTTGTTTTGTGGAAACTGAATCCGCTTTAAGAGGTGGAGCACTGGAAGCACAAAGACGTCTTAAAGATTTTAAAAACCGCATTGAGGATTATAAAACGGCAAGAGATGTTCCTTCTATTGACGGAACTTCTCTTTTGTCACCCTACATTCGCATGGGCAATCTTTCTATCCGTGATATGATCCGGGCCTCTATAGAAAAAAAATCCGAAGGCCATCAAACCTGGCTTTCAGAAATTATCTGGCGCGATTTCTATCAGATGATCCTCGACGCTTACCCTGGAGTAGACACTCACTGCTTTAGAACCGAGTATGATCAAATCAAGTGGTTAGGAAAAAAAGAAGATTTCGAAAAATGGTGCAATGGAGAAACCGGTTACCCATTAGTCGATGCGGCCATGAGGTGTTTAAACACCACGGGAATGATGCATAATCGATTGCGTATGGTTGTGGCCTCATTTTTAACTAAAACTCTTTTAATCGACTGGCGATGGGGTGAGCGATACTTCGCTGAAAAGCTTCTCGATTACGACATGGCGGCCAACAATGGAGGTTGGCAATGGAGTGCTTCAACAGGTGTCGATGCCCAGCCTTACTTCAGGATCTTTAATCCTTATAACCAATCTGAAAAATTTGATCCTAAAGGTGATTACATCAAAATGTGGTGTCCGGAGCTTGCTAGGTTTTCCAGCAAAACAATCCATCACCCACATGATTCTACTCCACTAGAGCAGGCCGCAGCAGGATGTTTTGTCGGCCGAGATTATCCTCACCCAATCGTTGCCTATAAAGAGCAACGAGAACGTGCACTCTCGATGTATAAAGCGGTAAAATAATCTTAAGATTAAGAAGCTTCAGTCACTGTCGATGAGCTGTTAGAAACAGGCACACCAAACTTCTCACCATCTTTGATAATGGTTTTAGGCAGAACCGCTGTGTTAGGAGCAACCACTGCTTTTTCTCCGATAGTTACACCACCAAGGATTTTTGCTGAAAGACCAATCATCGCTCCACGCTTGATGTGAAGTTTATCGATAATAAGAAATCCTTTCATCCCGTAGTGGGCCATCATGTAAGCAGAGCCACCAATCGTTACGTAGTCGCCTAATTTAATTAAACATGGGTCTGAAATATTTGAAGAGTTAATCATAACTCCTTTTCCAATCTTCATTCCCATCATTTTGAAAAATAGAATATTTAAAGGAGAAGGTGTTAAGAAATCTAAAACCGTGTAACGAACCAGATAAGTTAAAGCATTGTGATAGAACCATGGAATAGATTCAATCGAAAACCACGCACCCCTGTATGACTTCACAAAAGGCAGGCATGGTAGGTTCATCAAAGGGACAATAAAAATTAAAGTGAAGATAAAACTAATAAAGGCCCCTCCTCCACAAAGCCCATAACAGAAAGCTTTTAAGACAAAGGGATAATTCACAACGACGTCTGAAGCCCACTGAAACAGCATAATTCCAGGAGTCAGTGCCACTGCGATACAGAAAATAAAAACAACGGCGATAGGAAGTAAAAACAGGACAAATCCTGCTGTTGAAAAGCGTCTAAACACATTTTCAATAACGGCCTGAAGCCCTTTTTTTGTCGAAGTGGCCGAGTTGATGTCCGCTTTGTCTTCGCGCACAGCTGATTTATTATTTTCCACTGAAGAATCCTTTCTTTTAATATAATTTCATTGTCTATAGTAAAAGATTATTTGTAAACTACTGTGCAATGTCACTAAGAAAAAATATCGCCACAGCTAAAGAAATATTGATTTTCTCCCTGCCAATTATCGCAGGTCAGATCGGACAAATGTTGTTTGGTGTAGGTGATATCATGGTGGCCGGGCGCTACTCCAGCCTGGCCGTAGCCTCTATAGGTGTGGCCGCGACGATTTTCTCCCCTTTCTTAATGATTGGCGTGGGGATCCTCCTTTGCACCGGACCTCTGGCCTCACAACTTAAAGGTGAAGGAAAAAAAGACCCAACTCTCCTTTTTAATGCTTATTATGTGAGTTTTTTTCTCTCACTCATTCTGAGCACGATTCTTTTTTACGCCGATCTTTATATCGGTTACTTTAAACTGACTCCTGAAATTGTTCCTCATGTGATCACATTCCTGCAAATCACATCGATCTCACTTTTTCCGGCCTTTGTTTTTCAGGCAACAAAAGATTACTTACAGGCCCAGGGGCACACCTATGCGCCTAATGCGATTATTCTTTTCTATAATGTCGTTAACGTCTTTTTAAATATTTTCTTCATGTTTGGTTATGGCAGCTTTGGGGGCTTCGGCATCAAAGGAGCGGCCATCGCGACTCTACTGTGTCGCTTTCTTATGGCCATCACTGTTTTTATTTATATGAAGTTTGTGACTGAATTTAAAGCTGAGCAGAACATGGAATCTATCAGAAAAATTTTAAAGCTCGGAACTCCGATTGCTTTTGCCCTTTTATGTGAAGTCTTGATTTTTTCTGTGGTCACTATTTTAGTTGGTGGAATGAGCCTGGTGGCCGGGGCCGCTCAAAGTTTAGTCATCAATATCACCTCTTTGACTTTTATGGTTCCACTAGCACTAGGTAGCGCTATTTCAGTTTTAGTCGGTGAGCAATTTGGAAAAAAATCGCTTGAAGGAATTATCCGCTACAGCCTGGGCTCCATTACCCTTGTCTTGGTTCTTCAGGTTATCTTCGCCACCATTTATCTCTTAATTCCCAAACAGGTCATGGGATTGGCCACTTTAGATGAACCGGTTATTTTATACGGAAGTGCGCTTTTATTCTGGGTAGGAATTTTTCAAATCCCGGATGGTGTGCAGGTGGTTTTATCGGGTGTCATGAGAGGGCTTAACGAAACTAAAATACCGATGATCCTGGGACTTATTTCTTACTGGGTAATCGGTCTTCCAATTGGAGCATACCTTGCCTACAAAAATGGCATGGAGGCACGCGGCCTTTGGATCGGTCTTGCGATCGGTCTGACATGTATGTGTGTTTTCCTGATTGCTTTCTACCGCAATAGAATTAGAAAGCTACGTCTGACAATTCAAAATTAATAGCTTTCTTTGAAAGTGGATCAGTGAATTTTAGCTGGTAGGCCATCAAACGGATACCTTCACTATTTTTATTTCCTGTTCCGTATTTTGGATCGCCCAAAACTGGATAACCCAGCTCCTCGAAGTGACGTCTGATCTGGTGAAGTCTTCCCGTATGAATTTGCACGAGAAGAATGGCCGTGTGTTCTTTTTGTTCCAGTATCGTAAATGTAGTGTAAGCGTTTTTCCCATCAATCTGGAATTTAATTTCGCCGCCTGATGGGTATCTTTTTTGGATATTACCTACGACTTCAACTTTATAAAATTTTTCGACATCACTGTTTTGCCACAACTTTGAAAGTGAACCGGCCGCATGATGAGTGTAAGCAAAGACCATAAGCCCGTGTGCTTCGCGGTCCAACCTATGAATCAGGTAAGCTTTCCCTTTGGCCTTCTCAACTTGTCTTAAAATACTGCAATGATCACCAAAGTCTGTCCCCTGAGATAAAAGCCCTGGTGGTTTGTACCAAATCCCCCATTCTTTCTGTGCTAAAACTTCGCGCGACTCTGGAACTTCTAAAGAAAGGTAACGAGGATCAAAAAAGAATTCTACATGGGATTCATTAGTGAGTTCAGCTGTCGCTCTTCTGGTTCTTAGTCTCTTTGAGTTGTTAAGCTTTCTTAACCAGACTCCACCGTTATTGAGAACTTTTTTTAAAACACTCTTTGAAAGCTTTGTGTGTTTTTCCAGGAAGTCGATCATGACAAGAGGGTCGCCCTCTTTCACACTTTTTTTAACGGTAAATGGTCTGCTGGTTTGTTCTGTCACTGTCGTCCTAAAAAATAAAAGGGCCCATATAATATATGGGCCCTTTTTAACGCATTTTTAGGCAAATGACTAGTTGTTCATTAGTGCACGGTAAGCATCTACACGCCCGCCAGATAGTGAAGAAGACTTTAGTTTAGTCGTCTGAGTTGACGTTCTTATCAGTCTTTCTCTAATTTCAGCAGGTGTAAGTCCCGGTTCTTTTGAAAGAAGAAGCCCTACAACCCCAGAAACGTGTGGAGTGGCCATCGAAGTTCCTGAAAGGTTAGCGTACGAGCCTTTGTAAGTTGAAAGGATCGTCGAGCCTGGAGCTGTTACGTGAACAGTCTTTAGGCCATAGTTAGAGAAACTTGATCTTGCTCCAGCAGATGTATAAGACCCTACTGAAATGACGTTTGAGACGTCGTAGTTTGCCGGGTAGCTTGGAGTTGAATCGTTATTGTTTGACTCATTTCCTGCTGCCGCAACAAAAGTAATGCCCGCTTGCTCAGCTGCTGTGATGGCATCAAGAAGTGATTGTTCTTTATCTCCACCACCCCATGAGTTCGACATAACATTTACGCCTCTTTTAATAGCGTAGTCGATAGCTGCGATAGCATCGATTGTTTCTCCTGAACCTTTGTCTGAAAGAAATTTAATCGCAACGATTTTTACGTTGGCCATCACACCAGCAACACCGATGTTGTTGTGGCCAGCACCGATAACACCTGCACAGTGAGTCCCGTGTCCATGTCCATCGGCCGGGTCACCGTCCTTATTAGCAAAGTCGTATCCGTAGATATCATCTACGTACCCGTTTCCGTCATCATCAACACCCGGTTTTCCATTAAGCTCAGCAAGGTTAACATCCATTTGAGCTTTTAGATCAGGGTGAGTGTACTCCACACCTGTATCGATAACTGCGATCTTAATTGTCTTATCACCTGTTGCACCTTTTGTGATGTCCCACGCCTTCATCGCATTGATATCTTCACCAGCAATACCCGGAGAGAAGATCCCGCCGTTTTTACCGTTGTTAGATAGACCCCATTGCTTAGAAAAAGAAGCATCTTTTGGAGCTTCACCTTTTACACTCTCAAGCGAGATGATGTAATTGGGCTCGATGTATTCGATGTCCGGGTTGTTAGCAAGTGTCTGCATAGCTTTGTCTGAAAGACCTTTATTTGTCTCCAGGCGAGCGAAAGTTCCAAAACCAGTATCAGCAGTTTTTGTCACTTGTCCGTAAGTTGAGATTGCTTTGCTAGATAAGAAGTTTGAGCCTTTTTTAACTTTTACGATGTAGCCGTTGAACGGTGTCGCATGAGCAGATAGAGAGAAAACGAGCGAGAATAGTGAAACAACTAAAAGTTTCGAATTCATATATCATCCTTGATTTATGTTTGTATTTTATGGTCGCAATGATTGAAACTGATTAGCAATAGATCACTTGCGAATGAAAGTTTTTGTTAGCTGGTGTAAATAAATTGACGGAGTCTATTCTTTGACAAAAAGACTCCGGCGTTTGAATAATTTTTATTGTTTAAAGAGAGCAGAATTTTGTAACAGTCATCTTCTTTGAAGCGGGTGTGCGCTTGAAGTCCACTGTCACTTTTGGATTGGTTGTAAATGAAAGAAACTCAATCTTAGAAACATCCCAGTCCGTGGCCTTCTTAGCTGCTTGAGCATAAGTGAATCCACCTGAGATAAAGTTATCTTCCTCAAGGAAAACGACTTCTGTTCCCGCTTTAGGGGCAATGATCTGCAGCTTAAGTCCATTAGGATTGAAGACGAAATCAGTCTTTTCTCCACCGATAGTCTCACTGAAACGGCATTCATATTCTTTGGAAGCGACCACACGCTCTTTATGAGGAGCCGTCGTTGCACATCCGCCTAAAAGTACCAGGGCCATTAAATTTGAAGCAATAATATATTTTTTCACCTAAAACTCCTTAAAAGGACTTGGTTTCTTATCGAATACCTGATCAAAAAACTTTAATACTTTAATGTTTTTGTCGGACTTTCCGATAAGTATTTAGATTTCGTCTATTTTTATTAATGAGAACCATTCTCATAGGTGTGAAAATGAAATTTAAAGCTTTTGTTTTTGTTCTGTTACTGGCCCTTTTTAACTCTCTTCCAACCTCGGTCCACGCCGAAGATTGTATGAAGATCATCAAGTCCATGCTCCCTAAGATGGACGCCCAGGTGGCCAAGACTATCGATCTCGATAGCCACTTGAACCACAGAAACTTCATCGCGCAGTTTGCAAAGAAAAACAAAATCCCAGTCTTTTTTAAACAGAATGACAAAGGGGTGGATGTCCCAGTGATCCTGCTCAACGCTCAGACAGGTCCAAAACTTCAGGCCTATCTGGAAAACAGCTTCGGGACTCAGGTCGCGCTTCAAAAAGACTGGAACAACGACCACGGTCTTCTGCGCGCTGGTAACTACATTATCGACCTCGACACTCCAGGTGCGCGTGGGTTCGGTGAGATTGAAGAAACAGGTCTAGCATGGAAAAACCTTCAGACTTATCTGACGAGAAGAACCATCGGATCAAGCCCGACATTAGAAGTGTCTTATCTTCTAACTCCCAATGAAAAAAGTGTAATCGACTACTACCAGAAAGTCAGACGTGCTGCTCTTTTTAGAGTTAGGTTTACTTTCGGAGGTCACGATGGACCTGACTACCCTAACCTTTTAAAGGGCGGTGGTGAGCACTGTTTTATTTTCTGTAAGGCCCAATCTGTTTACTCCCACGTTTTGGAAATAAAGACGAGATTAAGTGTTCTGGGAATTAAAAACCCGGATAAAACATTAGAAGACCCGGTCATTCAAAAGGCCATTGCTCAGGTGCAGACACTAATCAATGACATAAATCCAAACGATCTGCACTCTGAAATGCTCGCCGATAAAAAGACTCTTGCTCTTTTTAACAGCATTTATCCAAAAGAATTAAAGAGTGACCAAAAGAAACTGGAAATGATCAACTGGCTCGTCTCTTATGACAGCTCGAAGAGATATGGTGAAGTTCTTGATGGTCTAGGAGTGACTGGTGATTACGGTATTGATGATGCCATCAATAAGCGCGCTAGTGCTATCTTCGTCTATGATGAAGGGGCCGATCCTGCAGCTTTCAACAACTCAAACTATAGCAACTTTGGTAAATTCGTAAGCTGGCCTGCAACTAAACAATACCCAGTGGATTAGAAAATATGAAAAACAAAATGCAAATTTTATTTTTTCTCACGGCACTGCTCTTTTCGTTTAATCTCTACGCTGATCCTTGTACGGAATTAGTTAAGAACTTAATCGCCAAGCAAGACATGCCGGGAATGGAAAAGACCGGTGAACTTGTCGGGCGTTTAAAAAAATTCGCCGATGCCAATAAACTTCCCTATCAAATCCTGGAAGTTGGTCCGGCCGAAAGACGAGTGCAAAAACTCTTTGTCGCGGTGGACATGACCGACAATGCTTTGGTGGCGAAATACCTAAAAGAGTTTAACCTCGACAGTGCAGATAAACCAACACTAGCTCTAGAGTTTGGTTTTGAAGTTCCAAACGAATATGTTTCCGGAGTTCTTCGTACATCTGCCGATCCAAAGGCGCAAATTTATCGCTGGGGTAAACTAGACCTCACACGCGATGAATGGGCCAAAGAATGGATGATTAAAGGTGGATTTAACCGTTACCCGGAAAGAGAGCATAACCCGGTTTGGGGATACTCTCACCTTATTCAGCTAAAACCTGATGAAGCTAAAAACGTTAAGCACTTTTTGAAAAATCCTGAAGAGCGCGGTCCATGTAAGTCAGACAACTGCGTGGCCTGGACAGCAAGTATCGAGCTTGGGAAAACTAAAACGGGTGCATCAGACGAAGAGCGCAAGTACCTCTTTAACGAATTAGGTGTTTCACGTTCATCTGCCCACTATGAAATTGGACGTCGTCTAATGCACGCTGCGAGTGAGCGACACTCGGGTGTGATTGTCTTTGTAAACGGTAAAGAAGGAACGGCCGCTTTTAAGAAAAACTTAGCTGGTCTTCTTCCACCTGAACCGCAAATCCCTTACTCAAACATCATCAAGGGATTAGGTCACGATCCAAAAGGTGAGCTGATGCAAGCTGTAGGAAAACTTCCTGACGGCGCACGCATCTTCTTCCCTATCGCGGCCGGAGCTTCTCCTGAAGCGATGAGTGCCTTGATTCAAGCGGCACCAAAACTTAAAAAAGGTTTTGAAATTTCCTTATTAGTTAATGGGATCAACGAGTCGACTCTCAGAAAAGGGGCCGAACTTGCTGATGGAAAAATTCGCTTTAAGTCTTTCTTCGTGGGATCGAACATGAGAAAGCTTCACGGTGAAGGTTATGTAAAATATGTTCCAGGTTACTTAAGTGACTTCCCTCGCTATATGAAAGACCCGGCCATGAAAGATTTTAAGTACGACGCTATTGTCGTGCGTGTCTCTCCTGCGGATAAAAACGGAAACCACTCTCTTGGACCTAATCATGATATGATCCACGCGATCTTAGAAGGTAACCCGAAAGTAAAAATCATTGCCGAAATCAATGAGAACGTTCCGTTTACGACAGGAGATAACATTATTCACTCAAGCCAGATCACGGCTTCGTTTAAGAGTAAGGCCGCACTTGCGGGTCCTCCTGTAGTGCCATTTACCAATGTTGAAAAACGCATTGGAGAAGAGTTAGGAAACTTAATTGATAACGGCTCTACTCTGCAAATTGGTATTGGTAATATTTTCGGAGGTCTTCCTGATGGACTACAAAATGCCGGAAAGAAGAATCTGGTGATTTCAACAGAAATGTTTGGAGATAGCTTAAAAGACATTATGGAGCGCGGGATTGCTAAAAAAGCAGAAACCGGATTCGCTTATGGTTCTGAGGAGCTTTATAAGTGGCTTAATAAAAATAAGTCCGTGAAGTTTGTCACAACTGAAGCAGTAAACTCTCCAGCAAATATTCAAAACACAGATAAGTTCCACGCAGTCAACACTGCTCTACAAGTCCGCCTAACCGGAGATGTAAACGCTGAATTTGGGCCGGAAGGACGACTCTCAAGCCCAGGAGGACAAGTGGAGTTCATGTCTGGGGCCGCAAGAAGTAATGGTGGTAAATCAATTATCGCCATCAGATCGACGGCGAAAAATGGAGAGCTTTCAAGTATCGTTCTCGATCTTTATAACGGACACGTGACAACGCCTGCAGAGAGTGTTCACTATGTCGTTACTGAATACGGAACGGCGGTTTTAAAAGGTCGCACAACTGGTGATAGAGCGGTGGCACTGATTAACGTTGCCCACCCTAAGTTCAGGGAAGCTCTTCGCGATGAAGCTCTGGAGAAAAACATTATCTCTCCTGCTGAGGCCAGCGAGATTATCCTTGATGCTCCAGTGGTTGCTGACTTCGTTGTTCGTCCTTACCAAGGACGTGCGATTGCCAGCCATAAGGAAGGATTTTTCGAGCGCATTTGGAACGCGATTAATATTAACTTTTTTCATGTTTTTAAAATTTACTCGCACTAGTAATAAATGAAAAACTTAGTTTTTTTATTCGCTCATCTTTTCTCTCTTAACACCTATGCCGATCCTTGAATGGATTTGGTGAAGGCGTTAATGGTCAATAAAAAAGATATGCCGTCACTGGAACACACCAGTGAATTGGTAAAGCGTTTAAAAAACTTTGCTGATGAAAACGCCCTTCCTTGCCAAACCCTGGACGTCGGGCCTGGCAATCGTAAAGTGCAAAAACTCTTCGTCGGTTTGGATGCGACCGACGAAGCTTTGGTTGAGCGCCACCTAAAAGAATTTAATCTCGAGGACACTAAAAGACATTCCAAGGCGTGAATGGGTTCGCGATTGGATAATCCAAGGTGGTGGTGATTACAAAGGTAAAACCGATCACCCTGAACGTTTAAAAAATCCGGTTTGGGTTTACTCGCGCTTAATTCAGCTCTCTCCTGATGAAGGTAAAAACGTTAAAGTCTTCCTGAAAAAACCAGGAGATCATGCAGGGACGAGCTATTGCGAGTGAGAAACCAAGCCTTCTTGAAAGCATCAGTGCCTGGTTCTCGTCAATTTTTCTTAATATCTCCACACTGCACTTGCCCAGGTAAACCCTGAACCAAAAGCGGCGCTGGCCACAAGCATTCCTTTTTTCAGGACACCTGCTTTAATTGCATCATTCATTCCCAATGGGATAGTCGCTGCAGTTGTATTCCCGTAGCTTTGAATCGTATTAAAAACTTTCGACTCCGGGATATTGAGCATCTCTGCTACTTTTGAATTGATTCTTAAATTAGCCTGGTGGAAAAGGAAAACGTCGACATCGTTTAACGAAACACCCGCTTCTTTACAAGAATGCACTAAACACTCTGCCATTCTCTTTGTTGCATGAACGAAAACGGTCTTACCATTCATTTGCGGGAAGTGTTGACCCTCTTCCAGCATCTGGTGATTAATTCTATCTTTTCCAAGAGCATTTCCAGGAGCTGGAATCCAAAGTTCTTTAGCGTAAGCTCCATCAGCATATAAATGCGTGGTCATAATGCGCGAGTCTGTTTTGTCATTAGTCAGGTCTTTTCTTGAAACAACAACTGCTCCTGCCCCGTCACCGAATAAAACCGCAACGTTTCTGCCGTTAGGAGTTTTATCAAGTCCCTTGGAGTGAACTTCTGCCCCAACAACTAAAATATTTTTGTGTGATCCACTTAGGATAAATTTATCAGCGATACTTAGGCCGTAAATAAAACCGGTACACTGCTGGCGAATATCGAGCACAGCAATCTCAGGCAGGTCTAGTTTTGCTTGAAGAAAACACCCCGTCCCAGGGAAATCATGATCAGGGCTTAGAGTGGCGAAGATAATCATATCGATGTCTTTTTTATCAAGACCTGCATTCTTAATGGCCTCAAGGCTCGCGTGAACTGCAAGATCTGATGTAGAAACATCCGCATCAACCCAACGGCGCTCTACAATCCCCGTTCTTTGCTGAATCCATTCGTCTGATGTGTCCATCATTTTTTCCAAATCAAAGTTTGAGTAAACTTTTGGCGGAACGTAAGAGCCGACACCCGTGATTTCACTTCTATATTTCATAAAAACCTCAATTCATTTAGACTAATTTTATTATTTTAATCCAATCCTAAAAATATTCAAACAATTCTCTGACGTAATAGCTCTATCATCTATACTGGAGTCATTTCCTCCAATGAAAAAAGGTTGTCAAAGTACTCTAGTATTAAGACAATAAAAAATACATTAAATACAAAAGCGAATCTGTCTAAATACTTTTAAAAGGATGTAGAATTATGAAGACGATGCTAGCGCTCCCGCTTGTTCTTTGGGCCATTAATGCTACTGCAAGTGTAAGCTATTATCCCGAGTCAACTGTTGCGAAGCTTACTAATCAGAAAACTTCTCAAACTGATCTGCGCAATGAAATTTTTAATCTGTCTGAAAAAATTCACATCAAGAATGAAGGTGGAAGTGACACTTTAAGTGACACTTGCCCTGATGAAAGTAACTGTAGTGAACAAAGAAGAGACATAACATACCAAGAGGCCAGAGAACTGATGTTCGGCGATCTTTTTTTAGTCACTCATGGAAATAAAAAATACTCGGTTAAAGAAGTCTACTGCAACATCGAAGTTGACCAGACTCAAGGTGTAGGTCCGGGAAAAATCCCTAATCCCAATGTAATTAATTGTGAACACACCTGGCCTCAGAGTAAGTTCTCTAAACAATTTCCTTCAGAGCTTCAAAAGACCGACCTGCACCATCTATTTCCAGTGGACATGAAGGCCAACTCAACAAGAAACAACAACCCTTTTGCTGAAGTTGATGGAAAGGCCACTCATAGCAATTGCCAGGACTCAATGATCGGAAATGCGATCGGTACAAGTATCAGATCGTTTGAGCCGCCTATTGAACACCGTGGAAATGTTGCGAGAGCTCTTTATTATTTCTCTACAAGATATAAAATGAATATTGATGCCACTCAGGCAAAATACTTAAAAAAATGGAATGCAGATGATCCGGTGGATGAAGCTGAGATGGAGCGCAATGAAAAGATCATGCAGCTTCAGGGAAACAGAAACCCGTTCGTCGATTACCCGGAACTTGTTAATCGCTTGTAATAAATTATGAAATATTTCCCTTACCTTTTTCTTCTCCTTGTCGTCGCCTGTAGCTCGACCGAAGAAAAAGCTGAACCTAAAACTTATTCTGATGAAACTAACCGCGCTTTTTTACAAATTGAGCGCGGTGATTCTTATTACATGAAAAGGCCGGCCAAAAGCACTCCTCCACCTCAGGTGAAGTCTCCTCATCAAACACGTCAGGCGACTCGTCCGGTTTACCGCGAAGATGTGAGGCCGGCCGAGATCGTGGTGAAACCTGCCAGACGTGAAGAAAAACCTTCAAGAGAAGAAATCGTCATTGACGAAAAAATCAATTATCAGGAACCACAAAAGGAAAAATCGATTACGACGATCATCCCGAAGTCTCAACCTAAAACAAAAAAAAGTGCTCAGATGGATGAGCGTCTGATTGAGATCAACCAGAACCTGGCCTTCTACTGCATGAAACACAGAAAGGACCCACGTTTTGGAGACAGTGAAGAAAGATGCATGAGCTTTGTAAACAAGTCTCTGGAAGACTGTCAGAAAGTTCATAAGACTCCGGATAAAAAACTCCTAAGCTGCATTCAAACGAAATTAAAGCGCAGGTAAAATATATGGAACAACACAATTTAGATTACTCTTTCACGAGCGAAAGCCGTGCTTTCTGCCAGCAATGCGACTTTCTGAAGTCCCGCTGCTTATGTGACACTTTGAAATCTATTCCTAACAATGTCCACTTAATCGTGCTTCAGCACCCGAGTGAAACAAAACACCCTCTCAACACTGTTCGCATCATGAAGAAAAGTTTTAAAGAGATGACAGTCATGGTAGGAGAAGATTTCACCAATGATTTAAAGCTCAACACACTTCTTTGTGACTCAAAAAATAGGTGCGCTCTTCTCTATCCAGGTCAGGATGCAAAGGTCCTGGAGTCAACACCTGCAACTAATGAAGTCATCACTCACCTTTTACTGATTGATGGGACATGGAGAAAGGCCAAAAAGATTTATCTCTCATCACCTAACCTGCAAAAGATTCCGGCCATCAAATTAGCTCCAGAAGAAAAGTCAGATTACAGAATCAGAAAGGCCCCGGCGGAAAATGCTCTTTCAACACTAGAAGCAAGCGTTGAAGCTTTAAAAATACTAGAACCAAAACTAGATACTGCTTCGGCCCTCGCTTCATTTCAAAAGATGATTGATTTACAGATTCAGAAAATGGGCCGTGTCGTTTATCAGTCCAACTATTTAGACAAAAAAAAGGAGTAACTCTCGTTACTCCCTTTTCTAAAGATTAATTTATTCAAAAATTATTTCGCAAGGTAAGATTTACACCATCCACAGTTTGTTACGTACTTCATCCCCATCATTGTACATGGAGCGTATCCGCCTTCTGCTTTTTTGTCATTGTAGTACTTACAGTTTCCACAATTTTGTCCTGGCTTGTGTTTTGCGTTTGTCGAAGTTTTTCCATCTTCAACGTACTCTAAACTCTTTGCCATTCCCTCTCCAACTTTTGCTACTTGCTTTCCAGCAGGAGGAGTTGTCGGGCATCCAGCAGCTTGAGCTTTAACACTCTTAAAGGCGAAAGGAACGATAGTAGCCGCAGCAAGCACCATTCCGAAAAACGAACGACGATTTAGGTTTTTGTCTTCCATATATATCTCCAAAATATTTATCAGTTCCACGCATTTTATCATGCATGGGAACTCAATTTCAAAGCTTATCGGCAGAAAATCCTAATTATTTTAAGTACTTATAATCAAACTCTTGTTTCAGGCTCCAAACTAAAAAGTTTGGTGCAAAGCTTTAAAAAGTGTAACGCCTTTGGTATGAGAAGCGTCTAAAACACATTTTGAGGCCCCATGGAACAGATTAATCCAATTGAACCCAATGAATATTATTTTGAGACAACTCAAGGTATATTAATCGAAGTCTACCCTCATTACGTTCCTGAGCGCTCATCTCCAGAGAACAATCAGTACTTTTACGCTTATAAAATCAAAATCACTAACAACGGTGAAGTCGCTTGTCGCGTTATCCATCGCCACTGGAAGATCAAGGACGGAAACGGAAAAACGTATGACGTTCAAGGATCAGGTGTTGTTGGTGAGCAGCCAATGCTTAAATCAGGTGAATCTTTCGAATACACAAGCTTCTGCCCACTTCACTCTCCATATGGGAATATGCGTGGAAAATACCAGATGATCGATGAATTCGGAAACCGCTTCTGGGTGACAGTTCCGGTTTTCTTCTTCAGACCACCTCGCAACTTAAATGAAGAAGGCGAAACCATTATTCAATAAAACCTTTTCAATTCGTAAACGTTCCCGTTACCATAAATAATCGTTTAGTATTTACGGAGACCTTTATGAAACGTCTTTTGGTTTTAGCTACTCTTCTTACATCTCTTTTCTCACTTTCTGCCTTCGCTGATTTAGATGCAGTCGTTAAGGCAAAAAAACTTAAAGTGGCCGTGGACACAACTTATCCTCCAATGGAGTTTGAAGCGACAGACGGCAAAATCATCGGTCTGGACGTAGACCTGGCGCGCGAATTGGCAAAGATCTTAAAAGTTGAAGCAGAATTTATCGTTATACCATGGGATGGAATCCTGGCAGGACTTCAGTCAAACCGTTACGACATTATTATGTCATCAATGAACATCACTCCAGAGAGATCTGCAGCGGTAAACTTTGTTCCTTATATTTCAATGGGACAAGTTTTTGTTGTTAAGCAAACAGCAGCTGCGGTTACTAAAGATACTGAACTGGCCGGCAAAACAGTGGCGGTTCAAGTAGACACGACATCTTTTACTGCTGTTGAGGCGATCCAAAAGAAAGGTGTAAAGATCAAGGCCATCAAAACATTCCCAGGTGCAACTGAAACCTTCAGTGCCCTTAAAGCAAATCAAGCTGACGTTATCGTAACGGATGAAGCTGTTGGAAGATACTACACAGGTCTTGATGCTAAAACGTTTAAGGTTTCAGGAAACGCGCTTAAGCCAGAGCCAATTGGAATTGCTGTAAGAAAAGCTGATCCAAAACTTTTAAAAGCGCTGGAAGATGCTGTGAAGACAATCAAAGCAAACGGCACTTACTCACGCATTTATAAGCATTGGCTAAAAACTGAACCTACATTATAAGTACTAGATGGAATTTGAATTAGGTTTTTGGGCATTCTCTAAAACAATCGTCCTTCCGCGTCTGGCGGAAGGAATGGTCATCACTCTCAAGCTCACTTTTATAAGTGGTTTTTTTGGACTGATGCTGGGGATGATTCTCGCACTGATGAGAATCTCTTCAATTAAAGTTTTAAATTGGTTTTCTGTGGCCTACGTCACTCTCTTTAGAGGGACACCACTTCTGCTGCAGATTCTTTTTATCTACTTTGCTCTTCCGACTATTTTTTCTAATTACGGAATTGATATGGTTATCGATTCTTTTCCTGCAGGTATCCTGGCCCTTTCACTTAATAGTGCTGCCTATTTGGCAGAAATTTTTCGCGCCGGAATTCTCTCTATTCCTAAGGGCCAGAGTGAAGCGGCCAGAGCTCTGGGGCTTTCGCGCCATCAGACCATGTATAAAATTATTATCCCACAGACCTATAGAAGAATTATTCCACCGGTCGTGAATGAACTTTCTGCTCTGACAAAGGAGACATCACTGGTTTCAGTTATCTCTCTTGGAGAACTCCTCTATGTCACTCAACGTGTGGGAGCTAAATACCTCCGCGTATGGGAAGTGTATGTCTGGGCAGCTCTAGGGTATTTAATCATCGTTATGGTTCTAAGTTTTATTGCTTCCCGTGTGGAAAACCGCCTGCTGCAAAAAGGAGGCGTGTAATGAAATCCAATGAAGTAATTTTAAAAATCTCCAATATCAAAAAAGTGTTCGGACACAATGAAGTCTTAAAAGATATTTCAACTGACATCACTAAAGGTGAAGTGGTGGTTATTATCGGGCCATCTGGTTCGGGAAAATCAACTTTTCTTCGCTGTTTGAATTACCTTGAACTGCCAACCAGCGGTGAAATTAATTTCAAAGGTCAGATCATTGAACACAACACCAAAGAACACGTGCTGGATATTTACCGCACGAAAATCGGAATGGTGTTTCAGAGTTTTAATCTCTTCCCGCATTTAACAGTGCTGGAAAATATCACCCTTGCCCCAATGAACGTGCTTAAAGTCTCAAAAGATGAGGCCCAAACACGCGCCCTTGACCTGCTTCAAAGCGTAGGTCTAAAAGAGAAAGCTCACGCCTATCCAAGAGACCTCTCTGGTGGACAACAGCAACGCGTGGCCATCGCCAGAGCGCTTGCCATGAAACCAGATGTGATGCTTTTTGATGAAGCGACTAGTGCCCTTGACCCTGAACTTGTTGGTGAAGTTCTCAAAGTTATGAAAGACCTCGCCCACACAGGGATGACGATGGTAGTGGTCACTCACGAAATGGGATTTGCCCGCGAAGTGGCCGACCGAGTGATTTTCATGGATAAGGGAGTAATAGTTGAGCAAGGCACTCCACAAGATGTTTTTGGAAACCCAAAAGAGAAAAGAACTATTGATTTCTTAAAGAAATTGTAACACCACCTTCTAACTATTAGACGGATACCCTAAGATTTTTTCATAGCGAGCCGAAAAAGCTCCTATGAAAACAAAAATCATCTTAGCCACACTTCTGTGTTCACTTGTTTCAACTCACGCCCAGGCCATGGGTTCAAAAAAACCATCGCCATCACCAGCGCCTACTCCGGCACCGGTGACTCCAACACCAGCTCCCTCTACTAAACCTACACTGGATTTTGGGCCTGAACTCGCAGAAGACGCTTACTTAAATGCTGGAGCAGAAGTCGGTGCTCAAGTCGATGATTCGCAAAATAACAATGAACTCGTAGGTTCTCCACGACAAGTTATCAATAACGATCAAGTTGACCAATGTTTTACAGACGAAGCTCCACACGAGTATTTTGCAGATCAGATCAGCTACTACGTGCAAGAGATGATCAATGATGTTCCAGCTAAAGTTGGCTACATCGGAAGCTATTATGGAACAAGCTCTGATGACAGCGCTTACTTCCCGACTTCGCTCATCAGGCATCCACTTTGTAATGTAACTTCATCAACTCTTTCAGCAACTATTAATAAAGTCCCGGGACAAACGACGATTGATAAACTTAACCGCTTTGCCAATACAGTGAACACTCTTCGCCAGGAAGTTCTAAGTGGTGATCAGTCCGCTAAAAAAGAACTTCTAAGCACGTGGACAAGACTCTTTTCTTGCCTGGCCTACGCTGAATCACTGAGCACGGCAGACACGACAACATCAAAAAATGTGGCGACAAAAGTTGGTCCATCTGGATACAGAAAACCTGCGGGAGTTAAGTTTTACGAAGACCCTGCTCAGGATGCAGCTTCAAGACTAAATATCGGGATGTTTCAGTTCACGCCAAATAGTGCTGGAAATATTCAGCCTTGTATCCGCGCATGGAACTCTCTAAACCAAAACAAAACAAGCTGTCAGATTAACCAAAAGGCCACTCAGGCGGATTTAATTAAAGCACTGGGAAGTTCATACCAAAGCTTCAACGCTTTCTGTGGAGTTCATAAACTGGTTCAGACTTTTGCCATTCAGGTTAACACAACAAAGTCGAGTGCCACTCACCCATCAAATGTGGTGAATGGAAAACTTAAAGGCTTTGAACAAAGATGCGTCTCTCCTCACTTTCAAGCGGGAAAGGCCTACAATCACTTCGGGCCATTTCAAAATTCTACGGGATCAAACCTAGATAAGCTCTTTACTTGCATTGAGAGCAGTCGCTAGAGTGAGTGTGGTCATGAGGGTGAATCTCATGAAACGCTTTATCTAACGTTCGCTTCATTTGTGCCTTGAACTTAATGTCATGGTACTCCATTACGTGGGCGCGCAATTTCTGCGCCTCAAGCACGCTGTCGCTCATAACATTGTCTAAGGCCTTTTTAATTTCAGCTTTATCGAAATGGGAAACGTAATCCACTCCTAAACCAGAAAGCCATTTTGAGAGAGGCTTGGCCAGAATAACCGGTCTTCCCGTGGCCAAAGTCCCAAGGGCCAGCGCCGGAAAGTCTTCAGTATTGAAAGTCACTAGAGCTTTAGATGAAGCTAGAACAGGAGCATGCTCCCCGCTGCAACGGTCACCAAAGAAAGTGTTTTCAGGAAAATGAGATTTAATTGAACTTAAGTGAGCATCCGGCCCGATGAATTGAAATGAGTAATTCCACTCTTTCATCCATTCAATCAAGTTCGTTGCTTCATTTATGTTGAGACCTTTGGCCTCAATCAAAAAGAAGTGATGCTTAAACATGTCTTTTGGAAAAAGAGCATAATCCGACACTCTAAATGGCGGAGGAATCACTTCTGTGTTTTTTAGACCGTGAAGTGTTGTTAATAAATCCTCTCTTGAAGAAAGAACTTTATCAGCTTGCCCCAGAGATTTTTTTATCCATGAAAAAACCATTGGAGATAGGATTTTTTGCATAAATGTTTTTTTAATCTTTGAATCCAAATCCAGATCGTAAAGATAAGTTATGAGTTTTGTCGTCTCACACTTTGCCAGACCTTGAGAGAAGCCTTTTGAAATATTGATAATGAGGTCGTACTCACACGAAACAAAAAGATTTTTTGCCAGCGAAGGAATCTTATTCGAGTGCTGGTAAAACTCTTCTTCTGTCGAAACAATATTGCTTAAGTAGGTCGACTTGATAGGTCTTTGTTCAATATGACCTAAGATCGCTCCTCTTTTGTGAGCAAAACAATAAATAGGAGCTTCTGGAAAAACCTCACAAAGGCTCTCGATGATCTCCACATAATGGCTTCTGCCTAATAAATAATCACAGGTAATCGCTACTTTCATAGTAAAGTTTTAAAATACTCCGCTGTCGCTTTGATACCGTCTTCAAACTTCACCACTGGTTTGTAGTCAGAAATGCTTTGAAGTTTGCCGATATTTGGTCTTCTTCTTTTTGGGTCATCTTTTGGAAGTGGAAGATACTTGATCTTTGATTTGCTTCCTAAAATTTTAATTACTAGCTCAGCCGTTTCCTTAACTGTGTACTCATCAGGGTTACCGCAGTTAAATGGAGTGACGTCATCGCTCATCAAAACATTGTGGATCGCCTGAACTAAGTCAGTAGAGTAACAGTAAGAACGAGTTTGCGAGCCGTCTCCGTAAACAGTCAAATCCTCCCCTCTCATCGCTTGCGTGATAAAGTTCGGGATAACACGTCCATCGTTTGGACGCATACGCGGTCCGTATGTGTTAAAGATACGCACGATTCTCGTGTCTACTTTGTATTTTGTGTGAAAGCTCATTGTTAGGGCTTCAGCAAAACGCTTTGATTCGTCATAACACGAACGCGGTCCAATTGGGTTAACGTGTCCGACGTAGTCTTCTGTCTGTGGGTGAATTTCCGGGTCTCCGTAAACTTCAGATGTCGAAGCTTCTAAGAAACGCGCATTCTTTTCTTTTGCCAGCTCCAGAAGTTTCAGAGTTCCTTCTGAATTTACACGCATAATTTCCAGTGGGATTAAACCAAAGTCAATTGGTGAGGCCGGAGAGGCCATTGAAAGAATATAATCGATCTTCTGCAATTTAAAATCTGGAAGAGATTCGTAAATGTTGTGTTTATGGAATTCAAAGTTTTTGCTTTTTGAAAGAAGCTCAATATTTGATTCCGATCCAGTAATAAAGTTATCAAGACCAATAACCTTGGCCCCCAGTTTTAAATAGTGTTCGCAAAGAGTTGAAGGAACAAATCCCGCCGCTCCAGCAACTAGAACTGTCTTTCCTTCCATTGATGTTGGCAGTACTACTTTTTTCATAATATTTATTCTCCTAATATTTCTTTAATTGAATCACCGATGATGAGATCACCAGGAGGCTTGCTCCTACAATCTGAACTGGCTGAAGCTTAGCTCCTAAGAAAATCCAGTTAATCACCACGGCACTAAATGGGAAGAACATTTCGGCCAGCGCAGCTGCTCTTGCTGATAAAGTCTTAAGCCCTTTGTAATAAAAATACATTCCGGCAAAACCAGAAAGTAAAACCATAATCAGAATTTTACCATAAGTAAGGAGGTTCCAATCTAAACTTAGTCCACCAAATTGGTAGTATAAGTAAAAGGTCATAAACACGAGACCCAAAACAAAACGCCCACCCATAATCTGGATTTCATCAAATCCCTGAGCAGAAAGTTTTTTTCCAAAAACCGTTGAAGCTCCCCAGCTCACGACTGCAATCATGGTCAGTGTGTAACCCCAGATGGCCTTTTTGCTTAAAAGCGCCATTGAGAAATCAAGCCCCATTAATCCCGGCATGATATCAGGAGAAGAAATCAAAAATCCACCGACCAATGCAATGAGGGCCCAGAATAAAAACTCGCGTTTGATTTTTTCACCCAGGAAAACCCGGGCAAGTGAGATAGCGACGATTGGTTGAAGCTTTTGCAGCAAAATAACCAGCGAAGGGTTAATCAGCATGAAGGCCTTGGTAAAAGTCAGTGTTCCGATGGCCTGGCCACAAACCCCGATGACGCCAAAGTAAGCAATCGTCGAAAGTTTAAGCGCTCCGATTTTTTTAGCGTCTTTTAAAAGCAAGGGAATGAAAACAATGGAAAGAATAAGTTGTTCGGTGAACACAATTCTTTCAGCAGAAACACCGGCAAAGAGCATTGGGTAGCGAATCAACGTATCAATCGCCCAAAGAACGCCAGCTAAAATGACAAAGACAACACCGATCATGGGTATCCTTCAACTCATGGAGAAACGCTTTAAAATTGCCGTTTTACGAAGCCATGAATTCGTATTATTATCTAGAGTGTAAATTTAGATCAATGGATGCGTTCATGCAATTAAATCTTCACCAAACTCACCATGAAATTGCTGATTTCGAAGGCATTTTTAAGTACCTTACATCCACTTTCCAAGACGGAAGTCACAGTGGTTTACACATTTTTCCAGAGCTTTTTTTAACCGGATATCCTCTACAAGACCTTCCTCTCAAAAAGACTTTTATTGATGACTACCTCGCTTTCCTCGAGGACCTTTCTATTTGGTCAGAGCGCCAATTAAAAAGTAAGAATCCCCTGGCCTTGCTTTTTGGCGGTCTTCGCTATGAATTTGACGGACTTGGCTGGCCGGCCCAGATTGAAAACGTTATCTACATTCTGGAGCCGGGAAAGAAACTTCGCCCTCTCTACACTAAACAACTTCTTCCTAATTACGACCTGTACGAGGAAAAAAAGTATTTCACACCGGGCAACCAGTCGGTGATTTTTGAGTTCCAGGGCAAAAACTTTGGACTTCTGATCTGTGAAGATATGTGGTTTTCCCACCTTCACGATGTCGATCCGGTAGAGCTTTTATCTGAACAGGATAAAAAATGCGACATGGTGATCAATATCAGTGCAAGCCCCTATCACCTGGGTAAAATTGAAACGAGAATCAACCGCGCCCTGGAAGTTTCACAATTTTTAAAGGCGCCTTTTGTCTACGTCAACCGCGTGGGTGCTGAAGATGAGATCATCTTCGATGGCCACAGTTTTGTCGTCGATGGCAACAGTGTCGTTAAAATGGCCCATGGTTTTAAACCACAAATTCTTTCGTTTGAAATGCCGGTTTACCATGAACCGGAAAAAGGAAATGTCAGAAGCTATCATTCATCAACGAACAGTTGGGGCACGATTTTTTCAACACGTTTATCAAGTGACACTCTCTCGCTTACTCCAATGGGCCACAAAGGCTGCCAGGAAGTTCTCGATGCTCTTTTACTGGGAATCGGCGACTACATCACAAAAAATGGCATGAAAAAATTCACCATCGCTCTTTCTGGTGGAATGGATTCGGCCCTGGTTTTAACTATTATCAAACTACTGCAAAAAACGATGCCGATTGAACTTGAAGCTGTTTTTATGCCGGGATTTTATTCGAGCTCTGTGAGTTTTGATCTTTCATATGATCTCTGCCGCAACCTGGGCGTGAAACTTACAACTATGCCAATTAAGTTCATTCACTCAACAATCAAAACCGCTTACCGCGACAATTTTGGAGCTGAACTTAAAGGTCTTGCCGATGAAAATATCCAAAGTCGTTTAAGAGGCGCTTTGATTTATATGCGCTCAAACGATTTAAACTCAGTGGTACTTAACACTTCCAACAAGTCAGAGCTTTCTGTGGGTTACTCAACTATTTATGGGGACTCTGTCGGGGCCCTTTCTGTTCTGGGAGATTTGTTTAAGTCAGAAGTTTTTGAACTCGCCCACTTTATCAATGCCAACTACGGCGGGCTGATTCCAGAAGATATTATCACTCGTCCACCAAGCGCAGAGCTTCGTGAAAACCAGGAAGACAGCCAAAGTCTTCCGCCTTATGACAGGCTGGACCCGATCCTGGAAGCCCTGTTATCTTCGCGCTTTAGCCCTGCAGACCTGATCAAACGTGGACACGATAAAGACGAAGTCTTGAAAGTTTATTCACTTTTATCAAAATCAGAGTATAAACGAAAACAATTTTGCCCTATAATAAAAGTGAAGCCGAAAAGCTTTGGCTTTGGCCACAGAGTCCCTATTAGTAAAAAGATTCTTTAACCCTAGAAAGGAGTTTATAGTGAATAAGAAGCAGTTACTTAAATCGTTCCAGGAACTAAAAGGTGAAATCGAGACCCTGAGAAAAAAGCATGTTGTTCAAGGGCTGGTTGATAAATTTCACACTGAAAAAAAGACTCTTGAAAAAAGAATCGAAAAAACTGTGGTTGATGAAGTAAAGAAAGCAAAAAAATTCCTTACTGAACAAAAGAAAGAGTTAAATAAGATTCAGAAAAAAGTTGAGAAAATCATCTCTCAGAAAAAATCTGAAGCAAAGAAAACTCTTAAGACTGCTCAAAAGGCGGCTAAAAAAGCAACGAAAAAAGCTCCAGCTAAAAGAGTTGCTAAGACGACAAAAAAAGTTTCTAAAAAGGCTTAATTTGAATAAAGGGAGTGTCTGTCTAGACGGCAGACACTTCTTCTCTGTATGGTTTCCATGTTCCTTGCCAAAGATTCATCGTCCCAGTTAAAAGCGATCTCTTTTCCTTATCAACTTTAATCTGCACATACGTAAAACGCGTAGAAGCTTCCATTTGTCCGGCATCAAGATGTGGAATGGTATTCCATGTTCCGGTGTTGAAATAGTATTTGTTCTCAGGAAAACGCAGCCACTCCTGCACGTGAGTGTGCCCCATCACCACCGTATGAATTTCCGGATGGCGCTTCAGGATACCCTTCGCTTTTTTTCCATAAAGTGGATAAATCGTTATCTGCTTTAAGATAGAAAGCGTGGTTTTAAAGTTTCTGTTTTGTTTGATGTACTCGTCGAAGTTACTTTGAAAAAGGTATCTTAAAACGATCTTACTCATCTTTAAAAAGAAAGCGAAGTCGTAAAAAAAGCACCAGCGTACATAACTTCCTAAGGGTCTTACTTTATCAATATTCGGCCGGTCTTTTCTTAAAATAGGCAGAAGGTTAATACAAAAAAGTGTTCCCCATGGAAGATTTAAAATCATTTTCCCATTGGGACCTTCCATAAAATACTTGTCACTTGGAACGGTATTGATCACTTCAAAACGATGACCATGCTCAATGTGAACACCACAAAGATTCACTTCAAAGCAGAACTCAATTTCTTCTCCAACATAGCGGCGAAGCGCTTGCTGGGCCTCTCTAAAGGCCATACCTGAATCGTGGTTTCCAATGACGTATGTGACTTTTTTTCCTGGAATTTTCAAGAAGCGACGAAGGCCTTCAAAAAATTTCGGATGCCCTTTGACGATGGCATCAATCGCCCTGACGGTGACTGTGTCGTCGATGATATTCGTGAATACACCATCCACATCAATCTGTATAAGATTTAAGATGTCCCCGTTTAAAACGAGATGGACCTCTTCTTTTTCGTAATCGCCTTTTGAATAGTAGTCGCAGAAATCGAAGAATTTTTCATCTTCTAAGAAATCTTCCAGGAGATTGAGTTGCCCGTTTTTAAGAAATTTTCCTTTTCCTAAATGTAGATCGCTCAATACCAGGATTATCATTTCGTTTTAACCGCCTTTTGCAGGCTTGATTTGAAAACGTCTTGAGTGTTAAAGACCACTCCACGCCCAGATTCTTTGGCCTCGTACATCATGCGGTCGGCGATCGCCAGGATTTCCTGAGAGTTCACGGCATCTGTCGGGAACTCCGCCACACCAATAGAAACACTCAGCTTCACCATCTTTTTTTCGTTTCTCATTTCCACTTCGTATGTGCGCTCGCGGATGATTTGCAGAATACGCTCTCCTACAATTTTTCCGGCCACAGCATCAGAATTAACCAGGATCACCACGAACTCATCTCCCCCGTAACGATAGCTAATATCACTATCGCGCAAGAGACTTTTAATATCGCGAGCAACGTTTTCTAACAGTTTCGTTCCCACTAAGTGCCCGTAAGTGTCGTTGACTTTTTTAAAGTAGTCGATGTCGATAAAAAGTACACAGAAAGGATCTTTTTCCTTCTGAAACTTATCCACCAGCAACGTTAGATCTTTATAAAGTTTTCTCTGATTGTATAAACCTGTAACGTCATCGATATGGATGAGTTCATGTGTCTTATAAAGATCTTCAAAACGCTGGATAATTTTTAAGTGGCTGGCAGCAAATTGTGACAGCGACTTCAGTACATCAGTCGAGATTTCCGACGGAGCAGAAAAAACAGCGAAATGAAACTGGCTTCTTTTGAAACCCAGGTTTAAAAAATAATAGAAGCAATTCTCCACTTTGACTGACAGGCACGGCAGATGTTTGATATCATCGCGCTTGATAAAGAGATCATCTAAAAGCTTAGTACTGTAGAGCTTCTGGCGGTCTGCCTTCCCTACAATTGTACGGCATTTTTTTAAATCAATCTGTGGTATTTTGTTATGAATTGAATACACCAATAACGGTCTGACCAGATACTCCCGGGCCAGATACTCTTCTATATGAGAGATTAAATTCTTTTCATTTTCAAAAAAAGAAAAACTACTTAAAAAATCAGTCAGAGATTGTGTCATAATTTAGTTCTTTTCCTTTTGATGATCATCGTCTTCTTCCACATGGTCGATATCATCTTCCAGGTTCTTGATCGAATGTCTCAGAGTCTTCATTATTTTACTTAATCGATCTTCTAGCTTTCTCTTATCTTCCAGAGATTTTTGCTCCTTAATAGAAGCATTTTCCATGTTAAATTCTAGAGCGTCAATTTTTCTTCTCAGCTCTAAAATTTTCTGGTCGCGACTCTGGACTTGCGAATCTACATCCATAGAAAGCAGTTCAAGCTTGCTTTCTAACTCTTTTTCTCTTTGTTTTACCTGATTAAAATCAATCCTTACTTTCTGCTCAAGCTTTTCACGGCGTAATTCAGCCTGGCGTGCCTTCTCATCAGCAAGGGCCTTTTTCTCTTCACTCATTGTTAAGCGATACTTCAGGTCTTCTAATTCCACCATATGACGTTTTCTTAGAATCGTAATTTCAATTTTAGCTTCATCTAAGTTCGCCTTTAATGTCAGGTTGTCTTGTTCAAATTCTTTAGAGTCGGCCTTTAATGTTTTAATTTGCGACAGCAACTCTTCTCTTTCTTCGCGAAGCGCTCTGATCGTTGCCTGAAAGCGCATCGAATCTTCGGTGCTCAGTGACTGCACCCCTAGTCCAGCACCGGACCCGAATGAAGAAAGTGGTTCCTCAACAGTGGCCTGGACGACGGGTTCTGGTTGAGACTGGGCCACAACTGGTGCAGCTTTTGGAAGTTCAGGTTTTGCCGGAGCTTCTGCTTGCACTGCTTCGATCTCTTCCATATCGCTGATGTCAAACTCGCGTGTCGCTTCGTTAGAAGAAACCGCAAAATCTGAACGCGTATTATTTTTTGTTTCAAGAGCAAAAGCTTCATTATCGTCAATCATATTTTCCAGCGAAAAACCCTGAGAAGGAGTATTGCCTCCAAAATCCAGAACGCTGTCTTCAATATTATCCAAGGCCCCGGTATGCGTTTTTTCCAGTTCTTCAATATTTGTTTCTTTTGTATCGTCAAACTTAGGACGAAGAATGTCCTTAATCGTCGACTCCATATTGGCCTTCGCCTCTTCTGTCGTCATAAGATCAGCAGAAGAGCCAGTGCTACCAGTTGAATCGAGAGCGAACTCTGCCAGGTTTGAATTCGTCAGGTTGTTTGGATTTACCACAACAGTCTTTTTTGTGGATTCATCAAAATTGTCGTGATCAGCAATCACGTCATCCAATGAAAACCCTTCATCTTCCAATGCGATTGGAGATGTTGCTTGTGTGGCCTCAGGTTTTGTTTCAATTTCCTGTGCTTCGACATCAAAATCCAATGAAAAACCTAAGTCATCATCTCCTGCACTGCCAGCAGGCGCGGCCGCTTGAGTGGCAACTGATTTTTCCGGAGTGGCCGGAGTGCCGTCATCCATTGAAAAGTCCAGGTCAATTTGAAGCCCGGAGTCTTTTTCACCCTTACTTCCATTGTCATTTCCCATACTCATCTCGTCGTCTAGTCCTGTATTAAAATCGATATCGTCATTAAACACACTTGAATTATTTTCATTGGGGTTTTTTGCTTTTTGTGGAACGACTGGCGTAAAAACAATATCAAACTTGCGCTGAATTTTGGCATTCAACGGGTCTTCAAATACTGGCTCAATTTTCTTTGCCCCACTCATGGCCGTCCCTTTGATTTTGTTCAACTATTTTCTACTATTTTATCAGTTATCCTATCGGACGATACTTACGAAAATCATAGTACTAACTGCCTAGTGATGCTTTTAAGTTGATCGAAAGCACGCTTTTGTCTAAAATAAAGTAAGATTTTATACTTTACCTGACCATTTTAGAGGGTTATTTCGATGAAAAACATTGCTGCTAAGATTCTTACAGTTGGTACACTTACACTTCTGCCTTTAACAAATTCATTCGCACAAGGCACAAGTGCAGATGGAACAAAAGTTATGCCAGCTCCACTTCTCATGATGGATAACTTTTTTGCTCACCACGTTTTAATTGCAGAAAAATCAACTCACTCTCTTCACCTTTTCAAAAACGCTGACGGAAAACCAGAATTTGTTCGTTCATACCAAATGGCCACAGGGAAAAAACCAGGCGACAAAGAAGCTGAGGGTGATTTCAGAACACCAGAAGGCGTTTATAACTTCGTTGATTTCATGACTAACAAACAACTCCTTGCTCAATCTGGTCCTCAAGGTGCTATTTACGGAGCTGGTGCTTTCGTTACTGATTACCCAAACCCGGTTGATAAAATCAACAAGAAGACAGGTTCAGGAATCTGGCTACACTCTACTAACGATGAAACAAGAATTGATAAAGGTCTTGATTCAAGAGGATGTGTTGTGACGGCCAACAACGAATTGATTGATGTTTCAAAATACCTGGAGCTTAACAAAACACCAATGATTGTTGTTCAGGATCTTATTTACTTAAATGAGAAAACTTGGGAAACACAAAAAGGCGAGCTGAAAAAAACAATTGATGGATGGCTGGATGCCTGGAGAAAAAAGGATATCGAAAGCTACATCAGCTACTACGATCAAAATGATTTCGTAGACTCAAAAGGAAAATACGCCGCCTATAAAGCTTATAAAAAAGCTGTCTTCTCTAACCCTGGTCAACCTAAAATCGACCTGGACAATCTTTCTATTCTACAGGCTAAGAACTACGCTGTTGTGACGTTTACACAAAACTACCAGTCAAACACAATCAACGACACTGGTAGAAAGCTTCTTTATCTAAGACAAGATGAAAACTACAACTGGAAAATCGTCAGCGAAGTATGGACGAAAAACGGTTTAGAAAACATGGGCAAACTCGCATTTGAGCCTTCTCTAAGATTTTTCAAAGAAGGAACACGCGAAGGAATTGAGATTAAAAAAGGCAATAACTAGTGAGCGAACAAAGGCCCAACAATCCTGAGACTGCCAAAAAAGACAGTGTCTCGATTATTTATCACCAAAAAAATGACTCACCAAAATACTTTGAGATCAAACGTTCAAAGATTTATTTGTTTTTCATTGGTCTACCGGCCATTACTCTTGTTGCTTTAGTTATTGGTGTCGTAGGCCTCTTGAATGCCGGTCCTGCTCGCCTTCTGCAAAGTTATCAGCAAAATAAATTTATCCGCGAAAGACAATCCAAAAGCGAAGATTTGGAAAATAAACTTGCTGATCAGATGGAAGAGAATGTTAAATTAAAAAATCAGCTTCTCGCTTTTGAGGAACAAGGAAAAAAGCCAACTGCAACTTCCGGAACAGAATCAAAAACAACAACAGCTCCTTCCGATGCAAAATGCCCTGCTCCTGTAACATGTCCAGCCCCAGTAAGCGGGACTGTTAACACAATCGGGCTTTCGACACTTTCTCTTTTTAAACCGATCCAGGGGCAAAAAGATCGCACTCGCCCGGCTATCCTGAATCTTTCAGGATTCAAGGCGCTAGTTGGCCGCGACACTGTCAATCTTCAATTCAACATTATCCCGGCCGTGACAGACGATGCAAAAATCTCCGGGCACATTATTGTTTTAATGAAAAACGAAATTGGAATTCAGGCCTATCCATACAATTCTTTTGGTGGAAGCGACTTCCAGATCAACTACGCTGCCGGTGAGCCATTTGCAACTCAAAGATTCAGACCAGTGGATGCAAGTTTTGTGAAGCCGAGAAAGTCAGGAAACTACTCGTTTACTGTTTTTATCTTCTCGCGCACAGGTGATCTTATCCACTACCAAAGCATGGCGTACGCACTTAAATTATAGGTTGATGATATGATCCAGAATCAAACTTACACTTCAATCGGCAAACAAACTGTTTTAAATGGAAAGTTTCATTTTGTCGGCACCACTCACCTCTTGGGAAAACTAATGGGCGAGATTACAGTTGAAGCGCCTTCTAAAATCATGCTGGAAATTGGCTCAGTCACAGAGGCCATTTTGACTTGTGGAGACCTGGAAGTTTACGGTGAATTCACAGGTGAGATTAAATCAACAGGCAACGTAACTCTTTATCCTACGGCCGTGGTAAACGGTAAAATCATTGCTAAGTCTTTAGAGATTCTTCCTGGAGCGGTGGTGAACATGAACGCTCACACAGAGGCCGAATAGTCTTTTTAAAAAAAGGTGGTGACTCTCGCCACCACCAATTGATTTTTATAGGTATTGTTTGTAGTCTACGACCTTAAGAGGCCCGTATTTTTTTGTCAGCGCTCTTAGTTTTGGTTCAATTGATTTATCCCCTAAAACAAAAATCGTCTGTTTTTTCATTCCAAAAATATCGCCAATCTTCTTTGCAACATCTTTAGCATTGTACTTTTTAACTGCATCTTTAAAGTCAAAAAGATCTGAGTATGGCTTTCCAATGTGATCCAGAAGCAGCAGCTGACCTAAGAAGGCAGGGTTGCTTTCAAACTTAAATGGATAAGCGCCAATCATCCCTTGAGTTGAGCGGTCTAAATCCTCTTGTGTAATTCCTTCTGTATGGATCTTAGTGACTGCTTCATCAATGACTTCAATGAGACGGTCGATCGTCTGGTTTTTAGTAAACGTTGAAATCCCCGCTCTTCCGTACTGTTTCTGAGAAGAGATGAATGAACCAATCGAATAAGTTAAACCGCGCTTTACACGCACTTCGCGCATTAAACGGGAAGTAAAACCACCACCTAAGAAATCAGATGCCAAAGCATCCAGGTTTCTTTCGTTTGTTTCATCGTAGTTTAAGAAACGTCCGATGCGCAATTGAACCTGGTTAGCATCTGGAACCGGAACAAAAATGAACTCTCTTTTTGCCGTCTTCTTCTTTGGAGCATCAACCGCTCTGACAAAATCAGAATCTGAACCTTTAAAGCGGCATTCATCTACTAAGATTTTTTCCAGTGCAAGAGCACTTTTGGGACCTGTCAGGTAAACGCGTTTTTTCACATTATCCAGAAAATAATTCATCTGCCCGCGAAGAGCGGCCGGCGTGTAAGTTGCCAGGTCTTTAAGTTTACCGGCAACCGGGTAAGAGTACGGAGTCCCACCTAGTGAGATTTCACGGAACACTCTTTCTGAAAGACCTTGTGGTGATGCCACGAGGCTTTGCAGTCCGTTTCTTTCTAACTGTAGTTCTTTTTTAATGACATTTTCCGGATAAGTCGCCGATCTCATCAGTGAACAAATTTGGGTCATTGATGCTTTTAAATCTTTCGTTAAACCCGACACAGTGACTGTACTATACTCGTGAGTCACGTCCGCTCCAAACTCTGTTCCTAAGAACTCTAACTGGTCTAAAATTTCTTTTTGAGAAAGTTTATCAGTTCCTGAATCCAGAAGATTGAAAGCATGAATAGAAAGACCGTTTTGCCCTTTTTTCTCACTTAAAGCACCGTCTGCAAAATAGATAGTCAAATCGTAAGTCGGGAAACGATTGTCTTCAATGTAAACGACATCAATGCCGTTCCACTTTAAGCGTTTAATATTATCTTCGATCGCTACCGGCTTGGCGGCCGAAGCGGCAAAAGCATTAAATGAAAGGCCCAGGGCCGCAAGTAAGACTAATGGTTTTTTCATTATTTTTTCTCCGCGGTTTTAGGGTATTTATCCCAAGTTGAAATGAAGATGGACTTCGACTCTTCTAAAACTTCGCGGCAGGCAATCTGCACTTCGTTTTCTGAAATTGAGTTATAAATTTCCATTTCTTTTAGACCGTAATTAAAATCACCATGCCACTTCTCATTGCGGACAATTGTTGAGGCCACCCCGGCATTGGTCTTAAGTTGGTTGTAACCTTGGGCCAGGATCTGATTCTTTGATTTTTGCAGTGAACGCTGATTAATCGCCTGGTCACACATTTCTTTTAAGTCACCTTCGATTTGTTTTTTCACGTCTTCAATCTTTTTGCCTTCCATCAACTCTCCGGCAAAATAAAAGACACCAGAATGAATCAGGTTAAAGTTAGAAAGATTGATTTCAGTTAACATTGGCTCATCAGACTTTACATATTTCTGTGTTAAGTACGAGCTTCCCCCATTTCCAAGAATCATCGCAAGAAGGTCCATCACGTAAGACTTTCTTGTCCCCAGTTTTTCTCCCTGGAAGGCCATGACAAATTTTGGAATCGGGTTAGTTGCGTAGAACTTGTACTCTTGTCCAAACTCAGCTTTCGACTTAAAGACTTCTTCACCAGAAGTTTTATCTTTTAACTCTTTAAGTTTTTCTGATCTAGGAATGACTCCGTATTTTTCTTCAATCTTTTTAATAACTGTATCCGGATCAACGTCTCCAGAGATAGCGATGATGGCATTGTTTGGAACGTAATAGTTTTTAAAGAACTCCATCATTTGATCGCGTGTAAGCGCTTTTAAGTCTGCCTCTTCACCGATAACTGATTGTCCGTATGGTGTGCCAGCAAAAACTTTTTTCATAAGTGCTAAGAAAATCAATCCGTCCGGGCTGTTTTCATAACGCATTTTTCTTTCTTCAAAGATAACTTGTCTTTCACTTTCAAACGACACTGGCTCTAAGAGCAGGTTTTGCATGCGGTCTGCTTCCATGTCGATCATCGTATCCAAAAACTCCACTGGAATGTTTTGATAGTAAACCGTCATGTCATTTGTTGTATAAGCGTTGGTCATACCACCGCTCTTTTCCAACAGCGTATCAAATTGACCTGGGCCGTACTTCTTTGCTCCCTTAAACATCATGTGCTCAAGAAAATGCGTCGCCCCTGTCGTGCCAACACCTTCATCTCTTCCACCGACGTCAAAGAGTGTGTAATAAGACACAATTGGAAGTTTTGGATTGGGTGCAACAAGAACGGTTAGGCCATTTCTTAACACCACTTTTTTTACATTGAAGCCTGCTTTAAGCGGCGCAGACTTTGAACCCATCCCCATGCTTGAACATGCATCAAAAAGAAAGACCACTGCCGTGAGCGACAAGACCTTAATTAATTGTGGAGATTTCAAAAGTTTTAACTTTCTCGGTAACATAATTTTTGTTCCTTGATCTCTTATAGTTGAGTTAAAATTATACTGCTTCTATGGCCAAAAACAATCAGAACAAAATGGGCCCTAAATGGAAAAATCTCTGAATAAAAATATGTTACTAGCACTTGGTACAGGCACCAGTGTAGGAATACCGCAAATAGGTTGTTCGTGTTTAGTCTGCACTTCATTTGATCACCGCGATCAGAGACTGAGAACAAGTGTATTCATTCAAACAAAAAATGGACAACGCATTCTCGTCGACACAACTCCTGACCTAAGGACACAAATACTAAGCAATAAGATATCCGCAGTTGATTTCGCCATCATCACCCATGAACATGCTGATCATTTGCACGGAATTGATGACCTTCGCCCTTTCTGCTTTGGACCTCCGCCAAGGGAAATTCCGGTTTTTTCTAATGCCAGCACCAAGGCTTCGATTGAGTCCCGCTTCTCATATATCTTTCATCACAAAGGGCCTGTTTTAGGAGGAGGAATCCCTCGCCTGCAACTACAATCGGTAGAGCTGGAAAAACCCACGACACTTTTTGGTGAAGAATTCCTCTTCTTTAATTATCCACACGGACATGCAGAAACGATGGGTTTTATTCTTGGGGACCTCGCCTACATCGTCGACTGCCACTCACTACCTGATCACATCGTTAAAATTCTCAGCGAGAAGAAACTAAAACTCCTGGTCATTGACTGCCTGAAAAAAGGGAGTCACACAACGCATTTAACTGTTGATAAATGCTTTAAATACGTCAGAGAAATCAAGGCTGAGCAAACTGGTCTAATACATATTTCGCATGATCTTTCCCACTCTGTCTTAAAAGACCTGGCCATGAGAGAATTTGGAGAATCAGTTTTTCCATTGTATGATGGTCAAAAGCTATTTTATTGAGAGGAATCTTTAATATGACGACAGACGCGATGCTTGCCGGAGAATCCCGTTACAAAAATTTCATTCATCTGATCAACACGAATAAACACGAATTCGCTCTTAGAATTTACACTTTTATCGTACTCGCACACTGGGCCGAGCACCTGGTACAAGCATTTCAAATTTTTGCACTTGGATGGCCTCGCCCAGAATCACGTGGTGTCTTAGGGCATTGGTTTCCATGGCTGGTTTCATCAGAACTGATGCATTATCTCTATGCTCTTTTTATGCTGGTGGGATTGTGGATTTTAAGAAAAGGATTTGTGGGAAGAAGTTATAAGTGGTGGATGGCCTCTTTTGCCATTCAGTTCTGGCACCACATCGAACACTTTTTACTCCAGTTGCAGGCCATCTTACACACAAACTTCTGGGGCTCACCGGTTCCAGTTAGTATTCTGCAACTTTTCTACCCTCGTGTAGAATTGCATCTTTTTTACAATACGATCGTTTTTATTCCGATGGCCGTCGCGATGTATATGCACCTTTTTCCAACAAAAGAAGAAGAGGCCCATCAACAGTGCACATGCGCAGTTAAATAATGAAAAAAATCGCCGTCGTCTTTTTATTCCTGGCCGTTGCTCTTGGACTTTTCTTTTTAAAAGAAAATTTCAACCTGAAATCAAAAACAGAAGCTAAAAAGGCCGACGTTGTTTTAACCTGGGATTATAACCCTAAGAGTATCGATCTGCAGACCCCGGTTAACTTCACTTTTACACTCAAAGATAAAGATGGAAAAAATATCGAAAACGCTAAAATAGATATTGAGGCCACGATGAATCACGGTGGAATGATTCCTATTTTCACTGAAGCTGTCTATATCAAAGAGGCCGTTTATAGCACCCGTTTCAAGCTCACGATGATGGGCGAATGGATTATTTTCTTAACCATCACTCTTCCCGACGGTTCGGTGGCGAGCAAAGAAATCGTGCTGCAAACCAATTAAATGAAATCCCAGAGAAAAATCCTTTTAACGACAAAAACCATTTTTCAGTTTCTTCTGCTTGTGGCCACTGTGCTCTTAATTGCTGAAGGGCTTTGGGGAAATCCTTTTGCACCCAAAAACCTGGCGACTCAATTTGTCTGGGTTCACTACCGCGGTATTTTGGTTTTTATCCTTCTTCTCTTGGGCAATTATTTTTGCATGAGCTGCCCGTTTATTTTCGTCCGCAATGCTTTGCGAGTTTTTCACTCTCCCAAAAGACTGTGGCCTAAAAAATTACAAAATAAGTGGTTGGGGACTTTCCTTCTGGTGGCCTTTCTTTTTGCTTACGAGTATTTCCATCTCTGGTCGAGCCCCGCGCTTACGGCCTGGATTATTATTATCTATTTTTTAGTGGCGGTGTTTGTCGACCTCACTTTTAAAAAAGCAAGCTTTTGCAAATACCTCTGCCCAATCGGCCAGTTTAATTTCATCTCAAGCACGATGAGTCCAGCAACAGTGAAAGCAAAAAATCTATCTGTCTGCGAGAGCTGTACGACCTATGAATGTTTAAAAGGTGTCGAAAAAGACGGCGAGATTTTAAAGCGCGGATGCGAAACCTTTTTATTTATCCCCAAAAAAAATGGAAACCTCGACTGCACTTTCTGTATGGATTGTGTGGCCGCTTGCCCTTATGACAACGTTAAAGTTGAAATGGTGATTAACGGAGAAGAACTTCAAGAAGACTCTCCCCGTGCCGGAATTGGCTCCTTAACAAAACGTTTGGATTTTCTCCTACTCATTGTTGTTTTTACTTTTGGGGCCCTCTTAAATGCCTTTGCCATGACTGGCCCAGCCTACGATTTAACGACGACTCTCTCTGATGTGACCGGCATCCAGAATAATTTCTTCCTGCTTTTGTTACTCTTTGTAACTGTTTTAATTTTTCTTCCTCTCTTGCTTATTTCTAAAAAAGATTACAAATTGATCCCGACACTTTTACCCATTGGTTTTTTTATCTGGGTCTCTCACTACAGTTTCCATTTACTCACCGGACTTTTTGCCTTCGTTCCCCTTTTATTTAAAATCCAGTTGTCTAATTCCATGATGGGAGTGCCTACTCATATCGTGACACCTATACAATACGGCTTTTTACTTTTAGGATTTCTAGGATCAATGACTTTGGTCTGGATGGGAAAAAATGAAAAACGCGCGCAGCTTAAGTGGAGTGCTACTCACCTGGCGATTTTTCTCTTCGCCCTTTGGGTCATGTCACTTCCGATGGAGATGCGCGGGACTTTTGTAGGTATTGCCCCGTAAAAGACTTATGAAATATTTTTTTATCCTGTTTTTTTCTTTTTTCACTTCGACTCTTTTTGCCCACGAAGGCCCCCCCTTTCCCATTTTAGTCGATCATAAATTTGGCGAGTACAAACTCTCTGTCTGGGCAGACCCGGATACAGAAAACGGAACTTTTACTTTTTATCCAGAAGGGGAAAATCTTAAAAAAGACGATCTCTACTTTGAAATCAAGGCCCATCCTCAAGGGCACCCTGAACCCATTTTAAAGAGCACGGCCCTGATTCCGACCGAGGATAAGGGCAGATATTCTTATACTGCGACACTTCCTTTTCCCACCAATGAAGTATGGGACATTATTGTCGTCGTCAAAAATAAACAAAATGGTGATACTCTAACCAGTACGACTATCCCTGTAGAGGTCACTCCTCCGGGCCCAAATAAGACCGAATTTGTGGTTTATACGCTGCCTTTTCTCCTGGTCGCCTTCATCTGGGTCAGAGTGATGATCCACAAGCGCCGAAAAAAGACCCCCTGAAACCATTACCACCCCCTTCCTTTTCTCCTCATTTTGTGGAATTCTCATGGGATATTTTTACAAGACCTTAAAAACCTATGAAGGAGATAACTATGATTATCGGAGTACCTAAGGAAATTAAAAACAATGAAAACCGTGTTGGTATGGTTCCAGGTGGAGTTCGCGCTCTAGTTGCTGACGGCCACACTGTATACGTTCAAAAAAATGCTGGTGTTGGTATCGGCATCGAAGACGCAGAATTCGTAAAAGCTGGAGCAAAGATCCTGGATACAGCTGCTGAAGTTTTCGAAAAATCAACAATGATCATTAAAGTAAAAGAGCCTCAAGCAGTAGAGATCGCCATGCTTAAGCCTCACCACATCCTATACACATACCTTCACCTTGCACCAGATCCAGAGCAAACAAAAGGTCTGATGAAATCAGGATGTACAGCAATCGCATATGAGACAATTCAAAACCTGGATGGATCACTTCCTCTTCTAGTTCCTATGTCAGAAGTTGCCGGCCGTATGTCAGTTCAAATCGGAGCTGCTTACCTTCAACTAGATAAAGGCGGAAAAGGTGTTCTACTTGGTGGTGTTCCAGGTGTTAAACGTGGAAAAGTAACTGTTATCGGAGCTGGGATTGCTGGAACAAACGCAATTCAAATGGCAATGGGAATGGGAGCATCTGTAACGGCTATCGATCTTTCAACTAAGAGATTAGCTGAACTAGACGGTCTATACGGATCACACATCACAACTCTTTACTCTAACCCAGACAACATTGAAAAAGCTGTTCTTGAATCAGACCTTGTTATCGGTGCTGTTCTAGTTCCAGGTGCTAAAGCTCCTAAGCTAGTAACTCGCGAGATGATCTCTAAAATGCAAAAAGGATCTGTAGTTGTAGATATCGCTGTTGACCAAGGTGGATGTATTGAAACTTGTAAGCCAACAACTCACGAAAATCCAACTTTCGTAGTAGACGGTGTAGTTCACTACTGTGTAGCGAACATGCCAGGTGCTGTAGCTCGTACATCAACATTCGCACTTACAAACGTAACTCTCAAGTACGCTAGAATGATTGCAAACATGGGTGTTGAAGAAGCTGCTCAGAAAGATAAAACTTTCCGTCCAGGGATCAACATTTACAAAGGGACTCTTGCTTACGAACAAGTAGCAACTGACCTAGGACTTCCTTACACAAAACTTCCTTTCTAGTAAGTTTAAAATAAAGGGGTCGCCTCGTGCGGCCCTTTTTTTTGCCCATTTTCCGATCAAGACACTCCAGTTTCTTTTTCCATGTTTTTATTTTTTCCAAACGTGTTAAAATCATTTGTATATGACCGGTAAAAAATTAGTCGACATGATTCTTTTGGGCGTAATGGTTCTGGCAACTCTCGCTGTTGTTGGTCTCTTCTATTACACCGAGAAAGTCTACAAGAAGCCACCCATTGATGAAGCTGCGATGAAAGCGGAAATGCTACACACTGTGGACTCTAAAGCGATTCCAACCTTCTTTAAAGTCGACAAGATGACCATCAGTCTGATTCCTAAAAACGAAGCTGCTAACTCGCGCATGAGATGGTTAGAAGTGGAAATGCATTTAGTTCTTTTTGAAGCAAAAGATTTAGATGAAGTAAAAGCTTACCTACCAATGGTTCAAGACCGCATTATCGACATCACTTCAAAAATGGGAGCTGATGAACTCAACTCTCTGACAGGAAAAATTCTTTTGGAAGACAGGCTGAAGAAAGAAATTAACAAGTCGATGAAGAGACCTGTTGTCAAAAACATATTCTTTGCAAGTTTCATTGTTCAGTAGATTGAAAAACTGATGAGACTTACACCTTCTTCAAGAGTTTGAGCTAAAGGAAATAAAAAAGGCCCTCTTTCGAGGGCCTTCTTATATATAATTTTTTATTAAAAATTACTCTTCGTCGTTAGCTGAATCTTCTTCAGTCCAAGTAGCGTTCTTAGCATCGTCTGCCATTCCATCAAGATATTTCTTAACTTCTTCTTTCGTTACTTTACCTTCAGCAATTAGTTTATCTCTTAAACGAACGTCCATTAATTTTTCTTGTAATGCTCTACTTAATCTCATGTATGCCTCATTTATGGTCTTATAAAAATTTTTTAGTTTACAGAAGGTAGCATCAAATCGGCCTATTGCCAATACTTAGGCGGCTTCTCAGAATCATCTTTCACAATTGTGAGCTTTGCCTTGCTCTTAGGCCTAGATCTCACCTGCGTCATTTGGCTCATTTTATCTGAAAGGGTTCTGAAATTGCGATGAGAGATCACAATCATAAACACATAGGCCGAAGCAATCGCCCCTAATTGACCCCATGCTCCAACGCCCGTCGGGCTGGCGATTCCTTGATAAAGAGAGATCACAACCAGGATCATGCAGAAGTATTTAGCTTTAACCGGGATGAGCATAAGGAAAGAAAAAATGCGATCCGGGTAAATTACAGCGTAGGCCAAACACAGGGCCCCTACGATTCCTGAAAGACCTGTCAGTGGGAAAGAAAAAATCACACTGCTTTGGAAAAAGATTCCAACGACTAAAAGATAAAGAAGAGCTCCACCTAAAATCGTTGTTAAAATAAAACTTAAATAGCGTTTTGTTCCCCAGTTGGATTCAAACTCTGAACCCATTAACCAAAGCATCAAGCAATTTAAAATCACTTCGATGATTGAGTTAGACAAAAAAGGATATGTCAAAAGGCTATAGATGTGTCCGTGAAAAACTCTTTCAGCTGAAAGACCAAGCATACTTCCTAGTCCAATTCCACCTGCTCTTGCCAGGATAAAATCCAGGATGAAAAGCACACTTGATAAAATGATCAAGGCCTTATTGACCAGAGAAAGTTTGGGAAGATAGATTTGAGACTGCATATTCATAAATCAAAAATCCTAAGATTGTTTTGTGGCAATTTCAATTAAAACGCCACCAGTTGATTTCGGGTGAATAAAATTCACCAGGCAATTATTGGCCCCTGGAACTGGTTTTTCATAAATCATTTTGTATCCGTTAGCTATCATCTCTTCGGTTTTTTTCGCGACATCAGGAACCATAAAACTCATATGGTGAATTCCTTCCCCATTTTTTTCGATGAATTTCTGAATTGGTCCTTCGCCGTTAATCGGACACACCAACTCGATATGAGCGTGTTCGTCGACGTGAGCAAACGCAGTTGTCACTTGCTGAGAAGGAACTTCTTCTCTGACAGGATTGAAAGTAAGGCCCAGGTCTTCCCACACTTTTTGAGCGCGGTCTAAATTAGAGACAGCAATGGCCACGTGATCTAGATAACAGTCTTTATTAAACATTTTTTATGCCTTTTCATTGTTTACGACTGCTCTATTTTAGAGAGTGAATCCCTATGGGTCAACTGCTTGTGAACAGTCGGTAGGGTCAAAGGCCGGAATCGCCGGAACTGCAGGCGGAATACAGTAACCCGCAGTACACTCACCGTATGTTTCCACTGCTGGACAACGAAGTGTACAGGCCTGTGTTCCATCGGCATTTGTTCCGTTCTTCACGATTTTACAAGTTGCAACATACTCAGGTTTACAAAACTCGCGAGACACGCAACGCTGACCTGCTGTTTTGCTACAAAGAACCGGAGTTGTTCCGTTTGGATTGTGAGGCTGGCAAGAACCAGTTGATTGGTTACAACATAAACTTGAACACTCAAAGTCAGACGAACATACATCACCCACTGGACGGTTTCCGTTAACCGGAGTCTGGTCCACACATTGAGTGACAAGTTCTTTAGACCAACAACGAGAGTTGAAACAACACTCATCAGATCCACATGTTGAAGAAGATTCACAACGCTTGAAGTTTGAAGTTAAAACTTCTTTTCCTTCGCTATCAACTGTTGAAGCTTTTACTAGCTGAAGCTTGATTGTTCTATCCGTTGTAATATTAACTTCCGCTCCATCTTTCATATAAAAGACTTCAATTGACCCGTTAACATTACAAGAGCCAACGTTCTCAGCAGTTGTCACATCATATTGCATAACACGAAGGTTACACCCGTCGACATACTTTGATGTCCCCGTTGAATCGGCCACTGATGTACTTCTTAAACCAAAACGAGATGATGATCCAAAATAACGAACATCCTGATTGAGTTTAACTTTCCCGGCGCGCGGGAATAATAAAGACCTGAATCCGGTGTATGGATCAAGTGTAGAGTTTGCCGTTTCAAAGAGACCTTTTGAGCTGTTGAAAATCGCGTTCCCGGTAATCTTCCATGCCGATGGGTTGATTGCGCGGTATGGACCTCTATATCTCATTCCTAAAATAAGGTCATTGTAGTTAAGACCTGTCAGCGTTTGAGCAAAAAGATCATTGAATCCAAGGTAGTCTTCATAATCTGGAAGACACATTGATTTTGCAGAAGTCGCTAGTGTCGGGCTTCTTGTCCCACTTCCCACTGTCCAGATTTGCGGACGAGTTGGAATGGTTGTCAGTCCAGTTGAAGAGTCATACATCGTTGCATCTGTCACTTTGGCATAAGCGTATAGACACTTATCACCTGCTTGTGAACATGTTGCGTTTGTCGATGTTGATGAATCAAATGTCGGGTCATCTTCCAGAGTCAGACCACGGCAGTACAGACCGCCATCGCGGTTATTTTGAACGACTTCCTTTTCAGTTCCATCACTATTGAGAACTGTGTAATCGTTGTAGTCAAACAGGTCATAACCCAAACGCATTTTACTAAACGGTTTTGAGTTCATATCAACAACTAGAACTTGAATGTCTGTTTGTGGGACGATCCCCGGCGCACGCGCAATCGTGGCATCAAGAACGACAGATTGTTTATCAAGACCAAAGTTGAAGCGCACCTTTACCAGTTTATTTTGAAGGGCCCCGACGTTTAGTCCGGCCAGGTAAAGATTCCCTTTATAGTTTTTTGGGATTGTTAGTTTCTTTTTGTATGTACCTTCAAATGGGTCAACTAAGTGTGAGAGCTCAACCTTCACTGATTGCAGAGTTGTATCACTAGATCCAACACCTGATCCGTTTGGCAGAGAGCCTGAACCACTTCCCGATCCCCCTGTCCCAGTCAGACCTGAGCCTGTAAGAGTTTTTTTGGCCCTTACACCAGAGTTTTCAATACATGATGTAAGCAGGAGCCCCCCTAACATCACGAGGAGTGGAAAACGTTTAATTAAATTGTGAGAGAAAGTCTTAGTTCCCATACTTAACTTCTCGGTTCTAGATACTAATATTTTAATTTTAAACGACTCCGTATTGGAGGTTTTGACCGACAAGTTCACTCAAGAAGTGATATTTCCAAAGCTTAGCTTAAATTATGGAAAATTGTGGAAAGGACCTCTAGGCAAAAAAGTGCAACTGATAGTGGGCACTAAACATATTCTTCACTGGCAACCATTGCGGCCAACTGCTCTTCTCGCAAATATTGGTAGAGATTGATCATCAAAAAAGAAGAGAAAATGATGTTGAGTGGAAAAAAAATCGCCTTAAAAACTCCAATGAAAAATGTGAGATAAAGATTTTCAGAATACTGGATACTCGCCGGGATCAGCTGAATCAGCGATAAAAATATAAGACCTCCAAAGACCATCAGGAATTTCTCTCTTCCAATTAAGTCAATGCTTCGGCGAATCGGGTACCAGCCCTCACCTTCTTCATAAACGGCAATAAAAGGGGCCATGGAAAGAATCACAAAAAGCACGATTCCCGGCAAAACCAAAAACAATGAACCAAGCCCGGCAAGGAGCATAGTCACAATTGATGTCAGCATAAACGTCAATGTGTTATTGAAGAGATTTTCTTTCGGCACGCTGAGATCACGCGACTTTCTAACCAGTATAATGTCAGCGATGACCATAGAAGAAAAAGGCAGAAGCAACAAAGAAGAGCTGATTTCAAAAATCACTTTCTGCGCATTCGTGGCCATGGGAAAAAATTTAATGCGAGTGATATCAATAATGAAATACATCGCTAAAAGAAAATAGAACGAGAAATCCGCAGGAGAAAAATACTCCCGGAAATCGGCGAATGAGCGCCCGATAATGCTCTTTAAGTGATGAAAACTTGTCATTACTTTCATTCTACTTTGAATAAACAAAATTGATTGCGGTTTTTTTACGCTCCAGTAAATCTTTTACTGGCTTTGATCATTGAGCTGATGCTTTAGGTAATAGAAGATTCTCACAGAAGTCACAGTCAGAGCGATCATGGCAGCGGCATCAAAAAAAGCATACAGCAGGTTAAAGCTTACCACAAAACGCCAGTCAGGTATTTGGTCAAATGCAAACGACGGCAACTCCACCAGAAGAGAAAGAACCCCAAAACAAATGATTAAGAGCATATCCTGGCGGGCCATGCGGTAACTTAGTTTAAAATAATTTATACTGTCATTGTCGATTAACACCGACGCCAGCGCCACCATTGCCACAAAAATGGCAACTATTAGACCCACTAAAACCGCAAGTCCTAAAATCACTGACTGAGGAAGATGAATCATTCCTCCAATTAAAAGAACTAAACCCGGCCCGATAAGAATCGTCAACACTGAATACAGTGAGTAAACCAGATAAGTTGGGACTGAATAAAGAAGCTGCTCTTTTTCACGGTGCTTATAGCGGGATTTTTCAATCAAGATCACGTTGACAATAATCACCAGACTGGCAATTCCCACACAAAGTGAAAAAACAATTTCCGGCGCACTCTGTTCCGGGAATCCAAAGGCCTGCCACGGAATTGAGGCCATCACATCGACAAAGAAAAAAGCAATGTAGCTCGCGAGGTAGACGCGAAAATTTTTTAAAACCAGCTGCCATGACTCTTTAAGAAATTTAAAAAAGCGCGCAATTGATCCCATGATCCTCTTCCCTATTTTTCTTCAAATGTTCTTTTTTCTTTATTCTTTTGCACGTAAGGCACTTTAAAAATCTGGTTGTGAAAAGAAATATAAAAGCCAGGCGATAAAAGTCTCGCCGCAAGTAATGCTTCAGTTACATTTTGAGTGGCATCTGTATCGTCAAACCCCATCGGAATCATCGCTCCGGTAAATACCACAGGAACAGAGAGATTCTTGATTCTTTCAAAACAATACTCTGCCGTCAGCGCCATCGTATCCGTCCCATGAAGAACAACGATCGGAGCTTCTTTTTTTAGGTCTTCCTGAATGGTTTCACAGATCAGCTTTCTGTCAGCATCATCCATATAAAGAGAATCTTTTGATAACAGCGGGTGAACTAAAATATTTGTGTACGGTAAACGCAGCTTGGAAAGGATGCGGTTTTTAATAGAGGTCCCTCTATTTTCTAGGGATCCGTCGAATTCATCATATGTTTTCTCAATAGTGCCGCCCGTTGTAATAAGCAGAACATCTTTAGGAGCATTTTTTTCATTATTTTTTTGTGGCATAACCTTGACTCGTGTTCATTCAAAACCATATTGTAATCAAAACATTTTAAGGATACTTACAGGAGATTGCAATCATGACATCACGCAAAGGAACGATTAGCGTTAACACAAACGACATTTTTCCTATCATTAAAAAGTGGCTTTACTCTGAACACGATATTTTCCTAAGAGAGCTAGTGGCCAACGCGACTGACGCAATTACCAAAAGAGGCACTCTGGCGCGCACTCAAAACCAAGAGATCCCAACAGGCAAGATCACGGTTAGCGTTGATAAGGCCGCTAAAACAATTTCAATTGAAGACAACGGTCTGGGAATGACCGAAGCTGAAGTTGAAAAATACATCGCTCAACTGGCCTTTTCAGGCGCAGAAGAGTTCGTTCAAAAAATGAAGTCGGAAGGAAACACTCCTGGAAACGACATTATCGGAAAATTTGGTCTGGGCTTCTACTCTGCTTTCATGGTTTCAAATCGTGTTGAGGTAGAATCTCTGTCGATGAACGCTGGCAGCACTCCGACGAAATGGGTTTGTGAAGGTGAAACAGATTATACTTTCGAATCAAGCACAAAATCTGAAGTTGGGACAAAAATCACTCTGCACATCAATGCAGAATCGGAAGAGTTCCTCAATGCATGGAAAGTTTCTTCAACGCTAAAAAAATTCTGTGATTTCATGCCTTATGAAATCTTCGTTAAAGACGCAGAAGCAAAAGAAGAGTCTGCTCATCCTGGAGTGGTTAACGAAACTCAGCCAATCTGGAAAAAGGACCCGAGCACTTTAAAAGATGAAGACTACAAAGAGTTCTATCGCAAGCAATTCCCAATGGACGGAGAGCCTCTGTTTTGGATTCACTTAAAAGTGGATCACCCGTTCACATTAGACGGAGTTCTTTTCTTCCCTAAGCTAAACCCAAATAAGCCTTTCAACGAATCAAACATCAAGCTTTATAACAAGCAGGTGTTCGTTTCTAACAACGTTAAAGACATCGTTCCTGAATTCCTTTCTCTTCTAAAGGGATCAATTGATTCAAGCGACATCCCACTTAACGTTTCTCGCTCATCTCTTCAAGGTGACCCGAACATTAAAAAGATTTCAAACTACGTGATTAAAAAAGTTGCTGAGAGCTTAAAGAAACTCTTTAACAATGATCGCGCGCGCTTTGAAACAATCTGGGAAGACATTCAACTCTTCATTAAGTACGGAGCGATCTCTGATAATAAGTTTGATGAAATGATGAGAGACTTCGTTATCTTCAAAAACTCTGAAGATAAATACGTCACTCTAAAAGAGTACACAGCTTCAATTCCTGAGGCCTATAAGACAAAGATGGAAGGAAAAGTCCTTTACTTTGAAAAAGGAAAATCTGACCACGCCCTAAGACGCGAACTTCTAGCTCAAGGTCTTCAGGCCCTTGAAACAGAATCTCATATCGATCCACACTTCACTCAGCACGTAGAGTTCACAAAACTAGGCGACGCTGCTTATAAGTTCGTTTCAGTTGATTCTGAAATCGCTTCTCTTCTTGAGCAGGATGCAACAACTGATTCAGACATTAAAGTGAAAGACCTTTTCACTGATATCCTGATCGGTAAAACAGATAATAAAACAGAAGAGGAAGAAGACCTGGATTCACTTAACCACGGTGGGTTAAAAGATATTGAGATCGTTAAAATTAAAAACTCAAAGGCCCCTGCTTTCTTTAAAGTTGATGAGCAAATGAAGCGCATGAACCAGATGGCAAAACAAATGGGTAACGATTCAATGTTCCCGGTAAAGAAAACTCTGGTTATCAACCCGGGAAGCCCGTTAATCCAGAACGCACTAAAGCTGCATGAAAAAGGCAACGATGCTCTGGTTAAAAAAATCGCCCACCACGTAGAAGACCTTGCTCATATTTCAAGTGAAGGTCTAAAACATGAAGACCGCGAAGCCTTCGTTAACCGCACTCAAGAGTTAATGCAGGAACTGACTAATCTGGCGCTTTAAAAATAAAAATTCTCTTATCTACGATCCCTTTTCATGGCCCGAAATCTTTCGGGCCTTCTTTTATCAGCCTCTTGTCCTGTCTAAAAATCAGACACTAAAATTGAATTAAATATTTGAGAGTTTTAATCCGACAAGACCTGTGGACTATTCCCTATCCCAACGAGGTTATGCCGTGAGATCAATGTCATTTCTTTTAATCCTGGCGTTTTTTGTTTCGTCGTGTTCGACGTATTTTCCTGAAACCCAGGCCGACAGGTACATCGCTAATGATGTCAATCCACCATTAAACGCTGATCAGCTCTTTACAATTAAGAGTACAACTCAGACCAAAAATGGACAGGACTTTGTCAAGGCCATCAAAGGCTCATTTTCCTATCAAGGTGTTGAAGTCAATTTCATTGAAGATGCTAAAATGGCAAGCTCAGACGCTTATAAGATTGTTCCCACTGTTGAAGGACAGGCCTATAAGTTGCAAATCTTCTACTCTGCTCAGGCAAAGATCGACCAGGATGCGGCCAATGAATTAAAGGCCGTCATGGATCAGATCATGAATAAAAAATTCATCAGCCAGTTTTCGGTCTTTGAACTTTATTACAATGCAAAAGTTCAAGACTTCCAGACTCTGCAAGTTATGGCAAAGATTAGACAAGCTGCACTAGTTGAAGATTCATATGGCGTAGATGCTAATTACAAAGCGCGCTCTCAAGAGCGCGCGGAATACTGGAAACAAATCAACGAAAAATTTAATTCTGAAGAGCGCGTTTACAACAAACAAGTCAAAGCTCAAGACAATGCCAGAAGAGCAGTCATGGATGCTTTAGATAAAGCTTCTGATGACCAGCAATTCAGAGCGCTGATTGCTAAAAACGACCGCAAAGGTGCTACTGAACTTTTAAGAAAGTACCTTCCATGGGAGCAGATGCCTCCATTTGAAAAGCTATTCTGGGAAAACCATCTCTCTATTATGGCGGACCCTCTTCCTTACGAAGACCGCGTGCTTGTCTACCGCGGGATCAACGACGATATCGTTCAGGTCGCTGAGGTCGGTGGAAAAGAGCTCGCACGTGCTGAGGCAATCAAAGATCAAAAAATCTTTTTAATGTCGACGATGATGACAAAAAACCAGGGAACGTGGAACAGACGCTTGCGTTCACTGACGGCCATGTATGAAAAATTTATGGGAACTGATAACAATGGTTCCAGCGAATATACGAGGTCCACTCGTATCACGACAATGTTTGTAAAACATTCAAAAGAGCCAAAAGGAAGTCCATACCTTTCTTACACTCCAAAATTTTCAGTAGCGAGCTCCTTTGGTAACAAAAGAAACACTGCTTATTTCATCGATCCTCGCATGATGTATTTTAACTACGCTTCTAAGTACGCTCACGAGATTGAATTTCTTCTTCCTATCATGAGTTTCCCGGATGACCTGGCCGCTGTATGGGACATGGAGCTTCACCCGGAAGGAAATGGAAACGTTGAGAAATTTTTAAAACAAAAGGCGATCGAAAAACTCGACCATGAAATGGGTGCTGGAAAAGGTGCCGCCACTTTTGACAGAATTGTGTTAAACTCAGAGAAATACTTTAAACCAGTACTAGGTGGGAAAACAGGTGCAGTTGTAGCACCAAAGCCGGATGGAAAGTTTATTGCTTTTTTTAAGAATCTTTTTGGAATGCCGACCAAGAAAGCGGCCGAAGAGATTACTGAGAAAAGTGATATGGCCTGTCTGGATTTAATCCAGCTATTCTGGAAATAATTAACCGAAGGAAAAAATAACTATGATCTCGAAGTCACTCGTTTTAACTTTATTAACTTTACTACTAGTGGCTTCGTGCTCATTTAACGACTTCAACTCATACCCCTACTCGCAAACGAAACAATCTTCTCAAGAAGACTCTCCTCGCACTCCTGCCAGCGACAAGTAAGTTTTTAATAGCTTTTTAGCTCCTAAGCTCAGGAAATCAGGGCTCTCCTGACCCAATCTTAATTTGACGGTGTCTTCACCTTTTTGGCATTCTTTTGCCATGAAGACTTTTGCCCTTTTTTGCGCCTTATTCACTCTCTCTTTTTCTGCCATGGCCGCAGTGACTCCCGCTCCAATTAAGGGCGAAATTAAGCGCGAGGTTGAGCTTAAAATTAACCTCACTAAAGAAGGCTTTCGCAATTTAGAAACTCAATTCTTAAAAGACTTCAAAGGCGAGCGCACCAAAAGAAGCGACTACTACTTTGAAATCTTCGATGAAGGCCAGTACCTGCTTAAAAAATCTGAACCGGCCATCAAGCTGCGCTTTATGTGGGATGGCCTGGATTTAAAATGGCAGACTCAGCAGATAGAAAAAAGCTGGGCCCACTCTATCTTCACTTTCAAAGAAACCCTGGCCGAATCGACAGTGGTAAAAGCTGATCATCTCCTCAAAGACATCGAACACTACCATGAGCTTTTGGCAAAGCTTGAACCTAAAGCTTTAGAAGAGGCCCACGATATCCAGAAAGAACTGGAAGACAATGGCATCATCGCTTCTCTTCCTGCCCTATGCTCTCTATGCACAGGTGAAAAAAAATTCTTCTCCTCGCACATGAACCAAAAGGTGCGCACTAAAATTAAGCTCATTGTTGATGGTGACCAGTTCACTCTCCAGGTTGGAGAAACGGCCAATAATGGAGTGACAACTTATGAACTGGAAGCTGAAGTAAAAAAAAGCACAGACCTGAAGCTCTCAGCTGAACGTTTACAAAAGTGGCTGGCAAAAAAAGGATTTGTGGTCGCCCATATCGAAACGCAGGAATCAGTAGACCCTGCCCGCACCAGCGAAGCCTTGCTGCAAAAACTCATCTATTAAACGAATTCTTCGTATTCAGTGCTGATGATCGCCAGCTCTTCAGGTGTGAGTTTGGTTGGATCTATCTTCAAAACAAAAGGTCCGATCTTTAACGTATCATCGAGCTTTAGGGCCGAGCGCTTTAAGCGCAGTTGATTGAGGTGCACTTCTTTTTTCAAGTCCAAGTTTTTAGCAACAATGTGTCCCGTCTTCACCGGAAGGATTTCACACTGCATGCTTGCAATCGTTTTATCTTCAAGCACGACATCACAGTAAAGAGAATTCCCCAGGACAAGTTTTCTGTCCACTGTGATTTCTTTTTTTACTTCCGGCATGTCCGGGCGTGAGATGACAAGAATGAAGGCCATGGTTTCTACCTACTAAAAAAGAGCTTGGCTCACAAACAATTATAGTAAAAGATAAGGCAAAGGGCCGAAAGTTCCTACTCTTAAAGTATATCCACGACTTAGATAAAATCAAAAAAAAGACTGATGAAAAAAGTGCCAATTTAGCTTGTGGGAAATAAAAAATGCAGTCCTAAGACTGCATTTTTATTTATGATGTTTTTATGTTTAGAACTCTGAGTTGCCTGCTAAAACAGTCTCTAAATCCTGAGCGTGAGAGCGCATTTGAATCACGTTTCCACCAAGAGTTTTTCCATGAGTGTGAGAACGTTTTTCATAAAGCATCTGACCTTCGTTTCTTTCTTCCTCTTCCTTACAAGCAATACATTGAGTTGCTACTGGACGGGCACGAAGTCTATTCATTTCAATTTCACCGTCACACTCTTCACAAATTCCAAATGTGCCGTTTTTAATTTTAAATAAAGCATTGTCGATTTTTTTAAGCATGAAGTTTTGTCTTCCTAGAAGTTTTAGTTCTAGTGCTCTTTGACGATCCTCTGAAGAAAGATCCACTTCATCACCTTTTTCAAGGACAGGATCGATCATTTTCATTTCATTAAGTGTGTTCTTCTTAAGTTCAATGAAAAGGTTTTCAAATTGTTTCATCATTTCAGCGTTCATAAAAACTCCTTATAAAGACAATTTTTTTCAATCCCTGAGAACGTTACGAAAATTCCTCTCTCGTAAAACCACTCTTCCTGAGCGATTCGCAATTTAATAGTGCACTGTTTGTGCCAACTTTTATGTGAGGGTAAAAACGAAAAAAGGGCCCAAAGTGGCCCTTTATTAGAAAAACTTATGGATGATTGTAGTCAAAATTACTCTGCCGTAAGGAGCACATTGTCCACACGTAAATGAATCTTATCGCTTGCATCTACATAATATGTGCTAAGCACTTTTGATTGTGCATTCTTTTTTTCAAACTTACACTTCTTGAATTTTGCGTGGTCTAGATAATCTTCAAGATCAACGATGGCCTGCTCAAAAGGAACGTCCTCATCTGGGTAGTAACGAAGAACCTTCTTAATAGATGATTCAACATCATCAAGAACAGCGTCCGCATCAACCGTTGTACACTTTGAGAAGTCTTTAATATTAATTTTTTTATCCGTTAGTTTATATGACGAAGGCATGTCCTCAGAAACGTCGTACATGAACTGTGCGATTCCTGTGATGGCGTCTGAGTCTCTGAATGAATTGATGGTACGTGCAGAAGCTAGAGAGCTTAACGAGAAAACTGCGATAAATGCAAAAAGGGCGTACTTCATAACCACTCCAAAAAAAGATGGTTATTAGTACGCCCTGGTGTTCAAAAGGTTAAATAATATTTTTTCATAGCAGGTATCTAATATTTAGATGGCCATGAGAGTTATTATTTTCTGAGTTCTTTTCTCTGTACCGCGACTCTGACGGGAACTCGCTCTAAGCGCCTGAGTGGCGGGTTTAAGTTGATGAGCATTTCATTGAGCCAATTGGTAATTGTAGAGAGTGTGAAAAATCCTTTTTTACCCATGTGATTGTCTCCTACTAACAAAAGGGTTTAGATCCACTTTTTTAGCCATCCATGCTTTTGTAACCATCCCCTCCATCCTAGAAGAGACCAATTGATAAAAAACCCATCCTAGATTTCCCATCTTTCTTAATATTTACTAAAGCTAGGATCGTGCCAAAAGTCCGCATAAGTGGTCCTACGGAATATCTGCTACTTGGTCCTATGGAGTAAACTAAACAACGCGAGGAAAGATGTGAAATGACACTGCCAAATTGTCTCCACCACTATTTTCAGGGCTTAGATGACACTGTCAGTTTTTTAACACCCCCCTTGTAATAATTTCTAAAGGCCGAGCTCTCGCCTCATTCACTGCTACCATCGAGAAAATTTGTTATCTCACACAGGAGCATATTATGAAGAAGACACTTCTACTTTCTCTAATGACTATTTCTTTCATATCACAAGTACAAGCTAAGGCGTTTTTTGGACGCGTAGAAAAATACATCATCCCAGCAACTAGTCAGATTATTGAAATCGCTTCTAATGAGATTGAAGATGATGGTCAGACAGCAGAATTTTATGACTATAGAGATGGGAAAAGAAAAAATATCGATATGAGCACAGTTTCTAAATCAACAAGAGAAGAAATCGCTGGAGTAAAAGCTGGTGAAGCTATTCTAGTAACAACCCAAGCTGGTAACGATAAAACAAAAACTGTAAGCCGTTACTGTGCAGTCTTCAACGTATTTGAAAATAAACAAGCGTTCGTTGGATGTAACACAACTGTAGAAGCAGACAGTATCCCAGGATACACCCTTCCAACTCGTATGGATTTTATTGTGAACAACGTAGAAAACGTAATCGCTCAAGTTGAGAGCCTCGATGGAGTTAAAAAAGGCGACATCATGGAATTGAGAATCAATACAGCTAACGCTAAGGCCGGAAGAAACATGAGAGTCCTGGCGGTATTTGCTAACGGTGAAGTCCTGGTAGAAAAAGCAGGTCTTGGATTCCTTGATACAAACAGCATCGTTTATAGAGGTGGTGTTGATAGAGTGACGACTTCTGATTTAAGCAAACTATAAGATAAAAAACAAAGGCCCGGGAAACCGGGCCTTTGTTTTTTAAACTAATGTCTCTGACGAATCCTTATTAATGATCAATTGTCCCTTATCAATCTTCTCGCGGACAATCGCCATAATTCTCTCCTGGGCCTCTTCCACTTTACTTGTCAGCTGTGGCGGCCCCATCAGGATTTCCTCAATTTCTTGTCTCATCACTCGCGGGGTATTCTTTAAAACGTGATCTTTAAGTTCAGGAGCTGCAATCCTCAGCGCTAATCCCATATCCGCCACTTTAACTGAACGAAGAAGTTCAATTAGCATCATCGGCGTGAGGTACTGAAGATCATCAAAAGTGTACATGCTTTTATGAAGAGCTTCGGCCATCTGCGGGTCTTTTTTAGAAATCGTTTCTAAAACTTTTTCTCTCGCGGCCTTAGAAAGACCTGCCAGCATTTTAGCAGCAGCTTTGATTCCACCTTGAAACATTGCCATCCTTCTCTCCTTAGCAGTGAGGATTTGCCTTCATCAGATAATTTTGAACGTAATCGCGCACTCCATCTTCAAGCGAAGTGAACTGGAATTCCGGAATGGCCTTCATCAGTTTGCTCACGTCTGCTTGAGTGTAGTACTGGTATTGATGGCGGATTGACTCAGGCATATCAATAAACTCGATATTCACCGGAACACTCATCGCTGAGAAAGTAGCTTTCACCAAATCGTGGAAGCTTCTCGCCTTCCCTGCTCCCAGGTTATAAATTCCTGAGAACTCGGCCTTATCCGGGTCTGCTAGTTCAATCATCGCACGGACAACATCTTTAACGTAAATGAAGTCTCTTAGTTGTTCCCCGTCTTTGAAATCCGGACGGTGAGACTTAAAGAGTTTTACTTTTCCATTGGACTTAATTTGTTCGTGGGCCTTGCACACTAACGATTTCATATCGTCTTTATGATACTCGTTTGGCCCATAGACGTTAAAAAACTTTAGACCAAACCAGTGATCTGGTTTTTGTTCTTCTTTTAAAACCCACTCGTCCACTAATTGTTTTGAGTAACCGTATGGGTTTAGTGGCATAAGTTTTGGAATCATGCCATGGTCATCACTGTAACCTAATTCTCCTTCACCATAAGTCGCAGCAGAGCTCGCGTAGATGAAAGGAATATTTTTAGTAGCAGCAAAACGCCACAGGGCCTGAGTGTAGGCCACATTGTTTTTCATCAGGAAGTCCATGTTCTTTTCAGTTGTCGCTGAACAGGCCCCCATGTGGAAAATCAAATCTGTCTCGGCGATTAAATCGTCATAGTCGCCACCAAAGAGTTCATCGGCATGGATGTACTCAAGGTATTTGATCCCACGAAGGTTTTTCCATTTAATGCTGTCTTCAAGTTTATCGACGATCACAAGGTCTGTGTGACCCAGTTGATTTAATTGTTTTGCCAGCACACTTCCAATGAAGCCTGCGCCTCCGGTAATTAAAATCATGCGATCTCCTTATTGTTTCTCACGCGATCGACAAGGACAGCTCCTCCTAGACCCAAGAGAAGAAGTAATTTTACGTATTCAAGTTTTCTATATGAGTTGTGATAGAAAGCATGCTTTTCCTGAAGAACAGCGTACTGAGGATCACTGGTTTGCGTCTGATGAATTTCATACGTTGTATTAGTAATCATCGGAGTCATATAGAATTTGTAAATCAGTGAAAGCGCCACAAGTGGAATCGCTAGAAACATCCAGATCTTGTGTTTTAAGTCTCTGTATTTAACCCACGCTCCAGAAATCACAACGAGAGCGAAGATGATTTCAAAAATATTGAAGCGTCCAAAAACCGTCATCCCGATTTTTCCGGCATCGACGATACTTGATGAGTTTCTAAAGACTGTCGGGATGGTGATGATGTCGACTAAAACCGACATAAAAAACCAGGCGAAAACAACAGGTAGAACTAACTCGAGTCTTACTTTTTTAAACGTGCTCATTTGTAATCCTTCATGTGGTGGCGGTGTAAATATGGATGGACAACCCACGCCACTAAAAGCACTCCGATTTCAAACAAAGCACAACATGGAATCCATACGGCAAGCATTGAGATAACATCTGGCGGAGAAGCGATCGCTGCAAATACAGCTAGCCCTACGTAGATATAGCGGCGAAGCGCGCGCAGAGATTGTTTGGTTACAATCCCCATAAATCCTAAAATAAGAAGAATGTTTGGAACCTGGAAGATAAATCCTAAGAACACCAGGATCTGGCTTGATGTCGAAACATAATCGCGCAGGTTGATGTTGGCCTGAATGTCTCCGACTCCAACACTTGATAAGAAATTAAAAACGGCCGGGAAAGCAACGTAATAACCAAAGGCCATCCCGCAAACAAAGAGAATCCATCCGATAATCATAAAAGGCTTAACGGCGCGGACTTCGTGCTCATGTAGACCTGGTCTAATAAAACTCCAGACTTGGTAAAACCAAAACGGAGAAGAAAACATAATGGCCCACCAGATAGCTACGTCTACCTGTACCCACGCTTTCTCAAAAATGCTGTGATAAACCAGAGTTCCCGAGTGGGTTTCTGCCAGAGAGTGACGAATTGGTTTTAAAAGCCACTCGGTGATATCGTCGACAAAATAAGTCGTGACAACGAACGATGCCACTAAAATATAAACAATCCGCATAATAACTTTGCGGAGCTCTTCCACGTGTTCCCAAAAACTCATTTCTTTCAAAGTAATCTCACCAGTGTTTCTTGCAATCTATTGATAGAACTATATACTTAGAGAGGATAATTGTAAAAAAATGGTTGGGACTATCTATGATCAGACATTCGTTTATGGCACTACTTTTGACCTTATTTGCAGGCCATACTGCGGAGGTTTATGCTGCCCCAAATATGCTTTTACAATGCCTAGCAAAAGAAGAAGAACGCCTTCACAAAAAAGAGCAACAAAACGCCCTATTTCGCCTGAATCAGGAGTTCGTCAACGAACTAGCGAGCTCCAACGACATCAATCTTAAAAAGAATTATGTGGATCAGATTTGTTCTTCAAGGGACTTCACACCTTCGGTCGGTCTTTTGCGCCTGCTTTTAATTAAAGAACACGAACTCTATGATTTAAGTTTAAGCGGGGTCGACGCCAGTATGCGACCTTTTAAGATGGGCTATATTAACGAATTCCAAAAACAAGTCCCGCGCATATTTATCCAGTACCTGGCCGGATTGCAAAGTGAGCTGGCGACTCCTGACTGTTTGGAAAAGGCCATCCCTGAGCTTTCTGGCTTCAGCGAAAAAATCAAATACCTGGAAGAGGAACTCTCTACTCACCAGTTGATCACACAGAAAAATAAAATTGAGACGGTTTTTAATAAACTTAAGAATTTTGATTCGATCAAAAAGAACTGCGCGATCATCGCTAAAAAAAGATTAAACGCTCTGAAGAAAAAACAAAATTCCCAACTTTGATTTCCAAAAGTCAGTTAGTGCAGTCAGAAGCCCACTGACTGTTTTTTCATTGGTAGAATTGATTTTCACACTGACATGAAAACCCTCGATGTTGACGAGCTCAATGCTGAATTGATCTACGATCCCCTCGCGCTTCATCCATTCATCTTTTAGCTCATCCAGCTTAATTAAAAGTGGCCCCGGATAGTGGCCTGCAATTTTAATCCATTTGCCGTCTTTATCAAAACGAGACCTCGAGTGATCGAGACCTTTGATCATCCCATGGGCATTTCTGGTTTCTTCAATCAACGACAGAATCGGCCCTCTACAACTGCCACAAGCACTCGTGGCCATCGTTTCTTGTAATAGAGTTTTTAACTCAAAGTCGCGGTTGTTAAGAACTTTCTGAACGATGTCTCTTTTAGTGACAGAAAAGCATAGGCATAAAAGATCGCGGTCTTCCTTAAAGAAGCGCGACTCTCCCATATAAGAAGCAATGGCCTCACGTAAAAGCCATAGCCCTGTAGAAGTCACGGCCCTATGGTCATTATTCAACCTGGTCTCAAACATAAGCGACGCACGATTAATATCTTTGGCCTCTTCCAGGGTTTTTCCTAAGACGAGTGCCTTGAGCTCTTCCATTTCTGCTTTATATAAAGAAGCGCGAGGTCCATCGAAATGGAACTCTTTGATGATATCGCGTTTAGAATCGATATCTAAAAAAAGGGTAATGTCTTTAGTGGTGGCCTTCGCATTAAAGAAAGCCGTCGATTCCATCATGGCCAGTTTTTCGGCTCATCAGATCTGAGAGTCAGAATCTCAAATCCGTCTGGTGTCACCAGAATTGTATGTTCAAACTGTGCTGACCATTTTTTATCTCTAGTCACAACAGTCCACCCATCTTTTAGTACGCGACCTTCTTTTTTCCCGAGATTGATCATGGGTTCAATGGTGAAAGTCATCCCCGGTTTCATTTCCGGACCTGTTCCTTTTTTACCAACGTGAACAACTTGAGGAGCCTCGTGGAAGTCGCGACCGATTCCATGCCCACAGTAGTCTTCAACCACTGAGTAGCCGTGGGAGTGAGCGATCTCTTGGATAACCGCTCCAATATCACCGATGCGTCCGCCTGGGCGAACGGTCTTGATCCCTTCTCTCGTACACTCATAAGTCACGTCGACTAGCTTTTTAACTTCCGGAGAAACATTTCCAACTAAGAACGTCTTGTTCGTGTCCCCGTGAAATTTATTAAGGTAAGTTGTGACGTCGATATTTAAGATGTCCCCATCTTTAAGGATTTCGTCTTTTCTCGGAATTCCGTGACAGATCACTTCATTGATTGAAGTACAAACGGACTTAGGAAAGCCATGGTAGTTAAGGCAAGATGGGTAGGCCCCATTATTAACGATAAAATCATGACAAAGCTTATCTAATTCCTCGGTGCTGACCCCTGGAACCACGAATGGCCTAATATACTCAAGGGTTTGTGCCGCTAAGCGACCAGTGGCCCTCATTAGTTCAATTTCTCGTGAAGATTTAATAGTAATCATAGCAATATCCAAAAAAATAAGCTTACATAGTAAAGAGTCTAAAGAATTTACACTCTCACCTGTTTTGCATTGTGTCAACATTTGTAGGTGATACACTTTTACCCGAAATCCCAATGGAGTGAGAATGAGGGCAATCAGCTTAGTTATACTAACAGTCGCTATGCTTTACAATGTTAAAGTACAGGCTTCCACTGATGAATTTAACATCAGACCTGCTCCCATGTCTGAAATCGACAAGGCGGCCCATCTGGATGATGGTCACCTGGAAATTTCCGGCATTCATCAACTGGAAAACTTTGATCTGGAAATAGATCATATTGAGCTTAAGAAGAAAAACCCGCTTAAGGATATTGATGAGAACCTGATTCATTATACAGAACTGATGCATATCTTTGACCGCTTCAGAGTCTACAATGTTGAGTTATCACTCAAGTTTTTAGAAAAGATTCAAAAGAACAACACTTTCTCAGGCGATGACCTTTATTTAATCAAACGCACATTTGATGTCTTTTATAAGATCAATTCCAAGATGATGGAGTTCGGCGATCTTTACCAATTTAAAGCGTCGACCATGTCTAAAACTTTTTCTTCACCTGAAGTCAAAATTCCAATGGTGAAAGCGCATCTAATCTGGCTTTCTTCAAACCTGATGGTCATCGATAATATGCAGGAAGTTCACAAAATTCTTTATCAGGAAGACGGCAGCCTAAGACGCATTATCAAGAATACCATCGGCGACAAAAAAATCGATGCTGAGGGTGAAAAGAAATTAAAGAGCTTAACTGAGCAGATTAACCGCGCAGTGGAAACTGTAGAAAACATCAAGTTCTCCCAGCAAGTCAACTTAGTGCGATCAATCGTGGGCGATCTTAGAATTGCCCTGGAAAAAGACAATAATGCCCTTAGTTTATTAGATGAAATCATGAGCAACCGTGCCTCTATTGAAATCTCTCAAGGAAGACGTGAGTTTAAACTTTCGGCCTTTGGATTAAACGATGCTATTATCGGCTTCTTTAATAAGATCACTAATTTTTTAAGTGGGTTCTTCGGCAACATTGCCGGCAGTATTCATTGGAGAAAGGGATACCTTTACGAAAATCAAAGTGCTCTTGAGATTGCAACGAAATCTCTAAAACCGATGGACATCATCTTAGAAAAAAGCCCGTTTGTCTTAACTGATAAACTGATCCCGGGACACTACGGCCACGTTGCGCTTTACCTCGGCACAAAAGCTCAGCTGGATGAAATCGGAATGTGGAATCACCCATCGATTGTTCCTTACCAGGAAGATATTGAAAAAGGAAAAACGATCCTGGAAGCTGTTCGCCCGGGTGTTCGCTTAAACACAATTAAAGAATTTATGAATATCGATGAGTTCACAGTCGTGAGAAAACTCGATGGCCTAATGTCGCCGATTCAAATCTCGGAGCAGATTACTCGCGGTCTGGACCAGATGGGAAAAAGTTACGACTTCAACTTCGATATCTCGACTCTCGATAAAATCGTTTGTTCCGAGCTTATTTACATAGTTTTTGGCCACGTAAACTGGCCTACACGCTACCGTATTGGAAGACCGACGATCACTCCTGACGATATTGGAGAAGTGCTTTTTCAAAAGAATACCCGATTCAAGATGACTGATTACATGCTTTCGACTCAGCGTCATAGAATTGAAATGGAAAACATCAGTCACCTGGCCGATATCTACGAATACGAAATGAGAGCTTCTAACGGTGAAGAAATCAAGGATCCTCAAGATCCTACGAATAGCTTCTGGAAAAAAGAGACAAAGTGCTATATGGTTTCAGAGTCAAATGAACCAGGCCCTATGCGTGAAGAGGCTGCTAAAGTTCGTCAGTGTAAGACGACCTATAAAGAATATTATTATGAAGAAGTGGGAATCTAAATTAACGATTAAAAGAACAAGTACATCGCCCTACTTTTCGAGTGCCTTTAACCAACACGAAATTGAATCTCTAAATCCATACGTCGACATGCTCCCGAGTGATTCGGAAGCTGCCACGGACATGCTTATCACTAACACGCATACAAATTTTGATCTTCTAAGTGGCGAGCAAGTCGACAAACTCAAACTTGTCCTGCATCCGAATTCTGGTTATGACAATATCCCGGTGGATTTTGTCAAAGGTTCAAAGGCCCCGATCATTATCGGTAGCACCATCCGTGCCCAGGCCGTCTCGCAATACATCTTAAGCGCCCTTTTAAATCACTTTTCTCCTATTCCTCATCAACCGTTCTGGGATGTGGATAGAAAATGGCCCAGACGCCTTATTTCTGATTTAAAAGTGACATTGATTGGTTATGGCCATATCGGAAAAATCTTAAATGCAACTCTTACTCCCATGGTAAAAGAGCTCTCAATATATGACCCGTTTGAGAACTTCACTCAACTCAATAATAAAAACTCCGATGTTGTCATCCTGGCCTGTGGACTAAATGTTAAAAGCCGCCACATGATCGACAAGAACTTCTTAAACGCTATCCGCGAAGACGCTCTTATCATCAATGCTGCCCGCGGAGAGCTGGTTAAGACTCAGGACTTAGTGAACTTTCTTTCGGCCAACGTTGAAGCCTTTGCCGTTTTAGATGTTTTTGAAAAAGAGCCTGCCGACTTTGGTCTTTTTAGAAATTTAAAAAACATCAAGCACACTTCGCACATTGCCGGTGTCTTTAAAAATATCGACCAGCACACTATTAACTTTGAAGTCGAAGTGATTAAAAACTTTTTTGAACTGACCGACTTCGATTTTAAAAATAAATACCAAAAGATGATTTTACAAAACAGGCTTTCCCCTTCCATAGGACTGATATGAGTACGCCATCAAGAGCTGAATTCCTTGCCAAAACCAAACACTACCTGGTGCCACCGGGAGAAGGTGTCTTCACCGTTCACACGGCAAGTGACAAAAGAGAAAACCTGCAGAGAAAACTCTTTGGACCCGACGCTGTTAAAGACAAGCGCGTGCGCGAATTATGGGAAAAAAGTTTAGAGACAACACTTCCGCAAGCAAAATGCGTCATCTTCGGGATCGCTTCTGACGCTGGAGGTGGAATTCAAAGAGGTGCCAACTGGGGTCCACTTTTTCTGCGCGAAACATTGATTAATTCAAAAGATGATTTAAGGGCCTATGATGTGGGAGACGTCCGTGTCATCCCTCACCTGCTTCACGATAAATACCTAAACGATGAAACAATTAAAAAATGCCGTCAGGCGCTTTATGGAAGCGAAAGCATTGCCCTTCCAGTTTCTCCCCTTTCTATCGCTTACGATTTTGCTAAAGGCTTCCACGAGCAGTTTCCTGCTAAATCAATGTTCATGATTGGTGGCGACCACTCGGTTAGTTACCCGGTCGTGCGCGCTTATCTTGAGGCCAAAAAAGCTCAAGGTAAAAAAGTGGCCCTGGTTCACTTTGATGCCCACACTGATCTTTTAGAAGAAAGACTGGGAATTGATATTTGTTTCGGCACATGGACTTCACAAGTGATTCCTTTCCTTGAATCACCAAAGCACTTAGTGCAGATTGGAATTAGGGCCTCAGGAAAAGAGCGCATGCACTGGGAAAATAAATTTCATCATACGCAAATATGGGCAAAAGAAGTTTTTGACCGCGGAGCGAATGCAGTGGCCGACGACATCGTCGCTCAGTTAAAAAAATTAGACGTTGAAGAAATCTATATCAGTTTTGATATCGACGTTCTCGATCAGGAATACGCCGGAGCAACTGGAACGCCAGAACCAGGTGGACTTTCTCCGCACGAACCAATGCTCATCATGCAGACGCTTTTTGAAAACTTCAAAATCGGCGGAGCTGATATGGTGGAGATTGCCCCTCAAGTGAAGTCTTCTGCGGTTAAACAAATTGAACCGGAAACCACTTTAATGGTGGCTTCTTCTTTATCTACGTTTTTAATTCAGGCAATGGGAAGCAAGTAACCATGGCGATTGCGCAATTTCCTCCCATTGAAACGGCCGATGAGCATGGCCTTCTTGCTTTAGGCGGAGACCTGGAGCTTGAATCACTTCTACTTGCTTACTCAAAGGGAATTTTCCCCTGGCCGATTTCTAGCGAGTATCCCCTGGCCTGGTTTTCACCGGACCCGCGTGGGATCTTAGCTTTTGAAAAACTGCACATGAGTAAGAGTCTCAGAAAGTTTCTAAGAAAGAGCCCGTATGAGGTGAAGTTTAATACTAACTTTGAAGCCGTCATCATGAACTGTGCCCAAGTCCCTCGTTCAGACAATCAGGGAACATGGATCACCCAGGACATTATTAATGCCTATATCAACCTCTTTAAAAATGGGTTTGCCTACTCTGTCGAGACTTACCTTGATGAACGCCTGGTAGGCGGGATTTACGGGGTCTGTATCAATAAATTCTATTCCGGCGAGAGTATGTTCCACATTGAAGATAACGCCTCTAAAGTGGCGCTTATTTCGCTCTTATACCAGCTTCACCAACAAGGGATCGGATGGATCGACACTCAGATGGTCACTCCGGTGGTCGAGAGCCTGGGAGGGGTTTCTATTCCACGAGAAACCTATTTAAAAATGCTGCATAAGTCGCTTTATTCATAGGGCCCTTAGAAATCCTTAGTGTCTAACAAATAGACACCCGTTTATAAAAAATGCCCCCTTCCCCCAATCTGGTAAAAACCCTCATAAAATGATGGGGATGAAAACACTATTTTTTACATTATTTGTGGCGGCACAGGCCTTTACTACACTTTTTGCAGCTGAGGACCTATGCCAGGAAAAACTCAGAGAGCACATGGAGATTGTCACTTCATCTGATGATTATTTTAAATCTCTCAGAGACCATTCAAATACGATTTCTTCTTATGAGATCACTCAGTTGCAGAAACTTTTAACCAAGAGATACTCAAACTTATTAAATTTTCAATCATATTACCAGGGAGAAATGGCCAGATGTAAGCCTCTTGCCTTGAGCAATGCTGTATCCATTTATGATTTTTCGACAATCAGGGAACTCCTTATTAGTGACACTAATTTAAGACGTGTTGTGAAAGGCCTTACGAAATTTGATGGCTTTGAGTTAGAGGATTTTTTTAATGATTACAAAAAATATAATTCCAATGAATTTATCTCTGGTGTTTTGAGTGCTGTCTCTGATGAAGGAGTCGATCTTCCTCAAAACGTAAAATCAATCCATCTTTACCAAAAACAGTATGACCCGAATATGTATCGCATTTCAGATAAGGCCATCCAAGGCACAACTGCTGTTGTGGCCGGAGTTGCGCGCTTGTGGGGATTTATCTCTGACCATATGAAATGGAGACAAGGCCGTTTAAATAATAATGAAGAGGCCAAGAGTCTTATGCGCTCAAAATTAAAACCGTTTGATTTAATTTATGAAAAAAGAACTTTCGTTCTTTCAAACTACACGATCCCGGGACATTGGGGACACGTGGGAGTATGGCTTGGAACAAAAGAAGAACTCATTGAGCTTGGAGTTTGGGATCAGGAGTACTTTGCATTTTTTAGAAAGCAAGTTGAAGCAGGAAACCAGATCATGGAAATTAGAAAACCAGGTTTAGGTTTCCAGAGTCTTGATACTTTTATCAACCTAGACGAAATCGCAGTGACTCGCGTTCTCGGAGTTGCAGACCGCGCGGCCAACGTCTTCCAGGATCTCATGGCCCAAGCTGGAAAGGCCTATGACTTTAAATTTGATGCCAGAACAGCTGATAAAATCACATGTGCCGAACTCATCACCTTCAGCTACGGTGATATTAAATGGAATGAAACGAAAACACTTTTCCAAATTAGCCTTCGTCCAGATGACCTGGCCCTTCTTTCAGTGACGAACCCGGAACAATCTGAGTTTGTATTGTACTTAAAAGGAAATAAAAAAGGTGGCGACTTTCAAAATCTTGATAAAGACGAGTGGACTAAATTATTTAAACTCAAAAAAGAACTGACTCCAGAAGAGCTTGAAGAAGAGGCTCACCTGGCACGCGAAAAAGAGGAAACAAAAAACTCGAGGAACTTTATAGAGGAGCGTAGAAATACGCTCCTTTTCGGTGTCTTTTTGGCCCCAAAAATCTCACATTTCCCAATGAAATTGTAATTTTCACCCTAGTGCCCAACTCTTATTTGCACGAAAAAAAAGAGATGATACCCCTTAAGTTCAAATTGATTATCTTAGGGAGTGATCATGAAAAATGTATTCTTCGCTTTAAGCGTGCTCGCACTATGTGCTTCATGCGGAAATTCTAGCAACAAAGTAAACTCAGGAAGTGTCTCAGGAACAAACGCCTTGACTCCTTCGGCCTTGGTTAATTTTGAAGGAAACTACGACCTCATTGATATGAGAAGTGACGACTGCGGTGCTGCCCTAACGATCACCCGCGCGTGCAATGGTTACCGTCTTCAAAGCAACAACCACATGGGCGCTGAAGACTTCTGTAACGTAAACCTTGGTGGTGAAACTGACCGCAATCCACCGAACCCTGATCGCAACCCGCCTAACCCGGATAGAAATCCACCTAATCCAGATAGAACTAAACCGGAAGTGACTCAGAAAGGAAATGTGCTGACTTCTGTTGTTCGTATTAGCAGCAACCTTGCTTTCACTAATACGCTGACACTTGCTGATAATGGAGTTCTGACAAAAGTGTCGAACTTAAAGAGTAGAACCAGCCGCTGTATGTATCAAAAGAGATAAAAAAGGCCTCCATTTTGGAGGCCTTTTTTTGGTGGCATTTTTGGTCCACTATAAACGAAGTTTTAATCTGTCTTTATCATCAACTGTCGACTGAATCCCACGCCCACCGTTTAGAGATTTTCTAAACGCTAGTTCGTACTGATCAGCAACCCATTCCTTCTCTGCGTGTCCGGCCATTTCGTATTCGCTTGATAAGCGGATCGCATCTACTGGACAAGCTTCTTCACAGAAACCACAGAATACACAACGAAGCATCTCGATTTCGAAAGATACTGGTGCCTTCTCTACTTCTTTATCCGAGTCATCAGCTGCCACAATGTGGATACACTGGGCCGGGCAGTAAGTTGAACAAAGCATACAAGATGTACATCTTAGTGTTCCGTCTTCCTTTACTGTCAGGATGTGCTTTCCTTTGAAACGATCAGAATAGAAATATTTCTCTTCCGGATAGTTTAAAGTCATAACTTTATCGATACCGAAAAGGGCCTTCACAAGCTTAATGATTGTGATCTTTAGTCCAAGGACTGTCCCTTTGATATATCCGTGTGCTTTGTATAGATCAGAGTTGATAATCATAGGTTCACCCATTTCCCGTAGTAGCTTACGTCTTTAGTTGTTTCACCGTAGCTTAATCCAGCTGCTAGTTTGCGGTTTACTCCCTGGAAGTTCACGATCTCGCCTTCTTTTTCAAGGAAGCTTGGAACTGGCAGAAGGTAGTTGAACGCCTTCATTGTTGAAAGTGTCTCACCTGGAGTAAGTGCAATTCTCGTAGAAGCTTTTTCAATTTTAGTTAGAAGTGTATTGAAGTGGTCTTCATTGTACAGGATTTCAGGAACCACAACGTATGCTACGTCGTTTCCGCTGATTGATCCAAGAAGTTTATCAAGACCTGCTTGAGTGTGGTCAAAACCAGCTGCTTCGAATGCTTTTTGAGCACCACGAAGGTTAGCGTTTTTATCCCCACGTCTTAGGATTCCATCGAACTCTGGCCCAACAGTTGGAAGTGTATAAAGGGCCACTTCTGCTTTTGATCCTTTGATTGAAGCAAAGAATTTAGCGTATTCTTCATTTGTAAGCGACGTAGAAAGAATGAACTTCGCCTTTCTTCCTTTTACCAGTTCGATCACTGCGTTTTCATCAGCTGGAACAAACAGACCGTTTAGGTTTTCAGAAGCATTCTGAAGACGTGTCGGGCTTGATACGTGTTTGTAGATTGAGCGACCATCGTCACACATCCAGTGCTTGTTAACCGCTTCGTCGTATACTGGTTTTACACGGTATGATCCGTTTTTGTTTTGAGAAACTTTTACTGAACATCCAGTTTCACAACCAATACAAGTTGTGTGAACTTCTTCCAGGAACCATACACGTTGCTTAAAACGGAAGTCTTTAGATGTAAGCGCTCCCACCGGACAGATGTCTACCAGGTTTTGAGCGTAGTCGTTTTTAAGGTTTTCATTAACGTTGATTTCAGCGTGGTCACCACGGTTTAGAATCCCTAATTCATTTGTCTTCGTCACTTCAGCAGTGAATCTCGTACAACGTGAACAAAGAATACATCTCTCAGCATCCAGCATAACGTTTTTACCGATATCCTGAACTTTATCCTTGTGAACTTTCTTGTCGATCATTTGCGAATCGTACTGTCCGTACTTCATGTAATAATCTTGAAGCCCACACTCTCCGGCCTGGTCACAAACCGGGCAATCAAGCGGGTGGTTTACAAGGTGAAATTGTAGAGTTGCTTCAACAGCAGCTTTAATTTTTGGAGTGTCGTTACGAACAACCATTCCATCGCCACAAGTAGCATTACATGCTGGGAAAGGACGAGGAACCCCGTCTTGCTCAACCATGCACATACGGCATACACCGGCAATTGAAAGACCTGCGTGGTAGCAGTAGTGAGCAACTTGCTCACCGTTGTCTAGGGCAGCTTGCAGGAGGTTTGATCCTTTGACTGCTTCGATTTGTTTTCCGTTCCAGGTAATTTTTACTTTTTCAGTCATGACTATCTCTTATTAGAATTTACGTTTGTCGTTACATAGGTTTCAAGTTCTGGTCTAAAGAACTTGATCATCCCCTGAGTCGGCATCGCCGCTGCATCTGCAAGAGCACAAATAGTTTGTCCTCTCATTGAAGCTGCTGTCTTATCCAGAAGTTCGATATCTGATTTTTGAGCTTTACCAGACTCTCTTCTCTTAAAGATGCTCTCCATCCAACCGGTTCCTTCGCGGCATGGAGTACATTGTCCGCAAGACTCGTGGTGGTAGAATTCAAGTGTGTACTTTAGGATGTCACCCATGTTTCTTGTTTCATCGATAACCACTATGGCACCAGAACCAAGCATTGATCCTTTTGAAGCAACATCTTCGTAGTCCATTTTTACAGCGTATGAATCATCAGCATTTAAAACCGGAGACGACGATCCACCAGGGATAACCGCTTTAAGTTTGTTGCCGTTTCTCATTCCACCGCAGTGAACTTCAATAATTTCTTTTAGTGTTGTCCCAAGTGGTACTTCAATTACACCTGGCTTATTAACGTCTCCAGAGATTGAAAACAGTTTCGTTCCTGCTGACTTCTCTGTTCCGAATTTTTTATATTCAGCCGCTCCAAATCTCATAATCCAAGGAACTGCCGCAAGAGACTCAACGTTGTTAACCATCGTTGGAAGCCCACGGTATCCTTTGATAGCTGGGAATGGTGGCTTAAGTTTTGGCTGACCTTTTTTACCTTCAAGAGATGAAATCATTCCAGTTTCCTCTCCACAGATATAAGCTCCAGCTCCACGGTGAACGTATAGGTCAAAGTCGAAACCTTTGCCCATGATGTTCTTTCCTAGGTATCCTTTTGCATATGCTTCTTTTAGAGCTTTCTCTAAAATCATTGCTTGCTGATAGAACTCTCCACGAATGTAGATATAACCTTTTTGAGTTCCCAGTGCCCATGCAGAGATGATCATCCCTTCAATTAAGATGTGTGGGTTTTTCTCAACAAGGAATCTATCCTTGAACGTTCCCGGCTCTGATTCATCGGCATTACATAAAAGGTATTTTTGAGCGGCACGGTCCTTAGTGAAGAATCCCCACTTTACACCAGTTGGGAATCCAGCTCCTCCGCGTCCACGAAGTCCTGATTGCTTTACTTCTTCTTTAATTGTTTCAGGTTCAGCTCCAACCCATTTTTTCATCATTTCATATCCACCGGCACGTTCGAAAACGTCGATGTTATGAACACCTGGGATATGGTGGTAGCTTAGAAGAGTGTAATCTTTGTAATTAGCAGTGTCTTTTTCCATGATCTTATCCATTATGGAAGCTCCTCTAATTTTTGAATCGCAGCTACCAGGTCAACTGGCCCTACGTAATCATTATTAATACGCATACAAGGTGCCATTTCACAGGCCCCTAAACACTCCATTTTCTGAAGTGAGATTCTTCCATCGCGTGTTGGAGTTAAGTAATCTGTATCAAAGTGCTTTAAAAGGCCTTGATAGATTTCGCGTCCACCGAACATTGAACAAGTGATGTTCGTACAAACGTGAACCATGTTTCTTGCTACTGGTACATCGTAGAACATATCGTAGAAAGAAATAACTTCTTTGATTTTGATTTCAGGGATCTTCATTAGTGAGCTTACGTATTCGATCGCTTCAGTTGGAAGCCATCTGTTTTGCTCTTGAACTAAGTGAAGAACCGGAAGAAGTGCCGACTCAACATCGTCGTAACGAGTCAGTAGCTCTTCGTACTTTGCTAAGTTTTCAGCCGTGAACTTAAAAGGTGCCCCTTGGCTGTGTGATTTTTCTACTCCGTGAGAACTCATCGGTCTAACTCCCCTGCAATAATGTTCATTGAGCTCAGCTGTGCAACCGCATCGGCAAGCATGTGGTTATTAACCACTTCGCCGTATGACTGATAGATTGCAAAACATGGTGGACGAACCTTTACTCTGAATGGGTTTGGACCACCGTCAGAGATAACGTAGAACCCAAGTTCTCCGTTGGCCGCTTCAGTTGCTGAGTAAATTTCACCGACAGGTGGACGAACACCTTTCATGATAAGCATGAAGTGGTTCATTAGACCTTCGATATTTGTATAAACTTCTTTTTTAGGTGGGATACAAACTCTCTTATCAAGAGATTGAACTCCGCCAGCTGGAAGGTTTGCCAGAACCTGGTTGATGATTCGGCAAGACTGTCTCATCTCTTCCATACGAACAACGTATCTATCAAATGGAGTTCCGTCGTACCCTACTGGGATTTCGAACTCTACATCTTTATAGAAGTAGTATGGATTAGTTTTTCTGATGTCGTAGTTAACACCAGCAGCTCTTAGACATGGACCTGTGTATCCCCAATCGATTGCATTTTTAGCAGTGATTGGAGTGACTTTAGTTCTATCAACGTAAATTTTGTTTTTTGTTAAAAGAGCGTCTACTTCATCAACTCTCTTTTCGATTTGTTTTACTACATCAAGACAGTCCGTAACCCATCCAACTGGAAGCTCTTGAGCTTGGCCTCCGATACGAGTAAGTGAAACTGTAAGACGAGCACCACAAAGTTTTTCGAAAAGTTCGTAAACTTTTTCTCTCATTTCAAAGCAGTACCAGAAAGATGTAAGGGCACCAAGGTCAACCCCTGCAGCTCCAATACAAACCATGTGGTCGATGATACGAGAAAGTTCAGCAAGAACCATTCTGATTGCTTTTGCACGATCAGGAATTTCAATCCCCATCATGTCTTCGATCGCTTTACACCATCCGATGTTGTTCATTGGCGATGAACAGTAGTTCAGACGGTCAGTATAAGGAACAACCTGGTTGTACAGGTGGTTTTCAGTCATTTTTTCGAAACATCTGTGAAGGTATCCGATCTCTAGTTTTGATCTCTTGATTACCTCTCCTTCAATCTCGGCCATGATACGAAGTGTACCGTGAGTTGCCGGGTGAGAAGGCCCGATGTTGATCCATTCACGCTTTAATGATTCTTCGTGAGTGATAGTTGGATCTGGATCAAAGTGGATATCGATTGATTCAGAAAGCGGTTGGTTGTGATCCGCTCTGTAGTCTTTTCTAAGCGGGTGACCTACGAACTCGTGGTGAGTTAGAAGACGCTCTTTTTTACGTCCTTCGTAGTTGATCCCGAACATGTCCCAAGCTTCGCGCTCAAACCAGTCCGCACCTTTCCATACAGACATAACAGATGGAACCATTTCTCCACCATCAGCATCAACTGGAACACGAACGCGGACGCGCTCATGGTTTTCCATATTAAGTAGGTGGTAAACAGATTCAAATCTTTTTCCGTGAGTCCATTCAGACTTTGGTCTTCCAGTATTGTCGACACCGCAAACATCAAGGATCATGTTGAATCCAAGTTCATCTCTAAACTTAGTCATGACACTTACAAGGTTTTCAGTTGTCGCCCATACAACGTGGTTGCCGAAGGCGTATGAGTAATTTTTCTCACCGAACTTTTCAATAAGAACGGCTGAGTAATTAGATGTTGGTGTTGTCGATTCAGTCATTGATTATACCTTTGCCAATTACGCGTTTGCGCTCAGTGCTTGTTTTTGATCGTCTTGTTTTAGTTTTTCATCAAAAGCAGAAACACCGTTTTTAATACGGTCTTGAATCTGCATGATCCCCTGGATAACCGCTTCCGGAGTCGGAGGACATCCTGGGATGTAAACGTCTACTGGAATGTCACGAGAGACACCTTGAACAACGTGGTAAGCGCGGTAGAATCCACCAGAAGAAGCACAAGCACCCATTGCAATAACCCATTTAGGCTCTGCCATTTGCTCATAAATTCTTCTTAGAACCGGCGCTTGTTTCTCAGTGATTGTACCAGCGATGATCATAAGGTCAGATTGGCGTGGAGAGAAGCGAACAACCTCTGCACCAAAACGTGATGAATCGTATTTTGGACCTACTACGGCCATGAACTCAATCGCACAACAAGCAGTCCCAAATGGAAACGGCCAAAGCGAGTTTGCTTGCCCCCATCTCTTGGCCCACTCTAAGAATGTTCCAGCTTTAGTTGTTACAATTAAACGATCTAAGGCAAAGTCCTCTTCGCTTGTGCTAGTGACTTTGTTGATCGGGCTCACGAGTCTCTTATTAGTCGACATAACGTCTCCTATTCAAAAAAAATTAATGTCGGGTTCGAAGTCATATTTTAGGGATAACACCTAGAAATGTAAATCAATTACTTACATTGAAGACGTGAGATTCTCTGTGCGTAAATTTACCTGACCAGACCGGCCTCATCCTGCTTGAAGTTTTCCCATACAACGTCCTGCGGAAAAACATCAAAAGGAATTTGGTTTGGTGTCTTAGACTCGTATTTACAAGCGAAATTCTGGATCTTATCAAAAACCCAGCCGTAGATTTTTTGGTGGCTCCCTCCTCTGACGTTATCGTATTCTACGAAACGGTACTGAGAGTTGATCTGATTTTTCATTAAACTCAATCCATTGATAGCTTGGTCGAAGGCCCCTTCAAAATTCTTGGCGCGGCAACGCTCAAGTTCTTTACTCTGACTTACATAAAAGTGCCCTTCATCCACGCGTGGATTGTAGGCCCATGAGTTGTCCGTACAACTATAATAAAAGCCACTCTTCTCTAATAAAGTGAAGGCCTGGATATAAGTAAAAAACCAAAATCTTCTGGTGTTGTCGGTGATGCTCGCCGGGCGAACGAGCTTCTGGCATTCATAGAATTCATTGGAACTTTTCGAGTAAAATTCTTTAAAATACTTAAGGAAGCTGTCGGCCTGACCACTTTTCTGCGCTCTGATTTTCTCGGCTTCATCCCAAACAGTGTCGTACATCTTCATACACTGAGCACGCCAATTGTTGAGTTCTACGAACTTCTGCGTGTTCACGACTTGCGCTGTCTTTTGGAAATAGTTGTAGGTATCTTTTAAGTTCAGTTCCTTTGAAATCCTGAAGGCCGGAAACATCTTTCCACCGACTCGGTGGTATCCATGCATATTGGTCAACATCCCTTTTGCATAGCTCCAATCAATCTTTCTTTTTAAATCAGCAAATGAACTAACTGAATTGTATTGAGGATCGCGACTGTTGACCCCGAATAAAATCTGCGACGACTTCCACTTCTCTTTTAAGTCACACGGATAGTTCGAACACTCATCAATCACTACCGACCCTAAAATTCGCGCCTGGTCAAAATGCGTTGGGCTCTCTTTAAAAGCTTCAATTTTATCTTTATTAGAAATCACCACGATCTTCATCGGCTGCTTCATTTCATCATACACACGCGGAATAATCCCCTGAGTGAAGTTTGGAGTCATTAAGTCAGCTCGATAGCTCTCCCAAATATCATCCTGCGGACAAAAGGCGCGCTCGCGATAAAGCTTCCCTGAATAAAGATCCAGGTCATAAAGGTAGTTGCTCTCTTCCGGAGTAGTGACGACATAGTTGATACTAAAGTTATTGGCCTCAACCGGTGCTAGGTTTTTTATGTTCGGGTCTACATCAAAGAATGGATTGGTAACGACTGATTCATCGTCTTCTCTTTCTGCGAATCTCGGAGGTAACTTATTCCATTGTCCCAAGATTTTTCTCTCGTCCCTTTTTTCATCAACAGGTGCACTTCCACATCCAACTAGTGAGGACATCAAAAAACTTGCAATAAGGACCTTTTGTAATTGACAGATAGTCATAAATTTCTCACAATCTCAGTTCTTCCGATCAATGTTTTAAGAACTTACCTAATATGTGCCTGGGTGGTGGAATCGGTAGACACAGCAGATTTAAAATCTGCCGACCTTTACCGGTCGTACGAGTTCAAGTCTCGTCTCGGGCACCATTTTTTATATCATCTTAACATCATTAATTTTTTTTTGCTAATACATCCTCCAAGGGTTAATACGGGGCTAAAAAAGCAATTCAAAACCTCAAGTCGAAAACTTGACACCATTTCAGTGAACTATCTTTTGAATCGATTGGAAATTTTATTAAAAGCTGAAGTTAAATTGTAAAAAACGACAGTGAAACTGCAAATAATTAAGGTCCAATGAACAAAAAATGCAATCACTGAATTGCTAAAATCCCACCAGTCTAATGACATTTGTAATTTGAGTTTACCTATTAGATCTTTGACCTGCCCCCAAAAAACTGAACTATTCATAATCTCCCTTTTGTTATTAATAACACAGAGTGATTCATTTAGATTTTGGAGGCAATTACAGGGGGAAGGTCACTATTAGGTTCTTTACCCCAGGAACTGGACAAGCATCTCATCCTGAATCAGAAGAAAAAGTAGGCCTTATTTTTATTTGCTCTAAATGGATTGCTACGAAATGGATGAGGCAGGGAAATATAGTGGCTAATTGGGCATAAAATACGCGAGAGAGCACGTTTATCATGGTCTCTCGCTTATAAAAAAACTAGGTTCTATTTTGCGACGTTAACGTCACATAGAAATAAAGTATTTTGATCTAATTTTTCAGATGATTTTGAAAAATAAACATTTACTTCAGCAATTTGCCCCGGAACCAATTCATTGTTTTTAACTTCTACAACGATTGTGTTCTTGTCTGCATTTTTGCCTTCAAATATAGAGATTGCTGAACCAGACTCTCCTTCATTGTATCTTAGCGTTGCTACACTTGAAGAAAGTGTAGAAGAGTCTCTTAAAATTGGTGAGAAAACCATTTTTCCTGAATCGCTACTAATCTCTAGTTTATAAACTGAATGTGAGTTTTGGTCATTACACACTAAAGATGTGTTTGCCATTGCACTAAAAGACAAAATTGCTGTTAAAACAAAAAGAAACTTCTTCATAATTCACCTCGTTTTTTTGTCCTTAATACGAAGAAATACACACTTACTCAAGGGCCAAATTTTAAGCAGGTAAAATTGTTATGCTTGAATCTTAAGCACTTGCCCCAAAACACGTATTTTCAAGCAGATGCCCTATCGCTTTCGATTCTCAAAACTAACTAAATCGCATTAGAAATCTATGCTAAAATTTTTAAAGACAGTTCCTAGTCCTCAAGAGATGGCCTATTCATGAATAGGAAATCACAATAATTACTCTGTCATTTATACTAGAAATATAATGGATTATTTTTCAGTTAAGAGTAACTGGGTCTGCTCTTCATCTCAAAATCACTTTCAATGATTTTTTTTGTTCGAGCGACGGCATAGATAACTTCACTATGATCGCGATTTAAAATTTCAGCAAATTTAATGATAAAAAACTGAATATCATCAGAGCGGTAAAGAACTTACTTGTCTTTTATTACGTCTAAGGCCAAATCACTACTCATCTCATCGATTTAATGAACTAGGCCAGAAGATAATTCCCCTTTAAATCTCTCATCGCAATCAATGAAATCATATGCAAATCATGAACCCTATAATCAAAATTCAAAAACCGATCAGAGTTTAAAGACAAAAGATGAAAGTTCAATTGAATTACTCCTTCGGAGGAATTCCAAATGAGCATTTACCTAAATCACCTTTTCTGAAATCTTGAAGAATGATTTTATAAACTCGTTCTAAATCAAGAACACCTTTTTGTTTTAAGCACCCACGAAGAACTGCTATTTTTTCAATCACCTCTTCTACACTCATTTCAAGACTTGTGAGTTTGTAGCGTTCCTTAAATTCTTTTGAGTTTAAAGATTTAAAGTGCTCTACTAAAAATTTAGCAGGTAACTCGCCCCCTACGACATCATCGGGAATGGCATTAAGAGCACTCAACCAAAGTCCATGCTCTTCTTTAGCAAATGAAGGCGGCATAACTCCTGGAGTGTCGAGCAGATCGAGATCTTTGTCGATAACAATTAACTGTTGAACTTGAGTCTGGCCTGGTTTATCCGCTACTTTTACAGCAGCTCTTCCGGCCAATTGATTAATGATGGTCGATTTACCAGTGTTCGGAAGACCAATAATCATTAAGCGCATTTTTTGTTTTGGATTAATTTCTTCTGGATTACTTTGCCTGCGCTTTTCCATGACAATACTTTTGGCCATCGTCATAACTTTTTTCATTTGTCCGCGATCAAAACAATCGATGAAAATAAATGGGACTTCCTGTTTTTTAAACCAGGCCTCCCATTGATTCATCATGTTTGGATGAGCAAGGTTTGCTTTATTAAGAATAATTAATCGGCTCTTCTGTCTAAGAGTGCTTTCTAAGTTTTGATTTCCCGACGCTAAAGGCGCTCTCGCGTCTCTAACTTCAAAAACAATATCCACCGTCTGAAGATTCTCTCTAATTTCTCTAATTGCTCGGGCCATGTGACCTGGGTACCAGTTAAAGCCGCGCGGCTTTACCTCATCAGGAGTAAGCTCTATTTCATCAGTAAGTTTTGTTGGTTTATTGTTTTTCACAAGTAATTCTTTTATCATTTATAAATCGCTTTTCAAATATCAGGATGCACTTTCAAAATGACTAATTTATGCCTAGATGCCTGTAATGAGTTCCATGCCCATGGCTTCAAAAAAGACATTGATCCAACTTCTTTAAAGGAAAGCTTCAATATCGTAAAACAGCCTGATGGAAAATGGTTTAAAAGTACAAAACCAAGCCTACACGAACAGGCCGTTCTTACTTTGCTAGACCTAGGTCTCATGCCAGCTCTCAAAAAACTCACAGACCAAATCGACGAACTCGATAAGGAAATGAGAAAAGAAGGCGGTAGGATTTTTATCAGCGAATACCTGGTTTATAAAATAAAAAAAGGAGCTCAAACTCCCCTAATCGTTTTTGAAAATACTGAAAAGATTGATGGAAAATACCGCAAGCTTTGTGATGAAATCATTGAGCAAGGAATTGAAAGAGACCGCTATAGAACTGAAGAGACTTATCTGCTCACAAAGTCTCCCGGGAATGAATGGTCAGTGACTACCAGTCATGAAAACCACAGTGGAGAAAAAATTGTTTTAGATTTTAAAAAAATGCCCCTGTTAAAAACGATGGCCTCAAAAATCGGCAAAATAGATCCTAAGTTCCAAACGAATGGTGGCCGAATTTTCATCACACCTACTCGCATTTATCGCTTAAATAACAAAATCGAAGTCCTCTTAAAAATTGTCTAATACATAAACACCTGTATTCTTCCGAGCTACCTAATCAGCTGATTTCCCACCTGATTCTGTTGCCATTTTCCGTGCTATATCATCTCCAATTTAAACCTTTAAAGGGTATATTTATGAAAAAAAATGAAGCGCCACTTTTCATTCCTTCTTATCGTTGGATTTGTCATTTCAGGTCCTGCCCATAATGGACCGCTAAAAGACTATTTTACTTATGGCCTTTAGTGCTTCCATCCATATTTTGCCGTGAGCATTTAAAACGCGTGATCCCCTCAGGTCTGGTCTTGAGGTGCTTGAGGTGCCCTAAGTTATTGGCACGCACTCGCCAACGCTTAAAATCCTTCAGAGAAAGCATCTTTCTCATGCATTTGACGGCTTCATTTGGTGTGAGATTATACTGATGAAAGATCGCCTCAAAAGGCGTTCTATCTTCCCAGCACATACGGATAAGCCTGTCACGCTCTTCGATACTCAATGAATCTAAGACACTCTCAATTTTATTTCTCATTAGGCCCTCCAAAAAGATGGCGGCATAAAGCTTCAGAAGACCTGACGGCGCCGCCAAGACTGCTTCCACCAAAAGCATCTCCAACGAGATAAAGTTTAGGAGCAATTTCAAAAAAATAATCTTTGAGTTGTTTTTCAGGGCGGCAGTATCGCCATTTTTTGAGCTCGGCATTTTTTATTTTTGCATCAGGATAACTCGCCTTTAAAAGAGTCAGTATTTTTTCGAGAATTAGGGCTTCTTCATTTTCAAATTCTTTTTCTGAAAATAAGGCCGACATCGTTACAGTGAGCGCAGGTATAGGACTTACTCCTTTTTGATATTGATCACTAATAGAGAAGAAATCTCCTTCCTGAAATTCAGCATAACCATTTTTCAATAAAAAGGACTCTTCAAGAGTCACCAAGGCAATGAGAGCTTTTTCATAAGTAATGCCCTGAAGTTCGCTCCACTGATGAGTATTGAGTAATTTTTCTTTTTCTAAGTGCCCTAAAAGTTTTATGGTTTGTGGAATAGGTGAAGTGATAATCAAATGACGGGAAAACCACTCCTCGTTTTTGTTTGATAAAAGTTTCCAAAGCCCATTTTCGAAGCGGATACTTTGAACTTCTTTTTCCAGGGAAATATTCAAGCCTTCACCTAGTGTTTTTGCAAGAGAGGTCATTCCTGCTTTCCCACACCAGTGATCCCCTTCAACTGATAAAAACCAGTGTTGGTTGACGTTATGATCTCTCCAATAGTCATGGAGGGAGAGAAGATCAACTTTTTTTCTATAAAATTGGGCCCCATGATCAAATCGGGCATCCAGGGTTCTTCTCGTGGCCATTCGGCCGCCTAAACCGCGGGACTTTTCAAGAATAAGTACGTCTCCCTGGTTTTGGCTCACAAGTTTTTTTGCAGTATTTAGGCCACTTAGACCGGCCCCGATAATAATATAGTCTTTTTTCATACACTAAATATAAAACAAAAAGGCAAAAGGACAATTAGACAACGCTTAGAGGTTCAAGGGTGTCAAACCATACATCCTATGTTATAAAGCCCCTCTCAATCACTATTAAAGGTAAAAAAGATGAGTAACAGAGACATTTACAAAGACGAATTTGGCCAATACCACGAGGTCGAAGAAGAACAAGAAGAAACTCTTGATGGGCCGGAAGATGATGAACAGGATTACTACGAAGAAGACGCAGAAGAGTCAGATGACTTTTTTGATTCGGCCGAAGATGAAGATAGCGATTATTATGATGAAGACGAAGAGTATGCCAACGGCAGTGGTAATGACTACGACGTCGACGAAGATTAGGATTTAAATGAAACATCACAACCCAATGATAGGCAAACATGTCCATAACAACCGCGAAAGTAAAGAAGGACAAATCCTGCGTTTCGTACGCGAGGTCCGCAAACTTTCTCTCACAGATGTAGCGGTTAAAATTCAATTGAAGGCCATGGACATTGATCATTACGAGAACGGAAGAAGATTCTACTCTCCAGAAGAAATTGATATGTTCTTAAACCTCTATCAATTCAAGAAGGAAGACTTTGAGTATCTCATGAGCTTAAAAGTCGTGACTAAGCAGATTGTTAATCATTATATGATCAATCACAAATCTTAGTTATTCGATCACTTTATCGATAAAACTATCTAAAACGACTCCGGCCCCATATCTTTGCGTGTAACGATTATATTCAATTAACGAGTGTCCATAACCTGACTGGACACTCACATACCACCTCAAGTTATCTTTCCATGGGTAAGAGTATTTTAAATCTGTACTAAGATAACGAGCGGCCAGGGGGACTTTTAGTGAAAGTGTATGCTTTCCTAAATTCTTAATAATTTCGAGCCTGCCGTATCCCATGAACTCCTGGATCTTTCTATTTTCGTCTTCATTTCTTTTTTCTGGAATGCGATACCATCCAGTCGCAATAAATTTTAAACCATATCCTTGCATAAACATGCGTCCATAAAGTCTATTCCAGCTACGCGAGATGATTTGAATCTGACCATTAGACTGATGGACAAAGCCAATATCAGCGGCCATTAAGTCAACACCGGCAAATTCACTCGTCGAAGGATCTATATAGCGCAGGAAAATTTCCGGCATGTAATTGGTTTCTCTAAAAGGTCTCGAATACTCTTTGTTATAAAGCTGCCACCAGGCATGATGGGTATAAGCGACATTCAAATCAAAATTAGATTTAAAAATCCTATTTTGAATGGGAATCATAAAACTTATTTGAAATTCTGTTTCTTCCTTCTTATAAAAATTTGCGTTTTTCTGATTCATTGTCCCCTTGATTCCTGAGTAGAGATCTTCGTGGGGCTTCGTATTGTAGACAATAGGTAAAAGAAAGGTGCCGTTATGAGGCAAGAGTACATACTTTGTCGCCAGAAGCTTAAAGTAGCCTTCTTTCTCCTTCGCCAATGGATCAGGAAGCTCCTGCGAAAAAGCAGAAGCGCTAAGCAAAAAAATCAAAAAGAATATCGTTTTCATATGCTATTTATTATCCATACTAATTTATTTTTATCAAAACTATTCATCACCCAAAGGCATCCTTTTTCTGATACGATGAACAGACACTCAATCATACTTAGGACCTTTGCCAATGAATCAAGAAAATACATCTTCAGAATGGACTTTAATCGGGAAAACCGAAGACCTGATTCGCGAACTTGAAACTCATGGATAAAAACCATCCGCGCTTTTCGACTTCAGAAGAACTTTTAAACTCAGCTTTAAAGACGGCTGCGGAAAATCTTGATGTTGAAACAAAGCTCATTAAATTATCTGATTTGAACTTCAGGCACTGCGAAGGATTTAACTCAAAATCAGAAAAGGCCTGCACATGGCCTTGCTCTATTACGAAAATGGACCCGACAGATGAGATGAGTCAAATCTATGAGGGCATGGTTCACTGGGCAGATGTCGTTATCGTGGCCTCACCTATTCCTTGGGGAAATGCCAGTTCACTTTATTACAAAATGGCCGAGCGACTCAGCAGTGTTCAAAACCAAATTACACTCAAAGACCGCGTCTTGATTCAAAACAAAGTTGTGGGCATGATCATTACAGGCGGACAGGACAACATTCAATCTGTGGCCGGACAGATGCTTAACTTTTTTGGAGAGCTTGGTTTTATGGCCCCTCCATTTCCTTATGTCGGTCATTCTCTAGGGTGGTCTTCGGAAGCGATGGAATACAACACGGATTATGTAAGAGACAGTGAGTACCTGCATACTCAGTCTTATGAGTTGATTGAAAGAGCTGTGAGCTTTCTAAAAAATTGATTCAAGCATAAGATTAGTTTAAACTCTAATTATGAATATTTTAGCCGGCAGATATAAACTCATCAGTCATGGAACTTATAGTCCCGAAGGAATCTTTCAACCTACATCTTCATACTTAAAAGGTGAGTTGATTTATTCCAGCGACGAATTTCTCTCTGTTCAGATTTTTCTCAAAGAAGATATCGAAACTTCGCGAGATTTATTAACGTATTCAGGAAAGTATAAAGTCCTAAATAACAGTGAGGTCAATCACCTCATCAATATTTGCTCTCAGGGAAAAAGGGACAATTCTATAGAAAAAAGAAATTATAGAGTTGAGGGAGCTTATTTATTTTTATCAGTGGATTTTGAAAACAAATCTAAATTTGAAGCTAAATGGGAAAAATTATGACATCAAACTGGATTTGAGAGAAAATTTTCAATCTTCATCCTGATCTTAGGATCCTCATTCAATTGTTTTTTAATTCTCGCGACAGCATAAATCACCGACGTATGATCTCGATTAAAAAGCTCTCCAACCTTCATCAGACTCATTTGCATTTTCTCTTTTAAAACATACATCGCCACATGTCGAGCCTCTGCAATGACCATTGTTCTTTTTCCAGAAAGTAAGTCTTTGCGGGCGACGCCAAAACTCTCCCCCACTGAATCCAGAATAAAATCAAAATCACAAGACTGCTGAGTCGCCTTCTTATCCTTGATTTCTTCTAAGGCCATCTCCATCGTCATCCTTTGGCCCTTAATCTCATCAGTACTTTTAAACTTATAAAGTAGACTTTCAATACCGTAAACATTAGTGCCTGTTTGCTGAGAGACGAGCTTTTTGACATTTTCAGGAAGTGCAAGATTGAGTTCGCGGCTTCTTTGATTAACAATCTCTAAAGCTAGTTCGCTGTCAAGTTCGTCGATATGATGAATCAGTGCCGAAGATAGCTTTCTTTTTAAACGTTCTTCACAGTTCATTAGATTTTTAGGAAGTTTCGATCCGGTAATGATCATTTTGATCTTTTTTGCCTGGACGTAATCAATCAACTGGCAAAAAGACTTCTGATGCTCAGGCTTTCCTTCCAGGTCTTCGATATCATCAATAAAAAAGGCCTCGACATTTTTTCCAGAAACATCTGAGGGCAGTGCAAGGGCCGAGCTAAAATAAAATGATTTCTTTAAATCAATCATCTCATTTGCACAGGCATGCAGGAGATGTGTTTTCCCCAGTCCACTCTCGGCCTTAAGAAAGACCATCCCAAAATCATTTCGTTCATTCCGAATGAATCTTTTAATGGCCTCAAAAGCAAACTGATTAGACTTCCCTGCATAAAAGCGTGAGAAGTTCTTTTCTTTGCTAATATTGCCATGGAAATAAACGGAAGTCGCGACTTTGGGAGGATTCAGAACAGGCTTAGGAACTTTAACGTCTTTCACCTTTGACTTCGCTTCAATCTCAGGAAGAGCAAACTCAGAAATAAAACTTAAGAGATCAAGCTGCTGTGGATCTTCCGCTGCTGCTGATAATATCTGTAGTTTTCTTCCGGTAGCTCTATTTGAAGTCATGTGATCCCAATGTCATTTTAAAATTCGCTTGTGAGTTTAAAGACAAAACTCAAAAGGTCAAACGAATTTAAAACAACAACGGAATCTCAAAAGAAATGAAAGAGATTATTTAATCACAGTCTCAATCTTAATCTGACTCTCCATCAGCTTGTGGATTGTACACTTTCTTTTAAAAACACATTCAACTCATTTTTTAGGTTTGAATGGAACATAATAAACGCCGGGTCATGGCGCAGGTGATGGTTGTATCTACTCACCACATTTGAGGCCGGGTCTTTTAATAAAAACTCTACCTTTTCGGCAATTGTTTTCATCTCTGCCTCGCTCATTTCTTCTTCTGAATCCGCCAAAGCATCAATCTCGGCAATTAAAGCAGAAAATGGCTGAAGCCAGGCAAATCCCTTATTTTGAGTTAGCATCATCACAAACTCAAACGAAGAAATCTTTTTTTCAAAATACATTTCTGCTTGGTTTTTTTCATTTTCCAGGAAACGCTTATGGACATCCATAAGCGCCTGAGTAAGATTTTTTAATTTAATTTTCATATCTATTCCTTATGGTAGATCGAAGACGATAAACTCTGAGTCTTTTGACCATTCAAGCTTCATCACGTCTACATTATCGATAGCTGCTCCATCTCCATTTGTTAAAGTTGCCCCTTCAACTTTCACCTCTCCCTTGATTACTTGTACCCATGTGTGGCGGTGAGGGTAAGTTTTAAAAACCTTCTCACCTATATCCTGGGCCTTCACCACGTACATATCTACGTCTTGGTTAATAGAGATCGAGCCATTTCTCCCATTTTTAGAAGCAACAAGAACCATATCACTACAACCAAAGTCGTTAGCAAAAGACTTTTGAGCATACTCAGGCTCTACTCCTGCTTTCTCTGGAAGAATCCAGATTTGCAGGAAGTGAGTTTGTTTATCTTGAAGGTGGTTATACTCCGAGTGTCTCACCCCGGTTCCAGCACTCATTCTTTGCACTTCACCTGGCTTGATGATCGCTTTTGTCCCCATTGAGTCTTGGTGCTCAAGGGCCCCATCAATAACATAAGAGATAATTTCCATATCTCTGTGCCCGTGAGTATCAAAGCCTGTTCCCCCCTCAATGCGGTCTTCGTTAATAACTCTTAGAGCGCTATAGCCCATATGCTTAGGATCGTAGTATCCTGCAAATGAGAATGTGTGGTTTGAATGAAGCCATCCGTGTTCTGCGTTTCCTCTTTCGTTTGCTTTTCTAAGTGTGATCATATGTTTCTCCTTTTTTTAAAAGTTGTTTGCCTTCTTACACCCTAAGAATACTCCTAACTCATGATAATTAATAATATTCATTCACTATCAACTTGATCTGATTTTTGGATCATGTTATAAGAATATTATGAACTTAGAACAACTTGAGACTGTCCTGGCCATTATCGATAAAGGAAGCTTTAGGGCAGCCGCTGAGCACTTGCATCGCTCTCAACCTGCTTTGAGTGCAAGTATTAAAAACCTGGAAGAAGAGTTTGGAATTCAAATTTTTGATCGCAGTGAGTACCGGCCGAAGTTAACAGAGGTCGGATCAGTATTCATTAACTCTGCCAGAAAAACACTTGAAGCTTCTTACGAGACAGCAAAGATTGCTAAAGAGCTTGGCCAAAATAAAGCAGAGACAAAACTAAAGGTAGCCCTTGATCCTCTCGTTCCAATTGAGGACATTGAAATTATCGCCCATGAATGTTCACGCCCGGTAATTCCTGTTGTTCTGATTATGGAAAAAACAGTTCTTCATGGAAGTCATAGTCTGGTAATCGAAGGAAAAGTCGACCTGGCACTAGCTCCTTGTCCTTTTGATGAAGAGAGGATTGAAAAGATCACGATCGAAACGGTATCTCTCGTTGGAGCTGTGTCGAGAAAACTGCTTCAGGAAAAAAGAAAACCTGATGCCGAATTTTTAAGAACTCATCCACAAATCTTCGTCTACAACAAAGACACTGATGAAAGAAAAGATGAACTCACGCCCGATCCTTTATACGATGGTGGTGGCCCAAAAATCTACGTGCCCGATCACTCCACTAAACTTCGCCTGATCTGTAATGGTTTAGGTTGGGGGCGCATCTCTCAGAGTGAATTCGAACAGGAAAAGGATTTACTCTTAATTGATAAAAAAATCTGCAGACCCTATGAATTAGAACTTTGTTTAATGAAGCCAAGGCTTCGTCCGATTGGACCTATCGCGAGAAGAATATGGACTATTTTTGAGAAAAAGCACCGTCTTCAAAATAAATAGACCAAGTTCATTAGTCGGTATTAAGGCAGAAATTGATCCATCAAATCCTCCCGTGAATCTATGTTAAAATTTTCAAAGATTTAGTATCACCAGCCCGGGAGGGGGTCGAAGATGAAAGCCACGTATAAAATTCTCGCTCTTACCTTTATCGCTCTTTCTGCCAACGACGCCTCAGCGAAACTATTCTTTGAACCACACGGAGCTTTTATCGTCAGCGGCTCAAGTGATGAATCAGGAAGCGAAAAATACACTGGCCCCATGTATGGTGCCAAATTTGGATACTATGAAAAAGAATTCGGCCTAAACTACGGAGTCGACATCACTCGCACCTCTTACACTTATGCCAGCAATACTGTGGCCTCTACAACTTTTACTCGCAATGATTTTGGTGTTTTCCTTGGGTACAATTCACAAAACTACTACAGATTATGGGTCGCTGGTTATTACACCAGTACTTCTTATGGTTCTGATTCAAGCCTAAGAGGTCAAACTTATGAATTCGGATTTGGTTATAAGGTTTCTCAAAAAGTAAGCCTTAACGCTTACTACCGTATGCCTACTTTTACCAAAGCAAAAATCAACGGCACATCATCAGAGCTCAATCCAAAGCAGGCCAATTCTGAAATTGCGCTAGGAGTGAGTTTTCCTCTCGAATTGTAGCCTTTCAGGCAAATACTCCATTGATAAAGTCCTCCTTTTATGAGGATAATGAGCAATGGATTCTCGCACCGACTTCACTAAAAATGTCATTAAAATGATCAAGGCCATTCCTGAAGGGAAGGTTGCAACTTACGCGCTTATTGCCAAACTTGCCGGCAAACCGCAAGGATCGCGCGGCGTGGGTTGGATTCTTCATTCCAGTACTCACGGTCACAGTCTTCCCTGGCAACGGGTGATTAAGTCGGGTGGAAAACTTTCATTCCCGGAAATGAGTCCTGAGTACTTGAGGCAAAAAAGACTGCTTGAGCTCGAAGGCGTAGAATTCACTAACGGTAAAGTAGATCTAAAAGTCTATCTTTGGAGTAAAAAACCAAAAGAATCCAATCGTTTTACACCTCAATCCAAAAAGAAAAAAATTGTCATGAGAGTCTTCTGTCACCTTCTTTTACTCTCTTTTCTTTTTATCTCTTCTCTTGCGCGCTCTGAGGAACTCAGTGACATGGAGATGCCAAAGGGGACGCTCATAATGTTCGCCCCTCCTGGTGTGAATAAAAAGTATTTCGACCTCGAGTTTGGTTTTTTAACTGAGAAAAATTTTAAATCCTGGAATTATGATTACAACGCCTACGTTACGGCCACTCTTTTTCAAGACTCATATAAACGCAATGATAACTTAAAAACAGCAGGACTTGGTTTTAAAGGAGGAGTTTTTCTTCCCACACAAAAATGGGTTCCTCTCCTTGCAACATTGAGTCTAGGCTATGCTAAAACGGCCCTACATAAAAAACCAATATTTGGAAAAGAAGAATCGAGCAAAGATAAAAAGAATATGTTTCTTCTGGAAGCTGGAGCTCTATACTACATTGATAAAAAATACTTCATCCGTTACGCCTATCAGCTCAGTAATGTGAAATACATTAAAACCCACTCCATCATTATGTTGGGGGTGGATTATTAAATTTTTTCTTTTATGCCTTTTTTTTGTTTCATCTGCTTGGGCACAAAAACCTGAATATTATAAAGAGGTGGACGCAACGAATGCCTATATTGCGACGAAATGGGATCAAATCAATCGCAGTGTGGATATGTTCTTTACCAATCTGCCTGTAAAAAAAGAGGACCAAAAAAGCAGTATTTTTGTCTATCTTAGCTCATACAAAAAAGAAGGTCAGAAAATTGAAAACGATGTAGATTTTAAATTTAAGATAAGTCTTCCCAATACTTCTAAAAATCTAAAGATCGTTGTTGAAAAGCAACAGGATGAAATCACCAATGCACTGTCCGACTCATCAGTTTCAAACAACCGCAGTATCTCTAAAAATGGGAGTTTAACAAAGCGACAAGACGACAACCGTTATACGGCAGGCGCTAGCTTCCTGATAAAACAAACCCAGGATTTTTTAAGCTCACTTAATTTTGGGATAAGAATCAACATGCCTCTTAATCCCTATGTTAAGGCCGATTTGCAAAAAACATATAAAACAAGCTGGGTCAATATTGGTCTGTCACAGAAACTGATTCTTTACCGCCAGGAAGGGTTTGAAGAAGTCTCTCAGTTGTCTTTTACTAAAAAATGGAATCAAACATTTCAAACAGATTTCACACATGCCATCGTGTGGACCAATGAAACTGGAAAATTCGCTCTTCGCCACGCTCTTGTTCTCACTCAAACAATTAATTCCAGAAAAGGGCTCGCTTATTCTGTAGGTGCTAACGCCAAGTTTACCCCAACCTATTATTACAATAGCTATGACACCTCTATCAGTTATCGCCAACTGCTACACAAAGACTGGCTCTTTGGCACATGGACTATTGGTGCTGACTTCATAAAAGAAAATCATTTTAATGATGATAAGTTTGTTCAAGTTAGAGCAGATATTTTCTTTAAATAACTACTTCTGTGAACTCTTTGAATCCAAATTCTTAATCAGTGAGTCCAACTCATCGACCTGCGGTTTTCTTTCGCGCTTCGAATCGTTTTCTACTCCCGAAAAATCTTTTGATGGCGCCTGACCTAGCTGAGCTGGCGCTTTAACCACTTTGAGATCCTGGGCCATCGGTTTGATTAAATCCGAAAGATCAAGACCTGGGCATTTTTTAGATAGAAAGCCGTGAAGGGCATCATTGTTTTTATAAATCAGCTCTGCTTCTCCGCCTACAAAACGGTGAAGATCTGAGTTTATCATCGTACATTTCTTTTTATTTTTATCTGTGACTGTGACCACTCCATCTTTTTTTGTAAGAGGTGTGCTTCCCATACGGTAACCGATATCAATAACAATTCCTTTTGAATAACTTTCAATTTCAATACCACTCTTATTTTGTGAGTTGATATCATTGGCCACTTTTATCGCCATATCCGGAGAGCTCACTCTCCCATTTTTATCGAATTTAAAGGTGGCCCCACTAGAATGAGTTAAGCTCAATCCAGATTCATCAGAACTTGAAATTGCTTTTTTAGTGCGTTTTGGGAAAAGATAAAAAACTCTAGCACCTGTTGAATTGGAATTCGTCGTTCCCGGAAAATTGCTAAAAACCTGAATCGCTCCCGAATCAGTAAAAGTTAAGTTGCGGTAGGATTGTGAATCCTTGCGATCAGCACCAACCATGATACGACAAAACATATCTTGATACTGAATGCCGTTTCCATATTTCCCAATCTGCTCCGGGCAGTTTTGAGCAAAGGCCGTCGATGTTGTCGCAATAAAAAAGAGTAGTGCTTTCATAGAGTCCTTATCGGACTATTGTACTCTAAACTTTATTAGACCTTGGCCCATAAATGCAGGCGCTTAAAAAGGCGCTCTCTAAACTCTTGTAAAAACTCCTGGTAATACTCTTCTGTGAGGTTTTGCCTGAAGAATGAAAGCATTGAGCCCTTCACCCATTCCACCACCTCTTCGCGAGAGCCAAGAACATGGAGGTACGCTTTTAAGCTGCTCTTGTTGCTTTTAATATCGAATGCTCTCTCTTTCAAAAAATCAGGCAACTGGTTTTGAAATACAGGTGGAGCTTCTTGACTACAATCCTGGTGATAACTTCAATGACATCAATGTCCCAACTTGTTGGCAACTCAGTCGGTTTTGATCTCCATGCAACACTTACTGGAATCTTCATCGTTAAGCTTGAAGCCTTAGATGAACTCTCATTCGGTATTTTTAATCACTCTGAACTTCTTTCAGATGTCACCTACTGGTTCTATCTACTTCACCCATGGGGAAACACTTTAGTAGAGATGATGAAGCTAAATCCATACGCTCAATTTTTTATTTGGTGGAACTATTTTGCTGATATGTGTAACGCTCTTTTGTTATACAATGAAGGAAGCTCGCCTCTCTGCTAAAGTCTCTAATCTATTCAGATAAAAGATCTTAACAATATTATATCTTGCAAATTTATCCCCTGCTTCATATATAAGCCTTCATTTTTAATGGAGCATCAAATTATGAAACTAATGGTTATTGGTCTTAGTGCGTTATTTCTACTATCTTGTGGCGTAAAAAACGATGCCTCTCATATTCAAATTAAAAAGGCCTCTGTCATCAATGGTGTCCGCGTAAAAGACGGAGAAGTTATCGCTTCAAGCATTGTTGCTCTTTACGATGTAAAGGCCAACTATATCTGTACAGGTTCATTAATCGCTCCAAACGTTGTCCTGACGGCTGCTCACTGCAAGCCTGATAGAATTTCTAATCTTAAAGTAGTTTTCGCGACAGATGTAGACTCAGTCATGAACTCACTTGAGCCAGATGTAAAAGCTGAATATGTTCTTCAAGCAACAGATTTTAAAGCTCACTCAAGCTACGATCCAAATAATGAAACAATTGAAGTGGACGTTGGCGATATCGCTCTGGTTAAATTCAAAGGAGCAATCCCTGCTGGATTTAAAACTGCTACATTCTTAAAAGACGAGTCTCTTCTAAAAATCGGCAACACTGTAACTGTAGCTGGTTTTGGTGTGAACTACGTCGACATCTCTAAAGAGATCAACCCGAAAAAAGTTAAAGACGAAGATATCGAATACGGCGAAGTTTACTGTGAAGACGACATGAGAGGAAATCATGTGAAGTGCTTTAAAGTTAAAATGGAAGGAGACGGTATCCTAAGACAAGGTGAAGCCCCTATTTCATTTATTCACCAGACTGAAGTCAGGCTCAATGAAAAGAAGGCCGGAACTTGCAGTGGGGATTCTGGCGGTCCGGCCTATATTAAAAAAGATGGCGAGCTTTTCCTCTTTGGAGTTACAAGCAGAGGTTCAGCTCTTTGTAACGAAGTTGGTGTTTACACCAATGCTCTTTATTACATTCCGTGGATCAACGACACGATGAAAATTCTTAATTAATTTCATCACAAGCGTAGATATCATTATCAATAAAATCCTGAACACTCTTTAACATCTGGTTACATTGTGTTTTGAATTCTGCTTCTTGTCTGTTTATAGGCCCGTAGTGGTTGCGACGGACACGAAGCATGACCATCGCATACTCAGCAGCAAATGACGGACACGATTTATTAAACGCCTGGTACTCGGCCCCAGCTCCACTGCCTGCGATGCTTGAGTTACCACACGAACTCACACCTTCTTTAAATGTATCTAAAAAGCATTTCGAAGTGTCTGCCTTATATTCTGCATAGAGTTTACTTAACTCTGCCGATGCACTCATTGAATCGTAACTCGTCTGGAAAATTCCGGCCTCTGCTGTACTTGCGGATGTGTTTGAAGCGGACATATCTCGACCTTCACAATATTTCCCTGAGCTCTCTCTCATCCCTAACCCAATTCCTAAAGTATAAAGAGATCTGACAGGCCCTTCGCCGGCCGTGTTCACAACTAAACCAAGATTAGAAAAAGTTGATGAATAAAGTGCTAAGGCATCTGTTGATGAACTACCCGCTGCTCTTGTCAAGATATCTACGAGCGCTGTTGGTGAGGCCTGACTTTTTTTATAGCGGCAATAGCTTCTGGCATATGTAAGGGCCATCCCTTTTATATAACCTGCAGGCGCTCTTCCACGGCTTGCCCATGAGTAACTGGCACACGTTGAAGATGAGGCCATCAATTTGATTTGATCTATGTATTCTCCGGCAACTTCCGGTGAACTTGGAGTCGTTGTTGATCCTCCTCCTGTGCCTGTTCCACTATTTGGGTCTGTACCTTGTTCTTCTGTTTGAGTCGTCTCATCGCCTGTCGCAGTTCCGTCCTGAGGAGTACAAGACACTCCTAGGGCGAACGTTAAAATTAAAAGTATCCAGACAAGCACTGAACGTGCAGGTTTTTTCGTTTGCTCCATCCTTGGGGCTCCTTTTATTTTAATGTCGTTTATTGATCGTTATGATCTATAAAAGTCTTTCAGCAGTATGCGTGCCATAATGAGAATTTTGATAAGAAACTGAAATAACAAAATACCTAAAGTAAATAATCAGAATGCTCGGTTACATTATGCTCGATTAAAAAAATATTGATTTAGTGAATTAGAGGCCCAATGACACTGACTAGAAAGTTCAGCTCTCGTACTATGAGCAAAAATGCCTTAAAGAGTAGTCAAACTATATCCCACTAAATGGATTAGTTGAGCGACTTAAGCATGTGAAAATCCATCACCTAAATAATACCAACCGCACCTCTTTCAATTCTCATTATAATGGAGCGATGATTAGCGAACGCCTCTACCTTCTTCAATTCAAACGACTTCCCTCCAAGCAGGTCAGCCCCTACAAAGATCCGTTCAGGAAGCTGCACTCGAGAAATCAAGAGGCCATAAAAAAAGCATCCAAGACAGAAAGGCGCTATTTAAAACAAGATAATCTGAAACAAGAAGCTCATCATATGCGTGAGGCCCGAGAGGCCCGTCAATACGCTAATCATCGTTTTAAACTTTTAAATGTTATCTAATTACTTCTCGCTCACAGTTGTTTAAACTAATGAGCATGAAAATCGAGACCCTGGAAATTAACGATGTCACTGACACTGCCTTGTGGGTGGCAGCTTACCGAGCAGAAGAATCTAAAAGAAAAGATGCACTTTTTAAAGACCCCTATGCTTCACTTCTTTTAGGAGATGCAGGATCAAAAGTAGCTATCAGGACTCAGGGTTCGCGGTACACTTCATGGTCTGTGGTCATCAGGACCTATATCATCGATAAATTCATCACCGATATAGTTAAAGATCAAAACATTGATACCGTTTTAAACCTGGGGGCTGGTCTTGACACCAGACCTTATCGCCTTTCGATCCCAAAAAACTTGCGTTGGATTGAAGTGGATTTCCCTAAAATCATCGACACCAAAGAAGAAAAATTAAAATCGATTGATCCTCTTTGCCGTTTAGAAAGAGTGAAACTCGACTTGTCAGTTGAAAAATTGCGTGAAGATTTTTTGGCAAAGGTGGCAGGAGAATCAAAAAAAGTCCTGGTGATGACAGAAGGAGTTGTCCCCTATCTTTCCAATGAAGATGCAGCAGCTCTGGCCTCTTCACTTCACCAGCATCCTAATTTTTGTTATTGGATCACCGAGTACTACTCACCGGAAATTTTAAAATTCTTGAGAACGCCAAAAAGGTTAAAGCAGATGAAAAATGCTCCTTTCCTTTTTTATCCGGAAAACTGGTTTGAATTTTTTAAAGGATTTGGCTGGAAACAAAAAGAGACAAAATTCTTTGGGGTTGAATCTGAAAAAGTTGGAAGGACTCCTCCCACTCCTGGCTGGGTGAAAGACAACCCGGAAAAGAGGATCGAGGATACCAAAGACTTCTTAGGTTATAGTATCCTCGAGCGTATTTAATTTTTTAAAACGTCTTCAATAGAAATATTCTCTTCTTTCACTCTTGAGATCGAAGCTCCTGGAAGTTCTTTTAAAGAGAAATCCATTTTTAATGAATAGTTTCTATCAATCGTATTTCTTAATCCTTGCTCTGCCTGGTACCATTCCATTTTGTCTTTATTGGCATTACATGACTGCAATGATTCAGCATCCAGCATCCCCCAACGAAGCTCAATACAGTGGTATGGATCAAAAGAGAGCTTAAAAATATTCTTTAAAACGTGATCCAGGTTAAACGACTTTATTGTTCCGTTTGTCCTTTTAATATCAAACGAGCAAGATTTGCTTTCTTTAGCATAAGCTGCTTTAAGATCCGCGATTAAATCATGCCCCTGGTATCTAATGGCCGGATCTGAGTTTCTATAACCCTCGATCATTTTAATCATAAGTGTACGCCCTTCACGAATCGATGCTTTTAAACGCGCATCTCTTGAAGGAGTTGAATAACTCTCCCAATCCCCGTCTGTTCCATAAATATTATCAGGAAGTTTATCCGGGTGGTTTTGAGTTGAAAGCCCTGCTTTAATAGAAGCATCGACCGCAGAAACTCTTTCTTTTACATCATGACAGATTTCATCCATCATTTCTGTTAACTCGACAACAGGGTTATAAACAAGATTGCCTACAGAAAGTTTATTGCGGACATATTCGTAAAAATCCATTTCTTTATTATTAAAAATAAATTTTTTACCTTTTTCAAATTGCTCTAAAGAATAATCAGGAAGTTCGTCGTTTGAAACGGCATTGACACCAGCTTCAACACTAAATGGTCTCCAGTTGGAAAATCCCCCACCAATTTCCACAATCGTCTGCGAGAATTTCTCTCCGTAAGTGATCGCCGTTAAGCTGTTATCTGGGTGAGCATCAATTAAGTGCACTTTCCCGTTAGTTGTCACTTCGTAAACGACAGCAATATGTCCGTTTGGATCGTATAGAACAGTCCCCGGTTTAATAGCATTTCTGTTAATCGACACCGGGTATGTATCTCTAAATAGTTCATTGGTCATATCAGACGAGGCATCGGTACGAAACGATGCTGTTGAAATGCTATTTGCAACGCCTTCGAGAATCGTATTGATATTGTCGCCGTTTTTTACATAGCGTTTTTGAACCAGAGTGTTTCCAAAACGATTGTAACGAATATCAGTGTCTTTATCCCCGTAGATTTTTTTTCTTATGCTTCTGATTTGGGCCTTAATAATCGGTTTTTTTAGAAAGCTTGCCTTTTCTAATTCAAGGTTTAGTCTTTCAAGTTCCGCCAATAGAGCTGTAATCTCAGGTGATTTAATTGGAGCTGGAGTTAGGTTAACCGGATACGTAAAGGGAAGATCATTCATCCAGCTAAAATACGCTCTCAAAATATACGGTAGATCAGCACAGTCCGAGTAAACATCAGAAAGACCTTCAGGATTCAAATTATAATAGCGAGGATTGGCCACAGGGCTCTTTAAGCAGTCACTCGTCGTGTGACAGGCACCAGATTTTTTCCCCTTCCCTAAAGTCGCAACGAACTCTTCATATGATTTCTCAAATGACTTGTTCCAGGTTTTATTTTTAATCTGCCAGCCAATTGGTTTTTTACTATCGGCCATCGCAGAAAAAGACGTACTCGAAAGAACGATCGCCAGGGCCACTAGTGCTTTATTGTTTGCCATAAAAAGTCCTCAGAATAAATTTCCGAGTTTCTACCCAGCGGGAGACAATAATTAAATGACGGACAGGGGGATCCTGTATTTTTTACAGGACTAAGGCTTGATATCAAGTGCTTCGAGGACTCCGAGGGCCGCAGTGTTGGCAACCATTTGGGCACCTAAAGGGGTAAAATGGCCGAAAACTTTTCCAAAGCCATCAGAGAAGAGGTCGCTGAACTGTTTTTTTTCCATCATTTTTTTGAAGTTCTCGTTGTTTTCAACGAAGGTCACTCCTTCGTGAGCAATGATCACTCGCTTCAGCGGGGCCACGGGGAGACGTGGGTACTGCATAACGACGACAGGAATTCCTTTCTCTTGAAAGCTTCTAATAATGCGCTGGATATTTGTTTTATAAGATGAATTTTCCCAATAATCTGTTTGAGTAGCATAGGTGATTCCGTCTGATGGAAGTTTTAACTCTTCTCGAAGGCTGTTTTTTATATTTACAAACATTGGACGGTGAAATGGGACGACGTCTGATTTTAAAACAATTTCAACTGTTTCTAAAGCAAGTTTAGGATTTTTTAGGGCATCACGCTGAATTTCAATTATTTTTTCTAATAATGGGTAGGAGTCGCTGCAATAGCCGTTGCTATTGAGAAGTTTCGCTTTAGCTTCCAGAAAATGAATCGCTTCCTTGGTCTTACCTTCTTCTACCATCAGCCCGGCACGATAAACATAGTCATTAAATTTTGTCTGAACTTCACTATAATGAGTTGTTTGCCCGCACCCTGAGGCAATCACGTGAGTTGTATCTTCTCTCAAGGCAAATTTCTTGTTAGCTAAAGTGATCCTGACAAATTTAGCAATCCTAGAGTATTCTGAAAGCCATTCCAATCCTGCTTCCCATGGCTCAGGATCATTATCGGCCAGCGACCATAAATCATTAATCCCTGTCATGACTATACCCACGTCAGGGGCGTGTTCCTGAATCAATTTAGGTGTATGCTCAATAAGCACTCTAGTCGTTGTTCCAGTTATTCCGCCATTGATTACTTGAAACGCATTTTCTCCAAACCTAAGGTTGAGAGTTTTTTCCAACAATGAAGGATAAGAAACATCCCCTCCCCAGGCAGTCGTTGATTCCCCAATACAAAGAATTTTATATTTGGCACCACTAACATGACTCTCCTGAGATTTTTGCAGTATCTTTTGAAGCACGAAGGCGGTGGTATGAAGTGAAAGCTCTAAAAAGAACAGCATTACAAAAGAAAAAATAATAATCTTCTTAAAAGTCTTCACGGTTTTTTCATGTCTCCTGAGATTTTAAGTATAACAGGAACCAGATTTTCTGCCATGGTTTGTGCGCCCAGTGGAGTCATGTGGCCAAAGACATGAGCAAAATGATCGGAAAAAACTTCGTTATAAGTCTTTTTCTTAAGGAGCTCTTCAAACTCATTGATGTTTTCAACAAAAGTCACGCCTGAATCATCTAAAAGTATACGTTTTAAAGGGTTAACTGGCATCAATGGGTACTGCATTACAATGACAGGCAATCCTTTTTCTTGAAACTTTCTTACGAGAGATTGCAGGTTTTTTTTGAAAGTCGTATTTTCCCAATACGTGAGAACCTTTGCCCTGGCCGGTGACATTCCCAAGTCTTTCCTGATTCTATTTCTCACATCCAATAGTTTAAAGCGATAATGGGTAATCATTCTTTGATTTAAAAATTCTTCAATCTGCTCAAGCGCTTTTTTAGGATCTTTTAAATCCTTTTCGTAATACTCTACAACTCTCTCCTGGAGTAAATACGAGTCTGCACAATATCCAAACGGATTGAGCCTTTTTATCCCTAACTTCAAAATCTCAATACTTTTTTGAATTTGATTTTTCTGACGGTATATTTGTGCCAGATTTAGGTAGATATCATAGCTGGTAATTTTTTGCGCCACTAATTCTTCTAGGGCCTTTTGATTTTGGTACTCAGGAGTTGAATATTTTGGACCTTGATTACAAGTCGAGATAAAAACTTCTCTCTCCTCTGGAATCGTATTATCGGACTTAAAATTAATAACACTCAGCCTGATGATCTTTGCAATTCTTGAGTATCCAGACACCCATTCCAGACTCTTCTCCCACCACTGCATTTCCTTATCCGGAAGGTTCCAATAATCATTAATCCCTACCATCAAAATTCCCAACGAAGGATTATTTTGAGCAATCAATGCATCTATATTATCTAAAATATCATTGGTGTCTTTTCCCGGCATTCCTGCATTAATGACTTTGTAGTGATTTGAACCACTTTTTATCGCCAATTTTTTTTCTAAAATCTTAGGATAAGATGACTCTCCTCCAAGTCCAGTTGTAGACTCCCCAAGGCAAAGTATATTAAATGTTCCTGATGAAATGTTAGCGCTTTGTCTTGAATGTTTATTCCAGCTCTGAACAGCAAAGGCCGTCAATTGTAAAAGAACCTCAAGGATGAGAATCCAGCCAATGAAATAAGCAATTTTTTTTTTCATTTACTTTATTCTAGCGTATGATGTGGGCAATGAACAAGGAGCCCTCCATGATTATTTTCATCACTGGTGCCACCGCAGGTTTCGGCGCTGCTATGACTAAACGCTTTATCAAATCAGGACATACCGTTATTGCCACTGGCAGACGAATTGAAAGACTCGAAGAAATGAAAAAAGAGTTAGGGGAAAACCTTTATCCGCTTAAGCTTGATGTTCAAGATAAAAAGGCGGTTGAATCTGCCATTGACTCGCTTCCGACAGAACTCAAAAACATCGACGTTCTAATCAACAACGCAGGCCTTGCTTTGGGAACAGACCCTGCTCACAAAGCTTCACTAGAAGATTGGGAGACAATGGTTCAAACCAATATCAATGGACTTCTTTACTGTACCCACAAAATCCTGCCTGAAATGGTCAAGAGAAACCGTGGTCACATTGTAAACCTTGGCTCAGTAGCCGGAGAATATCCTTATCCTGGAGGAAATGTGTATGGGGCAACGAAGGCCTTTGTTCATCAATTAAGTTTAAACATGCGCTCAGATCTTCTAGGAACAAAAGTGCGTGTGACAAATATTGAGCCGGGAATGTGCGAGAGCGAATTTTCAGAAGTGCGCTTTAGAGGAGACAAAAATAAAGCCGAAGCTGTCTATAAAGGCATGCAAGCTTTAAGTGCCGATGATATTGCTGAGACGATTGAATGGGTTATCAATAGACCTGCTCATCTCAATATCAATGTTATTTCACTGATGCCGACAGAACAGGCCTTTGGTCCTTTTGCTGTTTATCGCAGCCACAATTCATGAAACTTGCGAGAGAGGTCTTCACGGTGTTCCGGGGCTGCAATATTGATCAGCGCCTTTGACCTCTCTTCCAATGTCAGGCCATGCAGGTAGGCCACTCCATATTCAGTTACCACATATTGCACGTGAGCTCTGGTTGTCACAACTCCCGCCCCGGGTTTTAAGAAAGGAACAATCTTCGATTCGCCTTTTGATGTTTTAGAAGGAATAGCAATAATTGGCTTTCCTCCTTTTGACAGAGCGGCCCCACGGATAAAGTCCATCTGACCTCCAATCCCCGAATAAATTCGAGGCCCAATTGAATCAGCACAAACTTGTCCTGTGAGATCAATTTCAATCGCACTGTTGATCGCTACCACTTTTGGGTTCTGAGCGATGATGTGTGGATTGTTCGTGTACGAACAATCCAGAAGCAAAACTTCCGGGTTATCATCAATAAAGTCATAAATTTTTTGTGAACCAATAACAAAACTTGAAACAATTTTTCCCGGGTGTTTTACTTTATACTTTCCAGTGATAACGCCCTTATCTCTTAATGAGATAACACCGTCAGAGAACATTTCAGTATGAATCCCTAAGTCCTTATGGTTTCCGAGGCGAGATAAAACCGCATTCGGGATGGCCCCAATCCCCAACTGGAGTGTCGAGCCATCTTCAATCAGGCCCGCAATATTTTTCCCGATAGCATCCGTCACGGGAGAGCTAATGAGTTCTTTACTTTGATAGAGAGGGGCCTCAACTAAAATGGCCTTCGTGATTTTTGAGCAATGGATCTGGTCACCAAAAGTCCTAGGCAGGCGCGGATTAATTTGTGCAATAATTTTTTTAGCTGTTTTAAGGGCCGCGATAGAGATATCGACAGAAGGCCCAAGGCTACACATTCCATGCTTATCTGGTGGAGTTAGTTGCACCATGGCCACATCGAGTTCTACTTTCTGATTATAAAAGAGATGGGGAATGTCACTTAAAAAGATCGGTACGTAGTTCGACACCAAGTGATTGTTAGTAGCTTCGCGCATATTTCCGCCGTTAAAAAAGGAGTGAACCTTAAAATTTTCACGGTAAATGTCGCCGGCATAACTTGCGTCACCTTCAGTATGCATATGATAAATATGAACGTTACTTAGGTCTTTTGACCTTTTAACCATAGACTTAATAAGTTCTTGCGGAGTTGCGGCCGCAGAATGAATAAAAACATTGTCATTGGATTTGATTTCTAGAACGGCCTCATCGGCACTGACATAATTTAGCATCTTCGCCTCTTTGATTAGTTATCCTCATTTTATCCCTAGATCATCTAAAAAAACATAATATAAGTCAGATTCCCCTTAAAAAAGGGCAAGAGTTTCGATAAACTTTTATGAAAAACTAAGATAGGATTTCTTATGAACATACTACTCACTGGATTATTGTCCTTTTTTTTAACCGTAAAAGTGGCCTTTGCCGGTCCTATGGCCAATTACCATATAGAAAAAGGAAAACTGCACTCAGGCGGTAGCGCTCAGGTTGAAGTTCTGGAGAATTCTCCAGAAAAATTTGTTGCCAAGCTCAGTTACCATATTCAGAAAAAAATCCTGGTCCCCATTCCAGAAGATCAATTAAAAGGCGAAACTGTTTTTGAGTTTCCACCAGAGTTTCGTGACGAAAGAGGATACCTCGAACTAGAGACCAAAGGTGTAATTGAACTTGAGAAGGCCAAGCTTCAATTCGTAAAAAGAGTAAACTGGCGTGGTCTAAAAGACGCTTATCAAGTTTTAATTCTTCCAAAAAATGGGCGCTCTAAGATTGAGGCCGTTTACCACCCTTCTATTAAAGCTGCCGGCTGGGGACGAGTCTTGGTCACATTCATTAACTCTATTCCCATCTTTAACGGCTACCAGGTTCTTATTGAAATTGACAACTAGGTCTTATGAAAAAAGAAAACCGTACTCCTATCACCCATCACATTCTTCCCACGTCATCTAATCTGTTAGGGATTTGTTTTTTCATTTTAAGCTACGTTAAAATGGGAGAGAAATCAGAAATCACCTTGCTGGATGAGTGTGTAATTTTACCAATAGTGCTCTTCTTTGTGGCAAGCCTTCTTTCCTATCTATCCATGCGCTCAGAAAAAGACAAACCACGCATTGAAAATACGGCCGATCTTATCTTTATGTTTGGTCTCTTAAGTCTGTCAGTGATTGCTATTGCACTTTTTTTCGAGATCATTAGGTGAGTTTAAAAACAATTTTCGCCTTGCTTTTTTTTACTTTCTTTTTTAATGCCCATGCCGAAAATGTTACCATTAGAATCTGCAGTCTCGATACTGGCTTCCCTCCTTTTACCAACACTAAAGGAACCGGAAAATGGCAAACATTAATAAAAAAGACTTTTAGCAATCTCAATCTCACAGCTCGTTTTCAATACATTCCCCGTGAACGCTGCCTGCTAAAAATGAGACGCGGAGATATTGATGCTAGTTTTGCAGCCCCTTCCGACAAAAGGGCCAGTTATATGGCCTTCCCTAAATTAAATGATGACAATTACGACGCCAATAAGGTGGTGGATATTCTTGTCTTCAGAGTCTACAAAAAGAAGAATACCCCACTTGATTGGAATGGAAAAAAATTTGAAAATCTTAACGATAAAACAATTGGCGCACAAAAAGGCTTTAACACAATTGATGCTTTAAATGCTCTTAATGTGAAAACTGATGGTGACTTGGTTGCCACTGCTGAACAAAACATCATGAAACTTAATTTAAATCGTATTATTGCCGCTGTTGTTGAAGAAACCCAGGGTGATCAAATCATCAAAGAAAAAGGACTTAATGAATTGGTTAAACTCCCAACAGTCTTTGCCAGCGCGACCGTCTACCTGGCCTTTTCTCAAAGTTTTTACGCGCGAAACCCTGAACTTGCTGAAAAAATTTGGAACAATATCCAACCTAAAAAAAATAAAAAACTATCAATACTAAATCTTTAGAAGATAAACCCACTTCGTTTTCGTTCGTCCAATACTTTTTGCTGTTGCGAGTACTCTCTCCGTAGTGCTCGCTCCCAGATAAAATGGAAGCTTTTGTTTTTCAAATTCTCTCAACACTCTTTGATAAAGAAGCTTGCTCACTCCTTTGCCTTGAGAATCCCTGGCAACAAAAATAGCGGCAATTAAACCCAACTTTCTTTTTTTATCTATAAAATACCCGATATCTCCAACCAGTTTTCCTCTTTCTTTGGCCACAAACAAACTTTTATTCTTCAACAGTTCTTGATAGAACTTGCGCATTCCTTTTTTAGCATCTACTCGTTTAAAAAGAGTATGCATACGACTGGTTTTATCCTTGATGTGTGACTCGCAATCGAGCTCAACCAGGCGGTTGATATCTTTTTTCTCGAGAAGGTCTATTTTGATATCAGGGTTATCAAGTTGTTTTGAACGCAAAATGGCCAGACTCTTTTTAGTATTTCCCAAAAGTTCGATATAGGTCAATGTCCCCAGTTTTTCAAAATACTTTTGCGACACTGTGTCTTCGGCCGAAATCTCAATGGCCATACGACGAACCTTCTCCTCTTTTTTAGTTTCTTCTTTCATCGTCTTTGCACATCTCTTCAGATGAGCATAGAACTGGCGACGGACGGGAGGAAGGCAGTAACAAGAGGAGACATGAAAAAAATGTTCATGAAATTCGCCCATAAACATTTTACGAAAAACAAAAAAATACCCGAGTTTCCCATCAGCGAGAAGCCCATAGGCCAGGTTATTTTCCTCACTGGCCATCTCAATTGATTTAAGAATGGATTTCTTTTCACTGACAGGGGCACTCTGTTTATAGAACTGGCGATAGCGTTTAAAACTTACTCCAGCGATTTGATTTAAGATTTTTTTGTCCATAAATTAATCTTATTACAAAAGAATAGTGCACTCAACCTTGAATTTTCCCTCTGGAGAAGATAGATTTTTCTTCGTGCACAAGACCACTCGACTCAACCAAACTCTTTTATATTTAAAACTTATTGTTTTAAGTTTTATCTTCTGTTTGCCAAAAGCAGAGATGGTAAGCCTCGAGCGCCCGAATTTCTATAAAATTGACAAGGCCGAAACCTCGGCGCTTTTAATCGTTAATCATTCACAGATTGAAACAAAGGTCGCAAAAAAGTCAGGACAACACCTGGATTTTATCCTTCCTGATTTCACTACCCCACTTTTTTATTCTCTCGAAAAAGAAAGCCTTAATCGTTTTATCAAGGTTTCTTCCAACGATCAGTACATCTCTCATCTCAAAGCACGTGCTCCCCCTGTTATTGGCTAAAAGATTCTCTTAAATCAAAGACATTAATCAATTGTCCGCCATGGATACGGGAGCTATATGAGTGAATTGCCAACGAACGAATCAACTTCAAAACCAGAAGTAAAAAAGAACTCTAATTACCAAGCAGTTATTATCTTGATAGTTTTTATTGTAATGTTTGTGGGTCTTGTGGCCTACGAAATTGCAACTAGAAAATGATTGTCTAGGCAGAGACTCTTTCAAATCTCCGGTGTCTCTGCCTATTCTTTATACCAACAGCTTGCTCTCTTTGTTGGATTCCTAAAAGTCTCATATCGGCATTGAATTGAAGGATAATTGTTAATTAATGTCTCTTTTACCACCGTCACGTTCACCGCATGCCTGACCAACTTTCTTCCTTGTCCTACCGAATTAGAATCAAACTCTTTCATTGAGTTCATCATCTCAAAGCCGGCCTTTTCAACTCTCTTGGCGATATTTTGCTCCAACTCTCCGATCGCTTTATAATAACGAGGAAGGCAGACACTTGCTGCAAAAAAATCAGACTGACCTTCTGAAGAAGACCACTCAGCACCAGTTATAGTTTGATGAGGAGCGCCTCCGATAATATGTCCGATCTCGTGACAAACAACCGCTGCGTAGGCATCCAGACTCATGCCCTGAATTCTTGTTGTCCCACCTAAAATCATCATACGGAATTGCTGATTATAAAAGCTCACCCCCGCCCCAAAAAAAGGACTCTCCCATTGAGCATCAAGCATCAGCGGGTAACCAGTTTTTTGAAGTTCTTTGTTAAAAAGCCCCATTATTCTGGCCGGGATAGTATAAAAATCAGTTAATTTAATTGGTGAATTAGGGGCCATCTCTGGCGTGATACAAAAGTAATCATTGCGATCAGCAGGGCATGTGGCCGCAAAAGCAGTACCTGTAAAAAGTGTAAAGACCAGAATTCCCAATATTTTTTTCATAAATGTCTTATACCAAACTACAAAATGAAAGGTGATTTCGTGAAAATTTTCCACGAGTGCCCCTAAATGTTTTTTTTCGAGCTATAACGCCGCCACTACTCTAATGAAACGAGGTTCTTATGAAATCATCGACACTTATCATGGCAGCTGCTCTTTTTATCGCTCAAGCTGGGATGGCCACAGAAATGACTAAAAGAAAACTTTTTACTCTGGAAAAGAGTTTAAACTCTGAAAATATCCTTCTTATCCATACGCAGACAGACGAAAGTTGCAAGTTTGTGACGAACGAAAATGGCTATATAGACTTCTATTGGCTAATGAATGGTCTAACTAAAAAACCAGTGCATCCAATGATCAGAAGTAAAGTTCAAGAACGCGTGGCCTTCTCAGGAATCAATGCGACTCGAGATTCATTCAAAGTAAAACTTAATGACTTAAGTGAAATCAAACATGACCTCGAAGACAATAATATTGAAGCCATCGCCGTTCTTAAAAATGGTAACTGTGACGTATCATCAGTGATCAAACTTGGAGCTTCTGCAAATTATCGCAAGATGAATTTAAAACGCACTTTCTGTGAAGTAGATAAGAACATTCTGAGTGTCCCAAAAGGATGTAAATATCTTGAGCTTCAAGGGACAGACGCCGATACTGGCGAGTCCCTAAAAGTGCGCTTCAAAGGAAAATAATTAAAACTGGATACTCGCAGCGATATCATCAATAGGCGCAAACTGCGCTTTGTCGGCTTTTAACTTTTGATCGACTGCACGCAATTCGTTTTTAAAGTCTTTAACATGCTTCTGCAAAAGAGTATTTCTCTTTCCAAAATCATACTCAGCATCCATTAACCTGGTCTTCGTAGACTCTTTAAAAAAGAGTCTACGGGCCATTTCATATTTTCCATAGTCCCAAAACTTCGTAAGCTTACTGCGGTCAATTTTAACTTTCTCTCCTGCTTTAGGAGGAGCGTGACGAAGCCTTAAAGGAATCTTTCTAATATCCATGTTCCCATAATTGTAATGATCCACTGTGTGCCCAATACTCACATCAAAAAGATAATAAGCAACAGTCGAAATAAGAAGCTCGCGGTCTCGCACCAACTCCACTCCTTTAGGGAAACCTGGAACCCATCCCGAAATATAATCGGCCCATTTTGAAAGATAAAACACTTCTGTTTCTGTAAGATCAACCAGAATGTTTGTTACAAACTTTCTAAAGACCGGGTAATAGGCCTGATGAAACTCTCCATATTTTCCGACGATGAACTCTGGTTCAAACTGGTATTTAAAAGGTTGGTAACTGTAGTTGTGATCAATTCCGTTATATCCTTCCACTAATAAATCGCGCAGTCCTTCATATTCTCCCGGGTATGGAGCATAAGGCATCCACCACTTCGACATGAGAAGTGAACTCTTAAATGTCAAAACAGCTTTTTCCAAATAAAGCGTAAAACGCAAATGCGGGATAAGGAGTTGAAAAATAATATGATCTTTAGGTAAGGCCGTTTTAGTAATAGCGTTTATTGAATCCATTGGAAAATGAAGCAGTGGATGCACGACTAATGTCGAACAAAGAGCTCCCCCTTGAAGGACAAAATACTTCGCCAGCTCCCAGGCATCGCCATTTCCTGGGCTGAACATCGACTTTGTTTCATCGACATAAATTTCAATTGCCGTGTAATGATCGCCGTCTTTTTTTAGCAAAGTCTTGGTGGCCGAAGCATAAATTCCAGGGAAGGTTTTTACGACCCTCACCGGCTCAAAATCACAAATCCAGATATTGTCTTGGAGGAGAATGTCGCCAAAAATCTCTTTATCTTTTGAATCAAAAACATTTTTAATGAATTTTGCCAACATAGTGTGTGTAAGCATCTGAGCAAACTCTTCATCACACACTTTCTCAAGTCCTGGATTGAGGATCCCTTTAATAAAGGCCACTGGAGTGTAAGCTAATGTGAAGACATAACGAGAACCAATATTGAGCCACCAATCGACGGCCTCTTTTAATGGCAGATGAATAACTCCTGCTGATTCACCAAAAGGATGTTCCGGGCATGGCTGAGGCCATGGACCTTTTCTATTATAAAGAAAATCTTTAGGAGCTTTGTAATCAATTCCCATTGTGAATCCTATCAGATTATGTTTTCAATATTCTGATTGTATTACAAAATTTTTTCTTATTGTGAAAATGTTATTTAAAGATTAATTGAGTAATATTAGCGCCTATAGATCTCATTTTGGAGCTCTCTATATCTTTTAGTCTTCTTGAACTGAACAAGTGCATTTTTTAGCTTTTTAACTGTCTCATCTGAAGTCTTAAGACTAACCCCGATATAAAGCTCATGAGAAATGCTATCCACTCTCCCCATTTTCTCGACTTTATCAAAACTAAACCCCGCTCTTTTGATCCTTTCAAGAAAGCTCATTTCGTCATAAGGCATAATTTCGATTCTTCCTGCAAAGAGTTTCCTAATACTAATTTCATCACTTGAAACTAGTTCAAGATTTTTACCAGACACAAAACCAAGCTTTATTAACTCGATAGATTTAATGTCATCAATAGTCCCGCCAGTTTTATAACGCTTGGCCTCGTCAATAGTATTGGCCTTAATCTCGTGGCGGTCGCGCAGCTTCCAGAAATAAACATTGTAAGGCACAATAGTTCCAATCCACCTAAAGAGTTTCTCTCTTTCTGCGGTTCTCGCCAGTGAATAAATTAAAACATTGGGTTCTTTCTGAGCAATTCGATAGGCCCTTGCCCAAGGGTAACCATAAAAACGGGCCTTGATACCTGCAATCTCCAAAACACCTTTGACAATCTCAGTAGAAATCCCTCTGACTTCATCGCCATCAAGAATTTGATAAGGTGGAAATTCAGTTGTCACGACCTTCAATTCTTCTCCTTTGCCTTCAGCTTGAACACCTAGAAAAAGAATCATGGCCAATATCAATGTTTTCATAACTCTAGCCTACCAATTTCACTAGAATTTACCAAGTAATAACTACAAGATTCTTGCAAAGACCCAAGGAGTTGCTAAGCTACATAGATGAAACTTATGGTCACGTCTCTTTGTTTGTTTTTCTCTCTTTCCGCTTTCGCATTGGAAGATTGGAAATCACAAATCATTGCCGATGCCAAAACTCTTTATACTGAAGAATCCCTCCGCGAATTTAGTAAACCTATCGAATTTATCACTCAAGAAGATATCTCTGCCGCGGCCAGCGCCAGTCATGACTTTGATAAACTCTCCGTTATTATTAATACCGGACTTTTAAATAGTATTCGTCTTACACCGGACTCTTTTCGCATGATCATTTGCCACGAACTTGGCCACCTCTTTGGAGGCGCTCCAAGAAAGAATGTTCCACCTGAATGGGACGGACCTGTTGGATCAGATGGAATGAGCTTAATGAGCAGTGAGGGCCAGGCCGATTATTACGCAAGCTCTGCTTGTTTTAAAAGAATGCTCACACTAGAGAAACAATCTCCAAAAATTGATCTAAAACGTGCAGGCCCTGTTTTAAAAAATAAATGTCAGCTTATTGCCAAGAAAAATGGAAAAGACTTAGAGGCCTGCTTAAGAAGCGCTCTGGGAGGCCTTGACTTTTTAAACTTAGTGCGCGACTTTCCTATCTCATGTGAGCATGAAGATAAAAACATCGCTCCTCAACTCATCCGCGACTCTTACCCAGAGAGACAATGTCGTTTGGACACAATAATTAATGGAACTCTTTGCTCGGAAGTTCTCCCTCTATCACTTCATCCTTTTGACGATTCAAAAAATACCTGTGTTTCTTCCTATGCTTTAAGACCTAAGTGTTGGTTTCCTTAATTTCTTAAAAATCGCTTCATCGCATTGTAGATTTCTTCCCTCTTGAGAAATGCCCAGTCTGCATTAAGATTTTCTCTTATGCGAAATTCATTCAAAACCCTGGCATTCTCTTGTCTTCTCATCCTCTGCGCTTCTTGTTTAAAGCAGACGGAGTCCATTACTCCTATTGCAAAGGTGCAAACACTGGCAGAGTTACAAAGAGAGGCCATGATGATGACTGCTCTGACAGCGGGGAATTCTGAACTCTCAGAAAATGCCAAATCGACATTAGAGCAAACTAAAGACGCCCCTGATTTATTTTACCTCAACATAAAATACAACATCAAAGACATGGATGTTTATGAAACGGCCGACATTCCCAATAGCTTTGAACAATTGAGTAATGCTTTTTTAAAAACGATGGTAAAACTCTTCTTGCGCATTAAAGGCCCTCAACGTGTAGAAATCGATCCCATTGAATTAGATCTCCCAGATTTAAACCTGGATTTTGATGTCGTCAAAAGCATCAAGATCAAACGCGTTTACTTTCAGTACAATAAAGAATTTGATCAGTCTGTTAATAACAAGGCAAGCTTTGCTTTTGTTAGTGGTCTTGATTTAAATCGGGTTGGTAGAAATAAATCACTACTTCTCAATTATAAAAAGGCCAACAACCGCTGCAACTATAAATGTATCGATTTCACCATTGCCGATGGCAATGTTTTTGATCTTATAAAAAACAACTCTCAGTCTATTATCTTAAGGCCTGCTCTTACAATTGGCTCTCTCCCTAAAGTCACTGAACTTCGTATTGATGGACAGATTGATTTACAAATTGGCCTAAAGCTTCCTTTCTAAAAATAAAAAAGCCCCCGCATAAAGCGAGGGCCTTTTACCTAAAAGCTTAAACAGCTTGTGGGTATGGATAGTAATCATCATTGTTACACTGATCCCATCCTCCGCCTTGGTATGAGCGAGAATCCCACTCATTGTCACGGCAGTGTGGACGCTCTGGTCTATCGTTATCATCATTGTCATGCCCTTTTGTAGCACAACAGATTAAGATGATCACACCCAGGATAAGAACCAATTTGATTCCCATTCTGCTTCCTGACCAGCTTGCTCCTTGCGAGTAACCCCCACTCAGTTTTTCCAGAGCAAAGTTTCTTGCTTCATCAGTCGACATTGACTCATCATTGATTGTTTTAGCAATCTCTCTTACGTCATTTTGTAATTGTTTATCCTTGATTTTCGCCAGGGTAAACTCGACTAACTCTTTATTGGTTAAGCCTTGAGTCTGAAGAGATTGAATCTCTTTTTCAAATCCATCGACAGTTGTTTTAAAGAACTGCTGATCTTTTTGATCCCACTCAACGTTTAACGAATAATTCATTTCATCGAACGTTCTTTCTAAAGCTTTGGCCATAGCAGAAGTCTCTTGCACCGGTGCCATTGCGAAAGCATGTGTAAAACTCGTAAGCAGTAACAGGGCAGTAAATTTCTTAAACATAATTCCTCCAAAGAATTTTTATTTACGTGAGAAAAAACTAATATTAATTTCTAGAGGCCGCAAGTTTTTATAACTAAATTTATTTTTAGTTTTTAAACATAAGTCGCTGATTACTTAATTTATTTTCTAAAAGGAGGTGCTATGAAGGAACGCTTATTATTTTTGTTTTTCTTAATTTTCTCTTTTACAACAAGTGTTAAGGCCGAAGTATGGCAGGCCAACCAAGTCTGGAACGAATATTGGGAGAATGAATATCAAAAATGGGTGAATAAAAATCTCACCACACAAATTTTTAAAGATGGAAAAACTTTATTGACTGGTTTACCCACTGACTGCGCTGATGCTCTATATGCTATTCGCATTCTTTTTTCTTATGAGCACTCTCTTCCTTTTGTCATTAATGCTCCGGAAGTGCTTTCTTCACAAATGAAGACATTCGGCAATGACACTTCAATGTTTGACTCTATTAGTGATGAGAAAAAGCGCGTGCGCGCTTTTATCAATTACATCGGTGACGAAGTCGGTGCCTACAATCTGCAAAAGGATACTTTCCCGGTTAAGATCAAAGAAATCAATTCCGGCATTATCTACATTGTTGAATGGCAACTCTTGGGCATGGGAAAATACAATCAGCATTCTTATATGATTAAAGGATTCGATCCTGATCATGAACTCATTTACTACTATTCGGATGCCCCAAGAAAAGTCAGAACACTTGAAGTGAATGTGAAGTACCCTCGTTTTGAATTTGGATACGCACCTTATGGGTATAGAAGATGGAAACATCCCGAACACCTCTTGATTCCAGAAAACCAAATTCCCTCTGAAGCAGGCTACAGTCGTGAGCAATACGAACTGGTTGCCCGCGTAGGTAAGAAGCAGATACTAAAAGAAATCAGAGACATTCTTAGAAATTAGCTTTCCCTATCATTGGGCACCCCAACCTTGATGGAGCCTTAAGGTTCTGTATTTATTATAGCTGGGGTGTCCGATTATTTAGTTTTGCGATAAATAGTGTTTATGAAAACAAAACTCATTATCGCAACACTATGTTCGTCACTCATGTTTAATCTCGTCGCAAGCGAGATAACTCCTCTCCTATCAAGTGACTCCCCTTACAGGAATTTAAGAGAAGGAAATTCCCATCTCATCACTTCACATAAAGAAGATGATGTTGTGAGAATGTATAAAGACACTCCTGCGATAGAGTCATTGCGAAAGATCATCAATGATAAAACAATCAATCGTTGTGCAACTAAAGTTGTAAGCGCTATTCAAAAAGAGCTTTCACTTTCATCTGAGGATGAGACAGAGTTGGCCATTTTAGGGTTGCGTTTAGATGATTCAATTGATGACATTACCGCCGGTATTTTAATCAAAGCGGCCGATTCTCATTTTCTTTCCCATCCTATCGCTAAAAACGACCTGACCTCTGAAGAAGAAACGAAGGCCTTGGACATTTACAAAACTAAAATTGCCGATCTTCAGAATAAGACTCTTTGTAGTGAAGACACGTATAGAGCACTGATTGGAAAGCTTAATGAAGGATCTTATAAATTCATTAAGAACCTAAAGCACTTAAATAAGCTTGCGCTTGATAAAAAGATTATCAAAGAAAGTGACTTCAAAATACTTGAGCGCATGAGGGCCAAAAAAGTTCACGAGTGGCCCCTTACTCTATCGAGTTATAGAAGTGCACTGGACACAGTTGCGAAGAACTTTCCAACGAGAAAAAAAGAATCAGCTAAACTGGTGACAGATGCTGGCCGATTTAAAAATAAAACGTCATTAAGACAAGGTCTTTACGAGAAGTTCAACGCTACTCAAATTATTCTTCTGGCCAATGTTGTAAAGTCTCTTAAGAAAAGACTGGAAGCTAAAGATGTCACGATTCACATTAATTACGTGGATCAGGAATCTGAGATCATTAGCCTTTCTCCGATGGAGAAGTTCAGATTCATTCTTAAACTTTTGAGAAAAGAGCTCGCCTTGATCAACAACAGTACGATGATCAATGGAAGACAGGCAACCTTCCTGGATATTATCACTGCTGCTTACGAAGTCGGCTATATCAGTGCTGATGAGATCGACCAGTTTGCGGCCTTGGAAGAAATCTGGAACCCGAAAAAAACCACTAAGGAAAAAGTCATGGTTTGGGTCAAGCTTTTTGGTGGGGTCGCCTCAGTGCTTCTTCCTCCTCCATTCGGCTTTCTTTCGGTCATGGCCATTATGTTAATTGACCAGCAGGTTTCAGAAGCACCAGTTAACCCGGATTCAGATTTTAACTTAATGTAGGACGACAATATGAAAACGCTCTTAACTTTTTTCCTTCTGATTTTTACTCTTGAAGCTCATACTTCTGACATTATGAAGCGTGCAGTTGTCCGCGATGACAACTTCAATGCAGTCATTAATGATGTTAAACTGGATAACTTAACCAGCGATGAAGCCTTTGAAGGAAAATACTTTAAGATCGTCAAAGGAAAAGACAATGAAGCTGTGCGCTTTGATGACACAGAAGACATGCAGTTAAGAGCTGCGACGACTTACTATCATTTAAATAAGGCACGCCAATACTTTGTCGATGTCGCAAAATCTGATTATGTAAAAAATCTTCCACAAATCATTGTGCGAGTTGAACTCATTAACGTCTTCAATGAGATCGGCCACTTTGCTAACGATAATTTAAATCCACAATTCAACAATGCCCTGACGGTCCCGGCCGGGAAAGGATATCCTCCAAAGAACATCCCTCCTTGGAATATTGAAATCTGGTTTAGGCCATCAAAAGAAATCAATATAAAGGACTTTCAGGGAAGTGTTGACCGCCCAAGTGTTAAGGGGGCGATCATTGATTTTAGAAATCAAACCCACATGGCAAACTTTAGGCAGTTTATGACTGAGCTTCTTTCAGGTGGCGCGATCTCTGATCCAAGTAGTGTCATGAGATTAGTTGGAAGTAGTCTCTTAATTGAAGCTGTTTATCAAAGTTCAGATATCGCTTCTGAGTTTTTCTCGCGAAAAATCTATCGCCTCGACTCTGCTCTTGTTCCAGAAATCATTTACCATGAGTTCTCACACGTTGCTTTAAGTAACCACATGGAGCTTTCACACTCTACTCCTGTCAATGAAGGGATGGCCGATTATTTTGCCGGAAAGATCGCCAACAGTAAAAAACTGGCGCTTAAAATTAAAGAGTACAACCTCTTTAACGGTAAGAAGGTTCAAAGAAAACAACAGTACAACCTGGCCTTTGAGCGCGGTGAATACGCCAATGCCGACTTCGTCTTTGGCCTTCTGTGGAATATTGGAGTGACAGTTGGTGAAGATGTAGAAATTCCTTTTATGAACAACCTGGCCGGAAAACTCCATACCAATGCCAATATCCGCGAAGACTTAATTCAGGCATCTTTAGATGCATGTAAAGAAAGCTGCAAGAAGCCTTCGACGGATCAGCTGAAGCTTTATACGTTTTATCACAAGAAGAACTTATAGCTTAGTGTAGTTTTCATCTCCTGTTGAAAATGAAAAGGTCAATGAGCTGTCGTTGACCTTAAGGCCCGCATTACTTTTTCCCTTCTGGCAGGCACTTCCCTTTTTCACAGAAATTGTATCGAAATCAATTCTTCCATCAACTGTCCTGTAAGTCCCGCTCGACTCACATTCATCACTCACAAAAGAACAATCTTTTTTAAACTCAATGTAAGTTCCATCGGACTTGGCCTTCCATTTTCCAATCACTGAACTCTTCTCGCAGGAAACCTGGGCAGTTGATCTTTCAACACTCGAGACCTCTTTCTTACTGCAAGCAACACTCAAAAGAATCAGGACAAAGATCTTTAAAGAAGTTTTCATAAGTACGCCCTCATTTAAATGATTAGTGGGTCATACTTAAAATTCGGAATTTATATTTATTACTAAACAAAATATTCGTTCAAGAATAGATCTAGATTATTTTTTTAACTTCATCGTGGGCTTCAGATCAAAATAATAACATAGCGCAATCATCAACAAGAACAAAATGAAAGCAATCGCCGCGATCGCCAGCTCTTTCATCAGGATGAAGAGAATAATGAGTAACATGTAGGGAGTAAGAAAATTGATGATGAACGAACGGTAGTACGATCTCTTTACCGCTTTAATGGTGTCTACATCACTTTCATCATCGAGCATGTTGTAACTTTTGAAAGCAAAAAAACCGTGGACGATATTACCAATGATCAACAGTCCGATGACAATCGCAAACCATTTGTACTCCAGAATTTTTAAGTAGAGATCGTTCTGAAACATTTTATAGAACATACACAGAGCTGCAATCGCACTACAGAGAGAAGCAAAGAGATATGACCTCTTCTCTCTTGCAACCAGCATTTGAGAACGTGTGTTGTTCATGAATAAAACTCGAAGTCACAATGGCACCATCAACTCAGTGTCTAAACACATTTACAAAAATCAGGTAACCGAGGCAAACGGTATTTAAATAATTACCCTATCGGATGCTTTTCTTAAGTCCTTGAATTTAATTTTTCCGAATAATTCGCTCTTATGAAAATTGCCCCCATCAAGATTTTTTCCTGTTGTTCGATAACATTTTGAATACGGAAAAAAATTTTTACCCAATGTTTTTAAGACCTGGATCTAAGCAATTTTTTATTTATTAACTTTTCAACAAGGACGAAGCATTTGAAGAAGAAAATATTGACGACACTGTGCTTGTTCTCTTCTGTCACGGCGTTTGCCGCTGACAACCTCGTGGCCAATCCTGGTTTTGAGTCAAGCCTTACCAGCTGGAGCAAATCGGGTTCGTTTTCTGCAGTAAAAACTGCTCAAAGCGGCCAGTATGCGGCCAGAGGAGGTACGGCCTTAGGAACTCTTACCCAAAATGTAATGAGCAAACTTACGATTGGCGGGCGCTACACTCTGAGCTTCTATGGAAAGCTAGACTCTATGGGAGTCTCTTCTATGGTCAGCATCAGGTTTAAGAACTCGCGCGGAGGCATACTACAAGAGAACAGGATGATTATCGGTTCAACGGCGTGGAAACAATACTCTACGACCTTTACTGTACCAGCAAACTCAACTGTTGCAGAAATCTATGCGATTAAAGAGGCCGGAGCTTCATCGTACATGTATGTCGATGCATTCTCTCTAGTGAGTCTGGATGTGGCCACAAGACCGGTTAATACAGCTCCAGCGGTTTTAAGCACGCAATCTATCTCTACCAACGAAGACGCTCCTGTGACTTTCAGCTTAAACGCTGGAACTGACGCTGAAGGAAATGCTCTGACTTATGTAAAAGTGTCAGACCCGGCTAGCGGGTCATTATCTTGCGAAGGTGGAGCTTCTCGCATCTGTACCTACACACCTGCGGCAAACTTTAATGGTCAGGTTACTTTCACATATAAAGTAAATGATGGTGCTCTTGATTCCAACATCGCCACTGGAACAATTACTGTTAATCCAGTAAATGACCTTCCAGTTCTTCCTTCTGCCCAATCAGTTTCGACTGCTGCCAACACAGCTGTCTCTTTTAAGCTTAACGACGCTGTTGATATCGACAGCACAAATATCACTTATAGTATCGTTTCAAAACCAGCGAGCGGAACTGTGACATGTACAGGACAAAACTGTACTTACACTCCTGCTGCAGGTTTCAGTGGAACGACATCTTTTACTTATAAAGCAAACGATGGCCTTGGTGATTCAAATGTAGCTACAGTCACTGTGACAGTCGTAGCTGCTGCTAACCGCGCTCCAGTTCTTCCTTCATCTCAAGCTGTTTCAACTGCATACAATACAGCAGTTAACTTCAGCCTGAACGCAGGGACAGATGATGATGGAAACGCGTTGACGTACTCAATCGTTTCTCAACCAGTAAATGGAACTCTTTCATGTTCTGCCCTTTCATGTGCTTTTACTCCTGCTTCAGGATTTAGTGGAACGACATCATTTACATATAAAGCAAATGATGGAAAAGCAGACTCAAACGTAGCGACAGTCACAATCACTGTTGCATCTGCTCCGGTTGTAATTCCTGATCCAGATCCAGTACCTGCTCCATCAACAGGATACATTCCTCTTGGTGTTGGTGGCGGTGGAGCAATGAGTGGTGTTTCAATCAGCCCTTACTCTAACTTATGGTTCGTCGGAACAGACATGGGAACTCTATTTAAGTCGACTGACTTAGGTAAGAGCTGGAATGCTGTTAACCACTTCCAGGCCGTTTTTGATTCTGATTTAACAAAAGCTGTAAGCGTTGGTTTCTCAGCTGATGGTGTAACGGTATTCCATGCTTCCGCTGGGCTCAATCCGAAGAGAAGTACTGATGCCGGTGAAACATTCACGGCCATCAACATGGGTCTGGCCTCAGGTGAAATCATTAAGTACTTCTACTCTGACAGCTCGAATGCCAACATTATGTATGCTGGTACGACAAAAGGTCTTTTAAGAACAACGAACAAAGGGACATCTTGGACGAGAGTAAACTCTGAAGAAGCTGTGGGAACATTTATTGACCACAACACTAACGGGAAAGTTTACCACGCAACTAAAACAAAAGTTCTTGTTTCTGGCGATGACGGTGTAACGTTCTCTACTTACTACACTCCGACAGCTGGTTCAGTAAGACTTTTTGCCGGTGGTTCTGATGCAAGTGGTGTAACTCTTGCGATGTCAGACAGCGATGGATCAAATGCTTGTTCATGGGCAGGTAAATACCTGAACGACTGGGGTCAAACATCAATTGACCAGACATACGCAGCTTGTGGTTTCGTATGGGTTTCTAAAAATGGTGGAGCTTTCACTAAAAATGCTCAGCCTGTTGGTGACCATTTAAAGATGGCGGAAAACGACTCTGCAACAATCTATACGACTGGTGGTAGAGCATGGATTCGTCAGTACGGTACAAAGGTGCATGTGTCTCGTGATAAAGGACAGACATGGGGTCTAAAGCTTAACCAGATCGACTACGATGTAGTTCCATATGCTCCATGGTCAAAAGATAAAATTGAATACTCTGCCGTGGCCCTTGATGTTGGGTGGTGGGATTCAGGATACGAAAGTTTTGCAATCAACCAGAGAAATTCTGCGGTGGTTGCTGGTTCTGGATACTTCTTCCTTCACTCTTCTCTAAACACTGGAGACAACTGGCTGGCAGCTTTCACAAAGTATGCTGATACAGGGACTCCAACAGCAGGTAAAAAATGGATCACAAGAGGTCTTGAAGTTATCTCTGTTTATAAAATGAAATTCCACCCGACAAACTCGAACCTTCTATACGGAGCTTCGGCCGATATCGGTGGTGTTGTGTCTGAAGATCATGGGGCAAGTTTCAGAATCCCATCCCACCAGTACAACAGCTTCTATGACTATGCTTTCGACCCTGCTGATGATTTAGTGGTCTACTCTGCTGCCGGATCTCTACACGATTTCCCGAACGAGTGGCATGCTAATGCAGTTACTGGTAACGGTGGTATCTATAAATCTGTTGATAGAGGTAGAAGCTGGAAGCGCTTAACTCCAGTGGACACTAACTACAACCGTCAGTTCCTGTCTGTTGGTTATGATGCGAAGAATGATGTTATCTACGGTGGTACTCATGAAACTGGTATCGCAGTGTCTTACAATGATGGAGCGAGCTGGACATACCTGAATACGGGTCTTCCTGCAGGTAACAAGATCATTCCTCAAATTGAAGTAGACCCGAACACTGGTAACGTTTACGCGCTATTAACGGGAGATGCCCCAACGTTCTCAAACCAACCATACACAGGTGTTTATTTCCTTGATGTGGCCAATGGTTCAAAAACGTGGAAACTTCTAAGAGGAACTGTTAACTATCCTAAAGACGCTGATGCTGGATACAAACTATGGTACTACCCTACAGCATTCGCAATCGATTTCAATAATCCAAGCACAATCTGGATGGTTGACTACGAGAACAAAGGAAACTGGTTAATGACTGGTGCTTGGAAAACAACTGATGGTGGTAACACTTGGAACAGAATGAAACAAGTCACTCACGCGACTGATATCAAGATTGATCCAAAGAACCCTAACCAAGTTCACGTTTCAGGTTACTACGACCTGACTGGTGGATGGGGTAACGGTGGTATGCTTTACACAAAAGATGGTGGTGCGACATGGTCTAAGAACTCTCTTCCTCCACTACAAAGAAACGCGAGAAGTGTGACTCTTGATCCAAAAGACTCAAGCAAAATCTACTACTCATACTTTGGTGGCGGTATCCTATACGGTGCGAACCCAGCTAAATAAGTCTAACGAATCTTTCGGGCCCACTTCGGTGGGCCTTTTTTTTGCCCCATTTGGGGAATTGTTGAACAAAACTCTCTCTAAAATCCTCATTTATTTTGGTCATTCTCTTGCAACACAGGGACGCAGTAAGTGTTCTTTAAAAAGGAGTTCATTATGACGAGTCACCATGGGGAAAGTGTTTCGCTTTGGTTTCAAAACGCTGCGATGCCTGAACGTATCGCGCTCAAAGAAGATTTTAAAACCGATGTCTGCATTATAGGTGCAGGAATTGCAGGACTCACCACTGCTTACCTCCTGCAAAAAGAAGGAAAGCGCGTATGTGTGTTAGAAGCTTCTGACTTAGCTAGTGGCCAGTCGGGAAAAACCACCGCCCACTTCACCCATGCGTTGGATGACCGCTTTTATCTCATTGAGAAATACCATGGCGAAGAAGGACTCAAGCTTGCGATTGAAAGTCATAGCGAGGCTATTCGCAAGGTTGAAGAGATTGTGCGAAACGAACATATCGAATGTGACTTAAAGCGTGTGAGTGGTTATCTCTTTGCAGAAGGAGACAAGCGCGTAGACATTCTGGAGCGCGAATTCGAAGCGGCCCATCGTGGAGGTCTCATTGATGTCACCATTTCTTCCACCTCTCCTTTTCCCAATATCCAAACCGGCCCATGTCTGCATTTTCCCCGACAGATAAAACTTCATCCGATTAAATACCTGAAGGCCTTAACCGAAATTATTCTAAGAGGTGGTGGTCATATTTTTACCAACACTCCGGTTGTTGAAGTTCAAGGCGGAGAAAATGCTTTTGTTAAAACCAAAGACAATTACCGCATCTTTTGTGATAATATCGTTGTCGCGACTAATACTCCCATTAACGACATGGTGGCCATTCACACGAAACAAGCTCCTTACCGAACCTATGTCTTAGGTTTTAAAGTTCCTAAAAAATCTTATCCTGATATTTTATTGTGGGATACGCTCGATCCCTACCACTACGTGCGCCTTTATGAACGAGAGAACTTCGATGTTCTGATCGTTGGAGGCGAAGATCATAAGACAGGGCAAAATGCCGAACCAAAAAGTTGCTACCAACGCCTGGAAGCCTGGGCGAAAAGAAAATTTCCACTGATTGAAGAAACTCTCTATCAGTGGTCAGGGCAAGTGATGGAGCCAGTTGATGGACTCGCCTACCTGGGACACAATCCGATGGATGAAAAAAATGTTTATATCATCACCGGTGACTCTGGAAATGGAATGACCCACTGTACGGTGGGAGCGATGCTTATTACAGATCAAATCATGGAGCGAGCAAATGAATGGGAAAAACTCTACACTCCTTCTCGCATTTCACTGAGTGCGACTAAAAATTATGTTCAGGAAAATGCTAACGTGGCCTTACAATACGCCGACTGGATCAATACATCTTCGAAGGCCGACCTCGATCAACTTCCAGAAGATGAGGGAGTCGTTTTTAGAGATGGAACCAAAATGGTGGCCGCCTATAAAAACATCAACGGCGAAATGGAATATATGAGCGCTGTCTGTCCTCACCTTGCTGGAATTGTCGCCTGGAATGGGGCCGAAAAATCGTGGGACTGTCCATGCCATGGCTCGCGTTTTGACTGTCATGGGAAAGTGATTGAAGGACCTGCCATTAGCGATTTAAGACGATCTGATTATCATCGAGAGGCAGAAGAGCATATTTTTGAGAAGGATCTGCAGGGGCGCTTTGATAAGAATGCGATGGAATAATGATTAAAGCCTTTTCATAACCATTTTTAAAGCATGGGACATGGAAGGGCTTTCGATAAAGTTTTCATGGGCACCTTCAATCTCAATAGTGTCGATTTTTCCATTGATCACACTTCTCCACCCAAGATACGGATCAGCATACCATCCCTGGTGCGCCTTAGGAGCACGTATGAGAGTGATATTCCCTTCAAAAATTTGAGGAGTGTAACTTCTTAAGGCCACATAGTTTTTGGCCTCAATACTAAAGTACCTTACACTATGAGGAATAGAGGCCTTGGTGAAAAGGTAAAACTTTACCTTCATGTAATTGATGGTCTTATGAAATTTAAAGACCATGGAATTTTTAGTGCGCTTTAAAAGATTTACTTTCACATTTCCATAAGTTTTAAAATCAATATTGGGTCCAATCGTATCAAACATAAGGAGGGATTTGATTTCTTCACCTTCTCTCTTGAGTTGAATAGCGGCCTCTAAAGCAATCATGCCTCCCATTGAACCTCCCGCCAGAATGTAGGGGCCTTTAGGCTGAATCTTCTTTATCTCTTCAATATAAATGCGGGCCATTTCAGGGATCGATTCCACAATCTCATCTTCGCCGTTTACTCCACGTGCCTGGATTCCATAAAAGGCACGGCTCCCTACACAATCAGCAAGACGGTAGTAATTGAGAACATTTCCACCGACTCCATGAAAACAAAACACAGCTTCACAATGGCCCTCGGCCGGCTTGATGGTCACTACGCATTTTAAATCGGCCAGGTCTTGATTTTTTTTCCTGATGCCCTCTTCCACTATCTCGCTTAGGGTCCGGATGTTTGTCGATTCAAATAAAGAGGCAAGTGGAAGATTTAAATTAAACTTTTCATTGATGGCACCAAAGATTTCAATGGCCGAAAGAGAATGTCCGCCTAAATTAAAAAAGTTCTCCTCAATATCAATGTCTTCATGTCCCAAAAACTGGGACCAGATTTTCCTGATCTCTTCAATGATATGTGAAGAAGCTGATAGCTCTTCCTTAACAACTGTTTGTCCCAATGATTCATTAAGTTGTTTTTTATCAATTTTCCCGTTCATTGTTTTAGGAAGATCAGGCAAGATGATGATTTTCGCAGGCACCATATAATGAGGAAGCGAGTTTTTTAAATGCTTCTTCATTGCATTTTCATCATATTCATCACTGGCAACAGCATAAGCGATAATTTTTTGATTATGTACTTTAACAGCGCATTCATGAATATAAGGCATATCCATGACTCTGGTTTCAATCTCACCTAACTCAATTCTAAAGCCCCTGATTTTTACCTGATCATCGCTTCGCCCGAGACATTCGACTTCACCGTTTGCTTCAAATCTCGCCATATCACCTGTGTTGTACATCAACTCCCCTGGACGGAAAGGATTAACAACGAAGCGTTTTTGAGTCTGCTCAGGATCTTTGATGTAGCCTTTTGCAACTCCCAATCCACCAATAAAAAGTTGCCCCTCAACTCCTACCGGGCAATGTTCGCCGAGTGAATTGAGAATATAAAGGCAAGTATTATCAATCGGACGCCCTACCAGGATTTTACGCTCTTGGGCCGAAATCTTTTTTACTGTAGACCAGACAGTCGTCTCAGTGGGACCATACATATTCCAAAGCTCTTTTATTTTCGGTAAAAGTTTTAAGGCCAAGTCTCGAGGCATGGCCTCTCCCCCACAAAGAACTTTAAGCTTACGGCTTCCTTTCCATTCAGAAGCAAGCAGAAGTCTCCAGGTCGTTGGGGTCGCCTGCATGCAGGTAATATCTTCTTGCCGGATCACGTGAGCTAAAAGCTCGCCGTTAACAACTTCCATTTCATTGCCAATATAAACACTCGCTCCGCTAATGAGCGGAAGAAAAAGCTCCAGTACAGAAATATCAAAACTAAACGTCGTGACAGAGAGAAGTTTGTCATCTTCATGAAGCCCTGGCTCTTTTTTCATTGATAGAAGAAAGTTCAGAACATTCTTATGAGTGACCTCTACTCCTTTTGGCTTTCCGGTGCTTCCCGAAGTAAAGAGAATATAACAAGTAGACTCCAGGCCCACATTTTCTGAATAGAACTCACTTTCTTCAAAGCTTTCTTTAAAAACATCTTCATAGACAAGAATGTTTTCCGTAGAAGGAAAACGATCGAGTAAAATCTTTTCAGTTACGAGGGTCTTAATACCGGCCCTATCCGCCATATAACTTAAACGTTCATCGGGAAACCCCGGGTCCAGTGGCACATAGGCAGCCCCAGTTTTTAGAACGGCCAGCAAAGAGATCAGCATCTTCTCATTTCGTTGGGTACTTACTCCAACAAAGTCACCTTTTTTGACACCTTCTCTTTTTAACTTTAAGGCCAGGTGATTGGCCCTTTGGTCAAGTTCACCATAAGTCAAAGATGTATACTGCGTTTTTAGTGCATGCCTGGATGGAGTTGTCCTGGCGTGTTCTTCAAAAAGCCGATAAAAAGGCGCTCTTTCTGAGAAAGAGTCATAAACTCTTTGGTCTAAATCTATATACTGGCGAGAGTCTTCTGGAGTTTTTACTCCCAGCTCTTTTAAAAGTAATGATTCATCTACAACAATCTTCTCCAGAAGATCAGTAAACTCCCGTGCCATGCGGGCCATTGTTTCTTCTTTGTAGAGATCCTTTCGGTATTCGATAACCCCTTCTACTTTTTCGCGGGATTTATAGAGATAGAAATCCACCTCAGTATGAACAGAGTAACGCTCAACTTTGACCTGAGAAAGCTGCTTTTCTTTAAACACGTCCAGCTCTTTAGTCACATCCAGATAAATAAAGAGCGTCTGGAAAAGTGGTGTTCTTCCAGGATCGTTCTCAATTTTGACTGTTTTTAAAATGACATCGAGAGGAACACTCTGGTTATAAAAGGCCTGCTTTAGAGACTCGAGAGTCAAACCTAAATTGTCCTTAAAACTCTTTTGTGCATCCAGTTTTGTTCTAATCGGCAGCGTATTGATAAAGTATCCAAAAGTTTTACGGCTTTCACGGTGGAGTCTGCCATGAACCGGAGTTCCGACAACAAGCTCACAATCCCCTGAGAGCTTGGCCAAGAGCACGTTATAGACAGCAAAAAAGACGTTATAGAGCGAGATATGTTTCTTTTGAACATAGTCTTCCAGCTTCTCCAGAAGTCTTGTGTTCAATTCAAAATAAAGAGTGCCTGAACGGTTATCTATTTTTTCTGGACGAGGATAATCCGTTTCTAAATTAAGAACAGGTAGATTCCCTTCCAGCAGGTTTTTCCAGGACGCTTTTTGCTCTTGAAAGTCGGCCATTTCCATCATCGCCAGTTCGCGAACTGCATGCTCTTTATAACTCATCCCCAAAGAAGGGAGCGCTGGCCTAAGCCCCTTCTCTAAAGCTTCATAGGTTTCAATAAACTCATGGAAGAAATAAGTATTACTCAGTCCATCCCAGACAATGTGATGAACCAGAAAAAAGAAAACAAAATCCGAAGGTCCAAGACGATAGAATTTTACCTTCATGAGTGGAGCTTCTGTTAATTTAAAAACGTGCTTCATCTCTTTTTGGATATCTTCTTTCAACTCACTTTCTTTGATATCAAAAAAATCAAAATGAAAAATGTATTCAGGAATGACCTCCTGAAAAGTCGCCCCTTGCTCAACTTTAAAACGAGTGCGCAGCGACTCCTGCCTTTGAACAATTAAATTGATCGCATCGTTGAGAATCTTAATATCCAGAGGTCTTTTGATTCTAATGGCCGTCGAAATATTATGAGTGATCGAATCAGGATAAAGGACATTGAGTCCCCAAACTTGTTTTTGATTTAAAGTCAGAGGGTAAAGACCTCTCTCTTTGTATTCACTTACTGTTACGACTGTCGTAGACAGTTGCTTATCTAAAATAACGACAGCAAGCTTTTTGATCGTCGGTGCTTCCACCAACTCTTTCATGTTGAGCTTAATTCCAAACGTCTCTTCAATGTCGCTTAATAAATCGATCGCCAAGAGGGAGTGACCGCCGAGTGCAAAGAAATTTTGATCGTTCTCCAAAGAATCCAATTGCAGGACTTTTTTCCAGAGACGATTAAGGCCTTCGTGAATATGGAGAAGGGTATTCTTGTTCAATTAATATCCTTTTAAAACACAGTCCTATCGGAATATTACATATCGTCTTTAATTCCTGAGCGCTATACTTTTTTATCAAAAAAGACGATGATGTATACATGTATTCTTCAATCAAAAGACTATCTCAAGATCACTGGCCATTGTTCCTTCTAAGTAATATTACTTCCGTCATAAATTTGATACTTCCTATTATTCTGGTGCGTCTATTGGCCCCGGAAGATATGGGTTTATATAAGACTTTTTTCCTCTATTTATCCTTGATTCCGTTTCTTACAATGGCCGGTGGACCAGTGAACTCCATTTATTTTTGGATAGGGAAAAAAGAAGATGAAAGAATGGAGTATATCAAAGCAAGTTGGAGTGCGACCCTCTTCTTGTCCTCTTTGATTCTAATTCCTGGTTTCATCGCCGCTTTTTTCTTTCATCACTACTTCACTCTATCCATGCCAGCTCTTTTAATTCTTATCGTGACTGGCTTTCTTGTTTGTCCCGCCGGGCATTTTAGCGAAGTCTGCATTGCTCGCGGTGAAAATGTTTTAGGGGCAGCTCTGGCCATGTTTTTTGAAGTGATCAAGACCGCAGGTTTTCTCTTCATTGCCTGGAAGTACCAAGATATCAATCTTCTCTTTCGCTTATATTTTTTTATGATGATTGGAAGTTTTGTCTTTATGACATACTTAGGGTACCGCGACGGCAGCCTTTCATTTGAGATTAATCAAGAAAAAATCAAAGAGATTTTAAAATACTCTCTGCCAATTTCTCTTTCAGCTTTTTTTATTTTCATTATAGATAAGGCCGATCAATTGATCATTTCCACTCTGACAAGTGCTGAAGCTTTTGCCTTTTACTCGCTGGGGTGCTTAGTTATTCCTCCTCTCTACTTATTAGAAACGTCGGTTCAAAAAAATCTTATTCCCAAGCTCGCTCATGCCTATACAGAAAGGCATATGATTAACATGGCCCATCACTACAAAAAAGGTATTGGTGATATTGCTTATTTAATCATTCCTGCTGTCTTTGGCCTCTTTTTTTATGCCTCTCCGATCACAGAGCTTCTCTATACAAAAACTTATTTACCGTCGGCCGTTTATCTCCAGGTCTTTGCCTTGAGCTATCTACTTCTTTTGATTCCCCACGATTCCGTTTTAAGGGCCACAGGTGAAACCAAAGTCATTATGAAAGTGTATTTTTGGCTTACGCCTTTTTCTATTTTCTTTATTTTTTTGGCCGCAAAATATCTGGATTTAAGAACAACTCTTTTGATTAGCATAGTCATTAAGCTACTTCCTAAGCTCTACTGTTTTTCACTCTCAGCGAAACTGATGAAAACATCTATCAAAGAGCTGATTCCTTTTCAAAGACTTAGTCAGTTCGTCGGGCTCTCCGCTCTTTTAACTCTTGTTAGCTTTGCTTCCAAAAATCTTTTTACTAACGAACTTCAATGGTTCTTGGTTACTGCCCCGGTCTTTGCGCTTCTTTACCTGGGATTTTTCATTTTTAAACACCTAAGAAATAGTGCGTAGTTTTCTTTTCATCGCCCGATGTTTTGAGTATTCTTTTGGGGACTAGTCGAACCCGCTATATAAGGAGCTCTTCAATGACGAGATTAACACTACAAGGTAACTACATTCACAGCCGCGGTACTCTTCCAGATGCTGGGGATCTGGCACATGACTTCACGATGGTTAAAACAGACTTGAGCGAAGTGAGCCTGTCTTCATTCAAAGAAAAATATAAACTACTCAACATATTTCCAAGTATTGATACTGGAACATGTGCTATGAGCGTTCGTACGTTTAATAAAAATGCAGCAGAGTTAGGCAACGTTGCTGTCATCAACCTTTCAATGGATCTACCTTTTGCTCAAAAGAGATTTTGTGCGGCCGAGGGAATCAACAATGTCACAGTTGCTTCACTTTTTAGATCAGATTTCTTCAAGCACTACCAATTAGACATCATTGATGGCCCTTTAAAAGGTCTTGCTTCTCGCGTGGTCATTATCATCAACGAGAAAAACGAAATCATCTACACTGAACAAGTTCCAGAAATCGCCAATGAGCCAAATTATGCTGAGGCGATGGTTGCTCTTAAGTCTTAAACTGTTTAAAAGCTAAACACCCGTCAGGATAAGCTCACCCTTATCCTGACGAAGTCCTTGAAAAAGGGTGCCCATTTTAGGCCCTTCCCTTGCAAATTCTCCCTATATGAAAACCCTCATCCTTGCCCTATCCATGGTCCTGGCGCTGAACTCATATGCCTATGAGTCTGATCAGCATACCGTTCCTAAAATGGAATTAGCAGATGTCGGTGTGGACATTTCCAGCTTTATCTACGGCCAGACGAAACGAGCAGTGGATAAACTTAATCTCGATTTAAAAGAGCTCCCACTTAAAATTGAAGAGACAAAAAAACGTCTTCAATCACAGGAAGCTTTAGAAAAACCATTATCAAAGCGCGAACTCAAAAAGAAGCTCGCTCAGGACGAAGCACGCCTGGCCTCAATTCAAACTGATGCCGGTGTGGTCGCCGCTGTCTATGATGAGCTCGGTGGAACTTTCACTTGGGAAGACCAAAGAGATGGTGTCTTCGGACTGCCACTTTCTATTATTCCTTATCCCGACAATATCAAAGACAACAAACCTATTACTTATCTTCCAGGAAAATTAAAAACGATCTATTCTTTTTCTGGATTTCATCGAATCATCTCTCCTTCATACTTTGTTTTTTGCTCAAGCTTAAAAATGTATGGTGTGTATCTAGGTGTCGATAAATTAGGTCACATGTTCAACCAAGGTTACGAGTACTATGTGCTTTATCACAAAGGTCTGACTGAAAAGAAATCAGCTGATGAAGCACTAAAAGCTGTCATTGCCTGGGGTGAAGAAACAGAAAGAGGAATGTACGGAATGGTGGTTGACGGCGTTTATTCAAACGGTGACTTAGCAGCTAACTTTGGTGGCTTTCATTACTACGAAAACCTCCTAAACCCCATCACTCTGGATGATGAAACCCTGGCCCCTCTTTTAAAGATCAACGAAGACCGCTCTGTAAGCTTTAATAACGAGCGCACGGTAGCTCCTGAAGATCTTCTTAGACCAGTTATTACCGATCACTTAAACGAGGCAATTAACCCTTCTCATTTTGAAAAGCTTCAAAGGGGAATTATCAAAAAGGCGATTAAGAATAGATGTGAAGGCATCATCCGTTTCTACAATATCGAGTCTGCCCAGGACATCCTGGAAAAGACCGATAGTCTAAAAAGCTGGCACGGAAAAGAGTATGGCCATAGATCAGACGAGTTGCTTAAAATTAACGAGCTTTGTTTCTAAAATTTCTAAGAATTAAACGCAGTATTTTTCTACGATATCGATGATCTCGTAAATATCAAGTGGCTTTTTAAGATAAGCACGGGCGTTTACACGTTGTTGATTTTCTCTAATATGTCCGTCTGCAGACATTACAACAACTGGCAGGTGAGCTATTTTTGGGTCTGCTTCTTTTTCAGCGCAGAATTGAAAGCCGTCTTTAATCGGCATCATTAAATCAAGAAGAATAAGATTGGGAAGATCTGATGCTTGTGAGAGTTTATCCAGGCCAACTTGTCCATTTTCAGCGAAAAGAACTTCGTAACCTTCGCCTTCAAGAAGTTCAACCAATGTTTCACGGATGTCTTGATCGTCTTCAACTAATAAGATTTTTTTATGAATCATTTGCTCTCTCTCCTTCCTGTGAGGTTCACTCAGTTTACATCCTGTGAAATAGCTGAGCGTAATGCATATGATAATTGGAATTACCAAATGCTAAGGAAACATATTAATTTTAACCTAAAATTGAGGATAAATCACTATCTAAGGGGAATCTTTAATGAGTTCCCCAATTTTCTTAAGGTTACGCCTATAGAACGAAATCTCTGCATGGATTTGTGGCCGACTGATCATGTTGCTTTAGTTCTTTTTGCTTGCTCTTATAGTACGCATCATAGGCCTTACTTGCTTCTTGAGAGATAGCACTTGCCACTGAATAACCTACTTTTTGATCGGTTTTTAACTCGTCAAAAATGTTTCTTTGTTCGAGATACTGAGGATTATCTCTCATGAGTTTTGCTTTTTCGACCCTGGCCGCTCTATAAAATTCGCGAAGATTCTCCAGGTTCTCTCTTTTTGCTGCTGTCAGATTTGTATTTTCTAAATCTTTTGTTTTCCCGGCAATTAATCGATCGTAATCAGTGCTTAAAACTTCGCGATGAGTATAAGTTGTTCCCTTCTTATAATAATCTGTCGTGATCGTGATTTTTCTTTCCAGCCCTGCAAGATCAAGCCTTCTTAATTTCGCAAAATAGTTATCCTGAGTTTTTTTATAGTCATCTAATTTCTTTTTTAAATCTGTCAGGTCCACTGACTTTATCAGGCGAGGCTTCGAGCTAAATAGGGTTTTCTTTTCTATCTGATTCATCTCTTCAATCAAGTTCAATACTTTTTTAAGGGAATCATAGTGAACTTCTCTTCTGCAAATTAATTCATCTGTCATGTTGTCTTTAATATAATCATCAATTTTATCCAAGGCCATGCCGCGGTATTCGTCGTGATAATACATATAAGGTGTCAGGTACGGATAAAGCTCATCCTGAACTTCAACACCTTCAGGAGTCGAGATCATCGGAAAACCTCCTCCCTGGGTTTGAGCTTTCGTTTCAAAAAAAACATCTTCCAGATTTTTCCCTTTTTTCATTTGGGCAGCAAAGATGTCAGCAAAATTTGAATAAGCATAGTGTTTAGGTCCAGAAGCGGCGATCACACACGTGCTTGCATTAGCAAGCGATAATGAATTTCCTGCGTGACAACTTCCATCGACGATTGCAAGCTTGATGTTATTATCTTTGGCCGCTTTCGTTAACGCTTCCAAAGCATCAAGACTCACTGACGAAGTGTCATTCAATGAGTTCATATTAGTCATTGCCGAACCGGCAGTTGAAATATTATGGGTTTTCCCGCTGCTTTCTCCGCCATGGCTGTTGATAAACACCAGAATTTTTCCTCCGGCCGGTATGTCCTTATTTTCAATTTTCTTAATGGCATCTTCAATGAGAGCTTTGTAGTTGGTAGAGGTAAATGAACCTGAGTTTGACGCCCCTTTAAATCTATCAGCAATAATGCTTTCCGTGTCCGGGTGACCACCATTAAAAGAAATAGTCGTTGAATAATTCTTGTTAGCTTTATAGAAGTCACCTAGGGCACGCACACTTCTATCAAACTGAGTGCCTTGAGCGCCTTTGGGTTCTCCGCCCCCACCAATAAAGATCATATTGTTATCAGCGGCCTGTACTGAAAGAGAAATGATGAATAAAACCATCAGCATTTTTTTCATATGCATTTCTCCTTATTGATAAAAGTAAAACCTGTTAAACCTTTTAGGTTCGCCGGGTCCGGCACGACATCAGTGTAACTTTCAATCAAGCTAAACTCACCCTGCTGTCCATTGAGCTTCTTAGTGATCTTGCCTCTTAACTTGATAGTTCTATCGATATAAGGTGCAGCTTTAAGCTCTTGCTCATCACTGATAGCAAACTGGTACTCAGAAAGAGTTCCTTTATTAACCAGAAAAACATAACCAGGTGCTTTTTGATTTTTCTCAATAACGCCATAAACGTCAAAGGTGCCACAGCCCGAAGGAGTTGTGGCACCGTAAGCATTCAGGCATACGATAAAGGCAAACAATGTTTTCATAGGACTATTTATTTAATTGAGTGTAATTCCAGAAGATCGGCAATGATCTTTGGGTCTTTTACAATAATAGCTTCAAATGTCTTAGATTCTGAACTCCCAATCCATGGGAAGAAATTAGCTTTTTTAGAAACCCCAATATAAACATCTACATGGGTGCCCTTAATCGCTCCGCCTTTATCTGCAGCGAAGAAATAACCGTCGTGAGTGATGACTCTTCCATTTGGCAGAGTGATCTTTGCCCCACGAGCTTTTGGGATATAAAGGGCCGTTCCCGGCTTAATATAGGTCACATCAGTTGCCAGCGTTCTGTATGGTGAAAGGATGTAATCATCCAACCCATCCCCATAAACTCCATTGGCCTCACGGAATTTAGTCTTCCCGATTCCTGTGTGTCTTGGATAAATTGATTTACAGTCGACGAAATAATCGTTTGTCGTTCCTTGGTAATTGAACGTTTTGATGTCACCATTTTTGAAATTAATTTTTACCGATCCTTCCATCGCAGTGTCGCACCAGTGCTTTAAGGTTAAGCGCGGTCCAAGCTCCTGCCCTTTCATATCGCGAAGAGGGGTCGCTCCTGAATCTTCTTCAATTTCCGGAAGGTAGTAATAAGTCGCCCAAAGTTTAAGACTTTGTCCCAGATCTGCTTTACTTGGCTCCGGAAATTCAAAACGGTCTTGATCTAATGGATCACCGCTTGCGAATGCAGAACCTAACGTAAGTAATCCAGCTACAACTAAAGTAGTTATCTTTAACATAAGAGTCTCCTGATGGATGTCTTATCGTTAAGGATAATCGAGAAATAAAATATTGGGATTGTGTTAGGAAAAGAGGCAAATTGTGCCCGAGAGTTTTACTAGGGGAAAGCGGAACTTCGGGCAAGAAGTTCCGCTCTGATTGGAAAAATTACTTTGATAATTCAGCAAGGAACTCTTTCATAGCAATCCACGATCTCTTATCGGCCTGCTCATTGTAAGCTGCTCCTTTAGAGATATCATTTCCTGCTGCCTTTTCTGTAAAGCTGTGAACAGCACCAGAATAAGATGTCATTGTGTAGTTAACTTTTGCTTCATTCATTCCTTTTAAGAATCCATCAATGTCTTTTTGAGGAACGAATGGGTCGATTGCCCCGTGAAGCACTAGCACTTGTCCTTTGATGTTTTTGTCATCATTAGAAGGAATTAACCCACCATGGAATGAAACAACTCCTTTTACGTCAGCACCAGAGCGTGCCACTTCAATAGCTGTCGTCCCACCAAAACAGTAACCAGTAACAAAAATTTTGCCGGTATCAACTTGTTTTTGTTTTCTTAGTTCTTCAATCGCAAGGTTTGCTCTTTCACGAAGAAGTTTTAAATCTCCCTTGTATTTTCCAGCAAGCTCACCTGCTTCTTTTGCATCCTTTGGACGAATCCCCTTTCCGTAGATATCACCAGCAAAAGCGATGTAACCAAGTTTTGCGACTTCAATTGCTTTTGATTCTGTTTCTGCTGTTACACCCATCCAGTTATGCACGATCATCACACCCGGCCTTTTTCCTTTATTTGCAGTGTCGTATGCAAGAAATCCTTCAAACGTCAGGTCTCCTGACTTGTATTCTACTTTTTCAGTTTTCACTTTAGCGTAAGCTCCGCTAGAAATTAATAAAGATAATAGTAATGCCTTAATCATAAAAATCTCCTTCTTTGATGATTTAAGTTAGGACAAGTAATGATAATGGATTTTAAAGAAAAAGCTCCATCATTTTCACGATGGAGCTTTGCATTTTTTAAGAATTCAATGAACGTTTGTCAGTTGCTGCTAAGCAGGCTTCTTTTAGTGACTCAGTATACGTTGGGTGCGCATGGCTTGTGCGCGCAACATCTTCAGCAGAAGCTCTGTACTCCATTGCTAAAACTGCTTCAGCAATCATATCTGCACAGCGCGGTCCAATCATATGAACACCAAGAATTTCATCTGTCTTTTTATCAGCAAGAACTTTAACAAATCCATCTGATTCTTCAGAAGCGCGAGCGCGTCCTGAAGCTTTTGTTGTAAACGATCCGGACTTGTACTCGCGCCCTTCAGCTTTTAGTTGCTCTTCTGTTTTTCCAACAGCGGCCACTTCCGGCCATGTATACACAACACCAGGGATCAGATTGTAATCGATATGTGGCTTTTGACCTGCCATATACTCAGCAACCATCACTCCTTCTTCTTCCGCTTTATGAGCAAGCATTGCTCCCTTAACCACATCTCCGATTGCGTAGATGTGAGGAACATTTGTCTGAAGGTGTGAGTTCGTTTCAACACGGCCTCTATCATCCATTTTTACTCCGGCCTTATCCAGGGCAAGACCTTCAGTGTATGGTCTTCTTCCTACCGCCACCAGACAGTAGTCCCCTTCAAGAGTCACAACTTCATTTGATGTTTTATTTTTTGCCTTCACTGTCACTTTTTTGCCAGTCGATTTAACTTCAGTTACACCGTGACCAAGAAGGAATTCGATTCCATCGCGTTTAAGCACTTTTGTCAGTTCTTTTCCAAGACCAGCGTCCATTGTTGCGATGATTGAATCAGCGTATTCGATAACTGTCACTTCTGATCCCAGTCTTCTGTAAACAGAAGAAAGCTCCAGACCGATAACACCACCCCCAATAACGATAAGTTTCTTTGGAAGTTCATTCAGAACGAGTGCCTCTGTTGAAGTAATGATTCTTTCTTTATCGATTATTACACCGGGAAGTGTCGAGGGTTTTGATCCAGTCGCGATAACAATCTTTTTACCGCTGATTTTCTCTTCGCCTTTTTCACCTTTTACTGAAATAGTATTCGCATCAACAAATGAACCGTGCCCTGTGAAGACTTCAATCTTATTTTTCTTCATTAAAAATTGAACACCACCACAAACATCAGAAACAACTTTTTTTACTCTGTCTCTCATTACGCCGAAGTCCAGTTTTACACCTGTTGCCTCGATTCCGTGTTTTTTAAATGAGTGAGTCAGTTCATGGTATTTTTCCGAAGAATCAAGCCATGCTTTTGAAGGGATACACCCTACGTTTAAACAAGTTCCACCAAGTGTTTTGTATTTTTCAACAATCGCCACTTTCATCCCTAATTGAGCGCAACGGATAGCACAGATATATCCACCTGGGCCGGAACCAATAACTACTACATCAAACTCTTTCATCTAAAAATCTCTCCTCTCTACGTTTTCGATATTCGTTTAAATATTTTTTGCTTTTGCCTGAATAAAAGAAAAGAAAAAGACAGCATTCGGGTCTGACGCCACAACACTCATTTCTTTTTTCATTCCTTCTACTATTTCTGTCGTTACATACCCCGCCGCTAAAAGCTGATCGCTGGCCGAAAGAAGTAAGTCACTCCAGAACTCAATCATCTCCTTTCTTTTTTGCGGATGACGATTGTCTAAAAACCAGGTCTTCACTTCTGTCTCGATATTTCTAAAACCGATTTGCATCAGGAGGTTGCCAAGTTTTGCCCCCATAAACGGATCACCTTTTTGGTCGTACTGGTAATCGTTGAAGGCCATCCAGTATTTCCACACATTGGGAGAATACGGGTCTAAGAAAAACGACGAGTTTAAAACTTCCGTCGCATAAAGCACTGCTCCTGGCGCAAGCACTCTTCTGATTTCAGAAAGTACTCGTCTTGGGTCCGGAACATGCTCCAGAACAAAACATAAAAACGCGCCGTCAAAGTCAGCTGAGTTAAAAGCTAATTTTTCGGCATTCATCTGGTGAAGATCATAGCGCCCTTTAGCGTATGAGTGTTCGGCCAGGGATTTTTTAGCAGCACTCAACTGCTTGTCGTTCAAATCAATTCCCGTCACATGAATGTCGGGAAAACGGCGAAGTAAAATCTCAGTTTGAGCACCTACTCCACAGCCCACTTCTAAAACCTTTTTTTGAGAAGAGAAATTTACATTTTGGTAAACCGTATGTTCAGCAAAGCGGGCCTGGCGCCTTAGTCGATCCTGCTCTACTAGTGAAAATCCATGCAAGTAAGGAAAGTCTTTTTTGTCCGTTGTTTCGCTCATACTCATTCTCCACAACAAAAGGCCGGGATATACCCGGCCTTTAATATTTAAACATCAAGTAGAAGTCTCGAAGGATCTTCAAGAAGCTCTTTTACTTGCTTCAGGAAGCTTACTGACTCACGGCCATCGATAATTCTGTGGTCGTAAGAAAGTGCCAGGTACATCATTGGACGGATCACAACCTGTCCATTAACGGCCACTGGTCTCTCGATAATATTATGCATTCCCAGAATCGCCGATTGTGGGATGTTCAGGATTGGAGTTGAAAGCATCGATCCGAACACACCACCGTTAGTGATAGAAAATGTTCCACCTTGCATTTCTTCAATCGTGATTTTACCATCGCGTGCTTTTGTCGCAAGAGCTAGGATTTCTTTTTCAATTTCAGCAAGAGATAAGCTCTCAGCATTTCTTACTACCGGAACCACAAGTCCTTTTGGTGTAGATACTGCGATACCAACGTCTGCATAGTCATGGAAAATGATTTCATCACCGTTGATTTGCGCGTTTACTGCCGGCCAGTCTTTAAGGGCAACTGTTACTGCTTTTGTAAACAGTGACATGAAACCAAGACCTACTCCGTGCTTCTTTGTGAATTGTTCTTTATATTTTTTTCTAAGTTCCATTAGCCCCGACATATCAACTTCGTTAAAAGTTGTTAGCATCGCTGTTGTATTTTTTGCTTCAACAAGTTTTGAAGCGATTGTCTTTCTTAGACGAGTCATCTTCTCTGGACGAACTCCTCTTGAACCTAGGGCCGCTGCAGCTCTTGGTGCAGCTGCCACTGCTGGTTTTGCTTCTGCTTTTGGAGCTGAGGCTTGAGCGTTCATCGCGTCTTCTTTAGTGATACGCCCGTCTTTACCAGAACCTTTTACGTCAGAAGAGTTCACTCCTTTTTCATCAAGGATTTTTCTTGCTGCCGGGCTTGGCACGTTAACTTCTTTTCCAGAAGACACTGCTGCCTGAGCTGGAGCTGCTTCTGCCTTTGGTGCTTCTTTCGGAGCTTCCGCTTTAGCTGCGCCTGCTGCTGGTTTTGCTGCCGATGTATCTAGTTCACCGATTTTTGCACCGATTTTTAATTCGCTTCCGGCCTCTGCCATGATCTTAAGAACACCAGCACTTGGTGCTGGAAGTTCCATCGAAGCCTTATCAGATTCGATTTCACAAACTGCTTCACCTTCAGCAACATAGTCGCCGTCTTTTTTAAGCCATGATGAAAGAGTAACTTCCGTTACTGATTCACCGATTACAGGGATTTTTAATTCAACGCTCATAATCTAGTCCTTATTTTGAAAATGCATTTGCAACAATATCTGCTTGTTCTTTTTTATGTACGTTAGAGAAACCAGTTGCCGGGCTCGCCAACGACTTTCTGCTGATTAGTCTTAGGTTTCTGAATTGATCGTAACGAAGAAGGAATGTCCAGTACCCCTGGTTCTTTGGTTCCTCTTGTACCCATACTGGCTCAGCACCTTTGTACTTCTCAAGAATTTTTGCCAGTTTCTTTTCTGGAAGTGGGTAAAGCTGCTCAACGCGAACGATAGCAACATCATCACGTTTATCAGCAATCTTTTTCTCGTATAGATCGTAGTAAATTTTTCCAGTACAAAGGATCACTCTCGACACTTTTTTACCAGTATTTGGATCGTCGATCACTTCCTGGAATTTTCCATTTACTAATTCATCGCGAGTCGACGATGCACGTGGGTCGCGAAGAAGAGACTTCGGAGTCATAACAATTGTTGGCTTTCTGAATGTCCACTTCACCTGACGGCGAAGAAGGTGGAACATGTTAGCCGGAGTTGTACAGTTTGCGACAACCATGTTGTCGTCAGCAGCTAGTTGCAGGAATCTTTCCGGACGAGCTGAAGAGTGCTCTGGTCCCGCTCCTTCGTGCCCGTGAGGAAGTAACATCACAAGACCGTTCATTCTCTGCCATTTTGCTTCAGCTGATGAGATGTACTGGTCGATCATGATCTGAGCACCGTTAACGAAGTCCCCGAACTGAGCTTCCCAGATCGTAAGCGCTTTAGGGTTCCCCCAAGCGTATCCATATTCAAATCCAAGTACAGCGTACTCAGAAAGAAGTGAGTTATAAATTGAGATCTTCCCTTGATTTGGAGAGATATTATCTAATCCACAGTAAGACTCATTTGTTCTGTCATCGAAGATTTTTGCCTGACGGTGAGAGAATGTCCCGCGGATAACATCTTCACCTGTAAAACGAAGTGGGTGTCCTTCATCAGCAAGTGTTCCGTAAGCAAGAAGCTCCCCTAGTGACCAGTCAAGTTTATCACCTTCGTAGAACTCTTTTCTGTCATCAAGGATCTTTTGAGTTTTCTTCATCAGCTCCATTCCTTGCGGAACGTGCAGCAGGGCCTTCATCACTTTATCAAGTGCTTCGCGCTTTACACCAGTTGCCGGTGACTCATCAAAAGCATCAGGGCCAGCGAACTCAAGACCTTCCCAATCTTTGTGCGGGCCTTTACCTTTTTTCGGGATTTCGTTCTGACGAACATTATTGAAGCGGTCAGAAAGAAGCTGCTTATAGTCTTCCATCATTTCTGTCGCCAGCTTCGCCTCGATCTCTCCTTTTGACAGAAGGTAATCAATATAAAGCTCTCTCGGGTTTTTGTGTTTTGTAATGAGACCATAAAGGTGTGGTTGAGTGTATCTTGGCTCATCCCCTTCATTGTGTCCGTACTTTCTGTAACAAACGATATCCACGAAAATATCTTCGTTGAATTTTTGTCTGAACTCTACCGCCAGCTCGATTGCGTAGACGACTGCTTCCGGATCATCTCCATTAACCTGGATGATTGGAACTTCAATTGTCTTAGCGATTGAAACACAGTACTGAGATGAACGAGCATCTTCGATATCTGTCGTGAATCCGATTTGGTTATTGATAACTAAATGGATCGATCCACCGACGTTGTAAGCTTTAAGCTTACTCATCTGAACTGTTTCATAAACAATCCCCTGTCCTGCCACCGCAGCGTCTCCGTGGATCTGGATAGGAATAACTTTGTTCATGTCACCGTTGTAGTGATTGTCTTGAAGAGCGCGGCAATATCCAACAACAATTGGATCTACAGTTTCAAGATGCGATGGGTTTGGTAAAAGTTTTACAAAAACTTCTTTTCCGTTTGTCGCTTTCTTAATTGAAGTAAAACCTTTGTGGTATTTTACGTCTCCGGCCTGTCCAGATTTTTCTTCTTCTGATCCGCCTTCGAATTCTGTAAAGATGTATTCGTAAGTTTTTCCTACGATATTTGCCAGAACGTTCAGACGACCTCTGTGGGCCATACCGATAACAAATTCCTGTGCTCCAAGTTCAGCAGACTTGTTGATGATAGCATCAAGAGCTGGAATCGTTGCTTCTCCACCTTCAAGTGAGAATCTTTTCTGACCAATGTATTTTGTCTGAAGGAAGTTTTCAAATACGTTTGCTTCATTGAGTTTTTCTAAAATTCTTTTTTTCTTTTCGATTGGAAGATTGATTTTCTTTGCAGTTGATTCAATTCTCTCTCTCATGAAACGTCTAACGTCAGTGTTGTTAGAGTGCATGTATTGGAAACCAATTTTCCCACAGTAAATTTCTTTCATGTGATCAAGGATCTGATCAAGTGTTGCCGGACCGATTCCCAGGAATTCTCCACACTGAAATACTGTTTTTCTATCGGCGTCTGATAACCCATACTCTTCAAGTGAGATTCTTGCTTTTCTATCTCTTCTTGGACGAATCGGGTTCGTGTCTGCAAGAAGGTGTCCTCTTGTTCTAAAAGATTGAATCAATCTAAAGACATTAAATTCCGCGCGAAGTTTTTGATCGCTAATACCTTCACCAGATGTTCCAGAAGTTCCAAAGCCTGCACCTTGAAATTCGAAACCTTGAAAAAATCTCTGCCATGATTCATCGACAGATTCAGGATTAGTTCTGTAAGTGTCGTACAGCGAATCAATGAAAGAGATGTCTGAACTCGAGAGATGTGAGAAGTCGAAAATTTTTGACATGATAGAAGCCTATGAAAAGTAAAACGTGAGACGTTTTACTCAGTTAAAAATTGGTACCCCTAATATAGCTCTAAGATACCAAAATTTTAAGCTTTATTTCATAGGCGGAAGATTTGTCTCAGTTATCTTTTTGGGCCTATTGCCTAGCCTACTGATGACAGCACTTTTTTGCCTTTTTCCCTGAGCCACATGGACAAGGATCATTGCGCCCAACCTTAGGTGCGTCTCTTCTCACAGTGTTATTTCTCATTACACCATCGACAAAGAACCACTCTCCATCAACTTTTTCAAAAGTGCTTAGTTCATGGTGGGTTTGCGTAGCTCCATTGAAAACAAAACGGCATTTAAACTCAACTTTTCCTGTTGAATCCTTCTCTTTTCCGGCCTCCGTCCCAAGAATCTCTAAACCTAACCACTCAGAGTTTAGCGCCCAAGACTTCACTCCTTCCATGTCCAATTCTTTACGTGTTGAAGCATGGTGAGTTCTCTCCACATGGTCTAGTTCCCCAACTGCAAATGCTGAATAGCGTGATCTCATTAGCTTTTCGGCCGTAGGGGCCTTTTTAGCTCCCTTAATGAATGGTTCGCAACAGTTGTTGTAGTTTTCAGATGATCCGCATGGACAAGCTTGCATAGTCATAACCCCTAATTAAAATCTAAATAATAAATCTGTAAAATGAGTGCTCTCATCATCGAAATGCACTTTGCTTTCTAAAAGACGGCTGGAAATAAAAGTGAAATGAGGACGTATCATCTTGAGGTATTTCTCCCTCGTGCGATGAATGGCGTACTCATCTTTAAACTCTAAATCTGCCACCTGTCTTTTGAGTTCTAGATTAGTCGGAACTGAAAAATAAAGATAGCGAATTCTTTTTGCCATGATTGGCAAAATAAATTCAATTTCCTCGTCTGATAAATACTGAAACACTGATGTACAAAGACCTAAATCGTAGGTTTTGTCTTTCTTTAAATCTTTCTTCGCCCATGTTACCAGATCGATATTCTCGAGTGTAAGCTTGGTCGATTCAATCGGACTTAATTTCTTTTTAGAGACAACATCAAAGGCATGTTTAGAAGGTTCAATTCCATAAGCACGGTAAGGTTTAAACGTTTTTAAAACTTCTTTAAAAAGAATCCCCAAACCAAAACCTAAATCGACAACACTGCTGATGTCGACATACTCAAGGCCAAAAATCGCCTTCATATATTCGGCGTGCTCTTTAGCGTTGACGATATTATCCATCTCTTCCGGTTCAGCGTAATTGACGTCCCAATACTCTTTGGAAAATCCCTTCGCTCCTAATTTATCTTGATCTTTTTTTGTCATCTTAGGCCAGCTTGGTCACTGCTGCGTAAACGGCAGTTAAAACGGCAAGACCACCAAGAACTGCAAAAAGCGCTCTTGCCTGCTTAACTCTAAAGAGCATGATGACTGAAAAACTAAACACGGCCCAAGCTGCCATTTTAACCCAAATCCACTGAGGAAAAGGTTCTCCATGCCTAAAGCCTAGTCTGGCAATCAAGCCCATCCCCGCGACAAAAATAAGGAAGGTCAAAAGTCCAACCGTAATCTTAAAAGACTTCTTCGCAATCCATTTGCCTTCGGCCAGGATCGCACCAACGGTTCCTAAAACCATCAGAAGTGTAAAAATGTGCAGGATCTTATAAGTTTCATAACTGATCATGAAAGGCTCCTTAAAAACTTGAGTGTGTGACTACAGTATATCTTTTGCCTTTAAGATTATCAAATTCAAGATATAATGAATTCATGCAAACCTGGACGTCACGCACATATAAAAGAGAAGATAAAATTTATCGAGGCGCTTTTAATTTTTATCGCAACGAGAACATTTATGCAGAAGAAAGTTTCGACGTCTACCGCGATAAAAAAGACCAGAGTTACCACTATGTTTCTGAGGCCGTTGTAAAGGTCACAACTGGTGAGATTTTAAACATTCACGTTGAGTATATCGTCAACAAAGAATACATCCCAACTTTCGTTTTGATCGAGAAAGTAATGGGGAAAGAAACGTCACGGGAAACCTTCGAATACAACTCGAAACGCAACCACTTGGCCTATAAATTCTCCAGTTCAAAGCACGAAGACCACAGCGCAGAGATCGCCACGGCCCCAAAATACCACATTGCCACGCCGACAGCGGCCAGCTCAATGCTCTTTATGCGTTCAAAAAAATTCGATGCCAGCGGAAAAAACTCATTCAACATTTTGGTGGGTTTTAATCAATGGGAATATAAAGAAGCGCCCGTCTTTAAGAACGTGATCCTTGAGCGTGCTAACCTTACGACTGAAAAAATGAACATCGACGGACAAAATGTCCAGGCCACTCAGTACCGCATGTACGATGAAGGAACTGATTTTAAAAACGTGAAGGAACCCCAGCACGTGAAGATCTTTTTAAGCCAGCACGGTGGGATTCCCTATTTAGTTCGTACAGAAGATGGGACTAAGATTCAGATTAAATACCTGAATGACTTAACAGAAAAAGAATAAAGCTAGAGTTGTGTCTCAGACCCTTTACCTAAGATAAACTCCTCAATCTCTTTTGTCGCCTCCGCCATCGTCGCCCTCTCCAGCGAGTAAGGCTCCATCAATTTAACCAGCTTCTCCATGGTTTTTCCTTTCCATGTCTTCACTCGGTTATCAACGATAATCACTCCTCCAAAATCCTGCTCAGTACGAAGAAGTCTTCCCAATTTCTGGTGAAGAGAACGCGTGCGGTGAGCGAGATAATAATCAGTGAATTCATTTCCTAAATTCGCTTCATAGAAATCGCGTCTTTCATTAATAACTAAATCCATGCGCAAATCAGGCACTTTATCGATGAAGATAAATTGCAGAGCATCTCCAGGAATGTCGATACCTTCCCCAAACGACTCCATCCCCAGAAGAATCCCTGAGCCCGAGCGTTTAAAGTCTTCAACAACACTGGTTCCCATTCCCTGAATAAAAAGAGGAATCTGCCCTTCGAATTCTTTTAAAAGAATTTCTCGTGCCACTTCAAAGCGCGACTTCGCTGAGAATAACAGCAGCGTTCGTCCGCCTAATTTTTTGATCAGCGGCTTAATATGCTTTAAGTGGTGCTCTACAAAGTTCGCCTGGTATAAAGACGGACCGTCATCGCATAAAAAGACTTTGGTGTTTTTCTTATAATCAAACGTAAATGGCAGATACGTTCCGGCCTTAAACCGTCTTTCAGGTTCAAGGTAAGAATACCCTGTCGCCCACTCAATCCCACGGGCCCCTGTATCCCCTGTTCCATTGGCCAGAGTGGCCGATGTGAAAATAACTGAGGCCGAAGTCTTAAGCAGGTTATCACTGACGATTCTTCCCACATCAATTGGTGAAGATGAAAATAGATATCCATCAGACTCGATATACTTCATCGAACGGCAGTAATTCGGCGTATCTTTTAAAAGACTATCGAAGGTTAAAACGTAATCAGAAAGCTGCGAGAAAAAAGACTCAAAACGAGTAAAGGCAATAATTTCGTTTTCACTCTTTAAGTTTTTAACATCAAAGCGCCCGCTGTATGGAAGAAAGTGTGCTAAATAAGTCTGCAGGATAAAATGCACACTCTCCAGCGAATTTAAAATCCCCTGAGCGATCGACTCTTTGTGAGTCTCGCGGTTGATCATTGGAAGCTCATTCCAGAAAAGCTCGGTATACTTAGGCATGCGCTTAAAATAAAGCGATACTTTCTCTCCCAATGGTGCCAGGTGATCCATAAGCATCTGGTGAGCTTTTAGTGTTTCTTCACGCAGGTTTTTAATCACATCACTAGACTCTCCCGGCTCAGTTTCATTTTGAGCAAGAAGATAAAAGAGTGACCCCACCCCTTGAAGGTGCTGAAGGTTGCCGACAAAAATCTCAAAACTCTTCTGGTCAATCTCCAGCGAGAAGGCCTTTGTCGCCTCTTCTTCAATCTTATGGGCCTCGTCCACTACAATGTGCATTGGTCTTGGCATTCCCTTAGGCCATGAGAACATGAGTGAATGGTTTCCGATAATAATATTGGCCTCACGGGCCTCGCGAAGTCCGGTGATATAACTGCAGTTATTTTTAAACGGGCAGTTGTTCCCTGAACAACTTCTAAAGTCTACGGCGATTTCGCGCTCGCGCTTCATGAGCGGCTCTATTTTTCTCTTTAAGACATAAGGAAGATCGTCCCTTAGAAGTTTTTCATGTGAACGCGAACGCGCGTTGTGGAAAAACACTGTTTCAAAATAAAGCGAAGTAAAAGAGTCGTTAAAGTCTTGCGAGTAACCAAGAAGTGTATTTTCACTCTCTTCCTGACGGAAAAGCGATTCACACAAATGGTTATTTGATCCCACTAAAAGTTTAATTTTCACTTCGTCTTCAGAAAGCCCTAAAAACTCTCTTACCTGAGGCACGTCTTTATCGAAGGCCTGGTGCTGAAGTGTTTTAGTTCCCGTAGCGACCAGAACCGGCTTCTTTTCCTCCATTGAAAATAAAACAGAAGGAATCAGGTAACCAAAAGTTTTCCCGGTTCCGGTTGGCGCTTGAATTAAGCTGTGAATGTTATTTTTTAGCGATTGTCCTGCTTTTAAAGCAAGATCGATCTGCGCCTGGCGCTTTTTATATAGAGGAAAAAGTGCTTTAATTTTCTCTTCGTCGTTAAAGATCCCTTTGATATTGGCCCCACTGAATTCCAGCGGGAAATTTTTTATCACTGGTTTTGGTTTGGCAATTTCCGGGAAACGTCTTGTCCAGATTTTTTCTTTGGCAATTTGCGTATGCGCATCCAAATCAAAATCGATCTGACGAGAAATCTCATGAAGCTCATCATCACTTAAGTGTAAGAACTGCATTAACCAGAATTCGTCCGCTAAGATTTTTTTCTCTAAAATCTGTAGTTTTAAAAACTGATAAAGCGCCTTATCTAAGCGAGTGAGTTTCGTCGCAATTAAAACTACTTTTAATAAATCCAATGAGTCTTCAAAACCACGGTGAGTTTCCGTCTCCGCAATTTTCCAGTCCTGGATGAAGTGCTCTAATTTCAGTGAAGAGTATTCAGGAAATAAAAGACCTAAAAATAAAAGCGTGTCGCAGTACTCTTCGCGAGTGCTGCCATCGTCAATTTTATCGAATGATCTTTTTAAAAAGCCTTGTTCAAAGTCTGCATTGTGAGCAATCAATTTGCGCCCGTATAATTCCTGCAGGTCTTTTTCGACCTCTCTCCAAGTGGGAGCTTTCGAAAGCATCTTGTCAGTAATGCCGGTCAGCTTTTGAATAAAAGATGACAACTCTCCTGGAAACTGCACTAAGCTTGAGAATTTTCTCACTAGCTTTGTGCCCTCAAATTCCAGAAAACCTAGGTCGATAACCTGGTCGTAACTAGGGTCTGCGCCCGACGTCTCGACGTCGATGACGGCCCATTTTCCGAGTCTATGGGATGTTTCTTGTTCCATGAATGTCCTGATTGATGTGCTCTATGGCACTATTGTCCTAACTTTAATATGTTCTAAACGAAAAGTAATTCATTTACGCACCATGAAATATTTGAAGAAACGCACTAAATCCATTATTGTGGGCACTCAATCACTAAGGAATATTCATGAGCAGTGCAGTTGTATTTCAGATCCAATCAATTCTTATTTATTCAATGATGGTTTTTGGGATCCTAAAGAGAAAGAACAGGAAAATTCACGTTCCTACAATGACGGCCGTCCTGATTTGGGATGTTATTTTAATTCTGCAAATTGAGCTTTCTCGCGGGGCCGTAGAAAAGGCATCTAAAGCGATCGTGAATCCTATGATCTTAAACATTCATGTGAGTTTTGCTCTTCTTTCAGTTGTGTTCTATATTTTACTAGTCATCACTGGTAGAAAACTTATTGCTGGCGACAACCAAATTAGAGCGCGCCACCGCCTTTTTGGCTGGAGCGCTTTTGCTCTTAGAACTTTAACTCTTATCACTAGCTTTTTTGCAGTGGCACCAAAGTAGGATTTTTATGGCATTTGAAAATGTAAAAAGTATTATCAAAACTGGTCTTCCTGACGCTCACGTTGAAGTTCTCGACATGACAGGAACAGCTGACCATTTAGACATCATGATTGTCAGCGATGCTTTTAAAGGAAAGATGCTGATTCAACAGCACCAGATGGTCATGGATTTGTTAAAAGAAAGTTTAAAAACGGACATTCACGCCGTTCAATTAAAAACAATGGATTTTGCCACAGCTGAAAAGCGCGGCATTAAACTATAATCAATTTTAGGAGACATATATGAGTAACCCATTTGAAGTTGTTCAAGGTTTAGCGATCGAAGAAGCAGACAAGAGTCTAGACATCAACACACGTATTAAAAACCTTATCTCAGCAAGCCCAATCTTCCTTTTCATGAAAGGAACACCGGACATGCCACAGTGTGGATTCTCAGCAAACGTTATCAGAATTCTTAATCACCACCACGTGAGCTACAAGACATTTAACATTCTTTCAGACATGGATATCAGAGAAGGCGTAAAGCAATTCTCTAACTGGCCGACTTACCCACAACTTTACGTTAAGGGACAACTTGTTGGTGGAAACGATATCATCACTGAGCTTATGCAAAATGGTGAATTAGAAGACATCTTAAAAGTGTAATAAAAAAAGCCCTCGAAAGAGGGCCTTTTTATTTTTTAGGCTTCAATTAAATCTTGTTCTATTTCTTTGATCAATTCATCCAGGTCAAACGGCTTCGAAAAAAACTTCTTCGCTCCTGCTCTCACTGCATCTTCTGTCGATACGTCTGCTTGCCCTGAAACGAAAAAGAAAACAGGTTTATTGTTCATCTTATTCACATGTGAAAGCACGGCCATTCCGTTACCGTTAGGCATTTTATAATCAGAGACGACAATATCAACATGTTGAGCATCAAGGATTTTAATGGCATCATTTCCACATACAGCAGTTACCGTTTGGTAGCCACAGTAGCGAAACTCTTCTTCCATTAATTCTAAAATATCTGGTTCATCATCTACGATGAGGACCATTAAGTTCTTTCTATCGACCATTAAACTATTATAGTCGAAAAGAGCGCGTCAAATCTTAATTTTTTCTCGTTTTTTGTATAAATAAAATAAAAGTGTTGCAAAAAGCGAAGAAAGTAAGATCAGGCTTATATTATTAAAAATAAAATAAAGCGCGTAGGCCATTCCTCTGATTATGGCGCGTAATGTCTCATGCTTATAGATTAGTAAGGCGTACTTAGGGGCCGTTTCATAATAAAAACTTATGAATGCCTTCCCTAAATAAGACTTCGCGAGAACTGCATCTCTGAAATGTCTAAAGTAAGAAATTACGTAATGGTCTTCTCCGAACCCGGCCGTCAGTAAAAAGCATCCTTCTCTTTTAAGTAGCTCCTGGATCGCCAACGGTCTTTGAGTCTTAATTTGTGAAACCACAGTCCCGAACTTATAAAGGTCGACAAACAAGACGGAAAAATCGTAATCCACGTCATTGGTCAAACCACTCACTGTCACTTGTCCAGCAGAAGCAAAAGGATACTCAGTCGAAGTCAGGCTTCCATTCCCATCATATGAACGAATAGGGCTCCCACCTGCCGGGCTCGATGGCCCATGCTTAAAAACGCGAACCGCTTTTGGTTTTAAAATACTGCCATTTGATGTGTACTCCAGGATCAAGCGGGCATCCCCTTGCCTGATATTTGAAATAACCGGAGTGACTTGAGCTGCAGTGTAAATGCGATTACTCATGTTCACTTCAAAGTACATTCCCCCAGTATATGAGGCAGGATCCGTCACTGTCCCTAGGGCCAGAGAATTGGGAGTTGCCGTCGAGAAAAAGATATACAGCAAGTAAGATTTTTCTGTTCCATTCGTCGTCGTAAAATTAGAACAATCTGTTAATTGATCGCAAATTGCTTTAATGGTGAAAGGAAAATTTGTATTGCTATTTGTCGTTCCATTAAAAGGGCCAGAGCCGTGCTTAACGGCTAATTTATACCCATTTGACCCATCTTTAATAGAGGCATAAAGATAGAAATCACTTGATGTCGTATTTAAATAAAGTGGAAGATTAATTGGATAAACTGCACTTGGTGAATAAAGACTCGTCACTCCAGAATCTAAAAAGTAATCTGCATTCCCTGCAGATGTTCCTTCCATCGGTACATAAATTTTCGCCGGAGCACTTTCAGAAGTCCCATCTCCACTCGGCTCAATCGAGTTCAAAGTTAAGCCCGTATTAGTTGTACCTGTTACAACAAGCTCAATATCTGGATTTAATCTTACTGTCGTTGAGGTCCCCGCAAAAAGCTGGGCCGACCAAATCAAAAGAAGTGATGAAAGGATATGTTTTCTCATTGAAAAATTATCCCCTTATTAGAAGTGCATCGTCAACGAAGTAGTCGAAAAAATACTTTGATTTCTTCCAATAAATTCTATAGTTTCTCTCTCATGGAAGATTTTTTAGTCAACATTAACGGCACTCTTTTAAAAGGCCCAGAGGCCAAGATCTCCGTCTTTGACCGAGGCTTTCTCTATGGCGACTCAGTCTACGAAGCGACTCGCACTTTTAACAAGAGACCTTTTAGGATTGACCAGCATATCGATCGCCTGTTTTTATCCGCTGATAAAATCTCACTGGAGCCTACTTACTCCAAAGAAATCATCCTGAGTGAAGTCCTAAAGACAATCGAAGCCGCGCCTTTTAAAGACGCGACAATTAGAATTGTCCTCACTCGAGGAACCAATAGTGACCTGGGGCTAGACCCCGAGCTTTCCGGCCCTAATAACCTGGTTATTTTTGCCAAGGAAATTAAGCCAAATCCGGCCTGGTGGACCACTGATGGGGTCAGTATGATTTTCTTCCAAAAGACCATCGAAGCTTCGGGCTCTCTGCCTAAAACTGGAAATTACCAGGAAAACATTCTGGCCAACCGCGAGGCTACAACCCGTGGGGCCTACGACTCTTTTATGGTCAACACCCATGGCCACGTGACTGAAGGGACGACAAGTAACGCCTGGATCATTAAAAACAATATTCTCTTTACTCCACCGCTTGCCGACGGAGTTCTAGAAGGGCTAACCCGTAAAACCCTGCTGGAAATGGCAAGGCGTCAAATGCTTCCTCTCCCTCTAGTGGAAAAAAGTTTAAGTAAAGACGACTTCTTGAGTGCAGATGAGTGCTTTATTACCAGCACAACGCGAAATGTCGTACCGGTTACTAAGATCGAGTCGCACCTGATTGGAAATGGAAAACCAGGGGCATTAACCCTGAAGCTCCTTGAGCTCTACCTCGAGTTTGTAAAGTAGTTGCGTTTTTAAAATTGACATGACTTAAAGGAACCTGTATTACTTACGGACGTAATTTTATTAAAATCACAACGAACTAATTGTTGAAGTTGTTAAAAAGCTAATTATTTAGGGGCAGTTCATGGCAAGAAGTACTACAGGAAAAAGCCGTTTCAAAATCCAAAGATCACTAGGAATTGAACTTCCAGGACTTGGAAAAGCAGGCGCTTTAGAAAGAAGACCATATGGTCCAGGTCAACACGGAAACAAGAGAAAGAAAATCTCTGACTTCGCTGTTCGTCAAAAAGAAAAACAAAAACTTAGATACCACTACGGACTAAGAGAAGGTCAATTAGTTAACTACGTAAAGAAAGCTAAAAAAGACAAATCTCGTGCGTGGATGGATTCACTTCTAATCACTCTTGAAAGCCGTCTTTCAAACGTAATCTTCAGACTTAACTGGGCACCGTCAATGCTTGCAGCAAACCAAATGGTTTCTCACGGACACGTTGTAGTTAACGGAAAGAAGATCAACGTTCCAGGATACACAATTAAAAAAGGTGACGTTATCACTCTTACAGACAGAGGATACGCTTCACTTAACTTCACACAAGCTCAGGCAACTCCAAGACTTCCGTCTGTTCCAGCTTGTTACTCAGTAGACGCGAAAACTGCGAAGGTTGTTGACCTTCCACTTCCAAGCGACATTCCATTCGAATACGCTGGTCAGTTAGTAACGGAATTCTACTGGAAAGTTAAACCATAATTTTTATTGGTTTCATTCCATGAAATTCAAAAAAGCCTCCGGAAACGGAGGCTTTTTTTTGCCTTTTTCCCAACTGGCAACAGTCCGTAACCCAACCAATTTAATCCAATACAAAATCTCTCATATCGAGACCCTATTCCTCCGAAAAGTCCTTCGAGTTTGTTTAACTTTTAGGGATGGTTATGAAACAGCTGACGTCACTTCTTGTTCTAATCACTTTATTGATTGCTGGATGCTCGACTCCTTCGTGGAATCCGCACTCTGATAGATCAATTGCCAGTGAGCACCTTTCAAAATTCGATGGAAAAGAACCTATCGCCAAAGGTGTGCTTGAACTTTTAAATGAAGAACAGAATCTGCATAACAAGGATTTGTGGGGGGCCAATGCCTTTGCTTCAAACATCGCTCCTGAGTACATTCCTGAAAACAATCCGAAGTTTCCACTTCCCTATTATTTAGTTCCGGCCGAAGATGCAAAATTTCTTCAAGCGGACTCTCTTGATAAGCGCGTTTCAAAGCAACTGATGATGATGGTTGATGGGAAAAAATACTTCAAGCTTTTTGTTCACCCGGAATCAGAAGCTCACTATGAATTTATGAGGGACACTTATAAATATGTTTCTCAGGATGAAACTGAATTTACCGCTTCACCGACATCGAGTTACCGATCGCTGGTTGTGTGGGATCACAGCGATTTAAAAAACAAACCTTTTATCGCCAAAGTAAGTCTGGATAAAAATGTTATTGGAAGTATCGACCGTCTGGTAAGTGAAAACGAAGTTGAGCGTTCAGTGGCCAACCAAAAAGTTTTCGACCGCATTGGTTTAGAAAAACTCAATAAGATGAATGTAAAAGTGTTCCCGGAAAGTGCTGGTCTGGTTATGGGCAAAGAGCTTCCTGGAGCTCCTGAAAAACTAGGAGGCCAGCTGATCCGCGAAATCCCGGATGAAGTTGTAAACTCAAAGAGTAAATGGCTTTCTTTTTCGGCGCTGATGAGCCCGAATAAAAAACCAAAACCATTAATCATGGATGTTATCAAGGCCAGCGGAATGGATTCATTCACCTTCTTTGAAGAGTACATGATTAAAAGCTACATGAAGATGTTTGAAAATCTTTCTCTAAAATCAGGAATGAATTTTGAACCTCACTCACAAAACCTATGTTTTGAGACAACGATGGATTTAAAACCAACTGGTAAATGGGTTGTGCGCGACTTCGGTGGAGTCTGGCCGGATGTTTTTACTATGGCCAAAAATAATGGCCCGGTTGATGTTTATATGGAGAGCACTAACGTAAAAAAATTCAAACTGCGTGGTGGACGCTCTAACTACATCAGCAGTTATGTTTTTTTCTATAAGAGACAGGTCTTCGATATGATGCTTTCTCAAGTGGCCCTTTACGATGAAACAATGACCCAAAAGAAAATGGCACAGCTTAAGGCCATGATTGATACTGCTTTTATCAAGCAGATCAACTCTTACTTGGGACTGAATTTAAAAACTATTCCCAATATGAATGACTATAAAGTGATTGAAGAACTGGTGATCAACGAAACCAAAATGCCCGAAGAGATGCCTAAAAAACCACTTTCTGAATCAGCTGATTTAAAAGAGTTCATCCTGAAGAAACAGGAAAATGAAGAATGGATCAGCATGGCCAAAGTTAAAGGGAAAACTGAGTTTTTCCTGACTGACCACGGGGTTTATGAAGTGCAAAAAGGGAAAGTTGTCGGTATGGCCTTCTTTAATGCCCAAGAGAAAGATGAGTACAAAAAGGGCACAGGTTTTGTGCTGAAACTTAGTACCCAAATCCCGGTGAAACCATTAAACTGCTGGGGAATGCTGAAGAGCTTTTTCTAGAGGATTTTATGCTTAATTACCGCTTCGAAAATAACGGCAAACCAGTGCTGGTGATGCTTCATGGACTACTCAGTTCACTGGATACATTTATCCCGCTTTTACCGACACTCTCTGAGCATTTTTCAGTACTTCTCATAGATCAACGAGGGCATGGAGCTTCGAAGCCTTCTGGCAGCGATTACACCGCAGAGGCAATGGCCCGCGATGTGAAAGATGTTCTTGATCATCTAGGAATAAAAAAAATCACTCTTCTTGGTCACTCGATGGGTGGAAGAACTTCACTGATGTTTGGAAAACTTTACTCAGAGATGGTTGAAAAAATGATCATCGAAGATATGGGGATTCATCAAAGACAGCCTCGCTCTCCAGAGCGCGATCAGGAAAAAAATGAAATTGCCAAAAAAGCAGAAGTCGAAAGCCTGCTCTTTGACAATAAAGACGATATCTTCACCATTATCTCTCCCCTTTACTCATACGCTGCTGATTTGATGAAAACAAAAGTGGTAGAAAGAGACGGTAAGTATGAGCTTAAATTCTGGCCTCACGTTTCTGTTCTCTATGGTTACCAGGGAAATTATTCTGACCTGACCTCTGCTTTAACAGAGACAAGCTTTCCGGTGTTTTTTATCAATGCTGACCCAACAGTAGGCTCTGCGCTTACACCTACTTGTATTGAGCACATCAAGACTCACGTCCCACGCGCACAGATGTATGAAATTCCAAAGTCCTGGCATAACATTCACAAGACTCACCCAAAAGAGTTTTGCGAAGTCGTTATTAAATTCCATAAAGGTGAAAAGATTTAATCTTGCCTTGCGCGGATCTTACTTGAGGAAAGACTTCTGTATGGATGATCTGGAAGAATAATAATTTCCAGTTTTGGATTTATGGCCTTCACCTTTTCAATCTGAGGCCCGTAATCACTTGTCTCAAAGTCTCTTGGCGCCACATAGATCTTAGTCAAAGCATTGAGTAAGACTTCCGGTTCATTCCACTTGAGAATATTCATAAAGGAGTCGTCCCCCATCAGGAAATTCTTTTGTGCGATCTTAACTTTAGGCAACCAGTTTGATGTCGGGTTTGGTTTATTGCGCCCGAAAAAACCCGGGTAAACTGAGTATGGCGTGTCTTTTAAGGTCAGGCACAGGTGCATGAAATCATCATAAGGATTCATTTTATCTTTGAGTTCTTTATGAGGATTGCAATCAGGTACGATCACAATATTTTTTTCAGGGCAAAGCTCCAAACAGGCCAAGTGCCCAGGGTGAAAAGGAAAAAAACTTCCACCAAAAAACGTCACACTGTCTTTAATTTCGTGCTTAAGAATATCTGGTTTGATCTGCCCTTTAGGTGTTGAAGAAAGCACGGGCATGAACTTAAAGAAATCCCCAAGAGAGATCAGAAGATTAAATTGATCCAGTTGTGAGAGGTCATCTAGTTTATAAATATCACACCACTCATCATGGTGTTCTCCACCCAAGTGAGCACTGTCTAATTTAACTTCCAGTGAGTTTCTAAACTCAAGTGGGTAAAGGAGCTGCATTACCTAAAATCCTTATTCGAAATCGCGGTCCATCACCGTCTTTCTACCTTCCATGCGGGCCTTTTGGGCCGCACGATCAGTATGCCTTCTCACAATTATTGAGAGAGCTTCCATCACGTTGGCAGATGTGTTCATGTCGTACTTGTCTTTAATATATTGTTTTAGCTTTGAAGCGACAATGAGAATATCTTCTTCGTTTGCAGACCCAACTACTTCTGCTCCACTTGCTGGTGTTGGTTTATTCGAAACAATCACTCTTCTTGGAGCTGAGTCGTCACTGGCCGGATTGTAATCTTCTTTTCTTGGAGAGCGGTTTTCTTCTGCCCATGAACTCTTGTGATTCATCACCGGGTTGTGCAGGTTCCAGCAGTCGACTGAGCAGAAAACGAGCTTGCGACAAGTGCTGACATTGCAGGCCTGGTAAATGGTATTGAAGCCAATTTCTTTCTTGCAGCTTCCGCATTTTCTCCAATAGGTCAATTCCGACACTTTTAAGCTCCTTCTCGAATCAATTTCGTGTTAAACTGATTTTAACATGAATTTTGAAACCGAATATAAAAACATCCGCTTTTTGATTTCACTCGAGAAAGAGAACTATACTGACGTCTCCCTTCTCATGGGTGATAAATTTAATCGACTTCCCAATCAGACAATGATCGAGATTAAAAAAGGCCAGCTCGGCCCTTACAACCTGGTCATTACTTCAATTCAGGATGATGAAGAGTACACTCATTACCTGAGCGGGATACTACTGACGACCAATGAAGAAGAGCTATTAGAAGAGCTTGGTACATACCTTGAACAAGAGCATATACTGGATGACATTGTGGCCATGAGAAAGCGCTATGCTGTTTCACCCGGTCCCATCTGGAAACAATAAACACAAATAAAAAAGGCCTCTTTCGAGGCCTTTTCTTATTGAAACTATCTACACTGAGTAGAGCTTAGAACAATTCTTTCAACCCAAGTTACGTCCCCTTGGAAAGTTGCTGCTTCATCATTTGTGTTAGCAGCTGAGATCGTAAGAGTAACATCTTTGTCTGTCTTTCTGTCGTAGTACTGGATCCATCTTGTACCGAATCTTGTTTGGTACTGGATTGAACAAGCTACACCACCGTTTGGTACTGGGTAACAAACTTGAACTGGCTCTTGGTATTGGCAAGATTCAGTTGTTTGTCTTCTTTCAGAATCAGTTACAACTGTTGCAACTGTTCCTTTTAAGTCAACTGGCTGTCCAACTGTGTTTGAGTTGTAAGCAAACGATCCATTTGATGGGATTGATCCATCTGGAACGTTGAACTCATATTTTTCATCGCTGTCGTTGTTTAGGCGAAGAGTGATTTTCTTTTTAGTGTTAGCTTTGATGTCTGCTGAATATGTCCCTACTCTCACAGTTCTTAAAACACCTTTTGTTGTTTTAATTTTTACATCTTTATTAACGTTAAGTTGTCCTTCGATTTTTTCACAACCTGCAAATAGAATTGCGGCCGCAACTAATGGTAGTAATGTTTTCATTTGGGAGTTCTCCTAAAGTGGTAAAAAATTCAATATTTTGAACTTATCGCGGCTTCCGTAATAGGGCAAATTCCTGGTAAAAATGTAAGGTTTTAAATAATAGCTTTGTGTCATATGTGAAAAAACGGTGACATTCTGGCCCCGCCTCCCTCTAAATCCCTATAGGTATACGAACCTATAGAATTTACAAGCTTGGTTGAAACGCCCCCCTATAAAGGGTTATACCCCGAGTACATATTTTTGGGGAAACCACAGATTCATCACATGGGGGGCTACTGAATGAAATTATCTAGAAAACTAACAAGTGCAGCACTTTTAGCAATGTCCGCGACATCAATCATGGCCAGCGATAGTACTGATAAAGACTTTTCTAAGCTTTTATCAAGATACAAACTAAACGCTAGAGAGCAGTCATATTGTTACACTGATGAGAATGGAAAACTTCAAGGCTCAAACGTAGACCTGCAAGTTCGTCTTGCTTCAGTCACAAAACTCATCACTACTCTTTGGGCAATGGAAGAAAAAGGTCCAAACTATCGTTACGATACAAAACTCTATATCAAAGGAAATAACCTGCACATTCAAGGATCTTTCGATCCTTTTATGAGTAATGAAAAAATGCTTTTCCTGGTCTCTCAGTTAAACACTCTAGGATACAAGCACTTTGATAAGATCACGTACGATAAAACAGTTCAGATTTTCCCGAGTGCTCAGGTTCACACCGACCCATACCCTCTTATTACAAGAGAATCTAACGGAAAAAATATTAAGATGTATTTCAACACAGACTCATGGTCAAATGTGTTTAAAGCAGAATACGATCGCCTGGCCTCTCTCGCTAAAAAAGACCGTTTCCTGAAATCTGTTGAAATGAGTGCGGACGCTGTTGAATTCGCAGAGAAAAACCCTCTGGTAGCAGACATCAACAATGTTCCTGAAGATGTAAAAGTTCTAACTCTTACTTCTCCAGCTCTATATAAATACCTAAAAGAAACAAACGTTAAATCAAATAACTACTCTTCTCACACGATCTTCCTTGATTTAGGTGGGGCCGCTAAATTTGAGAAATGGGTTGCAAATAGATTTAGCATTACGACTGATAAACTTAAGCTTTGGAACGGTAACGGACTTCCGACAGTTATCAATGGAAAAAGAAACGACAACTACGCAACTTGTGCAGTTATGGCCGAGCTGATTGAAGCTCTTAAAGAGTCATCTGAAAGACAAGGAAAAGAAATTGAAGACGTAGTAGCAGTTCCTGGAAGTGACGCTGGTACATTTGCTAACCGTCTAAACTCAAGTGACCTAAAAAACACTTTCGTAGCGAAGACTGGTACATTAATGCATACATCGACTCTTGCGGGTGCAATGAACACGCAAAAAGGATATAGCTTCTTTGGTATCTTCAACCAGACAACAGATGTAAAAAGCGCTAAATTAGTTCAAAACGCGATGGTAAAATCTATAATGGATGAAATGAGTGGTCCAAAGACGTTTGGCTACCAGGTAGAGGGATTCCACGCTTACGACAACAACGAAAATGTTAAGAACTTCAACATTATCGATGAAGAAGAAGCTACTGACTTCAGTGCGATCGAAGGATCTCTTCACTAATCTGATTTAACATGAATAAACAAAAAGGCCCGCGTAATGCGGGCCTTTTTTATTTTGAAGCTTTTCTCTTTTCTTTGATAAATTCAATCACGGCCGGCAGAACTGAAATGATGATAATCGCAATCATGACCAGCTTAAAATTCTTTTGAATAAAAGGAAGATTTCCGAAGAAATATCCTAACGGGATAAATGAAAACACCCATAAAACAGCGCCAACTACGTTATAGGTCATAAATTTTTTGTAAGTCATCTCCCCGATTCCGGCGACAAAGGGAGCAAAGGTGCGCACGATAGGAATAAAGCGCGCGATGATAATTGTTTTTGCTCCGTACTTTTCATAAAAGGCCTGGGCCTTAATCAGGTGATCTTTATTAAAAAACTTAGAGTCGTGTTTATAAAAAACTTTTGGCCCAACATACTTTCCAATGGCGTAGTTCACACTGTCTCCGATAATCGCCGCGGCCAGAAGTGACAGCGAGATCGTCCAGAAATCAAATGAACCACGGGCAGCAAAAGCACCGATAGCAAATAAAAGAGAATCCCCCGGAAGAAATGGAAGCACCACCACTCCGGTCTCACAAAAAATAATCATAAAGAGAATTAAGTAAGTCCATGCATGATACGTTTGGATCAAATAATCCAGGTGGACTTCAATATGTAAAATGAAGTCGATAATTGCGTGAATGAATTCCATGAAAAGGTTCCTGTTGGTTACGGTTTATACCAACAGCGAGGACGGGTCCCTGGTCTATTGGTATCATTACAATGACCAATTTTAGCATCAGTCTCTGAAGTTGCAACATTAGATCCAACAGTACATAAGGCACCTTGATAAAGAGTATCAAAGCGGCATTGAGGACGTGGGTAGTCGTTAGTGTTAGTTCCCTTCACCACTCGCGAGTCTGTGGCGTCGATACTTACAGTCGTTTTTGCATCAGGAAGTTGATTTAAGAAATGTGCGAAGCTCAAACTTGCCAGCATAGTGCGGATACAAATTTTTAACTCACCCAGATTCTTATAAACGAAGTTACAGTCCTTAATGACTTTTTCAGGAATGTTATCGTTGATTGAAACGTCTTCACTTTTTAATTCAGCATAGTAGTTCTTTAAACATTTCGAAGACGCCCAGTAATCGGCCTGTCCTTCAGCTGAAGGCCATCCATCATAAAGGAAAGTTCTCGGTGCTCCACCTAAGTGGTGACCAAGTTCGTGACAAACAACTAATGCTAGAGAGTCTTTCGTCATGCCTTTTGCGCGGGCAATTCCACCGGCCACGTGAACAGTCCACGTGTCGACTTCGCGAGTGGCATAAGCGTTTACAGTGTCTTCGTTCCAAGTCGCATTCATGACTAGTTGAAGGCCAGACTTTTCTAAAACCACTGGTGCATAAATTTTATGGAGGAGTTTAGTAACTGTGTTGAAATCGTGTTCTGTCACACTTTCGAAATCCTTCACACGAAGTGGAGGGATATGAAGGTCGTAATCCGGGACAGCATTGGCCATCAGAGATCCCGAAGCTCCCAAAAAGAGTGAAAGAATAAGGGCAAAAGACCACAGTTTTTTCATGGGCCGGAGTGTACTCAAAAGACAGCAAAAAGACTAACCTTTTTAAATGAAACTTATATTGCAAAACGCATGGCGCAATAGATAGGCTAGACCTATGAAAACTCAAAAAATACGCCTCTCGGTTGCCCTACTGGCATTGATTCTTACATCGGTCCAGGCCTTTGCCCACTGCCCATCAAGCTACAAAGAAGAAAAAGTATGCTTTATGCTGGAAAAAAACCTGCTGTATATTTACGATAATAAATTAGAACACAACGGTCCCTACAAAGATTTTGAAAAGGCAGACTTAGTGGCACTTAAGTCACTAAAAGGCCAGAAACTGGATTTTAAAAAGGTGGCCCGCGGGATTTATAAAATTGAATCAACTGAGACACTAAAGAACATCACTGTTGAAGTTTCTTTAGATAAAAAGAAAAACGATATTAAGGTTTCTCACGAATAAACCCAGACCCAGGACCATGGATGGCCAGATATTTATTTGTTCTTCTTCTCCTTACTGCAATCTTCCCTACTCTTTTATTCGCAGGAATTCCTGGGATTGAGATCAAAGGCGTTCTTGAGCGCGAACTCAAAACAACTTATCTGCAAAGCTTAGAACAAAAATTCGGTGAATGCGGTGACAATCCTGAGTCATGCCTGTCTCTGCAAAATGGTGAATACCAGGTTCTCAATCTTCCTAAAAAAGAAATGTGCTTTCCTTACACCACTTGTGGATTCTACAAGTGCATGGAAAGAAAATACCAATGCGACAGTGTCGGAGTGAATTACTTTACAGAGCTTGCTCACCCAACTTGCAGCGCTTACGTTAAAAACATCGAAGATAAAAAATTTACGAAGGCCGGAGTTGAATGGATTTACACAGTGATGGTGTGTCTGCAAAAAGGATTAGTCGATGAATGTGAAGTCAAAGGAAACTGTCCGACATCAGGTAATTTAAAAGAGCGCAAAAAAACCTGTGATCACATCACAGAGTTCACTCTTTCTTATCATCCGGGCTGTTACATCAATAGCGGCGTAGGCGTTTGTAAATTACCCCTTCAAGACAAAACAAATATCTGGAAAACTGTCAGCCCTTATCTGACTGCGCGCGAGAGACAAGAAGCGTATAAAGTGATTTTCCATTGCTTGAATCCAATCAAAAAATAATTCTTTACACTTACAAGAAAATATTGTTTCATGGCCCAAACTTTTTCTCAAGGACCTGCTATGAAACACATCACACTACTTGCTTTAACTGTTCTATCAACTTCAGCTTTCGCTGGAAACCTTTGCTCTAAATACGAAAGCTACCCTCGCTACATGAAGGCGATCGCTGCTGTTGCATCAAACCAAAATAAAACTCTGGAAGTTTTTTGTTCTAATCCAAGAGTGCTGGATATCGAAGCTCAACCAAGTAGAATCATCACTCGCGAAGGAGAAGTTATTCCTCACGTTCGCGTTCAAGAGCACTTCGATTATGATAGCTGCCTGTACATGGTCAATGAAACAGACTACAGCATCTCTCAGTCTCGTTGTTACTCAGGAATGTAATTATAAAGTACCTCTTACTTTTAATTGTTCCATTCACACTCTTTGCAAAAGAAATCGATACCGATATCTCTCACCCGTTTTATCTTTTAAAACCGGGTGAGATTAAACTTCATGCTGAAACACGCTACTTTATGGAAGAGCATGAATATGAAAAGGCCAGTACCGTTCAGGACCTTTTTGAATATGAACACTGGTATTATAAAATTGAAAATGCTTACGGACTGTCTAACGGCAGACTCATCGGCGGCTCACTTTCTTTTATTTCTAACGGAAGACTTTCAAAAAACTATGCACCGACATTAAACATCCCAGACAGCAGAGTTTCTTATCAAGGATTTCATGCTTTTGAACTTTATTACGAAGAACACTTCAAAGCTGACAGTGATAAAAACAAACTGGCCTTAAGAATAAAAGTGAAAGGTTCTCCATTAAAAGGAAAAGAATCCAACAACACTTACTCCGGTAAAGATCTCTCTTTAGGTTTTCTGTACTCTCACCGCCACGAAGACTGGCGCTTCTATGGTGATATCCATGCCGATATCATCGGCAGAGAAAAAACCTGGAAACAAAATGGAGAAAAAGAAACAGTTAATGCCTATTCGCAATTCGGAACACTTTTAGGGACCCAATGGCTGCTGGGAAAATGGTTTGTTGAAGGCAATGCTCTTTTTTACCTTACAACCGATTACAATTCACATAGTGCCTCTTACACCAGACTCACTGACAAAGGATTTATTGTTGGTGGAAAGTTTGCACTTGGATATTTTTTATCAGAGCGCTCTTTCATGACTCTTGAGCATGTGAGAAAAGGCTCCAACTTCAACGTCATTACTGAATCAACCAATGATGCCACCGAGTTTGAAATTGAAACTCAATACAGTAAGCTGGGGGTTTCATGGTTTTTCTAAAATGGCTTATTCCTATTTTACTTATGTACCAAGTTGCCTTCGCTGAAGAAGAAAGAGCACTTCAATTTGAAGACAAATCTTATTTGAAAGATGTGGGTAGCGATTTAATCAGTCCACTCACCACTCCGGCAAAATGGATTCTTCTTGGGGGAACGATTACCACTGGGATGATGTACATTACGAGAAAAGACATCACCTATAGAAAAAGAGAAAGCTTTCGCGAGGCAAAGCCTTTGGGTAAACTAGGCTTTATCGGTGATTATGTCGGGTACGGGCTTTTAAACCTAGGCTACAGTTCATACTATCTTTGGCAGGGAAAATTTCACGATGACCCCAAAGCCCTAGAGCGCGCTGAACATATGTTAAGAGCAACAACTTATACTGTCGCACTGACGACTGCTCTAAAATACACCATCAGTGAAAAGCGGCCCGGTTATCCTGATGACCACCACTCCTTTCCTTCAGGTCACTCTTCTGCATCTTTTGCTTTTGCCTCAGTTGTGGCCCTCCAACATGGTTGGTTCTGGGGAGGAGTTGCCCACGGAGCAGCGGCCTTCATCGCTATCAGTCGCGCCAACGATGACTTTCACTACCTTCACGATATCACCGCCGGTATGACTATCGGAGCTTCATTTGCGTGGGGTGTATACTACAACCTACAAAAAGGGAATCCCTACTGGCTGACACTGGTACCAGTACCTAAAGGCGCGGGCCTTGCCATGGGATTAGATTTCTAGATTTTTTTCATCTTATTAAAAAGCGGCATCTTCAGTTCTGTAGGTAGAACACCTGCATTGATATTAACTTGAATGCTGGCAAAAAGAAGACGTGGGGCCTTTAGAGTTTTATCGCGGGCCTCGCGGAAAGTTACATACTCTTCTCTTGATGTTTCTTTTCTCAATTGAGTATTGTGCATTTTTGACTGGCCAATAGTTGTCTCAAAACGAAGGTCTCTACCGTTTGGCTGATAATCATGACCTACAAACACAATTGTATCGTCTGGCAGAGAATAAAGATTTTCATGAACTGAGGTATATAAATCCTGTGCACTTCCATCGGGGAAATCGCATCTTCCAGTTCCCGAATCTTCAATAAAAAGAGCGTCACCAGTAAAAACCATATTATTAATATGAAAACTCATACATGCTGGCGTGTGACCAGGAGTAGGAATAGCGTGAATTTTAATTGATCCTGCAGAGAACTCTTCATGATTTTTAATTAACTTATCAAACTGTGAACCATTGGTTTTAAAATCATCTCCAAAATGAAAGACATCCTTAAAAGACTTCTGCACTTTTTGAATGTTTTCACTTATCGCAATTTTAATATTAGGAAAGTAATCTTTAAGCTCTTGTGAGCTCGACAAATGATCTGCGTGAGCGTGAGTCTCAAGACAATAATGAGGATTAAGTTTGTGCTCTCTAATAAAATCCAGGATCAATTTCAGACTGTTATTTTCAATCGCACCAGAGGCCGGGTCATAATCTAAAACAGGGTCAATAATCACTGCATCTTTGGTGTTATGATCATAGACGATATAAGTAAGAGTAAATGTGTCTTTATCAAAAAAGTGCTGAACGTTCATAATCCCTCATTAGGTTAAGAGCAAAATATTTTATTCAAAGACAAAATTAGCTTTTGTATTTTTTTATCAGAAATGCTGTACATTGAAAAGTTTCCCTCTTTACGCGACATAAGGATACCTTCTTTTTGCAGACGGATAAGAAATTGCGAAGTCTGAGACTGAGATAAATCACTCTTTTGCATAATCTCTCCCACACTTTTTTCCCCATCCATTAAAAGACAAAGAATCAACAGTCTTTGTGGATGAGAAAGCGCCTTGAGTATGTCTGCCACCTCCACACTCTTTTGTTTTAAATCGACATTTTTCTTCATATTAAAACCTTTTGTCCTATGGCCATAAAAGAATACAGAACGACTAGGGTAAAGACAACTCTTCGGCCTAATTCACTCCATTTAGCTGGTATTTTACCCATTATTTTTTTGACAACTAAAGACGCGAGCACTGTGCCGATAAAAAGAAAAAAAATATCTATTCCTCTGACTCCTCCACTTCCTTTTTTTAACAACTGCATTACAAACGAAGAAAGAGAGATCAGGAAAATGAGAAGCAAGCTGCTAGGGAGGGCCTCTTCATAGCTCAGGTGAAAAAAGTTGATCAAAAGAGGAATGATCAACACTCCTCCCCCAAGTCCTGTAAGCGTCGTCAATGCCCCAAAAACGATACCTGAAAAAATAACCGGCCAAAACGTTTTAACTTCAACACCTGGTTTTGCAGAACTTTTCTTCTTCCATACACTCCAGAGTCCATAAAGACTAATAAGCCCCAGTAAAGAAGCCGTAACCAAGTCCCCGACATAAGGTTTAATTTGTAGGGCCATTGCCGTCCCTAAAAAACTGCTCGCAAAAAGTCCTGACACTATTTTATTATCGGCCTTTTGTCCGCCCCCGATATGGCCTCCAAGGTAATTAATCCCTGAAGCAATCATGACAACTATTAAAGAAAGGAAAGTGGCTTCATTTAAAGAGACATGAAGTCCGGTTAAAAAAAGAGGAATGGCAATCAATGCCCCGCCTGCCCCAGTCAGACCTAGAACCAACCCTGTCAATAAACCAATAAGTGTTAAAATCATGATGTTATCCTGCCTTGACAATATTATTATATTATAATATCGTTATATTGTCAAAGGAGGTCTTATGTTGGCATTAATAGGTGGAATGATGATTGGGCTGGCCGCGGCCATGCTCTTACTGACCAATGGCCGGATAATGGGTGTAAGCGGAATCGTGGGCAACCTCATTTCCCCTTCTTCTTTAAAAGAGAAAAAATGGAGAATCATCTTTCTCTTAGGGCTCTTCAGTGGCGCCTTTTTAGTCAGAGAGTTCTTGCCCTCTTCATTATCGTTTTCGACTTCTCTGAAATATTGGGACTACGCCTTAGCGGGTATTCTCGTCGGTGTAGGGACAACAATGGGCAGTGGCTGTACTTCCGGTCACGGAGTCTGCGGAATCTCCCGCTTTAGTCCGCGCTCTATTATCGCAACTTGTACCTTTATTGCTTTTGGAGTCCTGGGATTTTTTCTCTCTAAAATTATTCATGGAGGTTTCTAATGAAGGCCTATCTTGCAGCTTTCCTGGCCGGCGCTCTCTTTGCCTTAGGTCTTGGGGTTTCAGGTATGACTCGTCCGGATATCGTCCAAGGTTTCTTAGATCCTTTTGGCAACTGGAATCCAAGTCTGATTGGGGTTATGGTCGGAGCTATTTTGGTTTTTTCCATTGCCTATCGCCTGATTACCAAACGACCTAAACCTTTATGGAGCGAAGCTTTTAGTCTGCCGACAAAAAAAGACATCGACTCCCGACTTATTCTTGGTGCTACCGTTTTTGGACTCGGCTGGGGATGGGCCGGAATTTGTCCAGGACCAGGACTGGTGTCGCTTGTTAGTGGCCATGGGGAATTTTTTATTTTTGTCGCGGCCATGCTTATTGGGATGCGACTGTATATGTGGATTGAAAAGAATTGGTTAAGTTAAGAGTATTGAGATGACGGGAGGATCTACTTAAGGTTATAGTTTTTCTATGGAATACATGAACGTTTTTTTAGAAGAATTAATTCAAAAATACTCCTCTGACAAAAAAGGCGCTCAGGCCAGCTATATACCTGAACTGGCCAAAGTGAATCCTGATTATTTCGGAATTGCTGTCGTCACAGTTGATGGTGAAGTTTATTCTGCCGGAGACATTGAACAAAACTTCACTCTACAATCGGCCTCAAAACCTTTTGTCTATGGCATGGCCTTAGAAGAGCACGGCAGAGAGTTCATCAGGGCCCGCGTAGGTGTTGAGCCAAGTGGTGAAGCCTTTAACTCCATCGTCGAGCTGGAAAAAAACACTCATAGGCCATACAATCCGATGATTAACTCTGGGGCGATTGCCATCAGTAGTTATATTCAGGATAAAGATAAAATCAAAAGATTAGAGCGCGTGCTCAATCTCTTTGGCGATTATGTCAATCACCCAGTAAGTGTGGATGAAGCCGTTTTTCAGTCTGAGAAAAAAACTGCTCACCGCAACCGCTCTATCGCTCACCTGCTTCGCCACTTTGATGCCATTGGTGATGACATCGAAGAGTCATTAGATCTTTATTTCAAACAGTGTTCGGTTTTAATTAATACAGTTGATTTGGCGACAATGGCGGCGACTCTTGCTAATAACGGAGTTCAGCCTAAAAGCCAAAAGCAAGTCATCAAAGAAGAATACGTCAGTGATATGTTAAGCCTGATGTTTACCTGTGGGATGTATGATACAGCAGGTGAATGGGCCTACACAGTCGGGCTTCCGGCAAAAAGTGGTGTGAGTGGGTGTATCCTTGCCGTGGTTCCTGGAAAAATGGGAATTGCTGCTTACTCTCCACTTATTGATCAGCACGGGCATTCTGTTCGCTCAGTTAATGCGATTAAAGACTTAGTGAAGAAATACAATTTAAGCATTTTTAAATCATAAGAGGATCGTCCATGGATCAGGTCAGGCTTCCCATTGAAAAAATTGAATACTTTATTCAGCATGAATCATTTGTTGTTTTAGTCGTTGCCCTTCTTTTTGGATGGATCTTTTACAAAATTTTCTTAAAACGCATTTCAGACAAAAGGCACGCGACGCTAAGAAGACGTTTTATAAAAACCGGCCTCTATCTGGTTTTGGCCATTGTGCTCGCTCTCTTTCACTGGGGGCTTGTCCAGGCGACCTGGACAGATTACTTTACCGTTAAAATCGCCAACTACATTGGCCTCGTATCTTTTCTTATCTTAGTCACAGTCCTTATCCGCTGTGCCCAGATCTATGTTTACCTCTATCTCTTCCTGGCCAATATGAGCCAGGGGGTTCCAAGACTTATCGCCAACCTTTTCACTCTGCTCTTTTCAACCTTTGTTGTGAGCTGGATTGCCGCTGATGTTTTTGGTTTTAACTTAGCAACTGTTCTTGCCACTTCTGCTATCTTTACTATCGTTCTCGGTCTCGCTCTTCAAGATACGTTGGGAAATTTATTTTCCGGTGTGGCATTGCAGATTGAAAGACCATTTCAGTTAGGTGATTGGGTTGAAGTACATAATTCCGATGATAAGTGGGTTGGACAAATTCAGGAGATCACCTGGAGAGCAACTTCTCTTTTAGGTTTTGGTGACGAACTGATTGTGATTCCCAATAAAACAATTGCTCAAAGTCAGCTGCTCATTTTTTCAGACAGAAATAAGCCTGCGCGTTTTTCCCAGGCCTTCCGTTTCCGCTTTGATGTAGACATCTTAAAAGCAAAAGCGGCCATCCTGGAAGGAGTCAAAGCTGTGCCGGAAATCCTTGAAGACCCAGAACCTCGCGTTTTGGTGATGGAAGTCACTGAGTCCTGGGTATCCATGAAAGTCTTTTATTCGGTAACTGATTACGGGCGCAAATACCGCGTGGGTGACCTGGTCGTGAGTAATGTCCTGGAGGCCATCAAGCGCAAGCGTCTGGCGCTGGCAACGCAGGTTTTAAGCCTTTCTCGAGAGGAAGAAGACCACGATTAAACCCCTCTATTTATAGGCAGTTTGACCTTGATTTGGTTCACTGTTAAAATTTAAGTATGAGTATCGCCGTAATTGACCAAGGGGCTGAGCTATACTGGTTTGTGAGCAACGCTCTTTTACAGGACGAGCTTCCCTTAAAGCACTTAAAAACAACGTCTTCAGGTGAACAGTTCATTCTTCAAGAGCTTCCAGCTATCGTTGTATTAAATGGTGATGACTCTGCTATTCAACCTGAAAAATTCATCGGAAAAATAAGAAACCACGTCTTTGCCAGAAACACCATGTTCATCGTGGTCACGGCCGACACTTCTGCTGAATTTAAAAAATCATTAATCATTGCCGGAGCAAGCCAGATCCTCTACCGAGGTCGAGGCTACACTCCTTCACCTAAATTTTTTAGAAATCTTATCAAGTGGTTTTTAAATTTAAAAAATCCCGATCCTCAGGTGATTGAATACAAACCGGTTGAATTTTTAGCTGATGGTGAGTTCTCTACTTTTGGACGCATTGGATGGATTTCAGCTGCCCAATGTTATATCGAAGTCAACCTGGATTTGAGTCCAGGGAAGGCAATTGAAATGAGAAATCCGCTTTTTGATGAGCTGGATATTAAAGATGTCATTTTAACTATCGTCGATAAAAACACCATTGGCCGCTATTACCAATATGCCAATGGGTATCTATGTAAGATTGAATCTAAGAAATCCAATGCGGATAAAAAGAAGCTGCTCGCCTTTATTGAGAGCAATCAGGACATTTCAAAATATAAACCGGTTAAAGTTGTTTACTACGAACAAAACGTGAATAACCGTGAAGCTATTAAAGGAATGATTAAACTCGACCAGCGCTACTGTGCACGTGGGTTTGCCAACCTGGATAACTTCCTCGATGAACTTAACTTCCAACTCCCTCACCTCATCTTGATTGACCGCCAGATGATTGAGGTCAATAGAACAAAATTTGAGCCGTTAAAAAAATTCCTGCAAAGTCATTTCTGTTATTGTGTGACTTATGACAATGAAGGAAAAACTGACCTGGAAAAATATAAAAAGGATTTCGACTTTGCGATGCATGTGCCTCGTGGAATTGAAAGTAAACTACTTGAGTCCATGGTGCAAAAGCTCGATGAAAAAATGCTCGCCAACCACATGGAAGACAGCGCTGGAAAAATCTTTTTTAACAAATACTCTGCCTATAGCCGCATGAGTCTGCATTCACACTGTCGCGTGAGTGAACTGGCCATTACCGGTGTAGGTGTTTATCTGCCTTTTGCCATGTCGTCTTATTGTGCTTTTGAAATCACCTCTCAGGGCTTCACTCACCTTGGGATGAACCGCATGCAGTACTTTAGAAGTTTTATCAACAAAAAAAGTTCTACTGACATCTACCATCAATGTATCTTTATGGGACAAACTGTTTCGGATAACGAAATGATCAAAACTGCAGTCGAAAAAATCAAAGCATCCAGCTTTGAAGAATGGAAAATGAACTCTGCCCGGTAAGACAAAAACAAGACAACGAAAGCTTAAGTTGCTTTAATCAACTCAAAGGAAGATGATCATGAATATGAAAACTTTAATCCTTTGTTCATTTCTTTTTTCACATTCACTTTACGCCTGGGATTCTTCTTCATTTAAAATGCCTATCAGGGCCGAGTTAAAAAAGAAGCTCACTCCCATTCAATACGAAGTCACACAGGAAGAAGGAACTGAGCACCCTTTTAAAAACGAGTTCCACGACAGTAAAAAAGAAGGCATCTACGTCGATATCGTTTCAGGAGAGCCGCTTTTTAGCTCTCTGGATAAATTCGATTCCGGAACAGGCTGGCCGAGTTTTTCTCGCCCGCTGGTCAAAGGCAATCTAATTGAGAATAAAGAAAACAGTTTATTTCTTGGTGCGCGCACCGAAGTCAGAAGTAAGCACGCAAACTCTCACTTGGGTCACGTTTTCGATGATGGCCCAGCTCCTACAGGACTTCGCTACTGTATGAATTCAGCTGCGATGAAATTCATCCCAAAAGAAAAATTAAAAGAGTCTGGTTACGGTGAATTTGAAGCGCTTTTTTCACGTAAGTAAGCGACGTAAAGATTTTCCACTTTCGTTCTTGCCCATGGGGTTTTTCTTAAAAAAGTCAGGCTCGATTTCACACTAGGGTTGCTCTTAAAACAATTGATATCAATTAACTGAGACAATTCTTCAAAGCCATAGAACTCTACCAGTTCTGTCACGATTGCCTCTAATGTTTTTCCATGAAGTGGATTATTGTTATTTGCCATGTAATTGATCCAAAAGGGCCTCGAGCATTTTCTTTAAACTCTCCTGCTCCCCTCTGATGCGTGCGACTTGAACGCCGCCTTGAAGGGTCGTGAGAAATAAATCAGCGGCCAGTGTACTATCGATTGTCTTTTTAATTGTTCCTTCTTTTTTTCCCTGCTCAATTGTTTCTACCAGCCAATCGCGGATCAAGAAATGAAATTGCTGAAGTTTCTTTTTCATCTTTGGCGAAACAGAATAAAAATCAGAAGTAAAAGATCCTACCGGGCATATCATGTTGTGTTTAGCTGAGAGTGAGCAAAATCCTTTAACCATCTTCTCCAGTTTTACTTTTGAAGGAAGCTCCTGCACTTTTTTTGCCCAGGTCTTATGCCCCTGTTCGTAGTCTTCCAATAAAGCTATCCCCATGTCTTCTTTAGAAGAGAAGTAATAATGAAGGCTCGCTTTTTTGATCCCAAGAGAGTCGGCGATGGTCTGAAAGCTAAAGCCATTAAACCCCAGAGTTTGCAGGTATTCCTTAGCTAAATTCAGGGCCTCGGTCTTTGTGTTGTTGCTTTTAGCATTCATAAGGTGTATTCTACCTACCGGTAGGTAAAAAGTCAAAGTCTAATCATTTAAGGAAGATAAAGTATGAAAACCACAACAATGAGACCCGTTGCCATCATCGCAGGATCAAGAACTCCTTTTACAAAATCATTTTCACACTATTCGAGAACAACGAATTTAGAACTCATCACGGCCACACTAAAAGACCTGGTAAAAAAAACAAAACTAGAAGGTGTACAGCTTGGTGACGTTGCTACCGGTGCTGTTATGAAAAACGCTGAAGACTGGAACATGACCAGAGAAGCGGTTTTAAAATCAGGCCTACATCCTCACACTCCTGGATATGATGTTCAACGTGCGTGTGGAACAGGATTAGAAACTGCTGCACAAATCGCTCTTAAAATTGCTTCAGGACAAATTGAGGCCGGGATCGCCGGCGGAACTGACACTAATAGCGATATCCAAGGTGTTTTCTCACATAAATTCTCATGGCTCATGATGGAGTTGCAAAAAGCAAAATCAATTCCTGAGAAATTTAAAATCATCTCGCAAATTAATCCCAAACTTCTTCTGCCAATTTTCCCAGCGGTAAAAGAGCCACAAACTGGTTTATCAATGGGGCAACACACTGAGCTTATGGTTCAAGAGTGGAAAATCTCTCAGGCAGAACAAGATAAACTTGCTTTTGAATCTCACCAAAAAGCGGCCCGTGCTTATGAGGCTGGCTTTCACCAGGATTTATTATTTGAGTTTAAAGGATTAAAAAAAGACTCAATCCTAAGACCTGATACGACAATTGAAAAACTATCAAAACTAAAACCAGCTTTTGATTTCACAGGAAAAGGTACACTGACAGCTGGTAACTCAACAGCACTAACAGATGGAGCTTCTGCTGTATTACTAGGAAGTGAAGACTTCGCTGATAAACACAAGCTTCCTATCCTTGCCTACTTTGTCGATGCTGAATACTCCGCTGTAGACTTCGTTAAAGGTGAGGGTCTTTTAATGGCGCCGACATTTGCAGTAAAAAGATTATTAGAAAGAAATAATTTAAAACTTCAGGATTTTGATTTCTACGAAATCCATGAGGCCTTCGCTGGACAAGTTCTTTGTACACTAAAAGCTTGGGAGTCACCTGAGTACTGTAAAAAGATGGGACTTTCTGAACCAATGGGATCAATTGATAGAAACAAACTAAATGTTAACGGCGGAAGTTTGGCCCTAGGTCACCCGTTTGCAGCAACAGGGGGAAGAATTATTGCATCTCTGGCAAAAGCTCTTTCACAAAAAGGAAGTGGACGTGGATTAATTTCCATCTGTACTGCTGGTGGTATGGGTGTTGCGGCGATTATTGAAAGACCGTAAGTGAGAGCATAATGAAAAAACACCTGCCAAAAATCATTGCCCTCTTAAGCAGCTTTGCTCCGGCACTCGCCGCTAAGATTGCGCTAAAAATGTTTGCAACTCCTACGAGAATTCCTCGGCCAGAGTCGGAAATGGCAGTGTATGGAACGTCAAAAAAATATCTTTTATCAAATGGGATTGCTGCTTTTGAATGGGGCAATCCCACTGATCCTCTTGTCATGCTTATTCACGGATGGAATGGCCGTGGAACTCAAATCGGAGCTTTCAGTACACGATTAGTTGAACTAGGTTTTAGGGTGGTCGCTCTCGATGGCCCAGGACATGGAATCTCACCTGAGGGGCCCAATGGAATGACCAATCCAGGTCACTACGCTGAGTTTATTACCCTCGCCCAAAAAGAATTAGACCCAAGTGGAGCTCACGCCGTGATCGCTCACTCTTTTGGTGGAGGATGTTCAGTCCTTGCTGCTAAAAGAGGATTTAAAGTTAAAGGGATGGTCTTAGTTGGAACTCCAAATTTTTATGAAAGAGTGGTGACTTTTTTTGGAGAGAGTTTTGGATTAAACGACAAAGGTCTTAAACATTTTTTTTCTCTGGTAACGAAAGTCGCAGGTCTAAAACCCAGCGAACTAATTACTGGCGAAATCGGAAACTCCCTGAATATCCCCTGTTTAGTCGTCCACGACAAAGACGATAATGCCGTTAATATTGCTGCCGCCGAAAGCATCCATGAGCAGTGGAAAGGCTCAAAAATCATCATTACAGAGGGACTCGGCCACCGCCGCATCCTAAAAGATCCTAAAGTCATAGCGGAAGTTTGCGATTTTATTAAGAGCATTCCCTAAGACGCAATTGATTATTTGTAAGGGGCGTGATAACACTCTCCCCTATGAAAAATTTTAATTTAAGCGATGTTATTGAGAGCATTTCATTACTTGAACACGTGGCAAACAATTCAGAAATTCTGACGGAACTTAGTCACGAACAAAGAGTTGCTTTATTTAAAGCATGTGGAACAATCGCTAAGCCTGATAAAAAAGAAATCGCTAAAAGAAATAAAGATGTCAAAATTTTCAAACAAAAACAATTAGTCGAACAAAATAGACTTAAGCGTGCCATGACTGGAATCAGAAGTGCGCGCGAGAACTCTGTCTTCGTTGCTCCTGAGCAGCTTTTATTAGACAGCAATAAAGCTTACGAAGAAGCGCCGGAATTAGATACAGCAAGAAACTGCTACGTGTGCAAGGCCGAGTTCAAAAAGCTTCACTTCTTCTACGATACAATGTGCAAAGAATGTGGTGACTTCAATTACCATAAACGTTTCCAAACAACCGACCTGACAGGCCAAATCGCGCTCATCACAGGATCGCGTTTGAAAATCGGTTACCATGCCGTTTTAATGATGCTTAGATCTGGAGCGACAGTTATTGCAACCACTCGCTTCCCGGTTGATTCAGCAATGAGATACGCCAAAGAAAAAGATTACAACGACTGGAAAGACAGACTGCATATTCACGGTCTGGATCTTCGCCACTCGCCTTCTGTGGAAATCTTTGCAAGTTATATTGAACAAAAATTCCCACGCCTGGATATTTTAATCAACAATGCTGCTCAAACCGTAAGACGCCCACCGGGGTTCTACGCCCATTTAATGGAGCAAGAACAATTAAACTTCCACGATATCAATTCTGAAGCTCAAAGGCTTTTAAAGAACCATCAGGAGTTTAAAACTGAACTTAACCAACTGACTTATGGAAGCACCCCTTCGAGTGAACACGCTCTACCTGTTACGTGGCACGGAGAGGGCCCAGGAGTTGGTATCAGGGCCTCTGCTGAACTTTCTCAAGTTCCATACAGCTTTGATAACTCACTTGTGGCAGAAGAAGTATTCCCTGAAGGAAAACTGGACGCCGATCTTCAACAGGTCGACCTTCGTACAACCAACAGCTGGAGACTTCGCTTAGGAGAAATCCAGACTCCGGAAATGCTGGAAGTTCAGTTAGTAAATGCTGTAGCGCCTTTCATTCTATGTAACCGCCTGGTACACATGATGAGACGCGATTACACAGGTAAAAAACATATTGTTAACGTGACAGCGATGGAAGGAAAGTTCTATCGTTTCAAAAAAGAAGACCGCCACCCGCACACGAATATGGCGAAGGCCGCTCTTAATATGATGACTCACACGTCAGCTTCTGACTTTGCTAAAGACGGTATTTTCATGAATGCTGTTGATACTGGTTGGGTGACTGATGAAGACCCGGCACAAATCTCTGAGTACAAACAGAAAGTGCATGACTTCCAACCACCTCTGGATATTGTTGATGGAGCGGCGAGAATTTGTGATCCATTTATTGACGGGATTAATTCGGGGAAACATTGGTGTGGGCAGTTCTTAAAAGACTATAAGCCTATCGATTGGTAAGTTTTTAAACGACAATTCCCATCTCAATCACAAAACAAGTATTAGAAACTTCCTTATCCAGGTAGATCTTCCCGTTGTGATCTTCGATAATCCCTTTAGAGATCGAAAGCCCAAGCCCCGTCCCTTTACCCACTTCTTTCGTTGTGAAAAACGGCTGCATGATATTATTGGCGACATTTTCCGGGATGCCCGCCCCACTATCGATGACTTTGATTAAAATCTTCTCAGTGCCGATGACCTCAAACTTCACCTCGATCCATTTCTCATCTAATTTTTCAACAGCATCAAAGGAATTGCTCAGAAGATTTAAAACGACCTGAACGATCTGAGACTCGCGGCAGTTGATTTTTATATCTGGGATAGAATCAATTTTTAACGAAACCGGACTTGTCCTGAATTTCTCTCGGCAAATTTCAATCGTATGCTCAATTACATCTTTAACCTGAGTCGGAACAAAAGGGTCTTGCTCATTAGTGCGTGAAAAGGCCTTAAGACTTTTAACAATCTTGGCGATTCGCTCTGTCGTTTGTCCAATCTTGTCCAAAGATGTTTTAAATCCTTCAGGATCATATTGATTTGAATCGATACTCTTAATCATTAAATTCACCCGGCCAGAAATAATCGCTAACGGATAATTAATCTCGTGGGCAATCCCTCCGGCCATCTCTCCTAACGAAGTAAGTTTGGCATTCTGCACGGCCACTTTTCTTTGCTCTTCCAGGTCATTTAAGGCCTTAAGCGAGTGGATTAAAAAATTTAAAGCGAAAACGAAAAGAATAATAAAGCTGAGAATATAGATTGCACACTTCGTGTACCAACCTGCCATATACTGACTCTTAGAGAGGGCCGTTATAACAAAAAAATCATAATCACCGACGCGTCTGGCACTCGTAATTCGAGTCACTCCATCAATGCGGGATTTTTTCTCAGCAAAAACAGCACGCTTATTGTGGTAAAATAACTCTCGGATCGTATCCTGATTTTGCAGAGGAAAACCTATAAACTTTTCAGCCCATGGATAACGGGAGTAAAGGAGATTGTCGATGCCGTTGATAGTAATGGCCGAATCAGGAAGAAGATTTAGTTCCGAATAAAACTTGCTAAAATGAATCAGAGGCACACCTGCGGCCACGATTCCAGCAAACTGATTGTTTTTATCCAGGATTTTACGGCTCAATATAATAACTAAGCGACCGGTCTCGCGGCTTACTAATGGTTTGGAGAAAACAAGTTTATTTTCAACACTGGAAAATTGCTTATAAAAATAATCCCGGTCCCCTAGATTGAACTTGCTGCTAATTTTAAAGCGAACTCTATCGCGCCCATCTTTTCCGACAACAAAAACATTTTGAGCTTCAGGGATGAAGCGATTTTTTTCGATAAGGATTTTCGCTAATTCCTCAGTCTTCCAGTCTTCCATAGAGTCGCGGCTTTTTAACAAATCTATTGTGTTAAGAAGAACCATATCAACTTTTTTAAAAGTGCTTTCAATCTGAGTCTGAAAGGCCTGATTTAAATTGTCTGCATCAGAACGGGCCCTTTTGAGTTCATAAAAATACGAAAACCCAAGTTCCACGGTCACTCCAATGAGTAGCAGAACTGAAACAATACAAAAGAGGAAAATGATTCTTTTGTATTGGGATTTTTTTAATAACCGACTAATTTCTTTCAAAGAGCACTGATTCCATCACTATTGCTAATAATGGAAAATATTATCACAGAATCATTTTCTACAAATGCAAAAAGATAAAGTAAGGAACTCAAAACATCGTGGATTAATTGCTTCGTTTGCATGCCATGCAAGATTTTATTTCTTTTTAATCGCTTCAAGGGGATATTTCCATGGTCTCATTGCCAAGAGTATCCCAATATCGTGGGCTTCATTGTCATCTTTTTCTACAACGCGTGACTCTTCCTGGATTTCAGCGACAAGCTTATCAAATTTCTTCTTAAACTTAGCTAAAGAAACAGGTCCAAAAGAATTGGTTGAGAAACGGATGTAATCACCTTCTTCATTAAAATCATAATTAAGATAATTATTTTTCGTCTGCAAGAAAAGAGTCTTCCCGACGGCTCCATCACGGCGAAAGCGCAAAGTTCCCGCTTTATTTTTTAACTTCACGCGATCGCGCGGATGAAGTTCAATGAGATTGATTTTATCCAGCAGAAGTAAATGTTTTTTAGATTCATTGGCCGAAATATCAAATTCCCTTTCTATCTTCTGTGGAGTCATTCCATCATTGAGCATAATGAAGTAATGTAAAAGCCTCGGATTTTCGGCCAATACTTTTTCATGCTCTTTTGAAAGCGTGTGCCCTGAAATCTCCTCTTCAAAATTAGCGTTTTTGCAAATCTCAGCAAAACTTAAATCACAAGCACGACAAATTTCCTCAATCCTCTCAAGGCTAATAGACTTATCAGCAAGAATACGTTTTACACTGGACTCACTGAGATCAAGAGACTGAGCTAGATCTTTATAAATAATATTTTTGGTCTTCAGTGCTCGCTTAAGAGCATTGAGAAACTGATCAATCTGTGACACGAGCACTCTCCCTTGTAAAAGACTTCCACGCTTAGGCTAAAAGTATCACAATATGATACTTTCCTCAAGAGTATTGAGGAAAGTCCTAAAATGGGCGATGATGCCTTTAACAGGAGGAGATCTATGCTAGAACAATTCTTGAAGAAATTACTAAATAGAAACTGCAAGTTTTACAGTTTTAAAGAGCAAATGGATTTTGAGCTGGAGCAAGAGCTAAGAAGAGAAAGAAATTTAAGCTGTGCTTTTACAATCTTTTAACTTGTAAAAAGTCCCTTAAAAGACCATCCATCTCATTGAGCTGCTTGAGTGAAATTTCGTAAATGATTTTCTTTAATTGCCCTTCATTTTGTTTAAGTTCGTGAATCTGACCAATGATAAGCGAACTTAAACGTTCCATTTCGTTAGAGATGGCAAAGCGGTAATTTTTTGAGGCCTTGAGTTCGTTGGCGACGATGCCCATATATTCATCATTTTCGCGTTTTTTTTCATGAGAGGCACTTAAAGAATTCTCTAACTGATCGAGAATTTCAACATTCTGAATAGCAATCGCGGTGACTTCGGCCAGGAATTTTAACAAATCGACTTCCTCTTCACTTGCTTCATGCTCTGTCGCCCAGTAATTTCCAATCGCACCGATAGGAGTGTCCACATTAATAGGAACCATCACTAAGCTTTTCACAAACGTCGGGCTGTAGGCATTAATAGGAATGCGTGGGTCTTTATAAATATCCTTAATCACCGTATGGTGCTTATTGAGCATGGCCCAACCGCTGATACAATCTTCTATAGGAAAACGCTTTCCTTTCCATAAAGGGCCAATGGCATCTTCATCAACGTAATAACACTTATCAACATCTTTTAGAATGAATGTGGCACCATCTGCTGCTGTGAGTTTTCTTCCCGCATGCCTGATGATCTCAATAATTGCCTGCACACTTCTAGTGCGCGATAATTTTAAAATCACATCCATTAAATAATCTGATTGCATAGTATTCATTTGCCCAGAACTCCTGTCTCGCATCAATAAAAAACACTATTCAAATAGGCATATTATTACTATTGAACTATCATTTTCTGTCTTTATAAATAGCAGAAATAAATCTTTAGAAAAAATTTATATTGTTATTCGTAATTATGAAAAATCCTTGATTTGTCTATGGATGTCAGAGAACATATCTTGAGGATTTTATGAGATTAAAGACCCTATTTTTAATTCTGACCATAGTGATAACATTTTCTGGCTGCTCGAGCTTAAAGAAGGTTGTTGAACCCCCTAAAGTTGAGCTGCAAGATGTAAGGATTACAAACCTTTCTTTTTCTAACTTGGACCTCGACGTTGTCCTAGAAGTAGAAAACCCAAACAATATCGACTTTGATGTCAAAAATTTAAAGTACACTCTGGATATTAATTCAAAGACTGTCACCACTGGATCTTATAAAGAAAAAGTTTTGGTCAAATCCAAAACTAAAACCTTGGTCTCTCTTCCTCTAAAACTGGCCTATAAAGATATTTTAGATTCGGCCGTGCTCTTTATCAAAAAAGAAGGTATGCCTTACAAAATTCAAGGGAGTGCAGAAATAGGACCTTTCACTATTCCTTTTAATGATACTGGGACTTTAAAATCTTCGGAGCTGTAGTTGGTGTGAGTTCATCATACTTATAAACGGTGATCTCGCCTTTTTTGTTATCCAGAGTTTCTTTCGGACTCTCTTCTTGATGATGGCCCCACTCTTCCAAGCGAGGCTCATCAAAAAGCATATATTCATCACCCAAGATGTGGCCATATTCTTCCGGAATTTCCTCCACGACTTCTTCTGCCAGAATGCTCTTTCTATTTATGAAATAAAAAAGCATCGCGCTGAAGATACCAGCGAAATATCCTAAGAAGTGACTAAGATAACTCACCTCTGGTTTGAAACTATCAGGAACAAATAAAACAATAGTGACCGCAATCACTTTGAGCACTCTTCTTCCTTTTGATTCTCGCCTGTCAACTAACCATGAGAGGGCAAGCCATGCTCCCCCCATCCAATTCACCACTCCCGAAACGCCAACTAAAGAGACATGGGCGGGCATAGTTGAAAGAACCACGAGGTTAACAAGACCTCCGACAAAGAAACCAAAAAATGGGAAAAATGAAAAACCAAAATAAGCGATCAAAAAATATGAGAACGGAAAAAATAAAAATAGATTCCCTAAAATGTGTGAGAGATCTGCGTGCGCAAAAAGTGTGGTCCAGGCACGCCACCACTCATGCTTAGTAAAAACTTGTTCACCCGTGGCCGACATCCAAAGAGGGGCATTGAAGAAGTCATTGATGTAAATGAAGCTGGAGGCCAGCAGTAGTGACATTAAAAGAAGAGTTGGATTGAGACCGTCTCTCTTTGGATTTTTCGTCAGCCAGTTTTCTTTAATATAGGTTTTAACTTCCATGCACATAAGATGGAGTTCATTTTTTCCAGTGCAAGGGTTAGTGGATTATTTATTTTCTTTTTTTGTAGGTAACGCCGCTGATACTAGAGCATGTTCGCGTCCGAAAACCGCTAGTAGCATCTGTGTGTCCATAATATAATAGAGCACATGACGGACTTATCTCAAAAAGACTATAAGAAAATTATCCAACGCCGTGACCCTCGTTACGATGGACGATTTTACTTTGGAGTAAAAACAACTCACATTTATTGCCGTCCAGTCTGTCCAGCAAGGCCCAAACCTGAAAACATTGTGATCTTTAAAAGTGCCTCTCAAGCCGAAAAGGCCGGTTACAGACCGTGCAAGCGTTGCCATCCCGATCTTGCTCCAGGAAGTAAACTCCTGGAAGGAACAACTGTCAGTGTAGGAAGAGCGTTGCGCTTAATTGACGAGGCCATCACTGCGTCTTCTGTTGAAGAACTCAGTGTTCAAACTCTCGCTGAAAAATTAGGTATGAGTGACCGGCATCTTAGAAGGCTTTTTGAAGAGCACTTGGGAGCTTCACCGATTGAAATTATCACTACAAAAAAATTGCACTTTGCTCGCTTGTTGGTCATGGAGACTCAAGGGCCACTCGCTGACATTGCTCTGGCCGCAGGTTTTAAATCTGTCCGCCGCTTTAATGAAGCCTTTAAAGAGTTCTACAATCTGGCTCCTAGCGAGTTAAGAAAAGAGCATGCTGAAAAAATCCCTAAAGACCAAATCATTTTACATCTTGCAATCAGGCCCCCCTATGACTGGGCCTCTATCATGGCCTTTTTAGGAAGACATGAAACTTATGGACTAGAGGAAGTTCACCCGGATTATTTCCTACGCTATATTCCTCATGGCAAAGGTTACGGGACACTCAAAGTGAGTTATGAGCCCCGTAAATCGGCGCTCAAGCTTGAATTGACCAATATTCATCTGATGATGGTACGCCCTCTTATAAGCAGCTTAAAGTCACTCTTTGATACCGAACATAATCCAAACGATCTGCCCAAGAGTAAAAAAGTTCATGCGAACGGGATCAGAATCCCGGGAGCGTTTGACAATTACGAAACGGCAGTCTCTATCATCCTCGGCCAGTTGGTTTCTACCGTTTTGGCCAAGGCAAAAATGAAGGACCTGGTTTTAAAATACGGGAAAAAAATTTCTAAGAAGTCAGAAGCAAAAGACGTCTACATCTTCCCATCTCCTGCTCTCTTAAAAGATGCCAAGCTAGAAGAACTGGGGATGACTCGCCATAAGGCCAATGCCATTAGAGAGCTTTCTCGCCTCGTTGAAAGTAAAGAAATAGTGATCTCAAAAACCGCTGATCTAGAAGAGACCAGAAAAAAACTGCTCGCAATTAAGGGCATCGGTCCATGGACTGTGGAAATGATCGCGATGAGATGCATGGGAGACACTAACGCCTATCCAAAAAAAGACCTCATCATCGCCCGCGCCATTGAATCAGGCCTGGTCGATGAAGACGAATGGTCATCTTCAAAGGCCTACCTCACGCATATTCTATGGCGGGAATACGGAAAATCCCTCTCGAAGACTGGTTCCAAGTAAAAATTATTAAATAATTCGTAAGGCTAATGATAGGGGCCCATTTCCTGAAAAAATCTTAACTCACAAAAGATAACATAAAATACTTTTGCGATAACCGCGTATTGGTCATTCAATATTAAGATTTCATTAAGCATTTTTTTGCTTATCTTTAGATAAAATCTCACCTCGGAGTGACTTGAAAACCTCTTGAATCTTCTTAATACAATATTGAGTTTGAAAACATATTGTTGTGTGAGAAATCTTTATACGCAAAAAAACTTGATCGACTTTAAAGGTGCACGCAAGAATGCAGTTCAATGGAGAATTATCTAATTCATACGAGATGTCGAAATTGACTATTGATTCAATGGTCGATCACGCCGTCTATATTCTCGACACCAAAGGCATCATTCTTTCTTCTAACAGCGGAGCTGAGAGATTGATGGGACTCAAGCATAGTGAAGCGTCAAAAACCCATATCGCCCGCTTTTATACGATGGATGACATCGAAAACAATCATCCTGAACACGATCTAAAACAGGCCTTTATTTTTGGACGAATCGAAGAAGAAGGCTGGAGGGTGAGAAAAAATGGTACATCGTTTTGGGCCAACTTTGCCATCAGCAGGCTCGACGACGCTCAAGGTGTCCACATCGGCTTTTCAGTGATCACACGAGACCTGACTAAAAAGAAAGATCGCGAAGAAGCTCTCAAACAATCACAAAGCATGGCCCTTAAGGCCCTCAAACTAAAAACTCAATTTATCGCTGACATTAGTCATGAAATCAGGACTCCTCTAGGGGCCATCCTGGGGTTCGCTGAATTCTTACAAAAAGATGACATCTCAAAAGACGATCGTCAAAGATACCTGGATATCATTTTAAAAAATGGGAAAAACCTTCACCATTTAATTAACGATATTCTCGACCTCTCTAAAGTAGAGGCCGGAAGAATCGATATCCAGATGCGACCATTTGATTTGGATCTCTTAATTGCTGAAGTGATTGAGCTCTTCCATGCCGAATGCTTAAAAAAAGATATCTTCCTCACTTATGAGCCTAATCACCTTTTCCTCGAAAATGTCACCAGCGATCCAAGTAGACTTCAGCAGGTGCTTATCAACCTGGTTGGAAATGCAGTGAAGTTTACTGATGAAGGCGGCATCACAATCAAAGTAGAAAGAGGACAACAAAAAAATCAATTTAAAATATTAATTCAAGATACTGGCACGGGAATGAATGAAGAAGAAGCTTCACGCATTTTCCAGCCTTATGTCCAGGCAGATAAATGCCAAAGCAGAGCGCGCACTGGGACAGGTTTAGGTCTTATTCTTTCGCGAAAAATTGCCGAAGCCTTAGGAGGCGACGTGGAACTTGTTCATTCAGAATTTACATTTGGAAGCACTTTTGGAATCAGCTTTACTGATTACCATAGTCTTAGGGCTTCCAATAAACCTAAACAGATTGAAAAAACCGACAGGTCACTTAAATCGAAATCCATCTTGATTGTCGATGACTCTATCGACAACCTGGAAATCATTAAGCTCTTTTTAAGTTCATACGGCGGTGATGCTGATGTGGCCTCTGATGGCAATGAAGCTCTTTGTAAAATTAAAGAGAAGCATTATGACGTCATTTTAATGGATATCGAAATGCCAAAGATGAATGGCTTTCAGGTTATTGAGAAGCTGCGTTCAATGGAAGTAGAAACTCCAGTCATTGCTCTCACAGCACATGCGATGCCTGAAGACAGACTAAAAACAAAAAACGCCGGTTTTTTTGACCACGTGACTAAGCCGATCGACTTTACTTATCTGGTAGAGGCCATCGAAAACGTTTAGATCATGCGTTCAAATTGAATAGGCATAAAGCGCTTTATCTAAACCGCCGTGCACTTTAAGATCGGCCTGTTCGTCGCCTTCTAATTTAAGTGCTACTAGCTTAACCGGGCCTTTGACTTGCTCTTTGAAAAAGCCCGTTTCCACGGGCCTTCCTCTATACTCAATTATTTTTTACTTTACCGATTTGAATAGTTAAAATTTCATAAGTAAAGTGTAGCGCTCTTTAGTGAGCTTGGGCAACTGAAAGACTCAAGTCTTATTGCCAGAAAATTCACTGATCTCAAAGGAAGCCTTTGGGCCACTCCTGCCTTCATCAAAAAACACGGATTGCCAACTCACCCCAGAGAGCTCAAAAAATACTCTTTTGTTAAATTCGCTTCTGCTTTTAATCCACTTTTATTGACAAATGGAAAAGATGACCTGGAAGGCCTTTGTGACTGTGAGTTTTGTCTATCCACCACAGCGTTTTGTTTCTCCCAAAACTCAGAGTTTTATTGAGTGGTGCCTACAACATCCACCGCGTGAAGATTAGAGAATCTTATCAGTAGGGGCCATGATCTTTTCTGTCTCACCTGGCACTTGAGGAAAATTTCCCGAGTTCCAGTTGTCCCTGGCCGTGTTCATTTTTTCTTTGGAGCTTGAGACAAAGTTCCACCAGATAAATTTTGGGTGAGGAAAAGACTTTCCTCCTACCAGTACACAATGCGAACCTTTTTTAATCTGAGCGCGGATACTAGACCCCGGTTCAAGTACGATCATCTCATGATTAGAAAACTTCTTTTCTCCCAGGTCAACTTCCCCTTCAATCAAATAGAAGGCCACTTCAAACTCTGGGGCCGAATATTCAAATGAATAGTCTTCTTTAGCTTCGATATTTAAAAAGATCATCGGGCTAAATGCTTTTACCGGAGACTTTTGTCCGTGGAACTCCCCTACAACAACACAAATCTCAGCGCCGTTTTTTTCAATTTTTGGGATCTCGTGACTTTTGTGATTGGTAAATGAAGGCTCCATATCTTCAAGTTCATCAGGCAATGCCACCCAAAACTGCAGTCCATGAATGTCACTTTCATGACCGATGACATCAGCAGGTGTTTTTTCAGAGTGAGAAATCCCCTTACCTGCAGTCATCCAATTCACTTCACCTGGAACAATTACTACACTTGAACCAATGGAGTCCTTGTGGTGAATGCGCCCTTTAAAAAGATAAGTAAGAGTGGAAAGCCCAATGTGTGGATGAGCATTCACTGTCAGCTTATGGTCTTTATCAAAATGCACTGGCCCCATATGATCCAGGAAAATAAAAGGACCTACCATGCGCTTTTTAACCCAAGGTAGAACTCTGGTAATAGGCATTCCTGCCAAATCTTTTGCACGGGACTCGATTACAATTTGAATTTGATTTTCCATTTTATCCTAAAAGTCTGCAGTCAGCGGATTGGCCCCTGTCCTGCCGCTAACATCATCCAGTGAATCCATTTGCGCCAGGTCTTCTTTATCGAAGTGGAAATCAAAGATATTCAAATTCTCCAGCATTCGCGAAGGATTCCCCGACTTAGGAATGGCGATGATTCCATTTTCATAATGCCAGCGAAGAACAATCTGAGCTGGAGTTTTATTGTGTTTTTTTGTTAAAGAAACAATCACTTTATCATCAAAAAGATTTCCGCGGGCCAGTGGGCTCCAGGCCTCTGTCACAATTTTATGCTTGTCATGAAAAGCGCGCAGTTCTTTTTGTTGAAAGTAAGGATGAAGCTCCAGTTGATTAACGGCCGGAACAACGCCTGTTTCATTAATCAGTCTTTCCATATGATCAATTGTGAAATTTGATACCCCAATAGAACGGGCGATCCCTTCTTTTCTCAAACGCATTAAGGCCTTCCATGTAGGAATGTATTTTTCAGAATTCACTCCCGGCCAGTGGATGAGGTAAAGATCAACATAAGGGGTTTTTAAATTGCTTAAACTTTTATCCATTGCTCTTAACGTGGCATCATAACCATGATCAGAGTTCCAGACTTTGGTGGTAAGAAAAATTTCCTCGCGGGAAAGTGAGCTCTCTTTAATGGCCTTACCAATCCCGACTTCATTGCCATACATGCTGGCCGTATCAATCAAGCGGTAACCAGCTCCGAAGGCTTCATCTAAAATCTTAGGAGCATCGGCATCACTCACTCTCCAGGTTCCAAATCCAACAGTAGGGATTTTCATTCCATCATTTAGAGTGAGAAATTTCTGGCTGATCTCAACTTTCATTACTTAATCCCTTCAGCAATCTCGTAAGCTTTTTTGACCGCTTCTCTTTCCTTCATTTTATCAAACCATTTTTTTAGATGAGGAAAGTCATTTAAGTTTTGTTTTTGGTTTTCATGAGGAACAATCCAAGGGTAAATGGCCATGTCAGCAATCGTGTACTCTTGGGCCGCAACCCAATCCTTCCCCTCTAAATTTTTATTAAGCACGCCATAAAGACGGGCCGTCTCTTTAGTGTACCTTTCCATGGCGTAAGGGATTTTTTCAGGAGCATACATATTGAAATGATGATTTTGTCCGGCCATTGGCCCAAGTCCTGCCATTTGCCAAAAAAGCCATTCAGACACTTCGGCCTTTGCACGTTTATCGTGAGGAACAAATTTTTTAGTTTTTTCGGCCAGGTACCAAAGAATCGCTCCAGATTCAAAAAGCGACATTGGTCCCTTTCCATCTTCAGGATTGTTATCGACAATGGCCGGAATGCGGTTATTCGGGGCAATTTTTAAGAACTCAGGATTAAACTGCTCGTTCTTCATAATATTGACGGGATGAAGTTTGTAAGGAAGGCCTGCTTCTTCCAGGAAAATAGTGATCTTATGACCGTTTGGAGTGGTCCAGTAATATAAATCAATCATACCTTGTCCTTGGTTTTAGATTTTACTCTTGTAACCTTAAACAAAGCTCCGAAAAGAAGCAACTAAGGAATTATGACACGCAATGATTAGAGGATCTGTTCTTCAATCGCACGGACAATGCGTGAGTCATCCGGCTCAATCTCCGAAGAAAAACGCTGAATGATTTCACCATCTTTACCAATGAGAAACTTTTCGTAATTCCATAACACATCAGTAACCATGCCCTCATCCATTTTTTGGGCGATAAAAGCTCGCTTGGCAATGCTATAAAACTGCTCGACTGCCTCTGGCGCTTCATGGGTTAAGAAATCGTATAGTGGGTGTTGGCTTTCTCCACGCAAAGAAACTTCTTCGGCCACTGGGAAGCTGTAATGTTTGAGGTTTTGATTAGTCACGGTATTAAAACTTGAGCTTGGAATGGCCAGCATGTTAAGGCCTTGGTCTTTGTACTTCTGATAAAGTTTTTCCAACTTCTTATCTTGGTAAGTCATCGTGCAGTCACTAGTGACGTTAACAATCATCAGAGTTTTTCCACGGTATTCTTCGAGAGAGAATTTCTCATGATCCTGATTATTTAGTTCGAATTGATAGATATCCCCTTTCATATTTTACTCCTTAATGGAACAAACAATTTGCTTTATTAGTTTTTCGGTAAATGCTTCATCATCCAGCGTGCATTCAGCACGGCGCAGGTTAGTGACTCTGCTTCTGATAAGACAAAAGAATGGACTGATGATTTGAAAACAAACAATTTTCGAATCCCATTCCGGTCTAATAAATTTTTGGGCCTGGGCCTCTTGAATAAAAAGATGCAATCGATCCCAGACTTTTCCATAGGTTTGAGAAAGAATTTTTCTGGCAAGGTCGTGCCCCTTCTCCAGCTCTTCAAGATAAAGACTTACGACTTCTTTATTCTCAAGATAAAAACTCACATAGGAATTCAGGTACAGAGTCAGCTTCACTTCTAAATCAACACTAGAGGTAGGTGTTGAGAGAATGTTAACCATCTCCTGGAATCGTGAGCTTAAAAGCTCTTCTTCAAAAATCACTTCCAGGAGGGCATCCTTTCCACCAAAGTGGAAAGAAATCAGGCTTGGGTTAGCGTGGGCATCGTCACAGATTTCACGGACAGAAACAGCATGAAAACTTTTTTCCGAAAAAAGCTTAAGAGCGGACGCGATCAAACGATCGCGTCCATTTTCTTTTGATTTCTTCATTATTGCATTCATGATTACTTTGTCACCATGTTGTCAGTATTCAACTCACCTTCTGTTTCAACCGCTACTTCATGTTTAGGAGCATGTTCATTCTTTTCTTTGTTCGTCGTCATTTTTGTACCAAACTTATTGGCCCATACTCTGAATCTGTCGATGTAAACAAAGATCGAAGGAAGGACTACCAGAGTCAGGATTGTTGAAAGAGCAACCCCTGCTACAATCGCCACTCCCATCGACGTTCTCGTTCTCGATGCCGGGTTTAGACCGTAAGCAATCGGAAGAGTACCAGCGATAAGAGCAAAAGATGTCATCAGGATCGGACGAAGTCTGGTTTTTCCAGCTTCGATGATCGCTGAGAATCTATCGCGCCCTTCTTCCATCAGTACTTTTGCAAAGTCGACCATTAGAATCCCGTTTTTACCGGCAACCCCGATCAACATAAAGAATCCAAAAATTGCAAATAAGTTAATCGACTTACCAGTTAGGAACAGACCGAAGAATGCACCACTGATGGCAAGCGGAAGAGAAAGCATGATCGTTATCGGTGTGATGAACGACTCATACAGAGAAGAAAGAATCAGGTAAATAACCAGGATACCAAAACCAACAGCAACCATTGTTGATGTCATTAGTTTTGCCATATCTTCGGCGTCACCACCAAGGTTCAGGTTTACACCGTCTTCAAGTTTTAAATCCCCTTTCGTCATTCTCTCAATATACTCGGCCATAACTTGGTTTAGACCGACTCCTGGTTTTAACCCAGAAGAAAGCTCAATGAAACGACCGCGGTTCATCCTTTCAATCGACGCTGGCCCTGTTGTTTCAACTCCATTAGCGATATCAGAAAGTTTTACTAAGCGGTGGTTGATGTTTGGAACATAAACCTGATTATAAAGTTTCTTTAAGTCACGCTGTTCATCTAGTAAACGAACACGGACATCGTACTCTTGTCCATTTTCACGGAATACTGCCGGAGTCGCCCCTTCAACCTGAGCTCTTAGTTCAGCTCCCAGAGTTTTAGTGTTGATACCGTATTCTTTCGCCTTACCTGGCTTAACTTTTACTTGAAGCTCTGGCTTACCTGTGCGGTAGTTAGAGTCAACGTCAACTAAGCGCGGGTCTTTTTTCATTGCTTCAAAAACCTTCATCGCACTTCTTTCCAGCGCCTCAGCGTTTGGAGAAGTGATGTTTAGAATAACCGGCTGGCGCCCCATTCCAGATGTATCGAATTTTTTAACGATTGGGTTTGCAATGTCTCTATAAGCAACCAACTGCTCACGAAGTGTGTTTCTGAAATCTTCTGTTTTGATTCCATGTCTTTCGTGTTTCAGCTTTACTACGTAAGTGGCCTTGTTAACCTCTCCGTTTTCGTTACCTGCGGTATAAAGAACGAAGTCTACGATGTCATTCTTTTGAACGATATCTTTGATTTCTTTTGCTACTCTTGCTGTTTCATCAATGTTTGTTCCTGGAGCAAGTTCAAGCGTAATGTTCAATTCACCAGAGTCATCATCTGGTACGAATTCCCCTGGAAGAAATCCTGCTACATAGAAAGAGAAGAAGAAAACGAATAACGTTGCACCAATTGTTGCCAGTGGCGACTTTAGAGTAAACGTAACGAATTTTTCGTAAATGTTTTCTAACCATGTCTGGAAGCGGTCAAATCCTCTGACCATTCGGCCAAGAGTTTTGTCATACACACCAGGGTTTGCAGGGATGTGTTTAATATCGTGGTGCTCTCCCCCAAAGTAAGCAGCAAGCATCGGGATAATTGTTAGAGCTACAAAAAGTGAGATGGCCATTGAGAAAGCTACCGTTAAACCGAATGATTTAAGGAACTGACCAATTGTCCCTGACATCATCGCAACCGGAACGAATACCGCCATAACGACCAAAGTGATCGCAATAACCGCCATCTGGATTTCGGCAGTCGCCTTTTGAGCGGCTTCCTTAGAGTCGTAACCTTTTTCCATGAAACGATACACGTTCTCGATAACTACGATGGCATCGTCGATAAGAAGACCTACCGCTAGAGTTAAGGCAAGAAGAGTTACAATGTTAATCGTAAATCCGGCCGCACCAATTAGAACGAAAGCCCCGATAAGTGAAACAGGAAGAGAAAGTGCCGTAATAAGTGTCGATCTCACTGATCCTAAGAAGAAGAATACAGTGATAACTGTCAGGATAATACCGATAATAATCGTTTCATAAACGTCGTTAACGTTGTCTTCAATCTTAATAGATGAGTCGACAATGATATCTAGTTTTGGAGCGTTTTTCGCGTTTTTAAATTCAACGTTGATCGCTTCAGCTTTTTTCTTAATGTCCTGAGCAACTTTCAGTGTGTTTGATCCCGCTTGACGGTAAACTTGTAGAGTAAGAACTCGTTTATCACCTAGGTAAGAACGAGATGTTTCATCTTCTAGTGTGTCTTTAACAATACCAAGATCAGCTACGCGAGTTGGAACCTCGTTTCCATAAAGGTTAACAAGTGTATCTGCAACTTCCGGAACGTTTGAGAATTCCCCTACACCTCTGAATACAAGTTCTTTTTCTCCACGAGAAACTTTACCTGCCGGGATGTTTTCCCCCATCGCTCCAACTTGAGAAGCAACCTGAGAAACTGAGATTTCACGGGACTTTAGTTTATTTCTATCTAGTAGAACGTGAATTTCTCTTTTTCTACCACCGATAATTTCTACCGCACCAACGTTATCTACCTGCTCAAGACGAGGCTTGATAGTTCTATCAGCTAAGTCGAAAAGCTCTCCATCACCTAAACCTTCAGCTGTAAGTGATAGGTACACGATGGGAGTATCGGCCGGGTCGAATTTTTTAATAACCGGGTCTTCTACTTCATCTGGAAGGTCAGCTTTAGCGATGTTTACTTTATCGCGGACTTCTTGCTCGGCAACTTTCGAGTCTTTATCATCATTGAATTCGATAATAAGGATAGAAACCCCTTCAAGGTTTCTTGATTTAAGACGTTTAATACCAGAAATCGATGCGATCTCATCTTCAAGTGGTTTTGAAACAAGTGTTTCAATCTCTTGAGGCCCCGCTCCCTGATAAACAGTTTGCACAGTAACAACCGGAATCGAAACGTCCGGGAATAAATCTACCGACATTGATTTGAAGGCAGCGATACCACCAACAAGAATACCAATAATCACACAGGTGATGAATATGGGTCTTTTGATCGATACGTTAGCTAAACTCATATTACTTCTCCCCTTGGTATAGTTTCAATTGAGACTCAAGTGCAATGATTTGTGTCGCTGCTTGTACGCGAGAGGCCTGCGCTTGTGTGTAGTCTTGTTCGAAAAGAAGAACTTGATAAGTTGTCGTACGACCTTGTCTTAATCTCGATCTTTCGTTTTCAAGTTTTGATTTTTGAGCTGACTCCATTGTGCGAGAAAGTTTTAATGTTTCTTTTGATTCAGAAAGACTTTGTCTTAAATCAATCCAATCCTGCTCCTGTGTATAAAGGAGGTTTTGTTCATTGATATCAGCTGAGTCTTTAAGTCTTTGTGCCCCTGCTTTTGCATCGGCCACAGCTTTGAAGTTTAATGGAAGCTGGAACATCACTCCAACATAACCTCTGTCGTGGTTTGTTTTTGCTGAGTTCTCAAAAGCTTTCGATGTCTCAGTTCCACGGCCTTGAAGAGTGTAACCACCAACTAAATTAAGAGTTGGTTTGTTTCTTTCAAGAATCAAGTCACTTGATGCTTTTGCCAGTGCTGCTTGAGCACGGCTTGCTTTCACATCAAGTCTATCGCCTGGTCTTTGATCTGGGATCTTTAATGTTTCAAGATAATTATAGTTAAGTGAATCAAGACTTGGCACTGGCGCATCTGCATTCGCATTTAGGTACTTGTTAAAAGTTCTTGAAAGACGAAGTCTCTCGTTTACCGCTTGCTGCAGTTGAAGTTTATAAGCTTCAACTAAGGCATTTGCCTGTAGAACGTCAGCACTTTCTCCCAAGTTTTTTTGCTTTTGTTTTTGTACGTAACTAAGAATGTTATTTCCCGCAGTAAGTGCCTGCTCTTGAATCTTCACTCTCTCTTGAGAGGCAGATAATTGCCAGTAAGCAACTTCCGCTTCAATTAATAAATTCTGTGAAAGCGCAAGATTTGCGTATTCATCAGCTTTGTTCTGTTGTCTGGTTAATTCTTCCTGGGCCTTAATCCCGCTTCCAAAACCATTGGCCCATAAAGGCATAGTTAATTCAACACTTGGAGAAGCGTCCCAATATTTATCAGGATTAAAAGTTGATCCTTCATAAGCATTTTTTGTTACAGCATAAGAGAATTTAGTCTCAAGACCAAAACTAAACTGCTGTGAAATTCCTGCGCGGTACACATCGTTGTCGTATCTGTCATACATAGACATCGGAGGTGTTCCTAAAGAAGTGTCGAAACTTTTTCTCGCTTCCAAGAAGAAGTTTGGTGAAGTTAAAAGATCAGCTTCTCGAGACACTAGTCTCGATCCTTCAGCCTGGGCCTGGGATTGTTTGTAACGTAAGCTTTGACCTTCAACCTGGGCAAGGTATTCAGAGAGACTGAGCGCGAAAGCACTAGTACTCATCGCAACCGTCCCTACTATGGCGATTGTTTTAAGCATGTGTGTGTCCTTTTTGTGATGTAATCAAACGATTACTTTGTTTACTGCCCAAGTATGCTTGAAAACCTTGATGTAATCAAGTGATTACTTTTTGGTAACAACCATAATTTTTAGCTATCCTTTAAAAAAATAAGGTGTTAGGCTCAATTTATATGGCATCAAAATCGACAAAACCTAAAAACAAAGATCGTTTAGCGACAGAGGAGCGCCTGCTTTCTGCGGCTGAACAGATCATTGCCAAGCACGGTTTTAAGGGGGCCACAACCCGCATGATTGCCAAAAAGGCAGATGTGAATGTGGCGCTGATCACTCGCTATTTCGGCGGGAAATATGAGCTGTTAGTGAGAATGGTCGAGAAAAAAGCGACAGAAAAACGCTATACTCACCTCGCCTACCCAGTACAAGAATCTATCACTGATGAGTGTCTGCTTTTTGTCCGCCACCGTATCAATCACTTCACAGAAGACTTGGTTATTTTCCGAGTGATCCTGTTGCAGTTTTTAACAGACCCAAAATTTTTAAAACGCTTTCAAGAAAACCTGGAGATCTTCGAACGCCACCCTGAATTTGAAGAAAGAGTCCTAACCTTGATCAACAATAAAAAGATGATCAATACTATCCAGCCTCAGCAAATCCTGGACACACTTGAGGATTACATCTTTGGTGTCGTTGTCGGTCGCATCCTGATTCATATGGGTGATGATAAGATGTGGGAAGACATCGAACATTTCGTCCGCAGCTACTGCTCTTCTTTTGAACTTAAAAAGTAAACTTAAAGACAACATCAATTTTTTATTGGACATTAACTAAACAATAGATTTTGACTTCTCCTCAGGTCATAATGACCTGCAATGAAAAAGCTTTTAATCTTAAGCTCTCTATTCTTCTGTCTTGCTATTCACGCAGAAATTGATCTGAAAAAAATGTCGTTACCTAATGAGCGAGTCATCAAAGTCACAGGTCACCCTGATTATCCACCGGTTATTTGGGCCAAGCGAGGAGAAAAACAACTCAAAGGTGTATCTGTAGAACTCATCGAAAGGATTTTTAAAGATATCAATGTAAAAGTTGAATTTATCAATGTTGAAACATGGGGACGCGCTCAGGAAGAAGTGAAGGCCGGACGCATCGACATGCTTTTACCGCCTTATAAAACTGAAGACCGCCTCGCTTTATATAACTACTCTGCCGAAGCTTTTATGCTGGATGAAACTGTAGTTTTTGTAAAAAAAGGCAAAGAGTTTAAGTTTGAAACTTTTGAAGACCTGCTGAAATACCCAGGTGTCGCCATCATCAATGACAGTTTTGGAACGAAGTTTGATGAATTTGATAAAACCAACCGCAACATCACCCGACTCCCCACAACTGAACAATGCTTTCGTTTTGTCGACAAAGACCGCGCTCGTTACCTTATTGCCGGCACCAATTCTGGGCTCTCTACGATGACGAAAATGGGATGGGAAGGTAAGTTTGTCGCTCTTCCCAAAAATATCATTGTCACTGGTCTCTTCGCCCCGATTTCACTTAAATCTCCCTGGAATACACCTGAGATCAACGCTTTCCTAAAAAAGAAATTCGCCGAGATTAGGCCGTCTGAGATAAAAGAGCTGAAAAAAAAATACTTGGACATCTTTAAGGCCGAAAATGCAAATGTTAAACAAACGCGCTAAGACCTGTAATTGCTCTTCCTACCACCAATGAATTAATTTGTTTTGTCCCTTCATAAGAATAAAGAGCTTCAGCATCTCCTAAAAAACGCGCGACTTTATTAGAGATTAAAATTCCATTGGCCCCCATAAGTTCACGGGACATGCTGGTAATCGTTCGGCATCCGACAGTACAAAAAACTTTGGCCAGTGACGCTTGTTCATCCGACATACTCCCCTGATCCTGCAATAAATTAAGTCGTGCCACCATACATTGCATTGCTGTTAGTTGGGAGAGCATTTGTGACAGAAGGTCCTGGGTCATCTGAAAGCCGGCAATCGGCCGGTCAAATTGACGTCTCTTCATGGTGTAATTCAGTGTATGCTCATAGGCCCCACGAGCACAGCCGACGGCCTGCCATGCAACACCTGCTCGGGTCATCTTGAGCACTCGTGCGGTATCTTTAAAACTATTGGCCCTTTGAAGCCTGCGCTCTTCACTCACTTTGACATTCTTCATTCTGATGATCGCATTTTGTACGATCCTTAGGCACATTTTATCCTCAATCTTTTCTGTTTCTAATCCATTGGTGTTGCGATCAACGATAAAACCTTTCACCTGATGATCGTCTTCATCTTTGGCCCAGATGATAATGATGTCAGCAAAGGTAGCATTTCCAATCCATTTTTTTTCACCATTAATCGTCCAGGTGTCACCTTCTCGTTTACACGTTGTCGTAAGCCCCATAGAAGCAGCTGATCCGACCTCCGGCTCAGTTAAACCAAAGGCACCGATTTTTTCCATGGCAATCATCGGAGGAATAAACTCTTCAATCTGCTCAGGTGAACCGCAGTGATAAATTGAATTCATCGCCAGTCCCGCGTGCACCCCGAAAAAAGTACACGTTGAAACATCAACGCGTGCGATTTCTTCACCAATCATTCCTTCCAGAAGATTGCTGCGTTCCTGGCCGCCAAGATTTTTATTGTATGTGAGTCCCATGATGTTGAGCCTCTTCATTTTTTCGATAATCTGAAAAGGAAACTCTCCTTTCATCCAATACTCGGTAGCAATTGGTTCAATCTCTTCGATCATGAATCTTCGCACACTATCAAGCACCAATTTTTCATCGCCATTGAGGTATTGGCGAGTGTCGTAAAAATCCCCATTAATTGGGGGAAATTTGGGCTCTCGGCGCTTTTTGATTTTGCGTGCTTGATCAAGCCACATCAACACTTCATCATCTTCTAAGTCACTTAAAAAAGATAACATCGCTGGTATACTTTTGATAAGATTCAAGTCTTTCTTACTCTTGTCCTCAACTTTATCAAAAGCATCTTTCATCTTTCCACTGACTTCGCTCCAAAAACTCTCCATAAATTCCTCCCGGTCTCTATGGTAAGTGCAAGGCCAATGCCCAGTTTAAAACTAACAAACCTGTCTAACTTTTTGCCTGAATTTACCTGGGTTTTGCTTGGTCTTCGAGGTGAAAAAACGCGTGAAGTAATTGGGGTCATCAAAACCTAATTCAATGGCAATCTCACTCACTGATAAATCGGAGTAAGCTAAGAGTCTTTTGCTTTCTAAAATACAGCGCTCCTGAATCAGGTCTCGCACACTCTTTCCAATAATGCGATTGACTTTAGCTGTGAGGGCCTTGGGAGTTATCCCCAGTGTTTTTGCATAGAACTCAACACGGTGATGTTTTTTATAATGCTTCTCAATGAGATTGATAAAGTCTTCGCGAAATTTTGAGACTCGGGAAACTTTTTTCGGTTGATCCTGAATGATGCGTGAAAACAGGAGCAGCAAAGTTGCAAGATGAAGCCTTAGAAGAATTTCAAAATCTTTTTTCTCTTCTTCGTACTCTTTCAGCATTTTCTGTGCGTGAGTGAAAATCTCTTCACGTGTTGCTCCAGCGACTTCAAAGTAATTCACTGAAGGCATAAGTGCATCGGAAAAAATATTGTAGGCTTCGTCACCTGAAAACATCGAAAGCCCTTCAAATTCGATAACCACCCCACACGTGTCTTTACTCATGGCCCAAGAATGAACTTGCGCCGGAAGCATAAAAAAGATTGAGCCTTTTTTCACATCATGACGTTCGAAATCAATCTCGTGCCATCCCGATCCTTTTGTAATGACTACCAGGTGAAAAAAATTGTGTTTATGTGGAAAAGGCACCGCTGGAATCAATCGTCCTTCCATGCGAGTGACTCTGACCTGTTTGGTTAGACCCGAGACGACTCCAAAGGAATCCATAGGATGAAGGGTGTCTAAATGATGGTGATGATCGTGCTTCTTTTTCATAGTTGTCTCCTAGGAGATAGTACCATGAATAGGGCGTTTTGTGCTATTTTTTAAACCTTGAGTCCATAGAGCCAGACTCCCCCTTTTGATATAATTAAATCACCCAGAGGAGGGTTCAATGAAACGACTATTTATGTGCTTACTCATGCTCGGGTCAGTCTCATCTTTTGCCAAAGATTTTGAATTGATTAAGGAGCACTCTAAAATTGCTTTTGATGTCGACTATATGTTGATGACGAAAGTTGAAGGCCAGTTTAAAGACTACCAAGGTTACTTCACACTCAACAGTGCTGAAAATGACTTATCTAATATCAGAATCACGATCAATGCTGAAAGTGTTGACACCAATGATGGAAAAAGAGACTTTCACTTAAGAGGTCATGAGTTCTTCTTTACAGCGAATTATCCTGAAATCACTTTTGAAAGCCCAGGTCCAATAAAACTAGAGGCAGGCAAAAAGCTGGTTATCGGCGGTTATTTAACCATGAGAGGGATCAAGCGTCCCCTCATACTTGAAGGCGTCTATAAAGGGAAATTAAAAGACCCATGGGGGAAGGACAACTATTTTTTCACCCTTTCAGGTGAAGTGGATAGAAAAACTTATGGCATAGTGTGGAATAAATCAATGGACAATGGTGGAGTGCTGATTGGTGACACTGTTCGAATTGCTATCACTATTCAGGCACAGGTTCTGGGAGAAAAGACACCTTTTTCAACTCATATGGTTCCGACGACAAAAGGAATTGTTGAAAGAGATCTTTTACAAAAAGGAAAAATTAAAAAGCTTTCGACCTCAACAGATCCGAAAGATCATTCAAAAAAGGAAGCTAAAAAATAACTTCTTTTCGTTTAAAAATGGCCGTTTTCTTAATAGCGGCCATAAGGCGAGAGAAATCTTTATCTGTGATTGTTGCCACCAATGCTGATGAATACAGATGTGTCCGCTAAAAAATTTTTTAAGAATTAGACGTTAGAAAAAGAGGAATGATTAATTCTGATGGGATGGGCGAGCCGCTTTTCCATAAATGCTTTAGTGGAATATTTTTTGCGACACTTAAGATTTTTCTTAATGTGCTCATATCAAGTTTCCCTTGAATGAGATCCGCGGCCGTCACTGTCCCATCACTTTCAAGAGAAATTTTAATTTTAATAAGCTGATCTTCTTTAATCACTAAAGTAGAACCTAATCTTGTTTCAAAGTGTTTTTTTATTTGTGAGAAAAGCACTCCTCCATCAAAATCCCCTGCCCCTGTACCAAACCCTAGACCACTTACTCCGCCAGAACCACTTCCAGTTGCACTCCCACCAGTTCCTGCAATCGAGTGAGAAGCTGCTACGGCCGATACTGAATCAGTCGTCATTGCTTTTTCTGCTGGAGTTGCCGGTTTGGCAAAAGATGATGTTGAAGTTTCTTTGACTGGAGCTCTCGAGACAGCAGGTGCACTTGGAGCACGTCTGCTGAAATTGATTCCATCTAAAGAAATTGTTTTTCCATTTCCACGCCCACCTGTGAGTTCCAGTGTCTGCACAGGGCCTTTATATAAAGCGGCCGATGCCACTAAAACCACCAGTCCGTGGACGGCCAGAGAAGCAGTGAAAGCGCGAATGTCTGTAGCAGCGAAAACTTTCATATTCATTACCAGTTGTAAGTCAGCCTGACGCCCAACTCTCTAGGAGTGCTTACCTGGTGGTATGTTCCAGGGAAGGCCGTTGATGTTGGGGTTCCATCATAAATTAAATAGTCCTTATCGAACAGGTTTTTTGTGTAAACTTCAATCCCGTAAGATGAGAAAACGTATTCTGCATTCAGGTCAATGTAATACTGATTTGGTGCTCTTTTTGTATTTTCAGCATTGGCCCAGCTTTGTCCTAATAAACGTCCTATCACACCAACATTCAAATTGTCAGTGACTTCTGACTTCCATGAAATAAGTCCAGTGTATTTTGGAGCATTCGGAAACTCTTTACCTGCGTAATTTGTACTGCCTGATCTGAAGTTTAGAAACTTCGTGGCCACATACCCAACACTTGCGCCTAAATGGTGACGGGAAAGAATTTTCACTCCCCCTTGAACCTCTGCTCCGTATAATTCTGATGAGGAAGCATTCTTAATACTCGAATCGTACGGATCATTCTGAACGACTCTTACCTGAACCTGTTGTTTTTTCCAGTTCGTGTAAAAGATGTTGGTTGAAACATTGAAAGTCTTATCGTTGTATTTTTGTGACATCTCGTAGTTATGTGTAAGTTCTGGATCGTAACTGCTCGCCGTTCCACGTCGGCGGTTAACACTGACTCCTCCATTTCTGTAAGCTTGGGAGTATGAAAGACCAAAATCGTTGTTAGTATTTAAGTGATAGACGTAACCTAGTTTAGGCAATGCCATTAACTTTTTAATTTCGTCTCCATGATCCCCTACAATTCCTGCGACATAATTATCAATGGTGGTGTTGGCCCCACCATAGTTTCCGTTTCTCACTCCGTAGAGGAATGTTTTGTATTCGTTAACAACGTATTCTAAACGAAGCCCCAGGTTAAGCGAATGCTCTTGAGTAAAATCATAGGTGAAAGAATCAAATAAACTGTAAACTGTTTTTAGGTTCTTTTGTGCCTGGATAGCATCAATCAATGCATAATTTGAGCCGCCAATCGGGAACATAACATTGAAGTGGTGATAGTCATTTAGTTTGTAGTTATGCAGGTTAAAACCAAGGGTGTTGTTGATTTTCCCCGATTTATATTGAAGCAGATTTTCCAGAGTCATCATCTGGTCTTTGTAATCTTCTGTTCTAAGGCCTGCCAGATTATTTTTAGTCCCATCTGCATCAGAAGAAACTTCTTGTTTTGACTTAGAGAAGGCCACGATCAACGTATTGGAGAAATCTTCGTTGAACTTTTTATAATAACGAACAGATCCTTGAGTATTGTGTGCCTTGTTTTTATAATCGATGTCTTCAAAAACTTCGTGTTTAAATGGATCACTCCCTTGAACATAAGTTCCACCAGTTGAATTTCTAAACATTTTTAAATCAAAAACCAGTTTATCACTATCGCTGATTTGATAAAGGAAGCTTGCTCTAGCTGCATCTTTATTTTTTCTTCCCCATTTATCATTATTGGTAATAACGTTTTTAATATACCCGTCAGAAGCGTCTTTATTATAAGTAATTCTCGAAGTCAGAACTCCTGGAATGATTTCATTATTCGTCATAACAGCAGCTTCTTTTCTATCAAAACTTCCATAACCTAAACGAAGCTTTCCTTCTCTAAAAAAAGAAGGCTCCTTGTGGTTGACTAGGATTGTCCCGGCCAGGGAGTTAATCCCTTGAGTGGTCGCCTGCCCACCTCTATGAATTTCCATTCCATCCAAGTCCCAAAGATCAAAAACACCTGCGCGGATCGCCAGGTCTGACTGGAAAACATCATCAATGATGGTCGAGGCCAGATTGTCTTTTAGAACACCTGTTACACCAGTGTTGTTGATTCCACGGATACTGTAAGACTCACCATTCTTATTGATCTGAACGTTTGAAACACCATTAAGCGAGTTAATTGAGTTATCAATTGTTCCGGCCTTAAAGTCGTCATTTTTAATAACCGAGATACTAGAAGTTGTTTCGTTGTACTTTTTTTGCTCTTTCGTTCCACGGATAACAATTGAATCCAGCTCCATTGATGACTGAGCATAGAGAGATGTTGAAAGAAGTGTCGAAAGAAATGCAGAGACAGAGAGAATTGATTTCATAAGGTCCTTTTCATTATCTATAGTTCATAAAATTTCTGACCTGGTTGTTAATCTGGTAGAATTTTTCATTTAAAATCGTATTAGTCACTACGGCTGATCTCCAGGCCATCAGACTTGTCTGCGGCTCAGAAATCCCATGCATGTGACGACTGAAGTTTAAGGCGAATATTTTATTTTCACTTGGGCCTTCCCATTTAACAGTGAAATCTTTATTTAATTGAAAACGTCCGTTTTCATCAAACATGATTTTTGTTCTCATCGGTTCAATCATTTTTGGAACCGACACATCAAACCCTGTGCACAGGATCACGATGTCGGCCAAGAACTCATCCATTCCATTCGTGAAGTGGTTTTCCATAACCATGCGGTAGCGACCGTGCATGTTTTCAACGATTGAAAGGCGTCTGCTCGGGCAAATTTCAAAATCCAGGTTGTCACCTTGGACGAAGCGGCGCTGGTAAAGCTCCTGGTATAATCCTTCCAGATAATGAGGAGTGTTTCCATCGCTGGCGTATTTTTGCGCCTTCACGATTCCTTCTTTTGTATGAAGAGAGACATCAAAGAAGTTTTCGACATAGGCAGGTGAAAAATACTCGTTTGTAAATGGCGATTCATCTAAAGGAAGAAGCCCCATTCTTCCTGTCACAAGTTTAATGCTCTTAGGTCGGGACCATTTATTATTTAGAGCATTTCTAAAGATCTCAACTCCCGTTTGCCCTCCTCCGATAACTAATACATCCTTGCCTTCAAGGTTTAAGTTTTTAAGCTCTGGTGATTTAGCGTGGAAGAAACTCTTAGAAAGATGCTCAACTGTGCACTCTGGAACTCTTGGAGTCAGACCTGTTCCGATACAAAGATTTTTTGCTCTATAAGTTTCGTTCTTTGATTGAAGCACAAAACTCTTTCCATCGTAGTCGACTGCGATAATAGGAGAATTAAACTGGAGTCTCTTTTCCAGTTTACTCGAAGTCCATTGACAGTATTGCTCAAATTCCTTTCTGGTTACATTAGTTCTTCCGGTATTCATAAAAACATGAAAAAGTCCATTCTCCACCAGGTAATTGAGGAACGAATAGCGGCTTGTCGGGTCTACAGGAGTCACCAGGTCTTTTAAGTAAGACGTTTGCATATCAGAGTCAGAAAAAAGAATTTCTGAATGCCAATCAAATGAAGATTTCTGATCAAAGAATTTATAATCCAGTGCTGTTTTATCTAAAATAGCGGCAAGACTTAAATTGAATGGTCCGATTCCTACGCCGGCCAGGTCTAATTGTTTATCCATTGATTTCCTCTTTGTGTTTTAAACCCAAATAAAGTGGATTTAACAAATCAACTCCCACCATTGGTTTAGGCCTTTCACTTGAGTCCCCGTAACCGATCTTAAAGCGCACTTTGTTCACCAGGACTCGGTGAATCTTTTCATTTAAAAAACTCAGCTCTTTTGGTACTGAGTATTCGTTAATATAATTTTCTACAACTTCTGCCAGGATCTGGTAGAAGTTGATTTCTGGAAGTCCGTCGCTCTCTTCCATGACTTCAGACACAAAACGCAGCACAGTCACCAGATGACCGGTTAAAAGGTCGTGGATTAGGTACTCTTTTGGCATTTTATCCAGCTTCATTGCCAGCTCTTTAAAGTCAGCGCGAGTGTTTAGAATTGAATCGTTTGAAAGTCTTAAGTCTCCCTGGAAATCTTTTAATATGATTCCAGCAGGAACATAGTTCTTCATTTTGAGAATAATATTCTGCCCGTGAGACACTAGACCAAGTCCGTATTTCACTTGAAGGTGATAAAGAGGGACAATGACGAAATTAAAATACTCTCTCAACCACTCTTCTTTAGTCAGTTTTGATTTTGCGATGTAAGCCCCGATCAGCGATTTTTTTTCTAAATCCTGAAAGAAAAGACTTCCAGTCAAAATCCCTTGTTCGTTTTCTGCGAGCTTAGATGTCGTGCTCTCTCTCCAGATCGCTCCCAGGTACTCTTTGTAGCGGTATGGCGAGTTCTTAACTTGAGAGTAAGCATTATGTTCAAAACTTGCTCCACCTTTTTCAACTAGCACATCCGTCTTCAGCGATCTTAGAAGATCATCTTCCTGGCATAAGCTTAAGATCGATCGCGAGAGTCTTGCTCCAATTGAAATATAACGTGCAGGAATGCCTCTGATTGCTGAAGTATTTAAGATTGTAAGTGGAAGTTTTATATCCACTTTTTCAGGGCGAGAGATATTTGAAAGTGTCCTGATTGAAATTTGCGGTAAGTACTCGTCTCCAAAAAGACCGAGCTCCACCATGTCTCCTTTGGCCAGTGATTCCATATACTGGATTTTCACAAAGCGATCCCACTGCCAAGGGTGTAGCGGAAGAAAGATATATTCATCAAATGAGAGCTTCTTTTCCTGAAGCACTTCAAAAAGGCGACTCATTTCATTTTTATCAAGTGACTCTTCTAAAAGAGAAGTCATCGAGTACTGGTCATCAAAAGAAAATTCTAAAGCGCCTTTTTTAATCGCCACCCAGAATAATCTTACCGGCATTTCGCTTTCAGGAGCATAGGCTTCTAGCTCTCTTGCTCCCCAACCGACTCTTCCTTTTGAAAGCAGAATCTTAGGGTGACCGTTTAAATAGGCCTGAACTTTTTCTCCACTCCAGTAGCTCATCTCTTGGGCAGAGACATTTTTTTGTTTATTTAACAGGGTGATGTCCGAATAAAGACTGTTGTGCATTTCTTCCAGGAAATTCCCTAGAACAATATCATCCATTTCCAGGTCGGCCTGAGCATCAATAAAAAAAGCAGCCGCTGAAATATCTGTGCTTCCAGTTTTTTTAATCGATTGAGCATCAACCCTCAAGTGATCCCAAATCCCCATCCAGGCAGAAAAAGTGTACTCCGCTCCGCTTTGCAGACGCACGCGGTACTTTCCTTTTTCTATTTCTTCAGCTTTCAGGATTTGCTCATAAGAGAGCTCTCCCAAAGTTTTTGCCAGAAGGTTTAGGTTAACTTGCAGCCAGTCACTCACAGGTAATCTCCCATGAAGAAAACCTCTCTTCTGCATTCAAGCAAAGCCGCACGTTTATGAGGGAAATCGAATTCGTAAAGTTTTCTCCAGGCCGTAAACGTTTCAACATATTTTAAAACTTTAGCGTTATCAGATCTTGGCTCGGCCATAATTTTTCTTGTTCTCACTTCATCGAGAAATAAGAAATGACTCAAGCTCTTTAAGATGCTGTCAGTATTTTGGAATCCTAAAAATTCAGTGTTTCCAATCAGAAAGTGAAATCCACGATCGTAAGCTTCACTTTCATAATAAGGGGCCAGGCGGTCTTCGCGAGTCCAATACATTTCAAAGTACCCGACAGGAACACCGTCGCACTCAGCGATCATTGGCAAAGTGTGAGGGTCTTTTAAACCTTTTTGGATATATTGAAGAAGCTCTTCTTTTGGCAATGCCAGTTCCCAAAAGTTTGCCACTCTTGGTTGGTTGTGCCAGTCATGAAATGTATCCAGGTCTTTTACCTGATCAATCATTCTGAAACTTAATGTCTTTTTGATGGCCGGAACATAACGGCTATAAAGCGTTCCCGATTGAATATCTGGCCTTATCGGGTGAGCGTAATTTCCAGTTTGCGTCCATGTCTCAAGTGCCGGAGTGTAATCATGTTCTGCATGCCAAAGAGCCCTTAATTGGAAGAACTGGTGGCGCTCAACTTGGATTTCTCCATCTTTTAGAAAGTATTTTAAAACGATGTCGCATGAAACATAATTTTCAACTTTAAGTGTTTTAAGCTCAGGGTTGTGCCCAAAAATATACTCTAAAGCAACGAGGAGAAGATCATCGTTGTCTCTGCGGCTTGCCTGCTCAACTTTTAAAAGCCCAGGAGAAAGCATTAACACCAGTTCATCGTCACCTGCACTGATAGTGCAAAGGCCATCGACTAAAGATGCAGTAAATGACTCTTTAAGCGCCAGCGGTTTATAAGTGACATTCTTTAATGTGTTTAACATAGATTTTTCTCGCAAAGAGGATTTTTAATTTGATTGTAAATTCCCAATGGGTTTTCCGTCGTATTTTCATTCATGTTTACAAACGAACACAGGAAGTTTCCTTTCTGAAGAAGGAACTCTCCATCCAAGAGATAGTTAAAACAAGTTGTGTCGCGAACTCCCTCTGCTCTCCATTCAAGAAGAGATTGACGAAGAATTTTTAGTAAGTCTTTTTCGGCCACTTTGGCGTCGCGGGCAAGCGTGCTTATTACGTTAAATGTCGAGTTGATCATCAGGTAGTAAGAAAAAAGAGTGTTCCCCATCTTATCATCAAGAATATTTCCGTTTTCCACCGTCATCAGATCCACGTCATTAGCAAAAAGCTCAAAGCCCACTTTGCTATAACCTGTTCCCTGACAGTCTCTGAAATACGCTCTCTTTGGTAGATGATTCTCAATATCCAGGATCATATTTTGTTGGTGAGCTCCTAATAGCACCCCAAAATTGGCCTGCGCCATCATTAGAGGTTTTACGGCCACCTCTAAGTATTTTTTTAACCAGACTACTGCTAGTTCATCACTTCCCTTTCCTGATTCCTGTGCCAATTGATCTAAGTGAAGTCCAATTAAGCTCACACCCTTTATCGGGTGATCTTGAGTTAAGGTGGCCAGGACGCACTTCTGGTCAGATTGACCGATTGTAAAAGGATTTAATCTTAAAGCGACAATCGTTTCATTTAGGATCTTTTGGTCTTTATCAACCAGGGCCATAAAGGCCGGCTCAAAAAGAATGCTGAAGTTTGGATACTGATTGAAAAACTCTTTTCCTTTCTCTGTTGAGAAAACATCCATTACCTGAAGGCCCCTGACAACTTCCAGTGAAAGCAGGTGGCGAACAGAGTTCGTTAATCTCACACTTAAAGAGAACTTAAGCATATAAGGCGAGTGTTCATTGTACACCGAACGAAGAGATGAAGTCGGAGACCATTTCTCCATCTGGTTTTCACTAGCACCAAGATCAATCAGCAAGTCCTCTTCCACATACTCGCGGACAAGTGGGTTTTTTAGAATGATCTTTTTTTGCCAAGGATGAACAGGATAAGGAATATAACCTTCGGCCAGTTTTTTTTCTAAAAAAGCATTCTCACTAAAAGCGGCAAGGATCATATCCCTTGACCAATTTTTAGCTTCGAAGTTTTTTGAAATATGATGATGAAGAATTTCTGGTCTCACTAAGAACCAGTGAAGAAGAAATTCCCCTGCACTCTCCGGAGCAAACTCGCGGAAATCTTCGCGGCTAAATCCATCGCGGTTTTTTGGGTGCGGGTGGAAAGTGTGTCCAATAAACAGACCTTGCTCGGCCTCTTTAAAGTTTATTTCGCCCTTTGAGTAAAGTTTTAAAAGTTCATTTAAACGAAGATCAAGAGCTGACTCAATGTTGTTAACACTGTCAGTGATTCTTTCCATAAAAATGCTGATTTGTTCTTGAGATGTTTTATACTGAACGCTCAAATGTGCCAGTAGGACTTCCACCAGCTCAAGAAAGCTCACTTCCTCAACGTCAGAATGTTTATCTTTTTTGTAAAAGAAAGAGTCACTGTACTCATGGCGTCCGACTTCAGAGAAAGTCATGAGTGGAAGGATTATCACACCTTCGTTTTTTAATGGAATCACAAAGGAATTTGAATCTTGATCAAAGCAATAATCGCTCCACTCTCTAAACAGCGAGTTAAAAAAGCAGTGAGCTGAGTGTTTTTCAGAAAGAGCATTGGCCTGCATAGTAGATAACCACATTTAAAGTTATGTATTGTGTATACTTCACCATAAACTTGTTTGACAAGCCAAACTTTCTATAATAAATTACCTCTGAAAGTTTTATAACTACCCTAAACAAAAGAGAGTTTGGGAGTTTTGCTGCCTAGCAAAGTCAGCCAAAAACCTATCCCTTGAGGTTAACGAAGCCCTATGATCGTTAATTAGTTTTTATTAGATTGGAGGCCGGATTCTTCGCTAGTTTCCGGCCTTTTTAAACTGGGACTACCTATGAAGATCTCTAGCACGAACCAACAACTCTGGATCGCTTATCTCAACACACTCACATTTAGCTGCATCCAGATTCTTCTTTATACGACGATTCCCTATATTTCTGAACAAACCACAGTCACTACGGCATCGATCATCGGGTCTATCAGCGTAGGCTCTTTTATCTTCGCTTTCATGGGCCCTTTCTGGGCAAGTAAAAGTGATACGTGGGGAAGAAAAAGAGTGCTTAGCTTTGGAATGATCGGAATGGGTCTTTCTTTTCTTTGCCTAAGTTCATTATTTGTTTTTAACGATGTCTTCTCTATTCAACTTAAAATCGCCATTGTGTACTTAAGCCGTATCATCTACGGTCTTCTCGCCTCTGCGGTTGTACCAGTCTCTCAAGCATGGCAATTAGATTTAATCGACACCAAAGACAAACTTAAAGTTCTTACTCGCAACTCGATGTGTTTAAACGTCGGCCGCGTGCTTGGACCGGTTTTAGTCCTGGTAAAAAAAGTCGACTTTGAACACATCATCTACTTTGGAACAGGATGGATTTTTTTCCTGGCCATTAGCTGTCTTTTAACATCGAAAAATCCAAGACCGCAACAAACAATGGCAGCAGAGGCCAGCGCTCCAAAATTCCAATGGAAAGAACTGATCAAAGAGGCCATGCTTCCTATTGTTCTTGCTCTAATTTTTACAAGCTTTATTGGAATCCTTCACTCAACATTGGGGCACCACTTAAAAGAAACTTTAAGTATCAAAGGTGATGAGGCCAGTGTCCTCATGGCAAAAATCGTTCTTGCCAGCAGTTTATTTGCTCTTATTGTTCAGCAAACCAGCCAATGGGTCTTTAAGCGCAACTGGAAAAACAGACTTATCGTGGGCTCAAGCAGCTTGGTAGGTGGATCGTTTATTCTAAGTATGGCCGCGACTCTGACAAGCATTTGGATTGGTATTGCTTTTATCTCAATTGGACTGGCACTTATCCCGCCGGTTTACATGGCACTGATCAGCCACACTTCTTCTACTGAAAATGTCACAGGGAAAAAGATTGGTTTTGCCAGTATCGCCCATTCTCTAGGTTATGCAGTTGGCGCAGGACTGATTGCTATTTCTATGAAAATGAATTTAGTATCAAACATGACAGTGATTAGTTTTGTTTCGGTGGTCACTTTTACCATCGTCGCAATGCTGATCCTCCGCAATTCAGAATTTGTTCTTCCTGCAAAAAAAGACCCTCAGTATTCATAAGAGGGAAAAGGAAAAAAATCATGAGCAAAATAAAAAATGTTCTTCTAAAAGTTTTGGGACCACTTTTTTTATCAGAAAGTAAAGTTGTCTCTAATGAAAGGCTCTCGCCTCATTTTCAATTCCTGACGATTAAAGGCAAGTCCTTTAAAAAGTCAGAATGGATTCCAGGACAAAAAATCCAGGTGCGATTGAGTGACGACATCATGAGGAGCTACACACCAAGTTCATGGGATAGACAAAACGGAGTGGTGCAAACCTTAGTCTATATGCACGGAAAAGGTCCCGGTGCTCTTTGGGCAAGAGACGCTAAAACCGGATCAAAGGCCACAATTCTAGGCCCTCGCGGTTCACTGGTGCTTGGCGAAGAATTAAAAGAAGTCGTCTTCTTTGGCGACGAGACGACTTTTGGCCTAGCATATGCCATTAAAGAAAACTTCAAACAATTAAGCGTAAGATGTTTTTTTGAAAATACTGATCTCAGTGAATCAAAGCCAGTCCTGGAGAGATTCAATCTGCAAGAGAGCACCCTTTATACTCTGTCTCAATACGACATCATCGCCAGCGATATTGCTCGTGGCTATCAAAGTTCAGCGACCAGCAAGATTGTGCTTTCTGGAAAACAGCAGTCTATTGTGGCCATCCGCCAGAAGCTCTACTCCCTGGGAATTCTCCCTGAGGATATTATTGTGAAAGTCTACTGGGGATGGAAAGATGACCCGAACGGGAAATTAAAGAAGTAAAAATAAGGCCGCTATAAGCGGCCTTATTTTTTATATGTAATCAGACCCTCTGTTAAAGTGTCTGTCGTGGATAAATTTTTTAAACTGCTCTTTTTGTACTCCTTCAATTCTTTCTCTGTGATTTTCACAAACTCTCAGTTCATCTGCACGCAGCTGATCTGCTTGTAAATCATTTGAGTCACCGATTCTGAAAGACTCCGGGTGATTTCTGTGTTCATCTGCTCTCATCGCATCCTGAGCAAATACACTACTGCCAAAAACAAGGCTCAAAAGCAGGGCCCCAAAGATAAGTTGTAAAGTTTTCATATATATTCTCCTTTAAAATGTTGGTTATTCACTGAACTCAGTATCTTCCTGAACTTGATAAAATAATATTATTTTGTTTTTATTGATTTGATAGTTTTATCTTATACTGTAATTCGATGATTTTCTGCGCTTATAATCTTGAAGAGTGACCGACGTTAATACTTGCATTGCCTATTGGACAACCTCACCTATTTCATCTTATTTAACTTCACTGGCCCAAGAATCTATTAAGAATCTCTAGCCAAATGTTATGCTTTTGATTCATCTCATCTTTCACTCTTTGCATAGCAAAGTTAAAGTGGAATATATATCTGCAACCAGGAGAGCTTTATGTCTGTGGCACAAGTCCTTCCCAACTTTCCCAGCAATCGCATCACCAGAAAATTAGAAATCCAGACTGCTGATGGGCTTATCCTTCGAGGGTGGCAAATGGCCGCAAAGATTGACCCGGCCAAAGGCAATGTCATTATCGTTCACGGGTTTAAAGACTACTCCGAGCGCTATCTGGATTTTGCAAACCAGCTTTCTAAAAATGGTTATCAAGTTTTTGCCTACGACCAAAGAGGACATGGTCGAAGCGAAGGCGATAAAGTTTACTTCCCTAATTTCGATGTGGTCACCAAAGACTTAGACCTGGCAATAAAAACGTTTAAAAAATTCGAAAATGGTAAACCATGGATCGTTCTTGGTCACAGCATAGGAGGCTCCATTACCGCTCGTTATACCGTCACCCATCTGGATGGCATCGCTGGTTTCATCCTGAGTGCTCCCGCCTTAAAAAAAATGCCAGACCTTCCAAGTTTTATTGTCGGTGCGCTTAAGGCCACAAATGCGATTGCTCCTCACATGGGGATCGTTGACCTGCCCAACGAAAAATTTTCCCGCGATCCCAAGATTGTCGAAAAGATGAAAACCGATCCCTTAATTGCTGACATTAAAATTCCTGCCCGTTCAGGAGTTGGGGCCTTAGAGAATATGGACTTTGTTCAGGAAAATAGGGCAAAAACGAAAATACCTTTCCTCGTTCTTCACGGAACGGGAGATCAAATCAATAACATTGAAGGTAGCAGAGAATTTTTTGAAGGCACTCCCGATATCCCGGGAAAACAAATGAAGATTTATCCCATTCTCGCCCATGATCTTTTACATGAGCCAGAACATCAGGAAGTAGAAAAGGATATTCTTCATTGGATCAATTTGATTGCTGATAGGAAACAAAACCATCAAGAGATTTAAAGTTTAGGTGCTCTTCTGCGCTCAATTGCATAAGCAATCTTATCTTCGAACTCGCTGTAGTCAAAAGGCTTGATGATATGGTCTTTAATATCTTTTTGTAACAGAGTCATGATGTCTTCCACATCACTTCGACCGGTAATGACTATGGGAATAGATTCTTTCAGACGCTTAGAGCGTTTAACGTCGCGGGCGTAATCAATAATTTCAAAACACGTCCCATCTTCCAGGTCCCAATCCAGCAGGAGCAGATCGAAATCCTGGTTCTCCATGATCTCTTTGGCCTCACCGACGGTCGAACAAGTGACGAAATTCTTATGCGACAACTGCTCCATATGCATCCCCAATATTTCCAAGACATTGGGGTTGTTATCTAAAATAAGCACACTTAAATTTTTAGGAAGAATACCATTGATCTGCTTATCCCAGGCATTCATCAAGCTTTCACTAAATTGCTTACGCGAAAAAGGTCTGGTGATAACCGTATCAACCTTAACCTTCGGATGATGATAAGGACGATCCTTATGTTTTTCGTGGGTAACAAAAGCAAAAGTTGCGCGACAAAATTTTTGTGTATTTCTTAATTTTTCGGCGATCTCAATGACGTTGAACTTATCGCATAGATAATCAAAGACAAAGGAGTCAATATGCCTGGTGGCAATGCAGTCGATGAATTCATTGAAAGAATCGCAACTGTAAACAGTCACTTCATAATCTTCAAGTGTATTGAGTTTTAGAGCGAGCCTACGCGCCTCTTCTTTTAAACTCATACAAAGTGCAACACTGATCTTTCCTTTCATAAAATGATTTTCACTCCTTAAAAATCATTTCGGTCAATATTGCAAAAGAATTAAATGCCCAACAAGGAGCATTTAATTCTTCATCGTTTATCATTTAGAACCAAAGGCTCCCTTGAGATTCTTCCAATGAAAGTTAACAATTGCTATTTAAGTGAGTCACAAGTAAAGGTGTGATACCAATCTCCCCAATCATCACTGGTGATTCTCATTTCACTGACAAAAACATCATAGCCTTTAAAGACTATTGGGATGTCTCCCCAGACCAGAGTGCCGTCAGTAGAGAGTGCGCCAGGGTAATAAAATTCATTTTGAGTCTCGCCAATATAGGCGTATTGATTTTCCGAAAGCTGCCAAAAATCTGATTCAGTCCACTCTCCTTCCACGCTGTAGTATTTTACAAACGCAATAATATCTTTTGAGCATCCGTTGACTAAATAGAGACTATCGGAATCCTCTCCATTAATCATTTTTTCAAACTCAACAAATTTTGGAAGGACACGATCGACTGATGAGTGCAGAGAGCTCACTTCAACTTTTGTTAAGAGTCTTGCCTTATGAAAATTTGTTTTGGAATAAAGAGAATTCATAGAAAATAACAGGGCAAATGTAAGTAACGTCTTCATCTTCTCCTCCTTGAGATAGGGCCTCAACTTCATCCTAAAAATGGGCACAGCGACTTGTAAACTCTCTTTGTTTAAAATGTTTTTTTCTTAATGTTGAGCTTCTTACTAGCTAATATCAAAAATCTTTTTCATTATTTTTCTCATCCTTTTGGATTAATAACTTATAATGAATGTATGGGTGCTTTACTCTCACAATGTATTTCTACCAAAACGTTCAACCGCTCAGGCCATAAAGTTTTGATCAGAAATGAAACAAGTCATACACAATTTACGAAATCTGAAGTTCTCTTAATCAAAGAACTCAAGGACAACGGAATCGTGCTTGAACTTCCGGCCAACGTTTGTCAACGAGGGCATAGCCTCACGCTTTTTTTTGTAGATGGCCAATCAGAATTAAAACACAAGCTTCCTTCCAATGGTGCCTATAAAGAATCACTTTTTGAAGTTGTCGCAAAAGTAGAAAAACTTGAGGACATTGAAGCTCAAGAAAAAATCGTCGCCGCGACTTTAACTTTTGTTCAATATGATGTCCGTGAGTGGAAACAAATCATTGAACAATACGAAGCGGCCCAGAAAGAAATTAATAACCTCATCATGCGCCAGCATGACTTGAGAGAAGATAATGAGTAATTATTTTGATCCGACCGCTAAAGAAAACATGGCGACGTTGGAATTTTTCGAAACTAAGATCTGGTTGGTCGTCGATCCTTCGTCGAGTACGCGTTCATCTATCAAAAAAACTCTGACTCAATTAGGATCAAAGATTTCAAATATCTTCGATACCGACAATCTGAACGAAGCAAGAAATATTATTGCGGAGAAAAAACCTCATTTTATTATCGGCAATAAAACCTTATCTCAAGGAAGCACTATCGAATTGTTTGGTGCTCATATCAAAATCATGCCTAACCGTGCAAGCGCAGGCTTCTTTGTTATCACCGAAGAAAATTCTTTAAGCGAAGCGGCCATTGCACTCGACTATGATATGGATGGTCTGATCTCCATCCCATTTACTGGACAAAGCATCATCAACACCATCCTGGCCGGTATGAAGTATAAGCTGGCACCTTCCCCTTATCTAAAACTTCTCTATTTGGCCCAGGAACTTTTAATTAAAGAAGACCTGGATTTTGCCCAGGCCAATTTTGAAGAGGCCCTGGCGCTTAACCAGCACCCTTATGAGGCCTATTACTACCTGGCCGAAATCTATAAACAAAGAAGCTTGTTTAATGAGGCCATCAGTGCTTATGAGAAGGCCTTCTTTCATAATCCTCAACACTATAAAACGTTGAGAGATATGAGTGCGCTCTATTACCAGATGAAAGATTTTAAGAAAGCTTATGAATCTAATGTGCAAATGGCCCAAAGCTACCCTATTCTTCCAGAGAGAATACCTGAGCTGGTCAGGCTTTCAATCATCAACCAAAAATATGCTGACATCATCAATTACTTAAGAGTCTTTGATGCACTAAAATCCCCTAGTGTTGATATCCAGAATGCACTTGCCGCGGGTCTTGCCGTTTTAGGAAAATACTTTTTTAGCCTCGGCGAAACTGATAATGCCATCGACACTCTAAAACGCGCTTTCCACTACTCGAATGGAAAGTATGAAGTGCTTAGAAGTATCGCGCGCACTTTTCAAGAAATGAATAAATCTGACATTATGCTGGAAGCTTTTGAAAGAATAGACCTAGCTCAGTGGCCGGATAATGCTGAAGTCATTTACTTCAATACACTTCACTTGGTTAGCAATGATCATCAATCCGTCATTAACTATGGTGAAAAACTTTTAAAAAGAAAAATCATGGACACCTCGATTTACCGTGGAATCATCGAGCGTGGAATAAAGATGAAGAGAAAACTAGGGATCATCGAAGGGCAAGTCTTTGAGGCCATCAGGCATTTTCCTGCTCATAAAGAAGAATTTGAAGCGCTTTTAGAAGAAGCACAAGCCGCTCTGGCCTGATTAACCTTTACAAAATGGATTGAGTTGAATCAAATCTGAAATCTCTCCACCATCTTTCTTTTTTAAGTGTTGCCAGTAAGAGCTCGAACCTCTTCCCCAAATCTCACCGTTACCTTTATATTCACCTTGTTTTCCCTTAAGTAACTCTTCCAGAATATCGAGTCCACAACGCAAGTTCTCTTTTGGATTGCTTACAGATTTAACACCGCAATTTGGGCCACGCCATTTTCTGGCCGAAGATCTTTCATCGAGCTGAAGAAGACCTACGGCCGTACCGTTTGTCGCTTGCCCATTTCTGGCCTTTGGATTACATGTCGATTCGATATGGGCAATGGATGCCATAACCCACACCCAAAAGTGCTGCTTTTCATCTTTATTCATCTTCTCCCAATTAGGGCAAGCCTTTATACCACTGCTCATCCCATTGAGGTCATTGCTATAAAAAATAGAGTCATCCCCTTTAGCTTCGAGATAGCTGACGATTTCCCGGCCCCATGGCCCATAACCTCCGGACTCAGTGGTAGAGATGAACTTGTCACAATCTGCTGACTTGTCATTGAATTCTTCTGCCAGCGGTGGACACGCTGGATTGTCTTTATCAAGTGTACTAGCGCAGGCAACTGGAGGAATCCCGGCCTCTTTAACCGTGATTAAAACTTCTTCGATACATCTTTTAGTTCCTAGCTCTGTCGAGCTATCACAAGCGTTGGGATTGTTGGCCCAACTTGATGTCGAAATCATGAATAGAGTAAAAAATAAAAACTTCATCTATTTTTTTCTATTGTAGTGACAACTATAAGTTGTTTTCTTTTTATTCTGAGAAACGAATTCATAATTATAAGTCAGTTTATTATTATTCAAATTGAGGCTTTCATTAATCAGTCCATTCTCGGCGACATCCGGACAGTTTGTCCTGATCGTTTTAGCCGTGAAAGAGTCTACTTTGATTTCGTAATTGACTTGATAAGAGCATCCGCCTTCAACCACTTCCTTGCTCTCTCCTTTATCTTCAAGAGAAAGTGCAAAACTCAAACTTGAACCGAATAAAAGAACACGCTCTTTTTCTTTTAAATGAGATTTGATCCCCAGGTTTCCTGTGGCACAGATATCGGGTCCGCTGATTTTTTCAAACTCTCCCGCAAGTTCAGCATGGAGATTAAATGAAACAAAAAGCAATGATAACAGTAAGAGCATTTTCTTCATAAGTTCTTGTTTACCTTCGATTCTTAAACATTTCTAAGGTTGACTCACTAATTCTAAAATCATCCTGGATTTTAGAAAAGCATTTATTTATGGCTTTTGAATAATTTTGAGCAATTAAAGCCCTTAGAGGGACAAAATTTCCTCGGGAGCTTCCTCTAAAAAGTGGCAATGCTCCCGTGAAATTTGTGAAAACTAAGCTCGTTGCTCAACCTTCTTGGAATTTCCGTAGATCACTTCAAGAAGAGAATTGACCACCTGATGAGTGTTTGAAACCTGAACTTTTAATTCATCTGCGGCCAGTGAACACTGTCTTGAAGCATCGGCGTTCTGATTAGTCGCCAGACCAATTGACTCCAGGGCCGAGTTGATTTCACTCACTCCCATCGACTGCTCTTTTGTGGCCTCTGTAATTTGCTTACTCATCGACACCATTTCAGTGATGTCGTTATTAATTTCATCTAAGGCGCGCTTACAACCATCGGCCGTGCGCACTCCTGCCAGAACCTTATCTTCCCCTTGAGTGATCAGTCTTGTAACATTCTCTCTTGTGGCACTAATAATGCTCTCGACTCGCGCATTACTTTGCTCAAGTAGAGTCCTGATTTCTTCGGCCGCTCCACCTGACATCTCTGCTAATTTTGACACTTCCTCAGCAACGACAGCAAATCCTTTTCCGGCCTCACCCGCTCTTGCCGCTTCTACAGAAGCGTTGAAAGAAAGAAGCTTCGTCTGGAAAACGATTTCATTAATAACTTTTGTTTTTTCGTTGATGTTGTTAATCAAGTCAACTATCTCTCTCATTTCATTGTTACTCTTTTCAACTTGTTCACTGATTTCTCTGTTTGATTTAGAGATCGCATCAATTGAGGCGAGCATATTATTAACTGCGTTTTGCCCGTTAATCGCTGATTGTTTACTAGACTCTGCTTTAGCAAGGCTGTTTTGCGTGTTTTCTGCCGTCGTCTGAATCATACTCGCTACCTCGGTTGTCGCTGTCACTGTTTCCTGAAGTGCTGAAGCCTGCTCCGTCGTACTTGATGAAAGACTATTTGAAGCATCACTCACACGGTCAGCATTTTTTCCTACTTCATTTGAACTAGTGCTCAGCTGATCGGCAATGTACTGAAGAATTTTGCTGAGGCGTAAAGAAAAGATCATCGCCCCAACAATAGAGATAGCAATGGTTAAAACGGCAATCACGCTCATGAGAGTTTTTGATTTCATCGCCAGTTCATTTGAATCTTTTGACCACTGAGCACTTGACTCAACAATATAGTCATCCAGGTCCAGAAGTCTTTTTTGATGGTCTAATGCAGTCGACTCGATCCCTACCAGGACCTCTTTCATTTTTTCAACTTTTCCAGCTTCATTTGAATTAAAAAGCGCGAGTACTTTTTCTCCCGCCGCCAGAACTTTAACTGCTTCTTCATCGACACTGCTTAATTTCTGCTCTTCTTCTTTTGAGAAGAATGTTTTTTCTTTATATTCTTTAGTGATCTCGCGGTAACGAGTGATTGACTTATTTAAACCTTCAATTGCTTTTTTTGATTCTTCTGCATTTTCTGCAAACAGGGTCAGCTTAAGTGAATCAGCACGCAACTGTGCAGCACGAGCGCGTAATCCTGAAATATCCCCTAACTTCGGAACGCTTTGGATAACTAGTTTTTCGTATTCTTTTACAACATTGTTTAAACTCAAATAGCCAGTCAAGGCCAGAATGATTAACCCCAAACAGACAAAGATCATCCCTGCCGTTAATTTTCCTTTTAAACTCATGCACACTCTCCTTAGCTAAATAACTAAGTCTAAGTATACTTTATAAACAAAAAACTTCTAGACTGAATCGAGCTCTTGAGGTGTGATTATCTTTTTACTTGAGCTAATTGATACCCCAATTGAAGCGAAGATAATAAGAGCAATGGCCATACACTGCACAAAAGACAAGCGCTCTTGTAAAAAAAATAATCCTGAAAGAGCTGCACACACTGGTTCAAGGCTCAAAAGAATTCCAAACTTTTTTTTTGGAATGCGCTTAAGTGAATACATCTCCAGTGAGTATGGAATCGCACTTGAAAAAAGAGCGACGCCAATACCAAAAGGCAGAATGCTCCAGGTTAAAAAACTCATGCCTTGTGAAGCAATGCCTACTGGTACGACAACAATTGCGGCCACAATCATCCCAACTGCCGATACTACGCCAGATGAATGATCTTTTCCTGCACGTACACCAAAATGAATGTAAAGGGCCCAGAAGAAGGCCGCAAGGAAGGCCAGAAAAATCCCCAGACCATCAAGGGCGTTTTGAATATCTCCTAGCGGAAGAATTAAAAGCACTCCAACAGCTGCAAGCAGCACCCAAAAATAATCTAAAAGCTTTTTAGAAGATAAAACTGTGATAGCTAAAGGGCCGGTGAATTCAATCGCGACAGCAATCCCCAGAGGGATACGGGCAATGGCCAGGTAGAAAAAAAGATTCATTAAACCCAAGCTTCCACCGTAAAAAATAAGTTCTTTCAGATCTTCTTTTTGAAATGTTGATCTCCAGGGTTTCCAAATCGCGCCGAGGATGACGGCTGCAAAAAATAATCTCAACGCCGATGTCCCCATTGCTCCAGCGACCGGGAAAAGGTGCTTAGCAAGTGAAGCTCCTGACTGAATAGAAATCATTGCCAGAAGAAGAACCATAATGGGAAACAGAGTTGATTGTGGAGAAACTATTTTTTTAATCATCAGCGCTATTATAACAGTTCTTTTTCTAAAGTCAGGAGTTTCTCTTTGACCTTCAGCCCTCCAGCATAGCCAGTCAGTGTACCATTGCTTCCTATTACCCTATGACAGGGAATAATGATGCTAATAGGATTTTTTCCGTTGGCCGCACCTACGGCCCGTACCGCCTTAATGTTTTTTATTTTTTTGGCGATATCAGTATAGGTGCAAGTTTTGCCATAAGGAATTTCAAGCAGGGCTTCCCAGACGCTTTTTTGAAAAGTCGTTCCCTGCAAATCAAGCTTGATGGTAAAAGTTTTGCGTTTCCCGACCAGGTATTCCGACATCTCCTCGACGGTTTTTTTCAGTACCTGATGTTCAGAAATATCTTTGATATAAGGAATGTCTTGTTTCTTCCAGAAAGCTCCCCTGAGTCCGTCTTCCGAAGCCACCAGATAGATTGGACCAACTGCTGAGTGAAATTTCCATTGAAAGAGTTTTGTTTTCATAGAGGGATTGTATCTGAGGAAAAAGAATTTGAATGGCGGGATTCGGACGTGGACAAAAAAAAGCCGGCACATAAAGTGCCGGCCGTATTTCAAACAATTACTTGTTGATTACTTTTTGGATCCACTCTTGTCCGTAAGCTACGTTTGAGTAGATTCCGTATTTCTTAGCTCTGGCACAACCTTCTCCAAAGCTTACCACTCCAATAAGAGTTTGTTTTTTAGACACTTCATCTTTTACGATTAGCGGTCCACCAGAATCACCTTGGCAAGAGTCCTTTCCACCTTGGTCGTATCCAGCAGCGATCATCGATTCATTGATAGCTCCGTTATAAGCTTCACGAGCGTTTGCTCTCTCACGGCTAACAAGTGGAACATCTACCATTCTCATCACAGATGGCTGGCTTCCGTTTTCACGAGTTACACCCCATCCAAGAACTGTCGCTACAAGACCTTCTTCTAAACCACCTGATGTTTCAAGGTTTGAGTCTGCCATTTCGATTTTTGAAAGCTTAGTGTTTTCGAAATCGATTGGAGATGCAAGCTCAAGAAGAGCGAAATCGTTTGAGCTCTTTGAAGATGAGTATTCCGGGTGAACGTATGACTTTAGAACCTTAAGTTTTACTCTGTCTGAAGCATATAGGTTAATGCTTCCACCAGTTACTGCGCGTGTGAAAAGCGACTTACAGTGAGCTGCCGTCAGAATCCATTTAGCGTCGATGATGCTTCCAGCACATCCACCGCCAATGCTTACGATAAAAGAAGCATCAGTTTTAGAATCTACTTCAACTCCACCAACGATTTTTGGAACTACTTTAAAAGCTGGAAGAGCTGCATTTACAGACGTCATTGTCAGAGTTGCGAGCATAAGGAAAATCATTTTCATATTTAAACTCTCTTGGTTTGAAGTGATTTAATGATTTTTCTACCTTCACCATTCTCTGACAAGCGACGAATAAAGATGTGATTTAAAGTTAGAAAGAGGCAAAACCTTTCACTCGGGTATTACATTCCCTTACTTTTCTCTTCTTGACCGTCAAAAATCCCTCGGGCAACATGGACATTCGTGGAGGTTTTATATGGGTAAACAATCTTTTCTTACTAGTCGTCCTCATCCGTGGCATGGAATCCAGATTGGAAAAGGGGCCCCGAAAGTGGTGAAGGCCTATATTGAAATTGTTCCCAACGATGCTATTAAATACGAAATCTGCAAAGAGACGGGTTATATCAAGGTCGACAGGCCACAAAAATTCTCCTCTCTTCCCTCGGTTCTTTATGGATTTGTCCCTCAGACTTACTCTGCTGAGAAATCTACGGCCCTTTCTAAAGTCGCCACTCATGGAGATGGTGACCCCGTCGACATCTGCGTCCTTTCTGAGCTTTCTATCGAGCGCGCTGACATCATTATGGATGTCAGGATTATTGGTGGGATTAAACTCATTGATAATGGAGAGGTCGACGACAAACTTATCGCCGTTCTTGACGGTGACCCTTTTTACGAAGGTATTAACGACATTTCAGAAATACATCAAGTCATCATTGATCGCATGAGACATTACTTTTTAAGCTATAAAACCATTCCAGGTGAACCTCCAAAGACCAAAATTGAAGCGGTCTATGGGCATGAAGAGGCTTTCAAAGTTGTTCACGCCGGAATGGAAGATTACAAAAATCACTTTGATTAATCAGCGTAACTTTTGATCTCTGAATTATGCAGTCTACGGTAGAGATGAGAGCGATTTAAGTCCATATGAGACTTAAGCCCCATGGCCCCAAGCATTTCAGCGACAATCTTAAGTGTTTCCTGGTGATAGTTTTTCACCCTCAAACGTTTACTAGGCACATGCAGCCCCTGAGCAAGATCTGGGTTTTGAGTGGCAATCCCTGTCGGACAATTATTAGTGTTGCATTTAAGCGCCTGAATGCAGCCCAAGGCCAAAAGCATGGAGCGGGCACTGTAAACAGCATCGGCCCCCAGACATAAAAGCCTGACGAGATCAAAGGCCGTGGCCACTTTTCCTGTCGCAATGATTTTGATTTCATCTCTAAGCCCTGCTTCCTTTAATTTGTCAGCAACATAAATCAGGGCGTCTTTCCCAGGTGTCCCGATATGATTCGAAAACTCCAGCGGAGCTGCTCCGGTTCCTCCTTCGGCACAGTCCACGACGATAAAATCCGGGTAAAGCGCAAGCTTTTTCATCGTGCTGATTAGTCCATCAAACTCATGGGCATGGCCTAAGCACATTTTTATCCCAATGGGCTTTCCTCCTGAAAGTCCTCTGAGTCTTTGAATAAACCAAATCATAGATTCAGGATCGTGAAACGCTGAATGTCCTGGAGGAGAAATAACATCTTTATTCATCGGAACATTTCTGATCTTTGAAATTTCCTCTGTCACTTTTCTTGCCGGTAAAATCCCTCCGTGTCCCGGCTTTGCCCCTTGAGAAAGCTTAATTTCAATCATCTTCACTTCAGGTCTAAGCGCATTGAGCTTAAAATAATCCGGATCAAATTTTCCTTCTTCATCACGGCATCCAAAATACCCGGTTCCAATCTGCCAGATAATGTCTCCCCCATTTTTGAGGTGGTGTGAAGAGAGTCCTCCTTCTCCTGAATTGTGGGCAAACTCTCCATCGCGTGCTCCACCATTAAGAGAAAGAATAGCATTTTTTGAAAGTGAGCCGTAACTCATGGCCGAAATATTTAAAAGTGAGGCCGAATAGGGTTGCGTACAAAGCTTGCTGCCAATGCGCACCCTGAGCGTTTTTGGATCAATATGTGTTGGATAGAGAGAATGAGTCACAAACTCATACCCTTCTTCATAAAAATTTTGTTGAGTCCCAAAAGCAATAGTGTCCACTTGTTTTTTTGCCCTCTGATAGACAATCGATCTGGCCTCACGGCTAAAAGGTCTCCCTTCAGTATTGGATTCAATGAAGTACTGATTAATCTCTGGCCTGATTTCTTCCAGAAGGTAGCGCAAGTTTCCCACTACTGGGTAATTCTTCTTAATCGCATGAGAGTTCTGCCATAAATCTCTCAGTCCAACGATGGCCAGAGGTAATAAAATAATTAAAAGTACCAGCGCCCATGGCATAAAAAAATAAGCGAAAACTGAAAGTGCAGAAACACAAACCAAATACAAGTAGAAGAACTTCTTCATAAAGATTCCTAAAAAGTTGTCTTAAAAAATGTGAGGGAATCAATGGGGTGACTGGGGTAAGAAATCCAGTCCTAACTATAGTGTGATAGTTTTTCTAGAAGAAATTTGAAAAAGTGATGTGTGTCTCATGCTCATGGCCAGAGATATTAGCAGAATAATTTTTTAGGTCAACCGTAAGCTTTGACTCAATAAAATTATCATTTTAAGATCGCTTTATGGAATTTGGGAAACTAGAAAATATTGATTCCGTCCATTGGGAGCTTCCGATTGAAGATCCGGGCAATGCTTCGAGGGTTTCCCCGGGGCATGATTTTACCCTGCATTTTGGGTCCCCGGCCTGGGGGGCCAAAAATTGGCTTGGGAAAATCTATCCTCCTAAAACACCGCCGCAGGAATTCCTTTATTACTACTCTCGCAATTTTAACTCCATTGAGCTCAATACCACTCATTATAGAATCCCGGACAGTAAAACTATCAGTGAGTGGCTTTCAGCGGTCCCTGCTGATTTTAAATTCTCTCCAAAGCTGCACAAAGATATCTCCCACGCTAGAAATGGTTTAGTAGACACTACTCTCTTATCTCACTGGTGGGAATTTCTAAGCGGAATTCAAAACAACCTTGGACCTTGTTTTATTCAACTTCACGAGATGTTTTCTTATAAAGATAAAATGCTTCTTTTTCGTTTTTTAGAAAACTGGCCTTCGGAGTTTAAACTCTCACTCGAACTTCGCCATCCCAGCTGGTTTCAAAACGGAGTGATTCTTCCTCCGTTGGCCGATTATTTAAATAGAAAAAATATTGGTTTAGTTAAGGTTGGATTTGTCCCATTCGCCCCGATTGAAAATCGTTAAAGGCTTCCTGGATCTCGTTCATCGTGTTCATGACAAAAGGTCCATACCCTACAATTGGCTCATTGATCACTTCTCCACCCAGGAAAAGGATCTTAGCGTCCTCAGTGGCTTCGATTTCAAAAGTTGTTCCTTCTGTTTCAAGCACTGCGATCTCAGCGGCCTCTACCACTTTCCCTTCTGGGAGTTTAACTTTCCCACTCAGGACTAAAAAAGCGCTCGTATGGTTTTCCGGAACTGTGAAAGTTTTTCTATGCCCCTTACTTAAGCGAATGTCCCACAGGTTCATCGGTGTAAAAGTCATCGCAGGCCCTTTGTGCCCTTCAAATTCTCCGGCAATCACGCGCACGCTTCCAGCACTCGACTCAATTTTTGGAATATCGCTGTCTTTAATTCCCTGGTAACGAGGCTTCGTCATTTTATCTTTTTTAGGTAAATTTACCCACAATTGAACCATTTCAAACATTCCGCCTTTTTTGGCGAATTCTTTTCCATGTTTTTCAGTGTGAATAAGTCCACTCGCCGCCGTCATCCATTGAACATCTCCGGGACCAATAAGGCCTCCGCCGCCAGACGAATCTCTGTGTTCAACTTCTCCAGAGTAGACAATCGTCACTGTTTCAAAACCTCTGTGTGGGTGCTCACCTACGCCTCTGATGTGCTCACTTGGAGCAAACTCATAAGGGCCGGCATAATCCATCAGTAAAAATGGTGAAAGATGGCGTGCCTGGTTGTTGTAAGTGAACATGGATCTTACAGGAAAACCATCACCAACCCAGTGAGACTCGTGACTCTTAATCGAAAATAACATCTTTTTCATAACATAATTCCTTCCCTGGGATAGATAGGGGTCAGGGAGTAGCTTAAGTCTTTATTATACTAAATTTTTTGAGAGTTGATTAGAGAGGCAGGCAAGAAAGACTTTTCAGGCTATTGGATAATCCGCCCCGACTTTTCAGGGCGGATATTTATCCTAGGGAATTAGAAGTGTTTTTTTACAGTGTCGCAAACATACTGAAGCTCTTCAGTCGTGATGTAAGCAAAACATGGAAGGTTTAAAACCGCTTGAGAAATGTAGTGAGCATTTCCGTTGTCGATTTTTCCAGCTAAATAAGCAGGAGCTCCTGATTGCATGCTCATGGCACCAGGATAAATCGTCCCGAAACCAACGTTTGCTTTTTTAAGCGATTCAATAAGTGCAGGCCTTAGAGATGGATCAATCATCCCTACTGCACAGTAACCGTTTTCTTTTACGTTTTTAGTTGCACGAACTGGCTTAAATGGAAGACCTTTTAAAGCTTCTTCATAGAAGTTTACTGCGTTCATACGGCTCTTAATACGAGCGTCGATGTGCTTAAGTGACATATTTAAGAATAGCGACTCATAAGCACCAATGCGCGAGTTCCATCCGATCATTCCGTGAGAGTAGTGATCAGTTCTTCCGTGGTTAATGAGTGTACGGCAGTTTTTTGCGTACTCATCATTTGATGTAAAGATTGCTCCCGCGTCCCCTGAAGCCCCAAGAACTTTTGCAGGGTAAAAACTTGTTGTTGAAATTAAAGCTGTTCCTACAACTGATTGCCCGTCGATTTCTGTACCAAAGCACTGAGCTCCGTCTTCAATTAAAATAACACCTGCGTCTTTAGCAAATTTTCTGATCTCTAGAGTTTCTGGAGTGACCCATCCGTAAAGGTGAACCATGATGGCCGCTTTAGGTTTGAATTGCTCTACAGCTTTTTTAAAAGTTGCCAAGTCCCAGTGACAAGCTTCACGGTTAACGTCAACAGTAACCGGATTTGCTCCTACGTTAACAACCGCTTCGAATGTCGCCCAGAAAGTCATATCAGGAACAAGAACTTTGTCGTTCTTATCAACACCAACTGCACGTAGAGCAATTTGAATAGCGTCCGTTCCGTTAGCACAACCAATTGCGTGCTTTGATTTTGTGTATGTCGCAAGGTTGCCTTCCATTTCAGCAACAATCGGCCCGCCAACGAATTGAGTTTTATCAAAAAGTGAAGCCACTCCAGCTAAAAACTCATCGCGGAAACCTGGCTCAAAACGATTTAAAGTAATAAATGGAACTTGTTGAATGCTCATATGTATTCTCGAGGATAAAGTGTTAAATAACGCCTCAATTATCCAGTAGCTCTATCGAAGATGCAACCTCTCAGATGGGGATTTTTAATAACGCCAATAGCAATCCAGAGCTGTTAGTGCGTACATTTTCTAAAAAGCCAGGCGTTTTTCAATGAATTGTGAAAGCGCCTTGGTTTCTTCTGCTGAAACACTTGCTCTGCCTTCCATATCTCTTAACCAGGCCACACATCCAGTCAGATCAGCGAGTTTAAAAGCAAGTTCACGGGCTTCAGTTTCTAAGGCCACATCTCCCGCTTTATATAACTCCATTACCCATTGGTTGAGTTTCTTTAAACTCTCTTCGACTTTGCTTTTATCAGCGCGTTTAGATTTCTCTAATTCCGTTTTTAAGAAATTAATGAGAAGAGGCCACGACTGATCTTTTTTTAGAGCGCGAAGAAGATCTAAACTAAGAACATTCGTCGTTCCTTCCCAAATAGCAAACACTTGATTGTCTCGGTATAAAAGAGGAATCCCTGTGTCTTCGATATATCCTGCTCCACCAAAAACTTCTAAAAGTTCACTCGTCCATTGAACCGTTCTTTTTGCCGTATAAAGTTTTAAGACGGGAGTCAGAAGACGAAGAATCTTATTTAAGTCTTCTCTACTTGCTTTAAAAATATTGTTATCTTGATAAACTTCTTCATTGCCAAAAATTTCAGCAACTAAAAAAGTAAAGTGAAAAGCACCATTAAAATCAGATCGTGCTGAATCAAGGAGTCTTGCGGTTAAAGGATGTTGATCGATAATTTTTTCAAAGGCCCTTCTTCTCGTTGAATAATCTGTGGCAAGAGCAAGAATTCTTCTAAAGGCCGCAATAGATGTGACCGAATTATAAAGTCTCGTGACATTAAACATCGAAGCGATCTGCTTAACACCTTCGCCAACATTTCCGACCAGCTTTGCTTTTGCTCCGTGGAGCCTTAATTCTGCCGTCGGTAGTGCTTTTGTTCCCAATTTATCTTTTAAACGAAGAACTTCGATATTATTTAAAGATCCATCTGCTTTTTTTATTTCAATATAAAAAAGAGAAAGACCGCGGCTTCCTTTCACTGCATTGCCGTTTTCATCTTCAATGCGGGCAAGGGCCATCGACATCTCACTGGTGATCGCTGACGTAAACCACTTTGTTCCAAAGAGTCTCCACTCCCCATCAATCTTGCGGGCAATGGTTTCAGTATGAGAGACATCTGATCCACCTGTTCGCTCAGTCATCCATTGTCCTGAAGTCCAGAACTCTTTTGCCACATCAGACGTCAGGTGATTGTAAGTCGACTTTAACTCCTGATCTCCATAGAGCTCAATGAGTTTTGCCGCTCCATCAGTCATTGCTAGCGGGCATGAATAAAAAGCGCTCGAAGGGTGAAAGAGATAAAGTTTTGCAAATTGAACGATGCGCGAGTGGCTTCCGTATTTTCTTTCATAGCCAAGTTTGACGATTTGCTCTTCAGCGCTCACTTGGTGCAAATCAGTCCAACCGCGGTCAACCACAACAGTGTCGATGCGTTTTCCCCAAGGATCAAACTGCACAAGCTTAGGAGGATTGCTCTCAGCACTCTTGGCCATCTCTAAAACATCTTTAGTGACTCTTTCACCAAAGCGTTTTAAATCAGCTGTGACAGTGGCCTTCATACTCGCCGGAAGTTTTTCTTCGATGTAATTTTTTAAGACTTGATCATTATCAAACTGATTTCTTAAAACAGGACCATCTTGAAAAAATTCTTTCATCGCTCGCTCCCTAATGAGTTTTACCGTCCAAGTTTAACAAAGGAGAGCGTTTTTTCCAAACCTGCATTACCTGAGTGGAAGACTACAAAAATGAGAGTCTAATCCTGACGCAGGAATATGACCTGCGTCCTGGATAAAATGCATAAATGTTTTGACGAGCGCTGAGTTATTTTTCGTGTTCCAATAAGCGTAAATTTTCATCTTGGCCGAAAAGTCTTCTAGCGGAACAAAAACGGCATCGTGACGTGACTCCACCATTCGCTTAGATGTAAGTAAGTGACCTTTCCCGATAACCACTAAGTTTGCACAGCCTTCATTGTTTTTTTTGTAATAAGGTCTGATGATAACTCTATTGCCTCTTAAAAACTCCTGAAAGTCTTTTTGAAAGCCGAGATTTTCTGATTTTGGGTGAAAAATAAAAGGTTCATTATTGAGATCAGCTAGCTTAATTTTCTTTTTCTTTGAAAAAGGATGAAGGCGATTCACCCAAAGCCCCAGTTCTTGAGACTGAACTTCTCTGCAAACAAGACCTGGATCATTTAATCGCGAAATCGTAATGAGCACATCCACATCACCGCTTTTTAAACTTGATAGTTGATCGACATAAAAAAAGAAGGAGTACTCTTCAGAGGTTTTTTTGAAAATGGACAATCTGTACAGGCAAAAAAAGTTATCCTCGCTCACGGAGTTAAAGATGACCTCGATAGCCTTCCCAACCTTCTCGAATACTGGGGAGAAACAGCGATTCACTGCCCTTACTGCCATGGGTATGAACTCAAAGGATCTGATTTCGCCATCGTCGGTGAACCAGAGTACACTTTATATATTGCCGGGATTGTTAAACCGCTTTCAAATTCAATCAGCATTTTTGCCAATGGATCACAAAGATACAGCGAAGAGAATTTAAAGTTTATTCAGGATAAAAAGATTGAATTTCATCCAGAAAAAATTATACAACTCTTAGGAGCTAGTAAAAACTAGAAAGCCTCACTCTGGAAAATGGTGAAACGTATAAAAAGAACGCCATAATGATCAGACCATCAACATCTCTAAGCTCTGACTTAGGCGTAAAACTTGGGTGCGCTTTAACTCCTGAAGGAAATTATCCTGTCGAGATGAAAGTTAAATCAAGTATTGCCGGAGCTTTTGCTTGCAGTGAAATTGGTCACGAAGAACTTTAAATCAATTTAAAGTCTTTAGGGAAGTGGCTCCATTTATCAAGGTCACTTTCCTCTACTTCTTCTTCCGTCGCATTTCTTGCATTCCAAGCAATATTCACATGATGAATAAGGTGCTGCATGGATTTGTAAAAATCCTCATGAGCATACTCTTTTCCACTTTGGATTTTTTTCAACATGATTTCGATTTCTTCCTGAGCTTCCTGGAGATTGTAAGCGATATATTTGACGTTCATTTGTCTGGCCTTTTTTTGTGGTTTCTAAACAAAATAGTGCTCCTTTTTCCTATAAAAGACATGATGCTCATCGCAAAAAGCCCCTTTTCCTTTCCAGATGAAAGAGGACCTTGCTATCCTAGGCCGGTGAGTCTCAAAAAAATCAATCTTGATGTCAGACATTTTGCCCTTCCCGCTCCGCTGGTCGGAAGCATTGAAGTCCACTCTGGATTTGGTGGCACTCCTCACTCTGCTTTAGAAATTCATCAGATTTATCAAAAAGACAGCGCTAAAAAACGACCAGGCTATACGTCTGAAAAATTCTTAACATTAGGATTTGAAAAAAAGCCTTATGAGTTTGTCGTTTCGGGACGAGCTGATGGTTTTATTGAATCACCGACTCCGCTTTTTGAAGAAATCAAAACGGCCTTCAATGCTGAAGAGTTAAAAGAAAAACTCATTGAAGACAAAAATCATCCTTACCGTTGGCAGCTTCGCACTTATGGTTATCTTTATTACCAACAAACAGGCATCATTCCTGATTTAAAATTTATTCTTATTTCAACCCGTAACTTCAAAACAGTTGAGCTTGATATTGAACTTGATACTTTAGGTTATGAAGAATGGCTTGCACGCCGTTTAGAAGAGTTGGTAAAAGAAACGAAAGTTAAAGAAAAAATTTATAACAAAAGATTGGAAACTGCAGAGAGCATGCCCTTTCCTTTTCCTCACCCCAGACCTGGACAAATGGAATTAGTGCAAACCATTTTAGAAAGCTTTGCTGAGACTATTCCTCTTTTAATTGAAGCTCCAACAGGTCTTGGAAAGACAGCTGGCGTTCTCTACCCTTCACTCAAAGAGTCTCTTTCCCGCGGACAAAAGACTGTTTTTGTTACACCAAAAAACTCTCAGCACCAGGTGGCCGAAGCCGCCGTTGAACTGATGCAAGAAGGTGGAGCAAAAATTAAGAGTGTGACCATTACTTCTAAAAGCAAAATGTGCTTAAAAGAAGAAGTGCTCTGCAATCCAGAGTACTGTGAATTTGCCCGCGATTACTATACTAAGCTTGCTGAACATGACTTAGTTAATAAAGTCGCCAAAGTCAAAAAACTTACGATGAGGAAATTAAAGGCCCTTGGAGAAGAATATAAAGTCTGTCCTTTTGAACTTTCTCTTGAGGCCATCGACCGCTCAGAAGTTGTGATTGGTGATTATAATTACGTCTTTTCACCAAGAAGTTTAATCGGAAGGCTCACAGAGCCGATGATTAAGCCTAAAGAAAAACCTAACCTGATTATTGATGAAGCCCACAATCTTCCTTCAAGAGCTCAGGATTACTTCTCTCCTGCTCTCTCACTTGCAAATATCAAGAAGATTGAACTTGCCATGGCCCAGTCGCTCTCTTCAGAACATTTTTTAGATGAAGGAGTCGCGCTCACTCAATACCTGGCCGCTTTAATCAAAAAATATGCTGAGGGTGGTTCGCGCAAAATTACTATTGATCCTAGGCCATTTTTAGATATGGCCCAAAGTGTGCGCGAGTTTGTCACCCGCTATTTAGAAAGCGATGCCGATATCCGCGCCCATGATCCAGTGCTGGAGCTTTCAAATTTGATGAGTGGTTTTGTCGAAAGCCTCGAATTAAATGGAGACGAATTCTTTCAGACGTATCAGAAAACATATAACGATGAATTGTTAAAAATCACTTGTTGTGATGCCAGCAAAGAGCTGGCCCTTGCTTATAAAGAATTTAAAAACACTGCCGCTTTTTCAGCGACACTTAAGCCTTTTTCTTATTATCAACAACTCATGGGGTTTAATGAGAAAACAAAATGCGTGGAGTTCTCTTCACCTTTTGACCTGGATAACCGCAAGATCATGGTGATCCCACAAATTTCCACCAAGTACAAAGACCGTCACCAGAGTGCTCCAAAAATCAGTGAAGTCATTGAACGAATCCTTGCCGTTAAGTCAGGCAACTACATTGCTCTTTTTCCAAGCTTTGAATTTATGAAGATGGTTGAAGATAAAATCACTCTTCCAGGCTATCAGGTTCTTACTCAAAAAAAAGAAATGAAGATCAACCTTATTAAGGATTATCTGCATGAATTAAGAGAGGGACAAACCCCGACTCTTCTTCTAGGGGTGCAAGGAGGAGTTTTCTCTGAAGGTGTCGACTACCCGGGCGATATGCTGATCGGGGCCTTCGTTGTAGGTCCAGCTCTTCCTAACTTTGATTTTGAACGCGAACAAATTAAAAGTTATTACGAGAAACGCTACGGCAGTGAGAACGCTTTTGACTACGCATATGTTTTTCCGGCCATGGCCAAAGCGATCCAATCCGCTGGTCGAGTTGTCCGCACAGAAACCGATAGAGGGATCATTATACTGATTGACCCGCGCTTTTTAGAAGAAAGCTATTACCAGACGATGCCTAAGGAATGGTTTCAAGAGACGCCAAGAGAGCTAGTCTCTCAAAAAATTCTTCAAGACATTAAAGATTTTTGGGAGAAGAGTTCATGAAACTAAGTAGTCTTCCTCTTTTTTTCCTCGACCTGCAAACCACTGGCCCAAAACCAGGTAACGCTCATATTTTAGAGATGGCCTATGCCACCCTTACCTCTCCTGTCGAAAACTTCTTCGTAGAGCAACCGCAAGGTCTGGAAGTTCCAAGACGAATCCAAATGATCACAGGAGTAAGTGCCGAGAATATGAAGACGGCCATTGCCTTTCCTGAAGCAATGAGAAGACTTTCTTCTTTTGTTGAAAAGATTTCTTCTGATAAAAAAGCTATTTGCGTGATTCACTTTGCCCAATTTGAAAAACCGTTTCTGATGTCGGCCTTTGAGGCCATAAAAGAAGAACTTCCTTTTGTTATTCTTTGCACCCATGAAATCGCCAAGCGCCTTCTTCCCAATTTACCGACCAGAGGAATTAAAGGTCTCGCCGGGTATTTTGGATATGATGCGGGTGAATTGAAGCGCGGCCACTCTCACGTTGAGGCCACAAGGCTTATCTGGGATAAACTCCTTTCTCTTTTGGCCGAAAAAGAAATTTCAACTTTCGAAGAATTAGAAAACTGGCTTTCCATAACTCCAAAGGCGACAAGAACCAAATACGAATACCCACTTCCCAAAGAAAAGCGACTGACACTGCCTGATGTCCCTGGCATCTACCGCATGCTTAACTACAAAGGCGAAGTGCTTTATGTCGGTAAGGCCACGTCGTTAAAATCCAGAGTGAATAGTTATTTCCGCGGACAAAAAAAGCGCGATCCAAAAAAATTGGAAATGCTCACTCAGGTTCTCGATTTAAGAGTCACTGAATGCGCGACTCCACTGGAAGCGGCCCTGATGGAAACTGACGAGATTAAACGTTTAAATCCGCGCTACAATATCGCTCTTAAAAAAGGACAACGCTCACTTGTCTTTTTTGACCGCGACTTTATTTCCCTCTCTTCTACGCCAGATGATCTTCATACCATCGGTCCTTTTTCCCATGCCATGGTTTTTGAAGCGATGATGAAGTTTATCGAGTATTTAAAAGAAAAAGACCAAGGACTGCCCGATGAAAATACTTTCTTTGATCCCATGGACCCTGGGCTGATAAAAGCGGGGTTTGATCTTTTCTGTGAGACTCATGGCTTCTCTCCTGAAACTTTTACTTCAATGAGATCAATCATCGCTCAAGGCATCCTATGGCATAGACAAGAAGAACCAGAAGAAGAAATCGCCGACTTTGACGAAGAGACCATTGAAGAAATCGAAGAAGAGCTGGAGGAAGCAGAAGTTGTTCTCACTCCAGAAGATGTGGCTGCAAAGTTTGAAAGGCATTTCACTCGCATTGGCCACAGCTACCTGCGTGCGAGAAAAATTAACCGCATGTTAAACACTGATATCGATTATGCTCCCTTAAATTACCCGGCACGCTCTTTAAAAATCAGGAATGGTTACCTGGACAATGATGAGCATTCACACATTAATCACAGCTGGGCCGATCATTCGATTGAGACTTATGACCGCATGACAGTGCTTTTAAGTGAACTCGACAGGATTCGTTCACAAAATGGAACTTATCACATCTCTTTTATTTAATTTTTTGTGAAAAGTTATTAGCATCCTCTTCTAATAGACATTGTCTTTAAATTTTCTTATTCATAAACTTTCACTCTATGAAAACAAAAATCTTAACAGCACTAATGTTCTCTTTTATCACTCTAAACGCACATGCAGTAAGAACCCTTAACTGCACACCTTCAATTGACGATCGCCTGGGCCTGACTATCACTTTTTCAAAAGACATCTCTCCTGAAAAACCGTTTATTGGTTTCTATGAATTCGGCGCCACTCTAAAAGTCAAAAACCTAAATTCTAACCAGTCCTATACCAATTCAAATATCCGCATCACTCCTGAATTTTATACAACCGACTTAAATCTACGTGGAGATGCCGCAGGCGTTTACTTGAGACTGTCCCCACACTTTAGCGAGCACAATGTTTTTACTCATTACACAGGACAAGTGTTAATTAACGACCTTGATGTAAGAGCTTATTTCAATTTCACAGACAGGAATGGACAACCAGGATTACTTTGTAGGTAACTTTTAGGCGTCGGCAAATTTTAAAATCACTGAGCCAAGAACAATACAAAGAATGCCCAGGACATGGGCGATTTCGATTCTTTCCGAATAAAGAAGCCATCCGATTAAAACAGCAACCGCTGTTCCCATCCCTGACCAGATTGCATAGGCCGTTCCAATAGGAATGGTTTTAACGACTAAAGAAAGCATATAAATCGTCAGCCCATAAAAGAAAAGCACACCAAAATTGGGCAGCCAGTTCGTCATACCGTTTGAATGTTTTAAAGAAACTGTTCCTAAGACTTCAGAGACAATAGCGATCGTAAGATAAACCCAACTCATACGTTAAACATACTGTTTAGCTCCTGTGAAATTTCTTCCACAGAATAAAGCGTAGACTCAAAAGGTTTATACATTAATCCTTTATCTTCTTCTAAAAAGAAGCCATCACTATCAATGCTGGAAATATGATGATCAGCAAAGCCCTCTGCTAAAAGGGAAAGTTCGATTGGCGATACTGGAGGATTCACTTTCATGCCTTCAATAGAAAGCGATTGGAATTCATTTGGATTAGTGAAATAGCGGGCAAAATCATTCTTTAATAAATAGAACGCATAGTTGCTCGTCTCTTCAAGTTCCTGCATCTCTTTGTGGATGGCAAAGAACTGAGATGCCATGCGGTTGTAGCGAAGATCTGTTGGTGAAAACAGGATCAGGCGGCCCATGATCTCAACTGCTTCAAGACCCTTACTCGCGTAAAGGCCTGCGCGATTATAATCTTTAAGGCCCCTGTTTTTGATCTCAAGATTATTTAGGTAAAAAAGAATCTCTCCCTCTGTTGATAAGACGAAAGGGAGATTTTGAGACATCGGGAAATACTCATTGTAGTGCTTGGTTAAAAGCGTGAGAGTTCCCTGGTTAGTGCTCTTTAAAAGCACTCTGGCATTTCTGGCCGTTTCCATTATTAGCCCTGTGCAAATGTTCCCGGACGACCCTTTGGAATTGCACCAATTAACTTCTGCGTGTAAGCGTTTTGTGGATTGTTGTAGATTGTTTCTGCATCTGCAAGTTCAACAATCTTACCGCTGTTCATAACAGCGATTTCATCCGACATGTACTTAACAACTGAAAGGTCGTGAGAAATAAAAATATAAGTCAGCCCCATCTCGTCTTGCAGGTCCTGAAGCAGGTTTAATACTTGAGCCTGAACAGACACATCGAGAGCAGACACTGATTCGTCACAAATTAAAAATTCTGGTTTTAAAGTCAGAGCGCGCGCAATACAGATACGCTGTCTCTGTCCACCAGAGAACTCGTGCGGGTAACGGTTTAGAGCATCGGCCGAAAGACCTACTTTCTCTAAAAGCATCGCCGCTGTTTCCAGGCGCTCTTTTTTCGTCCCGATATCGTGGATCACTAGAGGTTCAGTGATGATATCTCCAATCGTCATTCTCGGGTTCATTGATGAGAACGGGTCCTGGAAAATGATCTGCATTTTTCTTCTTAGTGCACGCATCTCTTCCGGGTTTTTCTCAATGATATTTTCACCCATGTAAATGATTTTCCCTTCAGTAGGTTCAATCAGACGCAGGATCGTTCTTCCCAGAGTTGTTTTACCGCATCCAGACTCTCCTACCAGACCGAAAGTTCTTCCCTTTCTGATTTTGATAGAAACATCATCAACTGCTTTAAAGTCTTTAACTTTGCGGCCAAATAGTCCGCCTTTAATCGGGTAGTATTTCTTTAAGTTTTGAAGCTCAAGAATGACTGGGTTTTTTGCTTCATCAATTGATCTTGGAACTTTGTAATCTACCAGTGCCTGGTAGAAAGCTTTTTCATCTTTTAGGATTTCCTCAACAGTCGGAAGACGTCTTGGATTTTTATCTAGCTTTGGTCGACACGCCAGAAGGCCTTTGGTGTAAGGGTGCTCTGGGTTTTCGAAAAGCTCTTTACAAGTTTTTTGCTCTACCATGTCTCCACGGTACATAACTGCAACCTGGTCTGCGATATCAGCAACAACTGAAAGATCGTGCGTGATAAAGAGCATACTCATCTTGTGTTTTTTCTGAAGTTCAATCATCAGGTTTAAAACCTGCTGTTGAATCGTTACATCTAGAGCAGTTGTCGGCTCATCACAGATTAGAAGCTCAGGCTCACATGCCATTGCCATCGCGATCATTACACGTTGTTTTTGTCCACCCGACATTTCGTGCGGGTAAGCGTTTACTTTGTTTGATGGATCAGGAATTCCTACTTCAGTGAGTAGTTCAATTGTTCTTTTTCTTGCTTCTTCACGCGAGATATCCTGGTGAAGAAGAATGGTTTCATCGATTTGCTGACCAACAGTGAAAACCGGGTTTAAGCTGGTCATCGGTTCCTGGAAGATCATAGAGATCTTGTTTCCTCTCACCTGTCGCATATCTTTCATTGAAAGATTTAAAAGGTTCTGACCTTTGTATAAAATTTCACCGGTGATTTTAATCCCACCGTGATCTGGAAGCAGTCTCATGATTGCCAGAGATGTTACAGATTTACCTGAACCAGATTCACCTACTAGACCGATAGTCTTTCCGTGAGGAATATTAAGGTTTAAATCTTTAACGGCCTTAACCACTTTTCCATCAGAGATGAAAGTGACGTTAAGATTTCTGATCTCAATTAAGTTTTCTTGATTTGTACTCATAATAAATTCTTCTTATCCTCTCTATTTTTCCTATAAGAGAACATTGTAGCTGGCATCGGGCGAAGTTGAACGAAAAAAAGACAAGAATGCTGGATGAGTGTATTAGAAAAAGTTTGATAGGTCAAACATTAGTATTCCAAATTAAATCACAAAACATTTAACGAGATAATGCGACTCAAATTAACTCATTCGCGTAAATGCTTGGCCTCTTCAGGAGTTAAAAACTGCTTTTCTATCATGATGTGGTGCGAACCAAAATATAAACGCTGATCCACAAGCAAAGTATGGGAGGCCACACGCTTTCCGCCAAAATGGATTCCATTTTTTGAATTGAGGTCATAGACCTGAATAAAATTATTGGGATCAATCTCAATCATACAATGAGTTGAGGAAAGACTGGGATCATCAATAGCAATATCATTTTCCTGGCTACGGCCAAGATAAGTTTTCTTTTTTAGCTCAACAGTCGTGAGCTTCATCTCGCCTTGATAAAAAGCAATATGAATAGACATGCAATGACTCCTCTATTGTTAATCATTGACCTGAGATAATTTACTGTCAATTGTGAAAAGATTTTTTTTCGACTTCTTACTCGGACACTGAAAGGATTAACCTCTATGAATGAAGCTCTTGTGAATTTTGATACGATTTGTGAAAACTTCTGTGCATTAAAAAACCGACTAAAGCACTAACAAGCCAGATACTTCCCCCAATGAGAATAGACGTACGGACTGATGTCGTACGGATTAACCAAGGTGAAATGAGTGTAAAAAACAGAGTCATAGTCGACTCTGAGGCCAGGCGCAGTCGAAACATTTTGGTCAAGTCCTGCACTTTAAATTTTTTCTGAAGCATATCGATGAAGGCCAAATCATTCATCGGTCCAAAGAATCCAGCAAAGGCCGAGGCCAGGATAATCCACTCAACATCGGGGGCCAGTCCAATCAAAATGAAACCTATCCCTAAAAAGAGAAGCCCGTAAAAATAAAGCTCCCATAACCTTTTTCTTTCCCTATTCCCAAAATAAAGGGCACCAATAAAGTTCCCTACCCCGTATGAGGCCATAACCAATCCGAAATAACGAGGGTCATTGCCACTCATCTTATGCACTAGAAGTGGAAAGCCAATCGCGATAACCAAGTTCCAGCAACCGGCAGTGACGGCCTTAGAAAAGAAAACGTAACTCATTCCTGGAACACTGCGGGCCAGGTGAAAACCAGAGAGCACTGCCGTTTTAAAATTGCTCTTGGGCATCTTCGAGTAATCCATTGGCGGAAGGTATTTTTTTAACGAGTAAACGCAGTAAGCTGACACGCAAAATGTCACAGCATCAATAGTGAAGAAATGAATCATTGGAATAAAGGCAGATAAAAGTCCAACGATGGCCGGACCTATCATGCGGGCCATGCGAATGGTAGTGCTCATCAAACCATTCGTTGACTGCATCAGCTCAGTGTTGCCGGCAAGAATAGGAATAAGACCTTGAGTGGCTGGATCAAAAAAAGCACTGAGTCCGGCAAGTGTAAAGGCCATAACCCACAATAGGACCAGTGGTGTCGGCATAAAAAAAGAAACGACTACAGGAGTAAGAACAATCAATGCGCGGATGAAATCCACACACATCATCGTTCGCCTGGGATTCCAGCGATCGGCCCACTTGCCTCCGATAAAAGAAAGCAGCATAAGCGAAGCAGTCTGTCCTGCCGCCAGATAACCTGTGTCGGGACCCATAATCCCCACAGCAAGCCAGATAAGACCTACCCGGTAGATTTCATCTCCAATAGAAGAGAAGGCCTGGCCAAACCAGAGACGCAAAATTTGAGGCTGCTTAAGTGCCTTGATCATAGAAGATAAATTAGCACTTATTTCAGAAGTCGCCTCGATAAATATATCCGAGCGATGCACTTTTATTTCTGCGTAATATTTGTTTAAAGACGCTTTTATCCGATAGGGTTTTCATGAAAAAATTAAACATCACATTCTTGTTTTCTTTGCTTATTCTTAACTCTGGATGCGCTCAATTTTCTGAGTCAGAAAGAATCCCCGCTTCTGGAGCAACAAATATTGTTTCAACTCCCAAGAGCATTGGTTTTATCTTTTTAGGGAAAACAAAATCATTAAGAGAAGAGATCTCTTCGGCCAAGTATGTTTTAGGCGAAGACATAGAGCGCGATAGATTAATCCAAAAAGACTGGACGCCAATTGGCGACTTCATTGTCAGACCTGGAACAGTTTTAAAACTGACAAAAGACACCTATATGTACACCAAGGCAGCAGACATCATCCGCGGTGTCGATAAAAATAGCGCGCTTTTTCTAAAAGAAGGCACTAAGGTGCGCATTCTTCAATACAACCAAAGCTCTCTGACGGCCACGACGGCCATAATTGAAGTAATAGACTAATTCTCACACTGCAACATTCTACTTATTATCTTCATTTTTTCTAAATATCTTAATATAGTATTGGGCATAACAATTTTTTGGAGATTTTATGAAGAAGAGTTTATCCCTGATCGCTATGTTGGCCGCAGCACTTGTGGTTTCAAGCTGCGCAAGCAACAAAACAACATCTGAAAAAGTAGAACAAGAAGTAAAGGCCGTTCCTGCTTCAATGACAAAATCAATTGAGCACACTGTAAAGGAACAAATCCAGACGTCTACTCTTTCTCAAGACAAAAAAGACAAACTTCTTGCTCTTGAAGAAAAAGCAGCAGCTGAGCGCAAAGAAATTACAGAAGAAATCGAAAAAACAAAAGTTGTGATGATTGAAACTGTTCTTGCTCCAAAAATGAACGAGAAAGAGTTCAATTCGCTAAGAAGCAAAATCATAGCTCTTGATAAAAAGAGACTGGACAATGGTTTTAAAACTCTAAGAGAAGTTCGTAAAATCATCGACCCAAAATCAGCAGATCACCAAGAAATCTACAAAGCAGTTATTGAAAACCGCCTAAGAGGCTTCTAATATCAAGGCCCGCTTTAAGCGGGCCTTTTTTTTGCAATCTTTTCTCTTAAGGAATAAACCTTAGGGGATAACAATGGATTTGCGCTCTTCTGAAAATTTCTGGCCGATCAAAAATGGACTTTTGGGGATTTTTCCCTCACTCAAGCAATCACTCAAAGGCGACATTGCCATCATGGGGGCCGGTATTTCCGGGGCCATCATGGCCGACGCTCTCTGCAAACTTGGATTTGACGTCATCATGCTGGACAAGCGCCACTGTGGATTTGGCAGTACAGCTGCAAGCACTGCCCTCATCCAATATGAGATCGACACTCCCCTTTATGAATTAATAAAAAAACGCGGAGTCAATCATGCCGTCCAAAGCTACAGGCTTTGTGTCGAGGCCATCGGGCATCTTGAAACCCTGGCAAAACAATTTCCCCAAACCGGATTTAAACGTCATCCAAGCTTTCAATTTACTTCCTCAAAATCTCATCTTCACGACCATCAAAAAGAAGAAGAACTCAGAAAGCTCTACCATATTTCAGACACCGAATGGCTCACCTCTGCCGATATCAAAAAAATGTTCTCTTTTAATAAGCATGGGGGAATATTCTCAAAGGACGGAGCTGTTCTTGATCCCTTTCAGCTCACGTATGCTCTTATCTCCTCTCATCATAAAAAAAACCTGCGCGTCTTCGACAACACAGAGGTGCTCGATATCATCCACCACCAAAAAGGCGTCACTTTACAATGCCATTCAGGTTTGAAGATTGAAGCTAAAAAACTCATCATTGCCTGCGGGTATGAATCGCAAAAATATCTTCCAAAACAAGTTGAAATTCCCAAAACAACTTATGCGATTTTAAGTGAAGTCATGGATGAAAAATTCTTCTGGCACAAAGAATCCCTTATCTGGGAGACTGCAACTCCATACCTCTATCTAAGAACAACCGGTGATAAACGAATCCTCATTGGCGGAAAGGATGACCCCTCCCACAATCCTCGAAGACGGGATCAAAAACTTCCGATAAAACAAAAAGCTCTCGAAGAGAGTTTCAAAAAACTCTATCCGCACATCCCCTTTAAAACTGATTTTTCATGGGCCGGAATTTTTTGTGGCACCAAAGATGGACTGCCTTACATCGGGGCTATTCCCGAGAGGAAAAATACCTACTTCTCATTGGGTTTTGGTGGAAACGGAATCACATATAGTTTGATTGCCGCTCACATTATCGCCGATCTAATCCAGGAAAAGCGCAATGAAAACGCTGAGATTTTTACTTTTAACCGGGATTAAATTCTTTTAATTCGTTTTAAATTTCTTCTTAATCTCCCGAGAGCAAGATGGCCTCATGAACAAAGCCATTCATGGTGAGTGACTTTCATCGAAGGAGAGATTTATGAAAAATGCACTAGTTATTATGGCCTTAACACTTTCATCAATGAGTGCTTTTGCTGGAACAAAAGTTGAACACAATAAAGAACTAAGAAAAGCGGCCTACGAATCATGTAAGGCAGAAGGCAAAATCAAAAAAGAATTAAAAAACTGCGTGAAAGAAAAACTGGCCCAACCATCCACACAATCTACTGTTAACAAATAGTAGATCTTCTCCCCCCTCATAGAGACAGCAGTGGGAAGTAACCCTTCCCACCTTCCCTACGCGCTCTGCCCAAGATAAAAGCCTATAATATATCCAATCTCTTAGGGTAATTACCCGTCGCATATAAAGGTTTAAACTTTAAACTTCCCGAATCAAGTGATAAGTTTGCCTTATGAAACATGCAATTGATCCAAACACTTTCAAACGCTTTAGTACTCGTACCGTTGTTATTCCAGTTGTCGGCTCCTTTATCCTTTCAGGAATTTTTGTCTATATCATCTTCCAACTTTTAGCGGCCAATCAGCTGGTTGTTCAAAGTGCCCGTGTCTTAAGACAGGTCAATGAGAATATGAAGTTGATGGTTAATGCTGAAACTGGAGTGAGAGGATATTTACTCACGGGGGATGAAACTTATCTCGAGCCTTACACTGCAACCATTGAAAGAGGGCCAGAGCAATTCAATAAACTCATTGAGATGACCGAGGATAATCTTGGCCAAACCAATCGTGCTAAAGACATGCAAATTGCATTCAATGCCTGGAATAATGAATATGGCGCTAAGGCCATCGAGTTAAGACACACTAACAAAGACATTGAAAAACTCCTTCCTGCCGCTGAAGGGAAAAAACGCATGGATGCAATTCGTGCCATCTTCACCCGTTTTGATGAAGTCGAAACCACTCTTCGCGACAAAAGAAATCAAGAAACACAGGATACGATCAAACTCGCCCTCTCTGTTATCCTTGGTTGTAGTATTATCGGTGGAATCGCTATTGCTCTTTTTACCAGAAGGCAACTTACATCCCTATCATCAACATACAACAGTGTTATCCAAAAACAACTTGAACAAAACCAAGCCTTAGAAGCGCAGGAATGGATTCAAACTGGAAAAACTGAATTAATGGACAGTATCAGCGGAGACATTTCAGTTGAAGAACTTTCAAATAGAGTTCTTCAGTATCTCTGCAATCGTATCGATGGAAAAGTTGGAGCACTTTACAATGCCGAATCAGGTATGTTGCGCAGAACGGGCACCTATGCTTTTACCAAAGACCCGGAAACTGCCATTGTAAAATTTGGTGAAGGACTAGTTGGGCAAACTGCTCTTGAGAGACGCCTCATTGTGATCTCTGATATCCCAGAGCGATACCTCACTGTCTCTTCAACAGTCATGTCTGCAAAACCAAATCAAATTGTTCTACTTCCACTTATCGCAGAAAAAGCAATTAAAGGCGTTTTGGAAATCGGATTTCTTGACCATGTTTCAGACAGAGTGCTGGAGTACTTAGACGAAGTCGCTGACAGCATCGCGATCGCTCTTCGCTCTGCTGAGTACCGCGCGACTTTAAATAATCTTCTGGAAGAATCACAAAGACAAACAGAAGAGCTTCAGGCGCAGCAAGAAGAGCTTCAGGCCAACAACGAAGAGCTTGAAGAGCAAACCAATGCTCTTAGAGAGTCTCAGTTAAAGCTTGAAACACAGCAATCTGAGCTTGAACAAACGAATCAGCAGCTGGCAAAACAAAGTATTGAGCTTGAAGCTCAGTCCGATGAAGTCAATCGCAAAAACGAAGAGCTTCGTCAGGCGCAGTTAAGACTTGAACACAAGGCCCGCGAACTTGAGCAATCGAGCCAATACAAGAGTCAGTTCCTGGCCAACATGTCTCACGAGTTAAGAACGCCGCTAAACAGTACACTAATTCTTTCTCAGCTTCTCCTTGAAGATAAACGTCAAAGGCTGGGCGATGAAGAAAAAGAATTTGCTCAAACTATCTTCTCTTCGAGCAACGACCTACTCAACCTGATCAATGACATTCTTGATCTTTCAAAAGTTGAGGCCGGAAAAATTGATCTTGAGCCAGAAGATATTATCATAAGAGATTTCTCTGACAGCATGGAAAGACTGTTTAAACCAATTGCTCAAAATAAGAATATTGAATTCAAAATCAACATTGCTCCTGGCACTCCTGCTTCTATTTTCCAGGACCGTCAGAGATTAGAGCAAATCTTAAAAAACTTAGTATCAAACGCGATTAAGTTCACCGACAAAGGTTCAGTCACCATTCGTATTATGACCAGAAATGGCCGCATTGATTTTTCAGTCATCGATACAGGAATTGGTATTCCATTCGAACAACAAGAGATTATCTTTGATGCTTTCAAGCAGGCAGACGGGACAACCAGCCGTCGTTTTGGTGGAACAGGCCTTGGGCTTACAATCTCTAAAGACCTGGCAAAACTTTTGGGTGGCACTATTTCCGTTAGCAGTGAACCAGGAAAAGGAAGTGTCTTTACTCTTAATCTTCCCGAAAAACACGATGCCGATGCTCTTTCAGAAGCAACTCTTCCATCGCGTTTAGAAAAATCCGTTATCACACCTACTCCAGTCATCACTCCAAAAGCGAAAGGGCCTCTTCCTCCAATGGAGTACAGTCCTCTTCCTTTTGAGGATGATAGAAATAGAATTAACGACAAGATTAAAATCCTTTTAGTTGTTGAAGATGACACTAACTTCTCTAAAATTTTATACGACCTGGGCCATGAACTTAAATTCAATTGCCTTGTGGCACAGAGTGCAGATGAAGCTTTAAAAATGGCAGAAGAATTCTTACCGCAAGCGATTCTGCTAGATATGCATCTGCCAGACAGAAGCGGTCTGACGGTTATTGATGATTTAAAATACAATCCAAAAACCAGCCACATCCCTATTCACATTATCTCTGCTTTGGACCATGCCAACATGGCGCTTAAAATGGGAGCTGTTGGTTACCTGAAAAAACCGGTTTCCCTCAACGACATCAAGATGGCCATTTCCAAAATGGAAGAAAAACTCACTCATGGGCTAAAGAAGGTTCTGGTGGTTGAAGACAATAAAGTTCAAAGAGAAAGCATTAAAGAACTTATTCAAGACAAGACGGTCGAAGTTATTATGGCAGAAAATGCGACAAGCGCTCTTGAATCTCTAAAGAAGCATTCATTCGACTGTATGATATTAGATTTAAATCTTCCAGGTATGACAGGGTATGAACTCTTGGAAAAAATGACTGCGACTGAAGGCATCTACTCCCCTCCAGTTATTGTCTACACAGGAAAAGACCTTTCTAAAACAGAAGAGCAAAAACTACAAAGATACTCGCAGTCCATTATTTTAAAAGGTGCTCACTCGCCTGAAAGACTTTTCAGCGAAGTCAGTCTCTTCCTTCATCAGGTAGAAGACAAACTTCCAAAAGAGCGCCAGAAGTTGCTACAAAAACTTCGCAGCAGAGAAAAAATCTTTGAAGGAAAAAAGATCCTCCTGGCCGACGATGACGTCCGAAATATCTTTGCCCTAAGTGCTGCGCTTGAAGGACAAGGTGCGGTTATTGAAACAGCAAGAAACGGAAAAGAGGCCCTGGATAAAGTGAAAAGCGACCTGGGAATTGACCTGGTGTTAATGGATATCATGATGCCCGAAATGGACGGATATACGGCCACCAGAGAAATCAGAAAAGATCAGCGATTCGCAAAACTCCCTATCATTGCCGTCACCGCTAAAGCGATGGCCGATGACCAGGAGAAATGCCGTGAGGCCGGCGCCAATGACTACCTGTCAAAGCCAGTTGATTTAAACAAGCTCCTTTCTCTTTTAAGAGTGTGGATGCCGCAAAACGGACGAATATAAACAATGATGGAAGGACAAGTCTTCGACATTGAAGTAAAGCTTTTTATTGAAGCAGTCTTTATGAAGTACAAGTACGACTTCAGACAGTACAGTCTTGCCTCGGTTAAAAGAAGACTTTCCAACGCCCTTATCACTCACAATATAAAAACCATATCAGCTCTTCAGGAAAAAGTTCTACATGAGCCGGAGTTTTTTACGGCCATTTTACAACATATGACCATTTCAACCACAGAAATGTTCAGAGACCCTTTATACTTTAAAGCTTTCAGAGAAAAAGTTGTTCCCTACCTGAAGTCTTATCCATCGATTAAAATTTGGGTCGCTGGCTGCAGCACTGGAGAAGAAGCTTATTCATTTGCTATCATTCTTAAAGAAGAGGGTCTTTTAGAGCGTGTGATGATTTATGCTACCGACATCAACCCTCTCTCTCTCGAGAGGGCACAGCAAGGTATTTACCGACTGGAAGATATCAAAAAGTACACGCAGAACTACCAGCAAGCCGGTGGACTACATGCTTTTACTGACTACTACACTGCCGACTACAATGCAGCGGCGATAGATCAGTCATTAAAAAAGAATATCATCTTCGCTGACCATAGCTTGGCCACAGACTCGGTGTTTTCTGAAATGCAGTTTGTCTCATGTCGAAACGTACTCATTTATTTTGATAAAAAATTACAAAACCGTGCCATCACTCTTTTTCACGACTCCTTGTCGATGAAAGGATTTCTGGGAATTGGTTCAAAAGAAAGCTTAAAATTTTCTTCAATGAGCTCGGCCTTTGAACCATGGGCCATCAATGAGAGAATTTACAGGAAGCTTAAATAGATGAAACACCACAAGCCTCACATTAAGGCCATTTTTATCGGTGCTTCTGCTGGTGGTGTGACTGCGCTCAATGCACTTTTCAAAAACCTTCCAGAGCATTTCTCTATTCCCATGATTGTTGTCCTGCATTTAGGTGAATACCAGTTCATCCCTAATGCCTTTTATGCTCCTCCAGGGATAACACTCAAAGAAGCTGATGAAAAAGAGCCCATTATGCCTAAGCATATTTATTTTGCCCCGGCCGATTATCACCTTCTGGTTGAGCACGATTTTACTTTCAGTCTCTCGACTGAAGAAAAAGTCCAGTATGCCCGTCCCTCACTCGACATTACAATGGAGACGGCCGCTGAAGCTTATAAAAACTCTCTCTTAGGAATCGTTCTTACAGGTGCCAATGAAGATGGAGCTCATGGCCTATGGACAATTAAACATTTTAAAGGACTCGCGATCACTCAAGACCCTCGCGATGCTCAATACCCGACAATGCCTCAAGCGGCATTTAAAAAGGCCAAACCGGATTATGTCATGTCTATTAAAGAAATGAGCACTTTCCTGGCCGGATTAGAAGGAACATTATGAGTACTGAAAACACCATCAACATCCTTATTGTTGACGACAAACCTGAGAACTTGATTTCTTTGGAGAACATTCTTCAGGAAAAAGATGTTAACATCTACAAAGCTCAGTCTGGAATCGAGGCCCTTGAACTACTTTTAGTTCACGGCTTCGCCCTCGCTATCCTCGATGTTCAAATGCCGGAAATGAACGGCTTTGAACTGGCAGAATTGATGCGTGGGAAAGAAAAAACCAAATCGATTCCTATCATCTTCGTGACCGCCGGAGCTATTGATGCCCAACACACTTTCATGGGATACGATGCCGGTGCCGTAGATTTCTTATACAAACCACTGGATATCAGAATTGTAAAAAGTAAGGTAAAAGTTTTTAAAGAACTCGAAAAACAAAAGCTCATTATTCAAAATCAAATTGACCAGCTCTCGCAGGCACTTAAGTGGCGCGACGATTTCCTCTCTATTGCTTCTCACGAATTAAAGACGCCGATCACTTCTCTTCGCCTGCAAAACCAACTGGCGATGAGGAATTATGAAAAAATGGACATGAAAGCTTTTACTTCTGAAAAGCTTAAAAAGATTTTCACGAACTCAGGTAAACAGCTCGATAAACTTACCCACCTGATCGATGACCTGCTGGATGCTACAAAAATCCGTGCAGGGACTCTGACAGTGGAGCCTATTAAAGTAAACTTCGCAACTCTGATGACTGAAGTACTTGACCGATACTCTGACCAATTGGGGGCCATGAAATCCATTAAGATCGATATCCAGGACCCGGTCATGGTTTATTGCGATCCTTTTAGGGCCGAGCAAGTTGTAGTGAACCTTTTATCCAATGCCTTTAAATACGCTCCGGGCTCTAACCTTGAAATCTGCCTAAAACAAGAAGGCGCCAGTGCCATTTTAAAAATCAAAGATGAAGGCCCAGGAATTCCAAAAGAAAAACTTCTATGCGTTTTTGAACGTTTTAAAAGAGGTAGCAACAGTGAACATGTCAGTGGTTTGGGATTAGGTCTCTACATTGCAAAGCAGATCATGGATGCTCATCGCGGGGCCATTGCCGTAGAAAGCAACTTGGGTAAAGGAACAATGTTCATTGTCTCTTTCCCTGCAGTTAGCGAATAAAAGGCATTAATTTTTTTTAATCCCAATTAAATATCCTATTAATATCCTGAGCGCACTATGAACTCATCAGATTGGCCATTCACAACGAGTGACTAGAGACACACAGGAGATAGATATGAAAAATGCACTAATGATTGCTTTAGCTTTAACTTCAATGACTGCTTTTGCCGGCACAAAAATCAACAGAGAACAAAGAAAAGTAGCAGTTGAATCATGCAAAGCTGAAGGAAAAACAAAAAATGATTTAAAGGCATGTGTTAAGGAGAAGTTAGGTCAGCCATCGGCCACGCAGCCAGCTTCGAAAGCCCAGCACTAAGTAATTAGCTTCTGGCACTCTCCTTTTTAATCGGCGGGGAAGGCTTGTTCTCCTTCCCCGTCTTTGTCGTGAATTAAGCTCCACAACACTTCTTAAATTTCTTCTGACTTCCACATGTGCAAGGATCATTGCGACCGACTTTCGGTTGATCACGCATGATCGGTTTTAAAGGTTCATGATGATGGTGATTGCAATGAGGTCCGTGAATATGAACGTGACCATGGTCGTGTGCTTTGGTCTCTTCAGAGACTTTTTCTTGTTCTTTAGTTGAATTCATTTTGACTCCGTAACAAAAACTAAAAAAGAAAAGGCCGGAAAACCGGCCTTTCGTATGGATCTATTTACCGTGACATTTTTTATATTTCAAGCCGCTTCCGCAAGGACATGGCTCATTACGACCAACTTTCGGAGTTTCTCTGACGATTGGAGTAAGAGGCTCGTGCTCTACTTCCGGCCCTTGCTCGTGTCCATGTGGGTTTGGATCATCATGCATAGTCTTAGCGATTTTTAGTTTAAGGAAATCGTTTTGTTCGATTGTCTTAATGTTTTTATTTTCAGTTCCTACTGGAATTGAAATCGTTTTTGCCTCAGGAGCTTTTTTAGCTACTGGCTTTGCTGCAGGCTTTGCTACTTTTTTTGGAGCTGCTTTTGCTTCAACTTTTTTAGCTGGCGCCTTTAATGCTTTTGTTGCTGGCGCTTTTTTCGCTACAACTTTTTTTGCTGTTTTTGTTGCTGCCTTTTTTGGAGCTGCTTTTTTTGCGACTACTTTTTTAGCTGCTTTTTTAGCAGTTTTCTTTTCAGTTTTTTTAGCAACTTTTTTTGCTGCCTTTTTTGGTGTTGCTTTTTTCGCAGCAGCCTTCTTTACAGTTTTCTTTACATTTTTCTTTGCTGCTTTTTTTACAACTTTTTTAGATGCCGCTTTTTTTGCTACTTTCTTCTTCACTGCCATTTCGATTCTCCCGTAGAATTAAAACTCATAGCCACCTACAAGTATGCTACAGGGGGCGATACTGGTCAAAATTTATTTATGACACTTCTAGTTGTTCTTGCCATATTTACAAATGAATTGCAATATTCGGCAAAGTCAAATAATGCAAATCAATTGCAAAAAGGACAAATTATGCCTACGGCACTCAACTCTATAACATTTGAAGAACTCTCCACAATTCATCAAAAGGAATACAACATTGCTCTTATGAGTGTCGCTCCCTTTGAACCTCAAAACATAAAAATTTATTTGGAGAAAAATTTCGAAGAACTTCCCCAAATGTTCAAATGTATCATTTCAAAAGACAATTTCGATGAATCAATCAAGCAACTAGATGAGATTTTCTATATTCTTGACGACAACGAGGAAAAGATGGAATTCATCAATTACATCAAAACTCTGACTTTCCACTATGCAGATATCTCAGATGCTCCCGACCTGGGGCTCAACCTGGAAAAAGTCCAAGGAGATATGTGTGAGTACTTTCATTGTGATATGAATTCCTTGAGACTTGTCTATAACCTCATCGGAACAGGCACACTTTGGGCCTATGAAGAAAATGTGAGACGTGAAAACTTAGGTAAAGGAAGAAACGAAGAGGTCATTAAAAACCAAAACCAGATCCAAAAGGTTTCACCTCAAACGATCACACTTTTAAAAGGTCACGCCCACCCAACGGCTTTCAACCAGACCATCGCACATGCCTCTCCTCCGGTATCTGTGACTAAAGAAAAAAGAGTCTTGCTAAGAATCGAATCAATATTCTAACGAGACATCCCGGATAGTATTGTAACATCTCAAAAACGAAAGGTTTTACTTATTGTCTTTTTTACATACGGGCTACCCGATCCCAATCCCTTTAGTTAAGGTCACATCAAATTATTCAACTGATGAGACCCTATGAAAAAGCTATTTCCATTTTTAATAATGCTCATGCCTCTTGTCTCTTTTGCTGAGACCAAATTATCGGCCGATCTTACTATCGACAGTCTTCGTTTCCAGCGCCCGGTTAAAGGTGTGGGTAAAGCTGGAACTCTGATTTTTAAGAGTGCCAATGTAAATAACAACGGCATTATCCTAAACATCAATAACGTAAATAACTTTTTTGATTCACAAATTTTTATCAGACCAACTTTCCTTGGTTTTACGACTCAATTTGGAAACTACGGTTTCACTCTGGAAGCTGGGAGCCTTTTAGGAACGATCAACACTCTTGAACTTACCAATTCAAAACTTATTCTTGATGAAACTCAACTCAATCTTGCCGGTGAACATGTGGCCTACGTCGATGCAGAAAACAGCATCAATATGAAAAATTTCCGCCTTTACTGCCAGACTCCAGTGTTGGAAGGAACACCTGGCGGAAGTTCAAACGACATCATGGAAAACTGCGCGAGCTATTTAACTCTTAACGGAAGTTATGCCCTTGCAAATGACACTGCCATTCTTGAATACAAAGGCCTCAACACATTAACAGGTGATAAAACCACACTAAAATCAAACGTAAAGTCTTTTGATATCAGAAAAGATAAACTCTCTTTCAAGCTGGATCAGACAGAAACTGTCAGTAACGGCACCTACATCATTAAGACCAGTCAGGTTGTCGCTGATTGTGCAAAAGACCCTGCTCTCAAAGAACTAAACATTGAGAAGCTTCAAAAAGACTGTTTAAACAAAATCAAAGTGGCCCCTATGAAGGCCAACTTGATCGACAACGAAGCTAAGAGTAAATTTGACCTAGATATTAAAGACATCACAGTTCAAGATAAGATTGTTTATCTTTCACTTAATAACGGGGCCCTTTCTGACCCGGCATCAACGACTTTTATCAATGACATGTTATTAAACTGCAAAAAGGAAACTGACACCGACTTGCTGGAACTAAACCAGGTTCTTAAAGACTGCACGACATACGCCCGCATCTCTATTGGCGAAATTAAAACGACAAAACCAGATGACAAAAAAGGAAGCTCGATTAAAAAAATCGCTATCAGCTCTTCTGCTGGTGATTTGATCGTTCAGGCCGACGTTAAGATCCTGGGGTTTAACTCGCGCGTTTCAATTTATGGGCTAGTGAACTTCAATGAAACTAAAAATGAGCTGGTTATTACAGTGACTGATACAAAGCTGCCTCTGGGCTTTACATCTGTCAGCATGCTTATGTACTTTTTAAAGAGAAGTTTAATTTCCAAAGATATTAAATATAATAAAAACGTTATCACTATCGCTATGTAAGGACTTTTATGAAAAAAATGATTATCGCTCTTTCTCTTGTTCCAACACTAAGTTTTGCAGGCCTTTACAACTGTTCAGGCGCAGGCTTTTCAATTGACGTTTCTGCGAATCCTTCCGAAATGAAAATTGTTGGAAATGGATTTAACACTGTTACTCAGAACTTAAAAATGACAGCGACATTTGACACTGTCTTTGCTGCTAACACGACAAATCCAGCGGCTTCAGTTCGTTTAACAATTAAAGACTCAAGTTTTGCCAATCCGGGAGACCGCTTTACTTCAAGTGTGCAGGTTTCATCTGCTCAAGGTGTAAAAGACTACGTCGGACTGACTTGTATTCGCGGAAACGAATAATCGATCCTAGGATTTCTCTTGAGAGTCTCTCTCCCATAAGAGATAACCAGACATTTTTCTAAATGGTCTTGCCCACTCTTTTCCTTTAATGGCGGCGACAAGCTTAAATATGAGAGGAAAAGGAGTGGGCCTTTTTAGTTCTTCAGAAAGTTCATAATAAAATCTCTCTTGATTTAACTTCCATCCTTTTGACTCAAAAAACCTTTCCAGTTTTCAGGAATAGGCGTAAAAGCCTGAGCCAATAGATTCAAGTGTATTAAAAATGAGTGCCTGAATTCGCTCATCAATTGGATTTGGATTTTTTAAATTTATTGTTTCGGGAGGTATAATATTTTTTGCTAATTCATAAACCCTAAGGCTTGAAAGGTGATTTTTTAGCTTAACTTCGTTGTTTCTTTTCGGAAAGGTCTCTGCATTTTAAGAATCATTTCCGAATCTTTCGGAATGTTTCCGAAACTTTCCGAAAGGTTTGCCATCTCGAACTCATATTTTTCCGAAAACGAGATAAAACTAGCGTAGTCAATAAACCAATCTCGCCCGACTTTGATTGCTTCGATCTTTTTTTTGTTTGATGAAATTTAAGACCGTTCTCTCGCTCAAATTAAGGAGTTGAGATGCTTTTTTTACTGAAATTTCTTTACCTGATTTTTTCAAAACTTCTCCATCCATGGATTTTTTTCAATTTTTAACTTCGCGAGTTCTTTTCCGAATCATTCGGAAATTTTCGGAAACTGACTCAGTGCTAATTCGGAAACTTTCCGAAATGTTTAACTTCTCAAACTTTTTCTACTCAGTTCAGTCTCAATTCCTAGTTCAAAAAAATCTCCCAAGAACCAAGAGTGCTTCGCACTTCCAAGGGGCTTACGCCCTCCAAGAACTTGCCTCAAGGGCTCTCCACATTATCCTCATTTCGCTGCGCGGATAAATGCACATTACGGGACGAACACACAGCGGAAGCCCATGCCCGTGCCCGTATCCGTAGGAGCGTTGCCCAAATGCGACACAAACACGCCCGCGTTCACGCCGCTGGCCCAGCTGCCACCGCGTAAGACGGCACCACCAGTGTAATTAAACGCCCCGTACCCCATGCCACAATAGGGTGAGCTTCCTGGAGTTTCACATATAGTGCCTGAAGCAGCCCCATAACGAGTTTGTCTTATATCACCACCACTCATAGTAGAAATATATCCATCGGCTCCATTAGAGACGTTAGAGTCGTTTGTTACCCATTCCCAGACGTTGCCAGCGAAGTCCCAGATCACGTTTTCGTTTGAAAGCGTGTGGGTACGTCTTTGGCTGTTCCAAGTTGAGCTCGAACATGTCTCGCCTGTTCCAGAACAATTTCCATTTACATCATCTGCTGAAGCGGCAAGCGGGTTTGCAGGGGTACCGTCTGAATGACCTCGGTTTAATTGTCCAGAGGCGACAGTTCCAGAATCCCAATTGCTGGCAACTCCTGCAATGTTTCTCGCTATCGTTTGCCACTGATCGTTTGAAATCATATCGTAACCAGAGCCTAGTGCTTGGCATTTACTTCTAGAAGTTGGGCGGTCAATACTTACCCAAGGTGTTCCGGTCGCTTGAGACACTGCAGTTCCATATCCATCGTTTTTCATTTCATATTTGGCGACACAGAATTGCTTAGGAAAATATGTAGTATTGGCCGGAACTAAAATATAATTTGTCGGGCAAGTGACAGCGGGAGTTGAAACCACGCTATCGACATAGGCTTTATTAGCTACTTGGTTTGCTGTTGATGGGTTTGGAACTCCGTCAATTGTTCCAATGGTTAATGTGCCACCTGTAGTTTTTAAAGTTGTTCCATTAAGGTCTGTAATTTGCTTTTGTAGTTTTCCAAAGGCAGAAAGAATCGAATCCGTTGCAGTGATAACGGCGTTAGTTGCTGTTGATAATCCATCAAGTAAAATTGCTCTTACATCTGCCGCCAAAGTTGAAGTGTTTTGTTTGTTCCCAAGATCAGTCGTGAGGTTTGTTATTTTACTTTGGGCGATTGATCCAGCAAGATCAGCATCAGCTATTGTTCCATCTAAAATATGAGTTGATGTAACTGAGCCTGTGCCAAGTGTTCCTTGTTTAGCATTTAATTGAGTTTGAATGGAGCTAGTTACTCCTGAGAGATATCCAAGCTCTGTACCTGTAACAGAGCTTGCGACAACAAACCCACTTCCATCGGTTGCAAGTGCTTTACTAGCACTTGGTGCTCTAAGATTTAATCTTGATGGATCAATGGTCTGCACACCTGTTGTTGACCAATCAACAAATGAACCGGTACTATCAGTTACACAACTTAAACTTGTTCCATTTGCTTTTAATACTTGTCCAGCTCCACAAGTCGGAAGCGTGGTTTTAGCAAATGCTGTGACGTTTGGATCAGTTTCTGTATAAGTGTTCGCGGCATTTACCCAATTCGTCCCATTAAATTTTAAGAACTGGCCATTTGCCGGTGCTGAAATAACAACGTCACTAAGATCATTTAAGTCTGCTGTAATATTACCTGTTCTTCCAAACACGCTCAGAATTGCTTGGGAATTATCTATGCGATCAAATGTTGTTCCGTTAAATACATGCCAGTCACCTACTTGATAAGCACCGCCTGCGACACTCACAATCCAATATTCGCCTGCGGTTGTTGCCGCTGGGTCTAAAGAGTTAGCATCCCATGATCCTCTATAATCTAGTCCGTTCACATTTTTTGGCTTCCATTTTTGCGTAACCGCATCGTAAGCTAAAACCTGTTTATCAGTTGGTGTGATGGTACAATCAAAACCTTTCCCACCTAAGAGTGAATCACATAAAGAAAAATTCACGGTAAAAGTTGAAGCGGCCTGTGCGTTTGAAAAAATAAAATCAAATATTTTTCCTGCGGCAAAAGTCACATTCGACATTGTATTGGCAATGATCGTTGTTGATGTAAGGGATTCAATTTGTAAATTTGTGTTGGTACTTCCCTCTTTAATTTGAAAGCCACTTACATTGGTTAAATTTGTCCCCGTGATAACAACTTGATGATTTACTACTTGGATATTTGAAACGGTAATGTTTAGAGATTCTTTCGGCGTGGATTTTTTTGCCTTTTTTAAATTTACTTCGACTTCGTTTTTGCCTATGCAACTCGATACTACAGCGACAACTACGATGTAGCTTAATAGCTTATAGGGGGTGAGTGAGTAAGTGAGCGCAATTACCAAGCCATTCTTACCACCAACTCGTCCTAAAATCGTTTTCATAGCATAACCTTTATTTTTACAATTTCACTTCTTCCTTTCAATTATCGTTCATAACCAAGTAATATTTTAAGGAAGAATTGTGGATTTTAAAAATCAGGAACTTATTGCCGAATTATTGCAATCTGAAGAACGAGACCAAAATGGTTCTGACAACGTTTAGTGGCGTTTGAGGTGAAATATTAATGCTTTTTTATTGGAAGCCTTTGGGACTTCCAATTAAAAGTAAATTTCAGTAAACACTTATGTCATTGAATCAATATTTCCTTTTATAAGAGTCAACTTTTCATCTGATAGGTCTAGAATTTTCTGAGTACAATTGTCAATGATCACATCTCTTGTTATTTCGGCCAGTAATAAACGACTCATCGACTTGAGTTGAACCTGCGATTATAATTCCATCAACTGGAATTTTTTCACCAGGTCGAACGACAACAATATCTCCCAGAATTAAATCATCAATCGACATTTCAACTTCGCTGCTTTGCCCACGTTTTACTCTGGCAATATCCGGTCTCAATGACTGAAGTGCTTTTATCGCTGCAGATGTTTGTTGTTTTGCTTTTGATTCAAGATATTTTCTAAAAGTACTAAAGTAATTACAACAGCGGCACTTTCAAAATAAAGTGGTCCTAATCCATCATGACCGGCATGTTCACCATATAGAAATAAATGATACAAACTTAATCCATAAGCGGCAGTCGTTCCGAGCGAAACAAGCAAATCCATATTTCCTGCACGTACTTTAACTGCCTTCCATGCAGCTTTATAAAAGCGAGCTCCTAACCAGAATTGTACCGGTGTTGCCAGAACTAACTGCAGCCACCCGAAAGCATAAAGTCATACCCAAAAGGTTCAAAAATCATTGGTAAAACTAAAGGTGCAGATAACAGAGTTGCAATTAATAATTTAAAAAGTTCTTTTTTTAATAGTTTTTCTTTTTCGTTAATTTCTTCATTAATATTAGCTTTAGGCCTAGATGCTTTGTAACCAGCCTTTGCAATGAGTCTGATAATATCTTCTTCACTGAGCAAGCCTTCTACGTACTTGATTTTCGCTTTCTCTGTAGCAAGATTGACTGAAGCGCTGATCACACCTTGATCTTTAGCAATACTGACTCTATAAGATTTACGCAACTGGCACAGGTCATACCTTCTACTTTAAATTCATACATAAACTTCTCCTTAAATAGCATCCCCCCCCATGGGTATATCTGTAAAAAATACGACACATCGAAGGGAATTATGACATTCCCTCTCAAGTGTACGATTTTATAGATTAATTTTATTTTAAAGTAGAGGCGTTTGCTTCTTCAATGCTTAGTATGTATTCGAGCTGATGCTCAATTAAATCTTTTCTAGCTTCTAAATACTCTTCTGTTGCTTCATTAAGGGATAAGGCCTCTTTTAGGCCAATTTTAAATTCTGAAAAGGTCCTTTCCATAATATCTTTAGATAAATTAACTTTCTCTTTTGAGATTTCTATCATTGTTTTTAGATGATTTAAAGAAACTAGAAGTTTCTCTTCATTAGATGCTAGTTCCAGCGCTTGTTGCTTATTTCTAAGTTGCGCCGATACAAGCTCTGTTTTTTTGATTTGATCTTCAATTGAGTCGACATTCTTTTCACTAAGTAATGGAAGAGTAACTCTTAAACCGAATACCTGCTTATCGTCATCTTCTTCAAGAAATTCTCCATTTACATGATTTGTGAATGAACGTTCAGCATAAAAATTTACTCTTGGCATGCGCCAAAGACCTGAAAGTTTTTTTTCTGAGATGGTTTGTGACTCCAGCGATTCTGCCAATGCCAAATCAATTTTCCTTTGCCCTTGCTTATATTCAAACTTGCTAATATCAAAACTTCCAGCAACCTCGATTTTTTCATTGGGGTCTATAGATAATATTTTACGAAGATTGCTGTAAACTAATTTAAGCGCGTTTTCCTCTTTGATTCTTTGTTCTTTTAAATCAAGCTCTATTTTTTTGAAAATTAGCTCTTCCGATCTTGGACTTAATCCACTGGATACTTTTTTTAAGATTTGATTTCTATTGCTGCGATTAACTACTTCATGCTCTGTTAAAATCTTTATATTTTCATTAATTTTCAAAGCTTCAAAATAATATTTCCTGGCTTCAAGAATTTGTGAATTATAAGTTTTCTTTGATTGAAGCTTAGTCGATTCATAAGCGAGAGTGTTAACTTTAATTTGTTCAGTATCGCGAAAACCGTTGAACAAATTGATGTTAGCATATACCCCGGAAGTGGGTTCCTTGGAAATCCGGGAAATCTCATCACTCTCACCTTGAGCATACAATGATACTTCTGGAATAAAGGAAGTACCCAATGAAGTTACCTTAGCCTTTGAGGAATTTACACTTTCATTGCTAATCCTGACTTCAAGGTTAGACTCTATCATTTTTTGTATTTGATCGTAATCAATGATCATAAGCGCCTCGTATTTTTAGTTTTTTTCTAATGGAAATGAAACTGTTTCTTCTTTGCCATTAGTTTTCATGGTTACAATCAACTTGAAATGCTTTTCTTTGGAAAGATCAGTTACAACAATGTAGTTAGTTTTTTTCATTTCAAGTTTCAATGGAAGTTTTTTTCCTTTAATTTCAGCAACCGCATTTACACTAAGCTTGGGGCCAACAATACTTTTGTAATCATGACTGGAAATATAAATTTCAATAGCATCATCTTGCAAAACTTCTACAAAGGCATTGGCTGTTTTTTTAACAATTCCCCCGTACAGACTTTTTGCCGTTGCAGAATCATGTCCTTCATGAGCAAAAGCAATAGTGAACGAAAGCAATAGTGTGAGTAGGACCAATAGTTTTTTAAAAATCATGATTATCTCCTTGAGTATTTATTTCTAATGCTTTTTTTCCAAAATTATAAAAAATGACTGGAGTTACAATAATATCAAGTAAAGTTGAGCTTAAAAGCCCCCCTACAATAACAACTGATAGTGGATAGAGAATTTCTTTACCAGGTTCGCCTTTGGCTAAAATTATTGGAATTAATGCCAAGATGGCAGTCAGTGCAGTCATCAATACTGGTACTAACCTTTCTAAAGATCCTCTAATGATCATATCCTTATTAAAACTTTCACCTTCATATTTAACGAGATGAATATAATGTGTAATCATCATAATTCCGTTCCTACTCGCAATCCCACAAAGTGTTACAAATGCAACCAGACTAGCAAGTGAAAACGTTCTGTCTGTCAGATAGACGGCTATAATACTTCCAATCAATGCCAGAGGAATGTTTATCATGATTTGTAATGCGATCATTGTAGAATGAAAGTGCATGTAGAGAACAATGAACACGCCAACGATTGCGAGCATTCCTAAAAGTATTAATAACTGCATTCCTTTCTTTTGTGACTCTAGCTGGCCATCATAATTGATAAAGTATCCCTCTTTCAGTTTTAGATCTTTTAACTTCAATTCAATATCCTGAACAACAGTCTCTAGGTCCACATTTGATGTATTTGCAGAAACGACAATTCTTCTTTGTGCATTTTCGCGATTAATTACGTTTGGACCAGTTGCCTCGTAGACTTCGGCCACTTGAGATACTCTTATCTTTGAACCATCGGGCAAGACTTTAATTATCGTATTCTCAATTTTCGAAATATCTGAACGTGAATTATCATCAAAACGCATATAAACATTAAAGTACTTAGTATCTTCAAATAATTGAGCTACTACTTCACCTTTCAAAGCTTTCTCCAAACTTTCGGTAACTTCACCTACTGGCAAATTGTACTTACGGGCCATGTCTCTTTTCAATTGGATTTTAATTTGAGGTATTAATACTTGCTGCTCTACTTGTAAATCAACCAAACCATTTACTTCTTCAAGTTTGGATTTGATTTCATAACCTTTTTTACGGAGCGTATTCAAGTCAGGTCCGTAGAGCTTTATTGCAATAGCTGCACGAACACCTGATAATAAGTGGTCCAGTCTATGTGAAATTGGTTGTCCGATGTTGAAAACAACACCGTCAATTGATTTTAGTTTATTTCTAATGTCATTTAATACTACTTCTTTTTCTCGAATTTCAATATTCGAATTTTCTTTAGTTTTAAAATCTACGTCCAGTTCAGATGAATGCACGCCTTCAGCATGTTCATCTTGCTCTGCTCGCCCAGTTCTTCTAGATACTGAACTTACTTCTGGTACTGATAAAATTAACTGTTCAGCTTTTTGCCCAATTTTATATGATTCTTCCAGTGAAATTCCTGGCTGTGCTAATAGTCCAATGACAGCTGTACCTTCATTAAACTTAGGCAAAAAGTCTTTTCCGAGCTGAGGAACTAATGCCAGTGAGAGTAACAACATTAATGCAAGCGAGGATAAAACCAACCAAGGCCTATCAAGAGTCTTATCTAGAATTTTTCTATCGTATTTCTTTAAAAATCTTACTAAAAAACCATCAGGTTTCTCAAGAATATCTGATTTCCCAAGAAATAATGAACAAAGTACTGGTGTAACTGTTAATGAAACGAAGAGCGAAGCGATCAAAGAAACGATATATGAGATCCCCAAAGGAATGAATAGTCTTCCTTCTAAACCACCTAAGTAAAATAAAGGCAACATAACAAGAACGACAATAATTGTTGCAAAAACAATCGAATTTCGAACTTCTGAGGAAGCTTCAAAAATTACTGTTAAGACACTCTTTTTAACTTCAGCTTGTTTGTTTTCTTTAAGCCTGCGGAGTACGTTTTCAACATCAATGATAGCATCGTCTACTAGTTCTCCAATTGCTATGGCCATGCCTCCAAGCGTCATCGTATTTATCGACAAACCGAAAAATTTTAAAACAATAAAAGTTACTACAAACGATAGTGGAATGGCTGTTAAAGTGATAAGCGTGGTTCTGACATTCATTAGAAAAAGAATAAGAACGATGACTATGAATATTCCGGCATCTCTTAATGCCTCTTCAACATTGTTGATTGAATTTTTGATGAAATCTGCTTGTTTAAACAAATGAGAATGAAGCTTCACACCCTTTGGCAAAGTCTTTTCCATTGATTTCAAGACTTCATCAATTTTTTCAGTCAATTCAATTGTGCTTGCACCGGGTTGCTTAGCAACGCTCAAAATTACTCCAGGTCCACCATTAATTCCAGCATCCCCTCTTTTAATCTGTGCATCGATTTCAACTTTTGCAATATCTTTGACCAGTACTGGTCGACCTAAATGCTCGCCTACAACTGTTAGCTCTAAATCTTCAATGGTCTCAGCACGCGCAAGGTTTCTTATAAGATATTCCTGTCCTTCTTTATTGAGATAACCACCAGTTGTATTTTGGCTTATTAGATTGAGATTCTTTTCAACTTCATCTAAATTAAGTTGATAAAAATTTAACTTATCTGCTGAAATTTTAATTTGAAATTGTTTTACTCCGCCGCCAATTGATATAACTTGGGAAACACCTGCAATACTCAACAACCTTGGCTTGATGACCCAGTCAGCATAAGTTCTTAAATCAACCGGAGTAATTTCACTTTGTGCTTTTTCATCAATTGATAAACCAATGAGCTGTATCTCGCCCATGATCGAGGATATAGGACCCATTACCGGAGTAACATTAGCTGGAAAATGTTCTTCTGCCTCAATCAGCTTCTCTGAAACTAATTGCCTGTTTCGAAAAATATCTGTTCCCCATTCAAATTCCACATAAATTACTGATAGACCAACTCCCGAAGTTGATCGAACACGATTAACACCGGGTAAACCATTAAGAGCATTTTCTAGTGGAATGGTAATAAGTGTTTCAACCTCTTCTGGCGCCATACCTTCAGCTTCAGTCATAATATTAACTGTTGGTCTATTTAAATCGGGAAACACATCTACCGGTAGATTTGCGACAATAAATCCGCCATAGATAAGTATCGCAACAGAAAGAAAAACAACAACGAGTCTATTCTTCAAAGAAAATTTAATGATACTATTTAACATGATAAACCTTTATTTGTGACGCCCGATTAATTCAATTAATTCTTCAATTTTCTCGTTTGCTTTTTCTTTATTTTTTTCATGTAAAGCCTCGCTAACGCAACTTGAAAGATGAGTCTTTAAGATAGAATGTTCGATTGCCTGAATGGCTGATTTAGCTGCCCTGACTTGAATCAGAATATCTGGACAGTAACGTCTATCTTCAATCATCTTAAGAATGCCTTCTAGCTGGCCTTTAACCCTTTTCAACCTAACACCCTCTTTTGAGTGATCAGGGTGAACTTCCATTTGGCAATCTGATTTAGCTTTTTTAACTTTAATGACTGATTTCTGATTCTTGGTCACAAAAAACTCCTAATATACGTATACCCTGCATAGGTATGAACAAGAATAACATGATACTCAACCCGGGTGTCAATTAAAAGGAATACGTAATGACTATCAAAATTGTGACTTTGCTCTCTTTACTTCTTTCTACAGAAACACTTTTTGCCCACGGTATGAACAAGCATGGACCACATGGCGGGTACATTAAGATGCCAGGCGCTTTTCATACCGAGCTATTAGATAAAGGAACTGTTATGCATGTTTATCTATTAGACATGAGTTTCAAGAATCCAATCATAACTGATTCAACTGTCAAAATTAAATACAAAGGGAGCATTGAATCAGAGTATTCTTGTACGAAAAGCATTAATTACTTCGTTTGTGAAAAACCAAAAAATGAACTTAGGAGTTACAAGGAAGTGATCATTAATGCTGTCAGATCTAATAGTAAAGGAAGAGATGCAATCTATTCACTTCCACTACAATTATAAGGTGAAATGAAAATGACGACTACTTTTTTGAAAAACAATAAGAACTAGAAAGCTAAAACTAAAAAAGGCCCTTAACGGGCCTTCTCAAACTATTACTATATCAAATGTGCTTACTCTGAATATACGAGCGCACCACCTTTTATTCTTTCAATAACATCTTCAAAATATCTCATTTCAAGTGCTGGTCAGCCCCTCGGGTGATGCCCACATTCCTTGAACCACACAAAGGCAGGTCTTCTTTATTTCTCTTGATTCCAAGAGGTTTTGCAATTCTTGATTGATTTCTGATTTTTTAAAGACCACTAGTATCTTTATCTAATCGATGAATGAGGTAGAGCTCTTGGTAGTTTTGTTTTAGGAGATCGTATAAGTTGGGACGTGATCGATCGAGAGTTGCATGGACGATCAACCCTGCTGGTTTTTCAACAATGAGGAGTTGATCGTCTTCATAATATTTTATAATTTCTTTAGTCATTATTCACAGTAATAACTTTCATCGTATTGTGCTTTGCATGACTTATAAGCTCTTGCTCTTTTCATGTCATATCTCTCATACTCACAACCTAGTGAACCGTAGGCTCCATCGTCTTCATTAAATGTACATTTATAAACCATTGGCCCAACTTCAAATCCACCTTTGTTTTTTTGAATAACCACTTCACCGATGTAAATGCTGTGATTAATCTGAGTAAGTTCTGGTGAGTTAAAAATAACTTTTCCATGCTTAATAGGTGCTTTTTCTGCACTTGGAAAGTAAGGGCCTCTTTCAGCAAAAGCTAAAGTCGAGAAAAGGCTTAATGATAAGATCATAATTGCTTTCATAATAGAGAACTCCTTTTTGAATATTTTTCTTAAGGAGCTTATATCAAGAGCTATGCATTCCTTCAAGTTTAGTGAACGATGAATGGGCAACTGTATAATTTTTATACAGCTAGTATGTTTTCATGCACCTATAAATACTACGCTTTTTGACGGCATTGGAGTTGCAAAATTGTTCCTTGATATTGACCTGACCCCAAATGCTAGACTACTTTTAATCTCACATCCTGATCAAAACCGTTTATCTTATTCATTTCAAATTGCCTAGTAAATTCTTCTGGAGTCAGACCGTTCAAAGAGCTGGGAGGTCTGAAGTTGTTGTATTCTTTTCTCCATTCTTCAATTAAAACCTTTGCTTCTTCAAGTGTTGAGAACCAATGCTGATTCAAACATTGCGCTCTAAATTTTCCGTTGAACGATTCAATAAACGCATTTTGAGTTGGTTTTCCTGGTTCGATAAAATGTAATTTAACGTTGTTTTTCATCGCCCATAATCCCAAATCTTTTCCAGCAAACTCCGGCCCATTATCTACAAAAATGACTTCAGGCAATCCAATTTTTATTTTCAAACTATCGAGCGCTCTTGCTACTTCGGCCCCTGTCATAGTTGTTCCTACGTTTATCATTGGGCAATTTTTAGAAAACTGATCAATGACAGTAAGGCACTTAATTTTTCTAACGCTAAAACATCTGTCATGAACAAAATCCATCGACCACGCTTTAAGAGGAGCATCTGGTGGAACTTGAGCTACTCGAAGATGCCTCGATCTTTTGTTTTTCTTTTTTAAGCGAAGCGAGAGTTTTTCTTCTTTATAAATTCTCTCTGTTCTCTTGTGGTTTACGACAAGATCTTCTCTTTTAGCTATCTCATGTAAAGTTCTTAGGCCAAAGCCTGGATGCTTGTCTGCAAGTTCTTTTAAACGGTTTCTAAGCTTGATTTCTCCAGCGTCTTCAACTTCTCTGTAATAGAAAGTTGCTTTTTGTAAATTAAGGATTCTGCAGGCCCTAGAGCAGCTCATCCTATAGCTGTCTCTTATGTAATTTACCATTTTCCGCTTTAATTTAGGGCCTACCACTTTTTTGAATTGATATCCTTCAAAATCAGATTATCAAGAGAGAGATTGGCGACAAGACGTTTAAGTTTGGCGTTCTCAGCTTCAAGCTCTTTCATCTTTTTAAGCTCGGCCACTTCAACGCCGTTGTATTTTCTTTTCCAAGCATAAAAAGTGGCGTTCGTAATTCCATGTTTTCTACAAACTTCCAGAACCGTTGAAGTACCTGACTGCGCTTCTTTGAGAATGGCGACGATTTTCTCTTCGCTGAACTTTGATTTTTTCATTTTTTATCCCTCTACATGTTAAAGTTTAACAGAGTGTGAGGTTTTGAATAGTCCAGTTTTTTGGGGTCAGGTCAAAATCGATAAAAGATCTTGATAAATATATAAACTCATCCCATAGATTCCATCATTCCCCAAACTATCGCTAACTTTTCATCTGATAGTTTCTTCATCTTGGAAAAACAAAGATCAATAATTTCATCCCTTAACTTTGCCTTGTGAAAGTTCCTCTCAAAATCTGAATAAGTGAAACCATAGCAAGTAACAATATGAGAAATTCTTTCTTTATCAAGAGTAATGCGTCCGTTTTCAATATGCCCTATTGTGGGCCTTGAGTACCCACATAAAGCAGAAGCTTGATCTTGTGAAATATCTTTCAATCTACGCAAACTTTTTAAAACTTGAGACTCTTTCGTAATTAATTTGCGGTAACTTCGTCGATCATTGTTTGTGATAACAATTTTAACTCTCTCGCTTTTTGTAATTTTTTTCCCACGCTTAATTTTCAAAAACTCTTCATTCGTAATCCCAATTGCCTTAATAATATTTTGCAGACGCTCCACTGATAATTTATCCCTTCCATTCTCTATTTTTTCAATTGCCTTATAGGAAACATTTAATTTCTTCGCCAAATCTTTACGCGACAAGCTCTTTAAAATTCGGGCCCTTTTTAATGCTGTAGCATGAGATTTAGTCACTCTTTCTTCGTTGGACATTCCTAGCATTTTTTACTCCTTTGTTTGCATTGCCAGCGTCCGCTCTCTAAAAAAATGTCTATGGAAAACTTACCAAACAATCAAAAAATGCTACCAATTCGTGCTACCAAAATTTGACTTGCTACCTACGCAGCCAAATTAAAAGCCAAAAAAAGCCAACCCTAGAGATGTCTAGAGATGTTTCATTTTTTAATCGCCTGGATACAAAAGAAGCAACAGAGAAGAACTCGCAGAACTTATTGATTCTGTTAGTTTAAATATTTTTGGTAGTTAGCAGTATTTGGCATAAAAAAAGCCGAACTTAAATTCGGCTTCTCTTTTTTATAAATTTTTTGTTCCAGAAAAATGGTGGACCCATGCGGGATCGAACCGCAGACCTCAACACTGCCAGCGTTGCGCTCTCCCAGCTGAGCTATGAGCCCACTTACGTGAAGACCTATTATTGAATAAAATTTTCAGCTTTGCCAGTTTTTAGATCAACTTTCTTTAACGCATGATCTCCTGTATTCACAACAATCAATTTCCCGTCTGAGACAAGTACATCGTTTGGCTCTTTTAGCCCACGAGTAAGAGTTGAAAGCTTCCCACTCTTCACATCGTAAACACGAATGGCATTGTTATAAGTGTCCGCCAGGTAAACCTTATCGGCCGTCGCAAAAACTCCTGTCGTATGTTGCATTAGAGCACTCGCCTTATCCCCATCTTTAAGCCCAAAATCAAAAAGCCCTTTCCCAATTAGGGTCGTAATCTTTCCATGGTCTAAAACGCGCAGAGAGCTCGTCTCCGCATCAACAAAGTATAGCTTTCCATTAACCAGAGAAAGCCCCGACGGCTGCGATAAAGAGTTAAACGGCAAGATCCCATCATTAATTGATTCTTCTCCGCTTCCGGCCACCACGCGGGCCTGTTTCGTTTTGATATTAAAACCTAAAAGTTGATGAGTTCCGGCCATGGCAATGGTCAACTCATCTGGTGACGTGAATTTCACATCCCAAGGAGAGGCCCAGATGCTTCCGCGTTTCCCGTCGCCTCCGATAGTCGTGATTTTTTTTGTTTTAAAATCGTAAGCGCGAAGAGCATTGTTTGCTGTATCGGCAATATAAAGAATACCGTCTTTAAAAGCTGTTCCCTGAGGACGAGAAAGAGTGTCTGCACTAAATCCTTCTTTCCCGCTTCCAATACGCATGAATTCTGTGCCGTTCTTTTCTAATCCAACAATTTGATGGTGGCTTGAATCAGTTAAGAAATAAACTGAGCGGGCAGGCTTCCCATCAAGAGAGAAACTTTCCACTTCAATAATCTTTGAAGGAAATTTAAAGCGCATCTTATGGTTGTCATCTTCAACTGCGACGATTTTTTGATTGATCTTTCCTTTGAAATTCTTAACCAATGCCGCAATGTCTTTATCCAGGTCATCTCTATGCCCCTCGCCTGAATAACCTTTATAAACACGGCCATCAGGTGAAACCAGCACCAATGTCGGCCAGGCCTGAACACCAAAAGCATTCCAGATTTCAAACTTCGAATCATTAATCACCGGGTGATGAATCCCGTAGCGGGCGGCGGCCTTTTTAATTTCAAAATTTCCCTTTTCGTTATCAAACTTCGCAGAGTGCACGCCTAGGATCACCAGGTCTTTAGGGTATTTTTTTTCCAGGAAGTCTAAGTCTGGAATCACTTGCATGCAGTTAATGCAGCCATAGGTCCAAAAGTCGACTAAAACGATTTTCCCTTTGAGATCCCCTACCTTAAGTGGCGATTTTGTATTGAGTATCGGCGCTGTTTCTAAGAGCACTTTTAAGGCCGTTGTGTCGTTTTTCCCTTGGGCAAAAGTATTAAAACTAATAGCAAGAATAAGTAAAATAAATAGATTTCTCATTATCTTCTCCTCATACATTCTTGACCAAAATTGACGTGAGCGAAGTCTTCCTGATATGATATAATGCTGTCCAACCCTGCACTTTCAAAAGAGGTACCCAGAATGGGAATTTTTATTAATCGTACTCTTAATCTAAAGAAAATCAAAGCCATTGGCTTTGACATGGATTATACGATCGTTCGTTACAACTCAGAGGCCTTCGAGAGATTTACTCATCAGGCCACATTAAAAAAACTTGTTAGTGATAAGAACTATCCATCAGAGATTTTAAAACTTGAATTTGATTTCAAGCGCGTTATCCAAGGTCTTGTTATCGACAAATCAAAAGGAAATCTACTAAAGGTTTCTCGCTTTGGAAAAGTGAAGTCGTCTTACCATGGACTTTCTCCACTTGATTTCAAAGAGCAACAACGCATCTACGGAAATGGCGTTATTGATCTTTCTGATCCACACATTCAAAGTTTGGATACAAACTTTGCGGTGTCTAACGGTGTACTTTACTCACAGTTAGTTGACCTGAAAGAAAAAGGTCTCGCTCTTCCAGACTTCGACACTCTTGCGGTAGAAATCAAGGAAGCGCTGGATGTTTGTCACTCAGACGGGACACTAAAAAATCACGTGCGCAACAACATCTCTCAGTTCATCATTCAGGACCCTGAAGTGGTGGCGCTGTTTGAACGCTACAAGCGTTACGGGAAAAAACTTTTAGTTATCACTAACTCTGACTTCAACTACACGAAGCTTCTTCTCGACTACACGATCAATCCGTTCTTAAAAGAACACAAAGACTGGTCTGAGCTTTTTGAGATCACGGTAACTCTTGCGAGTAAGCCAAGATTCTTCACGATCAAGACACCGTTTCTTTCAATTGACCCGGCAACAGGGCTTATGAGCAATGCTGAAGGGAAAATCACGAAAGGGATTTACCAAGGTGGATTTGCCGGAAAACTGCAAAAAGACCTGGGACTTGAAGGTGATGAGATCCTGTATCTTGGGGATCATATCTACGGTGACGTTGTAAGTATTAAAAAGACGTTTAACTGGAGAACGGCTCTTGTTTTAGATCCTCTAGCTGAAGAAATTGAAGCGATTAAAAAAAGCGCTCCTATTCAGGCTGAGATTGATAAGCAAATGCTAATCAAAGAAAACTTAGAAACAAAACTCAATGAACTTGATCTTAAAAAGCACGAGTTCCATGAAGAAGTTCCAAAAGAAGAGTTAAACAACTTGTTTGCGGAAATTGATAAGGTCAACTCGACGATCTCTGATTTATTAGAGCAACACCGTCAGTTCTTTAACCCATACTGGGGAGAGATGATGAGAGCTGGTCTTGAAGAGTCGCGCTTTGCTGACCAGGTAGAAAAGTATGCTTGTATTTATATGACGAAGGTCTCAGACCTGATTGAATACTCGCCGAGAACGTATTTCCGTCCTCACCGCCGCGTTCTGCCTCACGAATCTTAAATCTATTCCTTTGGCCTGTTACTCAATACAGCAGAGTTTCAGGCCAAGGCTTTCCATCTTAAATTCGTTTTCAATTTGTCCGATTAATTTTTTGATATCAAAAGGCTTGGTGAAATAGTTTCTCGCTCCGGCAGCGATACACACTGTTGCTGAATACTCTGACTGACCAGTGAGAAAGAAAAAAATGGGAGCAGATTTCATTGTCTTTACAAATGACAAAACATCGGGCCCATTCCCGTTTGGCATTTTCAAATCTGATAAAAGGATGTCACACCTTTCTTTTTTTAAAATCTCAATTGCATCGTTACCACTGCCAGCAGCGATCACTCTGTGCCCTTGAGCACTAAATCCTTCTTTAAGGATTTCCAGTACCATCGGTTCGTCTTCAACTAGGAGAATTTTAAATTTTGTCTTGCTCATGGCCTCATTCTAATAGAAGGGCCGAACGCTTTGAACTGGTAAGAAAATTCCGCTCGATAAAAATCACTGAGAAACAAATGATTTTAGTGCAGTTTAAGTAAGCTTTTATTTACGAAGGAATACTTATCTTAAGAAAGAGCAATCTCAATAGATAATTGTAGGAGTAAACCAAATCTTTCTGATTAATCCATTCTGGATTTCGTTGATACTGACCACCTCAATCCCATTCGGGTATCTGGCCGCCCCATGTACGATTTCATGATCTGTAACATAATTTCCACAAACAATTCTGCTTTTAATGACCAAATTGAGCTTAGGGCTTGATTCAAAAAGTTTTGTAAAATCCTCTCTCACGTTCTCTTTGCCATTTAAAACTCTCTGTGAATCGTGAAGGTTAAAAAATTCAATGTCGTCTGTAAAACATGAAAGAAATTTTTCCATATTTCTTTCATTGTAGGCTTCAACTTGTTTTTCCATGATTGCTTGAGCTTGATTCATACTATTCCTGTTTGACTCTAAGAGAAGAGTTCTCTCCAACAAATTTTAAAAACTGCAGATAGATCTCCCATGCCTTCGCGCCATAACCTCCGGCCATAACATATGACTGAGGAATATTTCTCTCTTTAAAAAACTGATAAAGAAACTTATCGCGGGCAAGCATCTGCTCTTTAGAAAGATTAATAAAGGCTGCACTTGGAAGTTCATCATGTTCATAAGGATCGGCCCCATTCACGACGATAACGACATCTGGATTAGGAAAGCGCTCTTCCATATCTAAGAGACCTGCTTCCAGGCGCGCTAAATACTGATCATCCTCACCTACATCAATCCCTACATCGATTGATGAAGGAATAAACCATGGGGCGCGGACAGTTCCTGAATTGAGTGGCCAGCCTTCTTTCATATGAATAGAAAAAGTTCTGATCGTCGTATCATTTTGTAAAATTTCCGGGGCACCATCACCTTTATGAACATCGACATCGACAATCCATGCAGTCTTGATTGCGCCTTCGTTTTGTAATTTTCTTAATGTGATGACAATGTCATTGACCAGACAAAAACCACGGCCGGCAAAACTCATCGCATGGTGCATGCCTCCGCCGAGGTGATAGCTGAAGCCATTTTTAAGTGCGTACTTCGTCGAGTTGTACGTCATCGAGACTTGCATAAGAATGGTTTCGACCAACTCTTTCCAATCTCGCTTTTGATTTTTTGGATTGTATCTTTCAAACTTACCTTGATCATTAACCAGTTCATAACACTGATAAATCTCCCCTTGTCTCTCGCCTGCTGTCCCCAATAAACGATGGATAAAATCTTTATTGTGAACGCGTTCAAGGTCTTCGCGAGTGATGCGTGGAAGAGTTTTTAAATCGGTGTATTCAAGAAAAGGATAAAGATACTTTAAGGCAGAAAAAACGTGCGCAGCTCGTTCATCCACGATTGGGATCTCGATTCCATATTCGCTAAAGCGTAGATCACAATCGGGATGATAAAAGATCATTGATTAATTACCAGATTTGACAGTCGATCTGTGCCCAAGCTTGAACCATTGGATCGTAGAAGTTCGAGTGAATATAAACGTTCGCAGCAGCACCTGGATAAATAACAAGTCCATTAACCCATGAGTTAAGGACAACACCTTGCCAAGTTCTTCCGAAAGCATTTCCGTTACAAACAATTGGACGGTAAGTTGTGTTCCATACACGAGCAGTAGCAACTTCGCGGTTAACGAAAAATTCCATTTGCGGAACAAATGCAAAAGCTTGTGAAGATAGAGTTAAAAATGTGATTGCAGATAAGATGAATTTCTTCATTTTAGGTCTCCTGATGATGCATTTTAAGCTCGTCTTTTTAATCATTTTTGCGCCGGTTGTGCAAGGGCGATATACTCTTGTAACTGTTCGTTTTTTGGTAAATTTTTCGTAGCTTTTAGGAGCGACTCAAGCTGAGCTTTGCTCTTTGCGCCACAGATGGCCACTGAGAGCTCCGGAAAACTTAGGTTATAGGCCAAAGCAAGCTCCAGACCCGTATGGTGATTTTTATCTAAAACCGGCCAGAGTTTTTTCATCGCTTCGAACTTGGCCGAGTTGTCCATGTCTTTCCACCAAGGCGCCCATGAACGGCAGTCGCTTTTATCATAAGCTTTTCTCGTTTCATCTACGCGTCCAGTGATAATCCCTTTATCCAGCGTACCCCAGCTCATAAAGCTGATGTTTTTTTCTTTCAGGTAAGGAAAAATTTCAGTTTGAACAAACTTGTTAGTGAATAAGTTAAATTCAGACTGCACCACTTCTACGCGGTCAATTTCAAACGCCTTATTAAGCTCGTCTAAGTTAGTGTTGCATAGACCGATATGCTTAATTTTCCCCTGGTGTTTTGCCTTAGAGAGCACTTCCATTGTCTTTCTGATATCCACGCGGGCATCAGGCCAGTGAACCATGTACAGGTCAATAAAATCCGTATTTAAATCGCGCAGAGACTGCTCCAGCATTTTTTCAGCAATCTTCGGATCATTGGTCATGTCGACACGCTTATTCTCATGCCAAGTCACCCCTGACTTTGAAACCAGGAAGACCTTCTCGCGCATGTTTTTAAATGCTTTGCCCATTCTTAGTTCTGACAATCCAAAACCATAAATTGGAGCTGTATCAAAAATTCGGATTCCGCCCTCATAGGCCTGGTGTAAGAGGTCAATAGATTCACCTTCGCTAATTTCACCAAAACCGTAACCTCCTCCTTCTCCGCTGATAGCGGCGCCACCGAAGGCAATTGGGAGTGAACTAACCATTTTTAGTAATTGCGTCATATGAACATATCCTTGTGAAGCTTTTCTAATAGGTGTAATAATAAACACCTAAATTTTAATCTGTACAGGAATGAGAGCATTCGTCATGAAAATGTCCCCGCGGTTTTTCTTTTTCCTAAGTTCTGTTTTAGTTAGTTGGTCTTCTTTTGCTGATTCAACGACATTGGTCGAAAACTTTCGCTCTCTGCAGGAAAAGTCTAAGGACACTTCGCCAGAATTAAAAACTGTAAGGGCCTTTCGTTCCCAGAAAAAAGCAGAAAACTACACTCGCTTCACAAGCCACCTTCCCAACGTCAACTTAGTTTTAAAAAGAGAAAAAGACTTCTTTGAAGATAAAAACGCCGCTCTTCGCGCGCTCGGGATTGGAGTTCTAAATTCTTCATGGGCCATCCAGTACGAATGGTCGCTGGTGAATTTCAACCAGATTCAAAACACCAGAAAGTCTTTTGCCGAAAAAGATAAAAGTGAAATTGATGTTGAGATCAAAGAAAGCGAATACCCTATTCAGTTTACGACTTACTTCCTGAACTACTTGCTGGCCAAATATAAAACGGCGGCAGTAGAGAACTCGCTAAAAAAAGCTGAGACAGGAAAAAAAGAAGCTCAGCTTGGATTTGATCTGGGACAAAAAACAAAGATTGATGTTCTTCGCTCAGACGCCAACTTAGTTTCTCTGACTTCAAAAAAGACTTCTTATATCGAAGAAGAGCAAAACGCGAAAAACCGTTTTGTTGAATATACTGGTCTTGAACAAAAAGACTTAGACTTTGTTTCCAACCTGAGTGAAGAGCAGATTTTAGAAATGATTAACTCGCTAAGCACTGTGGCCGCAAAAAAAGAAGTTCCCAACTTGACAGCAAGTCCTAAATACCAAAGTCTACAGATGGAAGAGAAGATCAACCGCCTGGCACTTTCAGACTTCACGAGAAACGAATACCCTGATTTAAGAATCCAGGGCTCTTATACAAACGCGGCTGAAAACTGGGAAGGGACAATTCATAACCCAACCCGCTCGCATACAGTGGCCTTAGTCCTGACGATTCCTCTTTTTAGCGGTGGAAGTTTTGCTTCAAGCCACTTTGAAAAATACTTTGCTAAAAAACAAATCGAATACTCAATCGGTTTAAAAAAACAGCAACTGGAAAATGACTTAAATACGACACTGATTCGTATCAATGCTCTGGAAACGCTGGTGTCATCACTGACCTTGAACGTATCTCAGTTTGAAGAGCTCTATCGCTTAACTTCAAAATCATATCAATTAGGAAAGAGTTCACTCTTTGAGCTGCTGGAAGTTCAGGATGATCTGCTTGATTCTAAAATCAATCTTGCGCAAAACAAGATTCAATTCTACACCCTTTCACAAAATTACCTATGGCAGGCCGGCTTATGAAAAATATTGTATCTCTTTTAGTTCTTACTCTTCTTCTTGCTTCATGTGGAAGCAAAATTGAAGTCACTGGGATTAAGCTAGGAAAAGGAACAGTTGAAAGCACTGTCACAACAACAAACTCAGGAACCGTTGAGGCCAAACAACAAGCAGAGCTTGCTTTCGGAACTCCCGGACGTATTTCAAAGATTCACGTGTCTCTAGGAGATAAAGTCAGTCAGGGAACTGTGATTGCGGAGCTTGAGAATGCGGATCTTCGAGCTGTGTACAACGAAGCTCTAAAAGACTACGAAAGAAGCCAGGAGCTTTATAAAAACGGGCTTGTGTCTGTGGCCAACCTTGATGGTGTTAACCGCGCCAGAGAAGTAGCAAGAATCAACTTAGATAAAACCATCATCAAGGCCCCTTTTGATGGAATGATCACTGCTTTAAATTTAAAAGTTGGTGAGTTCTACCAAAGTGGAGCAAGTCTTGCGACGACGGATAAAAAGATCGACGTTCAGATCATCGATTTAAAAACTCGTTTGATTAAAGGTGAAATCGATGAAGTCGATTTGCAAAAAATTCAGATCGGACAAGATGCCAGAGTCAAAATCCCGGCGATGAAAAACCAAATCATCAAAGCCAGACTTACTAAAGTTGTTCCGTTTGTCTCGACAGTTAAGGATCAGGACAGAACAAGCCAAATCGAACTGGAAATTTTAGAAAACCAAAATCTGATTCCAGTTGGTGCATCTGCTGACGTAGAAATTGTGGTTGAAGCAAAAAAAGATGCATCGATTCTTCCGGCCATGGTTTTAACTGGTGTCGGTAAAAACCGTTCAGTTTTCGTGATTGAAGATTCAAAGCTTGTTAAGCGCCCTGTAAAAGTAGGAACTGGAAACTACGAGCGCGTGGAAATTCTCGATGGTGTAAAACCAAACGAACTGGTGGCAAAGCCACTTGAAGGAATTGAACTCACTGACGGCATGAAAGTAAAAGTCAAAGAAGCGACCTGGTTATAGGATTAAAATGTCTCTTATCGAATTAAAAAACATTCATAAGAATTTCATCATGGGTGAAGAAGAGATTCATGCCCTGAATGATGTTTCGATTAAAATCAACGAAGGTGAATTCACATCTATCGTTGGTGCTTCAGGTTCAGGGAAGTCAACCATGATGAACATCATTGGTCTGCTCGATCTTCCAAGCGATGGAACCTACTATCTGGATGGAACAAACACAACCGAGATGAACGATGATGAGCTTTCTCATTACCGCAATCAAAAGATTGGCTTCGTTTTCCAAAGCTTCCACCTACTACCCAAAGCTTCTGCTTTAAAAAATGTGGAAATGCCGATGCAGTATGCTTCGGCCTACAATAAAGACCTTACAGACGCTAAGATAAGAGAAATGGCCCTCCAGACTCTGGATAAAGTTGGACTCGCTTCGCGCGTTCACCACCTTCCCAATGAACTCTCAGGTGGACAACGCCAACGCGTGGCCATCGCCAGAGCACTGGTGAACAATCCAAAAATCCTCTTGGCCGATGAGCCAACAGGGGCGCTGGACTCAAAAACGTCAGAAGAAATTTTAAACCTGTTTGAAGAACTTAATAAACAAGGTGTAACAGTTATCATTGTTACCCACGACAATAACGTGGCCCGTAGATGTAAACGCGTCCTGCGCATGTCAGATGGAAAAATCCGTGAGGAGTCCGTATGATCATGAAAAAAATTGTCATCAACTCTTTTGAAGCCTTAGTGGAAAACAAACTCCGCTCAATGCTGACGATGCTTGGAATGATTATCGGGGTAAGCGCCGTGATCCTTCTCGTCTCAGTCGGGACGGGAGCAAAACGCTACATCACCAATGAATTTGAAAGTCTCGGGACGAACATGATCATGCTTCAACCCGGGCGAACTGATAAAGAATCAACCATGGGTCCTCCGGTTTCTTCGAGTAAAGGAAAACTTCTTTTAAGCGACGTTGAGGCTCTGCAAAGATACGCCACTTCCCTTTCGGCCGTCTCTGGTGTCATGTTCGGCGCCGGTGTGGTTAAAACCGAACAAGGGACAAACAACATCAACATCCTTGGATCAAATGACCAGTTCATCAAGATCTTTAACATGGTCATCATTCAAGGAAACTACATCAGCAAAGAAGATGATGAATCCGGAAAACGTGTGGTCGTTTTAGGTTACAACGTTAAGAAAAACCTCTTCGGCGAATCCATGGCCTTAGGTCAGCTGGTCAAAGTTAACGACAGTGAACACAGAGTTATCGGGATCGTTAAACCTACCGGCGATAAGATGGGCTTTAACGTCGATGACATGGTTTTCATTCCGACGAAATCTGCTCTTAGATTATTTAACACCGATAGGCTCTTTGGTATCAGGGCCGCAGCTAAAACCAGAAATGGTCTTAATGATGCCGTTAAAGACATCACAGAAATCTTAAAAGAGCGCCACAACGGCGAGGAAGACTTCACCATCATCACTCAAGTGACTATGCTTGAGAGTATGAACACGATTTTAAACATGCTGACCTACGCTCTTGGGGCCATCGCTCTTATTTCGATGCTAGTTGGTGGTATCGGGATCATGAACATCATGCTGGTGTCGGTCACTGAAAGAACCAGAGAAATCGGTATCCGCCGGGCCGTGGGTGCACGCCAAAGCGACATCTTAAAACAATTTATCATTGAAGCCGTGGTGATTTCCGTTTCAGGCGGACTCGTGGGGATTTTTATCTCAGCTGTGATCACTTATACTCTTTTCTTCTTTTTTCCTGGCTTTGATATGCGCCCGCCGTTTTGGATCATTCCTCCGGCCTTTTTCCTTTCTTTTTTCACCGGACTTATCTTTGGAGTCTGGCCCGCACGAAAGGCCGCACGTATCCAGACGATTGATGCTTTAAGGTACGAATAATGAAACTTTTAGTTTTCGCTCACAGAGGAGAGGCCCAGGCCTTCTTCAATCAATGGGAATTTGCCCCGGTTGAATTTTATTTCAGCGGTCTTTTTAAAACAAAAAAATACTACCTGCTTATTACTGGTGAAGGATTAAAAGACGCCAGCGAAAAAACCGTTGCCGTCATCGCCAACTTCAAAGAAGAGTTAGATGAAGTCATCAATATCGGAATCGCTGGAAGCTTAAGTCCTAAACTTAAAATCGGCGATACCGCTTGGGTGAGATCAAGTTATGCTCAAAACGCTGAGAGATGCGAGTTTAAGTCTTTTACGACAACTCAACACTCTGGCCTCGATTGCATCAGCGCTTATTCAAGAGTCACAACTCTCGAAGAAAAGAAAATGCTTTCTAGTTTTGCCGACATGGTTGACCGCGAACTCTGGTCGATTATGAGTGCCGCTCACCTTTTTTCTCTTCCGGCCTTTGCCTTAAAGCTTATTTCTGATGAAGCAGAGTCTGATGATTTCTGTAAATTAGTCAAAGAAGAAGCCCCTGCCCTTTCTAAAAAAATGCTTCAGGCCTTTTTAGAACGCGAAGAAAAGACAGTGAAAAAAGCCGTCGCGGTTCAGGCCGAAACGCTGGAAGATAAGCTTCTCACCCACCCCAAGCTTTATTTTACGACATCACAAGCGCGAAAACTTCATACCGTCCTTAGAGGTCTTGCAATAAAAAAAACGATGAGTGAAGAAGACATTCTGACCACTCTTTCAAATATCATTGAAAGAGAAGGATTGGAGCGCACTCCTAAAGAACTAAGTAAAATCCTTCTCATGAGACTGGATCAAAAACTAAATCCACTCATCACTAAAATCAAAGAAAAAATCACTCAGAATCTAAAACCACTGATTGAAACAGGTGCTCAAGTGAGTTTTGATCCTGAATTAGAGCAAGACTATGTTCAGCTCAATTTCCAGATCAGAAACACCAAAGATCAAAAGAAACTCATTCTCGCTCTGGAGCAGTTTAATTACCAGAAGATCAAAGAAATCTTCCAAGGGAACCTGGGCGATGATGTTTGAAAAAATCTTCATTGAAGAGCATTTAAAATCACACCCGAAAGTTCAGGAAATCCAAACGAGATTTCCCGAGAGTGAATTTAAATTCATCAAAAAAGTTGAAGACGTTTTTGGCAGAGTCAAAAAACCGTATTTACAAAAACGCACCAATCTCAACTTATTTATCGGAGAGAAAAAAGGACAGCTCGTTAAGCCAGCTCCTCCAGCTTATGGATTATCAGGTGAGCCTCACTACTACTTTGTTCACGCTTATAACTGCATTTACGAATGCAACTACTGCTACCTGCAAGGATATTTTCAATCTCCCGACATCGTGATTTTTCTTAATCACCAAGAAATTGGCGACGAGATTAAGCGCTTAGCAGACGAGCATGCTAAAAATCATCCAGGCGAAAAAATCTGGTTTCACGCTGGAGAATACAGCGATTCATTAGCGCTGACTCACTTAACAGGTGAACTTCCCCACTACTTTAATCTCTTTAAAAATCTGCCGAATGCTTACCTGGAACTAAGAACTAAATCAGTGAACATTAAAGAACTCATTAAGCTCGAGCCTTCTCCTAATATTGTAGTGAGCTTCTCCCTTGCGCCTGAACACAGGGCCAAGATGAACGACTTAAAAACACCGGGCCTAAAGGCCAGACTTCAGGCGATTCGCGACCTGCACGAGCGCGGCTTTCCTATCGGAATTCACTTTGACCCGATTATTTACGACGACAAGCTGGAAGAGTCCTATTCCGACTTGATCCATCAACTCTCTCTCGCTCTTCCTCCTGAGGCCATCCGTTATATTTCTATCGGCGTGGTTCGTTTTACTAAAAACGTTTACCATCAGGTCTTAAAAAATTACCCCGACTCGGATTTTCTCATCGATGATTTTGTAAAAAGCTTCGACAACAAAATCCGCTACAACCGCCCCACTAGAATGTGGATTCTAGGCAAAGTAAAATCCCTGTTAGTTGAGGCCGGAGTTCCGGTGGAAAAAATCTACGAGTGCATGGAAGACGAATGATTAAAGACCTTGAACTCGAAGAAAATCACATCATCGAAAGACAGTTTCCCTTAAACGAAGAAATCATCTCTCTTTTAAAGGCCGAAAACTGGCGCGAGCTCGATCAGTACTTCCTAAAAGCAGAGAAACCAGGCGGAGTCCTCTTTGACTTCTTAAAACCGCTTTTAGACTTTGAGAGTATCGAACACATCATCGCCATCAGGAGTGCCCCCGAAGATGAAGACGGAATCTGGCACGATGACGGTTCCCGCATCCTGGGTTTTTCCCTTTCTTTAACTCAAAACCATGCCCAAACAGTGGGTGGCGAGCTGAGATTTAGGCCCAAAGGCCTTCCGGAGTACCATAAAATCACTACCCGTCCGATGGGAACGATCCTGATCTTTAAAACGGGAATTTATGGATTTGAGCACATGGTGAGTGCAGTTACAGAGGGAAAAAGGGTGGTCATTGCCGGATGGTGCTCCTAGACAAGGGGCAGCGAAAGCGGCTAACACAGGGAGCTAAATAAATGAGTATAGAAAGCTTCTTGTCATTTTGCCCCTATTGAGTTATCTTTTTGACTCTTTTTAAGAATTTAATAAATAACTACTATCTTTAATAAAGGATTTTTTATGGCACGCACATGTGATTTAACAGGAAAGAGAAGACTACTTGCCAACAAAGTTTCTCACGCTAACAACAAAACAAAAACTAAGAAACAAGTTAACCTACATACTAAAAAAGTTTTCGATCCAGCGACTGGTTCAGTTGTTCGTCTAAAACTTTCTTCTGCAGCGATCCGTACTCTTGATAAAGTTGGTTCAATCACTAAGTACGTTAAGAAAAACGCTCACCTTTTCGAATAATAAATTAAAAAAATTTAAAAAAAAGTAGGCTTCCTTTTACGGAAGCCTTTTTTTTGGGTATTAGTTGTCTTCAATTTAGGAGATGTTCATGAAAAAACTAATGCTGGTCTTACTTACCTCTCTCACGATCGCCACTTCTCTTTTTGCCAAAGACGGAGTTCCAAGACAAAAAATTAATCTTATTGGAGAGCTTCTTCCCTCAGCTCCTAAGGCCATTTCTGTTAAAGACATGGAGTCGTTTAGAAAGCCTGAATCAGTCACGATATTCGATCCCTACAATAAAAATATTAAAACTGTTTTCTACGGGTTTTACCTACATGAATTAGTAAAGGCCTATGCAAAACCAGACTTTAAAACTTTAAAAGTTGTGGCCATTGACGGTTACAAAGTCGACATACCAAAAGCAGACATCATCAGTGCCAATCTTTTTATGAGCTACAAAGATGACAAGGGTTACTTAACTGTAGACCGTATGGGGCCAGGCAGGATTGTTGCTCCAGTTAATGGAATCATTCATAAAGACTTATTACTTAAGATCGGTATTTATTGGGTATGGCAGGTGAAGTCCCTTGAGTTTTCTAAAAAATGATGAAACTCAACGACTTTAACCGCAACTCCATCATTACGGGAGTGCTCCTGAACCTGATCATGACGATTATTTTTATCGTCTTTATCATTTTAGGTTACAAGAGCACGAGCGAGAATGCGGCCATTCAGGATGACACCTTCAGGACTCACTTCCAGTCGAGGCTTATTCTCAAGTCTATTAATGGACTTAACCATTCACGCGCAGATATTCTTCTGGGTCTAGAGCATAAAGACCCTGAGCTGATTTCTACTGCCGAAGACCAGGTCCTTGGCGCCAAGTCTAACTATCACCTTCTCTTATCTGAACAGAGCTTAAATCAAACAGCGCGTGTTTCAAATGCTTTTGAAAAACAGTTCACTGAACTGACAGATCTTTATGATCAGATTTTTGCCAACGAACGTCCTCTGGAAAATAAAGCGCTTTTACACGCAGTGATTGAAAAGACAACAACCCTCATTACCAGTATGCATGAGGAGGAGAGCTCCCTCTGGGTGGATGAGGCCATGAAGCTTCACGCTTTTTCCAAAGTTAAAGTGCGAAACCTGCATATTTTCTACGGGCTGACCCTATGTTTTGTAGTGATCCAGTTGGTGCTTATTTATTTCACGATCGTGAAATACCGCCTGAATAAAAAAATCAATCTTCAACACGAAAGATTAGTCCTTCAGACTCGCCTTTCAACTCTGGGGATGATGAGTGCCGAGCTCGCTCACGAAATTAACTCTCCTTTAATGGTTATTGATGGAAGGCTGCGCATTCTTCACAATGAGCTTCTTTCACAGGAACAAACCAGCGACAAGTCTCTTAAAAACATTGAAATCATCAAGCGCAACTCTCAACGCATCCAGGGCATTATTAAAAGCTTTAAGACGATGTCAAAAAGCGGAGAAAATGATGACTTTGAATATTTTGAACTCTCAACTATCTATGAAGAAGTTCAGGACCTGGTAAGCCAAAAAATTAACGATGAGAAAATTGATTTTAAAATTAGTAGCATTCCAGATGACACCAAGATTCTTGCCAGAAGAATCCAGATTGTCCAGGTGCTCACAAATTTGATTAATAACTCCACTGACGCCATTCGCGGGACTATTAATCCCTGGATCAAGCTTGAAAGTGTCATAACACCGGAAAAAATTGTGATTTCAGTGACAGACAGTGGACTGGGAATCCATGAAGACCATGTGGAAAACATCTTTGATCCATTCTACTCGACCAAAGGATCTGCTGAAGGAACAGGGCTTGGCCTTTCGATATCTAAAAAAATCATGCGCGAGCACGGTGGAGACCTTCACTATAACCGCTTGTCGACTCATACTCAGTTTATTTTGACCTTCCAAAATAAAAAGGCCCGCGAAGATCGCGGGCCCGATAGTTCATCAATTCTTTCTTAACACTTACTGCACTTCAATTTCTTGAATTAAGTAACCCCATTTAGTCATTGAACGGTCTGTAACGAAGTTGATTGTTACAGTGTTGCCTTCGATGTAGTCAGTTGTGTAGTTAGTCCCTGCACCTGTTACTTTCTCTACAGTATTTCCAGCTCCGTCAGCGATTCTTAGGTAGTCGTATCCTTGCTCAAGATCGTACTTCGCTACTTTTACTCTGATGTATTTTGCACCAGGAATAGTAATTGTTTTAGCAACGTTCATGTTGTCTGAGTATGGGTGATCAGACTCTAGAGATGATTCAAGAGTTTGCCTCTTCCATGCATCGTTCTTTGGCCCTGATCTTTCTGGTCTTACGTCAGTTAGAAGGTTGTAAGCGTCGATTCTTCCCGCAGTTTGAGTTTTACCTCTTAGAGCAGTTACTGGAACACTTGTCAAAGTCAGGCGTTCACGCATTACAGAGTGAGGCATTCTTCCTTCTTTAGCCAGTAGAAGACCTAGAACCCCTGAAACGTGTGGAGTGGCCATTGAAGTTCCAGAGTAAACATCATACCCACCACCGTTTACAGTAGAAAGAATGTTGTGCCCTGGAGCTGCGATATGAACTGAGTTTCTTCCATAAGAAGAAAATGATGCCAGACCGTTTTGTGCCGTTGTCGCTGCAACTGCTACCATGTTTGGTACATCGTAAGAAGCTGGGTACGAAGGTGATGAATCGTTGTTAGATGAGCTGTTTCCAGCTGCAGCTGTGAAGATGATCCCTTTATCAGAAGCTCTCTTAATAGCGTCTAGAAGCGCTTCTGAGCGTCCTCCTCCACCCCAAGAGTTACTCATTAGGTCTACGTTCATCATTGTTGCGTAATCGATAGCTTTAATTGCGCCTTCAAGAGATCCTGATCCGTCATCACCTAAGAATTTAACGGCCATGATCTGAACATCAGACATTACACCAGAAACTCCGATTTTGTTGTCGTGAACAGCACCGATTGTCCCTGAACAGTGAGTCCCATGTCCATTTCCGTCCATTGGGTTTGAATCATTGTTAGCAAAGTCGTATCCGTAAACGTCATCAATGAATCCGTTGCCGTCGTCATCAATTCCGTTTCCTGCGATTTCTTTTGTGTTGACCCACATATTAGCTTTTAAGTCAGGGTGTGTGTAATCAACACCTGTATCGATAACAGCGATTCTCACCGCTCTTGATCCTTTTGTGATATCCCACGCCTTAAGAGCGTTAACGTCCGCCCCTTCTACTCCGGCAGATCCATTTGGCTCGTTAGATCCTGTGTTTCTTAGACCCCAAAGCTTTCCGAAACTAGGATCGTCTGGTGTTGCTGCTGTAAAGTCAGTGAATGGTGACTTAAGTAGTTTCTTAGAAACTACGTTTTGCTCTTTAATTGGATTTACTGAATAGATGTAGTTTGGTTCAGCGAATTCAACGTTCGGGTTATTCTTTAATGAAGCAATAACAGACGCCATTGACTTATCTTCAGACACCTTTAATACAGATAGCGTGTCGTAAGAAAGTTTAATATCTCTTTGACCTTGAATACCTAATGATGAAAGAGTTTTAGCTGATAAAAAGTTTTTGCTTTTTCCTGCTTTAAACTTAACTACGATTTCGCCCGGTACATGTTTAGCCTCTGTAGCAGACACTCCTGTCGCTAATGCCAGAGTCGATAAACCTAATAGCATCTTCTTCATAACTTCTCCCTCCTTGGAGCAATTGTAGATCCGTCATCATTTGTCAGAATTATTACCTGAACATTTGAATCAAACTTCTTTAAAGAAATGTGGTCTATAAACAAGTTTATAGGGTGGTGCCAAATTGCCCAGACTTTTTTCAAAGGTATTTTTTTCCGAAAAACGGCCATCTATCTTTTTTTACAGGTTGAGGTGATAATTCCTGTATATGATACACAACAGTTCTTCTGACCCTGTATTGATCAAAAAAATCTCCCTTAAAATCTGGTCTCTTAGAGATGAGATTGAGTCGCGCATTCAAGCAAAGATTGATGCCGGCGAACTTCTTCCTGAATCTATGGAAGAAAAAATTAATGAACTCAGAAATGAATACACTAAAAAAATAGCATTACCTGACAATGTCGTTCAGTTAAAATCTGGCGATGATCTTCCAGCTGACGGTGAAGATGAAATGGCAAAGGCCATGGCGGCTGCGATGGAAAACCCTGATGAGGCCGAAGCCAAAGAAGGTGCTCCTTCAGAAGCAGGTGCTGACAATGTCGTTTCAATGAACGGTGACTCCCCTGCTCCTGGTGCCGACAATAATGTCATCACCATTGGTATCGAAGCCCCGGTAAACCTTTCAGATGATAAAATTTCGAAAGGAAAAACGATCCTGTCTGAAATCAGTATGGATAAAATGTTTTTCTTCTCTAATAAGGCCTTTACTGAAGGCCAGTCTATCGTGATTCAGTTTTGTATTCCAAAGACTTTTATTATTAATGCCGACGTCATCTACTGTCGTCCGTTTAATATCAAGAGCCGAATCATCAGCCAAAATAACTACACCCACAGAATGCTGGTTAAGTTCAACTTCCTTAAGGAAGGAGAGCGCGCCCTTCTTAGACAATTTATTCAGTCCATTGAGCCTGACATCTCTAAAGTGGTTAAAAAGGCTGCTGCTGTTGAAGATGACGGAGGAGATGGGGACTTTAATGACTTGGATGACCTAGGACTATAATCTCCATGCTTCATAAAAAGAAATGGCTTTCTAATATCGTCCTGGTCGCTTTCCTACTTTTAGTTGGCGCCACAGCTTTTTTATCTGACCTGCTAAAAACTCCGGTCAAAACCCATAACGAATTTATTGAACAGTCACTGGTATTTAATAATAAAGAACTCGAGACCATCACTCACCTCTCTTTAAAAAACAAATTGGGTGAATACACTTTTGAGCGCGTAGGAACTGACCCGGCAACTCCGTGGCACATGACTAGCCCGAAAGACATTTCTACCAGCTCACTTTTTATTGAAAAACTTTTTTCTTCTTTAAATACGATTAAGACAAAAAAGCTTTTAATCGATGATCCGGCCAACAATTCAAACTTCTCTCTGGATAAGCCTACGGCCATCCTGACTCTGACTGACGATGGTCAAAAGAGCATCATCCTGAGTGTCGGGATTATGAACACGATTGATAACTCGACTTACCTGAAGATCTCGGGGAAAACTGGAATCTATCACGTTGAAGCCCCTTCCATCTCGCTGGAAAATATCACTCTTGCAGACTTGATTGAATCGAATGTCTTTGATGTCGATGTCAAGGCCATCACCAGCTTCAAGCTATTTAAGCAAGGCTCAAACGCTCCCCAATTCGAAGTACATAAAAAGGACAATGTTTGGGTAAGCGCTGAAGAAAAAGCACTGGATGCCACTCGCTTAGAAGATATGCTGGATGATTTCATTAAGCTTAAGAGCTCACATGTTATCGAAGAGCCCACAGATGCTCAGAAGAAGGCCGTTCAAAAACTTATGTCGCCTCCTACTCACTTAATCAAACTGGAAGTGATGGCCGAAGACAAAAAAGAAGAATACACTTATCAGATCAGTGATGTCACAAAATCACTTCCCGATGTGGACCTAAAAGATGAAGGGCATTTCCTGATCATCGAAAACCACGCTCCCATTATCTACGTCATTAAAAAAGACGCCCAGAATCTTTTTGAGCTTAAGAATGACAGCTTAAAGAGTTTGGAATCAGCTCCAAAGAATTAAGAAGCTTTTTTAGAACCGTTCACAATTCTTGAGTTCGAAGGAAGAACAGTGTCCTTGTTGAGCTTATCAGGGTCTACGAAGACCTTAATAAACTTCTCAATCAGGATTGAGTTGTAGCGCTTGACCCCTTCTTTATTTATCAGGATCTTTTTTAGGGCCTCAGTTGGCTGAAGCTTGTGGTCAATCATAATATGAACGAAGTCATCTGCCAGGCAGACAATATTCGCGAGTGTTAAAACCTTGCTCCCCTTCTTTCCAAAAGGAAATCCAGTTCCATCAAAAGCTTCATGGTGCTGAAGAATAATCTGTTTAACCGAGTTATTAAGCGTTCTGATGTTCTCTACAATCTCAAAGCCTAGTTCTGGATGCTTCTTGTAGATCTCGAATTGCTCTGGGGTCATATCCTGCGTGCTGAGCCCGATAAATTCTGGAGGAAGCTTGGTCTTGCCGATATCGTGAAACATACAGGCCATAGCCGCTGTTTCTATCGTGGCCTTTGACTGCCATTCGAATTGCTTAATAATGGCCGTTGTATAAAGTGTTACCAGGAAAGCGTGAGAGTATGCCGTCGGATCAAAATTTTGATACGAACGAAGAACGTTATAAAGGTCCGTCTGAGACTCTACTAGCTGGAAGACGTTCTCACAGACTTCTTTTCCCTGCTCAACAACCTGAGGTTTAATACCTACAGTAAAGGCCTCTTCGATGTATTTTTCAGTTACGTTTTTTAAAACGTTTACTTTGTTGTAGGCAGGAACATTTTTATTATCGATTAATTTCTTGGTTAAGAAGTTGTTGTACTGAATAAACTTTCTGCGGTCGTTATTGTGGAAATAAAGCGACTCTACTTTCTTCTCATTTTTATATTTATCCAGGCGCTCTTTTGAGAACGTATCTCCTGTATGCAGAATCTTAAGATACTTGTTATCTGAGAGTTTAATGTAAATATCAAAGAGCACGGCCTGAGAAGAATAGAATTCATCAATTCTGATTTTTGAAAAACTCTCATCATTCATCGACACTTCTTTCTCTTCACTCACCCCTTCTTTCTTTGGAACAGAAGACATTAAATCAGAGAGAGACTGGTGACCTTCAAGCAGCTCTTTTAAGTAAGGAACCTCAAAAGGCCTGACAGCAACTTCCGTCACTCCCAGCTTTAAGAGTTTCTCTTCAGTGATTTCACCGTCATCGATAAGTTTTCTATCGTCGATGACAATGATCACGCGCTGGCTTGTATAATTAGTTTTGATGAATTTGAGAACCTGCATGCACGAATGATTCTCGGTTGCATAGTTCATGATGACGGCGAAAAACTTGTCGTTGTACATGGCAAGCTGAGCTTCTTTACCATTTACAACAGTGGTGACTTCATACATTTGCTCGACGAAATAAGTTTTTGACTTGGAGTTCCAAGCCTCATCAGGGTCAACAATGAGAAGTTTTAAAGCCAAGGTTTCAACCTCAAAAAACGCGTTTCCTACTCGGATTTATCGGTTTTTCAGAGGAAAAACTAAAGAAAAAAACTCACCGATAAGACAAGTCTTTCCGGTGAGTTAGAGTATTTGATTAGATCTTATTTAGATGCTGTTTGAACTTTTAAAAAAGGAAGTAATCCTTTTTAATCTTTCAAAATGAATAAAAATGCTCTTGTTGAGCATTTCTTCAAACAACTACTTAATTTCTTTATGAAGAGTATGACGTCTTAGAAATGGGTTGTATTTCTTAAGTTCAAGACGGTCAGGTGTCGTCTTCTTATTTTTTGTAGTAGTATATCTTGAAGGAGATTTTCCTTCTTTTCTAGCTTCAGTACACTCAAGCGTTACGATTACTCTAGGACCTTTTTTAGCCACAACTGCCTCCAGCAAAACGTGATAACACGTAAAAAAATTAACAAAGGTGAAATTACACGTTTAGCATTGGCATGACAACCAAAAATTGTTAAACCTTTTTAAAAAAGCGAGAAATCTATGAATATCACGCACGAAAACTGGACATCATCGCATTATTACTCTGATCCTCTAAGGGCGTTCATCTCCCTTGGGGCCGCTCCTATTGAAACCGAAGAAGGTCTTCCGGGAGTCGAGTTTCAATACCTGGTCACCATGACTGATAAGGATTACGCAGAGCTCTTTCAAAGTGCTCACAAAACACTGGAAGAGGCCCTACAAGTCCTAAATGAAAAATATGGACACTGGGATATGAAAGATGCTGGTGCAAAAGCCACTGGAGACGGGTGCTCCAGCTGCGAAGCTCACTAGAAGAAGCCACCAAGCTGAAACCTATTGACTAAAGACTATAAATTGGCCATATTACTGGCTTACAAAAAACCTGGTTCTGTATACAAAGCAGAGATCACTATAAAAAGAGGTCTACAATGAAAGAAGGAATTCACCCAAAGTATGAAGCTGTAACTGTAAACTGTGTTTGCGGAGCTACATATGCAACTGGTTCAACAATTAAACTAGAAAAAATCGACATCTGTGCTGCTTGTCACCCGTTCTATACTGGTAAGACAAAAGTAATCGATACTGAAGGAAGAATTGAAAAATTCAAAAAGAAGTTCGGTACAGACTACGCTGCAACTACAAAAAAGAAGTAATTCACAAGGGCCTCGAAAGGGGCCCTTTTTTTTGTCTACTTTGTCCACAAACTGCATTCTCTTTAGCCTATCTTACCTTGATCTTTCATTTCATCCTTGTAACTCTAATCAAGAGAACATTCTTTATGAGGAGAAATACACATGAAATACTTCACACTATCCCTGCTTCTTCTTTCAAGCCTTGCCTTTGCTGGCGACAGAAACACTGCTTACAACCAGATTTGTAAACCAATGTCTTTTGATTCTGACCGTACAAAATGTACAAATACAATCAGACCATTTTCTTATTTTAATGACGATGTTCTTCAAATGTGTGCGGGCTTTAACTTCGATTCTAAAAAGATCGAATGCCTTGGTTACATCGGCGATAAAATGTATGAGTTCTTTGAAATCGATACATGCAGAAACATGGTTTTTGATTCTGAAAGAATGAACTGTCTAAAAAACAGCGGATCACCAAACAGACAAACTTGTCTTCCAAAAACAGAAGTGATCAACCAGCTAAGAGCTGCTCAATACGAGATCCGTTCTGGCCAAATGGGGACAGCTGATAAGAGACTAGAATACGTCATCGGGCGTTTCTCAAATCCAAACTGCCAATAAGTTCTTGAATATGGGGGGCGAAGCCCCCCTTTAAAGTATCTAAAGTTTTGACACCCGTGTAAAAAAATCCAGACTCCCCCACCGGCCTCCTCTTTTATGAGACAATGCTCTCATTATGAAAAAATCAACTTCGAAAACATTCGTCCTTGCCCTTTTATTAACGTCATTCTTTGCGGTGAACTCTGAGCTCCACGCCCAAGTCTTTGGAGTCAATTTAGGGAACGCAACTGATACAGCTAAAGACATTTTTAAAAATGCCAAAGACGCTGCTAAAAAGGCACTGGAAGAAGCGAATAGAAAAAAAGCTGAAGAAGAGGCCAGACGTGCTGAAAAAGCAAAAGAAGAGGCCCGCTCACGAACAACCAATACAAGTATTATTGAACTTCAAGGCACTATGGGTGCTGATATCAAGTGGATCATGTTCAATATCACCAAGGGATCCTACAACGAGAAAGTGACAATTCCGGCAAACAACGGCTCATATAAATTCCGTCTTGCTCTTCGCGATGGTGCTGGCAATTATACCATTCAGGTTTTCCAAAACAATAAAGTTGAACGTTATACGAGTTACTCTTATCTGAGTGAAACTCAAATTGAAAACACAGATGAAAGAGATATGAGTTTCCTTCTTCCATCAACGATGGTTCAGTCGGAAGACCCAGAAATTGTCGCTCTTACAAAAATGATTACAAAAAATGCGACCAGTAAAACGGAAGCAGTCAAAGCTATCCACGATTACGTAGCGACAAACATTGAATACGATTTCCCGGGCTATAAAGATGGATCATATGTTCAGAAAGAATACGATGCTGTCTCTATCTTAAAGAGAAAAATCACTGTGTGTTCTGGTTATGCTAACCTCTTTGCGGCGATGGTGCGCGCCTATGGTGTAAGAGTTAAAGTTATCCACGGAAAAGGAGTGGTGATTGGTGGTTTAGGCGACCACGCTTGGAATGAAGTTGAAATTAATGGCGAATGGAAAATGGTTGATACGACTTGGGATTCAAACCTAAAAAGGAGCAAGTACTTTTTTATGGATGAGGACAAATTCAACCAAGACCACTTAAAAGAAACTGAAATGACGAATTATTAAAAGGACAAAAGCTTAATTCTATACTTCTCGCCGATCACTTTCTCTACGGAGAAGGTGATCTTTTCTCCGACGTTTAAATTCTTAAAATGCTTCTCGACTTTTTTATCCAGTTGTTTCTTCTGGATTTCTACGATGACATTCTTATTTTGTCCTTCTTCACAGAAGCAGACTTCGTACTCAAAACTAAACTTAGTTTCAGTGATAAAACGGATAATAGTCGCTTCAGCGCTTGGAGCAAGTCCTGTTTTTCGTTTGTACACGTGAGCTGTCATTGGGAGAATTTTGCGGTCAAGACTCACTAACTGCGAAAGTCTCTCAACACTTGAGTCATGGGAGGTCCTTAAAACCTGATGGCACCAATCATTCGGACAAAGAGCACTGCTTGGGCATGGATAAAGAACATCGTAAGAATCCAAAAGGGCCTCACGAAGTTTTTTAAGTTCAGTAAAGAGTTCACTTGTTCCCGGTTCAATAAAGACCACATATTCCGGGTCTACCATCATGATTTGGTCTTGAACTCTCTGGATACCAATTTCATTGATTGAGTGGCCGTAGAATAAAACACTCTCAGTTTTCTTTTCGCTAAAGCGTTGGAGAGTTTTAAGATTCACCTCAGAGAAAAAACCTTTCAGGATTTTTTCGGCCTGATTGAGCATAACTTTTGAAGAGTCGACGCAAATCACTTCCGGTGGTGTTTTTTCAAAAAGCAGGCTTAATCCCAATGAAAAAGTCCCAGGTCCACAGCCGATATCGATAAAAGGTCTTTTGATAATATCGTTTAAAACTTCTGGTGAAAGTTTAGATAAGAGAAAATGCAGCTTGGGAATATTAGTCGTGAGATAAAGGGCCGCATAACTAGAGACGTGATCGTCATCTAAAACATAGTCCCCTATCTGCTCTCTTTTTTTAGTGAACTTCATGGACATCTCTTTAATGAAATGAACCATGTCAGATTCTTTTAAATCTGGATTTAAAAGATGCGGACGAATATCTTCAATAGACAAAAAAAAGGGCCCGAAGGCCCCTTTCTCAATATTGTCAGAGTTTAGATTATCTCTTTCCAAGATCAGTGTACTCGCGAGTTGTTGCCCCAGTGTAAACCTGACGAGGACGAGAAATCTTAGTTTCTTTTGTCTCTCTCATTTCTTTCCACTGAGCTAGCCACCCTGGCATTCTTCCTAGAGCAAACATAACTGTGAACATGTTTGTTGGGATACCAAGAGCGCGGTAGATGATTCCTGAATAGAAATCTACGTTCGGGTAAAGGTTACGTGACTTGAAGTAGTCATCAGCAAGAGCAGTTTGCTCCAGTCCTTTAGCGATATCAAGGTATGGGTCTTTTACACCAAGTTGAGCAAGAACTGTGTCACATGCTTTTTTGATGATCTTTGCACGTGGGTCGAAGTTCTTATAAACTCTGTGTCCGAATCCCATTAGTTTGAATGTATCGTTTTTGTCTTTTGCTCTTTCAAGAGCTTTTTTGTAATCGCCACCAGCGTTTGAAATCTCTTCCAGCATTTCTAGAACTTCTTGGTTAGCTCCACCGTGTAGTGGTCCCCAAAGAGCGTCGATACCAGCAGAGATAGAAGCAAATACTGAAGCGTTTGAAGATCCAACAACTCTTACAGTTGATGTTGAACAGTTTTGTTCGTGATCAGCGTGAAGGATTAGAAGAACGTCTAGAGCACGTGCCACGTCTTTAGAAGCTTTCATTCCCATCATCGACATAAAGTCTTCAGTGTAAGAAAGAGCTGGGTTAGAAGCTACAAGTGGTTGACCTGTTGTCACTCTTTGAATCGCAGCTGTGATGATTTTGAATTGACCAAGAAGAAGCGCGAAGATTTCATCTTTTTGCTCTTTTGTTGGGTTTGGATTGTTTAGTTCTGGGTAGTGAGCTGATAGAGCTACAGTTACCGAAGAAGCGATCGCCATTGGGTGAGCAGTTTTTGGGAAAAGCTCAATCATGCGTGTGATGTATTCAGGAAGTTTTGAATAACTTGCTACTTTCTTCTCGAAAGCTGAAAGTTCTGCTTGAGTTGGAAGGTTACCCCAGTTTAGAAGGTAAGCGACTTCAATGAAGTTTGATTTTTCTGCAAGTTGCTCAATTGGGTATCCTCTGTAACGAAGAATCCCTAACTCACCATCAAGGAAAGTGATAGCTGAAGCACAAGAACCAGTATTTAAGAATCCGTGGTCAATAGTAATGCATCCAGTATCTGCACGTAGTTTTGCAATGTCGATTGCTTTTTCTTTTTCCGAGCCCTCAATAACCGGGTACTCTAAAACTTTTCCGTCGATTTCGATTTTTGCCTTTAAAGACATATGATTCCTCCAATGATTTGGCGTAAAAAACTTGGTTTAAAATACCGCAAAGAAAAAAGTCCCGCTAGAAATTTCTCTCTATAATCTCATAGACCACGCCTTAGGATCAGCGTGCCATTCTTTGAGTAGGTCCATTCCCTTTTGATCAATTAAGTTTAACTCGAAAGCTGCAAGAGTTAACGAGGTAAAATCTGTCAGTGAGAATAGTTGAATGGATAGGTTACTTAATCTATCCTTAGCCCCTTGCATTTCGTAATCTACGACGCAGAGACAAGCGTCACATTTTAACTCCGCTCCCTGAAGTCCACCCATCGCCTCTTCCAGACTCGCGCCTTGATTGACCAGGTCTTCAAAGAGAAGAACTTTTTCACCAGCGTTGAATGAACCTTCAACCTGATTTTTTCTTCCGTGTTCTTTTGCTTTTGGTCTTACATAGACCATTGATCTTTTCATGCGGTCAGCGATAAAAGCTGCGTGAGGAATCCCTGCAGTAGCAATCCCACCAAGGTGATCGAAGATTAAGTTATTTTGTTTAATCACATCCATGAAGGCCTGGATGACTTGGTCCCTAAATCCGACGTGAGAAAGGATAATGCGGTTATCGCAATAGATGGGGCCCCTCAGTCCTGAGGCATACTTAAAAGGGTCATTGGGAGAGAACTTCACAGCACCTAAATTAATAAGGTTTTTGGCGATGTCCATTTTCATTGGTAATTCCTCGGCTTCTCCCCGGTCACAGGGCCTCTGGCAACTGCTGATTATTCCATAAAAAGAGCAAAATTCAGCATATTACCGGATTTTACGTTAAAATGAGTAAGCTTATGAATTATCTACTATCAAATACGAGTTGTCGCGATTGAAAGCATTATTTATTGGAAATACTCCCGAAGATGACAAGAACATTATCCGTCTGATGGGAAACAACTATCCTAAGGTCCAGCTCGTGGGTTTAAAAACTCCTGAGTCGCTGCTGGATATGCTCACGGCCGATGGGCCGTTTTCTTTTATTGTCGTCAACATCGACAACAAGAACCTGGTGATTGCTGATCTCTACACACAGATTAACGACACTCTTGGTGTACGCCCCTTTGTTTTTATCGGAACACCTAATTCAGTTAAAGCACAGCTGACAAACGACATGGTTCACAATCAACAGACTAACGCTCTCGTTGAATTGCCTCTCGTCTTAGAAGAATTTAAAAAGGCCGTGAACCTGGCCATTGATTGGGTTAAGAAAGAAGAATTCGAAGAGTCTATTTTAGAATTCTCCCGCGATGACCTGCACCCGATGCGCCTTAGAAACTTTTATCTTTTTGAGCAGGTGCCTTACGATGTTTATATCGAATTGACGTCCACGAAGTTTGGTAAAGTTATCACTAAAGATAAATTCTACTCTCACCAGATCATTCAAAACTATTCGCGAAAAAACATTAAGTATCTTTACCTAAGAAAAGATGAACACTTGAAATTCCTCGACACTTCTATAAAAAACCTGCTTAAGATTTACGATGCGAAACTTTCAGACAGAAAAAAATACCTGACTCTGCACCTGAAGACTGCTTTTTTCATGCACCAGTTTATCAAAGCGGCCAGTGTTTCTGATGAAGTCAATAAACTCGCTCATTTTTTTATCGAGTCAGTTTCAAACCTGGTGCGCTCGTATGAGAATCTTTCAGATCTTCTCGACAGCATTAGTGAAATGGGGAACATTACTTTTGCCGAACAAAGCGTGGCGACAGCTTACGTCTGCGAAAGAATCCTTTTAAACATGGGATGGACAGCGGATATGACCCGCGGAAAACTCCTTCTTGCCTCTCTTCTTCAAGATGTGACCTTAGGAAATGATGACCTCATCAAGATCAGGTCACTCAATGACCCGAACTTAAAAATGTTCAGCGAAGAAGAGCAAGAAGACTTTAAGAACCATCCGCAGAAGGCCGCTCACCTTTCAACTTATTTTAACGGCTTCTCCGATGTCGATTTCATTTTATTAGAACAACACGAACACCCGACAGGAGACGGTTTCCCAAAAGGGTTGAACTCTTCAGGACTCACGACGATTTCGTGTATCTTCATTCTTGCCAGTAACTTCGTCTCGCGCATGGCCTTAACACCTAAGTCGCCCACTCAGCACAGAGACATTTTAAACAACATGAAGCGTGTTTATAACACTGGTAACTTCAAAGACCCGCTAAAGGCCCTTGAGAAGTCTTTAAGAAAGGTTTAATTAGTTCCCCGGGAAATTTTCCAGAGTTTCGATGATTTTCTTATAGGTCGTCTTTTTGAATTTTTCAGTCAGGATTTCGATGATCTTCTTAACATCCAGAACATAATCTGGATTCTGATCGCGAAGTTTCATGAACTCTTCAACGAAGGCCTCTGAGATAAGAACGATTTTTGAAAGCGGAGAAATATCGTCTTTAAAATCGATGGCAAAACCAATGCCGTTGGTAATCCCGTGGTGCTGCTTGATTAAAAGATCTGCACCAATTGGAGCGCGCTTATAAGTCACGATCACTTCAGCAGCTAAACGAGCGTGATTCAGTACCACTTCTTTTTCTTTGTCATTGAGAGAATCGCTAAAGAGCAGGTCTTCTTCGTACTTCAGAGTCGGGTGCTTTAAGTAAATAGGCGCCAGCATGATGTCGTGGAAGAAGAGCACGAAATTGATTTTCTCAATATGGCTTTCTCCACCCCATGAGACACGTCTGATAATATGGTTACTAACGTAAGCTGCCAGGATGGAATGGGTATAAACATAACCATCACGCTGGGAGTTGAGAATGGACAATAGTTTTTTCAAGCTTGGAGTTTCGTTAACGATCTCTTCCATAACTTTAGTACAAGCATTAGCGATATTGACGATTTCAGCTGTGACTTCCGGAGAAGTGCTGAAACTTTGGGAAGCAAAATTGAATCCGGTTTTAACCGCTTCACTCTTTTCAGTTGTGTCCAGGCCTTCTGTGTTTTTTAAGAAGTCGACAATGGAAAGAGAGATCATGTTGATGATTAACAAACGATCAAGACTGTTCACGTAAAGAGTAGTGATCCCTTCTTTTACGAATTGTTTAATCGTTTCACCAATCGTGTCGCCTTTTTTAGCAACCATCGTGTAATTGCCGTTTTTCATCTGGATATAAACAGCACACGGCACTTCTCTTAACTTAGAAAGAAATTCCTGCTCAATCGGGTAGTACCGAGGCATTTCTTTTTCGGCCATATCTTTGGCCGTGACTCCCAATTCTTTGGCACAAGAGCGAATTAAGTTTTGCAGGTTGTACGAGTTAGGAACAACGATAACGTCATCCATTTCCTTGCCGAGATTACCGATGACAATTAAACGCGACTTGTATTTATTGAGAACGATGTGGTTATGAATTTCAGAAGCAGAATCATGACCGTTAATCATGCTTAGAGTAATAACTAAATCCGGAACACTCTTTTTAAAAAGCTCTACACCTTTTTTCGTTGCATCCACAAGAGTCACTTTTGCGCCCAGGTAAACTTCCAGGTTGGTCACATAAAGCTGATTGAGAATTTCGTTGTCCGAAATGACGAGAATCTGACTCATTGTTGGCCCTTATAACAATAATGACTTTAAGTTTATCACCATTTTAAGTCAGCGCTTTTTTATTTTTCTTGAAAAAGGGCACAAAAGAGAACTAAATTAGTAACCTATTATGAAATTTAAAACACCACTACACTCTGGAATTTTTCTAAAACGTTACAAGAGATTTTTCGCCGATATTCAAATGGGTGAAGAAACTGTTGTGGCCCATACCGCTAACACTGGGACAATGAAAACTTGTTTGGGTGAGGGATGGCAGGCCATGATGAGTTATCACGACTCTCCAACTCGCAAACTTAAATACAGCTTCGAGATGATCAACAACGGCAAAACCTGGATCGGCATCAACACATCACTGACGAACGGACTGGCGATTGAAGCCATCCAAAATGGAGTGATCAAAGAACTTCAAGGTTATAAAGATTTAAAACCGGAAGCAAAAATCGGCCAGAGTCGCATCGACATCCTGCTTTCTAATTCGCCAGACGAACAATGTTACGTGGAAGTAAAAAATGTCACCTTGATCGATGACCAGGGACACGCCCTTTTCCCTGACGCTGTCACGGAAAGAGGTTTAAAACACCTTGGGGAGCTTTTAGAGCTTAAAAAACAAGGAATCCGCACTGTCATGCTCTTTGTGGTTCAAAGAGAAGACTGCCACTCATTTAAAGTTGAACAGGACATCGACCCTGCTTACTGCAAAAAACTTAAGGAAGTCATCAATGAAGGTGTAGAAGTGCTGGTCTATCAGTGTAAGCTTTCGCCGGTAGAAATCATCGTTCACAAAAAATTATCTATCGTCTAAAAAACAAAGGCCCGCGTCCTTAACACGCGGGCCTTTGTTATAAAAAAAGCAGATCAAAAAAAATTAAGCTGCTTTTTTGTCTTTGTTATAGTTTCCATTTGCTTCTACAGTAGTCGATCCTGTGCGATCTTTCTGTCCCTGCATAAGCTTCAAATGGTTTTGAGCTTTCTTTTCTTTCGTCGTCAGTTTCTTTCCGTGCTTGTTCTTGTTGTCGTGCTTATCACCCATGAGACTACCTCCTCATACAAATGCACATTTTCTTTATTGTACTATTCTTATCGGACATTGCTTTTATTACTTTAGCTTTTTCCTCTGTTTTTAATGCTTTATTCCATTAGAATCAGTACCTTAAGACACTTTAAAGTTAGGTGAATTTGGCCAATTTTGGGGGCATTGAGGGTCCGCATTAAAAGACAAAATGACTCCATTATTGGAAGCTGGCCTAAAGTAAGGCTAACGACAACTCTGTTTTTGGTGTCAATACCACACCGAAACAGTTGGCATAGCCCGTGCAATCTCTCCTCGTCGCCTAATTTATTTTGTTTTCGGGGGGAAACATTATGAACACAACAATGTGCCTTTTTATGTTCGTCACTTTAGTTTTTTCAGGAAGAGTCCTGGCCAAAGAAGAAACCATCGCCACTATTACCAATGATGAAAACAAAGAAATCTACACCTTCGTCGCTCAGACTGACGATGAAACAGATACGATCAAAGCTTTCTACAAAGATGATTTTTTAAATGGCAAAAAAATCGAACGCGAAATTCTTTCAACAGATAGTCTTCTCTCTTCTGGATTGGTTTTAGAAAAGCGTGGAGAACATGAAGTCATCGCTCTAAAGAGTAACAACTTTGATATGGAACAAGGCGGGATCGTGACGATTGATACGCTCTTTAACGGCGTAAATGGCCAAAGAAAAGAGTATGATCTTCAATTGGCCAAGTCTAAATCCGGATGGAAGCTTTTTAAAGGCAAACAAGTGATCTCGAAACTTCACATTGTGGTAAATAAGAAATTTTTATTGGGCGCTGTGGGAGTTAAAGAAATTCAAATGAAATAATTTATCCAAAAAAAAGGCCGCTCTTAGGCGGCCTTTTTCACAAATTGCTTGTTCTGTTTAATTTTTTCGTATTCTTGAAGATCCTGGGTAAAGTGATTTTTTGTCTTTTCCACAAGCGGAGCAAAAATATTGCGCAACTCCGTCTCATGGCCGTCTGGCAGCAGGTCTTCATAGCGGGCAAAGATGTAAAACTCTTCGTTCGTACTTCTCTTAGCGTTGTTTAAATTCCCGTAGAAATTCAATATACGCGACTCGAGTTTAAAGAGCATTGAGTCCCGCTCGACTGAGATCTCGTGCTGATCAATACGTTTAAAGACTTCTTCCATTGCCATGGCATCAATCTTCTTATACGGAGCGACCGGGATAGTCAGCTCGAGCGTATGAGAATTTTTTATTTTGTTTAAAAAATTCTTGTCACTGATTTTGAAGATAAAACCCATTTCCGACAACTGGTGAATCTCAACTTTATCCTTATAGATCTGAACATCGTTGTCCATTTTGAAAAGGACAGGAATCGTAGCGTTCAGGCGGAATGATCTAAGCGTATAGTGCTCAAGAAGAATTTTTCTCATGACAAACTGGGCATAGATATCTTTATCCAGCCACTTCATTGATGTCAGGGTGTAGTACGGCCCCTGTTCGCTGTCGTATGAAAAAAGAATTTCTTCTTTTCTTTCAAACCACGTCAATCTCAAGCGACTGTCGAGGTATGATTCATATAGAGAAAACAGGTCGGTTCTGATCACCTTTATCTTATTACAAAGCCACACTGGCTTTGACTTGAGTTCGTTTAGGGCCTGATTCATTCTCATCAGGTGAAAGTTGTTATTGAAGTTTTTATAGTGACGTCTTTGCGCTAAACAAGTTTGATCCCAGTTTGCCCAGTGAAACGACAGCTCTTTTGTCAGCTTCAAGTGCTCTGTTAAATCTCTTGATCCAAGATAATCTTTCAGACTCTGTGGATTAACGACACCTCTGATTGTCATACAACTTTCTCCGCAATGAATATTTCTTAACGGCATTGTAGAACGAGAGAGAGGCTCATTGGGGAGGAAAAAAAAGAAATTTAAATCCTATTGAAATTGTTCCTTTTTTTATGAATTTAAGAATTTTTTAAGTCTAGAAAATTTGAGAATTTTTTGAGGCACTTATCATTTTCGTTTAGTAAGTGACGGGGATCTGACCGTTTTTGCCTATGCCACTGAAGCTTAAGAGGTGGATTCGAGTTCTGCTATAATGAAAAAAGATGAAGAACCCATTTGATATACTAGAGCAAAACGCCCTTAACTTTAAGCTGACTCCGATTTCTTTCAGAGAAATCTTCTTTATTGCCGAAGCCCCTTGTGACATTTATGCGCAAGTTGACGGTCTCTTGAAGGTTGTCCTTCATAAAAAAGCTGAAATCAACACTTCACTACTTAAGGAACTACTGCAAAAAAAATTGGCCAATCTCTTTGTTATGGAAGAGGACCGCACTCTTCTACGAGTGGCCCAACAAGAGAACTTAACTAACGTCACCCGCTCTCTTTCAATTGGCGATCCACTGGAGAAGGCCAGGCTACAGACAAATTTACTAACCCTGAATCTTGGTTATCTTTACGAAGACCCGACCGATGATAACGTTTTAAACCTACAGGTTCAGTCTGCAAAAAACTTAGCGACTTTTCTTTTTAACAAACCACAGATTCACGAGGCCCTTTACAAAGAATTCATTAAACAAGGGCACCATTACATTTTCGCGCAACCATTTCTCTCAACTTTGTTTTTGTTAGGTGTAATGAAGAACTCGCGCATGTATATCGACAAAGATATTGAGCTCTTTTTTCTTACCAGCTATTTTAAAGACATCGGGATGTCGGCGATCCCCGTGGAAAAATACAACAATGAGCATTTATCCGATGATGATAAAAAACTCCTCGCCTCTCACCCACAACTTTCGGTGAACATTTTAAAAGGCAGAGTGCCCCTACCGCCAAATCACTTAAAGATTATTGAGAACCACCACATTTACAGCACTCTAACAAACCAGATGAATTTGTCGGCAAAAGATGATCCAAATAATATTTTTGGATTCGAAACCATGATGATTTCCGTGATGGACACTGTGGCCGCTATGACAACAGATAGACCTTTTAGAAAAGCTGAGTCTTTATACAAAAGTTTAGACCTGATTCGCCTCCTTATTGGTGAACAATACCCGCAAGAGTTCAAACTCATCGTCTTCTATTTCAAGAATTTCTTTAAATCACTCTAATTGGAATATCAGAGTAATTTCATCCTGCATAAAATTCTTTTCAAAGTGTTTTTTGATGTGAAACACTACTAATACAGATTTTTAAACAGCCAAGAAATTCTACGGAGGGAAATAATGGCGACGACTGATATTAGTCCATTGACTGGCATAATTGCCGAAGAACTAGTTTATGTTGATTTTGGAGAGCACGAAGGAAAGTCAGTGCTTGAAATCGCCGACACAGTTCCTGATTTTTACGAATTTCTGTTAGAGTCAAAAGAAGGCGGAAAATGCACTATTCGCCGCTCAAAAGACAAAAGCTTTCGTCTCTATGTCTCTCAGACAGCTCACTAAGAACAAAATTATCATGCGGGGAGCACAATTCCCCGCTTTCTTAACCAAATCCTGACATTTAAAGCTTTATATTTTGAGTAAAATTGTCGATTATAAGTCTATGTTTAAATTGAAGTCTAAGACCCAGGATGCCCTGCTCTTTTATATCTTGAGAACCATCTCATTAGTCGTGATCGCACTGCTTTTGGGAATCATCTACATTTTAATCAAGGCCGCATGGCCCTCGATTGTTGGAAATGGGTTAAGTTTTCTTTTACGTAAAGACTGGAACCCGGTTGAAGACCAGTACGGTGCCCTCCCTTTTATTTTTGGTACTGTCGTCACTTCACTGGTTGCGCTTTTAATCGCCACTCCAGTTAGTATCCTAATCGCCCTTTTTATTACTGAGTATTTGCCAAAAACATTTTCACGTATCATTGCTCTTTTAGTTGAAATGGTTGCGGCCATTCCAAGTATCGTGTTTGGTCTTTGGGGGATTTTCTATCTCGCTCCTTTTGTGAAATCGACCATCGCTCCGTTTTTAAAAGCACACCTGGGCTTTCTTCCGCTTTTCCAGGGACCAAGTTTTGGTATCGGGATTTTAACAGCGGCCCTTATTTTATCGATCATGATCGTGCCGACGATTTCTTCAATCTGCCGCTCGATCTTTGAACTTATTCCTGCTCACCAGAAAGAAGCTTCATACGCCCTTGGGTCAACGAAGTACGAAATGATTAAACTGGCGATTATCTCGCCATCGCTTTCAGGTATCTCTTCTGCTGTTGTTTTAGGTTTAGGACGCGCCTTGGGTGAAACGATGGCGGTGACTATGTTGATCGGGAACTCTCCAGTTATCTCTTCATCACTATTTTCTCCAGCAGCGACGATGGCCTCAGTGATGGCCAATGAATACGCAGACGCCAACACACCTCTGCACGTTTCTTCACTTTGTTACTTAGCGCTTCTGCTCTTTTTAATAACCTTCCTTTCAAATCTTTTCGCCAGAACTATCGTGAAAAGTTTTTCAAAGGGGTAATGAATGAACTACAGAGTTTATAGAAAATTTAAAAACTATCTTTTCTTAGCGCTTACCTTGGCCAGTGCCCTGGCCGTGCTTGCTCCGCTTTTCATGATCATCCAATTCGTTCTGGTTCAAGGAGCAAGTTCCTTAAACCTGAATTTCTTTACCGAGCTTCCAAAACCAGTTGGTGAAACTGGTGGCGGGATGAAACATGCTATTTTAGGGACAATCTACCTGGTGCTTTTAGGTGCGGCCATCGCCATTCCTGTCGGGGTGACTTGTGGGGTGTACTTATCAGAATTCAGTAAAAGTAAACTTTCTAAAACACTTAAACTCACTGTTGATTTAATGAGCGGTATCCCTTCAATCGTTATCGGGATCTTTGCTTATCTTATCGTGGTTGTTCCACTTAAGAGCTTCTCTGCCCTTGCCGGTGGTATTGCTTTAGCGATCATCATGCTTCCGATCATCATCAAAACTTCGGAAGAGATTTTAAAACTGGTTCCTAATCATATCAGAGAAGCAGGCCTTGCCCTTGGTCTCCCAAGATGGAAAGTGATTCTCTTTATTGTTCTCAAGGGATCAATCTCAAATCTATTGACCGGGATTATCCTGGCAATTTCCAGAGCGGCCGGTGAAACAGCCCCTCTGCTTTTTACTGCTTTTGGAAATATGTACTTTAGCTACCAAATCAATGAACCGATGGCCTCGCTTCCGGTTCAGATCTACACCTACGCCATTTCACCTTTCAAAGACTGGCAACGCCAGGCCTGGGGTGGAGCTTTCGTGTTGATGGTTTTAATTTTAACGATGAATCTTATTGCCAGATATATCCTGGCCAAGATCAAAGATAAGAAGGGAATTTAGTAATGAACGATTACAAAGATGCCAAAGTTATTCTTGAGGCCCGCGATCTGCAGGCCTGGTTCGGTGACTTTCATGCGGTAAAAGGAATCACTGTCGAGTACCGCGAAAAGACCATCAATGCCATCATCGGTCCTTCTGGTTGTGGTAAATCGACTTACCTTCGCTGCTTAAACCGCATTCACGAAGAAATCGAAGGCGCTAAAACGGCCGGAGAAGTTCTCCTTGAAGGAAAAAATATTTACGATAAAAAAGTCGACGTCGTTGATGTCAGAAGAAGAATTGGAATGGTTTTCCAAAAGCCAAACCCATTCCCTTCAATGTCAATTTTGGACAATGTTGTTATTGGATTAAGACTTCAAGGGATTTCAAAACGCTCTACTCTTCTTGATACAGCGGAGAGCTGTTTAAGAAAGGCCGCTCTTTGGGATGAAGTCAAAGATAAGTTGAATTCGATGGGTACATCGCTTTCAGGTGGTCAGCAGCAGCGTCTTTGTATCGCGCGCGCCCTGGCCGTTAACCCACCAGTGCTCCTGATGGACGAACCTACATCGGCCCTGGACCCGATTGCGACGGCAAAAATTGAAGAGTTAATGAACGACATTAAAAAAGAGTACACGGTTATTATCGTTACCCATAACATGCAGCAGGCAGCTCGTATTTCCGATTTCACATCATTTTTCGTCTACGGGAATATGATCGAACACGGATTGTCTTCGGACATTTTTACTAACCCTAAAGTGAAGCAAACTGAAGATTATATCTCAGGGCGCTTCGGTTAAATCAAAGGAAGGATTATATGGATATTTGTACAAGAGATTTACGCGATCACGTTTTAAAAATGGCGAGTCTTGTAGAAGCATCTCTTTCAGGTTCACTCAACCTGGACAAGACCATGGAAGATATTTTTGACCTGGAAAAAAAGATCAATGAGTTTCATATGCTCATCGACGACGCTTGTTTTAAATACATCGCTTTAAAAAGTCCGACAGCTAAAGACTTAAGAACAGCGATCGCTGTTATGAAAATCAACGCTGACCTTGAACGCATGGGCGATCAATCAGTAAAAATTAAACGCCATCAAATCACGATTGGAAGAGAAATCCTTCAGCTAAAGAATATGGCCTTAGAAGTAAACCTGATGGTAAAAAATGCTTTAGACTCTTTTGTCAGAAGCAATACATTCCTGGCAACTGACGTGATTCACCACGATCAGGAAATCAATGCCATGAACCGCGATATCGTTAGAGACTATATCAACAAAATTAAAAATAATGAAATCGGCTTTGATGAAGGCTACAGCATCATTAAAATCTCTAAAAATCTTGAGCGCATCGGTGACCACGCTAAGAACATTGCAGAAGACGTTATCTTCTTAGAGTCGGGCTCGGATATCCGCCACAACCCTGAATATAAGACTGGTAAAAAGGAATAGTTATGGAAAACGCTAATGTTGTCGTTGTTGAAGACGAATTAGAAATTAGTGAGATGATTCAAGGTCATCTAAAAAGTTTAGGTCACAATGTTTTTGCTTTTGGCGATGGAAAAAAAGCACTGGACTTTATTCAGGCCAATGACGGGAAAGAAGCTGGAGGTATCCATCTTTTTATCCTGGATCGCATGCTTCCTTCAGTAAATGGAATGGAAATCTGTAAATTCATCAGACTTTTTAATCCGACAAAAGGAACTCCGATTTTGATGCTGACAGCATTAAGCACGCCTGAGCAAATCGTTGAGGGTCTGGATGCCGGCGCTGACGATTACATGACAAAACCTTTTGACCTGGCGATTTTAATGGCGAGAGTAAGATCTCTGCTTCGCCGTCAGGAAATCAAAAACACTCCACAAGAAAATAAAAATATTCTTCGTCACAAAGACCTGATGCTGGATATGGATCAGTGTAAAGTGTGGATCGAGGGGCAACCACTGGAGCTGACACTTTCTGAGTACAAGATCCTTTGCTGCTTCCTGCTTTCTCCAGGAAAAGTTCTGACCAGAAACCAACTGGTAGAATACATCCAGGACGGGCCGGTTCATGTAACAGACAGAACAATCGACACCCATATTTTTGGTCTAAGAAAGAAGCTGGGAGATTACTCGGCCATCATCGAGACTATTAGAGGGATCGGTTATAGAGTTGTGGCCCAAGAGTAACGTATGATCGAAATTCGCTATCAAAGAATTCTATTCTTTCAAGCGCTGTTTCTCTTACTCTTAGGGACATTCGTTTACAATTTTTTCAAGAAATCTTTCGGCCTGCATGTAGGCGCATCCTTTTGGAGCGTCTACCTTCTGGTCTGGTTTGTTTTCATTTTTTTCAACCTGCTTTTTATCAAGTTCTTCGCCCTTCCAACCAAGGGTCTTTTGAAAAAGCTTGAGTCCACAGTTCCGCCCGATGATTTGAGCTGGGCCGTGATTGAAGACTCTCTTTCTAAAAGAGATGTCCATCACCAGATTATTCAATCAGAGTACGAGATCGAAAACTTAAAATACAAAATCCTCCTGGACTCTCTCCACGATCCGGTTTGTATTTTTAATAAGGAAGAGATGATCCTCTACTCTAACCACGCCTTCAACAGTCTATTTTCCCTTCCTGAGCAAGCGGCAAGATCAAGCCTTTTAGAAGTGACCAGAAATCTTTATTTTCAGGATTTCATCAAAAAGTCGGTGGAGAGCTCAGAAGTTCAGAAGATCAGCGAGTTTTCTTTCAACCCGATCCAGGATTCTTTCAAGCAGTTTTTTGAGATCACTGTTTTCCCGTTAAAAAACATTCAAAACTACCTGATCATCATGCACGATGTGACGGAAAGAAAAATGGCCGATCAGATGCGCGAAGACTTTGTCGCAAACTTCTCTCACGAAGTGCGCACTCCGCTGACGATTCTTAACGGTCAAATGCAAACCTTGAAATTGAATCTGGAGAAAAAACCTGAGTTCGATACAGAGTTCAGACCTGTTTTTGAAAAGATCGACAACAACTCCCGAAGACTCATCAGTCTCTTTAACGATCTTTTAAGATTAACTTCTGTGGAAAAGAAAAAAGACCTGCAACGAGAAGAAGTCTCTTTAGAAATGCTGATCGAAACACTGGCCGAAGAAATTGCTCATAACTATCCCAACAAGAAAATTCATTTCTCTTTTGATTTTAAAGTTCCAATGGTCATGGTGGATTACAACCTCTTTGAACAAGTCATGATCAACCTAATCGATAATGCAATCAAGTACAGCAAAAACGAAGGTGAAGTTAAAATCAATTCTTACGCTCATGAAAATTCTACTATCATTGAAATCAGCGACCATGGCGTTGGTATCCCGGAAGATCAACATCATAGGATTTTTGAGCGCTTTTTTAGAGTGGATTCTTCAAGATCGAGTGAGATTGAAGGAACTGGGCTGGGACTTTCAATTGTTAAGCACATCATTCAAAAGCACGACGGGAAAATTAAGGTGGCCTCAAGGTCTGGAGGAGGAACTATTTTTACGATCAGCTTACCAGCTTCAAAATAGCCCCTGGAGCATCATTAGAAATTTTTAACATTGAAAGGCTGGCACTTTGAGCAATCTGGGACTGAAGTCTAATTGCAGCTTCTTTAGCGATATCAGTGTCGCGGATCTTTGAGTTACTTGCTGAAATGTTTTCTCTTGAAACCATCAGGTTCTGGACAACAGAATTAATTCTATTTCCCATACTCCCTAATTGAGCACGGCTGGCACCAATTTGAGACATCATATTGTCGATAGCGCTCAGTGATTTTTGAGCTCCTTCTTTTGTTCTTAAGTCGACATTGGCGATACCAAAGTTATTTTGTGAGTCCATAACTTTACTCATGTCGTACTGGATTCTATCCAGCTCTGCTACCCCATCAACTCCAACCTGAAGATCGTAAGTGCTGCTTGCTCCACCCTTAATAATATGGTTTCCGTTAAAGCTGGTTGAAACAGTAATACGCTTAACTTCATTTTTTAGTTGTTGGAATTCAGAGTCGACAACTCTTCTTTCTGCCTCACCAACTGTATCGTTGGCCGCTTGCATAGCTAGTTCACGAAGACGTGACCCCATTTGTTGCATAGTCGAAAGAGAGCCTTCCGCTACTTGCATTAGAGAGATTGAATCGTTTGAGTTTCTTTCCGCCTGATAGTTACTGCGGATTTTTGATTTCATGGTTTCTGAGATCGCTAGACCTGAAGGATCTACAGCTGAGCGAACAATACGATCTCCAGAAGATAATTTACTATCTTCCAGGGCCTGCTCTTCAGAGTGTGCACGCACATATCTCTGAGCAGTCATCGAATTAATATTCGTTGATACTCGCATTAAAAAGTCATCCTTGAGGAACACAAACAGGCTTCAACCGTGAAACCTTGGTATCCTATCGGAAATAAATTCCTAGAGCATTAATTGCCGATTGAATTAAAAAAGACGAGCGTAGCACTCAAGAAGTTTTTCATTCACCTTTTGACGGTGAAACTGTTGAACGAAATCGTATCCTTTAGTTATCATTCTTTCCTGAAGGGCCACATCATTTAAAACAAGAGTGATTTTCTCTGCTAAATCGGCGACTGATAGTGGATCAATATAGACGGAATCAGGTCCTGCGCTCTCCGGAAAGCATGACCCAAAACTGGTGATAACTGGAGTCTTGGAAAACAATGCTTCCACTATCGGAAGACCAAAACCTTCAAAGTGTGAAGGAAAACAAAAGAGATCTGCAGCCTGGTAAAAAAGAGGGAGTTCATCAAAAGGAATGTTTGATAAAAAGCGCACGCGGTTAGAGAGCTTAAGCTCCTCGACTTTCTTTTTACAAGCTTCAAGATACTTTTTCCCGTTTCCAATCAGCACTAAATCCTGTTCATACAGATGACAAGTTTTAGAGAAAGCTTCAATCAGGTTGAGTTGATTTTTTCTTTCTTCAAAAGCCCCCACGCATAAAATAAACGGGCGCTCGAAGTGATACTTTTTCATGAGTTCACGCTTTTTTTCAAAAGGGCGCTCTTCATAGAAAACCGGATCACAACTTTGGTAGTGAACTAAAATTTTTCTTTCATCAACACCTAAAAATTCAATCAGGTCTCGCTTAGTTTGTTCACAGATTGCCAAAACCATATCAGCGTTCTTACTCGCATATGTGAATTTTTTCTTATATGTCACGCGGTCAATAAATGGAAAGAACTCCGGATAACGAAGAAAAATCAAATCGTGAATCGTAACAACAGACTTAAAAGGAAGCGCGCCAATCCCTACAGGAATCTCATGAGAGAGTCCGTGGTAAAGGTCCAGGTGGTCTTTTCTTAAATCTTTAATGATGGAAAACGATCTCCACAGAGAAGGAACCTTTTGTTCGATAGATCCCTGTGGCTCTCTTAAATGCAGACGGTGATTTTCATTTTCTTTAAGCCATTTAATGGCCCTTTGATCTTTGACTGGAGGAGAATACAAAAAGACTTCTTCATTTGAATATTGAAGAAGACCTTCAAGAAGACCTCTGGAGTAATTGCCTAGCCCTCTGAAATTTTGAGTTGCTCTTTTTCCGTCAAAACCAAGACGCATGAATGTCCTAAATGTTAAAAGCCCAGGTTGAATTTTATACTAAAACTCACCGATCCAGCTAGGGCCATCGTGCTTTTAGGAACTGAATTAATGCTAATCTTCGGCTGAAGCTTCACTTTCGGGTTATTTTTGATGATTTCTTTCCAATTAACTTTCTCGATTCTAAGATTCAGGCATCGCCCATTACACTCAAGAGGGTGAACTTTTTTGTCAAAGTACACCAGTCGAGTCATTCCATTATCATCTACAGGAAGACTTGCGATCGGTTTACTTAATAGCGCATAGATTTCCACTTTTTCGATGAACTCTAATGAGTCTTTCTTTTTAGCATTATCAATATGGGCCAGAAGTGAATCTAGTCTAATCCATTCAATATAATCAAAATCAATATCCCCTAGTGAATTGAGGTCTACATCAATAGGGTCTAATTCAAGCTCGTGCCCACCCTTTGAAGAGATCGTCGTATTAGCTAATACGAAGGCGATTGCCTGGAATAGCTTACCAAAAACCGGGAATTTTCCGGCCCCACGGGCATACTCATCTATCTGTGTGGAATCAATACGGTATGAGAAATTAATAGGTTGGTCGTTGCGAAGCTCATTAACCGTTACTGCACTCACCATAGGAGTAAGCTTCTCCTTCCCACAAGATGTGAAAAGGACAAGGGAGGCCAGAATAAGGGTTAGAAGCGCCGATTTTTTCATTGTTAGATTTATATCATTTGTACAAATTTTGTGGGGTGGTTTGTAGTTTTTTCATTCCCTCCAGAATCTTCCCCTCCCTATCCCTTTTATGGCTAAAATTCGTTTAATAATGAAATCAACACTTCTAACCATTCTTGCCGTAGGAATGATTGGCCAAAGCGCCTGGTCAGCTTCGTACGACACCCTTCCAAAAAACGTCAACACTATCGTTTTTAAGCAGGTTATGGTTTCAAAGATTGAATCTCAATACGATGCTAAAGGACAGCAGGAAACTCTGGACCTTAAAGAAGAATTTACTTCTAGTCGTCTGGAAGATGTTAGCTCAGTTATCAAATCATACTTCGAACAACTAAAGGCCATTTCTCCAGAAGCTTATTCTAATTTCTCATTAGGTGAATTCTCTGCCGATGTTGAGGCCAATGTAAATGCACAAGGTTTTGGATACGGCTTCGGTATCACTGACAGACTAACTGTTTATGGTTCAGTGCCGATGTATCACATCACTACTGATATCAAATTCCGTCAAAGTAAAGAAAGCAACATCGCTGCTGTCCAGGCAACAATTAGAAATGCAAATCCTGATTCAGCGATTGGAAAATTCGTTAAAGACTTAACTCTTCAACTGCCAAGCACCAACTCAGAACTGCTACAGTCTCTGGTTGTGAATTACTACAAATACAAACCAATCGGAAAATGGGAAAAGGACGCTCTTGGAGATGCGGAAATTGGATTCATCTACCGCCTAACTGATTACTCTGACCGTGGGATGTCGATTTCCGCTGGTGCAGTTTTACCAACAGGTGAAGCTGATGATCCTGATTCATTACAAGACGTTTCAACTGGTGACGGGCAATACGATGCTTTTGTTGAAGCTGCGGCCGGAATTTCCTTTCTTGATAACACACTTCAATTTGATATCAAAGGGCGCTACACATACCAATTTGCTTCTGAAAAAGAAGTTAGATGGATTGACGATGTAGATATGCCTCTTTCTTCTCAGAAGAAAACTGTTAACCAAAAACTGGGAAATAAAATTGATACAACTTTAACTCTGACTTATAACCCGACATACTGGATGAACCTAAACAGTTCACTGATTCTAGGACAAACAGAAGTGACAACTTATACCAACGTGGCCGACCCAAAAGTAAGAAGAGCTCTTGAGGAAGACACTGGTAGTGAAAGCCGCTGGGTAAGAGTTGGTATTGGTTTCTCGACAATTGAAGCTTATAAACGCAAGCAGTTTGAATTACCTTTTGATGTTGGTGTTTCTGCGCAAAGACTTCTTAATGCCAAGAATACGGCCAGCTACGACCGCATTGATTTAGATTTAAAACTTTATTTCTAAGTCTGTCGAACTCTTAAATTTAACAAATAAAAATGCTTCGCACTTTTTCGACAAACTATTGAATATAAGAGTAAAAGATCTTCCCTTTTTCTTCACTGACCAATTTGTATGGATCATCTTTAATCAACAAACATCCATCCAGGTCAAAGAAATCCACTCCACCTGAAATGTTAAGTGCACTGGAAATCCCAAGGCTCGTTTCAACCATACAACCAAGCATAGTTTTAAGACCAAGCATCTTCGCTTGTCTTAATTGCTTAACGGCCTTCAAGTATCCGCCCGACTTCATCATCTTGATATTCACACCGTGAAAGCGCTCAACGTGATAACTGTTTACTTCTTCTTTCGTCACAGACTCATCGGCCATCAAAAAGACACTTGAATGTTTTTTTAGTTCAAGAGCTTCATCGTGCTCATTGCTTGAAAGCGGCTGCTCTAAAAACTCAATGCGCTTGATATCGGGAAATTGCTCCAGGAATTTTAAGGTTTCCTGTGCTGATACAAAAGACTCGTTGGCATCAATGCGCAGAGGAACATTAGTTAAACGCAGAACTTCCGCACAAAAATCATGGGCGATTTCTCTGTTTACTTTCACTTTTAAAACAGAAAAGCGCTGAAGGTTATTGTCTTTGATAAAACTTTCAATCTTCCCGATCTCCATAATAGGAATGGAAAAAGACGTCTTCACTGAACTCACTGTATTGCAGCCCATAAGTTGAGGGACAGTCTTACCCGACAAAATCGCTATGTAATGAACAAAACTTGATTCAATTCCAAACTTAAGTGACTGTGGAAGATCCGTTGTTTCCAGGTAGGCTACCAAACTTTCAACGCCGGTGAAGTCTTGAGGAGCATTATTTTTAAACTCTTCGAACTTCTCCAGGATTTGTTCTCTGGATTCACCGTATCTAACGTTAAAGGCCACTTCGCCGAAAGCTTCGATTGAGCCATTCTTAACTTTTACAATGAAATTTCTCTTAATATCTGAGCTATTTCGTGAAATATTCCAGGTAAATTTTAAAGGGAGTTCAATTTCTTTTATCGACCAGCTAAACATTGCCTACTCTTTGATAACTATTTTTATTAAATGCACGAATCTTTTTAATGATACTATAGTTTATGCCTCTTAATAAAGAAATTATCATTCGAGTCGTTCTTGGTGTCATCGTTCTTTTCATGTTTGTAAAGATCGTTCTTCCCGTCTTTTTTGAGGCCATCAAAAAAAAGATTCCCGGTCAGTATGAACCCGACAACGACATCGACAGTATGATCCGCAGACAAAAAGAAAGACTGCGTGCTCAGTATGGCCTGACAGAAAGATCAAACAATCCTCAAGCAACCTCTCGCCCTTTGCAGGACAATTCACCTCCTTCACCTCCACCGACAAAAGAAGTTGAAGCACTATATAAAGAGACCCGTTGGGGTGGCGGCGATTTTTCGAAGAAAATCCAGAACGATATCACCCGGCACTACGGCTACACATTGGCCGAAAGTAAAGTGAACGCTTTTATCATGCTGGCGGAAAAAAGAAATTATGCACGTTTCCTGACGGTGGATAACCAAAAAAATCCTGAAGCTCTTAAAAACTATTTTTCTGTCCTGATGTTAGTGTTAATGATGATCGACGAAATCAGAACTAAAGACCTGACTCTGATTGAACGAGTCGCCAAAAAATGTCATGTAACTTCACATGAATTTATGCTGGCCCTACAGCTTAAGGTTCTTTTTACCATTAAGTCTAAAGTAAAAGATGATCGCTTATTTTCCGAGTCCCCTATTTTAGGGCAATTCTCAGAAGAGACAATGAAAGAAGCTGTTGACTTAATCATTACCAAAGAAGCGAATATGTGGGCAAAAAACCCTTCACTCTTTTTTGAAGAGATGTCGCTCTATTTAAGTTATGCCGACATCATGACTCCGCTTCCAAAACTGCAACACAAAAAAGATTTAGAGACGGCCTATGCCATTTTAAAAATGGACGAAGACTCTGAACTTGAAGACATAAAAAAGACTTATAAAAAAATCGCCATGGCCCGCCATCCGGACAAAATCGGACAGATGAATCTGCCGTTAGAGCTGGAAAAAAAGGCCCTGAGCAAATTTAATCATATTCAAGAGGCCTATGATTTAATTCTTACCAGCAGGAAAAAATAATGTTTGTGAAAAAAGAAAAAATCATCAATGAAATTAAAAACGCTCTGATTGATATCATCAGCGAAACCAACGGGATCACCATTAGCGACACTTTAGAGCTTCTGGCCTATCACCCGGAATTAAAATGCAACCCACTTGTGGAGAAGTCTCTGCAGGAGTTTAGAAAACTCATAGCCGGCTTTCATAACAATGAAGTGGATATTTCAACCATCCTCTCACATCCCTTTTCAGAAGCTTTTTTTGGCTTCTTTAAGGAATTTCCTCTCTCTTACCACGAAGAGCATATCCATTTAACCGGATCACTCTCTGCAGAATTTATCTACCCGAGACTAAAAAAACTCCTCGATGGGCCGGATAAAAAGCTTTACGAAGATAAAATTAAGCAAGTCTATGGCGAGGACTCTATTCCAGTCACTTCAGTCGATGACGTAGACCGTTTAATCAGGCTTAAAGAAGGCGAACAGTTTAAGACTTACCTCAAGATCCTTTATCTTTCAAAATTAATCCTGACGACTAAAGAGGCCCATGTTGAAGCTGCTTATCATATGGCCTCAGAGCTTTATGATAAATATAACGTTGGAAAAATCAGACTAAAGTTCACACTTTCTCGCAGCACGGGAATCAGTGATGAACAAATCCCTGGTCTTGAAAACCTGACAGAAGATGATGTTGTCCTTGGACTTTATGAAGGATTCATGAAGTTTAAATCAGAAAAACCTTTTTTCAACTTCATCCTCTCTCCTAGTTTTAGAAAGGAAAGCAACTTTTTTGACCAGAATGCTTACGACTCTAAAAAAGAGCATTTCGACGAACAAGTTGTGAGCATTCTCGACATCCTAAAAAAATACCCTTTCTTAAAAGAAGTTTTAAGTGAAGTCGACACAGTCGGTGATGAAAGAGAGCTTTATAGAAAAAAACATTTCATGGAAATGAAATCGGGGCTAAGAAGACTTCAGTATCAAGGCTTCAGGATCAGGTCTCACCACGGAGAGACCTGGAAAATTTTGAGACTCGGAGTTCAGGCGGTGGATAACGCTTTAAACATCTGGCATATCGATACACTTGAGCACGGTTTAAGTTTAGGGATCAATCCTAATTATTACTTCCATAGGCTTTACCAGAGAATCATGGAAATGAATCAAAACCAAAAACCTCTTGACCCTAAGAGTTTTGAATACGACGAAATCATGGATATGGAATGGCAGGATGAGGAAGTCCGCGATAAAATCGTCAAAGGTGAAAAGCTTACACAAAAAGAGCAGGTTAAATTTTTAAAGACAAAATTCCACACGGCCAGAGAGATCGAGCATTACCAGCACGATGTTTTAAACCGTATGATCAATAAAAAAGTCTCACTAGTGGCCCTTCCCTCTTCTAACCTGAAATTAACCGGTGCATTCCCTGATTACAAAGACCATCCGTTTTCATGGTGGGAGAAAAAAGGTGTATCGCTGGGGATTGGGACAGATAATTACATCACTCTTTCGACTAACTATATTCAGGAACTCTTGATTCTTCTTTATTCAAACCCAACGAGCTTAAAGATTACGAAGCTTCTCATGGTGGCCACTAAGGAAACCAGAAGACCTTACATCAGTCATTTGTTGTGGGAAATGAGAAAGACTATCCGCGGATCAGAAGGAGCGCTTCATCAGCGACTTTCTCAGGAGTAATCTCTACCATGCAGCGCTGGTAGACTTGTTGAGAGCAACTTCCGCGCCCGTCTTTTGTGCACGGTCTGCAAGGAAGTTCGATTTCTAAAGTTTTAATTTGTGGGCCGGTTGTAAAACCAAATGCAGTCGGCCCCATTAATGAAAGCGCTTTAATTCCTAAAACATCCGCCACGTGAAGAAGTCCTGTGTCTGCAGAAATCACTAAATCAGAACGAGAAATAAGCGCACAGCTCTCAACTAATGAAAGTTTTCCCGCCAGGTTTTCTACTCTTTCCGGTGAGACTTTTTTTAAGTCTTCACAAAAATGATCTTCTTTTCCACCTAAGACTACAAAGTGAGTTTCCGGCATCACCTGAATCAGTTTTTTCCAATGATCCAAAGGCCATCTTTTCATTTCCCATGCTGCTGATGGAACCAGCACAATGGTTTTTTTACGTTGGATATAAGGCAAAACTTTTTCTAGTGCAGCAGGATTAAAATCCCATGCCACTAGTTTTGGATCTGTATGCGGAGTGATCCCCCACTTATTTAAAGGGGCTTCATAGGAATGAATCCCTTTAAATGGTTTGGGAAACAAATTGACTCTGAAAGTAAAAAGCAAAAGACGCTTTAAGCGCTCTTTTGATCTCGTCACCCAATAAGGCGAAGGAAAGGCCGATCGTAAAATAAATGAAAGAACTGATGAGCGTAGGTTGTTGTGAGCATCGTAAACACAATCATAACCTTCCTGGCGCAGTTTAAATCCCAATTCAATAAGACCCTTAAATCCTGCTTTTTTATTAAATGACCACACGTGATTGATGTCATGGTTAAGTTTTACCAGGTAATCAAAATCACTTCGCGTCACCCAATCAATCTTGGCGTCAGGAAATTTCTGACGAATTAATTCAACAACTGACGAGCATTGAACAATGTCACCAAAGCTGGAAAAGCGAATAATTAGAACTTTCTTTATTTTCATTCTCCTATGATAATAAACTAGATTACTCATATTGGAAAACGATATTGGAAACACGAAAACCCATGGCCTTTACATTAAAAAACCTCGCTTCACTGATTTCGGTGGCCATCCAACACAAGGCCAGTGACATTCACATCAGAACGGACGAAGTCCCATGTTTAAGAATCCGAGGGGAACTCATCCCAGTTCAAACAAAAATATTTACCCCTAACGACGTCAAAGACATCGTTAAAATCCTGGTCTCTGATCAAAATATTGATAATCACTTTAGTGCCAAGGCCGAACTAGACGGGGCTTTTGCTATCCCCGACTTATGTCGTCTGCGCTACAATATCTTCAGTTATTTTGGAAATATTGGGATCGTTCTTCGTGTTATCAACACTAAAGTTCCCAATCTTACCGAACTGGATATGCCAAGAACACTGGGAAGAATCGCTCTTCAAAAACGCGGTCTAATCCTGGTAACCGGTGCCACAGGTTCCGGAAAGAGTACGACTCTTGCAGCAATGATCGATCATATCAATGAAAACCGCGCCTCTCACATCGTGACGATTGAAGACCCGATTGAATATATGCACCCACAGAAAAAGGCGCGTATCTCTCAACGTGAAGTGGGACGCGACACTGAGGACTTCGCTTCAGGTTTAAGGGCCGCTTTAAGACAAGACCCTGACGTTATCTCAATTGGAGAAATGCGCGACCCAATTACCGCTAATATCGCTTTAAAAGCAGCAGAGACAGGACACATTGTCTTCTCTACTCTCCATACAACAAATACAGTGACAACTATTGGCCGAATCATTTCCATGTTCCCGACTCACGAGCAGCCAGAAGTGAGAAAGAGACTTGCTGAAAATCTATACGCCATCATTGGACAACGTATGCTTCCTGGGATTAACGGGCGCGTAGTGATTGCTCAGGAAATCATGGTGACTTCACCTGGTATCCGCGACTGTATCAGTGGCAAAGACGATTTAAACCGCATCCCGCACATTATTTCTCAGGGACAAGGTAAATCGACAAACGGTGGTCAGACTTTCGATCAACACATCATGTTCCTTTACCAGAAAGGATTCATTGAAAAAGAAGTGGCGCTGGATGCAGTTTCATCACAGGCCGATTTCATTCAGAAATTGATTGTTGAATAGTTAGTCGCGAATGATAAACGTTCCTGACATCTTATCGTGAAGTGACTTCTTCTTTTTATCAAAGAACGGCAGCACAAACCCAACGACGCAGGCAATACTTAAAGGCTTCCAGATAAGTTCACGGCAAAACGCTTGAGAGATAGAAAGCGTGTATTTCTCATCCCCTCTGATTCTTTGTTTGGTCAATTTTTTTCCAAGGCTTGAATTAAAGAAGGCTGCGGGAATCACCACAGCAAGGATTAAGGCAAAACCAAGGCTTGCAACCAGCACCACTTTTAACAAAGCAGCCTCGCCAAACATAAACTGCAGCTTATATTTATCCAGAAAATAATTGATAACTTTGACTTCTACAGAAGAGAGTTTCCAGATCAGTTTATAGATCCCAAATAAGAAGGCTGCATCTATCAATAGCCCCAGGCCGCGCTGGATCGGAGAAGAGAAATCATAATAATCCTCTTCATCTTTAACTTTGTCGTTTTTAGAAAGTTCCTGGTAGTGCTCTGTGCGAGTTTTCGCCTTGATGCTTGGCTCATCAAGAATAAGTTTTTCACCATGGACGGGTTTTTTAATAATGCTTGTGCGCCCTTCAGGCATACATGTAGAACCAAGTTTTTTGCTCGAACTGCCCTTCTTGTCACTCATTAAAAGCTTCCTTTCTCTTAATTCGCAGAAATCTTATAAATCGTTAATTCGTTTTACAATTTTGTCCAAGTCTTTTTGGGCCTTATCACACTCCCCTTTCCACTCATCATGAGCGAGAGACTTGTCCAGATTCAGAAGTAGTTTTCCTAATTTCCCAGAGGCAGCGTTGAACTCCTTAAGGAGTTCAACGGCCAGGGTCTCGTCTTCGAGATTTTCTAATTTTTCTAAAATAGCATTTACTTCGCGGTTATCTAACATAATTTTATTTTGAAGAAACAGTACTCTTTACTCTTAGTGACTTCACGATGTCTCCAGCGATCATCACACCCTCTTCTAACACAACGTCTTGTCTTAGAGTTTTAACCCACTCTTCTTTTCTTTGCTCGAAGTCTTTCGACCATTTCTTCATATCGCCAGGGCGGATGTTTTCGTGAGCTTTAAGTGAGTCTTCAAAGCTTGTGACAAGTACATTTTTGTTTTCTTCTTCAAGCTTAAGTTCTTCGGCCATTTTCTTGTTGGCCACTTCTTCTTCCTGAACTTTTTTCAGGTTAAGAGAAACAATTGTTTCTTTCTTTTTCTTGTTTAAGTAATCAACGTTGCGGTTGATCTTAGCAAAACGAGGATTAGCTTTTACTCTAGCTGCACTCTTTGCTTTTAGGTCTGGAAGGTTGTAAGTAAACTTCGACCATTTAGTGAATGGCTTGGCCTGAATCTGATCCCATGGAAGTGAATACTCCAGGTCTTTTTCACGGCTTTCTACATAGCTAAAAATATCAGGAAGGATCAAATCTGGTGTAATTCCCTTATACTGAGTTGAAGCACCTGTTACACGGTAGAACTTCTGAATTGTAACTTTTAGTGCTCCCATTGTTTCACCAAAGATTGAAACTAATGGTCCACGGTTTAGGTCTAATACCGCCTGAACAGTTCCTTTTCCGTGAGAGTAATCCCCACCAACGATAACAGCACGACCGTAATCCTGCATTGCACCCGCTAGAATTTCTGAAGCTGAAGCTGAGAAACGGTTCTGAAGAACAACTAATGGTCCGTCGTAGCTTACACTTGGATCATCATCTTCCAGGACTTCGATTTGACCCATGTGGTTTTTAACTTGAACGATCGGCCCTTTTTCCAGGAATAGTCCTGACATTAAACGAGCATCTTCTAAAGCTCCCCCACCATTGTTTCTTAGGTCAAGAATGATAGCGTCTACTTTAGCTTTCTTTAGTCTTTCAATTTCTTTTCTTACGTCATCTGTACAATTGATCTTTGCATTTTCAAAGTCACGGTAGAATTTTGGAAGTTGAATGTAACCAACTTTTACGTCAGAGTCTTTCATCTGGATCACAGAAGACTTAGCAAATGAAGCGGCCACTTCAATTTCATCGCGGATAATTGAAATGATCTTTCTTGTCCCATCAACTTTTTTAATTGTCAGACGAACTTCAGTTCCTTTTTTACCACGGATATAGCGGACAGCATCGTCCACTTTCATATCAGTCAGGTCTACACTTTCTTTGTTTCCTTGAGCAACTGAGAGAATGATGTCATCTGCTTCCAGTTCCTTTCCTCTCCAAGCAGGGCCTCCTGGAACGATCTGAACAACCTTAATGAACGATCCATCTTCCTGCAGAACGGCACCGATTCCTTCAAGTTTCCCAGTGATGTCGATATCGAAATCTTCTTTCTTTTTTGCTGCAAGGTAGTTTGTGTGCGGGTCAAAAACCGCAGAGATTGAGTTATAGAAGTTATCTAATTGATCGTCTCTGTCTAAAGCTGCAAGACGCTCAAAGATTTTTTGGAATCTTTTAGAAACTGATTCATGAGCTTTTGCTCTCATTTCGGCGTCAGTTAATTTTTTCTCTGCTTTCATTTTCTTTACAGGCTTCGTTGAAGCTTTTGCTCCTTTTGGAGTTGACTTCTCAGTTTGCTCATCAATTAATGAAAGATATTTGTTAAGTGTGGCCTGCTTAAAAACAATTTCCCAATTGGCCTTAAGTTTTGACTCATCATTTACCCAGTCTCTTTTCTCCGGGTCTAGCTCAAGAGTTTCATTACCATTGAAATCAAATTGTTTCTTGAACACTTCTTTTCTTAGTGCTTCTGCAAGAGCAATTCTCTTCTTTAAAACAGCGCCCGCTTTTTCAATTAAAACATAGTCACCGCTCACCATCTCATCGTCCATCTGGAACTGATAAGCTTCAAGCTCTTTAATGTCCCCTTTTGTCAGGAACTGCTTTGAACCATCAATCTTTTTTAAGTATTGCTGGAAAGCTTTCTGAGACACTTCGTCGTTAATTTTGATTCCACGGTAGTGGTATGTTTCTAGTGCATTTTTTAGAATGTTACCGATGAGCTTTTCGCGCCTCGGATCTCTTGGGTCTTTCGCCTGCGAGAACGCGTTAAAAGAAAGTAAAAGCACCAATGCGAGACACAGACGTTTCATTTTTTCTCCAAGATTGTATAGGACCTAAAGTCTATCAATCAATAATACCCCAACTTAGGGAGGAGGAGTCAAAAGAAAAAATTGCTCGGTAGGCCTGTGTCTGGGCCTACCGAGAGTATCCGATCTTAGATGTTAACTATTTCTCTTCAAGAACCTGAGCAGCTTTTTGTAACCAACCAAGGTTATTTCTTGTGATATCAACCATAGTGTTTGAGTATGCTACGTCTGCCTGTGTTGGCATGTTTTCCGTACACATTTTTGAAACACTATCAGCTTCGAAGATGTTGATGTCAAAAGATTTACCAGGTAAACCAAACAGGTAGTTTGGAACTCGGCTTGAAAGCACTCTTAGAGGGTCCGTCCACTCTGTGTTTAGCTCAGAAGTTGATAAATACCCTGCTCCAGTACCATTGCTATGTGTTCCAATGATCGTCGCTCTTTTTGACGATTTTAGTAGGAAAGACATTTTATCACATGCACTAATACAGTCGGCCGTTACCAGGGCCACAATCTTATTACTGAACCCCTTTACTTTGGCATCAAATGGCGTCGGGTCAGCCGCATACATTGGCGAATAATCCAGACGGTTATCAATGGCATCTTCAAACATCGCGTTGAACTCGTCCCCTGTTAGGATCGTATTTTCATTTTCCGCGTTAACCATTTGGTGCATAAATGGTTCTTGCAATTGGCGCATATAGTGAGTGATTCTCATCCCTGAAGTTGCTCCCGGGTACACCACTCCTTCTTCAGCAAGCATTGATAAAACTGCTGACGGGAAGTTTCCATTACCACCACCGTTTGAACGAAGGTCAAAAATCAGTGGAAGTTCATTTTCTTTTAGCTCGATAATAAAACTTCTGATGGCATCAAGGAAAGTTTGAGTTGTATTTCCCGACTTGAAGTTTTTTGTCGCAAAAGTCATAAGCTGTAGGTAGCCGTATGTTTTTCCCTTGTTGATATAGTAACCAGTTCTCATTCCAACACTTCCACCGTCATCAGCGTACTCAGTTAGACCTTTAATATTGCCCTGGATTTTTCTTACTGAGTAACCTTCAAAAGCTAAACCAGAATCAGTCCATTTATTTGTCGCTCTATCAAAAGTGATTCCGATAGCCGCTGTGTCTGAAGGAATATTAAACTGCTTCATAAAAGCGCGTGCATCAGGTCTTAGCGTTTCTGAAGTTGGGTTGTTAACAAAAGTCGGCAACTTCAGGTTGCCGGCATTCTTTAACCTGATATTGATATAGTTTTTCTTGTCGTACTTAAAGTTTCTTAAAGTCAGTGAACGCACCGCTTGTGAATCTCTAAACTCGTCAGAGCTTCCCGCGATATAGGCCTTAAGTTCATTGACCTTGTCTTCAGTGCTCATTCCATCAATTGCCAGAAGCTCATCACCCACTCTTAGGCCTGATAAATCTGCACCTGAAAGTTTTTGTACCATTGAAATGAACTTTGGCTCAATAGAACCGATTACGACTTTTCCTTGAACTCTAAAGAATCTGATTCCGTTATAGATAAATGGTCTTGAGATTGTTTCGTTGATACCAAAATGTGTGTCTTCAAACTTAGCAACAAGAAGCTGCATTCTATCTAAGAACTCCATGTTTGCCACGGCCTGAAGATCAGCAATTTTATCTTTTAGAACCGGGTCCTTTCTATCGGCCGCTGAAAGTGTGATTGATCCTGCCGCTTCTTCAGCTGCTAAGGCCTCTGCTTTGACTTTCTTAAAGTCTAATCCAATTCTCTGTGCCTTAAGTGGTAGAAGTGCATACTCAAGTTCAACAGTCTTTAAAAAGCTGTTAACTATAAGAAGTCTGTCTTCTGTATCAAGGTATGTGAACTTCACACCTGAATAAACATCTTTAACAGCTTCTGACTGAATGTTTGGTTTCTTAAAAAGATCCAACAATCCGGCCTGTGCAGGCATAGCTGATAAAGCTGAAGTCATAAGCAGAACTGACAATACTGATGTCTTAAACATGGTGTCTCCTTTCCATTTCAGTGAATGCTTGATTCTAGCTTTTTAAGGAGGACCTATGGGAGGAAGAGAAATAGTTACATGATAAATAAAAAAGGGGTGTCTAATATTTAGACACCCCCTTCTCATTTCCAGCTAGTTAAAGCTGTTTTGGCTATTTTAAATTACGTAGTACATACTGAAGGATACCGCCATTTGTGATGTAGTTTAGCTCATCAGCAGTGTCCACACGTGAAGTAAGCATTGTTTTAACCACTTCGCCGTTAGCTCTTGTGATTGTCATTTCATACTTCATTCCAGGTCTGAACTCTCCTTGAGGGTTTAGAGAGATTGTCTCGTTACCTACAAGCCCAAGAGTTTTTCTGTCTGTTCCCGCTTCAAAGACTAGCGGAAGAACACCCATACCAATCAGGTTCGATCTGTGGATACGTTCAAACGATTCAGTCACTACTGCTTTTACACCTTGAAGGAATGTTCCTTTAGCTGCCCAGTCACGTGATGATCCTGTTCCGTATTCTTTACCAGCGATAACCACAAGTGGAGTTTTTGTTTCGATGTACTTCATCGCTGCATCGTAGATTGGCATTACTTCACCAGATGGTACGTATTTTGTTACGCCACCTTCAGTTCCTGGTGCAGTTTCGTTTTTAATACGGATGTTAGCGAATGTTCCTCTCATCATAACTTCATGGTTACCACGGCGTGATCCATAAGAGTTGAAGTCTGCTACCGATACACCTTTCTCAGTTAAGTAAGCTCCGGCAGGAGAAGCTTTTTTAATGTTACCAGCTGGAGAAATGTGGTCAGTCGTAATCGAGTCACCAAATAGTGCCAGAATGCGAGCGTTATCAACTTTAATTGTGCTGATTTTTCCACCAGTGATGTCTTCGAAGAAAGTTGGGTTTCTGATGTAAGTTGAATCTGGTTCCCAAGAGAAGAAGTCTCCTTCTGTCGTCTTGATTGCTTGCCAGTGAGCGTCCCCATCAAACACGTTTTCATAACGCTTTTTGAACATTGCGCTTGTTAACTTCCCGTTAAGGATTGTGTTGATTTCTTCATGAGTCGGCCAGATGTCTTTTAGGTAGATATCTTGTCCATTAGCACCTTTTCCGATTGGATCTTTAGTGATGTTAATGTTGATGTTACCTGCAAGAGCGTAAGCAATAACTAGAGGAGGTGAGGCCAGGTAGTTAGCTTTTACGTCTGGGTTGATACGACCTTCGAAGTTTCTGTTACCAGAAAGAACTGACGTCACAACCAGGTTGTTTGTGTTAACTGACTTAGAAATGTTTTCTGGAAGTGGTCCAGAGTTCCCAATACAAGACATACATCCGTATCCTGTCAGTGTGAATCCTAGTTCATCAAGAGATTGCTGAAGTCCAGATTCTACAAGGTAGTCAGTTACAACTTTAGACCCAGGAGAAAGAGCTGTTTTTACCCATGGCTGAGACTTAAGCCCTAGAGCTCTTGCCTTTTTCGCCACAAGACCAGCTGCAATCATAACAGATGGGTTTGAAGTGTTAGTGCATGAAGTGATTGTAGCGATTGCCACAGCACCATGCTTAAGTTTGAAGTCTGCACCTTCAACGGCATACTCAGTATTTACTTGCGATGGGTCTACTTTGAAAGCTCCCACAAGCTCTTTTCCAAATGCGTCTGCTGCCGCAGTTAGTTCAATTTTATCTTGAGGACGTTTTGGTCCTGATAGAGAAGCCACAACTTTAGAAAGGTCTAGTTCAAGAGTTGAAGTAAACACTGGATCAGCGTCACCTTCGTGTAGCCATAGACCTTGCTCTTTTGCGTAAGCTTCAACAAGAGCTACCTGGTCAGCAGTTCTTCCTGTGAATTTTAAATAGTCGATTGTCTTTTCATCAATTGGGAAGAATCCACATGTCGCTCCGTATTCCGGTGCCATGTTCGCAATTGTCGCTCTGTCTGCAAGAGAGAGAGCTTTAACCCCTGGTCCGTAGAACTCAACAAATTTTTCGACTACACCGTGCTTACGTAACATTTGAGTGACAGTTAAAACGATGTCTGTCGCAGTGATGCCTTCATTGATTTTTCCTGTAAGTTTGAAACCTACAACTTCTGGAACAGTCATTGTTACTGACTGACCAAGCATTGCCGCTTCAGCCTCGATACCACCAACACCCCATCCAAGAACGGCAAGACCGTTAATCATAGTCGTGTGTGAGTCTGTCCCAACACATGTATCTGGGTATGCAGTCGTTTCACCATTTTCAGTTTTTGTCCAAACACCTTGAGCAAGATATTCCAGGTTAACCTGGTGACAGATTCCTGTTCCTGGAGGAACTACGCGGAAGTTTTTAAATGCTTTTTGTCCCCATTTAAGGAACGTGTAGCGCTCTTTGTTTCTTTCGTATTCAAGAGCAACGTTTTTATCGAATGAATCAGATCTCCCGAAGAAGTCTACTGCTACCGAGTGATCGATAACTAAGTCTACAGGAATAAGTGGGTTGATCTTTTTTGGATCTCCACCGATTTTTTTCATCGCTTCTCTCATCGCTGCTAAGTCTACTACTGCTGGAACCCCAGTGAAGTCTTGCATTAGTACGCGCGCAGGATAGTAAGCGATTTCGCGGTCAGATTTTTGTGTTTTTGCCCACTCGTTAATTGCTTTAGCATCGTCGAATGTTACGTCTTTGCCGTTTTCATGGCGAAGTAAGTTCTCTAATAAAACTTTTAATGACTTTGGAAGTTTGTCGATGTCAGTTAGACCTAAGTTTTTTGCTTCTTTTAGTGAGTAGTAAGCGTAATTCTTAGAACCAACCTGTAGTGTTTTTTTCACCTTGCTCATGGTGTCTCCTTTGTGAGATTAAATGTTATGATGGGCCTAGTATAATCTTTATAAAAAAGCTCGTCACGAGGGAATTTCCCTCCATTATGAGAAATTCCACGTGTTTGCCGTCTCGAACTTATTCTAGCGTCATTCTATACAAGAAAAAATTGAATTAATTGAATATAATATAGTAGAATATGGAATATGTTGGATGGAATTGAAGCCCTTATAGCCTTAGAAAAACATGAAACAGTCTCTCAAGCGGCCCTCGCGTTACGTCTGACTCAGTCTGCAGTGAGCAAAAGGATCCATGCCCTACAAGTTGAGTTGGATATGAAGCTGGTCGAACCAGATGGCAGACGCCTTAAGCTAACTCCTGAGGCCATGCAGTTTTTAAGTAAAGCGAAACCTCTGCTCTTAGAACTTAAAAATCTTTCTATTGGACCTGAAACAAAGAGCTCTCATATTTCACAATTCTCTTTAGCTCTCTCCGACTCTATTGCCGGAAGTTTTGGACCTAAGGTCATCAATCAGACTCTGCGATCTTTTAAAAATCTTCGCCTGGATATTCACGTTCACCGAAGCTTAATGCTACTTGAAAACGTGACTCTGGGAAAATACCAATTGGGGATCTGTACTTCAAACGATATGCGAAAAGACCTGGCGAGTTTTCATTTAGTCGATGAGCCTCTTGCTCTTTTGCACGCAGAAAATAAAACGAAGCCTAATAAAAACCTTCCGCTTATTACCATAGAAGAAAACTCAGCGACCTGGAAAAGTATTGGGCCTACGGTCAAAAAAGAATATCCTCACCTCTTTTCCAATTCTGTGATTTACGTTGAGTCATTCCTGGCCGTCTATCAAATGGCCAAAGTTGGTTTAGGCAACGGGCTTATTCCCCTTGGCCTTTGTAAAGAACTTCATATAAAAAAGAATCATTATAGAACACTGAAAGTGAATCGTCCGATCTCGCTGGTGACCAGAAAAACCATTGCTCAGCTGGAAATTTTCACGCCGTTTTACAATGAATTAAAAACTAACATTACAGAGTATTTCGACGATATAGACTCATGAAGAAAATTACGTATCTTTTACTTGGCCATCTAAGCCTCGCACTGGGGATCATCGGCGCTTTCTTGCCGGTTCTTCCAACGACGCCTTTTTTACTGCTGGCCGCTTTCTTCTATTCTAAATCGAGCGCCCGATTGCACATGTGGATGCTCGAACATAAATACCTTGGACCACCTCTTAAAGACTGGCAGCAAAGTGGAGTCATCGGAATCAAGGCCAAATGGCTGGCAACGGTGATGATTCTTCTGGTTATTGGCTGGCGCTTTCCAAAACTTAATATCGATTTATGGATTAAGATTCTTGCTTCCTCTGTTCTTCTGGCGGTGCTGGCATTTATCTGGACTCGTCCTTCAAAGGCAAAACAATGAAAATCTATCTCGTTGTTTATTTCCTCTTTTTTATTCTCTTCTGTTTGGTGCTTCCCAATGTCTGGTCTCTGGTTGTTTTTTTAATCGCTCACATCTTAATGCAAATACAGACGCGCTTAGAAGAAGAGTATTTAGAAAAGATGCACGGAGCTTCTTACGTCGATTACAAAAACAAAGTCAGACGCTGGCTGTGATTATTTAGAGACGCAGTCTGTGAGCTTCAATCCCATTGGATCATAAGTCACCTTTACTGGTTTTTTGCTTTTAAGCGAGCTTTGCAAGCACGAAAAAAATTTATCTTCAGCTTTATAAATCCCCGCTTCGTTGAGAAAATCTACATCGTAAACTTTTTTAGCGTCGTTGAATTTAAGTCTTGTTGTCACTAAGTCTTTAGTAAGAGTCATCGCTTGCGCATTGGCCGCAACTAAAAAACCAAAAAGAATGACTAGTTTCATTATTTACCTCTGCTCGCAAGCACTTCAGAAAATTGTTTTAGAACCTGAGTCGAAAATTCCATCTTCTGCTCTTCAGTGGCGATCATATCCGCTGGAGCAAGAGGCTCTGCTGATGAAATTGCCACAACTGTGCGATCAAAACTACCACCGTTTAATGGAAATGGATAAGTCGTCTTCATGATCGGCCCTTTGTATCCTCGATCCATTGTCGCCACCCACTGATCCACTGTCACGGCCTTATCAGTTAATGAAGGATCGATAACATACTTTTCAATATTTCCATCTTTCTTTTTAACTTCTACAACTGGAGCCACGTGATAGTTCCACTCAATATCTGTCCCAGGAACAGTTAGAACTCCCTTGATCCAAACTTTTTGAGCAGCAATGCCCATCTGTTCAAAACGGCGAGACATAATGTGAGCACGTGCATAACAGCCATCGTACTTGTAGCCAAATGGAATATCCTTCATGTTTTTAGCATCAGTAAAAAGCTTCTGAACTTCCTCTTCCGTTAAATACTTTGTCACCGGTTTAGGAATTGAAATATCCTTCAAGTGATCGAATTTTGCCAGGACACTGTTATCAACAATCTTTCCTTGGTATAGACATCCAAGCGATTGTCCTTTTTTCTTATCTACGTAATAAGAACTGATACTTCCATCAACCATTTTTAAGTATTCAACCAACTCCGCCTCAGAAAGGTGATCTCTCATCTCCTTTCCTATTTTCTTTTGAAGCGCAAAAAGATCTTTAACATTGCTGCTGTTACATAGGCCTTCCGAATCTGCCTGGAAATTATTTTCTGCAAGACTGCTTAAATAACTAAAGCTCGTTTTACTCTCTTCATATTTTGAAGGAATCATTAAAGAGGGATCAATATCTGCTTTGGCCAGGCGAGGATCATAAAGTTCATCATCAGATTCACTCTTCCCTTCTTCTAAATAAGTCATTCCATCAGAAGCCGTCGCTTTAAAACCGCCAGTTAGATACTGTGCCTGTCCATCTTTCATCTTTAGAACAGAAGCATTTTGAAAAGATCCTTCATTTGGTAAGAAGGCCAGGACCTTTTCATCTGATCCAGATTTTTGGCACGAGTAGTACTCACACTTAACATTACCGTACAAATCATTTAATATCGTTTCAGTTTGAAAAAGTTTTCTCGTATCTCCCATTCGACACTGATAAGCCCCTTCGTCTCCACTAATGGTAAGACTAAGTTCTTTTTCTCCGTCCTTATGACTTTTTAAATACTCTTTAGCGTCGGCAATAATCTCTTGGGCCAATGGATGTTTAACTCCATTGAGAGAAGTGATAATGGACTTAGAATCATTAAATCTTTTAACTTTTGAATCAGGAGCTTTTGATTTTAAGTAATCAGAAGCTTCAAAAAGAACTCGGCTTCCGTCTGAAACTTTATCGACTAGTTTTATAATGGGATACTTGCTACTACTTTTTGAAACAGCAGAAAAGCCATACCCTGTATCAACGACAAGAATTTTTGATCCGTCTTTGTCACAAACAAATACACCAGTTGAATCTTTTGGGCAATCTAGTGCTTTCCCCTCAATTTCAATCGTTGCTCCATGAACAACGGCATTTAGAACGAAATAACAAACGACAAATAAACCAGCGCAAAGCTTTCTCATTTTTTCTTCCTAAAAAAATTAACTGCAATTAGCCCAGATAACTTGAAATGGTGAACTTCTTTCCCTGGAAAAAGACATGACTTTTCCCGCAGAAAGAGAGTTGATCCTTCTCAATAATGATACCTCCCCCGTCTGCGCAGGCATATAGAGGTAAATTTGACTTCTTAGAATGGTGTTTCAATTCAGCGTCGTAGCGCTTTGAATTCTTATAATGAGGAAAGAACTCAAAATTGACTAGTCTCATGGCCGAGAGGTTTTTCATATCCCAAGGGTTCTCATCGCGGTCAAAATGCGGAAAACTCGCCGTATGCACGTGTGGAGTGAGCACAATGGCCCCGGCCGAAAGGCCACAAAGAACTCCACCTCTTTTAAGAAACTTCTTAAAATGGCCGAACATTTTGTTCTTCTTTAAATGCTTTAAGAAATAAAAAGTGTTCCCTCCTCCCAAAAAGATTAGGTCGCTTTTTAACACTTCATTCAAAAGAGTTTTAGTAAAGGGCGTATCTACACAAAAGTGGATAAAACGCTGAACGCCGAGCTTTGAGAACTCTTCTACAAAGAACTTAAAATCTTCTTCGGCATCGTATGAGCTTGAAGGAATGAATGTCAGTTTAGGAACATCAGCACCAGTGAGTTCGAGGGCGCGCTTATTAAGGAATTGATTTTCCTTTTCGCCGCCTCCAGAATAGAGAACTATTTTCATATTCCGTCTCTAAACTCTCGTACGATCTGAAGCATGCCTTTTACCAGGCGCGATTGTTCTTTTTCACTTTCAAAGTTAGAAGGCTTTCTATCTTTATCTGGATTCAGGTTCTGATAGTCAGTGAATTCTTTTAGAATTCCCTGGATCTCTTCTGCTCCCAGCTTCGGACGTTGGTTCATCACTTTTTGAACGATTGTTGTAATCGAATCACCTGTCACTCGGTCGTACTTGTTAATAACTGACGAGCGCATAGACACGTCTAAGAGGACTTTTTCCGGCGCTGTCTTAAACTTCGCCGCTACTTTGTTTAACATTTTGATGTAATTTTTCTGATAGCTTCTGATCTTTAAGTCTCTTCTTAACGAGCGCTTTAAATCGGCCTTCGTCGCGTAGCTTGACTTGATCACGTCCAGGAATTCAGCCTCACTCACCTTTCCGTCCAATCCGCGAGAAAGATAAATTTGTGGCAACTCTCTTAGAATATCGCGCATACAAAAGATCGCGTTCCAATTGATTCCATCTGGTACTTTTTGTGGACCTTTAACTGACTTGGCCATTTCAAAATAGCTGAAGTCTTCCCTGAAATCTTCCACGTCTTTTCTGCAATTCTCCAGAAGGAAATCGACATACTTTTGCGGGTATCCGATTTTTCTTAGGATATTTCTGTTTTTATAATCGAAGAAGCGCTTATCAAACATCACTACCGAGTGATGATTCTTATAGTCTTCAATTGATTTTTTCTTTTCATTTTTAATGTAGTCAACAATCTGAGCAAAGGTCTGAACAATGTAGCGAGCTTTTTGTTTTTGCTCTTTAATTGATGTCGACCAGCGCTGAACGTCGTCGTAGCGGTATTCGTGGTGGTAAAGACCGAACTGACGGACTGATCCGTAATCGATGATTCCCCCATCCATCAGGATGTTGTCCCCGTCCCAGTCTAACCAGCAGAAGATATACTGGTCTTCAAAGTTTGCGGCCATTTCAGCAAATGTCTCAGTCACTTGATTTAAGAAATAGTCGTAAATTGATTTTGAATCTGTTGGTACGTTCTTCCAGACTTTATTTTTTGTCTGGCGTTCAATATAGTAATCCACCACTCTCTTAAGTGTCGGTAGATTGTTTTGTTTTAAGTGATTAAACATGTGCGATGGGCGAAGAAGATTGTCGTGCACGCGGATGTTGATTGCCAAACCTTTTTGGAATTCGATGATCCCTAAAACGCGCTCTGTCTCCAGACCATTTTTAGCAAGAACTTCACTAAAAAAGAGTGAACTCAATCCTTCGTCTTTCTCTGAATAACCACAACCGTAAGAAACCGTCGGGTCCCCTGTTTGATAGAATTTTTTATTGATATTGCAGGCCGGGCTTAATTTCGTCGCTCCCGTTCCACAACTAGAAACGTCCCACGTTTTTCCGCCTTTAGAAATTTGACCATTCCAGATACTTCTTCCATCTCCCGATGTCGTTCCCTTCTTGCACGGGTGCTGCAGCTGCAGGTAACGAGTGGCCATGTAGGTATTTGGTTTGATTTCATCTTTTGGAAAATTAAAATTATTCATCATATCGTATTCGTTTATGATGACGATACTGAATGTGTTTAGGATTTCTTCTTTGAGTTCTTTAGTGAGTTCGTTTGGGTGATTTTCTGGGATGAGTCCGATTTCACGAGCGAGATCAAAATTGAAGAAAGCCACTTGTCCGCCATGCCTAGTCCTCACCTGATACTCTACCACCGCTTCAGGGACGTTTTTCTTCAGAGGGTGACTTCCATCTATCTCCCTGAATTTTCCGTAAGGGTTAGTGTCTTTGTTTGGTTTTGACTCTTTTAATTTTGTATTTCCCATACCTTATTGTCAGAGATTCCAAAAAAAATTCCAATAAATTTTCACTGGGCAAATTCTCATAGGCAAAACATTCCCTTACATGTGGCCCCAATGGGCCTCCTAGGGACTCTCCAATGAGAACACCAATGTGATTAATTAACTGGCCGAAGTATTTTGATACATGAAAAAGACATCTCTTATTCTCCCTAATAAGTATTTTACTCCAGTATTTTATTTTCAACAAAACACTGAAATATTAAATACATCCACCGATACGATGGTTATCAAATAATCTCTTTCTCGAGGACCCCGTATGTCTCTATGCTTATCTCTTCTCTTATTTCTCTCTCTTGCGACTCTGTCTTCATGTTCAACCATCAGTAAAAAAGACTGCTTCAAAGATATGAAAGAGCTTGGTCTTCAACAAGGAAGACAAGGCTCACCTGTAAAATACACGGACGACCTCAGAAACGTATGCATGGGACGAAACCCAAGCATTGATCTAGAAGCTTATGAAAAAGGATTTTATCAAGGATGGATGGAGTACTGTCTTCCCAACCGCGCCTTTGAAATGGGGAAACGCTCTGATCGCTACTTCAGCTTCTGTCCGGCAGAACGCGAGAGTATGTTCAGAGAAAAATACCTCATTGGAAAACACGTCTTTGAATTAAAAGATGAAGAAGAAGAATTAAAAGAGCGCTTGGAAGAATTGAAACCAACCATCACAACAAACTCTGCCGACAGCGACGAGTACCACAAAATCCAAAAAGGACTGGAAAAACTAAGAAGTGAAATCCAGGCCCTGGAAATTGAAGGGGCTAAAAATACGTTTAAATTTCGTTAATCTACTCTGAAAAGAGCAAACTTCAAGTAACGAAGCTCTTCCATCGCCAATGGGTATGGATGGTCAAAAGGCTGTCCGCCCAGATAAACGAGTGTCCCTCTTTTTCTTGTTTTAGAAAAAGACTCGCGGCAGATATCTAGGAATTGGTCTGTTGAGATATGGCTTGAGCAAGAGCTGGCCGCGAAGAACCCATTGCCTTTAACCAGCTTAAGTGAGTTGGCAAAAACTTTGGTGTAAGCAGCTGTCGCAGTCTCCACAGCTTTTTGATTGGGAGCAAAGCTTGGTGGATCGGTAATGACCAGGTCCCATTTCTGTTTGCTCTTAATTTGTTCATCGATAAAAAGAAAAGCATCATCGGCCACAGCATTGTGCTTAGTCTTCAGGTCGTTGACTTCAAAGTTTCTTTTTGAAGCTTCAATCGCTGCTTTAGCAATATCCACGCTGGTCACTTCACTCGCTCCCCCATGGGCAGCAAATATAGAAAATCCCCCAGTGTAACTAAAAAGATTCAGGACGCTCTTGTTGTGAGAGAACTGAGAGATGAGTTTTCTGTTGTCTCGTTGATCAAGAAAGAAACCAGTCTTGGCAGCATCGCGAATATTGCTGGCAAAAAAACTTCCATTTTCTTTAAAGATAACTTCTGGCTGAAGGGTTCCAACAATATCGATTCCCTTAACCTCTTCATCATTTCTTCTTTTGTAGTAAACATTTTTAATAAACGGCATTTCGCTTTGAAGCTTCTCTGCGATCCCCGCATGATTATAAAAGCGCTCCATCACCGGGTGGTCGTGTTTAATCACGGCCGTGTGGTCATAAACGTCAATGATAAGTCCTGGCATCCCATCGCCTTCACCGTTAACCAGTCTAAAGCTATTGGTCGCTTCACTTCTAAAGTGCTGACGGATCATGATGGCGCGGGATAATTGGATTTCACTCCAGTGAGTAATTGTGTGGGTGATGTTATTTAAACGAACATAAGGCTCTTCACAAAGGCACAGAAGTCTAAAGCGAAGCTGAGTGTCGGCCTGAACCAGACCGATGGCGACCGAGTCTTTGCGCGATTTTAAAACCGCAAGTCCTGTTGGAGTTTTTCCATCAAAGCAGTCAGCAAAGATCCATCTGTGTCCACGCAGAAGGTGTTTATTCACATCGCGGATCAGTTGAATTTCTGGGATGGCACTGTCTGGAACATTCACTAAAGGAGTCTTAGTCACGGGCTTTCCTTATATACAAAAATAATGAGTCTTCTTCTTAGTCTAAAACACGACCTACGGCAACCAATGGTCTTTTAAAAGACCGTTCAGCGACGACAAATATTATCACCGAAGGCCTCAGTTGGCAGTTTTAAAGCATCTCTGAGTCGCCTCAAAGTGGACCTAACTCACCAATAATTAAAGGTTTTAAAATTAAGGATCGTAGATCTGAGTGCTGACTACAGACGTACATAAAAACTACACACGAATCGGCAGCCCCCACTGCCATTCAACCGAAGAATGAAAAGCCTGTGATCTATGATTATGTGGATTATAGGGCCTTCCTTTCGGACTCTCTGGCGCACATCCAGACAAACAACTCAATGAACTACACTGTGGTGAATACCTTTCACTCACAATTTTTAGATAAAGCAAAAGAAACTCTTAGCGAAGACGCCTACACAAACCGCTCTGCAAGCTGTGTAGTCCTGGCAACAGATAAAGAAAACTTCGACAAAATCAGAGAAGAAGTTAAGGCATTCAGAGAGCATATTATGAACAAGTATGCCACTAACAATGCCAAAGTTGACTGCGTATTAAACTTAGGAATTCAGTTAAACCATATTACGACTTTAGAATAATTATTAGGAGCACACACATGAAAACAACATATCCGCCTTCTTTTAAGAATCCTGCTGCGAATGCGCTTGAGCTTAAAACACTGAAAGCTAGAAGGAATGTAATTTTTTAAAAGTTCATGGGGTTCTCCTTTTTTTCCAAAAATATATAAACGTGTTCGTTGTTGTGTTCGTAATGAAACTTAATACAATTCCAAATCAGTCTCAATTGAGACCCTACTGGGTGTAATTTTTCTAGCCTACTGTAGTCAGCACTGCATGTCCCTTGCCGAAGGTAAAAATGATAAATAATGAATAGTTAGGGGGCTTTTTAGTGTTCACTAGGGAATCGTAAATTAGACATGTACCTAAATTCTAGACAGCATTTGGGCAAAAAAAAAGGCCCTTCCGAAGAGGGCCTTTTTATTAACAACCAGTAACTCTTTTATGAATATTTGAAAGATTAAAGGCACCTTTGTGCCAGTCCATGTTGTACCACTTAAGAGTTTTTTCTAACTCCGTCATATGAGGAATTTTCTTTTCATTGAAGTTCGTAGGAAGAATCCCCTTCGAAGCGTAAGCAAATGTCCAGAATACTCCCGGGTAAATTAACATTGGTCCAGTGAATGACTTAACTACCGGGTAAACAGAACGAAGATTGTCGTAGAACGACTTAATCCCGTACTCGTCATAGAATGGGTTTTCAGTTTGGGCCATCATGATTCCGTTTTCAGTCAGGGCCTCATACACGTGAGAGTAAAACTCTTTTGTGAACAATCCAGCAGCGAAATCCTCAGGGTCAGTTGAGTCGATGATAATGACATCAAAGAAGTTTTTGTGATTCTTGATATACTCAACACCGTCTTGTGGAAGAACGTTTACACGCTTATCCGCTAACCCAGATGTACAATCAGGGAAGTATTTTTTTGAAACTTCGATCACGCGCTCATCGATTTCCACCAGGTCAATTCTTTCGATTTCCGGGTGTTTTACGTACTCGCGAACAATCCCACCGTCACCACCACCGATGATCAGGACGTTTTTAATTCCAGGGTGAACCATTGATGGGATGTGTCCCATTACTTCGTGGTAAACGAATTCATCGTGGTCACTGACCATCGTTTTTCCATCGAGAAGTAGCAGGCGTCCAACACCGTGCGTGTCCAAGACGTCGATCTTCTGGTACTGGCTTTTTTCCGAGTGCAAAATGGATTTTATTTTGAAAGAAGTGGCCACATTCTTATGGAAATAGCGCTCAGAATACCAATCTTTTTCAATCAGCAGTTCATTTGGGTTTTTTTCATTAATTTCAGTGGTCATAACTCTCCAATATTGTGTTTTATCTCTGTTAAGAGATAAAGATTCCATTTGTCACAAGGGGCAAACTGTGACACATAGATAGTTCGTGAAATTTAAATACGCAATACTTTTTTTAATAGGAAATTAGCGCAATGTTTGAGTCAAAATTAGCTCCCGGGCAAGCAGTTAAATTATCTGGTTTTAACAATCTGACTAAGATTTTAAGTTTCAATCTTTATGATTTTTGCATCGCTCTTGATGAAGAGCAAAGAGCAGAATACGTAAAGTATATTCACGATAAATACAGTGCAAAGAAAATCGAAAAAATCGCTGAGAGAATCGTTGAGATCATCGAAGCTAATATCTTAGCTGTTTCAATCCAGGACTATGATCCAGTTGGAGCTTCAACGATGACGTTAATGTCTGACATCAAGGGCGGCGGAGAGCCGATTCCAGTTTCAGTAAAAGCGCATTTAGATAAATCGCACATCACGTCTCACACATACCCGGACGCTTCAGACCCTAACGGGATCTGCACATTCCGCGTGGACCTTGACGTGGCCACTTGTGGAGAGATCATTCCACTAAACGCTATCAACTACCTATTCGAAGCTTTCGAATGCGACGTTGTCTATGTTGACTACGTAGTCCGCGGATACACTCGTCTGGAAAACGGTAAAAAAATCTACAACGATCAGAAGTTCAACTCGATTCAGGAATTCATTAAACCGGAAATCAAAGAGCAATTCCAATTCGCTTCAGATATCAACATGCCACAATCAAACATCTGGCAGTCGAAATTCATGGTTAAGGAACTTCCAGCAGCGAATTACCTTCTGCACCCGGAAGACGCTAATCATCCAGACGTTCCAGCAAAAATGGAACTTCTAAGAAAAGAGATGATCGAAGTTTACCACATGATCCACTAAGGATTTTACACCCCAGAGGTAAGGAGTCTATTCATGACAAAAAATCTCTGGGGAACCAATGCCACTCAATTTTTCTTTGAACTTAATCCCGATCTCGTCCTAGACACTGTTGAAAAACTTGGTTTCAGAACCACTGGCCGCGTCCTCACTATGAACTCGATGGAAAACCGCGTGTACGAAGTTGAGATCGAAAGCGATTCAGATAATCCAAGTGATCACTCAAAAATTATTAAATTCTATCGCCCAGGAAGATGGTCAAAGGAACAAATCCAGGAAGAGCATGATTTCCTTTTAGATCTAAAAGAATTCGAAGTTCCCGTTATCGCTCCAATTGAGTTTGATGAGAAAACTCTCTTCACTCTCCCTGAGCCTGAACTCTTCTACACTCTCTTTCCAAAACAAGGTGGGCGTGCTCCCGATGAATTCACCGATGAAGAAATCGAACAAGTCGGAAGACTTTTAGCGCGACTTCACAATGTCGGAAGCATGAAGAAGGCCAAACACCGCCTTCACCTGACTCCCGAAGTGTACTTAAAATCCAACCTGGACTTCTTAGTCGGACAAAAGATCGTTCCATCTCACCTGGAGATGAGTTACAAAACGGTTTTAGAGACCATTTATAACCTTACAAAAGACTCTTTTAAAAATATCACGACTCAAAGGATTCATGGCGACTGCCACCTTGGAAACATCCTCAAGCGTGGCGATGTCTTTAACTTAATCGACTTTGACGATATGGTGGTTGGCCCTGCTGTTCAGGATATGTGGCTGCTTCTTCCAGGGCGAGACGACTACGCTAACAATCTTCGCAATAAACTGCTTGAAGGTTATACGTCGATGAGAGACTTTAACTATGAAGAGTTAAGACTGACGGAAGTGCTACGAACACTTAGAATGATTAATTACTCTGCATGGATTGCAAAACGTTTTGACGATCCGGCCTTCAAAAATGCCTTTCCGTTCTTTGAATCGCCTACTTACTGGGAAGGACAAATAAGTGATCTTCGCGAGCAGATTTACTATTTAGAAAACCTGTCGCGAAGCCACGACTACGAATAATTAATTTAAAATCGATTCAGCGTCTTGAAGAAGAGCAACTAGTGCCTCTTCATCAGATAGTTCAACATTAAAAGCTTGAATATTTTTGATTTTTTCAGCTAAGAAGGCCGACATTTTTCCAGACGAATCGGGATTCGCGATATGCTAGCAATATAAGGAAACACTATGCGGATTTTCGCACAATCTCATGACGAGATTAGTAAATCACTTCCTGAACTCTCGGGATAGCACTCATAAACTCTGCTCTGTGCGAGCTGTCCTGCAAAAAGACACCTGAAAGCTTCGATGTTCTCGTCATTGACGTCACATCTTTAATCCCTCTGGTCTTTACGCACGCGTGCATTGCATCTGTTACAACAGCGACATTTTGAGTTTCAAGAATCTCTACTAACGCCTGGTGGATTTGTAGAGTTAAACGCTCTTGAATTTGAGGGCGTTTCGAAAAGTAATCAACAATGCGGTTAAGTTTTGAAAGCCCTAGAACTTTTTTGTTCGGGATATATGCGATGTGAGTTTTTCCGATAATAGGAACAAAGTGGTGCTCGCAGTGAGAGTTAGTCACGATATTGATTTCCATTACCGGGTGATCGTATTCAAACTTGTTGTCGACCACAGTGATCTTTGGGAATGAAGATGATTCAAGTCCGTAGAACACTTCATCAACGTACATCTTCGCTACACGGTGAGGTGTTTCTTTTAGTGAGTCATCGTTAAGGTCAAGTCCTAACGTCTCCATAATCTCAGTGAAAAGAGCTGTAATCTTTTCTTTTTTCTCTGCCGCCGTAAGATCGTTGGCAATCATTGGAGTGGGAGTGACTTTCTTTAAAATTTTCTTTGGGTCAATCATAATAGTTTCCTATACGGCAGCAAAGCCGCTCTTATCTTCTTCGTAAAGGCCTGAGTTCTTTTCATTCTCTCTCGTCTCTACTCTAAAGCAGTAAACACGGCCGCCTGTTTTTTTATCTAAGTATTCATTCATTTTTTTGTGAAGAAATTTTGATGTCCCTTCCATTCCCACACTCTCAAGCACGCGTAGTTTTACGATGCCCTTTTTATGCATTTCTTCAAAGAGAGGAAGCTCTGGATCGTCTGCGTTTGCCAAGAACGTGTGGTCGAAAGTGTCGTCCAAGAAAGACTTAAATTCTTTGAATCCACCGAAGTCCATCACCCAGCCTTTCTCATCAAGAGTCTTGGCCTTAAACCAAAACGAGAACTCGCGAGAGTAACCGTGAACAAAACGGCAGTGTCCTTCATCACGCCATTGGCGGTGAGTACAGGGATAACCTGTAAATCTTTTGGTTGAAATATACATTGAATACCTTCTAGCTAGCTTTTAAATTCAAGTGCTTGATATGTACCATCGAAGTTAATGACATACAAGAGACCATGAATTTTCGACTCATTTTCAAAACTCACTGGAAGTTTCAGAGAGTCCATTAAGGCATCTAAAAGTAAGCGCTGATCATTGATCTTGATCATGCCTAAGAAACTGCGCTCTGTTGTGGTTAAGCAACCCGAGCTTGGAATCATTGGAAAATACGGGCTAAAAGGATTCTTGTTGACCCTGCCTGTGCCATGAATTCTAAAGAGGCTTCGGCCAAGTTCACGTCCAACAAGCGACGGGGCCCACCAAAGACTAGACCTTTGGGACTTAGGCAAGAACTGTTTAATGTTCTCTTCACCCGGTGAACTCTTTAAAAAGTTCACGATAAGCCTTCTATTTTTCCCGAACTCATACTCCTTATTGGCCTCAGGCATAACTGAGTCGACACTGTAGACTCCACAAGGAGTGGCCCCATTAGAGTGATTAAAAGGCAGTCCTCTTCCTGAAGTCGCCAGCACTCTCACCGACCACAGGTCACCATTTTCCTTAGTGTAGAAATGACCGTCGGCCTTTCTGATAAAGAGACGTCCAGGTTTACTTCTATCGTTTGAAAATAAAGCAAATAAAGACAGCTGGTGAGTCTTGTAATCGAGAAGCTCTTGCACTTCTTTGCTCGTCAAGACTTCACTCTTTAAAGCATCAAGAAAGAGTTTATATTCGTGAGGAAAGCGCGCGCTTAAGCTCGCTAAAAACTCAGGAGATAAATGCTCTCTGAAACTTAGAAGATGAAAAACTTGTTTGCTGGTTAGATCAGTAAGGGTTGTAGTGAATTCGTCCAGGGTTCCCTGCATCGTATGAAACATGAGGGATTCTTCAAAACTTAAACTTCCCCAATCCAAAGACTGGGGAAGTTCATAAGACCTTCCTCTTTTATTTCCAAATAAATAAGGGAGGAAGGTCTTAAGATAAGTCATAGTTATTCAATTGTTGTTAAGTTTAAAGAAGCAAGGAGTACTAGGAAAAGTTCTTGAGTCCTGAGGGAGCATACATCGTATGTGACCGAGGAGCGAAAGGACTTTGACGACGTAATCCGCCGCTTATTTAAGCTTAATGGTGGTGTCCGCCTGGTCCGTGTACATGCCCGTGAGCTAGTTCTTCTGCACTTGCGTCTCTGATTTCTTTTACAGTAACGTCGAAGTGAAGTTCAACACCAGCTAGTGGGTGGTTCCCGTCTACAGTCACAGTTTCGCCATCAATTTTTGTTACAGAAACGATTAGCTCACCTTGCTCAGTTTCAACTTCAAACTGCATTCCCACTTCTAGGCCTTCTGAAGCTTCGAATTGTGAACGAGGAACTTGTTGGCAAAGAGATTCATTTCTTTCACCGTAACCGTCTTTCGCTGCGATTGTTACTTTAATATTGTCACCGGCATTTTTACCTTCAAGTTCTTTTTCAAGACCTGGAATTAGGTTACCAATCCCCTGGATGTAGTAAAGTGGTCCGTGGTTGGCCGAAGAATCGATCACAGCACCTTTTGCGTCTGTTAGTTTATAGTCGATTGCGACGACTTTGTTTTTTTGAACTTGCATAAAATCCCCGTATTGTTAGTTCTGCTAGTGGCCTAACTTATCATTTCTTTCTAGTGATGTCTAAAATAACTACCGGCTCCACAGGCACGTCTTCGTAAGGAGCACGCACCGTTGTTTTTACGGCCTTGATCTGATTCACTACCGGCATACCACTCGTAACCTTTCCGAAAACGGCGTATCCGTAGCCAGCATCATTCTTTGCGCGGTGATCAAGAAAAGCGTTGTCTGCCACATTGATAAAAAATTGAGCCGTTGCACTATCTACGATCTGAGTTCTTGCCATTGCCAGAGTTCCCACTTCGTTTTTAAGTCCATTGTCGGCCTCGTTTTTAATCGGAGCTCCCGTGCTTTTTTCTTTCATGTCTTTATCAAATCCCCCACCTTGGATCATGAATCCATCGATGACTCTGTGGAAGATAGTTCCTTTGTAGTGACCCTTGTCTACGTAGCTCAGGAAATTTTTAACTGTAACAGGAGCTTTGTCTTCGAAAAGCTCAGCAACGATCTCCCCTTTTGATGTCTTGATAACGATCTTCGGGTTAGCGGCAAAAGCGCTTACGCTTGCCAGAGTGAAAAGAGCTGCAAGTAACATTTTCATTTTTACCTCGGTGTAAATTTTTTAAGAAACTGTTCGTATTTTTCTTTATCTAACGGATCCAATCCATTTAAGTGCATTTCAAGATATTTAACAGAGTCATTGCCCCAGAACATTTCGCCATCCACCACGAAACTTGGAACCCCAAAAATTTCTCTTTGAAGAGCGCGCTCATTGTTGGCCTTTAATTCAATGCGGGCATTTTTGCTTTCCATTCTCTCAATCAGCTCATCACTGTAGAGATTATTTTCTTTTAAAACGTTTTTTAAAATATCATCGCTTCCGATATCTAAACCGTGCTCCCACCCAGCTCTATAAATAGCATCGATGACCTCTTTTTGTTTGTCCCCTGCTGAGGTTTTAAGCGCGAGTCTTAGAGCGTACAGCGAGTTAAAAGGAAGTTGTGCCGGTGTAGTAAACGGAACGTTATTGAGTTTTGTAAAACGAAGTAGGTCTTTAAAAAGATAATTTCTTTTTGGTTCAATCTGCGCCGGCCCCTTTGTGTCGTAGGCAGCGATAATCCCTGGCATTGAAACTGGAATGAACTCGAAGTCATAAGACTGACTTCTCACCCAAGTCCAGGCAACGTAAGAATACGGAGAAAGAAAATCAAAATAGAATTCTATCTTTTTCATTATTAGCTTTCCGATTTTTTCTTATCTAAGTAGTACTGGTAACCAGTTTCAAAAACCCTGATCCCGCCCTTATCAACTTCGAAGACACGGTTTGATAGTCCATGTAAAAAGTGACGGTCATGGGAGACGTACATTACCGTTCCTTCAAAATCTTTAAGCGCTTTTAAAAGCACGTCACGAGACTTTAAGTCCAAGTGGTTGGTTGGCTCATCCAGGATTAGAAGATTGTTATTGCTCGACATAAGCGTCGCCAGAACAACTCTCGATTTCTCTCCCCCTGAAAGAACTTTAATTTTCTTTTCAACATCATCACCACGGAACAAGAAAGCTGCTAAAAGGTTTCTGATGTATCCGTTTGAAGAATGTGGAAGACGACTTGAAATTTCTTCAAGCACAGTATTTTCCGGGTTTAATAAATCTAGTGAGAACTGTGAGAAGTATCCCGCTTGGATTGAAGGCCCTAGAGCGCTTTCGCCTCCAGATGCTTCCGTTAAACCACAAATAACTTTTAAGAGTGTCGACTTACCGGCACCGTTAACCCCGACAACCGCAATTTTATCTAAACGATTAACTGTTGCTGTTAGTCCTGAGAAAACTTTATGAGGAGTCCCATCGTCGCGAGTCCATGTCTTGGCAAGATTTTTCATCGTCACGACATCGTTACTTCCGCGCGGAGGAACCGGGAAAGTAAAATCCATGACAACGTCTTCAGGTGGAAGCTCTACGCGCTCGATCTTATCAATCTTCTTTACGCGAGACTGTACCTGAGCGGCGTGAGAAGCACGGGCCGCGAACTTAGCGATAAACTCTTCTTCTTTTTGCAGCATCGCCTGTTGAGATTCATACTGAGCAATCTGCTGAACTTTTCTAATTTCTTTTTCTTTTTCGTAGTAATCGTAATCACCAGTAAACGTCGTGATTGTTTTGTTGGCCACTTCGATAATTCTGTTAACAATCCCGTTCATGAAGTCACGGTCGTGGGAAGTCATAAGAACGGCGCCCTTATAATCTTTTAACCATTGCTCCAGCCACACGATACTTTCAAGGTCGAGGTAGTTGGTAGGCTCATCCATTAGCATAACGTCTGGTTGCTGAATAAGAACTTTTGCCAGGGCGATCCTCATTCTCCATCCACCAGAGAATAATCCAACATCGCGGTCATGGTCGTAAGGCATAACCCCAAGACCTGTGATGATTTCTTTTGCACGAGTATCTAAATCGTAACCACCAAGTTTTTCAAACTCAGTCTGGTAGTCACCCAATTGAATGAGAACTTTTTCCATTTCATCTGGATCAAGGTCTGTTTCCAGCATTTTTTCAATTTTTCTCATCTCAGAAGCTAACTCAGAGGCCTTCGCCGATCCGCTCATAACTTCTTCAATAACAGTGCGCCCTTTCATTTCTCCAATATTCTGAGAGAAATAGGCCACGCGGACTTTATCTGGAACAGTAATCGAGCCCCCTTCAAAGCCCTCTTCTTTCATCAGAATTCTAAAAACAGTCGTTTTACCAGCACCATTGGGCCCAACTAAACCAACTTTATCGCCTGGACGCAGGATAAATGAGGCATTGTCGTAAAGAACTTGCCCACCATAGTGTTTAGAAACGTTATTGAAACTGATCATTGAAGCTTTCCTATTGTAAATTTTGACGTTCACTCTACCAGAGGCACTCAGGGTTTGGCATCAGTTATCTCTCGATGACGCTCCGAGCGCCAATAGCAATTTACTCTGGTAAAGGATGATAAGAAAGATTCTATTCGAACCTTGAATTTCCTATGAATTTCTCTAAACTATTCACATGGAATTTACTCCCCTTCGCATTTCGACAGTTAAGCCTCTAAGAGATCTCACTTTTGATCTTTATATTTTTTTTAAGGAGCACTACCTTTGCTACGCTAAACGTGGCGAGCAGCTCTCTGAAGATAAATTTCAAAAGCTTAAAACGCAAAAGATTGCCAAGTTCTTTATCACTGAACAGGATGAAGTGAATTACCAAAAATTCCTCGACGCTCTTTTAGATGAAACGTTGTCTAATCCAAAAGTCGACCTGGAAGAAAAAGTAAACATGGCCGAAGGAGCTGCCAGCTCTGCGGTTGAAAGAATGCAGAAGAACCCGACGGAAAGTGCTTACCGCGCCACTGAAAAAGCGGCCAAAAGCTTGCGCCAGGTTATCACTGGAAACCCGGATACGTTAAAGAAAATTTTCGGGAAAAAAGTTGAAAAGAACGAAGAAATTATCAAACACTCACTTAATGTTTGTGCCCTTGCGGTCAAACTTGCTGAAGTCAAAAGATGTACAGAGCAAGAAATGGATGACCTGGGTACAGCGGCACTGATCCACGACATAGGGCTTACGACTTTTAACAAAGACGATATTCAGCTTTTCTATAAGCCTAAGAAGTTTTTAAGCAATGATGACAAACGCGTGTACTATCTTCACTGCAAAGACGCTGCCAATATTTTAAAAGAAAAGCCATTTGTGACTCCGGCCATTCTTGAACTGGTGATGAATCATGAAGAAGTAGCGAGTGGACTTGGACCAAATAAAAAGAAAAAACTCACTCTTCAAGAAGAGATCATCTCGTTGGTTAACAACTACGACAAGCGCACGATCACCAACAAAACCTCTCCTGCTCAGACCCTAAAAGACATGATGATTGATGAGTTAGGAAACTATGAACTGAATCTTTTAAATGATTTCAAGAAAGTCCTCCAGACTGAAGGACTTCTCGAATAGTTTTTTGGTTTAGAAAATCACTCTGAGAGAATCTAAGACGACTTCCGCTTCATCGTAGGCCTTTGTCAGCACTTCAATTTGCGAAGCAATCGCTTCAATCTCTTCATTTCTAACGACAGGATTTTTCGCTTTTAATTTTAATAAGCGTGTCTTCTCTGCATCCAGGTGAGCAATCATGTTTTCTTTGTATTTCTTTTTAAGTTCTGCAGCTTCCTGTAGAGCATGGTCATGAGCGCTCTTTAGCACCTTCTGAACCGCGGCCTTTGGAAGTCCCTTTGCTTTTCTGGCCGTCTCAATGTCGGCGCCAGTGATCTTTTCATCAATGTCCGATTTTTCAAACTTCGCTGAAAAATTCTCCCCAGTCGAATCAACCAGGATACGAATCGGTGTCGGCGGAAAAAACCTCTCAGGGCTCAAACTCTTTGGAGCAATGGCCTGAAGTTTAAAGAACGTTTCAATAAAAGTTTTACTCTGCCCTGACTTCTTTCTCATCATCACACTCACGTTTCCAAAAGTGTTGCTCAAAATAAGATCAATCACCCCGACAACCATCGGATGATCCCAGGTTAAAAACTCCACATCTTCGCGGCGAAGAGCTGTTTTTCTCTCGTAAGTAATCCTGATACCGTCCACTGGTAAACCAGGGAAATACGGCACGTACATATTGTCACTTGGCCTGATAAAGAAGACACCGTCATCTAAATCTTCAATGTCGACACCTAATTCCTGGAAAACATCGTTCATGTAGTTAATCAGGTTTGACTCTTCATCAAACTTCTTCACCTCACCAACTAAGGTCTTGGCCTCTTCTTCTTTAAAAGAGTTAAGTTCAACTAAAATATCGCGCCCTTCTTCCAATTTATGAGAAACTTCTTTAAACTCACGCGCCGTATTTTCCAAAAATTCCTGAAGAACTTGTGGGTCTTTAAAACACAGCTCTGGTTTATTCAAGTACTCTTCCAGGAGCGATTGCAGCTGCTGGTGAACAATGCTCGCCCCTTTTGCCGAATGAACAAACGCATCCAGTCCGGTGTGGAACCATTGGTATAAAATTTCATCATATGAGCTGACAATATAAGGGACGTGTAAGTGGATATCGCTGTCTTGACCGATACGATCCAGACGACCAATTCTCTGCTCTAATAAATCCGGGTAAAGCGGAAGATCAAAAAGCACTAAGTGGTGAGCGAATTCGAAGTTGCGCCCTTCACTTCCGATCTCTGTACATAAAAGCAGATTGGCCCCCTGTGGATCGGCGAAATAAGCGGCCTGGCGATCGCGCGCAACAAATGAAAGCCCCGAGTGAAACACACCCACATTCATGGCCGGAAAGCGGTCTTTTAAAAGTTTTTCCAGACAGAGAACTTTCGTTTTTGATTTAGTGATTAAAAGGATTTTTTCTCCCTGGTGACGTCCTAAAAACTCCGTCAGCCAGTCGAGTTTCATATCAAATGAAGGTCCGATAGTTTCTTCATCTTCCAGTCCAAGGTGGTGAGTTTTTTTACTCTCCAACGGATAAGCATGCAGAATTCTCTTTGGGAAAAAAGAGAAGTGCTTACTCATTCTGGTTCTGGTGTTTCTAAAAAAGATTCTTCCCGGGCCGTGAAGATCCTGAAGCTCTTTTAGTTTCACTTCACTTTCAGTATCACCTTTTTTCAAAAGCTCGCGAGCGGTTTTGGCCACCTCTTCATAGTGCGCTGTCTCTTCTAGAAACTTTTTATAATCGTAAAAACGATCCGGGTCTAAAAGTTTAAGTCTGGCAAAGTGTCCTTCCATCCCCAGCTGTTCAGGTGTCGCTGTTAACAACAGAAGCCCTGATGATTTTTTCGCAATGGCCTCAACAATTTTATACTCAGCAGAAGCATTCTCCTGCGACCATTTTAACTGATGAGCTTCATCGACGACCATGATGTCCCAGGTCGCTTCACTCATCATTCTGCGGGCCATTTCAGCACCTTTCAGAAGACCAATATTAACGATAACAAAGTCATTGTCAGTAAATGGGTTGGTGTTTGGCTCTAGGTGAGTCTCCTGATTGAGTGTCGTAAAAGTTAAGTTGAACTTTCTTAGCATCTCAATAAACCACTGGTAGACCAGTGAATCGGGAACCAGAATTAAAGCGCGTTTGACTCTTTCAGATAAAATCAAATGATGAAGCGCCAGACCTGCTTCAATCGTTTTCCCGAGCCCTACTTCGTCTGCTAAAAGCACGCGCGGGATAGGTCTATCGGCAATCTGATCGGCCACATAAAACTGGTGAGGAATGAGATTCATTCTTCCACCAACAAATCCTCTGACCCTCGATTGAGTCAGGCGGTTTTTGTTCCATAGTGTTTTGAAACGAAGTTCAAACAGCCCTGGAGCATCGGCGTTTCCGTTAAAGAGACGGTCTTCCGGCTTATTGAAACTCAAAGAGTCTGAAAGCTCTCTTTCATCGTATGTTTCGCTTGCTGATTGGTAAGCAATGATGCCTTCGCGGTCAACGACAGCGTCGACAGTAATTTTTTGTCCTGATCTTAAAGTGATTTCGTCACCTACAGCAAAAACCACGCGCTTAATGGGCGCACCTTTTGATCCGTACACTCTTTCAGTTTTAGCTGCGAGAAAAGAAATTTTTAGGGTCTTGGATTCAACAGTCGATAGAATCCCAAGTCCCAGTTCTGGCTCAGTTTCGCTCATAAAGCGCTGGCCTGGAATGAGATTGCTCACAATTAATGTCCTTTGAATTTTAAATTACTGATTGATTCGATAAATGGCGATCGCTAGTCCCACCACAATCATTCCCAGGATAATGTAAATACGATTCTTTCCCAGTTCTTTTTCATCTTGAGTAAGACCTTTGGCCTTTTTTACGCTCTTCTTTGACATGACTAATGCACTCCAAACATATCTTTAATAAAATCGCGAACACCTTTAGTTGATTTTATCTTATATAGGTCAAAAGCATAAGAATCATCGTGAGAAAAATTTTCTGCCTCCATAAAGGGGTCCATCCCCTCCTGGATATTGGATTCAGATTTGAGTTTAGAGACCATTTCGTTATTGTCGCGGACGATTTGACGTGCGCGCTCGACAGCAATTCTAGCTGATTCGTATTTAGGCAGGAAATCCTGAGAAATCATTTGTTCGTTTTCCATCTTTTACCCGGTGTGTTGATAAAAAAATAGTGTATCCGACAGTATTACTCCCCTAAAAAAGCATCCGTCCATAAAAGTTTTTGGATCAGAGCAATATCTCTGTGAAATTTCGAATGAAAAACCACTGACTTTTTCTTTCATTCAGTCTAAAAAGAGATTTCTTACAAAATGAGGAATTTCTTATGATTATTTGCCAGAATGTCGGACTTCGTTACGGGGCCAGAAAATTATTTGATGAAGTGGATATCAAGTTCACTCCAGGAAACTGTTATGGTCTTATCGGTGCTAATGGTGCCGGAAAATCGACGTTCTTAAAAATCTTATCAGGTGAAATCCCAAGTACATCTGGACATGTTTTCATCACTCCAGGGCAACGTCTTTCAATCCTAAAACAGGATCACTTTCTTTACGAAGACATCGAAGTTCTAAAAGTTGTTATCATGGGTAACAAAGTTTTAATGGATGTGATGGAAGAAAAAGACGCTCTTTACGCTAAAGAAGATTTTTCTGATGCTGACGGATTAAGAGCAGCTGAACTTGAAGCGCTCTTTGGTGAAATGAACGGATGGGAAGCCGAATCTGAAGCGGCCACGCTTCTTTCTGGTCTTGGTATCAAAGAAGAACTTCTCTCTAAAAAAATGTCTGAACTAAACGGTGGCGAAAAAGTTAAGGTTCTCCTTGCTCAGGCCCTATTTGGTAAACCTGATATTCTTCTTCTGGATGAGCCTACCAACCACTTGGATATGAAAGCGATCCACTGGCTAGAGAATTTCTTAGCGACATTTGAAAACACAGTTATCGTTGTTTCCCATGACCGTCACTTCCTGAACAAGGTGTGTACCCACATGGCCGACATCGATTTCGGAAAAATTAAAATTTACACTGGTAACTACGATTTCTGGTACCAGTCTTCTCAATTGGCCATGACTTTAAAGTCGAACCAGAACAAAAAGACTGAAGAGAAAATGCAGGAACTTCGCGACTTCATCGCCCGCTTCTCTGCCAATGCTTCAAAATCAAAACAAGCGACATCAAGACAAAAGATGCTTGATAAAATCACGCTTGAAGATATTCAACCTTCAACGAGAAAATACCCATTTGTTTCTTTCAAAGCGAAGAAAGAGATTGGTAAAGATGTTCTTACAGTTGAAAAACTTTCTAAGTCTCTTGATGGAAAAGTTTTATTTAAAAACATTTCTTTCCAGGTAAGAAAAACAGACAAGATCGTCCTTCTTGGAAGCGACCAGGCCTGTTCAGCTCTAATGGACGTTCTGGTTGGAGTTTCTAAGCCTGACTCTGGACAAATCAATTGGGGTGTTACCGCTCAAAAATCATACTTCCCTGCAGACAACACTGAGTTCTTCGCCGACGGCAGAAACAACCTGGTAGACTGGTTACGCGATTTCTCGGAAGACAAAGACGAATCATTCGTCAGAGGATTCCTTGGACGTATGCTTTTTACGGGTGAAGAAAGCCAGAAGAAAATAAACGTTTTATCAGGTGGAGAAAAAGTCCGCATGATGCTTTCAAAGATGATGCTTGAAGCACCCAACGTCTTAATCATGGACGGTCCAACTAACCACCTTGACCTTGAAAGTATCACGTCAGTGAACGAAGGCCTAAAGAAGTGGGACTCGACTTTAATTTTCGCCTGCCACGACCACGAGTTCGTGCAGACGGTTGCAAATAGAATTATTGATATTCAACCAGACGGATCAATCATCGACGTGGAAAAATCGTTTGATGAATACTTGGGGCTTAATGATTAAACCTGACTACTTTGAAATTAGACAGATTAGTCCAGACGATAAAATCCCTATACAGGCGGGATTGCAGTTGCTCTCGCCTGAATCAATCCGCCAGCGCTTCTTTGCCAACAAAACAGAGTTCTCAGAGGCCGAGTTAAAATTTTTAACTGAGGTCGATCAGGTTAATCACCTGGCCTACGTTGCCGTTCACCACAAAGGTGACAATCTTTTGCCTGCAGGGGTTATCCGCGCAGTCAAACCAAGTATCGACTCTACGTCTGCCGAAATCGGCATCGTTATTGTTGATTGTTATCAGGGTCAAGGCATTGGCACAAAACTCTTTGATACTATTGCACAACAGGCCCTTAAAGTGGGGATCACTCAATTTTATGGTGACTATCATGTGAGTAACCTTAAAATGACTAAACTCCTTGAGAAGTTTTCAAAAAAACACCATCCGATGATGATAAAACACACCCACGATGGATTTATTTATTTTGAAGCTCCGTTAAAAAACTGATAAACTTTGACACATATAAAAATTAAAAAACAGGATTATGCATGGGACGTAAGTGGAACAACATTAAAGAAAAAAAAGGCGATCAGGACAAACAGCGCTCTTTAATTTATACCAAATCTCTTCGCGAAGTCACAAAAGCGGTAAAACAAGGTGGAGAAGAAGTTGAAAGTAACTTCATGCTTCGAATCGCTCTTGAAAAATGCAGAAAGTATAACGTTCCAAAAGACAACATCGACCGTGCGATCAAAAAAGGTCTTGGTAACGATGATGAAGGATATGAAGATATTGCTTACGAAGGATACGGACCTAACGGTGTTGCTATCTTCGTTGAAGCTTCAACAAATAATGGTACAAGAACTGTTGCTAACGTTCGTAACTTCTTTAACAAGTGCGGCGGGTCCCTGGGAACAACTGGATGCCTTCAGTTCGTATTCGAGAGAAAATCTGTTTTTGAAATCCCACAAGGGAAACTAGTAGAAGACGACTTCACAATGGACATGATCGATGCGGGAGCTGAAGACGTTGTCCTGGAAGACGGGTTCTACACTGTCACTGGACCAATGGAATCTTTCGGTGCCATTCAGACAAAACTAGACGAACTAAAGGTCACTGCTGATGAAGCTGGTCTTGAGCGCGTGCCTCTAACGTTTAAAGAAATCGACAAAGAAACTTTCAAGACGGTTATGAAACTAGTAGACCTACTTGAAAGTGATGATGACGTCACAAAAGTTTACCACAACGTTAAGTACGACGACTCGTTCGCCGACCTTTAGGTTTACCCTACATCCACTTTTTCTGGGCACCCTTTTTATTTAGGGGCGGGATTTTTCGACCTTCTTTTGAGTGGTTAGAATCTTCCCGAGGCCCAATTTTTCACCCATGTTAGTATGACTCTGGTCACACCCCGGAGGCTTTCAATGTTCTTTGGCAAATTACTAGCAATCGCTCTTCTTAGTTTCTGCCTTTTCCAGAATACCGTCTCTGCCAGCGAGGACTTGGATAAAGACCCACTAGAAGGTTTTACTGTCTCCAAAGAAGACATCATTAAGAGTCTTGATGGACTCAAAAAAATGGGAAAAATTTCAGAGAGCGATTACCAGAAAGCTGTAAAGGAATTGACGAGTATGAGTGATGCTCAAGTGAGTGCACTAAAAGAAACGGCCGTCGGCATGGTGAGAAATGACCCGGACAAAGCTGTCGAGCTGGTTAACAAAGGAAACAAGATCGACACAGAAGCGGCTAAAAAACAAATTGGCGACCTGTCTAAACCCAAGGAGTAACTTCTTCGATCAGGTCGATATTATCCTCAACCAGTATTGAAGTGAATTTAAGACTGGTTAAACTTCTTAAAAGGCCTTCGTAATCAAGAAGGCCTTTTTTATTTCTTTTACACATCAGGAGTGCCACTCCTCTTTCTTCCAGAAACCTCACAATACGCGGATTGTCCTGGATCTCATCATCAAAGGAGATCACCATTGTATTGCGCTTAAAACGGTCATTAAAGACGCTCCAGTGCGGTTTTAAATCATGTAAAGAGATCGCAATCAATCTGAGCGGCTGCTTTTTGATATCAAAATTTTCATCATCAACCTGGAAGCTGTCGGTCTGGTCTTTTTGATTGAGCTTTTTCTGGTCAATCAAAATACAGTCAGTATGAGCACGAAGCTCCTGAACCTCACGGTAAGTGGATTCAGGAGAAATAAATTGGATCTTCATTAGTTTAAATATACATCCATCTCAGTAAAGAGACTTGGATTCCTAAAATTCTTTTGAAAGCCGTCACTGGCAATTTCAATTAAGCGAGTGTTAAACATATCTGTTGTTGTCGTCTTAACCGTTAATTGTGGAAGTCGTCCTACGATCTCTCCTTTTTTAACCAGGTAAGAAAGCTGAAGTGGAGTCGAGAAATCTCCCTTATCTGTAAAATCTCCACCATCTCCCATAAAAACCACCACGCATTGATCAAGAGAATTTAAAATCTCCTGCGTGCTCCTCTTTCCGGCCGCAACAACGAGAGCATTAAAACCTAACCCAACAGCGGAGTCATAAGAGCGCATTCCGTTTCCAGTTGCCTCTACTCCATACTTCTTGGCGTTGCGAAGGTCAGCGATCACAGTTTTCATCACTCCGTTTTCAATCAAGGGAAGTTTTTCCAATTTACGGATAGTCCCTTCCTCATCAAACCTGCGGTAGACTCCATCTTCCGGAAGTAAATTGATATCGTAGAGAGAGAAATCTTTGCTAAAAATTTGTTGATTCAGTTTTCCACTATAAAGGGCCGAACCTTCACAATATTTATCTGCACGAAGGGATTCAACCATTTTATTCATCAGCCCTGCACCTTCAATAAAAAGCACCGGGTACTTCCCATTCTGGAAAGAGATTTCATTTTTATAAGCATCAAGATAAGGAAGATTTTTATCAAGGACATCGCCGATATCCAGCGTTCTTCCACTTCCTGAGAAATAACCATCCAGAAGGTTTGGTGATCCTACTCTCTTAAAGAGATAATACCAGCCATTCGTTCCGTATTTCTTCTCCATGACTGCACCCTTGTCATCTTTTAAAGAGACAGTATGAATGGCGCGTTCAAATTTTCCATTGAAGACAAATTCATTTGAATAACCTTGAAGGCGTTCTTGGGTTGCTTCAATCGCCTCCATGATCTGTGACAGAGGTGCCTGAAAGCTTCCTTCGTCGATCATTCTGCCGTTTTGATAATGAGGAAGTTCATAATCGTAAGGAATCCCCACGCTCTTGGCCCCTTGGGCCTTTTTAACCAGCTCAGCATCGCTGATATCTCCCACATAAGAAGTGGTGTAAATTTTATTGCCTTCAAAAAGACGCACGCCTTTTTTGGTGATGTTTTTATTTCGTGAAGAATTCACTTGGCCTGCGACCACTTCAACTGAAAGAGACTCTTCATTTGATGTCAGAATATCGTGTTTCATTGTTTTCTCCTTCCTTAGCTGATCTGCATTTCGTTAACGAGAATCGAAGGTCCACCATCGGCCACAGGAAGTGGCCACTGCTCCATTTTCCCGCATCCGCCAAAGGCAGAGCTTTCAAGGTGGAAATCATCCCCACAAGCTTCGATTTGTTTTAGTGTTTCAAACACTGAACCCGAAAGAACTGAAACGCGAACAGGTTCTGCCAATTCTCCATTTCTGATCATGTAGGCCCTGATTGGTGCAATCGTAAAAGTACTTCCACCAGAACCGTGTTTGAAATTATAGAAGTAAACCCCACCCTCTGCTTTTGTCAGCAGCTCTTTAAACGGAACTTTTCCACCTTCAATATATGTTGAAGTCATGCGTACAATAGGCTCGTACTCAAAGTTCATCGCTCTGGCGTTTCCTGTTGGTTTTTCTTCAAGCACGTTTGCCGTATGAGTTGAGTGCAGACGCCCGGTTAAGACACCATCTTTAATCAAGTACGTTTTCTGAGCTAATGTTCCTTCATCATCAATCGGACAGTATCCCGATGTGTTGTCGTGAACACCTGTATCAACAATAGATAAACAAGGAGCTGCGATCGTGCTTCCCAGTTTCCATTCTTTTGTCGCTTCGGGGTCCCCCATCATGAAGTCCGCTTCAGATTTGTGGCCAAAAGATTCGTGAGTGAACACTCCAGTGATTTCCGGAGAAAGAACGACCTTATATTTTCCAGGCGTGATTGTCTTTGCGCTCAGGAATTTTTGAGCTTCAACAAAGTAATTCAGGATATCGCTCTCCAGGTTCTGGAACGAATTAAATTCGGTTGCATAAAGCCTGAAGCCATCCTCAAAGAGCTCTTCACCTTTTTTTAATGTGGCCCCAAAAGCAAAACCGGCCTGGTTAAAATCGTAAGAGAACTCTGTCCCCACAGAAGACTTGTAGAATTTTTCTTTGTACACATCGGTGTACCTGATTCTTGAATCCTTCAGGTTATCAATTTTTTTAATTAGCGGAAGATACTTTTCCCCCATCTTCACTTTGTCTTCAAGTGAGATATTAGAAAAAGCATGTTTCGTTTTATTAATCAGGTGATGGGCCCCATTGTTAGCTGGAAGCGCATAAACACCAGAAGCATGAGGGCCTGCCTCAGCTTGCTTAATTAATTTTGTGATCTCATCTGCCAATGCACTGACGGCCGTTGTTGAAGAATAAAACCACGCTCCATGGTGATGAACGCGAACAAAAGCACCTAGGACTGGTCTTTCACTGACCGCAACCAGTTCGCCGTTTTGAAAAAGAAAGCTGCTCGATTGCGTGCGCTCAATTCTTACGTCGACAAAGTGACAAGGAAACTTTCTTAGATCTAATCTATCTAAGACATTCTTGATATCCATAGGTCTCTCCTGTGATTAATTCTCAAATAAGGGAAGTGAAAAAATCTGTCCCTCATGATACCAGAGTTCAGCAAAATTTTCGATGAAAAGCACTTGGTCTTTGGCGCGCAAGGCGCGAAAGAGAGGTTCAATGTGATGAGACTCGTCTTTTTCTCCATTTAAGTAGAATTTAAAGTCCTTCATAATTATCTTAGTATGCAAGTCAAGATTTGCGCGCTTCAAAGGAGTGCGCACAAAAGGGTTTCTTTCCTCTGGAACCTGGCGGTGAAGATAAAAATCAATCTCACCTTTATAACGGAAGCTCCCTTTCTTTTTAAGCTCAGAGACAATGTCTTCACTGTCATTCAACTGGAAAGACACTTTCTTTTTATTAAAGTAATCCCCTTTAATCTTATGCATGAGCTGATCGTTGTTTTCGTCCGGATAAAGCCCAGATAGAAAAGCTTTGGTGACAAATTCAATGGTAACGTGAAAAGACGGATTGTAAGCGCGGGGCTTGAGTGTGAGTCCATTAAAATAAAACTCACTAATAGATGCTATCGAAGGGTTCTCCTGGACTTTTCTTAAAGCGATGGACAGCTTGTTGTCCATCGCTTCGTCTCCACTTCCCCATTCTTCTTTGCTTGGAAATAATGAGAAATCCACTCTTACTTAAGTTCCACGTTCAGTTCGATATTAAGATTTTTATTTCCTAAATCTGTTGAAGGAAACTTTGGATCCATCCCTTCGATCGCTCCTGCTTTATTAAGAGCATCACCAGATGGTGAGTAACGGGCAATTACGTGAAGAGGTCCTTTAAAATCAGCACCAGGAATCATCACGTTTTTTTGTGTGATCACAAAGGCCTGAGGAAAAGTTGGTCTATCAACTTTGATAACTGCAACAGGTGGAGTCCTATCGTTTGGCCCTGAATCCGGCCCAGCTTGTTTTGCGAAGATAAAAAGTACACCATTTTTAGTGATCTTTTTTTCCAGTCCTTTTTTTAATGTCACCATTCCACCAACTTTTGGGTCAGTGTAAGCGTGAGCGTTAGTTAGTGTTGCAATAGATAAAAAGGCAGCTAAAAAAAGACTTCTCATGGTCAAACTCCTTATGGGATAAAAGATGCACCAATGATAGTATGAAGACAGGAGCTAATCAAATGAAGAACAAAAATTTATGCTTGATTGGGTGCGGCTGGTTAGGAAAACCATTGGCAAAAACACTTTTGTCTAAAGGGCACACTCTCACCGTCACTACGGCCAGCGACAAGTCACCTGAATTTCAAAGTGAAGGGATTTCTTACATCACTTTTGATTTAATCCAGGACCCTTTCAACGAAGAGATTCTTAAGGCCGACGTTGTCGTTTATACCATTCCACCTCTTCCCTTTGTCGCTGTTAAAAATTTCTTTGATCATCTCCCAACCGATAAAAAAATTATTTTCACCAGCTCGACATCTGTGTATGGAAAAAACATGGGAAGTGTAGATGAAGACACTCCGATTGACCCGGAAAACACTCAGTCTCCGCTTCTGGCACAAACGGAAGAGTATCTGCGAGCTCGCTTTAAGAATGCCGTTATTTTACGCCTGGGCGGTCTCTACGGAGAAAAGCGCCACCCCGTCTATTTTCTGGCAGGAAAAAAAGATATTAAAACCGGTGGTGAGTTTCTACACCTTGCTCATCAAGACGATTGTGTGAGCGCTATTACAAAAATCATTGAGACAGAAATGTGGGGACAAACCCTTAACATCATCAGCGATTTGCGAATCACTAAGCGCGATTATTACCTGGATATGGCCCAGAAACTCTCTCTGCCTCTGCCGGAGTATGCTGAAAGTGATAAGGGGTTAAAAGAAACTAAGATCTCTAATCAGAAATCCAAAACTCTTCTGCAGATTCATTATAAAAATCCTAGCGAATTTTATAAATCTTCTGAGTGACGTCTTGATCAGACTCCTCTTGTCTCTTGGAAGTAATGCGTTCGATTTCTTTTACGATATTAGTAACACGTTGAAGAGCGTCTCCAATGCGATCGAAGTACTCTGTACTTGCTTCCTTCTTCGCTTTTCTTAGAAGCCCAAAGGCAATCGTTAGAGGATTGTTGATTTCATGGTTGTATGTTGCAATCAGAGAGTTGATTGATTCAACTTCTCTTTTCTCCATGGCCTCACGGTAATTTCTTACAGCATTGATTTGAGAATTAATACGCGCTTCTGCGATATCAATGTTAACCGGCTTCTGGATATAATCGTTAGCACCAAGCTTAAGCGCCTCTACAATATCAGCAACGTCTGTTTTAGCAGTCGCCATGATAATAGGGATATCAATTGATGAATACACCGTACGCACGTATTGCAGGACCTGAAGCCCTGTCATTTCCGGCATAACGATATCAAGAAGGATTAAATCAGGTGTGTCGCCTTGAAGTGCCTCAAGGCAATCTCTGCCTGATTCCACACACGTCACGTTGAAGCCTCTTTTCATAAGCCTTTGTGATAAAATTCTTGAATTGATTTGGTCGTCATCCACAACCAGGATTCTGATACTCATGCCCAACTTTTCGGTTAATAACATACAAAAGTTTAAATATATCCTATTTGTATTTTGGGTTTTTTATAGGAAATATTCCTCTCACAATATTTCAAAAGGATAGAAGTAGCCGAGTCTTTAACTTCGGCAGTTAAATCCCGCAGAGGTTTAGTTCAATTGGGTATTAATACAATATATTTACAGAACAACTTATTGAGTTTTATTCCAATACAGATAGAGTTTAATCACTACCATTTTTAAGGATTAAAGATGAGAAAACTGCTCCCTGCCCTCTTACTTGTTATTTCTTCCAATTCATTTGCCTGGGACACCACCAATTTTAAAGACGAGGCCCTTTCTCCTTTTACGACTTCAGCACGAAATGTTCTAATGGTCGGAACAGGACTGACTCTTACCGTTCTTTTACTGGAAGACTCTATTGTCGATTACACTCAAAACGAAGTCGCTAACGACAAACCACTAGGATCACTTTCAAAATTCGGTGACCTCTCTGGACAGCTCTTGCCAAACGCCATCTATGCTCTTGGTCAATCTCTGGCCGGAGTCAATGGAGATCCCGAAGGATACAGAAGAGCGATTGGAATGCTTAAGGCCTCTGCCTACGCTTCAGGCGTAACGACTGCTTTAAAGTACACAATCAGAGAACCTCGTCCCATTAACGGACACAAAGATAAAAACTCATTTCCTTCAGGACACACGACAACTGCTTTTGCTTTTAGTGGATATGTCTTAGGCGAACATGGCTGGGCATGGGGAACTCCCGCACTTGCGCTTTCAACTTTTGTAGGTATCAGCCGAATCAATGACAACCGCCACTTCCTGCACGACGTTCTTGCCGGAGCGACTATTGGACTTTCATACGGGCTTGGGATTGCTAATTTAGATAAGGCAAAAAAAGACAATGGTGAGAAAGAGAGAGGCCTTACAATTGTCCCAATCTTTGACTGGAACACGAAAGGCCTGGCCTTGGTTGGTGAATTTTAATTTTCTTTTAGTTCTTTTTACCGATCACCGTCATACCCATTAAATACGGCTGAAGTTTGGCCGGAATCTTTACAGAGCCATCAGCTTGCTGGTGGTTCTCTAAAAAAGGCACCAGGATTCTTGGAGTCGCAATCGCCGTGTTGTTTAAAGTGTGAACGTATTGAACTTTGTTGTCATTGTCTCTGTAGCGAGTTTGAGTTCTGCGCGACTGCCAGTCGTGAAGAGCTGAACAGCTGTGAGTCTCTCTGTATTTTTGTTCAGATGGAACCCATGCTTCAACGTCAAACATGCGCACCTTACCTGCTCCCATATCTCCCGTACAACATTCAACAACTCTGTATGGAAGCTCAAGGTCCTGAACGATTTCTTCAGATGTCTCAAGCAGGATCTTGTGCCATTTTTCAGACTCAGCAGGATCGTTTTTACAGTAAATAAACTGCTCTACTTTCATGAACTGGTGAACTCGGATTAAACCACGTACATCGCGTCCGTATGACCCAGCTTCACTTCTAAAGCATGGAGAATAACCCGCGTATAGAATGGGAAGTTCTGCTTCTTTTAAAATCTCTCCTGCGTGAAGAGAATTGATTTGAACTTCTGCTGTTCCCGCTAAGTAAATGTTTTGTTCTGGAATGTAATAAGCCTGGTCTCTTCCGTTTGGAAAGTGTCCTGTTCCGTATAGTGCTTCTTCGCGAGCGAATGCTGGAACTGAAACAACAGTGAAACCTTTTTGCATTAGTTTATCCATAGCAAGTCTGTGCATTGCTAGCTCAACCAAAACCATTTCATTTTTTAGTGAGTATGAGCGAGAACCAGAAACTTTGGCGATTCTTTCAAAATCGGCCCAGTTGTTTTTCTCTAAGATTTGAACGTGATCAAGTGGAGTGAAATCAAACTTTGGAAGCACTCCTGCTTTTTTTACTTCAACGTTATCGTTGTCGTCTTTTCCAATTGGGGCCTTTGGCGAAGGGATTTGCGGCGTAAGATACATAAGCGTCTTAAGCTCTTCCTCGGCCTTCTCTGCGCGCGGCTTAAGGGCCTTTACTTTTTCATCAAGGGCCTTACTCTCAGCGATAAGCGCTGGGCGTTCATCAGGTGAAGCCTTAGGAATCTTCGCTGTTATTCCGTTTTTTTGCGTTAAAAGATTTTGTTCCTCAGTCTTTAGGGATGAAACTTCTTTATCTAGGGCCAGCAATTGATCAATATCAAGTGCGACGTTCTTAAGCTTACAAGCGTTCTTTACGATGTCAGAATTTTCCCTGATGAATTTAATATCTAGCATAGTGGTCCCTTGGTATACTGGTGAGAGTTTAATGCTTCCTATTTTGCCTTATTTTGGCAAGTTTTAATAGGAAAAACACAAGGATTCCCCGTGGCACGTTGTAAATTTTGTAGCAGAGAAATTACCTGGATGAAGGAAGGTGGAAGAAACCGTCCGATCAATGGTGATGGTGGAATTCACGCTTGTGATGAAATGAAAGCTTCAATGAAATCTATTAAATCAATTGAGAAAACAGAACTCGATGCTGATATCTTAAAGCAGTACGAGCAAGCGATTAATCTAAAAGTTCAAGGAACTAAGAAGTAGAATTTATCTGCTTTCAGTGGGTGAAGTCACTTCATCGAGATTGTTTAAAGGAACTCTCTTAATAAAGTGTCTTTGCCTGATCGGACAATCCGCCAGTTCACAATTTTCACAATACACTTTACGGCAAGGATCTAAATGGATTCTGATTTCTGCTTCCACCGGGTATTCTTTTAAAATACTCTGCTCGTAGTTTTCACTGAAAGTATGGCCTTCGGCCACTGACCAAAATTCAGGAATAACCATGTGGCATTCGATATGGTGGAAAGGTCCACTTTTAATTATGCGCGTGTAGTGAATATCAATAACGCCCGGGACATAATTTTTTTCAAAAAGTCCGGCCACTAATTGCAACAATTCCTGATCGTGAGCATCCAAAAGAACATTCCCCGAACGAATAAGAATCCTCGTTCCCTGAATACATAAAACAGTTCCAAAGAATCCTGCGATCACGGGGTCCACCCATTGGGCACCGGTAAATTTAACAATCAATAAACTGAGAAGAACTCCAATACTCGTAAGGGCATCCCCCATTAAGTGGGCTCCGCTAGAGAGCATGGCCTCTGAGTGATGGCGTTTCCCTTGTAGCTTGAGAATGAATCCCAAAATTCCATTGATCACTCCTGTTAAAACGATCAACGCCAGACCGGCGTTGACTTCTTCAACATGAGCACCATGGAAAAAAATCTGAATCGACTGGATGATAATCAAGATACCGGCAAGAGTGATCGCACCGCCTTCAAAGGTCGCGGCCATACTCTCTACTTTTCCATGACCGTAAGGATGGTCTTCATCCGCGGGCTTTGCTGCCACAACAATCACCACCAATGTAATGAATCCAGCAACGACGTTAACAATACTCTCCAGCGCATCAGAGAAAACTGACTGCGATCCGGTTAAGTGGTAAGCGTAAAATTTTAAACTAAGTAAAATGATACCGATAACCAGCGAGAGTGCTGGTAAAAACTTTCTTTCTTCGTGATTAATTTTTGGATGATGATTTGCCATAAAATGATTATAGCAAATTCCCAGGGAAAATGTCTTTTACTTTAAAAATCGCTGATCTCTAGGGAGTATGACACATGAAACTTTTTTTCGGTTTCTAGCAATGAAGTTATAGACAGTGTCGCGGATAAAACGCGGGATAAGTTTTAATAAAAGTAATAAGGATTTCACGCCCCCTAAGCGTCTGCCAATTTCAATCACAGCATCACTCTTGTAAAACAATTTCCCATCAGAAAGAAACACCACCGTGCTCATATCACTTTCCCCACCGACTTCAGTCTTATAGGTCTCGCCATTGAGAGGTGCAAAGAGCAGTTCTTTTTTAGAGTCGAGAGAAACCAAGGCCCTTACCGAGCGCTGGCATAACCCACAATCCCCATCATAAAAAACGACCTTATCCATTTTGACTCCCTCCTCTATTTTGGCACCATCAGTGCACTATGACTAGGTATAAGCACGCTCACTTATATTGATTAACCTTCTTAAGAGGGCTTGCAAACGATCTCGGTGTCTAAAGTTTAAACAGCTGTAAAGCACTAAGTATATTTCGAGGAGACTCTTTATGAAATCGCTATTCATCTTAACAATGTCCATGGTCCTGGCCACTCCGTTATTTGCTCAGGATGACGTTCAAGTCGACCGTGAGATCGAACGCGATATCACTGAAGGAAAAATCCAGGCGGCCGAATCTCTTTGGCTAAGAGACATGGAAAATGGCATCGACCAGAAACAACAAAAAGCAGGAGCTCTTATCGTACTAGTTGCCAACAGGGCCCAGGAAAGAGTGTCTGTTGGTAACGATAGCGTTCGCGAAGAGGCCGAATACGCTCACGTAGGGTTCGTGGCCCGTCTACAAGGCATCCGTGAAGACCGCGAAGCTCTGGCGAGAAAAGAAATTCAACCTGACTACGCCACTCTACAAAATTACTCTAAGCGTTTAGATACCTTAATCAGCGATTTACAAACATTTTTAAAATAACTAACTCATAAAATTTAAGAGAATCCTGTCTACAGGATTCTCTTATTGCGCTTTTTCTGCGATAATTCTGACTCACCTAAGAAAAGGATTATCCAGATGAATTTTTACCAAGAACTAGAAGACCGCGGACTCATCGCGGACGTGTCGAACCCGGAATTAAAAGAACTCTTAAACACTAAGAAAATTTCTTTTTATATCGGCTATGACCCGACGGCTAAGTCGCTTCAGATTGGTAACCTCTTTGCCATCATCACCATGAAACGTTTCCAAAACGCAGGACATAAACCTTATGTTCTTCTGGGTGGCGCTACTGGTATGATCGGTGACCCTTCAGGAAAAAGCACTGAGCGCGTTCTTCTGACAGAAGAAGTAATCAAAGAAAACATTGAAGCGCAGAAAAAACAATTTCAGAAAATTTTAAAATTCGACGGAGAAAATCCAGCGATCATGGTTAACAACTACGATTGGATGGGGAAATTCTCTTTCCTGGAATTCCTAAGAGACGTTGGTAAGAAATTCAGGATTTCTGAAATGATCGCCAAGGAATCAGTTAAGAAAAGACTTGAATCAGAAGTGGGGCTAAGCTTTACAGAGTTCTGCTACCAAATGCTTCAAGCTTACGACTTCCGTCACCTGTCACTAAATCACGACATCATCCTGCAAATGGGTGGAGGCGATCAATGGGGTAACATCACTGCGGGTATCGATTACACTCGTAAAATGGATGGACGCCAGGTGTACGGTTTAGTTATTCCACTGGTAACTGATTCAAACGGAAATAAATTCGGAAAATCTGAAGGTGGGACAGCAATCTACCTTGACCCGGAAATGACATCTCCATACCAAATGTACCAATACCTGCTTAACAGCGAAGACGCGTCAGTTGTGAAGTACCTGAAGTACTTTACGTTCCTCTCACTTGATGAAATCGCGGCCCTTGAAGCTAAGACGGTTAATGAGCCTCACCTGCGTGAAGCTCAAAAAGTGCTGGCAAGTGAAGTGGTGAAGCTCGTTCACGGCGAAGAAGGCCTAAATGCCGCTTTAAACGCGACAAAAATCTTCTTTGGTGAAAAGATCACCAACCTAAAAGATAAAGACCTGACGGCGATCTTTAAAGACGTTCCTTCAGTTGAACTTCCGCGTGCTGAACTTCAGGCCGGGATTCCTTTACTTGACCTTTTAGCAAAAACTCCACTTTTTCCAAGTAAGAGTGAAGCAAGAAGATCGGTTGAGCAAAAAGGTGTTTACCTCAATAATGATACGATGCCAGAGATGACGACGGCGATTAACGAGTCTCACCTTGCGAGTGAAACTTGTATGGTTATCAGAAAAGGTAAAAAGAATTATTGCGTGATTAAATTTGCTTAAAAAAAAGGCCGCATTTCGCGGCCTTTTTTATTACTTCTTTGGTGCTTTGTGATCATTCGGATCTGTCGGAGTAGTCAGCTTCTTAATCTTCCCTCTCTTTAAATCATTTCTTTCCTGGATAGCTTTAGTGTTAGGAACCATGTGAGTTGAAAAAGGTGTTTTCTCTCCTAATACCTGCGCCTGAACAACGATCGTTAGGCGAACAGCATCTCCTACTAAAACCCCACCAGCATCCATTTGTTTGTTCCAGACGATCTCGAAATCTTTGCGATTAAGTTCACCACTAAGAGTAAAAAAATAGTTTTCTTTATCCCAAGGGTCTTTTAATTTTCCTTTATACAATCCATCAAGAGTCACAGATTTCGTCACTCCACGAAGAGTTAAGTCTCCGGTGATTTTAAATTTCTGTCCGGTCGCCACTTTTACAGGGCCAGCAGACTTAAACGTGATCTCCGGATAGTTGGCCACAAAAAAGAATTCATGCCCCTTTAAGTGAAAATCTCTTTTCCCATCATTGGTATCGACACTCTCACCGACGATTTCCACTCTAACGTTTGAGAGTGTGTCTTCCTTATCATTTAATTCAAAAAAGGCGCGGTAGTCTTTAAACTGTCCTTCAACTTTCGTCATCATCATGTAATCCACATCAAAACCGATGCGCGAGTGTTCTTTAATCAGCTCAAATTGTTTTGCCTGAGCAGAGAAAGTGAGGGCCATTGCAAAAAAGAGAGTTAAGTATTTCATGTCTTTCCTTATTTTTTAGGGATGCGGATAACGATCTTATCTTTTTGATTGATCACTTCTGCTTTATCAGCATCCAGTCCAGGAGCAATCGTGAACATGCGCTCAGAAGAAGTCTCCAGGACGCCATTAGAATTGTCTTTAATGTCTTCGCTAATTTTGATCATGCCGTCTTTAATTTCCACATTGAGTTTGTGGTTAGTGCCGTCATCACCCCTTAGCGGAATATCGTAATAAACGTTTTTATTATCTTCTCTTTGCGAGATAATCCCCAGCGTACTCGCCCCTCTCATATCCATGCTGTCTTCCTGCATGCGCGAGATAGTGTCCATCATCTTCTCGTGATCAAAATCATCCGGGTTAACTGGAAATCGATCTTCCGACTTCACCACTTGAACCGGCATGCGGTTTATTTTGGTCAATATATGATTCGTTAGAAAACCAATGCAGAAAAAAATGACGGCAATGAAAAACTTAGTAGTTAAAAATCTCTTCATAGTGCCCCTTATTATAGAGACTTTGGTGCAATAACAAAAGGGCGGTTTTGGGGCATAATATGGGCACTAAACAAAAAAAATTGCTAACCTATCAAGTGCTTAATACTCCTAAGAAATGAGAGTTTTTTATTCAAGTTTAAAGGTCTCCAACCGAAAGGGTTTAATATTAGGGAACAGACCCTAATCAACCACAGCAAAAGGACCCTCAATGAACAAGTCTTCTAACTTCAAAGGCAAGATTTTCTTTTCTGCTGACTCTTTTGCCACTAAAAAAACATTGATGTCCTACTACGCTGAGCCCCTGGAAATGAGCTTTGATCAAACGATCATGTCCTCATTCGATTTTTTAAATCTTAACCCGGATGAAAAAAAACAACTTTCATCTCGCCATAGAAAAATGCTGAACAACTACCGCCACATTAATCCGTTTGCTTTAAACGTTGATGCTCAGGAATTTGTGGAAAGTATCTCTAAGTGCAAATCAGATAAAATCATTGTTCACGCTCACGATTACGGAGCCTACATTTGCCTGGCCGCTCTTTACTCTGGAAAAATTCCTTCTGATAAAAAAATTGAATTCCACTTCGAGAGCTCACCTCTGGCACTTTTCCCGAAGACGTTTTTAAAGAACACACCAAAGACAGATCACAAGATCGTCTTTCACGTGCAGGAAGACTCATGGCTTGGGCCATTTTCTACCCTGTATAGCAATGATAAAATTAAGTGCTTCTATCGCCCGAAAGCTGCCTGATTAATTTCAAAAACAAAGGATGTACCTGGGCCTTCGTTTCTAGTGGCATAGATACGTGCGCCCAGAGAGTCTGCAACAACTTTACAGATGGCAAGCCCTAAGCCGCTACCTTGAGCTTTTGTAGCTGTGCTTTGCAAGCGGTGAAAGCGACTGAAGATCTTTTCCAAGTCTGCTTCTTCAATGCCCTCTCCTTCATCGGAAACGCGCACGCTGAGCATCCCTTTTTTGCTCTCTCCTGTTATTGTCACCGTTGAAGACTCTGGCGAATACTTAATGGCATTTTCAATCAGGTTGTAAAAAAGCACTCCCAGTAAATCGCGGTCGCACATAATTGAGAGCTCATCTTCCGAGGCCTGATAAAATGAATCGAAATCCAGATGTAGAGAGATCTTCTTCATATTTGCAAGCTTTGAAAGCCTCGAAACCTGGGCCAGGGCCACTTCATCCACACGGTTTTTAGTGAAGGTTAAATTGCTGGCCCCACTATCGACACGGGCAAGGATTAGAAGGTTGTTGGTTAACTTTGTCAGGAAGTTAATCTCCTGAGCAATGCTTTCCATAAAGCGAGTCATCTCGGCTTCAGAGCGTTTTTCAGAAATAAAAACTTCCAGCTCTCCCTTCATAATGGCCAGTGGAGTTTTGAGCTGGTGAGAAGCATCCTGAATAAATCTATCCTGGGCATCAAAAGCTTCATTCAATCGGCTTAAAAGGTGGTTGATGGTGTCGGCCAGCTGCCAGATCTCCCCTTTGCTTTGAGGGACTGGTACGCGCTCTTCCAGGTTTGTGACTTCAATCTCTTTGGTTTTTGCAATGATCATCATCATCGGTCTTAAGGCGCGCCCGACGAAAAAATAACCAATCATTAATGAAACCAAAAGCATGACCGGGACACTGATATAAAAAAACTTTACCAGATTGCGGTTAATCACTAGAAAATCTGTTTCAGGCACAGCGATCTGAAGAATGAGCGGTGTATCTTTTTGCAACACCGGTAATAAGTAGTTAATCACTCTGTAAGGAACTTTTTCATTCACCATGGTTGAAAAGCTCGCTCCATTTTTCAGGACGCGGGCGACGATGCCTTCATTCAGGCGGGAAATTTGTGTTTCATGCAGATGAGGTCTGGTCTCAATAACATTGCCGTTAATATCCATCACCGCAATAAAACTGTTTTTTAAAGTGAACGGCAGGATCTTTTCATTGAGTTTTAAAATGTTCGAGTCAAACTCGACATCGCCGTATTTATCCACATCCAGAGACTCGGCCACGTCAACAGCGTAGTTATATAAACTAGTGTCGAATTCGGCGATTTGAAGCTTGGAGAATTGTGTGTAAAGAATATAACAGAAGCCCGATAACATACCGGTAAAAATGAGACCGAAAAGCAAACTCAGTCTCAGTTTTAAACTGATCTTCTGCCAAAAAAACATAGCTACTCTTTTAAGATATAACCATACCCAACCATGGTATGGATCATTTTCTTGTCAAAAGGTGTGTCGATTTTTTTTCTCAACATATTGATGTAAACATCAATAACATTGGTGTTGGTGTCGAAATTAACGTCCCAGACATGTTCGCTGATTTCCACTCTGGTAATCGGACGTTCCGGGTTGCGCAAAAAGTATTCAAGCAGAGAAAATTCTTTTGCAGTTAATGTCACTTCTTTCTGACTTCTCACCACTTTTCTTTGAACCAGGTCTAATTCGATATCGCCGAAACGAAGCTTCGAACTCTCTGTTCCATGGTTTCTTCTTAGAAGCGCTCTGATACGAGCGAGAAGCTCTTCAAATTCAAAAGGCTTTGTCAGATAGTCATCTGCACCTGAATCAAGTCCGTTAATTTTATCTTTGGTTGTTGAAAGTGCCGTCAACATAAGAATCGGCATGCGATAGCCATCACGTCTTAAATGTCTGGCAGTGTCCATTCCGTTTTGATCGGGAAGATTGACATCAAGAACGACAAGGTCGTATTCGTTTTCACAAACCAGACTCTCGGCCCCTGATCCTGTTTCAGATACATCAACCATGTACCCTTGGGCCACTAGACCCTTTTTGATAAAGCTTGCCATTTTCGGCTGGTCTTCAACAATTAATATTCTCATGGTTATAGAGTATAGAGATTCAAAAAGGGGAACTCAATGAGTTCCCCTGAATAATGTCCAAAATTTATGTGGAGACTATTTTTTTGGAGCTGGAGCAGCTTCTGCAGCTGGAGCTTTTGTTTTTTCAGCAACGCAAGCTTCGATTTTAGCTTTGTCACCTTTGTGTTCTTTTGCACAAGCTTCCATAGCAGCTTTGTGAGCGTCTTTTTCATGGTGCTCAGCAAAAGCAGAAACTGAAACGATAGTCATAGCGATTAATAGTAAAGATTTCATAACACTCCCTAGGTATATGAGAAGCAAATTATTTTGCTTCCTTTTGATAATTAACAATACACTCGGTCAATTTTTTGCCCTTAAGCTCAGAGTCGCCTTTCAGGCACGCCTCTTTCGCTTTCTTGTAGGCCTTGGTACTCTTGCTTTCACGCATCTTGCTTCCCCCAGGGAAAGCTCTTTGTGACGAATCCTCTCCGAGAGCGATGGCCACAAAAACGGTGAAGATAAACATGAGTATCGTTTTCATGTCCTATAGTATCGGCGCCAAACATTAAAAAGAGATTTAGCTGAGATTAAAAAATTTTAATCTCGTCCATACCTGATCAAAATCATCCGTATTAATCCTTGAAAAAATTCACTTTTTGACCCTTTTTGCCGAGAAACAATCAATGAAATTAACTATCCAAACACCTATCGCCAAAAACTATAAATCCGTCTTTGCACGCTTTGACCTGGAGCTATTTAAAAAGCTCAAACCACCGGCCGTAAGCCTGGAAGTTGAACGATTTGATGGCTGCAAAAAAGGCGATCAAGTTCACCTCATAGTCTCTGGAAAGAAATGGGTCAGTCACATCACTGATTTTTACCAGGATGATAGTGAAATTTATTTCATCGACCGCGGCGTCGTCACACCAGCTCCCATAAAAAGCTGGACTCATATTCATAAAATTAAAAAGACTGGGGAAAATGAATGCGTCATCATCGACGATATCGATTTCTCTACCGGAAATGTCCTGATGGATAAACTACTCTACCCTGCGCTTCTGGCGATGTTTTCCCTTAGGCGTCCTATCTACAAGCGAGAATTGTCATGAAAAAAAAGCACGTATATGAATCACTCCCTCTGGATCATGAAGGACGTGCCCATTACTCGCAAACCGAAAACGACACATGGAATTTTTTATTAAACAGGCAAAAAGAGCTGGTTAAAACCCGCGCTTCAAAAGAGTTTTTAAAAGGTGTTGATCATCTTAAATTTGGCGATCATATTCCTCAGCATTTTGAAATTACCGACATCCTCTCCCAGCATACCGGCTGGGGAGTAGAGCCTGTTCCAGCGCTCATTCAACCGGAACAATTTTTCACTCTGCTTTCTAAAAAAAGATTTCCGGCAGCAAACTTTATCCGCACTCCAGAAGATATCGACTACATCCAAGAGCCGGATGTTTTTCACGAGCTCTTCGGACACTGCCCTCTTCTGACCAACGCTCCTTACGCTGAATTCATGCATCAATATGGGAAGCTCGCTTTAAAAGCAGACCGAAAGACCCAGATGCGTATGTTTCGCCTCTTCTGGTTTACTATTGAATTTGGTTTGATTAAAGAAGACGGACAAATGAAAGCTTACGGCGGAGGAATCCTCTCGTCGAAATCAGAAGTCATCTACTCAGTGGAAAGTGACATTGCTGAAAGACATCCTTTGGACCCAATGGATGCGCTGAGGACACCGTTTCGTATCGATATCCTTCAGCCCATTTATTATGTGATTAATAGTTTTGAGGACCTCTTCAAGTTGATCTCACTCGATCCGCTCAAGATGGCCCAAGAGTCTTTTTTACTTCCCGACTTTCCACCGAAATTCGAGAAGAAAAAGAAAGAGTAAAAGATTATTTTCCGTTTCTAAAAGAGTAAATATAATCTTTGATCGTCGGGAAAAGAACCATACACACCAGGTACATTGCGACTTGTCCCATGATGGAAATCCATCCTACCCCTTGAAGCATTTTGGCTTCAGCGGTTAGAAGCGCCCCGAACCCACAGATCGATGTCAACATCCCCATGTGCACCGGACCTGAAATTCTCTTGGCCGCAGAAAGTGCCTCTCCGCGCTTTTTCCCCCAGCGAAGTGGTTGCCCCTGATGTTCGATCTCATCGTGAATCTGGTGAACCCCCATATCGATTCCTGCCGCGAGCACCGCCGGAATAATCGCCACGTTTAGAATCGTAAACGGCTCGTCCACTAATCCCATTAAGGCAATCAGGAAAAGACATCCAATGACCAGCTGCCCTTCCAGAATCATGGCATAACGAATGCTTTTAAAATCCGGCCAGAACACAAAAAAAGCTCCGACTAAGAAAAGCACTAAAACGATTTTTCCGTCTTCGATAATGTGATTTAAGATGGCCGAGAAGACCAATGTATCAGAGCCAACTTCCATTCCCGGAAAAAGTTTTTTTGCTTTTAACAGAACTTCAGCATAACGATTGATATTGTCATAAGTCCCTTGTCTTTCTTTAGGGAAAACCAGGAGAATGTTTTTATCCGGGCCGAAGTTGTCTCCCAATGATTTAGGAACAAGTTCGTCTCCATAAGGTTTTGTCGTCAGCCATTTTTGAACCTGGTTGTATTTCATTCCAGATTTTTCTTCCAGCTCTTCCGGTGAAATCTTGTCGACTTCTGCTTTAATTTTCTGAATGCGCTTATATCTACTCTGCATATCATCAGGCACCAGAGTGTTATAAGAAATAACCTGATGAACGACGTGGGAGTTTTCGTCGTTGTTTAACCATGACTCCAGAGATTTTACTTGCTCCATATCGCGAGTCAGAATGGCCGAAGGTGTGATGGCCCTTCCGTAAAGATCGTCAGTGAGTTTATTGATCTCCTGAGTTTTTTTTGAGAAATTATGTAGCCTTTCAAAATCAAATTCAAAGTAAGCGTTATAAATTCCGTATCCCATGATAGGAATCAGCAGAGCATACCAATAAATGTACTTCGTCTTAAACGGAAAAGCGTAGAAGAAGCGCGAGAATTTCTCTTGAATATGCCCTTCCGTCTTATGCGGTAGAAGGCGTGCCCCGAGTGGAAAAATACACATGAAAGTAAAATAAATACAAACCACCCCAAGTCCGGCAATCATCCCTAACTCAGAAAAACCGCGGAAGTCTGAAATCGAAAGAATGAAAAAGGCACAGGCCGAAGTGATGGCCGCAGAAAAAAGCGAGCGCCCCATGACCAGGTATGTTTCTTCAATCGCCGAGTCGCGGTCTTTGCCATGCTGTCTTTCTTTGAAATACCGGCGCACGAAGTGAATCCCGTACTCAGACCCAAGACCTGAAAGAATCGCCAGCAAGAACCCGGTAAGAATATTGATTCGCCCAACAATGAGATAAGCTAACCCCACTGTTTGTCCCATGGCCATGAAGACTCCGGCCAGAGTAAACCATCCAGCTCTCATCGAGCCCAAACCAAAGAAAAGAACAATAATCAAAAGCACAGTCGAAATAATCGACGTTTTGGCAATATCGCGGTCAAATTGCTCTTTATCCTGGATCTTTTCAACATAACGCCCACTCAAGTGATAAGGGATTTTTGGGCCGCTCAATTTGTTGATGGCCTCTTCCACTTTTTTCACCAGTGCTTCACTCGACTCCAAATCCGTTGAACCAAAGTCAGGCTTAATTAACAGCATGGCGTAGAGTTTATCTTGCGATAAAAAATAGCGATCCTGGGGCACAGTCTTTCTTAAGGTTTCAAAAAACTTTTTTGCTTCGGCCACATCTTCTGAATTGTCTCCTTCATCAAAAAGGTCCAATCCCGTTGTGTCGACTTTTTTATCAGAAAAAAGGACCAGGGCGTGTTCGTTGAGTTTTTTGAATTCTTTTTTACTGATCAGGTAAAGCGCTTTGTCTTTAAGTGCGTATGTTTCGCGCTCGTAGTAAGAGTATTTGATATGTGGGATGTCTTTAATGGCCTCAGTGATTTGTGGAAGTTTCTTTTCCGGCGAGGCCATCGGCCCCACTAGAGCAATCAGGTAACCCCCACCCCCAACGATCTCTGAAACGTGGTTCATCTCTACAACGGCCGGGTTGGTGTCTGAGAGAAGCCCTGAAAGGTCCATGTTTACTTTCAATTTAGGGGCCTGTAAGGCTCCCCAAATGCTTAAAATCAAAGCAATAATGGGCAGGATATAAATATTCTTTAAATTCCATTTTAGGATAGACATTAGCACCCTTTTGTTTCTATATTGACCCCATAAAAATTATAATTTTATGAAGGCAAAATCTATGAAGATTATTTTCACCTTTTTACTTTTAGTTCCCCTATTCGTCAAAGCCCAAACAGAGGCAGCACCGGAAGTTTTAATCCAAAATATTTTCTCTCTCGCTCAAAAAGAAAACCCACTTAACAACCCAAAAACAAAAAGCGAACTGGACTCTCATTTCGACTTTAAACAAATGTCGATGAACATCCTAGGAAGTGAAGCCAACAAAAGATCGGCCGCCGATTTGAAGTGGTTTGAAGACAGCATTAAAGAAATCATTACCAAGACAGTTTACCCTAAAGCTCCAGAGTTTCTTCAAGGTGTAAAAATCACTTATAAGTCGACTTTAGTTGATGGCAATAAAGCAACAGTTCCTTCAACAGTTGCTAAAAAAGGTGAAAAAACAGACGTTAGTTACCAGTTGGTAAAAAGCGGTAACGACTGGAAAGTGATCGACGTTTCAATCGACGATGAATCGTGGGTAAAAACGATCAATGACAAAATGACAAAAACTCTTAAAGAAAAAGGATGGGCAGGCGTTAAAGATATGATCAATAAACGCGTAAAGGCCCTTAACGAAAAGAAGAAATCATAACGATGTTAAAAACTCTTTTTTTCTTCACATCGCTTTTCACTCTTACAGCTGCTGAGGCCAAGCCTTATCAGTTGAAAGAGCTTATTGAAAAAGCAAAAGTTCACCCAGAAGTAAAAATTGAGCAATTTGAAGTCGACAAGGCCAATGTACTTTTTGATCGCATCGATGGTGAATTCCGCCCAAAGCTTTCGTTAGTCAGCGGCATCGGTCCTAACAAATCAGTGACTGGAACCCCACTTTCTTCACAACAATCTAGCCGCATTGATACTTATACATACATGGCGGAAATCCAACTTAAGATTCCTATTTATGCTTTCAATCGCGAAAAAGACATACATGAAGCCGCTCAAGGCAACCTGAAAGTTAAAGAACTTGAAGTGCAAAAAAAGCAGGCAACGCTGATAAAAAAAGTAAAAGAGTATTTCTACGGATACCAATATGCAGCCAGCCTCAATGATTTTGCCGGTTCAACACTTAAGGACCTGGATGAAGTCATCGCCGATATGAAAGACAATAAAAAAGCGAAAAACGAAGACCTGACCAAGCTGATTCTTTTCCGTTCTCTTGCTCAGGTAAAAAAATATGAAATTGAGAAAGCTTTGGCCCAGGCCCTGCTTGGTTTAAAATTCATTTCTCAAGACGACAATCCGACTGTTGAACAAGACTGGATTGAATTCAATCAAAGAGAAGTCCCGACTCTTGAATCAATCAATAAAAACCTGGGCAACACCAACATCGATTTACAAAGAGCAAATCTTGGCGTCGAGGCTAAAACAAAATTCTTAACAGGTGAGAAAAAATCTCAACTCCCGGTGATTGGACTTTTTTCATCTTTTGACTGGAAGAATACTCCGCATTCGACAGAACAGACCTCTAAGTTCGCTTACGACCCATATAATAAATCGGATTTTTCTATCGGCATTGGCCTTATCTGGGATATTGATTTTGGTATAAAGTCGAGCAACATTAGCAATGCACGCATTGAACTTGAAACAGTTAAGGCGCAACAAAACTTCGCCATTAAAAATCTTCCCATTCAAATGGAAAAAATCTACTTAGACCTAGTGGAAGCGCAAAAGAAGGCCAGCGAATTGGAGCTGTCTTATAAGACATCTAAAAAACTTTTAAACAACATCGCTTCAGGCGTTGCTCTTGGGATCACTCCTGCAAAAGACATCATTGAGTCTTACACTCTCAAGGCACAGGTTTATCAACAGTTCGTTGAAGCTGTTTATAACTACGAGCTAAAACTGGCCGAGCTCTCTTACGAGGCCGGTGCAGAGTTCGATCCTGCCCTCAAATAATTATTTTTTCTGAATTTCCGGTTGAATGTGAATCCCGTGGAGAATATCCAACTCTGGAACGTAGGCCGATGACCTCACTTCCATCATTCCTAAAATAGTATGGAAGATATTATCGTGTGAGTATGGCTCATTTGTTAAGCGACGAAGCCCCACATAATTTGTTTCGCGTGCCATGTGGCCTCCAAACCACATAATCATTGGCACTTCAATCTGCGCCTTAGGAGCGATCATATAAGGCATACTATGAAGGTACACTCCATTTTCACCTAACGACTCTCCATGGTCACTTATATAGAGCATTCCAGTATTGAAGTTGTGACTGTTTGCTTTTAATAACTCGATAACCTTCGAAAGGAAAAAATCAGTATAAAGAATAGCATTGTCATATGCATTGCTGATTTCTTCGTTCGTGCATTTTGAAAGTTCATTTGTTTTACAGACAGGTGTAAAAACTTCAAATTCCTTTGGGTAACGTTTGTAATAGGCCGGGCCGTGATTTCCCATCTGGTGAAGAATAATCAACACGTCCTGTTCTTTAACTTTATCAATATACTCTTGAAGTCCCACCAACATACCCACATCGCGGCACTCTGGATCACAAATGGTATTAGTCGATGATGATTTGTAGTCTTCGTACTTAATTCTCTTAGCGACTCCTTTTGAGTCAGAGTTATTATCTCTCCAGAGAATATTCACAGCTTTTGTATGAGACAATACATCTAAAAGATTCTCTGTCCCAATTCCTTTATCAACACTAAAGTCTCTGCGTCCAAAATGAGAAAACATACAAGGGACTGACACCGCGGTTGAAGTTCCACATGAAGTCACGTTCGTAAAACTCACTACGTTTTCTTTTTTAAGAAGCGGGTTTGTTTCTTTTTCATACCCATTAAGTGAAAAATGATCTCTTCTGGCCGTCTCACCCACAACTAAAATAATAAGCTCTCTGTCTGGATCACCTTCTGGAATAATGGAATCCCTTCCTAGAGCTTCCAATTCCTTTTGAGGATTTTTTACGAAACTGGTGCTAAATTTTCCCATCGAGTATAGGTAATAAGTCGGATTGGTGTAATAGCGGATGGGTTTTTGCGTTCTAAAAAATGAAGCATAAAATTTTCCCATCGGGGCGACAACCAAGATAATCGCCAGCAACGACAAGGCCACGCCTTTAAAACGGGACCACAATTGAGTCTTTGTATCTTTATATTCTATCTGAGTGAAAAAAACGACGAGTGAAGGAAGTACAAAGAGCAACAAAAGATAGATCCCAAGTCTCCAGGTCATAAGATCTAAAGATTCTTTGGCATCAGTTTTAACGACATTCAAAAGCATCACATCATCAATAGCGATACCAAAGCTGTCCATCATATAAGCCGCCATAGTGCTTAAGAAAAAAAGCACTATCAAAAATGGCTTCTCATAGAATTTTGCCCGTAAGAGTGTGAGGAATAAGTGAATAGCGGCCCATAAAAAAATAAACACAGAGGCCACGAAGACGATGTTCATGCCGCTAAAAGAATACACAGCGAGAACTTTCTTAAAGAAAGTGAAATTGTAAAAGAGTGTAAAAAAAAGCGAAACAATTAGTAGAAGTTTCGTTGTCGTTGTTTTAAGTTTCATTTTTATCACTATAGGAATAATAGCCCCAAATTGTAAACCATGAAACAAAAATGCAGACGATAATCGTCGCCAGGTCATGGGATAGAAAGTGAGCACCGCGAAGTTGTTGGGTTATTCCAAAAACAAGCCCGAGAAAAACTCCCGGAATTAAAGTGCGAAAATTTCTTTTGCCGTAAATGAATGTGTAAGCGAAATAAAGAGATAAAAAAGCATATCCTCCCGAAGAGTGGCCGGCAGGAAAGCAGTGTCCTTTAGGGTAATCAGTGGCAAAAAGCATCTTATAAGGAAGCAGAGGTTGGCCACCTAAAAAAGGCTGTGAACTCCATGGACATGGAAAGGTTGTCACTCTCTTTAGTAAAAAAACACTCACAATAGAAAGAATCGTAGAGATCAGCACGACGTTAAGATAATGTTTCTTGAACAAATCTTGCCTGTCTCTCACTCTTAAAATTATTAAGGTTAATAAGCAAAGCTGACTAAAAATCACTCCACCTTTATGAAGAATTTTTTCCAGAAAAAAATTATCTCGGAAGATCCACTTGCCGCCTGAGAAGAAATGCCCGGCCAACCAGAAGTCAGTGCCTGTATTGTGAATAAGAACCATGGCCAGAGTTAATCCAGCGATGAGGAAAAGTGGTTCCTTGTTTTGAGGCCTGTGAAATGTCATGCCTCAATCATAGAAGTCTCTTATTCCTTTGTTAAGCTAAATTCCACGAAAGGTGTTCCTGGTTGAAAAGGAATTGAAATTTTCCCCTGCTCTATCAGCATCGGTTATTCGTAAGTCTGGCCGGCAATATCCAAAGGAAAAAAATAATTGAAAGTGTCGTCCACCTTTTCTTTGATTTCCCAAACATTCTTTTGAAAACGACTTTAAAACACCATATCCTGGATTTTCAAATAGTGTCACCTCATCCATGACCTTTTCACTTTTTGTGGTCAAAGGTAAAGATGCAAGATTAATTTGATCCAGCTTCGGAAATAAGAAGCGCTTTTTAATTGAGTTAAAATCTTTGCCTACTGGTTTGCAGGCTAATTCATAACGAAGTAAATTGGTCACCAAAAGGTCATTTAAATCAGAAGCGTTGTCATTAACCAGGACGACGATTCCCACATTGAGTTCGTACGAAAAAAGAACCATGGCCGAGAAACCATCAATGTTTCCACCGTGAAAAAACCATGAGGCCTGTGGGTTCATTGTATTGGTCATCCACCCTAGAGCATAACCGTAGCCATTTTGCATGATGATTTCATTGACAGTGAAAACTGAAACGGCCACACCTGTATTTGCTCTCTTTTCATTTTTCTCAATGGTCTTGATAAACAACTCATTGAGTGCGCCGATATCCTCTTTCGAGATGGCCCAAGCATTCAGTGACAAAAGAGAAAGTGCTAATGCAACAGCCTTCATAAATCTACCATAAACAATGGTGAAGACTTATCACTCTCCCAATAAAATTAATAGATTTTTGGTGTTTTTCACAGAGAATCGATGCATTTTGCCAGGGCGAAATCCTTCTCAGAGACTCCTCCCGCATCGTGAGTTGTGAGTTTTACCAGGCAGCGACCAAAACTCACTTCCAGGTCAGGGTGATGGTTGTCGCGGTTAGCGAACCAAGCGATGGTGTTAACGAATGAAATGGTTTTTAAATAACTCTTAAAAGTGAACTCTTTTTGAATCGACTTTGAAGCCTCGTCATACATCCAGCCATTAAGTGCTTTTAAATTTTCTGTGACTTGTGATTTTTCCATTTCTTCACCCAAAAAAAAAAGGCCGGTCCGAACTCTTGAAGCTAAAAAATAAAAAGCTCCCATTCGGGAGCTTTTTTGGCCCGGTTCGGAGCCTTTTGATTTTGTACAATTTTTTAGAATTTGTCTAAGAAACGACGACTAGTATTTAGATACTCTCGTTGATTTCATAGCAGTTTTCTTTCTTCTCTTGTCTGCAGCTTCGGTTTTTTCCTTGTGCTTAACAGAAGGTTTTTTGTACTCTTGGCGTTTTCTGTACTCACGTACAACACCAAATGATTCACACATTCTTTTGAATTTCTTCAGAGAACGCTCTACACCAGATCTTTCGTCGATCATAACTGTAATTGCTGATTGTGGATCTTGAGCCATTTTAAGTCACCTCCTCTTTCTTGGCATTAGGACTACAAAAGTTGTAGATAAAAAAGTTCCATCACTGTAAGATAACGCCGATTTAGAGTCAATGACTTTTAGGCGTACCGTGGTAAAAAAGCAAACTTCACTATTTGACACAGAACTCACAGAGGACGAAGAAACAACTTCCTCGGGCAAATCCACGTCTAAAGCGTACGAACCAGACTATAATGATGGGGAAAATGCTCCCCTGGCCCACCGTATCCGCCCAGAGGAATTCTCTGAGTTTATCGGACATTCGGAAATTTTTCAAAAGTACCCCTACTTGAGGCAAAAAAATTTCCCCAGCCTGATCCTCTTTGGGCCATCAGGAACAGGGAAAACCACCCTGGCCCGTCTCTTGGCAAAGCTTTCCGGAAAGGAATTTTACACATTTAACGCCGTTTTAGGTGGAGTTGCCGATCTCAAGAAGATTATTGCGGAAACTCAGAAGATCAAAGAAAGCACAGGACGCTATTCGATTATCTTTATTGATGAGATCCACCGTTTTAATAAGGCCCAACAAGACGCCCTTCTTCCTTATATTGAAGTCGGCTCTTTTACTCTTATTGGAGCGACGACTGAAAACCCTCGCGTCTCAGTGAATAAAGCGCTTCTTTCTCGCATGCACATTATTGAATTAAAAATTCTAAGTGCTGAAGCGATTGAAACGATTCTGTCGAATGCACTTAAAAAAAGTGGACTCACTCTTTCAGAAGAACTGGTAAAAGTTCTTGCCAGCTATGCTGGAGGAGACGCGCGTGTTGCCCTTAACTCACTTGAGGCGACACTCGAATTAGAAAACCCAACGAAAGAAACTGTTAAGCAACTCATCATCGACAATGCCCGCGCTTTTGATAAAGGTGGCAACCGCCACTACGATGTGATTTCTGCTTTCATTAAAAGTATGCGCGGAAGTGACCCACAAGCGGCCATTCTTTGGTTAGCAGTCATGATTGATGGTGGAGAAGATCCAGTTTTTATCGCTCGCCGTTTAGTTATTTTTGCCAGTGAAGATGTGGGCAATGCTGACCCAACTGCTTTAACCCTCGCAACCAATGCCCTTCATGCTGTCTCCCAAATCGGGATGCCGGAAGCGAGAATTATTTTGGCGCACGCGACAACTTACCTAGCTTCAACATTTAAAAGTAATGCTGCCTATCTTGCGATAGATCAAGCGCTTGAGTATGTCAGATCGCAGGGAACAATTGAGGTTCCAAATCATTTGAAAAACTCCCCACCTCCTAATACAAAACCTTATCTCTATCCTCATTCTTATCCTGGTCATTGGGTAAAACAGGACTATTCTCCAATGGGAACTCCTAAGTTTTACGAACCAACGACAGAAGGCCGCGAAGACGGGATCAAAAAGAGACTGGATTCTCTGAATTAATTTCATTTCAAAAAAAATTCTTACATTCGTAATTTTTAACTAAATCCTAATAAAAAATATTAGTCATTCTAATATTGTTCTCTTAGACTTTTCGTGTGCCTCAACACAATCAAAGGAATGACGAATGAAGAAAAATTTTAAAATGATTTTCTTGCTGGCGAGCTTTATTTCATTTAACGCTTTCGCTTTTGCACCAAACCCGAAAGATGACTCCCTTAAGCTAGACCTTTTTAAAATTGCGATGAAAAACCACAAGGCCCTTGGTTATAATCCAGCGAAAAAAGCCTTATTCGGCCAACTTCACCTTGAGAAAGGACCTGAAGGATATTTCGTAAAAGACCTATACTGTGAAATCAATTATACAAAAGGTGTTGGTCCAGGAAACATGCCAGACCAAAACCAACTTAACTGTGAGCACACTTGGCCACAATCTAAATTCACAAAAGCATTTCCTAACGAACTTCAAAAATCAGACCTTCACCACCTTTACCCAACTGACTCAAAAGCTAACTCTACAAGAGGAAACTTCGAATTCGCTGACGTAGTGAAAAACGAAAATCTTTCTAACTGTAATGCTAGCCGCTCTGGAGCCTCTGTAACTTCTGGTGGGCACACTTACTTCGAACCGCCAACGTCTCATAAAGGAAACGTGGCCCGCGCTATCTTCTACTTCTCTATCCGCTACAAAATGCCAATTGGAGACGCTCAAGAAGAGTTCCTAAGAAGATGGAACCAACTAGACCCAGTTGATGATGCTGAAATGGCACGTAACAACGCAATCGAAAAACTTCAAGGGAACCGTAACCCATTTATCGATCACCCAGAACTAATCGACCAAATTTCAGACTTTTAATCTGCTAAGTCCTCAATAAAACTTGCCTATGATGTCTTTATGACTCCCATAGGCAAGTAAGAATCTCAAGAAATCTGTAAGTTTTTTATTAGTCCAAACTAATACTTTCTATTGGCCAAGTCTAATGGCTTCTATTAAATTCCACCTGCTCTTAACTTTTCAACAAAGGGATTTATTTTGAAGACAACGATTGGCTTACTTCTCCTTGCTCTTTTATCGGTAGCATCTGCTGCTGAATCAACTTACTACCCAGAAGCTTTCATGCAAGTGATTGCTAAAGGACAAGTAAAAGACGAGGCTCTTAAAACTGAAATCTACAATGTATTAGCTTCTAACCACCAAAGAGATTCTAAAGGTGGAAGAGACACTCTTGGTTGCGACCAAGAAGGTGTAGCGAACTGCTACGGACACAGAGTTCTAGGATACGATGGAGCGAGAAAAGTTCTTTTCGGAAAACTTCACCTTGAAGAAAGCAACGGTAAAACATTCATTAAGGATGTTTACTGTCACAAAACTTTCTCTTCTGGAGCAGGCGTAAAACCAGGTGCTATTCCAAACAGCAACCAAATCAACTGCGAACACACTTGGCCACAATCAAAATTCACAGGGTCATTCCCAAAAGATATGCAGAAATCAGACCTGCACCACCTTTTCCCAACAGACTCAAGAGCAAACTCAGTTAGAGGAAACTACGACTTCGCTGACATCTCTCACGACAACGGCGCTCTTGCTGGTTATTGTGAAGCTTCAAAATCAGGTTCATCTAACGATGGCGGAAGCGATGATCTTTTCGAACCACCAACAGAACACAAAGGAAACGTTGCTCGCGCTATCTTCTACTTCTCAGTTAGATACAAAATCAAAGTTCCAGCTGCTGAAGAAAGAGTTCTAAGAAAGTGGAACGAAATCGATCCAGTTGATGACGCAGAAATGGAAAGAAACAACCAAATCCACTATGCTCAAGGTAACAGAAACCCATTCATCGATTTCCCGAACCTAGCTAACTACATTAACAAATTCTAAAAAAATCTAAAAGGCACTGCGAAAGCGGTGCCTTTTTGTTTTTGGGGCAGTACACTTTCATTACCTCGCATCTTAAAAGGAGTTAATGATGAAAAAAATGATTCTTGCCCTATCAATCTTATCTTCATTCTCAGTTTTTGCTTATACGCCGGATTTCAGCGTTTCTCGTGACAATAACAACACTGTGACGTTAACGATTACAAATAAGAGTGAAGAGACTCAGGTCTGCTCATACACTCTTTCATGGCTTGAAAACGTCCTGACCTACAAAAAACATTATGGAAGGGTTGTCCTGGTTTCAAATGAATCAGGCTCTGTAAGTGTAGACAATGATCCGTACGCAAAACTTAAGAAGATCACAGCTCACGTTAAGTGCGAATAATTTAGGTTGTAATTAATTTGACCCATTCAGCATAGGTCGCATCGCTTGAGAATTCGCGTTCGACCTTTGCTCTTCCCGCTTGGCCCATTTCCAGGACTTTCTTTTTATCGGCGATCATAAGCGCTGCTTTTTTAGCGAGGTCATCTACGCTGAAGGCTTCGGCAAAATAACCATCAACTCCATCGTTTACCATTTCGGCCATACTGCTGGCCTTAAAAGCAATGACAGGTCTGGCACAAGCGTACGACTCGAGAATCGTTCTTGCTGTCCCTTCAAAGTAAGAAGTAAAAAGTAAGGCATCGATCTGTGGGTAAAACTCCGCTGTTTTCTCGATATGTCCGGTGAATTCAACAATTGAATCCAATCCCAGTTCACCTCTTTCCTTAAGTAGCTTTTCTTTGTCTTCACCGTCTCCAGCGATTATCGCCTTCACCTTGTGACCTTGATCCACTAGGATTTTCATGGCCTGTAAAAAGAGTGAAAGACCTTTTTGATCAGTCAGGCGGCAGCAGTTTCCAAAGATAAAGGTCTCACCGATTTCTTTTTTAACGGGCACAAACTCATCGAGTTTGATTCCATTAGTGATCTTAGCGATAGTTTTTCCTTCAAGAAATTCAGGAACTGTTTTTCTGAATGCTTCAATACAGTCTTCAGAAATCCCAACGAAAATATTGATGCCATTTTTAAAAGTCAGGCGGTAGCTCCACTTATTTTTTGGAGCATGTGGTGTCCCAACTCGCAGGATGCGCTTTTTAATATGCGAGCGCCCTACGGCCCATCCGAGAGCTCTTACGTCGCGGTAAGAGTTAAAGACGAAGGCATCGGCATTAATTTGGTTTAAAAGCTGCCAGAAGACCATTTGCTTAACTAAGTTGAGGTAGGTCTTATCAGTGATTGGAAACTCAAGAGTATCGAGATTAGGGTGAGTCGTTTTAAGTTTATCAAAACGCTTAAAAAGTTCTCCATTCGCTGGCCCAATAAAAACCACTTCATGCCCAGCGGATAAAATTTTCTGAGCGACTTCGAAGTTCCACTTCTCACCACCACCCCAAACATCGTATCCGTTAAAGAGAATAATTTTCATTTAAATCAGCTTGTAGTTTTTGTACTCACCGATTCGGTAACCGGTAGCACTTTCAATTAAATCACTCACGATGACATCTAGGATACGCGATGAAAATTGAAATGGAAGTTTATCAAAATCCAACTCATTGCGGTTGGCATCTAACCATGGTTTGGCCACCTTTGGGTGAGTACCTTTAAATTTCTTTAAACCCCACACACGCGTGTAGGCGAACTGTTTTTGATTATCTTTAGCATTACCGTGGTAAAGGCGGTCGAAGGCCACCACTTTTTTGGCCATGACTTTTTCTGGTCTTGCCCAACCGTAGTGGAAAATTCTCGCCTTAATCAAGCGCGCTTTAAGTTTTGTATCATCGGCCTTTCTAAAGCCTTGGGCATCTAACCACGACTTGATTCCTTTGTGATTTCTCACCAGGCGGACCTCTCTTCTGTACATCGTTCTCGTGTACTTATAGATGTCCACATTTCCGTAAAAGTGCATGTAGTTAAAAACCAGACCATCGATCTGGTCATTTTTTTCCATCTCTTCTACTCCAGCTAAAATCGCCGGCAGATCGTCTTCGTGGATACATTCATCACCCTGGATGTACTGACAGTATTTCCCAGTACACTGCTCTAGAGCAATATTAGTTTGCTGAGAAAGAATCAACCCACTTTTTTGGATAGCAGGGTCCCACCAGCTTTTAATGAATTTGTATTTCTCACCTTTAAGGTTTGACGTTAAATAAGCATATGTCCCGTCGTCTTTTGTGCATTCCTGGTCATCAAAACCTACATTGATGACAACTTCATCACAGATAGGCTCAATAGAAAGCACACTCTCCAGGATTGGATATCCTAGGGTCAGACCATTTTTAATAAATGTAAAACCAGAAATTTTTTTCAATGTTATCCTACGTACTTTTTATCCGCTTCACTTTGTTTGATATTGCGGAAATTTTGAAGATCATAAATATAAAGTTTTGCCAGAGAGTCGCTGTACGCTTTCATAAACGCTAGGACAATTCCTCTCTTCCCCATCTTTCTCGAACGCCAGCTCATGCGAATGGCCGTCCAGACAAAGGAGAAGATAACTTCTGGGGCCGAAACGCGTCTGCCCTTATTAAACTTTTCAGAACCAATCAGCATTGAAAAGCGAGGCATCTTGATGATCATGGCATCCAGGTCATAATCCGGATCGTGAAGCACTCTTACGTGGCGAGGAAAATCGGCCATCAAGTGAGGCTGCTTTCCTAAATCAATTCCATCAATAAGGTGCAAGTGGTGGTTTCCACCAGTGTATCTTGTCCTGTCCCTTAAAAAGAGTCTTTCCTGATAGTCGCTTCTGCCATGTCCGTATTCAATGGCCGCGCCTTCAAAGTACTCTGTTCTCACCACTCGCCACATGGCAATCTTGCGGTCATTTTTCTCCACAACTTTTCTGATTTCTTCTACCAGCTCAGGAGTGGCGGCTTCATCAGAGTCGATCATAAAACACCACTCGTAAGAAGCGTTATCAATTGAAACGTTTCTTTGCGGAATAAATCCGGGCCATGGGTTTTTAACGAATTTTACATTGGGATAAGTTTTAGCGATCTCTTCCGTTTTATCCTTACTTCCACCATCAATGATCACTACTTCTTTAAAAGCTTTGAGTGAATCAAGGCAGCGTCTCAGGTGTTTTTCGGCGTTTTGGGCGATGATTAAGACAGAGGCGGGAATAGATAAATCGTTAGTCATTAAATAGTCCCACCCTCTTTAATTAATTACATTTGAATTTAATATCTGTTGCGACAGTATTCTCTTCTTTAAGAAGAGCTTTATCAACGACTACCTCATTAGGAGTAGCCTTTATTGTATCGTCACTAAGATATTCAATTTTTTTATTTTGTTTCTCACAATAAGCACGGGCCTGCTTGTGAGCGGCTCCTTCCGTGTCTTTTACATCTTCCCCAAGAAGACTAATTGAATGAATACCATCGGCCCCCGGACGCACGTCCGGAGTCGATGAACAAGACACAGCTAAAAGTAATAAAGCTAAAGCTGATAAGTTTTTCATTAGAATAATCCCGCAGGGTCCATAGTTTGAAGTGTGTTGATTACATGGCGAAGGAATTTCGATCCTACTTCACCATCAATAACTCTATGGTCGTATGTGTGAGTTGCGTACATCATCTGACGGATAGCGATTGCATCGTCTTTAGTTACCACTGGACGTTTTGCAATTGTACCAACACAGAAGATCCCCACTTGCGGCTGAAGGATAACTGGAGTCGCTGCTAAAATTCCGAATGATCCGTTGTTTGTGAAAGTATAAGTTCCACCTGACATATCATCCATAGTTAATTTTTTAGCTTTAGCTTTGTTTACTAAAACATCAAGAGCACGTGCGATTCCGCGGATGTTTAAGTTGTCTGCACCTTTGATAACCGGAACAACAAGACCGTTACCTGGAACAGCTACCGCACATCCAAGGTTGATATCTTTTTTGTAAACGATGTTATCACCGTCAATTGATGAGTTTACGATCGGGAACTCTTTAAGAGCTTGAACGATAGCGTATAGGATGAAGTGAGTGTAAGTCAGAGAGAAGCCTTCTTCTTTTTCGAATTGCTTCTTGAATGATTCTCTAAACTTCACAAGGTTTGTCATATCGACTTCGTCGATTGAGTTAACGTGTGGAGAAGTAAGCTTAGAAGCTTGCATGTTGCGAGCGATAGCTTTTCTCATGTTGTCCATAGGAACGATTTCAACTCTCTCGCCTGGTCTGAAAACAGGGCCTGCTGGAGCTGGTGCTGTAGGAGCTTTTGATGCCACAGGAGCTGAAGTTGCTGCTTTTGGAGCTGCGCCTGCAGATTTTCTTCCGCCTGCTACGTAAGCTTCGAAGTCTGCTTTAGAAACTCTTCCTGCTGCTCCTGTTCCTTTAAGGTTCGCTAGCTCAGAAAGAGGAATTCCTGCTTCTTTTGCCATTGCTTTAACAAGTGGAGTGTAGAATCTTCCGTCTGCAGAGTGAGCTTCTTGTGCTTGAGCTTGAGCTGGTGCTGCAGCTTTTGGAGCTGGCGCACTCACTGAAGCTTGAGTTGCTGCTACTGGTGCCGCTGTAGCTGGAGCTGCTGCTCCTGCTTCACCAACAACCGCGATTAGTTTTTGAACGTCAACCGTATCACCTTCTTTGTAAAGAAGCTCAAGAATAGTACCTTCGTATGGAGAAGGGATTTCTGATTCAACTTTATCTGTAGAGATTTCAAGAAGAGTTTCATCAACTGCAATCTTATCCCCTACTTTTTTGTGCCACTTAGTGATTGTACCTGTTGTAATTGACTCTCCCATTTGAGGCATTACAATTTCGTATCTCGCGCCACCAGTTGTTGCTGGTGCGGCAGCTTTCGCCGCCGGCGCAGAAGCTGGAGCCGCTGCAGGTGCAGGAGCTGCTGCCGCTTTCGGAGCTGAAGCTGTTGCGCCTGGAGCATCATCGACAACTGCGATTAGCTTTTGAACGTCAACTGTGTCGCCTTCTTTATAAAGAAGTTCAACAATGACTCCTTCGTATGGAGAAGGAATTTCTGACTCTACTTTATCCGTAGAGATTTCAAGTAGTGTTTCGTCTACAGCGATTTTATCGCCGACATTTTTGTGCCACTTAGTGATGGTACCAGTAGTGATTGACTCTCCCATTTGCGGCATTACGATTTCGTGTCTCATATATAGGTCTCCTTAAACAAAATTTAAAATTAGAAGTTCAGCGCTCTCTTCTTAGACGCTAGTACTGCTTCACCTAACCACTCACCAAGTGTCGGGTGCGGGTGAACTGTAGCGAAGATCTCTTCATCAATTCCTTCCATAGTTTTGAAAAGAACGTATTCGTGAATAAGCTCAGTCGCGTTTGTCCCAACGATGTGAGCTCCCAGCATTTCGCCGTGTTTGCCCATAAGCGTTTTTACGAAACCAGTATTTTCATTTGAAGCAACGGCCTTACCGTTAGCTGTAAATGGAAGCTTTCCTACGTTATACTCGATTCCTTTTGCCTTAAGTTCTCTTTCTGTATATCCAACAGAAGCTACTTGTGGCTGACAGTATGTACATCCAGCGATGTTCATTTTATCGATTGCGTGTGGGTGAGCTCCTGCTAAGTGCTCAGCAGCCGTTACACCTTCGTGAGAAGCTGCGTGTGCAAGAAGAGGAGGTCCAGAAACGTCACCGATAGCGTAGATGTTTGGAACGTTTGTCTGGTACATATCGTTTACAGAAATGAATCCGCGGTCAGTTTTAATACCAACTGCTTCTAATCCGATGTTGTCGATGTTTCCAGTCATACCAACAGCGATTAATCCCATTTCAAACTTGTGCTCAACTTCTTTTCCGTTAACTTTTTCAAAGATCGAAACGTCTTTACCGTTATTCACAGCACGCACGCCTTCGATTCCAAGAGAAAGTTTAATTCCGTATTTTTTATAAGCTCTTTCCACTTCAACTGATGAATCATCATCTTCGATTGGAAGTAAGTGTTTTTGAAGTTCGAAAATATGAACGTCTACACCAAACGCATTCCAGAAGTAAGCAAACTCAACACCGATAGCTCCGGCACCAATGATCCCGATAGACTTTGGAAGAGTTTCCATTTTTACCGCTTCCCATGCTCCAATCAGGCGCTTTCCATCGTGCTCAAGACCAGGGAATGATCTGTAGTGAGCACCAGTTGCCACGATTAGGTTAGTGAAGTTAATTGTTTCAACAGCTGTCGCTGTTTTTACTTCAAGTGAATTTTTAGTTTTGATTTTACCGAAACCAGTGATGACTTCGATTTTATTTTTCTTCATCAAAAAGGCAATCCCTTTTGACATCTGATCAGCGATCCCAGAAGCGCGCTTTACAGCTGTCGCTCCGTTGAGCCCTTTTAGCTCAACATCGATCCCCAAAGACTTCATATCGGCGATTTCATGAACTGAGTGGGCAGACTTTAAAACGGCCTTAGTTGGGATACACCCACGGTTAAGACACACGCCCCCTAATTTATCCATTTCTACGATTGCGACTTTCTTTCCTAACTGGCTTGCTCTAATTGCAGCTACATAACCACCTGGGCCTGACCCAAGTACAACAACATCAAAGTTTTTCATTCATTGAATCCTTAAATTTTTTAGTTTAAAGTACGCCTAAATTTGTAAAGACAATGGCATCTATTGTCAATGAAAGGGCCGTCATTTAAGTGATAAAAACGCAAAGCGCAAACGATCTCAATTTAACTGCGGCCGAGAAGGCACGCGTGCTGGAATTTTTCCCTCAGGGAATCATTGCTATCGACCTTGAAACAACGGGGCTTTCCCCTCTTGTTGATCGCATTATTGAAATTGCGGCCATGAAAATAACCCCCGAAGAAACGACGGTTTTTCAGACGCTGATTAACCCACAAATTCCCATTCCCCCGCACACCACTGCGATTCACAATATCACTGACGAAATGGTGAAAGACTCACCCATTCTGCAAGCTGTTTTACATGAACTAAAACACTTTATGGCAGACCTTCCGGTAGTCGCCCACAACGCAAAATTCGATATGGGTTTTGTGGTGATGGGCATGCAGAAATCCAACTTAGAACTCTCAAAAAATGATGTTTACTGCTCTTGTAAATTAGCGCGCCATACGCACATGGAACTGCCTAACCACAAACTTGCGACTTTGGTTAAAGAATTAGATATTCCGCTTTTAAACCATCACCGCGCAACCGATGATGCTTTTGCGGCCTTAAAAGTTTTCCTGCACTCGCTTGATCGTGTAAGAACGCCCCTCTCTCCCATGCTCAAACGCCATGGTCATCTCTTCAGTTTGAGTGAATTTGAGAAGCTGGACATCGAAGAGCTGCCGGAGAAATTTAAAATCTTAGAAAAACTGGTGAAAGAAGCGGCCGTCGTGGAAATTCTCTACAGCGGTGGAAATCATAAGAACGAATGGCGACCGGTAAAGTTAACTAGTTTACTAAACTCGCCGGAAGGAAATATTCTGTATGCACGTTGCCTATGGAGTGATATGCAGAAGTCCTTTAAGCTAAAAAAACTAACAGATCTTCGCTCTCCTGGTGCTGAAGACATCGCCAAATGGCTCAAGAAATAATGAAAGATTTTATTACAAAAGAAAATATGTGGTACCGCTTGCAGCAGCTGATTATCTTGGTTCTGCACCTAATTCTTCTAAAATGGATGTACTACACACTGACAAATTCAGGACGCCTAACAATGACGGAAGTGTTCTATCACTTTATCGGCATGTCGATCATGGGCGCTTGTTTAATCAGAGGAACTGCCTGGTGGGCACGTCACCACTACATCAAAGAAATCAAAAAAGACTTAGCAGAAAATAAAACAGAAACGGATGCAGGAAAGAGCGAATGAGCTGGACTCATGAGTTTAAAGAAGCGCTGAAAAACAATCAGGACCTGAAAGATTTTTTCGGGTGTGACTTTCCTCAGGTGAATTATCCGATTTTTATCCCGCGTGTTTTTGCCGCTAAAATTTTAGAGGCAGGACCAGGCTCTCCTCTTTGGAATGAATTTCTTCCCCACATTGATGAAAATAAAGACGACGGACGCCTTGATCCTATTGGAGACAAGGTTCACGCAAAAAATAATCAACTCATTCACCGCTATGAAAACCGTGTCCTTTTTACACCGACAACGGTGTGCCCGGTTTTATGCCGTTATTGCTTTAGAAAAAATGAACTCTCGGCCAAAGATGAAATCTTCGATCAGAAATTTCAGGAAGCGCTTTCTTATTTAAAGGCAAACCCTGAAGTCAACGAAGTGATTTTTACTGGTGGTGATCCTTTTATTTTAAGCAATGAAAAACTGGCCGCTTACATCCAGGAATTCTCTGAGATCGGTTCGGTGAAATACGTCCGTTTTCATACTAGAACTCCTGTCATTCTTCCTTCGAGAATTGAAGAAGGATTAATTGCCATCCTTCAAAGCTCTGCTCATTTATTTAAGCGCTCAATGGTTATGATCCACGTCAATCATGTGAGTGAATTAACTGATGATGTGAGAGAAGCGATTCTTCTTTTAAATGAAAATAATATAGAAGTGTTTTCTCAGAGTGTGTTGCTTAAAGGTGTGAATGATTCAACAGAAGCGCTATACGATTTATTTACCGCTTTAGCTGATATCAAAGTGAAGCCTTACTACCTTCACCATTCTGATGAGGCCCGTGGGGCGATGAATTTTTACGTGCCTTTAGAAGAAGGCCGCAAAATCTTTGCTCCTCTTCACAATAGGCTACCTGGTTGGACTCTGCCGCAATACATTATCGATATTCCGGGAGGCCACGGGAAAACCCCGGCCTTTAACCCTGAAAGCTTTGAATTTAGTGGAAACTTAATCACTAAAAATGGAGAAAAAGTTAAAATTATTTGACAGATTTTAACACGATCATTATATTTTCGAGCACACCATACAAATGCGGATTTAGCTCAGTGGTAGAGCGTCTCGTTGCCATCGAGAAGGTCGCAAGTTCAACCCTTGTAATCCGCTCCATTTGATTTTCATGTTTTTCGGTAATCTCTCAAAAGTCCAAGAATCCTAACCACTTAAAAATTTATGAGCGAAAAGTAAGTCTTACTGGTTTATTTCTCTGTATTTCGTGCTCTTTCCATTTGTCCTTGCCAAATCCTTACCAGAATCAAAAACAAATAGCAGTGGCAAGCGCATGCTTGCATTCTGGGGCACAGTTTTCTGTAAGTCCATGAGTTCGCTCATCTTTTTCAGCAAGCAAACGCTTGATCTCTTTTAACTCATCCAAAAACAAGTTTCAAAACATCAAAGGAAATCAAAATGACAAATCTTAATTTAGATAATGACCAAACTATGCTCTCTGATTACGCAGTCCTCTTAAAAAAAATGAGACTCCTTAGAAAATTAAACCGCCAACAAGCTGGATTACTTTTTAACTTCTCGTTTAAAAATATTGAACGACTCGAAAACGGGAGAGGCCCGATCAGCACCGAAAAATTTCTACTCTTCCAAGAAAAATACGGTTTCAGCGACTCCGAGATTGAGGACTTAAGGAGCGGAAAAGTTCAGGCCTCAACTGATGCTAATTCAATTAGAAGAAGGAGTGGCACTAAAAACAGGCTAGACAGAAGATTTTGCCACCGCCGAGTAACGCGAGAATGCAAAGTTATAAAAGAGATGAGACTGATGAAAAAAATTGACCAATACGAAGCTTCCAAAATTTGCAAGCTTGGCAAAAATGCCATCGGCTTCATCGAAAATGGAAGAGTCCACCTAACAGATAAAAAGATTCAGCATATTGTCTTTAGTTTTGGATTTACGATGGAGCTGTTTTATCAACTCTTAAAAACAACCCCGCTTCGCCATGAAATGGTTGAAGAGTGCCAAGACATCGTATCTAACCTTGATGAAAACAAATTACGCATCATCCTGCCGATGCTTCAAAGCATGAAAGGCGATAAATAACTTTCTTCTTTCTGAAATTTTTCACTAACCATATTTATCTCATCGAAGCTTTAAAGCCCCTTTGCGTTTTTTCACTCTCTCCATCTTCGTTTCTGATCGCTCTGCCGCATCGTCATGCCAAAAAATAAATTTTTGTCACTCCTCTGCCCCCAAGGGCCTTCGCTGAAACTCCATTTCGTTCCTTAGGAGCCTGTCTTTGACCCCTTCTGTCCATATGAAAGGGGATCAAAGACGATCTCTTAAAACTTAAAGGTGCTTTTATGAAAACAATCGACGCACTAAGCATTTTATCAATTAATGAAAAAGAAATTTCACTTGAACAAGTGAAATCTGCTTACCGCAAGGCCTGCAAAATTTATCACCCAGACGTTAATCCTGCCGGAACTGCGATGATGCAAGCGGTGAATGAAGCCTTTGAATCACTTTCAAAAGAAACATTTCCCATTCACCTTAATGAGTTTGATACAATTAATAACTACGGTGAAGCCCTAAACACAGCTCTTAATGCCATCATTAATTGTATAGGATTAACAATCGAAATTTGCGGCGCATGGCTCTGGATTAGTGGCCAAACTAAGCCCCACAAAGAAGCTCTAAAAAGCGCAGGCTTCATTTGGAGCATGCAAAAAGAAATGTGGTATTTCAGACCACAGTCAAGCAAAACTCGCTGGTATCGTGGAAAATTATCTTTAGATGAAATTCGTGCCAAGTATGGCTCAGAAAAAATTAATTCAAAATTTTCCAAGGCACTCCCCTAGTGCCTTCGGGTTTAATTTAGTGACCATCGCCAATCATTCGCTTTAATTTCTTAAAAGAAGGATGCTTCTTCACATTTAGCTTCCCTAGTTTTGCCGAATGAATCATGGCCTTATTAAACTCTTCTTTTTTCCCTTGAAGGCCTAAACTTAAAGCATACCAAAACCAAGCATCGTGATAAGTGGCATCGACTTTTTTAAAGAATTTTTCCCAACACATTTCTGAAATTTTTGCCCATTTTACAGATCGTGCATACTGCCCCTTAAGCTTTAATTTGTAAGCATGGTTAGCTGCCCCCACTCCTGCTGGATAATACCCACCCCAATTTTTTACAGCAAGTTCTCTAAGGCCTAGCTCATATTGTTTTTTATGTTGCTGAGAAAACCAGTAATACTCGTTAATATTTCTATTCTTAAGTTTCTCTGTCGCCCCTTTAACTGAATATAAAAGCACGCGAAGTTTCTTTGCGGCCAGATCAAAATCTCTTTGCATTTCTTTATCAGATAAAAGAAAAGAGTCCTCTGCATTTAAAGTCGCAAGCATCGAAACAATGTAATAACTCTTAGGATATTTGGGGGATATTTTTAGCAGGAACTTATAGGCCTTTTTATATTCGGCCTTGCGAATGAAAGAAACAACCTTTAAACGAATATTTTCAATTTCTTGAGAACGGTCTAAGCTATGGTCAAATTTCATATAAGCCTTTATTTAAATAAATCATTTACCTTGAAATTTAATCCATAACCGTTTTTAGTTAAACTTTTCTGTAATAAAATAATTAAAACACAAAAATCCCCACTCTCGCCCCAATTCGATCAATCGTTAAATCAGTCGATCCCTTTAAAATATGCCTCTTGTAAAAAACTCCAAAAGAAAATCTTCCCTCTGGTTTATAAGTAAGATTTACAAAATATCTATTCCCCGAAAGATCATGCCCGTCACCGCTTCGAGATAACAAAATTCTCGAAAGCGATGCTTTTAAACTTAAGTCCATATTCAATAAATCAAAATTCTTCACAACTCCTAAAGTCGCATAGTGAAGCTGATTATTCACATTCTCCACCGGACTTCCTGTTATGATCTCATTGGTGTTAAAAGTATTTAAGGACTCGTAGTCATAGCCCCCAAAAAATCCCCATTCTGATTCGACATTGAATCTCTGATAATAAAGATTAATTCCCACCTCCCCAGGAATCGAGACTTCCGAATTGCTGGCCTCACTATTTCCATTAATCTCTCCCTTTGAAGACTGGGCCACATAAACCGAAGTCACAAAGAAGTTTTCTTTCTTCTCATCAGAAATTCCCGTAGCAAGTCCAAAGGTCACTGGAAAGTTTTGTCCAGATTTCACATTTTGCTCGCTCGTTTGTTCCGTATAATTTCCAAATGAGCTAGCATAATAAAATGATAAGTGAACCTCGCGTTTAAATTCGTGAGGCTCTTTATAGACGCCTAAGGGACTCGCCCAACTAATTCCTGTAACATAAGGACTGTAAGGGTAACTAATGTAAATAAATTGATTTGTCGGTGGAGTTTTCCAATCGCTAATATTAGGATTCCATTTTTTAATATCTTCGGCGTAATCACTGACCCGATCTCCGTAGGCATTTTTGACTTTATGAATATTCCTCTGGGCAATCTTCATAAGGTCATCATTTTTCAAAATGCGATCTATTTCACTTGCTGAAAGATGAAATGAAAAAATAAGAAGGATAAAAAATAATAACTTTTTAGATCCCAAGTAAAGAGAGTCCCCACCCTCTTTACTTGCGTGACCTAGGAAAGAAAGACTAAAGTTGCCTAGAGGCATAGAATTGCGAGTTAGTTTGGAAATTCCAAAGCTAAATCTTGCTCGCCAAAACTTTAATCCAGTCTCGAACCTAAGACCCGGGACGAACACACAGCGGAAGCCGATGTTCGTGTTCGTGTTAGAAGGAACGTTGTTCAAATTCGTGGCGAAGACGCCCGTGTTCACGTCGTTGTTCCAGTTCCCACCGCGAAGAACAGCGCCAGCGTAACCACAAACTCCAGAGGACTTAGATGTCTTTCTCACCTTTATTTTGCTTATTTTTTTTAATCTCATCTTAAACTTGCCCAATTTTCATAAGAAAGCCTGACCATTTGTTTGTAACTCTCGCGGACTTCTTTCTTTTCCAGTTTATAAAGTTTGCGTTTTATTTTTCTTTTGTTTCGAGAAAGCGGACGTATAAAGTCTGCCGAAACCAAATATCCCAAGAAAGGAATGGGATCATTGTCCAGATGAACTCTTTTGTAAGTTGGAATCTCAAGTTTCCTCTCACTTGCTTTGGCGATGGCTAGTTTTGAAATATGGCAAACATCATTCTTATTTGCTCCAACGATAACCAGATCATCCATATAGCGAAGACAAAAAGCTCTAGGATCAAGCTCTCTTAAATGATCGTTAATGAGCTTATCCACTTTTGCCAAATAGAAATTGGCAAAAAGTTGTGATGTGAGATTTCCAATAGGAATTCCTGAACCGATTTCACCATAACCTTTATGACTTTGAATCAGAGTCCAAAGAATTTTTGCAAGCGTCCTGTCGGGAAGAACTTCACACAAATCATCAAATAAAATTTTATGATTAATGGATGGGAAATACTTTTTAACGTCGAGTTTTATGGCATATCGCTTTTTAAAATTTTTAAGTCCCTCTCTTAATCTCAAAACCGCTCGACGATTTCCCCTGCCTATTCTGCACGCATAAACAGAATCAGCAAGATGCTCTTCCACGTAAGGAGAAAGTACGCGATAAAGCGCATGATGAACAATTCTGTCCTGAAATGGGGCGGCCATAATTAATCTCTTTTTAGGATCGACAACGTAAAACTCCCGATACTCACCCCATTTGTATATGTTATTTTTTAGGTCTTCTTGAATCTTTAAAAGTCGTTCTGGGTAGTTGGTGAAAAACTTCTGATCCCCCGCGGTCGCACGCTTTCCTCTCCTGCAATTCTTATAAGCAATCATCAGGTTTTCAAAATCATAAACTTTTTCAAGTAAGGTCATTCGAGTTTCCCTCTTTGCTCCTTTGGCTTAAAAAATCTAAGTAGCCCTCCAATCTCTTTTCCTATTTCACGGGTCAAGACCGTCGTCTCCGACAAGGCGGCCACATTAATAGCTTTCAAGTCATAACTCATCTGAATAAGCACCTTCAAATCATCAAGCGAAAGTGAGGCTTCTTGAAGGTAGGCGACCTTGCGATCAATATTTTCATTTTTATTAGGAAGGACGAATGTCTTTCTTAAATTTTGGGTGAGTTTCAGTGCTTCCTCTTCAATACTTCTTCCTAAAGTTGGTCGCAACTGCTTTGGAAAATTCTTTGTCCGATGAAATAAATGAATCGTTAATTGATAAGAATCAACGTAGGCCTTCGGTTCTTTCATGTTTCACCTCTTCTACCTTCGTATTTTTCTTTTTGAGCTTTTTTCTCCACGGTCTTTATCAATGCTCCAAGTGCCGGAAGTAAGCTTTCTTCTAGTTCAAAGTTGAGACTTCTCCATTTCCCAAGAGTTTTTTCGTGACAGACAATTAATGCCATTGCTCCACCTGCATGGCCTCGTGCTCTTGAGTAATGAAAACGTTTTTCATCCCACGAATATGAATAAAATCCCGAGCCAATCGCCTCCAATGTGCTAAAGATAAGATTTTGGATTCTCTCATCAAGGACAGACGTGCTTTTTAAGCTGATTAAATCTTCATTTAAGAGCTTTTTAGCGAGTTCATAGACTCTAAGGCTTGGAAGATGATTTTTAAGACCTAAAGGCTTTTTCTGAACTTCGCCCTCATTTTTTTCTTTCGGAATGCTTTGCGTGGCGTTTTCGGAAATTTCGGAAAAAGATTCCTCGTTTCGGAAATTTTCCGAATTAGCAGAGGCGTCAAATTCATATTTTTCCGAAAAGGAAATGAAACTTGCATAGTCAATAAACCAGTCACGCCCGACTTTTATTGCTATGAGCTTCTTTTGTTTTATGAAATTTAAAACCGTTCTCTAACTCAAATTAAGGATTTGAGCGGCTTTTTTAACACTAATTTCTTTTCCTGATTTTTTCAAAAGACCCCATCCATGGCTTTATTAACTTCGTTGTTTCTTTTCCGAACTTTTCCGAATCATTCGGAAACTTTCGGAAATTTCCGAAACCGACTCAGTGCTAATTCGGAAAAATTCCGAAACGTTTCATTGCTCAAACTATTTCTAAAAAATAAATCATCATTCAAAAATTCGCCCAAGAACCAAGAGCGCTTCGCGCTTCCAAGGGGCTTACGCCCTCCAAGAACTTGCCTCAAGGGCTCTCTATACTATCCCCACTTCGTTACGGGACGAACACACAGCGGAAGCCGAGGAACGCGAACGCGTTAGAAGGAGCGTAGGACAAATCCGTGGCGAAGACGCCCGAGTCCACGCCGCTGAACCAGAGCCCACCGCGAAGAACAGCGCCAGCGGTGTAATTAAAATACCCGTACCCCATTCCGCAATAAGGTGAACTGTCTGGGGTTGCACAAAATTGGTCATTTCCATATTGGATTTGAGTTCTACCGCCTGCTCTTTGGGTAGAAATGTATTGATTTGAACCTAGTGCCGCTGTTACAGAATTATCTGTAACCCATTCCCAGACGTTCCCTGCAAAATCCCAAATCACTTCTCCATTAGAAAGAGAATGGGTTCTTCGCTGTGAATCCCAAACAGTGTTGCTACAAGTTTGTCCAGTACCGTTACAAGCGTCTGTATCGTCGGCAACGGCGGCAAGAGAATTATTTGGAGTAGCGTCCGAGTGCCCTCTGTTGAGTTCTCCGGAATAAGCTGTTCCCGTACTCCAGTTACCTGCTTGATCCGCAATATTTCTCGCAATGGTCTGCCATTGGGCATTTGAAATCAAATCATATCCGGGTCCAATGAGGCGACAGGCAGTTCTAGCATTATCTCTATTGATACTTGCTTTTGGATTTCCTGCCGCCGCTGTCGTTGCCGCAGTTGATCCATCTCCTGTTTTTGCTTCCCACTTCATTACGCAAAAACTTGGACCAGGGTAATAGGGAATCGCCGGAACCGAAATATATCCAGTAGGGCAACTTGGTGAGTAAGCACTTGGGGTCTGAGGATTTAATGATCCAGTTGCACTATCGACGTAAGCTTTGTTTGCTACTTGGTCGTTTGCAACGGGGTCAGGGATTCCGCTAATTGTTCCAACAGTTAATGTTCCGCCTGTTTTCTTAAGTGCCGCTGAATCTAAATCTGTTATCTGTTTTTGCAGTTTTCCGAAAGCTGAAAGAATTGAATCTCCTGCGGTGATAACGGCGTTAGTGACTGTTGATAATCCATCAAGTAAGATTCCACGAACATCAGCATCGAGGTCTGCACTGTCTTGTTTACTGGCCAGATCAGTTGAGAGATTGGTGATTTTACTTTGAGCAATTGAGCCTGCAAGATCATCGTTAGAAATTGTTCCATCTAAAATATGAGTGCTAGTAATTGAACCAGTTCCTAATGTTCCTTGCTTACTGTTTAATTGCGTTTGGATACTTGATGTAACTCCCGAAAGATAACCAAGCTGGGTCGTGGTGGTGGTTGATAGTGCTGAATCACCAAGCGCATCGGTTATCATTACCTTATTACCGTTTCCTAAACCAAAACTCGTTCCAAGTTTTGAATTGAGTTGTGTTTGAATGTTACTCGTTACACCTGATAAATATCCTAAGACTGTATCTGTAATAGATGAAGCAGTTAAAGCACCTGATCCATCTGTGACCACCGCTCTATTTGCTGTTCCTGTAAATGCTCCTGCACCTGTTTGATCGGTCACACATGAAAAAACTGATCCATTTGATTTTAAAACTTGGTTTACTCCACAAGTTGGCAAATCATGTTGCGCAAATGTTTTTACTGTTGGATCGGTTTCTGGTGCAACCGTAAAAGTATTATTCACCCAATTGGTTCCATTAAATCTTAAAACTTGTCCTATCGTTGGTGCAGTTAAAGCAATATTTGTAAGATCGGATAAGTTTAAAGTGACGGCTCCTGTTTTTCCCGCGACACTCACAATCGCTTGTGAGTTATCAATTAAGTCATAAGCTGTTCCGTTAAAAACGATCCAATCTCCTACGTCGTAAGTCGGAGGATTGGCGACGCTTACAATATAATAATCCCCTGAGTCGGCGTCGGCGGTCACAGGCTCTGGGTCATTGGCATCCCATGCGCCTTTATAAGATAATCCGTTAACTGCTCGCGGTCGCCACTGTTGCGAATTGGCATCATAAGCGAGAACTTCTTTATCATTAGGAGTGATTGAGCAATTAAAACCTGCTCCTCCCAGCGTTGAATCACAAAGAGAGAAGTTCACCTGAAAAACGGATTGCGCGTGAGCATTCGCAAAAATAAAATCTAAAATTTTTCCTGCGGCAAAGGTCACATTTGAAAGCGTATTAGCAATGATTGTCGTTGCTGTTTTAGATTCGATTTGTAGCGCTGTTTGAGCATTACCATCTTTAATCTCGAAATTATTAACTGCGGTTAAGTTTGTTCCGGTGATAACCACCTGATGATTGATGACTTGAATATTTGAAACGGTGACGTTGAGATTGGTGGAAGCTTCTTCTGTCTTCGCTGGTTTTTTTATATTGACGGAAATTTCATTTTTACACCCGAAGATCAGTAAAAATGAAAGAGAAAAAGCAATTAGCTTATAGGGGGTGAGTGAGTGAGTGAGCGCAAGCTTCTTGCCAAGTTTTGCGCACTAACTTCCCTCTTTTTTCTTGTTTCATAAAAAATCCTAATTCTTAAATCTGACTATTTCGATTTACCGCTCTCAATTCTATCGTCGATATCTAAATAATATTTTAATAACTTGTAGGTTTTTAAAGAATCGGGCAGTTATTTCCTCGCCCCTTAAGGTAGAGCTAATCATAAGGACTAGAAAATTGACGAAAAATTGTGGCGAATTGGTTGGGATTAGTGATGAAAATTATGGAGTCGTATTCTTCCGAAAAAATTCTGCAATCTCGTCTTTTGATACAAAGCTTTGTGCCGCATCTAAAACGAGTTTTTCAAACTCTGCTTCATCAGCAGTGACATAGAGTCCATTAACTTGAAGAAAAACAGCGGCCGTTAAGGCCGCTATTCTTTTATTGCCATCGTTGAATGCGTGATTTTTAACTAAGTGAAAAAGATACGCGGCGGCCATTTCGTAAAGGTCTTTATGAAAATATTCATCTCCAAAACCAGATTCTGGCTGTCCGAGAGCAGAAAGCAATAAACCTACATCCTTCACACCATGTGAGCCACCAAATTGATCTATCTGATCTTTGTGTAAGCTGATGACTTGTGTAGAAGTTAAAAACTTTGGATTTAAACTCATTTCGCTAAATTTTTCATCATCGTGCCATAACGCTTATTAATGTCTTTAGCGGCATTCATCACATCATCGTCAGAAGCACGATCACCATTTTCTTTTAAAAAGCGAATGTTCAAACCATCCTCTTTAGGTGTCACTTCAATGATTGTGTTTTTATCGACGTTGTAAAGTTCAGCAATAGGCTTATCAATGATGAAACCTAGGCTAGAACCGATAGCAGTTAAGTTCTTTTTCATAACTATCACCTCTCTGGATATTATATCGGAATATAATGGTGATTACAATAGAGATAAAGCCGTCAAATGCAAAACTATGTGACTATCTAAATTATTTTAATAGCTTACGACATTGAGAGCCGTAAAAAAATTAACTACTTAGCCCCCAGTCCCCTCTCCACCAACTTCTCTTTTCATCGCTGTTTTTGTTCTCATATTTATCCTCCTAGAAATCACAATTAATAAAATCGAAATTAAAAACGCTCCACTTGTTATCCACCAAGCTACATTTGCTCCAATGCGATCAACAAAAAGACTGCTTGAAAAAAATCCCACGGCTACAAAAACATCAAAAATAAAGTTCATCATGGATATTCCAGTAGAGCGAGACGATTCACTGAAAGATTCATGCATAATCGCCTGATTCGCTGGTAAAAATACGCCTCTAGCTCCTGCCATAAGCCAAACACCAATCAGGGCCGGATAAACCGAATTAGAAAAGGCACAAATAATCGTTCCTGTAGTCATCACGAGTATAGAATTTAATATTCTTGGGTAATAAGAATTAGGCCTATCCTTTTTCGCAAAATAATGATTCACGAGATATCTTGAGAAATAAGAACCTGTGGCCATAACTGAAAACCAAAGATCACTTCCACCAAGCTTACTTATCCAAGGAAGCCACAGAACGCCTAAGATACTTTCAACGTGATTTAAAAGACGAAGAGGCATTAAAAGCTTTAAATCAAAATTACCTTTGATCTCACTGTACCCACTTTTGGCTATTCCCAAAAACTGCGCAAAAGGTTTGTGATGAGACTCTCTTTTATCATCAGGAATAAGCACACCAAAAATAATGGTCGAGATCAAAAAAACAAGGGAAGCTAAAAGAAGTGAATAAATCCCCAAATACTTCGTGAAAAATCCAACACCAAAACTCGCAATTACATAACTTGCAACTGATGTTTTTTCGACAAGAGAAAAATATTTATTGGAGTTAAAATTTGAAAGCTCTGTCTCTTTCGCATGAGAATAAAGAAGAGCTGACAAAGCACCAGAAATAAAACTTGTCCCAAGTCCATAAAGTGTGTAGGCCACAATGACCATGATAGGATATTTTAGAGCAAGTAAAAATAACGTCAGTGAAAATGTCTGCAACAGTCCACCAAAAATTGATGATTTTTTTGCTCCAAAAAGATCGGCCCATATCCCTGTGGGAATCTCAAAAATGGCCAGAACAACATAGAGAAATCCAAACCCCAAAGAGATCATCTTGAAGCTGATTCCAGATGAATGGAGGACGGGACTTGCGGCAAGGCTAAAAAGCATCGCCGCAAATCCTCTCAATCCTAAAATCATTCTTGCTTGATTTATGAAAGTTTCTACCTTGCCTGACGATAAGTGATCGATTGTATCAACTTATTGAGGTTAGAAATGAACAAGGAAGCTTTACGGGACATCAAAAGAAAGAAGAAAATCTTAACCGATCTTCAACGTTTTGATTTCAACATTACTCGTCTATGTGGTTATTATGGTATTTCAAGAGACACTTTTTATCGTTGGAAAAAGCAACTTGAAAACGATGGTGAAGTAGCTCTCATCAATTCTAAACCTTGTCCTCAGAATCCTAAACTAAGAACTCCAAAACACATTGAAGACATGGTTATCAAGATCAGGAAAGAGCATCATCTTGGGCCTCAAAGAATTTCTTGGTATTTAGAAAGATATTTTGAAATCAAATTATCCCAAGCAGGAGTTCGTAAAATCCTCGTTAGGAATAATCTAAGACTATTACCTAAAAATATTTCTAGAAGATCTCCTGGGCCTAAATTTAAGCTTTATAGCCAAGAAATTCCAGGCCATCAGGTTCAGGTTGACGTTAAGATCTGTATCTTCCGAGAAAAAGGCAAAAAAATAAAAAGATATCAATATACAGCTATTGATGATGCAACCAGAGTGCGTGGCTTACAAATGTATGATCGTCATACACAACAAAATGCTATAAAGTTTGTAAAATATATTTCGGAAAAATTTCCCTTTCGAATAAAACAAATTAGAACTGATAATGGTTCTGAATTTCAATCTCAATTTCATTGGTTTTGCCAAGATATTGGTATTGAACATGTGTACATTAAAAAAGCTTCACCTCACTTAAATGGTAAAGTTGAGAGGTCTCACTCCACTGACAAACAAGAGTTTTATCAGCTCCTCAATTATAAAGGTGATCAAGACTTGAGGAAAAAATTAGCGATTTGGGAAAATTTTTATAACCACCATAGACCTCATGGATCACATGGTGGTAAGACCCCTTACGAAATTTTAAGAAATAAATTAAAATGATCAACGATCGTCAGGCAAAGTGGTTAATGGAACATTTCATTCTCCGGTATACTTACGGTTTTTTCTGTATTCTATAGAGAGCAATCTCCTCTCAATTTTAGCAATTGCATTTTAAAACTCTCAGCTAGCTTTTTAGCTGTTGTCTTATACGCTTCCTTATCACTCCAAGCATTGGCAGGAGAAAGGATAGAGGTTTCCACCCCATTAACGGTCACAGGAATATTAAGGTCAAAATACTCGTCTTTAACAAATTGGGCATTTGCCAGCTCTCCTGCTTGAATTGCTCTAATGATTGTTCTGGTGGTTTTCAGAGGAAATCTTGTTCCTGTTCCATAACTTCCTCCGTACCATCCAGTATTAATCAGCCATACTTTGATATCGTGTTTGGCCATCATATTTCCTAATAAATTTGCATAAACTTCTGGCCTTCGAAGCATAAAAGGAGCTCCAAAACACGCTGAAAAAGTCGCTTCTGGCACCTTTACCCCAACCTCTGTTCCTGCAAGCTTTGCACTGTAGCCCAGCTGAAAAAAGTCCATAACCTGCTCGGAAGTCAATAGGCTTACGGGAGGCAATACTCCAAAGGCATCGGCCGAAAGATAGAAGATATTTTTAGGGAGCTTACCTACACCATCTACCACTCTATTTTTAATAAAGCTTAGTGGATAACTTGAGCGTCCATTTTCAGTAATTGAATCATCAAAAAAATCAATTTGCTCCCTATCGTCAGAGAGCTTTACGTTCTCTAAATAAGAAGAAAACTGAGTGGAAGCATTAAAGATTTCAGGTTCTGTTGAAGGCGAAAGTTTATATGTTTTAGCGTAACAGCCTCCTTCGAAATTAAAAATCCCTCGATCAGACATTCCGTGCTCATCATCGCCAATAAGCAGTAGTCCCTCATCTGTGGATAACGTTGTCTTCCCTGTTCCAGAGAGACCAAAAAAGACAGAACTTTCTCCTGCCACATTTTGATTGGCCCCTGAATGCATTGGTAAAATATCGTGATCAGGCAACAAGTAATTCATTGTAGAGAACATTGATTTTTTAATTTCTCCAGAATATTGAGTACCAATGATAAGCGTTGTTTTCTTCTTGAAGCAAGTAACGATCACTGTTTCTGAACGCAGGTTATATTTCTTGGGATCCACCTTTAAATGGGGTGCATGAAGTATTTTGTAAGTATCGTTGTGCTTACCTTTTCCAGCAAAAGGCTTGAACATATAGAGCGTAAAAAGAGCTGAGGATGCTTCTGTTGAGAAAAACTCAATACCTAATGAAAAGTGTGAGAGTGAACCAATAGAGCGATCTGTACTAAAAACTTCTTCTGCATTATTTAAGGCACTCAAAACTTCACGTTCTAGTGCTTCAAAGACCACTTGATCCATTTTTTTTATATTATTTTCCCACCAGATATTATTTTCTGACAATTCATTTAGAACGACATACTTATCATTGGCGGCTCTTCCCGTGTGATCGCCTGTGGTAATGACAAATTCACCGTTTGGCCCAAGATGTCCTTCATTTCTCTTTAAGGCCTTTTCTATAAGTAACGACTTGTGGGAGTTTTTTAATAACTTCTTCGGAGTAAAATCAAGCTTAACCATTCTAAATGCTCCTTAACATAAATAGTAATATGGACTAAAAATCTTTTTCATAAAACCAACACGCTGGTCGGGCTCCTGAGTCCGTTGTACAGGCCCCAATTTTAGGATCGCTCAGATCAAATGGCACATCCTTACCTGATTCACAAATAGCGCCTGAGAAATAAGTATCCAGTCTGCATTGTGGATTAGGATGATTATAAATGGTCTTTTGAACTTTTGTATTATCACTTAACTGAAGCTGAGGCTCTCTCGTCCCTGAGACCAACGAAGCAAAAAATCGACTCACGCTTAGCCCGGCCAACACAATACGAGCACAAGTATTATCTCTACATTTTGAAAGTGCTGTTTTGTAATCACCTGCATCTTGATCTGTATCGAATTCCTTAACATCGATTCCCGTTTTATAAAAAAGAGGAAGACATTTTGAAGTCGCATAATAATCGGCCTGCCCTTCGGCCGACGACCAACCCCTTAGACCAGAATTTCCTCTTAATATTTTGGGTGCTCCACCTAAGTGGTGCCCAATTTCATGACAAATTAAAAGCAAAAATGCATCTTTAGTCATAAGGGGATGTCTTGCCAAACCACCGCTCAGAACCACCACCGGATTGTTCAAATCATCTCTTGTGGCATAAGCATCTACAGCTGCATTATTCCATTCTTTTTCAATTATAAGCTTTTTATTCAAGAGCTTCGATACTTCCGGAGACATTACTGTCAGAGCACTCGCAATGACATGATTGAATTCCTCTTCAGAAAGACCACTTCCCAAAGATTTAAGTCCCTTTTCATATTTTATTTCTGAGATTGGAAAGCAAGATTCCGCACCTCTTTTATATTGAGCAGAGTGAGAACTTTCAGAAACGAGTAGAGCCAGCATCAAGGCAAGAAATATCTTTTTTTTCATCAGGCACTCCTTTATATTTAGGGATAAGTAACATGATGTTATTTGCGCCTACCATGAATTTACTCATTTTATAACCTCTACACAATCATTCAAAAACCTATTCTAAATCAGCTTAAGACCATCACAACTAACATATAAAGACTCTGTTATACCAAACAACACCCTAAAGGAGGGTTATATGAAATTATTCAACAACGCACTATGGACTGCACTCGCTCTTGTACCTGCCCTTGGTTTTACTGCCTTGCCAAATACTTTCGAAACAAGCATCCCTGTCGAGCACGTTTACTCTCCGGCCGGTTTTGACACTAACGATAATGCCGAAATTGCAATCACTGGCTACTTACCGAATCTTTGCTACAAAGCACCTAAGTCAGTTGTGACTGTTAAAAATGGTAAAATTGCAGTAGCGATGAAAGCAACTAGAAAAGATAATGGCCTGGCCTTTTGTGTAAATATCAAAATTCCATATGTTGAGTATGTAAACATTGGTGTTTTGGATAAAGGACCTTATGTGGTGGCCGTTAATGAATCCACTCAGTGGGAGAAATTTAGCAATTTAAACATAATTGAAAGTAGAAATAATGCTAGCGAAGAAATTGTCTATGCAAATGTCGACAAAGTTGTGAGAGCGGATGATGACAGCAGGAAAGTCTTACTGCAGGGTTATAACCCAAGTGATTGCTTTGAATTAAAAGAAATTGTCATAAAAGACAATGGAACTGACACTTACTCGATTCTTCCAACAATGAAACAAGTAAGAACACATTGTCCTAAAAAGATGATTCCTTTTACATATGAATTTGAAGTTCCACAAAACCTTGAAGCAGATAAAGTCCTTCTTCATGTGCGTGTTATGGATGGTAGATCAGTGAACACCTTCTTTAACAATAAGCCACTTTTTGAATAAGAATCTTTAACCTGTCTATTGAGCTTCAAAGGCCCCACTTTATAGGTGGGGCTCCCTAAAGACCTTAAAACTCACTTTCATTCGATATTTTTTTGCTCTGTTATTATTAGAAGATAATAAGACCGATGAGAGCAGAGAGCATAACAACGCCCCATGAAGGAGCTTTCCATTTTTCCAGAAGAATAAATCCAATCAAGGCCACTAAAAAATCCTTCAGATTAAAAATAGCACTCGAGCACACTGGATGAAAAAAAGCAGCAAGCAAGATACCAACGACAGAAGCATTGATTCCTAACAACGCTTTCCTGATTCGATCATATGTTCTGAGTTTTTCCCAAAAAGGTAAAACTCCGGCAATGAGTAAAAAAGAAGGGAGAAAGGCTGCGGATAAGCAAAAGAGTCCTCCACTCCACCCATTAAAAGAAAGAGAAGAAACTGTCCCAAGGTAAGCAGTAAAAGCAAAAAGTGGTCCAGGAATTGCCTGCGCCAGTCCATATCCTGCCATAAATAAATCTTTTGAAACCCAACCAGGAGTGACAACTTCGGCCTGCAGTAATGGCAACACCACATGGCCTCCGCCAAAAACGAGAGAGCCGGCCCTAAAAAAACTATCGAATAACATAAGAGATGGAGCCTGGTAGACAGAGCGTAATAATGGCGACACAAGGAGAATACTAAAAAAAATGATGAGACAGCCAGCTCCTAGCTTGCGACCTAATTTTTCTTTAACTGGAACATGTGGCAGTTGTGATGTTGATTGAAAAAAGAAAGCTCCAAATACTCCGGCGACGATTAAGACAATGAGAGGGACGAAAGGCGCAGTAAAAAATAAAAGACATGCGCATGAAGTGATGGCTATCAAAGAACGTACTTTATCTGGACATAATTTTTTCCACATTCCATAAACCGCTTGTGCCACTACTGATACAGCAGCAATCTTCAGGCCATGGAGTACATTTTGATGAGATTGCAAATTGAAATGGGTCATTCCCATCCCAAACATGATAAGTAAAATGGCCGATGGAAGAGTGAAACCAATCCATGCGACTAAGGCCCCCAAGAAACCAGACTGATTTAAACCAATGGCCATTCCCACCTGGCTGCTTGCGGGTCCTGGAAGAAACTGGCAAAGGGCGACCAGGTCAGCAAACGAATGCTCTTCAATCCATTTTTTCTTTTTTACAAACTCATCATGGAAATAACTCAGATGAGCAATGGGTCCGCCAAAGGATGTAAGCCCCAAACGTAAGAAAGTAAAAAAAACTTCCAGCAACGTCATCTGTCAAATTCCATTAAAAATTCTTTTATCATCTACTAATGGCCTAGAAAAAATAAATCCATTTCTCTTAAAACAATTCTATAATAACAACAGATGAAAGCAAATAAACAAAAAGCAATTGGTAGAATTCAAGCCTCTCTTACCGCACTGGCCTTTGGGCTTTTGGGCGTCTTTGGGAAATGGGGATTTAGTTCTGGCTTTTCAGTCGGCGAACTAATGGCCTATCGCTTTTTTATGGCCTCTGTTCTGCTTTGGATTGTTGTTTTACTCTTCAAGAGACGCTGGATTAAAATTCCTTTAAAGCAGATTGGTATCTTTGCCCTGCTTGGAATCTTTGGTTATGCGGCGATGTCTATTACCTACCTTAGTGCGATTAAGGGACTGAGCTTAACCACGGCCGTGCTTATTCTTTACACTTACCCATTTTGGGTCAGCCTTTTCTCTCACTTCTTTACAAAAAATAAGATTACGAAAAAGGAAGTTGTTTGCCTGATCATTGGCGCAGTTGGATTGGTTTTGCTTCTTGGTGGCCACATTGAAGTCAAAGAATTCTGGGCAGTGATTTCAGGATTGGCCTCAGCTATTATTTATGCTGCTTACATTCTTCTTTCAGAAAAATATCAAAACGGCACACCTCCGCTTGCATCTTCTTTATACGTGATTACTTTCGGGGCCCTGGCCTTATTTGTTTTTTATCATCCAAATGTTACTGGTATGAATGCGCTTTCCCACTTTCAACTCTTCACCATTCTCGGAATTGCGTTTATTTGCACCATTCTTCCACTAACCCTTGAGCTGGCCGCTTTACAGAAAATTAAAAGTACTGAGTTCTCAGTCATCATGATGCTGGAGCCTATCTCGGCGACAATGTGGGGGGCCATCATTTTCAAGGAAGTGTTAAGCCCACAACAAATTGTCGGGGCCTTAACCATTTTAGGAGCGTTGGGGTTGAGGTTTATTAAAACTTCTTCATCCACTCGGCCTTCTCTTTCAGATCAACATTAATATATTGATGGAAATCGAAGATAAAATCACTGTCGTGGTAGTTTCTAACCCACTTCTGCTGAAGCATATAGCTTTGAGTATGGACGGTAAAAATCGCAACGACGTCATCCGCAAGAAACATATTGGCCTCTTCATAGAGTTTTGTCCTCGCAGGTGAATCTTGCATCTTGGCCACAACCTCGTACATTTTATTAAACACCGGATTGTTATAGTTAGCGCTATTGGCCCCAGGTGCAGAGTTTGGTCCGTAGAAAATCTGTAGGAAATTTTCTGTATCCGGGTAATCTCCAATCCATCCGTAATCAATCATCATCACAGATCTCTTTTTGATCTTAGCTTGCAACTCTGGATTAAGGTTAGTCACCACTTTAATCTTGATTCCAATCTTCTCCATTTGCTTCTGGAAGAACTCTGCTTTCTGGCGGGCAGAAGTAGAACTAAATGTATCGAGAGTAATTTCAGGAAGACCTTTCCCATCCGGGTATCCGGCCTGTGCAAGCATTTGGCGAGCAAGCTCTAAGTTTGGTCCCTTCCATGGATTTTTAAAACCAGGAATGTTCCCCGCAACTCCGGGAGGCGCTGAAGATTCGGCAGGAACACCAGTATTGTTATAAAAAAGTTTATTCATCATCGCTTGATCAAAAGCAAGGCTCATCGCTTTTCTCAAGTTGATGTTTTGAAAAATTTTGTAATCAAAATTAAAACCATAAAAATAAACATCAAGGGCCGGAGTGATGGCCAATGAAATTCCTTTTTCTGTCATGCTCGGAGAAAGTTTGTTATCAACAATTGTGGCACTGAAGTTATCTTTTGGAATGCTCAGGTAATCCACTTCCCCTTTATTAAACTTTAACCATGCAGGTTGAGATTCAACCATAACGTCGACTACAATCTTATCTAAAAAAGGAAGTTTCTTTCCCGCATCCACCAGCATGTGCTTAAACTCAGGGGAAGCTTCTGTAGGAAAAAACTTTTCTCTAAAAGTTGGGTTCTTAGTAAAAACTAAACGTTTTCCTTGATCAAAAACAGGAAGTACATAAGGCCCTGTTCCTACCGGGTGATTGATAAACTCTTTCCCGTATTTATCGACAGCTTCTTTAGCTACGACATAAGAAAAAGGCATTGCTAGAGCATATAAAAACTGTGGGAACACTTTTGCCAGTTTAAACTGCAAGGTGTATTTATCCAGCGCTTTAATCCCTTCAACTTCGTCATCATAATTAACCGTTGGAAGTTTAGCGTACTTCTCTCTCCACTCATTGAGACCTTGGATCTTCCCATCAAATAGCCACCAACCAGTTGACTGATTTTTGGCATCGGCATGGCGCTTTATCGAATAAACGAAATCCATGGCCGTAAGCTCTCTTCCTTTGCCGTTAGGGAAAGAAGCATCGTCTTGAAAGAAGATCCCTTTTTTAATCTTAAATGTATAAGTCATACCGTCTTTAGAAATAGTCGGCATCTCTTCAGCGAGATTAGGAATAAGCTCGTAAGGGAGTTTTAACCAATGATAAGTCAGAAGACCTTCATAAATTTTGGCAATTTGTGCAGCTGACCCCACATCACTGGCCATCATCGGGTCAAATCCCTTGATGTCACTTGGGGCCGTTACGTTTAAGACCCTCTCTGTAAGGTTAGGCTTCTTGCTACAAGAAGAAACGAAAACAACAGATGAAAGAACAATAATTGTAATGAGTTTTTTAAGTGACATGACTTCTCTTTGGTAAACTAATTTACTATTAAAATAGTAAATACCAAGAGGTCAGTCTCTGTCACCTGTTAAATCCTTAAAAGTCTCAAAGAATTCAAGATAACTAATAGCGCCGCTCCCGTGTCAGCGGCCACTGCAAGCCAAAGGTTAGAATACCCTAAGAATGTCAGGACTAAAAATATCGCCTTCGTAACCAATGCAAAGACTATATTGAATTGAATGATCGAAAGTGTTCTTCGCCCTGCTTTAATCGCTGTTGAAACTTGTTTTAAGTCATCTGTCATCAGCGTCACATCTGAGGTCTCAATCGCCGTATCAGAACCCACAAATCCCATAGCAATACCAATAGAAGCTTTGGCCATCGCAGGTGCATCGTTAACACCATCACCAATCATGGCAACAGACTGATATTTTGTTTTTAAACTCTCAATGTGCTTAACTTTATCTTCCGGGAGAAGCTCGCCATGAGCTTCATCTAAAGGGAGATCTTTTGTTAAAGAAGAAACCGTTTTCTGGTTATCTCCACTTAAAAGAATCACTCTTTCAACTCCTGAAGCCTTAAGCTCAAGGATAGCATCTTTACTTTCTTTACGAATAACATCTTTAAGCGCCAGGATGCATAGAACTTCACCTTTGCAATTGTCATGAGGTTTATGCCCGATGATCACAATTGAATAGGCTTCGTTTTCTAATTCTCTTAATTTATTTTCTAAATCTGGAGTGCAAATTCCTACATCGTGAGCAAAACGGTGATTTCCAAGCAAGTATGAATGTCCTTCGATAATTCCTTCCACTCCAAAGCCAGTAATGGTTGAAAAACGATCGACAATTTTCTTTTCTGTGATTTTCTCATCCGCATACGTCACGATCGCTTGAGCAATCGGGTGAGTTGAATGGGATTCCATCGCTCTGGCAATTTCTAAGGCCTGCTTTTCACTAAATGAATTGAAGGTAATGACCTTCTCAACTTTTAGTTTTCCTTCTGTCAATGTCCCGGTTTTATCCACAGCAAGGGCCTTAATTTTCCCAAGAGACTCTAAAACAACTCCACCTTTAACCAGCACTCCTCTGCGAGCAAGGGCCGTTAAACCTGAAACAATAGAAACTGGAGTAGAGATAACTAAAGCACACGGGCAAGCAATAACTAAAAGAACCAGTGATTTATAAAGCCAGTCATGCCAGCTTCCACCAAAGAAGGCCGGTGGAATAAGGAAAGTTAAAATCGCCACCACTAAAACGGCCGGTGTATAAATTTCAGCAAAACGATCGACGAATTTCTGGCTTACAGCTTTATGCTCCTGGGCCTCTTCGACCATCTTAATAACCTGAGAGATTTTGGTATCACTAAAAGCTTTGGTCACTTTTACATCGAGGCTTCCCTCTTGGTTAATCGTCCCCGTATAAACTGTTTCGCCCTGAGATTTCTCCACCGGAAGTGACTCGCCCGTTAAAGGGGCCTGGTTAACTGATGAATGTCCTTTTATGACTTCTCCATCTACGGGAATGACATCACCCGGTTTTACTCTGATGATTTGGGAAATTTGAACTTCAGAAGCTTCAACTTCTTTCGTTGCTCCATCCTCTAAAATAAGCAGTGCTTTTTGCGGAGCAATTTTTAACAATTCCTGAATCGCTCTACGAGCGCGCTGAACACTTAAACTCTCGAGCAATTCAGATAAAGCGAAAAGAAAAACAACCGCAGCGGCTTCAGAGTATTCTTTAATAGCAATCGCACCAATCGCAGCAATGGTCATTAAGACGTTCATATCCAGGTATTTTCTTTTGATCGAAGCGAGTGCTTTAGGGAAAACTAAACTTCCGCTTAGAACGATTGAAACCAATAACAAAAGACTTTCAAAAACACTGACAATATTCATCCACTGCAGGACAAGTCCTGCTAATAACAAAGCACCTGAAATGGCGACGGTCCAGATTCTTTTTTGGTTTTGTTCCATGGTTGAAGGGCTTTCATCATCAAGCACTTTAACAACAGTAGAATCAATCTTCTTGCGCAGAAGGCTTTTATGAATATCTGCCGAGTGTAAGATCTCGACAGTTCCAGACATGAGGTTCGCTTGAATCTTAAAGACTCCTGTCATCTTAAGCGACTCAGTGATTGCCTTAATTTCATCAGGGCAATCCATATTGGCGACTTTGAATTTTGTTAAAATCTCATCATTGTTTGCGGCCAGGGCCTTCTGGGGGGCCAAAGGTGTCTCAGCTGAGCAGCAGCTATCATGACCATGCTTATGAACAGGCTTAGGTGCCGGAGCGCAACAGCTATCATGACCGTGATCATGGTTTTTATGTGAATGTGTGTGATCTGAACTCATAATTGCATTTCCTTTAATCCATCGAGAATGGTGCACTTTTCAGTGCCTTCGTTTCCATCGCATTTAGATTCAAACTTCTTAAGAAGTTTTAACATTTTTTGCAGATTTTTAATTTTATCAGTGACTTCATCAATCTTCATTGATGTTTTATTCTTGATGCTGATACAGCTCTTGTTGGGATTTAACTTCAAACTCATAAACTCTTTGATCTCACTTAAACTAAAACCAACCTTTTGAGCTTGTTTGATAAACTTTAAATGCTCTACGAATTCCGCAGAATATTTTCTTCGGCCAGTGTCTTTCTTAGGCTGATAGATGATTTTTTGTCTTTCATAGAAACGGATCGTTTCGACATTCACTCCTACTTTTTCGGCCAGTTCACCGATAGTGTAGAAAGCTTCATGTTGTGTTTTAGATATTCTCATATCTTAATTGTACACCCGTACCTAAGTACGGTTTCAACATGAAAATAAATTTTAAATGAGTGAATACACAAGAAATTGACCACGGGGGTCAAGTTCAGTTGGCAGGAACTTGAATTTGAAAGGCCTCTTTATTGGAGAAGTTAAATTTTAAATTATACTTCTGGTCTTTATTTAAAGGCTTCTTGAGGTCAAAAATCATAATATGCAAACCTCCTGACTTTAATTCTACAGTTGCATATTTTTTAATCTGGATAGATGAAACCTTCCTCATCTTCATCACCCCTCCACTCATATCCATATCGTGAAGCTCAAATGTTTGGGCGAAATCCCCTTCAACGCTCAAAAGTTCAACATCCTTATCTGTATGATTTACAATTGTTGCAAAAGCAGCTGTTGTGGCAGCCCCCGGAGGTGTCAGTCTAATATGAGCATCTTTAATCTGAATCTTTGAGGCGGCAAAAGCTTCAAAGGTAAAAAATGCAGACAAAATAATTAATATTTTCATTAGAGTCTCCTATTTGATTAAATCTTTTATTCGATTAAGGACAACAGTCTTAGGTGCATCATGATGAAGAAGTTCTAAAAATTTCCCTTCCTTTGAAAGCACCACTACGTCGACAGAATGATCAATCGTATAAGACATTGTCGATTCTAACTTTACTTTCATGAAAGCGATTCCAAAAAACCTGGTAAATGCATCTAAGTCTTTCAAAGGAACAACAACTGGTAGAATCTTGGGATGAAAATAAGAAGAGTAACTAATCAGTCTCTCCATCGTATCTCTTTCCGGATCAAGATCGATAAAAATAAAATTAAACTTATCTAAATCGCCGGGCTCCAATTCCTTAAACACTCTGGACATCATACTAAAAGTTGTCGGACAGGCATCTGGGCAATTTAAGAAACCAAAATATAAAAGAGAAGGTTTCCCACCAGTTATATCAGAGAAGCGTTTTTCTCCAGATGGAGTTTGAACAGTCTGCGAGAAAGCATGATAGCTTCTGTCTTTTTTTGTGTAGAGATAAGAGAAGATAAAAACCACCATGAGTAAAACCGTAAGAATAATATTTTTCAAATTGTCTCGACTCATAACTGATCCCAAAATTGCTTATCTTGCAGCATTATTTCCTAAGTAATTAGCTTAGATAATGCCATTATTTGTTGCACCTTAGCCTGCGTCCAATGAAAACTCAATAAATCTTCTTCAAAAAGTCCAGTTTCCCTATGAAAAAAAATATAACCCCTCCGGCCATTTAGTTTTCCAGGAGCTACACGACGATGGGGAGGAAGTTTTTATTACTGGCATATGCCTTTAGTAGAATGATTCAATGATGGGTGCTGTTTTGGGATTGTAAAAATTTTCTTACTTAAGATTTAATCTTTTTTATTTGAAAAAGAGTGAACCCCAATCCTAAAAAACTCAAAATAGCTGAAGCAATCGGCCACATACTTAGAAGTGACCTTTGAATTAAATACGTACTAAACATCGGCGCAACAACCTGGGCCACCGACTGGAGAGACTGATTAACTCCGATAACTCTACCTCTTTCTTCAGGTCCCGCATTCTTCGAGATCTCACTGATTAATAGCGGTCTGATTAAACCACTTCCCATCGAGATGAGCAGTCCGGTGAATATCAGGAAAATGGCAGCGTGAATACGTGACAAAAGAAGATATCCAAGAACACATAGGAAAAAGCAGATTGCAATAACCTTTAAGTCCTTCCAAATCTTAGTTGCAAAATCCAGCACAAAAAGCTGAGTGATAATTCCAATGAGTCCAAAGTAAGTAAAGGCATACCCAATCTGATCTGGATTTAAGATGTTTCCCTTCCAATGCAACTGTCGTTCAGCAAATAAAGCAAAACCTGACATATACGCAGAGAAGGCCAGGTAAAATAAAAAGATCTGCAGGAATAAACTCTGAAGGTTTTTATTCTTCAAGTAACTAAAGTTATCCATGATAAATGAAAATGGATTCTTATTTCTCTTAATGATCTTCTTTTCTTCAAGGATCACTTCTTTTGGATTTTCTTTTAAAAATTTATAACTGGCGATAATACTTGTCAGTGACAATGCCGCCGCCAATAGAATTGGAGCGCGCATACTGATATTCATTAAAAAAGCAGAGATCGCTGGCCCGATAAAAAAACCAAAACTAAAAGCAATGCTGATCTTCCCCATCGCCTTTGTTCTTTCAGCTGGAGAGGTGTGATCGGCAATATAAGCTTGAGCTGTTGAAATATTTCCAGCAGTCAAACCATCAATGACTCGCGAGATAAAAATCCAGGTTAGAGATTGAGAGAATGCGAGAATCAAAAATCCAATAAATGTTCCAATCTGACTAAAAATGAGTACAGGTCTTCTGCCATACTTATCGCTCAAATAACCCAGGATCGGTCCTGAAATAAACTGGCAGATAGCATAGGATGAAACAAGCAGCCCAACAACAAAAGGACTTGCTCCAAATCTTTCCGAATAAAAAGGAAGAAGTGGCAGCATAATAGTCATCCCAAGAACATCAATTAAGACGATCAGAAAAATGGCCATCAGTTTATTTCTACTAGAATCGTTCATAGATCATTCCTTCGAAGGCATAGTATCTCTTGTTATCCGCACTGTTTAAGCGTCAAAACACATTAGAATTTACCTTTATTTTCAATACCTTGGAAATATTAAAAGTTTTACATCTGTTTGAAGTTTAGACAGATTTTTAAGGCCAAAGCACTGAAAATACATTTGCGTTTTTGGCCACTCAATTGCTTTATACGTCCTAAGTCTTAATTCGTTTCGAGGTTTTTATGAAAAAGCTACTTCTGCTTACCCTGCTTGTTCCAGTTTTGAGCACACAAGCAAGAGAAAGAGACTATGCGACCAATGCTGTGGCGACGGTTAACATGTCCGTGGTAGCGCTGAAGCCTCAAACACCTCCATCACCGACAGCTAGAGCAAAAGCGATGGTGACTTCTGCAATGGAGAATTCTTTTTCTTATAACAATCTCGATGAAATTGAAAAGGCCGAAAAATTTATCAAAGACAATAATCTACAAAAAGAATTCAAACTCGACCTGGAGAAAAATATCCCGGCGATGAAAAATAGGGCCCTCTACGAATCAGAATGGTCATTCTATAAATCCTTTGTTTACTCTAAAGGTGTTGGTTTGCTCGATGAAAACGAGTACCTGCAAATGAAAAACAAACTAGAAGAAATCCAGGCCCGTCGTTATAAAAAAAATAAAAACGAAACCTGGGCCAAAGCAGATAAGGCCTATATCGAAAAGTTTGTCTCTCAATATAAAGAGCAAAGAGAAAAACAAATCGAAACAAGTCGCCAATTGTGCAAGGAAGAGACTGACTGGTCAAGCGCCTTCTCTCCTCGCAAAGGACAGACAGACACCAGCTGGTGTTACGCCTTCGGATACGCAGACCTCCTTGAAGCCACTAGTGGCCAGAGTGTTTCTGCTGCCGATTTGGTTTTAAAGTATCGTTCAAAAAGGATTCAGGAAGATAGAGACAGCTACAACAGAACAGCGGCCCTTTATAACCGTCGCCCACTGACAGAAGAAGATATTATACCGGTTGAGTATGTCTATCAGGGCGGGGATGCCGATCAAATTTTTAGAAAGCAATCCACAATGAGTCTTTGCTCTGAAGAGAGTTTGCGCTCAGAGGCCCGTGATGAAAAAGGTCAACCTGTCGCTATGGGATATATTATTGATTGGATCAAAGAATTAGGAAGCGAGTACCAGGCCAGTCGTTTAAGTAAAAATGAGTTAACAAAAAAGCTTGAAACTTTTGGTTACAAACAGCTCTTCCCTTTTGCCAAGATCGATGAAGCATTAGCGGCCCTAAATCCTAAAAATGATCTTTATATCGCCCTGGCAGAGAGCACATGTAAAGATAAGCGTATTGAGCTTCCTAATCAGCACCAGAATTGGGTTATGCAGGGGTATACTTTTACTTATAGCCTCAATACGGCACTGGCAAAACTTAATGAAAATTTAAATCAATCCCCAGCGATGATTTCAGTTAATGATAACTTCCTCTACAAAGAGAATATTTGGGGGAAAGGACTTAAGACGAACCATCTTATCCTGGTGACAGGCAGAAGATGGAATGAAGAGACTAAGCATTGTGAATTTAAAATCAGAAACTCACAGACGATGTATGCAAATGAAGAAGAAAGATTATGGTACAGTGATACTGAACTTCTTCGCAATACGAGTGAAATCTACATTAAAGGCAGATAACTTACTTTTTCCCACCACTTTGAATAACAAGTTCAAAGCTATTGCCGGTTTGAGACAATTCGCAAGGCGTCCCCAACGGGATTGGTCTTTGAATTGCTCCGTGTCCTGCTTCTAATCCTGAATAAAGAGGAATTTCTAAATCCTGTGCCCAACGGTTAAAGACTTGTTTAAAATTGTTCACGCCTGTTTTAGGCTCAGCTCCCTCAAGGAACTCTCCCAGTATAATACCGTCGCATTTTTTAAGAATTCCACCTTGTCTGAATTGCTCCAACATGCGGTCAATGCGGTATCCACGCTCTCCAATATCTTCAATAAAAAGTAACGAGCGGTCTGCTTTTATCTGCCAAGGTGTCCCCATCGTGCTCTGAAGAACAGTCAGGTTTCCACCGACAATTTTAGATTTGATTTGTTTTGTTTCTTTAGCAGCGTCGTTTAAAGGTTTTAACTTTTTAAATGTGATTTCTTTTTTTGTCCCAAAAAGCAGATCGCGGAATTCTTTTTCATGACGGGGAAGGGTCACATTTCTTCCCATGCGATCCAGAATCGGGGCATGCATCACCGGCCATTTCCATTCTTGCTGAAAAAAAGCAAAGAGCGATGTCACGTCACTTAACCCAATAACTAATTTTGGTTGTTTTGGTTTTGTTAATTTGGCCAGCATTGGAAGCAAACGATTGCTTCCATATCCTCCGCGAAGGCACCAAATAGTGTTTGAATCTTCTGCTTCAATCGCTGCTTTAAGAAATCTAAAGCGCGCTTCATCTTCATTTGAATGCAGAAAGTGAGGCTTAATAAGGTTCTTAGGTATTCTTGGTGTTAGTCCCCAGCGCAAAAGAAATTCTCTTGAGCCTTCAATGTCTTCTGGTGTTGAAGCATAGCCCGGAGAAACTGCATCAATTATGTCGCCTTCTTGTAAGAACTTCCAATGTCCCATAAAAATACCTTTGATAGATGTTCCTATCAATACTAACATATTGTGGAAAATAGCAAACTCAAACCTGAAGTTCTTATGCCACATTTTGTTTTCCTTCCCGGTACTCTTTGTGATGAACGCGTCTGGAAATTTCAGACTCAGGAATTCACCGACAACACTGTTGTTAACCTGCGCATACAAAACACTCAAGAAGCAATGTTAGATGCAGTCAAAGCAGTTCAAGCGAAACGCTTTATCCTGGTGGGTTTTTCAATGGGAGGACATATTGCTCAGGAGTTTGCTCTCGCCTATCCTGAACGCGTCTCCCATGTGATTTCTATCGCCTCTTCATCAGAAGGTTATCCTAAAGAAGAAAAAGAAGTGTCGATCAAAGCGAAAGAGTTTATCAAAAAAGGCCTGTTTAAAGGAATCACGGACAGAAGATTAAAAGAATTTCTTCATCCCAAGGCCTATGAGAATCAAGAACTCAGAAATCTCATTCATTCAATGTCTGGCGAAGATGCAGCCCAGGTTTATCTGGGCCAATTAGATGCGACTTTAGAAAGACGAGATCTTTCAAAAGAAATCGGAAGTCTGAAAATACCTTTTATCGCGATTGGCGGTGAAGATGACAAGATTGTTTCAAAGGAAAGTATCTTAAGAATTAAGGATCACAATTCAGCGGCCGACATTCATATTGTTTCTGAATGTGGCCACTTTGTGCCTCTGGAAAAACCAGAGGTGGTTAACGGGATTTTAAGATCACTTCTTTAAAGTGAAATCTCTATAAACTGGATACCAGTAACTTTCATCAATAGCGGCCAAGAGTTCTGCATCTGATGTCACTGGCGCCACACCGTCTTTCTGTGCCACTTTTCCAACTTTAAAGGCAATTGCGCGAGACACTTTTTCAATATCTTCGATATGCGGAAGTAGATCATCTCCAAGGCCTAGTGCCATTGGTGAAACATCAGCAAGTGCTTCACTTGAGGCCATAAGCATATTGTTTGTCACTCTCTTTGCGCCCGAAGCAATAACGGCAAGGCCAATTCCTGGAAAGATATAAGAGTTGTTACATTGAGCGATTGGAAAAACTTTTCCATTGTACTCAACCGGTGCAAATGGACTTCCTGTTGCCACTAGTGCGTTTCCTTCTGTCCAGCGGATAATATCTACCGGCAGAGCTTCCGCTCTTGATGTCGGGTTTGAAAGCGGCATCACAATTGGATTTTTACAGTGAGCATACATTTCTTTAATGATCTCTTCTGTGAAAAGTCCTGGTTGTCCAGAAACGCCAATAAGCACTGTCGGTTTTGCGTTTTGAACCGTTTCAAAAAGAGAAATATCTTTGTGATCTTTGGCCCATGGAAGATTTGCAGACTTCTGAGCTAAATTCACCTGAAAATCAAGTAGGTTTGGCATCTGGTCTGTAAGAAGCCCGAAGCGGTCAATCATAAACACACGAGATCTTGCTTCACTGTCACTTAATCCTTCATGCTTCATGCGAGAGATAATCTTCTCAGCAATCCCACATCCAGCAGCACCAGCTCCTAAAAAAGCAATGCGCTGATCACTTAAGCGTTTTCCAACACTGCGACCTGCGGCCATTAAACTTCCAAGCGTCACTGCAGCTGTTCCTTGAATGTCATCATTGAAGCAGCAAAGTTGATCGCGGTATTTTTGCAGGATCGGCATAGCATTGGTTTGAGCAAAATCTTCAAACTGTAACAAAACATCCGGCCAGCGTCTTTTAACTGCTTGAACAAATGCGTCGATAAAGTCTTCGTAGTCCTTCCCTGTCACGCGAGAATGTCTCCATCCCATGTACTGAGGGTCGTTGATGAGTTGCTGATTGTCTGTCCCTACATCAAGAGCAACTGGAAGTGTGTAAGCAGGGCTCACTCCGGCACAGGCCGTATAGAGAGAAAGTTTCCCGATGGAAATTCCCATTCCACCTAGCCCTTGATCCCCTAAACCTAAAACGCGTCCACCATCTGTCACCACGATAACTTTGACATTTCTTTTTGTAACGTTACTTAGGATTTCATCAATGCGTTCGCGATTGGGGTAAGAGATAAAAAGACCTCTGGAAGCACGGTAGATATTTGAGAAGTGCTGACAAGCTTTTCCGACTGTTGGCGTATAGATTAAAGGAAGCATCTCGCGAACATTGTTTACAACAAAATGATAAAATAATGTTTCATTCACATCTTGAAGGTGACGAAGAAAAATATGTTTTTCCAGGTCATCTTTTAGTGATGAGTACTGAGCACTCACGCGCTCTGCTTGCTCCTCTATTGTTTCAACCGTTGGTGGAACCAGACCGTGAAGATGAAGCTCAGCTCTTTCTCTTTCAGAAAAAGCACTCCCTTTGTTTAGTAAAGAAATTTCCAGAAGATTGGTTCCGGTATATGGGATAGCAACTGATTTATGATGCATAATAGGTCCTAAAATGGAGTTAAATTCCTGATGAATTTTACTCCTCCAAAAGACGCTCGTCCAGCAATAGCCCCTAAAAAATATTCCTTAAAAATCAAGAGCTTTTGCACATTAGTTGTTTTTGCGCTATACTGCCAGAATGTCTTATTACGCTGTCGATTTCGGAACATCCAATTCACTCTTATCACACGTCTCATCTGACGGGAAAATCACACCTATTCCTCTGGAACAGGATTCAGCACTCGTTTTGCGCTCTCTGCTTTATACACCTGAGCACAACAAGTGGTTTTTTGGAAAAGAGGCCATCAAAGAATACATAAACAACGATGGTGAAGGTCGCTTCTTCAGGTCAGTCAAAAAATTTCTTCCGGAAAGTAATTATAGCGGCACGACTGTTTTTAATAAGACCATGAACATATCTGAAATCGTCGCAGTCTTTTTGGGTGAAATGAGAAGACGCGCCAATAAAGTGTGTGGCGAAAATGTTGAGCGCATTGTTTTAGGTCGTCCTGCTCTTTACTCACTCAACCCAGCAGAAGACCAACTGGCACAAGATAGAATGCAAAGGGCCGCAGAGATTGCAGGCTTTAAAGAAGTTCTCTTTTGCCCGGAACCAATTGCGGCCGGTCTTGATTATAGTTCTGCCAACGGTGACGAAAAAATTATCCTGATTGCCGACTTCGGTGGAGGGACATCTGATTTTACCTTGATGAAAGTTCACACCGGCAATTATTCTAAAGACGACATCCTGGGCCTAAGTGGTATCTTCAAAGCGGGAGATGCTCTCGATGGAATGATGATGAGGGATTTTATTGCTCCTCATTTTGGGTCTCGTTTTGAATACAAAATCCCTGGTGGAAACAACGTCCTGACTTTTCCTAGACAGCTTCTAACGAAAATCTGCTCTCCTGCTCACATCACTCACCTACGCGAACGAGACACATGGGAATTCCTGCAGCATATTCAAAAATTCGCCCTTTCTTCGGATGGGACGCAACATATGAATCAGCTTTTCACTCTGGTTGAATGCCAACTAGGGTTTCCAGTTTTTGATGAAATTGAAAAAACAAAAGTGAAACTTGGAGGCCAGAGCGATGTCCTTTTTAGATACACTTATCCTGGCATCGATATCTCTGAAAAAATCACTAAAGAAGGATATGAAGAAAGCATTTCTTCAACAGTTGAAAACATCACATCAACGATGATGGAAGTTTTCACTCAATCCGGCATTTCACCAAAGGATGTTAATCAAGTCTGCTTAACAGGTGGGACATCTCAATTAAAATTAATCAGACAAAAACTAGCGGAGGTTTTCGGCGAAGAAAAACTCATCGAATACAATATCTACCAATCTGTTGTGAATGGTCTTGCCCAATACGCTAAACGCCAAATCAAAGCTTAAAAATTTTCTTTTTTACCTAAAGAGTTTGATGTCGACTTTTACGAAGACCTCATCAAACTAAAATCGCTTGAGCGCAAAAATCTTTTACCAGAACAAGACAATTTCTTTATTTGGCCCAAAAAATTTCTTAAGACGCAGAAGTAAATTTAAGACCGATAATTGAGATAATTAAAGTCACCAGAAAGAAAATCTTCATGGCGGAAGCTGGCTCTTTAAATAGGTAAATCCCCAGGACAGAGGCCCCAACTGTTCCAATACCGACCCACACACCATAGGCCGTCCCAATAGGTAATGCATTCGTTGCTTTTCCTAAGAGCAGCATACTCACCACCATGGCCGAAACTGTAAGAATACTAGGAGTGACTTTAGTGAAGCCTTCTGTGTACTTTAGACCAATGGCCCAACCCACTTCTAAAAGACCAGCGATAACTAAAAGAACCCACGACATCGTTTGCGACACAATAACCTCCATTAAAAATAAAGTTTAAAGCGTCGTCTTTACTTGTCGGGTACGGCGCACCTCGTCCGATTAGGATTTTATCTTCTCACTTTTTCTATAATACGTCATGAGATTTAAAAGCACAGTGATAATTTTCATCCCACAACTCAAATTGTAGAGTCGGGTGATCAATTTTAAATCGCTCTTTTAAGACCTTTGAAATAGTCTCAATTCTTTCATTGCGAAGAATAGAATCACTAAGAGACAAGTGAGCACTCAAGGCATTTTCAGTTGTACTGATCGGCCAGATATGTAAGTCATGCACATCTTTCACATCGGGAAGTGACTCTAAATATTTTTTTACTTCGTCTTGATCAATACCATAAGGAACAGCATCCATTGATAGATGAACTGAGCTCTTTAATAAATCCCATGTGCCATAAACAATAATTAAAGAAATCACGATACTCACAACGGGATCAAGCCATTCCCAAGATGTATACGAAATCACCACTCCAGAGACGACAACTCCCAGAGAAATGAGAGCATCAGCGGCCATGTGTAAATAGGCCCCTTTTAAATTAATATCGTGATCTTTATCTTTAAAAAAGAGCAGAGCGGTTAAGCCGTTAATCACGATACCTACTAAGGCCACAATAATCACCGTGCCAGATTGAATGGGCGCAGGATGATTTAAGCGGGCAATTGCTTCCCAGATAATAAAGCCAACAGCAACCATTAAAATGAGAGCATTAAAAAGCGCAGAGAGAATCGTCGACTTGCGAAAGCCATAAGTATAACGCCCATTGGGCTTTTTAGTTGTAAGCCAGACTGCTCCCCAGGCCAGAATAAGGCCAGCGACATCACTTAAATTATGTCCGGCGTCTGCCATCAGGGCCAATGAATTAGAAAAGTAGCCATAAGCTGCTTCAACAACAACGAAAATAATATTGAGGCCGATACCAAAGGCAAAAGCAAAATTGTAATTTTTTGGCCCGTGATGATGGTGATGATGGCCTAAGCCTCCCCCATGAGAGTGTCCATGGTGGTGATCATGATCGTGGTCATGATGATGGTGATGGTCGTGACCTTTGCAAGAATGTTTTTCCATATATCCTACTTTAAAAAACTTTTCATCACATCAATAAGGTCTTCGGCCGACTCTGATGCTTCTTTTTTACTTTCTGAATGAACGATGTGTTCGCGAATATGAGATTCAATAACCTCTGCCATAAGACCATTTAAGGCCCCACGCGATGAGGCGATCAACTGCATGACCTGATAACAATCCTGCTCGGCTTCGATGGCCTTACTGACGGCTTCAAGCTGCCCTTTAATTCGGTTGATTCTTGCGGTTATTTTGCTTTTTTCTTTAATTGTATGTGCCATAGTCCCTTTAGTATATAGTATAGGGGGGTATACTACAATAGGAGGTATGAAATATTTAATAACGATTTGAAATCTCAAGTCACTTGGCACATTAAGAACGCTTTAAACGAAAATAAATTTCCTCTAATGGAATAAAAATAAGTAAGCTGATAAGAATCAATGGAAAGAAAAAAGCAATCGGAAGGGCAATGCACCCAATATAAATAACCTGCTCAGAAGAGATTTTTCTTAATTCTGAATAGAGCGAATACCTAAATCGCCAGCCTCTGCGCTTTATCCACATCCAGTAACCAGTAACGACTAATGCGCAAATCCCCAGAGACATAAACCCGACCATTATCTGATTAACTAAACCAAAAAGTGTCCCCATATGTACATCAATCCCCCACCTTGTCAGTTTGGCCATGAGAGGAAACTTGCTGAACTCCACTTTATCAATGGCCGCCATTGTTTCTGGGTCTAGCGAAACACCATCTACTTCACTTGGAAAACTTCTTCCAATCTCATTAACCTGCCAACCTTCATTATCTTTTCTTGGAGGTTTAATTTCGATGCGTGAAGAATCGATTCCCGATTGACGAGCTGAAAGAAGAGCTTTATCAAATTGCGTGAGTTCATAAACTTTAAAAGGGCGATGATGCAACTTTGTCTCAAGCGATGGAGTCTGCCACTGCATCTGAGTGCGCAGCCATGAAATATTCTCTCCCGCGAACTCTGACCATGTCAGTCCGGTCACTGAAAGCATAAAAACACCAACCAATGAAAAAAAACCCAAATAGACATGCTTATTCACTAGACGCTGATAGGAGTTTCCTTCACGCTTTTTACGGGTGCAAAAAAGCGCAAGCCCCGAAAGCCCTGTGACCCACAACCAAGAAGCGGCCAGCTCACTATACCATCTTCCCACTTTTCCCAGGAGAAGGTCGCGGTGAAAAAGATCGACCTGCATACGCGCAGGCATCGCTCCTCCTGAACCATAGGTAATCAAATCAGCTTTCACTTCTAACGTGTAGGGATCAATAAATAGTGTGCGGTATTGGCCCGCAGGAAGAGTTGAATCGGTATAAAGAACACGCGTTGAACTCGTTTCTTTAGCGGCGGGCCTGATTGAAAGCAAATGGGATTTGCCATGAACTCTCGCCTGAGCGGCCCCTACTGTTCAGCAAGAGATTTTGCCTGAAGGCCTTTTTTAACAGCTAGAATATCGCGGTAAACCCAGCTCTCCATGGCAAAAGTAAAAGCATAAAGAGCTCCACTCAAAGCTGCGATAAAAATAAACGGCCCGATAAAAAAACCAAGGAAGGCGTGAAACCTTTTTAAACAATTAAGTAAATTCATTCTCAGAATTTAAGTCGAACACCTTCCTAAGTCGATGCAACAATATGTTGCTAGACTGTAAATGGCCTCTAAGACTCTTAGTACATAAATTCATTATTGCTCAAAGAGTGACCGTGAGTAGTAATCGAATTGACGGTACTCTCCAATTGTTTAGGATTCAGGTGAGCATGTGCTAAATCACAAAGAGAGAGAATTCCCACTAAGCGTTTTTCACGGTTAACGACTGGAAGTCTTCTCACCTGGTTTTCTCCTAGATTCTTGGCCACTTCATCTAACGTTTGATCTTCAAAGCAATAAAGTACTCTTTCCGTCATCACTTCAGCGACGTTGATATTTTTATAATCGCGCCCCTCTGCTACACAGCGGATGGCAATATCTCTATCCGTCAACATGCCGACGAGACGGTCATTTTTTTGAATAGGCAAAACTCCAAAATCTCCATCGCGCATTTTCTTGGCCGCTTCATGTAAAGTCATCTCTGGTGTTCCAAGCTCCACTGCCTTAGTCATGCATTCCTTTACGATCATAAAATCACCTCCATTGGTATTGTTAAAGAAACTGCAGCGGTAACTGCAAGACAAAGACCGCAAAAATAAAGCGTCAATTTGCCCTCTTTCACCAAAAATCCCCTTTGCTTTCGTCTTTTTGCCCCTTGAGCTACGCTCCACTTGAGTATGCTGAGCTTCATATGGAGAGAGTCGTACATTGTTTATTGATTTGAACGCCTCCTCGGGATATATATATATCTGTGAAATTTCCATTCCTTAAAACCTTGATTTTCATTTTGGTCCTGGCCTTCTCCAGTTCTTTAGCCTTCAGCGCTGAAAATGTTGTGTTGATTGTTAGCCAAAAGAATCCACTCGATTCCCTGACAACAAAAGAGCTTCAAGATTATTTTATGAAAAAGGATCGCACCTGGCCTAATGGCAATGCCGTTCGTTTTTTCGATCACCGTGACGACAACAAAATCCGCAAGGTTTTTTTAGATAAGTACATCAAAAAGACATCCCGCGAAGTTGAGCTTTATTGGATAGGAGAAAAAATCTATACCGGTCACATTGCCCCTATTCAAATCACTTCGGATTCAATGATGGTTAAGATGGTTTCACGCTTTCCTGGTGGGATTGGTTATGTTTCTAAAAAATTCCCTCTGCCAAAGACCGTAAAAATCATTACGGTTAAAGAGGGGACATAATGGAAAAAAATTTTAATCAAACCTCTTCTATTGTTCAGCGCCTGCGTACGGTTATGCTTTCGATCGTGCTTTTTATCATCTTGTGCTTTTTGGCCATTTACGTCTCTAACTATCATCAATTGCAAGACATCAAGACTTTAAGTACGGCCAACACTCTTTTGAGTCTAAACACTCAGGCGATTGAAAGCTTGAACTCTACCGAACAGAATATGAACGTTATCTTCGTGCGCAAGGATGTCAGCGAACTTCGTTATAAGTTTGAAGAAAATTTAAAAGTCACAAAGCGCCTGCTTTACGACAGCATCCTTTTATCCAAAGATGACGAACTGTTAACTAAAAACTTAAACGACGCTATTTTGTCTCTTGATGAATTGGAACACAGTCACGAAGTGATTTTCCAAAAGTTAAAAAACATCCATAAAATTACCAGTCAGGATCAGATCGAAGAGCTTAATGCTGATCTCCTGATGACAAGTCAATACCTGATGGATGCAAAAGAGATCTTAAGAAAAATACAGATTCACATCAACAAACAAAACGAGGGAATCTTCTCTTCAATCTACAAAAACCGTTACCGCCCTCTTTTAGTGGCCATTGGTCTTTGCATTCTCTTCTTAACATTTGTCATCACTATCGGATGGGCCATGGCCCGCAATGCGGCCAAGTCGATTTTAAACCTGCTTGATGCTACCGAAAAAGTTGGTCTAGGAAATATCACCTACCAGGCCCCGATTTTAGAAAACGATGAAATTGGCCGCGTGACTTATGCTTTTAACCGCATGATCACCTCCCTTCAGGCCAATCAGGAACAGCTAAACCTGGCCATTGACCGCACGACTCGCCTGCAAAGTATCACTGAATCTTTCTCAGAGGCACTAACACCCGATCAGGTTTTTGAAGTTGTTTTTAAGCAGGCCTTTGAGGCCATGGAGGCCAACACAGGCTCCATCGTCTTACTAGGTGAAGATAAAAACTTCCTGGAACTTAAACGCCTTGTTGGTTTTCCTGATGAAATTTTTGAAAAATGGAAAAGATTCCCGGTCTCAACAGACTTACCGATTGCTGAAGTTGTCCGCACTGGTCAACCCAAGTTTATCACCTCTGATATGCTTGATAAGTACTCTGCTCTTGACCCTATGGACCGTTTTGAGAAATCATACGCCGTGGCCTACATTCCCCTGAACGTCGAAGGCAAAACTCTTGGGGCCTTAAGCTTTAGCTTCCCGATCAATAAAAAATTCGATCAACTTGAACGCGATTTTATGATTGCCCTGGCCCGCCAGTGTGCCCAGGCCATCCACCGCTCACAACTTTACGATGACGCTAAAAAGGCCATTGAAGTACGAGATGAGTTCTTATCAATTGCTTCACATGAGCTGCGCACTCCGTTGACTCCCCTAAAGATGCAAATCCAAGGTGTGGCACGCCAAATTGATAATGACAATGTCTCTAATCTGACTCCTGATCGCCTGATAAAAATGGTTGAAACCTCTGACCGCCAGATCACCAGACTCTCAGTGCTAATTGACGATCTTCTCGATGTCACTCGTATCTCTGCCGGGAAACTTTCTTTGAATAAAGAACACTTCAGCATGAAAGAAATGATCACAGATGTTGTGGCCCAGTACTCTCACCAATTCAAACACGCCCAGTCTCCGGTTGAAGTTAAAATTGAAACGGATGTCGTAGGTCTGTGGGATAAGGTTCGTATTGAGCAGGTTCTGATCAATCTTCTAACCAATGCTTCGAAATATGCTCCGAAAAAACCGATTCAAGTGAAGATGGGAAAAGAAAACGACATGATTAAAATTCAAGTCACTGATCAAGGTCCGGGAATCTCTCCTGAGAACCAGGAAAGAATTTTTAAACGCTTTGAGCGTGTAAGCGACAAACAAAACATCGGTGGTCTTGGTTTAGGTCTCTATATCTGTAAGCAGATTGTGGAAGCTCACCACGGCAATATTTACGTTCAAAGTGTGTTGGGCGAAGGCTCTACATTCACTGTCGAGCTTCCTGAAAAATAATTAAACTTCCACGGCCTCTTCGAGTCCAAGCTCAGCTGAACTCTCCTCTAATAACTCTCTATTGGGAGCTTTAAACGATTCCAGACGCCCGTCATTCATAACCATCAGGTAGTCCAGGTCAGCAACTGTGCCCAAGCGGTGAGCGATAACTAAAACAGTTTTCCCTTTTAGCTCTCTTCTTAAGACTCGCTGAATTTTAGCATCAGAGACAACATCTACACTTGCTGTCGCTTCATCCAGCATAATGATTTTAGCATTTAACAAAAGCGCACGGGCCAGACAAAACAGTTGTCTTTGACCTTGAGATAAGTTCGCTCCCCCATCGCTGACAGCTGAGAGAAGTCCCAATGGAAAACTTTTAACTAATTCTTCTAAACCGGTGTCTTTTAAAACTTTCCAGATCTCTTCATCCGACTTTCGCGAATAAGGGTCCAGGTTACTTCTAAAAGTCCCCATAAAAAGTGTCGGGTCTTGTGGAATAATGGCAAGTCTTGATCTCAATGTCCCCAGGTCGATACTGGCAATATCCACTCCATCAATTTCAATTCTTCCTTTATGGACATTAATAAAACGATAGATCATTTGAAAAAGTGTCGTCTTCCCGGCCCCTGTCCTTCCTACAATTCCTACCTGTGCTCCAGGGGGAATATTGACATCTAGCCCCTTCACCACTTCAGGAAGACTTTCATCATAGCGGGCATGAACATTAGAAAAGTGAATGCGCCCTTCACTCGGCCAGGCTTCATCAACGACTACAGGATCTGAAGTAACGAATCGTTTTTCGCTCGGGATTCTCGTCATAAATCTGATGCGCTCAATAGAAGTCATGCGCGATTCAAGATCAGAGAGAATTCTAATTCCCCAGTTTAAGGCCCCCCAAAAAGACATTGAGTAAAGAATGACAAGCCCGGCCGTCGCCGCTGTTAAGTATCCATTATAAACACTGACGATCAAACACAAGGCCGTTGAACCTGAAATAAGCCCACCGATCATCGGAATGCGAATCGAAAACCAACGGTTAAGTAAAAAGTTATTAACAAAGGCCTGCTGACTTTTTTCCAGGTGGGAGAAAAACTGATCCCTAAACCACGCTTCTTTTTTATAGGCACGAATAACTGGAAGTCCTCCTAAGGTCTCTTTAAAATGAGCATAACGAGGTGAACGAGCGATCGAATCCATGCGTTTTGCTTCTCTGGCCGAAGCTCTGTAGAGAATCTGCAGGTTCCAGTACACAAATCCAATGGGAACAATCACCACTAAAATAAGAGGTACGGAAATAATAATCAAACTTAGTGAAACCACAATTTGAAACAGTGCCTGAACGGCCGCTTCAAAACTCCATTGCAATTGAATATCCACTGACTCCAAGTCACGTGAAAAACGCTGGAGCAATCTTCCAACAGGAGTCGTATCAAAAAAGCGCACCGGCGCTCTTAATATAGCGGCCAGCATTCTATCGTGAAGCTCGACTCCCGCCTTAATCCCACGCTTAAGCCAGAAAATTTGATTGCTCATTTGAACAATTAAACTCACTAGTGCAATCAATCCATAAATCATTACACCTTGGATCGGTGTAATCTGAGTCGGATGTCCAGAAAACCAACTTAGCCACCATTGGTTAAACAAAGGAATAACTGAAATGGCCAGGACTCCTAAAACTAAAGTCGCAATGATGAGTTTTTGGTGTTTTCCTTCACCACCTAAAGCTTTGATGTAATCAATGTATAGTGACCCTTTAACAGCTCCTTCCTCGCGGTCTTCATCGCTCATTAAGCGCGTTTCAGACTTATCGCTTTCTCCACTGATTGAAGCGGCCAGCTCTGAGTCCTTTTCCAGTGCATGCACTTCCAGGTGATGTGAGTAAAAATGCTTAAACGATTCACTCTTTTCTAAGAGTTCATTCAATGTTCCAAGGGCCGCAACTTTTCCATTCTCTAAAAAAAGAATACGGTCAAACTTCGCCAAAGCTTCTAAGCGGTGAGTTGCAATAATAACGGTCTTCTTTTTCCATTCGCCTAAAATCAGGTTATTCACCAGGGCCTTTTCCGTGTTCACATCAACGGCAGACAGAGGGTCATCTAGTAAAACAATATCCGGGTCCTGGATCACACAGCGGCCTAAAGACACGCGCTGTTTTTGCCCTCCGCTCAGGTTTACCCCTTTTTCACCAATCTCTGTTAAAAGGCCGCCGGGAAGATTTTTAATATCTCTTTCCATCGACGTCACATAAAGAGCTTCCTTCACTCTCGCTTCACTGACATCTTTCCCCATTTTCAGGTTTTCTAAGACAGTCGCGTTCATGATATAACTTTCCTGGCTGACATAACCAAGAGACGAGCGGCCAATAGAAACTGCGCCCGATTGCGGTTTAATTTCCTGAAGAATCAATTGTAGAAGCGTCGTCTTCCCAGAACCAACTTCCCCAACAATCGCGACGGTTTCCCCTTGATCAATTGAAAACGACAAATCCTTAAAAGCAAAATTGCCTTTTTCACTTTGATAAGACACATGATCAAAAATAATAGGCTGATCATTTGTTGAAAGAACATGGTCATCAACTGATTCTGAATTTAAAAATCCAATAATCCTCTTGGCCGAAACCCAGGCGTTAATTAAACGTGAAAGCACTCCCGGTAAATGTCCGATCGGTTCCTGTAATAACCCAAAAAGCGAAACACAAGTTAAAACCAGTGCCGGTGTTAAAGCTTCTCCTCTTAGGACGTGCACACAAAGAGCGACAAATAAAACCAGAGTTGAAATCGCTACAAAACTTAAACCTGAAAGCATTTCCACTCTGGCCAGGCTTCTTCTCGCTTTCACTTCTTCTTCTCTGACTTGTGAAACTTGATTGGAAATCTCTTCTTCCCAAACGTAATACTTCACCAGTCGCATTGACTGAAGGATTTGTCCCATCAAAGTCACGCGGTGATCTCTTTTTTTCATCATTTCATCTTCAAGATGGATGAATCTTTTGGCGATCTTCCTTGTGACCGGCGTAAGAATCGCCAGAATGGCCACTGCAATAAGAGCTGTCCATCCGAGATAATAAAAAAGCATCGAAACACTACCCACTAAAAGCAGTGTCGCCCATCCCAAGTCACCAAGAAGCATCGGGACCTCGGCCAGTGCTTCAGTATCCGAGCTCATGTGATTGACCACATCACCAACATTGACGTTCTGGCGGGCCTTTTGTGAAAGCTTAAGAGCCTTCTCAAAAATTAACCTGTTTAAGCGGGCAACGATAAGAACATTGGCCCTTAAAGTGGCGTAGAAGTTATGTTGATATCCAATCCCCATCATCACGCCAATTAAACCGATACACACTGCAATTGGAAGAACTTCCCAATACGCAGCACTTCCTTCAGAAAGACGAGTCAGACGAGTGATAAATTGATTAACAAAAAACGGGCTGGATAAACTTGATAGAGTCCCGATCACATAAAAGCTCCACGCTCTTGTGACTAATTTCTTTTGTTCAACAACAAGTGAAGAGATAAATTTTCTCTGAGAACTTAAATCAACTGGCGCCACTTCCAGATTGCGGTTGAGTTTAAGTTCTTCCGGTAAAGGAAGTAAGTCTTCGAACGTAAGAATTTTCTTTCGTCCTTTTTTGACGAGTGGAGAGACATTAAAAAAGAAAAAGTTTTTTAGAGCGGCCAGCATGGTGGTTAAACCTACCATAGACTGGCCTCTTTGATGATTATTTTTGAGTTTTAATCGGCTGAATTGCACCACAATCTGCGGCCAGCCACTTTCCTTTTTGGTCCATATCTAAACGGTCTTTCTTCCCATTTGAATCAGTGTTGACTACGGCCTTCCCAACGTAGGCCCCAGGGTTAATTAAAGTGAATTCACCCTCTCCCGTACTTGATGGATTTCCCGTACATGTAAATTTCATTTTAATATTTTTTGAAGTGCGGCTTAGGATCTCTTGTTTACAATTTGAGTCCTGACTTTGTGGAATATCAAGCTTTTCGGCCTGCTCTTTAGAGATACAAACTTTTACACTTGTTCCCTTATCGCTTACACCCATTCCCTGCTTGGCCATCATTTCTTCCATCATTTTTCGCTGCTCAGGAGGCATCTTGGCCATGCTTTTTTTCATATCAGCGAGACCTTTTTCAACTTGTCCGCTTTGACTTTTAATTGTGAAGCTATGCTCCCATAGTCCAGGCTTCATACTCTCCATCGCTGAAACAGAAGAAATAAGACTTGAAGTGGCAAGAAAAACGAAAAGTGATTTTAATTTCATGTGACTCCCTCACTAAACAAATATTGCAAGTCTATTAACGAACATTATTGTTAGCTTGGCAATCGAAATTAGAGACTAAAATTTCCTTCACAAGTTGAAGAGGCCCACTTTGCTTCGCGAGGTCCGTAGATAAAAACAACCGACCCGTTAGTCACCTCGTTGGTCGCAGGATCATAGTGGCCTTCTAAAAGATTAATGACATGATCAATGTAATCGCGGCTAATCATCGGGCAGCCGCTTGAAAGAGCGTGTGCACTTCCACGCGTAACCATTAAGTGTTTGTGAACAACAACGGCCCTTTCACAAGCATTGTCGTTGATTCCATCTTCCAGTCCATGCAGAACCATGCTTCTGCCAAACTTTCCTTCGTACTCTACTCCTGAAACATAAAAACCACTTGAAGGAGCATTTGAGCCTAATTCATTGCTGAAGTAGCGGGCATGTTTAATTGAGTTTTTATTTTCTGATAAGTGGGTATTGAGCATATGAGCTTTATAACGTCCATGGGCCACGGCCATCATTGAAATCCCACCTGTAAGTCTATCAACTAAAAACATTCTTCTTTCATCACTTGGAGCAGTGTAATCAATTAAAGCAAAAACGCGTTTTTTATCCAGAGTGATTTGTGAATCTTGTCCACAACGGTTATCGGCTTCATTAAATGACAACTTTCTTTTAAAAACTGTATTCTCATGTTTTTCAAAAAAACACTGAACATGACTTAGGGCCTTCGTGTTGAGTCCTTCTGCTTTAAAACGTTTTTCGATTTCTTTCCATGAAAGATAATCAGCACGCGCTGAAAGTGTAGTTGATACAAGGGCCAGGGCCAAAAATGTTTTTGTCATTAACTTCATGATATACCTCGTTCTATCAGTTTACCCGATAGAGTCTTCCATTGCTGGACTTGGATAACTTTACCCAAGACCGACAATGGAAGACGGATATACCACTTCTTATTTTGTAGTTCTAGCTTGTTTAGGGGATTTGATCTTTTCTACGCAGTCATTGTAGCCGGCCTTCCCCAGGTCATAGACCTTATTTTCATAGCTACGGCAGCTAGCAGTCGTAAGCACCTTATTTTTCGCCGTTTTTTTTAGTAAAACCTTGCTGTCTGGTTGCTGAGCTTTGATCTCGGATTCTTTAATACTCCCCAATTCTTTGAGTTCTTTTTTCGTCGGTGCCTGCTCTACACTGGCAAGTGAAGCGGGAGAAGCACTAATAGAAGGGGCAGAAATCCCAATGGCAAAAGCTTGAGTAAAACTCAGGAAAAAGGCCAGCATCAAAAAAATATACCGTTTCATAATAACCCCCCGGCAACTGCTTGCCTCAACTAGCGGGAGCGAAGCGCCCTGTTCGTCGTATGTTTTTGAACTTTAGCGATAAAATGCGACGAAACTCGTTGGCCTAATTTTTTAAGACCGACCACTTCTTTTTGTAGTTTTGGGTATTGGCGAAGATCCTTAGTTGTAAAACTTCTCAGTTTCATAAACTGGAATCCCATTTCATTGAGAATCGTTTTATCCAGGTCCTTGCGCATTTTTGGAATAATATCAGACTCCTCTTCTTTTAAGTGATGCTCGACTAATTCTGCGAGAACTTTCATCTCAATTTCCAGCTCATCACTAAGAGTTCTTAGCCCGGTTATTTTCGGAGTGAGCATTTTGACTTTAGCATCGACAATCCCGTGTTCGATCTCTCCTTCAAGAATAAGTTTTCTTAAATCCGCTACTTTCAATAAAGGAGCATAAACAACTTTCTTTTCGGCCTCTGAATGTTTATGAAGAGCATCGAGGAATGTTTTAGCATATCTCACTTTGAGTTTTTTATCTTCATCTTCACTCTTAAGAACTTTAATACACTCTTTTAAGTATTTATGATCTAAAAGCAAAACATCAATAATGTTAAACTTGTTGTTTTGAACAACTTCATCCATGTTAAATGTCATTGGTCCCTCCAGGTTGAACGTCTCTTTTTACCTCGCAAAATCAAGGCCAAAAAAGACGTGCGCCAAGTAACTGAAAAGTTCATTCTCAGCCTCTCAATTGGTCAACTTTCCCTATGGCTCAAGTCTTTGTCTGTCGGTTTTCCGGATGAAGAAAAAGAAAGCCTTCAAGGCTTAAAAAGAGCGTAAAAGATGAGTAATAGGCCCAGATAAGAAACACTAGAAGTGTCCCGGTTGCCCCGTAAACTGAATTGATTGCAATGTTTTTAAAATAAAGACCAATTAATATTTTCCCAAAGACAAAGGCCACGGATGTAAAAATCGCCGCCTCTACTGCTGTTTTTATTTTCGGTGTTTTTGAAGGAGCAAAATAATAAAGCGCGCTGAACATCATCATGTTGATCAGAAAGCTCAAAAGGTTAGAGAGAACTTGACCGAGGACAGTGTCATTCATATCTGTCCCGGCGACATACTTAACAATATTGGAGACAAAGAGCGATAAAAGAAACAACACTGCAATCGCTACGACAAAAAGCATAGAGAGCATACGCTCCTTCACAATTTCTTTAAAACTTCGGGATGAATCAGGGTCGTAATAACCAAAAATCATATCAAAGGAAAACCGCAGCTGCATAAAAACAAAAGATGCCGTAAAAAGCAGAGTAACCACACCGATCACTCCAGAGATAGAGGCCAGGCTAATACCTTCAACAGCATTGTTAAAAATCATTTCAGTGATTCGTCCAACTTCAGGACCCAGAATAAAATATGTCTGGCTGGTAAGTTCTGCTTGAACTCTATGACCTAATAAGGCTGCCACCTGTAAAAGAATTAAAAGAAATGGGGCAATTGAAAGTGCCGCATAATATGAGATGGCCGAAGAATGAAAGAAAATATTGTGTTTTAAAATTAAAAAAATAAATTCTTTTATTCTAAGGCCAAATCTAAACAAACCTCTTTTTAGAGTTGAGATGACCATCACATCCTTTAAAAAACTATTTGCCTTTAAAGAAAAATAACCAGGCCAGGATACAAACGAACCCAGGCACACCAAGAATGTACATTAAAATAGGCACTGCTACTTTTCCTTGAACATCTTCGACTAATTCATTCATTTTTTTCTTCATACCCCTTCCTTATTGTGTAACCCGCAGAAGTCGTTAAGGACTTCTGCGGGGATGAAAAAATAACTACGCTTCAGTAGATGAAGCGATGTCATGAGCTCCAGTTACTTCTAATAATTGTTTAGCACTTTTAATTGAGTCGTTATTATCACAGTGAACTGAAAGAAGAATCCCTCCGTCCTTCACTGAGCCTTCATAACGTTTAGCCTCGTATTCCGGAATCCCAAGACCAACAAGTGCTCCGCTTACTCCTCCGACTGTTCCGCCAACACCAGCACCGGCGATAGCGGCCATAATTGGACCAGCGGCCACAAGTGGCCCGATACCAGGAAGAGCTAAAGCTCCCATGCCGGCCAGCCATCCGAGAGTCCCACCGACAACGATACCTGTGCTTGCACCTGTCGCAATTCCTTCGGGGGCCTTAGTGTGTTTTTCATGGGCGAATTGTCTGGTAGTATCTTTATCCGGCATCAATACAGAAATATCAGTCATTCTGAATCCTGACGTTTTTAAGCGCTCTACAGCGCGTTCCGTAGATGAACGGGTGTCAAAGATTCCGAAAACTGAAACATTCATTCTGTCCCTACTTAGTGTTCTCATCTTTTCCTCCTTACTTCACTACACTGATCTGATTATAAATTTTGTGTTTCGGAGCTGTGACATAAGCGTGCTCAAGAATTCTTGCTCTCTCATCCGCAGTTGCCACATTTCCTTTAAGTGTCACACCATTGTTGATAACGATGATCTTAATATTTTTTGCCTTCATAGAAAGTGCCGTATCTTTCATCAATTCAGCTCGAATCTTTTTAGTCACCAATACATCCTGAGGTTTGTTCGACTGATCACCGGCCGTCAGGCCCATTTCTTGATCGACCACTCGAGGGTTTGCACTAGGCCCTTGTTTGGCCACTGCTGAGTTATAAGATGTACAAAGAACCATGACCATTAACATTGACCAAAGTTTCATTTTTTCCTCCTAATAAATAATCCAAGCGCTACAGTATTTTTAGGTCCGCCTTTTATTTAAAGAGCAAAGCGTGTGCCGGCCTGAAAAAAAATACTTGAGCACGCCGAAGCTCTTAACTTCGGCGTGTGAAAATGATTAGATAGCGACCGGGAAACTTACACTGAGAACCATTGATTCATTGCTGAGTTCAACATCGCCTCGTGTAGTGTTTGGAGTGAAGACTCCAACCTCTTGTAAAACAGTGTCGTCATACTTCATATTTTGGTATTCGACGTTCAAGCTGGCAAAACCAAGTTTCACCCCGGCACCTACGCGATAACCTTGCCCGCTTTTAAATTTGGCATCAACTCCTTCATCCTTATCCGGATCAACTTCACCGGCAACAATCCATCCTGCCCACACGCGAAGAGCGATGGCCGTAGGCATTTGGATTCCGACAACTGGACCCACGTTCCATGATTTTGCATCAGTGTCCATTTTAATTTTATTGTCCTTAAATTTAGGCATCGAATAACGCCCATCTACTCCTAAGAAAATAGAGTTGTATACATGCCCACCAAATCTTAGACCGACACCAAAACCATCAAGCTCAGTATCTGCATTGCTAAATGGAGATGGAAAATCGACATCCCCTCTTCCTCTTTCCCATGTCAGCATAGGTTCAACAAAAAGACCTCCTCCATTATTTTCTTGCGCGTAAGTGATGCTCGAGAAGGCAATAAGCGACACTAGAAAAAGAAACTTTTTCATTATAAAAATCCTCCGTAATATATAAATGCTTTTTAAATTATTTTTTAATCAACTGCATCTTCGATTTTATCGCCTGCATTCTGAGCTGCATGCTTCATCTTTTGGCCCACACACTTCATTTTTCCATCGACCATTTCACAAGTTTCGTCCTTGGCCTTTCTTACTGCTTTTTTAGCAGCTCGTTTTGTGTCATTGCCCAATTCTTCAGCTTTTTCTTTAACTGTCTCATCTTTTCCAAGAGCATGAGCATAATTTGAAGTGAAACCACCAATTAGAGTGATTGTAACTAGAACTAAAAGACTTTTTCTCATTTGCATAATCTCTCCTTTTATTTCGATATGCAGGTTAATAAAGGAAACTTAGTGAATATCTTTATGACGTTTTCTTTCAATCTCTGCACTGCCAATAAAAGTCATTAGTGCGAAGATAAAGAAAACTGATAAAATCATTTCGCCCATATCCGTTGAAAGGCCTAAAACCCCAAAAGTCCCTAGCAACATTGCGAGTATGCCAAGAATAAAAAATGTAATCGCCGCCTTTAACATGTCTCACTCCTTGTTCCATATAAAAGTTTGTTAAGAAAACTTCACAAAAGTGTATAAGCAGTTTGTGTGCCAAATTTTTCATAGCAATTTTATAGAGCTTCTTAGGATAGTGAGGATTTTTTCTACAAACACGCGGGAAAAAAGTCCTCTGTGGATTTTTGCCATTACCAAAAAAGGAAATGCATATAATGATGTAAATTGATCACCAAAAAACTTACTTTTCACGTCCCATATTTCCCAATTCTCTTACACTATTTGCCCCAATTCTTTTTACAACAAGCTTCAAGTTGCCAAAATTTAAAGTGATTTATTGCTGGCATAAATCTTGGAATAGATTATTTCGAGAAATTGGTTCTAGTATTTTCAAGGAGAAGAATATGAACACAGATATGATCCAAGGATCACTAAAAGATCTTAAAGGTGACCTAAAACAAACTTGGTCAAAACTAACAGATGATGACCTGACTTATCTTGATGGCGGCGTTGATCAGCTAGTCGGTAAAATTCAAAAGGCCTATGGCTTCACCAAAGAGCGCGCTACCGAAGAATTCGATAAATTCAAATCAAAACATGCTGATTACTTTCGCGATACGGCTCGCGATCTTACTAACACCAAGGAGAAATATATGGCAACAGCTTCACAATTAAATGGTCAATACGATGCTAACAAAATCAAAGCAAGAGCTAGTCACATGATTGAAGATGATATCATTGAGCCAGGAAAAGAATATCTTCAAAGAGCAAGAGACCTGAGTGCACAGGTTGTCGATAGAACAACCGGACTAGTTAAAGATAACCCAGGTTATGCCATTCTTGGGGCTGCGACAGTAGGCTTCCTTGCTGGAGCTTATTTTTTCCGTCGCAGATAATTAAAATAAAAATGAAGTGAAGGGCCCGTGCAAATGGGCCCTTCTTCTGTTTGGAGGTCCTTCATGAAATGGCTACTTTTGATTTTCTCAGTTATCAAACCCTTTTTTTCCAGTGAACATCCAACCATTAATCCTGTTGAAGAAATTAAAGACATGATCAGAAGCAATGCCGTTGCGGTGATTACTCTTTTTGCCGCTGCTTCTGCCCTGGCCACTATGTTTGCAGGAGGACTTTTATTAGTCGCTGTCGATATCGGTGCCCAGTTCGATCAAAATGGATTCGTCTATTTCTCATCTATGATCATCATGGGACTCGCACTCTCTCTGGTGAGCTTAATTATCGGAGCAGTGATAGTTAGAAGCTTCCAGGAACCAAAACGTGAAAAACAAAGAGAAACGTTAACCAAAGAAAACGTAGGAGTTGTTCATCCTCTTCAGGATGCACTTGCTTTACTCGTTATGGATTTTGTTAAAGAACGCGAATTCAATCGCGCTGCTGAGACTGCCCAGGCAACAGCAAGATCAACCACTCCCCAAAACTTTGAAACTGAAGAAGAAATCAGACACTAAAAATATAAAAGGGAACCAATGGTTCCCTTTTTTTAATTCTTAATAAATCGAGCTTTAAGAAGCTCTCCTCTATTGACCGCTTGAAGATTAACCCAGTTTCTGATCAACCCATAACCAGTCGCTACATCATTCATCAATCGACTGTAATCTTTCTTGATCACCAGGAATTGACGGCGAATAGCGTCCTCTTCATGTCTGAGCACTTGTCTTTCCATATTATCTTTGTCGTGTGCATGGGCCTCTGCCACCATCTTTAATACCTTTTTCTGACGTCCATTTTTGTGTGCTGTTTTTTTTACTGCCATAATTCACTCCATAGTAATAGATAAATTAAAAACGAAACCAAGAAAGGTCCCCCCGAAGTTAAAGCAAATTTGGTGCCCGTAAATGTTAATAAATACCAGAGCATTTTGGAACAAGTGCACCGCAACGATGACCATTCTGCTACATGGTTGAGGATATTTTCCCCTAACTCGACGAGCTATTTCTTAATAACTCGCTGTAAAATCATTAATTCAAATTTTGGCATCAATGGTGCAATGGTTATCAGTGAGATCAAGAGATCCGTAAAGTTATAAACATTGAGGTTTATCATGTTAAACAACCAACAGATTCAAAATAATTGGCCGACGATTAAGACACAAGTTCTTAGCCGCTGGAACAAGTTATCCGAAGCGGACGTTGAAAAGACGCATGGTTCTCCAAAATCTTTAGGACAACTTGTTCACAAAAAATACGGCAACAATGAAGAGTTCGATGAAACTTACGAACGTATTTGTATGTCGTCTGTGCATTCATCAAAGAGTGTTTCTCCAAAAACTGAAATCACTCCATTGACTTCGAAGACTCTTGAAACCCACCCGGGGACAGGAATCTCTCAAGCTGATGGCATGGGCCAGACACCCATTTATCAAGAGCATCCTTCAACTGATTTAGATGAAGTTTTTCATGGAGATTCTCCTGAAAGAAGACTGAACGCTAATTACGCTAAAATCGATCACCACCCGAACATCAACCGCGAGGCAGATGATGAGCTTTCAGCTTACTCTACTTCAAATCATTCAGGTTATTCACGTTCGTCAGTGGACGATGAAAACGTCGATGAATACTACAATCAATTAGATCAAAATGAATCATATGCAGATTTTACCTCACCGGATGAATTCTACCCTTCTCAAGATCCTAGCGTGAGCTCGGATATCCCCCTAGGAAGAGATCGCTCTTCTGCAACCAAACTATCTACAGCGAAAGCTGCACCTAAATCATCCGAAGTGTCGTCTAACGATGCTAAAAAGAAGATGTAGTTCCGACTACATTTTGTTGAAACTCTGCCCTCCGGGGCAGAGTTTTAATTCTTCAAAACTCAATCTATTTTTAAATATATTCGTCCTGGTCAATGGAGATTACCATGCAAAATATCAGTGAAGAGATCGCTACAGACAATAGTTTTAATATCGTTGGCATTCTTTTAATCGATCACGCTTATTTGCGAGAATGCATAGAAGTCATCCTTAACGATGAGGTGGACAAGCATCAAAAATTATTTTTCGCCAGAACCTTTCTCGACACTCTCACGAAACACTCGGCCGCAGAAGAAAAAACTGTTTATGATTCTTTAATTGATATGGACGAACTTCATGCAAAAGTCCTCGAATGTGAAGTCGAACACGCTATTATGGAACGCATGGTTTCTACGCTCTGGCCTAGAATGGTCAGACTCAAAGACTTAGATGATGTAACCGAGGCCGAAATCAGAACTCTTGCAAAAATCGTCCGAAACCATATTGATGAAGAAGAAAAAAACCTTTTTCCACTCATTAAAGAAAACCTTGATCAGGGTATTCTCAATGAAATTGGTTTCCAATTCATGATTCTGAGGCGCTTTACTCCCCAGGAGCTGGAAAATTACCCCGAACTCCAGAAAGAAATTTACTATAATTCCTGCAAATCAAAACGAAATATTTACCAATGGTCAGGAGATTTTGTGAAAAAGGTCAATCGTTATATCGGTGCCATCGTTTCTCAGTCTCCTCAATTTATCAAGACATGAGGTTTCTGAATGAATAAGGCCTTCATAAAGCAGAAAAAATTTTATATCCCGTTTGCCATTATTGTTCTTTTAGTTGTTTTTCGTATGGTTCTTCCCCAGATCCTGCTTCACCAGAGCAATAAATACCTAAGCGAATTCTCTCCCACTTACTACCTCCATATGGATGATCTGGACATCAGCATTCTTCGTGGGTCTTACCGCTTCGAAAAAATTTATGGAAATCTCAAAGGCGATGAAAAGCGTTTTATCACCATTGATTCCGTCGATGTCTCCATTGCCTGGAGACAAATTTTCCAGGGAAAAATCGTCACCGACATCGTCACTGAAAATGTCGACTTTCTTTTCTTGAAAGATATGAGCAAACTCTCAGTTCCCAACGCAAAAAAAGAGGCCCAGGACATTAAGAATACACTTTTTCCTGTCAAAGTGGAGACTGTAGACCTGCGCCATGCCCGTGTCGTCTTTGAAGAGTATCCTTCTCTTGATGATGAATCCAGGCTGCGTATTGAAAATATAAATGGTCGCATAACCAACCTCACTTCCTCTAAAGAAGACCCTTATTCAAACTTTAATATGACAGCTTCTCTGCAAGGCTCATCTGAGTTTGTCTTTATTGGCAGTCTTAACCTCACTCAAAAGCCTGTACTTTGGGATGTCGATGTCGAACTTAAGGACTTTGACCTGACGACGTTAAACAAAGTTTTAAAGCGCAATCTTCCTCTAACATTTACGAAGGGAAAAATTGACCTTTATGCCGAAGCAAAAAGCAGTGACAAGACGATTAAGGGTTATATCAAACCTTTTATTAGAGATGTTGATGTCGTTAAAAACGAAGAAAAATTTATCAGCATAAAACATTTTGGAATTGAAATACTGACGGCCATTGGAAATCTAATTCTCAGAGACTCGGACACAAAAACCGTGGCGACGTATATGGATTTCAATTACGATGGAAAATTCAATATAGATACAGGACAAGGGATTTCTAAGGCCATTGAAAATGGATTTAAGAAAAAACTTCAACCTGGAATTGAAAACAAATACCATATGGAAAATTAGGAGTTCTTTATGAAGCTTTTCTTTTTACCACTTGCCCTCTTTGTCTTCGTCAGCTGCTCTCGCGAGACACCACCGCCCACAACTCCTGCTCAACCTCCGACAGTTGAACAAACTACTGTTGGTGAACCGACGATGCAGGCCCCAGTTGCTAACGATCCGCATGTAAAATAATTTTTACAGATACCTGCGGATCGCTGAGATTAAACGATTAAGATCAAGAGGCTTTAGAAGTATTTCTGAATAAAGCTGAGGATCAACTGTTTCTCTGACCACTTGAGGGGCCGCAGAGACCATAATGACCGGACAGTTTTTAATCGACGCCAGAGAACTATGCTTTTTCATATTGAGGAAATCCTTTCCCGTCATTTTATCCATGTGGTAGTCGAGAATAATCAAGCTTGCCGGAAAGGCCGTCAGACTTAAATCTTCCAGTGCCGTTTTCGGATTGCCGTAAGAGAAGACTCTGTAGCCTTCTTTTTCAATCGCCCAGGTCATGACTTCTCGCAAATCTTCGTCGTCATCCACGATGTAAATATTCTTTGAGTTCGGCTCTTTTCTTTCCTGTTTTAGTTTTTGTTCATCCTTTGAGTGCTCGGCATAAACAATGGCCTTTTCACAACGAGGAATAGTAAAACTAAATCGTGCACCTTTGCCAGGCTTACTCTCTACTTTGATGACTCCTTCATGGGACTCAACGATGGACTTACAAATATAAAGCCCTAATCCATTCCCCGATCCACCAGTCCAATACTTCTCAAAAATTTTATCTATATTCTCTTCGGCAATTCCCGGTCCACTGTCAGTAACAGCAATAATGGTTTCACCTTTTTCTGTTTCTTCCAGCTCAATAATAATATCCCCTCCGTTAGGAGAGAATTTTAAGGCGTTACTTAAAAGATTTGAAAGCACCTGGTAGATACGGTCCTTATCAAAAGAGGCCATCATCTTTCTTTGAAAGACGATCTTTTTAATCGAAAGATCTTTTTCGTGAATAAGCGGTTTGTACGAATCCAGAACCTCATTGAGCACCTGAAGAGGATTATAAAAGCCCTTGCGAATAATAAAACTGTGCTCGAAATCTGTTTCTGCTGTTGGTTTATTATGCTCCAGAAGATCGCTTACAAGAACTTTGAGGCGATCAACTGTTCTTAAAATTCTTTTTGCCTGAATTCTTAAATCACCCATCATTTCTTCATTAGGCTCTTTGTACGAAAGCAGTTCCAGTAACTGCGCATCCAACTGAATTGCAGCCAGGGGATTTTTAATATCATGGTATACAATTGCCAGCATCTCTTCTTTGGCCTCAAGAGCTTTTTTGGCAATAGCACGAGATTTCATTTCTTGCTCATGAATTTCATGTTCGCGAAGAGCGCGTTTCACCACCGGAGTCAAGCGTTCGTAGCGGGACTTAATAACAAAATCCTCTACTCCTGCTTTCATCATATCGGCGACACTTTCTTCTCCGACTAATCCAGAGACCACGATGAAAGGAAGATGTCTTGAAGTCTCGCGGACGATTCCTAAAGCATTGAGAGGACTAAAGCCAGGGATATTGTAATCTGAGATGACAAGATTCCACTTCTCGCGGGCCAAAGCTTCACGCAGCTGTGCTTCTGTTTCAACTCTCTCAGAATAAATATCCATAATCCCACCTTTTTTAAGGTGGTACAGCATAAGCTGATAGTCTGCTTCTGAGTCTTCAATGTTCAGTAATTTAATCATGACTAAACTGGTGGCCTCTCGTTAAGTAACAACCAATACGTTCCCAGGCTCTTGACTGCATCTGAAAACTCATGAAAGTCGACAGGTTTTCTCACATAACTGTTAGCACCTGATTCATAGCCGGAAAGTAAATCACTGTCTTCTTTTGAAGTTGTCAGGATCACTACAGGTACAAGCTTTGTCTTCGGATTGCTTCTGATTTTTTTCAGTACTTCAAGACCATCGATCTTTGGAAGTTTTAAATCCAACAAGATCAACTGTGGTAATTCTTTTTCATAATTAGCGGCTTCCTGATTAAACAGAACATCCAGGGCCTCAGCACCATCGCGGGCGACTTTAATTTCATTTAGAACATTATTTTTCTTTAATGCTTTAATGGTCAAGATTTCATCCTGCTCATTGTCTTCAATCAGAAAAATGTAGGGCATTGTTTTCATTAAATCTCCTGCAATAATTACGCGCCTAATGTGAAATAAAAAGTACTTCCCTTTCCTAACTCTGACTCTCCCCAGATACTTCCATTATGGCGGCGGATAATTCTACTGACTGTGGCCAGGCCAATTCCTGATCCATCAAACTGTTCTTTGGGATGAAGTCTTTGAAAAGGTTGAAATAATTTATCATAAAAACGCATATCAAAACCGACACCATTATCTTTCACATAGAAAGTGACTTTTCCATCTTTATAAATTTGACCTAACTCAATAATGCTCACTTCTTTTGTGCGAGAGTATTTCCATGCATTGGAAATTAAATTCTGCAAGGCCGCTCTTAAAAGACCTGGATCGGCCGAAACGGTCTGCGGTAAAAAATTAGTAAACTCAAATTTTCTCTGCGGCTCATTTAGCTTAAGCTCAGCAACAATGTCAGAAGCCACTTGAGAAATATCCACATCCTCTTTGCGAAACTCTGCACGAGTCAGTCGTGACAAATTGATAAGGTCATCAATCAACACGCCCATTCTCTGCACACCCGAACGAATAAACCCTAAATACTTAATGGCCTCACCATCCAGCTTATCAGAGTACTCCTCCACTAGAATCTGGCTAAAGCCATCAATCCCTCTTAATGGCGCTCTTAAGTCGTGTGAGACTGAATAGCTAAAGGCTTCAAGCTCTTTGTTAACCAGCGTGAGTTCATGGGTTCTCAGGGCAACTGTCTCTTCCAGGTGGTCAGTCGCTTCGGCCAGTGATGAATAAGCTTCACTATAATTTCTCGAAAGGCGTCTTAATTGAAGAATCGACATGACGGCCAGAGATATCCCCAGGACGATTCCCAGTGTAAGCGTCACAACGACAGCATCCCGCGATGCCTCTTCGGCCTCTGCCCAGCGTTTATTTCGAAGGGTCCTTTCCCTCTCAATGAATTCATCAAAATTTTTTCTAACAGAATCCATAATCGCCTTGCGGGCTGTGATCATTTCATCAGGTGATGGTTGTTTGAATTTTTTTCGGTAAGCAATCGTGGCTTCAGCATTTTCATTCCATCCGGTGTAGAGAGTTTTAATCTCACGGATTTCTTTTTGCTGAATCGGATTGTCCCTAACCAGATCAATAATTTTATCGGCCAGGATAAAAAACTTCGATTGGGCCTTAACCCAAGGTCCCAAATAAGCTTCATTGTTAGTAATGATATACCCTCTAAAACCTGTCTCAGAATCGATAATGAGCTTAACCCCCTCAGTGGCCGTATTGATAACTTCATCAGAGTGGCGAATCTTGTGGTTCTCCTCTAAAACGGTATAAATTTGTTTAACAAATAGAATAGAAAGTAAAAGAGAAAGGGCGATCGGTAGAATAGTCGCTTGGAAAAGAATTTTTTTAAATTCTCTTGGATCTACAGGATGATCCCCACGATCTATCATTGAAGACAGAAGATTTTTTGGCAGCTGTTGCATAACCTTTCCACTAGAAGAAATTGGTTTGGCTACCATATCCTATTAAACAAAGAATTAAAATTTTTTTTCCAATTGGATAAGACTTGTTCCCAAAATTTCTCTGAGAAACATCTCTACAGAAACATCTCGTCTTGAACGACGCGATGTTTTCTCGCTCTTATTTTTTGTAGAGGTCTTTATTTTTCTCTCTTTTTTAATAAGGCCAGTCCCTAGCATAACAGCAATTGTGTTCATATTTCACTCCTGAGTTTTTAATTTAGCAAAGGACAGGCCAAATTGGGACACATATGGGGCATAAAGTAACCCACTAATTTTATTTGATTCACTAAAAATGCCCTCCTTTTTTGAGGCAGTATTCCCGGTATTTTTGTCCAATAGATGTTTAGAAAAATAGGTATCGGACTTGCTTTTCACTAGAGCATTAAGGCTTCAATAATGAGGCTTAACTATGAGGAGTTAACATGAGATCAAAGGGAATTTTTGCAGCACTTTTTTTTGCTATTACTGCAGCAGCATGTTCATCATCAGGCAATATGGAAACGGCCAAAGCAACAAACAAGTATGAAGCACAAAAATACGGTGAGCAAAAAGCAACAACTACCGTTTCATCGACTGATGCTTACTACGCTGTTTTAGAGTTCGATAAAGGGACTCAACGCTTAAGTGAAGCTGGAAAACGAAACCTAAAAAACTTCATCAATACGGCCAAAAAAGAAGGTAAGCCAATCGACGATATCAAGATTCTTGCTTGGGCCGATAAGGAGTACCCAAGTGAAAAAGGCGCAAGGCTTTCTGACCGCGATGTAGCGATTGCTAAAGAAAGAAGTAAAGCAATTGAAAAATATCTAAAAGAAGATTTAAATACTGATGGAGACTACGCCACTTACAACATGGCCAAACGTCCAAACAAGGTCAATGAGTTCTTCAGAGGTGATGACTACAAAACGAAAAAAGTTTTTGGTCAGCCTAACGCCGTTCCTGCAGGAACAGAGCTTAATGCCTTTATGAAAGACAAGGCCGGAAAAGCATTAATTATGGTGGATTATTCTGAAGTTGAATAAAAGAAAAAGGGTGGTTTAAAACCACCCTTTTTTTTTACGTATTTGTTAAACGGATATTTTCTTCGACCATGTCATCTAAAGTCTTCACGATTTCCTTAAGCTTTTCCATATTGCGGTCTTTAGCCGCTGTTTCCAGCGATACTCCAAGAGCGCTGATCTGGGGAAAACCAAAGGTATCACCATGTCCCTTAAGCCTGTGGCCGACAACCTGAGAGAACTCGAAATCATCTTTTGCAAGACTCTCCTTAAGCTGAGCAACTTCTGCCTGCCTTCTGGATAAATAGACGAGTTTTTGGTCTTTCATAATTTCCATGAAAAAGAATCTACACCTCTTTTACAAGTAATCAAGGTGCAAAACATTGGGTTCCATCTTAAATTTTCTTAAGACACGTATAACATTTGTTCTTAAAGCTTTTGCTTTGCACTTTCTGTAGCCTCAGCGACTGCTTCTTTAGCTTTTTCTGCTCCTCTGGCAATTCCACTTTTCACGTTGCCCCAGGTATCAGAGAAGTAATCGTTTAGTTTAGTCTGAATGGATTCTTTCGACTCACCATAACGTTTTTGAATAATCCCAGTTAGCGCCGTCAAATCACCTTTTGCCTGCTCCAGTTCATCATCTGTGAGCTTGCCCCACATTTTTCTAATCTCACCTTTGGCCTCAGTCCATCTCCCTTTAATTGTGTCTTCATTTAAGACGAAATCACGTTTTGTTTCTTTGTTTGTGTCAAAATGCATAAAGCCTCCCTATTGTTTTTTCCAATGATTTTCTCCGTTGGAGATCACTAATAAGAGAGCAAATGGCCTGCCAATTTTTTTGATGTAAATTTGAATTGTTAAAAAGAGAAAAAAGAAAGAAGGGGGTAATTTACCCCCTTCTTTTAGTTCAATTCATATGATTCGATTTCTTTTAATTTTCGATAAAGCGTTTTACGATCAATATCTAGTTCTTTCGCTGTTTGCTCTTTGGCAAAATTATTACGCTTAAAAATAAACTCAATGTATTTTTTGCAAACATCTTCCAAAGTCATTAGTGAGTTGATTGAGAAAAGGGCCCCATCAGCAACACCTTCCATTTTCTTTTCTTCGCCAGAATGATCTGTATTTGGCAGATCGTCCGGCTCGATAAAATCCGCCTGCGCTAGAACGACTGCTCTTTCAATCGCATTTTCCAGTTCGCGGACGTTCCCTTGCCATGGTAGCGATTCCAGTTTTTTAATTGCTTCTTTCGTAAATCCTTTAATGTTCACATTGTTCATTAGACTGAATTTTTTCAGGAAGTATTCAGACAGAGGAAGAATGTCTTCTTTTCTATCGCGAAGAGGTGGCATGTAAATCGGAATAACATTCAAACGAAAGTATAAGTCTTCTCTAAATCGCCCAGCTTCCACTTCTTTCTTTAAATTTTTGTGAGTCGCACAGATAATTCTTGCGGTGATATCTCTCGGTTGGTTTTCACCAATACGCTTAATTTTTCTTTCTTGAAGCACTCGCAGAAGTTTTGCTTGTAACGGCAGGGCTAAATCCCCGATCTCATCCAGGAACAATGTTCCGTTATTGGCCTCTTCAAAAAGACCAACTTTACTTCCCATCGCTCCGGTAAAGGCCCCTTTCGCGTAACCGAATAACTCTGACTCCAGCAAGTTTTCCGGAATAGCAGAACAGTTAATAGCAATAAATGGTTGATTTTTTCTCTCACCTAATTCATGAACTGCGCGAGCGACAACTTCCTTACCAGATCCACTTTCTCCGCTGATGATAATATTGGCCTGAGAACTTGAAACTCTTTTTGCCAGCTCCATCGCTTGTTTAAAACCCGGGCTTCTTCCGATCACACCTTTAAGCCCAAGGAAGTCTTGCTCGTTAAAAAGACTCTTCAGGTTACTGTTCTCAGTTTGCACCTGATTTAAGAAAAGAGCCCTTTGAACAGAAATTAATAATTGTGGAAAGTGAAGCGGTTTTAAAACGAAGTCATAGGCTCCGGCCTCAATGGCCTCAAGAGAAACTTCTAAACTTCCTTCTGCCGTCATCAGAATGATTGGCAGAACTAAATTAATTTTTCTAATGCGCTTGATGAAATCCACTCCCGACATTACCGGAAGTTTGAAGTCCGATAGAACAACATCGACTGCTACTTTTGAACTCTCAATATCGTCCAGTGCAAGTCGTGCATCTTCGTACGTAACAACGTTGTAGCCTCTTTGCTTAAAGAACGAGCAAAGCAGGTCTAAAAGGTCTTTATCATCATCGATAATCATGAGTGTTGATAGTTTTTTTGTTTTCATGGGGTTTTTTTTACTCTCTGGGGTTTTTAGTACCGTTAATGTGGCAAGTGTGGCATATTTCCCAAAACCTGTCAACCCCCATCTGCTAAGTGCATGTAATTTAATAATTCAAATATGGCATAAGTCCTGCTTTTAAATAGAATTAGAGTCGTGAACTTCTTAAAAGGAGATAGATATGTTGCGCGCAGCCATTATTTTTTTCGTATTGGGGCTTATTGCCATGCTTTTTGGGGCTTATGGAATCGCCGGGGTTTCAATTGAAGTTGGTAAAGTTCTACTGATGGTATTCATCGTTTTAGCAATCCTAAGCTTTGTTGTTGGCCTAATTAGAGGCGGTGGTGGAAAACACCTCCCTTAACTTTCAAACGACATTGTTTAAATAAGTTTGACGGGTCTTCAATCCTGCAAAATTGAAGGCCCTCATGCTTAAGGAAAAAAAAATCCAAAATGCAGTCACTCTTTTTATCTCTCATTCACTGATAAGAATTTATCACTGGAAGAAAAAAGCATGACTGCTTTTTTTATTTTAGGACACGGAATGTTTAAAGCACTTGTTTTCTATCTGGTCTTCACACTTTCACCTCAGGCCTTTTCGGCCACACCTGTTGAAGGAACCACCAGCAACGAAGAAAAAATTAACGAAGAAATTCAAAAGCACGATCCTCAAAAAGAGATTGAGGAGGCATCATCAGACGTCGTAGGAGTTAATCCAAGAGAGAAATTCTCTCTCTACCAGCCAACCTACTTTATTTTTGGGAAGGACGATTTAAAGCTGCAATTTAGCGGCAAATACAGAGTCGCCAAATCCTACAACCTTTACCTAGGTTATACCCAGACGATGTTCTGGAATATTTACGAGACCTCTGCTCCATTTGGTGACATTAACTACAACCCGGAAGCTTTCTACAGGCTGACGGAAAACGATACAAAGTTTATGCGCTCTTTAGACATTGGTATGCTTCATACATCAAATGGTGAAGATGGTGATACATCCCGCTCCATCAACCGCCTTTTCGCCAAAACAAATTTCGCTTCTCACATTGGACGAAACAATATCCTGGGAGAACTGAAACTTCAGCACATCTACAGTAAAGCAAGCAATAACCGCAATATCGTCGACTACATGGGGTACTGGGAACTCAAGATGATTATCACCCACATCCTGACTGTAGGAAAAGGGCGATTAGACCTGGAGTACAGAGTGTTTGCCGGAAAAAAAGTGATCAACTTCAGCAGCGGTGGACGCGAACTTGGGCTTATCTACCACTTCGGAAGCCCTAATTTTAACCCTTCAATCTATTTTCAATACTTCAGTGGATATGCTGAGAACCTGCTTAGCTACGACAAGAAACAAAGCAATGCCCGTCTTGGACTAATGCTTTTCTTTTAATTTATTCGCCAAAAATAAAAAGGCCACCCGAAGGTGGCCTTTTTTTTAAATCGTAAGTTGGCAGTTATTATTTTGACTGCACGCTTAGAATCTTAGCTTGAGCTGAGTTCAGGAATTGTCCTTTGAATACTGGAGAATTCGAGATGTCAGTTACACCAAGAGTAAGCTTTCTTTCATTCTTAGAGTCAACTAGAGAGATAATCCCTTTAGAAGAATCCAGTGATACTTTTGAGAAAGAGATAAGTGCGTTTTGGTTAACAAGAGCACCTTCATAAGTAGATCTATCGTCAGCTCTCTTGCCGATAACAAGAGTCATGTCGTATCCACCAACGTTTACAGCGTGCTTACCAACAAGTTGGTCGATTGAAAGACCTTCAACGTTGCCCTGTCCGTATACAGAGATATTTGACTGAGCAAGAGTTCCTGTGAAAGTTGATTTTCCGTAACGAGCTGTTGCGAAGTATCCTTTTACAGTTTTTGTTTCTCTATCAAGTTCCATTTTGAAGAATGGAGACTGGATTTCCTGGTTGTTGTCATTGTTGTAAACATCTTCGTTAGAGAAGAATGTGTTTCCAAGAAGACCTGCTTGTTTGAAAGAAACTTTGATGATTCTTGATTGAGATGCAACAAAGTTAACAACTAGAGCGTCACGGTCGTTAGACTCCATAACGATTACGTTGTCGATTCTTAAGTTTTTCGCCATTTCAGCGTTGTCGAAAGTTACTTTGTAAACACCTTCGTGTCCTGGACGTAATTTCATCGCAGCAAGAGTCATATCGCGAACGATAGCAACACCAGCTTGGTATAAGTAGTATTCATCTTTAATCGCACGAGAGTAGTCTTTTGCGAATTCAGCGAATTTTACCATTTCATCCATTTCTGAAACAGTCTTAGCTGTTAGAGCTTTGGTTGAAAGTGTCATAAGTAGGTTGTAACGACCTGACTGAACAGCTTGGGCCTTGTAAAGTGTGATGTATAGGCTTGAGTCGATTGGAGAAATTTTTACGTAACGAACTGATACGTCCCCAAGGAAGATCTTAAGGTCACGGCATGACCACTCAGAACATCCATCAAGTTTTTCATAAACAGGAACCAGGACTTGAAGTTCAGTGTAAAGATTCTTGATAACTGATTCAGTTTCATTTTTATTAACAAGGTCTTTTAAGTAGTAAACGAACTCACCTCTTGCATCAAGACTTACAGTCTTAAGGACTTCAGTGATTTCGCTGTTACATAGAAGAACGCCTTGCTCTGCTAGACACGCTTCTACCATTTTTACAGCTGGTTCAAGTTTCGCGTTTAGAGCGAAGGCCGGAACCGATGCAACAAGTGCCAGGATCAAAAGTAGTTTTTTCATATTATTAACCTCAGTTTATTTTAAAGCTTAAATTTAACGTTAAATTGGTGTCCGTTATTCAATGTCACGATAGCAACCCCTGACACAACTGAAGGCGAATTCTCTCCAGTTTGAAGTGTTACAGCAAAGTTACTGTTCTCATTGTCATTTGATCTGTTCGGGAAGCTCTTGCCTGTGAAGATATAATCAACCTCAGCAACTGCGTCTTTTTTGTCAGTATCAAGTGATAATGTGAATGAAGTGTATCCATCTTTCTTCACGATTCTGAAGTCAGACTCTTCCAATCTATAAAGAGGATTTGTCTCAATTAGAGACTGAGCTGATTTATTAGAAGCCAATTTTGGGTTAGCTGTAAAATCGTAGTTAGAAGCTGTTGCGAAGTCTTCGTATGAAGACCATGCAGAGTAATGGGCCACTACTTTACTTCTGTAATCACGGATAGCACCAAGAGCAGTTTCAATAACTGCGTCTTCGCTCATTTGTCCCATTTGGCTTGCTTCATAAGAGTCAGCAAACATTTGAAGTGAGTCTTCAGAGATTGAGCCGTAGTTAGCAGAAATATCCAGTGATGAATCTAGCTTTTGTAGTTGAAGTAAAACATTTGTCTTCACTTCTTCCCCTACTGATTCTTTTCTTAACTCTGCAATTGTTTCTTCATTCTTAGCTTCTTTAACTCTTCTTTTATAAGAGAAATTCAATCCTGAGAATGAAATGATTGACCACTTAACAGACTTAACGTTTGCCTGAGAAGCGCGCTCCATATTGATCGCCATTTTATGCTTATCACTGTTTAAAAGTGCGTAGCTCTGTAGGCTTCTTTGGTCAAGATCAGATGTTAGACCTTTATTAAGTCTAGCTTCTACTTGAGCAAGTTCATACTTGTTAGCGTCAGTTGTAGAGATCAGAGTTCTGATCGCTGCAAGCTCAGAAGTGTACATGTTGTAGATGTCCACTCTTTCCATGTTCAAACGAAGGATCCACTTCTTAAGGTCAGCGATTCTATCAGCTGAGAACTTTCTTTCGATCCATCTTTCTTGTTGGTAGCTCAGGATCTGAACTTCAAGATCGATTGTCTTAAGGATAACTTCGTGAGTAAGGATATCGTAGTAAAGGTGAGCTAGTTCGTTGTTAAGAACATCACGTGCATCGTATAGGTTATAAAGAGCGGCCTTTTCAAGGTACTTGTTCTTAGAAACGTTATAGATCTTAGTTGGGATTGATAGAACTGCTTCAACGGCAATTGGTGCCCAGAAATAACTCAGCCCCATTGCCATCCCTAATAGGTGACCAGTTGTAATTGGGTTGAATTGAGCTCTTGCTACTGAAACGTTTCTTTTAGCAATAATATAGTTCTCGAAAGCGATATCTACATCAGTGTTTCTGTCGTTAGCGATTTTCTTCATCTCGCTGATCGATTTTCTTCCTTCCGTAGTTTTTAACATTGCTTCAAGATTATCTCTGACATTTGGAAGCGGGTTTACGACGGCGGCGTTAGCCACACTCATCGATAAAACCAGCGCTGCTGCAATTAGTTTTTTCATATAAGTATTTCCTTTTACCTAGCCGTTATTATGAACGAGGGATCTCGTTTGTAATCATGTTTGCACCAATCAGACGCTTAAGCTTGATGTACTTAAGTTCTAGTTCGTACTTAAGTTTTGAAGCTTCTCTCTCTGCGTACATAACGTTTAGTTCCGCTTTTTTAGTCGCGATGAAAGAGTTTAAAAGGTCAGTTTGTGCTGCCTGAGCTTGAGCGTACTCTTCTCTGGCCATGTCTAATAACTGCGCTTGGTAAGCGATTTTTTGTTTTTGAGATTCGATTTGTGAGTATTGAGCTACTACTTGGTTTTTGATTTCGTAGATAGCTTTTTTCTTCATAAGTTCGATTTTGTTAACTTCGTGCTTAGCGATTGACACTCTTGAGAAGTAATCAAATCCTACACCACCCCAAGAGATCCAAGAAAGAGCGACACCTTTCTTTTGCTTGTTAGCAGCTGAGATCATCCAGTCAAATTGCTCAACTTCTTTAGAGTTGTTAACTGCGATTTTAGTTGCTTCTTCTGCTGTAGCTGGGAAGTCAAGGCCTTCGTTGTAAAATTCAAGTTGGTCGATTCCAAGAGCTTCTTGGTTGTCTTTTACTTGAAGGATTAACTTAAGTGCAAATTCTTCAGTCTTAACAAGTTCGTTTCCGTTTACTGATTGAGTCTTTGAAGAAACTACGTTTCTTTGAGTTCTGTAGTACTCAGAGAAGTCGATCGCACCAAGATCGTAAGCTTCTTGTGAACGAGCTGCGATTTCGTTTGTGATCGCTTGTTCTTTCTTGAAAGATTCAAGCATTTCATTGTGGTATTGGAAAAGGAACATTGTGTTTTCTAGATCTTCAAGAAGGTTTTTCTGAACGATTCTTCTGTTAACGTTAGCGGCTTGTGCTAAGTCTTTCTGTGCTGCTGCTTCAAAGAATCTTGATGGTTCTGGTACTAGTGTACGAAGGATTGCATATTGGTAATCGTAAATCAGCATATCTACTGAAAGAGTTGGAAGAAGTTGAAGTGACTTCGTTCTTGCCTGACTTTTTACTAATACGTACTGCTCATACGCAATTGAAACTTTGATGTTTTCATTAACAACTTGCTCTTTCGCCCTTTGAAGAGAGTACTGCTCTCCAGCGAATGATTGGGCAGCAAATAGCCCCATCAGGACCACAAAACCGATAATCTTTTTCATACACACATCTCCAAAATTTTATTAACTATGTTTAGCACGTTTATTTAGGAATCCTTCCAACACTTTAATCACACTGTATTTTTTACTCTGCCTTCTCATCCCACCACAGGCCGATATTCTTTCCAAGGCCAATGAGGAGACCTTTCTGAACATCAAACTCCGCGAAAGTTTGATGCCAACGAAGGTCTAACAAACTTTCTTTGTTTATCCAAGAGTAGTGAGAAAATTGAGGGACTAGTTCATCTTTTGAAGTACTTATCTCGCTTTTCAAAAGACTACCGCCCATACATGAATAATCTCCATAACTTGGACTGAATCTAAAACTAAAGATATCCTCAGTTTTAGTCTGAATTTGGCAAAATTCATTCTCTGGAAGTAAATCTTTAGGCAGCCTGAAACTCTTTGGTTCCCCAAGTACGCTGTTAAGAGTTCGCAGAGTACCAGTTTCATCTGAAGAAAAATAAGCTCCAAGTGAAGTTAAAAATTTCACCTCTGAATTTGGTGTTGGTCCCGGAAGTTCGACGAGCTTCTTACCCCACTCAATTAACTTTGTCTTGGGATTTTGATCCCAGACACCGCCTAGACCATCAATAAAATAAACCGTATCCCCTGAGATTTTAGTTCCCAGTACTAAATTGTTCATTTTTTGAACTTGAAACTGTGAAAACAAATCCCAAGAAACAGCATAAACTTCAGGAAACTCCTGTCTAAACTTGGTCTGAATCAAGGCCTTTTTTAATCTGGCGTCTGACCAGATTAAGCTTGCTGGTTCATCTATTGCCGGAGCAATTTTAGTCCAGGTCTTATTCTCTAAATTCACAATCACAGAGTAATATAAATCCTGGTCCTGATCGCGGTATTCAACGATGGCCTCAGGGTACTGATATGAAGAAATATGAACATGATTCATATCGAAGAAGACTGCACTAGAAGGAACAGTTATATCGACATTTAAAGTGCGGTCCAGGTCAATGAAGCTGATGGTATTTTTATCCAACACTGTCGTCATCAATGTTCCCAGCTGGCGAGTGGCCCCACTGTGTTCTTTGATAAACTCAATTTGATCATTATTGATTCTAAAAATAATTTGTCCGTTTGAAAGAGGCTTTCTAAAAACGGTGTAACCGTCTTGTTCCTGAACATAAACCTGGCGCTCTTTTTCAATGCTTAAAAGTTTATCGCTATCGGCGATTTCAACCCAGTTTGAATCGGCAAGGTTGAAGCGAAAGATCTGTCCTTTTGTATCGTTGATTTTGTACACGACACCTGCATTTGTCAGAATAATTCTCGTGTCGTTATTAGCTGTAAAAAGAATTTTTCCATCTTTTAGGTTCATCAGTTTATTTGAATCTAAAATCGCAAGTGAGTTGCGTGAGACTTTAATTGTATCGAAATAAGGAAGCGCCATTGCTCTGATATTGGCCGGAATCACTCCCCAACGACGGCTAATTTCGGCCCTTGGGTCAGAGTGAAAATAAGGAATGGTTTTGAACCAGGTTTGCAGAGTTTTTGTTTCGCCGTTAAAGCTTAAGGCCTTTTGAGCCTTCGTCTCAAAGAAGGTCTGGCAAGCGCGGACGTCAATCAAAGTACAGTAGGTCGTGATCTCAGTGTAGAGTTGGTTTAACTCCAGGTCGATGTGATAAGTGCTTAGTCCTACCCATAAATTCGTTTTTGGGAAACAGTCTGTGCTGCATGGATTTTCAGGCCTTGCAATAACCGCATCTCTATCTGAAAAAAGTTTCTGAACCTGCCCCATCCACTTCGTCATTAGTTCATCAGCATTTAATCCCCATCTTCTTGCAGGTGTATCAGAACCTAAGCTCGAAAAAAGATTATTTTCCATAATAAAGCGCAGTCCTGTTAATGTCACAGGCACGCCTTCAATCGTAATCTTAGCCGCACGTAAACCTGCAACCCAACGGTCATTAAGTCCCGGCGAGAAATTTCCAAATTCTTTAACCAGCATATCGATGTCGTGGAACTTCTTTAGAAGTTTGGCATCTCTAGCTGGTGTTCCCCAGTCTTCATCACCTGTACTTCCCGGACGGCAGTCATTTCTTTTACAGTATTCGTAACCTTTTGTAACGATTTGGACACGTTGTTGGGCATAGCCAGTAATATCATTAACACCCATTTCAACCAGTTTTAGCGGGTCGTAACTTTCTTTTACACGCGATAGAACAAATTGAATGAAGGCCGGAAATTCATCTTTAATAGATGGATCAAACTGCTCTTCTGAATAAGTAGGTCTGGCGTCCTTTTTTTGTAAAACCCATGTTGAGTTAACAACCACCGGCCATCTGAAGGCCATGATTTCTTTGTTTCCTTTATAAGGCCAGTCTTGGTCTAAAAAAACTTCTTTAGCTAAAACGCGAAGGGCACGCGGGCTCGTTGAGGCCAGAGTGTAAACCGGCAGCTCCGTCGCTTCATCATAATGAGTTTCTGTAATAATTTTGGCGTGACCTGAACCATTATTTTGAGTGATGATAAATGTTCCGGCAATCAGACCTTCTTTATCAATTCTGACAGGGAAACCATCATTCACCACAGTTCTGGTGCTGGTTAAATTCATGACGTAATCAAGGGCCGCCATGAATAGTTCATCATCGTACCAGTTGGTGGCCGTATCATATTTGCGCCACTCTTTTTTCATCGAGTAATGGCCAAAAAGCCCACCAGTATCGGCAACAGTATTGGCGACTGGAAGTGAATTCATGCGGGCGAAAATCCAACGAAGACCAACTAAAGCATCAGCACAGTCTGTTTGAATTTTGTATTTTTTAAAAAATTCCGGCGTCACTTCATTTTGTAACCAGGCCGCATATTTTCTTTCCCACTCATCATTCCATTGGTTTTTTGCCAGCCAAATGTATTGGTTTTTATCTTTTCCAAAAAGCTTATCCTGATCTTTTACAATTTTTGCCTGAATCGGCCATGAGGTAAGCGAAGAGACTTTTTGATAATTAGGAAAGGTTTTTACGATGTAATTTTCTAAGTCAGATTTCTTCTTAAAATTAAATGAACCAATTAAAGTCTGAAACTCTCCTTTTTCCTGAAAGAAGTGATTTAGTTTTAACCCCTCATCAGTTTTTTCAATCGAAAGATAATTCCTGCTTCCCAATTGTGATTTGGTCCACAACTCATCTGCGTGAGAAATATTTAAGAATAAAGACACTGTTCCAAGCGCCTTCAAAAGGTTTTTTAAAGAAATCACGTACAACCCCATCTACTTTATTGAGCATCGGAGTTCTAAGCTTCATTTGACAGATCGGCCACGTCCTCTGTAATTTTTACCCCAATTCTCTTAGCCTATACTTTTTGTACTATAAGGGTGGTTATGAAAAATAAAATTGCATTAACTCTACTTGTTTTAACAACTTGGACAACAGCTGCCAGCGCCCTCGATATGTGGATTGGGATTGAGCCGTTCGTTTTAAAATCGATTACTGATTCAAGACAAAGAGTTTTTGAATATAAAGATGTCATTAAAGGAAGTAAGGAAACTTATTTCAGAGTCGAAGAAAAAGAGACTTATAAAATTTCTCATTTCATTCACCACAACTTCCAAAGATGTGGTGGCTACCGCGTCATTCACAACAAACCAGAAGTTGAAGTAAAACTAATGGATAAGAAGGCCCTCGTCAGAAGCACATTTGGCGAGTACGACTTTCAAAAACTTATTAATCCCGACTACTCAATCAACCAAGCTTCGTTGGTTGAATCATGGCTTCCACAAGTTTCTCGCCAATACACTAATAGTGTTATCACTCACCTTACTTCTTATAAAACGCGCTTTTATAAGTCTGAAGAAGGTGTAGCCGCCCTTAAGTGGATTGGCAGTGAATGGGAGCGTTTAACTGCTTCTCGCAATGACATGAAGGTGGATTATTTTTATTACCAAACTCACGATCAACCATCAGTTATTTTAACGATCGAAGGATCGGACCCGGTATTAAAAGATGAAATTATCGTCATCGGCGGCCACGGTGATTCTATTAACGACACTGAACATAGTGCTGCGGTTGCAGCTCCAGGTGCTGATGACAACGCTGCCGGAATCGCGATCTTAAGTGATCTTACTCGTATCATCGTTGAGCAAAACTACAAGCCAAAACATACAATTCAAATTATTGCTTATGCTGCTGAAGAAGTGGGAATTCAGGGGTCTTACGACCTGGCCCGCGTTTATCGTGACAAACAAGCTAAGGTCATCGGAGTCCTACAACTCGATGGTGTTAACTATAAAGGCAGCCCGGATTACGATTTTGCTTTAATTAGCGACTTCACAAACAATGACCAGAATTTATTCCTGGCCTCTTTGATTGATACATACTTAAAACTGCCGTGGACTTGGGATCAGTGTAATTATGGATGCTCGGACCACGCGGCCTGGAACTATTACGGCTTCCGCGCAAGCTTTCCGGCCGAAGCTTTAATTAAAGAAGAAAATCCTTATATCCATTCTGTGGAAGACACCTTTGACAAGTCGAATTTCGACTCGGTTCATGCGGTGAAGTTTACGAAACTTGCTATTGCTTATCTTTTAGAACTTGATCAATAGCTAATTTTAAAACTGTATCTTCTTTATTCTTCGGGTCCTGCTCAGAGACGATCTGAGGCATAACTCCTTCACCTTCATAGAAGTGATCTTTGTATTGCCATGTAATGCAAGTGGGAAGGTTGATCGAATAAGGTGTCTCCCCCAGAGGGAAAATAACCGGGTCACCGGCCCCACCGTGAGTCTTAGATCCAACCAGCAGAGTTCTCTTTTCTTCTTTTAAAACTGAAGCTATCGACTCACACGAAGAAAAACACCCATGAGAAATCATAGTGATGATTTTAGCATTATAAAAAGTCTTTTTTGGTCTATGAATGGGACGAGTGTAATCATATTCATCCTGCGACCATAGGCTTAGACGAAACGGCCAGAATTTCTCAATCCACTTTCTCTTTCCCGGATGAGTCTTTCTTAGGTATTTGTAGTGATAAAGCATGACCGGTTTTTCAATGAAAGCGTTGACAGTGTACTCCACCTCAAGATCGCCTCCTCCACCGTTTTCTCTTAGGTCAATGACGATTCTATCGTTGTCGGTAATTCCCGCAGTGGCCTCATCGAATTGTCTTTTGAAGTTTTCGTAAACTCCTTCGCGGCTTACATTGTCTTTTCCTTCATCACACCACAGGTTGTGGATATTGAGTTTATAGACATTGTTTTTTAATCTCTCCGAACTCACGCAAGGATTGTACTGCATTTTTGAAGGGGTCCAATTGAGTGTTGTGCTTAAGACTTTTCCAGTCGTTGATTTCAACTTTATGGCCAGAGGTTTAGATGAAGTCGACTCTTCTAAAAGCCTTACCAGACGATAATTTCTTCCCCACTCGGTAGAGCCGGCAACTGTATTGTGATTTTTCTTTAAATACTCAGACAGACTCAGTCCATCGATACCGATGATTTCATACTTGTCTTCTGGTATGGCCGGAGAACACGTCGGACAGCTTCTTAGCTCGTAAGCTCCTTTGACAAAATTTATTCCACTTTGAAAGCGAAGGTTCTTTTCTTTGCGTCCATCAAAAATCACCACGTGCCCGTCATTAATACGGTGTAAGATCTGGCGGATTTCTTCAATGTTATTGTCATCGATTGGTTTTTTCTGAAGATACTCTTCTAGCTCTTTAATGACTTCTCGTTTGTGAGTTTCATTATTGATGTAGAGGTTAGCGTATTTTTCTTCAAGGAGTTTTATGACCTGCTCTTCAGGTTTGCGTGAGCAACTCATAAAACTGCCAAGAAGTAATAAAACTAAAAAAAGATTATTGCGGGCGTGGTCCATAAAGCATCGCACTTCCAAAAAATGTGTAGAACAGTTGAGTTCTGTCGTTTGGATCTATGGTAGCCGATCTTGCATTAGATTGGTATGCAGGAATTGTATTCTTCTTCCAGCTCGCCCCGCCGTTAGAAGTGTAATACATTCCTCCGTTCCCCCAGGTTCCATCAACCGTGTGCAGCCCGCTCACGTAAACTGATGAAGGGTCTTCCTGATCTAGAGTCACCGAAGTTGGGTGGGTAAACTGCATCTGGCGGCTCCATGTCGCTCCTCTATCTGTACTCTTCCAAACTCCTGTCGCCAGCCAGTTTGAGTTGTTTTCGTAGTCTACCAAATAAAGTGTTCCTCTATTGCTTCCATTAGAGAAATCTACAGCAAAGGCCGTCGGGTAATACCAAAGCTTAGTGTTTGTATCCACTCCTGCTGGACGGTAGACTGTCCCTCTTAAAAGCGTCCACGACGATCCACCTGGGGCCAGGTAATAAATCCCGGTGCTCGCCTGATTCGTGAAGCTAGGGGCATTTCCCGTCACCAGAGCGTAGACTCCGCCAGTGTCCGGGTCCACTTCAATTTGTGGAATGATTTTATCTCCGGCCGGAAGACCAGTATTAAAAAAGGACCAAGAAGATCCTCCATCCGTGCTTCTCGCGATACCAGAACCATGAGCTCCAGCATAAATCGTATTTGTATTATCATCATACCCAATTGAAAGAAACTGACGATTAAAAGTTGAGTTATTAGGTGATAACCTCGTCCAACTCACACCTCTGTTGCTCGACTTATAAACTCCTCCTTCATCACCACTGGCCGCGTTTGCATGCCACTCCATTGGATAATCGTGTTGTGATCCTGAAACTGCAAAAACCACTTGGTCATTGTTCGGGTCAAAAGCATAATCGTAGTTGCTGTTATAAGCGACTTTGGTGATTCTATAAGTCTTCCCACCATCTTCTGTCATCATCCCGCCCATATCGGCCATGGCCGCATAACCAATTTGCGAATTAGTCGGGTGAAATTTAAAACGGTAGACACTAGTGACTTCTAATCCTGTAGACTTCCACTTCTTGCCTTTTGCTCTGGTTCCAGTGTCAGCGTATTTGGTAAAAGGAGCATTCCAGAAGTCTCCGCCATTTTTAGATGTGTGAAGGAAGTAATAGCCAGTTCCTCCCATCGTGGCCGCTGATCTTAAGTGCAAATCAAAACTTTCATATCCACTATCATCCCATCCAATATCTAAGGCGGCAGCACTGTATTCCAGTTTGTCTTGTCCCCATGGCGCATACGGAGTGACGTCATAATTGTATTGATTAAGTTTTAGCGTCCAGCTTGCTCCGGCGTCTGTGCTCTTCCAGACTTTTGTACCGTACTGGCGAATCCACTCAGTCGATCCTGTAACAACGATAATGTTGGAATTGTTTTCGGCCATCTTAATATAGTCACCACCTTCTTTATTTGTTCTGGTGAATGACATTGATTCGTTACCAATCCAAACATAACCGCAGTGAGCGTAATGAGCATTCATGCTGGTTGCGCCCCAGTCGTTGGCAAAACCAGCAACTGATGAACAAGCACTTGCACCATTGTTATCGATAAAAGCAAATGTGATTTTGTTCTCATCACGTCCGGCCGTGAACGCTCTGATTTGAGTTGATCCAGAAGGAAGATAAACGCGGCTGAAACTTGATCCCTGGTTAACAGATTTCCAAATCCCAGTTGGAGTTGCGTGATAAATAATGTGACCGTCTGTATGGTAATCAATATATGTTCCGCGCGCCTCTCCCGAAACTCCAGAAAGCTTGGCCCATGTCACTCCGGCATCACGGCTTTGCCAAAGACCAGTCGTTGTTCCAGCGTACATGTAATTGGCTTCGTAACTATTTGCTCGCCAGTACTTAATTTTTTCTCCACTCGTTAAAGCAAAGGCCGTAATGCGAGACCATGTCACACCGGCGTCTTCACTTCTCATCGGCGTTCTTCCGGCCGGAGCATGAAAGACAATGTCAGTATCTGGAGAAAAACCAATTCCGACAGCGCTGTCTAGATCAGATGAATAGGTTGTCTGAAAATGATTCACAGGAATCCATGAGAGACCTCTATTGATACTCCTAAAGAGTGTCCCCATGTCCGTTCCAACAAACCATAATGAACTATAAGGAGAGATGGAAAAACCACTCATCGCTCCACCACCGCCGATCCCGCGCGGTTCATAGATGTGTGTATTAGGATCATCTGGAAATTGATACTCGGAGAGGGTCTTAAAAACAAATCCTGAAGTGTTGGTATGTTCTTCAATGACTCCACCACCACCAGTTGTTTCAGTAGGTGTTGATCCTCCACCATTTCCTGAATCACTTTGTTTACAAGAAAAAATAACAAAGAGAGATAAAAGACAAAGCAATAATTGCTTACGAGGTAAGTACATCATGAACTTCTCCGTTAATTTGCAGGTAAATAAGAGAGACATTTTCAAATTTTATCTGCAAAAGGAGCATGCTTATGAGCATCATAAAAATCTGGCAGATTCTGCCTACATAGGGCATTTATTTAACGGAGTCAGAATGACTCCAAAGTGACAATTTTTTGAGGCATAAATTGGCTGAAGAAATGCGAAGCATTTCTATAGGTTAGTTTTAAGAGTTCAGACAACAAAAAGCCTCCCGAAAGAGAGGCTTTTTCAAGGTCATTTAAAATGTCTGTATTTAAATAGATTACGAAATTAATTTTTTAAGAACTTCATGAATGACACCATTTTGATGGCCGTATAGTAGCTGATCAAAATGTTAAACACGACAGAGTGTCTTTGATCGATGTAATAAACATCGTACTGGATCTTCTCGCTAGCTGTCGCATCGTATGGAAGACAGATTTGTGCAAGACCTGTAATACCAGGTTTTACTTCGCGACGACGAGTGTATTTCACGATTTCTTTTTCATAAATTTCTACGAACTCTGGTCTTTCTGGACGAGGGCCAACAAAAGACATATCGCCTTTAAGAACATTCAACAATTGTGGAAGTTCATCCAAGTGACTCGCACGAAGAAACTTTCCAAGAGTTGTGATTCTTGGGTCGTTCTTTGAAGCAAGAATAGCACCTGTCTCTGCTTCTGCATTTTCAATCATTGTGCGGAATTTATAAATTGAAAAATTCTTTCCGTCTTTTCCGACTCTCGTTTGTGAATAAAGAATTTTTCCACCCATGCTGACTTTGATAGCAGCTGCTACAACGATCATGATTGGTGCAAAAAGTGCCAGAAGAAAAATAGCGAAGGCCGCTTCAAAAATAGTGACTGTCTTCTCTCCCATCGTCAGGTGTTTGAATAAGTAACTTTCCGTATAAAAAAAGTTCTTCATATCAAATTTTTCAATGTCTAAAGTTCCATTGCTTGATACCGCTAAATTACTCATACTCGCTCCAATCAAAGGATTTGCGTACTCATTTTTTATGGCCACTTAAATACCATAATCACTTTCTGAGTGGCCAAATTAATGATCGACCCAGTAATAATTACTAAGGCATGGAGCAAACTTAGTACCATGTGGATAACTTTTAGAGGACGCTCTGCACTCAAAGAACTTATGAACCTTTATAAAATTTAGACAAAGATGGGCTTTAGGGGCACTTAGAAAGTTTGCCCCATATAGCAAAAGGAATACGGATTTTTTTCTACAACAATAGCGTGTCAAGGACCGCAATTGCGTCGATCCCGCAGATATTTAACAGCCCTAGCTGGCCAATAACCACGCTGCCAGAGGCGTAACTTCTAGTGCGGAGTTTCTCTTTAAGAGCATATAATCCATCCATAATAGGAAGACAGACATAGGCCTTCAGGCGGTCAAGGACCGGGTTAGTTCCTACTGCTTTTGGAGTAATTCCAAGTCGTCTCATGCGATGGTTGAACTTCATCGCATTACTCCACATCAATGTTTCATCTGTGTGATAAAAAATTGAAATGGTAATCGAGATATCATCTTGGCCATTTTTTACGTAATGACCTGAAGTAAAAGGGATATGAACGGCTTCACCACTCTTAAAATTATACTTATGTGCAGACTTATCTTTTTCCTCCGTCCATTCCTGAACACTGTTTTTGTGGTCCATGTAGGATTCAAGTTCTTTATGAGGAATAATCCCCTCTACTCTTGGAGGAAATACAGCGAGCTCTTTACTGCCGCGAATTTGGAAAATAAAGTTTGAATAGCGGTCAAAGTGAAAAGGAGTCACTGCTCCTGGCGAAGCAATGAAGAGCCACAACATTGGCTCAAGTGGCTTTGTTCCTGTGCCATTTTTTTTCATTAAAACACCAACATCGTGGCAGATATTTTCAAATAAGCTTTTAAATGAAGGGTGTAACTCTGGATTTCTAACTGCAATATAAGCGCTTCCAGTTCTAATATTTTCGATGACTTCGTTTAAATCAAAACCTTTTTTTCCTTCTCTCAAAATATGTTCGAAATCTGTTTTTAGATTGCTTAGTCCCTTTGAAAACATCACCTTCTCTTCTGGAAGAGAAGTGATCACTTCTGAAAGGTTTTCAAATGTCAGTGCAGGATGATTAGCGAGGTTGTGAGTAAATTCGAAAGACTGTTGATCCAGATTTTTTGGATCAATAGCACCCTTTAAACACTTCATGTCCTTCATCACTATACCTCGGTTAAAAATATGGATGTAGGTTTATAGCGTCCTTCAGGATTGAATGCCAGCCCAAACAAAAAACAGTGTAAAAGTTTACTAGACTAAAGGCCTGAAACTAGAAAAAGAGCACCAGGATCTTCTTGGCCACGATAAACATCCCGTCTACCGCCGGGAAAAGGCCTGCTTTTAGCCTGTCAACAAGGGGTGAGTTCCCCACGGCCTTGGGTTTTAGTCCAAAACGTCTAAGCCTATTATTGAGCTTCATGGCACCTGTCCATTTCATCGTCTCATTTGAGTGGAAGAAAATCGACATAGTAATTGAAATGTCCTCCGGCCCATTTTTTACGTAGTGACCAGAGACAAAAGGAACATGAACGGCATCTCCGGCCTTAAAATTAAATTTGTGAGCAAAACGATCGAGCTCCTCTCGCCAAGGAATTAGAAGAGCGGTCAAAATGAAAAGGAGTTATGGCATTAGGAGAAGCAATAAAGAGCCAGATCATGGGCTCCAATACCTTGTTACCCGTTTTATTTAACTTGAGCAGTTCACTGATATCCGCCAGTAAATCTCCATAAAGTTCTTTAAAAGATGGATGCAGCTCCAGATTTCTGGCGGCAATGTAACAGTTAGAAGTCCTGATGGTTTCAATGATCTCATTTAGATCGAGTTTTTTTGTATCGTTATCCAAGGCATCGTCAAAGTTGACTCCTAAGTCGTTAAGCCCTTTTGAAAACATCACCTTGTCTTTGGGAAGTTCTTGAAGAATTTTAGAAATGCTCTCGATAGTTAGGGCCGGGTGATCCGCCATTGTATGGCGAAACTCAAACGGTCCGCGGTCTAGTTTAAAGTTCTCAAAATCCCCTGCGAAACATTTAAAACTCTTCATTGTCCTTGCCCTATTTTTTCAAAAATATATTTCTTAAATGCCCATTTAACTGCGATTCAAAATCGCGGAAACTATTTTTCTTATTGCTCATAAAAGTCGTCGAAGAATAAAAATAATTCTCGCGTTTAAGAGCATCCAGCCAGGACTTAGCAGAGTTAAGAGCCTCTCTTGGTCCTGAATTATTTGCAATCGCCTCTTCTAAAACTTTAAGTTTTTTAAAAGCATGCAATCCTTCAGTGGCAAGTTCAAATCTAAGAGCAGATAAGAGCTTTCCATCTTTGGTCGGATAGAACATAACCACATCTGCTTCCCTTCCGTCAAAGTCGTAATATGGATAATTGTTAACTGCATTTGCATGCCACTCTAAGTATTGAGATAAGCCGTTTAAGCGGGCGATATATAATCCCAATCCAAAAGAAAAGCGCGGGTCATCTAGGTTGGCTGCCGAAGCATTATAAAATCCCCAGCGAAGACGGTTGTCTTTTAATCTTGAAATATCACCTTTTGAAAGGCTGGAATAAAAGCCATAAGTAAAATAGCTATTCAGTTTTGCCGAGTCTCCACCGTGGAATGATCCAAATCCTCCCAATGGCATAAAAGGGAAATGCTTGTTTAATTTTTTGGCCAGCTCAATATCAGAAGCTATTTTATCCGAATAACCTCCGGCCTCATCACTGAAGGTGTGAACGATTTTTGGCCATTCTTTTTTGCTCATTAACGATTTTAAATCTGAAGCCGATTTGGCGAAATAATCATCGTCTGACATTCCAGCAGGCTTCTTGTTGAGATCAATCATTGATTGAGGAAATTGTCCGCCGTAAGAATAAACTGTATCAATTCCCCACTTGGCACTTTCTTTAAAAAGATCATTTAAATCCGAAATATCTTCAGGAAGACCTGTAAAAGTTGTAAAGCCCGCCTCACCAAGCTTATTTAAGGCCATATGGCGGTACTTCTTTCTGATTTCGTTATAGCCCCCGCGTGGATAATAGCTATACGGCAGAGGATCCAGTCCGAAAAAACCTACTGGAAATTCAATTTTAGGAAGAGAATAACTTAAAACAGCAATTTCCGTTGGAAGACTAATTTGTTCACTGCCTTTATGGATAATAACAGTTCCTTTAAAAATCCCTTTAGGAGTTTTATCGCTCAATTTCACCTGAAGCCATAAGTACTTATTCTGTCCTTTTTTGACCACGACAGAAACATCGCTCATCGGCCTTAAGTATTTTCCGGTTAAAAGATAGGTCTCGTGGTTGATGTCCGGTGATGTGTATTGAAACACCAGATCACTGACACGCACTTCTGAGCCTTTAATTTTTTCACCTTTTCCGTTGGTAAAATCGCTAAAGCTCCAGCTTAATTTTTCATCATTTGCACTTCCGGCCGTTAACTGTAACAGTTGATAAGGAGTATCTCCGGCGCCACCTTGAAACAATAAAGAAGTCCCGGAAGCTTTCTTAACTGCTACTGGATTTAAGTAAAGATCAGGCTCAACAATGACTGCTTGGAATTTTTGTGCAGGATTTACTACCTCATTCTTGGCAATAGAATGAGTCATCCAATCAAATTCCTGCTTGTTTCTTTTTTCCAGAGCACTCTTATAGGCCAGCCCCTGAACATCGGCATTTTTGTTCCAAAGCACCAGTGAGTTTAAAGATACACCTGTCGCATCCCCTTCAAATTCAAGGTCAAGAATTCCATTAGAAACTTCTACTGTTTTATCAATTGTGTGAAACACTTTTGATAAATAAAGGTCGTAAGGATGATCAAACGGCTCAGGAGTGATACTTTCAAAACGCAGCAGATCGCTGACAAAATCAGAAGCAGACCCGCGAGTTTCTTTAAAGACTGGCGCTCCGTTGGCATAGACAGTTCGGTCTGACCAGAAAGGAACATCCCAGTATCCCAGCTTATCAACCACCAGATTCATCTGATATTTTCCGTTTGGAAGTTTCACTCTAAAGTGCCCACCTAAAATTCCAATCGTATGTCTCAACATTTCACTGGCATATTGAGAGTCTTCGACTCGCCAAAACTTAGGCTCAACAAAACCATATCCACGTTGATCATTATAAGCTGTTTGTGTCGTTACCTGAGTCAGATTAGTGTTGTTATTGGCCTTGTGAGAAGTAAAGTCGAAGGACTTTACACCTTCTGGAATGGCCGGCATAGGATTTGAGACCAATGAAATATTATCAATTAAAAAATCTTTCTTCTCAAAAGTGCTTTTTGAATCCGGGTCAATGACGATAAATATCTTTTCCAGCTTGCTTAAATTTACCGAACGGTTGAAACGATGAGACCCTCTCTCTCCTACAAATTGCGTGAGTGAAAAATTGAGTTTGTTCCAGCCCGGAGCAAGCGTTGACTTATGATTAACCTGAGACCAGTAATTTGTCGTCTGATTATCGGCCAACGTCAGGTAGAAGTCAGTGTAATTGTCATTTGGATTAAAGACATCCATTTCAATGCGATCGTAAGCTGACCAGTCTTTAACCGGCATTTTATCAACTTTAAAATTAAAAAACTTTTGCGGAGTAAATGTCCCCGCTTTATTCTTTAAATCAAAAGGATGTCCGGATTCACTTTTGTCAAAATTATAAAGAGTTTTTTTTGCCTGAGTTTTGGAGATGTATCTTTTTTCCTGCCCCAGAACTAAAGGTACAGGTGCTTCAACAGAAACCTTATCACTGCCGCTTTCAACTTTCTCAAGGTAGAAGTCGTCTACCCAAATCTGCCCGGGAGATTTCAAACGAAACCAGACCGTCAGGTCTGATGCTTTAACTTTTATAGTGTATTCGATTTTCCTCCAGTCGTAGTCTCCACTTAAATCCATAAATGGTGACACTGTACCGAAGCCGCCGTCGTAAAAATGCCAGAAAGAAGCTCCTTCTGCGCCTTTTTGTACATCTTTTGCTCTGACATATGTAATGACTTTATAAATGCCCGGCGAAAGGTCATTCCAGGTAAAATACGCTGTTTCGCTTTCTCCCCAATCTGTCGAAAGCCAAAGACTACCTGTCTCTTTGCCGCGTCCCTGGTCTGTGACATAAGCGCCGGAACCTTCCCCATAAAAACTCCACTGCGGCTCCTTAGGAGTGAAGCTGAAGCTTTTAGAGTAAGCGCATCCGACTAAAAGAGAAAAACTCAAAACCGATGAGAGTAAATACTTTGTTTTCATAGTATATGTAGATTAAATTAATTTTTTTAAGACTTCAATCAGCTCCGGGCTCTCGATGAATTTTTCATGTGAGGCCGAAATTTCATAAGTGCGAATTTCTCCTTTCACAATACCATCCCATCCAAGTAGAGGATCGCTATACCATCCCACATTCTCGACATTAGCGCGAATCAGGTCAATATCACCTTCGTAGCGTTTTTTAGGATAATACTTCCAAAGGGCCCTATAGTTCGTTGACTCAATTTCATGCAGTAAAGCAGGCAGAGGCGGAAGCTTTCCAAAAAATCTCCAAACAGCTATTTGAGAATTTAGGAAGAACTTCTTTGACTTTATCAGCAATGCACTTTTTACTTTTTCAAGAAAAGTGCGCTCGTCTTTTGCGACATAGTTTTGCAGATCTAAATTAGGTCCAAAAGTATCGAACATAATAAGCTTTTCAATTTTTTCACCGGCATCCATCAACTGAATCGCTGCTTCAAAGGCCACCATGCCCCCCATTGATCCACCTGCAAGTAGATAAGGTCCTTCTGGCTGAATAAGCCTGATTTCTCTAACGTAAGCACGGGCCATCTCTTCAATGGTCTGCAATGGAAGATCATTAGCATTTAGAAGACCTACCGACTGCAAGGCCATTAAAGGTCTGTCATTTTTTGCTGCCGGCATTAAGGTAATATAATTCAGAACATTCCCACCCACTCCGTGAAAACAGAAGAATGGATTTTTCTTTCCTGAAGCTTTAATGATGACCAATGACTTATAAATTTGAAGCGTCTGAGGCATTACATTGGCCGCTGACTCATAGACAGGCACAGTTGTCTTTTCAATTTTACTGTAAACACTTGTTTTAAATTTTTCAAAACTAGAAGCTTCAATCAACAAGGCCAGTGGAAGATCAAGGTTATATTTCTCAGAAATCTTAGCGTACATTTGAACGGCAAGAAGCGAGTTTCCGCCGACATCAAAGAAGTTATCATTCGCCTTTAAATCACTAATGCCCAAGACATCCATCCAGGTCTTTTTCATAAATGTATCAAACTCATCCTGAACGCTCGCGCCTTCACTCACTTTAGTTTGAGCTAATGGCTGCATTTCAACCGGAGTATTTTCTGCGATCTTGACTGCGTTCATTTTCGTTAAGGTCTTTTTATCAATCTTTCCATTTAAGGTCTTAGGAAGATCGTCAATCGCAATAAAATGCGATGGAATCATATAGGCCGGAAGAACTTTAACTAACTGCTCTCTTAATTTTCTTTCTTCTAGTGCCTGCTTGCTCTTAATGTAAGCCACAATTCTCACGTCACCAGCTCTGTACTCGCTAGTGATCGCTGCTGCTTCTAAAACTCCATCAAGTTTTGCAATCTGAGCTTCAATTTCTCCAAGCTCAATTCTGTAACCGCGAACCTTTACTTGTCCGTCGTTTCTGCCCAGGCATTCTAATTCTCCGTTTGCTCTAAAGCGCGCCAGGTCTCCGGTCGCGTACATTTTAGCACCCGGGATAAAAGGGTCTGCAACAAAACGCTCTTCAGTTAAATCACTTCTGCCGAAGTATCCTTTAGCCAGGCCAATTCCTCCAATGAAAAGCTCTCCACTCGCTCCAATCGGGCGGTGTTTATGGTTTTCATCAAGGACGTATAAAGTTGTGTTGTCAATTCCACTTCCAATCGTGATCACTTCATCAGTTGGAAGAAGGCGCTTACAAGAGGACCATACAGTCGTTTCTGTCGGCCCGTACATATTCCAGACTTCAAGACAGATTGACGTTAATGTTTTTGCCAGGTCAATTGGGAAGGCCTCGCCTCCGCATAGGATCTTAAGCGATTTATCCCCTTTCCAGCCTGAAGCAAGAAGCAATCTCCATGTCGATGGAGTCGCTTGCATCACTGAAATCTTTTTGGTTTCCAGAATCTTCTTTAGAGCTTGTCCGTCCATTGCTTCCGAACTAGTTGCCAGATAGACAGTTCCTCCAGAAATTAGTGGAAGATAAAGTTCCAAAACGGCGATATCAAAACTTAGGGTTGTGACGGCCAGAAGTTTGTCGTCATTTTTCATCAAGTTCTTATGTTTCATTCCCAATAGGAAATTGATGACTGATAAATGTCCTAGTTCAACACCTTTTGGTTTTCCGGTTGAACCTGAAGTATAGATAACGTAGGCCGTATCTTCGAGTGAACTTCCAACATCTTTTAATTCATAATCGTATTTAGGATCGGTGATGAATTCTAATGTTAAAAGATTTTGTTTTATTAAAAAGCGCGACGCCAGTGAACTTTCTGTAATAAGAGCTTTTGGATTAGAGCTCTCAATCATGTAATCCAGGCGTTCCTGAGGGAAGGCCGGGTCTAGAGGAACATAGCCAGCTCCTGCTTTAAGAGCTCCGAAGATGGCAATTAATAAATGAAAATCGCGTGTAAGAGAAATACCGACCAGGTCTCCTCTTTTTACACCTGACTCAATCAGCTTATTTGCACAGCGAGTGGATAATTTATCCAACTCCCCATAAGTCATCTGACCTTTAGAAGTCTCAATTGCAACCTTTTCCGGATTTCGTTTTGCATTTTCCATAAACAGCTTATGGAAAGGAACAAAAGTCGACATATCGTTGGCAGTGTTGTTCCACTCTTTTAGGATAAGTTCCTGTTGTTTTACCGGAATTGAATCAACATGCTTTAAGGGCATATTTTGATTTTTAAACAATCCATCTAAAACATGGAAGAAACAATCTGCAAATCTCTCAATCGTTTCCTGCTTGAAAAGATCGATGCGGTATTCGAAGCCACCTTCAATTTTATCAGTTCCGGCATTGATCCATAAATCTAAATCAGTATGAGTCGAAGCGCGGTCAATCTCGACGAATGAATAAGGTGATCCATTTAATAAAGGCACTCTCTCTGTAATGTCTTTATATGAGAAGAATGTCTGGAAAACCGGAGAACGGCTGGCATCTTTAATTTGCGGTATCTGGTTTAAAATAACCTGAAATGGCACAAGCTGATGATCCAGAGACTCCGTCGTATTTTTAGAAACAATTTTTAAGTTTTCCTCAAATGATTTTGAATGATCAATCACTGACCTTAAGGCCAGCGTGTTCACAAAATAACCGATCGTCTGCATGACTTGCTCGTGTTGGCGTCCTCTCACCGGAATCCCCACGATCACATCACTTGCTCCGTCTTCTTGATCCATATAGCGGGCAATGGTTGTCTTAAACGCCGTTAGTATGACGTTAAAAACAGATGTCTGATGGTTTCGAGCGTAATCGCGAACCAACTTTGCTCTTTCTCCCGAAAGAGTAAATGGAATACTTGCCCCATTATGTGAGGCCACTAAAGGTCGCTTGAAATCCGCCGGCAATTCTAAAACAGGCAGCGGAAGAGAAAGTTTCTCTTTCCAGAAATTGACTTCATGATTTAAACCGCCGCTGGCAATTAAATTTTCCAGCCACACAGTGTAATCAATATAAGTGTTTTCAGGATCTTTATTAAAACGTGGCACTTCACCTTTTGCCAAGGCCGAATACGCTGTATTTAGCTCTTCAAAGAAGATTTCAAAACTCCAGCCATCCCAGATTGCATGGTGAACCACAAAAGAGAAAATATAATCATCATGCCCCAGCTCATAAAGCTTTGCTTTAAAGAGAGGTGCTTCTGAAATATCAAAGAGGACTTTAGCGTCTTTTTTAATTTGATTGATGGCCTCATCTTCACGGGCCTTCACGACCTCAAGGCGAGGTTTAAATATCGCTTCGTTTTCACCCAGGACTTTTTGCATCAACATCCCTGACTCCATCTTTAAAACAGTTCTAAAAGACGGGTGTCTGGCGATCAGGCAATGAAGGGTTTTCTCCAGCGCATTTTTATCGAGTTTTGACTTCACTCGCATTGCCGCTGGAAGATTGTGCATAATAGTCGATTTATTAACGCCTTCTAAAAACCAAATTTGCAGCTGGTTTCTGCTGACGCTAAAGCTACTTAAATCAGACTTGGCGATCACTGGGAGGTGCACTTCACTTGTGGCCGCTGCCTTCTCCAAATGACTGGCAAGAGTCATGATTGTCGGGTAATCGTTAATATCTTTAATTGAAACAGGTCTCTTTAAAAGATTTTTTAACTGGAAGACCACTTCAATGACATAGAAAGAGTGTCCACCGATGGCAAAAAAGTTATCTTCAACACTGATGTCATTTTTATGAAGAATTTTTGACCAAACTTCCTTGATCACTTTTTCTGTTTCTAAGTTTCTCTTAAGATTTTGTGCCGGCTCTACTTTTTGAGTTGAGTTGACTTCTACAACAGAGTTGCCAGAAGCGATCTTGGCCGCATTCATTTTCGTTAAGGTCTTTTTATCAATCTTTCCATTTAAGGTCTTAGGAAGATCGTCAATCGCAATAAAATGCGATGGAATCATATAGGCCGGAAGAACTTTAACTAACTGCTCTCTTAATTTTCTTTCTTCTAGTGCCTGCTTGCTCTTAATGTAAGCCACAATTCTCACGTCACCAGCTCTGTACTCGCTAGTGATCGCTGCTGCTTCTAAAACTCCATCAAGTTTTGCAATCTGAGCTTCAATTTCTCCAAGCTCAATTCTGTAACCGCGAACCTTTACTTGCCCGTCATTTCTGCCCAGGCATTCTAATTCACCGTTTGCTCTAAAGCGCGCCAGGTCTCCGGTCGCGTACATTTTAGCACCCGGGATAAAAGGGTCTGCAACAAAACGCTCTTCAGTTAAATCACTTCTGCCAAAGTATCCTTTCGCCAGGCCAATTCCTCCAATGAAAAGCTCTCCACTCGCTCCAATCGGGCGGTGTTTATGGTTTTCATCAAGGACGTATAAGGTAGTGTTGTCAATTCCACTACCAATCGTGATCACTTCATCAGTTGGAAGAAGGCGCTTACAAGACGACCATACAGTCGTCTCTGTCGGCCCGTACATATTCCAGACTTCAAGACAGATTGGCGTTAATGTTTTTGCCAGGTCAATTGGGAAGGCCTCGCCTCCGCATAGGATCTTAAGCGATTTATCCCCTTTCCAGCCTGAAGCAAGAAGCAATCTCCATGTCGATGGAGTCGCTTGCATCACTGAAATATTTTTGGTTTCCAGAATCTTCTTTAGACCTTGTCCATCCATCGCTTCTGAACTGGTTGCAAGATAGATGCTTCCGCCGGAGATTAGTGGAAGATAAAGTTCCAAAACGGCGATATCAAAACTTAGTGTTGTGACGGCCAGAAGTTTATCATGAGGGGCCATGAGATTTTTATTCTTCATCGCCAGTAGGAAATTGACCACTGATAAATGCCCTAACTCTACTCCTTTTGGGTTTCCAGTTGATCCAGAAGTGTAAATGACATAGGCCGTATCATTAAGGGATGATTTTACATCTTTCAGCTCGTAATCAAGTGCAGTGTTATTAATAAAATCAGAAACTAGGTGCACTTTTGTATTTAAGAAACGAGGGGCAAGACTTTCTTCTGAAAGAAGAGCTTTTGGGCGGGCACTTTCAATCATGTAATCTAGTCGCTCTTGTGGGAAGGCCGGGTCTAATGGAACATAGCCAGCTCCCGCTTTTAAGGCACCAAAGATAGCAACTAATAAATGAAAATCTCGGGTCAGAGAAATACCTACCAGGTCTCCTCTGCCAACGCCCAACTCCATCAATTTATTTGCACAGCGAGTGGATAACTTATCCAGCTCACCATAAGTCATCTGGCCTTGCGATGTCTCAATCGCCACCTTCTCAGGGGTGATTCTCGCATTTTCCATAAAAAGTTTATGGAAAGGAACAAATCCTGACATATCGCTCGCTGTATTATTCCACTCTCTTAAGATGAGAGTTTCTTGCTGGCGAGGAATCGGTGAAAGATTTTTTAGAGCAGTGCCCTTATTATCAAAAAGCGCATTTAAAACATGGAAGAAACACTCTTCAACTCTTTCGATTGTTTCTTTCTTAAAAAGATCTACACGGTACTCAAATCCCCCTTCAATCTTTTTATCACTTGCTTTAATCCATAGGTCTAAATCAGTATGAACGCCTTCTTTATCAATATTGATTTGAGTGTAAGCCGTGTTGTTTAACATCGCTCCACGGTTACTTACGTCTTGGTAAGAAAAGAATGTCTGGAATAAACCAGGGTGACCGTTTTCTCTAATCGGCGCCACTTTATTAAGCACCATCTGAAAAGGTGCAAGCTGATTATCAAATGCTTCAAGAGCGGTTTGAGTGACAGTTTTTAAGTTTTCTTCAAACGAATGACCTAGATGCAGGGCCGATCTAAGAGTTAAGGTATTAACAAAATACCCAATCGTCTGCATGACTTCATCAGCAGGTCTTCCGCGCACAGGAATCCCTACGATAATATCTTTGATATCTGACTCTTGATCAACATATCTAGCGAGAGTCACTTTAAAGGCCGTCAAAAAGACATTAAAGAGCGATGAGTTCTGCTCTTTAGCGTATCTTCTGAGTTTCGCTGACTGATCTGCTGTTAGGGTAAAGAAAATACTTTTCCCGTGATTATTTGCCACCAGCGGTCGTTTGTAATCGAGTGGTAGCTCTAAAACGGGAAGAGTTCCCCTTAGTTTATTTTCCCAAAAAGAGAGCTGAGAAGAGATTTTCTCCTGAACAATATGGTTATTTAACCAGCTCGTATAATCAATATAAGAGACTTCAGGATTTTTTTCAAAAACAGGATTTTCCCCTCTGACCAAGGCCGAGTAAACAACATTGAGCTCTTCAAAGAAAATATCAAAGCTCCACCCATCCCAAATCGCATGATGAATCATAAAATAGAAGACAAAATCTTCATGCCCAAGCTGATACAACTTAGCCCTGAACATTGGGGCTTCTTCTTTATTAAAGACATACTTTGACTCTTTATCTAAAAGAGCATGAATGTTTTCTTCTGTGGCATGCAGAAGCTCAAGCTTAAAATGAGAGACTAAGTGAGCATCATAAACTTTTTGATTGAGCACTCCATTTTCAGAAACGATGGCCGTTCTAAGCGATGGGTGCCTATTCATTAAGAATTGAATTGTTTTTTCCAGAACTTTTACATTCAGTGCACTCTTAACCCTGATTGAGGCAGGAAGATTGTGCATGGTCGTATGAGAATCAAGCTCCTCTATATACCAAATCTGTTTTTGATTATGACTCACCGGAAAAGTCGTAAGCCCGGTTGGAGTGATTTTAGGAAGCAGAACCTCTCTCGATTTCTCCAGAGTTCCTGCGATATACTGACCCAACTCCAGTATTGTTGGGTGTTCAAAAATATGGCGGATATTAATCGGTGTTTGAAACTCGCCTTCCAGCAGTGCCGCCACTTCGATGGCCAGGAGTGAATGCCCTCCAATGGCAAAAAAGTTATCGTCTACGGTAATGGCGTTGTCTAAAAGAACCTGAGTCCAGATGCGCTTAATTTTATCTTCTATATCAGGATGGCGCTTAGTGACCTTCTCTGCCTTTTTCTCTGAAACTTCTTCAGTTTTATCTGACGGAATTTTTAAATTAGGCAAGTTAAAATCCAAAATCCCTTTAGTTGAATTGTGAATCACTAGATTCATCAAATCAATGTAAGACGAAAGCCAGTTTTCAATCGTTGCTAAACTAAAAAGATTCGTATTGTACTGGCACTCTAAAATTAATTTATCACCGGTGCTTACAGCATTGATGAAAATTTCAAAGTTATCATACTCTCTGGCAATAGTTGTATATGAAGCTTTTACGTCCTCAAACTTGAGCCCCTGATCTGGAGCTTGTTGATCAATATTGAACACCACATTTAAAAGCGGCATTTGAGAAGGATCACGTTCAAGATTTAAATCTTTAACCAGAGGTCCATATGAATAGAACTGATGATCAAAAGCATCCAGCATTTTTGATCTGGTCGATTTCATATATTGGTTAAACGGAGTGTTTTCTTTAATCGTCGTTCTCAGAGGAAGAAGATTAACCATGTGACCGATTAACTCATTTTGCTCCAGCGCCGGCTGAGAGGCCGAGGCCATACCAACCACGATATCTTCAGATTTTGAAAGTTTAAAAAGTAAAAGATTAAAGACCGAGATCAAAGTGCTGTAGAAACTGCACCCTTGAGAGTTCCCAAGCTTTTTCATTCCTCTGACTGTGTCCACTGGAATAACCATGTCGTAGCGGGCGCTATTAAATGTCCTGAAGCTTGGTCTTTTATAGTCGATTGGAAAATTATTTGTTTTTAACGGCGTTTTGAATTCATTAAGCCAATAAGACTTATGTTCGCTATTTAATCCATTTCTATATTCATAAACAGCAAAGTCAGCAAACTGAGGTGTTGTTTCAGGGACAACTATCTGCCCTTTACAAAGGGCCACATAAAACTGACTTAACTCAGTTAATAGAATCGCCAGTGACCAGCCATCACAAACAATGTGGTGAGCGGAGAAAAGAAGTGTGTAACTTGATGATGATGTCTTAACGAGAGTCGCGCGGTAACAAGGCCCGCGAACCAGGTCGTATTTAAATTGAACTTCAGCTCTTTTTAAAGTCTCCAGCTCACTTCTATTTCTACCGGTATAATCAAGATACTTGATGGGCGTGTCTTGGTAGGCCTTAACAAAAAAAGTTTTACCGTCTGCGCTGAAAGCAGCTCTTAAGGCATCGTGTTTTTTTATCAATTCCTGATAAGCAAGATTTAAAACGTCACAACGAAGGTTTCCGTCAAAATCAATAGCAAGCGATTCGTTATAACATAACGTCGCCTGCCCATCCATTACGATTGAAGCCCAAATTTCTCTTTGAGCTTCAGTTGATGGCACGGCCTTGATTAAAGGCCCTGATTCGAATGGATCATAAGTGACTTTTTTCATTCCATCACCGTTCAAGTCCTTATACACCATTCTATCCTTTTAACTTGAAGTACTCTCCTGCATTTTCTGGATCTTCAACGAACCAGGCAGGGTTTCCTTTTTCATCTCTACCAATCTTTGCTCCGACCATCGGTGCTCCCTTTTGATCGAAAATTTTTGAATCTAGATTGATATCAATATTTGCATTATTCGATGGGAATAGTCCCATCGCCTGCATTTCTTTTACTGACTCTTTAAACGCATTTAAAACTTCTGCCAGCTCCGCATCTGTATGCGCTAGGTTTACGAACCAAGGGAATCCATCATAGACGTGAACACCTTTATATCTTAAAAGAGCAAAAAGGATTTCACCACCGTTAATATCCGACTTCCACTTTGGTTTCATGAGCGATCCAAAGTTATCCATCTTGATTGGTGCTTGTTCTGTCAGTAAGAACAAATTTAAATCGTCTACAAATTTTTGGGCCTTTTTATTCAATTGATCAAGACGCTCTACTCCACCTTCTTTTAGAATTTCCAGTGCACCTTTTGCTGCTGCAAGTGCTAATGGATGACGAACGAATGTACCTGCGAAATAAGTTACTCCGACAGTTGGAGTTGACTCATCTCCGTATTGCCAGTGTCCACCATCAAGGGCATCCATGTACTCTGTCTTTCCTGAAACGATACCGATTGGCATTCCACCACCGACAATCTTTCCATATGTACAAAGGTCTGCACGGATTCCGAAATACCCTTGAGCTCCAGCTGGGTGAACTCTAAAACCTGTGATGATTTCATCAAAGATTAAACATGTATTAGATTCAAGCGTGATCTTTCTCACTTCTTTTAAGAACTCTTGCGGGTGGAAATCTGAACGACGGCTTTGTACTGGTTCAACTAGAACAGCTGCAACTTCGTGGGCCATTTTTCTGATAGTCTCTAGGGCTTCTGGTGTTCCGTAATCTAACACTATCATGTTAGAAACCGCTTCACCGTTAATTCCCGGCGCAGCTGGATAAGACTTTCCGTTTTTAGCTCCCCTTAAAATAACTTCGTCGTTAATCCCGTGGTACGAACCACTAAAGACGATAATCTTCTCTCTTCCTGTTACCGTTCTGGCAATTCTCATTGCCCCTAATACGGCTTCAGAACCTGTGTTACAGAAAGCTGTTCTTTCGTTTCCAGTTAATTCATTAACAAGGTTAGATACTTCAGCAACTAACGGATGCTGAGGTCCAAGCTCGATACCTTCTTCGATCTGGCGGAGAACGTATTTTTTAATTCTTTCGTTTCCGTTACCAAAGAAGTTAGAACCAAAACCACAAGTCATATCGATGTACTTGTTGTCATCTAAATCCCAAAGAGTCTGAAGGTAGGATTTCTTCACAACGATTGGATAAACGATTTCTTTACTCTCTGGCTTAAAACCCGTTACAACACGTGGATCAGCGTGATTGACACGGTTGTCCTGCGTGAATTTCTTTGAGCCTTTTGTTTTAGCAATATATTGATTAAAGAAATTTTTAACTTTTGGATTCTCTAGAAGTTTTAGCTCTGAGTTTTTCTCTGCAATGATCCTTGCTTGAGCACCGAACGCTTCTTTAACATTCGTTACACTCACCTTTCCTTTTTTAGGAGCTTCTTCTTTGGCGGCCGGGGCCTGAGGAGGCATTGCCTGTGAAGCTGTAGGCGCAGGGATTTGGATTTGCGCTTGAGGTGTGATTGTCTGCGCTGCTGGAGAAAGTGCAGCCATTGGTTGACCACTTAAAAGCATAATCTGTTGAGACATTAACTCAAGCTGACGGTTGATGATCGATTCTAATCCTGTTGATGTTGCCGCTGGACTTAAAGTTGGAATGAGCACAGTGTTTTGTGCTGGCATTGGTGCAGGCATGGCCACTTGTTGCTGAATCGGAGCTGGCGCCGCCGGAGCTGGAGCAATACTTGCTGCAGAAGCAGGCGCCTGGATTGACGGAATCTGAACTTCAGAAACTGGAGCGGCCGCTGCTGGAGCATCAACCTTAATGTCCACTTTATCAACTAAGTGATTAGCTAAAAGATTAATTGATGCGTAATCTTCCATCAATTGCCTGAAAGTGATACTCACTTTTAATTCTTTCTTTAATAGAAGTGCAACCTGAGTAAGAAACAATGAATCCATTCCCATTTCTAAAAAGGTAACATCATTGCCGTAGCTTCCGACTTCCATTCCAGAAGATCTTTCGAAAATCTCGACAAGCGTGTTTTGAAGAGCGGTTAATTTTGCGTTCATAGGCTTTTCCTCAGTGCGGGGTTCTGATTTTGTATATAACGTTTTAGTAAGAACTTTTTTCTTGTGATCAAGCCACAGTCTGTTTTCTTCAAAGATATAAACAGGAGCGATCACTTTTCTTCTGTCGCTTTCTTGAAATTGAATCGATGGATCGCTTACCTTGAGTCCTGATAACCACAGGTCTCCAAGGGCCTTATTAAACGACGCCATTTCTACTTCAGTCTTAGCACCCATAAGAGTGACGATCTTAGCATCTGAGCCTGAGACAAAACTCATCTCTTTCTTTGCCAAATTCGTCAGGATATTTTTTGTTCCTGCTTCTAGAAGCAGGATATTCTTTTGTCCTAAAATCTTATTAATGGTACGGGCAAACTGCACCGTATCCACAATATGATTTGCCCAGTACGAAGCTTCCCCAAACAGATCTGACTCAAGATTAGTCGTCACCGTTGAGTACATGCTCGTTGTTGGTTTATTGAGAGTCAGTCCTTTTAAGAAAGTCTCAAACATTTCAACCGCTGGCTTCATCATGCGCGAGTGGAAGGCGTGCGATGTTTTAAGCTCAATCGCTGCAATTCCTTCCAAGGCCAGCATTTCTTTAAATGCCAGGACCTTTGCCGTTTCTCCGGCCACGACACATGAAGCTGATCCATTAACGGCAGCAATGTCCAGCTCCAAAGTCTCCAGACGCTTTTGCAATTCACTTTCAGGCAATCCCACCGAAAGCATCATTCCTGTTGGAAGTGACTGCATGATCTCTGCTCTCTTGGCGATAGCACGGAGACCATCTTCTAATGAAAACACGCCGTTCATTGTCGCCGCTACGAACTCTCCAATACTGTGACCGATAAACCCTTTAGGGTTAAGGCCTAAAGCTTTTAGAGTCATCGCCAGTGAGTACTCGACGATAAAAATCGCTGGCTGCGAGTAGAAAGTGTTATTTAAGTTCTCTTCAGAGCTCTCGCTCAGAATAATGTCTTTAATATTGTACGAAAGATGCTTATTAATCAGCGTGCAACACTGATCGAATAAATCTCTAAAGATTGCGTTGGCCTCATAAAGACCTTTTCCCATTTGCTTATAATGTGATCCCTGTCCCGGGAACATAAAATAAAGCTCTGGAGTTTTTGTGAACTCTCCACTCCCTGAGTTTGTCCCGTTGATTTTGGCCAGGTCATTATGTGTGCTTGCCGAAATAAAAGACCTGAACTTGTAGTCCCTTCTTCCCGTCTCAAGCGTGTAAGCAATTTTCTTCCACTCGGTGATGTCTGATTTTTGTAAGAAGGCCAGAAGCTCTTCTCTCATTAGTCTCATTTGTTTTTCAGTTTTAGCTGAAATCTTAAAGAGTGTTGGGCTCTGATCATGAATAGAGTTTGAGCTCTCTGCTTTATACTCTTCAATAATCACGTGAGCGTTTGTTCCCCCAACACCAAACGAAGAAACCCCCGCTCTTCTTGGCCCCTGCGTTTCAGGGAAAGGACGAGTTTCATTCGTAATGATAAAAGGAGAATTATCTAAATCTAATAGAGGGTTTGGTTTGTGGAAATGAACCGTTCCCGGAATCATTCCCGTCTTCACCGCCTTTACAGCTTTCATAAAGCTCGCCACACCAGCTGATCCTGTTAAGTGACCAAGGTTGGATTTTAGTGAGCCAAGATAGCAGTAATTTTTAGCTGCCGTTGATTTTCTAAAAGCTTTAGTTAAGGCCTCTACTTCAATTGGGTCTCCAACTGGAGTGGCTGTTCCGTGAGCTTCAATAAAGCCAATTGTGTCAGCTGTAATATTGGCGTCTTTTTGCGCGCGAAGAATGGCTTCAGCTTGCCCCATTACACTTGGAGCAGTGAAACTCATCTTATTTGATCCATCGTTATTAATCCCAACACCTTTAATGACAGCTAAAATATTATCGCCGTCTTTTTGAGCATCAGAGAGTCTCTTTAAAACAACAACCCCACCGCCGTCAGTAAAGACTGTTCCTGTCGCCTCGCTATCAAATGAGCGGCACTCACCATTTTTGGTTAAGATCCCGCCTTCCTGGAATAAATGTCCAGTATGAGGAGCTCCAGAAATTGAGATCCCTCCGGCCAGGGCCATGTCACAGTTTTTCAGGCGCAAGCTCTTTACTGCTTCAATGATAGCAACCAGTGAAGTTGAGCAAGCTGTATGAATTGAAAGCGCAGGTCCTCTAAGGTTTAGTTTAAAGGCCACACGTGTAGCGATATAATCTTTTTCCAGACCAAGCATAACGTTGAAGTCACCAATCATGGCCACTTTTTCCGGATACTGATCTACCAGACGGTTGTATTTCGAGTTCCCCATTCCGGCAAATACACCGATAGAACCCTGGAAGTTTTCTGAGGTATAACCCGCAAGCTCCAGACCTTCGTGAGTAAGTTCCAGAAACTTTCTTTGTTGAGGGTCCATCAACTCTGCTTCACGCGGAGTCATCCCAAAAAATTTGTTATCAAATGACTCTTGCCCCGGATAAACACCTTCGGCAAAAACGTAGCTTGGATCGTTGCAGATTTCTTCTGGGACATCCGGATTGATTTCATCTTTTGAGAAGATTTCAATGCTGCTCTTTACATTGATCAGGTTCGTCCAGAACTCATCAATGTTTTTGGCCCCCGGGAACCTTCCGGCCATACCGATAACAGCAATATCATTTGAGATAAAGCCAGTGTTCAGGTCATCTCTTTCAAACAGAGCATCGAGCTCATCTCTTTCATTGTTCATGAAAGCGGCAACCTTTCTAATGGTTGGCAATTGGAAAAGATCGACGACTGTCAGTTGTTTTTCAGAAACAAGATTGATGTCGATTAAAATCTTAATGGCCATCAGCGAGTTACCGCCAAGGTCAAAAAAGTTGTCATCAATACCGATTCCCTGAATTTTTAAGTATTTCGTCCAAAGCTTTAAAAGCTTCGCATGAGTTTCATTTTCAACTGCCGCATACTCCACTGAAAGATCTGGTCTCTCATTGCTTGGAAGCGGAAGGTTTTTATAATCCACCTTCCCCGATGGAGTCAGAGGAATAGTTTTGAGTTTAATGAAATGAGACGGCACCATATACTCAGGAAGTTCCTGGCGAAGCTTCTCGCGAAGTTCACCGATTTGAGCATTGCCCGTGATGTAAGCACAGATCACATTTTCTTCGTTAAGTTCGACGACCTTAACCACACCACCATCAACATGTTTTTGCTTTAGAAGAGACACTTCAATCTCTCCAAGCTCAATGCGATAGCCTCTGATTTTAACTTGTCCGTCTTTTCTTCCAAGGAAAACGATGTTGCCTTCCGGGTTTACAAAACCAATGTCACCCGTTTTATAAATGCGCCCTAATTTTTCATCGTCTAAGAAACGCTCACTCGTCAGTTCCGGTGAATGAAGATAGCCGTTCGCTAAGCATGTTCCTGCGAGATATAAATCCCCTTCCACTCCGTCTGCGACAGGGTTTAGGTTTTCATCAAGGATATGCACCTGTGAGTTTTTAATCGCTTTTCCGATTGTGGGAAGTCCAGGCCACGCGTCAGGGTTTCCCTCAAGAGTTAAGCTTGTAACAACGTGAGACTCACTCGGTCCGTAGTGATTGTATAAAAAAGCTCCATTTAATTTTTTAAAGAAGCTTCTGATGCTTGATGTGACTTTTAACTGCTCACCTGCTGTTGTCACTTCCTTTAAACTCAAAGGAATCAAGTTGTGAGCAACGGCCACTTCAGAAAGATGGTTGAGAGCGACGTATGGAAGAAAGAGTCGATTGACGTTTTTCTTGATAAGCTCTTTTAAAAGCGCATGAGTGTCTAGGCGCATTTCTTCGCTGATTAACACCAGCTCTCCTCCCATTGAAAGCGTCGAGAACATTTCCTGGAAATGAACATCAAAACTTAACGGAGTAAACTGCAGCGTAATCGTCTCTTTGTTGATCGTCTGCTCGTTTTGCCATTCGATTAAATTCACCAGAGCTCGGTGGTTCATCGAAACACCTTTTGGGTTTCCGGTAGAACCGCTAGTGTAAATAACGTAAGCAAGATCAATGTTTTTGGCATCAACAATCACTCGCTCCTCAGAAGCGGTATCGAGACTCATTTTTTCAAAACATAAAACATCTGCGCGAGAGTCAGCAAAGATACTGGTGAATGTTTCATGAGCAATGATTTGTGAAACGCGCGAATGCGCTACCATGTATTTTAAACGTTCTACTGGATATTCAGGATCAAGAGGAAGATAAGCAGCTCCGTTTTTTAAAATAGCAATCACTGTGGCCACTAATTCAAACGAGCGCTTCATCGAGACACCAACAACATCACCAGGCTGAACACCATTGTCTCTTAAAACACGAGCAATCTTGTTGGATAATTTTTCTAATTCAAGATAAGTGCACGCACGATCCCCCATCGACAGTGCAATGGCATTCTCTTTTTGATCAGCTGTTTTTTCGAATAACGAATGGATGAACAAGCCTGGGGTCCTGGTTAACATTGCACGAATGACTAAACAATTAATCATTAAATCATAACACTAAGCATCACTCCCTTATCGGTAAAGTGTGGAAAATGTAAAATTTTCATAGCAAAATTGTCAGAAATTATCAGGCTAAGTCACTGATTTTTAAAATGCCCAAATGGGGGACAAAAAATCTTTTGAACTAGTCCGGAAAAATCCAACCAGAATCAGGTTTTCTAGCGAGACAATTCCAATACAGTTAAACAGGTTTTATTGTCCAATGTAAAGCGGCCATCGAATGAAAAGCGGGATTTTGGGCCAAAATTGAGGTTAAGATCTCTGATTAAATTGATAACAAATCTTCCGTTATCCGAATCAATTTCTGTAACAGAAGCATCTTCGAAACCAAAAAATTTTTTTACTTGAGGATAGAGAGCTTTATAAAGAGATTCTTTTGCGGAAAAAATAAGCGTGAGCAATTCTTCATCGGAGAATTGAGGATGTGAAAGAAGATCTCCTCCACTCCTGATTTGTTTGGCGAGTTCCAGTTTTGTTCTTCCCATGACTTCAAAATCCATTCCCACTCCTAAGAGGTCGGTGTCTTTGGCAACAGCAGCTCCAACCCAAAATTCATTGTGAGAAATAGTCCCCACAACTCCTCGAGGCCATGCAGGTGAGCGGTCTGGATTATTTTTTAAATCGTAAAGAGGTTGTTTAGTACACTCGTAGAATGCTTTTGCAGCACAAAGTCTTCCGAGAAGAAATTCGTCTTTTCTCTTCGGATGAAATCCATCAACAGCGCTGTCGTATTGAAGTTTTGAATGTTCGATTTTTAAAGAAGCATCCAGATCCTCTTCTTTTTTAAGAGCAAAAAAAGAGGATCTGAGAAAAAGATGAGACCAAGGATTTTTCATTCTATAGGGCGATAATTAATAAGGCCGCAGTTGAAATAATACCGGCAATCTGTCCAAAACGGTTTAACCAAGTATCACCTTCTGTTTCGATTTTAGAGTTCATATAAATCGTATCATTCGGGAAAATCACAGGTATTGTTTCTGGCTTATCAAAAGAGAAATTGATTCTCTTTACACCGTCTTTTGTGTTTCTGAAAACGTAACACTCGTTGTAACCAAGGCCCTGAACTAGACCACCTGATTTTTCGATGTAGTAGTAAAGACCTGCATCTTTTTGGTGAAGAACTTTACCTGGCTTTTGGACACCACCAAGCATTGTGACGAATGGAATTTCACGGCTAGCTCCCGCAAGACTGTCTAGTTTTGCAACGAAAACACTGTCGCCACCAAGCCATCTGATTTTATCTACACTATCAGATGATTCGAAGTAACGGTTTAATAAAACTTGATACTCAAAAGTCGATTGTTTTAAAGAAGCTGTGAAGTAATCTACGCTGATATCTCCCTGCACTCCACCAGCTCCATCAACAACAAGATCCAGAGTGTCTGTAGGTCGTACTAAATAGCGACCTGGTTTTTTTACCAGACCTCTTACTTCTACCCAATAATCTTTTGAAGTAAGAGTGAAATTTACGCTCTCAACACCTTTTTGGAAAAATTTTCTATAAGCATTAAGAACTGTCTCTTTGACTTCGGCAAAAGTTTTGTTCGTTACATCAACATTTACATTGTATGGCAGTTGTAGAATTCCGTTGAAATCAGCTCTAAACTTTCCGCTTAGCTTGCTGTCACTCGAGTGAGACATTGTGAATAAATGTCCTGGGGCCATATACTGGGGGATTTTTGACATATCTGGGACTTCAGAGTTTAATGCGCTCGCAGGGTTGTTGGCCTCTTGGTTTTCCATCACCTTTGCCACGTGCTGAGTGTAGCGAGGGTAATCAGAAATCGAATTACTTGAGCATCCTGATAAGAAAACAACAGCACTCAAAAGAAAAAATAAATATTTCACGTCCGTCCCCTAATTCGAAGTATATTTAATATATAAAGTATATATTGATTTTTGAGAATAACACTAATTTCTTTAAAGGCATATTGCCTGGATGACTTTTAAGATGAGAATTGTTCACGTGGCCCAGTTCCTAGGAATCGGGGGGCTGGAAAAAATTGTCTATCACCTTGCCCTTGAGCAACAAAAGCGCGGTCACACTGTAGACATTTACATCTACGATCACGAACGCACATGGGTTGATTTCTTCAGGAAAAGTGGTCTCAATGTCATCACACCTGAACTTAAAAAACCCGGTTATGATTTTTCGCTCATAAAGCGCATGGAACATGACTTTCAAGGTTACGACGTCATTCACTCTCACGATCTCAATCCCTTGATGTATCTTGGACCTTTGCGCCTTTGGAAGAAACTCACTTTCAAAAAATGGGGCAAACTGATCCACACCACACACGGTCTGGATCACATTGATAATTACCCACGCGGCAAACTTTACCAACAAATCTTCTCTCGCTTAGCTGACAAGATGATTGCCGTCAGCGAAAAGATCGGACTCTTTTATACGCGCGACATAGGCCTTGCTGCAAAAAAAGTAGCCGTTATCCAAAATGGTATCTCTACATACGAAGGTGAGATCACTCAAGAGATGCGCGCTGAAAAAAAGGCATGGCTGGCCGCCCGTCATGGACTGGATGTCACTCGCCCTATTATTCTTTCACTATCGCGAGTGGTTCCCTTAAAAGATCAAAAGTTTCTTATTGAAGCTTTAAAGAAGAGACCTTTTTATCAACTCATCGTTGCCGGTCCTCCAAGTGAACAGGCCTATTTCGATGAATTAAAAAAAATGGAAGATCAAAATATCAAGATGGTCGGCTCACAGGAATTGGTGGCCGATTACAATATGGGCTCTGATATGTATGTCAGTGCTTCGACTCACGAAGGAATCCCGGTAGCAGTTCTTGAAGCGATGGCGGTTGAAACCCCCTGCCTGGTCAGCAAAATTCCTGGTCACATGACTCTTTTAAAATACGGCGACTACGTGGAGCTTTTTAAACTTCACGATCAAGACGACTTCTTAAACAAGTTCGACGAAATGTTTGCCCGTATCTATCAAACACAAAAAAATGCGCAAAAGGCACGAGGCCTGGTTGAAGATCACTATTCAGTCAAAACGATGGTGAATAATTATTTCAAGGAATATGAAGCATGATTGGTCTTCACAAACTCAAGACCGGGCATTGGCCGGTTTTTCTCATCTCAATGGTGTCGGCAATCACCAATTTGTTTTTACCCGTTGTCCTGGTTCGTATTCTTGATCCACTTGATATCGGAATCTACAAGATCTTTTTTCTTTATGCTCAGTCGATCACTTTTCTCTCTCTAACCGGTGGACCGCTTTACAGCGTTTACTTTTGGATTGGAAAAAAAGAAAACTCGGTTCGTTATGTTGAACACGCCTGGATCTTGAGTTTTGTTCTCAGCGTAGTTTGTGCGGTTATCGGACTGCTTTTTTCAGTCCCTCTCTCTCATGTTATTTCGATTACTGAAACACAAACGATCCTTCTGCTTCTTTCGGCCATCACCGCTGCTCCGGCCTCTTTTTATGGTGAGTACCTGATTGCCAGAGGAAGACGCATCAATGGAAGCTTATTCAACAGCGGTTTTGAAATTATTAAAGGGATTGTTATCATCGCTTTAGTTTATGTCACAAGACACATCAATGCTGCTTTCTGGGGATTTACGGTCCTCTTCTTGATTAAACTTGCCCTTGCGGCCTATCTTGGAAAAAAAGAAAAAGTCCTGACTTTCGAAGTTGATAAAGAAAAATTAAAAGATGTTTGGCGTTACTGTGCCCCCATTTCCATTGCCGGTGTTCTTGGTTTCTTCCTGGAAAAAGTAGATATGATTCTACTTTCTTCTCAATTGACTCCCGAAAGCTTTGCTTTCTACTCGATGGGATGTTTAGCTGTACCACCACTTTATATTCTGGAAATGTCGGTGCAGAAAGTTCTGATTCCTGCTGTTTCTGGAGCTTTTCACGCTGGTGATAAACTGAGTATGATTCAGCATTACAGGAAAGCTCAAAGCGATATTGCTTATCTCATGATCCCTGCCGTTTTTGGCCTGATTATCTTTAACCGCCCGATCATTGAGATTCTTTTCACTGATCAGTATATGCAGTCGGCAGTTTACTTAAAAGTTTTCGCTTTAACATATCTTGCCTACATCATTCCTCACGATGCAATTCCAAGAGCGACCGGACAAACGAGTTGGGTTTTAAAAATGTATTTAATCCTGACGCCACTTTCAATTGTTGTGGTTTATTTCTGTGCCGGGATCTGGGGGGCAATGGGGGCGCTTATCTCCAGTATGGTCTTCTTCTACTTGCCAAAAATTCCAGGGCTTATTTACTCATCCCAAATTACCGGCTACCCCATTAGAAATCTGATCGCCTGGAAGTCTCTTGCTCTTTACGTTGGCATGAATGCTATTTTAATGATTGCTTGTTATGCTTTAAAAAATGTTTTTTCATCTGAGAAAATGTGGTTTTTAGTATTAAGTCCGATTTACGCCGCTCTTTATTTAGGAGTGGTGAACTACTTAAGACACTTAAAAGGAAAACATGAACTCAAAGCCTAAGGCGTATAGACCTGTTCTCGTTCTTGCTCCCGGTGTCCTTGCCGGTGCTGAAAAAGTTGTCCTTACAGGACTTACGGCCTTATCCGCTATTGGCCTTAATCCTTTGATGGTCATTATAAGAGAAACGAGAATCCCTCACCTGGCCCACGACTTTGAAAAAATGATTCCTTCTCACATTGATTACCTCATTATCGATTCGACGAAAGCTTTAGATATTGAGCTGCCAAAAAGACTTAGAGAATCACTGCAAGACCAGACTCTCCCTTTAGTTCTTCATAGCCATGGTTTTAAAGCGCTTATCGCTTGTTACATGAGCAAAGGAAAACATCCGCACATTCACACTCACCACGGGAACACGGCCCATACATTAAAAGTACGCATCTATGAAAAGATCGCCATGATGACAATGAAATCTTGTCGTGCGGTGGTTGCTGTTTCTTATAAGATGAAAGATGAATTGGAAAAATCACTACGCCCCTTTAACCGTATCGTAGTCATTGAGAATATGCTTTCATTAAAAAATGCCGCAAAGATCAGAGGTGAAAGAAAAAATCTTGCAGCAGAAAGTGAAATCATTAAACTTATCTACGTCGGTCGCATTAGCCCCGAAAAAGGACTGCTTCCTTTTTTAACAGCATGGTCGATGAGTCCTGAGAGAAAACGCTTTCACCTTACTGTACTGGGAGATGGTGTTGACAGGGCCAAAGCTGAAGCTTTTGCCCGAGACAACGGACTTCTTGAACAGATGACTTTTCACGGCTTCGTAAGCGATCCTTCAAGCTACTTCACTTCACCAGATGTTCTCATTATGCCAAGTCTGCGAGAAGGCCTGCCAATGACACTCATAGAGGCCCTGGCCTCTGGCCTGCCAGTCATTGCCAATAACGTAGGTGCCATTGCCAGTATGGTCACTCATAATCATAACGGTTTTTTTGCAGATGATTTTTCACCTGAGAGCTGGGTGAAGGTTCTAAGAGAAACATTACAGAATGTCTCTCGCTGGAAAAAACAGGCAGAAGGTGAAGCCCAGGAAATTGAGGAGCGCTTCAGCGCTGATTCATGGGCACAAAAAACCCGTGAGCTTTATCAAAAAGAAATCAATTCATAACAGAGTCGAAGGCCTTTGCCCCAATGGCCTTCGGTGAATACACCGACTCCAATTCTTTAAAAGCAGCAGCGGCCATGGCCTTACCCATTTGGCGGTCAAGTTTATTAAGAGTTGAAATCCACTCTTCTTTAGTCTCTGCTTTAAAATAATCGTTAAGCCCACTTCCCTGCACTCCCATGTCTGTTGCAACAATTGGCATGCCCTTTGAGATGCTTTCAATAACTTTAATTCTCGTCCCAGATCCATAACGGATAGGGATAATACTGTAGTCGCAGTCGCGGTAAACAGCATCTAGGTCTTTAACGAAACCAAAGAACTTTACCCCAGGCTGTTTAAACAATTCAGTTCCCCAGCCAGAGTCGCCACTGCCCACGATGTGCAGTTCAAGTTTTTTCTGATCAACTTTCGGCCAGACTTCTTCCAAAAACCACTTAAGCCCATCTTTATTTGGGGCCCAGTCCATTTTTCCTAAAAAAAGAAGTTTTAAAGGAGAAGCTTCATTGATGTCATTTTTCTCTTCAATTTTTTTAAAATCTAATCCTACCGGGATGAGTGATAGTTTTTCTTTTTCTTTCGGATTTAAATCTTCAAAACGTTTTAAATCTTCAGGAGCAATACACCAGACTTTTTTAGCTCTTTTAATCAGACTTGATTCCAGAGCACTCATCTTTTGTCCTTGCCATAATAAGAGCTTGCTGATGATTGCATTATTTGTTTTAGAAGCAGCTGTCGACCAAAGATCCCCTTCCACGTTATGAGCGCGGTAGACGACTTGAGTGTTTTTAAAAGCAGGGATGTCTTTAAAAGTTGTGTAAGGGTGAAGGCCATCAAACACAACCAGGTCATAGGCCCTGTGGGTTAAAACCTGATTCACTTCTCTTTTAAGTTTTGATGTCAGGAAGTATCCTGTTGTCACTGGCAGTCCAGGAGATTTTAAAAAGCTTGTTCCTAAAAAAAGAAGTTTTTCTAGCTTCCCAGGAGCTGAAGCTTTTTTGAAAAAATAAACATTCGTTGGATTGAATTCTTTGTTGTAATCGCTTAAATGAAGCTCATCCGAGTCCTCTTCATTAAAAAGCATAATATCAAGTTCATTAAAATGTGGCCTGACAGATTTCAATAAGGCCTGATTCGCTACGCGTGCACCATCGCGGACAGGAAAGATTCCTTTGGGTACAACCCACAAACACCTTTTCATTTTATTATCCAAAAATTTAATAGACGTTGGTTTCCCAAGTCGCTTCTAAGTCTGTTGTTAATGTTAAATAAAGCGCTTTCAAGCTGGCCGCGTTGACGATCACAAAATAAGTTGGAATAGAAGCAATCTTCCCCAGGATTCCCGGAGGTCTCCACAACATTCCCAACAAGGCCATCGAGTAACATAAAAACTGCGCCACCATTAATATATCAACCAGCGTATTATGCCCCCAAATAAAGGCCGCCAGGTTGACGATAAAAAGCGTAATCAAAAATACGGGAACTAGCCATCTAAGAACTTTGTGTCCAAAGAGTTGTAGTAAAACAAAAGTGTGGTCTTTAAAATTCAGTCTTCTAAAAGCGTATAAAAAACCTTTCATCCCGCCGCGGATAACACGCACGCGCATGTTAAACTCCTGCGAAGGTTTTTGGGTTGTTCTCTCGTATGAAACCGCCTCTTCTTCATAGGCAATGCGGTGACCTTGGGCCACGATCATCAGAGGTTCAGTAAAGTCTTCAATGATATTTGGTGGAAGAACGTGGTAAAGCTTTCTTCTAAAAGCATTGATACACCCAATCGCCCCTGTCAATGTGTGCATGCGGCTTTGGGCCCTTTTAATCGCCAGCTCATAGTTCCAGTAAATCTTAGTTGCCAGCCCCATTGAGCTTTGGCCTTTTTCAAAATATGTCAGGTTTCCGCTCACCATTCCCACAGATGGATCCGCAAAATTTCGGACCATTTTTCTAATCGCATCTTTTTTATAAACTGCTGTCGCGTCTGAAAACACGATAATCTCTTTTCTCATCGCCAGCACGGCCTGGTTTCTTGCTTCTGTCTTTCCCACTCGGCCTTCCACTCTAAAAAGCCTGATGCCGTCTTTTTCGAAACTCTTCACGATTTCATCCGTGCGGTCAGTTGATCCGTCAGAGACAACGACAATTTCCAGTTTGTCTTTTGGGTAATCCAACTCCAATGAGTTTTTAATCTTGTCAGCGATTCCCTCTTCCTCGTTGTAAGCGGCAATCAATAGCGAAACTTCCGGAAGAAAGTTGTCATCTTTTTTAACTTTGCTATTTGAAAAGAGAGAGAGGAAAAGAATAGTTAGAGGGTAACCGGCATAAGAATAGAAAATAATGAAAAGTAAAAAGACAATCAGATAGTTCATCAATGTAACCCTTTAGCAAGCACCGCGGCCTCAAGCCCTTTGGTCGGCACTTTCACTTCATCCTTGAGATAAAACTGGCCAGAGGCCACCGTTAACCCTAACAGGATATAAGGATACAACATATACGTGTGAGATAAAAATGTTATTGCAGTTCCATAAGAGAGCATGGCGAGAATAAACTCGGGGTGCTCCTTTCTCATAACCCACGCTGACCTTAGTGAAAAAATCCAAATCCCCACATAAAAACAGAATCCGACAATTCCAGTTTCTGCCAAGGCCAAAAGCCAGGTCGAGTGCGCTGTTTTATGTTTTCCTTCTGTCCCAACGTGACCGTCAGTATAAGTTAAGAGGTTAAGAGGATATCCGTCATAACCAACACCTAAAAGCGGGTGTCTGATTCCCATATTAAGGGCCGCAGTCCAATAGATCTTTCTATTGTTAGTTGAGCCTTCAACGTCTTCGGCATTTCTTTTAATCATCGACATCGCACCAACACTTAGAAGCATTCCAATTGCGACGATGATTGTTGCCATTTTTTTGTTCTGAGCTTTAAGCCAAAACCACCCAACAATCAGTGTCCCTACTCCCAAAACGGCTCCGCGGGATTTTGACTGCCAGATTAGGTAGGCATAAAAAGAGAAAATAATCAGACCCAGAAGGTATCTGAAAAAAGAAACCGTAATCCCTTTTAAGAAGGCCAGTGTAAATGGGATCACGAGAATCATGATTGCCGCAATGTCGTTTGAGTTTTCCAAGATACCAACGCTGGTTAAACGCTCACCATCGGCCACTTTCCCCAGGAAAAATGAATTGTAAAAAGACATTGCTGCTTTTTCAGTAATCCCTAAAACCAAGGCCGACTGAACAGGGAGAATGTATTCTTTTTTATCAACAACGTTAACGATCAAGAAATAAACGATAATCCCTTTAATAAAGATTTCGTTATAGTTAATTAAAGCTCCCACCAGCTGGAAAGATGGAATGATCGAAAAGAATGTCCAGATGGCAAAAAAGAGAACGAAAGCACTCGCCAGGTTCCATTGGAAATAATATCTTTTTCTGATGATCTTGTGACCAATGAAACTTAAAAAACACAGGATGAAGATATCCCTTGGCATCCCCGCCATCATTTGATCGTTCTTAAAAATCTCCCACGGTCTTGAGATCAGAAGAAATATAAAAAATGATACCGCGTATTTTGGATCAAAAATAGAAAACGTAATCAGGAAGGCAAAAGCAAATCCCAGGACAATCCCCAGGCTTCCCCATTCGTTTAACAACAAACCATAAACTCCCAGGAAAATCCCAATGAGTAAAGGCCCGATAAATTTAAGATTGACGTGTTCAAGACGGTCGAAAGTGCCTGCGGCCTGATCTCTCCAGGCAAAATACATAAAGAACACACATAGTGAGGTTATGATAAACTGATGAAGCGTGAATAAAAAGTCATCTCCAGCTATCATAACCAGCGCCTCTCGCTATTAATTGTCCATGGCGATTCTGTTAGAGATATTGCTTTCAAGAAGTTTTCTTTCTTCCCAAATGATCGCTTGATTGGTCATTAGACCTGCTTCTTCAATGTGAGGCAGAAATCCAAAGTATTCGCCTTTTAAATCGCGTGCCATTACACGCGCTCTCTCAGATGGAGAAAGTTGCATAATTTCATTGTAAAAAACGTACCCGAAACAAAGAACCAGACCGATCATGAAACCAAGGCTGGCAAAAAGTCTTTTCTTAGGAAACAGTGGTGAAGACGGGATTTGAGGAGCGATGATAACTCCAATGTATCCCGGTAAGCTTTTTCTTTCGATATCAAGAGCTACGTTGATGTCGTTAAACTTTGTATAAAGTTTTGAAGCGATATTTTGAGAAATTTCTTTATCTCCGGCCATTAGAAGAGGAGCATCTGAATACTCTTTCGCTCCATCTTCATTAATTGCTTTTTCTGTTTTTTCCGCTTTGGCTTCAATTTCTTCTAACCAGTTTTGAATCGTAGCTTTTCTTTGCTCTAATTTTACGATGCGCGGGTGGTGCACGTTAAACTGCATTTTTAAAGCGCTTAGGTCTGAGTTGATTTTTGCAATTTCTGATCTTAAAACATCCGGGTTCTTTGAGGCCAGAGCGTTTGCAGAGATTGAGTCTTCAGTAATTTGTTTTGTCACATTTACTGACTCAAGCTTTTGCTGGATTGTTTTCTTTGCGTTTTCGATCGTCTCAATTCTTGAATTGATAAATGTCGCTTTTACTGCGTCCATAACTTTTTTTGTCACTTCATAAGTAACAGTCGGATCACCGTAAGAGAATGAAACGTGGTAAGACTGTCCACCAGTTGAAAACAGCTCAAATCTGTCTCTTAACTGCTCGCGAGCTTTTGAAAGTTGCTGTGGAGTCATGTTTGGGGCATAGATTTTAAATTCATTACCGATCTGGTCGATGAATTCGTCATTTAATGTTTCTTTTACCATTGAATCAGTTGTCTGAGTCATTTCGGCAATTGAGTTCATTCCTGGGATAACTTCACTGATCAGGGCATTCTTAAAATATTTTGAATAAATATTAAGCTCGAATTCCGAGCGGTATGTTTTTGGTAGAATGAAACTTAACTGCACCAGACACAGAACGCTGGCAAGCATGATAATCGCCAGTGGTTTTTTATAGAAAACCAGAAGGCTAAAAAAATCTCTGATGTAAATTTTTTCTTTCATATATTCTACTTGTTGAAAAGGACACCTAGAACATCCTTGCGGTTTTGCTCTAGTTCTTTTTGTAGTTTATTTACGCTTCTTCCGAACGACTTCTCAGTACTCACAATAATGTTTGAATGAGTGCTTACGCGCACAGAGTGGTCATTTGTTCCACTCGTCATCGTATCAACAATCACGAGGTCATACTCAGTTGAGAATGAGTTAACCAACTGGTTTGTATAAAGACCATCGTAAGCATTTTTAAGCCAGTTCATATCGATGTTCTTAAGTCTGAAAATTTGGAAGTCAAACGGGTGGCCTTGAACCATACCGTCTTGTGTTTTTTCTTTTTCGTAAGCTTTTAAGTATTGGTTTAAAAGCGGGTCTCCATCTGGATTTAAATCAATCAGAAGGATCTTAAATTTATAAACTTCAGAAAGACCACGAGCTAAAAGCATCGACACAGTCGTCTTTCCTTCTGAACGCTTCTCACTCAAAACGCTGATTGAACGCAACCCTTTCGTTGTGTGCTTATAGTGAATACGTTGAATCATTGAACTGATCGGTCCTACGTCCCAAACAGTCGTTGCATGCGTTTCATTCATCATGAGTCACCTTAAAAAAATACACCTATTATTTAGTTCACAATACCAAAGCCCAACGGTCCTTAATAGGGACCTTGTAATAGTTACTTAAGCTTCTTTTCCCACTCAATCGCCGACTTCACGATGTAGTCAAGGTCGTTGTATTTAGGTTGCCACCCTAAGACAGTCTTAATTTTTTCTGCCTTTGAGATTAATTCCACGGCATCCCCTGCACGTCTCGGGCCCATTTCAACATTCAGTTTTTGCCCGATATAAGATTCAACAGCTCCAATAACCTCTTTAACGGTAAAGCCGTGACCATATCCACAATTTAATACTTGTGACTTACCTCCTTTATCCAGGTAAGACAGAGCGTCTAAATGGGCCTGGGCCAGGTCGTCAACGTGAATATAGTCGCGGACACATGTCCCATCTTTGGTCTTATAATCTGTCCCAAAAATGGACATTCCCGTTCTCTTTTTCGTTACAACTTCCGCCGCTGTTTTTAGCAAGTGAGTCGCTCGAGGTGTCGACTGCCCGATTTTCCCTGTTTTGCTAGCACCTGCAACGTTGAAGTAGCGAAGGGCCACGTAAGAGAAATCGTGGGCATTAGAAACGTCTTCCAGCATCCACTCTGTCATCAGCTTTGAGCGTCCGTAGGGATTGATTGGATTCGTCGGTGTTTCTTCAGAGGCCACACCACTTTCCGGCATTCCGTACACAGCAGCAGTCGAAGAGAAAATAAATTTCTTCACTCCGTGCTTTAGGCAAGTCTTAATAAGCGCCGCTGAGTTTTCTGTGTTGTTTTGGTAGTAAAGCGTAGGATTCGTTACACTCTCAGGAACCACAATGCTTCCTGCGAAGTGAAGAACAGCTTCAATGTTATGATCTGTAAAAACCTGGTCAAGCAAAGCTTGATTGCGAAGGTCTCCGATAATTAATTTTCCGTAGAGAATATTCTCTGGTCTTCCAGTTGTAAGGTTGTCGAGAATGATAATATCTTTTCCCGCCTCACCTAAAAGACTCACTACATGGGAACCAATGTAACCAGCTCCACCTGTCACTAAAACGCTCATAATCCTCTTCCTGTGGTCTAAATTAGAGTTGGGCCATAATATCACTAAATTAAAAGCCCCATAGCAATTTTTGTATTAATTACACGATAGGTTGTCTTGAACTTCTCTGAAGTTTTACTGGTTAATCGCTTTTTCGCGGTAGCCGTAGAGCCCCTGATTAACGATAAAGTTCGTAGACACGTTGAAGATTACCGCTTTGGTGAAAGATAGTTTCGCATTATCTTGACCCATGCAAAGCATTTTGTAGGTAATGAAATTCTGCGCGATACTCTTTGGTATCTGAACAGCATAAAACACTGTATTAAATGCGTAGCGGTCGAGTCCGGCGTCACCAGTGTCAATCCACTGGCCTTTACCTTCCTCGTAAACCTGGGCCATGGCCGCAAGAACCAGGATCTCTTGAACTTCTGGGCGATCTAAATCTGCGTGGCTCAGGTTATTCCAGTCCACATTGTTTTCGTCGACAGAATTTCCTTTCACTCCCAGGCTAATTCCCTCTGGAAGACTCTTAAGTGCGCTGATAACTTCTGCTTTATATTTGCGGTAGAGCCCGCGCTCGTTATAGCTCTTTAAAAGTTTTTCAATTTCAGCTTTGTTTTCTGGATTCTTTTTTAACTCTTCAATACGAGCTTCAGCTTTTTCTCTTTCTTTGTTGAACATTGGATCGTAGATGGCCACATCAGTAAGACCCATCACTCGTCCCATCAAGTAACTCTTAAGCGATTTAACAATCTGAGTGTCCGTCGCTTTTGTCTGGATACTTCCACCGACGTAAGAAAACAGCAGGGTAATCCCAACATCATAACCAAGCTTAGCGAACCATTCACCATTGATGTCTTTATCCATGTTGTAGAAAGCGTAACTCGCTCCCAATGTCCCCAGGTTTAGGGCCAGGTTAAAGCGTTTAAAGTCGCGGGCAGCGTTCTTATTCACATCGTTTGGACGAAGCGCTCGACAGCCATAATAAAGCTCCTGATAACGTCTTTCTTGCTCAGGGCTAAATTTCTTTGCCAGCGATTCTTCCTGAATTTTCTTTTCGTGCTGAATGAATTTTTTAATGTGTTTTGAATTGATTTCTCTGGCGTCCAGTTGAGCAATATCAAGAATCGCCACCTTTTGCTCTTTATCACTCAAACTTAAAACGTAAGTCAGGTAGTTTTTCACGCGGGCAAGACTCACTTCTTGAGTCTGCATATTAAGGCCTTCAATTAAAAGCTTGATGTCCGAATCAGAAAAGCCAAGCGACTTAGCTTCGTCTAAGAATTTCTTTTTTTCACTGGCCTTCCAGTTATTCTTTAGAAGCGAGACGTTTTCTTTCTTATCCGCCTTCGCGATAAAATCGAGCATGATTGAGCGGCAGTCACTTGGTGAGGCTGCCATAGCATGGGATGTGATCCCGAAAAAAAGGATAAATAACAACGTTTTATACATACCCAGATTTTAACTAAAAACCCGGGCACGATGGTGAAAGCATGAAAAAATGACAGGGACTTTTAGAGGTTTTTCTCTCTCCAAATCCCATCAGTTCCAAGGACTAAAGTAAATCTACTATAACCGTATTTTAGGTACCAGAAGCCATATTCGTCCCAATTCAAGCGCTTAGCTTCCATATGCTCCTGAAGAGTCGATGTCGCCGTGTTTGGCCCTACCGTAAAAGAGAATTGTTGAGCTGAACTTAGAAGACCTGATTCATTTTCAGCGACGACCACTGCTTCGTGAGCACCCTCTGCCAGATTGCATGTCTTAAAGTCCCACATCGTATTTTCAACGGGCACAGAATAATTATCTTCTCCATCGATGGTGATGTGAATGCTAGTGACTTTATCTCCACCGTTACTCACCGCCTGACCTTCAATTGAAAAACATCCAATCACACTTTGGTAGCGAGTGTTGAAGATCTGAGGAAGGTTTACACCGGCCACTTCTCCCAACCACGATGAACGTTTAAAAGTGCGTTTTGTTCCCAGAGCATTGATGACATGGAAATCAAAGTAGTACTCGCCATCTGGAAGAACTTTTGAAAAGCCACTGAATCGGCTGTCTCTTCCCACAACGGCCTTTACCGTATCAACAACTTCCTGTGTGTCTTTTTTCTTCACCTGGATATCAATCGTTTTTACCCATTCTTTTGGAATCGTCAGAGTTCCCGAGACGATGAATTTTGATTCCTTCGTTTCAATCGGGTCAATCATCACTTCCGGAAGGCTTACCATTTGCGAGCGACGGTTGTTCGTAAAGAAAAACTTCGCCAGGTAGTCTGGGTAATTGATGCTTTTTTTATTGATGAACGCTCCCCCATTTCCACCTTGACCGGCCGGCCAGTTGTGTCCCAGATTGGTGTTCATAATTAAAGAAACGCGAGGGCCTTTATCATCTGACCAAAGAGAACCTGTGCCATCAGTGTTTGTTCCCGCTAATTTTTTTGTATCAAAAGTGGACTTATTATTAGCGCCATAAATTGTACGCATGATCTCAGCGTTGTTGGTATTAAAAGCTGTATTAACAATAAAGTCGTTGTTGCCGTAAATAATCGACGTCAGCTGATTTTTAAAAAACTCTTCTTTTCCACTCCCTAATTTTTTACAAGCGGCCAGCATCGATTCATAAGATGTTTTAGGACGAGAGATTTCATTTGATGATGTTCCCGTTGAAGGGCCGGCATTGATGCCAATTCCTGCAAACATTTCAGGGACCATACAGCCAAGAACCATCGTCTCTCCTCCACCAGATGAAAGACCTGATAGGTAAACTTGAGCAGCATCAATGTTTAATTCTGTTTTTGTCAGCAAGGCCTGAACTAATTTAATCAAAGGGGCGTTGTGACGGTTATTCATTGTATGGTCAGCTCCATAGTAATCCCAACAACCAGCAATCACGCCGCCGTTTGGAACTTTGGGAAGAGCGACAATCATATTGTAATCATCTGCTGTGTTTTCCCAGTTGCCATCTTTCTTTAAGTCTTCTGCTTTTTGTGAGCATCCATGAAGATTGACCATCAAGGCCCTCTTCTGTGCTTTTGCAACCAATGGAGTTGTCGTCTTTGGAAGATAGTAATGGACTTGAACGCCTTCAATCGTTTCAAACTTCCATTCTGCAAAGACAGGAGCGCTTACTAAAAGAGATAAAAGAACAAGCATGTTTTTCATGATAACTCGCACGATCAGGTTGAATTGAGCACTTAAAAAAACGATACATTCGCCACAACAGTTCGTCATATTAAAACATGGTTAAAATTCTTTCTTTTCCCTTTAATATCTGTATATACTGATCCCATGAAAACACTCATCCTAAGTACCCTTGTGGCCCTGACATTTTCCTTCAACGCTTTTTCAAGTTGCGAGCAAACCAATCGCGAAAAATTCCTAGCGATGAACGAATCCCTTTATCAGGAATACAGTAAAATTGATCCAAATCAGAGCGTAACTGCTGAAAAACGTGCCCTATGGTTAGAAGGTGATCCCAAGGTCAACAAGGCCATTTTTTTGGCCCACGGCTATATGGGAAGCCCGGGCGAAATGATGTTTTTAGCGAAACCTTTTATCCAAAAAGGATACTCGGTGATCGGATTCTTAATTCCTGGACATGGCTCAACTTATAAAGTGGCCAATGAATATAAAAATACGCGCTGGATTAAGGAGATTAAAGAGCAACTGAATCTTGTGATTGAATGTTTCTCTGAAGTGCGCGTGGTTGGTTTCTCTACAGGTGGACTTCTTCTTCACCACTATCTTTTAACAGAGCCGACTCCGGCCAATTTAAAAAGTGTACATTTAGTTTCACCTTATTTCATTCAACGCTTCGGCGGATTTTTCGATCGCATCCTGGGATTTTTCGTCAATGGGATTTCAGTGGATACCGCTTATTTTGTCACTCGCTTTAGAGACTTAAAACCGATGACGATTGACCGCGAGTACTACCACCAGAATCTACCAATAGACTCCGCTTTTCAAGTTAAAGACCTTGGCCTGAAAGTGTACGACATGAGAGGAAGCTCTCAAATTAAAGTCCCTGTGCAGTTATTCTTATCTGAAGGAGATTGGACGGTTGATACAGATGCAACAAAAGAAGTTGTTAACCGCGAGTATGAAAAAGTTCAGCTGGTTTGGTACAAAGGTGAAGAACCTCACCACTTAATGGTCCCTTCGGTAAGTAAAGTGGCCAGTGAGGTTCAGCACCTGATTTTTTCTGCTAACTAGTTTTTAAGAACAACACCCTGAAGAAGAGTCGCATTAACGACTTTGACTTCCTTTATGCCTAGGGCTTCCATAAAGCCCTGAACAAGAAGCAGGTTGGTTACATCTGTTGAACGGTAGTCGCCTGTTAATTCAGCATCGCTTTTTTTCGCTTGAAGCTTGCTTGCCTTATCCAGTTCTTCCAAAGTGTATTTCATTTCTTTTGTCCCGATCTGCCCTCTGATTGAATGCGAGTGCACACCACCAACTCCAACAACTGTACGCTCGTGGATATCAGCTTTCAAATCTGCCGGTACGTGAATACGAGCATAAGATCTTGCTAGAGCAAGGGCCTGATCGCGCTTATCCCCAATAGGGTTAGGCGATGATGTCGTCTCAAGGCTTTTTCCTTCTAGAACTTCAATTACCATATTCTTAAAGGTCACAGAAGCTAAGTCACCAAGGTACTTCTGCGCCTTCTTCCCTTCGTCCTGGCTGAACATCTGCATTGAGCCTCCGCCGATATCCCACACCACCATGTTTTTTGGCCCAAGAGTTTTTTCATCCATTAAAGACATCACTGATAAATACCCTAGTGTCGCTTCTTCTTCCTGGTCGATAACTTCCAGGCGGATTTTTAATTTCTTGGCGAAACCTTTGATCACATCTTTTCCATTTTTTGATTTTCTAAAAACAGAAGTCGCGACACCATAAGATTTTTTTGGCCTGAATGTTTTGGCCTTCGCCTGCATTTCAGTCAAGGCCGCTAAGCCTTTTTCAATGATCGCCGGACTTAGGTTTCCATCCGTGCTTTTTTCGAGGTCTTCGTTATAAGAAATAGGCCTACTTTCATTGAGTAAAACCTCTAAGACTTTCTTGTGACAATAATCCACTTTGGCCACCATCATTTTAGTAGAGCCTGAACCAATATCAAATCCTAGACGAACTTCCTGACAGTTTTTTGCAAAGGTGGAAGTCGAAATTGTAAAAGTAAACGCAAGAATTAAGTACAAGTAATGTTTCAAAAGACACTCCGGGATAGTTAGATAGTCAAAGCAGTATTTTAACGGCAAAGCTGAAAAAAATACACTTCTTTCAGTACTAGTCTTTTTTTCTGCTATGGTTTGCCCACAACACACTTTATTTGGAGGATTTGTATGAAATCTGTATTAATGTCGGCCAAAGCAAAAAGGCTAGTTCCAAATCCGCGGACTCCAGGTGCATAAGCTCGTTTTTGGACTCTTTAGCGTCCTGATTTTTTTTGAGCTTGCGAGGAGTGATCATTTCACAATCATCCACGCAAAGCTCTTCTATTTTTTTCAGGTTTTCATAAAAGGCATTTTTATCTTTTGTTTCTTTCTTGATAACCTGAGCATGCTTTTCAACAACTTCTTTTTTAAATAAGTCGTATTGCTCCAGACTCTTTTCTGTCAAGAAAATGGTCTCTGGGTTTCGCTGAGAAAGATCATGAGAAAACCAGAGGCTAAAGATTCCGGCGACAGATAAAAGAATTATCAGAATTTTTTTCTTCAAAGCGTATAACTCCAGATTTTAGCCTGCTCTTCAGAATTTGCTTTCACATCTTCATCAGTGATGCATTCTTTGAACTTCTTTCCAGCCTCAGGGTTTTGTGCACGGAAGTCTTTGATGTCGGATGACTGGTAGGGGTCAGAAATAACATAACCTGCCTTATCCACACATCCCTTCTCTCCACATTCTTCCCAATAGGCCCCATAGACAATACGCCCATCGTTAGTGAATCCAGGGTAGCTGTCTGCTCGCACCTTTCTCTCCGGATCATCCAAAGTAAAACTCTTTCTTACGTCGCGGTCAAAAAAATAAATCCCATTGCCTTTTGATCCCATTGAACCGCTGGCATAAAAAAGTACAGAGTTTAATTCAGGACGAGAAAAAATAACTTTTGCCGCCATTACTTTTAAGTCATCGCGCTTTTCACACGACTTATTATCTGTACCAAACTTATAAATTCTCATCGAAGGGTCTGATCCACGAGGATTTTGTGGCATAGAAGCGAACTCACTTCCGTCTAATGAAATCATCGGAAGGCTCATGATCTGACCATCTGTCGAACTCAAGTTTTTACACATATAGTTCGTTGAACCACTGTCGATTTTTTCTGCAATTCCATTTTGATCGAGACTGGCCGTGATCACTCGGTTAGAAAGCACTCCTACCCCTTGATTGTCACTATTGTCTGTCGGCCATGAAAGAGACCTGATTTTGTGATTTTTTGGTGTCCCGCCAGCAAGTTCGGCGGCCACAGTATAAAAACCACTGATACCTCCCTTAAACTGCTTTTTGGCATCTTTTTGTCTTTTTAAAATGTCGGTGATTTTGTAATGATCGCCGTCGACGTCAACTAAATATCTCCACGTTCCCTGAACCGGAAAGGCTTCATTTTTTAATGGCGTTTCATAAGGCTTAACTGAATTCGTTTCCCCTTTCACTAATTCCATTAACGTCACCTGACTTAATCCTTTACCGGAGTAAGATCTTAAAACATATTTTCCATCCGGGCTTACACGCGAGTACATTCCCAGGACAACATCGCCGTTATCATTTTTAGAAACCCACTTTCCTTCAAAAGGAAAATACTCATGGGGAGGAACACATGTGGCGGCTGTGAGAACTTGAGAAGCAAAAAAGCTTAAGAGCAAAACTTTTTTCATTTTAATTCTCCTGACATTTCGTTGGCCATAGTACGAAGACCATTGTCTTTCATCACACCAGTAATCCAGCGAGGGTGAATCATCTGATGATTGTAAACATACACAACCGGGAAGTGATTAAACCCTCCACGCATATGGATATCCATCGCTAGGTTGCGGTTAAAAGATTTGTTACTTGCAACTCCTCTAACTTTAGCGGGGTTGTGTTTTTTCATCACTTCCAAAGCACCTTCCACCTCTTCTTTGCTGGCGCGAGGATCGACAACTGAAGTGAATTCATAACCAAATTTTCTCGCCAGTTTTTCTACTCGTGGCAAATCATAGACTGAATATGTGAATTTTGGAGACCAATAATAGATCATCCCTCTTTTCCCAGAGCTCACTAAATTTCTTAAATCATCATTAGTCCAATCTTCAGCGGTTTTTTTGTTGAAAATTTTATCCAAGTCCCAGGGAAGATTTTCATTTTTTACTTGAGCATCACAACTGCTATTAAACGTGACACGAGTCAGAGTCGTGTCTTTTATCAGCATTACTTCCGCAGAAGCTTTTGGTTTTAAATGCACTTCAACCCACTCTCCAATTGTGTGGGAAAGGTTGCGATAGACCGTTTCGTTGTAAGAGCTCACCTGCTCTCGGAACATTTCTTTGTCCCAAAATTTTTCAGCGGCCATCTTCTGGAACTCTTTCTGGCATTTCATGTCGGTAAACGTTCTCCATGGCATACTTTCACTGGCACTCACTGTGCTCGTAGCCGTCGAGAGGAGAAGAATCAGAGATTGAATAAACATAGATTGATCCTCAAGGTTAAGGGATGATAAAATATTCTTTATTTTCGCAGAGAGGGCTCCCCCCTTCAATCCCTCAAAGTATGCCTACTTAAATGTCTGACAAAAACACTCTGCAAAACAAATGGTATCTTTTTCTCCAGAGAAACTAAGCCTGATATGCTTTATACTCAACTTATGAAAAAACTCCACGCCGCAACCTTTTTCTTTCTTTTCGTTCTGGCACTGATGATCAGTGGACTGGTTCAGGCCAGGTCTGGTTATGAAATGTGCGGAGCTAAACCAGGACTTCTCGATCGCCTCTTGAGCGATGCTGAGAAGATCAGGATTAAGTGTATTGAAGACGTTTATGCCGCCAATCAGGAAGCTATCAGAAAAGAAGTAGCAGAACTTCAGGCGACAAGCGAAAAGCTTAATGCTGAATTAAAGAAAGTGGCCATTAAAGTTGAATATAATATGGTTCATTGCTCTCCTCGCTCTGGAGAAAGCCGCGATCCTAAATTAGTAGCAAAATGTCAGGAGCTTGTGAGGGCACAAAACGTAGTGATCTCGCGCATTGATGAACTGATGGGGTGGAACGAAAGACCGAAACCAAAACCAACAGACACAACGGCGACAATAACTTCGACTCCTCCATGCCCTTCAAAACAAAAACTTGAAGAGATGAAAGTGGCGCGCATGTTTAATCGCAAACTTTTTCAAACTTATGAAAGATGTGTGAACTTAGGCACTGCTATGTATGAGTAACAAAAGCGTGAAAGCGCTCATTTCCTCGCTTCCAGATAATGGCATCGTAGATAAAATGTGAAATAAGTGGCGTAGTTAAAAGCGCCCATGCCATAGAATCAAAAGGCTCCATCAAGTCCACAATATCTGTCTGATAATAATCAATCACTCCACCAATCGCAAAAATCACTAATAGAAACAACCAGGCATATCGCTGCATAAAATTGAGTTTATGAGTCACCCCTAATCTCTTCTCCATCAAAAAATAGTACGGAATAGCATGAGAGAAAATAAGAAGCGCATAACTTTTCATTTCATTAGTTGAAATTAAAAAAGCGTAAGCGTAGACCGCCATAAAAAAGAGCATCGATAAAAAGCCTCTGGCATTCTTTTTATAAATTAAATAAGCACCAATAAGCACGGCCCCGACGATGTAAAGGATCACCCCTGCTTTAAAAGCATTCTCAAGGGATTGCGCTGAAAAAACTTGATAAAGATCGATTGGCTTAATAATGGCTTCGCCCAATTTTCCTTCCGTCATCTGAGGCTTCTTATGAAAAAGAATAAAAGGCAGCATCGTCAGGAAGTAATAACCCCACTTCACCACAAAAACCGCACGCTTTTCACCAATGCGATAAAGGAAAGTGACACCCAGGCCCTGTCTCATGTTGTGATAAATGGTGAAATAGAAAATGTAATAGAAAAAATAATCAGTAAAAAGAAAGTGAACTAAAAAATTAAGAAAAAAGGATCCCAAAAGAACAATCCAAACATACCTTTTTCTCACTTCTTCCGGGTCCCCTAACACTTCAAGTAGTGTTGAGTAAACGTGCCCTCCGTCCAGGAAATAAATCGTCACCAAAAGGAAGGCCGTCGAAGTCATGACATCTGTCATCATCATGAAAAAGAAAACCAGGAACGTCGCCAAAAATATCTTGGCAAAATCCTCCAGCCTGCTTGAAAAAATCAAGTTCTTTTCCATAAGATTTTTTATTTAACCATCTCAATCCAAAGTGGAAGGTTGTAATAAGTTGTCACGCGAGTGATCTTATTGTTTTTCACTTCAAAGAAGCTTCCAGCACGAATAACGTACTTTTGGTTTCTCGCCTCAGGAAGAGAGCCGTCAGTTTTTAAATAGGTTCCATGGACCATAAACTCCGCAGAAGCGTTTTTCCCGTTTTCTGAAACCATGATTGTCAGATCTTTAAGATCCTCTTTGTAACATTCATTCATATGGTGAAGGAATGCCTCAAATTTCGCTTTTCCAACCTGAGTTTTTCCCTGGTTGATATCGTGTTCAATATTATCGTCCACTAGGGCCAGCATCGCTGCTGCATCGCCTTTGTTGAAAACTTCAAAATAACGTGTAATTAAATCTTTCATAAAACTCCTTGGGCACAGTCAAAAATAGTCCTTTAACTCTATCTTTATTGTTTTATTTTTCCAAGCCTAAGCGTATAAATAGGGTTATGAAAAATAATTATTTTGGCACTCCGAAACTGAAGTTTCTTTACTCGTTATTACTCTTTCAAGTCGTTCTTTACACAATTTTTAGAATTGGCTTCCTGATTTACTTCAAAGACAACATCACGCCTGGCACCACTCACTTGGTGCTTCAAAACTTATGGCTTGGGTTCCGCTTTGATGTCCGCCTGGCAATGACCCTTCTTCTGCCAGCAATGATCTTGATCAACCTCCCGCTAAACCCGGCGTTTAAAGTCCGTCTGATGAACATTCTTTACACCATTTTCTTCGGGCTTATCAGTTTCCTTTATGTCACTGACGTTGGTTACTTTGCTTACCTAAAGTCACGTTTGAATGCGACCGTGATCCAATTCTTAAAAAACCCGATCATCTCATTTGAAATGGTCCGCGAATCTTACCCATGGCCAGCACTTCTAGCGTTAATTGTAGTAATGACAGCGGTTTTTAGTTTTATCATCGTCAAGTTCATCACACCAAAACTGATGGGCTCTCCGCTTAATGGCAACAACAAGACGCGCTTTTTAGGTGGCTTCATTTTTCTGGTGCTTTTTGGATGGGGTCTTTACGGCAGTGTTCAAATGTACCCACTTAGATGGTCAGAAGCTTTTTCCACTCCAGACACCTTTACTTCTAACCTTTCGCTTAACCCAATTCTTTATGTGGCCGACACTTACACGTTTAGAAACGCGGAGTATGAAAAAGATAAAGCACTTGCTTCATACGATGTCGTGGCCAAGTTTTTAGGTGTAGACCAACCCGACAGTAAAAACCTGAATTTTGTCCGTTCGTTTCCTGGTGATACAGCAAAGAGCTCTCAGCAACCAAACATCGTTGTCATCGTTATGGAGTCAATGGCCTGGTATAAAACAGGTGTGGGTGGATCGGAAGTTAACCCGACTCCTTACCTGGACCAACTGGCAAATGAGTCTATCCTCTTCTCTAATTTTTATACTCCAACTGTCGCAACTGCTCGTTCAATCTTTGCAGCGGTGACCAGTCTTCCCGATACCTCGCGAGTAAAAACAGGATCGAGAAACCCATTCATCGTTAACCAACACGCTATCATGGGTGAATTTAAAGGTTACGAAAAATACTACTTCCTGGGCGGAAGCGCGAACTGGGGAAATATCCGCGGAGTCTTCAGCTACAACATTCCTAACCTGCATATCTTCGAAGAAGGTTCATATAAAGCTCCACGCGTAGACGTATGGGGTATTTCAGATCTTAACCTGTTTAAAGAATCAGCTGCTACACTAAACAGTGAGTACACTGAAAAGAAAAAACCATTCTTTGCTTTCATTCAATCAGCAGGCTTCCACCGTCCTTACACTATCCCTGAAGACAGCGATGGGTTTGTAATCAAAACACCGAAAGATATTTCTGAAGCTCAGATAAAAGAATACGGCTTCGAGTCTTTTGAAGAATACAACGCCATGAGACTGCAAGATTACTCTCTAGGAAAATTCTTTGAGATGGCCAAAAAAGAAGACTGGTACGACAACACAATCTTCATTGTTTTCGGTGACCACGGTCTTCCACACAACAATGCGAAGAATGTTCCAGACTGGCAAAAAAGTTTAGCTAATGGATTCCACGTTCCAATGATTATCCACTCTCCAAAGCGTTTTGCTCCAGCTGTGGAAACAAAAATTGCTTCTGAAATGGATGTTATGCCAACAGTTGCCGGTCTTGCGGGAATCCCATACAAAACAAGAGGACTCGGGCGCGATCTATTCAATCCTCGTTTTGACGAATACCGTGCAGCTTTCTCATACAACTGGTACGCACCTTTCAACATCAGTTTAGTAGACAAAGATTTTTACTTTGAATACATCCCTTCAAGAGAAACCGGGAAACTAGTTAAATGGAGTGAGAATCCTTCTGATGAGAACGTAAAAGACAAATACCCAGAGAAGTACAAAGAAATGGAAACTCTGACAAAAGGTTTGTACGAATCGGCAAGATACCTGCTTCACCACAACCCTAGAATGTAATTTTATTTTTTAGACTTTGGCCCTCGCGGATCCCATTTTGGATCTGTCAGGGCCCCGGTTAAAAAGGCTTCCAGATCATCCAGTTCCGCGCTTGATAATCCCAGACCATTTCTCAAGAATCCTGCCTCAATAGAAGCAAATAATTCACTAAGATCTTTTTGCGAGTTTCTCACTTCGACTTCTACTGGAAAGAGTTTTCTTCTTTCATCAGTAATAGTGTAAGTGTTGAGAGACTTTTCAATATTGTTGTAGTGATTGAGCACTTCTCTAATTGTGCTAAAAGCTCCGTTATGAAAATAAGGTGCAGTTAAAGCAACGTTAATTAAGCTTGGCGTTTTAAAGAAGAAGGCCCTGAATCTTTCGTTGTTGATTTCCCCCCTTCCAATATCCATTTCAAACGGCTTGGCCCCGTAACTTGGAACTCCAACTGAAGCAAAAAAAGTATTGAGTCCCAGAAGATTCCCCTGATGACAGGCAATACATCTTCCTCGGTCCATGAACACCACAAAACCTCTCTTTTCTTGCTCCGTCATTGCTGAGTTATCTCCAGCAACGTAGCGGTGAAAGCCAGAAGTGTTTGATTGAAACTGGTAGCGCTCAAACGTTGCAATCGCCTCTCCAACGTGACCGATGTTCATTTTGGGCTGGCCAGGGAAAGCACGGTTAAAGAGATTGATGTATCTTGCACCGTTTGTTTCTTGAGTGATTCTTTTAATGATTAAATCCCACGCTTCAAGATTTGTTTTAGCGTCGGCAATTTCGTTCTCACCTTTTTTTCCACTCATCTCTTCATGAGAAACCAGTGGGAAGATGGCCTGAGCAGCAAGCGCACTTGTCATCGCTTTGGCAATCTCTGCGGCCAGTGGTGTGGGCCCGTTTAGCACAGGCTCAGGAGTTGTAAAAACTTTTTTCGTTGGATGAAAATGAACTCTTCCATCCCAAAACATAAATGTGCTGAATTTATCGCCGACGTTGTAAAGCCCTGGTGAATTTCTTTTTAAAACACCTTTGCCATCAACCGTCTGGGACAATGGAAGTCCATCACTCGTCCCTTTCATCGGGTGGTGACAAACCATACAGCTAATATTCCTATTTCCAGAAAGATTAGTGTCCATAAAGAGCATGCGTCCAAGTCTCATTTTAGATTGGAACTCGTCAGTCTGCTCTAAGGATTGAGCTTGGTAGGGAGTGATATCAAAAAGCTCCATACGGTTACGGATAAAATTATCTAAACTGCTTGCATGCACAGATACAGATGTGCAGAAGAGGCCTAGGGCCAGGCCAAGAAATGTAGGGTGTGTGAATTTCATGGGCAGATGGTATTGAAAGTCAGAAAGTTTGACCACTCAAACTTTCTGACAATTGACTTAAAAACCTTACTACTCGATTAAGTAATCGACTGACACAATGCCTTCAATCTTCACTTCACCATTCATAAACTGAGTTGGAGCAGACATACGCTTTGCAGAAACCATTTCCATGGCCGCACCACCATCCATCATCGGAATAGGGCGATTTCCCGATTGAGGACTCAGGCGATAAACACCTTTTAGTTTTACCTTTGCTGCCTTTGCCAGGTTTTCAGCTTGGGCCTCAGCCGCTCTTACAGCATCTCCCAGGAGAGCTCTCTCCTCTTCTGCACGCTTATCAATATCAAAGCCCAGAGAAACGACATTCACTCCACCAGTGTTACTTTTAGAAGCTGCATTGAGTGAATCAACAAAGGCCCCCGCCTCATCAACTTTTCTTAAAGTGATTGAGAGCCCCTGGTTCGCTGTATAACCAGTGATATTGTTCTTATTTGTTTTTGGATCGTAAACATATTCCGGATTAAGTTCATAAGTCGTCGTGCGAACATCTTCTTTTTTCACTTTGTAAGTCTCAATACTCTTCTTAAAAACATCAAAGGATTTTTGGTTATTCTCCTGAGCGTTTTTTGCTGACGCTCCCTTGCCCCACACCGTGATATTTAAACGGACGATATCCGGTTGAAATGACTTTTCCACCTGGCCACTTACCGAGATTAATCTGACGTTATCTGCCAGAAGTGCGCTTGAATAAATAAAGGCCAAAAAAAGAAAAACATTTCGCATAAAATTCTCCCTGTGATAGTCTACGCCTGAAAAATTCTCACCTAAAAAACCTTAAATTGGAAGCGATTCTTATGACGAAAAAAGTAACTGCAAAAAAGAAAATAACACCGAAATCAAAGGCCAAAACAAAAGCAAAGCCAGTAGCTGAAGGTAGAACAGTGATTGACCCAAACGCTAAAGCATCAAGCAAAGACGGCATCTACGGTCTTCCCTTTAAAGAGCACGAAGCAAAAGTCGTCTACCTTCCCATTCCTTGGGATGTAACAACATCATACCAGGCAGGAACATCAAAAGGCCCTGAAGCAATTTTAATGGCGAGCGAGCAAATCGATTTCTTCGACCTGGATTACATCGATGCTTACCAAGCTGGTCTTTTCATGAAAAAAGAAAGCGCAAAAATTAAGAAGCTAAACCGCGAAGGTCGCGCCCTGGCAAAAAAAATTATCGACGCTGACGATGCTGCGATGGCAAAAAACAAAACACTTCAAGCGGCCCTTAAAAAAGTAAACTCACTTTGTAACGATCTTAACAATGAAGTTTACAAAGAAACAAAAGCGCTTTTAGACAACGACCAAATTTCAGTTGTTGTTGGTGGGGATCACGCCACTCCGTTTGGAGCGATCAAAGCTTACGCTGAAAAATACGAAGGACTAGGAGTGCTTCACTTCGACGCGCACTCAGACACTCGCGACGCTTACATGGGCTTTGAAAACTCTCACGCTTCAATCATGCACAACGTGATGGAAAAAATCCCTCAAGTTAGAAAATTAGTTCAAGTTGGTATCCGCGACTTCTGCCAACAAGAATACGAATACACACAAACAAACCCAAAAGTTGAAGTGTACTTCGACCAAAACCTGACAAGAAGAAAACTAGCTGGTGAATCTTTCGAAAAGATCGCCCGCGAGATCGTCTCTCACCTGCCAAAAAACGTTTACATCTCTTTTGATATTGACGGACTCGACCCTAGATACTGCCCACACACAGGAACCCCAGTTCCCGGGGGCCTGGACTACTCTGAGGTCGTCTTCATCATCAATGAACTTATCAGATCTAAGCGCACTCTGGTTGGATTTGACCTGGTTGAAGTTGCTCCATCGGCAAAAGACAAGGCCGATGAATGGGACGCAAACGTAGGCATGAGACTGCTTTATAAAATGACTTCAGCAGCACTTGCGAGCCAAGGTCTGATCAAACTTAGATAATCTTCCCTCCATAATCCTTAAAATGGTTTATGGATGCCAGATACTAGGCGCAGAGTAAGTGAGGAAGGAGACGTACGACCGTACGTCGCACGCCCGAACGCCGAGGCAACGACGTAGATGGCATTCAGAAACCATTTTCACACTATAAAAATAAAAAGGGCTGTCCTTTAAGCAGCCCTTTTAAACATCCCTGAAAATTTCATGCAGTCGTCATAATTTGTGGCGTGAGCACGCGCGAACGAACTTCAGCCCAGGCGGAGACTCTTTGGCGAAAACTCCAAGAGTGGCAATTACAAAGGCAAACGTCACTGCATATTCTGTCTGATTCCTCACGACAGACTCTCTCACTAGACCTCCAGTCAACACATCAGCTATCGCAAAGAACGTCACCATTGCGATACAGGCACTCCAGAATGAGTAGCCGTTTGGTGTCTCACTGTTTTCATTTGTCATATGCATAGACTTAACTCCTATCGCTGACCTGCCTGATGGTTTGGGTGGCAGATGCGATGTGATCATTATAGGTGTCATTGGGGAAATTCTAAAATTTTCTTGGGGGCGCATCAGAAATCACCGAGTTAATCCAAAATAGTACGAACTTTTTATTACTTAAAATGCCCATTTTTTGAGGTTTTTTCGCCACCCAAATGATAAGGTTACATAAAACTTTACGAGGCCCAGGAATATGAAAAAAACCCTTCTTCTTATTGCCGTTCTTTTAATCACTCTGTCTTGTTCTCACTCTCCTTCTCAGTCTAAAAGCACTAGAAACATCTCGGCACACACCCCGGGCGAAGACCAATTCTGGAATGAATTATCTATGGAAGCGATTGAAGAAAAAGAATCATTCTTTGATGTCCTTGAAGAAAACCACCCTGCTCTTTATAACCAAATCATCACTGATGCCAAAGATCCATACCTTCCGATGTTTTGGGGCCAAAGTTTTAACTTCGATTCGGGAGCTAAAAAAATCATCGTCGATCCAAAAATCATCGGTGAGCTTCAGGCCCGCTTTAATATTAAAAACGATAACAACATCGTTCATGCGGGAATTATCCACACTTACGGGTATCTCTTTAGCGTGATCAACACTCCATATGGCTACAAAAGAAAAAGATGGATTGCTCCCACTTTAAATTTTGCTTTTAATATGGAGGCCAACAGTCTTTCACCGGAAGCGATTGAAGGTGGAATGTTTTCCAACATCACTTTTTTTGCGGGCTCACTGGCCTTCAAAGATAAAACTCAATTGAGCCTGCTAAAAAACGTGGCCAATGAAGTCTTCACTTTTGATTATTCAAAACTAGACGTCACTCGCGTAGAAGAAATCCTGCCGGAATACACTTTGGTAACAACACTGGTGAAGCTTCCAAGAAAAAAAGCAGGAGAAGAAAACGACTATCTTCTGATTTATTCAACCATCAGCAAGAAGCTAAACAAAGAACTCTTAGTAACGGCTTTTCCTGTCAATCAAGATAGCTATAACAAGATTGTGGCAAGTGAAACTCTTGGTCCTAACCAAAAAATAACCCTGAGATACAACGCTTATTTACAGGACCTGGGAAAAGATTTAAAAGGTATTAGAAAACTAATAAAGAACTAGACGCCCTGATCATGGTTCACGTATTTTAATGACAAATTTTTTTTTAGTGAGGTTTCATGAAAGCACTTCTAGTGGGCTTGAGTCTAGTTCTCTCAATCGGTGCATCTGCATCTGAATTTCTTCCTGACTGTAGAAACAGAAACGGAGAAATCCTAAAAACTGACGTTAGCCAGTTAAGATCAATTATGGGTAACCGTCGCGCTAATAAGCCTCAGGTTTATGTAGCGGGCATCATCAGCGAAATTAAAAGCGAAGACCATTCAGGACTTCCACACCAAAAATTCTTCATCAAAGTTGATAAAGACATTGAACTTCAAATCGTAAGCAATCTGGACTTCGGAAGAATTCCTCTAGTGGTTGGTAAAAAGATTTCTGTTTGTGGTGAATTCTTAAGAGTTGGTGACGGAATGGTACACTGGACTCATTTCGATCCACGCGGAAGCCACCCAGATGGATTCTCAATCATCGATGGACAACTTTACGGCGAACACGAAGTACCAGTTAAGTAATTACTAAACGCCAGGCCCGGCAAACTTCTTAAAGAAGACTGTCGGGCTTAGCTGCTTCGAGCTTTGGCAATTCTGCATTCTGATTCATAAGTAGAGTCGTGCTCGTTGAAACAAACTTCACATCCATTTCTTTGGCAATCTTTAGCACTTCAACAATAAATTTATGTCTCTCATCAAGCTCAACACTTCCCTCTCTCGTTTTAAAGAAAACGTTAACCAGAATGTTCACTGATTTATCAGTGATGTCATTGATGTAAATTTGCGCATTAGATGTCTCAATCAATTGGTGAATCTGACAGATGTACCTTAAGCGCTCACAGTACTCTTCCAGCTTATCCATCGGGTTAGATAAATCCATCACCAAAAAAGTCCTGTAGCGTCTCATCCCTCTCATGCCGTAGTTATCAATCGCCATGTTCGCCAGGACGTTATTGGGAAGACTCACAAGAGACTGCAGTGGAGTCCTGATGCGCGTACTTCTAAAGCCTACTTCTTCGACTGTCCCTTCAAGACCTTTATCGAGGATAACGTAGTCTCCAATTAAAAATGGTCTATCCATAATAACTGTGACTGATCCAAAGAGATTTGAAATCGTGTCTTTTGCTGCAAGGGCAACGGCCACCCCCCCGATCCCAAGCCCGGCAAGGATGCTGCCGATATCGAAGGTTAAACTGTGGGCCACCAGAATAGTCCCGAAGGCCACAACCAAAACCTTGGCGGTTTTAGAGAGCATCGGCACAAGAACATCATCAAACTTATTAGCAGTGTCTTTAGCGATTTTTGCAAAGTGCATACTGATAATATCGACGATCTTTAACGAAGACCAGACAGAAGAAAGCGCAATCAAGATATAAAACGCGCGCACTAAGATATCGTAAGTCTCAGTGTCGAGCTCCATTGTTTTCACTCCGGCCATACACACTAGTGAGAAGGCCAGCAGTCCAAATGAAAGAGTCGATTTATATTGGTCATTTTCCTTAAAATCCAGCGATTCTTTTTTCACCAGGTCGCGAATATAAAGAGTCGTCAGAAAACGCATCATGCTAAGAGCAATAATCGCCACTACAAAAATGGCCAGGAAGCCAAGCCATTGTCCTTTGGTGAACATTAGAAGCTCTTCACTCGCCCATGCCGGCATGTGATCTTTGAGTCTCGTCTTCCAGTTTTTGTATTCCACAACTCCGGCCACAACTGGTAAGTGAGAAACTGAATTATACAGGGCCCCAATAGTGTTTACCGTCTCAGGTGTGAATCTCCATGCCCCATCAATATTTTTTTCAATCGCAATCTCTGCTTCGATCACCTGATTGTCTTCAGTGATTGATTGTTTTCTGAAGTACCATTTCGTGCCGTTGGGATCGACTGGAATGTGCGTGAAATCTATTTTAGTAATGCGATCGAGAGTATTGATAAGCTTTTCAGCGGCCTTTCTTCCCGTCTTCTCTCTTAAGTTTTCATCTACCTTTGAAAGGTTGAATGTTCTTACCGCTTGATCAAAATAAGCGCGGGACTGACCATTGCCTTTTTTAACTTCATCCATGGCCTCGACAAAAGTGCGCATGGTTTCTTGTGGGTTCTTAAGTTTTTCCAGCTCTTCATATTTTAAATAGGCCTGCGAACTTTCTTCCGGGGCCGCTTCTTTCTTAGCTGGTTTAGTTTTTTCAATGGCGTCTCTCACTACCGATGTCGGTATTTGTGCCTGGGCAGTGATAGTCAAAAGTGAGAGTAAAATAATTGATAAGTAACGCGTTAACATAGCAAGTTCCTTCGAGTTTTAAGCCTTAAAAATTTACCTTGAAGGGTCATTATGGTCAAGGAACTATGCCTGATCTTTTAAGTCATATAATCTTAATAAATCCAACACTTCATTCTTTCGTTGGGAAAGTCATATTTGGAGGAGTAAGCTTTCCTTCAATACATAATTTCTCAAGGATGAGATAAATGAAAAAAACGCTTACTGCTCTTACAGTTTCTTTTATGGCCTTCCTGTGCCTTTCAACACTACAGGCGAAAATCGTCGAAGAATCTTTTTACATCCAAAGCTCTGACCAACACATTTTTGAACTTTTAAAATCAAGACCAGAGTTAACTATCGATCACATTGAAAAAGGTGGATTTGAACTTTACGGACCAAAAGGACTGAAAGAATTCCTGGTTACAAATAACATCCCACACTTCTCGATGAAAATCGCAGCAGGTGCACAGAAGGCGAAGGGTCAATACCCGACTCCGGAAGAAATCGAAAAAGAGCTCAAAGGAGTCGTTTCAAAATATCCTGAAATCGCCCGCATGTTCTCAATCGGAAAAAGTGTTAAAAACCGCGACCTATGGGTGATTAAACTCTCAAGCAACGTAAATGTTAATGACGAGCGCCCGGAGTTTAAGTACATCGCCAACATGCATGGAGATGAAATCGTCGGTCGTGAAATGATGGTTAGACTAGTTAAAGACCTGGCCATGAATTACGGAAAAGACCCGCAAATCACCAACCTCCTTGACCGCGTTCAAATCTACATCATGCCTTCAATGAACCCGGATGGGGCCGCTGCCAGCACTCGCGGTAATGCAAAATATGTCGATCTTAACCGCGACTTCCCGGATTTCTCAACGTCAGATAACAAAGACACAACAGAAGGGAGACAACCGGAAACAAAAGCAGTGATGGACTGGCAAAAGACAAGAAACTTTGTTCTTTCTGCTAATTTCCACGGTGGGGCCGAAGTCGTAAACTACCCTTGGGATACAAAAGCGGACAAATTCCCGCAAGAAGCTTTCATTAAAGAACTATGTCTTGAATACGCAGGTCTTACTCCATACATCAGTACATCGACAGCTTTCCAAAACGGTATCACTAACGGCTATGCTTGGTATGAAGTGAACGGTGGGATGCAGGACTGGAGTATTTACTACAGAAAGGATATGCAGATCACGATTGAAGTTTCCAACAATAAATGGCCGGAATACTCTCGAGTTGATTACTACTATCAACAAAACAAAGCTGCTCTTCTAAGATTTATCGAAAGAGCTATTCCTTAATCTTCAACCATCTTATTTAATCCCAGTTTTTCCAATTCACTGACCGTGATTGGAGAGCTGGGATGAATAAGCCCTCTTAGAACAAAAGAATGATCCGGTTTTGGCGCCACTAAAATCTTTTCCTTTAATTCCTTATCAAGCTCAAATATACGTTTTAAATAAAGAGAGTTCACATAAGTGATATCGATTTTCTTATCCAAAAGATCCATCACATTTTCATGATAGTTTCTTCCCTGCTCAATTCCCTTTTTTAGAATTCGATCCTGATCAGTCTTCATATCCGTGAACTGATAATGAAAGCCCAGAATAATTCTGACTTTCTTTTTATCTAAATTATCAAAGTAAGACTGATCGCGGTCGTACTTAAGGGCAATGGCCATCTCTTCCCCTTGTGTGAGAATCCCAGTGCGAGCGTAGTTGATCTTTCTATCTTTCCAGCCCCATGATTCATCTTCAAAGAAAATCATATCAAACTTTCTAAGTTTAAAATCTTTGTATCTTCTATTGGGACTCGTATAAACAAATTCGAAATGGTATTTTTTTTGGGTGTTATTGAGCTTGGCAATCAATTCACGTACGACTCCTTCACTCCCTTCTTTTTCTACAAAAGGAGCAAAGTCATAACCTCCCACTCGGACAACAATGCTTTTGTCAGTCGCTTTGGCCTGTGCGTTTAATGACAGGAGAATAAGCAAACTATAAAAAATGTTTTTTAATATTCCTAGAGGCATCGGACGATTATGTAAAAAATGTTCTGCTTACACAATAATGAATTTTTCAGGAATTGATTAAGATTAGTGGGGTCTAATCATTTTAGAGTACTTAAAAGTTTAGTCTTAAGCTTTTTGAGCCTGATACGCTGGTCCTTTTTCGTTGTCGTTGCAGCAAATGACAAGAGTGTGTTCATTCGCTCTAAGTTAAGCCAATCCTCTTTCGGTGGGTCACCATCTTTAAAATTCAGCGGGCAGTAATCTAGAACATTTTCGGTGGCCACATAGAGAGGAAGCCCTTGTGTACGGCAAATAAGCGGACGCCCTTCATACACTGTACATTGGTCGTTGTATAAAAATGTACAATAGCTTTCCTGATGAGGAGTCTTCCAAAGCTCCAAGAGCCTCGTTTGCTCCTCTGGAGATTGAGAGGCAAACCAATCGCTGATTCGGTCAGCTTCAATTTCAAAAACACTTATGTCGGTCTGACAACATTTAGAACACCCCTTCTTGCACTCCATCTGTGTGGCGTGTTTCGCGTGGATTTTATCAAAAAATCCCGAGGCGTTTTCCTGTAATGTGATAACCGGATTTGAACTCATACTTCTGGAATAATCCCTGCAGTTGCTTCCAGTAGTTTTTGATTCATGACCGACTGGATTTTTGTTTTTTCTGCGTCTCGTTTGCTGCTCAGGTATAAGTTAAGAGATGACAACACGTCAAGGTTTGTCACAAGTCCTAAACGATAATCTCTTACCGTTTCTTCATAACTTCTCTTTGCTTTATCAAGCGCTACTTCAAATTTTTTGATCTGATCGTGGTAACGGCGGAACATTTCATATCTTGTTGTCACTGCGATTTTAACGCTTTTTTGGTAGTCAGTTAGCTGGTACTCTGCTGTCTTTTTTCTCTCTAAATCTTCTCTTACAAGTGCTTGAGAAACTCCCCCTTCATAAAGTGGAATTGAAAGATTCAGGCCAATGTCCCAGTCAGAATTTCTTGAGGCACTCGAGCCACCTTCTTTAAGCGCATAGTAGTTCGATAGTAAATCGAGCTTTGGCGTATAGTGAGCTTTTGAAATATTTAGTTGTCCATTTAAGCGGTCAATTTCTAATTGTCTGTTTTTTACATCTTCACGTTTTAGAGCAAGACTCAGGTATTCATCCAGAGTTTTTTCCTCTTTCACTTCATCGAAGGCCAGCTCTACTTTTTCATTTTTTGCCATCCCCGTAAGAATGTAAAACTTCGCTTCGTTTTGTTGTAAAAGCCCCTGTCCATCGGACGTCTGGGCATCAACTGAAGCGAGCTGGGCTTCGGCCTGAAGAAGCTCTCCTCTTCTTGATCTTCCGATCTGCACACGCTTTTTAATTTCATCAGCGCGCTCCTGACTTTGTTTTTTTAGAAGGTCCAGGTTCTTTAAATCGTTCCAGCTTAAAACGTAATTATAGTAGGCCTCAACCACTTCCATATACAGGTTCACGCGGTCGATTTGTCTCTGGTTTTTAGCAATTTGAACATTTGTCTCAGAGTTCTCAATCAATTGCTTGTCTCGTCCTCCGTTATAGAGGCTCGTCGTCAGGTTCAATCCCAATGTCTTTTGATCATCGTAATTTTCCTGCTTTAAGTAAGTTCCTCTGATCGATAAAGTCGGAAGGTATGTCCCCTGTCCTTGTCTTTTTTCTTCAAAGCTTTGACGAAGGCGTGACTCATTGATGTTGTCGGCCTGGTTATTTAAAAGAGCGCTATTGAAACTCTCCCCAAGTGTGATGGCCTGGGCATTTGAAAGTGTAATGAAAGTCAGGAATGAAGCTAAAATCATTGGTCTATTAGGCATGGGTCCTCTCGGGGGTGTAAATAGTGCAAACTTATTAAAACAAAGGGCGAAAGGAGTGTAAATCTTTCTACCAATATTCATTGATAAGTGCTAAAAGTGTCTAACTTAAAAAGTTATACGGTCAATATTGAAGAGGGTTTCATGAGAATTAAAAATGTCGTTTTCTCACTTGTCTTACTTTGTTCACTAAACACAGTTAATGCTGCGCCACTCAAAGTTGGAATGGTCACCGATGTCGGGGGCGTAAATGATCAATCTTTCAACCAATCAGCTTGGGAAGGCCTACAAAAAACAAAAAAAGAACTGGGAATCAAAGTAAGTTACCAGGAATCTAAGCAAGATGCAGATTATCCTGCGAATCTTGAAACTCTATACGATGCTAAAAATGACCTGATCTGGGGTATCGGTTTTAAGATGGCCGACGCAATCCTAATCGCAGCCAAACAAAATCCTAAACAAAAGTACGCAGTCATCGATTACTCTTACGGCACTAAAACTCCAGCGAACGTTATCGGTGTAATGTTCAAGGTTGAAGAAGGCTCTTTCCTTGCCGGCTACATCGCTGCCAAAATGAGCAAGACCGGAACAATTGGATTCATCGGTGGGATGAGTGTTCCTATCATCCATAGCTTCCAGTATGGCTTTAAGGCCGGAGCGAAATTCGCCAACAAAAAAATTAACATCATCGAACAATTTGCTGAATCTTTTACTGATGCAGCTAAAGGAAAAGCGATCGCAAACCAAATGATCGGAAAAGGCGCTGACGTTGTCTTCCACGCTGCTGGTGCAGTTGGTGACGGGGTTATTGAAGCCGTTAAAGAAAAAAACAAAATGGCCGTTGGTGTTGACCGCGATCAAAACTACCTTGCTCCAAAGAACGTTATCACTTCAAGCATGAAGAGAGTTGATTCGGCCATCTTCAACGTTGTGGCCGATTTAAACAAAGGGACATTCAAAGGTGGAACAACTATCGAGTACGGTCTAAAAGACGGTGCTGTTGATATCGCTCCAACAACTTCGAAGATGGTTCCAGCTGTTCTTCTGGAAGAAGTAGCAAAAATCAAAAAACAAATCATCGACGGAAAAATCAAAGTTCCATCGACTGAGAAAAATTTCGTAAGCTTTGCCAAGACTGTTAAATAATGCTGGCACTAGAGCTTAAGAACCTCACAAAAAGTTTCGGGGACTGTATCTCCTATCACAACATGTACCTCTCGGTGGAAACCGGCGAGGTACACGCAATTCTCGGCGAAAATGGTGCCGGTAAATCAACGTTGATGAAAACCATCTACGGCGAACACCAACCTGATCCGGGTGAAGGCGAAATGTTCGTGCGCGGGCAAAAGATTAAGATCGAATCCCCTGCTCACGCCATCTCTCTGGGAATCGGAATGGTTCATCAGCACTTCAGGTTAGTGCGTCCTTTTACAATTCTTCAAAACATTATTCTGGGGATTGAACCAAGAAACTTCCTGGGCATGATTGATTACAAAACGGCCCGCAAAAAAATCGAAGAGATCATCAAGACCTACAGCTTCGATTTAGACCTCGACCAAAAAATTGAAAACGTCAGTGTGGGAACTCAACAAAGAGTTGAGATTATCAAGACGCTTTATAGAAACGCAGAGATCATCATCCTGGATGAACCAACGGCCGTTTTAACTCCTCAGGAGATTAAAGATTTTTACCGTATCATTAATAATCTTAAGGCCCTGGGAAAGACGATCATTATTATCACTCACAAGCTTCATGAGATTAAAGTAATCGCCGACCGCTGCACGATAATCAGAAAAGGTGCTTACATTGAAACTGTAAATGTAAAAGTGACCAGCGAAGAAGAACTCGCTTCTAAAATGGTTGGAAGAAAAGTCGACTTAAAAGTCCCTAAGACTGATGCAATCCCAACAGATGACATCGTCTTCTCAATTGAAAACCTAAACGTGGTCAACACGAAAAACTTCCCGGTGGTTTCAAACTTTAGTTTTAAACTTCGCCGTGGAGAGATTACCGGTCTTGCCGGAATCGACGGCAACGGACAAAGTGAACTGGTTGAAGCTTTAACCGGACTTCGCAAAATCCAAAGCGGAAAAGTCATGATCAACGGTGAAGACATCACCGGGCTTAGTCCTAAAAAAATCTATCATAAAAAACTTGGAACTATTCCAGAAGACCGCCAGCGCGTGGGTCTGGTTATGGATTTCAAAGTGAAAGAAAACTGTGTGCTTCAACGTATTGATGAAAAACCATTTTCAAACTGGGGTTTTATTGTTGGCAGTGAACTCACTCGTTTTTCTAATGAACTGATTGCCCGCTTCGATATCAGGCCAGCGGACTGTGAAGCAAAAGCAGTTAACCTTTCAGGTGGAAACCAGCAAAAGATCATCCTGGCCCGTGAAATCGTCCACAATCCGGATGTCCTGATTGCTTTTCAGCCAACCAGAGGTCTGGACGTTGGAGCGATTGAATACGTCCATCTGGAGTTGATTAAACTTAGAGACGCTGGAAAAGCTGTTCTTCTGATTTCTTATGAGCTTGATGAAATCATCAACCTTTCTGATCGCATCGGGGTTATCCACAAAGGAAAACTATGGGCAGAAGTTTCTGGCGAGAAACTTAAGAACAATCCACACTTAAAAGAAGACATCGGACTCTATATGGCAGGAGGAAAACCTGTATGAAAAACTTTATCATCAGCATCCTTTCTGTTGTCTTAGGACTTTTAGTTGGTGGACTTGTCTTAAAACTATCGGGCATCTCGCCTCTTGAAGCTTATCAGGTTATGTGGGAAGGCGCTTTCTCACAACCAAACTACATTTCATACATCATTATCCGTTCAACTCCCCTGATCCTGACTGGTCTTTCTGTGGCCTTTGCTTTTAGAACAGGACTATTCAATATTGGAGCTGAAGGGCAATTTGTTATTGGTGCATTGTCGGCGACTTATTTTGGTTACCACTTTGATTTTTCACCATGGATCCAAGTTCCCCTGGTGATGATGCTTGCAACAATGATCGCTTCACTTTACGGAGGCCTTAGTGGATTTTTAAAAGCGCGCTTTGGTGTGCATGAAGTTCTTTCAACGATCATGCTTAACTGGATCGCTCTTTATCTTTCAAACTACGCTGTCTTCATTCCAGGCTTCAGGCGTCCGGATACTGAAACGACAGAGTTCATTAAAGACTCAAGTAGCATCGGGATCTTAGATAAATGGAAAATGAGTGACGCAGGAATGGAATGGCTAGCTAACCACGAGTTCTGGCATTCTTTCATGAGACCACCTGTTAATGCCGGTATTTTCATCGCGCTTATTTGTGTGGTCTTAGTTTGGGTCATCCTGAATAAAACTGCCTTTGGATATAAACTTAAGGCCGTGGGTTTTAGCCCGAACGCTGCCGAATACGCTGGTATCAGTACAAAATTAAAAGTCACTCAATCAATGATGATCGCCGGAGCTCTTTCAGGGCTTGCAGGTGCCACTCACGTGATGGGAGTTTCAAAAAACGTTGCGGTTCTTGCGGCTCATGAAGGATATGGTTTTGACGGAATTGCCGTTGCCTTAATCGGATCAAACCATCCGGTGGGCGTTCTTTTCTCTGGATTTTTCCTCGGGGCCTTAAAGTACTCAGGACAAAAAATCCAATCAACTCTTGAAGCTCCTTCAGAAGTTATCGGCATCATGATTGGTGCGATTATCTTTTTTATTGCGATTCCAAGCATCTTTAACTTTGTGACTAAAGCGTGGAGGAAAAACTAATGAGTGATCTTCTGTTTCTTTTTTCAACAACGTTAATGTATTCGACTCCGCTCATTTTTACGGCCTTAGGTGGTGTGCTTTCTGAAAAATCAGGAGTGATAAACATCGGTCTTGAGGGAATGATGACCTTTGGAGCTTTTGCCGCTTCATGGGTCGCGATCACAACAGGAAACCCTTGGCTGGGTCTTATTGCCGGTGGAATTGCTGGACTTCTTTTAAGTATTCTCCATGCAGTTGCTTCCATTCGTTTCCAGGCCAACCAAGTTGTCTCAGGAATGGCGATTAACTTCTTAGGAAGTGGGCTTGCTGTGTTCTTCTGTCGCATTTTCTTTGATGGAACAAGCATGACTCCGCCGCTTGATCTGGAAAAAAAGATCCCTGTGTTTTTTGGCCAATACGCGACTGTTTACCTGGCATTTTTAGCGACGGCCCTTATCTGGTTCACCTTTAATAAAACGACATTGGGACTAAGACTTATTAGCGCTGGTGAACACCCAAAGGCCGCTGGTGCTGCCGGGATTAAGGTTTCATACTATCGCAATATCGGAGTTCTGGCTTCAGGACTTCTTGCTGGAATCGGCGGAGGAAGTCTTTCAATCGCTATCGTTTCCAACTTCCGACCGACACTTATTTCCGGACAAGGATTCATTGCTCTAGCGGCGATGATCTTCGGGAAATGGAATCCGGTAGGAACTTTATTTGCATGTTTGTTTTTTGGATTCTCTCAGGCCCTGGTGGTTTACATCGGTGGACGTCCTGAAATCCACATCTCTTCTCAGCTTCTGGCAACTCTGCCATACATCCTGACTCTGATTGTACTCGTGGGACTAATGAAGAAGACAACAGCTCCAAGTGCTCTTGGAAAATAATTAAGAAATCGGAAAAAGAAGTTTAAAGCGCGTGCCAGATGGACCTTCACTGGCCGTGCGGCTTTCAAAAGAAATTTTCCCTCCAAGCCTATCCACACAACCTTTGACAATCGGAAGACCAAAACCTGTTCCGATTTCACCATCTGTTCCCATTGATGAACGCGAAAGATTGGCCTCAAACACCGTCTCACGCATATCAGAAGGAATACCCAGGCCACTGTCCTCGATAATAAACTGAATAAAGTTTTCTACACGAGAAACACGCAATCTAATTTCGTTATCTCGCTCAGAGAACTTCACTGCATTGGAAAGTAAATTACCTAAGATCTGGTGTAAAAGAAGGCTTTTACTCGAATAGAATGAATACACTTCACTTCCGGCCGACCAATGGAATTTTAAATTTTTATGCTCAAGTTTCTCTGAGAACATGTCTTTTAATTCTAAAATCAATTCGCGGATGATGACTTCACTGTAAGTGATTTCTTTTTTCCCCATTTCCGTCAAACGCAGCTCTTTAATCGAATCAGTTATTTCCTGGACTCTCTCAGAAGCTTTCAGGGCCTTACTGGTCGCACTCAACTGAGCTTCATTTAAAGGAGATTTAACTAATTGATTAAGCTTTACGATAATAACTGAAAGAGGAGTTGAAATATCATGACTTAATACGTTTACCAGGTTTTGTGTCCTCTGTTTAGCTGCTTCCAGCATGCTGGCATTCTGTTCAACTAAAAAGATGTGAACCCAGATAACGATTGAAGCGATAAAAACCCATCCAAAAAGAATCAATGCCTGAGCAACAACGAGTCCCATCTCTGAAATCATAAATGGAAATTTATAACCGCTTAGTTTTAGCAACATAAAAACAAAAATAGACAATGTCGTGACAATTGCCCAAAGAGTCGCTCCTTTTCTTCCGGCCATAACTCCTGCAAGCATCGGCAGAATTCCCAACCAGATTAAAACATTGCTGTCAAAACCACCGGTGAAATAGGCAAAAGTCATTTGGTGGATGATTCCTGCGCCAATCATGACGTTGGTGTTAAACATATAATTATTGTTTCTTAAATAAAGAAACGGAGAGAGAAGATGAATAGAGCTGGCGATAATTCCCACAATCCCAGGGATAGGATTTGAAATAGTAAAACAAGCAACAAAGGCGTACGACCACATAAGCACACCTGTGGTCAACATCGACACCAGGTGTGCGTGAATATATCTTTCAGAGATATCTTTTTTCTGAATTCTCTTATGAGCGATCAGCTCATAAAAACTCAGGTAGAAATCGAGGACGTACTTTTTTAAACTCATACCTTATAAAGTAAATTTAAAGTTTGAAAGCAGAAGCCCCGGAGTTCTTGTTCCACCAACATCGCGCTGGAAGTATGAACCTGTCGAAGGGCTGATCTCTGAGAAGTTCGTAATTCTCTCAAGAGCGTCTCCAAACATTGAGTAATAACTTTCATCAAAACGTAAATCTTCAATCGGACTTGCGATCTCTCCATTTTCTACCCAGAAACAAGCGTATCTTGTCATTCCGGTTACACGAGCTGTCTCGCGGTCAGACCAGTTTAGGTAGTGCAGGTCAGAAAGGTAGAGACCTGTGCCCAGCTCTTTATAGATATCATCACGTGATAAATCACCTGTTGAAATAACCGGAGATCTCATCGACTCCCAATCAGAAGCGAAGTTTGATTCAAGTTTGTATTCATTCGCCGTTCTCGTTGAAACCAGGAAATTTTTAAACTCACCTTTTTCAATAAGCATCAATTCTGCCGGGCTCACCTCTCCAGCGTCGTTAAAACGTGGAGCAAGACCAAGTGAATAGTCTTCTTTTAGTGTAAACTTTGGAGACATCTTTTTCTTTGCTTGCCACAGGTCTTTTAAAGAGCCATTCCCTTGCTGGTGAGCAGACATCGAAACGCCTCCCCATGAAAGAGTCCCAAGCAGTTCGTTGACCGCTGAAGGAGCAAGGTAAACACGGTAATCACCACGTGCGACTTTCTTTGAATCGCGGTTCATTAATGAGAGCTTATGTTCAGCATCTTTAATATTACGTTTTAGTTCAGTACTATCCCAGTCTGAACCAGCATAAAGCGACTTCACCGCTTTTTGTTTGTCATTATAAAGCGAGTAATCCAGGTAGAAGTTTCTTGTTTTAAACCAGTGGAATTGTCCTTCAGAGTTAATAGTGGCTCGAACAACGTCTCCACTTGAGAAAACTCCCGCCAGGTCTACGTTACCAGCGATATCTAAAACCTGCCCCATCATCTCTTCATTTTTTGGAAGCTGGTTTAGGTTTTCTTCTTTAGTCACTCCGTAAAATTTTGGACGCACAAGATAAGGGTCTTCCGGCAGGGCCGCAATCCATTCGCGAGATTGGTTTAATTTTTTTATCGCTAAAGTGACGTCACTTTCGTTTGCTCTAAAAGGCATATTGAAAGTCAGGACTTTGTTTCCTTTAACAAAAACAAAATCAATAAAGGCCTGCTGAAGATTCGTCACCTGGCGCACTTTGGCTTTTGAGAGTCTCGAGAAAAGTGTTTCCTCTCCCGTGAAGTTTAATGTTAATGCTTCATCGCTTTTTAGATCGTTGAAAATTTGTTTGGCAAAAATCTCTAAATATGAGGATTCAAGAGCTTTCATTATTTCCCTCCTCCAAAAACTTCGATGTTAGTAAATAGACAAACTGGACTTGCGTGCCCTACGAAGATCACCTGATTTGGTTCTCCCTTTCCACAGTTTCCAAGACCACCAACTTCGAACGTTGATTTGTCTCCTACCATTTTTAGCTGGTTCCAGAATGGAGCTGTAATTCCGCGGTAATTAGGATTCTTCACTAGTTTTGTTAGTTTTCCATCTTCAATCAGACGGCCGTATTCACAACCAAACTGGAATTTATTGCGGTAGTCATCAATTGACCACGATCTGTTTGTTTGCATGAAAATCCCACGTTTCACAGACTTGATCATTTCTTCAAGTGACGATGTTCCCGGCTCAAGGTTAACGTTGGCCATACGGTCAATCGGCGCTCTATTCCACGATGTGGCCCTCTGGCTGGCGACACCTGGAAGATTCAGTCTCTTTTGAGACTCTAAACTTCCCAGTCCTCTTAAAAGAACTCCATCTTTAATCAAAAATTCGCGAGTTGCTTTGTTTCCAATATCGTCAGCAAAATAACTTGCAAACTGTCCGTGAACAGTTGGATCAAATGTAACGTTCATTAGAGGTGAACCATATTTTAATGTTCCAAAGTCAGCAGGTTTTACAAAACTCCATCCAGCATAATTTCTTTCGTCACCCAGGATGCGGTCAAGCTCTAACGGGTGACCGATACTTTCGTGAATCTGAAGGTATAATTGGTCTGGAGCTAAAAGCAGGTCCATCGTCTCAGTTGGACACTCTTCTGCATTGAGAAGCTCAAGAGCTTCATCAGCAATTCTCTTCGCGTGAGTCAGAAGTCTTGCTTTGTTCCAGTTTTCCATTCCCAGCTGAGTGCTTTGGTCATCACCAAAACTTCTTCTCTGGTTTCCTAATTCACTTGAGGCCACAGCACTCATCGCCACCGCTGAACGGTTGATGTTTTGCTTAATGTCTGCGCCGTTAGTAGCCACAAAGTGAGTCTGCATATCGCTTACTTGCATATAAGCGATTCTATTGATGATGTGTTCATGCACTTTCATCGTCTTTGAGATTTCCATTAAAAGCTCTGTGGCCTCTTTTGGATTAAAACTCTCTAGTCCTTTTTTACCCGGGCTATTGTATTCACCAACAGTCGCTGGGCGTTCATCGAGAGTGAACTTTGAAAGACTAAAACGGCTGGCTTCAAGAGCAGCGTTTTTAGCTTTTAGTGCGCATTCTCTAATGTCTTCCAGTTCAAATGAGTTTGTCGCCCCATAAGCAAACTGGCCATTCATCATCACTTCCACCATGAGACCATGGTCTTCAGATGTGCTTAGTCCTTCGAGGACTTCATTGCGCACGCTCATTGATAAATTTTTAGTGTGAACTTCACGAAGCGAAATATAATCCGCTTTTAATTCCGAAAGATTTTTTAAAATCTCTTGCAGTTTCATTAAGCTCTCCCTTTCCAGTGAGTCATACTTGTCGAGACTCCCAGAAGTTTATTAACAAATGTAAAAATTTTAAGAGGTAAAATCCCCTTTAATAAGTCCACCCACTTCACCACGAAGGGCTCCTTGATAAAGGCGCAGTCTTTCTCAATTCCATGAATGATTTTTTCAACGATCGCTTCCGGCTTAAGCCATGGAAGAAGTATAGGAGCTTTCACTCCGGCAAACATTCCTGTGCTGATATAACTAGGGCACACCGTTGTCACGTGAACATTTTCAATTCCTCTCTCCAAAAACTCCAGGCGAAGAGATTCAGAAAAACCAATCACCGCCCACTTTGAAGAAGCATAAGTCGTTCCATAAGGAAGACCGATGAGGCCTGAAGCACTTGCCAGGTTGACGATATTGGAGTCTTTGCTTTTTCTCAGGTCATCAAAGAACAAATAAGTCATGGCCACCAGACCATCGACATTCACTCGGTATGTGGCCAGGTGTTTTTCCAAAGGAAGTTTTTCAAACTCTCCACCAAAGACCACTCCGGCATTGTTAACCAGGACATCAAGCCCTAGTCCTAAAGCAGAGATATCGCTTTTAAGTTTTTTAAGACTCTCAAGGTTTGAGACATCTGCATAAAAGGCATGGGCCTTACCGCCGCTTGATTTAATTGAGCTCACTACGGTTTGAGCAGCTTCAAGATTCATATCGACGACAAAAACAACAGCACCTCTTTTGGCCAGTTTTTCGGCCATAAGCTTTCCAATTCCGGAAGCTGCACCTGTAATAAGAACTTTTTTGTTTTCAAAATTTTTCATCAGATCTTGGTCTCTTTGAAAAAAAAGGCGAGACTAAGTCTCGCCTGTTTATGATCCCTGATAAAGGAATTATGGGTTTAGTAATTGCATTGTCCCTGCGCCATCAACATAGAAGCTCTCTGAGTTTCTCATTTCGTTTAAAAGCCCTTTGGCCTTGTATGAAATTTGAATGATCGCAGAGGCCACTGGGTTTTCTTCACTACCAACGTTTGCCACGTTGATTAACTCAGAAGTTGCATCAAAGTTAAATCCCCAGGCAGCATAGACCTGGCTTGCTTGAACCTTAAGACTTGTGATGTATTTTCCGTTTCCTTTATACGAACCGTTGTATTGGAAAAAAACAGTATAAGTGAAGCCAATCACTTCGCTTCCGTATAGGTTTTTGTAAGATACGCGGTAGCTGACAGCTTTAGGAGCTGACCAGTCGGCCATCTGATAAAGTTCAGTCTTAGCTGCATTTCCTTCAATGTGCGGAAGAACGCTTAAAGAGGGAATCAGTCCATTAGTTGTAATAACCGGTCTTCCAGCTTCGATGATCGGCCAGATTTTTTTTCCGATAGCAATCAGACCATCAAGGTACATTGCCACTTCATCAATTGGGTTTGTTGGAACTTTAGGAAGCTCTACAGTTGCTTTGTCATCTGGTGTTTCAACTTCGTGAACTTCTACACTAGAGATCACAAGAGCTGGATCTACTTCTTGTGCGAAAGAAACAGTGCTTAGTAATAAAAAGCTCGCAATGAAAAACGACTTAAACATTGAGTACCTCCCTAGAATTTGATGCGTGCAATATCTCTGCTGGAGAGCTTTTTGTCTAATAAATCTTTTGTTAAGAGAGAGCTGTAAGAAGAAGTTAATTCTGCCTAGGGTGACGCGCAAAGTCTCACACTAATAAATGACTGAAATCTAGTTTGGTTATCCACGAAGTTTAAAGACGATATTTTTCTCTACAGCGTAAGGGTAACCCTTCTTTTGGAATCTCCACTTTTTCGTGCCCTCAACTGCTGCGCGGTCAAGGATGTCATGGCCACTGCTTTCGATAACGACGGTGCTTTCGGGAAGGCCTTCTGAAGAGACATTCACTCTAAGTTTAACCTGACCTTCAAGGCTTCTTTTCACGGCCAATCGTGGGTAATCCGGCTCGCTGAAACTAGTGACTGATTCATTAAAACCTCCGCCTGATCCTGGGCCTTCGGCGCTTCCATGAGCTTCATTTTTTACGGCCGAAGCTCCATTTGAAGCAGCGGACGCAGAAGCACTCTCTTGCCCAAGAGAAATCGGCTTTTCTGTTTTTACGCCCGTCGCTTTTTTCACGACAGGTTGATCAGGAAAAAGCCTTGATCCACCACCTGAAGAAGTAAATTGAATATCTATCAGGTTGCGCTCGCGCCAGGAATCCTTACTTAAGAATAAACCCGATAAGAGCAGGACGATAATATGAATTCCCACCGCCAGAATGATGGAATAAGTTATTTTTGGCATGGAGGATTGATACCAATATTGTGCTAAACTGTAAAACGATGATGAAGCGTTACTTGAAGTACACCGTTCACTTTTTTCTTTTTAAGATTGTTTTAAAAAACTTTCTTCGTTTATTTGTTGGAATCTCATTCCCCCATTCAAAAAAATTTCCCCATTATGAACAATGTATTTTGTGGCCAATCACAACAGCCACCTCGATACCGCGGCCTTTTTATCTATGGTTCCGATGAAACATCACCTGGACTCTCACCCGATTGCCGCCAACGACTATTTCGGCAAAAGCCCATGGGCCAGAGGTTTCTTTGAATTTTTCTTCAATACAATTCTTATTGAGCGCAAGGGGCTTAAAAATTTTGAAAAGTCGATGGATGCGATTCATTTAGCTCTGTCTCAAAAAAAGTCGATTCTACTTTTTCCGGAAGGCTCTCGTGGAGAACCTGAAATCATGGGGCAATTTAAAAATGGAATTGCCTACATTTTAAAAACACACCCGCATGTTCCTTTTGTACCGATCTATATGCAAGGATTAGGGAAGGCCATGCCAAAAGGTGACTCAGTGATTATTCCTTACGACTCTAAAGTTATTGTGGGGCAACCCATTCTTATTCCTAACGTCGCTGAACTCTCACTCTCTCAAATCACATCAATTGTCCGCCAAAGCGTTCTCGATTTAGAAAACTCCGAAAACACTTAGCGCTTAATGAGTCTTCCTTTCACTGCTGTTTGCGGTCTCAATGAAACCTGCGCATTCATTTCAATATGCAGCTTAGGCTCAAGGGCCTCAATTTTAAATTTCGACAGGACTTTTAAAAACATCGTCGCCATTTCTAAATTGGCCAGTCTCTCCCCCATGCACACTCTCTGTCCTGCTCCGTAAGGAATAAAGGTCAGCGGTTTTGGCTCCTCTTGGAAACGGTAAGGGTTAAATTCTTCTGGTTTCTCCCAATAGTCTGGATGATGCTGAATCAAATTCTTCTTCACTATGAAATGTGTCTTTTTTCTTTACTGCTTCCATCTAGTCTCCCAAAGATGTGGAATATATGTGTTTCAATAAATTTCCCAAATTAATTATTTCGCAAGTTCCATATCGAATAAGCAGTAATAAACTTAATCAACTTTAAAATGCTCGTATGACTTCTTGCTTTGATTTCTTTAATGAACTAAAAAAGACTTACCTCGTAACATTTTAAAATATATGAGAAAAATTCGATGCTGAAAAAAAGTAAAGACTAATTGAGGAAAATTAAATTTTACTTTAAGAAGATATTAAGGATTCCGACAAAAACAATTCGAAATCTTTAGAAACCTTCGCAATTCAAGTCACTTCAGAGGCCAGCTTTAAGTTTGCAGTAATTTACTTTTTACTTATAAATTAATTCTCTTAATTTTACGAACAGACACCATCTAACGATTATCTCTCTAAGGATGGTACATGAAAAAATCGCTAAATTTTAGATTATTGGCCTGGGCCGCTGCCAGTATCTTTGTAGTCTCTATCGCTCTAACTGCTTACAGTGCTTACTCTCTTCAAAATGAACTTTTCGAAAAAGCTGAACTTGAATCAAAGAAGTACGCTGAAGATGTTGCATCTGAAATTGAATTCAAAATTTCACAGGCCTTCGAAGTGACTCGTTCATTTGCCAGAAACCTTGCGCAGACAAAAGATAAAAATCACCCTCTAAAAGTGACACGAGAAGGAGTCATAGAAATGATGAAAGCTCAATTCCTGGCAAATCCTACAATTTTTGGATTCAACACTGGTTGGGAACCAAATGCTTTTGATGGGAAAGACGCTGAGTACGCAGGCAAAGTCCCTTACGATGCTTCAGGAAGATTCGTTCCTTACATGACGAGAAAATCTTCTAATGAAATTTTACTGGAAGCACTGGTTGACTACGATAAAGAAGGGCCAGGTGACTACTATCAATTGCCTAAAAAAATGCAGAAAGATGTCATTATTGCCCCTTACGCTTACCCGGTTAATGGTAAAACGGTTCTACTTATTACTCTTGCCTCTCCCGTTATTAGCGGTGGCAAATTCTACGGAGAAGTTGGTTCAGATGTTGACCTGACTTTCTTCCAGACTTTAACTGATACAAAAAACCTTCCTAAAGGATCGCGCATCATCATCTACGATAAGGCCGGATCAATCATTGGATTTACTGGAGATGAAAGCAGACTGCTAAAAAATATCTTCACTGAGAAGATTGATAATTATGTCCCATATACGGCATCACGCCTTCAGGATAAAAACAAACACATCATTCTTGATGAACACAACATGAGTATTTTGACCGAAATCAACATGAATAACGAATCATGGTTTATTGAAGTGACCATACCTAAAACGGCCATCGTTGGTCCAATCTATAAACAAGTAGGAATTCTGTCTGCTATCGGTTTAACTCTGGCCTTTTCAGCTCTACTTATCGGTTACTTCTTGATTGGAAAAATCACCGGAAAAATCATTGTCCTTGCCGATCGTTTAAAAGAGTCTGCAGATGTCACAAGAAATGGAAGTAACACTGTAAAAGATGCTTCTTTCCAGGTTTCAAGCGCCACTCAGGAGCAGGCTTCAGCTATTCAGGAAACAGCGACAACTCTTGAAGAGATTAGTGCCATGGTTGTCAAAAGTGTGGACAACGCTAAAAACTCTTCTGAGCAGGCCAATAACAGTTTTGAAATCGCTACAGAAGGAAAACGCACAGTTGAACAAATGCGCCAGTCAATGGATGATATCAGAAAAAGTAATCATGACATCGTTCTTCAAATCGAAAACAGTAATAAAGAAATCGAAGGAATTATCCGCGTTATCCAGGATATTTCTGAAAAGACAAAAGTTATCAACGATATCGTTTTCCAGACAAAACTTCTGTCTTTCAACGCTTCTGTTGAAGCGGCCCGTGCCGGAGATATGGGGAAAGGCTTTGCCGTTGTTGCGGAAGAAGTTGGTAACCTGGCCGCAATGAGTGGTAACTCTTCTAAAGAGATCAATGAACTTTTAGAGAAGTCTATTTCCAGTGTATCTGGAATCATCGCCGAAACAAAGAAGCGCGTAGAGACTCTAGTTCATGAAGGAAAGGCCAAAGTAGACCACGGGACAAAAGTAGCACAAAGATGCGAAGAGATCCTGGATCAGATCGTTCACAACGTTTCATCAGTAAAACATCTGATGGGTGATGTGACTGTTGCTGCTGAAGAGCAGTCTAAAGGTGTAAAAAATATTTCAGATGCTATGAACATGCTGGATATCACTACTCAGGACAATACGAAGACAGTTCATCAAACTGCCAACCAGTCAGAGCTTCTATTTAAAGAAGCTGACAACTTGTCTGACATTATCCTAATGCTTGAAGAAGAAGTTTACGGATCTAAGAATAAAGCTGCTTAATAAAGAAAGGGGCAGAGAGGAAACTCTCTGCCTTATTCTGCGATCATGACTCCGCCAATCATCATATCCATTGCACAACCAAATTTAATCTCGCCTTTTTGAAGTGCTGCTACTTTAACTGTCACTTCTTTATCTAATGGAAGATCCACTTTTAACTTCTGAGAAGGAACTGTGATTTCTCTGGCACAAGTGGCATTGGTCTTTCTAGTGATCTTTAATGTCACCGGCTCACCCGCTTTTACTTTTAGAGAGCTTGGCTCATACCCTTTTTCAGTCACCAGCATCTTGTATTCCTTGGCAAAGGCACTCGTGTTTAAAAGTAAAAGAGCTAAAATCAAAGTTTTCATGTTTACTCCTGTTGTATTGATTACCAAAAAGATTATACGCCAATGCTTCCAAAAACGTGACAACTCTTAATAAAAGAGATTGACGCTCCGATACTATAGAAGATGAAAACCTTAATCACATACTCAATCATTTTTATCTACCTTTTCTCCCAATCTGCCATTGCAGGTTCAAACCCTGTCTCTGAAAAAGTCACGGGAAAAACCAAGGTTGTCTCCTATGACTACAACGATGATAAAAAAATCGACCTGATTGAAACCTATGAAAGTGGTGAGCTGGTCAAAAAAGAGCAGGACCTCGACTTCGACGGAGTGATGGATGAAACTCGCGAGATTAAAGCCTATGTCAGTGACACTGAACCGGTAGAGACCATCACGAAAAAAGATCGAAAACTAAAAGTTTACCGCAATGAAAAGTTAAAACTCTATATCACCACCACTGAGATTGATACCGATAGTGATGGCAAATACGATAAAACAATTACCGATCATGAAGCTATTGGACAAAAAAAAGGCGAAGCTTGTGATCCTGCCATCTCCCCTTTTCTCAACGCTGCAACGGTGCTTGAAGCAGATATCACCAAGGCGATGGGGAAACTTAACAATGGTTTTATTGAGACAGATTTTGGTTACAAAATCCACCAATCCTGCTTTAGCAGTTGGGGAGTAAAAACCTTTTCGTCTATTATGTCTCAATCCATGGGGCAAGGCCTTAGTTGTTTAAGCGATCTTGCCCAAAAAAATACCAAGGCCAATCCTAAGGCCCCCAATGGTGCTCTCAACAATCTTATGGGACTTAAAAGATTAATTGAAAAAGACCACGTCAGTATCCTCTGTAATGAAGCTGGATACGACTGGAAAGGAACAGCGGGGCATGCTTCTACTTCTAAAAAAGATAAAATCACTAATCCGAAAGCAAACCACCCCTTTATTTCACTCTCGCCTGCTTATCCGAAAAAGCCAGGAAAAGGGACAGAGGAAGAAGTGGCCGAACTTACAAAAACAATCTTTCATGAACAGCTTCACAACTTAGGAATCCGCCACGGCGAAGGAATCGAATACCCATACTCATGTGAGACATGTTGCCTTCCAACCAAAGATGATTCTAAAGAAGCCGTCACTGCCGCTTGCAAAATTTGCTCTGGACAATATGAGTCCAATAAGGCCGGTGCAGAAAGCTATGTAAAAGATGCTGTTGTCTGGGGTGAAGTCACTTACAACAGCAACCAGTCACTTAAGGCCGTTGTTAATTACATTAAAGAGAATCCAAAAAGCCAAAGCGGGATCATTCTCTTTGCCCGTGCTAATGCAGGGATCATGGCACCTGTTGGAACAGAGATGGCAAAAATCCTAAAATCAAAGTTCCCAAAACTTTCTAAAGATGAGCAAACTAACCTTGATATGGCCCTGCAATATAAAGACTCGGCCCATATCAGTGCCCAGGCAAGTAAGGCCCGGGTATTAGCTGAAGCTAATATCGCTCTTTACTATGACAATAATCCGGCCAAAGCTTTAAGCGTGTTAGAGAGTAATAAAGAGATCTTAAAGAGCATTGTGGCCCAGTCAAAAAAGAAGCCTGCCAATACAGCTGAAAAGTATACTTTCCAACAGATGTTTACCGACAGCAAGAAAGCTTTAGTGGACATTTGGCTACAGAACTACCCGAAAAATGTAGACGATGCCAAGAGTGATAAGGCCTACACAATTCTTAAAGAAGTGGGTCTCATTTAATTGTCAGAAAGCCTCTTCAGGCGTTATACTGCTTCTAACAACTCTAGAAGCAGGTCCCTATGGCATCCCCTAAGAAAAAAACTCTCGCCCTTATTGCTCACGATGGAAAAAAAGCTGACATGATCAGCTTTGTAAAAGATAACATTGAATTCCTAAAAACATTTAATCTCGTCGCTACTTCTACAACTGGAAAGATGGTGATGCAGACTGGACTTAAAGTAAAACGTTACTTATCTGGACCATTAGGTGGTGATGCTCAAATCACTGCTTTAGTGGCAACTGGAAAATGCCATGCTGTGATTTTTATGCGCGATCCACTAGGAATGCACCCACATGAACCGGATATCTCTTCACTTCTAAGAATTTGTGAAGTTCACGATGTTCCGCTAGCAACGAACCTTTCTTCAGCTCAATTAATTGTAAAAGGGCTACATAAAAATCTTTTAAAAGAATAATTATGATCGTTGTTGATTCTGTTTCTAAAACTTACAGTGCAAAACACGGAGCAACTAAAGCTCTGGATAATATCAGCTTCAATGTCAAAAGCGGTGAAGTCTACGGTCTTATAGGTTTATCAGGAGCGGGAAAATCAACAGCGCTTAGAACCCTCAACCTGCTTGAAGTCCCTACCAGCGGACACATCTTCCTGGAAGGTGTTGACCTGGTAAAAAAGAATGCTGGCGAACTTCGCTTGGTCAGACAAAAAGTAGGAATGATTTTTCAACACTTCAACTTACTTGCCAATAGAACTGTCGCCGACAACGTCGCTCTTCCTCTGGAAATTGCCGGCTGGAAAAAAAACGATATTGAAAAACGCGTTTTAGAATGTCTTGATCTTGTAGGTCTCAGAGAGAAAAAGGACGCCTACCCCGCCCTTTTATCAGGCGGACAAAAACAAAGAGTGGCCATCGCCAGAAGCATTGCCAATCACCCAAAAGTTCTTCTTGCCGACGAACCAACCAGTGCTCTTGACCCTTTAACGAAAGGGGAAATCCTGGATTGTTTAATCGACTTAAATAAAAAATTAAATCTCACCATCGTTATTGCAACTCACGAGATGACCGTTGTTAAAAGGCTTTGTCATCGCGTTTCGCTTTTTAAAGATGGAAAGATTCAGGAAACGTTAGAAGTTAAAAATGGTTTAATCTCTCCGGAAACTGAATACGGTAAAGCACTAGTGAGGGATTTCTAATGGAAAATATCATCTCACTTTTGCCTGAATTGCAAAAAGCCGTTCTGGAAACTTTTTATATGTTGGTTCTCGGTCTCACGACTTCTACCCTCTTTGGTGGTGTAATCGGGATTTACTTATACCTATGGAAACAAGAGCGCCTGCTAAAAAATAACACTCTTCATTTTATCGTTGGTGGATTAGTTAACATTGTCCGCTCATTTCCTTTTGTTATCTTAATGATTGCCGCAGGTCCTCTGGCCCGCGTAGTGGTTGGAACGACAATCGGTCCAATTGCTGCCACTGTTCCTCTTTCAATCGCTGGTATCGCTTATTTTGCCAGATTAGTCGAACTTGCCCTGCTGGAAGTTCCTCGTGGGACGATTGAAGCTGCCCAATCAATGGGGGCCACTCTCCCTAAAATCGTGTTTAGTGTGCTTTTAAGAGAAGCAAGATCTCCACTTATTTTAGGGTTCACTACTTTAACGATCAGCTACCTTTCATACTCTGCTGCTGCCGGAATTATCGGAGGCGGTGGTGTTGGAGACCTGGCGATTCGTTACGGATACTACCGCTTTCAGACAGACATTATGATTGTTACTGTTTTGGGACTGGTTCTTTTTGTTCAAATTATTCAAATGATCGGAAACTATATTTCACGAAAATTAGATAAACGTTAGGAGTTAGTGATGAAGAAATTGTTACTTTTGTCTTTAATGAGTTTATTAAGTGTCACACCTGCAATGAGCGCCACTGAAAAAGTTATTGGTGCCACTGTTGGTGACTTTGCTGAATTATCCAGAGAGAGCTTAAAACCTCTTTTGGAAAAGAAAGGGTTTAAAATCCGCGTTGTGGAGTTTACTGACTATGTTCAACCCAACATCGCTTTGGCCGAAGGGTCACTCGACTTAAATATTTTTCAGCACAAACCATATCTTGATCAATTTGCAAAAGAGAAGGGCCTGGAGCTGACTCCTGTTGCTCAAGTTCCAACGGCACCTCTGGGAATTTACCCTGGAAAATTAAAGCAGCTCTCTGAAGTAAAAAATGGCAGCACAGTCGCTATGCCAAATGACCCGACAAACCTGGCACGCGCTCTTTTAATCTTAGCTGATTTAAAATGGATTGAACTTCCAGCTAAATTCGACCCGTTTAAAATTGCACCGAAAGACATTGTAAAAAATCCAAAGAACATCAAGATTGTTCAACTTGAAGCGGCCCAAATTCCAAGGGCCACTCAAGATGTAGACTTCGCGATCATCAATGGTAACTATGTAGTTAGCTCAGGTATGTCGCTAACTTCAAAACTAATGGCCGAAAAAAGTGACGCTTATGTAAACTGGGCTGTCGTGAGAACTAAGGATATTAACAGTGACTTTGCTAGAGCTGTTAAAGAAGCATTGAATTCAAAAGAATTTCAAACTTATGCCAAGAACAAATTTAAAGGTTATAAATATCCATCATCATGGAAGTAAGAAAGGCCTTCGCAAGAGGGCCTTTTTTTGTAAGGAAAAGATTGAAATCTCCCCTAACCTAATGCTTCAACTGCGCTATCCTATGAGAGGACTTTTTTAAGAAAAAGAAAAAAACAACTCGGAGGTTTTTCATGCGTAAATTTATGCTTCTTTCTCTTGCTCTTATCAGCTTCAACGCTTTTGCTGAAGCGCCATCTGTAAAAATCACTTCATATGTTTATATCAATCAAGAACGTAAAGTGGCTGAGCTTTGTGGTGTTGTTTCAAACAACACAACAACTCCAACATTCGTTCAAATCACTGTCGATGAAACAAGCAAACGTCCGGCAACTTACAATACATGGGCCGGAGCTGACGGAAAATTCTGTACAGTAGTTGTTTCTTACTACGGTACAGCTATAGCGAAAGCACAATAATTTGATTGCCGTTATTGCAGGATCAACAGGGCTCACAGGGGCCCTGCTTTTATCCAAACTTCTTAAAGACCAGGCCATAACAAAAGTGATTGCTGTCACTAGAAGACCTCTCGATTTCAATCACACTAAATTAGAAAATATTCTCGTCTCAGACTTTGCCGATCTGATGAATCGCAAAGAGGAAATGAAAGGTGAACTTTATTTCTGCTGTTTGGGGACCACGATTAAAATCGCCGGCACACAAGAGAATTTTAGAAAAGTAGACTTTGATGCCGTTGTTAATTTTGGAAGGCTTGCTGAGTATCATAAGTCTCAATCACTGGTGGTGATTTCTGCAGCAGGTGCTAATCCTCACTCTTCTATCTTCTATAATAAAGTTAAAGGTGAAGCTGAAGAGGCCCTTTTAAAACTTTCTTTGAACCGTTTGATCCTACTGAGACCAGGTCTTTTGATAGGTGAGAGAAAAGCTCACCGTCCTCTGGAGAAGGCGACAATCAAACTAACCCAAGTTCTCTCAAGTATACTTCCGGAAAGAATTGAAAAAAGCTTCGCTACTACTATTGAAGCCCTGAGCGAAAGAATGTTAAAAGAAGGAAAGAATACGGCCAACAAAATAAAGATCATCAATGCCGTTGATATTTAAATTATGCTGAAACAATCCTTCACTCTGCTTTTGCTTTTTTCTCTTTCATCATGCGCTCTTTTAAGCCCGAACCCACTTCGTCAAAATGAACATCTAAGTGAAAGTCCAGTTCTGGTTCCTTTTACAACGGATTACTGTTCTGAATGGCCTGATGGCAAAAAAGAGAATCCGGACCAATGGGCGGGCTGTTGCTTTACTCATGACCTTCATTATTGGATTGGTGGCACAGAAGATGAGAGAGAAAATTCTGACCAAAAACTAAAAGAATGTGTGAAAATGACTGGCTCATCATTGAGTGCTTTTTTAATGTACATTGGAGTGCGTTTTGGCGGACGCCCTGGAGATGCCTCTTATTCATGGGGCTACGGTTGGACTAAAGGCCGTCAATACACTCCGATCAGCAAAGAAGAAGCAGAAAAAGCACGCGGACTTCTGCTGAAATCCGAGCGCAACAAAAATGAAAAAGAAAAAAAATTGATTGATGACTTTGTTAAAAATTCTCTCGATGTCAAAATCCAGAACGAAGAATCTTAGTGCCCACCCAAGTAAGCACTTTTAACTTCCGGACTATCCTGGAGCTCTTTTCCAGTTCCTTCAATACGAACTACACCCTGCTCTAAAACGTAGGCGCGGTCAGCAAGCTGAAGTGCGCGGTAAGCAAGCTGTTCAACTAAAAGAATAGATGTCGTTCTCGTTTCTTTGATTCTTCCAACAACGTTGAAAACTTCATCAATAATAACCGGAGCAAGCCCCATTGATGGCTCATCTAAAATAAGAATCTTTGGTTTTAACATTAAAGCTCTTCCGATTGCCAGCATCTGCTGCTCTCCACCTGACATTGTTCCCGCCTGTTGATTCTGGCGGTCTCTTAGTTTTGGGAAGATATTAAAAACCTCTTCAATCGTTTGATTGATTTCGCTCTTCTTCTCTTTTTTAAAGCGCAGGAAAGCCCCTAGAAGAAGGTTATCCATTACACTTTGTTGCCCGAAAATCTTTCTGGCCTCTGGGCAATGAGCGAGACCCATTTTCACGCGGTCATGAGCACTGATTCCCGAAAGATCCTTTCCGTCGATTGAAATACTTCCCTGGTCGATATCAACCAGACCTGAAATAGCTCTAAGAAGCGACGTTTTCCCTGAACCGTTTGAACCAATCAGAGACACCAGCTCTCCTGGTTTTAATTCGATGGACACACCTCTAACAGCTTTAATCCCACCGTAACTTACACCAACATTATCTACCTTAAGCATGGCTTGCCCCTTCAGACCCTAAGTACGCTTTAACAACGTTTGGATCTTTTTGAACGTCTAAAGGTTTCCCTTCAGCAATTTTCTTTCCGAAATCTAGTACTGTAATTTCATCCGAGATTTTCATCATCATATCCATATGATGCTCAATCAGAAGAACAGCGATTCCCGCAGCTTTAATCTTTAAAATAATTTCATTGAACTCGTTGATTTCCAGAGTCGTTAGTCCAGCTGCTGGCTCATCAAGAAGAATCAGTTTTGGTCTTAGGGCCATTGCACGGGCAATTTCCAGACGTCTCGACTGACCGTAAGCTAAGTTCTTTGCTTGCTCATTGGCCAGGCTATCAAGACCCACGAATTCAAGCAGACGGTAAGCTTCAATTTGTTTTTGCTCTTCTTCACGGGCGACTGAAGGAAGTCCAAGAAGAACGGCAAAGAAAGAAGACTTATAATGTTTATGTAAACCAACTTGAACATTTTCTAAAACAGTCAGGTCACCAAAGAGCTGAAGGTTTTGGAATGTTCTGGCGATTCCCATCTCTGCTCTTTCATGGGGCTTTAGTTTACCGATTGATTTACCAAAAGCATTGACGTCACCAGTTGTCTGGTTATAGAGACCAGTTATAACGTTAACAGTTGTCGACTTTCCAGAACCATTTGGACCCATTAGTCCGTGGATTGATCCTGGTTTTACTTTTAGGTCAAGTTGGTTAACCGCCACCAGACCACCAAAGCGCATCTCTACTTTATCTAGCGATAAAGGAGTGTGATCATCTTCACACTTTTCAATCTGGAATTCGATTTTCGATTTATCACTTGCCGTGAAAATCGGAAGCCTTTTAGCAAAAAGGTTCGGGAAGAATTTCTTCATTAATCCCGCAAGACCATTTGGCAGGAAGAAAAGAGTTAAAAGAAGTAAAAGACCAAACACCATCAGACGGTAGTCTTTGAACCATGTGAATAAGTCTGGAAGAATTACAACCAGTGCCATCCCAATCACGTTACCAAAAGTTGAGCGAACTCCACCGAAGATAAGGGCCATTAGAGCAAGAACTGAGAAGTCCATGCTGAATGTGTTGGGAGCAATGTAGCTATCCAGGTGAGAAAAAAGTGCGCCGGCAAGACCAGCGATACAGGCCGACATAATAAAGGCCGTAAGTTTATAACGTACTTTTGAAATCCCAGAGCTTTCAGCGGCAATCGGGCTGAACTTAATCGCCTCAAATGCTCTCCCCCAAAAACTTTTTGAAAGGTTGCTCTTAAAGTACATAACGAGAAGAAGAAATGGATAAACCAACCATATAAATTTGTTGTCGTTAAAAGATGTGCCAAAAAACTTTAAAGGGGCCATTTGAATCCCTTTAGTTCCATTAGTTAAAGTTTCTTGCTCGTTAATGAAAGTGTAAATGATAAGCCCGTAAGCAATAGTTGTTACGGCCAGGTATGGACCCGAAGTTCTAAGCGACGGGAAACCTAGAAGGAAACCGAAGAATCCGGTGACAATCACAGAAGCTATAAGCGCGGGGAAAAATGGCCACTCTAAAAAGAGAGTCATCGTTGAGCCCATGTTGGCCGCCGCTGTTGAGTTAAGAACACCCATCGTGTAAGCACCAACTGCAAAAAGGCCGGCGTGACCGATAGAAATGTCTCCGATGTATCCGACAACAAGGTCAAGAGATACAACGAGAATAGTATAAATAAAGATTCGTCCTAAGATACTGTGAACGTAGTATTCGTTTTGAACCCACAACGGCAATGTGAAAGGAACAAGAATCAAAAGAAGCTGAAGGAGTTTAATGGTTCTCTGCGAACCTGTCAGTTTTGCTTTTTCCATTTCGACTACACCTTCTTGATGATCTTTTTCCCAAACAATCCGTTTGGTTTAAATAAAATAACAATGATTAAGAAAATAAATCCAGGCATCTCTTTATATCCTGTCGAGATGTATCTCGCCGTGAAGGCTTCTGAAATTCCAAGAATCAATCCTCCGACTAACGGACCAAAACCTGATTCAAGACCACCAATGATGGAAACTGAATAAGCTTTAATCCCTAAAACCGTTCCCATTGAAGCGGAAACGAAAGTGAGTGGAGCAACTAAAAGACCGGCGATGGCAGCAATACAGGCAGACATCATGAAAGAGACAGTGATCACAAACTTCTCAGGAATTCCCATTAAGCTTGCTGTCGCTTTATCTTCACTCACTGCCTGGATCGCTTTACCGTAAATTGTTCTGCGTTTAAAGATTTCCACTCCACAAACAATTCCCAGAGAGACAATAACAATTAAAATCTCCTGAGCGTAAACCCCGATTCCACCAAATCTTAAAATGTCATCCCCTAATGGAGAGAGCATTTTATAATCCCCTGTCGACCAAAGCTGCTCTACACCGTTTTTCATAATGATCCCCATCGCGAGGGTCGCAAGAATCCAGGTGTATTCTGACTTAAATTTTAAAGAAGGTTCAACAGCACTCTTGTGCACTAGTGCACCCGAGAGCATCCCCATCAGTAAAACGGCAATAAGTGGAACGATGAAAGGGATACCAGAGTGCTGGCCGCTTTGCATGTTCACATAAAGAATGTAGCCCACAACACCTCCGAGCATTACGATTTGCCCGAGAGAGAAGTTAATGGTTTTTGAAGTAGAGAACGTCAGGTTGTATCCAAATGCAATCAGGGCATAGATCATGCCCTGAATTGAACCTGAAATTAAAAGTTGTAGAACTTCAGTCATTTTTTATTTTTCCGATGAAATGATTTTTCCGTCTTGAACCATACCAAGAAGAACATTAGCTTCTTTTACTGCTTCGTGATCTGTTGATGAATACGGCTTTGTGTATGTTCCAGTTAGTCCTTCATAAGTAGTATTTAGGTTTTCAAGAGCTTCTCTGATTTTTGGTCCTTCAGTGGTTCCAGCTTGCTCGATTGCAAGTTTTAGAAGGTAAACTGAATCGTATCCTTGTGCAGCTGAAACTGCTGAAGAGATTGGAGATTCTTTAAACTTATCTGCATAAGTCTTAAGGAAAGTTTGTTGCTTTGGTGAAGTCGCATTAGATTCAATGAATGTTTGTGGCATCATTGTTCCGTTTCCGTTTTTACCAGCATTTGTTGTGTAGTTTGACATAGAAAGAGTCCATGATCCGATCATTGGAACTTTCCATGAAATTCTATCCATTGAGTTAGAAACAGCTGCTAACTCAGGCCCGATTCCGTAAGCAAGGATAACGTCTGCACCAGCAGCTTTTGCTTCTTGAAGTTGAGCTGTCATGTCAGTGTCTTTAATTTTGAATTTACCAACGTAAACTGGCTTTACACCAGCAGCAGCAAGGGCCGCTTCCATTTTTTCACGTCCATTTTGTCCGTAGTTAGTGTCATCACAAAGTAGAGCTGGTTTTTTAGCTCCTCTTTTTAGTGCCTGGTTAACAATAACTTTTGACTGAACATCGTCACCAGCTGCAAGTCTGAAAATATAGTTTTCAGGATTTGTAGCGAAGAATTCATTTACCTTTGCTCCAGCAGCAAGGTTGATGATTTGAGGGATTTTCTTTTGTTGTGTGTACTGAGTTGAAGCATTCGCTACACCTGTGTTAGCAGGTCCAAGAACTGCGACAACATTTTCTTTATCAAGAAGCTCTTGCATGATTTGTCCACCACGCTCGTTTTTTGCTTCATCATCACGATCGATCATAACGATTTTTTTACCAAGAACACCGCCAGCAGCGTTGATCTCTTCAATCGCAATCTTTACACCGTTTCTCATTGAAACACCCATCGGTGCAGATCCACCTGAGAATGGTCCATAAACACCAATTTTAATCTCGTCTGATTTTTTGTTACAACCAAACATGGTTGCTAAGCAAAGTAGCCCCACTAAAATAACATTACGCTTCATCAGTTACACTCCTTGTGAATTAATAAGGAAAAGAGAAAGAACTAATAAAAGTCTAAAGAAGCTGACAGTATTTGAACAGAATTTTTTTAAATCTCGTAATCTTCAAAACTACGCTTGATGATGTCTGTTGCAAGAGTAATGAAGGCACTAAGTTTTGGCGTCACGAATCTCTGTGCTGGATAAACAAAGTGTATCGGAGTTAAGTGTGATCTCCACTCTGGTAAAATCCTTATAAGCTTATTGGACTTTACCTCTTGATAACAATAATAGGTAGGAAGAAAAACAATACCATCATCCATCAAGGCCATTTTTTTTAAAGCAAACATATCGTTAATAAGGATGCGGCCTGGTATAGGAACATTTAAAGAACCTTTGGCACTTGTCATCTTCCATTCATCCACACCAACAGGTGTGAACTGAAGACAGCTATGATTGCGAAGCTCACGTGGATGAGTCGGCGTTCCTTTTGTCTTTAAGTATTTTGGTGACGCAAACGGAGCAAAGTAAAGAGTCCCAATTCTTTTGGCAATCAAACTGGAATCTTTAAGCTCTCCTGCGCGAATCGCAAGATCAACATTTTCGCTAAGCAAGTCTACTCTTCTATCAGTTAAGAGAACTTCAATGCGCGCCTTAGGGTATTTTTTAATGTATTGAGAAACAATGCCAGGAAGGATACTGCTTCCCAATTCATTAGGTGCAGTAATGCGCAAGAGTCCTTGAGGCTCACCTTGGACAGCAGCGATTTCTGATTCAGCGGCCTTGATTTCTTCTAGTCCTTGAATACATCTTTTGAAATAGGCCTGGCCTGCCGGAGTGATATTTAACTTTCTGGTCGTTCTTTGAATCAGTGTTACTCCCAATCTCTTTTCAAGATTAGAGACTTTTGCACTTACCGTTGAGTTGGGCATGCCCAGCTTTTTAGCCGCCTGACTAAAGCTTCCCTCTTGTACTACGCTGATAAATATCGCTACTTCATTGAAATCCATGAAAAAGATTATACATTAGGCTGAATTATAATTCTAGTTATTCCTATCTAATAAAATATCTCAATCTCCGATAATGTAGACACAAGAGAGAAACAAACCTCACTTACAAAAAGGAGACTATATGAATACTTACAACATCGACCCTTCTCACTCTTCAGCTAACTTTTCTATTAAGCATATGATGATCGCTCAAGTTCACGGTGGATTTGAAAAAATGAGCGGCAAGTTTCAATACGACACAGCTAATTTGGGCAACTCGTCTGTCGACGTAACCATTGAAGCTGCAAGCATTAATACTCGCGAAGCACAAAGAGATGCTCACTTAAAAAGTGCAGACTTTTTTGATGTGGAAAAATTCCCAACGATTACTTTTAAATCGACTCGCTTTGAAAAATCAGGCGGGGATTTAAAAATCATCGGAGACCTGACTATCCACGGTGTAACAAATACTGTCACTCTGGAAGTCGATGGCCCGACAGAAGAATTAAAAGACCCATGGGGAAATGCTAAAGTTGGCGCGAGCGCAACCGCTAAGATTAAACGCAAAGACTTCGGTTTGACCTGGAATGCGGCCTTAGAAGCTGGCGGATTACTCGTCGGAGACGATGTGAATATTTCGATTGACGTGCAATTTGTAAAAGCAGTTTAAGAAAAAACTCCAGCAAGGTTTAAATGTGTACACCTTCGAACACAAAACCTTGCTGGAGCCTGACGGATTTCGAATTGAACTCGGAGTAGTTTATAAATTCAATTCTTTGCTCTCTGATGGCCTTCGCCATTGATTCAAAATTAAGTTCACAGTCAATCATGGTCTTCCACGAATTGATTTGCTTAGGATGATGAAAATCTGAACTAGCAATCATAGGAAGACCACTTTCAAACACTTCATCAAAAAAATGTGCACCACTTGCGACTTCCCAGGCATCGAATTTATCACGTAAATTTTCGCGGTTATCCCAGAGATGGAAAGTCTGATGTTCTACCACTCTTGTAGATACGGGATGGGCAGCAATCGATACAGCACCTTGCTTTTTGATTTCATCCAAGAGTTCAATAATCGTTCTGTCGGCCGGCACATACTCTTTAATACCTAAAGCAAGAACATGGGCCGAGCGCTTAAAGAACAGTGAGTTTTTAGTGAACTCTACACCTGGTATCACCAGCATCCCATACATCTCCATCGCTCTCTTAGCTTCAAGCTCGATTTCTTTTAAGTATGAGGAAAAAGTTTCTTTTGTCAGGGTTTTATCCAGGAAATTAGATGCTTTCCCTAAAAAAGATTCCTCTTCACAAAGATGGTCTGTGATCGCAATGATCTTGAACTTACGTTTGCCATACAAGTCGACAATTTCAGGGATGGTTAGCTTCCCATCACTGTATGTCGAATGAATGTGCAAATCTGTCATCTTCATTGACTAAAGATTGCGAGAAAAATTCTGTCTTGTCTCGTTAAGATTCAGTCAACTCGTTCTTGATAAAATCCTAATAAAAAAGCCCCGGACTTTCTCCGAGGCTTCTTTAAATTTTACGTTATAGATTAAAGGTGGCCAGAACCTTTTGTCTGTGAAGTTGATGATTTATTGCTTGATGTAGCATTTTTTCCACCAGTTGAAGAAGCAAACATTGAATCGTCTGCTTTTTTTACTCTGATTTCGTTTTTAACATCCTCTACTCCTGAAAGGTTTTCAATCGCCATTTCAGCAGCACGTTTTACTTCTTTGCTCTCAACTGTTCCAGAAAGTGTGACACAAGCTTCTTCGACTTTTACTTCAATATCACTTGCATCGATTCTTGGGTTTCTTGCCAGCGTTTCACACACTTCTTCTTTGATGCGATCATCAGAACGCTTGTAGCCTTTTGGCCCTTTTCCAAAAAAGCTTGAATTTCTCATTCCGATTTGTGAATCGTAATTGCTCTCTGATGAAGTGTCGCGCTCAGACCCCATCCATCCAGACTGAGCAGGGCGACCGATTCCTGAATTGTATTGGTAACGATCGTATTGACCTTGATGTCCCCAAGAGTCCATGCTCGATGGGTATCCAAATCTTTCAGAAGATGAAGCTGATCTTTCAAGACCTCTGTTTGAAAAATTTCTTTCCGATGGTCTATCAAAAGATCTATCCCAAGATCTTTCTCTGTCATGAGCTAGACCTCTTTCTAATCTGTTGCCGATCATTGATCTTCCACTAGAAATTCTGTCATCATCTAGTGACGAAAATCTTGATGATGTTCTATTGCGGTCGTTCGTTTCATATGAATCATAAGAAGAACTCATTCCTCTTTGATGTCTGTCTGGACGATCGTAAGTAGCTCCGTCCATGTCATAATCTGTGTCTCTGAAGCTTGGAGCCCTTCCGGCCTCATAAGCATCGTCTCCCCACGAACTAGTTGTGCCTGAGTAGTTTGCTCTGTTTTCATTGCGGTATTGTCCACTTGTTTCGTAGTCTTGGTCTTGATCATAATTTTGTCCGTATGATGAAGTTGCATTGAATTGGCCTCCTCTTTGTCTGTTAAGTGACGAAGTGCTGGCATTCCTAGTGGGTTGTTGTCCTTGGTGTCTACGGTTCATAAAAGTCCTCCATGTTTTAAGTTCTACGACGTGTAGAAATGTTCTTAGATTTTTTAAGAAACATAAGCTCACTCTTAAAAGCAGTTTGCATGCCAAATTCGAGGAGCATAAAACGCGGTGCTCGTAATCAGGAATGGACATTATTCCAAACAGAAAGGGGCAAAAACGGAAGTCACATGAAAGTAAGCATAGAGTTATTCACAATTTTACATTTGCATACAGAAGACGTTTTCGTATGATGAGAGGCAGTGAGAAATACATGATCCCATTTTTATTTGTCCTCTCTTCATTATTTGCCTACACCTGTTTTAAAGGATTACAGATCGCTCCTACGCACCCCTATATCATGTTCGCTGGAACCTCCGTTTTTTTTGCACTCATGATTTCTTCCATGTTTATTTCGCGCAACAAACCTGATGCCTTTGAGGCCAAATGGTTTATGGTATTGACGTGGATTGGCTCACTCTTTATGGGATGGTGGGGAACATTTATTATGATTTCTATTCCCATCGATATTGTTCATTTTGTTTTTTCAATGTTTAGAGATGGTGATTTTTTTATCGGTCCTCGCGGTTACACAGTCATTCTTAGTCTTTCTGCATTTATCACTCTGCTTGGTTTTCTCGAAGTTCTTCGCGGTCCAAAAGTTGTTGAAGTAGATTTGCCGATCAAAGATCTTCCGGCCGATTTAGAAAATTTAAAAATCGCTCAGATCAGCGATTTGCATATTGGACCAACGATTCAAAGCCGCTATGTAAATAGGGTTATCAAAAAAACAAATGAGACTCATGCTGACCTCGTCGTCATCACGGGTGACCTTGCCGATGCCCATACAGAGCCGATCAAAAAACATTTACAACCGCTCTCAGGACTGCAATCGCGCTTTGGAACTTTTTATGTGACAGGCAATCACGAATATTACTGGGGAGTCGAAACGTTATTGCCGGAATTAAAAAAACTTGGGTTTGAACTTTTAATCAATACCAACCGTATCCTCAATGTAGGTTCTGCTAAATTATTAATCGCAGGAGTTCCCGATCCTGTCGGCAGATCTTTTTCAGAAGAGCACCGCCCGGATTTAAAAAAAGCACGTGAAACACAAATGCAAACAGATTTTAATATTCTACTTGCTCACAGACCAGACCCATATGTGAAGGCTGAAAAATACGGTTTTAATTTGCAATTTTCCGGGCACACTCACGCCGGACAATTTTTTCCTTTTAGCTTACTCATCCCTATCGCTCACCGCTACTACCGCGGACTCAACCGCCACGGCAAACTCTGGCTTTACGTCAACCCGGGAACAGGCTATTGGGGTCCGGCCAACCGTTTTGGGATTGCTTCCGAAATCACTCTTCTAAAACTGTCTAAAGTTTAGACACTGACTATTTCTTTATCTTTATCTCCCTTTCAGCCTCTTGAATTCAAAAGCCTTTCCTCGGCATAAGCTTTGCTCTTTTAATCACATCTATTCTTAATAAAGGATGTTTAATGAAGTCATTACTTTGCCTTCTATTGGTTTTTTCTGCAAATACTTTTGCTGCAGATCTTCAGTACAAACCACTTAAAGAAATTCGCGACCAGATTGTGTTTAAACCACTCTCTGACGAAGATAAAGAGCTCATCATCTCTTACACTAGAACTTTATTTTCTAAGGTTTATGTCAATCTTGAACACAAGATGTCGATTTATCCGGCCAATCCTCTGGCAGATTTAAAAATTATTGAAGACCGCTACCACGAGATGGATGAAGTTGAATTCCATACCAGAATGCTGGCCATTTATACCAGCGTTCGTGACTTCCACGTTAACTATAACCTACCTAAGCCTTATGCTTGTTACAGTTCACTAACTGGTTTTTCTCTTCAGAAAATGAAGGCCAATAAAATTATCGTCACTTCAGTTAACCCTAATTTAAAAACACTTTCGCCAGATCTTCAAATGATGACTCCTGGAGATGAATTAGTGAGTTATCAAAATGTCTCTCCATTAAACTATATCAAATCCCGCGCAGCTGCGGTTGGAGCTTCTACTCCTGATGCAGTTATTTTTCAGGGAACAATTGATCTTTACTTTCGTGGTCATTACGGAACTATCTTACAGAAGGATGATCAAATCGTTGCCTCATTTAAAAGACCTAATGGTGAAATGTATTCGATTACTGCACCGTGGATTGCCCGCCTTGACCCTGAGTGCTTAAAGGAAAAAACAGAAGAAAAAGCACCTCAATCTGGAAAAACAGATGTGAACTTAAGAGAAGTAAAACTAAAAGAACGTAAGACATTCTTCTTAAACTGGAAGAATAAATTCATCACGTTCTTTAAGAATAAACTTCCACTCCTTAAGAAAAAATCTCTTACAGCAGACTCTAGTCTTGTTAGCTTGGTTGATTTACATACGACAAAGCACCCTAATCTTTTCTGGAAAGAAATCCCATTTCAGGGACAACGTTTTGGGTACTTAAAACTAGACAGCTTTGATACCCCAGAAGGTCCAAACGCCGCAGTGGCCGAAGTCAAAAAAGTCTTAACTCAAAACCTGGCAGATACCAGTGCGCTTGTTATCGATCTTCGCGGAAACTATGGCGGGCAAATCAGTTTTGCTGAAAAAATGGCCGCTCTTTTTGGAGCTATGCCTGTAAAAAACATTCCTTTTTATGTCAGAGCAAATGACTTTATGTCATTTATGTTTAAAGACGATCCATCATGGTTAAAACTAATGCTTCCTCAAGTCGATAACAATACTCTTGTTGGACCAGGAAACCTGACAACAATCTCAGATCTTTCACGCGTTTCTCAAAGTTATTTTGGTAAAGTTGTTCTTCTAACTAACAGTGAGTGTTTTTCATCTTGTGACCTTTTCTCTGCTGTCATGAAAGACTATGCGCGAGTGAAAATCTACGGGACTGACCACTCGACTTTTGGTGGAGGGGCCAACGTATGGGCCACGGGATATTTAAAACCAGCTTTTGATGCTGTTGAAATGCCAGTTCCACCACAAAATATCTCAATGCGAGTGACTGCAAGACATGCTCACCGCATGATCGACAATTCTCTGATTGAAGACCGCGGAGTTGCAAGTGATATCGTCCTGGAAGAAGAAGCTGAAGACCTTTTAACTTCAAATTCAACTGTTGTTGCTAGAATTTATAATGATTTCCTAAAAGACCAATCATTAAAGAAATCTTCTGACACATTTGTCAACTTTGACCAAAATTCAATTCAGGTTCACGGCGATACAGTGGTTAACCTAGAAGCAGCAGTTGGAAATGTTGATTATATTTCAGTCTTTAAGAATAAAAAGTTTGTTCAGCGCTTTGAAAAAAATGAGCAGGATAAAATTGCTATTGTTTTAAGCTCTAAAAACACACCTTATGGAACTGAAACTGTCGAAGTCTACGGTTTTGACCGTAGTGCTTCATCACGCCTTCCGGTTTTAAGAACTTCACTCCTTCTTGAAACACTTCCAGCATTTAAAAAGTTACAAGACATCAATATTATCGGTGATACAGTTACAACTGTTTATCCACAAAATGCAGATTGCGGCTGGAAAAAATCAGCAAACTCTATTGTACTTGAAGGCTATTGCCCGGAATCAGTAACTGAGGCGACTCTTTCAGTTGAACTTCCAAAGATAGAGGCCATGCTTTCGTTTGACCTGACAATGGATACAGAGCCTGATTATGACTTCTTTGAGATTGTGGCCATTGTTGATGGAAAAGAAACAAAACTGATGGAACCGAACTCTAAACCAATCAATGACAGCTTTCATATCAGTCTAGCTGCCTTTGCTGGTAAGAAAATAGATCTAAAATTCAAAGTCATCAGTGATGAAGTTTTCTCTGGAAAAGGCGGAAGCATTTCTAATATTCAAATTCAATAAACTTGTGTTAGGTTGATTGTATGAACAATCAACCTGACCTTTTTAAAGCAACCATTACTGAAATCAAGCAAGTCACGGCTAGAATTAAGGCCTTCAAACTAGAATATGGTTCCCGCTCTTTTGACTTCAAGCCTGGCCAATGGATAGACCTTTATGCCCCGATTGAAGGCAAAAATATCGGAGGCTATACCATTACCTCGGCCATTCAGGAGAAAGGCTTTATAACCCTTGCTGTGCGCGAGTCAAGCACACACCCGGTGACTCAGTTCCTTCACCAAATCACTCCCGGCCAGGAAGTCATGATCACTGAAGGGCAGGGAAAATTCTTTTTAAAAGAAGAATACATGTCATCCCCTTTGGTTTTTATTGCCGGAGGCATTGGGGTCACTCCACTTCTTTCAATGTTCAGAAGTGTTGATAAGATCAAAAACTCTCTGAAGCATTTTTATTCTGTGTCTTACGAAGAAGACATTCTCTTTCGCGAAGAACTTGCTCCTTACAGCATTTTCACGGCTACCAAAGGTCACACCACGAATTGGTCAGGCGAAACCACACGAGTAAACCTTGCCATGCTAAAAAAATATGAAACGGATTTGGGATCACATTTTTTTATCTGCGGCCCACGACCAATGATTGATTCTATGGTTAATGAACTTAAAGAAGCTGGCGTTCCCCTCGATCACATTCATTATGAAAAATGGTGGTAAGAGATTTGCAAACGAAAACACTAGGACAAGGTGTTTTCATTCATGCTCAAGCTATACACTCTTTTATTTTTTCTTTTTTCCTGGTCACTTAGGGCAGAACTCCCTGCGGTTGTCCTTTTAACGCTACCTTTGAGTGACAATACCGATTTTACCTACAGCATTGTCCCAAAAAAGGAATGTTCTTTTGAAGGTGTCGAACGCATTATAATCGCCCCTATCAGTCAGACTAACAATAGAAACTTGATTGTTGACCTGGCCTCTTATTTACAAAAGAAAATTAACCTGGAGATTGATCAGGAAGAAGTCACTCCTGAGCACATCACCTTTTCACTAAAAGGATCACAAAATCTTTTTTTTGAATTTTTTTATAAGCAATCTGAAACATCTCCTAGTTGCCAACTAGTGAGGGCCCTGCATTTTGATGACAAGGTTTATAACTTAAGCCATATCAAAATTGACTACGGCACAGCTTTAAAGTCTGCCGTTATAGAAAGAATCCAGATCTTGGATGAAGAAAATAAAGATCAAAACCTATTCATCTATCCATGGCAACTTAAAGGGCAGATGTCTTTTTATGAATTTAATATTGGGCCGGCACTTAATATTCATACAAATGTTAGAGTAAGGGACCAAAAAACTTTTCAGAAAAAAGATCCAGTCATTGAACCAGTACCTGCTTTCTTTTTTCGTTATGGGCCTCTTTTTCTCAATAAGAACGGGCTGGGCTCACTGCTCTTTCATTACAAAGATGTCAGTTTAATTGGGATGGGACTACTTGAAGGCGAGCCATATCAAGGACCAGGGTTAAAAAATAGGTCCATGGGATTATTCTTTGGGTCTATTTTGAAGTTCAATTTGTTTGAGCTAACTTTTTACAACGATTTTTTTAAAGATAAAGGTTATGTTCTCAAGGCCAATCTTGCTCCTGAATTTCGTTACCGCCTTTCCTGGAAATTCTCACCACAGGTCTTTCTCCAATTCTGGGATAAAGAGTATGTACGATACTATTTTGGAGTCAAACCAGAAGAAGCGACAAGAAGTGCTTTTAGCGAATACAAACCTTCTTATACTTTTAATTATGGTGCTATGCTGGAAACAAATTATTTTGTAGACCGTTGGACTTACGTGTTTGCGACTGGAATAAAAATGTATGGGAAAGAAGTTTATCAATCTCCTACCGTCAATAAACAGCAGGAGCTAAGATTTATTTTTAGTGTTCTCTATAAAGTCTTTTAATTAATTTACAATACACTCATAACTAACAGTGGCCAGAGCCCCTGAAGTGTATTCATATTGACCTTCCAGGCTATTAAAGAGATTTTCAGCTTCTTTACCCGTAATTCTCGTTTCAGCAAAAACAGAAAAAGACATTAAAAGAAGGGCGTAGGCCATAAACTCTTTTATAAGGACACCATTATTTATTTAGCTTGATTATGTCTGAGCCCGGGAAGCTCTAAAGGGGCAGAGTATTTTTTACATAAACCCCCCAGCACTCCTTTATTAGTTCTACAATAAGCCCATGAAAACAATCCCAACACTTGCTCTGCTTTTAGGTAGCTTTATTACGACTTCAGCTTTTGCCGGCGACTGCCCTTTAAAGGAGAAAAGTCCGGTTATTGAAGCGTATGCCATTTCCAGCTCAGGACAAATGGACTGTCGGTATGTAACCAATGTCGAAGACATGATTATTGGTGTTCAAAAATTTAGTGAAGAGAAGGTTCCTGTTAATCTTTTTGTTCAGCATATTTTCGACAACGCAAGCTTTGATGGTGGAACTATTATTCAGGTACCAGAACGCTTAATTTTCACCAGCGAGTTTGGTCAGGAGTATCCAACGACAGTTGTGGCCAACCTGGCAACTGTCGCCCATGAATACGGCCATGCCCTCTTAGAGAAAAAACTTGAGAATGAACTTTTAAAACAATTCCCTCAATACGCAGGATTTATTCCTCTTAGTCAGGAAATTTCCGCGCTTAAAATTGCGGCCCTGAAAAATCCTGATTCAAAAGATATTCAACAAGAACTGGAAGTAAAAAACAAAGAGCTTCTAGCAAACAAAAATTTTATCCTTTTTGCCCGTTTAACAACTAGCTACTCTGAATTGTACGCTGATGTTGTGGCCAATTATCACCTTGATGATAAAAGTGCGATCTTTAGTGCCCTTTATTACGACGAAATGAACGACAGGGCCTTTAAAATGGTTCAGACCCGTGACTTCAATACAGAATTCACTGACCGCCATAAAGTGTTTATGACAGAAGAGCACGGCTACTTTGCTTATACTAGAACTTATATTGGCAAGAATTTATGGCCAAAGAATCTCAATGAGAAAAAAGTGATGTTAAAGAAAATTGGCGATGCCATCGTCGAAGAAGTCAGAAGCCTGCTGACAAAAGGATCAGATCTGCCTGATTACGAAACGGCCAACAAACTTTTAATTGAAAGACTAAAAAAGATTAAATAAAAAAGGCCGCATCGAGCGGCCCTTTTTTATCTTAGAATTAACTGTCCTTCCCTGATTTTATCCAAGGCCTGCACCATTAAACGAGCTGCCTCCTGTGGAGCATGGAAACCTGCTGAGTTTTCTGCTTCTACAAAGTCGATTAAGAACTGTGCTTCTCTTTGAAGATTTTGGGCCTTCTTAATTTTTGCCGGATCAAAATTTTTGGCCTGTGCATTTTTCAGATCAGTAATAAAGGCCATCAGTGCATCTAGCGCTCTATCGCGCATTTCAAGATGTCTTGATTGAATCAACTCTACTTTGTTTAAAAGCTCTGACTCTGGTGAATGGTGGCAAGTCTGACATGACTTATTGATATTAAGAAGTGGGCTTCTCGCTTGGTGATCTGTGATTTTCATCGCACCAACACGCTGGTAAGGCATGTGACAGTCAACACATGAAACTCCTGACTTTGCATGAACACCCTGGCTATACATTTCAAACTCCGGGTGTTGTGCTTTAAGAACCGGTGCTTTTGTCTCAGCATGAATCCAGTCTTTGTGACCATTTTCCTGATACTCTTTTAAGATCTCGTCGCCCTTAATTCCTTTATCCCAAGGAAAGGTTAAGCGCTTTTCAGGTCCCTTGAAATAGTATTCAACATGGCATTGAGCACACACAAATGTGCGCATCTCCTGGCGTGTGGCCATTTTGTTAACTTCATACTTTTGAACACCAAGAGTTGCCTTGTACTTTGCAATCCCCTCCATAAAAGCAGGGCGAGTGACTCTTAACTGCATGCTCTGTGAATCGTGACAGTCGATACAACTCACCGGATGTTTCACACCTTTAACTGCTTCGTGGTAAGGCATCTTATTCATAAGATCAAACCCTTTTTGAATATCTCCATTACCAAGTTTATACATCATCGGATAAGTTGAAGCGTGACAGTTTAAACAAGCTCCCGGTTGCGGTACTTGCTGGCGCCCTGTGAAGAGTTGATCTTCCAGCATGTAGGCGTGCCCTCTTTCTTCACGGAAGTCTTTACTAAAAGCGTATCCTAACCACATCATCTTTAAACGCGGGTCTTCTTTTAATTTGTCCTGGGCCACATTATCGCGAGGATCCGCACTCGTAGGCATACGTGGAATAGATTCAGATCCACCATGTTTAGTGCGAACTTGATCAACTGTTTTTAAATAAGAGTCATACTGTAGAGGAAAATTCTTTCCCCAAACTGCCGGGTCGTCTTCTAATGGAGAGATTTCGACCACGCGAAAGAATGGATTTTTCTGCTCGCTCTTTTTCACTGCAATGTCAGTAGCAAGAAAACCAATTCCCGCACCCACAATGGTAAAGACAACAACGATTAAGGCCAATTGCTTTTTATTCATTTTCCCCTCTTAATGACTGTGACCAACATCCCTATGGCATTGCACGCATGAGCGCCCTTCTAATAAAGGCTTCTCGTGCGGGGCCGAATTCATTAAATCTCCATGACAGTGCAGACATGACTTCATGGCAATATCAAAATTATGTTCTCTGATTCTAATGGGGTCGCGGTATTTACCGCTAGTGAATTTCCATCCGTGGTTAAACCCATTTTCTGCTTTATTGAGGTATTTAAGATAAAACTCTTGAGGAGAATGACATGAATTACAAGTCGCCACACTTTTATGCGACGATTTGGACCAACTATCATATTGGTCTTTCATAATGTGGCAGTTTACGCAGGCCTTTGGATCATCCTGCAAATACGAATAACCTTTCCCGTAGATGAAGGTAAAAGACCCCAATCCTAAAGAGAGACCAATCACTGCGCAAAGAATAACGAAGATGGTTATCTTGCTTTTCAAGAACTCTCCTTTCGTGAGAAGTATAGCAAGAAGAAAATTTTTTACAAAACAATTTTTATGATGATGAATGTCAGTAAATCTGAATTGCTCAACTATAAAAGACGTTCTACTATTGCTGCATGCTAAAATTAATTTCTCTTTTACTTCTCTTGAATTCGTCTGCTTCATTTGCCAATGAAGAGGAAAATTTTGTCTGCTCGGCTTTTTACGTGAAGCCCCTTGTTACCAAGGTCAACGCACCTAATGCACGCGACAAATTCAAGCACTGTTCAGTCTCTTGTATGCTGACACTTCGATGCGGAACACTGGATGCTTACAGTGCCGGTCTTCTCAAAGAATTGCTAGATATAATGGGAATGGGAAATCCTGAAACGGCCGACATTCGTGCGAACGTGGCCGGGATTGCTTTTGCTAAAAAGAAAGAAGCGACTAATGACGAAGAATGTATGGATCTTTGTGGAAAACTTTATCCCTGAGTTGCCGCAGCCTGCTTCATAAAAGCTTCAGGATCTTTTAGATAAGCTCCCGTCACCATATCCATCGTCAAGATGTGATTTTCAATCCATGACTTGAATTCGAATTCAAAATAAAATTTTAGCAGACTCACGTCTTTAGTTAAAGCGTACTCTTGAAAGAGTTGATACATAATTTTCTGGACGCGCTTATGCTCATTAGAGTGACATCCTAAAATCGGACAATTCGTTTCTGCCATCATGTCTTCTTCAAAGAGAAAATGATCTCTCAAGTGAAAAGCAAACTCTTCCAGCATTTTTTCGATGCGAGCGTGGTCATAGTCTTTGGTTGATGTGAGGTATTCGTAGATAGTATTGGCCAGTTCAAGCTCTTCAGCGTGAACTTCGTTCATGTCTTCGAATGGGACTTTATTCATTTTTTGGGTATCAAATAGCATAGGCTCCTCTTTACTTTAAAAAACCATAATTGCCAAAAAGAAACCATGACTTAGGTCGCTTTTTCACCATTAGTGAAAAGATAATAATAGCTTAACTTGCACCCCTCGTCATAATTCTGCTATCTCTGACCCAACAATTTATATGGAGGTCACTATGAAACTCGCTCTTGCGGCCCTTCTGATTTCTTTTATATCACAATCAAAAAAGACAATTGTGAAATCATCGAGATTGGCAGTGGTGATAGTGATGGTGAATGTGAGTAAATACAGAATCGTAAGATAAGACAAGATCATCCTAACCGATGGTCTTTTTTATTTTCACTATCCCATTTAATTGAAGTTTCAAGGTCGACTCGACGAAGTTTCTTTGCACCGAGAAGTAGCATTTGTTAAAATTTTACTATGGAAATCCAGACAGCAAATCTAATTTTAAGACCTTTTCAAATGTCCGAGTCACTCTGAAATCTTCTGGAACTGTTATCGGTAGCTCTAGCGTGTGGATCAGAAGTGATATCCATAAGCACGGTGGATTAGGCTACATTCTTAACAAACAACTTTGGCGCAAAGGATACGGTACTGAGCTTGCTGCAGCCTTGGTTAAATTTGGATTTGAGACAATTACTCGAAAAAGTAGGATTTAAGCAGGAAGGATATTTGCGTGAAGAGCTCTTATCACGAGGGGGTTTTTATTAGTGCTGGCTTATGTTGTTATTGGCCCAAATGCTGAAGCAATTCTTTTTTTATATTCAGATATCAATCCTGAATTTTTTTTTAAAAACTATTTTTTGAAATTGTTTACAAAAGTAAAGATGGCGCACCCTGAGGGATTCGAACCCCCGACCAACTGGTTCGAAGCCAGCTACTCTATCCAGCTGAGCTAAAGGTGCGCATTGGAACCCTTAGTATAAAAATGAAAGCACGATTTAACAACTTTTGCCCTCAAAATTGCCCTCTAAACCCCTAAAAATGCCTCCTTTTTACACAAAAGCTTGCGAGTTTTGACCTCTATCGCTATAAACCTCCCATGACAAATTTAGTTTCTGAAAATATCCCAGGCTACACTCTGCTCGATTCTGGTTTTGGTAAAAAACTCGAAATCATCGCAGGGGTTACTGTTGAACGTCCCTCTCCTCAGGCCATCTGGGCCCCGCGCTTATCTGAAGGTGAATGGAAAAAAGCAACGTCAGTTTGTATTAGAAAGTCTGATGGTGGCGGAACTTGGCAACACAAAAATAAAGAGCCACAAGACTTAGTGCTTGAATGGGAAAAACTAAAATTCAAATTAAAGTTCACTTCTTTTGGCCATTGCGGAGTCTTCTTTGAACAGCAAGCTGTTTGGAACACACTTGTTCGTGAAACAGAAGCACTTCAAAAAGAACTGGGACGTCCAATTAAGTTTTTAAACTTGTTTGGATACACTGGATGCGCCAGCCTTGCTGTTCTTTCAACAGGGGCAGAAGTTTTTCATGTGGATTCAAGTAAAGGAGTTCTGACTTGGGGAAGAGAAAACGCTGAACTCTCTAAGTTAGACACTAAAAAAATTAAATTCGTTCAAGAAGACGTGAGAGGGTTTATTAAACATTCTCTAAGAAAAGGTTTCAAATACGATGCAATCCTGGCCGATCCACCGAGCTGGGGTCACGGGGCCAATAAAGAAGTCTGGGAATTTGAACAGATGATTCATGAGATGGTTACGGATTGCTACAACATCCTAAACCGCGAAAAGAGTTTCTTCTTTCTTTCTTCTCACACTCATGGTGTGCAGTCGGAAGCTTTAAGAAACATCATGAACGATCACAAATCAAAAAAGGAAATCGTGGTTGGAGAGCTAGGTGTTCGCCACTCAAATGACCCGAGAATTCTTCCAGCTGGAATCTATTCTCTTGCTAAAAATATCGTTTAAATTCTTCCGGCAATGGAGCGGTGACTGAAATCAGTCGCCCTTGGAATTGAAACTCCAAGTGATGAGAGTGCAAAAACAAGCGCTCAGCCTTATCAGGTTTGCCATAAAAAGCATCGCCCATCAGAGGGTGATTGCGAAGTGCAGATTGGACTCGGATCTGGTGCATACGTCCTGTTTCCAGTGTAAAGCTCATGAGTGATACACCGTTTTTATATTCTTTCTTTTCAAAATATGTAATGGCCTTCTGTCCACCTTTTAAAACCTTCACCATCTTTTCTTTATTCTTCACTTTCTCTTTTTTAAGAAAGTCTTCCATCATCCCCTTCTCACCTTCCCATTCACCGTGAACTAAAGCGATATAGGTTTTCTCAATCGTCCTTTCATCAAATATGGCCTGGATGTCTTTATTTATTTCTGGATTTTTAGAAAAGAGCATGGCGCCAGATGTGTCTTTGTCCAGGCGGTGAAGAATCGCCAGCTCCGGATGATCTTTTTTTAGAATGTCGTAGAGGTTTTCGCGCGACTTATCCACCGTCGCGTGAACGATTAAACCAGAAGGTTTATTGAAGATTAGAAAGTCAGAATCCTCATATAAGACTTGAATCATGCTTGATATGTTAGCAAAATGACCGAAGTCATGAAACAGAAATAAGACCTTAAAACCTGTATAAGACCTGCTCTTCATATGAACGGGGCCTTTTGTTTGTAATTTGTTAAGAAATCTGCACCTGTCTAAATCTTAGACACTCTCTTTTTCCTATCCCATGGAATTTTAAGCCTAAATCCTCGGCCCCCTTCTTGCTCTCTATGCTCTGTAATCAATGTCATTTCTGTGGGAGATCTTTTTATGAAGACTTACTCATTATTTGCTCTTTTACTGCTTGCAGTCTCTTTTGGAGCTTCTGCGGGTTTCATCCCACAGAAGAAGATCTTAGTTTCTGTTGGTGATTTAAAAGACAACAAAAGCAAAGATTGGAAAAGAAGCACATGTCTTCAGGTCTACACCATCGCTAACCAAATTACAGAAAACGGAACAAACATCACTTGTCGTGAATTCGACACTGATAACTTTATGGATGCCGATTTGGGAAAACTCTCTAAGTCGTATGACTACCACTTACGTATTACTAAAAATAGTGACTCTTCTCTGGCCATGGATATCACAAACTGGTCGCGCGTTCACGACTCTGACTTTAAAGCAGTTGGATGGAACTTCCAGGATAGCCCGACATCAAAAGCTTCTAAAGAAGACGCTTTTGCCAAAGTTCTAGGTAACATCTTCTTATACGCTGACAACGAACTTGCCTATAAGGCCGGAGTTCTTGCTAACGGTGCATTTGAATCTAACCAGATTTCATACGATGAGAAAAAAGGTGTATTCTTAGACAACATGACGATGGAGCCCATCTCTATCAACAAAGCAATCACACTTTATGAAAATGAATCACCAAGAAAGAAGAACTATTTAAGAACTGGTATTGAAATCGGAGTTCAGCTTTCAGCGGCCATGGCAATCTATTACAAGAACCTGGTCTTCAACCAGGTTGACTTCGACTACTCTCTTTCATCAGGTCTAAAAGGAAAATACGTCACAGGTGACGCTATCCTTTTTGACGACAACGATAAATTCTCAAACTACGGCCACACTTACGCCGGAGTAATGTACTACCAGACAGCGCGTACAAACGGATTTAACTCTCTTGAGTCAGCACTTATTGGATTTGCTTCTTCAACAGCATGGGAAACTCTTGAGTACCATGAAGTTATGTCAATCAACGACCAGATCTTAACTCCTATTGGTGGTTATGTTATCGGTGAAGCAACTTACCAGATCTCATGTGCACTTGTTTCTAAAAATTCACTTGGAGCAAAAGCTCTTGGTTATACTCTGAACCCAAATATGGCGCTAAACCATGCTCTGGATAAAGCTTATAAAGGCGATAAATACGCTGCTCAACCAGACTGTAAAAAGCCACGTTGGTCAGACATCTCAGTCTACGTTGGTCTTGAAAAAGGACAAAAGGCCTACGAGCCATCTAAAAATAGCGACTACGTGATTGGTATGAACGCGACAGTTGTAAAGATGGAAGACTACAACAAAGAAGGTAAAGGCGGACAACTCGTTTACGATACAGCAATGTCTAAAATGATCGTGGAGCTTAACGGTAACCAGGGACTAACAGATCTTCGAGTTGTTGCTCAAGTTGTAATGGCGGCCTACCACCAGAAGAACATGACAAAAGATGAAAAAGGACAACTACGTGGATACGACCTGGTCGTTGGTATCGGTTCGGGATCAACATGGCATGACCGCGGAGGCGCAGAGCTTTCAGATAAAGAAGATTTCTACGGTACAGTTAATATTTTAGGAGCAACAGCTCACGCCAACATTAACTACAATGGCTTTAACATAAGAGCGGACTTCGGTATCTACGGTGACTTCGCGATGGTAAAAGCATACTCACTGGAAAAATACAGAACAGCTAACGGTGGAATTGATAACGAATCAAGCGTAATGAAAAGAAAAGGATACTACTGGGGAGCTGGTGCTTCGGCCATCGCCGCCATCTCAATCTCAAAAGGAAGATGGGAGGTTGGATACTGGGGACAACACTCTTCAGCGACAAGTATCAATAATAGAAACAGAGTTGAGGCGACAAGCGGAAACACATTCTCGGATACAATGCACATCAACCGCGTGTATGTAAGCTTCAGCTTAACAAAGAACTTAAAGCTTCAACTTTCTCACGAGTACAATATCAGAACTGGTTCAATGAATGGTGATGCTTTTGAGACGAAAGAAATCGAAAAGAGAACAATGGGAACACTGGTTTATAAGTTTTAAAGCTTTCAGGGTGCCCTAACACCCGGGAGCATATAAAAAAAGGGCCTCTTATTGAGGCCCTTTTTATTTTTTACTCTGCTACTTCTTCCATTATCTCGCCCGATTCTTCATCGACACGGAACGGAGTATCCGCGATGTCTACGCGGTGACGACACTTAGGACATTCCAATTGCTTACCATTTTTCTTCGTAAACTTCTCTCCCATAACCGGGTGGCCACACGAAGGGCAATCGAAGGCGTATGGTTTTGTCCACATAGCGTTTGAACACTCAGGGTAGTTTGAACATCCGTAGAATAGTTTTCCGTAACGGCTTTTCTTCTCTGCGAATTTACCAACCTTACAAAGCGGACATTGAACGTCCAGGGTAAATGGTAAAGTCGTCGCACACTGAGGGTAATCCTCACATGCTAAGAACTTCCCGTATTTCCCTTTTTTAATCGCTAAACGCTTGCCGCACGTTGGGCATGGGTCTTTAGCGAATTCTTTTTCAATAATTGTGATAACGCCATCCAGAGACTTTTTAAAGTCTTCTGTAGAGTTACAGTCCGGGTAGTTTGAACAAGCAAGGAACTGCCCGTTTTTCCCCCACTTAATCTGGTATTCACCATCAGCGCATTTGCGGCAATGAACCCCAGTTGGGATCGATTGCTTTTTAAGGTTCTTCATTTCGTCTTTCGCTTTTTCAAGCGTCAACTCAAACCCTTTCCAGAATTCGCGAAGAACTTTCTTCCAACTAACGTCGCCTTCTTCGATCTTATCCAGAAGCTCTTCAACCTTAGCGGTGAATTCAATATCCATAACGTCAGGGAAACTCTCCACTAACATTTTGCACACGACGTTTCCAAGTTCAGTTGGAACGAAACGGTTTTCAATTTTTTCTACATAGTTTCTATCTTGAATGTTTGAAATGATTGCCGCGTATGTAGACGGGCGCCCGATTCCATCTTCTTCAAGAGCTTTAACCAGAGAAGCTTCATTAAATCTTGGAGGAGGTGAAGTCCAGTGCTCTTCCATGTCGATTGCTTTCTTCTGAGCGAATGTCTCACCTTCTGCGATATCTGGAAGAAGTCCTGTTTTCGGTTCTTCATTTTCTTCTGAATCGTCTTCGTTCTTTTTGCTTTGCTTTTCAGCAAGAGAATCAAGATATACAGTTCTAAATCCCGGGAATTTTACAATCGATCCGTTTGATTTAAAGTAGTGCCCAGCTGCTTCGAAAGTGACAGTTGTCTGATCAATAACCGCAGGGGCCATTTGAGATGAGATAAACTTATTCCAGATTAGCTCATAAAGCTTTTGTTGATCAGGATCCAAATCACCACGCACTTCATCCGGTGTGAACTCAAGGTTAGTTGGACGGATGGCCTCGTGGGCGTCTTGTACCTTACTTGTTCCCTTTTTCTTATAAACAATTTCTTCAGCAGATAAAGAATCTTTTCCGTACTTCTTTTTGATGTAATCGCGAAGAGACTTCATTGCTTCCGGCTCAGTTCTCACCGAGTCCGTTCTCATATAAGTGATCAAACCTTGAAGACCGTGGTCTCTTAGTTGAACCCCTTCATAAAGCATTTGAGCAACCATCATCGTTCTCTTGGCCGTAAAGCCCAGCTTGTTAGCGGCTTCCTGCTGAAGTTTAGATGTTGTAAATGGCGCTGTTGGGTTTTGTTTTCTTTCTTTTTTCTTAACTTCGATTGCTTTTAGTGGCTTGCCTTTGATGTCTGCGAGAACACTCTTTGCAAGTTTTTCTCCGGCGTTTCCATCAAGTTCAGTTTTCTTCCCTTGCTCTTCACCGTAGTAGCGCACTTCAAAGTTAATACCTTTCTTTTCAAGTTCACCTTGAATTGAAAACCATTTCTCTGAAACGAATTTTTTAATCTGGTCTTCGCGCTCAACAATAACTCTTAAAGCTACCGACTGAACACGTCCCGCTGAAATCCCTCTTTGAACTTTGTCCCAAAGGATTGGCGAAATTTTGTAACCCACAAGACGGTCAAGAACACGTCTTGTCTTTTGCGAGTCATACATTGGCTGATTAAGTTCAGTTGGATTATCAATCGCATTTTTAACCGCAGTTTTTGTTACGGCGTTAAAAACAACTCTGTGGATCCTTTTCTTTTTTCCGATTTCTTCAGCAAGATGGAAAGCGATCGCCTCTCCTTCGCGGTCCATATCTGGTGCGAGGTAGATTTGGTTGGCATGACGAGCGAGTTCCTGAATTCTTTCGATCTTATCTTTTTTTCCAGTAATCGGAACAAGGTCTAGGGCGAAGTCATCTTTAACATCAACACCTAGTTTTGATTTTGGAAGGTCTTTGATGTGACCGTTAGACGCCACAACCTGAAATCCCTTCCCTAAATATTTTTTAATGGTTTTTGCTTTTGACGGAGACTCAACGACCACCAGGTCATAATCTCCGTACACTTTTTCATTGTCGTCTTTATCTGCCTTGCTTCCAGCTACTTTCGGAGCTTTTTTGGCCACGACAGCTTTTGCTGCTTTTGCTGGTGTCTTTTTCACGACGACTTTTTTCGCCGCTTTTTTAGCAACTGCTTTTGCACACATGTTTTTTACCTTAGTGTCTTAATTAAATTTTTGGTAACTACTTTTTGAGATCAGTATTCAACAACTCATCCACTTCTTCAAGGTCAAACTCAGTCAGACCGTATGGATTCTCTTTGTTGTTGATGTCTTCATCGAGATACTTTCTTCCGATGTCCTTCTCAATTTCGTTTAGTGACTCGAATGCATTAGGATCTTGTTGTTTAGATTTCTTCTCTAATTCTTCAAGACTCTGCTGCTCCAGGAACTTATCCTCATCCACTTTCGATTCATTGAGAGAGCCCTCAGCATCTCTAATTTCCGACTCGAGACGATCTAACTCTTTAACATCGCGCTCAGAGTCTTTGATTACTGACTTGTCGCGCTCCTGACGCTCTAGCTCTTCTAGCTCGTCTTCGGTTAATTGAATTTTATCAGCTTTATTTAAAATATCTTGGCTTACATCATCAAGATTTAACTCTACGTCTAACTCATCAAGAGCTTTGCCTTCCATTTTCTTGACGTCAATAAGCTTGTCTTTGCCTTTTAAGCGAATACTTCTCGCCTGTTCTTCCTGAGTTCTTGTAATTGCAATACTTCCCACTGCAATTTCATTCATTGAGCCAGTAATTAGAGCGGTAGCAAAATTGTCAGTAATATTAATAACTGTCAATTCACCAATCTTATACGTCGGGCTTGGAGTGATTTTTCTCTGAGTCCCGCGATCAACAAAAGAGTAAATATCAAAAACATTTCCTAACTCGACTCCATCGGCGCGCCCACGGTCAAGATAAACGACATCTCCGTAAGAAAGGCCCGAGATAGAATCGCGGTAACTGCCAATAATGGCCGCTTCAACATTTCTTCTACTAAACGTCTTTGCAAGTTTTCCAATTTTTGGAGTGTACACAGTGATGCGGTCTTTTCTTTGAACAAGTCCCGACTGCTCTACAACCTGACACTCCCAAACGTCGTCAATCTTTCTAATGGCCTTAATTTGTGCCGTTGTCGTATATAAAAATCCTGAACGATCAGACACCGGATGTTTCACTTCTCCACCCGAAGTATAAACTGAGAACATATCCCCTGGTTTGACCTTCGTTGATTTGTCGAAATTAACATAAAGAGTTTCAAGTTTATTAATAAAAACAGACTCTTTCGGTGACGCTTTAATCTCCCCTAAATCCTGAACAACGTTGGTTGTAACAAAGGTATTTAAGAAGAAACCTTCTTTGTAATTGAAAACAATTTTATTGCTCTTATCAAAACCACTGCTGTCGTAAGCTTCAGACGGCTCCGCAATAACGATATCTGACATTGGTGGATCATATTTTTCGTATTCAGTATTGCGCTGTTGTTTTTCCAAACGCTCTAAATCTTCATATGTCTCTTCCGAAGCAAACTGGAAATACACCCCTTGATCCAGAAGCTTCTTTCTTTCCTGAATCCAAGAAGGACGGTTCCTATCATCTGAACTTGTGTAAGCTCCACCGCCTTTTGCTCTTTCAATTTCATCATCGCTAAACTCGCCCACTTGAACTTGCGGGAAAGTGTCGGCATCCCCTGTATCGAAGGCCAGGATTGTTCCCGGTTCAATCTCATGGGGGTTGGTAATCTGCGGATTTAGCGACCAGATTTTTGAATAATAAAAACCTGAACCAAATAACGACTTCGAAATTTTCCAAAGGTAATCACCTTTTTGAACTTCGTATTTCTCTAATTTTGACTTAATCGCCAGGTCATCCCACTCCTTTGGAGTGATTTTATGCTGAACGTATTTAGAAAGCTCTAAAAGCTTCTTCTCTTCACTTCCGACATCAAAATTAACGCCTTCATCGGCGATAATTTCCGCTTTATCATCGGCCGCACTAGAAACATTCTGCCCCTTAGGACTGACAACGTTTAAAGGCCCTTTTTGATCGGCCGGCTCAATCGGAGCCTTGCCTTCCATGTCTGTTGGGTTTTTAACTGGCTCTTTATCAAAAACAATTTCCCCTACATCTTCTTTTAAAGACTGGAGGTCATCTTGTTCTTCGAGAGTCGACATCTGCACATCTGTCGTTGGTGCCGAAGCAGAATCGCCCGATGGGTTCAGTGATTCAAAAACATTTACTTCTTCCAGGTCAGCATTTGTCGGCTCTTGCGCGTGAACTTTCCCACTAGCAAGACTCGCCAATAAAACCAAAAATAAATACTTGTTCTTAGATACTGCCATCCTAGCCTATCCTTAACTTTTAAGTTGCTTCAAAGAAATCGTGTAAAAGCGAATAATACTTCGCTTGTTTTTCAGGTTGTTTTAGTTTTTCACTGCACACAACCAGTTTCCCCAGGGCCTTGATAACAAATCCTGAGAAGGCATATTTTCCAATGATTTCTTCATACACTTGTGAGGCCAGGTCAAATTCACCTTGAGCAAAGAGAAGATCGCCCAACATCATTTTTGCGCGGACAACGATTTGCTTTTCTTTTGAAGCTTCAAGCTCTTTTAAGATGATGAGTGCCTGCTCAAACTTATTAACCTTAACTAACTCCTGCACTTCGCGCAGTCTTGAGATCTGGTCATCAATTTCATCTGTATTGTTAACAGTCTTAACTCCCATACTTGTTGGAAGGGCCGGACCTTTTTCTTCTTTAACTGCTGCAAGCGCATCTACGCCATCAAGATTAGGTGCATCTGGAATAGCGTGATCAATCTTATTCACTAACTCAGAAGGGTCAAGCACAGTGCTCTCCGCAATTTCAGGCCTCTTCTGTTCATTAGGGTTTGCTGCTGGCTGAGCAGCTGCAACTTCTTGTGATTTTAAATTCTTGGATTGATTTAAAAGATCGTTGTACTTTCTAGCAAGCTCGTCATATTGCTCTTTTGGAACTGTCGACGACTGCGATTGCACTCCATCATTTAAAGCAGAGTCCACTGTTTGATCGCGATGCAACCAAAGCGATGAACATGAGGTTAGAAACAGGGTGCTACATAATAGCAAACCGCTGTTTATGGCCTTACTGGCATAAATCCTCTTCACTTTTTGTCCTCCATGACTTGTAAATGTGAATGCGATAACTTAACTTTTATTCTAAATCAGATCAGATACATGTCAAACGTGTTTTAAGGGTTCTATGTCAAATCAATACAGTCAACTTTTTCACTACATCATCAGACTTAATAAAGAAGATTCAGCTTTTTTTTATTTCCAACTCGAGGCCAACGATGGCATCTGCTTTTACTCAACCATTGAGCACCCCCATCACGCTCAGTATAGAGACATCGAACTCCGTGGCGATCTAAACTTAAAAGGTGAAATGGAACAAATTCTAAAAGAGTGTTCTAAAAAATTTAAAATCGATATATTACTTGATGAAACCATTGCGGATAAAAAAGGTTAAGTATGAAAAGAATTTTTTTAATTGCCCTACTCCTTATTAGTGCTTCTTGTTCGACGACACCGGTGACGGGAAATAAAGCATTTTTATTAACATCATCTGAAAGTGAAAATAAACAAGGTGAAGAAGCTTACAAAGAAATCCTTTCAAAAGAAAAAGAAGTGAAAGGAACTCCTGAAGCAAAGATGGTTGAAGAAATCGGAAAGCGTATCGCCGCTGTCGCCAACCAACCAGACTTCAAATGGGAATTTAGAACACTTCAAAGTGATGAGCCCAATGCTTTCTGTCTTCCTGGTGGTAAAGTGGCGGTCTACACTGGTATTTTTAAATACGCTAAAAATGAAGCAGGACTGGCAACAGTTATGGGTCATGAAATTGGACACGCTATCGCTCGTCACGGTGGTCAGCGCATGAGTCAACAAATGGCCACGAATGGACTGCTTGCTGGCCTTGCCGTTGTTGGTCTTTCAAAAATGGACAACACAAAAAAGACTGTCGTCATGGCCGCTCTTGGAGCAGGTGCAACTTACGGAATCATTCTTCCTTTTTCAAGAAAACATGAAACGGAAGCGGATGAGATTGGATTAGTGCTAATGTCAAAGGCCGGATATGATCCTCGCGAATCAGTAAACTTTTGGGATCGTTTTTCTCAAGCGAGTGCAGGAAAAGCCCCTCCTGAATTTTTATCAACTCACCCCAATAGCACGAATCGCAGGGATCACTTAAGAGAACTTCTGCCAAAGGTGCTTCCTGATTACGAAAACTCAGCAAAACTTGGAACTGGAAAAAATATCTAAAAAAAAGGCTCCCGAGGGAGCCTTTTTTATTTCTTCTTCGCTTTCTTTTTATCAGCTTTCTTCTCTACTTTCTTTTCTTCCTTAACCGGTGCCGGCTCTGGGTAATTAAGTTTTACCACTACCGCAAAGTGATCTGAAAACCCCATCTTCTCTTTTGTCTTGGCACTTGTATCGAAACGATTCGGCACCATAAAAGTCTTGACGTCTTTTTCATCTTCACTTCCCAGACCTTTTCTCACTTCTTTAAGGGCAAACTTTGGCAGGTAGATTTCAAAGCTCGCTACGTCGATCTCCAGGTCTTTTCCATCCTTAAGAGCACTCGTAAAGAAAATATGGTCCAGCATGTTCCACTGGTTTTTTGGAGGATAATAGTAAGTTCCTTCCGGTAATTTCTTTTTTACATCGTCGCTAATTGATTTATCAGCTTTGAATGTGTCGGCAAGATCTGAAAACAAGTTGTCTTTATAAAGAACTGTTTTAAACGGGTGCGGATTGTTTTCATCAATCGTATTGAAGTCTCCCATCGCAATAATTCCCATATTAGGATTTTTTGCCAGGATTTCTTTTACTCTTGTCGCTAGAACTTCAGCGGCCTTCACTCTCCATGAGTCTGGGTTTGCTAATGATGGCCAGTGGTTTACAAAAATAGTTAACGGTTGTCCGCCAACAGTAAACTCGACTTCAAGGATATTTCTTGATGGGTAGTCAACAGGAACGTGGTGTTCAGCGCGAGAGATTTTTTTGATGTCTGGTGATGTCTTGAATAAAAGAGCAACGTCTACTCCGCGGTTATCCGGGCTATCCGTCATCTCCATATTTTCGTAGCCAAGTTTTTTAGCTAAACGCCCAACAACATTTGGATTTTCAACCTCAACAAGTCCTAAGAAATCCGGGAGACCAGCTCTTTCTTTTGTGACAACATCAACGATCTGAGAAAGTTTGATTTCAACTTTTTCTTCAGTCCAGTCAGCGTCGTAGCACTCTTGTCTTCTGTATTTACTTTTTTCTTTAGCACAGGCCTCTTTTTTTCCCGAAGCATCTTTTGGTAAAAAGCTCCAGTCAATTTTGCCTTCGTCATGAGTAGCATCAAAAAGGTTTTCTACGTTGTATGACATAATCTCCACAGACTTTGCCTGTGCATTGACTGCCATAATCGCAAGTAGCAATGATAGAATCATTTTCATGAAATTAAGCTCCTTCTTAAGTGAATGAGCCTAAAATCTAACAGACTTAGAGTTCAGTGACTAGCGAAAGCACGTCGTCATGATGGGTTTTCGTTTTGACGTCATCCATTATGTGCTTGAGTTTCCCATCGCTCCCAATAATAAATGTTGTGCGAAGAATCCCCATGTACTCGCGTCCCATGAATTTTTTAAGGCCCCACACTCCGTACTTTTCAGCAATCGCATGGTCTGGGTCAGAAAGAAGTTCGAAATTTAGTTTTTCTTTCTCAATAAATTTTTTAAGTTTTGCCGGCTCATCTGGACTGATTCCAAAAACAATAGTGTTAGCTTTTGCCAATTCTTTTTTAGAATCACGGATACCACAGGCCTGAGTCGTGCATCCCGGAGTCATTGCCTTGGGATAAAAATAAAGCACGATCGTTTTATCTTTGATCTTCTTTAAATCAACTTCTTCTCCATCTTGATTTAAAAGAGAGAATAAAGGTGCTTTTGTTCCGACTTTAGGAAAGGCCATGAGATCTCCTACCACTTGTTTCTTAATTCACGAAGTTTAATGAAAATAGTTTTATCACTCTCGCCTTGAAGCTGCAAATGCTGCTGAATCTCTGCTTCTCGAAGGCGAAGAAAAGTATTTATCTCACGCTCTTTTTTAATATCGTTAATGAAAAAGACTTCATTGAGATTGATGCCCTCTAATTTATTTAAATAGGCCTTCGCACTTTTATTGCTGGCCTCAATGTTGAGAGTGAATTCCAGGTTTCTTTTTAAATACTCATGCCCAGGATAAATGAGAAGTTCATCTGGGTATTGAGAAAAAATTCCGCTAATTGTTTCATACAGCACTTCAGGATTCCCGCCATTGTGACAGTTGCCCACTCCCGCATTGAAAAAACAGTCCCCAGTAAAAAGCGCATGAGGCGCACCTTTTTCTTTAAGCATTAAGCAAATATGAGACATCGTGTGCCCCGGTGTGAAAATGGCCTCCAGAGACCAATCACCACTTTTGTAAACGACATCGCCATCTCGCAGGTCTTTTGTTTTTCCCGGGATATTGGCCTTCTCATGGGCATAAACTGGACACGAATAAACTTTTAGAAGCTCCTCATTGCCTGAGTAATGATCGCAATGATCATGGGTATTAATAATCCCCGCGAGCTTCTTGTCCTCACCTAAAAAGTCCTTAACTTCCGAGGCATTAAACGGATCAATGCAATAAATGGCCCCATCAGAAAAAGTGATGATATAGCAGAAGTTTCGTAGGGTATTCTTAAAGAAGATTTGCTTAACTTTCATAGGCTTCATACTATAATAGTTAAGAGAGGGTTTAAATATGGAAGCTAGTTTTTTTACCAAAATTTTTTTAGTGGCCCTATTCGTTAAAAGTCTAATTGAAAGTATCTTAGACAAACGCAATATGGACCACATTATCAAGCACAAAAACGAAGTGCCGGAAAAATTCAAAGATCAGATCACACTCGCTGATCACCAAAAAGCTGCGAGCTATTCGGTCGAAAAAATTAAAGCATCGCAAGTTTTTCACTTAGTGGACTTAGTCGTTTTTCTAGGACTGACCCTTCTGGGTGGGCTAGAACTCATTAACCACTTTGCGATGGGCTTTTCGACTTCACCGATTATGACCGGGCTTATCTTTTTTGGTTTCCTGGGAATTTTTAGCAGTATCGTTTCTCTTCCCAAGACACTTTATTTCACCTTCGTTATCGAGGAGAAGTATGGTTTTAACAAAACGACATGGAAAACATTTCTGGGAGATATGTTTAAGGGTGCTTTATTAACAGTGATTCTTGGTGGCCCTATCGCCTACGCTATTTTATGGTTAATGGCCAAGATGGGGAATCTGTGGTGGGTCTACACTTTCCTTTTCCTGAGCGCAGTTCAATTGCTGCTTCTTTTTATTTACCCGACTTTTATCGCACCAATCTTCAACAAATTCACTCCACTTGAAGAGGGTGATGTGAAAAATAAAATTCTCAATCTTCTTGCTCGCTGTGGATTTAAAAGTTCAGGTCTTTTTGTAATGGATGCTTCAAAGAGAAGTGGTCACGGAAACGCTTATTTCACAGGCTTTGGAAAAAACAAGCGCATCGTCTTTTTTGACACTCTCTTAAAGAGTCTTGATGCTGAAGAAGTTGAAGCTGTTTTAGCTCACGAACTTGGTCACATGAAAAAGAAACACGTGATTAAAGGAATGATCAAAGGATTTCTTTTTAGCTTTATTGGCCTGGCCGTTTTAGGTTACTTAAAAAACAACACGGCCTTCTTTAACGGCCACGGTGTTCAGACCATCACAGACTATATGGCCTTAACTTTGTTTTCAATGGTGGCCGGAACATACACTTTTCTTCTGACTCCACTTTCATCTTACACTTCAAGAAAGTACGAATACGAGGCTGATCAATTTGCCTCTGAGAATGCTCAGGCGAGCAAACTGATTTCTGCTTTAGTGAAGATGTATAAGGACAACGCCAGCTCACTGACGCCAGATCCGGTTTTTAGTAAGTTTTATTATTCTCACCCTCCCGCGCTGGAGAGAGTGAGTTTCTTAGAGAAATTACAAGGCGTAAGGGCGGAAGTCCGAGCGAACTAAAGAATACATATGCATATCGCGGGGTTTACCTTTTAGGTACATCGAAGCTTTTAAGGTCCCCTCGTAATGCATCCCTAACTTTTCCATCACTCGCGAACTCTGCGGATTTAAAACATCACAACGACACTGAAGTCTTTCAATTGCAAAATGATTAAAAGCATAATTGATGATCGCTTTTGATCCTTCAACCACTAATCCCTTTCCCCAATGCTCTTCACTTAAAGCGTAAGCAAGTTCAAAGATGCGGTTTTTAGGACTTGCGGGAATAAGCCCCACGCTTCCGATAACTCTTGCCTTTGGGTCATCTTTTAAAACCAACACCATTGGCTCTGGTGCGCCTTTGGCGTAAGAGCTTTGGGCATAGTCGATAAATTTCTGAGTATCTGCCACACTCTGGTGTGGCTCCCACGTTACATAACGGGCCACATTTGGGTTCTGGCAGTATTCAAAAATATCATTCAAGTCTGTTTGTTTTACTTTTCTTAAAATTAGGCGCTCTGTCTCAAACGACTCTACAGGAAAAGGCGCAAACTCTTCTAATAGAGGAAAGCTCTTCACTTCTTCCTTAAAAAAAGTTTCGAGCTCAGGAGTAAAAGCTGCCAGCCTGTTACAATCGATATCCAGCTCGGCCACAAAGTGCCCGGCCTTATCGGCAATCGGAACCACAAGCTCCGAGCGAGTCTTTAAACTACACGCGATATGAGTAGAATCCTTAGTCACATCGGCCACATTAACCGTGCGCTCTTCTCTTAAGGCCATTCCACAAAAACCGCGGTCAATAGGAATTCGGACGTGATCGGTGTGTTCGCCAATAAATGGCCCTAGAACTAAGTCTGTCGAATTCAGCTTATGCAGGTAACTTTCTTTGTAGTAAATCCCAATCCAGTCACACACCGCTGGCTGTTTTGATTTAAGAGTTTCAAGCCACGCTAAAACTTTAGCGAAATAAATATCCATATTAAGCTGTCTTGCTAAAAAGCACTTCGTTGAAAACAGTTTTTAAATGATCGAAGTATGGTTTTCTGTATTTTTCGATTTCGTTGTGAATTTCATGGTAGGCACCATCAAAAACTTTAAGCTGGAATGATTTATCTACCGTCGTAAAGTATTCGATCAAATCGCGACTTCCCACCACATGGTCCGCTCCCCCAACTGAAACATAACTTGGGCATGTTGATCTCAGAGGTCTTGAGAAAGTGCTCTTAACCGTCTTCATGATTTCAAACATAAGTTTTGATTCAAGCTTGAGTGAATTTAATGGATCTTTGATGTAGTCATCTTTTACACGTGGATCGTGAGAAAGGTATTTTAAATCAACTAACCCACCAAGCCCTACTGAATAAGGCAAGCTGCTGGCCGAATTAAAAAATCCCATCGGCAGAACTTTTACCAGCGTTCCTAAGAAACCATCAGCACCACACGGTGGAGCATTGACGATCAGGCGCTCTGGATAAATATTTTCATCTACATAATTTTGAATGAATGAACATGTAATGAGAGCACCCATTGAGTGTCCGAAAAGCACGTAGCGGTTCATGCGGTATTTTTCTTTTAAAAATCTCGTGATCTCTAAAAGGTCTTCCATATAAAGATTGAAATCTTCGATATAAGCTTTTTTCCCCGTGCTTCTGCCGTGGCCTCTTAAATCGTATTGAAAAATGTTGAAGTCGTGGCCGAAGAGGTCCACTAAGTATTTGTGGCGCTCAAGGTGTTCCTGGACTCCGTGAGTAGCGATAATCCAGACCGGGCTTCCTGACTCTTTCACTTGAGTGTAGAGTTCAGCTCCGTCGCGCATTTTAAGAAACTTTTTATCCATGAACATTGGGGCCCCCAAAAAGAGTGATGCCCCAATTCTACAATAAGATCTAAATAAAAAACAGCCTCGAAATTATTTCTTCAGCAGGCGGCACTCACGCCCTTGGTATGAGTATTCAGTGACTTCGTTAAGAGGTACAACTTCAATACCTTTGTCTCTGAAAGTCTTTAAAAGAACTTCTACTGTGTCTACCGAACGAGAATGGATATCGTGCATTAAAACCACGCCCCCTCCCATTGGGTTTCTGATAGTGTATTTCTCTTTTTTAGGTTTCCCTGACCATCTACCTTTTACCATGTTGTAAGCTGTTCCACCTTCGATGTTCGCCAGGATATTTGAAATAACATCGCTCTGATCCATTGGTTTTAACCAATCCAGAGAGTCAATATCCCAAAAAGCAAAGTTAATACAGTTGTCGCCAAAAAGTTCCTGAGAAACCTCTTTCATCACGTTCATGTGGTGGTATGAAAGAGAACCTGCTCCATACGCTCCGTATGGAAAACGGTAGTAGATCTCTCTATTAGGAGCATCTACGCTCTCAAGTACCTGAGCAACGTTTAAAATCGATTTCTTTAATCCTTCTCTATAATCCACTTCTGATTTTGAATTGTTGTTCTCGTGATCATGGTGGTGGCTGGCGACAATATGGCCTTCACTCGCTACGCGCTTAATAAGCGGAAGCGTTTTATCGTTAAATTTTTCTGAAAGCATGAAGAATGTCGCTTTCACATTATACTTCTTTAGGATTTCCAGAAGACGCGGAGTTTGCACTGGATCTGGTCCATCATCAAAAGTTAAAACAACTTTTTTAGTCCCAAAAAGCGAACGTGCTTTATATTGATCAAAACCAGTGTCATGTCCTGGTCTATAGTCTTTTCCTTCTTCAGGGAATTGTTTATCTGTAATAACCTGAGCGTGGCCCACAGAAGATAAAAGTAATAATGCTGCCAGAGTTAATGTTTTCATTTTTTATCCGTGGTTATTAGTTGCAAAGTTTTTCAAATTCAGGATTCACTTTCCCCGCTTCATACTTGATCATCGTCCAGTTATGAGCTTCATCGGGGTTATCTTTAAAGCGGCAAAGGTTTCTAAAGACACGACTTGTGTCACTTGCACTCAAGTTCATTTTTTTTACATTTTCTAAAACGCTGATTACTGTATTGGCATCAGACATCGCAAAAACTTCTTCAATTTCCTGAGCGACCAAGCGCTTATCTGAAGGGTTCTTCCCTCTAGCAATACGAAGAAGAGCGTCTGCTTTTGCCGTTCCTGTGTAATCAGCAGTAAGTTTAATCAGTTCATCTGTCTTAATGCTTTCACTGTCAAACTCGCGCAGGATATCCAGCGCTTCAACTTGCAGCATTTCTGCATCTGAAGCAGCTAATTCATGCAGCATTTCCCAGTTCACCTGAGACTTAAGAGACTCATCTTTTCTGAGACTCTCTTTCATAATTTTTAAGTTTCTATTGATAAGAATGTGCGCCGGCGTTCTCTGGTCATCAAAGTACGCATCGTCTTCGCCTCTTGTGGTCATTCCACAGAAGTCTTTTTTCAAACAAGCATACATATCAGGAATATTGATTTGAGCGGTTTTAAAGAAGCCCTGGGCATTCTCTCGGCTTACCAGAGTCTCAGGTTTAGCAGCATAGTTAGTAATCTGCTTCCACTCGTCACCTTTGATGTTTTCTGGTTTTAAATTTTTTGTGATTTTTACAAAATCGCCTTGTAAAATTTCTTCCGGCGTTTTGTCTGTCTTGACTTCAACTGTCTCAGAAGGGACAGGAGTGGTGGTGGATATTTTCCACCACACACCTGCTAATCCCAAGACAACTAAAATAAGGGAAATTATTTTTTTCATCGTAATTATTACTTTAAAACTTTATCCAGTGCAGTTCTGTTATTAGTTGCAGCTTTTAGGTTGCTTGTTACTTCCATTACAGCGTCAGCAACTTCTTGCTCAAGTTTAAAGTCAGCAACCATATCTACTGATAAAGTTCCTTTAAAGTTTAAAATCTTGTTCAGGTTTTTCTCGAAACCTTTGTCATGGTGCTTGTATGGAGATGATGAATCATCAAAGCGACAAGTTTTAGAGATTGACCCTGAGTTATATTGTCCGGCCCACACACCTCTGATCAGGTTGATGTAGCTTACTTTTGTCTTTTTAAACAGACCTGAATCAGCAATACACTTGTATTCTGTTACGTTTCTGTAAACAGGGTTGAAACCTTTCATCAGGTGACCGATTCCGTATTCAAGTGTTGATTGAACACTTTCATATTTTTTGTTCGCTAAGAAATCGTCAAAGTGCCATCTGATAGAAACTTGCATAAGCGATAAGTCTGTACCGTCTCCACCACGGATGATTTGTGTAAGTTTGTCTGTCTTGATAGCTTCACAGTTTGGAAAAAATGGTTTTTCTGCTGTCTTGAAGTATTGGTTAAACAGGTTGTAGTTTGTTTCCCCTGCTTTTTTAACCAGGTCACCGTTGTTGACTTCAGTTCTACAAATGTCTGATCCTTCTACGCCTCTGTACTGAATGTAGAGACCTTCTTGCATAGGAACTGTAAGCGCCATAGTAAGAATTGCGTAATAAGCTTGAGTGTCTCCGGCCTCAAGGTACTTTTGTCCTTGTCTGTCGGCCTCTTTAAGAATCAAGCGAACAAGGTCAGATCCGTACTTGTTCTTAGCAGCTGCGTTCCCTTGGTCGCGGAAAACTGGACCCGCAAGAGTGATTTCCGGGTTGATTGTGTACATCATTCTGTCCAGTGCCTTGTTACGTGCTGGCTCTGCAGAGAAAGCTGATGTCGTCATGATTGAAAGTGCTGCGATAGTACCCAATAATTTTGTTGTCATAGATTACCCCCCATAAATTTTGTAGTTTTTTACTCTTCCGAAAAGGCCTTTTTCAAGGGGGGCTGTATTTTTTTTACGGTATGAAGATTTTTCATACAAAGGGATTTTTGCTGGTCTTTCAAAAAATAGGGGGCTAAAAGATGGCCACTATTTTAGGACTAATTCTCAATCCAATTATAACGGGGGAACACACATGAGAAAACACATTGCGCCTATGATGCTACTTTCGGCACTGGCAATTTCACCAGTAGCTCACTCACAAGAAGCTGCTCTAGACAACGAAGAGGTAACAACACCTGCGGTTACTACTTCAAGCAATATTTATTATATTGCTCTAAATGGACTAAGAGTTCGTTCAACTCCAGAAGACGCTGGTAAAACAATGGGCGTTCTTTCACTAAACGAAAGAGTTCGTCTGGTTAGTCCTGAACTTATTAATGATAAGTATGTTCAGATCGAAATCATCAAAACTGTAAACAAAATGCTTCCTTCAGAAAAATACTATGTTGTGCGCCAGTACCTTTCTGAAAAAGTAATTGACTACAAAGAATTCACAGGAAAATACTTTACAGTTCTTAACGTAGCGACAGAAACTCTTCGTATCTATGAAAGACAATGTGCTGACAATTCTTGTCCACACAAAATGATTATGGAAACTGAAGTTGTTGTTGGTGAAGACCGCGACCACCCGGCAGCTGAAAAAGGAAAAGGACGTTCAGTTCTTGGATCGTACCGTTTAACTGGATGGGCAAAATTCTATCAAGACGGTGAAGGTCACTACCCTGCATGGTACAAAGATGGATACCCTGATCTTCCAAAAATCGGAGAAAACGATTGGACTGACTGGTTTAAGAGCAAATATATGCCAGCAGACGCTAACGGTAAAAAATATGGATCAATGAGAGGAGCTTTTGGTTGGTACGCTGGTTTCGTAGCACCAAACCCATTTGGTCAATGGACACACGGTACTGTTGGATGGGGAGAAGATAAAGATAAGTACATCAAGAAAACAAAAAAACTTATCACAAACATTGTTTCTGATCCAAGAAGCTCTGGTTGTACAAGAAACAACAACGAAGCTATTGCATTCATCAGACAAGTTATCGACACTGGTGCTCCAATGATCAAGATCTACGCTAAAGAAGCACTTCTTGACCAATCACTTTCTGATTACAGAGAAGATGGGAAGCAATGGCAGTACATCATGACAAAAAAGGCCGGAGAAAAAGCTGACCGTGCAGAAGTTCTTCAATCACTAAAAGTTAGTGGAAACGAAGTTGATACATTCTGGGCAGCAAAACGTGCTGGTGGAGAGCTAATTCTTGATCCAAAGAGTCCACTTAACCAAATCCTTGAAGTTGGAACATACGATATCGACAACCAACCAACTGTTATCGAGTACACTCCAGGGGAAAAAATGGGGAAAATTAAGCGCTCAGTGGGAAGAAAAGGAAACGTTTACGGTGTAAAATCACAGGATATGTCTGACGGTGTATTCTACATTGACGCCGGAGTTCTTTCTGGATACCACCACCCAAAAACAATTCTTGAAGTAAGTGGTTTTGAAGATGAAGAAACTCCTCCTTGGATGAACATCTCTAACTTAAACAGATAATTAATTGCAAAATTGATATCGGCAAACTTGAGGCCCCTTTACGAAGGGGCCTTTTTTTTATATGATTGTGTCTCAACTAATCGAACGAATGTTCGACTAAGGATAGACAATGACAACGACTTTCTCAAAAACGCCTTCGTACGATTTACTTCATTCATTAACATTCTGTGTATTCGACCTGGAAACAACCGGTGGGAATCATCAGCACGATAAGATCATTGAAATCGGCATGGTACGTATTCAGAACCTGCAGATCGTTGATCACAAAAGCTTCCTGATCAATCCGGAAGTTCACATTCCTGAATTCATCCAAAAACTAACCACAATTAAAGACACCGACGTTGCCAACGCTCCGGTGATTGAAACGGTTATTGATGAAATCCTGGAGTTCATGGGAGATTCAATTCTCGTGGCCCATAACACGTCATTTGACGTGCCTTTCTTTAACTCTGTCCTAAAGCGCTTAGGGAAACCGGAACTGCAAAATAAGTCGATTTGCACCAATCTCATGACGAAATACATGATCCCTAATATCTTGAGCTCGAACTTAAATTATATGAGTAAGATTTTCGATCTCAAGCACCAGAAGGCCCACCGCGCTCTGGACGACACAATGGCCTCAGCAGAACTTCTGCTGAAATACCTTTCTATCTTCATTCATAAGAAGATCGCTAAGGTTAACAGCCTTTATTACCCAAAAAATAAATTTGAGCTGGATCGTATCAACTATAAAAAAGATGTTCCTTTTGAAGGAATTATCGAGCAGATCAATTCTCTGACAACTCCCTTTCTGGTGACTTTAAAAGGTCAGGAAGGAGTGGTGCTTTTTTCTATGCCTTCCCACGGAAGAGCTGATGAAAAGGCCTATATCGTTGAAAAAGTAAAAAAGATCCCTTATGAGATGCTGACTCTTAAACTCACTGGCCCTTATTTCCAGGGTCTTCTGGAAATGTCGTCTTACTTCTCTAAGATCAGCGATGAGCTGGAGATTGAGACGATTAAAAAGCTCTGTGAATTTAACGGTATTGACCCAAAGACTGTCGATCTTCAGAACCCGCAGGAAATGCCAGCAGACTTTATCGTGATTAATCACCTGATCCCTGAGCAGTATGTGATCTACCCGCTTCGCGCGCTTCACCAGAAGCTGGAGTTGGTCTTCCGCTACCCGACTCACCAAAACAAACTAGTTCAATACATCAACTCTAAAAGTGCGAGAATGGCCCAAGGAAAAATGAAAAAAGATCACTTAAACCCGATGATCAATAACTTTCTGATCGCTTACTTAAAAGGAAGCCGCGACACACTTCTTATTCAGCGCCAGAATGCAAAGATCACCAATCAGGACCTAAAAGACCCGATTGAAAAGTTTATGAGTGAAAACCCGAACGACTACGATTTCCCTCACAAATATCTTTAGTGGCTAAGAACGATAGATAAGACGGATTTCCTGTTTCAGGAAATTCACCTCTAATTTTTCAAAAACCAGTAAGTGTTGAATCAGTTTTGACTGGACGATCTTATCTTCGTATTCGAAGTCCTCATCCAGTTTTAAAACGATCTGATTCGAAAACTCCAACACCTCTCCCGAAAGGGCCCCATGCTGAACCTGAGTGACCAGGCGGTGGTGGGCAAAAGCAGTCATGAGTTCACTGCAGATGAGATAAAAAATCATCGACATAATCGAAGCATTGATCTGGTGAGAGAAATGCTCCAAAGTCGGTGAGTATTTCATATCTAAGCGCAGGTTGGATTCAATCATTCTAAAGCGAAGAAGATTGATCGCCTGATCAAGCGAGCCTCTAATTGAAACCTGTGTGTGAGTGCTTGGAGAGAACTTAGAAAACCCTAAGAAGATTTCCACCAGCTCTTTACATCTCTTGGCCCCACTCTTCATATCTTCTAAATCAGACAGGGCATCGGGTGACCAGTCGTCTTCTAGGGAAAGCAGTGAGAGGGCCGCTAAAATCCCGGCAAGAGGATTATTTAATTCGTGAGCAATAGAGCTTGAGATAATCCCCAATTCATCTACAGAAGAAGCTTTTTTCGCCGGCTTCTCCCCGCTTTTTTGAATTTGGTTTTTATCAGTTGTATAAAAAACAAAATAAGAAACCTGGATTAAGTTGATGGGAAAATCAATGCGTCTGATCTTATAGAAGTTCTGAAAAATTTCCGCACTCTCTGAATCTTTAAAGCGCAGGCATTCCTTTGGCAGGATTCCAATTTTGGCAAACGATTCATTATAAATGAGCAGATCCCCCAGGCTTGAAATAACGGCCATCGGGTACGGGATTTTAGAGAAGATCTTTTTCCAGAAATCAATCTCTCCATCACTCTTGACCAGTTTTTGGTCGAGGATCTGAAGTGTGCGCATGCAAGTTGAAAGTAAAAGCTCGACAAATTCCGCGTCTTTTTTCACATCCAAATGCTTAAAACGCATAAAAAGATAATAGTCTTCGCTTGGAAGTTTAAAAACGAGAGAGTTCTCATCAACCTGTAAGTCTTCCTGAGACAGCCCACTGCTTGTGACCAGAGCAAGAGATTGAAGCTCGTTGCTCTTTTTTAAGAAACTTTTAAAATGCGTGTTCCAGCTCAGAAGAGACTCTTCTTGTAAAAGCAGCATTTCTAAATCGAGAATAGATTCAAAAATCTTTTTTGACTCAGCTCCATTGACCTCGACATTAATTTCATCCAGGTAGGTCTTGATAACATCGTAAAGTCTCTCACTCTCTTTAATTCTCTCCTGAATCTGCAGGTGGCGTTCGGCCAGGAAGAATTTATCAATGAAATGTGAGATCTCTTCGTAAGAATTGAAATTGATCTTACTGACTGACAACCCATCGCTTTGATCCTGGGCCGGAAGAACAATCATTTTATTTTTAAAACGACTCACCTTTCTAAGATTTTTTTTCTCCACGAAAAAAAGCCCGGGAGTGAAATCATCCAAATCTTGAATGTTGGTGGCGTACTTAATTTTTTCTTCTTGTAAAACGCGCACAAGAAACTCTGATTGATCTCTTGAGATCAAGCTTGGGTCGACAACAAATTGGATTTTGGTTTTCCCTTTAGCCTTCATTGGATTTTACTTTTCTCGAGCCATCGTGGAAGTGAAGGTTAAACGACACTCCTTTGGGAGCTTTATCAAAATCATTGGTAGAAGCTACGACTTTCCCGGCCTCTGTTTCCAGGTAGCCATAACCACGCTCTAAAACGTTTTTAGGGTTTAGGACTTTTAAGACATCGCGGGACTTATCCAGGCGGTGGTGATAGTCCTTAAAGCGCTCTTTTAGAATCTGTTTCATTCTTTCCAAGTTTTCATCCAGGCTTAGGTAGAACTCATGAATGTTTGTGAGTTCATGTAAACGCTGGTGGATCGCACACCTTGAAAGGCGCTTTTGAAAAGAGGCCAGTCTCGAAAGAAGAATATTTAAAATAGCGTGCGGATGAGCGTGCTTAAGCCTGTTTTCCAGGCGGCTCATCTTATAATCCATCACATTCTTTAAGCGCGAACGAAGATTGGTCATTTTGTCTTTAATCATCGTCTGGTGATGAGTGATGACTTCTGCTGCCGCAGACGGTGTTTCACAACGAAGATCGGCGACAAAATCAGAAATGGAAAAATCCACTTCGTGTCCGACGGCACTGATAATAGGAATCGGGCAGTTAAAAATATCGTAGGCCAATCCCTCATCGTTAAAGGCCCATAAATCTTCCAGGCTTCCTCCCCCGCGGGCAAGGACGATCAGGTCGATTTTTTTAGCGGGCTCAGCATCCATTGAGTACTTAATGACGTTATGAAGAGAAGCACGAATCGCTCTTGGTGCATCGTCTCCTTGAACAAGTGTCGGGATGACTAAAAGATCCATCCAAATAGAGCGGCGACGGTAAATGTTAATGAAGTCCTGCAGGGCCGCTCCTCTTTGAGCGGTTATGATGGCCACGCGCTTAGGCATTTGTGGGATCGGCTTTTTTTGATCCATATCAAAAAGGCCTTCGCTGGCGAGTTTTCTTTTTAGTTTTTCAAACTGCTCTTTTAAGTCCCCTGTTCCCACCGGAACAATTCTTTTAACGATGATTTGAAACGTTCCTCTTTTAGGATAAACGTTGATGTCACCGACAACGACGACCTTTGATCCGTCTTTGATGGTTTTCATCAAAGGGTTTCTCAGGGCATCCATTTTAAAAAGAGCGGCGCTGATTGCTGAATCTTTATCTGAAAGTGTGAAGTACCAGTGTCCTGATGAGGACAATGATAAATTGGTGATCTCTCCTTCGATGGAAACGTTAGAGAATTCATGTTCGAGTAAATTTTTGATTTCTCCGACGATTTCGGAGACTTTTTTAACTTCCAGGCTCATTGCCTATTAGTATTGCTAAAACGGTGTGTCGTGAAAAGTTTAAAGACGTGTTGCTAGGAGTTATTTGGACAAAAAAAAGACCCGCCGAAGCGGGTCTGTAAGTTTTTTAGAATTTTAGAGTCTTAATCAAACCAATATTTTTTAAATAATTGATGGCCTGGTTGACTTGGTAGTCTTCACCTGGGGCCACGCGCTTAGAATCGTCCTCGTCATCTCCTGCAACGACCGGCTCTTTTGCTTCAGGTTTTTTCGCCTGCTTTTTCTTTTCTCTCATCGCTTTGAATCTTTCTGTGCGCTCGATTCTTTCTTTCAGTTCCTGCTCTTCGCGGATCTTTTTTTCCTCAGGAGTTTCAATCGTCGCCGTTAAGTGGTTCTTTAAATCTTTTTCTCTGATGAAGCTAGACTCTTTTCTGTTTTCATCATACCACTCACCTTCAGCTTCACCGATTGTGACATCAGGATTAATTCCCACGGCCTGGATCTTTCTTCCAGAAGGAGTCATATACTGAGCGATCGTAAGCTTCACTCCACTTGTGTCATCGATTTTTGCCACTGACTGAACTGAACCTTTTCCAAAAGACTGAGTACCCATAATAATGGCGCGTTTAGCATCTTGAAGAGCACCTGAGACGATTTCAGAAGCAGAGGCCGAAGAACCGTTAATTAGCACCACAAGCGGCACTTCAAGTTCTTTGTATCCACTCTTTTTCACATAACGGATTTCTTTATTTTTTGGATCGCGACCTTCGGTTGAAACGACAATTCCATCTTTTAAGAAGATTGAAGAAACATCAACGGCCTCATCCAGTAATCCACCAGGGTTTGAACGAAGGTCAAGAATCACTCCTCTTAAAGGTTCTTTCTTTAACTGCTCTCTCATTTTCTTTAGAGCATCGACAATATACTCCGCTGATTTTTTCTGAAATTGAGTCAGGCGAACGTAAGCATAAGCATTTTGCAGCAATTCATACTTAACTGGTTTTAGGTAAACGATCTCGCGAGTGAGTTCGAAGTTCTTCACTCCGTCCACGCCATCTCTGACAATTCCCAGAACAATCTTAGATTTCATTTTTCCACGAAGTTTATCAATGGCCTGCTGAAGACTTGCTCCTACCATTGACTCGTGGTTAATCTCTACGATCTTATCTCCCGCTTTGATCCCCGCTTTAAATGCCGGTGAATCTTCAATTGGAGTAATGATAACCAGGACTCCGTCTTTTTGAGTGACTTCAATTCCAAGTCCACCAAACTCTCCAGACGTTTCTTCCTGCATTTTCGAGAAAACTTCGCTGTCGAGGTAAGCAGAGTGAGGGTCAAGGGTATTCATCATCCCGTTGATGGCCCCTTCAATAAGCTTATCTGTGCTCACTTCGCGGTAGTACTGCGATTCAATAAGGTAGAGCACCTTGTTGAAGAGTTCTAATTTTTCATAACGTGATTTTTTTGCAAGATCTTCTGCTGGAGCTGCAAAAGCAGCACTGGACATCAACGACAGACCAACCAAGAGACTGGTCACAGTTCTCTTCATAACGACTCCTTCCATGGTTATTTGCCTAGTGAGATGAATTTTTCGCGAGCGACTTCTTATCCAACAGCAAATATGTATTTTGAGCTAAATTGTTTTTTCTAACTTCGAAATAAATTCTTCCCTCTCCCAGACCATTGCCTGATCTTGGGTTAGTGAAACCTACGACCTGTGCATCCTTGACGCTGTCGCCATTTTTAACTGAGTAATCAAACTGCCCTAAAAGAACAGTGCGGGTATCATTTCCGTGGTCAATCATCAGGACGTTACCGTAGTTGGCCAGTGTCCCGGTATAAACGATTTTTCCGGCCTTAGTGGCACGCACTTCGTTTTTCCCGTGAAAATTAAACGTCACCCCTTTCTTCTGGTACTCCATTGCCTGGTAAGAATAGATGGGCGGATAAAACTCTCCACCAGAAAGCGGCTGAGAAGGAATTTTGATTTCTTCAGTAATCTGCATAGGTGCCAGACGTTCGCGCTCTTCGACGATTCTTTTAGACTTCTGGTTGATGGCCAGTTTGTTTTTTTCTTCATCAAAACGAATCTTCATATCAGCATTGCTTTTTGTCTGCTGCTCCAGCGAGTTTCTAAGCTCGCGGCGTCTTTCTTCAAGCTCTCCCATCACCGCCAGGAGTTCTTTTTCTGTATCCATTGATTCCTGAAGTTTGGCATATAATCCATCGACGTCAGTCTGAAGGGCCTTGTTGGTTTTCATCATTCCATCGAGGTCTGCAAGTCTCTTTTGCAATTTTTCGATCATGACTTTTCTAGCCAGCATATCAGAAGAGTTTTCAGTGTTTTCGAGTTTATTTAAAAGCACACCCATCAGAAGATTTTTAGTCTGTGAGTAGTTCTTTTTTAACGTCTCGCTGTCGAAGTCAGCATTTCTTCTGGCCGAGGCCAGGCTCTCTTCAATACGCGCTCTTTCTTCAGCAAGTTTAAGATATTTTTTATTATTAAGTCCTAATGTCACTTCAACATTGGCCACTTCTTTAGCTAAAGTCTGGATGTTTTTATTTTGATCCTGAAGCTTGCGCTTCATCTCAAAGACGTTAAGTTTATCAGCACTCTCTTCCTTGGCCTGGGGCACGCCGACAGCAGACTGAGCTGACACAGCACCAGTCAAAACGATCAATGGAATAATAAGAAGAGATCTGGCCATCATCACGAGCGGCTCTCCCACTGGTATCTTTTGGCGTGAAGGAAGATCCCCACAATAAAGACAGCAAGGGCCACCAGAAGGTTGATCAATTGAGGCATTCCTAAAATAAAAGTGAAAGCGACAGAAAGAATGAAGATTAATGTCAGTCCATTTAAGGCCATTTTTAGTCCTACTTTCTTCTTTCTTTGGTAACTCTCAAGGAGATATGAAGCTTCGGCGATCTTCGCTCTTACAGAAAGAAGAGAGATCGTCCAAAAAATGAAAACGATGAAAAGATACAGCGAGTATCCCCATGTTTTAATCACGCCGATAAATTGAGCGCGTTTATCTGCAATCTGGTCATTTGATTTGATCGCTCCCAGAGTGATGTTGCCTTCCCCTACTAGGTGAGAAAGGTAATCGCGGACCAAGTCCTTTGCTCTTGGCTTAAGATCTTTTGTATAAATAACTTTTAACCCGGCATAGTTTAAATCCAGGCTTGAATCAGTCATGTCTACCTGAAGTGAACCTAAGATGTTTTTAACTTCTTCTTTGATCTGCGCTTCTGAAAGAATCTCGACTTTAAAAACTCCAGGAAGTGCGCTCATCTGGCGGGCCACTGATTGGTAAGACTCACTTGAAGCAATAAGCGCGTAGAAATAATCCCCCGCTTTATTTTCAGGAATCATTCTGGTGAATTGCTCTTCTAAATAATTCTTTTGTCCAATTGAGAAAACAAAAAGGATGGAAAAGAAAAACAGAAAGAAGCCTCTCACTGGAGACTTAAATAAAATTTTAAAAAACTGAATTAGATAAAACATGCATTCCCCGAATACACTAAACGTCCATTGTCTAAATGAATAATTCGGCCGGTGAAACTCTTAATGAGATCCTTATTGTGAGTGGCCCACACGACAGTCAATCCGCGCTTAACATTATACAGGTTAAGAACATCAAAAAGCCTTCTGGTGTTATCGATATCAAGTGATGATGTCGGCTCGTCTGCAATTAAAACATCCGGGCGAGTCAGAAGCGCTCTGATAATAGCGACCTTTTGCTTAAGGCCCCCATTGGCGTCGTTAATTTTTAAGTGAAGTCTGTCTTTGATTCCCAGAATGCGGGCAAGTTCATTCAAGTCCTGAGTGAACTCTGCTTTAGAAGCATAGATTGAAGAATCATATGAGAACATTAAGTTCTCTTCACAAGTGTATTTCCCCATTAAACGTAAGTCTTGAAAGACGTTGGAGATGAATAGACTTTTTTTACCTGAACCTTTTTCTGGTCTGATCACACGTCCTGAAGTCGGATCTTGTAATCCTGATAGAACTTTTAGAAGAGTTGTTTTCCCTGCACCACTAGCACCTGTGAGAAAAATAATTTCTCCACGATCAATTGTTAATTGAACATTTTTAAGGGCCATAATTTCGTCGAATTGAACCGAGACGTCTTCACAATAAAAAATGGGACCTTTCTGGCCTTGTTGTTGTGGAGCTTTCATAGTTCTGTGGTTCGCTGTTTGAGAAAAATTTTGCATACTGACCATCACTCCTAAGTCCATCACAGAAATCGTCCTGATTCCTGCAGGAAATCCATACTAGATTCCCTAGCTAAATTTTAGCCTACATTTGGATTTTTAGATAGAAAATTGAATATCCATCAATTTCCCTCAGGTACTTTTTATAGGATTAACTAAAAGACCCGTCAATAACACCCTCTGCTAGGAGAAGTTCATAGGCAGAAGTCGAACAATAAACGTTCGGGATGAAGTTGTTACTGTTAAAAAGTCTGGAAATCAGCGAATTCTCGACGTCGGCCAGAAGCTTGATCTCCCCATTTTCCATGGCCATCTTCACCGGATCGCGATCCAGGAGGATATTGTGCTTGCCGGTCGTTGAGCCGCGGGCCACGTTTTTAGGAGATTTGACGAACATAATCGACTTTTTCGGGATATCGGAAATGACCCAGTCAGAGGGTCCACCTTTTTTCTTTAGGAACTCTTCGATCTCTAAAAACTTCGCATGGGCGCGTTTATAGTATCGCTCAACCGCCTGTGGGTCGTCCTGAGACAGGAGTCTCGACTTAAATTCCTCGCAACGAATCGCTTTTCCACCACTGGCCAAAAGGATCACGCGGGCCATGTCTTTAACCTTTGGATTTTTATCCAGGTCCCCATTGTTGTAGTGTTTGTGGACTAAAGTCATGAAGTAGTTGTCATTAAAACCGTAGAACTTCATGGGATCTTTTTCGATCATTTCCAGAAGCTCACTGTATTTATAAATGTAACCCTTTTCTAAAAGATACTGACAAACTCTCTCGGCAATCGAGTCAAACTTCGCACCACGGGGCGAGCGGATAACTTGCGAGTACCAAGAAAAACGGCTGGTCAAAAAGTCTTCCACGCAGTGAAGAGCATTGTGACGAATCGTTAAGATGTCGTGGTTGTCTACGCGCTTAACCTGAAAGTGATACAGAAGATAATCGCGGTCATATGACCCATATGAAAGACCTGTGTAGTGAGCGTCTCTTAAAAGGTAATCCATGCGGTCGCAGTCAACCTCAGAGTGCAGGATTTGGTTAGCAAGAATAGACTCGTCTACTCCCTTTACTAAATCAGAAATTCTCTGCGGGCTGATGCCGTATTTTTTTAGGATATAAGTGATACCACCAGGGTAATCTGTGTTTTTAATGATGAAGGCACCTAGATTTTCATGGTCGTCAGGAAGGCCTTTTCCGCCTTTTGCTTTTGTAGTCTCACCGTACTCAATATAGGCCATCTCTGTCGTGTGTGAGAACATAAACGTTCCCAGATCGTGCATTAAGGCAGCAAGACGCAAGCTCTTGTGATACACGCACTCTGGAGTTAAACAGCTTGCATCCATCAGTTCTTTTTCACTCACGGCACGTCCGCATGACTCCAGGATTTTATGAGCGTTGAACATTACACCAATCGAATGGTGAAAACGCGAATGCTCGGCTCCCGGGAAAACATAACAAGAAAACCCTAGCTGCTTAATCCATCTTAAACGTTGATAGAACGGGCTGGAGATGATTTCAAATTCAATCGGGTTAAGCTTGATGAAGCCGTAGATTGGATCGTAAATGACGTGATTTTTCTGGTTAGTTTGCGGGGCCTTTAGGCCTTCTGAGTTTGCGACATCCATGTTCACACTTCTTTTTAGACAAAAAGGCCCACTCATCTATGAGCGGGCCTTCGTTTAATTAATTAATGTAGGTTCTTTTTAAGATTTTTAGTTTCTTTCTTTTTCTTCTTAACAGTGATCATTACTTTTTGCTGAATAAGCTCAAGCATGATCTTTGCTTCACGTCTAAGGTCGTTATCGTTTACGAAGCGGTAGAAGTTTTCAATATCGATTGCAGTTCTAAAGTTCCTCGGAGTCTTCGGGCTCTCTACGACTGCTTCTGTATTTGTTTCTAGTGACATGGTGTATCCTCCAACTTTCTAATATTACTGTATTTCACCTAACAATTACAACAAATTAAGCTTCCTTATCGAACTCAACTCCGTAAGAGTGAAGTTTGTTGTATAGAGTCTTAACTGTAATTCCAAGAACTTTAGCCGTTTTTGTCTTGTTTCCACCTAGGTTTTCAAGAGTTCCCATGATGTGGTTTCTCTCTAGTTCTTCTAGTGTTACGTGTTGGAACTCAACCGGCTTAGCCACTACTGGAGCTGCTGCCTCGATTTTTGCTTCTTCTGCGTTCTGGATGTTTTGGTCCAGGTGTAGTTTTTCAATGATTGATCCTTCTGCAAGGATGTAAGCGCGCTCTACTACGTTTTGTAGCTCTCTTACGTTTCCTGACCAGTTAAACTCTGTAAGAGCTTTGATCGCAGATGGAGAGAAAGACTTATGAGCTTCCTTCGCTTTATTTTGGTTAAGGAAGAAGTTCGCCATTAGTTCGATATCTTCTTTTCTTTCTCTTAGAGCTGGAGCTTTAAGAACTACAGTGCTTAGTGCGAAGTATAGGTCTTCTCTGAATTTTCCTTCGCGCACTAGTTCCATAAGGTCTTTAGTTGAAGCAGAAATTAATCTTACGTCAGACTTAAAGAAACCATTATCAGCTTTAATTCCCATTTTGTTATTGATGAACTGAACAAGCTTGTTTTGGATAGCTGGAGTCATCTTTTCAATTGAGTTGATGAAAAGTGTTCCGAAGTTTGAAACTTCAAGCATACCCATGTGGTTTTCTAGACCAAACATTTCGCGGTCAAGTTGAGCTTCGTTCATCGTTGAACAGTCTACAGTTACGAAAGCTCTGTCACGACGGTGTGATCTGCAGTGAATACGACGTGCGATCATCTCTTTACCTGTCGCTGCTTCACCCATGATGAAAGCAGAGATTTCTTTATCAGCAATTCTATCTACTAGAGCAAGAAGGTCTTTCATTGCTTGAGATCTACCGATGATTTCTTTTTCAATGATTCTGAAAGAATCTTGAATCTTTACTCCAGAGCGTGACTCTTGAAGTTCTTTTTCTTTTAATTCAATTGTACGAAGTAGAACTTCGTTCATATTTTTAGCAGCAAGGTACATTTTCATGTTTTGGATTGGGCTCTTAATGTCAGCTAAGATTGACATACCAAGAGTCATATCTTCACGAGAAAACTCACGAGAGTTATCTAGCATTTGACAGTGGATTGAACCAATAACAACACCATCAGCAGAGATTGGAAGACAAAGCTCGGCTTTTACTCCTAGAGCAGCCTCTCTTGTAAAAACCGGGTCTCTTTCTACTGTATTTGAAAAGTATCCTCTTTTTGTACGAGCGATATATCCAGCAGCACCAACACCTTTATCCAGTACCAGACCGTTTGTTACTGAGTGTCCGTCTTCCGACATAAGGATTGCTGAACCGTTTTCCAGGATTTTGTAGACCTGAACTTTATGAGCGTTCATATGACCTTTGAAGAAAGCGTTTAGAGATGTAAAAAAGTATGCTTCATCTAGGCTTAAAAGAAGAGATGAAGTTAGGTTTTCTAGGCTTGTCTTGTGGTTAATCATTGAACTAGTCATTGTAAAACTCCTGGACAATTTAGTATTAAAAACTGCATTGCGTTACTCAGTAAATAATACAGTGCGTCTGAATATTTTACAAGACTAAAATGCTCGGTTGTCTAAAATTTTTTCCACATTTACATGATTTCTAGAACTTATACCATCTAGGACTTATACAATTCCCGAATCCAGCGGTAATGGCCCCTAAAATCCCCCCGTCACGGTCCATAATGTAGATATTTTGGTCGGCCTTAACTCGTGAGATAACACGTTGACTAGTAAAGGCGATAAACTCCCCATCATTCGAGTAGCTCGGGTCCTCGTTAGAACCAAAATCCTTCGTCAGACGGGCAAGGCCCTGGCCATCAGATGAGATTCTGAAAAGGTCAAAAGAGTTATCCAGCCAAGAAGAGAAAACGATCTCTTTCCCGTCCGGTGAAAAGCGTGGAGTTGCATTGAACTGACCGACGAAGCTGATCCTCTTTACATTAGACTCGGTCCCGCGTGGGTCCATCGTGTAGATCATCGCCTTTCCAGGTCTATCAGATAAGAACGTCATCAATGAGCCATCGTATGTAATAGAAGGGTCAACGTCCGAAGCAAAGTGATTAGTGATTTTTCTTAACTCTTGAGTCGCCAGGTTCATCTCATAAATTTCAGCATTTCCTGAAACTGTCAGTGTAAGCGCAATACTCTTTCCACCCGTTAAGAAGATAGCTCCCGAGTTTACCCCATCTCTATTAGAGATGATCTTCGTTTCGCGAGTTCTCATATCCATCAAGTAAAGGTCGTTGTTTCTTTTCTTCGCTGAGTTTGAAATCAACGAGTATATCAAGTAGCGTCCATCCTGAGACATAGAAGGTGAAATAACGATCCCGCTATGGTTCGTGATCTGAGTTACATTTTTTCCATCGAAGTCCATCATATAGACTTCTTTTACTGTCTTCTTCCCTCTTGTGTTTCTATCTGAAACAAAGACGATCTTAGAAGTGAAGATTGAATCCTTTCCAATGATTTGCTTATAAACACCGTTGGCCATCTCGTGTCCTTCTTTACGTAGAGTCGCGATCGTGACCATTTCTGTTTTGTTATAAATTTGCTTTCTGTTTTTAATATCTTCGAAAACAACCGTTACTTTCATGCCCTCGCCGGCCTTATCAACCGATGCCGTTCCTAAAAAGCGCACACCTTTAGACTGCCAGTACTCATAGTTAGTTGGTTGGCGAACAGATGTATTATTAGGGGCTGCTTCAACTAAGAAGAATTTCTTTTGGTAAAAAGAGAAATCGTTTCTCATTAGCTTTACAAGTTCTGAAGCTGCCGTTTTTTGAGCAGCCGTTAAAGTTCCTGACATATATGGATCTTGAATGACCATTTTATCTTTTTCTAATGTAGCTTCACCAACAGCGACGATTGTCAGGTTATCATCCTGAGCGAATGCACCAACTGAAATGAAAATCATCATAGCGACTAATAAACTTTTCATAAAACCTCTTATAAAGGGAAACCTAACAGGATATCACCACTCATTGCTTTCTTTGCAAAATCTTCTTTCAACGGAGGAAATTTGGCTAACTTAATAGCTTCAACAGCTCTTTGGTCATACTCATCATTTCCACTTGATTTATAAACTTCTGTGCGAGTCACATCGCCATTCATATTGAGCCAAACTCTAATATGGGCCTGTAATTTTTTGTCCATTAGATAGCTTGGAAGCGACCAATTAGTACGAACATAATCTGGAAGCCTTGATGCATAGGCTTTAAAAGCTGTAAGATCTCCTCCTCCACCTTCTCCATACATCGCCGTTCCTTTAGATAATTTATTTCCAGAAAGAACCAAATCTTTTAGTGCAGTCTCTTTGCTGCCGTAAGCGCCTTTTTCAGCTTTCTGTGTTCCTTCAGAGTCAACTTTCTTATTTCCAATCGTCTTAAGCTTACTCAAGAAATCTTTTCTTTTCTGAGCGGCCTTTGCTTCTTCAAAAGTCGGACCAGCATCCGGTTTTTCTTCGGCCACTTTTGGTTCTTCTTTTGGTTCTGGTTTAGCTTCAACTTTTTCTACTGGCTTTTCAACCTCAGGAGCTTTTTCTTCACGTTTAGCTTCCTCTACACCACTTGAAAGATTTTTAAGTTCATTCAGAGTATGAGTTGGCATCGCCACCATATCAACACGAACTGAGGCCTGAATCAGCTCCAGGTTCTTTTCTCTTTCTGCGCGATTGAGATCAAACGCCACCTTTCCACCGATTAAAGTAGAGGCCACGAGTGCTGCGTGAATATAGGTTGAACGTCTTAAAAAGAAGTTAAACCCAGGGTGATTAAATTTTGGAGTTTGAAAGACTCTCATTCTTTATTACTTCTTGTCTTCTGTGACTGTAACCAGTGCAATCTTATGGATTCCACCGCGCTTTAAGTGCGACATCAGTCTTGCCACTTTTCCATAGGCCAGACCAAAGTCTGCGCGAAGGAAAACCGTGTCTGTATTATTGGCCTTAAACTGTTTTTGAATTTCCGGAACCAATTCCCCTAAAAGCATTTTATCTTTGCCCAGGAAAAACTCTTCAGACTTACTGATTGAGACAATCACCTGAGTGGCGTTTAGGTTGACCGGGTTGACTTCTTTTGTTTTTGGCAGGTCGAGCTTAATTCCGTTTAACATTAAAGGTGCTGTTACCATGAAGATAACTAAAAGCACGAGCATAACGTCAACAAGTGGTGTGACGTTGATATCGGAGATGGCTCCCTTTTTTTTACCTGTGCTAAATCCCATTTTTAACTCCGTCCTACTCGATTACTGAACGCTCAACAACGTTAATGAAGTCTTGTCCAAAGCTCTCCATTTCAGAATTCACTTTTTCGTTGATGCTGTTGAAATGGTTGTAAAACCAAACTGCAGGAATCGCTGCGGCCAGACCTACCGCTGTAGCAACAAGAGCTTCAGCAATACCAGGAGCAACTGCATCGATTGATCCACCACCGCCAGCAAGACCGGCGAAAGCGTCGATGATCCCCCAAACAGTTCCGAATAATCCTACGAATGGAGTTACCGATCCAATTGAAGCAAGTGTTGGCAGAAGTTTACTTAGTTCATCGTTAGTTTCGTTTGCACCTTTTTTAAGACCGCGCTCTAAAACGCCCATCCCGAAATTCTGGAAGTGAAAAGCTAAACCGCTTTGGTGCTGGCCTGAGTAGGCTTCTTTCATTTTCACTAATTCTTTATAGCCGTTTGTATAAAGAGCTTTGTATGGTGAGAACGGAAGCATCTCTGACTTAATCATGATGTCTTTTAGGTTTTCTGAGTTTTGGTAAATCTCATAAAAACGCTTATTGTTTTCCTCAACTTCAGAAAAAAGTTTTTTCTTCTTTAAGATGATGGCCCAAGAATAAACCGAAGCGGCAACTAAAAGTCCCAGTACGATTTTTACAATAATTCCTGAATGCCAGATGATGTTGAGAATATCTAATTTTGCGCCTTCCACAGTCTTTGACTCCTGATGAAATAAAGAATTTTTTATGCCTTAATATCATAGACAATTTTTCTTAAATTATTAAGTTAAATCGTCTAATCCCGATAGATATACTCTGGTTTCTTTTTCAGAGTGTATTGCAGATATCCGATGGCGAAGGCCACCAGAATAAGAAATGAAGCCCATCCAATTTTTCGTGTTGGTGCAAATGGCGAGTAAATCTCTCCCCACACCGGATCAAGACTCATAAGAGAGAAGGCCGGAATGATAAACACTGAAAGAAACAACGCCGGAAGCGTCCAGTTCTTTCGTCTCCATTCTCCACTATAAAGGAGAAGGAAAAAGAGCGGGTAAAGTTTGAAAGTTATCGTCTGCTCATAAACAAAAGTTGCGGCCGTAAAAAAGTAGAATAAAAATGGGAATAAAAAAATTCTCTTTAAACGTGTTTTGTCATCTCTGATTGGATAAAAAACATCGAGAATAACCAGCAGGACGTAATCGACTGCAAAAAAAATGAATGTTCCGGCAATAGATAAGATTAAACGATCAATCTCAACAATCATCGTTTTATTGAACCTCATCTCTCCGATTCCCATTAAACCAATGATCAAAAATAAAATCGCCACAAACACTTCCAGTCTCGGAGTCTGGATACTGTTGCGGAAATAACTTTTAAGTGAAAAGATTTTTTTGGTCTTTAAGTTAACAAAAAGCATGGTCAGATAAAACACCACCAGCTTGGAGATGATAATGAGAGTCCACCCTCTATCTCCAATCCAGTCGCCAATCGTCCTGATATTGTGATTTAAAAGCAGATGGAAATAAGACACCAGAGAAATCAGAATTAAGTGAAAGCCCCACAAAAAAGCATAGAAGAAAGAATAAATCAGCATCTGACGCCCTAAAGGAGAGCGCAAAAATGCCTGAGTTTCTTCGTAGTAGTGGGACAGTGTCTCTTTCATTAAAAACGACTTGGTTTAGGCCTTAACCAGTTGAGCTGAAGCTCCGGCGAAGGGTAAATCTGAGCGTATTTTTTATAAAGAGTGTTCGACTTTGTCAGCGCATCGATTTTCTCTAATAAAGTCAGATAAGTGTTCCAGATCTTCAGGTCGCTCTTTAAAAGTGCGTCCATCTCCATTGTCACTTCAAACTGCTCCTGGAAACTAAAGCCTTTTTCCAGAAGAAGCGTGTTGTATTTTTTTAGATGGTCATCAATAAGTTTTTTATTAAATGGCTTTCCATTAAAGTTAGAGCCCAGGTAAGACTCCAGGTCTTTTGAAAGCACATAATTTTTAAAGTAACCACGTCGGGCCCTTAAAAAATCTTCAAAGAGGATTAAAGAAATCTCAACTTTAGACAAATCCATTGTTCTGATAAAAGGCTGAGACAATAAGAAGATGTATTCCTTGTCATTTGTCGGTAGGGCCGCGTGGATGACTTCAGTTGTGTCCAAAAGAAGAATTTTAATTTTCTTCTCATAGATCCCCTGCTTTTCTAAGAGTTCAATAAAAGATTTTTCCAGGTCGTATTCCGGCTTGTGGAAATCCCATTTCAAAAATGTTGCATTTTTCACCAGCCACAATTCCGAAAACATATTCCAGAATTCGTCCTGCCCGGGAACGTTGTAGCGCTTCATATCGTCGCGCTTTTTCTTATCCAAGAAAACGCGTTTTTCTTCCTGCTTCTTTTTTAACTCTCCTTCCAGACCATCTTTTTTAATCAGGTCTTTAATGGAATTAAAATCTAAAAGCTCCTTGCCTTCTCCTTCCTTAGTAGCAGGAGTGGCCTCTTCTTTTTTAGCTTCGCCATGCCCTTCAGCGGAGTGCGCCGACAAGGACATTAAAAGAGATAGTAGGATAAATGATTTCATTAGCGCACCTTTGATTTCCCCTGAACGTACTGATCATACAGTCTCGCCCAGTAATAAAGGTCATTGATATCGAGGTTGAGTCCATCAAAAAATTTTGAGTACTCTTCTTCAAAACAAACATTCTTTTTATCGCTTAAGTAGTCGGCCATGACAAAGCCTTCATAGGGGCCTACGACAACTGAATACCAGTTGTTATCCCCATATAAAAGAAACTCTTTTCCATCTTTCGATGTTTCTTTCATGACTTTAACCGGATGGTTACAACTGATTGTGGTTAAAACCTGTGAATAGCGAGAGGCATTCTGATGGACGTTCCCCATCATCTGATTGAAGTATTTCACTCCCACTAATGTTTTAGTCATCGGAGCCGTTGTCTGTGCGCCGAGATTAAAACTTAAAATAAGCATCATGCTTAAAATAGTTTTAGACATTATACCTTCCATCTAAATTGGATAGTCTCCCACTCGTGACACTGAGGGCATCTCCAGAAAAGGCTGTCTGAATTGTATCCACATTGACGGCAGTAGTGTTTTGCCAATGTCTGGTGAAGATTGTCCAGTAGTCCTCTAGTCTGAGTAAGAGCTTCATCTTTCTTTTGCAGCTCAATTAAAAGTTTAATGTATTCTACCTTCATCACTTCTGATGAATTCTTGTTGGTGTCCATCCAGCCTTTTAATAGTTCAAAGGCTTCATTAATCATGCCCGCTTCTTTTAATAAACGTACTTTAGATAAAACTACAGAAGCTGATGTCGTCAGGTCTTTATCATCTAAATCCAGGAAGTACTTTCTTAAAACTTCCAGGCGCGCTTGATAATCTTTCTTCAGAGCTTCATTACTTGTCTTAAAGTCTTCGCCGATTGAAACGAAAACAAAAGAAGCATACATTGGATGTTCTTTTAAAATCTCAAGCAACAGGAATTTTGCCTGCTCTAAATCACCACTGACTAAAAACAGTTTTAAACGCAGGATTTTTGCCGACACACTTGGAGCAAACCTGAAAGCATCCTCTAGGTCTTCTTCACATTTTTTAAAATCACCTTTTTCAAAATACTGTTTTGCTTTTTGAACCAGGATGTGTGAAATCGTTTCCGCTTGGTTATTGTGCCCTACTTTAGAAAGCATAATGCGGTAGTTGTAGGCCTGATCCCAATCCTCGATATCTTCATAGATACGGCATAGGGCCTGGATAACTTCAAACTGGTCGCGATTGATTTTTAAGACATCGCGGTAAGTTTCAATCGCTTTATCAATGAATCCACCTTTATCAAAATCCAGTGCCAGCTCTTTAAGTGCGCGCAGGCGGTGAGATTCTGAAATATTTTCGCGAGCAATAAGCGAGCGGTGAATGCTGATCGCTTTTTCAATTTCGCCGTTACTTCTAAAGAGGCCTCCGAGTGCGAAATAAGTCTCGATGGTTTCACGGTTAATATCGACCGCACTTAAAAATTCCTTGATCGCCAGGTCTTTATTCCCTGAGATCAGGTATTGAGTTGCATTCAGGAAAATCTTTGATTGAGCTTCAAAGATTGAGTTTCTATAACGTTTAGAAAGTTTTGCACCTGTCTCTTTTTCAATCAGGTAATGATAGACCAGTACGATGGTGATTAAAATCGCCACCACGGCCAGTAAATGTTCTTGTATCCAAGGGAGAATTGCTTCCATTATTTCTTTATAACCTATTTAAACATTAAACGTGGAGACTGATCCATCGTTGCAATAGAACTCAGGTTTAGTCTGCTGATGCTTTCTTCTAAAGATCCCATCAAATCAAACAGTCCTACTTTCTTTTTCTTTTCAATAAATTTTAAAGCGAACTCATCTTTCATTTTCATTTCAGTGTGAATCGCTCTTCCCGCAGTCCATAAACTTCCCATCTCATCGACCAGACCAATGTTCTTAGCTTCTTCACCAGAGAAGATCTGTCCTTGAGCGTGTTCAGTAATATCGCCTTTAATTTTGTCAGCTCTGCGCTTTAAGATATCGTTGATAAATTGTTTGTGAACTCCGGCAATCAGTTTGTTCATCATATCTGATTCTTCTTGAGTTAAAGCGCGAGCAGGATTTCCCGCATCTTTATAACGGCCGGCCTTTACTGTTTGTGGGCTTACTTTTGCAAACTCATAAAGTTTTGAAAGATCCATGAACTCCATGATCACCCCAATTGAACCTGTCAGTGTTCCCGGGCTTGCCCAGATCTTTCTTGTTGCTGAACCAAGATAATACCCACCACTGGCCGCGATACCTCCGAAAGAAGCATAGATTGGTTTCTTTTTGTCGATTCGCTGGATCTCTTCATATATTTCCTGAGTCGGTCCAACAGCACCGCCCGGAGAATCGATTCTTAGAATGATGGCCTGAAGTTGCTTGTCTTCTTCAGCAATTTGTAAAAGCTCGATTGTGTCTTTTGAATCCATAATAACACCATCAACAGTGATAACACCGATGTGAGCGCTATTAGACTTTTTCTGAACCAGTGAGGTCTCATTAAAAGCATTCATAGTGATAAAAGCAAAAGCGATTAAAATGACGAAGAAAACGAAAACCATGGCGAAAATGCCAAATAAGGCCTTGGTATTTTTAGATGAGGTCACAAAAACTCCATTTTTTGATCAAAACTAAAATAAATCCCTTCTATAGTCTCAAAAACATAGGCGAACGTAAACAAACTTCGAGAAAGCCCGACCTTTTCCCTCAAGTTCTACAATAATTAAACCGATAAGCATTTTGATCCGATATGGTCGGTAAGGAGTGAATGTATGAAGACAAAAATGATCTCACTATCTCTTCTGACTCTGGCAATTTGTTCAATGGCAGTGGCCACTGAATATAAAAACCCTGAGGTTAGTTTCAAAAAGCACGCTGCCCCTTCTAAAGAGATGAAGACGGCAGAATTTGGTGATCACTACAAGGTGGAAACGGGCGCCGTTACAGACCGTCAGATCGCATCTGAAGAAGAGGTCTCTGACAGAGAGCCTTCTTCGGTAATCGCCAAAGAAAAGAAGAAAAAGGTTTACGACGTTAAGCCTGAAGTTAAAGAAGAACCGGCCGAAGCACCAAAACCTTGGTTGTATCGTATGGAATCAGAAAGCAGACACTAAGCTTTTTGACTTTACTTAGAAAACTGCATCTCGAAGGCTTTGGATTTATTCACGTCCCAAAGGTTCAGTTTTTCGTATTCGCTTTTTAATTGTCCACAAGCGGCCAGGATATCCTGGCCTTTTGTGGTTCTTGTCGTACAAACAAAACCACGCTTTAAAAGCTCTTCCTGAAACCAGATAATCTTTGAGTTACTCGGACGTTTGAATTTTGAGTCTGGAAAGTCATTGTATGGAATGATGTTGATCTTTGATTTACTCTTCTCTAGAAGGTCACAAAGCCCGTCGATATCTTCCTGGCGATCGTTAAGGTCAGCAATCAGAATGTATTCGTACGTGATGCGACGGTAAGCTTTTAGCGGCACTTTTCTGATCGCTTCAAACAGTCTTTGAAGGTCGAATGCCTTGTTGATTGGCATTAGTTCAGAGCGAATATCGTTGTGAGCAGCATGCAGAGAAATAGCGATGTTCACCGGTGGGAAATCCCACATTTTTTCAATTTGCGGAACAAGTCCTGAAGTCGAAAGCGTGATCTTTCTTTGAGACAGACCAAGGCCTTTGTCTTCCATGAAAATAATCGTCGCACTTCTGACGTTATCGTAGTTATGAAGCGGTTCACCCTGCCCCATGAAAACGATGTTTGTGAGTTTTTCTTCAGCACTGACGTTAGCCTTTAACCAGTCAGTGATCGCCAGGAACTGACCGACGATTTCATCAGCTAAAAGGTTTCTCTTTAATCCCATTGTTCCCGTGTGACAGAACGTACATCCAATCGCACACCCAACTTGAGAAGAGATACAAAGAGTCAGTCGGTCTTTTGCTGGAATAGCGACCGCTTCAACAGTCTGACCATCGCGCATTTTCACCAGGAACTTTCTCGTCCCGTCTTTTGAAAGCCCGTTCCAGACAACTGTTGGCAGAGTTAAATCAAAATTATTTTCAAAATCCTCGCGGATCTTTTTAGAAATGTTCGACCATTTTGAAAGGTCGCGCTCATGGAATTTGTACATCCATTGGTAAATCTGATCGGCCGCAAATTTCGCCAGTCCCTTTTCTGCAAGGTAATCGCGAAGCTCTACGAGTGTTAGGGCGTATAAAGAAGGTTTTTCTAGTTTTAAATTAATGCTCATAAGTGTGGGCGTTATAGCAAACTTCACAGGGGATGGCCTTCAAAAAGTAATTTTTACAAACCAAACCAGCTGGTTTACGCTTTTAAGATGAAAAACTTTATCCTTAGCCTTTTTGCAGTTAACGCCCTTATTTCATTAGCTTCTAGCTCCTATGCACAGAGCTCTCTCGCCCAGAGCGTCTTTGTTAACAGGCCAGAAGTTGCTTTTCCCGTCCCAGGTGACGAGGAAGTTATCAACACTTTCGGAAAGGCTACGAAGAATCAACTGCCAGCAAGAAAGTTTAGATTCCTTGTCTGGAATCTGCACAAAGGAACGGAAGAGACCTTCAAAACTGAATACCTTTCCCTTAGTTTTAACCGCGACATCATCATGAATCAGGAAGTATTTCTTGATCCCAACATGATGGATGTTTTCCGCTACCTTCCAAATTTTTATTTCACAACTGCGACTAGTTTTTTCTCAGGTAAAGAAAAAGTGAGAACGGGAGTGGCAAATATCAGTGCCGTCAAACCGGTTTACACCGAATTCATCCGCACTGAGATTTTAGAGCCAGTCGTTAATTCACCAAAAGTTGCTTTAATCAACAGCTACCCTATCCGCTTTTCAACAAAAGAGCTGACGGTGGTGAATCTTCACGGAATCAATTTTGTTTCGACAAAAAGTTTCCGCTACGAACTTAACCGCATCTACGAAAGAATTAAGGACATTCCCTCTCCTCTGGTTTTTGCAGGGGATTTCAATACATGGAATAAGGAGCGCATTGCAATCCTTGAGGAATACGCTCAAAAATTAAACCTGGTTGAAGCGCGTTTTCTTCCGGATAATCGAATGACTTTTAACGGGTATCCACTGGATCACTTCCTTCATACAAAAGATTTAAAAGTCACACGTGCAAGAGTCGACGGAGACTTTAAAGGCTCGGATCATAAGCCGCTGCAGGTAGAAGTTGAGTATTCTCCTCTGAAATTGGATTTTGAGGAAGACGAGTTTACTCAAGATTTAGGCCTTGCACACTAGGGAAAAGTTTTCCCCACTCTGCCTTCACATTCTTAATTCCCTTAAAATAGACATGTTATTATTGTTTTAAATAGGCATGTATTCCAAGGGAGTTCTCATTGAAAAATAAAACGATATTTAAGATATTGTTCCTGTCGTTGGTTTTATCTTCGTGTGGGTTGATCGAAAGATTCAAAACTCCTGAACAACCAACTGATGGCACTTCAACGTCAAGCACTGATGAACTCAACTCTGCTCCAGCGACAACTTCTTCTGCTGATGCAACAGATGACCTGTTCAGCAAAACAATGGAAGAAACAAGCGGGACACACACTGACAATCCATCAAACATTTCAGCTAACGATCCTGATCTAAAGTCACTTGAAGATGAATTCTCAGCTGACAGACCGGGTGAAACAGTTAAAGAATCACAAATTGCTCTAACTCCGGATAAATCACAAGAAACACACGTAGAAGTTTCAGAAGCTCTTCCTGAAATTAAGTCAGAACCAGAAGTTCCAGCTTACAGTGAAGCAGGGCAAGTGAAGTCTTATAAAGTTAAAAAAGGTGAAACGCTTATGCAAATCGCCTTCAAACTTTACGGCGATATCTCTAAGTGGAAAGAAATTAAAAACATGAACCCAGGTCTTGGCAACAACACTGCTCTTCGTGCCAACACAGAACTTAAGTACCGCGCACCAGAAGCTCCATTTGTCTGGAACCCAGCTGGCTCTCCATACTTAATTAAAACTGGTGAAACTCTAGGAACAATTTCAAACACTGTTTACTCTACTCCAAAAAAATGGAAATCAATTTGGGAAAACAATAAGCCGCTAATTAAAAACCCGAACGTTATTTATGCGGGGTTCACTCTGTATTACACAAATGGTGGAATGGCGAACTTTGTTCAGCCAAAAGCAGCTCAACCAAAGCAGGAAATTGCTGAAGAAGAAATTATTGTAGACCAGACATTAACTGCTGAAGCGCCAGCTCAAACAGTAGCAGCTGAGTCTCCAAAATCGACAGTACAATTCTCTGAAGAAGCTCAAACAGATGAAGCAGTTCAAACGCTTTCAGCTCCAAAAAGAGAGCTTGTTAAAACTGCAGTTGAAAAAATGTCAGCTCCAGAGGGTTCTGAAATTGACCTGATCAACAATGTATCGGTTCCACATGAGCAGGAAATCGCTCCGGATATCGACGAAGAAATTCAAACTCTTTAAAAACAAAAAAGCCCCTCTATGAGGGGCTTTTTTTTGCCAAATTAGCTGAAAAATCTGCTTAAAAATCCTTTTTTCTTTCTTTCGATGTTCTCCATCACATTCCCCTTCTCTAAAAGGTCGCGATGAAAATCAGAGGCCAGTTGAGAGTTTTCCAGAAGAGAATTGTATTCACTCACCGACATTAAACTCACCTGAGCGGCGTTGAGCTCTTCACATAAAGCGAAGGCAAATTGGTTGACGTTTTCCAGTGCTAAAAACGGCCCGATCATATTTGGTGGACACTTCACACCTTCTAAGTGTTCGCTTAAAAAACGCTCCTTGAAAAGCTTTTGTGCTCCTTCTTTTTCCAGAAGACCTTTCTCGTCTAAAAGATAAAGCATGAAGTAGTGTTCTTCCTGACCTTCTTCCGGGTAAGGGTTGAAGTTGTTATAGATCCCTACGATATATTCAATTTCTCTCATGAGAACACTCCAAAATCTACAATCACTGAGCCTTCCGGAGAAAGTTCGATTTCAATTTCGTTTGGATAGGTCTGAACGATAACGTTGATTTCATCGATAACTTTGTACACGACAAAATTTTTCGTCAGGCTCATTTTAATTTTTTTGCGGTAACTAGTCGGGTTGTAAAGTGAAAGGCGTCTCACCTCTTCAAACTTTAATTCATTGGCCGAACTTGGTCTCGTTCTCCAATAGAAATCTATTCCGTCTACATTTTGAATCGGCACGTGCACTAACGAAAAAGTCTCAACTAAAGTCTTCCAGAAATTCAGATAATCATTTTTATCCATTTCTTTGAAGCCTTCGCCTTCAATGAGAACCAGTCTTCCCTCGCCCAGAGCAATGTTCTGGATCTGAGTCTGGAAATGCACTTTTTCTACGTTTAAATTATTTTCTAAAAAGAACGTTTCAAAACGTTTTGCGAATTCATCCGAGAGACCCGAGCGGTTTAAAATCACGCGTCCACCGTTCATAAACGTTTTTAAAATATAATTAAAAATCGTGCGGTCCACATCGTGACCGTGGAAAAGATGAATGTGCTCCTGATAAGGAGTCTTATTTTCATGCAGCTTTAATGTGTCATTGGAAATGACCTTATAACTCCACCCGAATGAACCCTTTAAGTAAGGCCATAAGTGTAAATCGTTCCAGTTTTGGAAGAGTGAACTTACACCGTCAACTCTCTCATAAACTTTAAAAAACGACAGCGGCTGAAACATGTTGATGTCGTCGTGATCGTAAGCTGAACTTGCTAGCCTCGCCGGCAGATATGAATTGGCAACCAGGTCGTTGAGCTCTCTGGTTAATACTCCCTTTTTCAAGCGATGAGGAAGCAGAACTGATGACGGGATAATATCTTTTGCCAGGGCCTCATAAAGCTCGCCCGAGTAATCGACCGTTGAGATCGTTCCCGAAAGACGCTTTAAAAAATTCTCTGTTCCCGCTCCCAAAAAGGCCACATCAAGAGTCCCTTCAAAATTATTTTTGATAGATTCGCGGGCATTCGTTTCGTACAAATTCTGAATCGTTTTATTAAATTCAAACGACAGTGCACGCTCTTCGATAGGAGAAAGCGTTTCATCTGCCGATTTTTTTGTCTGAAGAAAACGGTGGAAAGCTTGTTCAAAAGTTTTTGATGAATCTTCAATAAAACTTCTATACTGCCCTTCCTTGAAATACCCTGAACGGATACCCCAGACGTCAGCATTGATGGTGGCCTGAGAAAAATACTGGCCAAGTTTTTTTACAAATCTATCGAAAGCTTCAAAAACTCTCGGATCAAAAAATGAATAAATTTTAACTAAATGATCGTCAGCGTCAATCACCCCGTAGGCCATATGCTCATTATTTAGCGCAATGCTCCTAGCTAGTAAGTGAGGTAGACCTCCGTTAGGCAGAAAAGGCGCAGGTGTCACTGGTAGAAAAAAGACCACCATTTTTCCCACTTCCTGGGCAATCTCAACTAATTTTTTTAAGTTTGTCTCTGGTCTGTGTTCTCCGAAATCAAATTGATCTCCGGTTTCCGAATGAAAAGACCAGTTAAGCGGAATAATAATTTTGGTTCCAGGAAACTCCTGAAGTTTAGTTTTCCATAGGGACGCCGACGTTTTCCAGTAGAAAAACCAGTTCTCTCCGGGAAAAACAGTGTCTTGGTCGCGCGGAACAGGGGTCGTGAGAGTCACTACTAACACCTCATGTCTTACAGTGTTAAGAGAAATTTGCTATAAATTCTCTCTATTTTTATTAAGAAAATTATACTCACTGAAAAGGCGGTTAAGCAATGTGGTTTTTTACGAGCGAAGAAAAAGAACTTCAATCTGTGTGCAGAGATTTTGCGAGCAAAGAACTTGCTCCATTTGCAGAGAAACACGATCACGATGAATCTTTCAATATCAATGCATTCAAGAAAATGGGCGAGCTCGGTGTTCTAGGAATTACAGCTGATCCAAAATACGGTGGGGCTGGCCTTGGGGCCACTGCTGCGACAATCGTTATGGAAGAATTTGGTAAGGCCTGTGCTGGCTCTACCCTGTCATACCTTGCGCACACTATTCTTTGCGTAAACAACATTCAAAACAACGCTTCTGAAGAACAAAAAGCAAAATACCTTCCAAAGCTTATCACAGGTGAGCACATCGGTTGTATGGGAATGAGTGAGCCGGAATTCGGTTCAGATGCTGTTGGTATCCAGACAAAAGCAAAAAAAGACGGCGATCACTATGTGATCAACGGAACAAAAATGTGGATCACAAACGCTCAGTACGCTGACGTGGCCTACGTGTACACAAGAACAGGTGAAGAAAGAAAAAACCTTTCAACATTCATCATCGAAAAAGGAACTCCGGGATTCCATGTTGGAAAACCAATCCACAAGATGGGAATGAGATCATCTCCAACAGGAGAGCTGGTTTTTGATAAAGCTAAAGTTCCAGCAACTCAATTGGTTGGAAAAGAAGGCGACTCAATTTATCACATGATGAAAAACCTGGACATTGAAAGAATCACTATCGCTGGTATCTCTCTGGGGATCGCTCAGGCGTGTGTTGATCAATGTGTGAAATACGCTCAGGAAAGAAAACAATTCGGAAAACAAATTGGTAACTTCCAACTGATCCAAAAAATGATCGCTGAAATGAAAGCAGAAACAGAAATGATGAGAGCTTTCCTCTACTCTATCTGTAAGCAGTACGATGCTGGAGAAAGAGGGCCGGTTAACGCTGCCATGGTTAAACTTCAACTACCAAAAATGGCAACTAAGATCGCTTTAGATGCTATCCAGCTTCACGGTGGATACGGTTACTCTCGCGAGTTCCCGCTTGAGCGCATGATGAGAGACAACAAGCTTAACGAAATCGGTGCTGGTACAAACGAAGTTATGATCATGATCATCGCTAAAAACATGCTTAAGGAATTGGATAAATAATGAACGAACTACAAGTAGAACTTAAATCACAACTAGAAAAATTCTGTCTGGCAAAGATCGAGCCTTTCATGGAGCACGATGATGAGACAGAAGAATTCCGCATGTCGATCTTCACTGATTTAGGTGAACTTGGATTTTGTGGGATGACTATTCCTGAAGCTTACGGTGGTGCTGGTTTAACTTACCAGGACTGCGCAGTCGCTTTAGAAGAAATCGCTAAATACTCTGTTCCCTACGCTGTGACTGTGTCAGTTTCGACGATGGTTCAATCAATCATCAACGACTTTGGAACTGAAAAGCAAAAGAGCACTTTCCTTCCGCCTCTAACTGCTGGCCAGGAAATTGGTGCTTTCTGTTTAAGTGAATCTGGTGCCGGTTCAGATGCAAGCTCGCTAAAAACAACAGCGAAAAAAGCAGACGGAGGCTATATTCTTAACGGGACAAAACTTTGGATCACTTCTGGTGGAATCGCTAAAACATACATCGTGATGGCAAGAACTGGAGGAGAAGGCAGTAAAGGTGTTTCTGCTTTCATCGTTAGAGATGGAACGCCAGGACTGTCGTTTGGTAAAAAAGAAAAGAAAATGGGATGGAGAACAAGTCCAACCCGCGAAGTTATTTTTGAAAACTGTTTTGTTCCTGAAGAAAATAGGCTTCTGCTGGAAGGCGAAGGCTTTAAAGTGGCCATGGCCGCTTTAGATAAAGGAAGAATCACGATTGGTTCAATCGGTGTTGGTCTTGCTCAAAGAGCGCTTGATGAGTCTGTAAAATACTCTTTAACTCGCCAGCAGTTCAACCAGCCTATCTTCGACTTCCAAGGACTGCAATTCATGATGGCAGACATGGCCTGTGAAACCGAAGCTTCAAGACTTTTAGTACAGGAAGCTGCAAGACTATACGACGAAGGAAGGCCAAACCAAAAGATCGCTTCATTTGCAAAACTAAAATCAACGGATACGGCAATGAAAGTGACAACAGACGCTGTTCAGATTTTAGGTGGTGTTGGTTATACCAGAGAATACCCGGTAGAGCGTTTCATGAGAGATGCTAAAGTTCTTCAGATTGTTGAAGGAACAAACCAGGTTCAGCGTGTCGTAATCGCAAGACAATTAAAGAAAGAATACACAACTCACTAGGGAAATATATGGCCGTTAAATTTCAATTTTATCCAGAGCGCCCTTACCTGTCTGAAGACCTGACTGCGAAAAAAGTTGATGCTTTTAAAAGCATCATCAATAACCCTCGCACGCAGTTCTTCTACACTTACACTCGCTCGGAGCTGGAGCTCTCTTCAAAGGCCGTCTTCCACAAGTTTAAGGACAGAAAGACTTTCGTTCATATTGGAATTGGCGGCTCAAGCCTTGGGCCGGAAATGTTAGTGAGTGCACTGGGAAAAAGTGAGACGAAGTTTATCTTCATCAACAACGTTGACCCGGAAGAAATCCACTCACAGCTTAAGCCTCTTCATGGTGCTGACCTAAAAGACTGCTTATTTTATTTTGTTTCTAAATCTGGCGGAACAGCTGAAACGATGGCGGCGATGGCGATTATTTCGCAATTGTTTGAGTCTCGTGGAATCAGGCCTTCTGAATACAAAAACTATTTTGTCTTTGCTACTGACCCGGTTAAGAGCGAGCTTCTCACTCTTGCCCGCGAATGGGACATCACCACTCTTGAAGTGCCAAGTGATGTCGGTGGACGCTTCAGCGCTCTGACACCTGTTGGTTTCCTCCCTGCTCTTTTTGCAGGTCTGGATATCAATCAGCTTATCCAGGGAGCAAAAGACGCTCAGGCCGAACTCCTGTCGACTGATGTAAAAAAGAATGAGCTGATTGCTGCTGCTGAATTTCTTTATGAATTAAAAACTAAAAAAGATATCTCTCAAACAGTTTTCATGCCGTACTCTTCAAAACTAAGAAATCTTTCTTTCTGGTTCACTCAATTGTGGGCAGAGAGTTTAGGAAAAAAGAAAAACAAACGCGGTGACGTGATCAATGTTGGATTCACTCCCATTGTTGCTTACGGGGCCACTGATCAACACTCTCAAGTTCAACTTTTTATGGAAGGCCCAAATGACAAGGCCTACATCATTGTTGAAGTTGAGAAGTTTGCTCATGACTTCCCTCTTCACTCAGTGCTCTCAACTAATAACCTTCAAAAGCTCTCAGGTTTTAAACTTTCAGATTTAATAAAAGCTGAGATGGAAGGGACAATTAAGGCCCTGCGCGAACAGGAAAGAGCTGTTCTGCACGTAAAAATCGCTAAAAATGACGAGTACCATCTTGCTCAACTGGTTCTTTTCTTCGAGAGCCTCACGGCGCTTATGGGAGATTACCTAATGATTGATCCTTTTGATCAACCAGGAGTTGAAGCTGGAAAGATCTACGCATTTGAATTTTTGAACCAGTTGTAAAAAGTTTGACCCTTAGTTAAAATTAAAAGCTAAGAAATCACTAATAGAAAAGGATCCTGTTCAATGAGTACTGATGACACAACCATTGTCTTAACCGACATTAGGGCCGCTTTACAAGCTTCGGAAAAAGAAGCACAACAAAAGCCCGCTGCTTTGCTCGTGGTTGGTGGTGATTTAAATGGAACGCTGTTTGATCTTATTGAATCAACAACAGGTGTAGGTAGAAACGCGGATAACTCTATCGCTTTAGAGTTTAACGGTGTTTCACGCTACCACTTCAAACTTCATGCTCAAGGGGACACTCACGTCCTTGAAGACAGTGGATCAAAAAACGGAACATATCTTAACAATAAAAAAGTTGAAGGCAATGCCACTCTTGCAAAGGGTGACATCATTAAGATCGGAAGTATCGCTCTTAAGTATCTTCCAAAGGGAGATCCTGAAAGACTGACATACGATAAACTTAACCTTGAAGCTAACACAGATAAACACACTGGTTGTTACAACAAAGGTTATTTCAACAACAGAATCACTCTTGAAGTAAACAAATCAAAAGTGACAGGTGATCCTCTATCGCTAATCATCTTCGATCTAGATCACTTTAAAAAACTTAACGACAACTTCGGCCACGATGCCGGAGACTACGTTTTAAAAGAAATGGCAGGCCTCATCCGTACAAACGGAATCAGAGAGCAGGACGTCTTCGCCCGTTACGGTGGAGAAGAGTTCGTTATTCTTTTACCAAAGACAAACTTAAAGCAGTCTTTTGAAATCGCTGAAAGATTAAGAAAGCTGATTGAAAACAAAGAATTTATGTACGACGGGAAACGACTTCCCGTAACCGCATCTATTGGAGTTGCAGATTACCGCCAAGGCGTAAACACCGGAACAGATCTCTTTAAGAGAGCTGATGAAGCTGTTTACAAATCTAAGGAAGGGGGCAGGAATCAGGTTCAATTCTATAGGGGCTAATGACATCAATAGATTCTAATCCTACCATTGAAATTCTGCCGGAACATATTATCGACCAGATTAAGGCCGGTGAAGTGCTCGAGCGCCCTGCTTCGCTTTTAAAAGAGTTGATTGAAAACTCTCTCGATGCCGGTTCAACTGAAATTCATCTGCATTTAATTGAAAATGGCATGGACCTCTTATCGATTGAAGATAACGGCCACGGAATGAGTTTCAAAAACCTTCCGTTTGCTTTTCTTCGCCACGCGACTTCGAAACTTAAAAGTTTTGAAGATATCTATCGTCTTCATAGTTTTGGTTTCCGTGGAGAGGCGCTCGCCTCAGTGGCAGCATCAGCGCGCCTGACTTGTACCACTCAGCCTAAAGACTTAAGTGCCGAAGGTGGAAAAATCATTATCAATGGTGGGGCCACAGAGCTTCTTATCCCTCAGCGCGCCAGCACCCAAGGGACTTCGATTTATATCAAAGACCTCTTTTTCAATACGCCGGCGAGACTTAAGTTCATTAAATCAAAAGTTAGTGAAAAGTCTGCGCTCAAAAAAATGATCTACTCTTTTGTTCTCTCTCACCCTCAAGTGACTTTCACTATTAAATGGGATGAAAAAGAAAAAGAGATCTTTAAGGCCGTTGAAGAAGACAACGATATCGAAAGAATCGCTCAGGTTTTTTTCTCAAGAAAAACTGAGACAAAAAACATCATTGCGGCCTCTCAAGAGTACGAAGGATATAAAGTTCAGGTGTATTTCACCAGAGAAACACATACGACTCCGCAGTACCGCCACCACTATCTTTTTGTGAACAAGCGCTTCTTCCAGGATAAATCATTGCATCAGGCAGTGCTAAGAAACCTGGATATCTTCTGGCGTTTTGGAGAAAGCGGTCACTACGTGATTGATATCCAGACCCCGCCTGAAGATATTGATGTCAACGTCCACCCAAATAAAACGCAGATCAAGTTTTTAAGATCAGACGTCGTCTACTCTCTTTTGGTGACTTCAATTAAGGCCGGAATTAAAACTCAGGCGATTGAAGCCCCACCTTCGTTGGGCCTTGATTTTTCAGGAAACTCTCCAGAAAGCACTCCTTCTTTTTTTTCGAAAGACGAAAATAGAAACTTTGACCTGATGAATTTTTCCAACACAAATGAGGAAAGCTCTGCTGACTATAGCCTCTTTAAGTCGGAGTCGCTGCTGACACCTCCCCCGCGCTTTCAGCGACTGTTAACTCAGTTTTTAATTGCTGATCAGGGAAAACCGACATTAGTCGATTTAAGAAAGCTTCTTTCATGTACTATTAGCGAAGAGCTTCAGCACTTTTCATTAAACGATGAATCAGCTGGGCCGCTTCTGATCAGTGAACCTTTTAAAATGCTCAAAGGAAAAGTCGATAAACACATTGAAGACTTAAAGGCCTTAGGTTTTGAATTCGACCGCCTGAATGCTGAGTATATTGTTTTAAGAACGATTCCCAAGTTTCTTCCACAAGTGCTTTTAAACTCTGTGGCCGAAGGGCTGATTAAGTATTACGAGCTTCCAAAAACTCAGAATTATGAGAAGGATTCATTTAAAAAGTTCTATCACGAATTTATCAACGACGATCTGCTGATGTCTGTTCCTGATAATTTTATTGAAAAATACCTCAATACTCCTCTATGCGCTGAGTTCTCTGTCGAGCTCTCGCATGAGCGTTTAAAAAGCTTGTTTAAAGCATGAATAAACTCATCATCGTCTCAGGGCCAACCGCTTCCGGGAAAACCAAAACAAGTATAGCTATCGCACAGAAAATCCAAAACGACCTTGGAAAAAAAGCGGCCGTGGTTAATTTTGATTCTCTGCTTTTTTATAAAGAGATTTCTATCGGTACGGCCAAGCCAACTAAAGCTGAGCAGGCCGGTATCGAACACCATATGGTTGACATCGAATCCATCAAAAGCCCGATGAATGCCGCCCAATTTATTAAAATTGGAGAAAAGCTCATTTTAGATTTGATGAAAGAAAATAAGGTCATCATTCTCGTTGGGGGAAGCGCCTTTTACCTGCGCGCTCTTTTAAAGGGAATGTATGAATCTCCCACTCCTTCTCAGGAAATAAAAGACAAACTAGATGGGTGGTATAAAGCAGAAGGGATCGCTCCTTTTATTGAATACCTTAAAATTCACGACCCGCAGTCTCTGGTGAATCTGCACTCCAACGACCACTACCGTCTAATGAGAGCAGTTGAACATTTTGAAGTGACGGGAAATAAAATCTCTGACCAAAAAAAAGAATTAGACGAACAAAACCCTTACGACTTTTCTCAAATCGCTCATCCCTGGGATATTCTGCATATTTATCTCGATCTTCCTAAAGATGAACATTTCCAGGTGATCACAAAACGCACGGAAGAGATGTTTGTTCAGGGATTAATGGAGGAGATCGAAGGTCTTGCCCGCGCTGGTTTTAGCCTGGAAGAAAAGCCCCTCGCCTCTATCGGCTACAAAGAGGCCATTGAGCTTCGCCGGGGTCTTTTTGCCACAGAAAAAGAATGTATCGAGCGCATTTCTATCTCGACTCGTCAGCTGGCCAAAAGCCAGAGAACATTTTTCAATAAGATAACGCCAAAAGAAAGTTTTAATCCGCTCCATGATCAGGGTATGATAATGGATAGAGTGGAAACATTTATAAAGGAAGAAAAATGAACCTCGAAACAAAGCGCCTGAAAATTATCATCATTTCCGATGGAACAGGAGAAACTGCAACAGCGATTTCCCGTGCAGTTATGGCCCAGTTTAAAGAGCGTGAAGTTTTTTTTACCCGTTATAAAAACATCCGCACCACTGAACAAATCGACGCTATTTTTAATGAAGCGGCCGTTCACCACGATCTGATTATCCATACGATTGTTTCTGGAAAACTTCGCGAATACATCGCCGAGCTTTCGCGCACTACACGAGTGCGCACACTGGATCTAATTGGACCGGCCCTAACCGCTTTTTCTAACTACTTTAACCAGGAACCAATGAGTGAACCTGGACTTCTTCACGCCGTCAATGACGAGTACTACAAGCGTGTTGAAGCGATGGAGTTTACTCTCAACCATGACGATGGAAGAAACCTTGCGTCTCTTCACTTAGCAGACGTTATCCTCGTCGGTGTTTCAAGAACTTCAAAAACTCCACTTTCTGTTTACCTTTCTCAGCACGGAATTAAAGTTGTCAATATTCCGATGATCAAAGACCAGCCTTTGCCGACCGAACTCTTTGAAGTCGACCAGAGAAAAATCTTTGCTCTGACTATTGATCCTGAGTCCTTAAGAGAAATCAGAAAGAATCGCCTGCAACGCCTGGGAGCTGAAAAGCACCAAGGTGACTATGCTGAACATAATAAAATTGTAGAAGAAGTCGAGTGGGCCAATAGAATCTTTAAAGAAAACAAGCGCTGGCCGGTCTTCAACGTGACCGATAAGGCCCTTGAAGAGACGGCAGCGGATATCATGAAACTTTTAAGTATGAGAAAAAATAATATCTTTAAGCAGACAAAGAAAGAAGAGTCTAACGAATAGTCCTACAGGTACTCGCACAGGTCGATTGATTGATCTTCGCGCTTAATCGTGATTTCAATTTTGCGCTCAATCTCTTCACCTGTCTTCTTGAAGAAAAGCTCATAAGTCGCAGGCGCCACCTTTCCGTACTCATCAAGATTTAACGGGAAAGCTACACCGAAGTCTTCGTTCATCGGAACTGGACTCACGCGTTTTTCACCGTAAATATCAAAGCGCACTTCACCGGCAACAGCACAATCTTTTGATGTATGAACATACCCATAAGGGATGCTTGGCATTTCAGGAATTTCTTCCTCCACCGAAGTGTTGTTGGCAAGATTTAATTCTTTAATAAAATGTTTTTTGCCATCAATCTGCACGCGAAGAACAAATGGTCTTCCAACTGGCACTTGAATGGAGTTTAATAAATCTACTGATTGTGCCTGGCCATCAACAAAAACCTGCATCTTCTGCTTATCAAAATGACTTAACGTCATCTTCGCCACACCTTCTGCCTGTGCAGTAGGAGTGATGTCGTTTGCTGGTTGACGAACTGGTTTCTCGGCGTTTGGATTCTTAACCGGCTCCACAACTGCCACGTGTTCTGGTTCTGCAAAGAAACTTACGTAGTAGTAATAAGCACCACCCAATAAGAATGCGATCAAGGCCGCATAAGTAATTGGAGATGTCTTTTGTGCTTTGGTCGATGTCTTTCTTGTATCTGTTTTGTTTTCGCCTTTTAGAATCTTAGTCCCTTCTTTGCTGACTTTTGACTTCGTCCCTGTCCCCTGTTTCAGGTTGGTCATGGTACTGTCATTAATATCAGCAATCCTTCTCGACATTGTATTGTCGTCACCGGATAAGGTCTTATCTTTTGGCGTCACTGAAGTTTTCTTTACAGTGATAGTATTTCTTTTCTTAATCGCAGCTTGGTCTTCAAAACCAAAGTCCAGGACTGCCTCTTTCTTAATCGCCGGAGAATCTGATCCGCCATTAACTCCTACAACTGGAGCAGCTGATCCACCACGTTCTTGCTCTCTTCTTAGATCATCAAGATAAGGCTTGATATCAATCTTACCGTATTCGAACATTTTCTCGCGGTCTCTCTTAATTTCCTCTCTGAAAAGCTCCTGAGCGAAATAAGATAAGTCTGTCGCGTTGAAGTCCGGGTATTTTGCATACAAGAACTTCATTAGCGCGCGGTTCATCTGATCAAGGTTTTCAAAACGCTTCGAACGGTTCTTGCTTAATGCTTTAAGGACGATTTCATCCAGTTCTTTTGGAACGTTCGGGTTGATTGAAGAAGGAACTGGAATTTTACATTCCTGAATCTTCTTTAGTACTGCAAGATCGTTGTTTTCTTTGAACAACTTTCTCGAGCACAGCATTTCCCAAAGTGTAATCCCAAGAGCGAACTGGTCATAACGAGGGTCAAGCTCTAGTCCTTCAAGGTATTCAGGTGCCAGGTAAGAAAGCTTACCTTTAATTGTCCCTGCTTGAGTCGACTCAGAATTTGTTTGTGATTTAGCGATACCGAAGTCGATAATCTTAACCGCACCATCATACGTAAGCATGATGTTGTGTGGAGAGATATCACGGTGAATGATATTCGCTTCCTGTCCGGTTAATTTATCTCTGAACGTGTGAGCATAATAAAGTCCCTGACACGCTTGCGAGATAATATAAGTTGAAATTTCAACCGGGAAAACGAACTTGCGTTCTTTTAACTTGTCTAAGTATTCTTTTAAGTTTCGGCCATCACAGTACTCCATGGCAACGAAAAGTTGCCCTTTGTTCATACCGTAATCGTAAGTTTGAATAACGTTCGGGTGAAGAAGACCAAAGGTAACTTTGATCTCATCCATAAACATGGTTTTGAAAGCTTCATCCTTAGAAAACTGCGGCTGCACCATCTTAATGGCAACAACTTTGTCCGCCTGCTCACCTAAAAAGCGGGCACGACAAATTTTTGCCATACCGCCATCCACCAAGTGGTCTAGGATAAGATAGCGTCCGAATCGATCGCGTTTTGCTAATTCTGACATTTTTTAAAGCTCCCGATACCTTATATCGGAAGATTTAAAGAAAAACTTAAGCCAATTTTTTGTTTAGTTGACTACTTTTTCTGTGAATCCTGGGAAGTTAAAAATCAGTGGTTTAGTTTCGTTGGCCGAACGGCAGATCCCGTATACCTGATATAAACGCAATGAATTCATTTCAGAGTCCGGGTGTTGAAGGAAATGTTTCTTAAATGTAAGCAGGTCGATTTTTTTATATCCTGCGAGGTCCAGTTGCTCATTTAAAATTGAGTACGGAAGGATCTTGGTATCAAGTGAGTAGGCCATAACAACTTTGAAGTCCTGGCATTTTCCGATTTCGGCCAGCTCCCCTGCAGAAAACCAGAAGTTAAAGCCAGACTGTGGAGAAATGCTTCCCATGATCAGGTCGAACTCCATCGTCAGCTCGTGGTACCAAGACACTCTGGTAAGAGTTAAATTTTCTTTCCAGATCTTATCCCCGGCCGTTCCGTTTCTCACGACAAAGCTTCCCTCTTTCACTGTATTTTTACTTAAATTCGCGCATGAACTAAGCGCTAAAACCATGGCAAATAAAACAAAGAGAGAGTAGGACTTTTTCATGATTGGACCCAATGAGCAATATCGTTATAAACTTCTAAATTATCTCTTTCATTATACAAGTCATGTTTTAAATTTGGATACTTCTTTTCTGTCAAAAATCCCTTTTTAAAACCCTTGGAAAACGACTCCATCCCTCTCGAAAAAAGGTATGGACTTTCACTCTTTAAAAGCAGAGTTGGTTTATCAAGAAAATAGGCATCTTGGTAAATACTCTTCACTTTGTGCCCGATGCATTGGAAAGTCTGGAATGTTGGCCTTCTTATCATTAGCGGGTCTTCCAGGTAAGCAGTCTGCTCTCCCGGGTGAGTGAGTACCATTGATGGAAGATAAATCTCCATAGGTCTCACAGTCTTCATAAGATTTTCCAGAGGAAGAGCTGACGTCAAAAGTTTATTTTGAATTTCGAGCATCATCGAAGAAAAATTTAAAACAAAATTTGAAACGACATAACTGTCAATTTTCCCCTCAATAGATTCATCAAAACGATTGGCTACTTCCAGAAGGGCCAGTGCCCCAAGGCCATGACCTAAGGCCACCCATTTTTCATCTGGTTTTTTTTCAATCAACTCCAGCGCTGTCACAACATCTGAAGCAATGTCACCGAATTTTTCAATATGCCCACGGGTTCCTGAGCTAAGCCCATGTCCTAAAAAATCCATCAGGACAAAAGAGACGTTAGGGTGTTGAGCACGAAACCAATTTATGAAATTGAGAAAACGCCCGTGGTAAGCTGAGAGGTCATGGAATAAAAAAAAGGTCACTGGATTTGTGCCAGGCCTTCTTGCTTGAATGTGTTTTAAATAAATCTGCTCAGGACGATACATCCCGTGGCGCTCGGAAGAAAAGTGAGTCACTCTCACCTCTTCACTGAGATTTTTCCATTCTAAATGAGGTGCATCTCTTCTAGACTGCATGATTTAGCATGATTCGTTTAGCGTCCTGGTTTAAGTCCATAAACAGACACTCAATCGACTGGTCTCTTTTATCGTAGTTCTGCACAATCACTTGCACATCTCTAGCTTTAATTTCACTGCCTACATAAAGAGAGGCCTTCACTGTTTTATTAGTGAATTCTAAAAATGGACCTGCTCCCAGCAACACCCCATCTTTCACTCCCGCTTTTTTCACCATCGTCACCAATGGCAATGGTGTATAATCAAACACCAGCATTAGTGGCTGTTCATTCAATGCAATGGATGTTGATCCCGGACGATGCTGATCATTAAGTGGAGTCTCTTCAATCTTTACCCATGAACTCATTCCTGGTGCAAAAACCAAAGTCTGAAGATTGATTCTTTTTTCTTTCAGGGCCTCTTTTAATTCAGTCATCGAGTATGGCCCGAAGATATCTGAGTCACTTGTCTTTCTGTCTTTACCAATTCTCACGAAAAAAAGTTCATCATTCTCTTTCGTTTTTCTCCAGTCAAAAGTGAAGTGAACTTCAGGAGAAGATGGCCCTTCTTGTCTGATCGGTTCTTCTTTTTTTACTTCCGCTCTTCTTTGTGGAAGTGGTGTCGGTGCTGGCATTGCTGCTTCTACTTCTACGGCTGTCTCTTCTTCTTCAAAAGAAAGTTCAGCGACATCTTTTAAGCGCTCCCAATTCTGGAACCCTTTTCTCCAGATATATGTCTCATTTGTAATTTCGTTATTCAAAAAAAGTTGTTTGAGTGCCTCTACACTGACCGGGCCCACGCGCTCGCTACCCACTACGTAATACCAGTTAACCATATAGTTCTCCCCATCCTTATATACATGCCTATCCTTCTATTTTAACTTTTTGAAATTACAAAAAAAGATTGAACATTTTGCCCTTTTAAGAGGATTTTAATCAACTATCTCAAGAAATATCCTAAGAATCCGATAAGTCTAAAGAATAGTCTTATGAAGACGTGTGAACTTTCGTACGGATAAGGTAATTTATGAAAAACAAACTACTGATGATGGCCATGATTCTCCTCTTTTCTGCCTGTGCAAAGGAAGAATTTGCGGTCAACAAAGGATCACAGAACACTAGTTTAAGCGCACTGGATACCACGGCCAATAAACTGTGTGCTCAATCAACACTCATCAGCCCTAAAGTAGATATCCTCTTATTATGGGATAACTCTTCTAGCTTTAGCTTAGTTAACAGCAGTACAAAAGCTTCTATGAACTCTCTTATTAGCAGTATTCCAGAAAGATTCGATTACCATATTCTTTCAGTTCCTCTGGTTTCACAAAATGCTAATACGCTTTACGAAGCTCAATTAGTGGCAAAAAACCCGATTGGACTTAACACGACAGCAATGGGAATCCTAAAAGATAAAGCAACAGCTGCTCAAAGTTTAAATTTCACAACAAGCAATCAATCAGCAGAGCCCGGTATCAACCGCGCGACTCAGGTAATTGAAGCAAACCGTGGAAATGGAATTTTTAGAAATGAAGCCTACACCATCGTCGTTATGATTTCTAACGAGGATGATGACACTTGTGAACTGGAAACAGGATATGGTGAGTGTGGTACTTCAACATGGAAAGCAAAAGTCGATGCTCAAATTAATAAGCTTCTTTGTATGCGTGGAAACTCTTATGCAAACTGTTCAGGAACTGGATACTCTAGCAGCAACAGCTTAAATTCTCTTATGATGAGATTTATCAACATCTCACAAATCAAGAGCAGCACAAAAGGATTATGTACTAACGGCGTTGGTGCTGTTAACCAACGTTATAAATACGTTGCAGATACTATCTACAAAGCTGAGTACACAAATGGTATGAACAGAGCAAACGACCATTTAAATCCAATGGATAGTCTATCATTCGATAGCTATGATCTTTGTACAGTGGGATTCAATCATATCTTTGACGGTCTTCAGACTTCAATTACTGAAAGTATCTTAAAACATAAATACGACTACTGGCCGGTGACTGGGGCTTCAACTTCTATTGACCCTTCGACAATCAGAGTTGTGCGCTCAGATGGTAAAATCCTGGCCAACAGAACAGGTGAATCAAATCCGAGTGATGGATATACATTTGATAACGTCTCAGCAACAAGAAACACGCGTTTCTACCCTACTCCTGGTGAATCATTCACTGGAAAAATGATCCAGCTTCATGGTGTAGACGGAAATGATAAAATCGTTTATCCAAACTGTTTAACTGTGACTTTCAATGCTGAAAAAACCACTTATGGTTATGTTTACCTTCAGTATGGCGAACCTAACACATCAACAATCGAAGTTCGCATCAATGGCTCGCTTGTTCCTCAATCGGCCACAAATGGATGGGACTACATGGGACTTCAGTATACTGCGGCCCTGGATCAAGGGTACAAAGTGGCCAACATGCCAAGCGGAACAACGTCAGGATATTTTATCCGCCTGAATGGAAATTATAAAATTCAGAACACGTCATCAAATACGATCAGCGTTCTTTATAATTCAAAAAATAGTAATTAAATCTAAGGATTCGTCTTCGCCTTCAACTCGTTTAAACGGTTGAGGGCGTTCATGAACCTGATCACCGGATACATTTTTCTCAGGTAATCGATATTGATGGTAGTGCTGATACTACCGTTTTCGCCCATGCGGTACTCTCCGCAGAACTTTGCTTTTTTAGCACCTTCGAAATCATCCAGAGTGATTCCCATATTGTATTGTTTAAAGTGCGCTGCAATTTTTGAGATCTCAAGATCAACTTTCCCATCGACAACAGGAAGGGCGTCACACTCCTCCATTACTTTGATCAGAAACTTCTCACACTTCGCTGTGATGGTAAGTTTCTTTTCATCGCGCAGGGATCTTTGAGTGTTGAAGAAAACCTGGAAAATTCTGAATGTATCTGGCTCGCGAGTGCTAAAAACTTTTGATGAATCCAGCTCATCTATACTCACTTCAATTAACTTCTCATCCGTTAAAAGCTGAATGAATTCTTCCATTTTGGCTTCATTGATATTGAAGATATCCAATGCGTAGGTTTTGATCTTATTGTAGTTTAAATTCCACTTACCTTCTCTGTTCTCACCTAAACTTCTAAAAGTTAAGAACATAACTGAGAGCATTTTTACAACCTCTGCTGATTGAAAAAATTTATAGTCAGAAGAAAATCCTACGGAGTTATTCTCCAGAGCTCTCACTCTCTCATTAGTCTTTCTCAGGCGCTCTGCCAGTGTATTGATCAAAGTCTTAAACCATGGGTTTAGACCCGACATGGTTTTTTCAAGAGCATTAAAAGAAATTTCGATGATTTCAACTGAAGTGATTGCTGAGGCAGAAACGCTTCTGGTTTTTGATTCGGGATCGAAGTAGGCCATTTCCCCCAGCATCTCTCCCGAGCGAAGAACAGCAATTTCTACGAAGCCTTTTCCTTTAGGACGAAACAGTCGCAGCTGGCCTCTTTGAATGATGTACATGGAATCAGCGGCGTCGCCTTCGTTAAAGAGAATCTGCCCTGGGGCCAGAGTTTTAATTCCTGATTTCTTCTGCGCCGCCGCTGTTCCTGTCGTCATGACAATCCTTAAAAATGAATGAAGTACTAGATTCTTTCAAGTACTAGAGCAAGTGCTTCTCCACCACCAATACAGATTGCGGCCATACCATATTTCGCTTTTTTGTTTTCCATTGCTGTCATCAATGTCACTACGATTCTGGTTCCGCTACATCCGATAGGGTGACCTAAGCTCACTCCACCACCGTAAATGTTAACTTTACTATGGTCTAATTTTAACTCTTTCATGGCCGCTAGTGCAACCACTGCAAAAGCTTCATTCACTTCAAATAGATCAATTTGATCAAGTTTAAGCCCAGCTTTGCTTAGGGCCTTATTAACAGCTTCAACTGGAGCAGTTGTAAACCATGTTGGGCTTTGAGCGTGGCTAGCGTATGAAACAATCTTGAACTTTGCTTGTGATTTGTATTCCTCACCACCTAAAACGATAGCTGCTGCTCCGTCGTTGATTGTCGAAGCGTTTGCCGCTGTAATCGTTCCGTTCTTATCAAAAGCAGGTTTTAGCGATGGCATTTTTTCAAAGTTCGCTTTTCCTGGACCTTCGTCAGTTGTGACAACAGTGTCCCCTTTTGGTCCCTTGATTGTAACTGCTGCGATTTCTGAATTGAAGATTCCGTCTTTAATCGCTGCTTGAGCGCGTTTGAAAGATTCAATTGAGTATGCGTCTTGCTCTTCTCTGTTTGTGTATTTTTTTGCAGCTTCTTCAGCGCAAACACCCATTGGAACGTTAGCGTAAGCGTCAGTTAGTCCATCCCATGCCATCGCGTCTTTCATATTAGCATCACCAAACTTAAATCCATTTCTTGAATTCATCAGAAGGTGCGGTGCCATTGACATATTTTCCATTCCACCAGCAACAACAAGTTTGTTGTCTCCGGCCATAATCGTTTGAGCACCAGTGATGATTGTTTTTAGTCCTGAACCACAAACTTTGTTAATTGTCGTACATGGAACTGATTCTGGAAGGCCTGCGAAGATAGCAGCCTGACGAGCTGGAGCTTGTCCAACACCTGCACTCACTACGTTCCCCATGAAAACTTCGTCTACTTTGCTCGCATCAACTTCTGCTTTTTTAAGAGCTGCTTCGATGGCCACAGCACCAAGTTTTGGAGCTGATACTCCGCTAAGAGATCCCATGAAGCTACCATTTGGTGTACGGGCCCCTGAAAGAATATAAACGCTCATATTTAGTCTCCTTTTTGATAAAATTTTGGGTCATTAAACCATAATTTTCACCTATTTGCCTATAAAAACGGCCTTTTTCTCTCAACTAATTCGATGGAAATCCGATAAGTTTCCCAATGAAAACAGCTAAAAACCTTACATTTCTCACTCTGGCCGCCTTCCTTTGGGCCAACACCGCCTTAGGCAGTCCACTTTGCCAGGATGCTTTAAGTAAAGGCCCCTGCACTGACACTTTTACTAAAAGTGGAGAAGTACTTCCTAAAAACCTCGCTTCCATCGAAACCTATTTGTGGATTGAAGGCGAAATTAAAACTCACCAAGAAATTTACCGCCAGAAAAAAGATCTCTACGCTGATATGTTCCGCTATTTAGATGGCCGCGAGATGAACAATAAAAAACTCGAGCCGCAAATCAAAAAAGAATGGGAAGGAACAAAAGAAGATTTCCGCACTCTTTATCAAATCTCTATCAATGTCCGTGCAATTCAAGCACGTCTTCAATACTGTTATACGAGTAACGGTGGATGCGGCCCGGTTCGCAGACTGGAGCTCGAAGATCAACTGGCATTAGTACAAAGATCAAAAGCACTTTTACTGGCAAAAAGACCAATCCTAAGTCACACAGGAATTGAAGAGTATATCAAAAAACAAATACAGGATTTTAAAAACGATGACATCCCTACTCCACCAAATGTCATTCAAGACCTGGTGAAAAATGCCAGCCGTGAAACAGCTCAAACTCTTTTAGATAAAGTTTATAGTTACGATCGCTACTTAAATGATCCACAAGCACCACTCCCTCATAAAAATAACGGAGCGTATGCCAAAAAATATCTGGAGAACTTAACGTCAAATCATCCTCAAATCGTCGATGATCTTCTGGATCGTTTTGAAATGATTCCTCCTCCTGCCGACAAACAAAACATGCTGTGTTCACTTTCACAAAAAAGAGAAAAAGAAAGAAAGCGTGATGCCATGGTTAAAGTTGGTGTTGAAACATCACTTTTTATCGCTCCCTTTTTACTGGGGCCTTGGGGGCGCGCAGGCGTCTTTGGACTTGAAGGCGCACTCGGAGCAAAACTTCTTCGCTGGGGTTTAACCGCAAAAGAAATCGAACAAGCAGCTTGGCTTTCAAGAGCTGCTGTTGGTCTTTCAACCAATGCTCTTCAAACTGTTGAAGTCATCAAAATTGGTGAGACTTGTAAAAATTTAGAGCAGAAGTATTTTGTCTCTGCCGACACTAGTAAGTTTCAGGCCCTGGCCGATTGTAAAACTGAGTACCAAGATACAATGTTTATCGCTTCAATGGGATGGGCGCTGGCACTTGCTCCAGAAATTCCAGGACCGGTTCTTAAATTTTACAAAGCAAAATTCCCCCCTCAACTCACCAGCACAGCAGCGACCTCTTCGCAAATTGGAGCGAGTTTAAAGAGTTCTCCCCTTGAAAAAAACCAATGGGCAAAAGAATTCACGACAAAAGATCAGGGAACATTCACCTACATGGATCTCTCTAAAATTGAGCGCGTAAGCGATCAGCATATGAAATCCCTTCCTGATGATTACTGGAAATTTGTTGGTGATATTTACTCTGAACGCTTAAACCTGACTCCCGATGAAATTAAAGGCTTCATTAAATCAAGCCAGGACTTTGCTCCAAGAACAAAACTCATCGTCAACACTCCAGGTCCAGTGAAAGACGCACAGAACTTTAAAGGTGGTGTCGGTGTCGTTATCTCTGGAAAAAGTGATGACCTACTCCCTCTGGAAAAGGCCATCGGTAAAAAATTAGAAAGAAAGCCCGGTGAAAAATCAGCAGAGATCGTGCGCCTGACAGTTTCAAAAGATGCAGATGCAGAAAAACTCTCGAAGTCTCTTATCAATCAGGCCGCTGGTCTCGTGCTTTCTGACCCGGAGATTAAAACAGTGTATATTTATACTTCTAAGATCCACCGCAGGCTCTATAGTAAACTCGGTGTGACTCCAACTAACATCAGTGCCGTCAGCGACCGCGACGTTTTAGTCACGTTAAAACGCGAGGATATCGAAAAGCTCCTCTCAAACACCATGAATTAACATTGCAAAGAGGCCCTTTTATTGTTAAATCAGTCTCTCAATTCCACTTGGAGATGACTCATGTTTTCACGCCTTGACCACGACATTAAAGCGGTTCTTTTCCCTAAAGAATGGGCCGATGGATTAAAACAAATCCTACTTAACATCTACGGCGACAAATGCTTAAAAGACGAAAAAACCTTCGAGGTGTTTGGTTTCTCTTACCCGAATGAAGCACTACTAGTGATTTCATACGTCGGCCTGGATAAATTCGAAACTCCAACAACTCTTTTCCTTTCATGTGATCTGAACGAAAAGACAGACGCTGATAAAATCATGGACAAAATGTTTGACGGCGCAGGTATTTTCTTCGATCAATTTTTTGCTCACGAAGACACTGAAGATGAAATCTGGGATGAATATATCCTGGACTGGGATGAGGCTGAATTCGGAAACGAAAAGTTTTTCTATAGAGTCACTCGCGAAAACGTAGGACTCACAATGCAAGCTGATCTGCTACTGGGCGAATAGCTCCACAAATAAAAAAGGCTCCCAATGGGAGCCTTTTTTTATAATTTCCTAAAACATCCTATCGTACTGAAGACCGTCGTCGCAAAATCCCCTCTCTCGTCGGCCCAACGAGTCTCTACAGGGTTCGCAATCAGGTTGTAATCAACATAAAGAACGCTAGCAACCTTTGTCTGCACCTTTGCCAATTTATACGTATAAGGGCGACCAAGGCCTAAAAATGCACAAACGAGCACGGCACTATTGCTCGTCATCTTTACGATATCCACGCCACCGTATGTCGCGTTTGAGTGGTAGTCGTGAGAGAAAACCGCCGCAAACGGAAGCCCGTTAAGCGTTGGATTATCATACATAACAACTTTTTCAGGAAGTGGAACCTCTTCCGCAAAAACGAAAGAAGTCAGCACTAGTGATAAAGCTAAAATAAGTTTTTTCATCTGTTTTCTCTCTAACCTATTAATCGTCGAATGAAGGCTTAACAACTTTAGTTTCAAACGCGATATCTTGATCGTCGTCCAGTAACTCGTCATCATCAAATCCATCGATCTCTTCTGCATCTGTCTCAATATCCAGATCCTTAAGAACGTGGTTGAAGGCCTTATCATCAGCTAAATCCTGAATGATTGTTTCGATGTATTTCATTGGGTACTTGCGAACAAGCTCCTCAATGATTTTTGCCAGTCTTCCTTCAGAAAGGATAAGTTGCTTTTTCTTAACGTCCTTCCAAAGTTTAATGTAGTGGTAACGGCAGTACCCAGAAGTAGTAGAAGGGTTGTCACAACCACGCACTACACACTCGTCTGTCTCAACCTTGAAAAGTTCCATGCTTCTGATAGAAGAGAAAACATCTTCAATTGAAAAGTCTTCAGAAAGGGCAAGAATTTCTTCTGCCAGGTTTTCTTTAATGTCTTCATCAATTGCTGAACTTTTCTTTTTCCTGACAGGAATGATTTCTTCTTCGATGTCTTCATCGAAAGTCATCTTTACTCTTTTTGGAGTGTCGCTTTCGAAATCATCTTCTTCTTCGTCTTCATCAACGCGTTTCTTGATCGGCAGTCCGTCTTCGTCCAGCTCCTCTTCTTCAACTGCGCCTTTTTTGCCTTTAGCTTTTAGAAGTTCTTTTTCTTCTTTTTTAGAAAGTTTTTTTGGTGCTTTTGCTGCTTCTTTTGCTGCTGCTTTAGCCGCTTTCGCTGCTTCTTTCTCAGCTAATTTTGCTGCTTTTGCTTTTTCTTTCTCTTTTTCTTTGGCCTGCTTGTCTGCTTTCTTTTGAGCTTCCTGAGCTTTGGCCGCTTTCTTTTTTTCTTCAGCTAATTTTTTAGCATCTACTTCTTTTGCTTTTTTAGCTGCTTTATCTTGAGAAGCTTTTTTGCTTGCTGCAATTTTATCCTGGATCTTTTTCTGAAGACCTTGCTGAGATTTACCTTTTACTTCCGGTTTTTTAGCCACTGCTTTTTTCGCTGGAGCTGGCTTCACCGCTGCCTTTTTCGCAGGAGCTGCTTTGGCTGCTGGTTTTGCAGCAACTTTAGCAGGAGCTTTTTTCGCAGGAGCTGGTTTTACCGCAGCTTTCTTCGCAGGAGCCACTGACTTTACAGCTGGCTTTTTTGCCGGAGGTGCGGCTTTTTTAGGCGCAGGCTTTGCTGCTGCTTTTTTAGCTGCCGGTTTTGCGGGCTTCTTCATACCTAGATTCTCCAATATTTTTTTTATCAATTAATACCTGTCTCAATTTATAAAAACTTAAACGCCTTTTAATTCATTGGCCGCAATAACGATGCGCTGGATTTCAGAAGTTCCTTCATAAATCTCAGTGATCTTCGCGTCTCTGAAATGGCGCTCACACGGGTACTCTTTCGTGTAACCATTTCCGCCCAGAACCTGAATGGCCTGAGTTGTAATTCTCATACAAGCCTCTGAAGCAAACAGTTTCGCCTGAGCTGCTTCCTTAGAGTAAGGAAGACCGTTATCTTTTAAGTAACTCGCGTGCATGATTAAAAGTCTTGAAGCCGCAATCTCTGTCGACATGTCCGCCAGCTTAAACTGGATGGCCTGAAGCTCAGAAATCGGTTTTCCAAATTGCACTCTTTCTTTCGAATATTTCTTAGCGTATCTGAAAGCCGCTTCAGCGATCCCTAAGGCCTGAGCTGCAATTCCAATGCGTCCACCATCAAGAGTTGAAAGAGCGACTTTAAATCCTTTTCCAACTTCACCAAGAATGTTCGCTTTTGGAACTTTTACTTTGTTAAGCCAGATTTGAGCCGTCGTTGATCCTTTAATCCCTAATTTGTCTTCCAGTTTTTGAACCTGGAATCCTTCTGTTTTTGTGTCTACGATAAAGGCCGTGATCCCTTTGTGATCGTTTGTCTTCGTCGTTTTTGCCAGAACAATCGCAATTCCTGCATCTTTACCGTTAGTGATAAAGTTTTTTGTCCCAGAAAGTTCGTAGTAGTCCCCTTTGTCTTCAGCAAAAGTTGCCAGAGTTCCAGGATCTGAACCAGCATTGGGCTCAGATAGACAGAAACATCCGATCACTCCACCAGACGCCAGGCCTGGAAGGAATTTTTGTTTTTGCTCAGTTGTCCCAAAGCTTAGGATCGGCCACATACAAAGAGATGTGTGGGCAGAAATAAGAACTCCGGTTGACGCACATCCACGAGAAATTTCTTCAACAATGATTGCGTAAGATGTGTAATCCATCCCAGCTCCACCAAATTCTTCAGGAATATAAGAACCCATGAAGCCATTTTCATAAAGCTTATTGATAAGATCCTGTGGAATTACCCCATCATGGTCAATCTTAGCCGCCAGAGGTGCAACCTCTGTATCAGTGAATTTTGAAACTAAATCCCTGATTTCTGTGTATTGCGGGTCGTACATACTCATAAATTTTATTTTCCTTTAAAGTTAGGTGCGCGTTTTTCCACGAAGGCCTTAGTTCCTTCATGCATATCTTCTGACGAGAAAATGCCTGAAAACTGTCTCTTTTCTAGCTGTAAACCTTCCGCGATAGTTAAGTCAATACCTTCATTCATAACTTTTTTTGCAATTCCTACAGCAAATGGAGAATTCTGAGCAATCGACTTTAAAGTCTTCATTGCTTCGGCCATCATCGCGTCTTTTGTAGCGAAAGTTCTAACAACTAGCCCCATTCTTAAAGCTTCGTCAGCTTTTACGTTTCTTCCAGAGAAAATAAGTTCTTTTGCGTTATTTCTCCCAACTAGTTTTGCTAGTCTTTGAGTTCCACCAAAACCTGGGATTAAACCAAGCTTAACTTCTGGTTGACCAAAAACTGCGTTTTCTGTCGCATAAATAAAATCACAGCTCATCGCCATTTCGCATCCGCCACCTAGAGCAAATCCGTTTACACAAGCAATCACTGGAACCTGGATTGTTTCAAACAGAAGCGTTACCTGCTGACCAAGTTGCCCTAGTGTATAAGCATCACTTGGAGTCATGTCTGCCATCTCAGCGATGTCAGCACCAGCGATAAAAGCTTTTTCACCTTCACCTGTAAGGATCAGTCCAAGCATCTCAAACTTATCATCTGACTTGAGGTCAGTAAGAAGTTCTTTTAGTTCGCTTAGCACTTCAGTGTTAAGTGCATTTAGTTTTGTCGGGCGGTTGATCGTGATCACCCCGAATTTTTCCTGAAGTTCAAATTTTAATGACGTGTATGATTTATTTGTATTCATAGAATCCTCTTCCTGATTTTTTCCCCATGCGACCAGCTAGTACGTATTTCTTTAATAGCGGGCACGGTCTGTATTTAGTGTCTCCCAATCCATCATGAAGAACGTTCATGATCGCCAGGCATGTATCAAGTCCGATGAAGTCGGCAAGCTCAAGCGGCCCCATTGGTTGATTTGTTCCAAGTTTCATCGCCTGGTCGATATCAGATGCACTCGCTACACCTTCGTATAGAGCGTACACTGCTTCGTTAATCATTGGCATAAGGATTCTGTTAACCGCAAATCCTGGGATGTCGTTAGCGCGAACGAAAACTTTCCCCATCTTTTCAGATACAGCTGCTACTGTGTTGAATGTTTCATCAGAAGTCTCAAGACCTCTGATTCCTTCAACCAGTTTCATAACCGGAACCGGGTTCATGAAGTGCATACCAGCGACAAGTGCTGGACGTTTAGTCACGGCTGCAATTTCAGTGATTGAAATTGAAGAAGTGTTTGTCGCCAGGATCGCTCCCGGTTTTGCGACTTCATCTAATTTTTTAAAGATATCAAATTTAATCGCTTTATTTTCAGTAGCTGCTTCAATAAGAAGATCGCAGTTTGAAAGTTTAGACATATCAGAAACTGTTGAAATTGCTTTCATTGTCTTGTCTACGAAGGCTAAATCCCACTTTGATTTCTCTACGCCCTTTTTAAGTTGAGCTTCGATAAAATCCACTCCCTTTTTAAGTCCTTCAGGAGAAACATCGTAAATTTGAACAGTGTAGCCACTCATTGCAGCTACTTGCGCGATTCCACGGCCCATTTGCCCCGCGCCAACAATCCCAATGGATTGAACATTTTGCATATATACCTCACTCTTAATGGTAAAAACGCCCTAATGATACAAACCAGGCCATGGTTTCACAAATAAAACCTTGCCAAGTTTTTACAATTAGAATAAAAAATGAGTCTCATTAATTGCTGAGTGCAAAAAGTTAAAGTTGAAAATATCTAACGGTAGGAGTTAATTGTGGCAAACCACAAATCATCAGAAAAAAGAGCAAAACAAGATATCAAGAAGAACCTTGCTAACAAAGTTAACGAGTCTAAAACTAAGACTGCTGTAAAAAAAGTTAGAGATGCAATCACTGCTGGCGACAAAAAAGCTGCAGCTGCTGTTCTTAAAACTGCTCAAGCTGAACTAAGAAAACTTGCTAAGACTGGCGTTATCAAAGCTAACACAGCTGCAAGAAAGACTTCTCGTCTAGCTTCTCAAATCAACAACCTTAAATAATCTGTAAAGATTTTAAGATATAAAAAAGCCTCATAGTACTATGAGGCTTTTTTTATTTTCTTCGACTGAGTTTTTCTCTCTCTTCGTTTTTTCTCCATCATCAACACTTCCCCATCCGCACCTTGAACGACTTCCAGCTTTTTAAAGCCGGCCTTTTCGTATGCTTTTTGTGCGCGTAGGTTTAGCACAGATGGATCCGTGATCACGCGAGTCGCTTTTTGATTAATCAGTAGCTCGTCCGAGAATTCCTTCACGAACATGCTTCCCAATCCTTTATTGATGAATTCTGGAACCGCAATAAACTGGTCAATCCCAAAGGTCTTGCCATCAACTTTATATGATTGGATATAACCAATCGGCTTTCCCTGAAGCATAACCAGATAAGGAGTCACTTCCTCAGACTCAATAGCGCCTTTGTATTTTTCCTTAAATGATTCGTAGTCTTGAATCGTCTGCTCCGTCCAGTATTCCTGAAGGTGCGGTCTTTTCATCCACGAGTGCAGTAATGGGAGGTCTTCATGAGCGAGTTTTTTAAATTCAAAATTTTTCATGATACTAAGATGGTATCACTTTTTTGGGAGTCAAGGTGACTCGTCTAGATAATTTCTAACCGGAGTTTATTGATCAAGAGCTGATCGCTTGATTTTGCTAGGATTTCTAATTCCGAGAAAAATTGCAGGTATTTTTCAACGTCCTTTCTTTTCCACTTTTCACTTACAACCAAAATACTTTGGTCATATTTAGAGAGCTTCGCCTTTCCACGTAACTCATCCGGAAACAGGACTTTTGCCAGGTGCCCTTGCATGAAAGCAAACAGCGAACGAAGCCATTCATAGTCTTCATCCCCTTTTTTCAGCACTTCATTGAAAAACTTTTTTGGATTGTCGTTGAAGAGATCAATCAGTTCAAAAAAATCCCAGCGCTCTTTCTGCACAAATGTTTTTAATTCTTCGAGATTGATTTTTCCTTCAGGAAAATTGAGTTTAATTGTATCAATCACCCAGAAAAAAGATTCGAAGTTATGCTCTAAATGATCAAGCACAAAACGACTCACGTCTTGAGGAAGATTCACTTCGCGCGCCTTCTGGCAAAACTGCCAGATCTTCACTCCTTCCCAGAAGCGAGGCTCTTCAATTTCAAAGGCCAAGACATCAGCTTTTTTAGCGAAGTCAGTAAACGTCTTTCCACTCTTCGTGAAAAAGATCACCATAAAACGCTCGCTCCAGTCGATCCCCGACTCCGTTAAAAGAGCGAGATTCGCGGCCTGGATATTTTCACCATTGATCACCTGGATATGATCAGTTGAGGAAAAGAAAGAAAGGTTTACAAAATGCTCTTCGATAAAATCGCGAGTCACTTCCACTCCGGAATACAGAGAGAAAGGAATTTCTTTTTTAGGGAGGCGGTCTAAAAGAACGCGTTCAAGATAAGGATCTGAGACTAAAAAGGCATAGAGCCCCGGTCTTTTCGGATCGATAGTCATCGGGTGTTTTGGCAGAAAATCCCAAGGCAGTAGTTTAGAAAGCATTAAGAACAACCTGTCTGAAAGTTTTAGCGGCACTGATCGCTGTATCCTGCAGACTCTTTTCAAAAACACCTTTGTTTTTTACAAAGTTGGTCTTCCCTACAGCATTTGCCGTTGTCGTTTCACCAACTGCACGCGAGAACGAGCCAGAGAGGTCAATAGTGTCCATTAAAACAACTTTTGGATTCACTTTCATGAATTGCCCCATGTCAGTTGTTAAAAGCTGAATTTCTTCTTTTGAAGGGCGTTTAATTAAATACACTCTTAATGAAAATCTGTAGGTCGTTTGAACTGGATAATAAAATGGGCTTCGGTCACCAACTGACGATTTGATCGTATCATCAGTAAAGAGCGTTTGAGTTGTTTTGACTGCTTCATTGTAGTGATCGCGCGATTCAATAATACCAACCAACACAGCATCGGCCGCTTCGTTTTCTCCACTGAAAACGCGGAGTCCAGAATAATCGTTTAGGGTAAAGATGATTTCTTTGGTCATTGGTGCAGCGAGTTCGGGAATGACTGAGCGATTCACAAACATAGGCACTGCAATAGAACGAATATCGTAACCAATTAAAGGGTTGTTATTAGTATTGAAGTGATAACCGGCACACGATGTGAGGGCCAAAAGCATAGCCAGAATAGAAAAAAATCGCACTTTCATGGCGTTAGTGTACTCTAAAAGCTATAATGCTAGAACCTTTTTTATGCTAAAAAAACTCTCACAATTCATCGATTTTGAAGGCTCTGCTCCCCGTAATAAACAGGAGCAAAGCAAACACGCGCAAATTGCTGATAGTTTCGATTTCATCAGCCTGATTAAGGCCTGGAAAGAAATCGCTGGCGACAAACTTTCTGAACATACGATTCCACTAAAAAATCAAAATGGCACACTCATTGTTCTCTCTAATCATTCGGCCTTCGCCAATGAATTGAGTTTTATGGAACTGCCTTTAAAAAAGAAGATTTTTGCCAAGTTCCCGTCGCTTGAAAAATCCATCAACAACATCAAGTTCATTGTCGACAGCACGCACTTTGACCGACAATACACACAGTTCATTGCCACGCCTGAAAAACAAAAGAAAAATGAAAACAGACTTCACCCGCACTCGCCGGAATTTAAGAAATTAAAAAGAGATGCGGATGAATTGTTTAAAGATATTGAAGACCAGGAGATCAGAGAAAAAATGATCTCGCTTTACATCCAATCAGGAAATTTTAAGCCCAGTTAATTTCAAGTGCTTTTTAATTTCTTCAATTTTGATTCCCTCGCGGATCACTTCAAACGAGTCCCCTTTATAAAAGACAATCGTCGATGATCTTCCTGAAAGATTGTGAGAGCTATCGCCAAAAAGTTCTGCATCGGGTGCATGATCTTTTTGAAAAGCTTCAGCATCAGCAAAATTAATGATCGGAGGCTCGCCTGTGAGGTTTAAGCTCGTCGTAAAAAACGGCGCCTTTATGGCATCAGAAATGTCTTTTAAAGCAGCATCATCCAGGCAGCGGACAGAGACAAATTCACTCTTTCCGGTCACCCATGAAGGAATAGAAATTTTAGAGATTTTTCTCGGAAGACCTAATGTTGATTCAAGCTTAAAATAGTTTCGAAGCCAAGACACACTCATGAAATCCGGAAGATTAAAACTCTTATAGAGAGTGTTCACGTCAGTAAACATAATGGATAAGGGTTTATCATCAGATGTTCTCTTAATAGCGGCAATGCGCTTATGAGCGGCCTCTGAATGGATTGAGGCGCCAATGCCCCACACTGTATCCGTTGGATAAATGAAAACGCTATCTGAAGTTAATTTCATAAACTACACCGGTAGAGGTTTGTTTAGGATCTCTTTAAAGTAGAAGAAAACGGCCACAATGATTAAAACCAAGATGATCAGAATGAAAAAGATATAATTGTCGTTGCGCTTTTTTAAAGGCTCCGAGTGAGTATCTCTGTCTCTGTGGGCCACTTCTCTATTTGGATCCCTTTGAGCTGCCTTGGCACTGGCCTTAGGCTTGCGATCGTGAAGAAGCTTGCGGTCTTCTATTTGTAATTTTTCTTTTTTAGCTACAACATTCTTAACTTCGTGATGGTGGTGATCAGCTTCTGGGGACGCTGCTTTAGGTACATCAAGAGTTAGAGAAAAAGCGATATCATCAGAGACACCCTCAAGCTCTCTCATTGGTTTAGCAGCAGGCCTCTTCTCCACTTTAGGTTGATCTGCAACTTCAGGAAGGGCCACTGAAACTTGTTCATTGTCCAGGGCCACTGTTCTCGTGTACTGGTGAGAAAGATCAACTTTCCCTTTTTCAACTTTAGTCGATGTCTTATCGTCAATAATGGCCGAAGCAGCAGTTGCAGGAATCCCCACATCTGGGAAGGCCAGGTCATCATCACTTGGAAAATGAGCTTCATCTGAACTTTCTGGCTCTTTGTTAAATTTAGGTTCAGCAGTTTTGAAATCTATTTTTGGACCTTGGGCCGCAGGCTGTGCCTGTGCTTGAGGTGCACTGGCCATAACAGGTGCTTCGATCTTGAAATTTGCGCTTACGCTTGAAGTGATCGCTGCGACGTCCGGGAATTCAAGGTCAGAGGCATCCGGAATCTTTTGGTCACTGTCTTCATTTAAATTAAGTGTCGGAACTGGAGCTGGAGTTGGAATTTTAGTCACAACAGTCATGTCAGGGAATTCTAAATCCGCAGCATCTGGAGTGACACCTGCTGCTGTTGAAGCCGCTGGTTTACTCGAATTTTCCGGTGTCCCTAGAATGTCTGAGACTTTAATAACCTGAGTGTGTTGAGTCTGATTAACTGGAGCAGTATTGATTGAAGTCGTTCTTTCTGGATGCTCTCTTCTTGAAAGAACACTTTTTGACTCTGAGATCGGGTTGTAACCTTGAGGGATATCCCCATAAATGTATTTTTCAACCAGGTCTTTTTCTTTTAATGAAAACCAATAACCATTTCCACTGGCCACTTCATCCGTTAACCCAAGCGCACCCTTCTGGATAAACTCCAATAGTTTTTGCTTGGCCACCGGGCCTAAGATTTGATTCTGTGATGTTCTGATTAACCAGTTTCTTTCCATAAATTAGAAGAAAAATCCCATTAAACCTTTTAAGTCTTCATCGTTAAAGCGAAGCCCGGCCTGAATCGTAGCACTACGCTCTTTTCTGCCAATATCATTCGCTGAAGCTCGCCCGTACAGTACGTTCCAAATCTGAAGTTCAGTGATGAAACGCAGGTTAGCTCCTTTATCTTTTTTGTAATCAAAAGCTTCAAGTGAGAATTTTGTCCCCAGGTTCTGCAGGTAATAATCAAGCCCCAGACCTCCCGTTGATTCGATCAGACCTCCGCGGAAAGCGAAGTCCTGAACGCGGCGACCGATTTGAACGTTGAATCTAAATGTATCTCTGTCGCGCTCTTTTTTATTAGATACTACAGTTGATCCATTTGTTGTCGTTTCAGTAATTGTTTCTCTGTCTGGTCCAATTTCTGAAGTCGTTAACCCCAGGTGGTAGAATCTTTCAGGCGAAGGATAAATTCTAAGCGCCACTTCACTCTCACCGCCACCTTCAGTGTTAGCTCCGGTAAACACCGAGAGCTCCGTTCTGATAGCGTCAGCTTTTCCAACAATTTTTTGAACGCTTGAAAGTGTGTCTTTAACCTGATCAGCGATTTCATCTTCAACCAGAAGTTTCCCCACTGTTCCCTTTCCACGTTTCACATCAGCAACCAGTGAGTTTAAATCAGCAGTGATCTTTTTTGAATTTGCCAGGATTTCTTTGATGTCGGCCATAGCACTGTCTGGATTTCCTTTATCAACCTGATAAGCAAGCTCATAAGAAAAACTCTCCAGGTTTTCAACCAAGGCGTTTAGTTTTTCTTCGTTTCCAGTCATGACCCTCTTAAGTGACTCAGTCGCGACTCTAGTGTTTTCAACAAGAGCTCCGATATCAACCAGGATCTTCTTCATTGGAGAAGGTTGCCCTTCCGGTGCAATACTATCCTTTAAACTTTTTGTAATCGCTTTAACGTCAGCTAAAACTTCAGAAGCATCTTTTACCAGCGTTTCAATCCCCGCCGCTTCTTCTGAATCGATGAAATCATTTTTCGCTAAAAATTCAGGTGAATCCCCGACATAGATTTCGATGTACTTATCACCTAAGAAACCAACAGACTTAATTCTTAACTTCGAATTTTTTGTTACTTGAATTTGTTTAAGGATCTCAAACGTAATTAAAGCTGTGTTTCCTTGAAGCTCAATAGAAGAAATACGTCCGGCAGCGATACCGGCAATTTTGATTGGAGTTTTTGGGAAAATGCCGGAAGCATCTTTAACAATCGTTCTATATGTTTGATATTGACCAAACCCCGATTGATTAGATGTAATCTTGAACGACATAAAAACGACAGCGGCCAGTGTGGCAATGGCCAAAAGCCCTACTTTAAATTCATTCATCTCTTATTTCACACCTTTTGTTTAGAGCCTCAAAAATTCCTGTACCAATTCTTTTTTGGAATTTTTAAACTCATCTACCGGTAAATACTCAATAATCTTACCACGGTCCAAAAAGGCCACATAGTCGGAAATTTCTAACGTCGCTTTTACGTCGTGGGAAATAATAACTGATGTCATCTCTCGGTCTTCGTGATTTTTTGCAGTATCTACGATTAAATTGTTAACCATTTTAGTTGTAATTGGATCAAGACCCGTTGTGGGCTCATCATAAAGCATGATGGCCGGGCTCAGTGCCAGTGCACGCGCAAGCCCTACCCTCTTTCTCATCCCTCCGGAAAGCTCCGATGGTAGTCGATCAAAAGACTCTTCTTTAATTCCTACAGAAATCAGAAGATCCTTAACTTGGTCGTGAATCTCTTTGGGACTTTTTGTTGTAAATTCTTTTAACGGGAAAGCAACATTCTCTTCTGCGGTAAAAGAATCGAATAAAGCTGCGTACTGAAAAAGCATCCCGTAGTTTCTTCTGAACTCTCTTAATTCAACCTTTCCCAGATGGGCAAGGTCCTGACCCAGAACTTCGACAGTACCAGAGGTCGGCTTCACAATTCCCAGGATGTGCTTAAGCAGAGTAGATTTACCGGCCCCGGAAAATCCCAGGATCGTTGTAATTTTATTTCTTTCAATATCAAAATTTAAGCTGTCTAAGACTTTCTGCTCACCAAAAATTTTGGTGACGTTTTTTACTGAGATGGCTGGATTTTCAAATGTCAGCATCCATCCCCCTACAGAATCTTAACCAGAAAGGTTGTTAAGAAGTAATCCAGAATAAGAACTGAAACCATTCCCCAAATAACGGCAAGATTAGTTCCACGCCCTACACCTACGGCTCCTTTTTCTACCTGGAAGCCAAAGTAAGTCCCAATCACTGAAATAACAAAACCAAAAACGAAGGCCTTGATTACACCTTGGGCAACGTCTTCGATCATCATAAATTCAGAAAGCTTTGAATAGAACATTGCCTCATCGATCATCAAAGTCGTTGTACCAACTAAATATGCTCCTAGGTTTCCGATAAAAAGGAAAAGAACTGAAAGCATCGGCACAGCGAGAGTTGAAGCAATGATTCTTGGAACGGCCAGGTATTGAATAGAGTTGATCCCCATAACTTCCAGGGCATCAATTTGCTCAGTGACTTTCATTGACCCAATCTGTGCGGCCATCGCCGAGCCCGCTCTTCCCGCAACAATCAGTCCGGTTAAGACGGGAGCAAGTTCTTTGGCCAAAGAGATGGCAACGATTGAACCAACAAGTGAGTCAACGTTGATAAGCTTGAAACCAAAATAAGTTTGAGTACAAAAAACCATTCCGGTGAAAATCCCCGTCAGAAGAATAATCAGGATACTTTTGTTTCCGATGAAATAAAGTTGCTCCATCAAAAGATGAAAACGAAATGGACGTCTGACCATCCAGTAAAAAAAACGACCGCCAAAAAGCGTGATCATACCAAGGCCGTCGACCATATCTAAAATGGAGCGTCCAAAATCTTCAATCTGATCTTTTAAATAATTTTGTAATTTCGTTATCACCCAATTAGTTTAAACGATAAACTCTTGGAACGCGAGGAAGAAGCGCACAGAAAACTTCATACGGGATGATTTTTGTCTCCGAACAAAAGCTCTCGAGATCCCCGTCTTTTGCCCCCCAGATTGTAAAAATCTCATGGGCGCGGATGTGATCCGAGGCTTCCTTTGGGAAGAAGACGTGAGTCATATCCATACTCACTCTTCCAATGATCACGCCTTCAAAACCTTTATGGTATAAATGCGCTCCAGAATAGCGGTTGAAAAATCCGTCTCCGTAACCGATGGCAAGAATGGCAATCAAACCATCTTCGGGACAAGGTGTTGAGTTGTATCCAACCACATCACCTTTCTTAACTTCAAAAGTTCTTAAAATGTAAGTTTCCAGCTTAGAGACCAGCTTCCCTTCAAAGTTACCTGGTACCCCTGAGTTCAGCGAGCTCGGCCCATACAACATTAGACCCGGCCTCACGTGAGTGTCGTCGCTGTTTTCAGGAAGACCAACTTTTTGTTCAATTGTTCCCGAGTTCGACTGCGATGTGCGCTCAAGAGTAATCCCCGAATCGCGAAAGAACTTTTTAATTTCTCCAAAACGAGTTCTCTGCAGAACATTCACTTCGTGAGCATTCATGTTCGAGCTGGCGTTAGCATAGTGGCTAATCAAATGGTGTACAGAATTTCTTCCGTGTTGCTTTAGTTTGTTGACGATAAGCGGAGTGTCGTTAGGATCGAGACCTAAACGGTTCATCCCCGTATTGAACTTCAAGCAAATCGGGAAATGCCTGAATTCCGGCGTGTGTAAAATATAATCCAACTCACTGACATTTGAGATAACTGGAATAATTCTGCGTTTTAGATAAATATCAGCGTTTTCTAAAAGTTCCAGTTGGATATCAGAGAAAACATAAATATCAAATTCAAGTTCATTGAGTTCTTCGCGCAATTTAAGCGCTTCACCAATTGTGGCACAACCAAATTCGCGAATCCCCATTTCAGTGATCGCGTAACGGGCCATCGGAATCATCCCGTGTCCGTATCCGTCGGCCTTAATCATACAAAGGATTTGGGCCTTCGGTGAAATTTTTTTAATTTGATTTATATTATAAGCAAAGTGGTCAAGGTTAACCACTAAACGGCTTCTAAACTTCATTAAGTTTTTCCTACATATCTAAACTGGTTTTTGGTTCAACGAACGACCAGGCCTTCTTCGCCTCTTTTGCAGGCTTAGTAATGGCGCCTTTAAGTTCGCTTTCAATTTCCAGAATCTTGGTTAAATAAGCATGCGCTGACATTGGAGACATCGTCACTTTCGGCTGAATTAATTGGGCCAGCACTCCTTCCGAGTCTTCAAAATATTTCCAATACTGGAAGCGTCCTGAGAATTCTTTTAACTGATCAAAGAAAACATCCAGGTCATTTGCCTTAACAACAAACCCGATATTGCCGACGCCGAATTCAAAAAATCTAAAATCAGTGCGAGTTTGAATTTCCAGTTTATTAATAAACTCACTCATAAAGCGGTTCCAGAAAAAGCGGTTCGTCCCCTTTCTCATCACCACTTGCATCAGGCTTGAAAGATCTAAATCCACCAGGCGCATATCTTGAGTTAATTTATTCTGTTGAGCTTCACTAGCCGTCTGTCCAAAAAGGAATTGATCCAGATAGCTTAACGCCTCAAAGCTCGAAGAGAATTTCCTGTTAGTTTCAATCGGAGCTGTCAGTTTATTTTTAAAGCTTGCATAGAAGCCGTTTAAATATGCTTCCAGCATATGCCAGTCAAAATTATTAAAGAATGTTTCGTTTTTTGATTTAATAAAAATCATTTTATCCGGCTTGCTTTCTGATCCTTTGATCAAGAGAGAAACCAAATCACCGCCCATAATATCTATGGCAACCTGAGTGGCCATATTCTGGGCAAAGAGCTCAATCCCGTGTGTGCAGGCTTGACCTAACCACAGCGAAGGAATGTTTCTGAATTTTTGTAAATGAGAAATTGGAGAAATAAGTTTTTGTCCATTGAAAGAAAGTTCAAGGAAAGCAAACTCTTCAATCTCATCGACCCCATGGAAAACTTTTTCCAGCGATTTAAAAAAGTCTGTTTCGGAGCGAAGCTTTTCAAACTCCAGGCAAACACTCTTAACCATCGACTGGTAGTTATCCGCGCGCTCTTCTTCACGCAAGGCCAGCTCTAAACGTTCGATCTGCTCTTTTTGGGCAGTCGTCGTCATCTTGAGCATATGATAGTGCTGCTCTAAAGAAGCTACTTTATTTAGTCTTTTTAGAATCGCTTTAAGTGGGCCTTCATAGTTGGCCGATTGCTTAAGCGTTCCGAGGTGAAAAAAGTTATGAGTCGAAACCAAAAGTGGTTCAGTCTTATCTGTGTAATAAAATAATAGTGGCATTTCTTCGGCGATAACCGCCGGATGATCGCGAAGGACAAGTTCTCCTTCACTCATTTTTTTAACATCGACAATACAAAGGGCCGGCAAACGCTCCAGAGTTCCACTCCAGAAAGTTTTTAAGTCTTCATAGAAATGCGGGATCACTCCCAGTTTTTTAAAAACTGAAGAAATTTCCTTTACTTCATTTAAATCAGATAGAAGAAGCGCTACTGAGACTTTCCCTTCTGCTAGCATTGTACACCTAACCTCTTGTCAGTTTTAATTTTTATCCTTCTAAATTATGCACTAGAGAAGAGAGGGAAACAATCTTTTTTATGCCCTCTTCCGAGAGGTGGAGGTCAGCTTTTTGATAGAGAGGAAGACGTTTTTGGTAGAGAGAGCGAAGCCCAACTTCACCGAGTTTAGTTTGGGGTCTATTAGAATCATTTTTAATGCGCTCAAAGCAAGTCTCAAAAGGGACATCGAGGAAAACAAGTTTATGTTTTTTTGCAAGATCCCAAAAGCCTGGAGCTTCAATTGTTCCGCCTCCCAAAGCAATAATCTTAGGCGAAGCCGTGCTTAGCATTTCACTCAGGAGTAAACTTTCTTTATGACGAAAAACTTCCAGTCCGTGTTTATTGATCCACTCCCCTAATTCACTGGGTAGAAGACCGACAGAAAGGGCCACCGCCGTGTCGAGATCGAGGGCCTCATAGCCCAAATGATTGCGCTGAAAAGCTTCGACAAAAGTCGTTTTCCCGCATCCCATAAATCCACAAACTAAAATATTCACTCGAACCTCTAAACCCATTGTACTTTTAAAATCATCTGAGTTAAATGGGAGCCATGAATATGACAATAAAAATTAACACGCAGATTGAACCCCAAGTCCCTATTAACAAGTACAGCCACGACATCATCGAGGAGTACGAACTTTCTAACGAAAAGACTCCTTGGCTACAGGGAATCCTAGACGAACTTCATGAACAACTAGATCAAGAAGACGTTTACCCGGCCGGCTCACTGCACCTTAAATTAAAAATTTCTCGTAAAAAAAGTCCTCTTATTGGGGATCATTTAGTGGTTAGGGCCGAAATTGATGCGAAATACCATCTCCCTTGTGGTCTTACTTTAGTGCCATTGCCACAGCATATGGACCACAAAGTTAACGCAGCTTTCCTTCACGATTCACAGGAAAAACAACCGGAATATGCTGAAAGTACCACTGTTTTTGCTGATGGTGAGGAAATGGAGCTGTATTTTTATCGCAAAGGGTTGGCCGACATCATGGAATTCATCCATGAGCAGATTTTCCTGGAAGTTCCGGCCTTCCCAAGAAGCCAGACAACAGAAGATCAGGCCTAAAAGGCATGGTTACGTCAAAAAAACTTGCCGAACGAGTCTTTTTGTCGTATTGATTTACCCTCATATTTAATTTAAGTTGAAGTTACAAATTTGTCGCGGAGTATAAAATGGCAGTTCCTAAGAAGAAAAATTCAGTTTCAAGAAAAGGTTTAAGAAGAGCTGGTCAACACCATAAACTATATAGAAAACACCCAATGGCTTGTTCTAACTGTGGTTCACACGTTATGCCACACACTGTTTGTGGAGCTTGTGGATTCTACAAAGGTAAAGTTGTCGTTTCTGTAAAAGCTAACGAAACTGAAGAAGCTGCTCAATAATCATTAAGCAAATTTTGTCTTAAATATAAAAGCCCTTATCATTCGACCGAATATAAGGGCCTTTTTTTTAGGGCAATCAAAAACATGGACGTCCAAAATGAAAACCTATGAAGCAAAAATTCTAGGCACTGGGATGTACGCTCCCAAAAAAATCATGACAAACAAAGATCTTGAATCAATCGTTGAAACGAGTGATGAGTGGATCTATACAAGAACAGGGATCAGAGAAAGAAGAATCTGCTCTACTGAAGGCGGAGAATGGCCAACAGATATGGCATTCAATGCGACTCAAGACGCGCTTAAGGCCGCAAACCTTCAACCAAATGACATCGACTTTATTATCTTCGCGTCTGTTACTCCTGACGTAAAACTTCCAAACTCAGCCTGTATTCTTCAAGTAAAACTTGGGATCACTAACAACTGTACATGCCTGGATATCTCAGTTGCCTGTTCGGGGTTTGTTTACGGCGTAAATATGGCCAACTCTTTCATTAAAACAGGGTTAGCTAAAAACGTTCTGGTTGTTGGATCGGAAATGCTTTCTCGCGAAGTGAACTGGAAAGACAGAAACTCATGCATTCTTTTCGGAGATGGATGTGGTGTAGCGATCGTTGGTCGCGCGGAAGAAGGTTCTGAATCAAAAATCTTATCAAGCATCCTGAACTCTGATGGAACTGGTGGAGAATTCTTCGACCAACCAATCGGGGGGGCAGTCTCTCCTATTACTCCTGAACACATTTCTGAAGGGACACACTTCATGCAAATGAAAGGGAAGGAAATGTTCAAAGTCGCGACAAGAACTCTTGCTGAAAACGGCAGGAAAGTTCTTGAGATGGCCGGCATGACAAAAGAGCAAGTTAACTGGGTTGTCCCTCACCAGGCCAACATCAGAATCATCGAAACCACTGCTAATCTTCTGGATGTAAGCATGGATAAGATGATCGTTAACATCGATAAATACGGAAACACTTCTGCTGCAACTGTGCCTATCGCTTTCCACGAAGCGATCGCTGATGGACGCATTAAGCGCGGAGACATTGTTTTATTCGACGCCTTCGGAGCAGGATTAACTGCCGGCGCGACATTATTAAGATACTAAAACAAAGGCTAATGAATGGGGATTAAATCAGTCACACTACTTTTTCCAGGACAAGGTTCACAATACGTTGGAATGGGAAAAAACCTGGACCAGGCACTTTTTGATAAAGGAAATGAGATTTTAGGGTACGACCTTAAAAAACTTATGCACGAAGGGCCAGAAGAAGAACTGAAACTCACTCACAATACTCAACCAGCAATTCTAAAACACTCAGTTGCTCTTTATAACCAACTGGATGCTCTTCTAAAAAAATACGACGTAAAAGTAGACCGCGTTCTTGGCCACTCTGTGGGCGAGTACGCTGCTCTTGTGGTAGCGGGCGTTCTTTCTCCATACGACGCGATTCATGCTGTTCACCTTCGTGGGAAATACATGCAGGAAGCTGTGCCTGTCGGAAAAGGAAAGATGTTTGCAATTCTAAAAGTTCCAGCTGACGTTGTAACAGAAGCTTGTAAACAAGCCTCACAACCTGGTTCAGAAGTTATGCCGGCAAACTTCAATGACCCTTCTCAGATTGTTATCTCAGGAGAAAGTGAAGCATGTGCTCGCGCAGTTCTTTGGCTTGCAGAAAATTTCAAAGAAGCTCACAGAGCAATGGAACTCAATGTATCAGCTCCATTCCACTCTTCGCTTATGAAGCCAGCTGCTGATCAGTTAAAAGCGGCTTTCGAAAAGTTTAAGTGGCACGAAAACAAAATTCCTTACATCGCTAACATCGATGCAACGGAATACGCTGCTGGAACAAATCCAGAAACAATCATCAACAACCTGTACCACCAAGCTTACGGGCCGGTGTTATGGACGCAATCAATTGAAAAACTTCCTTCAGACACACTTTGCATTGAAGTAGGTCCAGGAAAAGTTCTAATGGGTCTAGTTCGCAAGATTAACAAAGACATTAAAGTGATCCCTCTGGATAGAGACGAAGCACTTGCTGAAATTGAGGAGCTATTAAAATGATCGCAACTTACAATGATTTAAAAGGTAAAACAGTTCTTATCACTGGTGCATCTCGTGGACTTGGAAGAAAAATGGCAGACGCTCTTGCAACTCAAGGCGCTCACGTTGTTTTCAACTATAGAGGTGATGAAGCAGCGGCGATGAAGTTGAAAGAAGAACTTCAAGCTAAAGGCGCTTCAAATGTTACAGCTCTTCTTTTTGATGTAACAAATACAGCTCAAATGAAAGAAGCAGTGGAAAAATTTGTTGAAGCTAACGGACCAATTACAGGTCTAGTCAACAACGCTGGTATTTCTAAAGACCAAATCGTTCTTCGTATGAAAGAAGAAGACGTGGTTCAAACAATCAACACGAATTTAACATCAGCTATTATGCTGACTCAGATCCTTTCTAGAAGCTTCCTAAAAGCAGAGAATGTTTCTGTCGTTAACATCAGCTCAATCGTAGGTCTTATGGGGAACGCAAGCCAGATCGCCTACTCTGCTTCAAAGGCAGGATTGATCGGATTTACAAAGTCTTACGCAAAGGAGCTTGCTTCGAGAAACGTTCGTTGTAACGCAATCTGTCCAGGTTTTATTACAACAGACATGACTCACGCTCTAGACGAAAAAGTAAAGGACGCTTATTTAAACTCTATCCCATTAAAACGTATGGGAGAGGCAGATGAAGTAGCGAACTTAGTTTGTTTTTTACTAAGCAGTGCATCGTCATATATCACTGGAGAAACGATTAAAATTGACGGTGGATTATATATCTAATACAAATACTAATACTTATTTTTTTAGAAGATTAATTTCAGGAGTTATTGAATGAAAGACAAGGTTATTAAACTAATCAGCGACGCTACAAAAATTGATATCGCTAAAATCAATCTTGAAACAAGTTTCGTTGACGATCTAAACCTAGACTCACTAGATATCGTAGAACTAATGATGAAAATGGAAGACGAATTTGGTGTAGAAATTCCTGAGGAAGACGCTGAAGGACTAAAAACGGTAAAAGATATCGTTGCATACTTAGAAAAGAAACAAGCTTAATCGCTTTCTTGATTTAAGGCCTCGAAAGAGGCCTTTGTAGTTTTTACGGGATAATTTTTCGGATATCAAATTTACGGGAGGCCATATGACCGAAGGTAAAAAACTCAACAGAGTAGCCATCACCGGCATGGGAATGATCAATGGACTTGGTCACAATCTAAAAGATGTTTGGGCAAACGCGCTTGAAGGAAAATCAGGTGTATCGTTAGTCGAGCAAATCAACACTGAATTACTTACGACAAAATTTGCAGGTGAAGTAAAAAACTTCGAACTTGCAGCAGACATATTAGACGCGAAAGAAGCAGCTAAATACGACCGCTTCATTCACTTTGCTATGCACTCTACTCATGAAGCTCTACAAGACGCAGGTCTTTTAGAGAACCGTCCATACGCTATGGACAGAATGGGTTGTATCCTGGGTGTTGGTATCGGTGGATTCCCGGAAATCGAAAACACAGCAAAAACTCTTTTTGAAAAAGGGCCAAGACGTGTTTCTCCTTTCTTCATTCCAGCGATCATCCCTAACATGCCATCTGGACTTGTAACCATTCGCTACAACCTTGGTGGATTAAACTTCGCTATCGCTTCAGCTTGTGCTTCAGCTGCTCACGCACTGACATCTGCTTGTTACGAAATCATGTTCGGAAGACAAGACATGATGGTTTCAGGTGGAGCTGAGTCTGTTATCTGTAATCTTTCAATTGCCGGTTTCGGTAACATGAAAGCGCTTTCAAAAAGAAACGATGATCCGGCCACAGCTTCTCGTCCATACGATGCTGACCGCGATGGATTCGTTCTTGGTGAAGGTGCTGGTATTTTAATTTTAGAAAACTACGACAAAGCGGTTGCTCGTGGAGCAAAGATTTACGCTGAAATCGTGGGCCATGGTGCAACTTCGGATGCCCATCACATTACAGCTCCACACCCAGAAGGTGACGGTGCTTACAGATCAATGAAGATGGCGATTGAAGACGCTGGCGTTGATTTAAAAGAAATTGGATATGTAAACGCTCACGGGACATCGACTCCACTTGGAGACATCGGTGAACTAAGAGCGATCAAGAGAACATTCGGCGATCACGCTTACAACCTGAATGTGTCTTCGACTAAGTCAATGACAGGACACTTGCTTGGAGCTGCTGGTGGGATTGAAACAATCTTCTGTGCGATGGCACTTCACACTGGAATGATTCCTCCAACGATCAACGTTCAAAACCTTGATCCGGAATGCGACCTGAACATCACGGCTAACAAAGCTGTAAAGAAAGACATTAAGTACGCCCTAAACAACTCGTTTGGTTTCGGTGGAACAAACTCTTCACTACTACTCAAAAAAGTATAATAAGCAGGTTTAATCATGTTTAATAAAAATGCGAACTCAGTAAAAACTATGGACCCGGAAATCTACGCGATCATCGAAAGAGAGCGCGTTCGCCAGGAAGATGGTCTTGAACTGATCGCTTCTGAGAACTACACGTCAAAAGCTGTTATGGAAGCTCAGGGATCAATCCTGACTAACAAATACGCTGAAGGTCTTCCAAACAAGCGCTACTACGGTGGATGCGAGTTTGTTGACCAATCTGAAATCTTAGCGATTGAAAGAGTGAACAAGATCTTCGGATCAAAGTTCGCGAACGTTCAACCGCACTCAGGGTCTCAGGCCAACATGGGAGCTTACTTCGCAACTATCAACCCGGGCGATAAAGTCCTGGGGATGAACCTTGCTGAAGGTGGACACTTAACTCACGGCTCACCTGTTAACTTCTCAGGAAAACTTTTTAACTTTGTGGCCTACGGACTCAACTACGAAACGGAAAGAATCGATTTCAACATCGTTCGCGAGCAAGCTAAAAAAGAACAACCAAAACTTATCGTTGCGGGAGCTTCGGCCTACCCTCGCGAAATCGACTTCAAAACTTTCCGCGAAATCGCGGATGAAGTGGGTGCAAAACTTATGGTCGATATGGCCCACATCGCAGGATTAGTTGCAGCAGGGTTACACAACTCTCCTGTTCCTTACGCTGATGTGACAACATCGACAACTCACAAAACTCTTCGTGGACCTCGCGGAGGGATTATCCTGACGAACAATGAAGAGCTATTTAAAAAGCTTAACTCAAACATCTTCCCTGGTATTCAGGGTGGGCCGCTTGAGCACGTGATTGCCGCTAAAGCGGTCGCTTTCCACGAAGCCCTTCAGCCAGATTACATCGCTTACCAAAAACAAGTCATCGCCAACGCTAAAGCGCTTGCAGCTGCTTTAACAAATAAAGGCATCGCTCTTGTTTCTGGTGGAACTGACAATCACCTTGTGCTGGTAAAAACAGACTCGGTTGGACTTTCTGGAAAAGAAGCTGAGCACGCTCTTGAGCTTGCAGGTATTACATGTAACAAAAACATGGTCCCTCAAGACAAGCGTTCTCCATTTGTTACATCAGGTGTGCGTTTAGGGACTCCAGCGATCACAACTCGCGGGTTAACTGAATCTCACATGGAAACTCTAGCTTCATGGATTAACGAAGCACTAAGAAACGCTACGAATGAAGAAGCGTTAAAGAAAATCAGAACTCAGGTCTTAGACCTTTGTAAATCATACCCGGTATATAAGTAAGTATGCATTGTCCAAGTTGTAACGCCCAAGACACGAGAGTTATCGACTCCAGAATGCTGGTGGAAGAAAACTCTGTTCGCCGTCGCCGTAAGTGCGATGCCTGTGAGACGCGTTTTACAACGTATGAGAACATTCAGATTCAGATGCCTCTTATCGTTAAGAAAGACGGCCGTCGTGAAGCTTACAACCGTGAAAAGATCATGAAAGGGTTAAACAAGGCCTGTCAGAAGAGAAACGTCTCAACTGACCAGATCAACCAACTCTTGAATAACGTAGAGAGATCTCTCCTGGAAATTTCCAGAACAGAAGTTCGCGCTCGCGACTTAGGTGAAATCATCATGGACCGACTTAAGGAACTTGACCGCGTTGCCTACGTTCGTTACGCCTCTTTCTACTGGGACTTCAAAGACATCGAAGAATTCGTCTACGGGCTAAAAAACAAACTACACTCTGTTAAATCTATCAGCGATAAAGGTGAAAAACGTGACATCCAACACTAATACGACAAAAAGAACTATCGGCCGAGAATACGCCTTTAAATTTATCTACAAGCACCTGCTTAATGACTTCTCGACTGAAAAGAGCGAAATCATCAACGACAGCAAAGCGCTTAACGACGCTCTAAACATGTTCGATGATTCATACCACGAAGAAGATTCAGAGCACCCGGATAACAAAATCGATATCCACACAAAGATGTTTGCTAAAGAACTTATCTTAGGATCTCTAAGACAAGAGCCAACAAACTCTAAACTGATCGAAAAATACTTAACGAACAACAACCTTCAAAAAGTTGACCGCATGAATCTTGCTGTTCTACTTCTAGGTTCATACGAAATCCTAAGCGACAAAGACACGCCTGCTGGTGTTTTCATTAACGAGTACGTCAACATCGCTAAAAAATACTGTCCTAATGACTCTCACGGTTTCATTAACAGTGTTTTAGATAAGATCGCTAAGGATCACCGCTAATCATGTACAAAAGCGCAAGACCGGCCTTATCCATTCTCGATCAATTCACCCCTGAGGTGCTTGGGATTTTCTGGATAACCCGCGATGAGCTTTCGCGTGACCTGATTGCTTTTGACGATTTCAATTATCTTTTTGACGGGCTGATTTCCCAGTATCTTTACGGACAGGGAGTCAGCTCGGATAAACACGCCCATATCTTCTTCACTCAGAATTTCAACGACAAAGTTTTCCTGGCCCACTTAAGGACAAAGGATTTAACGAAGTCACAAATATCTGGTGATATCGATGAGCAGATCGCCCTTCTTCAAGGTGGGAACCCTGCACGCAAAACAATTCTAATTTTTGATAAGACTGAACACGAATGGTTGCCTGAACTCAAAAAACGCTATTCGCAGTTTGAGTTCAAGGCATTAGAAGTCTAATTCATTTTTTTTTAAACGAGTTTAAGGTTGAGCGCAGATATAGGTAACCCATGACTCACAGTTTTCTGCTTTCAGGGATTTCTTAAAGACACCGTTTCCAGTTCCATCTTTATCCACGCCTTCCCAGTAAATATGAGTTTTAGAGAACCCTGCATCTTCCAGGATATCCATTAACTCACGTGCGTCCCACATTCTCCAGTCGTATTGGAAAACTTTCTCATGCTTAACACCATCAGCAGTTTTGAAGTGAATGTAATACATGCACTCTGCAGTTAATGGGTTATAGCTATGGCAGTCCCAGTAGTATGTGTGGTTTTTGTGTTTTACTGACTCCTCAAGTTCCTGGCGGCTTTCAGTTCCTCCGAACATGTCGATTAAGAAAATCGAGTCTTTTTTCATATGTTTTCTTACAGAAGAGAAATACGCCAAAAGGTCGTTTCTCTTTTTGAAAAGGTAGTAAGAGAAGTTAAAAGCGACAACAACGTCAGTTTTGAAATCAAAAGTCTGAAGAACGTTAGCATTGATATATTTCATGCGTTTTTGCTCATCTTCATCAAGCTCGCTGAAGTGGTTTACAAATCCATAAGAGATTGGCTCCATATCCAGGTCGATACCATAAGCTTTGTGTTTCGCACTCTGCTCTACCCATTCGCAAGCGAGCATACCCGTTCCACAGAAATCTTCACGAAGTGTCAGTGGAGCGCGACCGTAAAGGGCCTTGTACTCTTTGTTGATAAAGTCGATATCAGCTTGTGGGTTTTGAACCGAAGCCAGATACAGACGATACTTTTCGTCGCGTGAAAGTTTAGGCGTTTTTTTCGCTGCTATCTTCTTAGTCGTTCTCTGTTCATCTCTAGTGTTGGTTCTTTTGATCGCCATGGTTTGTTGCCTTGATTCCTTAGTAGTCTTTGTAAGACTTGACCTCTTGGAGGCCGGATTTATAAGTTGTGTTGATAGTGTTTTTTCTTCTAAAGCGCTCATCATTGGTGATGTAGACTGCGCGGGCAAGTTCGATGAATGTTTTTCCGAAATCCTTGTCTCTTTCCAGGTCGCGGATATCGTCTTCAATCTTCCAAAGCTTCAGGTTCACATCGATCATTTGGTTTAAATGAAAATCGATGTTATCGAGTTTTAATGAGGCCAGCGTCTTTGAAAGAGTCTCCTCTTCCTTTTTGACGTGTTTTAGCTTTTCAGCATCAGTGATTTTTTCCAGCTTAATTTTTAAGATAGAAATCTTATCGACCAATTCACCTAAAGAGACTTCACAATTTATATTCATAAACTTTACTCGATGCTCACGTACTCAATTTCGATGATTTCGTAAGACTTCGTTCCTGCGGGAACTTTCAGCAAAATTGTATCACCAACTTCTTTGCCAATCAAAGAACTTCCAAGGGGGGAGCGCCAACTAATCTGATTTTTTTCAGTGTTAATCTCATCGACGCCTACGATGGAAACGGTCTTCTCTTCCCCGTCCTCTTCATCTGCGATGGTAACCGTCGCACCAAACTGGACTTTCTCGCTTTTGACGCTTACCGGATCAACCACCACGGCCAGCTCAATGCGCGAGCTTAAAAAACGAACGCGCTTATCAATTTCACGCATGCGCTTTTTCCCGTAGATGTAGTCCGCATTCTCCGATCTATCGCCATTTGAGGCAGCCCAGGCGACAGTTTTCGTCACTTCAGGTCGCTCGACTCTGGCAAGTTGATAAAGCTCGTCCTGAAGCCTTTTAAAACCTTTTGGCGTAATATAGTTTTTTTCTTTATTCATGAATTTTCTTTAACAGGCCTTCGCAGGCATCGAGCACTAAATCCAAAACTAGGTCAAAGTCTTTTTTTGAACCATAGTACGGATCTGGGATCTCATTAAAGCGTTTTTTATAATCTTCATTTTGAAAGTAATCGGTCATCATGCAAAGTTTGGCCGCAAGCTTTTCATCCTCAGCAATTTTCTTAGCATTAGAAAAGTTACTTTTGTCCATGCAGACGATGAGATCAAATTTTTCGAAGTCTGATTTTAAAAGCGGCCTGGACTTTGAGGGAAGAAGAATTTTTCTTAACCCCGCCTGAGCAATCATGCGGTGATCCGGGTCATCCCCTTCATGGAAGCCACTAGTGCCGGCCGAATCAATGAGAAAGCCCGCTTCCAGTCCCTTTTGTTTAATTAAATGCACCATGGCCCCTTCCGCCGCTGGAGAGCGACAGATGTTGCCAAGACAGACAAATAATACCTTTTTCATGCCATAAGCTTACTCTATTCCAAAAATTATGCTAAGAATTTAATAGGAAACGAGGAGTTATTTATGGCAATCCGCAAAGTCATCCGCATGGGTCATCCAACATTGAGAAAAATCGCTGAGCAGGTGCCTTTGAGCGAGCTTAAAACTCCAGAGTTCAAACAACTCCTGATTGATATGTATGAAACCATGAAGCACGAAGGTGGGATTGGTATCGCTGCTCCCCAGATCGACGTTTCTAAACAAGTGACACTGATTGAACTTCCAGAAAACAACTCACGCTACGGCGATCTGGAAGGAACTCCTCTTATGGTCATCATTAATCCTGTGATCAAAGACCTGACAACTGAACACCAAGGTTTCTGGGAAGGATGCTTATCTGTTCCAGGACTGCGCGGTTTTGTCGAAAGGCCTAAAAAAGTTCAAATTGACTACGTTAATGAGCACGGTGAACCAAAACAAATTATCGCTGAAGATTTCTTAGCGACCGTTTTTCAGCACGAGCTAGACCACCTATTTGGAAAGCTTTACATCGATCGCATCACTGATACGACAAAGATCTCTTACAACGAAGAGTTCTCAACGTTTGTAAACGCTCACCCAGACGATCAGCTGGACGAGTAGTCTTGAAAAAGATTGCCCGCATTCACTCCCCCTATAAAGAAAAATTTTCTATTCCCCGCCAGCCGGGGCTGACTTCGATTGAATCGACCATTGAGCTACTTCCACCATTTAATCGCACAGAAGCGTTAATGGGGCTCGAAGCTTTTTCACATTTGTGGGTAATCTTTGAATTTCATGAAGTGAAGCCTACTGATGAGAGTTCGTTGACTGTTCGCCCTCCACGCTTAGGTGGGAATATAAAACAAGGTGTCTTTGCCACGCGCTCGCCTTTTAGGCCGAACAATGTTGGGTTGTCGTTAGTTAAGATTGAGAGGATTGAAGGAACGAAGATTGTTGTTTCGGGTGGAGATTTTTTAGATCAAACGCCGGTGTATGATTTGAAGCCTTATTTAAAAGAGATTGAGTCGAAGCCTGAGGCAGTGTCTGGGTGGACGGATGAGATGGAAGTTAAGAGGCTCTCTGTAGTGTTTAAATGCGAATGTGACTTTGAATTAAAAGATAAAATCATCGACATTCTCTCTCTTGATCCCCGCCCTCGCTTTCACGAGGACGGTTACAAAACATACGGCTCAAGGCTTTTTGATGTCGATGTTCACTGGGAAGTTTTAGACAACACAGTCTTCGTCACTAAGATTCTTACTTAAGAGTACATCCAGAATCAGTCGCACCTTGAAGGCTTAAGCCTTTTCCGGCCATTGTCGATTCTTTCTTCTTTTCTTCAAGTTTTTTAAGTACGTCTTCTTTTGTATCACATGGAGCTTCAGCAGACTTTGCTGTCTCTAATTTTTTTGGTTGTTTTTTAGCGTCTGCTGCCTGCACGCTTGGTGGAAGGATCGCGCTCTTTGCTTTTGTTTGAGCGAATGTTGATGTTGAGATTGTCATCACGAAAACGATTGCTAGAACTTTCATTAAGGCTCTCCGACGGTAAAGCGAACTCTTAAAAAACTCGCTTATCTATTTTTATCTTCAAAAGCAGTAAAAATGCTACGCATTTTTTCGGTAAAGCGAACTCTTAAAAAACTCGCTTATCTATTTTTATCTTCAAAAGCAGTAAAAATGCTACGCATTTTTTCGCTTTACTCCTCACTATAATTAAACATCTTCAAATTCATAATTAGACGATATAAACTTCTTGGCATTTTATCTAAAATCGAAACCACAACTTTCATTCTGAATGGGAAAACATAAAGCACTTTCTTCTTCTCAATCGCACGCTTAATTAACCTCGCCGCTTTATCCGCACTCATAAGAAAAGGCATTTTGTGATTATTCTGCTTCGTTAACGGAGTATCAACAAACCCCGGAGCAATCGCTGTTACGTTAATCCCTTTAGGTTTTAAATCCAGTGCGTACGATTCACAAAGTTTTAGAACCGCTGCTTTTGAAGCACTGTAAGCTCCCGCACCCGGAAGCCCCATAAATCCTGCCACAGAAGCGGTTGCAATCAAGTGTCCCTTCTTTCTTGGCATCATAATCTCAAGCGCTATATCGAATGTGTTAAGAACGCCTTTAACGTTGATGTCGATAATTTCGTTGGCCACTGAGAATTGTGGCGTTTTAGATTTCGCCCCTACAGATCTTCCTGCATTGGCAAAAACCATGTCCAGTTCGACTGGAGCAAAATCGTGGATCGCTTTATAAAGCTCTTCTCTATTGGTGACATCCACTTCGTAACAAACGAGCTGCTTGTACTTGTTGCGGATTTCTGCCGGGAACTTGCTTAGGTTGCGGGCGCAAACGCCTACGCGATGACCTTCTTCAAGGTAAAGCTTGGCCAGGGCCAAACCAATTCCAGTTGTTCCACCAGTAATAAAAATATTCACAGAACTCCTAAAGCAACTAAGCTGTTATTTTTGTACTAATAGTCTAGGACTTTTCCATTGGGGGGACAATCTTTAAGCATTGCGAAACGCATTTTTTTTAAGAAATCCTCAAAGTTTTATCTTGACGAAAAACCTTCGATTCCTTATATTTTAGCTTCTTTAAGATTGCTGGGGGCGTAGTTAAGTTGGTTATAACGTCTGCCTGTCACGCAGAAGGCCGAGGGTTCGAGTCCCTTCGCTCCCGCCATTTTAAGGACATACAAAAAACTAAAATAGCCTCGCTTCTAGCGGGGCTTTTTTATGCCCTTATTTCCAACAATGTGACAATGTCACACTACTAAAAACAATCAATCCGTTTCAGTCTTTGCCTCAGTGTTTTTAACACCTCTTTTCAATAAAATTTAATGATAGGGAGTTTTCCATGGACTTTCTCATTATCACTCTTACATTGTTTTTATCTTTCTCAGCTTGGGCCAAAAATAAAAGCACAATTACCAAAGAACCTGGCCAGATACTCCCCCTCAACGAAGTAGCTGACGTGCCTTAAAATCAAGCCCACTTGCAAGCGATGTCGTAGAAGACGATGCCAACCAAAAAGAATTTCACCGAAAGGCCTTTAATGCCACTAAAGAAATGATCGTCGAGAGCTTTAAATAATGAAGAAAAAAAATTTGACCTTGTTCATACTATCTACAAACGTCATGGCAGATGTTCTCTTTATTGACTTAGACAATGTTGAGCAAGAAAGAGAGGATAGCGAAAAAATGATTTAGGTTTTTTTCGTAAACATAACCCCCACCTGCGATCCCCCCGAGCTAATATTCACTTTCAAACTCGTATTCGTCGCACGCGATAAGAATCCCCCCACTTCAAAATGATTGAACTTACCATTGCTCCAATCATACTGAACAAAGACTCCTAAATCAGAGATCGCCTTTCTAGGTTTTGTTAAAAATCCATCGATATCAATCGTATTGAGATTCACTCTTTTTTGGATCACCCACTCATTCATCTTTTTGGCCGGAATTTTTTTAATGGTCTTCACCATCTCATCATCCATGAAAACGTGCTCGCCACCAAAACCATCCACGTATTTAATAACGTAGTCAGAAGGATTAATCAGCGCCCCTTCTTTTCCTTCGGCGAGCATATGAGCCGGGAGAATCGAATTTTGTAAGCGACTTGATGAACCAAGGTATTTTCTTCTGATATGTGGATCGGCCAAGATCGCTAGGATGCTCTTAGAAGCAAAAAGCCCCGTCACAAATGGTCCATAGTGAGGAACTTGTTCACGTACAAGTTTTGAATAAAGGTTTCTTGAATCGATATAGTCTTGAATGGTTAAAGCAAAACTCACCATGTAACTTTCAGGATGCCAGTTGTTTCCTACTTTGATTTTTCCGTCTTTGATTTGGATTTTCTCTTCAGTTAAAAATGGGTAATCATTTACATCGACATCGAGTCCATACGAAGCTGGTGTTACCAGGCGTAGGTCGTATTTCTTTTCTTTGGCCCTTCTTAAAAGAAGCTCTTCATCCCAGTTGTAACAATCTGTCTGAAAGCGGGCCAAAGAAGCCCCTAGCCTCTTCATGTTTTTAATTTCTGCGCTTGAAGTGTCTAAAGAAAAATATTTCTTACGTAGCTCCGGCATTAGAGAATAAAGTGTGTCGTGTATAAAAGGCATTCTCGCCAAACCATCAAAACCAATCTCGTTGATCTCTAAAAGCTTAGGAGGATTATTCACCTCTGGTTTTCCAACGATGGCCATATCAAAACGCAAGCTTCCCACTAAACGATCAGGTCTATGCTTAATGACTTTTAATTCTTTCAAAAGAAAATCGCGGACTGGGCCATGAGGAAAAATAGCATTCACTTCAATTTCAGGAAGCGTGATCAATTTTAAAATAAGTTCCGTAATATCTTTTGCCGTTTTATTGATAATTGGGAGATAAGAACCAGGAAGAACGCGTGGATAAATAGAACAGTCCTGTTCTAAAATATCCGAGAGCCCAGAGTCGTGAAAGGCATTCCATAAACTCGTCTTGTGGTTATAAACTTCAATCTTTGATTTCTTAAAATTCTGAATGTGTTTTGGGGCCTGTTCATGAAAATGGTGATCGAAATTCAGTGCGCGCTTCTTCAAGAGAGAATCCTCCGACAAGTTGATCTTTTTACTCGGAAAAAGATCTGACGTTTCCTCTATTTTATCTCACTGGTACAATGTTCGAAATACAACTTTAAAATGGGACTTATATGCCTGTAGATCTAAACTATGAAAGAATTTTTCTTCGCCAGAGAAGAGAAATTGCCGAGCTCTTTGGAGTTGAAACCAGAAATAAATATGAGATTCTCACCATGGAAGGATCACCTTTGGGGTTTGTGGCCGAAGAAGGAAAAGGAATTGGCGCTTTTTTTGGAAGGGCCTTTCTTGGGCACTGGAGAACTTTCACCATCAATATTTTTGATACCAACCGCAACCTCTCCTACAAAGCACTTCATCCTTTCCGCTTTCTTTTTCAAAGATTAGAAATTACGAGAGCGACAGGACAAAGAATTGGAGCGCTCGAGCAAAGATTTGGAGTCGTCACCAAACGCTTTGACCTGGAAGATGCCCATGGAAATGTAATTATGAAAATGGCAGCTTCATTTTGGAAGCCGTGGACGTTTCCTATTTATAAAAATGGTGAAGAAGTTGCGCTCATTCTCAAAAAGTGGTCAGGAACTTTTTCAGAAATCTTCACAGACAAAGATAATTTTACGATCGAGTTTAAAGATAAAAGACTGACAACAACTGAGAGGGAATTGATTTTAGCTTCAGCGATGTTTGTTGACTTGAATTATTTTGAGAGAAAGGCCGGGTCGAATTCATAAAAAAGGCCGGTTAAAAAACCGGCCCTTCTTAACATAAAATTATTGGATTTTTCCAATAACCTGGAAGTGAAGACCAACAGTTGATTCTTCAGCTGAACATTGAACGTCAGCATCTGATGCTGGAACGTAAATCGCTGCACGGCCGTGAAGATATTTGTACTTGTTATCTGCTAGAGCTGTATCAAGGAACTTCTTGCCTTCTAAACATGAAGATTCATTGTTAGCAGAATATGCTTTTGAATCAACTAGCTTTACAGTCCAAGCTGCGTTGTCAGCAAATAAAAGTGCGCTATAGTTACAAGTTTCACCATTTTCAACAAATGTAGCTCTTACAAGAAGATTATCAAGGCTCATGTCTGTTGTAGCTTTTCCGAATACAACGTTTCTTTCAGCGAAGTCAGCTGGAACACCAGCAGTTTGTGTGTTTCCATCAGCACATACGAATGCTGTGAATTTAGCGGCCCAACGCTCACCTGGAAGAGTTAGATCTCCCTCGTTAGCTAAAGCTGAAGTAAGTGATAGAGCAAGCATGCTCGCAAGAATAAGCTTTTTCATTAAGTCCTCCATAGTAGATATTTTCAATTAGATGTTTTGTATGCCCTACCATTTGTTTGGTCAAGCAAACAAATGGATTAATTATTAAATATTCATTTTAAATTAAATACTTAGGTTGTGATAAAGAAATTACAATGACCTTTCACAGCAAGGACATTTCTTATATATTTTCCTAAAATCTTGGGGGGATCTTTATGAAACAATTAATCGTTTTATTTCTCGCTATCTTCATGTCTGGCTCTTATGCAAGTGAGTCGATTACTACAAAAAATTCTCGCGAAATTTGGTTGTCTTTTAACGGGACCAATTATTGTAAGCCTGGTTTTTGTGCTGAAGCCATTCCCTATCGCGCTTTAAGGGAAGCACTTAACTTCTATCGCGACAATCAAGATGTTATAGACAACACAAGCTACGTAGGAATCATCGACTTCACGATGCAATCAACATTAGAAAGATTTTTTATTCTCAACCTTAAAACAGGCGCGGTTGAATCGATGCTGGTGACCCACGGAAAAAATTCTGAAACTGAGTTAGGCTTCGCTGGTCAATTTTCAAATAAGATCAACAGTGAAATGAGTTCATTAGGTTTTTACCTGACAGATAATAATTCTTATATTGGTAAACACGGTGTCTCTCTAAGACTAGATGGGTTATCTGAAACAAACAGCAATGCACGTGCAAGAAATATCGTACTGCATGGAGCAGATTATGCGACTCAATGGTTTGCAGATCAAAAAGGAAGACTTGGGTTAAGCCAGGGATGCCCTGCAGTGGCTCCAAATAAGATTGAAGGCGTAATTAAGAAATTAAAAGGCAGAGGACTTCTTTACATTCATAAGAATAAAACGAATTAATGAATAGATGTTAAAGAAATCTCTTATCGCTTTAGTCATTCTCGGTTTTCTCTCTCCCGTCATCGTCGTCGTCATCCTTTACAGGTTTGCCATGTCGACAGGACTTCCAGGAAGAAGAGGCGGCCCGCAGGATGCTTTCAGACACACTTATTCAACTGCGCTCACTGCTCGATACCTTTCACCAAAGGTTGTCGAGCTGGTGACGCGTTTTTGTGAAACAGACCCAACATCGCATTTTGATCAAATGGATATTCACAATAACCGTATCGGAACGAATATAGGATTGGGATCAGGTGAACTCTACCCGACTGTCATGAAAAAAATCAAAGAAGGGAAAATCAATTCCACTGATCCAGATGTCATCACCTGGATGCCGGAAGATGAATGGGATAACGGTCTCTAAAACCAGAAACTCGCTTTTCCCAGGGCCTCCATTACACTATGTTTTCCATCAGGAAGAACAAACTTATCGCCCGCCTGATAAAAATAGTCCTGGGCGTCTCCCTCGTGTGTGAGCCACAACTCTCCGCTGATCACATGAACTTCTTTAGAGCGCTTCAGACTAAAAATTTGATTTTTTCCAATGTAACCTTTTTGATATCCGATAAATGAATTTGGTTGTCCATGAGCGCCTCCAAACACATTATCGTCAAGGAATGGAATATATAAAGATTGCTGAAGGAAAGTACGCTCGTTTTATCCTGACTGGACCTTATCCAGGAGTGTGGCCGGCGTTTGAAAAAATCTTTCGCATTTTAACTGAAAAGAAAATCAAACTTCGCGATGGCGCTTGTATCGAAAATTACTTGAACGATCCAAATACTACACCAGAACATGAGTTGATTACTGAGTTATTAGTTCCTGTTGAATAAAAAATCATTCGATAAAAGCTAGGTCATGCTTAGCTTTTATCGTCTTTAAAACTACCTTTAAAAGGCCCACAATAAAGCTTAGTTCATGGAGGTTCTATGAGCATGAGAATTGTGTTTTGGACTCTAATGATAGGTTTTATGTCAGGAGCAGTGATAAAAGTCTGCATGCCTAAAATTCCTCACGGAAGTGTTTTTACCACCATGACCATAGGTCTTATCGGATCAGTTTTCTTTGGCTGGATTGGCTCCCGCTTTGGTCTTTACAAATATGGTGACATAGAAGGCCTCATTGCCTCCTTTATCGGCGCTGTCTCCCTTCTTTATATTTTCTACTCTTACGTCGCGACCTTCGGGTTAAGACGCATGGAAAAGCGTCCAAAGTTTCGACACCCATAGGACTTTTTACAAACCTTCACCTACGAGTCCCGACTTCTGCTATCCTCAAGGGCATAACATTTAAACTTGTGAGAACGGTATGAAGAAGACACTTCTAGTGATGGGACTTTTAGCTCTAACGACAACCAGCACTTTTGCTTCAGTTGTAAAAGGGTATGACTCAAAAAGAGGATGTACACTTTATCGCGTTATTCACTCTGACTCAAAAAAACAAATCCAAGAGAACGAAACAGTTTTCTTAAATAAGGAAGTTTACGGGATTACATTTGAAAACCTGGCCATTGATTTCGACAACCGCGAAGCTCAGGTAGATGTTGTCATGAACGTTGTCTTGGGATTAAACCGCAATATCGCTGAAACAAAATCAATTATCCCAGCTGAGAATACTCAATTTACGGCGCTAATCAATCAAGTAAACCGCAAGATCAGCTTACTTGAAAGCGTTTGCTTAAATGCTAACAATGAAATTGTTTACGCTAAGACATTTGAGAACAATTAAAATTTCTTCATCAGGTTGCTTCTTCTTAAAAAGAGCTTAACTTTACCGTCTTCATCTTCATCGATGAAGTCCCCAAAGACGTCTTCAAGAATGTCTTCCAGGGTGATAATCCCTAATGGATTTTCCAGGCTTCCTACAATCATGAAGTGGGCCTTTTTCTTTTGCATCGTTCTTAGAGCATGAAGAACTTTTGTATCCGGTGAAAGTGATTGGATTGGTCTGACGAAGCTCAGCCAATTGTCTCCAACTCCACTTTGTGAAAGATTAACGAATTCTTTTGAGTGAAGGTAACCATAAACCTCGTTGGCATCAACAACAGGAATTCTGGTTCTTCTTGTACTTAAAATCAATGTCGATACTTCTTCAGGAGAAGCAACTGAACTGATCTTGTCTACTTTTTCCCAAGGCACCATAACACTCTCAACCTGTTTAGCGTCCAGGTCCAATAGGTTGTGGAAATACTCTTGATACTCTTTTCTAAGACCTTTTAATGAAATTTCATCGGTAGCTGATTCTTCTGGAGTGCTCGGCTTTGATTTCATAATCAGGCGTAAAATAAAATCTGTCGCCTTCTCCATCGGGCTTACTAATGGTCCAAGGATTTTTTCAGCCACTCTTAAAGCTGGTGCTAGCGCAAGAATAATGGGCATCGAAAATTTAATCGCCAAAGATTTTGGAACTAACTCTCCGATCACAACTGAAAGAATTGTTAAAGGTGCTACGATGACAACGATTGAAAGTGTTTCAGCAAAACGCTCGCTCATCGCAAAAGTCTGCATCAAAAAAGGAGAAAGCGACTCTTCGGCGCCGGCACCGGAAACCGCTCCAGAAATAGCTCCTACTAAAGTGATACCAATCTGAACTACAGATAGAATTCTCTCAGGTGATTTCGCCATTTCTTCGATCCACGCTGCTGTTTTGTCTCCAGCAAGCACGCGCTTTCTCAGAACCTTATCGTCAATGGTGACGAAGGCCATCTCTGCACAGGATAAAATAGCGTTTAATAAAAGGCAGGCACAAACAATGACAATTGTGATCATTTTTCTCTCAAAAAGACGGGAAATTCAGACCTATTTTAGAGTTTTCACTGTCAAATGACCAATAATTATTTTCCCTAACTGCGTTAGAATTGGTAAGATTTCTCAATGAACGCCAAAATTCTTACCCAAGAAATTGATCAGTCTCGTTGTGTTGCCAGTGAGTTTAAAAAACTTGCTGAAGAATACTGCGATCTCATAAAAAGTTTTGGCTATAAAGCGAAACCTTACCGCGATTCCGGCGTACTCAAGTTTGAAAGCTGTAAGATTGAACAAAAAACCCGCGCGATTGCCTACCTTGATGCCAACATTGAACTACTAAAAGAATGTGTGGCCCAGGGGGATAATCCTCGCAACTCTGCTCAGATGTTGTGGAGGATTTTAAAAAAGATTAAAGCGGTTCCTGAAAATGATATCTTCGATAAAATTGCCCAAGGTGATGTTGTTGAAGTTTACCTGGATGACCATATCCAGATTTTCAGAAACCTGGAATTTTTTAATTATACTTCATTTACTATTGATGAACTGCTTTGCGGGACATGGTACAAGCTTTATAAGAGGGATTTTCTTCCCACTTTAAAAATGATGAAGATGGCCTTTAAATTATTAACTAAAAGATTAAATAAAACTTTGCCATGGAATGTTCCTGAGCACGTGTTTGACGAAATCGGTAGCGAAGAGAATTTAAGACACAGTATTCTTTTAAAATACCTTTCGCCCCTGACGAACCAAGGAAAGATGGTTGGAGCAATTTGCATCAGCCATGCAATACTAGTTCAGAAATAAAATTAAAAGAAAACTTTCACTTAAATCGAGGAATGATTATGGCAAAAAAAATTAGAACGACAAAAACAAAACGCGACCCAAAGAGAATCAGAGAAAACCTTGGGACTTTCCTAAAAGATAAGCGCCTTAAGAAAGGTTACTCGCAAGCAGACTTCGCTACAAAACTTGGTTATGCCAGCCCGCAGTTTGTTTCAGACTGGGAAAGAGGAGTCTCGAGCCCTCCAATGAAAAAACTTCCAGAAATTGCCAGCGAACTTAACGTTAAAATTGATATTTTATTTGAGCTTCTTGTCGACCTGGCGACCAACCAGTTAAGAGAGAACATGAACGAAGAATTTAAAAAGATCAGCTAAAATAAAAAAGGGCCCAATTCTGGGCCCTTTTTCTTTCACTTTGAGTTATTTAGACGATAGAACCGCCACAACTCTTCTGTTTGTTTGTCGTCCTTCTGGTGTGCTGTTATCAGCAATTGGATTTTCTGGTCCAAATCCTTTCGCCGTTAAACGCTTCTTTTCAATTCCACGCTTAATCAGAGCATTCATTACCGACTTCGCTCTTGCAGCTGAAAGCGCTACGTTCTTAGCTTTAGAGCCAGTGTTGTCTGTGTATCCTTCGATCTGAACATTGACTTCAGAGTATTTCTTTAAGAACTCCGCAACTTCATCTAAGTGAGAATCGTATTGAGAAGAAATCGCTGATTTCCCGCTATCGAATTCCACGTTGATTGTCATTGTCGCTTTTTCATCAATGGCGCATCCGATAGAATTAACTTTTGATCCAACTGGAGTGCCAGGACATTTGTCTTCCGGATCTTTTACACCGTCATCATCAGAATCAAGGTTGCTTTCATCAACGAATCCAGATTTAACTGGTTCTTCTTTTTTCATCATTTGTTTTACAGGAGCTTCTTCTTTGTAAGCTTTTGTGCTGTCGCCACCAAAATACCAAGTCAGTGCTAACTGTGGAGTCACGATGTGTGCTCTTGTTGTTGGCATATCACCCATGAGTTTTGAAACATATTGATAGTCTGCTAAAATGCCTAGAGAGAACCATTGAGTCATACCGTACTCAACTCCAAGACGGAAAAGACCACTTAGCTTTGCACTTTTTGGAGTGAAGTTTTTAAGTCTTGTTACACCAAGACCAGCTCCAACGATTGGAGTAAAATCACTAGCACCAGAAAGTCTCCAGACCCCTAAAGCGTTGAAGTTATCCAAACGGATTTTTGTATCAGAAAATTCAGAGCGAGTAACGGCCAGCTCTAGGTTCCATGACTCATTGAAGTGGTAGCGTCCATGAACTCCATAACCAAAATCAGCATCGGCAGCTGAATTGAAAGGATTTCCAAAGACAGGAATTGAATATCCTCCACTAAGACCAAGACCAAATTTTTTAGATAAGTCGTAAGCTTCTGCACTTTGAATAAAGGCCACGGCCAATAATAGTGCGGTTAATTTTTTTAACATCATGTTCCTCCTTTAGATGAAAAAATCCTGCACAAATTGGTAACCCATTACTAAGCAAGCGTCTATTGATTTTAAATAAAAATCAGCTTAATCATTTATGACCAATTAAGCCAAAATAGAAGTGATTCCTTCCTTGCTTTGTTATTTTGGATTGACTGTTTTCACACTCCACGTTATTCTCAAGCTCGTTAGGGAGTAGTTTTTCTGATTGATGAAATCAGGATTATCGATCGACATACTGGGTACAACCCCCGGTCGATAAGGGAAGCCACAAGGCTTCTTTAACGAGACTGACATGAACGAATTAACTTCGTCGTGTCGTCTTATATAAGCTCCAATCAACAAGCTTCATAAGCCTCACGACTACAAATAGCTGAGGATCTTTTCATGGACATTATTTTTAACTCTTTCATCTTCGTTGCCTTAACTGAAATGGGTGACAAGACTCAACTTCTCGCATTCGTTCTTGCCAGTCGCTTTAGAAAACCATGGACTATCTTCTTTGGTATTTTCATCGCGACAATCCTCAACCACTTATTGGCCGCATGGGCCGGTCGATTTGTCTCAGACCTTATCCCTTACGTTTACTTAAAATGGATTCTCGCTCTTACGTTTATCGCCTTTGCTATTTGGGTAATGATTCCAGATAAAGATGAAGGTCTGAATGAAAAAAGAAAATGGGGAGCTTTTCTCACAACCGTTGTGACCTTTTTCCTTGCAGAAATGGGAGATAAAACTCAGTTAGCAACAGTGGCCCTTGCAGCAAAATATAACGACCTTGGACTAGTCACAATCGGATCAACTTTAGGGATGATGGTAACTTCTGGACTGGCCGTTTTTTTCGGTGATAAGATGACCAAAAAGATCCCGATGAAATGGGTTCATGCATTAGCAGCGGTCTTCTATGTGATCTTTGCTATTGCGATCATCGTCAAAGGATAAAATGGAAAAGCTTCATTACAATACAATGCTCTCTCCTATTGGAAAAATCACTCTGGTGGCCAGTGAGGACGCACTCTGCGCTCTTTATGTAAAAGATGAAGAGAAACCTAAAATGGTTGGAGCGGTAAAAAATGAAGGTAACAAAGTTATCCTGAAAACAATCAAACAACTCAATGAATACTTCGCGGGCAAGAGGAAGACATTTGATCTTCCTCTTAGTCCAGAAGGAACTGAATTTCAAAACCGCGCATGGAATGCTCTTTGCGAAATCCCTTACGGACATGTTTGGAGTTACGGAAAACAGGCCCAGTATTTAAAAGCGCCGAACGCTCAACGAGCGGTTGGTGGGGCCAATGGAAAAAACCCAATTCCTGTTATTATTCCCTGCCATCGTGTGATTGGTTCAAGTGGTAAACTCACCGGTTTTGCCGGAGGCATGGAAATGAAAATCTTCCTTCTAAAACTAGAAGGCCATGAGGTTGATACTCATGGCCTGAAACTCAGTAAGCAGTTAAGCTTATAATCGTTATAAAACTTTATCAAAAATTTTAATGATCCACTTCTTCCAGAAAACAATTTTTTGTTCTTCTGTCAGTTGACGAGAAATCTTCATATACTCTTTGTATAATTGCCCCATCTCAGTCGTGAACTTTCTGTCATTAACCACCACTCCATTTTCCAGGTCGTGGTAAAAGCTTCTCTTGTTTAAGTTAACCGAGCTGATAAAAGAAACTTCATCATCAACCATGAGAAGTTTTGAGTGAAGAATAACTTTTGGCTCTGTGTACTCAAAAACTTTTACTTTCTTTAAGAACTTATTTACACCATCTTTATTAACAGCACCAAGAATGAAATCTGCCGTATCTCCTTCCAGGTCAAGACGAGAGATAATAGTAATATCCACTCCTCTATCAACTGCTCTTTGAAGAGCATCATGAATTTCTTTTACTGGTCTAAAATAAGGAGAACTGATTAAGATTTTCTTCTTCGCTGAATCTACCATACGAGCATAGAACAAATTCAGGTTTGGCTCATCCTTAAATGGGATTGAAATATAATGTCTTAAACTTTCTTCTTCTGATTCAGCCGCCGCTTCTTTTTGAACGGCTACACTTGAAAGCTTCATAACCAGGTTATCTTTATTAATGTGATAGAAATTCATGTAATGGCGAACAACACTTTCAACAAAGTTCTGTCCTTTAATGACCATCTCAAAATCTCTCCAGTAGGCCCATGATTCATCACCTGAAACATAGTTTACGATTTCCGGAAATTTCGAAACATCTACCGGCGTTTTGAAAACGAAACCGTCATGGATGTTACGTCCACCAACGATGACCATTGAATTTTCCGGAGTTTCTTTTGAATAAGCAGCAAACATTTTTACGTGGTTTGTACGGTGGAATTCAGAAATCCACGCTCCACCTTGCTGTTTGTTATCGAATTGGTATCTCACCACTTTCATGTTTGGATGTTCGGCCATAAGCTTTTCATACATAGCCACATCTTTATCTAATGAAATAACTTCAGATACAACGATGCGAACTAAAGCTCCCTGGTCTGCATGGTAAGCAAGAAGTCTTGCTAGTAATGTCCCGTAGAAATCCGCTCTAAAAACTAAGTAAGAAACCAAGATAGCATCAAACTTTGGAGCTTTTGAGAAATCAAGCTCAGCGTATGGATTCCCATTTTTTACGAAGTCTTTAGGCAGATCGTGACCTAGTAGACCAATCACACGAGCATGTAAGCTGTCTTCCGGCTCTGGAAGAATGTTGATTGAATCATACTTCATTGGACACGTCATATTTGAGAACTCTGTCGTCTCAAAGAAGCGTCTTGTATCTTTTTTAAGTGAACATACTTCAGTTGTAGAAAGAAGTGATTCTAAACCTTTTAGTTTGCTGCTTTCGTTAACAACCTTAAAAGAGTATTTCTTTGGTTTATTGTCTAGTGAACTTGTAAAAGAGAAATCACAAGATTTTAAATCCGGGTGGAAACTAAAATCGCGCCAGTCATTAGAGATCTTCTTATCACCTAGTGAGAACTTCACCACTTGTCCGGCCTTTGCCTTTTTATTAGTGAAACCATACTTCATCACAAAAGGTGCATCACACTTTACAGTGAAATCCATTGTCGGCTTTTGCTCGTTTGATCCGGCTTCATGTCTATACCCCATAGCTGTAAAAAACTTATGAGTCAGACGCACTTCAGTCTCGCGCGCTTCATATGTTGAAACAGAAAACTGAACATTCTTCTCAGGTGAATATAAATCCAGCTTCGCTAATTCAATACGCTCTTTTTCTTCGCGCCACTCTGATGGATTATTTGTAATCGTGCTTCCGCCTGCATCTAAAACAGAAACTTTCGATTCAATTTCCTTGATCTTCTTATCAAGATTTTTTTGTTCATCTTGAATCTTTAATAGTTGTTCTTCATTTTTCTTTTTTTGGAAGTGGACACTCATCGCTCCTAATTCAACTTTACGTTGTTTCAACGAACGCAGCTCTTCCCAGTCTTTAGAGTCAGTCACAGAACTCGGCATACGAGTCATTGGCGTCTGACAACCAACGAATGACAGGAGTAATACTAGGGCAGTGGCATTTCTAATCTTCATAAGCAACCTCTTAAAGCTACTTATCGAAATGAAAACCTAAATATTAATTTTTTGGGGAGGGTTAGGTCGCGCTCGGTTCTTTTTTCCCGAAAATTCTCTTCTTCACTTTAACCGCAATATAAAGACCAGCGGCAACCAACGCAATTATAAGGGCATAGTGTTTTACTTGCTTAATAGTTGAGAGAATCACTTCTCCATAGTGAGCAAATAAATAGACCTGAGTTGGTACGGAAATAAGAGCAGCTAAACCGTCGGCCGCTAAGAATGTCCATGGGGAGATCCCCATCATTCCGCATGAAAGGTGTCCTGGAAAACGCACACCAGGAGTGAAACGAAAAATTGCTGGAACTAAAAAGCGATGCTTGTGAATCATCGTTCTCGACTTCTCCAGCGAGTTTTCTCCTAGATACTTTCTAAAAAACTTATGCAGCCACCGGCTGGTTCCAAATTTTTTTCCCAATGAATAAACGATAAAGTCACTTATCATGATGGCGAAAAAACAAACGGCCATAGCGGTGTAAATGTTAAGTGGAGAAACGCTCACACCTGCAGGCGGTGGGTATTGATCAGGATGGCGCCCCATATGAACGATAAGTCCTAATGCAACGATCGTCACCTCTTCAGGGATCGGCAATCCAAAACTTGAAAGGAACATCATGGCAGAGACAATCGAATACACCAGCACTGGTGAATGCGCGTACTGGATCACGAATGGCATAATCTCTGTATCAAAAGGAAACATAGCGCCCCAAGTAAATAGACACGCTCATCATAAGGGATAAACATTGCTCAGACAACCTTCCCAAGATGAAAAACAGGGCTATAATCATTCCAACTTACATAAAACGAGGTTTTCATGTCGAAACTTTTATTGTGCTTTGCTTTTATTTCATCAATGCTTTTTGCTGCAAACGTTAGAGCGGAAAATTTCTATGACTTCAAGTATGTCGACACCAATAAAAAAGAAGTCAAATTCAGCGACTTCAAAGGAAAAACAGTGATGGTCGTCAACATTGCCACACGCTGTGGTTTTACCGGCCAGCTTGATGACATCGAAAAACTTTATCAGAAATACAAAGGCAAAAATTTTGTGGTTGTAGGTTTTCCTAGCAATGATTTCCTTGGCCAGTCTCCAGAGTCTAACGAAGAGATCGCAAAATTCTGTCGCTTAAAATACGGCGCAACTTTTCCTATCGTTGAAAAACAAGTGGTCAAAGGTGATGGCATCACTCCGCTCTACAAATGGCTGACGACTCAAAAAGGTTACGAAGGTGATATCGGCTGGAACTTTGTGAAGTTCATCATCAACAAAGAAGGTCATGTTGTTGGACGCTTTAGTTCAAAAGTTGATCCGCTTGATGAAAGTGTCACAAAGAATATTGAGAAAGTTCTCTAACTATTCAGCGTAAACCAAGAACTCTTGTTTGTGTGATGGTAACTGAGTTGCCATCACAACTTTAAGCCCCATTTTCCCCATGATGTTTAAATACATCGGTACTCTAGAAACCAATTCAAACTTAGTCATCTTAAGCGTTATGAAAGCACCTTTGAGTGATGGCCTGATTGCATCGACGACTTTTTCAATCTCGCGCAGAGATCCTTCCGGAGCCAGGTTCATATCGACGTACAGCCATTGAACATGGTCTTTAAGTGAAGAGACGTGAAAATCCTGAATTGAAACTTTGTGGTGAATGAAGTTTGGATTCTCCAAGCATACTTGGGCCATTTCTCCAGGATCAACGCCTTCAACTTTTAATCCTTTTTGTAGAAGCGCATACGTGGCTCCCCCAGGGCTTGATCCGATTTCTAAAGCCGTGTCACCGGCCGGAAGATTCACTCCCATGTACTTCATTCCATCAATCACTTTTAAATAAGCACGCGATGGAGCTTCGTCTGGAAGAACGGCTGTGCTGAATCCGCCAGGAGTTGGAGAATTAAAAATGCCGGATTTGAATTCACCGAAATAATATTGATTGTCTGAAACTTTGATAATTTCTTTAACCCAGTCACCACTTTGGTATTCATAGGTTTCGAAAATTTCTCCGCTAAGAGAATAAAAAAGGGCCTTGCCCTGCCACTTAGAACGGATCTCATCGTAGGATCCCCTTCTGATAAATTTTCCGAAATGGCGGCAGAAAACCGGTCTTAATGTCTTGCCTAATCTCCTCGTTTCTTTAAACGTTAAGAAACCTTCCGTAGAGTATGCAAAAGCAAGCTCTGGATAAATCAGGCGGATCTCTTCCTTCAGGAACTTCTCTGAGCCCGGGTTGCATAGGAAATAGTAAAAATTAGGTGGTGATTGGTCTTGAGACATAATGTGTGCTAAATAGCACGATAATGAACAAATTCAAACGCGTTTATATTGAAATCAGTAATATTTGCAACCTTCAGTGCTCATTTTGCCCTGTGGTTGAACGCGACAAGAAGATCATGCCCGCTGATATGTTCAAAAGTATTATCAGTAACGTCGCCCCCCACACCGAGCAAGTTTGTTTACACCTGATGGGAGAGCCCTTAGCCCACCCGGAATTTGAAACCATTATAAAATACTGCGAGGAAGCTGGTGTGCGTATCAATCTCACGACCAATGGGATTTTACTAAATCGCTATAAGCAGCTACTTTCAACTTCTCCTGCTTTTCACCAGATCAATTTTTCAATTCATGCCTTTAAAGACAATTTTAAAAATAAAGACATCAATCCTTACCTTCAAGATATTCTCAATTTCTCGAAGGAATCGCAGGAAATTCGCCCTGAGCTTTATATCAATTACCGCCTGTGGAATATCTTTGAGACCACAACTCAGAATGACTCAAACTCTGATATTTTAAAAACCATCGGTAACTTTTTTGAGACTGAAATCAAAGAAGACATCGACGTTGGAAATATTAAAAGTAAACGCATTTATAAGCGCGTCTACCTGCATTTTGACTCGCGTTTCGAGTGGCCAAGCCCACTGATGCCTAAACAATCTGAAACTGGATTTTGCCACGGACTCTCTTCTCATATTGGAATCCATGCCGATGGGACAGTGGTTCCTTGCTGCCTCGACAAAGAAGCACACATCGACCTGGGAAAAATGCCTGAAATGTCTCTCTCTGAAATCCTACAAGGCCAGAGGGCCCGCGCTATGAAGATAGGCTTCGAGGCAAAAAAACTGGTCGAAGACCTATGCCAGCGCTGCACCTACATCAAGAGATTTCAGACAGTTAAGAAAGCCCAAGCGGCCATTTAAGCTTTCCCCTATAATATCCGATAAGTTCCGTACAATATTCTACAAGGCTAGGGGTATGACCGAACAAGAATTGCAACAAAAAAGGCAGGAGTTCCGTGACCAAGAGGTCATGAACAAAATCAGCCAATATTCTTCTTCGTCTACTGTCGAGTATAGACACCAGGTTTTAAAGTCCAATTACACCTACAAAAAGGTCGATAAGAGCTTAGGAAAGATGGGCTGGTTTCTGGTAGTTACGCAAGCAACTTTCCTCATTTTTTTCTCTACTCTTTTTGTCTTTAGTTACATCCCGCACACTAAGAAAATCGTGACTATGGTCATGCCTTAAATTGCAAACACGCGCCTTTTATGAAATATTCCTTCAATGAGAATATTGTTAGGCGTAAGCGGTTCAATCTCAGCTTACAAATCATTAGACATTGCTCGCGGACTGGTCAAAAAAGGACATGAAGTTAAAGTTATTTTAACTGAAGGTGCTTTGAAATTTGTCGTACCAGAAGTCTTCACTTACTTAGGTGTGAGTGACGTGTATAAAGCACAAGACGACTTCGTTCACAAAAATGTTCTGCATATCGACCTGGCACGCTGGTGTGATGTATTTGCGATTGCTCCAGTATCGGCCAACACTCTTTCTCGTTTAGCTCAAGGCCAGGCTTCAGATTTATTGTCATCTGTTTTCCTTGCGCTTGAACCACACAAGAACACTTTAATTTTCCCGGCGATGAACACTAATATGCTTCATCACCCCTTCACTGAAAAAAATATCGAAGACATTAAGAAACTTAAAACTCTAAACAATCTTTTTGTCTCTCCTACTGACGCCGGTATCTTAGCTTGTGAAGAAGTGGGCCTTGGAAAACTTCCAAATGTCGAGGAGATTATCGAAATCATCCCGACAATGATCAAACCAATCCAGAGCGCTGACCAAAAAACGATTCTGGTTACAACTGGGGCGACGATTGTTCCGCTTGACCCTGTCCGCTACCTGACAAACTCTTCTTCGGGAATTACTGGCTACTACCTGGCAGAAGCGGCCCTTTCAATGGGACACAAAGTAGTGATGATTGCCGGCGCTCACTCAACGGCAAAATTAAATCTTTATTCAAAACACCCTAACTTCAAACTTCTTCGCGCTAAAACGGTTGAAGAGATGAAGGATACGGTTCATTCACACTTAAACGACGCTGATCTCTATATTAGTTCAGCAGCGATTTCTGATATCGAGTTTGACGTTTCTGATTCTAAAATCAAAAAAGACTCTATGGGCGATAGCCTAAAGATCAAACCGGCGACCGATGTTTTAAAAACAGTGCTGGAAAAGAAAAGTGCAAAACTTAAAGTTGTAGGATTTGCCGCAGAAACAGACCCAAGTGATTCTGTGTTAAATAAAAAAATGCAGTCAAAGCCAGTTGATCTTTTAGTAGGAACTAAAGTGAACAATGGCCTGACTAAAAACCAGGAAGTCACAGGCTTTAATGCTGACTTCGCTGAATACCGCCTGCTTTCGCCAAAAGGTTTTACTTACGAAGGCATCTTAACAAAAAAAGAACTGGCCCATAAAATTATCCTCCAGTTTTTTCCACCTAACTAAATATGATTAAAGTATTCACGACGAAAAAAGATTTCGACCATTACAGAAATGCGCTTAAAAGCGAAAGAATCGGTCTGGTCCCAACTATGGGAAATCTTCACAAAGGACATATTTCGTTAATTGAAAAATCGACGGAAGAAAACGATGTGACGATTGTCACGATCTTCGTAAACCCCAAACAATTTGGGCCCAACGAAGACTTTGATAAATACCCGCGCACACTTGATGAAGACCTGGCGAAAATTTCGGCAATGGCCTTATTAATCAGCGCTCAAAAAGAGATTGCCGTTTTTGCTCCGGGATCAAATGAAGAAATATACCCGCAAGGGTTCTCGACAACGATCTCTGTGGGACCTATGACTCAGAAGTTTGAAGGTTCAGTAAGACCGACTCACTTTGATGGAGTGACAACAGTTGTTTACCGCCTGTTTACTATCACTCGCGCACACATTGCGTACTTTGGGCAAAAAGATGTTCAGCAATGCCTGATCATCAAAAAGATGGTGAAAGACCTGGATATCAAAATCAAGATCCACATCATGCCGATCGTAAGAAACGCCGAGGGTCTAGCTCTTTCAAGCCGCAACCAATACCTTTCAGAAAGTGAGCGTGCAGAAGCTTTAACACTTCCACAAACACTAGTGAAAATTGAAAAACTCATCCGCACCAAACAAGACTACAAAACGTTTGTGAGTGATGTTTTAAAAAATGATAAGAGATGGGATTACCTGGAAATCCTCGACTCTGATAACATGGAAGCCCCGAGTGCCAAAACCCAGGAATTAGTCATTGTAGCGGCTTTCAGATCAGGAACCACTCGCCTACTAGATAACATTTTGGTTCCGGTTCATGCAGGATAATTTTAGCTTATGATGGACAACGAATTTAATATTGATCCCAATTACCGTGCGACACTTGTCTCACTAGTCTCGCCTAATTTCCCGGATCACCAAACTGAAAGTGAATCCAGACGCTCAATCAATGAGCTTAGAGAACTTCTGCGCACTCTTGGTCTAAAGACCGGAGAGGCCCACATTCAGAATAAAAAAGAAATTGATCCTGCAACGATCCTAGGTTCAGGAAAACTAAAAGAGATCGCTGAAGCCGCTAAAATGGATGACTCTCAGCTTTTAGTTTTTGACTTTGAATTAACGGCGAGACAAATCGCCAACATCAGAAAGATCACTGGTCTTTCTGTCGTTGACCGCGTTCACGTTATTCTAGAAATCTTCGCGAAACACGCTCGCACCAGAGAAGCAAAAATCCAAATCGAAATTGCACGTCTGCAGTACATGCTTCCGCGTCTTGCCGGATTCTGGACTCACTTAAACCGCCAGCGTGGAGGAGTCGGGGTTCTCGGAGGAGAAGGTGAAAAGCAGATCGAGCTTGACCGTCGTATCATCAGAGAAAAAATTGAATTCTATAAAGAAGAATTAATTCAGCTTGAAAAACAAAGACAAGTCAGAAAGAAGCGCCGTGAAAATCAGGCCGTGACAGCTGCACTTGTTGGTTATACCAACGCCGGAAAGTCATCGATCATGAATCGTCTTTGCCGCGTTGAAATCTTAGAAGAGAACAAACTCTTTGCGACACTCGACTCTACTTACCGCATGCTTAACCCGGACACGAAACCTCCGATGATTATGATTGATACGGTAGGATTTATTTCCAACCTTCCCAACACTCTGATTGACGGGTTTAAGACAACGCTTGAATCGGCCCTAGAAGCTGATTTATTAATTATCGTTTGTGATATCTCAGACTCGCATTACGAAAAGCAATTACAGGTCACTTATGACGTTTTAAAAGAACTAAACGTCACCGATAAGGAAACGATCATTGTCTTTAACAAAAAAGACCAACTCGACGACGACCTGTTAAAGAAAATTGTTCTAAGAAAGTATCCAAACAGCTTTCTGGTTTCAAGTTATGACCCGGAAGACATGAAAGGGCTAAGAGAGCATATCGTTAACTTCTTTTTGGCAAAACAGGATCATTACGATCTTTTCATTCCTTATGAAGATGGCGGTGCTCATTCGGCCATTCTTTCAAAGACCAATGTGGTGAATACGACCAATCATGAAAAAGGGATTTTCTATCGTATCCGCGTGCCTGACTTTATTTTTGGAAACCTAGGTGTACAAAAATACATTTTAGGGCCGAACGACCCAAGACTTGAAGAAATGGACTTGTCTACGATTTAAGCCTGAAAAAAACAGCTAAAGCGAAAACCACGACAGTCAGTACAATTCCGAAAATAACAATTTTGGTGTCTTTATCCATTTATTCTTTCCTTTTGCTACTTTGTACGTTGATCAATAATGCGCTTTAGTTTTCCCGTTCTAGCGTTCGCATCGAGAGCACTTTGTTCGACAATTTCGATTTTAAGAGGATGAATCAGGTTTTTATTTAGGATATCAGCATAACCTGGTTTCTCTTTACTGAAAGCTTCAGTCAGTCTTGCTTGAGACGTTGCTCTATCAATTCCACTTCCTGCAATTTTAAAAGTCAACTCATCTTTGTGATCGTAGTGATTTAGTACCATTTGAAACTGAATGCCTGAAGCTTCTTTTAATGTCTTCATCACCATATCTCGTGTGTCTTCAAAATATACACTCAGAGTCCCAAGTCTTGCGGCCTCTTCTGATCTTCCTTGCAGTTTAAATTTGCGATTAGGAGTTTTTTCATCTTCTAACCACATGGCCATATCTCCAGCGGGATAACGAATGATAGGCATTAACTTTCTGGTCAGATTGGTTAAGAGAACTTTCCCTACCTTATATTTCTCTGTAATGACTTCGTTAGTATCAGGATCAACAATTTCGATGATACTTGCTTCGTCGTACACACGGTGTTCATTATTGGCGCAATCTGTGCTTGAATAGCCAATCATTCCCCCATCAACACTCGCGCAGCCAATTGATGAAATTTGAATGTCCGGAAAAATCTTTTTTAAGGCCAGGTGCTGATCATCATATAAGGCCTCTCCTCCAAAAAGGAGCTTTTGAATTTTAAGATGAGGAAACTTTGATTTATCGGCCGAATACTTCTCAAGCATCGTTAAGATGGCCGATGGCACACCCACAATCGTATTGATGTTAAACTCTTCGATGATTTTTAAAATCTGCACATGATCAGTTTGCCCGGCGATCGGGTATTGCGTGATTTTCTTTTTTGCAGAAGGAATAAACTGCAGCGAATCTTTAATAAAAAGAAAAGAAGCGTATAAGTCCCCTACATAAAAAAGATTCCCTACTCTATCTCCATGCTCGAGAATCCCTTCGCTCATTCCATGGCCAAAGGACTCGGTATAAGCGATCCATTCCTGGTGAGTGAAATAGGAGTACTTTGGAGCACCGGTGCTTCCGCCACTCTTAAACACAATCCCATCCGGTTGATCATCAGTCACCACTCTTGTTTTCCAAAACTCGACCTGATCAATGATTGGGAGATCTGATAATTTATCTGAATGAACATTTTTATAGAGTTCCTTATAATAAGGAGAATGTTTTTTAGCATGTTCTACAATTTCTTTTAATGTCCATTTTTGCATATTAAATCCTGTGATCAATTACGCTTCTTAATTTTCCAGTGCTGCTGCTAAAAGTAAGGTCCTTTCGTTCCACGACCTGAACTTCAAAATCTAAAACTAAGTCTTCTTTCACAACAAGTCTTAGATCGCTATACTCGTCCATAAAAGTTTTCAACAAGCTCTCAGGAGTCTGCGATGCTTTAAAAAGGTTTTCAATTTTAATAATGACTTTTTCTTTTTTCAGTCCTTCACCTGCGTGAAGATGAAGTTGGATAGAGCCTTCATAGTCAAACTTATCAATTAAGATCTTTTGAAACTTTTGATAACTTAAAAAAGTTGTCCCGATTCTAAAAACATCTCCATGGCGTCCCATAAGTTCAAAACGAGTTCCCATGCGACCACATTCACAAGGGCCACTTAACTCTCTTCCCACGTCGCCAATGGCATAACGTTCAATTCTTTGCCCATGACGAACTTTTGAAGTGAAAAGAAGTCTTCCAATCTCACCTTTTTTAACCGGAACATCGGCCTCAAGGTCCACGATTTCCATGTCATGAAGTTTTTCATGTAAATGATGAACTCCCCCTGTGGCGAATTCACATTGGTACCCAAGAGGGCCGGCATCAACAGAGCCGTAACTAGCTGAGCGGATAATTTCTACTCCGTATTCACGCTTTAAGTATGTTCTTTGCGCTTCACTAAAATGCTCACCGCCATAAAAAATCTTTTTAATCCCGCGGTATTTTTTTAGCTCTTCATGGTTTTCTTTAAAAAGCTGAATAAAGTACGAAGGCATTCCTAAAAGTGTATCGACTTTATTTCTAATAATCGTTTTTCCAACTAGAGCAAAGTCAGTGCTTGCTCCCATTGGAAAATGAACGGCGTGAAGTTTTTCTAAAATGGTAAAGAAGCTGGTAAAGCCACCATATAAAGACCCGGCATAAAAGAGATTCATGCATCTATCTGTCACTGGGTTTAATCCAGCAGCATAAAGACCTTCGGAAGCAAGCTCCATCTGACGGTGATAATCTTCGTAGGTGAAAACTGAAAGCTTCGGTTCTCCAGAGCTTCCTCCACTATAAAAGAAAAGGTCCGAGTAACGGTCTTCTACTTTTTGGTTTTGGAAATCTGCTTTTTCCATAATTGGAGTTGTTCTAACTGGGTTCATCCCTTTTTGATCTTCAAAAGAGCTCTTATTTTTCATCATGACTGCTTTTTTTGAGTCATGGAAATTAATTCTTTGACAGTAGCGCTCTAGAGCATAAACCCCGTCATGAGGCTCACCAATATAACTGTCAGTCATCTCTCCAATCGCTCTGATTCTTTGAACACCGGCCATATAAAGATCGCGAGAAAGCGCTTCAACTTCAAAGGCATCAGCAGCAATCCCTGCTGTTTGCAAATACATTTTAAGTGGTCTTAAATGACTAATGATTAAATGTCTTGGCATTGGTTTAAGCCAGATCGTTCTAAAAAGTGGCGAGGAGTTGAGAGCGGGAGTGTCTTCAACATAAATACGCCAGTCATGATTTTTTGATTCTACAAGATGACTTCTGCCTTTAATCGACTTAAGTCTCACCTGCTCTTTTGTGACTGTAAGCTCTGCCGTTTCCTGAACTCCAGGAAGAACTCGCTTCATTTTCGGAGACACTTCATTTAAGGCCTTCTCCAGATTTTTTGCCAGCTCTTTTAACTCACTAAAGTCAGCATCTTCTACAAAAACGCACTGAGGACTTGAGCAGGCCATCTGTTCATTGAGACAGATTTCATAAGCTAGGCTTTTATAAACTTCAGAATCTTGTTTTTTTGATTTAGCGATATAAGAAAAAGAAATCTTGTGACCCCATTCAACGATACGGGCACCGCGAGGAGAGATTTCTTTTACACTTTGAACACTCTCCTCTCCTCCCCAAACTGAAATAACATCAGCAAGTGAAAGAACACTTTTCAAGTAATCTTTTTCTTTCGAACTAATTTTAGCGACATAAACATAATCTTTAATCGTGCCAGTCGTATCGAGTTTGCAAAGGGTCTCATAAAAAAGAGCGGCAAAAGCACTATCTCTTCTGGCAAGTTTTAAGATATTAACGTTTCCACTTAGAAGCCCCTCCATGACACCCAAAACACCAAGAAGTGGTGAGTTATTAGGTGTTACATGGACCAATGTTCCCAATGGATACCAGGCCTCAAAATGATTTTCTCTGGCATCCTGTCTTTTTAGTTCGAATGGGTGCTCGCTGCCTAATTCTCTTTTTAGTTTTATGCGAAGCTGGTCGACACTTAAAAAATCAATCAGTCCATCCATTGAAGCTTTCACTTCGTCTTTTGTGATGTCTTCTCTACTTTCTAAATCTTTTAATAATGCCTTATAGAGAGTGCCTTCTGCTTTAAGTTCTTCTTGCATTTTCTTAACCACATCAAACAGCACATAGTGTGACAGCGGTGGTTTTGCCCAAAAAAGTGAATTCTCAAAGTGCTTATTAATCTCATTTTTAAATTGATCGTCGGAAACAATTTGTCCGGCCCAAAGATTTGCACTCATTATGACGCCTTCCCTTTTAAAAGTTCAGAGGCCGCTAGTGCACAACTTTTATTCTTAGACACTCCTGCCCTTCCGTGGATTTTAAAATATGGTGTCTCCATCCCGCACTTGCATTTCTCATGGAGAGAGGCCATATCCCCCATAATCACCGAGTGAGCAGGCATGCTGGTAATGTAAGGAGAAACAAAATGCAGAAACCCTTTTTGGTTAAAACCTAATGGTTTTAGCGTTTCAACATCGCGGATAAAAACACGCGACCATATAGGAACATGGAATTCATGCTGTGAGCATTCTACATAAGGAATACAGTGCTCAACTGAACCAAACCCGTCGCGAAGCCTATCGTTAGGAATGCCCAGCATCTCTTCTGCTAATTCATATAAGTCATTTTTTTCAATTTGCTTATCTGCATTTCCTTTCCAACCTCCTCCCAGAAAGACCATTGAGTCTTTGTGGAACTTTAAAGGCGGAAGCCCTAACTTTTTCATGCGCTCTAAAGCAAAGTAAAAGAAGGCCGGAAAACCAAAAAGCCTGACAGGAAGTCCTTGCTCTGCAAATCTTCTAAAAGCATCAATTGTCCCAAAACAATCAAACTCGTGTCCACCACTTCCTGTTAGTTTTAAAGCAGTAAAAACTTCATTAATCGGAGCGTATTTGCAAAGAAAGTTATCCGTGTAGGCCGTTCCTAGTTTTGAACTTGCTTCTGTCTGATAACTAAAAAGAACGTAATTGCATTTTTGCGTCTCGCTCACCCAACCGTATTTTTCAAAAATCCAGTCTACCATCCTTTGAGCTGAGCGAATCGTCCATTCGTCAAAAAAGATTTGAGACTTCTGCCCTGTCGTTCCCGAAGAAGTCAGGTGTAAAAACACTTCTGAAGGCGGCACTGATAAAATCTCATTTCCTTTAAAGAAATGTGCCCACAGGTGTGGAATCTTCAGACAGTCATCAAGTGTTTTAATATCTTCAGGCCTAAATTTCTGCGAGTGACTTAAGTCGCGGTAGAAATCACTCTTTTCAATATGCCAGGCCGAAATCTCTTTCATGGCCTTGATAAAATCATCATCACTTTTTTTAAATCCACTGTACGGATCACTTTGATCGCACAGGGACTGAACACTTTTTAATTTATCGCTGTTTGGGACTCTAAGTTTATTTTGTTCCATAAATAACCTCGATAGTATCCAGGTTCACCTGCTTCCAGGTATCCACATACTGATCAATAAAAGGTTTAAACTGAGAAATAACGGCCATTCCTCTAAAGTTTAAAGGTTCCATTGTTCTACTTAAAACGATGTAGTCTTCAAACTTGCCGTCTACTTCTCTCATCGCCGGGTACAGGGCACTTGGAACGAACTGACCGGCCAGCAGAGGTTCAATAAATTGTGTGAGTTTTACGTTGATAAGAACTTCAATGTAAGACACCCCGATATCATCGAGCTGCATGTAAAGACTCGTTAAACTCCCCGCAAGTTCAGAAATAGGTTTTGTTGCTTTAATCAAGGTGCAGTAACCATCGCGTTTACTAAAATAAGCAAAAATCTCAATTCTCCCCTTCTTGTCCGCAATCAGCATATTAGGTGTGTGAAAAGGAAAGAAGCGATCCTTTGGATCAGGAAATGTTTCCAGGAATTTTCTATATACATAGTGGGGTGCGCGGATGATTTCAAAGTCCCAGGCTTCTGTTGTCGATGGAACTTCTACTGTTGTTAGTGGTACGCCCGCTGGAATCGATAAATCTGGAACGATATTTTGAAGGATGTTATACATGGGGATCAATGACTGCGAGACTTCTTTTGTTGGTACTCGTTTTTCCAAAAGTCCTTTTCTAAATTTGGCAAAAAGAGTCACTGTTTCATACTGACTCAAACGGTGAGCATTGGGAAAAATCCCTAATGGCAGGTATTGGTTTTTAATAAAGACTCTTTGAGGCCCAACTGTGTTAGTTCTAGTTGTGGCATAAAGAGAATTGAGTTCACTCTCCTTTTCCAGGAAATGCTCTCCTACATAAACCACCAGGTGATTCCCAATCTTATTCTTTTGAAAGTTTGGATGAACGACAAGACCCACAAGCTTTCCAATTTTATTTTCTTTATCAATCTCGGTAATTAGCGCCCCTGTAATCACTTTCTGATTGAGGTCGCGGGCCACAAGCACCATATGAGTGTCGTGGTTTTGAATCGAGCGCGATAAAAGTTCCGGGTCTGTCCCGTAAGAGATAGGATACTTTCTCCCATAAACCGCGCGATAAAGGTTGATGATTTCATCAACATCGCCGATCACTGCTCTTTCAATCACTTCATTGTTTCCAAACGTCATACATTCTCACTTGATGGTTTAGTCTTTAAAAAACTCGGCATAAAAAACGCAATCAGCATGGTCAAGAGACCGCAGATTAAAGCAAACTTTGGAACTTCTACCACTGGGAGTAAAACTCCTGAGATAGCAAAAGAAAGTGGCATAGAAGCGGCAGAAATAATATTGACTGCCACCATAATCGAAGGCACTTCGCTTTCTTTAAGTGATGTCTGGAAATAAGTTAAGACCTGAACGTTTAAGAATGTGCTCAGTACCCCGATTAAAAATAAGAGTAAGGATGCTTCCCCTGTGGTTTTAGAGAATGAGAAGACCTGAAAGAAAAGACCAAATAAGAAACAAATTATCGCAATCATTCCGATACGTTTTTCTTCTCTCACAGTAAAAGCGCTTAGAGATAAGAACATTCCCGTTAAAAAGGCCCCGACTCCCATAGCTCCTTCAATCATGGCCAAGTCACTTCCGTTGCCCTTAAAAACATTCTCAACATACCAAGGGATCATAACCATAATCGGAGTAAAAACGACGTTGATGAAAAGAAAGCTCATCAGCATTTTTGCAATAGCTGGGTATTTTTTTAAGACGACCATTGGCCCCATCACCTCTGCATCCTCCGAGGCCTTCTCTTCTGTCTTGATAAGTTTTACCATTCCTTGCAAAAGCGCTGCTATGATAAAACTCACAGCATTGATAAGAATCAAAACCTTGATATCAAAAATGTTAAGTAAGAAAATGGAACAAGCGGCCCCTAAAATATTTGAAATTGAAAAGCTGGTGTCTAACAAAGCATTGAGTGGAGCAATTTTTTCGTCTTCAACTAAAAGTGGCGGCAGCGATAGAATCGCCGGGTTAAAAACACTCGAGCCTATTCCTACTAAAAAAGAGGCTGCAAATAAAAACATCAAAAAGGCATTACTCTTTTCAGGAACAGTAAACAAGGCGCCGAAAAGCGCGAGTAAAACAGCTCCCCTAAAATATTCAGAGACGATGACTGTTTTTAAAATTCCAAATCGCCCGATGAGCTTGGAAGAATAAAACGACATGAAGATGTGTGGTAAAAAACTCACCGCTAAAAACCATGGAACGATATTGATCGAATACATGGTGGTGAGATACCAGACGAGTCCAATGGACATCATCTTGTCACAGACGGTTGATAAAAGTTGAGAGAGAAAAACGACGAATGCATTCTTTTCTCTAAGGATTCCAAGTTTTTGATTTGTCATAATCCTATTTTAAGTTATCCCTTAAAATCTGCTTGGAAGAGGACAAAAATTCTCTAAAACTAATTTAGTCAATTAAGGCAAGAACCCTCTCGGCCAGATTATGGGCCACAAGGGGTTTAGGAATGAAGCCAGAGACCCTATTATCCAGGGAATTCTCAGAACCAACTGGCCCAGTGGCCACTAGTTTAGTCCCCTGTGAGTACTCATAGAGTCTTTCTAGGTCTGCCGGGTGATTGTCCAGGTCGAAAATGATCAGGTTAGGTTTGAGGTCATCAATCAAGTAAAAGTTCTCGTTCAAGGTTTCAACAGTATAGACTTCTGCCTTTTTAGCTCGCAGTGCCAACTCCATCATTGAACGCAAAAACTTTTCTTTTTCGATATAAAAAACTCTCTTTACCATGGGAGCATTCTCTTGTTAGTCTTGGTAAATGTCAAACCAAGTTCGCGTCATTGATTCATTATCTGGCACCAGCCTCTTCGAAACAACCATCGATAAAATTAACGATGCTTATGCCTTTGCTATGCAAATGGAAGAAGCGGGATTAGATATCGAAGTGGTGGCTCCAGGCCTTGCCGAAACTTTGATCCGCTCACTTGGCGCTGACGACACAGAGATCAAAGCTTATCAGCAGAGCCTGCAAGACGAGATCGATGAACACGAAGACTCGGACTACGGCTGCGCAATTTGCCCTCCGAGCCCCCATAAATGAGCTCCCCTCTAGAAAATAGAGGCGAACAATTTAACCTGGATGATTACCTGCGCGCGCAGGAAAAAACCCGTCAGGTCGTTGCTAGTTTTGCTAAAAAAATCACTCCAGGTATGACTGAAAAAGAAGGTCGCACACTTCTAGAAAGTATGATGGATGATTCAGGCCTTGAAAAAAGATGGCACCCAACAAAATTCCGAGCCGGCCCAAACACCACAAAAAACTTCCGTGATAATTCTGACGACTACACCATTGTCGAAGATGATGTTTTCTTTGCTGATATCGGCCCGGTTTACTACAACCACGAAGGCGATTTCGGAGAGACTTTTACTATTGGACACGATCCAAAGCATAAACACCTTGCTCAGAGTGCAAAGGCCATTTTCTACACCACTCAAAAAGTGTGGAGAGAGCAAAAGTTAACGGGCAAAGAGCTTTATGCTTTCGCTCAAAATGAAGCTAAAAAATTAAACCTGAGACTCAATAGCAATATGTACGGCCATAGACTTGGCGACTTCCCTCACGCTGTCCATTCAAAAGAAAAATTAGGTAATATTGATTTTTCCCCAACACCCACATTATGGGTACTGGAGATTCATGTGATCGATGATGAAATCGGTCGCGGTGCTTTTTTCGAAGATATTTTACTTTAAGAAACAAGAATAAGCGTCTTTCATTTCTTCCATATTTAAATCAACCCAACACTGAATTGTTGAAACGAAAGAAACACACTTCCCCCCCATTGCACAGTCAGTAATTGGTAGGTCTCTTTTTTCTTGAATCGTATTAAAAAGTTCATTCAGGTAACGACCTTCCTGAATTTTTGTTCCTTTCCCGTTCATCTCTAAAACTGCATCAGTGAAACACTTTACACTTGGAAGTCCTGCTGTTGGAAGATCCGGATAAGCTGAATCCCTAGATAAATAGTCGCATCTTACGTTAGAAACTTTTAGTTCAAAAATCCCAGGAGAAATTTCTTTTTGTTTGAATCCTTGGTCAACAAAAGTCGCCATAATTAAACGAGGTAGTCTTGCAACAACAGAGTCTTCATCATTTGACTTAAGCCAAACACCACTCTCTCCTGCCATTACAGTATTTGCCATTAATAAAATACTAAAAAGTAATGCCTTCATGTGTGTGCTCCTAAGCTTTAAATTCAAATAAAAAGATTTCGCGGTCTACTTGTTTCGGAGTGAATTTCGCATTCACTCTCATCGTCTGCATTTCTTCCGGATAGCCAAGCTCTCTCATCGAAGAAACAAATTTCTGGATATAGGCCCTTCCCGGGTCAGAAAGAATAATTTTTCCTCCAGGATTTAAAAAGGCAATCAAGGCCTGGGCCACTTGAAGAGGGTGCTGGCTTTCATAAAGAATGTCAGAGCCCAAAACGAGATCAAATGTGCCGAGGTTATTTTTCGTGCGCTCAATTTCAGAACGCCAGTTCATCTCTTCGTATTGAAACTTAACTTGGTTATCAATTTGGTTTTTTTCTAAGAAAAGTGGCACATCAGCATGAAAATCTGTCGCAATGACATCGGCCCCAAATCTTGAAGCCACAAAGCTTGGCAATGCCAGACCACATCCGATCTCCAGGATTTTTTTCCCTTCACACATCTCTGGTGTTAGAAACTGGCTTAAGCCAATCCCCGCCTCCCAAAGAACTCCAAAATAAGGGCAGTGCTCTTCAGCTAAAGATTGGTCTTGGTCATCTTCACCGAAGTGCGCGCACAAAATATCAATGCTCTCATCCAAATCGCGAATTGTCGTCATATTCAGATCGAGAACTGACATATTTTTTGTTGGATAAATGTAACCGAAGTGACTTTTCATATTTTAGTAGTTCATGAAAAGTTCAGCACGAGAGTCTGCCATTCCCGGGAAACTCACTTTTACGATACACCCAGAAAGATCAGCTCCCGGAGTCCATGTTACCTGGATTTCCCAAGTTCTTTTATAAGTTTTGCTTTCGATATTGTATCCTGAGTGTAGAAGAAGAGTTTGCTTGTATTCACACTCAAAGTTACTCCACTGTTTTACTAATGTGAACTTTGGCTCGGCCTTTCCATCTTTGCTGTTTGTTTCTAAAGTTAAAGAAATAACGTCTTTTTTAGCAACATCTACCAGGATTTCTTTTCCAGGTCTTAATTGTGCGTATTCAGTGTTGTAAGCAAAAGCACTGATAGAGCTTAAGAATAGTGCAGACGCAATCATCTTTTTCATAGATTACCCTTAGTAAATGAAGTCGATTTATTTTGGGCGTTTAAACCATAAATTGCCCGCATTTGTCTGCTCTCCATGAAAAAAATACTCATTCAGAGGCATCCCCCGTGAAAGAATTTCACCCCCTAGGACAAGAATTTTGAATTTTAGTATAAGACCCCCACATTCACACAATGTCAAAAGGGGACTCTCAAATGAAAACAACTTTACTAGCTGCACTTTTTTTAATGTCAGCAAGCGCTTTCGCTGATTTCTCAGGCAAAATCATTGGGCAACAAGATGAAAATGCCCAGGACAAAGTCTTCTCTCAAGGGAACATGGAAAGACTTCACCGCGGTTCAAAGGAAATCATCCTTACTTTCGATGATGGTCCAACTGCTGCTGTTACTCCAAAAATTCTTGATACTCTAAAAGAATATGGCGTAAAAGCGACTTTCTTTGTTATCGCCAACAACGCTAAAGACCACCCAGCTATCATGAAAAGAATCTTAGCTGAAGGCCACATTGTAGCTAACCACTCTCTTGATCACCACGCACTAAAAGACCTTTCATTCTTCTCTTGGAAAAGAACTGTTAAGAAAGAAGTTCTTGATGCCCACACTATCTTAGCTCCATATATGTCTAACGGTAAAAACTTCTATTTCAGAGCGCCGGAAGGAGCATGGGATGATAAGTTTGCTGATCTTCTAAACAAAGAAGAAGTTGGAAGACAATACATTGGACCAATCCTTTGGGACATCGGTGGTGAAGTTGAATTAAAAGACGGACAATATGTGCAAGCGGCTGACTGGGCCTGCTGGAGCAAGAAGATGACAATCGATGAGTGTCTATCTGGATATATGTATGAATCTCGTAAGACAAAAGGTGGAGTTGTGTTGATGCACGATCTTCGTCCTCAATCAGCAGAAATGCTAGCGAAGTACATCCCTCAGTTAATCAGCGAAGGTTTCACTTTTGGAACTCTTGATGATATCAACTGGGATGCTAGAAACGGCAAATAAACTCTCTTGAAGACGTTTATCCTATGCCTCTTATTTTCTTTTAATGTCAAAGCAGAATTGCAGGCCCCAGAATATGGGTCCTGCAATTTTTATCTCTCACTAGAGAAAACTATTCCTTGCGGTCCGGCCGGTTATGCCAAAGATTTTGGTTACTTTTATTGCGAACAATTCTTAAAAGCAAAAGCTTACCGTTTCTCAGTAAGAGGAAAAGATTTTTTAGCCAAAAATGCTTTTTGTCTTCAGGATGAGATCTACCGCTCTTATATGGACAATCCTCATTTAAGCTGCCAGCAAATTGAATCCAGGGCTTTTAAGGATCATGTGAACTGTTACACTGAATCTGACTTTTGTGAATTATCAATCTCCGACAAAGTCATTCTAACTAACATTATAAAAAAACAACTTCCTTTAAAAATCGCAAGAGATCAGATCAAAGAAGTTTTAAAAAGATGTCGTCAGCAATAAAAAAGGCCCTCTAGGGGGCCTTTTGCAACTAAGGGTCTACTGCATTCGAACAATCTTTTGGATCAAATGATGGAACTGGAGGTGCAATAGGAGGTCGGCAAATATTATTCACACATGATCCTTTTACCAAGGTTGGCGGACATCTGAGCACACACATAGGTGAACCATCTGCCCCAACTCCAGTTCTTACAACCTTACAAACGGTCACATACTCCAATTTACAAAATTCATTGGAAATACATGTTTCACCAGCTGGCTTTGAACATGATTGCTGCGAATTATGTTCAGCACAAGTTAAACTGCCTCCACTATTTCCTTTGCAGCATAGAGTTTGTCATTGGTAATCACTTCCGCACTGATCCCCAATTTCAGCATTGCCAAAAATTTCTTCCAGGCCTGCAGATGCTGTTGATATTAATAAAAAACTAAAAAAAATTAATATGAGTACTTTCAACTTGATGTTCCTTAATTTTTACTAAACACGCACCCAAGTTTTTTTGTATAACTGTCAGGATCCGCAAATTTTACAGTCACAATTTTTCTACTTCCTTTTACCAATGGGTCTTGCACATCACTGAATGGGAAGTAGAAGTAAATCGTTTCTGTCTCTATTTGATCTTCATACTCCAGTCTTTTTTTCTGACCGTCTCTAATGTAAAAACCATATTTCATGATATTTTTTTCAGCAACCTGAAGCTTTGCCACAATAGTTCTATTTTCATTTGGTGTGACAAGCCTCTGAGGCTCCATCTCCCCTAAGTACAACCCTTCTGTTTCCCCTGTATACTCTGTAATTATTTTTAACACGGGTGAAATAAAGAAGTTGTTGGTCGAAGGCCAATAGTAGCTATTTGTATAAGTATCCAGAAATGGTCTTACAACGTAACCAAAACTGTTGCCATTGAATCTATATCTAAAAAAGAGGTCTGATTGATAATTCACACCTATCTCCTTTAAGACTCTTTCCTGAATTATTCTATCAATCTGCATTTTACCTGATGAATCGCTCTGGAAGCGCGAATCAAATCTGCTATAGACGGGAAAAATATTAGAAATCAAATCTAAACGTGGAAACTCGATAGAGTCTATTTCTCCATAAAGTTGAGCATCATGACAGAAGTAAAAAGGATTACCCTAAATAGGCTCTGGCATAACTTCATTTAAATAGTAAAAAAATTGTCTCGCGTATGATGTGATTTCCACACCTCCGTTCTCAGGACTATATTTCCCGGCCTTTGATATGCACGAGTACTGCTGAACAGGGAGCATTTAAGTAAACCTGATCCACCATTGCCAGCATCATCACCACCCTTGGCAAATACAGTGGAAGGATTTAAAGCCATTAAGATTAATCCAATATAAATAGACTTCATTAAACATCCCCTTTTGTTGACTTGCTCAAAGGAATTAAATGAACGCCCAGATTGTACACTCTGGTCTTCTCACCTTCTCCTAAAAACTCCGCCATTCTTTTTCTAAACTTCATGATCTCTTTTTTAGCTTCAGGGATACGCTCCTCATTTATCGCGACAGTAATGGAAGTGATATCTCTTTCTAAAAGAGGATCCTTTTCTAAAGACTCAATTGATTTTTCTAAAATTTGTTTTTGAAAATGCCTGATGCCTGCTGAAGCAATATCAGTGCTGGTTGAAAGATGAGTTGAAGTCCTGAATAATTTCCCTTCTTCATCTCTATCTAAAATCCCTAAACGAAGCAGGCGCTCAACCGCCATCTTGGCCTCTAGTTCAGTGATCGAAAGCATTTTCGCAATCCACTTAGGGTCTTCCTGAAATGATTGCATAAAAAGAAGTTGGGTAATACCGTAGTGGTACCACTCCTTCATGGCATTAAAACAATCAATGCTTAGTTCTTTTTCGTGTCTATCAGTCTTCTCTTCATCAGATTGCGGGTCAGTGAAAAAAGAGTAAAGCGTTTCTCTTTCAATCGGCCCCATGTGAAGTGCATCTGCGATTCTCGTTGCCAGATTGAAAGTCATCTTCCTTTTTCCAGAAAGAACTCTTGAAAGAACCGCCGGACTCACATCCACCATCTTGGCAAAAGCGCGAAGAGAGAATTGCGGATTTTTTTTCGTTTTCTCGGCCAGTAAATTTTCTAACCATAATTGTGAGTGGCTAGTCTCAATTGTATTTGTTTCCATGAATCCATTATCGTTGGGTTTGGAAAATTTAAAAGACTTTTGGTAACAAAGTGTTGCTTTGTGGCAACATCCGACAAAGGCAATCTGGAAACAAGGCGACAAAAAAACTTGGGTTACACTGCGTTGCCGCAAAAGATGTCAGTAAAAAAAATTTCCAACACCAAACGCATTATCAGCAAGTTCTAAAGATAAACAAATTTACCCCTAAAGATTTAGGATGCCTTACCACGCTTGTAGTGTTACTAACCTCCCACTGTTTTAATGAACGAGGAGATTCCATTGAAAACGTTATTCGCAATGATTTTCGCACTAAGTGCGCTTACAGTTTCTGCACAAGACATGGCAGGGGCAACTCTGGGAACAACAAGACCAGTTGATGTCGACGTGACATTCACAACAAAAACTTTTGAAACACAACCATGGACGAAAGAATTCCGTTACGTTGTTGTTGTTAACAAGGCCAATACAGGCAAAGACGCCCAGACTATTAAAGTGTTCGAGTATGGCCAGTTAATCAGAGAAGAAAAAATCTCTACAGGTAGAGATGAGTTCGAAAGAAAAGGTGAACACCACTCCAAAGCAGACTCATGGACTGTGACTCCAACTGGATACTACACTCCAACCTTCCTAAGCAAAGACCACAGGTCTTCAGCTTACGGTGGAAGATTCTCATGGCTAACAGGTGGGACTAAAATGCCATTTGCTATCTTCTTTAACGGTGGCATCGCTCTTCACGAAGCTCCAAAAGGAACAGAAGGAATGTTAGGTAAAAAAGCTTCTGGTGGATGTGTTCGTCTTCCAAGCTCACTAGCTTCTGATTTGTTCTACCGCATTCAGGAAACTGAAGGGGCAAAAAACCCTCGCTTCAACGTAAATGGAACTGCGATGCTAGACGCTCAAGGAAACCAAATGTACGCAACGAAGTCAGCGTTTTCTGCTCTGATCGTTGTTCAAAATAAAGTTATCGACTAACAAGCTACAAAACCCTCCAAAGGTTTAGCACACACACTAAAAGGCCCTTATTTTAAGTAGTAAAATAAGGGCTTTTTTTGTCTTTAATATCAATCCCTTACCCACTCCATAATCTTTCAATAGTTCTGCCTTATTCTTGTTTCAACGGAGGATGAGATATGAAATCAACAATGCTCTTTGCTTTAAGTTTATGCCTGTCAATTGCAATCGCCGGTGAACGCGGTCAGAGAGGACCTGGCGGCGGACCACAACTCACAGACGCTCAAAAAAGCTGTTTAGAAGGAAAAATCGGCGCACCTGGAAGCGGAAATAGACCATCACGTGAAGCTATGGAAGCGGCCTTCAGTGCCTGCGGAGTGGAAAAACCTAAGGGGCCACCTCCTGGGGGGCGTGGTCAGGAACAGAAATCTGATAGTGAGTAATTAAATTTTTAAGTACACAGGGGGCCTATGAATGTGAGGTCCTTTGTCTCTTCAATACAAGTAGGGTTGTGTTGGGGGGATTAAGAGGGTCTACTTCTCTAGGCCCTCTTTTTTTATGAGTGGAATCTGCTCGGTTGAACTTATAAAAATTGGTTCAGTGTTTTTAATCTGCAAAAGAAGTAAAAACAGTCCACTGGACTGTTTTTTCAACCGAGTCTACTAGGCCCTCTTTTTTTATGAGTGGAATCTGCTCGGTTCACCCGAGCGATTTACTATTTTTGTTTACTAGCCGATTAGCTGGGAATGAAAACAACACCAGCTTTGCTCGTTTTAACTCTGCTTTTCTCGGCCTGCTCGTCTCCAATACATATGGATCGCGGACCTGCGGCAAAACCAGAAAGCTGCAAAGAAATCCTCACTCCATTTTTAGCTCCTTCCCGCTTCAATGCTGAAACTTTTAATAAGCGGCTTCAACTAGAAACAACGACAGATCAGCTCTCAGATTTTTTCTTCGCTTTTCGTGCCATTGATCTCAACACACTTAACGATGAAGAAATTCGCTCAATGCGTGCGATTTATCTCTTTAGTCAGGATGATAAAGATCTTCGCGATGACTTGATTACAGAGTTTGTAAAAACTGTTAAAGGTGAGCCAGTTGATTTAAAAAATAAAAACTGGGACCGCTTCCTTTCTCATAAAAAGAAAATTGATAAGTACCGTGCTAAGCAAATTGCAGCTTCAAAATCAGCTGCTGAAAAAATGAATCTTGAAAAGAAGATTGCTCTCTATGAGAAGCTTTATATGAGTTGTAAATCTCACTTACAAAAAAAGCCAACTCCGGCCGATCTTCGCCTTTCTAAAAAACTGACCTGGGCATTAACGGCCGGTTCAATGACCTCGACAGCTGTCACTTATGCTTACACTCACAAGGATGAAGAAAAAGATTCAAAGTGGATGAAGGGAATGTATTTCGAACTCGCCCTTTCCGGGATTTTCACTTATGTCGGTGGAACGTTCGTGACTTCTAATCCAAGACTTAATCCATGGACGGTGCGCGCACCACTTACCTACTTCAATGCTGCCGTTGCCGACCTTGGGCCATCTGGAGCTTACTCGTATTTTTTCAATGACGACAATGCAGAAATGCAGAAGAAATTTGAAACAATGAAGAATGATCCAAAACTGGCAGAAGAAGTTGCTGAACTTCTGCACTATGCTCAGGAAAATGGGCTCTTTGAAAAACATCTTGAAGCGACTGAAAAACTCTTCAAACAAAAACCGCATTCAAAAATGACTATGGAAGAAATCAAGGCGTCAATTGATATCGATCAAATTGACCTAGAAGAAAGCCGTGAGCTTCTCTTTGAAGCAATGGCCGAAAAAGAATATCAAGACAATTCCGGAACTCTACAGACAGGAGACTCTGGCCTTGACCGCTACACTTTCCATCGCCTTTGGACTCTGGGAAGCGTGCCTTACAACATCGGATTTGCCCTTTTAATGCACAATCAGATGTGCATGACTCCAAACCCTAAGGTGGGATTTGCCAAGGCCGTAGGGACCTATTTTGCAGGTCAGCTGCTTTCAGATGTGATTTATTATAAGACGAGACAGAAGACGATTAATCAGTAGGCAAAAAAAAGGCCCGGATTGCTCCGGGCCAATTCATTCTCAAAGTTGGGTTAAAACCTTTTCGAATTACATGTCTTTTTTGAACTTATCAGCAAGAGTAGCGGCCTTTACTTTTTCAGTAGACTTGTACTCTCCACCGTGAGCTGCAGCTTTCATTGATAGAGCGATTTTCTTCGCTTCTTTATCAACTGAAATTACCATAGCTTTTGGCTTGTCACCTTTCTTAATTACGTCAGATGGTTTTTCAACTCTTTCTTCAGATAGTTCAGAAATGTGGATTAGACCTTCGATACCAGTTTCTAGTTCTACGAAAGCTCCGAAGTCAGTTACGCGAACAACTTCTGCTTCAACAACTGTTCCAACTGGGAAACGAGATTCAATTTTCTTCCATGGATCTTCCTCTAGTTGTTTAAGACCTAGAGAGAATTTTTGGTTTTCTTTATCAACAGCTAGAACCATTGCTTCTACTTGTTGACCTTCTTTGAACTCTTCACCAAGGTTGATGTTTTTCTTTGTCCAAGAGATATCAGAAACGTGGATTAATGCATCCATTTCTTCACCTAGGTCAACGAATACACCGAAGTCAACGATAGATTTTACTTTACCTTTAACTTTGTCACCTACTTTGAACTTAGCAACTAGAGCATCCCATGGGTTTGCTTGAAGTTGTTTTAGTCCAAGAGAAATTCTCTTGTTCTCAACATCTACGTCTAGAACTTGAGCTTCGATTCTCTCACCAGCATTGAAGTGCTTAGTTGGGTTTTTAATTTTGTTTGTCCAAGACATTTCTGATACGTGGATTAATCCTTCGATACCATCGTCTAGTTCAATGAATACACCGTAGTCTTTAACAGATACGATTTCACCAGCAACCTTAGTTCCTGGGATGTATTTTGTTCTAGCTTCTTCCCATGGGTTAGCTTGAACTTGTTTTAGACCAAGAGATACTCTTTCCTTATCTGTATCGAACTTAAGAATCTTAACTTCGATTTCATCCCCGATATTAAGGATGTTAGATGGGTGCTTAACTCTTCCCCATGACATATCTGTAATGTGAAGAAGTCCGTCAATACCACCAAGATCGATGAATGCACCGTAATCAGTGATGTTCTTAACGATACCTTTAACAACCATTCCTTCTTCGATTTGAGAAAGAATTTCACCGCGCATTTTTCCACGCTCTTCAGCAAGGATTGCACGACGAGAAAGAACAATGTTCCCTCTTTTCTTGTTGAACTTGATAACTTTGAATTCCATTGTTTTACCAATGTACTTATCAAGGTAACGAGTTGGACGGATGTCAATTTGTGATCCTGGAAGGAACGCCTTAACACCGATATCAACAGATAGACCGCCTTTTACTTTTGCGATTACTGTACCAGTTAATGGTTCACCAGATTCGCAAGCAGCAGAAATGCGATCCCATGCTTTTAGGATTTCTGCTTTGTCTTTAGAAAGAATTAGGTTCCCCATGTGAGATTCTAATTTTTCTAGGTAAACTTCGATTTTATCACCTGATTTAATTTTCAGTGATCCATCGTAGTTTTGGAATTCTTTCACCGATACAAGACCTTCTTGCTTGTAACCGATGTCGACAGTAACGTAATCTTGACCGATGTTGATGATTGTTCCCATGAACACTTCACCTTCTTCAAAATTTTTCGTTGTTGCCGTGTCTAGTAGCTTACTAAAATCAGTTTCTTTCTTTGTTTCGATGTCTTCACCAATGACGACGTCGTAACCTTTCATCCAACTTGCTTTTAGTTCCTGTTTTTGAGCCATAAATACCTCGAGAGAGTTTTTTTACCTATTAAAAATAGGCCCCAGCTTCTGCTTTAAAAAAGAGTTACTAGATTTGAAGGGCAAATATACTAGGTTTCCCTATGTAAGTCGAATGAATTATTGAATTTCACCGAAGAGGGTGCGGTGAGTCTAACCCCCACCGCAGATGAGTGAAGTAACTTATTGAAATTAAAACCTATTTTTTCTTATTTTGAGTGAAGATAAACCACTTTGGACGATTCCACGTCGTCTTAAGCATTTCGATATCAGAGAAAACGGCCTCGCGTTTTTTGTCGTTACCATCTAAGAATACCACCAAGTCGTACTGTTGTTTATCTGTTCCATACGTTTCAGTGAATTCCTTAATAATGTTATTCGGAGTCACCACTGGTCTTCCCATGGTCGTTGTCACTGGGAAGTAGAGCCCATTTTTTTCTTTTGTCGGCTGATATGTATAGTAGATCAGTTCCGAACAAACGACTGTTGAGTCTGTTCTGAAGTCGAAGTTAAAATCGTAAGGACGGCCCTGGTATTTCAGCGACGTCAAAAGTCCTTTGGCCATATCTAAATTTGAAAGTCGCGGGCGGATGACGGCAAGCGAGTCCGCATTTGCAGAATGCTCTAGACTGGTGAAAACCACCCCTTCACTCATCGCTTCCAGGACACGGTAGTCGTGTTTTGTTTCGTCCTTACCTAAACTTTCTTGATAAGCTTCTTTATGTCGATTAGCTAAAAGCTCTTCAAAACTTCCACTTTCAATTCCTTCAGCTTTTACCCATTCGATAACTTCCGGGTCTTGCTCTAGGTAAGCGCGCTCTTCCGGACGCCCAATATAAAGAGCAGCGTGCGGCCAGAATCCAGGTAGACCGATATTTGATAAATACCATTCACGTCGTTCAATCAGGACATCTCCCGCTCTTAATTTAGCGTGGATGATTTTAATTTGTTCCTGGTTGATTAAGAATTCATTCCCGCGAGCGACTCGTTCATCACCCATCCATTCAGAGATATTCTTCTGAAGAGGAAAATAGACTTTAAAGAGTAAGTGGGCCGTAATTCTACCGGCATTTTTCATTGTATATAGGAAGCCTTTATAGCGGTTGAATTTTCCAATGTACTCTTCGTCTTTTTCAATTCCTAAACTCAGAGGAGAAACACTCACTTTATTTGTTAATCCCTGAATTCTGTAATCTGAATACTCTGTGAATTTTTTAATATTGAGGTATTCAAACTTAAAGCGGGCAAAAGTTCTCGATTCAAGTCCTAATTCTGCAAAGGATTCATTCAAAACTTTGTCAGTTGTTGGGATTGTTCTCATCGCACGGATAAAGGCAATCGCACTTCTGTATTGGGCCAGGTAAGCCGCGTACTGAATTGTGAAGTAATCATCTTTTAAGAACTCATCATCTTTGATTTCTTTTTCATAAGAAGATAATTTATCGATAATCAGGTTTAGTTGTAAGTGCGAATAAAGCAATTGCCCCCATGCTTCGCGAAGCATCTGGCGTTCATCATTGGTTAATGAAGAAATGCGGGCCTTCTGGCGCATTTTCTGGAAAAGCTCTCCGTTTTGAACATTGTCAGTTAACGTCACAAGACGATCGCGGTTTTCCATAGTCAGTTTTGTGTAGTGATCAATAAAGGTGCGTTCTCTAAACTCATCCGCACTGGCCATAAAAGGCAGTGCCAATACTGTTAAAAGAATAAATGAACAGATGTTTTTAAGAGACATAACAACCTCTAAGGAAAACCTATTTCCAGAGGAGAAATGCAAAAAAAAGGCCTGCTAAATAGGGTTTACTTTCAAGAGTTTAGGAAGATAGGAGTGTCTATTTTTTAGACAGTGTTTACTCTTCGCTCTACTTCTTCCTGAAAAGACGAACCCTTCTCTGTACCGATTTTGAATAGAGACTCATTAGTTGGGATTTATAACTCTTGTACGAATGTTCGCGCTCGATGAAATATTTGTAGAGTCTGGTTTTCTCTCTATAAACTGCACGACCGAGAATCATCTTCTCCCATTTATCGCGCAGCTCTCGTGCATCGAAGAGCTTATAAGTCTCTCCGACGCCTTCATACTCTTCGATTAAGTCTTTGCTACAAAAGTTGCGAGTCAAGACTGCCGGCACTTCGTGAATAAGAGCAGAAATTGCATGGTCTTCAATCAATTCGTCCGGTGAATTGCTCACCCATAAATCAAGGCGTGAGATGACTCCCACAATATCCTGAGTTGTAACGAAAAGAACATCTTCCTGCAGATCTTGCTCCTGAATGTCTCTCATTAAATTAGGTAGCAGAGACATACTTTGGAAATCCACCGGTGAAATCAACACCAGCTTACTTCTTTTTCCACCCGGCTCTTTTTGGTTAATAACTTTTAAGGCCGCTAGGATTGGAGTGATGTGTTTATGGTCATTCAGTCCCGGAGAAACATAAGTTCCGGCGAGGAAATAGTCTTTATAAAGTTCGAAGTTTACCGCGATTTGGAGGGGGTTAATCGCCTCTTCATACTTGATCCCCAATCCAAAATACTCGATCTTCTTTAAAGGAAGGCCCAGGTTTCCAAGGGCATCTTGCAATAGGTTTTTATTGGCAAGAATCAATGAATCAATGCGCGAGATTAGAGGTCTGTACCAAAAACGCTGAAGAGGTTTGTCGATACTATGATCCTGAGTCACAACAAGCGCTGTGATGTTTTGTCTTTTAAGCTGGAAAGAAAGTGAACATAAAACTGTGAAGTCGTAACAGTGAACGATATCAATGTGACTTTTCTTAAAGGCCTGGCCCAAAGTTAAATGCTTATGAAAGCGCAGGAAGCGATTAATAAAATGTGGTTTATAAGGAATAATTTCGATCTCTAAATGCTTTGCCACTTTTGCCGCAAAAGAGTCTTCGTACGTGTAGAGATAAACGTTATACCCATGCCCTTTTGCTTGAATGATATCGCGAAAAGCGAAGCGCTCCTTCGTATTCCAGGCCTTGCTGGGCAGGACGTAAAGAATATTTCTGGAGTACTTATTCTTCAATTACTGAACCTTGATTCCCGGTTTGTATTCTACCAGTTCCCCATAGACTGATCCAATTTTGATCTTGGCCTGGAACTTTAGCAGTTTTCTTTCAGGATCATTTCCATACCAGAAGATAATGTCACCGCTCTTTTTAAGAACCCCTGGAAAGTTTGTTTCTGCTCTTATCTTAATGGCCCTCACTTCTTTGTCTGCGACATTGATAGTGTCTTCACCCATAACTTCAACTTTTAAAAGCCAGAATTTCCCACGCGTCACCACAGGGAATTCATAGATGTCACCTTTGTTTAAAGGAAGACCTCTTACAAGCTGGAGTGCAGAGAAAGAATCCTGAGATAGGCTTGGAATAGGTGCATTGATCTTCTCATCTTTATTTGATCCTTCCTTTACACGTTTATACCAGTGGTACGTCATCATCTTTTGGAAATCAAAGAGCTGAAGGTCATCAACATTTTGTTTTTTCTCTCTTTGAATCAGTGAATATTTCATTGGAAGAAAAGATTCTTTTTCAACATAGCTGTCTAGTCTATCGTCCAGCCAGTAGAAGTAGCGATAAGAATCACTTGATTTAAAGCGAGCGTAAAAATGGAAAGCTTGTTTATTATTAAGCGAGACAACTTCCTTAGAAAGAATCGTAATATAACCAGCAGTCACCCCAAGGTAGCTGATGGCCATAATGGATTGTTCCCCTTGATAGAATACAGGTTTAAATTTGCTCCACACGCTTCTCGCTTTCGCATCATAGGCCTTATATTCTTCCGGGTAATCAACAGGTAGCACTGGATTTAGGTAATTGCTCGAAGCTACTTGAGTGGCCGGTTTCGCCACTGCTTTGACTTCTTTAGTTGCAGTTGATTCTTTTGAGTCAGATTCTTTGGCAACAGGAGTTTTAGTCTTTGAAGTTTTCCCTTTCGCTTTCTTTTGAGCTGCAGCCAGAGCTTCTGCTGCGACTCTTTCTTCTTCCGCTCTTTTTTGTTCTTCAAGTGATTGAGTTTTATAACTTTCGGCCTGTTCTATTTCTACATCAAATGCAGTCACCAGGTCTGAACCTTCAGGTTTTTGCAAAAGAACTGATTTCTCTTCTTCATAATTAGTCGCACAGCTGGTTACGGCCAGGCAACAAAGGAAAAATAAAGCTGATTTAAAATTCTTCATAACATTTACCCTAGTATAAATTTTGAAAGCACGAATCGATAACCTTTGTCGTTGCTTCCTCTCCACTTAAGAATTGGATATCAACTTCCAAAAATACAATCGTATCGTCCTCAATAATCTTTTTAATTCTCACCATGTCTTTTTCAGTCGTCACTAAAAGTGCATCTTCTGATTTAGCGTAAGATAAAAGAGCGTTGATCTCATCTGGCTTGAAGTAATGATGATCCGGGAACGATTCAGTCACAATAACTTCGGCCCCTAGTTCTTCAAGCAATTTATAAAATGATTGTGGATTGGCGACACCAGCGACACAAATCACTTTGCGTCCTTTAATGTCTTCAGCCTTTAACACCAACTCATTGGCCGCATTGTAAAAGCCGTTTGGCCTGAAGCCAACTTCTGCAAACTCAACTCCCACTGGAAGATGAGGCTGAAGGAATTTTTTCAGAGTTTTAATTTTTTCAGCAGAAACAACATCAGCTTTCCCAATGACAACCAGGTCAGCGTCTTTTAGACCTTGAAAACCTTCGCGCATATAACCTAACGGTGCGACACGGTAACGGAACATCGGCATTGTCGCATCAAAGAGAACAATGTTGAGTTTACGCTTAATCTTAATGTGTTGGTGACCGTCATCTAAAAGAACAACATCGGGTTCAACTTTTGGGAAATAAAAACTTAAGTTCTCACTACGCCTCTTCCCTACAACAATCGTAGCGTCTTCCAGTCTCCTCGCAAATAAAAGCGCTTCATCACCGTAATCCACAGGGTCTGGCGCCATCATTTTTCCTGACGTGATAAGCCCGCTGGAATTTTCCAGTTTGCCTTTATAACCACGCATAAGGATCATGACTCTTTTATTTCTCTTGTGAAGATACTCAGCAAGCCAAAGAGTGAAAGGAGTCTTCCCCGTTCCACCAAACGTCAGGTTGCCGATTGAAATGATAGGAACTTGAAATGATCTTTGTCTGAAAATTCCGTAGTCGTAACAAGCTCTACGAAAAAAATAAACCGATTCCCAAATCCAAGACAATGGAGATAACAAAAGTCTTTTAATGAGAGGTATCGATTTTTTTTCCATAAGAATTGTCTATTACATCGGCCATGTATTGTGGGACGCTCATGGGCTCACCACGGACTTGGTCTTTCGTTTGTTGAAGCCAGCTTAAAAGCTGCATATACTCGGTTTTATTATAATACCAAAACCTTAAATACGACACGATATTATAGGCGCTCACCTGATCCTGAAGGAACTCTGGAAAAACCGAACGATTCTGTACGATATTGGCAAGGCTGATAAACCAACGATAGCTCACCAGGTTCTCAAAAATAAATTGATTTAAGAGCGATGTTTTATAACAAACAATAGTCGGAAGTTCGTACAATGCACATGTCAATGTCACTGTCCCACTCGCGGCCAGAGAGAAATCGGCCTTTTTCAGAGCGACAGTCAGCTCTTCATTGCTAAACTCTTCATCAATAAATTCAGCATAAGGTTCAAAAAGCTCATTGGGCACAGAACTCGATTTTACAATCGAGACATGCAGAGGAATCTCCTTCTTTAAATGCCTGATAGATTCAATAAAGATAGGGAGTAGCTTTTCCACTTCAAACTTGCGCGACCCTGGTAAAAGAAGCAGGCGCACCGGAGAATGAAGCTCACTTTGTTTCTTAAAACTCAACAAGTCATTTTTATAAGTTGTCCACAGCGGGTGATCAACACTGATTACTCTCTGAACTCCCCTGTCTTGAAACCATTTTTTCTCAAAAGGGATGATGGTAAAAAGAGTATGAACCGAACGGGCAATCTTTTTAACTCTATACTCTTTCCAGGCCCAGGCCTGCGGGGCCACATAATATAAAACTTCTACGCCCAGCTTTTTGAGTTTGCCGGCAAGTTTCATATTGAATGACTGGAAATCAACCAAAATAGCGGTCTTGGTATTTCTTCTCTTAACTTCTTCAACGATGTGATTCATCGCCTTGTAGTAAAAAGGAATTTTCGTGATGACTTCACTGTAGCCCCACGAAGAAAAGTCATTTAAATGATAAAGAAGCTCTAAACCTTCGCGTTTTAATTCATCTCCCCCGACACCATAAAACCTGGTGCCAGGAGAAGACTTTTTTAACTCAGTAAAAAAACTTAGAGTATGCTCTTCGCCGGATTTTTCTCCAGCGATAATCAGGCACGACTTCTCACTCATTAAAGCATGACCTCAATATTTTTGCGGGCACTTTCTAAAACTTTATCAATGAGCCTTACAGCAGTCAGACCGTCTTCTAAAGAGATGATCGGAGCTTTTTTATTGGCAATTGAGTTGTAGAAATTCTTGTGCTCAAGAAGTAAGTGATCGCGTTTTTCATAGTTAGCTGTGTTGACGAATTCAGGTCCCACTTCTTTTCCAAGGGCCTCTGAAATTTCGTTTCTCATCAAGTCGACAAGAAGAGTCCCAGCGTGATTTGAAATCTCCAGCTCGCGCACTTCTTTGGTCTGATTACGACCTACAGTAATTGTGGCACGGTTTCCTGACTTGAATTTGAAGTTAGCTGTTACATAATCGTAGTGTGAAGTTCTCATTTTAAAGCCCATCGCCTCTACACTTACTGGCGTTTCACCAAAGAGGTAAACCAGAAGATCCAGGTCGTGGATCATTAAATCTTGAACAACATCTACGTCTGTCGCGCGGCCTTTAAAAGGGGCCACACGCTTTAAAGTGATGTGTGCTGGAGCATCGAAGAAATGTTTGTACTCGTTTTTTCTCTCCCACGCCTGGTGGAATCTCTCAGAGTGACCAACCTGTAGAATCACAGGGTGCGCCTTTAAAAGCTCCTGCAGTCTTAAGGCCTGTTCAGTTGTTTCCGTTACTGGTTTCTCACAGAAAACGTGTTTATTGTGATTTAAAAGATATTCAACGATTTCATAGTGAAATGATGTTGGCGTGACAACCACTCCGGCATCAATGTCGTTAATACATTTAGAAATATCGTCAACGATCGTCGCATTCGGGTGCGCTTTTTTAGCAGCTTCCTGCCCTGCCGGGAATTTTTCAACGATGTATTTTAATTCTGCGACCTCTGGAAAACTCTCCGCTTTTTGAGCGTGCCATTTTCCCAGGTGGCCATATCCAATTACTGCAATTCTAATTTTGCTCACAAAAATCCTTATGGGTTAAATGGCGCAATTCCGATTTCAGATTTTTTAATCTGATCAACCATCTCAATAACGACACGGTTGTCTTTGTATTCGGCCATTAATTCTGCATTTTCCACGAATGAACGAGGAGAAAGGTTTGAAGACTCAATTGTTCTTAGGAAATCGACAACTTCTGAAATTTCTTGTTTGCTGTATCCCTGGCGTTTCATACCAATGATGTTGATTCCTTTTAGGTGGGCGCGGTTCCCCATTGCCGTACAAAAAGAAGGAATATCGCGATCAAGTGCAGAAGCTCCACCGATGTAAGCTCCACGTCCTAATGAAACGAACTGCTGGATTTGAGTTCCACCGCCAATGATCACACGGTCTCCGATTTTTACGTGGCCTGCGAAGTTGGTCGAGTTAGCGATTGTACAGTTGTTTCCAACCACGACATCGTGACCTGCGTGAACGTAGGCCATGAAAAGGCAGTTATCGCCAATCTTAGTGATTTGGTTTTCTTTTAAAGTCCCGCGGTGAATTGAGCAGTACTCTCTAAAAGTATTGTTGTTTCCAATCACTGTGCGAGTTGGTTCACCTTTGTAAGAGTTATCCTGTGGAGGTGCTCCAATTGAACAGCCTTGAAAGAATTTATTGTTTTCTCCAATCGTTGTATGTCCATCAACCACAACATGAGAAAAAAGAACTGTATTAGCTCCGATTTCTACATTTGGTCCAACGATACAGAAAGGTCCGACCTGAACTGTCTCGTGAAGTTTTGCGTTTTTGTCTACGATTGCACTTGGGTGGATATTGCTCATAAACTATTCCTTGTTATTTATGCTTAAAGCATTTTGAGTGAAGCAAGAACCGTCGCTTCACTCATTAATTGGTCATTGTGATAAAGTTTACATTCGCTGGTGATCATCGGCCCTCTGATCTTCAGAGTTTTTGTCACTAGCTTTAAATCCATTTCAGGAAGAACTGGTTTTCTAAAACGTGCTTCATTGATTCCCAGAAGGGCCACATCCATTTTCATGTTGAATGGGTTTTCATTAACTAATAAAACTATGAAGCTCGTCGCTTGCGCCATCATTTCAACCTGAACAACTCCCGGAAGAATCGGGTAATCAGGAAAATGCCCGGCAAAAATCGCATGGTCTTTTTTCGTTCTGTAATGAGCGACAACTTCTGCATCCTGGATTTCTTTAATATCAAAAATCTTTCCTTGAATGATTTCTTTTCCTGGAACAACTACCGATTCAACAGAATCGATAAACAGGAATGGGTCTCTATGGGGAAGGATTTGTTTAACTTGTTCAGTAGTCAGTAACATTGAGCGTTCTCCTAATAACTATTCACTTTTATCTTTTGAGGAAGAAAGTGAGTGCTTTCTAATATAAGCGACACCTTTCATCCATTCTTTAATATTTCTCGCTGGGAATCCTCCCAGAACTTCTCCGTCTTCAACATTGTTGATGACACCAGCGCCTCCGGCAATTTGTACACCTTTACCAATCTTAAGACCATTGGCCGCTTTAGCGTCTCCACCAAAGACAGTATAGTCACCAATCGTTGTACTTCCACCAAGACCAGCTTGTCCACAAAGGATGACACCAGTTCCAAGCTTGCAGTTGTGTCCGATTTGAACCTGGTTATCAATCTTAGAGCCTTTTCCAATTTTTGTTGGAGAAAAAGTTCCTGAATCAATGCAAGTCGCTGCTCCAATCTCAACATCATCTTCGATAATCACACTTCCCATGTGCCACACTTTATGGTGAACACCTTTTGAGAAGTTGTATCCAAAACCATCCGCACCGATCACACAGTTAGCGTGAATGCGAACATTGTTGCCGATTTTTACATTTCTATAAACGGTCGTACCCGGGAATATTTCTGTTCCTTCTCCGATTGTCACACCAGACATCAAAGTAACACCTGAATGAATTTTTGCATTCTCAGCAATCGTCACGTTCTCGCCGAGAAAGGCCCCTTGAGCAATCCATACACTTGGGTGAATGGAAGCTGTTCCCATCTGACGGCCATCAACCATGTCGTTTGGATTTCCGATTTTTTCATCGTAAAAAGGCTTCGATAAAAAAGACATCGCCAGGTTTACATCAACAACAGTGGCCACCCACCATGCTTTTTGTTTGATAAGTTCTAATTGGTCCGGGCTGACTAAATCAAAAAATTTCTTCTCGATAATCACGCCAATGTGAAGAGCGTCTTCACTTTGAAGAAAGTCGGCCATGAAATTTTTATTTTTAATAAAATAGATATGACGAGGCAGATATTCTGTGGAATCGGTAATCCCTTCAACCGCGAGCGAGTCGTCGGATTGGGTGATTAATTGAAAGCTTTGCTCGAACTTAATTAGGTTTCCTAGTTTCATTAGGGACCCCTTACATAGTGAAGGGACCCGACAGTCAAATTTGCTATCGGGTCCCTTTCTTTATTTAAAAAAATTTACTTCTGACTATTTTGGGAATTTTTTGTTGTATGCTTTTACAACTTCATCAGTCAGGTCTTTTTCAGACTTAGCGTATAGGATTGGAGCAGTTGCTGCTTCATAAACCAGGTCTACGTCTGATGCTTTAGAAACTTCATCAACCACAGTCTTAACTCTTTCTAAGATTGGAGTTTTAAGTTTTTGCTCCATATCCTGGATTTCTTTTTGGAAACCAGCAGTTTTTTGTTGGATCGCGATGATCTTTTCCTGGATTTCTCTTTCTTTCTTAGCTTTTTCTTTATCGTTGATTACAGATGCCTTCTTTGAGTAGTCATCTTGTAGTTTTTTGATTGAATCTTCTTCTTTCTTTAAGATAGCTTGCTTCTCATCGAAAGATTTTTTTAGTTGGTCGCGTACAGCAACACCTTGGTTAACTGTGATTAGAACTTTTTGTACGTCAACTTTACCTACTGTAACTGCTGAAAAAGCAGAAGTTGTCATTACAAGGGCCAAAGTAGCAATAAGTGCTTTCATCGAATACTCCTTCATATTTTAGAATAATTGTCCTATATCAAAGTGGAATTGAGAACCTTGTTCTTTGAATTTTCCTGTTAATGGATAACCGAATTCAAAGCGCAGAACTCCGATTGGCGAGAACCATCTAAATCCAAATCCATAATCAGTATAAACCTTAACGTTTTTCAAGTCACCTGCATGCCCAGCATCAAAGAAAAGAACCCATTTTAGTCCGGCTTCTCTTGAAAGTGGATGCTGCAACTCGAAATTGGTAAACGACATGAACTGTCCACCCAGGTTGAAGTCTTGGACAACTCCATCTGTTCCTTTCATGCGTGCCGTTGGTCCGATATCTTCATATGAGTAACCGCGAAGGTTTCTCGATCCCCCAAGTGTGAACTTTTCAGTTCTTGGGATTTTTCTTGAATCAACCTGGTCGATTTTCCCCGCGTAGAAGCGCGTTCTGAAAATCAAATCACCAATAACTGGATAATAACCGCGGCCTTCAGCTTCGTTCTTTAACCATTTTTTGTCACCACCAACACCAGTGTATTCTGTTGAATAACTCAGGTAATACCCTTTTCTCGGGTCAGACCTGTCGTCGCGCTTGTCGTGTACAATAGATGTTTGGATAGAAGAGGCCAGACCATTTTCAAGTGCTTTATCAATTGTCGGGTCATCAACAGATTTAATTGTTGTGTCTTCCAATTTATATGTCACATAAAGGTTGGTAAACGTCATGATCGGGTAACCCACGCGAACGTTTAAGCCTTTTCTTCTTTCACTATATGAAGAAGATGTATCGTTATTAGAAACGAAAACCCCTCCACCAAGAAGCCATTTTGTATCTAAGAAATAAGGCTCAGTGAAATCGACACTGAAAGTGTTTGAAGACTTCGCCAGGTTTAAGCTAAAAGACAGGTTCTGCCCCATCCCTCTAAAGTTAGACTGAGTCACTGATGCCTGGAAGAATCCACCAGTTGCTGTTGAGTAACCAGCACCAAGAGAGATTTGCCCAGTGTTCTTTTCTTTTACAGAAACCTCTACATCGAGAACGTCTTCTTTATCTTTAGGAGAAACAGTGTTGAATACGATTGAATCCGGCTCGTAGAAACCTAAACGCTGAACATTTTCTCTCGATTGACGAAGAGCTGTTCCATTGAATTTCTGGCCTTCTTTAATTGTGATCTCGCGACGGATAACTTTATCGCGCGATTTTGGGTTCCCTTTAATTTTTACGCGTCCAAAGTAAGCGATCTTCCCTTTTTCGAATGAGAACTCAACGTCTACTTTATTTTCGCCCGGAACAACATTCAGGTTGCGGATTACGTTGGCAAACGCGTATCCTTCATCCTGGTACATTTCCGTTAGCATCTGAATATCTTTTCTTAGCGATTCTTCAGAGTAAGTTTCCTGCTCTTTTAGAACCATTTTCTCGTGAAGTTCATTCTCCGGGAAAAGTACTTCGCCCTGGAAAGTAATCTTATTAACAGTAAACTGAGGACCCTCAGTCATCTTCATCGTAATGAAGACCCATTTTTTATCTTCAGAGACAGTAATCTCAGGAGTTCCAATATTGATCTGAAGGTAACCTTTCATGCGATAGAAATACTTCAGGCGCTCAATATCGTTTTGAAAATTGATCTCTTTGAAATTCCCTGTTCCCGACATAAAAGAAAACAAGCTGTCTTCTTGAGTCTGAAGAATGCTCTTTAGCTCTTCGTCTTTAAAAGCAACGTTCCCAAGGAAGTTGATCTTTTTAACTTTAACTTTGTCGTATTCTTTAATGTTGAAAGTAAGCTCAGTGTTTTCATCGTTAATTTTCTTTTCCTGAAAATCAACTGAGGCCAGGAAATACCCTTTTTCTTCGTAGAATTTTAAAAGGCCCTGAACGTCACTCTTAATTGTCGTCGTATCAAGAATCGAGAAAACTTTTGATTTAACTTGTCCCTTCAGATCGTCGTCTGAAAGCCCGTCATTACCTTCGAAAGTGATTTTTGTAATGATTGGTTTTTCTTTTAGAACAAAACGAAGAACGTTTTGTCCGTTGTCGTTATCCTGATGAGCTTCAACGCTCTCAAAATATTTCATTGAATAGATTTTTTCTAAATCTTTTTTAAGTAGGTAATTGTCGAGAGTCATCCCCGGACGAGAACCAATTTTTTCTAAAACTGCTTCCTTTTCTACTTTTTTGATACCTTGAACGTCGATGCGATCAATCTTAAAAAGATCGATACGGGCGCCTAGGTCTTCGGCTGCATAAGAATGACCGATGAGTGAAAGGGTTAAAAAAAAGAATAACGAGATAAATCTCAGAGACATCAAATCTCCACTGTCCGATTAAAAAACTAAGTTATTAAAAGTAACAAGAAAAGCCGGTGGTGGAAAGTTCTTTTACTCTAAAAAGCGAGAGGGAGAAACTCATTGCGTTACAAGAACTCCATCCTTCATAAGAAGCTGATTGGAAAAGCTTTGTGCGATTTGTGGATCGTGAGTGACGACAACAAGTGTGGCCCCGAATTCACGCGCTAATGATCTCAATAGTTGGATAACCTTTTGCGAATTCTCCGAATCTAAATTTCCTGTTGGCTCGTCGCAAAGAAGTAGCTTTGGTTTTAATGACAATGCGCGAATGATATTGATTCGCTGTTGCTCTCCTCCCGAGAGTTCGTACGGGTATTTTTCCAAGCAGTGCTCAACTTGTAAAAGCTTTGCTAGCGAGATCGCTCTTTCTTTCACTTCATCCGTGTACACTCCACCAAGTCTTGCCGGCAGAAGGATGTTTTCTAAACAGTTCATTGAAGAAAGCAGAAAGTGAAACTGGAAAACAAATCCCACATAACGGTTGCGGTATAACGCCAGGTCTTCGTCGCTTAGTTCACTTAAGTTTTTCTGGTTAACAATCACCTTCCCTTCAGTCGGACGATCAAGTCCACCTAAAAGATATAGCAGTGTCGATTTTCCGGAACCAGAAGCTCCACGGATTAAATACTCTTCCCCGGCATTCATCGTCACAGTCACGTTATTTAAAGCATGAGACTTCGTATAGAATTTCTTCACGTTTTCAATTTTAATCATGATGTTTGAGCTCATACAAATTCCTGACGAAGACCTTCTAAGAGACTCTTTTTTCTTAGTTTGCGAAGAAGGTAGTATGTAATTAAAAGAATCCAGACCAAGGCCAGAGTAAAAACTAAGGCGTAGTCCTGCCACGATAAAAAGAGGTCAATTCTCGGCATGTGATAGACTTCTGCCGGAAGCTTAAAGAGTGGGACATTGAGAAGAAGAAACCTAAAGACCTGAACAAATACCATCGACAGAAGTGATGAGGCCACCCAAATAGCAAAGACAAACTTGAGCCATAAGTTATTCATCGCTTTTCTTGAAAGACCCAGGGCCTTAAATAAAAAAAGCTCTTTTGATTTTTTCTCATTGATAAAATAAATAAAGGCCAAAACGTTAAAAACAGAAATCACGACAATCAATTGCAGAATCAGGCTGATTAAAACCTTCTCCGCCTGAACAGCTTCAATTAAAGAAGAGAACTCTCTCCAATAAGGTTTAAAATAAAAATCCGGCTCAAACTTAAGTCTTAGGTCTGTGATTTTATCTTCAATTAATTTTAAATCGTTGTCCCCTACTTTGGGTGGGTGCTCTACATTAAGAGCAATGGTATTAACTTTTGAACCCAACCCTTGAATGCGTTGGATATCTTCCAGTCGCATATAAATCATGCGGGCGTCTTTTTGATAAACCCCATGAGTGATAATGCGCTCAACTTTAAAGCGCGAAAGGGCCGGCATATTTTTAAATTCAGTTCCACCTTTGCCGAAGGCCAGGACGATTTCATCCCCGATTGCAACGTGGTTGATGCGGGCAATTTCTGAACCAATAATGACTGACATAGGAGAGAGGTCAAGGGGAAGACCCACGACTTTACCATAAGAGGAATCGATCCCTTTAATTAAAACTCCACGCGACTCATCGTTAAAAACCATGAAGCTTTCAGTTTGCACTAAGGGAGAAAATTTTTTGATATCTTCTTCGTCGAGTTTTTCTTTAAGTCTATCTGTCACTAAGAAAAAACCATAGCGTGACTGCATCGTCACATCGCCGGCCGAGTTTCTCAGACCATGTCGAAGAGCGCGCTCAAATCCATCCATAATTCCGACAGTAGAAAGAATAACAGCAATAGAAAATGCCAACCCAATCCAAACTCCAATCAGGAATTTTTTGGTGGTTGGATGATCCAAAAAGAGCATCAAAAAAAGGCGAAAATTAGTGGACTTCACTCTTTGTCCCTTCTTCGACCGTCCATCTTAAAAACGCGTCGATGAAATCATCTAAGTCGCCTTCCAGGACTTTTTCCGCCTGAGAAGATTCAAAGTCTGTGCGGTGGTCTTTAACCAGCTTATAAGGGTGAAGAACGTAAGATCTGATCTGTGCTCCCCATGCGATATCTTTTTTATTGGCCTCAGCTTCTGCTTCTTTAATTCTTCTTTTTTCCATCTCTAGTTCATATAAACGAGAACGGAGTACTTTCATCGCCTGCGCTTTGTTTTGCAACTGTGATCTTTCGTTCTGACAAACAACGACGATGTTGGTTGGCAAGTGGGTAATACGAACAGCAGAGTCTGTCGTGTTTACACCCTGACCGCCCGATCCACCGGCACGGTAAACGTCGATACGTAAATCCTTATCCAGGATTTCAATTTCAATCGTGTCATCAATTTCCGCTGAAACGAAAAGTGAAGCAAACGATGTATGTCTTCTTCCTGCTGAATCAAATGGAGAGAGACGAACAAGCCTATGAACTCCGGATTCAGATTTTAAAAGACCAAAAGCGTATGGACCGGTAATTGTCACTGTCGCCGACTTGATCCCTGCAGAATCCCCTTCTTGTGTATCAAGGATTTGCACTTTGAATTTTTTTGATTCTGCCCAGCGGATAATCATACGCAGAAGCATATAGGCCCAGTCACACGACTCCGTCCCTCCGGCACCAGCGTTTACAGTTACGATAGCGTTGTTTGGGTCAAGTTCATGCGAGAGGAGAACTTTTTGTTCCGCGTGAGTGAATTCGATTAAAAAGTTTTTGTAACCTTCGATCGCTTCTACTGCTGAAGACTCATCATTTTCAGTGGTAGCAAATTCCCAAAGAACATCAAAGTCATCGTAGAGTTGTTTCAAGTGGGTGTATGTAGTGGTGACTTCTTCCAGAACTGATTTTTCTTTCTGGATTTTAGCAGCATTGGGAGCGTCATCCCAAAAACCGTCCATCGCTTCTATGCGAGAGATTTCCTCAAGGCGATTAAGCTTTTTCTCAATCTCAAAGCGACCTCCGCAGAAGATCTAATTTCTCCGCGTAGGTTTTGATGTCGAGACGTTTTTCATTGAGTTCAATTTTGATTTGTTCATTCATATTTATTTCTTTGCCTTAAGTTTTTTATAAATTTGTCCAACCAGTGCACTCTCGTGAGTTTCCATGATCTTTTCTTCTTTATCAGAAATCTCATGGTCAAAACCTAGAAGGTGTAAAAACCCGTGCACGGCCAGGTGAACCACTTCCTGCTCATAGGTTATCTCAAATTCGCGGGCCTGAGATAGGGCCTTTTCTCTACAAATGACCAAGTCCCCTAAATCCATTTGAGAAAGGTTTTTCTCGCGGGGCTTTTTGTCTGGTCGTAAGTTTTCATAAACTGGAAAAGAAAGGACATCTGTTACATAGTCTTTTTGTCGATAATCGCGGTTAAGCGTTTTGATTTTTGTTTTTCCACAAAGAGTCATAGTCATGGTCACTTCTTTGACACCTGCGAAATGAGGGTTTTTTTTAAGATTAGCGCTGAGGACAGCTTCTAAGGCAGAAATCACGTGGTCCATGCCAAGACTGTTATTTCTTTTTGACCCACTATTCTGGTAAAATATCTCAAACTTCATCAATCTTTCCTGATACCCTAAAAGGTAACAAATATTAGCAGGTGCCGCAAATGAATAAAAGCAATTTTGAGAAACTAAAAGATGTCATCGCCGACCTACGCCATCCGACTGAAGGATGCCCTTGGGACTTAAAACAAACGCACGAGTCTCTTCTAAAATATCTTCTGGAAGAGTCGTACGAATTTGTTGAAGCGGTTGAAGAAAAAGACCCGAAAAAAATGGAAGAAGAAATTGGCGACGTTCTGATGCAAGTTCTGCTTCACGCTCAAATGGGTTCAGAAAAAGGACTCTTTGATATTGAATCGGTTTCGGCACGCTTAAGTGAAAAACTTATCCGCCGTCACCCGCACGTTTTCGAAAAGAAAGACACTTCGATTTCTGCTGACCAGGTTTTAATTAACTGGGAAAAAATCAAAGCGGAAGAAAAACTTCGCGAAGAAGGTGAAAAAAATCATCACCGTATTAAGTCTTCTGTTTTAAATGCACCTCCTTTAATGTCAGCGGTAAAAATCGGTAAAAAAACAAACGATATTAAGTTCGACTGGGATGACTACACTCAAGTGGCCTACAAAGTTGAAGAAGAATGGCAGGAACTAAAAGAAGAGCTAACTCCACACCGCGAACTAAACCGCGCAGCTGTGTTTGAAGAATTAGGCGATCTTCTTTTCTCTGTGGCCCAACTGGCAAGACACCTGGATATGGACCCACACGATGCTCTTCGCAATGCCAATAAAAAATTCCTTCGTCGCTTCCACGCTATGGAAGACCTGATGGAAGCAAAAGGTGTTAAACTTGAGAATATGAACCAGGAACAAATGGACGTTTACTGGAACCAAGCTAAGGTTAATGAAAAAGCTAAAAAGTAAGTGGATTACTAAAGACCAGAGCTCTCGCCTCTACAATATCCCGGTGCCGATTGTGGCGCTGACAGGTGGTATTGCAACTGGAAAGAGCACTGTGGCCCAAATGTTCCGCGATGAAAACATCCCGGTCATTGATGCAGACAGGCTAGTCAAAGGAATTTACGGGCAGAAAGAATCTTTTGATTTTGTTTTTAAAAATTTCACTGCCGCTATCATCGATGATGCCATTCATTTTAAAACTCTAAGAGAGCTGGCCTTTAAAACCCCTGAGAATCAACTCTTGCTTGAAACCTATATTTACTCGCGTATGCCTGATGCTTTTTCGAGCGCCTATAGTGCATTTGAACCCCATGGTTTTATTGTCTATGACGTTCCTCTTTTATTTGAAAAAAAACTCAATGAGAAAACAGACCTTGCAGTCTGCACTTATGCTCCACGCTCTATTCAACTTGAGCGGCTGGTAAAACGTGATAATATCACCACTGAACTTGCGGAAAATATTCTTTCGAAACAAATGGATATTGAAGAAAAGAAAAAAAGATCTGACCTCTTCATTGAAAATACGGCAGACTTTTTGACGTTAGAGAGAAACTTTCGTCAACTCTTAACCACTCTTTGCGAATGAAAGAGTTATCCCTTAAAGATTTTTTTGCGCAGTATCCGCATATCTCACAGGCGACAGAGGCCGACAACCAGGACATCCTTGATTTCTACCACCAGACATCGCTGAGTTCGGCAGAGTCTGAAATCATCTACACCAGAGGAAATGATTTTTTTGCTTTCCTCAAAGAAAGAAGTGATTCATCCATCATCATCTTATTAAAAGATGACCAGGGTATGATTTACGGCATGGGTGTTATCACCTACCGCCCGGGTTATATCAATGGAGAATTGCAGACCGTTGGATACCTGGGAGACTTGCGTATCAAGATGAACCGCAAGCTCATCCGTGAGTGGCGCCTGATGTACGCGAACCTCATCAAACTCTCTCCACAGATCAAAGAAATGCATCACTGCCGTTTTTACCAGACGGTCTTGATTGATGAAAATAAAGAATCTAAAAACAACCTGGCCGAAACCAAAATTGCTAACCTCTATTATCAGCAGCTGCAAAAATACAAAATGGTCAATGTCATTGGCCGAGTGAAATTAAGAACGTCTTCAACCTATGTCCGCATAGCAACCAATGAAGATAAACAACTTGTTGTTAATTTTCTTTCACTCAATAATCCCAAAGATCTTTTTTCCCATGACTGGGAAAAAGAACTGGATCACCGTTTAAGAAAATGGAACGATTTCTCAATGGAGAACTTGCTTTTATCTTTTAATAAAAGTGGCGAACTCCTGGCGCTGGCGATGGTATGGAACCCAATTAAAACAAAACAGATTCGCATCACTAAAATCCCAGAGGCACTTAAATTGATTCATGCCATGGGAAACAATATTCCCTTCTTTGAATTTAAGAAATTCCCAAAAGAAAACACGCCGCTGGATATTCTTTATCTTTCTCAAGTTGTTTATGAAAAAAATCTCGCAAAGAGTGATCGACAAAAAATCCTTCACGACTTTATCCACCTGGCCTTTGAAAAAGATTTTCACATGCTCGCCTACGCTGACTTTGAGAATGAAGATTATCTGGAAAAGACCCTCTCCCTTTTTATGCAGAAAATGCCAATGGCCGTTTTTAGCGTTCATAACAAAGATGATCACGGGCAAATTCAAGACCCACTTCATTGGGACTCAACAAGGCCGACAGTCAGTTTTGATATGTGCTTGGTTTAAGACTTGTGTGCGTCTTTAATATCTGAAACCCATCCCAGTTTTTCAAAACCTTTGAGCACCCAGAAATGCGGGTCTATATCAATGCTCTTTTGAGCATTATTAGCACTGGTTTGTGAGCCATGGTGGTTGTTGTGCCATGCTTCGCCAAGAATAAAAGGAAACAACAATGGATTGTTAGTGCTCTGGTCGCTTGTTTCATTTCTTCTATAACCAATACCGCGGTGGCAGCCCCATGAATTAATCAAGAAGACAGCATTGTGTAAAAGCATGACTCTAAAAAGCCCGCCCCAGAAAACCCCACGAAGGATATTATCTACTGAAAACTCTCCGAGCATCGCCGCTTCGATAAAACCCGGAATGATAAGAAATGAAATCCCAATCAACATGTGAAAGCGATGCCATCTAACCAGTCTTTCGCTGTGATAAAGATCCTGAGTGTATTTTTTAATAATACCTAAAGTGTCCAATCCAAAAATCCACATAACGTGTGCGTGCCAGAAACCCTCCCAAAAACTCAATGGCCTTCCCTCTTTAAAATAAGGAGAATGAGGATCATCACCTTTGTCGCTATGATGGTGGTGTTTTCTATGAACTGCCGCCCAACAAATGGCCGGAGTTTGAAAAGCGACTGCAGATGAGAAGAAAAGAAGGAATTCAAAAAAAGGCGTTGCTTTAAATGACTTGTGAGAAAAGTAGCGGTGATTTCCAACTGAAACTCCAAAAAGGGCCACTTGGTAAAAAACGAAGAAAATAAAGAAGTCCTGCCAGACAAATGGAAGTCTCCAAATATAGATGCCAAGAGCGATACAAAGAGCAAAAGGAAGCATGATCGCAAAAAAGAAGCGAGGTTTAATTCCTAAAAGTTTGTCTTTTTGTTCTACTGTTAACGACATCAGAAAAATTTTATCATAGACCCCTATCTTTTTACACCTGTTGTAGCTTAACATTGACACAAACAAGAGGTTTTTATGTTAACAAAAGTCCTGCTGGTCATATGGCCGCTTTTAGTGAGCGCATGTGCCTATCTTTACAAGAAAAAACAAAATGGTCCGAATCCAATGACTGGTGGGCTTATTTCAAAACCCAAAGCATTCTGGCTTGCCTACACTGTGACGACGTGGTTTTTTCTGCCCTTTCTTTTTATCTTTAGCCCGGATGTTATCGTCCCGATTAAATATGTTATCGCTTTCCACCTTTTAAGCTGGTGGGCACGCGGGCCTTTAGAATTGGTGATGATTTACAAATGGTTTAACTGGACTCCGCGCTACGGAATCAGCCACGACATCTTCCATATTGTAGGGCTTGTCTCTCTCTACTATATCAACCGCGAAAACTTCATAAACCTAACGCCCATGAGTAACATGGCCCTGGCATTTATCTTTGTTACAACCTTAGCGACTGTGGCCGAAATCTCATTTGCTTATTTATTTCTTAAAGCAAGAAGTGAAGCAGAAGAAAAAGACAACATCTACTTTGCCTCAGATGACCCGAAGTGGATTTTCATCAACAGATTGACATTAACTGTTGTCTGCGGAGTGATGGCCCACCTGATTTGCCAGGCGGTTTACGCTCTCTTAGTGTTGTGAATTTTTTCGTAGACTAATTTATAAATCACCAGCGCCAGGATAAATCCTGTCACAATATCAAAAAGATGGTGCTGGTGAACAAAAACGACAGAAGCTGAAATTAAAACCAACCACACCCACATAAAAGCATGAAAGATTTTATTCGTCGTTTGCTCGATCATAGCGAAAATCGCTAGAGTTGAGTATGTAACGTGAAGGCTAGGAAACAAGTTATGTGGATGATCAATTGAAAACATAAAATCAAAATACTGCTCGTACCCTGGAACTGTTTCGCGTACAAATCCTAGTTGCCCAGGGAAGAAGTAGAAAACAAAACCAGCAACGATCGCTCCCACAATCAGTGAAGTGCAAAATCCTTTAACTGATGAGACCTCTTTTAAAACAAAGGCCGCCACCACAAATAGCAGGTTTAAAGAAATGTATGGGTAAATCATCCATGGGATAAGAGGAATTGAAAGCTCCCATTGAGTATACATTGAGTATCTAACCGGGTTAAGCGCAGCCTGTTGATTACACCATCCATAAATAACAGCGAAAGCAATTGTTGAAAGAGTGACATAAAGGCAGATGACTTTAAATCTTTCAAGGTCCGGCATCGTGGCGATTTTATCTCTGCTCATAATCAATCAATCCTTCTTGAGCGTATTGTCTTGGAACATATTTCGGCCAGTAACCATAAAGGCCCATTCTTGGTAAAAGTTTTGCTTCCACTAAAAGTTTCGTCATCAGGCTTACGCAGTTATTATAAAAAAATGAATAGCCCCCTGGAAGTGTAGGGTCTTTAATCCAGTTTCTTAATGTCATTAAAAGGAGTTGTTCTTTTTCTTTGGTCGCATGGATTGGGTGAAAGAAAATCGTTCGTCCCTCTCCTTGAATGTACTCCGTTTTGTACTGGGCCACTGTTCCGATTTTTGGCATAACCACGTAACCACCAGTAGAAGCTTTCCAGTCATCAACTGGAAAATCATTAAAGTCTGCAAGAAAACTAAGAATCAAATCCTGGTCTGGGTCTGCCCCGCCCGATCCTGCAAAACGCAGCATCATGTGCCCCCAAAGACTGAAGTATCTTTTTCCCGGGGCCACTTCGACTAACTCTAAATGATCAAAATGAAAGTTGGGGCTAAGAATCGCTTCCTGATGAAGACGATTGATCGCCAACTCATGCTCGTGCTGGGATCTCCATGCAAAATACGCATCGGATTTGCGATCCTGAGTCGGGCCCTTGATCATTAACCCCACCATTAGGATTAGGGCACCGAACAAGGTGATTTTTAGCAGTTTTTTCATGCTTTAATCTTACTCAAAAATGGACAAAAGTGGCGATCTTTTTAAGAGGGAAATGCTAGAGAGCGAACTTTTCCTCGGTTGACGTTACCCCCTCTTAAATGTGAGAATAATTCCATGAAAAAGACGTTAATGTACAATAACAAAAATATTTCCATTCCAGCGAATTTGAATATTTTTTTAGCAGTTGGCTCAATTGCACTATTGATGTTCCTACTCTACACCTGTGCTCACACGGATAACTGGTGGCTTAAGATCGCTTGCGTAATGCTATTTGCTTACACAGGCAATACGACTTTTTCACTTCTTCACGAAGCAGTTCACTCAAATTTTCACTATAATCGTAAAATCAATTACATCTTTGGAAATATCACGGCGGCCATGTTCCCGACGGCCTACTCTTTCCAAAAGAGATGTCACTTGAATCACCACCGCAACAATCGTACTCAATATGAACTTTTTGAAATGTACGACGACCGAGACAACAAGCTGGTAAAAAACATTACTCTTTACGGTGTATTAACTGGAGTCTATTGGGCCGTTCCTTTTATTGGTTCAATCTGGTTATTAGTAAACCCAAACAGTCTACTTTCTTCACGTTTTTCTGGTAAAGATAACTATGAAGTCGGAAGAATGGGTGGAGCAAGTATGCTTCGCAGTTTTGAAAACCTTTCAAACAGAGAAATCACTCGCATGAGAGTGGAAGTGCTCTTCACACTTGCTGTTCAGTTCGGACTATTCTTTTTACTAGGACTGGACCTGACGACCTACTTCATGTGTTACTTTGCTTTTGGTTTTACCTGGTCAGCTCTTCAATACGCCGACCACGCTTACAGTGTTCGCGATATTAGAAACGGGGCCTGGAACCTAAAAGTTCACCCGATTACAAAAGCTTTCTTTTTAAATTACCACGACCACCTTGCTCACCACCAACACCCGAACGTTCCATGGATTCACCTACCAAAATTTGTGGACCCAAATGTAGAAAAACCAGCATTCCTGGCCATTTATTTAAGAATGTGGAAAGGCCTGGTGAAGTTGGATCAAAACGAACCAGCTCCTATCGACGCTGAACTCGACAACTTAATTGAAAGAGAAAATTTCACAAACTAAGCAAGCTGCTTATCAGGAGTCGCTGTTGTAGTGACCTTAAGTTTATTGATGTCTCTTTGGATTCTCTTTTCAATAAAACTCACAACTAGTTTAAAGAACTTTGGAAGCGTTTGAAAACGCTCCACTGATGCCGCCTGGAAGTCTAAAAGAGCTTCGCGGTTTTCTGGTTTATACCCCAGCATTCCTGAATAGAAGGCAAAGGCATTAAGCGAATGTTTTTCTCTCATTAATCTCAACTGAAGCTTTCTCACATTCTTTCCAACTTCACTGGCACTCATGGTTGCATGCTCCCAATAAGGTGAAACAGAAAAAACATTCTCATCAATCCAGATACCAAACTTCTTTCTATTTTCATCTGAAAGAATCGGAACACCGGACGCGCGCGTACTGAAAGTTGCTACAAAGAAAAAGTCTGGCTTCGTTTTTTTAATCAGCTTATACGTCTCTTCGATTGTGCTCTCCGTTTCTCCAGGGAAACCGACAATTAATGAGACAACGGATGTGATGCCGTATTTGCGGCAATTCTCTACAGCTTTAATATTTTCTTCCAACGTACAGTGCTTTTTCATATTGTCTAAAATCTGAGGGCTCCCCGATTCTAAACCGATCTGCACTTGAAGAATATTGGCCGCTTTCATCGCTTTACAAACTTCTTCATCCGCTAAGTCTTCAGCTCTGGCATAACAAACCCAACGGCTCTTAAGCCCGCGCTTTTGAATTTCTTCACAAAGTTCAAAAAGCCTTTTTCTTGGCATAGTAAAGAGTGAGTCGAGACAATTGATAATCTTGGGACCCATATTTTTTTCATAAGTCTCCCAGTCGTTAACAATTTTTTGGGCCGAACGATAACGGAAGCTGTTCTCATTAAAAAGAAATGGGTAATTACAAAATGAACAACGGTATGGGCATCCACGCACGCTTTCATAATGAATAACGGGGAATGTTTTTTGGTGATATGTCTCTGCGAGTTTCCAGTCTGCCGCTGGAAACATATCGAGATTGCTTGATTCCGGATGACCACTGTAAAGGACTTGAATGTTATTGAGCTTCTCAATCTTACTTCCACTCGCTGTCGGATGTGGTTTTAATTCTTTAAAATCCGTTTTAATCCACTCACAAAGAATTGGAACAAGATACTCCCCATGGCCTATTGCAACCACTTCAACATTGTTCATGTATTTAATATTTTCTTTTAAAAGCTGAGTTAAAGGTCCTCCAACGACCAGATGATTTTCAGGAGTCTTGAGTAAATTGAGAATCGGAAACATCTCACTTAAATCGCGCAGAAGTGTCGTTGAAATAAAAACACAATCACACTCTTTTAAGAGTCTTTCACGGAGTTTTTTATTGGAAAAAAGATCGTTCACCGAAGCCACTTCAAAATCCATTGACTCTTGTTTTAAAAGAGTAGCAATTAGTGTTTCAGTTAATTCTGGTGTGGAATTTAAATCATTGAACTTAAAAAAATCCAAAACTCTTTCATCTTTCGTTTTTTTCACTGAACTTTGCACATACACGATCGGCTCAATAGACGTAACCTTCACCATGGCCTCAAGCCATGAGAACTTCGAAAATTGCCACTGGAGAACCTGTCTTTTTAAGACTTCAAAAAAACTTCCTTCTTTTCCCGAAAGAAAGCCTCCAGTAACCACCAATACTTTATGTTGTGAAAGCAAAAAACACCCTTGGTAAGAGATGTCGAATCTTTGAATATAGTATCAGAAATCGAGAAAATTCTGTATGCTTTATAAATGGAAAGAACGCTTCAATCATTCAAGCGACAAGATGTTCCCAGCGAACTTCTTTTGGGTCCCAGTATTTCAAGGCTTTATTTGGACTTGCTCTGCGACTGGATCGTGGTTATTGCCGCTTGCTATCTGATGTATAATACCAGTGCCTATTTGTATCCCATTTGGGCGATCATTATTGCCGGACGCCTGCATGCTTTTGGTGTGATTCTTCACGACGTCTGCCATATGAATTTGCACAACAAAACAATCCATATGAGGATCCTGGAAATCTTTTCAGGATACATCATTGGGAAAAGTGCTAATGCCATGGCCTACCACCATATCCGCCATCATCGCGACACGCTTAAAGATAACGACCCTTATTACAACATTAACAAAAAGTGTATCGGCGTCGTGCGCTTCTGGCTCACAATGAAAAAGGGACTCTTCTTTGTTCCTTTCTGGATCGCGAGAACTTTTTTTGCTCCTTTTGCTCTAGTCTTCCCAAAGCTGCGCAATCCTTACGGGCGCATCTTCTTACAAGATGTTTCGGGAAAAGACCTTTCTAAAGACAGGGAAATTTTAACTTGTATTTACGAAGACCTTCCGATCATGGCCTTCCACTGCGCTCTTTATTACCTGGCCTTGACTCGCTTTGAATTTTTAATTTATTGTTACTACCTGGTCATCCCTGCTGGTGGCGTTTTCTGTATCTACCGCCTTTTGATTGAACACGAATACAATATTGTTCAGGATCGCTCAGTTTACACCATGATTGAGTCGACCTTTGATCACCATATGAATTTCTTTGAAAGGTTCTTTATAGGGCCACATAATATCGGCTACCACTGCCTGCACCATATCCATCCCCACGTCGGGCTTCACAACCTGCCAAAGCTGAGACAATGGTATTTAGATAATTCAAAACAGTACCAAGAAAAGTATCTCAACCCTGTTAAGCTAACCTGGAGACAGGATCTGTTTAGTGGGATTCATCAAGAAAAATAAAAAAGAGTACAAATAAAAAAGGCCCGGTTTCCCGGGCTTTTTTGTTATTTATTATCTGATTGCTAGCCAGTTACCTTGGATGTGATTTAACACTCTCACTGTACGGTAAACATCGTCGTTAGCTTTGATTGATGGGAAATACGCTTCGTATTGTTTTACATCCCATCCTGTTGCACTTCCTTCCAGGTAGTTTCTGTAAGTCAGAGTCTTTTTTGTTCCGTTTGCCAGAGTCACTTCACGAGTGGCCTTCGGGTTTTTATCAAATTGAGTTGGCAGGAACACTTTTAAATCTTTTGGTGGGTTTGTGAAAAGCTTCGCGTAATTAAACTGAACGACTTCTCCCGTTACCGCAGATCTTAGAGTCTCTGTTTCTTTCGACATAACAACGCGGTTAAGAATGCGAAGGTTCTCTTCGATCTCATCGCGGTTAACACTGATGTAGTTTGTGTTGAAAGCATATAGATTTTCATCTTTTCTTTCACTTGATGAAAGCTCCCACGCCATGCTTAGACGCTTAAGTGATTTCTGACTAGCTTTGTAAGCGTAGTCCATCCACTTCGCTCCGTCCGGCATTAGAGTACCAGTTGAAGCAAAAGCAGGTTTTCTCATCACTTTTGAAATCTTTTCTGCAGAAACACCATCGATTCTGTTGAATAGACCAAATCCATCAAATCCATAAAGGAATCCGATTTCTTTATATAGAGCAACCGTGTTTTGAACACTGTAAGCTCTCATTGTCGCCATTGCCGTGATTGCACTGTAGCTTGCTGAAAGTGCCAGGTTCTTTTCGAATTCACCAATAAGTTTAAAACGGTTTATTCCATCAGCAAATGACTGAGAACCAAAAACCATTTTCTGGTCCCAAACAATTGGCTCAACCAAACTTAGTTTTTCAAGTCTTTGTGCTGCTGTATTAACGAGTGGAAGAAGTTCGTTAACAACCCATAGTTGAACGTCTGCTTCTTCTTTAAATCCTTCTACCATTGTTCCTTTTGAATCAACATATGGAGAAGAAACATACTCATATCCTGCTTGAACATGTTCGTATGGAAGGAACACTTTCACTCTTGTGGCCATAGACTTTGCAGTCGTTATGATTTGAGAGTGAACGTAGTTTGATTTTCCATCAAACAGTGGCTTTAAACGGTAGAAGAATCCTCTGAAAGCTTTTGTTGGCATTACTTGTGTAATGTAGAACTTTACGTCAGTTGGATAAGACTCGTAATTCTTATCAAGTTCATCTAAGAAAGCTTCCATTGCTTCAGAAGTTTTAATTCCATGAAGACGTGTCTGAATCGCTTTTAATTCTTTCGACATCATTGAATCATCAATCATTGAAGAGTTCGCTGGCCTTCTCTTCTTTTCAGATGATTTCATTTTTACTGCCGCATCTTCCTCACTCCATGCCTGGAAAGTGAATTTTTCAGGTGTAAAAGGTGAGTTTTTTACGATGTCACCATTCGTTTTGGCAAAAAGTGATGTAGCCTGGCACATGCTCAGAGCTAAAACTAAAATACGTATAGACATTGACCGCCTCCTCTATGAAAATCAGTAAATATCATAACGTAAATGTATATTATTTTAAATAGACAATCTTGGAATGACTGAGCAAAACCATCAGCTAAATAAATCACTTTGGCGCTATAAATTACTACGCCTCTTGCATTATTACTTATATAGGACTCATTGCGCGTTTATAAGGTACAAAAAGCTGGTGTCTGTCGCCTTGCTTTCACTCATTATTTTCTCAATGGCTTTGGGTACCAAGACAAAAATTGCCGTACGAACAGAGGACTTTAGCGACCAAAAACTGCCATCATATCAGGCCATGCGTGAGTTGAAGGAGGAGTACTCCTTTGAAGACAAGCTTACTCTTATCATCAACAAAAGAACTCCTCTCAACAATCTGGACCTCTGCCAGATTCAAAACTGGCTAAGAAAAGAAGTCAACACCAATCCAGACATTGGTGGATTCAATAGTCTTTTTAATCTGCGTGTTCCTGAGTATTCAAATGGACTTCTCTTCTATCCACAAATTGTCGAATCACCCTGTGAAGACAAGGTGGATTATGTAACCTTGAAAAAACATCCGCTTCTCACAATGTTCAGCACTCCTGAACTCACCGACTTTGTGATTCATTTTGAAATCAATCCCGCACAAAAAGAATTTCGTCACGGGATTTATGACTACAAAGCTCTCGATCGCATTATTGAGAGTGCAAAGAAGTCTCTTCCTTTTGAAATCATTCCTGGTGGAACTCTCTTTTTTCAGTCATCGGTTCTTTCAGGAATTGAGTATTCAAATGTCATCAATTTTATAGCGAGTGTCCTGCTCTTTGGCGGATACTATCTTTTTTACCGCTCACTTATGGGCGCTTTTGCACTCTTAGCTGTTATCTTAATTACAAACTCCATGATTAAGGCAGGCATGGCCTACTTCGGCCACATGATTGATCCGCTTTCGTCATGTATCTTCTTAATGATCACGGTTTCTTCTATTGAAGATTACATTCTTTTTAGCTTTTTAGTTTTTAAACAAAAGACTCCTTTTAATCTAGCGGCCAAAAAACTTCTGCTCCCAAGTTTTTTAACATCACTGACAACAGCGATTGGGTTTGGGTCTCTGGCCGTTTCCAGTAACCCAAGCATTGTTCACTTCTCTATCTGGACAGCGCTCGGAGCAATGTTTGAATGGGCGGCGATGTTCTTAATCATCCCTGTCTTTGTAAATATGTTTCCTAAGATAAGAAAGCGCATTGATGCTCACCCGAAACCAAAGCGTATCGTGCCAGTAAAGCTGATTACCTACACCCCACCAAAAGTGATTGCTGTCATTATTGCTTTAATCCCACTTGTGATCGTCTTTATGTACGACAAAGCGAACTTAAGCTACAGCCCTTACGATATGTTTACTAAAACTCACCAAGTTTCTAAGTTTAGAGAGCACTTGCTTGAAACCCGTCAAAGTGAAGGTGAATTGAGTATTGTCTTTAAGAATATGGACGAAGATATTTCTTCTTATGTTGAGGCGATCAAAAAAGACCCTGCTGTTGCCGGCGTTTTTTCTGAGATGGATATCAAAAAAGAAGTGGTGCTCTTCCCTGAATTTCTACAAAAATTAATTTTTGAAGACTTTAAGCGCACTGATCTAGGAAAGCTTTTTATCGCTCGCGACTCAAAAAGAATCATTGCCTACATTAAGTCTTACGACACCAAAGATGTGCCGGTCGTTGTTTCCCGTATCCAAAATATCTGCGGAGACAAATGTTCGATCAAGTCTGAGATCATTGTTTCAAAAGATTATGCGGTTGGGATTCTTCAAACTCTTTACGATAGTGCAATCTCTGGCTTCTTCTCTATTATAGTACTGATTAGCTGGCTGGTCTTCACAATCAGCAGAAAGCACACTGTGCCTGTTTTGCTTTCGACTCTTTGGGCATCGTTCATGCTTTTAATTCTGGTTGTTATCTTCCAGTTTAAAATCAATGTCGTTACCTGCGTGGCCCTTTCTGTCTTAATTGGTCTTGCCGGCGATAACGCTATTCAATTTCTTTTACTGCAAAAAGATTCACTTAGTGAATCAGTTGAAGAAGTTGGCGAGGCCAGTACTGAGAACTTTTTTCTAATGTTACTTCTTTCGAGTACGCTATTTTTCTCTTATTTCCAAACGCCAAGAACCCTGGCCCTTCTGATGATTATTGGAATCATTTTAATGTTTATTGGGGATCTCTGGGTGCTCAATGGTCTGACGGCCATCAGTGATGGAAAATCTAAACCTAAATCCAAATCGTAGCGTCGCTATTTTTCTCTACTGTATAAACGCGCGGGTCTCCTGAGCGTCCCAAGCTTCTTAAGCGTTCAATTTGTAAATGAGGTTCATCGGCCGGAGTTGATTGGAAATTCCAGTTTTCGTTCGGGTTTAAGTTTCTCCCCTGCACATCCATAATCCACACATCTTGCTCAATAACTTGTCTGGTGTAGTAATGAATAAAAGGCTTGATAAACTTTCCGATAAACGGGATTTTATAGGCGATATAAGTGTAAACACGTGTCTTCATACTTCCCACTGGAGTGCATGAAGAATTGATAATGTATTTGTAGTTTGATCCAAATGAGTAATCGACTCTTGTCGTATTAGGGAAAATAAAATGATCAGTATGCTCCATTGGATCGTTTTTAGGATTTAAAAGTGGTCTGATTAAAACGCCGATGTTGTCGTCTTTTTGATGGTAAGTCACCAAGACTCCTCCATCCTTAGTTTCAACTGTGATGGGAACTTTTTTTAATCCTTTATTTCTAAACCACCCTTTATGAACATACACAGTGTGAGGAACATCCATAAAGTTTTCGACCAGGTTAGTGACCTCATTATTAAAGTCAGTCACCATAAAATAATGAGACCAGCTTGAGTCCTGAGCATGAGGGAAAACCCACGGCTTAACAGAACCAGCTTTTTCACTGTTACCAAAAAAGACCCAAATCACTCCATCTTGTTCGATAACAGGATAAGATTTCTGGCAGCGCTTTCCTTTGACCTGAGAGTCTCCTTCAGAAGGCACACTCGTCACCAAACCTTGATTGTTATAAGTCCATCCGTGATAAGGACAATGAAGCTCGCCTTTAACCACTTCACCTTTACCAAGTTCAGCGTGGCGATGCAGGCATTTATTTAAGAGGCAAACGGCCTTTTTATTTTCATCGCGAAATAAAACGATTTTAGTATCGTAGATAACAGTTTCAAAAGGCCTGTCAGTCAATTCACTTGAAAGACACGCAATATACCAGTGATGAATCAATTCACCATCGCGCTCAGCAAGTGTTTTTAATGTTTCAGTCATCTCTGGTCCTGACAAGGGGTTCGACCTTTATGTTGCCTTTTAAGGCAATCATCTTTTCTCTATAACTCACATAGGCCTGATAAGCGTCTTCTTTCATTTCAACCTGAACATGCGATAATTGTCCTAGTTCGCGGGCCAGCTTGTAATGAAAATGCCCCAGGAGTTCTTTCTCCAAAAAGTCACTGATCTCATCAAGTCTTTCAAGTTTACCTACACCGTCCACCAATAGTCTATAGTGAGGTTTATGACCTTCCACAGCTAAAAGAGAAAGGGTGCTGATTTCATATTTATTTGCAATATTAGAGATTAATTTTTGGGCCAGGTCACTAGAGATTTTTTCACCGACGAGGTCTGTTTCACCGATTCTTCCCAAAAAAGTCAGGCATGGAGTCTGGTCAAAAAAGTCACTCACTAAAAGCAGGTCGTTTAAACGATAGCGGAAAAAAAGTGATCCCGTCGTTAAAAGTGGCGTTACTTTCATTCCTTTTTTTAGGGCCCATCCGGGATGAATTTCCTTTGTCTCAACGTCTTCAAATTCATAAAAATGAGAATTCACCGCCAGCGGAAATTTTCCTTGAAAAGGAATCGTCACCACACCTTCAGTCGCCCACAAACCTTTGGCCTCAAAAGGAACATGAGGGAAAAGATCTTTCACTTTTTGAGCATAATACTCTGAGCTCGATGTGGCCCAAGCACTGATCAGGGCCAATTGAGGAAAGAGTATCTTGCAAAGTTCGGGTGAAACTTTATCTGCATATTTAAGGGCCTCTTTTTTTCTGAAATCCAGGATTCGGTCTGCAAAAAAAAATTTATCTGCAATAACTAAATCTAATAGCTCCAATAAAAATGTCGGGCTCCAGACGGAAATTAAAGTGACGTCTTTTTCAATGAGCGACACTGCATTTTCACGCATTGATTCTTTAAGTGTTGGTAGAGTTGAAACACTTTCATCAACAGTCATTGTCTGCTCAAGCAAGTATTTTTCGAGTCCTGCAAAAAAATCCAGGTCATTTGAGCGATGCTCTTTTCTCAAATCTTCTGGAATCCATGATAGGGACCAATAGTGTGTTCCCTTAGCAATATCGGGAAAACGAAGATAGAGGTCATGAATCCATGCTCCCGAAGCTCTCCACAATTCATCTTTAAATTTTTTGGTATAAGGAATCCATTTGATCGCGTGAGTTGAACCGCTTGTTGGAACAAAATGATCTTGTGGTCTTTCTACTTTTCTCTTCTCTATGCCTTCTTTCCAGTCAGCATAATTTGTTATCGGAAAGTGATTCTTAAAATCTTTGTAATCAGAGATACCTGTAAGATTTGTGAGGACTGCGATCTGCGCCTTTTTTGGATTCTTAAGTGATTCGCAAAACTGTTCGTAGTTTTTTTTCGAGTACCACTTAATCAACTGGTGACTGATGGTGCGAATCATTTTTTAAGTCTTAGAAGTTTTCGCATGATTTTAAAAGGGTGAACAACACCAAGAAGTGGGTCGACTTCGCCAATACAGGCAAGCTCATCACCTTTTTTCCATCCGGGATTATGGTCATTGAAAAATTTAATTTTCGGGTAACGCGACAGCAGGTCATCAGTAATGGGAGCAATAGACTCTCTTAAGTGTTCGTGCTCATTGGCCTCAAATTCAATAACACCAGTCTCAGCATTGAATTTCCCTGGATAAAACTTTTCTGACAAAGCAGAAATCAGAGTGCTTTGTTCTACTGGAGTTTGTTTGTCATAACGAGGATAATACTGAATGAAATTGTTCGCGAGTAGTAAGTAAGTCTTATAGCCCTTCGAGATTAAAAACCACCAAACAGGGCGTGTTGGGTATTTAAGCTTGAGCAAAATCATGTTTTTTAGGAATTCCATCGTCAAGGCCGATGTTCCCCAGTAAGTTGGAGCAATGATCGTGTCCCCACTAAAAAGAACGCGGTAATTCTTTTGGTGATGAGGGAAATCGAAGTCGTAAAAAGTTGAGAACCCCTGAATCCTTTTTTCAGTATCCAGAAGAATAATAACCTTTGTTTTAGCAAAAAGGTCACTTTTAAAGCGCAGGAAGGAAACGTTCTCATAGAAGATTTCAAACAGCTTAAACATCTCATCAATTTGAGACTCCCTAAGCGACTGAACCTTAATCGTTTTTGCTATGAGCTTTTTTTTCATTTAACTATTGTAAATAATAGAATGAAGCTAAGTAAACAAAGTTTTACAAAGAGACCTCTTTTTGATGTAATTTTACCATGACAGCAATAGCAGAAAGGTTTAAGACAATTTACTTTAAAATTGACGCTCGCTACATCGTAACATTCATCCTGTTTATTTATAACGTTCTAGGGATGACTATCCTGGGATTCAACCGCAGCTGGATGCAGGTTCTGCTCACAATCTGTGTGGGGATTCTTTTACATATCTTTTACGATGTTCTTTTCAATAAAAAGTTCTACTTCCCTCTAAGTGCGCTGACCACGAGTTTGGGTCTATGTATCCTGGTCAACTATGGCCACAGTATGCTCTACCCGCTGGTTCCAATCTTTTTTGCCATCTCATCGAAATTCTTTTTTAACTTCCGTGGCAGACATACTTTTAACCCGGCCATGATGGGGGTTGCCCTTTCACTTTTAATGGCCAGTGAATTCATCTCTTCATCACCGGCCTATCAATGGAATGGTGTCGGCGCCATGGCGATTGTCATCGTTATGTCGGCCCTGCTTTTTTTCATGCCAAAGATTAACCGCGGATGGTTAGTTGGATCATTCCTTTTTGTTTTTACTCTACAAATTGTCCTGCGCTCAATTTTAATCCGCCATTATCTGCCTTTTAATACGCTCTTTTTTGGGACCATCACTTCACCGTCATTTTTCCTTTTCACTTTCTTTATGATCACTGACCCGATGACTAGTCCATCGGACAGAAACCAGCAGATCATTGTCGGTTCTTCCCTCGCGATACTCGACTTACTATTCCATCTTTTTTCAAGTTATCATACGTTCTTCTATGCTGCCTTCACTCTGGGAAGTATTCGTTTAACATGGTTTCACTTCAAAGAGGCCCGCACAGTTGGCTTCGGAAAGTATTTCGTTTCCCGCTTTTATGAAAGTGGTTATTACAAACGTTTCTTTACGATCCTGGCCATTGGTTTTGGTGGGTACTTCACTTATCAATACGTTTTGAGAGACACGCTTAACAAACCAGATGTTGGATTTGTGTTTGAACTCCAAGGACCAGAAAAAACAGGTATGCATTTCTCTAAAGGAGAAGTTCTCGACCTGGTGGATCCTCGCGTTCAGCATATGGGCAAATGGATTCTGGGGATAACGGATGGTATTGCTGTCGGCGATTTTGACAATGATGGACTAATCGATGTGTTTTTTACCAGCGGGCACAAATCTCCTGCTGATAGAAACTCTTTCTTTAAAAATAAAGGTGATTTCCATTTTGAACGTTTTCCATCTGAAGAGCTAAGTTTCTATGCTTCAGACATTAAGCGCTTTGGGATTCCATCAAACGCGATGTTTGTAGATTTCGACAATGATGGCGATCTTGATCTTTATGTCACTTATGCTTTCGGGCGCGAAGGAACATCGAGAATGTTTAAAAACATGCTCAAAGAAACCGGCAAAGTGTCTTTTAAAAATGTGACTGATGAAATCGGATTAAATATCTATTCAAACTCGGCCACAGCAAACTTTTTTGATATGAATAATGACGGCAAGCTCGATGTGATTATTGGAAACACTATTGCCACTCACCTTCCAGATTACAAAACGCCAACCCGTTTGGATTTCTTTGAACTGCCAAAAGCGGAATATGAAGGAGACAAGCGTCCATTTAATTTTATGCACGAGAGCTGGCACCGCTCTGAGAACGGATCAGTAAATTATATTTTCACACAAAATGATAACAAGACTTTTTCTCAGCTAGACTCTAAATCGATTGGAATGCCTGAGACAAAATGGACAATGGCCATTGGAACTGCTGATTTTAATCAAGATGGCTTCATTGATATTTATGCTGCCAATGATTTTGGTGCTGATGACTTCTATTACAACCGCGGCGGAAAGAGCTTTGAGAGTTACCGCGGACCATATTTCGGGACAATTGGTAAAGATACTTATAAAGGGATGAATGCGACAGTTGCTGATTTTGATAACAACGGAATGACTGACATTCAAATTTCCAATGTTCACCACCAGCTCCAGGCCGAAGGTAATTTACTTTTCTATTTTTATCCTGGAAAAGACCCTTTTTATCCAGAGATCAAAGACCAGGCAACCTATGCAGGAGCTCTGAACGAAAACCGCTTTGGATGGGGAGCAAATGCTGCTGACTTCAACAACGACGGATGGATCGATCTTCCACAGGCCAATGGAATGGTTGATGACATGTACGATAAAAAATTCGAAAAGTGCCCAGACTACTGGTACATCAATGAAAAGATCGCCCGCTCTTCTCCAGATATTCACCGTTACATTAATAACTGGGGTGATATCCGCGGGACTTGTATTCACGGCAAAGAGAAAAATCGCTTGTACGTTAACCGTGGAATGACTAAAAAACCTCAGTTCATGGATGCAGCTGAGTTTATCGGAATGAATCAAGTTGGAAACTGGCGTGGGATGGCGACGGCCGACTTTGATAATGATGGGCATATGGATTTGATTGCCTCGTCACTTTATCGTGATCCATTGGTGTTTAAAAATATTCCAGATAAGGATCAGAAGAATCACTGGCTAGGATTAAGACTTGAATCAGTCAATCCAGAATGTAATCGCATGGCGATTGGGACCAAGATTTACTTAACGATTAGCGAGGCTAAAGAGCCGACAAAAAGAACGAAACTTTACTTCGAAACAACGCTTGTAAATGGATTCTCTGCTCAGCATGACCCGAGAGTGCATATTGGGCTTGGGAAAAATGAAATCATTGAAGAACTTAAGATTTCATGGTGTGGACAGAAGGAAAAGACGATGACTTATTCGGATGTGAAGATTGATCAGTACAATGATTTATTTTACGATAAACAGAAGGTTGAAAAGTTCTAAATAAAATTTAAAGGAGGGCAAAAAGCCCTCCTCTCAATCTGACCTTGCTTTTGTGTTAAACTACTAAGCTATGCACACAAAAATTCTCTTTTTTACTTTATCAATCCTTGCCCTTCAAAACACTTACGCCAACACTTGTAAATCCTTAAACAACGATCCATTTTTTAAAGAATTACTAAGTGAATTAAAAAATCAAAATGTCAGCTGTGATGGTATTAAAACTCACCTTAGTTTTGATGACGGCCCTAACGAAAAAGCAAGCGGGCTTATTTTAGATGAATTAAATAAGCGCAATATTAAAGCTACATTTTTTATTACCACAACTAATCTTCTTCCGGGCACTCCCGGTCTCAAAGAAAAACAGGCGATCCTGGCGCGTGAATTAGCGACAGGACATACTGTTGCCAGCCACGGACATGAACATAATGCATACGATATGCGCATTACAACCTCGCAAGAACCAGGCTACACCAACACTCAACGACAAGAGCAGATAAAAAAGAGCATGCAGCTTCTGGATGGTGCAACCAATGGCCAGTTCTCTAAGCAGGAGTTTAGGCTCTTTAGATTCCCCTATGGAAGAGGCGCCATGCCTTCTCAAAAAGAAATCGAAGAGATGGAGAGGACAAAAAAGATGGTCTTTTCTGGAGACACCTACGCAGAAAAGTTAAAAGAATACCGTCGCATGAGTCCAGCGCTTCAACAAATTGGTGAACACGGTTTTTCTCACATTGGTTGGAACCACGATTCAAATGATTCAAGCCTTCCTTTTACAATGCCTGCGGAAAATGTTTTTAAAAGCTATGTTTTAAATAACCTTAAAAATATGTGCTCTCCTTCCGTTAAAACCAAAATCAGTTTGTTCCACGATATTAAAGAAGTTAACACGAGGGCGATTCCTCTGATTGCGGATTTAGGGCAATGCCTGGGAGTGGATTTTATTTCGCCGAAAGAAATGATGAGCACGGCTTCTTTAACCAATAATGATGTCGTGATTAAGAGTAAGGCCATTGCTCAAGCGCCAGTGCAGATGGCCGATGACCTGGGAAAATTGATTAATCAGCTTTCGAATCCGGGAAAACAATGTGCAGGGGCTGCGATAGAAAAAAAGGTTCATGCGCAGGCGGAGAAAGGCTGCTATAGCAAGTATCTCAATAAGACGTTTGGGAATTGTGAAGGCGAAAGCTCTAAGTGTTTTGAAGGTAAATGGTATGGGGCGGATGATCCGTTTATTATGCTAAATTGCTCTTGAAATAGTTTTTCAAAAAAAAAGCCCCTCATCGAGGGGCCTTCTATTTAAACCGTCGTTTCTCTATTATTCGTGATCACTTCCAAATGCTCTGAACTCATCCCCGCCATTCTGCACATATCATTGATACGCTTCATTTCTGACTTCATATTCGAGATAAGGATCTTAAGCGTGTTGATCATCTCATCGTCTTTAGAGTGCGAAGCCTGAGCGATCTTAGAAGCTGAGAACTGAACGTTCTCCAGGTTGTTTTTAATCGATTCCATTCTGTAGCGGATGCCATCCAGGTCTACTTTTTCTCTTGATTCAACCATCATATCAACTTTCGTCACTGTTACATCTAGTTGAGTGACAACCTCACCGAAACTCTGAAGAACTTTTTCAAATCCCTTCATCTCGATTTTGATTTTCCCTAGGAACTGATCCACTCTCTGAGTATCGTTTTCGTGGCTTTGGAAAATCAGAAGCTGGTCAAGGACTTGAACGATGCGTCCTTTGAAGTCATCTACGCTGACTTTAAGGTCTTTAAACTCGCTCTTAAGTGTCGTGATTGTCTTTAAGCTCTTGATATAGTCATCAACATTCTTCTCTGCTTTTTCAGCGACAGAGAAGATGCGGTTTTGGTCTTTGAAAAGTTCACGAGAAGAGTTCATCGCGTATTTGAATTGCTCTTCTAGCTGGTCTCTTGAATCAATAACAGTGGCAACTGCCGTTTTAAACTGCCCGTAACGGTCCATAGAAGCTCTTTGTGTTTCAAATGAAGCCACTAAAGATTTTCTCATTTCTCCAGCAGTATTTCTGTGCTCTGCTGTCAATGTTTCTAAAGCTTCGATCTCACGATTTAGTTCGTCGTGGATTGATTCTGCTTTTTCAATGTATTGGTTAAGCTTTGAATAAAGTTCTGATACGCCGGCCTTTTCAGCTGCCACTCTTAGCTCGTTTCTTGCTTCAGTCGTCATCTTCTCTTCAATCTGAAGCTCAAGGGCTTTCATGATAGGAGCAGTAATCGCCGATTTCTGAGCATCGAGATTTTGCTGAGCTTCAACCATTGGATAGAAGATCACCATGATACGTTTTTGGCTTGAGTACTCTACCGGTGAAACGTGCATTTCATACGGCATTGCTTTGGCCATCGTGTTTGACTTAACCTGGATCTTGTATTTACCAGGAGTGCTCATTCTTAGCGCGCTTAAAATTGAACTGTTGTCTTCAAGGTTCGTGAAGCGCTGTAGGAAGTCCCATGTTAGTGAGTCTTCATCTTCTTTAAAGTTTTGTAGCTGCCATTCTTCATAAAAGTGAGAGTTTCCCCACACCATGTTCAGGTTTGAATCTAAAAGAATTGTGGCAAAAGGAACGGCTTCCTGGAAGATTGACCCAAAGGCCATTCTCTTATGAGCGTAGTCTCTGTATTTATCAAACTCAAGATTGAATTCTGGTGAAAACTCAGCAATCTGCTTAGACTCTACCGGAAGAAGACCATCTTTAATTGTATCGATAACAAGTTTTTCAGTTTTCCCTGAAGCATGTTTTGCTGAGAAGTTGTAGATTGCAAAACCTAAAACAACTGAGGCCACAAGACCTGCAAACACTGCGATCAGAGAATAGAATACCGTTTGAGAGCTCTTTTCAAACTGGATTTTCTTTAAAGCGATTTCTGGTTCAACCATTTTAAACCAAGCTGCATATGAGCCTGAGAATTCTTTATAAAGACGGTTAAACTTAGTGTGGGACTCTACATAGGCATCAAGGTTAGCAGCTTCGTTTTTAAGTGTTTTAATTCTGTTAACGATAGCGGCTTTGATATCCACTGGAAGCCCTGAAGCTTCAGTGAAATTTGTCATTGCTTCAAGGTCATTGTTTACTGACTGAGCAAGGTTTTGAGTACGGTCAAAGTTATAAAGCCCACCATTCATCAGGCGGCTTGGACTCAGTCTCATACGAAGATTGATCGACATTCTTGTCAGAGTCGGCCACTTCTTTTCTGTGACAAAGTTTTCAAAGTTAGAAACTTTTGAATTTAAGTTTGTAAGGATTGTTGTTAATTCAGGGGCGGATTGAAAGGCCACAAGAGAAGACTTCACTTGTCTTAAATGTTCATCAAAGTTGCTTTTATCATCTGTTGATTTAATCGACTTCAGGTCTTTAACATCTATTTCAAGACGAGAGAAAACTTTATTGGCATCTTTGATGCGGTCACCGTCGACGAACTTCTTAAGTTCTTCAACATCGTTTCTTTCTTTAACGGCCTTAACTTTACTTGTTCCATCATAAAGATTGCTGACGTAATCAATATTGAGAAGTCCAGTGTCCCAATAGTGCTTTACTCCGTAAGCAAATAGAGCAGTAATAGCAACCAACACCGTTACGTAATAAAAGTGTACGGCACGTCCTAGAGTGAAACGCATAGCGACTCCTGAAACTTAAAAATGTTAGAGATTAAATAGCGAGAAAAAATCGATCGTACGATAGTATTTAGAAACATCCTGTTTTCTCTTGTTTTCGTCATCCAGACTGCGTGAAAAGGCGGTAGTCCCAAGATTCCCCTTCACTGGTAGTATGATTGAAAGTGGACGAAATAAAAAGGGAAAGTGCAAAATTTCTTTGTTGGCCGATTCTAAACGAGTTAACTCAGGTAATCCGATATAATGCTTTACAGAGAGGTCGTGACCGATCTCTACAACATTATGCTCACCTACTAAATTAACGTCCTGAAGATTCGAACGATACTGGCAAAAGACGTTCGAAAAACCAACCATATACTGTTCATGTTTATTCACTTTAAAGTGAACGCGGTAGACTAGGTTTTCATCGTGAGAAAGATCGGCCTTTAAAACCAACTTAAATAGTCCGGCCCTCGCCGTCTTCTCTAGGTTGAAAGTTAAAAGGACTTTAGCGCGCAGAAGTTTTCTAGTGATAACGTAAATAAGCTTTCTGCTTCTCTCCAGGTTCCCATCTTCCAGGATAAGGCCTGAGATCATAAGCCTGCTGTCATCAAAGCGCACATCAACTGAACCGTGGTAATTAAACAGGGTCACTAGCGAGAGGATCTCAGGGATCGTCTCTAAAACCAGGTTCCATTTTTTCAGGTCAATTTTTTTAGTATTTTTATAGAATTCGTATCCCTTAAAGCGGGACTTGTTACCGAAAAAATCATCAATAATCATGCTGATTTTTTCATCCAGAACTTTCCCCACCATATCGTAGTGAGAAACCTGTCCGCTGGAAATAGCGTCGGCCTTTCTCTTCATTTCTGAAAGGTGGAAATACGCGTGACTCACAATTGGAGACACAGAAAACTCAGAAAGGAGCTGAATGTCCTCTAGAGCTTCCAGACCTTTTTCAAAGTCTGATTGATAGTTCATGGTTTCTTGTTTATCGGCCATTATCCTGCAAGGTCCTCAGAAGATTCAAATAACGTGCGTAGTTTTGCTTTTAACTTCAGGATGGCCTGAGTGTGAAGCTGAGACACGCGCGATTCAGTTACGTCCAGAACCTGTCCGATTTCTTTCAGGTTAAGGTCTTCGTAGTAATAAAGAGAAAGCACCAGTCTTTGCTTTTCAGGCAGAGTCATGATCCCCTCTTTAATTTTTTCGCGAGAGTCTTTTTGCGAAACTGTCGTGTATGGGTTAAGCGCCTTATGGTCTTCCATCACTTCAGAAATTAGCTTTTTATCGCCTTTATTGAAACTTGCTGAGTCGTCGATATTCAGAAGAGAGATCGACTTTGCTTTGTTTAATAAATCGTGGAATTCTTCCTGGTTCATCCCCAGCTCTGAACACATTTCTTCGTCAGTCGCAGGACGGCCTAGGTTAGCTTCTAGTTTTGAATAAGCGCGCTCAACAGTCTTAGCTTTTTCACGAATTGACCTTGGCACCCAGTCTTGAGCACGAAGTTCATCCAGGATCGCTCCACGGATTCGGAATTCAGCGTATGTTTTAAACTTGTTGTCGCGGTTTGGATCGAATTTTTCAATTGCGTCCATTAGTCCGATGACCCCGCATGAAATCAGGTCATCCAGTTCGATATTCGAGGGAAGACGAGAAGCAATTTTCTGCGCGATATACTTAACTAATGGTGCGTATTCAACGATGATTTCATCTTTAACTTTCGGCTCAACAGTTGAACGGTAGTCTTTAAGATTTTTTAATTTTTTTGATAGAGTTGACATCTAAAGTGCTCCCTTAATTATACTGTTAAACGAACGTCTTGTTGGAACTGCGCCGAATAATGTAAGTCGTGCAGACCACTAGCGCCCTCTATCTCATCGGTGAATCTTGTTACAATATTCACGAAATTTTTATGAAGGGAATTATTTGCCTGGTGAAGTAGAACAGTATCGAAATGATCGTCAGGTAACTCTTCTTTCTTCACTCCTCCAAGAATGTGTAGACGACACTTTAAGAAAGTCTCGACTGTTTCACTCAGGGTTTTGATCATTCTTTGGTATTGAGACTCAGAAGAAATTTTATTGATCAGAAGATGGTTATCGTTAACACCAAACTCTTTATTTAAAATTTTGATTAACGAGTATGAATCCGTCACTGAAGACTTATCAGGCGTCACCACCACAAAACGGTAGTCGCTGTAAGCGTTCAGAGTAAGGGTTTCTTTTGTAATCCCGGCCGGGCAATCAAGAATGATATAATCGTAATCTTTTTCATGGTTGACCAGAATATCGATGATCACGCGGTCAATTTCCAGACTCTTATTAAAAAGATCGATGCTTCCGTTACAGCCTGATAGCAGGTGCAAGTTTCCGTCCTTATGAAGACAGTCATCGAACTCTCTTTGAGCAGAGACTAGTTCGTAAAAATAATTGGTAATTGGAAGACCAAGCTTCACCACTGTATTTGACAGATTGGTGTCGCAGTCTAAAAGAAGGACTTTATATCCTGACTCTGCCAGAAGTTTTGCCATTTTCACGGCAACTGAAGTTTTTCCAACTCCACCTTTCCCAGCAGTTACTGAGATCGTTTTAGCTTTAAGAGACGTTTTTTTCGACTGGTACTTATTCTGTGAAACTAGCCAATCCGTTGGATTGGGCTTTTTTAAACTAAGCATGGACTTCCTGTCTCCCCTTTAGCTTATCTTCTAGTGAATTCCCTCATGGTCTTCACTTTTCTTAAATGTTAAAAAACGTTTACGATAACTTAAAAATTCCGGCCATTAAGCGCTCAACTGTTGCTGGCTCAATATCATCCGGACATACTTCTCCTGTTCCGAAAAACTTGTATGGAAGATCTTTAATATCTTGTGTGATGTTAAAGAGTGATCCAAAGTTTAAACACGCATCAACGTGCGAAACAACAGCTCCATCAGAAAGTCTTCTGTAGCTGCCAAGGACTTTTCTATTGTACAATTCTGTGTGGATTGCTGAAAGAGTGATCAATACTTCCACTTTCGAAAATGCACGTCTTAAACCATCGATAAATTTTTTCGTTTCGTTTGTTTCAGATTCGCTGCATTTGTAATCGATGAAAACTGATTTTCCGCTTTCCAGGGCCTTACGGCACTCTGCAACGATTTCTGCAATTGAATTAGTTTTAACAACATTTAGACCAAAAATTTTCTCTGCAAACGGAGTTGATGGAGTTGTTTTTGGATTGATCGTTGTCACAGAATTTTTAATGATAACTGAATCAGGCTTCATTGCTCCGATTTTTTGTACCATCGACGTTTGACCACATGACATTTCCGAAAGGAAAACTGTGATCACCGGTTGTTTTTTACTATCAGTATTCGAAAAAAGCGGCATTGCCGTGCTAACAGTGTTCATCATTTCGCGAAGAGCGAATTCAAAAACCACGTCAGCATTTTCTACATCTGTATCTGTTAGTTCAAACAGACCCTTTTTAATTAAAGTCTGGATATAAGTTTCGTTGATATCCAGGCTTCTTAGAGTTGTTCTTAACTGGTAAATTCCAATTGGTTCTTTTTTGTGAATTCGTTCGAAATTTCTTGTTAGTTCAAAAAGTTTTTTCTCTAGTTCATCAATCTTGTTTTTTTGTTTTTCATAGTGCTCATCAGACACAGCTGATCTAACTGGAGCTGCTTGCTGAACTGGAGCGGCCTGCATTTGTGGCTGAGCTTGCATTTGCGCTCTCGCCTGAGGAGCTGCTTGTCTTTGTGGCGCTTGAGGAACAGGTCTCACCGATTCAATTTCATCATCAAAATTAAATTCCTGCGCTCCCCTTCTCGGCTGGCGCTCTTCTCTTTCTCCAAGGCTTAGGAAATCATCCAGACCTTCTTTGATTGATGAAGCGATATTTTTTGTCGTGCTCACAGGACGGTTAAGTCCGGCACTTCCATATCCTGAACCATTTCTTTGAGATTGATTGTTCGTTTGCACTGCACGTTTCTCCTGAGACTGATCGTGCTGGTCGATCATATTGGCAATATAGCTTGCGCTGCCATTGTAAAATTCTTCTTTTTGATTGTCGTTTAAGATGGTGTCGACTGACGCCTTTCTGACGTAATTTTTTTCAGAGATCGCGGCGGTGATTTCGATTTTTTTCTTTTTGAATGCGCCCTTAAGACCCTTATTAGTTATCGTTTTTAAGATAACTGCATCAGGACCTAATTCACGCTTAATGTCTTTTAAAGCTTCTTCAATGCTGTCGGCTTCAAATTTTCTAACGTACATCTCTTACAACCTCACCGTTCCTAGTGATCTGATATTAGCGTCTGGGCTTAATTCATTGTGGCTTACTACCACAAGGTTAGGGATAAACTTTTCAGTTAAGCGCTTGAAGTGCGAGCGAATAACTGGCGAACACAATACAACCATCTTTTCACCCATGCTTGTTGCCTCTTCAATTTTTTCGTTGAGAGAAGCAAGGATGATCTGAGTAACTTTCGGATCAAGAGACAATTGGTGTCCCTGATCCGTCTGGATAATATTTTGAGCGATAGACTCTTCAATATTACGATCTAGAGTGAACAACGGAATATCTCCTGAATCACTTTTAATCTTCTCAGTAATGGTTCTAAACAGGGCCTGACGAGAGTGTTCTGTCAGTGCCTCAGTGTCTTTTATTGTAGAGCCATACTCTGATAAAGTCTCTAAAATTGTGCGTAGATCACGCACTGAAACTCCCTCGCGAAGTAAATTTTTCATGACTCTTAAAACGATCCCTAAATTTACGATCTCCGGAATTAAATCGTTGACTAATTTTGGGTTTGTCTCTTTAAAATTGTCCAGAACGCGTACTAATTCCTGGCGTCCGAACAGCTCATGAAGGTTTGATTTCAGGATTTCTGTTAAGTGAGTCGCTACAATAGTTGAGCAATCCACTACGGTGTATCCGTTATACTGAGCATCTTCTTTTTGATCTTCAGAAATCCAAACAGCTCTTAAACCAAAGACCGGCTCTGTAGTTTCTACACCGTCCATCTTCTCAATAACTGTTCCCGGGTCCATAGCTAAGAAGTAATCAGACATTAACTCCCCTTTCGCTACCTGCACCCCTTTAATTTTTACAGAGTATCCACCAGGCTTTAACTCCAGGTTGTCCTTGATCTTAACCGAAGGAATAATAACCCCCCAGTCTAAAGCAAAGATTTTTCTCATGTGAGTGATACGCTCCAGAAGGTCTCCGTTTTGTTCCGTGTCCACCAAGTGAACAAGACCATAACCAACTTCCAGCTCGACCAGTTCCATATTGAGAAGTTCTTCCAGGTTTTGTGGGTTGGCCTTTTTGGTAACTTCCACCGCTTTTGCCTTTTCTGCCACTTCTTCCTGAGTATTAGATTTTTCAATTCTGTTAGCGACGTATGCCAGGGCCCCACCCATCATAAAAAATGGAAGTTTTGGAAGTCCCGGAATTAAACCAAAGAATACAAGTACCGCTGCTGCGATATAGATGGCCTTTGGGTGAACCTTAAATTGTTTTGAAACCTGAGTTCCGATGTTTTCATCGTTAGTTGAACGAGTAACGATAATACCGGCAGCCGTAGAAATAATCAGGGCCGGGATCTGAGTCACAAGACCATCACCCACTGTTAAAAGGGTAAAAGTTTGAGCTGCAGTTGAAAAATCCATCCCACTTTGAGCAACACCGATGATGATACCACCAATGATGTTTACCGCTGTAATTAAGATACCTGCAATTGCATCTCCGCGTACGAACTTCGAAGCACCGTCCATAGACCCGTAAAAGTCAGCTTCTTCAGCAACTTCTTTACGGCGTCTTTTTGCTTCAACATCGTTGATTAGACCAGCGTTCAAGTCGGCGTCGATCGCCATCTGCTTACCTGGCATCGCATCGAGTGTAAATCTTGCAGCAACTTCAGCTACGCGACCAGCACCCTTTGTTACTACCATGAAGTTGATGATAACTAAGATGATGAAGACAATAATACCTACAACGAAGTTCCCTTCTACTACGAACTCTCCGAAAGACTTGATGAGTTCCCCTGCTGCCGCCGTTCCGTCACTAGCTCCGTGAATCAGAATGTTTCTGGTTGAAGCTACGTTCAAGGCCAGACGAAATAATGTTGAGATCAGCAGGACTGAAGGAAATGTAGAGAAGTCTAATGGCTTCTTTGAATAAAGAGCAACCAGCATGATCATGACTGAAGTTGCCAGAGATAAGGCCAGTAATAAATCCAGGATGAATGGATGAATCGGAACGATCATCACCACCAGGATCATCAGGATACCCACGGCCGCTAAAACATCCGGCCCTTGGGAGAAGATTTTCATTTTCTTTAAAAAATCATTCATTCGCTACCTACTCTCACTATTTTAAGAAAGCGCTTTGCGCTTCTTTTTAAGCTTGTAAACAAAGGCCAGTACTTCGGCGACCGCTTTATACATATTGCGCGGAACCGGGTGACCTACTTTAACTGTTTTATAAAGTGTTCTTGCCAGAAGAACGTTTTCTACGATTGGAATGTTGTGCTCTTTAGCCACTTCCCTGATTCTCATTGCCAGGTGATCCTGACCTTTACCAACGACTATCGGAGAAACCATTGTTTCTGAATCATATTTCAAAACGATACTAATGTGAGTTGGGTTGGTGACAATAACGTCGGCCGTCTTCACATCCTGAATCATACGTTTTCTAGACATCTCACGCTGAATCTGACGGATTCTCTGCTTAACTTCAGGGTTACCATCTTGCTCTTTACTTTCTTGCTTTAATTGTTGCTTCGTTTGCATCAACTTCTGCTTGTAAGTAAACTTCTGCCAGGCAAAGTCTAAGACTGCAATCACGGCAAGAGAGAGAATAATGGCAAAAGAAACTCTAAGTAGTAGGTCTTTTGCGTGGAAGAACGTTTGAGAGATTTCCAGGTGCATGAAACCGTTGTAGCGGGCCACATCGTCTTTTAAGTAAGTGTAGACAACAGCTAAAACAACAACAAACTTAAATACACCTTTTACCGCTTCAAACAGAGCTTGCTTTGAAAAAAGTTTTTTCACTCCGTTGATTGGATTTACGCGATCGAAGTTCAGCTCCAGAATGTCCGGAGAATAAAGGATTCCAATTTGGGCCACTTGAGCAAGAACCCCCACACACAATGCTACAAATAAAACTGGGGCCGCACATTTGGCAGCAACCACAAACGTTTTTGTTGTAATTGTATTTAGGGCCTGTGGCGAATAAGCAGAAGCGATATCAAGAGTGTAAAGCCACTCAATATAAGCAGTCATTTGCTCAAAAATAAAAACTAATGAAAGAGAAAGAGTTAAAAGACATGCGGCCAGGACGAGAACAGACGTAAGTTCTCGTGAAGAGGCGACATCCCCTTTCTTCCTAAACTCATCAATTCTGTGTTGGGACGGCTCTTCGGTTTTTTCGCCTTCGTCCATTTCTTCGGCCATTCTACTGCCCTCAAAACTGCTTCAATCCTTGAAACAGTGTGTACTATAGTCTTACGACATTAACTGGAACCAATCTCCCAGTCTTTCAGTGTAAATTCTAAAACATGTTGCAAAGAACTCATCTGAGCCTACTGCAAACACTAAAAGCCCCAGTCCAATGTTAACCGCAAAACTTACAGCGATAACGTTCATCTGAGGAACTGCACGGGAAATGATTCCCATGACAGCGTTAATAATCAAGTTCACGAAAATCATCGGCGTTGCCAGCATGATTGACGAGATGAAGATCGACTTAAACATGATCATGAAAAAATCAATCGAGTGCGCAAGTTTTCCAATGTTGTAAACATGGATCGTTGAAAACGATGAGATCACACCTTTAAACATCGGAAGCAGGGCCCCCGAAGTGATGATCATCATAAGCACTGTCCACTCAATTAGTTTTTCAAATGGACCGATCGGAGAACCTGCTAAAGGATCGAAGTAACTTAGAGCGTTTAATCCGATCTGCTGAGTGATGATCGCACCAGTTGAAATGAAGATACTCATGATTGCTTTTACAAAAAAGCCAATCACTAGTCCTACTAGAGTGTTAAAAATTGTTAAGTACCAGAAGCTCTCTGGCCCAACGTGCTTGATATCTAAAAGAAGCTGATCCTGAATTAAAGGGAAAAAAGCAAAAGTCAGCATCAGAGTTGTCAGGACTTTTACCACAACCGGAATCGTTACACTTTCAAATAACGGCAGTTGGAAAATGATAGCAAGCCATCTGGTAAATGCTAACCAGAATGCTGTGATCATTGCCATGTCTGTTATTTGAATATTCAACATTCCTATTATCTCTCAGCTACAATGTTAGGAATCTGTAAAATTAAATCTTTCGTAAACGTCGTTAGTGAATCAGACATCCATGGTCCAAAGAACATAAGAGCTGCTACGATAACGATGATCTTTGGGATAAACGTTAACGTCTGCTCGTTGATCTGAGTCACCGCCTGAAAAAGCGATACTAAAATACCTACAATCAATGCTCCAACCAGCATTGGAGCTGAAACCATAAGAGCAACTTTAATTGCCTGATGAGTAATGTCTGTGTATGAATCAAATTGCATACGCCGCCTATTGGTTGAACGATCTTAAGATCGATCCTGTTACAAGTTGCCATCCATCTACCAGTACAAAAAGTAAAAGCTTAAATGGAAGAGACACAACGACTGGAGGAAGCATCATCATCCCCATCGCCATTAGAACCGAAGCTACGACCATATCCAGGATTAAAAACGGGATATAAAGCAGGAACCCGATTTGAAATGACGTCTTTAACTCAGAAATAATGAAGGCCGGAATCAAGTAATGAATCGGAACATCATCAATTGTCTGAGGAGCCGTTTTTCCTGTTACGTCGTAGAAAAGACCAATATCAGCTTTTCTTACCTGCTTTTGCATAAAACCACGAAGACCTAAAACGATTTCATCAATCGCCACAGTCGTTGTGATTTGTTTTGCCATATAAGGTTGGATTGCTTTGTTGTAAATTCTCTCCCCTGTCGGCTGCATTACAAACAGTGAAAGAAAAAGTGCAAAACCTACAAGAAGTTGGTTAGGAGGCATGTTCTGAGTACCGATTGCCTGTCTCATGAAAGAAAGAACAATCAAGATTCTTGTAAAGCTTGTACAAAGAATAAGAATTGATGGAGCTAATGTGATGATCGTGAAAAGAAGAAGAACTTCAATTGAGTCTACCAGGTTTACACCTTGACCGAAGTTGATCGACATCCCTGGAAGGGCCACGTTATTGGCTCCCGGAGCGGCCTGAGCAAAAGCCAGGGCCGGAAGAACAAGCGGCACTACTATGAGTGCCAGCATTTTTAAAAGTTTTTTCATTCGAGCATCCATGCTCACCAATCCTATTAAAGTTGTTTTAGATTTTTTACTTTCGTCTTAATCTGATCAGAGAATCTCACCTGGTCTTTAACCGGTGATTTTTCAATGGCCTTCGAAGCATTCGTTGCTCCGTAAGCGTTTGCCAGACCAGAAGCGCCTGCGTTCTTTCTTTCGTTTTTCGCCGCAGGAACAGAATCGTTTAACATGTCATCCAATGAGTCCATCTCATAATCGTCTTGAATGTCTGCGTATCTTGTTTCTTCTTTTAACTTGAACTCTTTATCTGTCTTGTTTGCCGAGTAAAGGTTTGTATCAAAGTTTGATCCTGTGATTTCTTCTTCGCCTGTTTTGATCAGACCTGCAACATCGTTGATCTCTGAAAGGAACTGAACACCAGTTTCAGAGCTCGAGATCAGGAAAACTTGTTTGTGGGCCTTAACCATCATCAATGTTCTCTTTGGAGCAATGTGAGTTGTGCTTAACACCTCAACAAGCTTTGTACTGTGTAAAAATCCTAGTTTTCCCTTCTTAATGATCCCTTTCTTAAACAAGGTTAGCACCCCGTAGAATCCAGCGATCATAATAGCTAAGAAAGCAACGAACTTGCCAATATAGCCAGCAACCGAAAATCTTGATTCCCCGTTACCTTCAGTTTGAGTCGTGCCTTTTTCAGTAGTATTTACAGACTTGGCAACACCTGACTGAGTCAGATTGACTCTATCGGTACCAGTTTGGGTAGTATCATCTTGGGCCACTTTTTTATCTTCTGCGTGTTTTTCGTCCGCTAGCTTCTCCTGCTTTTTAACCAGAGTTGATAAATAGTTTTCATCTAACTTCTCTGCTTCTGCATTGTTAGCTTCTGTATCCAGGACGATTGCTTTATCAGTGATACTTGGAGCTCTTGAAGCCTGTGTTTCAGCTGTTTTCTGGGCCTGTAGGCGTGGATAGTGTACGTCGATAGCACCATCTCTCAGGGCGATCGTTACGTCTGATTCTCTACCTTTAAGTGAGTATGGAAGAATGACATTAACTGCAACCGTTTCTTCTCCAGTCATCGTCGCCGATAGAGCTGAACCGTTTACTTTCTTATTAATCTTTGCACCTAATCCTGAATTCGGGATGGAAATGCTTAAAACTTTGTCTGAAACACTGATTTTTGGATTGTCGTTTAACGCTCCCGCGTGTCTGATGACTAGTTTTGATTCGCTTCCTTTCGCATTAACTAAGTCAGCACCTTTGATCGTGACATCAGCAGCTGAGATGTTTAAGGAAATTAAGCTTGCGATTAATAGTACTAATGTTTTCACTGTCTTCTCCAATCCTTGGAAATGTTTATTTTAAAGTTTCAATGCGTTCAATCGGGCTGATAATATCTGTTAAACGAATACCAAATTTTTCGTTAACAACTACTACTTCACCTTTTGCAACCAGCTTGCCATTTACCAGGATCTCAAGCGGCTCTCCGGCCAGCTTATCTAGTTCCAAAACCGAACCCTGACCAAGTTGTAGTAAATCTTTCACGATGATCTGAGTTCTTCCCAGCTCTACTGAAACTTTTAGCGGGATATCTAAGATAAAATCCAGGTTCTGGACTTTTAGCTTATTGAGAGAGTCATCCCCCGCCTTTACCGAATCTGCCATTCTATCAACTGTCACCTTATTCATATCTTTATCTCCTCTCCTACCCTTATTTAATCTTCTGCTTCTTCATCATACGTTACTGGTGTATCCACGTGAGTGATCTGTACAGCGCGACTTCCCTTGTAAGTCCCCATCAGACACTTCATTTTATCCACACCTTCAATTGCCACAGTGACTTCTCCCGAAGCATCCTGATTGAGTGGAATAATATCTCCCGGCTCCAATGTTAGAAGATCTCCCAGAGTCATCTCAGTTTCACCTAGGCGAACAACCATTGTCGCTTTTGTGTTCTTGATGTGCTCATTCATGGCCTGAGTCCAGATGGAATCTGCCATTTCGTTATCAGTCTGGAAGCTAGAAGAAAGCTTTTGCTTAATTGGTTCAATCGTCGAATACGGAACGACGATCATGATTGTTCCTGAAGCTGATTCGAATTCAACTTCAAGAGTTGTTGCGATAATTACATCTGAAGGAGGTACAACCCCTACGAACTGAGGGTTAATTTCCGTTCTTAAATACTGAGCATCGATACGGTGAACTGGTGCCCATGCTTCTTCAAGATCGTTGATCGCCATATCCATGATCTTTCTCATGAACGATAGTTCGATCATCGTGAATTCTTTCCCTTCAATCTTTGTGAATGGGCGGTCTGTTCCACCGAAGTATGAATCGATGATAGCGTAAGCAAGTTTTGATTCGAACACCAGAAGAGCTGGTCCTCTGAGTTCGTTATATCTCATAATACACATGCACGATGGGATCGGAAGTGTATTGACGAATTCACCGAACTTTAAAAGGTCGGTAGAAATAATTGAAATTGTCGAAATCTTTCTAAGGGAGTTAGAAAGCGATACACGAAAGCTTCTGATGAATCTTTCATAGATAATTTCCAGGATGGGCATTCTTCCGCGGATAACGCGGTCCTGGTTGGTGAGGTCGTAGGTCTGAATGTTTTCATCAGAGTCATCTGATGATCCACCACCAGTGTCACCACCACCTGAAAACGAGTCTGTTCCACCATCGTTAACAGCGTTCAATAATGCATCTACTTCATCTTGACTTAGTACTTGTGCCATAATTCTCCCCTCCTGGGATTCTTAAAGCTTGTGCTTGCTGACATCATGTCAGCCCATGTTTCTCGGTCTAGTTAATTTGAAATCCTACGTAATAAATATCTTCCAAGTGACCATCAATAAGAAAGTTATTGATTGCCGTCTTAATTTCTTCTTTTAAGTACTCTTTTCCTTCACGCTTTAGAAGCTCTTCAGGTTTTTTCGCATTCAACATACTGATGATAGCGTCCGAAATCTGTGGCTTTCTTGCATCTACTTCTTCTTTCTTTGTATCTTTCGTGAACTTTAATACTAATGAAATACGAATGTATCTCTTTGGTCCATCGCCTTGAGCAAGGTTTGCTGTGAACGGATCAATTGGATACATTAGACCATCAGTCTTAACTTCTTTTGCAGCTCCACCTGCAGCAGGAGCTCCGTGCTCTCCACCACCTTCAGCAGCACCACCTTCTGCAGCAGCACCACTACCGTGTTCGCCTTCAGCTAATTGCTGTTGCATAACATCTGCAGCTGTTGTTACTGAGTTTAATTTCTTGTGATTTTGAAATTGGAAAAAGCCGATTGCACATACCGCAAGAGTATTCACTAATACTAAAACGACTAATAACGGATTTTTTCCAGACGGGGCGCTCGATCCTTCCTGATCAGCGGTCTTATTCTCTTCGGCCAACTTTTCACCTTCCATGGTTTATTGGGTACCTGTCAAAAATTATACATAGGAAGGCAAAATGGTTCAAGTGCGGACATTAAAAAATGGAAGAAAGTTCCCTTTTGAGAGAAAAAGTTGGGAATTTTGACAGTCTGTCTTTTGACATGGGAAAAATTTACCCGACTGATCAGATCAAATTACAAGCTTTCTTTCCAGGGCTTACCTGGTTTGAACTTTGGAACGACACGAGCACGGATTCTGATACGCTCGCCAGTTGACGGATTCACTCCAAGTCTTGAAGCTTTTCTCGATTTAGTAAAAGTGCCGAATCCAACCAGAGTTACATCCTCACCTTTTTTAACTGTTCTCTTTATAGTGTCTAACATGACATCAATGAACTGATTGGCCTGCTTCTTAGTCATCGTCGATAGGTCGCGGTCTTTTAAAAGCACTTCAATTAATTCTTTACGATTCATATTAACCCTCGATATCTTCTAGCTGCACCAACTCTTCCTCAAGAGCGATACGCAGGGCCTCTTTAATAGATTTTAAAATCATAACAGCATTGTCTGGCTGAGTTGAGTTTTCTAAAAGCGCTCTCATTAAGACCGGAGAAAGATTTTTATAAAACTCGTCGAAATTTACCTGAGTAATTTCGAAGTCCAGTCTTTCATAAGCATTATTCAAATCTGTTTCTAGATCAAAGAATCCCTGAATCAAATCAAAAAGGTTCTCCTTTTGCAAAATCCCCTTCAGGTCTTTGATAAAAATCTTTTTAAGCTCATCCTGATTATGAATGATGAACTTGTGTTCAAGGAAATCTTTTAATGAAAGCAATTCCCCCTGCTTTTCGCGGAATGTGCGATTCATTCGAAGACCTAAAGAACTGTAAACAGATCCTTCCATAGACGACTCATTTGTTTAATTGTTGAAAATAAAAAGGGCCACTATTACGTGACCCTTTGAATGATATTATAAACGGACTTTTTAAAAAGACAATTTAACTAAAGCTAAAGACTAAAGCTTTACCTTTCCACGTTTCACTAGTTCATCAACTAGAGTAACAAAGTATTCGGCCGGGTAAGCACCACGAACAGGAACACCGTTTAGAAGGAAACCAGGAGTTCCTTGCATTCCGAAATCTGCAGCTTCTTTCATATCAGCAGCGATTCTGTTTTTAACTGCATCTGAGTTCAGGTCTTTTTTTAGTTTTGCCATGTCAGCACCAACTTTTTTAGCAGAAGCATCTAGGAACGCAGCTCCGTTTTTAAGTTTTGCTTGGTTCATGAAAATTTCATCATGGAATTGCCATGCTTTTTGCTCATTTTGAAGACGAATCGCTTCGTAGTATTGAGCAGAGATCATCGCTTGCTCGTGGAAGCTAAGTGGAAGGTGCTTGTAGATGAAACGGATTTTTCCGTTGTACTTCTTCATTAGGTCGTTAACTGTTGCGTATCCACGTGAACAGAATGGACATTCAAAGTCAGAGTACTCTACAAGTGTAAGAGGAGCATCTTTTGGCCCACGGATAGCTTCGTCACTTCTGATTTCTGCCACAAGTGGCTTATCAAATGACTCTTCAAGTTTCTTTTTTTCGTCTTCTTCACGCTTCTTACCCATTTCTTCCTGAGCATTCTTAGCAGCGTTTTGAAGAGCAGTGATAAATTCAGCTGGATGTTTTTCAATTGCCTCTGTTAGGATTTTTGGATCTTCCTGTAGAAGTTTAGTCATTTGTTGTTTCATTTTTTCATCAGACGTACAGCTCGCAAGAAGCACTGTACCTAGGCAGAGAACTAGCAATTTTGAAAATTTCATATCCATCCTTTGGTTTGGTAACAAGAGTAACTAATTTTTAGTTCTCATAGTTTCTCAAACCTTGGGACTTTTTTCAAAGGGAAATTTCGTGTAGAGCGTTTAAGTCAGGTTTTTTTGAACATGCTCAAGATATTTGTTAATTTTCCTGCAATCGTTGCGCAGATAATAATAACCGATTAAATGCACTCGATTGTGGTAATTCCCCTTCAGAAATGAGCGCATTGTTGCAAATACGGCAAAGGCCGGAGTCGCCACCTTGGCGTACATGTGCACTCCCAAAAGAAAATAAAGAAACAGATGTAAGATTACGAAGAAATAGACGGCGATATCTGCAATGACAAACTGCTCATCCAAAAAATAATTCACTTGATGGTTATTGGCGAGGAACTTACGGGCCAGCTCAAAGATCTGGTCGCGAATCTCAATATTAATGGCCACGATCCCTACTGATGACATTAAAGCAAAAATAATAATGATAAGAACATAGTTAGAAAAGAAGCTGGTCTCAAAAATTGGTTTATGGATACGCGTAAAATGCACGGGAACTTCACTAGGTGTCACCTTCCCTTTAATAACCCCTTCATCAATCTTGGAAAAAAAGAAAACCGAAAAAGACGTAAGCAATTTCAGGTCAGAGAAGAAATCCGGTGTGTAATAATTCTTCTTATCACTCATCTTGTCTTCACAATACTGACCGATAACCTTAAAAGGTCTCAGCATAATACCCGAAAGATAATAACCTAAAACAAAAATAAAAAGTCCTGAGAAAAAAAGCCATCCCAGCTTTTCATAAAGCGAAGAGTAAACGAACTCAAAAAAGGCATCTTGAAAGTCCAGAGCTCCGGGAAATCCATTGGCCACAAAAAAGATCAAATCAATTCTTATAAGAAGATAAGTAAAAAGTAGTACTGAGAGCGTGCAGAACAAGGAAACGCCAAGGAACTTCAGCCCCATGCCCACCTTAAACTGTTGCTCCTCATCCGATAGGAGCTTTAAATATTTGTCTTTGAGTTCGATCAATCCCATAAACGTCTCTTTAAATGAATTTAATCTATTTTAAACCGTATCGTCTAAATCTTGAAAATTCTTCAATTAACCTGAGTTTTTTTGGCGGTCTTAGGTTTTTAATTAAAGTCTTTTGTTAAAGTACCCGAATAGTCAGAAGACATATAATCCTACCCGTGGAGACGGATATGAAATCGAGATTAAAATACTCCTTAAACCTTTGCCTGATCGCCACAGCGCTTGTGCTTGTGTCGTGTGGAAAGAAGGAAAATAAAGTAAACAGTAGTATATCGGGGTCTTCTCCTTTTTATACTGGTAACTCTGCGCTAAATACATCGGTGGGAAGTACAATTATCAATCAGGTACAAAGCATTAAAGCAAACGTATCGTGCATGAACGGTTACCGTCTAACTAACGATGTTAGCTTTTACGTTCAAGGTGGAGTCGTTGCTTCAAATAAAATCGGTGGTAACTGGCAGTCAGGTTTCTTAACAAACGGGACTATTAATAAACTTTGGATCGGGGTAAGTGCTTACCGCGACCTGATGTTCGTTACTCAAGTTGTAAGCGGTTCACAAGTTGTCGGGTTCAACGTAACTCTATCATTCTGTGAATTAAAGAACTCTTACTCTACACTTCCATCAATCATCTCTAACGAGCGCGCACTTAGAAACTTCGCTGCTCCATATGGGATCGTACTTGATAGCAATACTTACTGTGGATACAGCGTTGTTGATTTAGCGATGAACACTGTGATTACTTCGGAGAGAAATCTAAGCAATCCATACTCTCCACCTACTGTTCAAATTCCTACATCATTTACAAAACCGACTTGTAACGGTCAGTTCTAAAATAAAAAGGCCCTCGAAAGAGGGCTTTTTTTATCTCTTCTTTTTGAGAACGTTATACCTGGTTTTCGCTTGCTGCTTTCTAATGTAACTCTCAATACCATTCACTACAGCTCTTGCATAATCATCCTGAAACTTCGGGTCCATCATTCTCACTCTTTCTTTGTATGTGGAGATGAATCCGACTTCAAGTAAAACACCCGGACGTTTTGAAAGTGCCAGAACATAAAAGAGCCCCGGCTTTACACCACGACTTGGGATTTTATACTTGCGCCCTACTGTCTGCTTTAAAACACCGTGGATACTCTCTGCCAACGGTTTTGACGTGCTCACTGTCTGCTCAACAACTAAATCCACCAGGATTTGCTGAACGACAACATTATCACCTGAGGCCTGGACGTTTTCTGTTTTTTCTACTTTCTTAATGGCCACATCATCATGGTTATCAAGATAGTAAGTTTCAAAACCGACGGCGCCCGACTCTGGGCTAGAGTTGATGTGAACAGAAATAAAAAGATCGGCCTTCGTTTTCTCGGCAATCGCCGCACGCTCCGGAAGAGTCACTGTGCGATCAAAACTGCGGGTCAAGTACACACTGTAATTTTTCTGACGAAGAAGTTCGTGAATTCTTTTAGCGATCTCTAAAGCAATGTCTTTTTCTTTGATTGTCCGTGGAGGATTTTCTCCCTGAGTTTTCGCTACCGCACCATCCTCTTCACCGCCATGACCTGGATCGATAAGAATCGTCAGGGCTTCGGCACGCGCGAGCATGAAGCAGCAAAAACTAAAAATAAACAGGGATTTAAAAATAGTCATCAGACCTATAGTCTAATACATCTTTTTCAGAACGTGACCAGGAAAGTAGTGAGCGAGGATTTTTTTATATGACCAGCCCTGTTTTGCCAGAGCAAAAGCACCCATTTGGCAGAGTCCTACACCGTGGCCCAGACCTTCACCGTAAATAACAAAGCCACCTCTCTTCATTTCCAGAGAAAAAGAGTTTGATGGAAAAACGACGTTTCCAAAATATCTACGAAGGACAGCCTTCTCCACAATATAAGGGCGGTCGTTGATATAAAAATTCACTGTGAAGCGGTCGATATTATCCGGCACCATCACCAGAGAATTAAAATTTGGTTCTAATTTTTCCTGAAGGAGCTTTTGATTGCTCGCCCAGCGGAAAAAATCTTTGATTCTTTCATTGCTGATAACCTTGGCCCAGCTTTTTGGACCAATGTTGTGACAGAAAGGGCAATTCACCGATTGATAGCTCGGCTCTTTATTATGCCAAACCTGATCTGGCCTTAATGTTTTCCCTCCGCATTTTGCGTGAAAGAAAATCGGACGAACTTTCCCATCTTCTGAAAGTAGAACTTCGCCTTTTGTTGAATAAGCTGCACTGATAGTTGAATCAGTAGCATCAAAGAAAGCGCCCCCGACCTGGTGCTTTTCAGAGCTTTCCAAATCATAAAAAGCTTCGCTTCCCAACTCCTTACTGACTTGCTGGCTTTGCATCTTATGGAGAGCATAACTTCTGGCCGCAACGGCCTGTGCCTTCAGTGCTTCTGCCGGCCATTTTGAATTCATCTCTTTAGTTAAGAGAGAACTGATATAAGCTTCCATTGGGATATCATTAATAATGTCACAGCTATCTCCTTTTGAATTGGTTATAACTTTAAACATTCCCTGATACTTTACGTTTTCATAAGAAAGAAGGCCTGTCGGCGACTCAAGTGTGGCCAGCAAGATCGGTTTATTTTTTTGCCTATTGAGAGTCGTGAAAGTTTCACAATTAAACTTCACCGTTTTTTTTCCAGTGTAGTTTTTATAATCATCATTAAAGAGAAGGTGTCTCTTTAAATCAAGGCCCGTGACGTGGATATTTTTTAGAGACTTGCCGATTCTTACGCTGACAACAGGGGCCGCTGAAACACGGTCCATCAAAGTCAAAAATGATAATAAGGAAAGAACTGTTAGCTTGAGCATCCTACTCGACTTCATCCAAAAATGTTTGGTTGAATCACTTCCATCCTAGAAGCGATTATTCTCATTAATTGTATCGAAAAAGAATGAGACTCGCCTAGGCGATCAAATTTTCCCTACGCGCTCCATAACCTTCTGAAGATCAATCCAAGCTGTGCGTTTCATATTGGGATTGATGACTAAAAAGTCTGGATGAAAGAGTGGCATAAGATGGTAATGATAAGATCCTGCAGACTTGTCAAAAAATTGCCCGTGAATACCTGACAATTTCTCTCTCTTACCAAGAAGAATATTGGTGACAGTGGCCCCAAGGCTCACCACGATTTCTGGTTTAAATTTTTCAATTTGTTCGATTAAATTTGTTGTTTCTGCACTTGGCGTCGTTAAATTTCCGGCCAGGTCATTGATGTCTTCTAATTTTTCATCAAATTGGATGCGGTTAAACTCACCAGGTTTTAACTTCATCGCCTGGATCATCTTACCTAAAAGGTCTTCCCCTTTTCCTTCAGCATAGGTATCCCCAACAAAAAGAACTAATGAAAGAGCGCCAGTTTTCGGCCTCTCTGGTGCTTCTTTTTTCACTGGTGCGGTCGCGGCCAATGGGGCGGCCCTCATTGGAGCAGGGGCAAGAGCACTTTCCACCTGCACTGACTCATCAAATGAAAACACCCATGAAGAGTCCTTAAAAAGGGCACCTTCAAACGTCTTTGCCAGAGGATCTAAGTCTTCTTTTAAAGCTTTAGTTTTTTGAATAATTTTTTTAAATTGTTGGTCCATAAGCAAAATTATCCCTAAGTTCCCATTTTTAAAGCCGGGTGTAAAGACGCGTAAAAATAAATCCGAAAAAGATTGTGTAACGTGAAAACAGGAGCACCTGCATGTCAATGGAAACAGACTACAAATTCGAAAACTTTCAAGAATATTACGGCGATATCAAGAACGTAAAAAAGATCATCAATGACTGCCAGATCTGTGGCGCAAAACTAGTGCTGACTCACCTATCTGATTACAAAAATCTTTTAATGCAGGAATCGGCGAGATGCCCGGACTGTGGACAAGGCAACAGAAAAATCATTCATGTTATAAATTGATTTTATAAAATTAAGTCATTTCTTTTCGTAAGGCCCGTACTCAATAATATGGAAAGCCAATCGAATAGACATAAGAGCTCCCCTTCGGGGAGCTTTTTTATTTTAGAATTTAGAAGTCTGAAGGTAGACGCGTCCATGATTTCCAATAGAGCATTGGAAAATAGTTTTCTCTTTTAAATACTCTCCCTCATCTCCATTCACATTCACATAAGTAATATACCCGTCTGGTTTGTAGATCATCTTCAGGTTTAAGTATGTTGGCCACATGATATTATTTTCATAACGAAGAAGAATTTCAAAGTTGTTTCCATTTCTTTTTGCCAAGGCCACGATCGGTTTTTCTTCAATAGGATCCCACTCCATTGCTTTTTTAATCTCTCCACCGATAGTTGCGTCAGTGATCTGATTAATCCCACCAAGAGAGTCGCTTGATATGCTGAATTGAAACGAGGACTTTTCATTATGGCAATCCATCATTAACCAGCGGTGCTCATCAAGAACTGATTTAGCAGAGGCTACATTAACAAGAAACAAGAATCCAAGTGCAAGGTACTTCATAGATATCTCCTTTTTATTTTTGCACTATGTACAATAAAAAGATTTGAGATTAAAATAATATAAAAATATAAATTAAATATTAAAAAGGTATAAATGAAGTCGATGAATTTAAACCACTTGGAAGCCTTCTGTGTCCTTTCTGACACCTTAAGCTTTTCACAGGCTGCTAAAATCCTTCACACTTCCCAACCGGCAATTTCCCTGAAGATTAAACTGCTGGAAGAAAGCCTTGGATATGAGCTCTTCATCAGAGATAAGAAAAACATCGCACTTTCAAATAAAGGCCAGGTGCTTCGGGATAAAATTTATCAAAGTTACCTGAACCTGGTGTCCGTTTCGGCCACAACCACAGGTGAAGCTCCTTTGAAAATTGGCAGCGTCTATGAGGCAGGAGAGAAAATCCTGATTCCAGCATTAACCAAACTCAACAAAAAGGGGCAACTCTCAAAATTCCAGCTGTCTCTGCGCTCAACGGATGAGCTGATAGATAGACTTTTAACAGGCGAACTGGATTTCATCCTGATTCACAAAGTCCCGGAAAACAAATCACTCCACTGCGTTGGAGTTTACGAGGACAAGGCCATCTTGATTTCATCACTCAAGTCACAACCAAAAGACCTGGAACATAATCAAGTGTTGCCCCTTGCGACCTATCGCCCTGATGACGCCTTTACAACCAATTTCTTAAAAAACAATTTAACGAAGCTGCAATTAAAAAAAATTGAAATAAAATTTTCAATCAACTCACATCGCTCGATGATAAAAATGGTTTCAGAGCTTGGCTGCTACGCTGTCATTCCACAATCCAGCCTTGGTAAAAAGTCTGCTTTGAAAGTTAAAGTATTGATGGGAGATAAAAAATCTTACAAGCTTTACCTGTGCACTCGTTCGAACTTCTTATCCAATAAAGACAATGAAAGGGTGTTTGAATCTATTGTAAAAGAAATTAAGAATCGCTAGAGGCCTTGTCCGCTTTTTTGGCTTTTCGCGGCTTCTTTGTTCCGAGCACCCTTTTTGTTTCTTCTTTATGGTGAAGCTTTCGTGAGAACCTGTGGGCCTCATCCCTCATCTGGACAATAATTTTAAAAAGTGAGCGGTTTTGATTTAAGAAATAAGGATTGGCCCTGCCCGGGATAATCAGGCGCTCTTCAGATTTTTTAATATCTTCGCTTCTAAATCCTTCTTTAGTACGAACGTTTTTAGATTTGGCGATCCCGACAACTGGAACTTTAATCTCCAGCTCTTTAAGTGCCTCTTTAAAAACATTCACCTGCCCCCAGCCCCCATCGACAATAAAGACATCAGGGAGACTTCCATTATCAGATCTTCTGATAATAAGTTCTCTCATCATGGCAAAGTCGTTATTGCCTTCCGGACGCTCTTCAAGATGGTAATAGCGATAGTTTTTCTTATCGGGCTTGCCGTCGTGGAAAACTATCTGGGAAGCCGTCGGGCTCGATCCCTGGAAAATGGCAACGTCATAACACTCAAGCACCACCGGTCTTTCTTTAAGAGAAAGAAGATCTTTAAGCTTATTAAGCCCTACATAAACTGAGTCTTCATGAAGCAGGCGCACGCGCTGTTGTTCAAAAGCATGATCGCGAGTGAGGTTAAGAAATGAATCGTATTTCTTTTGTGGAGGTCGAACACGGATGGTCTTTCCAAGGGTATTGACTCCAGCCTCTAGCATTTCATTATTCTCCTGATCCATTTGCGTAATAATCAAATCAGGCAACGAATCATAAGTCGTCGAATAATATTGAAATAAAAAGTTAAGCACTGACTCTTCCAAAGACTCCACAATATCGAGATTGGAAAAGTTAAAATTTTTATGTCCAAGAAGAACACCGTTTCTCATCATGTAGACAGAAATATCAACTTCAATCTCCCCCTGATAAAAGGCCACGATATCCAGATTCTTCTCGTCTCCATGCTCAGCATTTTCTTGCTTAAAATTATTGGCAAAATCAGAAAGCACGCGAAGGTTATCGCGGATAAGAGCGGCCTTTTCAAACTCCTCATTCTCCGAGGCTTCATACATGCGCCTTTCTAATTCTTTAATCGTTTTACTCCCGCTTCCTGAAAACATATCGCGGGCATAATCGAGATCTTTTTCATAATTTTCTGCGCTGATCTTTCCTACACAAGGAGCACTACACTGATGCATTTGGAACAAAAGACATGGCTCTTTTCTTTTCCTGAATTCCGAGAGCGTGCAGTCGCGCAGACAAAAACTTTGCGTGAGGATGCGAATGATATCCCAGACGTTACTTCCCGTGACAAAAGGGCCATAGACCTCGACACCTTTAGCACGCTTCACCCTTCTGACAAATTCCAGTCTAGGGAAAGGTTCATTGTGATTGATCACCACATAGGGGTATGACTTATCATCTTTTAGGCGGATATTATATTTGGGAGTGTGCTTCTTAATGAGAGTGTTTTCTAAAACAAAGCTCTCCGCATCCGAAGTCGTCATAATAAAATCGAAGTCAGTAATATGACTGACCAAGATATCAGTTTTGGCGTTTTTTGCTGAGTTATTGAAGTACGAAGAGACACGCGAACGCAAATTCTTGGCCTTGCCAACGTAAATTATTTGATCGTCTTTGTTCTTCATCAAATAACAACCTGGTTTAGTCGGAAGTAGTTTGGCCTTATCTTCCATTTTCACTGTCACCAGAGTTGCTTTTGTCTTATTGTCCTTTACAGATTCGTCCACTTCTAATACTCTTTTTAAATTCCTTTTACTTCAAAATAGGTTCAAAAATTATGTCTTCAATCGGCGTTGGAAAAGAAATCCTCTCTCACTGCTCTAAATGTAAATTGATTCTAGCACACATCATCGTGACTATGAAATCAGCAACTGAAGCTGATAAAGTTCAGTGTAAAACTTGTAAAGCGACTCACTCGTTTAAAGATCCGAGCGCAACAAAGAAAAAAACTTCAATTGATAGAGTCATTAAGAACGCACGTTCTGCTTCTGGTAAAAAAACATCTGAGTCTGTAACAGACCTATGGACTAAAGCAATGAACAAAACGACGTCTCAAGGAAAAGAATACTCAACAAGAGAGTCTTTCCAAATGGGAGATGTGATTAATCACCCTACTTTCGGACAAGGTGTTGTTGAGAAGCTAATCGACAACAATAAGATCGAAGTTCTTTTTAAAGACGATTACAGAACGCTAATGCACAAGAAATAAAAAAGGCTCCCATTGGGAGCCTTTCTTTTTTTATCTGATCTAATGTTCTAATTACATTCCAAAGCTTGCTGAAATTCCACCTTGCACTCCAAAGACTCCGCCTAGGTTTCCTGCAGAGTATGGAACTCCACCGTAGTACCCAGCTCCACCCATTGAGTATAGGTCGTTATAAGCTGTTTGATAATTTTGTTGAAGCGCTTGCATCCCCATTTGGTTTGTCATCGCGTTTCCTTGCATACGGTTAGCAATCGCTTGGTTTTGTCCCATGATTCCGTACTGCATTTGCATTTGGGCCTGATACTGATCATAGTATCCACCGTTCATGCCACCAGTTCCGTAACCACCTGAACCGTTCCATCCGCCAGTTCCTCCCCAGTATCCACCATTGTTTGGTCCACCAACGCCGACACCGACACCAGCTCCACCACCAATAGTTCCTGGCCCGTAAACACCACCGCCACCTGGGTAGTATCCACCGTTTCCACCTGCTCCTGGATAGTATCCGCCGTTGCCAGCAACGCCACCTGGATAATATCCACCGTTACCACCGACGCCGCCTGGATAGTAACCACCGTTACCACCTACACCGCCTGGATAATAACCACCGTTACCACCGACGCCGCCTGGATAATAACCACCATTACCACCTACACCACCAGGATAGTATCCACCGTTACCACCAACACCTGGATAGTAACCGCCAGTTCCACCACCTGGATAATATCCTCCGCCACCGATTGGATATCCACCAACGCCACCGCCGATGCCTCCACCGATACCGCCGCCAACACATAGGATTCCACATCCACCATTGTTGCCGATACCAATTCCAATTCCGCCTGGGTAGTTAACACCTGGGCCACCTACACCAATAGATCCCCCGATACCAATTCCCGGCCCATAAATTCCACCGGCCCCTGGGTAACCAATTCCGCCACCCATTCCTGGATAACCACCAATTCCGCCCATTCCTGGGTATCCACCGCCAATACCGCCTCCGATACCACCGCCGATTCCAATATTAATTCCACCACCGATACCAGCTCCAGGGTATCCACCCATACCGCCGCCGATACCACCAATTCCCCCGATCCCAGGGTATCCACCGATTCCGATGCCACCGCCGATACCAATTCCACCCATACCAGGGTAGCCGCCAATGCCACCGATTCCGCCCATTCCTGGGTATCCACCGATGCCACCGCCAATTCCGCCCATGCCAGGGTATCCGCCGATTCCACCACCGATACCGATGCTTCCACCGATTCCACCGATTCCACCCATTCCTGGGTATCCACCAATACCACCGTATCCGCCCATTCCTGGATATCCTCCAAGTCCGCCACCGATACCGATGTTAATTCCACCACTGATTCCAAGTCCTGGGTAACCACCGTATCCCATCATTCCTGCTAGACCGCTACCAAGTCCTAAACCAAGACCTGCACCAAATCCACCAGTTCCAATTCCTGTTCCGTAACCACCATAACCACCACCGTAGTATGGCCCCATCATTCCGCCAAGGAATCCTGATGAGTAACCTGCACCTAAGAATGGATTGCCGTAACCGCCGTAGCCGTTACCAGATAGTCCGCCGTATCCAGCGTACATTCCCATTCCCATCCCGTTACATGAAGCTGCTAAACCCTGAGCTTCATCAGGAAGAATTGGGTTTGCTCCGCGCTCTACGTTGTAATTTAAGTAAGAGTTAAATCTGTTTGTACATTGTGTGTGACCAGCTTCATAAGCATTGGCCCACGCTTGTTGTGATTTATAAGCGTATTTTGCTCCAAGGTATGTTGCTCCCACGTATGCTAGTGGCTGAGCTACGATTCCCAGTGCTTCTACCCATGGATTTGATTCTTGCTTTTGAGCAAAAAGACAGTCGATACAATCCACACCTGCGGCACTCGCTGAAGCTGCGATATCCACTCTTAAACAAGCGCGGTATTCATCTTGATAGGCCGGGTGATTCATCCCCTCACAATCTGTTGATGATGCTGCCAGTGCCGGCGTCTGAAAGTTCATGAGCAATGTCAGTGACATCACACTTGTGAGAACTTTCCCTTTGATACCAGGGCCCTGTTTGTTGTAAAATCGCTTCATAAACGCGTCTCCGAAAAGGATAGAGAGTTCAACTCAATATCTATTTTCGGTAATTACCTGAGAAAAGTTTAGTGAGATCTTTCTGCCTAGTTAGGTTTCTTCTAACCCTAAGGAATTGCGTTTCAAAATACTGGACCTTTCCCCTCTTTTAAATAAAAACCGAGGACCTCTCATGGTTATTGCAAATATCGGACTCGCTTTTGAATGGATCGCCTTCTTCCTTTTAATGGGCCTTGGGATCTACACCATGCGAGTGATTAAAAACGAAAAAAAGAACTACCTGGAAAATGCACAGGACATTCTCTTCAAAGAATTTAAACTCATCACTCCACGCTGGTGGAGCGTGGTGGATTCGGGTTCCGAAGAAGAACTTCTCTTTAAACGCCTCGACACTCGTTATGAATGGGAAGCGCGTTTTATCTGGAGTACAATTCCCGATCAAAAAAACATCATCGAACTCTTCAAAGAAAAAATCCACGCACGCAACATCCTCTTCGATGAAGAAAACAGTGTGATTCACAATCCGAGTGACTTCAGAGAGAAAGATTTAATTAAGTCCGGCCTCTACGAGATGGTTCGTCTCGAAGGAACGGCAACTGAAGATAGATCTGAAAGACTTTACTACGATGCTTTTCTCATCAGGAATTTAAAGAGCGGACAATATATGTACGCTGAAAGTAAAAGCTCTATCCTCAATGGTTTAGTCGAAGGACCCTACTTTGAAGAGGTCATGTTAAGACTAACCCTCGTTGATCATCCCGCTTAAAAATTCTTATTTAAGTGCCATATTTTATTGGATGCTTCCTATGCCTAACTAGTGGATACCCATGAAATATTGGAGAAAATCCTAAATCATCCGATACTACTAGTATGGAAGACTATCGCATTTCAAAAAACCGCGAAGAAATTATTAAGCTAGTTCAAAAGAAGTTTGAATCAGAGACCTCTATGACCATCTGGCAAAAGGACCCGGTGTCAGGAGAGCGTACTTTTAAATGTGAAGTGAAATTTGCTTCACTTGATTCTTACAATGGAACATTCACTGTCGCTATTGCTGAAGAACAAAAAGCAACATTCAATCCAAAGCTTGAAACTTATTTTCTGCTTCAAGTACAGGACTTCGTTTTTAAGACAAAAGCTTCGGTTTCAATTTCTTCAAAAAAGGGCTCACTAGCTTTTCAAGTCCCTCACGATGTAAGACTTAAAGAGCTGCGCATTCATCCGCGCTTTTACATTCCTCAGGAAGAAAAACGTTTTGTCTCGGCTAAATTTGAAAGCCGCGACAACAACATTCCAACTGTGGATGTCGCCTGCCCTATCTACAATATTTCTAAAACCGGAATCTGTATCATTATCAGCAAAGAAACTTTAAGCAACATTAAACTCACTGAGACGATTGAGCTTGAAGGGCTGAGTTTTTTTGAATCACTGACAAACGAAGCAAAAGCCATTGTGAGAAATGCCCGCATCTACACTAAGAAAGGGTATTTAAATGATGACTACTATGCTCTTGGTTTGGAATTTCAATTCTAAGGATTAATCACACTTCATTTTAGTGACCAGGCCCAGTCCATCCGCTGTCGATTCGGCAAGAGGATTGGGAAAACGTTCGTTGATCTCTTCGACATTTGTCAGAACACCTTTTGTTGCATCCATCCTGCGACCAATCTTCCCCTTAAGAGATGACGGCTTATTTAAAAGAGGCAGCATTGCCCCCAGGTCTTTACTGTCTTTAAATTCAAAAGTCATTTGAGATTTAGTGTGCTCATTGACGACGTAATGAAATTTCAGCTCTGACGTCTTACTCTCCCTTAAAACACCTTTAAAAGTATAAATTCCACAGTCAACTGCAAAGACACCTGAAGTATAGAAAGCAAAAAAAACCAATATCATTTTCAAAGGACAAACTCCCTGCATGGATTGCTCTGCTTGGAAGATTTCTGCATTGATTTATAAATCGTATCGTAAACTTTTCGGGCTTCACTCGTCACTTGTTTTGCCAGAGGGTATGTTTTAACGGAGTCAGACATGGCCTTATCTGCATCCGCTAAGGCCTTCTTTGATTTTTCACTCATCTTCGCTTTAACGGCTTCAATGATTTCTTTTTGTCTTTGTGAATCTTTTAAAGTGTTAGACCATATTTGCTTCATATTTTCATTTTTCTCTTTATCAACAAGCTCTTGCATCGTTTTAATTGTGTAATTGAAATCCAGGCCGATGAAAGCTTCCGGATAATATTTTCTCCACAATTCTCGATCCCCGGCAAAATCTGTTTCAAGAATTTGCTTTACTTCTGCTCCGACCTGAAACTTCGCCCTTAAAGCTTCTTCATATCCTCTTTGATACTCACGGTACTGCTCAAGAGCAGATCTCAGAGATTTGAATTCATTGTTCATTGATTCTTTACTAATTTTTTCCATTTCTTCTGCTTGCTGAAGAATATCCATCAATGAGTTGTGCTGTTGATTTAAGGAACAAACATGTCGCTCGAAATCCTGATAGTTGAAATCATAAGATTCTCTAAAATCAGTAAACTTGTGTTCACCACTTTTATCATAACGCATGTAAGGTAAGAGCATGTTATAGAGGACCTGATGAATGATATCGCCTTCCATACTTGAGATCATAGGAAATTCAGGAGACCTGTCTTGTAGCCTGGCCTTTAAAAAAATCTCTTCTAAATTTCTGCCTTTTTTAAGCTGATCATAGAATTGTCCACTGAAAGTATTGGTCAATGTAAAAAGCCACATGTCCACAGTGCCCGAATAACTATATTGCTCTGACCCCGTAGCAGAGATGAAGCAAACCTTGTCGTTTTTAATATTGTGAAGGTTCCCAGAAAAACAGCTCATATCAATCAAAGCAAGCTTCACACCCTTTTCGGCCGCAAGATTAGCAAGCTTCTCTAGTCTGTCGAGATCAACAGTCTCTGCTCCACTTAGAGTCTTAAGATCCGACAAAGGACTTCCTGCAAGGGCGATACTGTGAGTTTTTTCATTTCTCTTGCGGGAGCCGTGGGTATCAATATTAACCATTAATTGATCTCCGGCCGTTAATTCTCCGGTTTCAATTTTTTTAATCATCTCATCAATAAGTTCATTATAATTGCTCTCAGTAAAAGGACCTTTATTTTTTACATTCCCCATTTTCTTGGCGAGAATCTCTTCTGTTTTTTTATGGCCGCCATTAAAGCTGACAGTCGTTTCCCAACCGTTTTTACTTGAACGGGTAAAGCTTCCAATTTGTTTTAAATCATTATCGAACATGGTGCTCTCACCATGAGGTTCACCACCACCGCCAAGCAGATAGAATTGTTTTTTGACTTCGGCCGAATAACCGACAGATACACTCAGAAAAAGAACAATGAATAGAATGAATCTTTTAAGAATACTCATACCGAACCAGATCGGCTAAATAGTAAGGTTTTTTAGTTTTTAGGCAAAAAAAAGGGACCCGAAGGTCCCTTTAGGATTAGTTCTTTTTAGGAGAGAAGAGCCTGATCTTAGCAACTAAGAAAGAAATCAGGTCTTCATCAGAACCGAACACGTCGTCGATCAGGTCGCACTCAAGAACGAAGTCTTTCATTCTCACTGCAATCTGATGTAAAGACTCAACTAAATAAAGACCACCGATATTTTCGCCGTTAAACGACTTAATGATCTCTTTTCTAGCATGGTTGAACATTTCTGATTCAGTAACGTCTTCAGGAAGGTTATCAACCCCCATTTTTTCTTCTACTTCTTCAATTGCTTGATCACGTACGTCTTCATCAGTTGCGAAACTAACGCCGTATTCCGTTGCCATCGCTTCGATTAGCTCTTCACGCTTAGAAGGGTGAAATTCAATCAACTTTTTCTCTTTGAGATTGTTGATCGTATAGCTAGCGAGTGCACGCAATGTATCAAAATCTGTTTTCATTGAAACCTCAATTAGTGAATATTCTCTTAAAGTGTAACGACTTAAATAAGATGATACAAGAAACTTTTTAATTTTCTTGACTAAAAGGGCCCTAAAATTGGATTTTAATACCACTATGACAGACACAACAGACCCAAAAATTAACTTTATTCCCTCGAAATCTGCGCTTTCTTGGGATGAATACTTTATGCTTCAGGCGATGATCGCTGCTTTTAAGTCGAAAGATCCCTCGACAAAAGTGGGCTCAGTCTTCGTCGACAAGAGCAATCACCAGATCACCATGGGCTACAACGGGTTTGTGGCAGGAATCGACGAATCAAAAGTTCCGTGGGGAAAAGACAAGTCAGCTCCCTTGGAGTTTCAAAAATACGGCTACGTTGTTCACTCTGAAGCCAATGCTATTTTACATGCCACGCGTTCTTTAGAAGGCTCTCGCGCCTATGTCACTCATTTCCCGTGTAATGAATGCGCAAAATTGATCGCCTCGTCTAAAGTAAAAGAAGTTATTTATCTTTCTGATAAGCATCATGAACAGGAAACAAATAGAATTGCGAAGAAGATCTTCGATCTTTCAGGGATCACTTACCGTCAGATGAGTTTTCCGGCCGAATCTCTACACAAACTAACAGACCATCTTCAAAACCTTTTGACTGACATTTAGTTGAAACTTTCTCCTAGCGGTCCTATAATGGGGCGAATCCCAAACCATTCACCCGCTACCCTAAATTCTATAGGAGAAAGATCGCATGAAACCTTTTATTGTCGTTCCAGACGGCTTTGATAAGTCTCTATTTGAAGAACTAAAGAAGAATTCAAATCTTGAAGTTCACCCTACTTCTAAAGTTTCTCAAGACGAATTAAAAACTCTTCTTCCGAAAGTGAATGGATTAATCATCAGGTCAGCAACAACTGTAAACGCTGAACTTCTAGCTCTTGCTCCAAATTTAAAAATCGTTATCCGCGCCGGAGAAGGCACGGACAACATTGATAAAACTCTTTGCGCAGAAAAAGGTGTAAAAGTGGCCAACACTCCAGGAGCTAACAACAACTCTGCTGCTGAACAAGCTGTCGCTCTTATGATGTCATGCCTAAGAAACACTCCGTTTGCCAACAAGACTATGCACGAAGGAAAGTGGGAGAAAAACGCTCTTACAGGACTTGAGCTATGGAAGAAAAAAGTTGGTATCGTTGGTTTCGGCCGCATCGGACAAATCGTAGCAAAAAGAATTTCTGGATTTGAGCCAGAAGTTCTATTTTTCGATCCAGTCATGGAAAAATCAGATCTACCTAACACAAGAAAAGTGACTGACCTAAAAGAAATCTTTTCAACTTGTGACATCGTTACAATCCACACTCCACTTCTTCCTCAAACAAAAGGAATGGTGACAGGTGAACTTCTAAACCTTATGAAAAAAGACGCTATCTTAGTCAACGCCGCTCGCGGTGGAATCGTTGATGAAGAAGCTCTTTACACTCTTCTTAAAGAGAAAAAAATCAGATGCGCTGGTTTCGACGTTTTTGCAACTGAGCCTCTTCCGGCCGATTCAAAACTTATCGAACTAGACAACCTGATCATGTCTCCACACGTTGGTGCTTCAACAGAAGAAGCGCAATTCAGAGTGGGAGAAATGGCCGTTCACCAGATTAATGAGTTCTTCGTAAACAATAACCTACTAAACGAAGTCAAAGGAAAGTAATGAAAACACTAGCGATTATCGGTGCTCAATGGGGTGATGAAGGCAAAGGCAAAATCACCGACCTCTTAAGCGAAAAATGTGATGTGGTAGTTCGCTACCAAGGCGGGAACAACGCCGGTCACACCATCATCGTCGACGGAAAGAAAATTGTTCTTCACTTAATCCCTTCAGGAATCCTCCACCCTCACTGTGCTTCAGTGGTTGGGCACGGAGTGGTTTTTGAACCGGAAGCATTCCAGAAGGAGCTCCAAAACGTAGCTGACGCTGGAATTAAAGTGACTTCAGAAAATTTAAAAATCTCTGAGAACGCGACTATCATCACAAGCTACAACAAGCTTTTAGATGCTGCCCGCGAATCTCAAGGTTCTGTGAAAATCGGAACAACAGGAAAAGGAATCGGACCTGCTTATGAAGATAAAGTAGGAAGACGTGCCGTAAAACTTAAGGATCTTTTCGACATGGAAAACCTTAAGAAGAAGCTGGCAAGAAACCTTGGTGAAAAAGAAATCCTTTTCAAGCACCGCTACAACATCGACTTCCCTTCAATCGAAGAAGAAGCAGCAAGACTTTTTGAACTTGGGAAAAAAGTACAGCCATTCGTGTGCGACACTTTCTCTTTCCTTGATCAAGCAGTTCAAGCTAAGAAAAAAATCCTTTTCGAAGGAGCTCAAGGGATTCTTCTTGATGTGGACTACGGAACTTATCCGTTTGTTACATCATCTTCGACTTCTCTTGGTGGAATCTACACTGGTGCCGGAATTCCAGAATCATCTGTTCAGGAAGTCCTGGCCATCACGAAAGCTTACACAACCAGAGTTGGAGAAGGACCTTTCCCTACTGAACTATTTGATGAAGTCGGAGAAAAAATCCAGACAATCGGAAAAGAGTTTGGGGCAACAACTGGTAGAAAGCGCCGTTGTGGATGGTTAGACCTTCCACTTCTAAAATACTCAGTAAAAGCTTCTAACCTAACTTCAATCGCATTAACAAAACTAGATATCCTATGTGCCGTTGATGAACTTAAAGTTTGTGTGGCCTACGAGTACGAAGGAAAGAGGATTGAATGTGCTTACCCGGGAATTGATCTTTATAAGGCTAAGCCGGTTTATAAAACGCTTAAGCCATTTAAAGATGATTTCGCTAACAAGACAGACAAAGACCTTTCTCCTGAACTAAACGCTTACATCAAGGAAATTGAAACATTCCTGGGAATTCCTGTAGGGATTCTAGCGTTTGGACCAGAAAGAAAAGAAATCCTTTTTAGAAAAAATTACTTCTAGTTATTATGCAATTACGACTTGCCCTTGAATCCGACATTGACGCTCTTATTGACCACAATAGGAGACATATCAAAGAACCTGGATTCGAGGGCAAACTCGCTCACCCTTTCTCCCCTAATCACGAATTCGACTGGGAAAAAAGAAAGACCGACAAACTTGCGGCCCTGAAAAAATCCGTCACTGAAGAGGGATGGCTTAGAAGTTTTGTACTGGTCGATTCAGATGGAACAATCTTAGGCGAAGCTAATATCAAAAACATTTTTAGTGGAGCCCTTCACCGCTGCCAGCTCGGCATGGGAATGGAAGAATCAGTGCGTGGTCAGGGTTATGGAAAAAGACTTCTAAGAATGGCCATTGAATGGGCCCGCGATCAAGACAGCCTTTACTGGATGGATCTTTCTTATTTTGCTTTTAACCTGCCAGCTAAAAAGCTCTACACATCTTTAGGCTTTATTGAACTATTCACCTATGAAGACCGCATTCGTGTTGATGGTGTCTCCATAGATGATGTTCAAATGGTTTTAAAACTTAAGTAAGCACTAAGCAGCTGCAGCGATGTTAAGTGCGACAGCTGAAAAAATAGACCCAATCACACCCAGACCAATCATGACGTAAAAGAAAACACTCTGAAGCTTTTCTTTTTTCACAACCAAACTAATCGCTCCCATAACCAGACATAATTGGAAAAATAGATTCGAGAGATCAAACTGATCCCCTGCTTTGCCTAGGATCTCAATTTTCTCTTCATATTCTTTGGCGCCAATAACCTGACCTAATTTTCCGTCTACGTCTTGTACCCAGTTGGCCTCACCAACTTTACTTGAGCCAAGTAGGATTTCTTTTTTCTCTTTTTCATAACGCTCAATTTTTTGCGTTAATTTATTCGTATGCTCTTTTAATTTTGCCACCGCTGGGTCATTGGCATTTTTTCCTTCGATCATCGTGTTAATCAGGTCGCGTTGACCTTCTACATTTGTTTCACGAATACTCTTTGCCTGGTACCACATATACGAACTGGACTTCTCATTGATGAATTTAATTTCATCTTCTCCGTATTTTCCGGCAAACATATCAGACAAAGCCATGACAGCTGCAAAAATGGCAATGAGAACTCCGCACTTAATTTCAAAACTATGATCTTCTTTTACTTCTTCAGTCATACAACCCTCAGTTGATTTTTTTGGAATCTATTTTAGATTTTGCGAACACAAACATTCAAGTAAAAATTATGAAAGCTTTAGGAAAAAAACTCTGCTAGCGTTTAGTTATGAAAAAGATAATGACAACACTCATGGCCCTTTTCATTACTACTCTAACAACTGCGGAAGCCTATCAAGTCGATGAAGTCCGTGTCTATAAAACCAGACACAGGATGGAGATGCTTTATCAGGGAGAAATCACCAAAGTCTATACTGTCATGCTCTCTCGCGGAGGCATGGCCCCTAAAAGGCGCGAAGGAGATAAACTAGTTCCCGAAGGCGAATACCGCATGGATTATAAAAACCCCTATTCTAGTTTTTATAAATCCATTCACATTAGTTACCCGGCCCCTGAAGATGTGGCCCGCGGTCGCGAGAATAAATACAACCCAGGTTTTGATATTTTCTTGCACGGAATGCCCAACTACTTAAGTGAGCTTTCAATTATTTTAGATGATGGAAGTTTAGAAATTCTCTATCCCGAAGTGGCCCGCGATTGGACGGCAGGATGTATTGCGCTTTCAAATAGCGAAATGCAAGAAGTGTGGGATAATTTAGAGACACCGGTCTCAATTACGATATATCACTAAACTATTGGTCGCGGCATTTAATTAATTGAGCTGCAATTGAAAGCGCGATTTCCACTGGTGTGTTATTCCCAAATGGCTCGCCGATTGGGCAATGAAGTTTTTCAATCAGCGCAGGATTTGCACCGGAAGCTTTTAAATCAGATTTTAATACAGCTGCCTTAGATTCACTTCCGATCACTCCAATATAAGGAAATACATTTCTTTCCATGGCCGAAAGAAGAATTGGTAAATCAAAAGCATGTCCCATGGTCATGGAAGCAATAAAAGTTTTAGGATCAAGTGTTGCCACGACATCTTTCATGGAATCAGTTTGAATCTTTTTTAGTTTATGGTGCTCTGGAAGTTTATTAAGCCACTCAAGACGAGGATCAACACAGGTAATTGAGCACTCCAATTTTAAGAGAAGTCTCACTAATTCCTGGGCCACGTGACCTGCTCCAAAAACGGCGACCTCCCAAGATGGTTTTTTTTCTACTCGCTCAAAGAAAAAACTCACCACTCCACCACAGGTCATTTTGATGTCTGTTTGCAGGTTCCACTCGGTGTAATCGGTTAAGGCATTTGTTTTTAACATATCTTTTGAGTGCGCAATCACGCGCTCTTCAACTTTTCCACCGCCGATGGTCCCGTCGATATAACCATTTTCCCCGACTAAAATCTTAGCTCCAACTTCTTGTGGGGCACTTCCTCTCGTATTTACCAGTGTGGCCACGATAAAAGTTTCCCCGCGCTCTCTTAGTTCTAAAATTTTCTCGAGAATCGGTTTACTCATAACGATTTAGCTCCATCAAAATCACTTCGTTAGTCGCGGGACTAATAATATTTGGAACGGCCCCCTTACTTCTAAAGTGCAGAGCATTTTTAACCGCTGTCCACACACATGATCCTAAAAGAAGAGGTGGCTCACCGACTGCTTTTGATCTCATCACGTTTCTAGTGTTGGTGTGATTTTCTAAAAGCTCAATGTTAAAGACGCGTGGTGTGTCCTGGATGTTTGGAATTTTATAAGTTGTCGGGCTATGGGCCAGAAGCTTTCCTGATTCGTGGTAATAAAGATTTTCACTTGTCACCCATCCCATCCCTTGAACGAAAGCTCCGCTCACTTGCCCAATATCTATTCCCGGGTTAATCGGGCGACCTAAATCCATTAAGATGTCTGCGCGAAGAACTTTTAACTCTCCGGTGTACTCGTCAATTTCAACTTCACTGACAGCTGCACCATTAGTGAAATAATTAAAAGCGCGCCCCTGTCCGGTGTTTTTATCAAACCCAAGATCAGGTGTTTTATAAAAAGCGTATCCCGCAAGCGAGAATTGATTTAAGTAAGCTAGCTTTACTAAATCTTTAAAGGCCATGCTCTTTTTGGTTTTTGTATCAACAATATTTCCATCAACAAACTGGATATGGGATAAATCAACTGAGAGATCAACTGGCGGCATCGTCTTAATGGTATCGTAGGCAATCCCAGAATTATGAAGTTCGTTAAACACCCAACGAAGTCTTGATAAAAGATCTTCACAAGCTTTTAAAACCGCTCCCCCATTGATATCCGCTCCACTTGAAGCAGCAGTTGGAGATGTATTGTGATTTTTTTCTGTTGATGTCGGCATCATCACAACCTTGGTGTGAGAAATCCCAAAACAAGTCGCAGCGATTTGCTGCATTTTTGTATTTACCCCTTGGCCCATTTCTGTGGCCCCGGTTGAAACCTGAACTGTTCCATCAACGTGAATATTAACTAGAGCGTTCCCTTGATTTAAAAACTTCGTGGTAAAGGCAATCCCAAACTTTGCTCCCGTCATCGAGAGACCGCGAAGCTTTCCAGTTTTTTTACTATTAAAGGCAATGATTTCTTGTCTCCTTTTTTCGTACTCAGAATCTTTATGAAGTTTATCAAAAATTTCTGGCAGTACATTGTGCTCAACAACTTGATTATAAGGAGTCACATTGCGCGAATCTTTTCCATAAAGGTTTAATCTTCTGATTTCAAATGAATCTTTTTTTAGATAGTGAGCGATGTCTTCAAGAATACTCTCCATCGTCATATTCCCTTGAGGTCCACCGAATCCTCTAAAGGCCGTATTCGAATGCTGATGAGTGCGAACAGCTCTCCCCTTAATGTAGCAATTTTCCAGATAGTAACACCCATCTGCGTGAAACATCGCTCGGTCTAGAATCGATGGAGTTAAATCAACATAAGCTCCACCGTTGGCATAGATATCCACCTTAAGTCCGGTGATTAAACCATTGTCATCAAATCCCACTTCATAAAAATTCTTAAATGGATGACGTTTTCCTGTCATCATCATGTCGTCATCTTTAGTCAGAGCAAGTCTGGCCGGACGATTTAATTTATAAGCAACAAGTCCTGCCATTGCAGCAAAGTGTGCGGCCTGTGATTCTTTACCACCAAAACCGCCGCCCATTCTTTTAACAACACAAACGACTTGTGAATAATCCAATCCAAGAGCATGGGCCACCACGTGCTGAGTTTCAGTCGGGTGCTGAGAAGAAGAGTGAACTTCAATCTGTCCATTTTCTAATGGATAAGCAATCGTCGCCTGGCTCTCCATATAGAAGTGCTCTTGACCACCACACTCGAAAGCACCTTTTAATGTGTGAGGTGATCTCTTTAGAATCTCATCCACATCTCCTCTGACAAAGGCCTTTGCTTCACAAAGAATTGATTTCTTCTCGATAGCATCATCAATCGTGAGAATCGGTTTTTCTTCAACAACTTCAATTTTAATTAATTTTTTAACTTTATTAAAAGTCTCTTCGTCTTTACAAGCAACCACACAAACCGGCTCGTCGATATAGCCAATTTTTTCAAATGCCAGAATCGGTTGCTCCGGAACGATCGTTCCCCAATTGTTGTGAGGAATATCATGGGCCGTAAAAACGCCATAAACGCCGTCTACTTTAAGCGCCAGCGATCCATCGATCTTAGTAATTTTTCCGGCGCAAACAGGAGCACCGATAACTCCAGCGAACACTTCATTTTTTAATCTCGGGCGATCGTCGATAAAAACGCTCGTTCCTGTTACGTGACCTACGGCCGAATCGTGGTGAACACTTTTTCCAACACTCACAGTTCACCCCCTATTTCCGCTGCGAACTTTTTGAAATAGTTCCCCGCTACTAGCATTCTGTACTCTTTTGAAGCACGAAGGTCTGAAAGAGGTTTAATGTATTGATCAAGAGAAGCCCCAGCATCGTGGAAAATCTTCTCTGAAAAATCTTGTCCGGTAAGTTTCGCTTCAATATCCGAAAGCCTCACGACTGTCGCGGCCACTCCACCAAGAGCGATCGCCACTTTCGTCATTTTCTTTCCATCAAAAACAATACGAGCTGCAAATGTCACTGCTGAAATATCTAAGTCTTTTCTCATCGAGACTTTATAGAGCCTGGTTTTTTCATTTTTCGCCAGGACTGGGATTTTAATTTTAGTGACGATTTCATCTGCATTGATATCGAGTTTTTTATAACCAATATAAAACTTCGAAAGCACCACTTCGCGTGTGCCACTAGTACTTTGAAGTTCAACAATCGCATCACTCACCATTAAAAAGGGAATCGTATCGGCAATTGGAGAAGCATTGACAACATTTCCAACTACTGTCCCCTGATTTTTGATCTGAGGAGAAGCAAAAATGCGTAGCATGCGCGACATCTCAGAGAAATGTTTTTCAACATATTCTTCAAACTCTGTCAGCGTAACTGTCGCTCCTACTGTAATAAACTTATCATCGTGAGAGATCGTCTTTAGATCTTTGATGTGATAAAGCGCCATCGTATCCGGCGTTTCTAATTTTCCTTTATTGACGACAACGCCAATATCAGTTGATCCGGCAATTAAGCGCACATCATTTTTTTCTGATTTTTTCTTAAGCGCTTCATTGAGTGTCGCTGGAAGAAAAATACTCTTATCAGTAAATTTCATTTCCACCGTCTGCGACTTAATCGCCTTCATTTCAGAAATCCACTCTGCACTATGATAACGGTCTTTTAAAAGCTCCACTTTATTTAAATCAATCGACGTCGCCGCATCGATGATGGGCTGATAACCTGTACAGCGACAAAGATTTCCAGTTAAGAAGTTCTTTGCCTTTTTTTCTGTCAGTGTTCCACCACACGACTTCACTTTTTCAACAGCTCCGGCCATGGCACAAATAAAACCAGGCGTGCAGTAACCACACTGAGCTCCGTTGTGATCAATCATCTTCTGCTGAACTTCGTGCAGGTCAATGTTCATTCCAGAATTTTTTCCAATCCCTTCAACAGTTACAACCTGAGCTCCATCAATCAGATAAAGAGGCAGGATGCATGAGTTGACCGATTTGAATTCCAGCTTGCCGGAAGCATCTACATCTTTAGCGATTAAAACGGTACAGGCCCCGCAATCGCCTTCAGCGCAGACAATTTTTGTCCCGGTTAAAGACTCTTCATTTCGAAGATAGTTTCCAAGAGTCATAAAGGCATTGTCGCCCTTAATTTCAACTCGTTGGTCGTTGATTTTTGTGGTGATGGTATTTGTGGTTTTCATCCTAACAATTTAGGGTGATTGCCTCTAAAAATCTATATTTTTTTCACTCTCCCTTGGCATTCTCCATTGACGATCCTAGTATCAGGGCACTTTGGGAGAAGAGCATGAAATCAGTATTACTGGCACTTGTATTATCTATTACTACGTCTAATGTATTTGCTAAAAGTGAGGTTGCCTTAGTTCGCGTTTTTAAGAGCGAGCGCCGCCTTGAACTAGTAAATAAAAATGACCAGGTCATTAAGACATACAAAATCATGCTGGGAAGAAACCCTGTGGGGCACAAAGTTCAAGAAGGCGACAACAGGACGCCAGAGGGAACTTATGAGCTGGATATGAGAAATCCCCAGTCAAAATTTCACAAGTCACTACACATCTCTTATCCAAATTTAAAAGATAAATTAAAAGCACGCGCCCTAGGTGTAAAACCAGGCGGCGATATCATGCTTCACGGTTTTCCAAATGACTTTAAAGACATGACTGAATGGCTAGATACGGTAGGACTTGGAGACATGTCGGACTTTTTGATCCGCGCAGCACTTCCCTACATCGACTGGACTAACGGTTGTATCGCTGTGAAAGATGCTGAAATTGATGAAATCTACGGTATGGTTGATGTACCTACGAAGATCGTTATCAGACCTTAGTTTAGACCATAGCGCATCATCTGTTTATTAGATAGCCGCTCACTAAACAATATATTTCTCCAGAATGAGCAAGAGGCCTATGGTGGTTTCAAGGAGCTTATTTATGAAAACATTATTGTTATCTTCTCTCCTATTACTTTCAGCCGCTTCTTACGCCCAATCGACTGAACAAAGAAACTTCCACTGTGAAGCACGCTACTTGTTCGGCCAAAAGGCCAGCGCATCACTTTCCGGCTCAATCACTAGCAACACAAGCCTTGCTGACGTTGCCTACTCTATTGATGACCAACCGGAATTTAATGCCGGACTTTTAACAATTGATAAAAAGGCCGTTAAAAAATTTGCCTTCTATCAAAAGTTCAATGTGGATGATGGAGCGTACGCGCTTTACATGCCCGACAGAATGGACAGCGCCATTCGCTTCACTGCGATTGTTGAAAGTGGCAAAACTTCTGAAAAGCTAGAATGTATTGTAGAAAGTAATTAAGAGACTACTGGAGAAGTTCTCCGACCAGCTTGCCATTTTCCATGCGGGTTACGAGAACTTCTCTCTCCACATTAGACAATTCCTGATCTGTTGAAACTTGAACCCTTACATAATTTGAAGAATACCCCTCGAAAAGTCCCGCCTTGTTTCTTCTTTCGAATAACACTTTAGTTCTCTTTCCGATTTGATCTTCACTTAGAAGGTTTAATTTTGCGTCCCCGAACATCATAAGCGTTTTTACGCGCTCTTTTTTAACGGCCGAGTGAATATGATTTTCCATCTTCGCAGCTGTCGTATTTTTTCTCTTAGAGTAAGGGAATACGTGGAAGTGCGTGATAGGAAGTTCTTTTAATAAACTGAATGTATTTTCAAACTGCTCTTTCGTTTCACCTGGGAAGCCGACGATAATGTCAGCACCAATCCCTGCGTTCGGGAAAGCGGCCATGATTTTTCCGATGATTCTTTTGTAATCAGCGACAGTATATTTTCTTCTCATCGCCTTTAGGATCTCATCATCACCACTTTGAAGCGGGATATGGAAGTGATCCATGACTTTTGGAGAAGATTTTAAAACTTCTAATAATTCATCTGTAATCGTGTTGGGCTCAACGCTTGAAAGCCTGAATCTCTCTAGTCCCTCTACCGCTAAAACTTCCGCCACTAAGTGGTGCAGTTTTTCGCCTGAAGACTGTTCGTACTCACCGATATTAACTCCGGTAAGGACAATCTCTTTAAAACCCTGAGAAACGAGCTTTTTAGCTTCTGAGACAGCGTCTGCCACCGAGATCGCTCTTGAGCGTCCACGGGCAAAAGGAATGATACAGAACGAGCATACATAGTTGCAGCCATCCTGAATCTTTAAAAACGCTCTTGTATGAGAATCCGCTGATGTCGTTGCAGCTCCGTAGAACTCCCAAGACTTATCAACGTGAATTGAATTTTCTTTTTCCTCATCTAGATATTCGAAAACTTTGTATTTTTCCGAATTACCAAGAACGAGATCCACTCCTTGCATACCAGCGATTTTTTCTGGCTCCATCTGAGCATAACAGCCAGCTACAACGATCTTTCCCTCTGGGGAAGAACCGTGTGCTTTTCTAATCAGGTTTCTGCAAGTTGAATCGGCCGCATCTGTGACCGTACAAGTGTTAATGAAAACAACATCAGCAGGCTCACCAAACTCAACGATATCGTATCCGCGGTCCTTAAAACCTTGAGCGATTGATCCCGTCTCAGACAGGTTCAAACGACAGCCCAAAGTGTGGAGCGCTACACGTTTATTGTTTAAATTTACCTCTGTATTTTCCATAGATGAGGAACATAGTCCTCGTTACGCTAGAGATCAAGGTGTATGAAAAATAATTCATTAAAAAAGTTGAAAAAAAGTTTGACAAAAAAGCACGGTGACACTATTTTTAATCTCACTTTCGAAAACAAAATGGTCTCTTAGCTCAGTTGGTTAGAGCATCTCCCTTTTAAGGAGAGGGTCCTGCGTTCGAGTCGCAGAGAGATCACCATTTTCGAAAACACCGGTAAAATCAAAGATGTAGCAGTTTTTGCACCCATCGTCTAGCCCGGTCTAGGACATCGCCTTTTCACGGCGGTAACCGGGGTTCGAATCCCCGTGGGTGTACCAAGTTTATAAAAAAAGCCTCGATTTATTCGAGGCTTTTTTTTTGCCTAAAATCGTCATTGAAGTGCTAATTCTTATTCCATGAGAATCGAAACCTATCACAAAGGCTCTTGCCACTGTAAAGCTGTCCAATTTGAACTCCATCTCCCAATGGGCCGGAAAACCCCAGAAGATGTGATTGTTCCTTCTGCCGAATGAGAGGAGCTATTGTTGCCAATGTTGAACTGGATGGAATTAAAATTCTAAAAGGTGCAGACAAGCTCACACTTTATCAATTCAACACAATGACAGCTAAACACTACTTCTGCTCAATCTGTGGAATTTATACTCACCATCAGCGCCGTTCAAATCCTAAGCAATGCGGATTCAATGTGGCCTGTCTTGAAGGAGTAAACCCCTTTGAACTGGGAGAGGTTCCAACAATGGATGGAATTAACCATCCCTCGGATCGCGAGTGATTTTTCAACTCTAATGCACAGTCAGTACTTTTTAAAAATCGAAATTAGCAGCAAGTCATTAAATAAAAAGAGCAAGAAATCAGATTTTTTAAGGTATTTCCTATCGCGCTATTGTGTAAATTGCTGAATAATATTTCCACAACACACAATTACACTTTAACAAGGATGAAAAAACATGTCAGAAGTCGGGTTAAATAAACCAGTTAAGTTAAACACAACTCTTGCTGCTTTCTGTGGAGCAACAGAACTTCCAAGAACTGCGATCACTCAAAAATTCTGGGATTACATTAAGGCAAACAATCTTCAAGCTAAAACAGAAAACGGAAAAGCAGAAGGCGCTGGAAAGTTCATCGTTGCAGACGCAACTCTTCTACCACTTTTCAAAGCTACTAAAGTAACTAGCAAATCAACTGGAAAAGTAACAGACTTTACAGGTTTAGAGCTTGGACAAACAATCAGCATGCTTCAACTAGCATCTGTTGTTGGTGCAAACGTAGAAGGTTAATTTTTAAAATTAAATTCAAAAAGAAAAGGCCTCTGTTTACCAGAGGCCTTTTTTTATTATGACAGTCTTAATTCGCTTTCTAGTCTTTTCGCTAGTGGTGCAATTACATCTTCTCCAAAACTCAACTTCGTCCCAAACTCTTCATAAATCCCAGCCAATTGTTCTTAATTGCCTACTCCGGTGCAGACATTAAATAAGCATGAAACTTTTGGCGGCATAACGTAATCGCATAATCCAGCAAAACCCGCCAGGTCTTTCTGAAATTCACCATCAAGCTTGGTATAGTTTTCTAGCTTTTCAACAATCGAGCTATATTGTGAATCCAATTTGGAAACAATCAGGTAGCTCACCGGTCCTCCACACATTTTTTGACCAAAAGCTAATCGGTCACAATCATTGTCGCTGCCACATTTCAAGTTTAATGTTTTAATATCAAGACTCGTTTGCATAGTTTGCAAATCTTTAAATTTTTTTCTCAGTTGAGAGACATCTTTATTTCCATACTGCTTTAATTTCTCATCAGAATACATTTCGATTACGGGAGAACCGTGAGGAAGTAATTGAGGTACGCCTACGTATTTATCCACAGGCATAATTTCCTTGGCTTTTTTCTCTTTCTCTATTTCTTCGTTTTCCTGCTGTATGGACTCTTTGTTTTTATTCGCGTAATCGGCCATTTTACTTACCTGTAAGGCCACTTGAATATATTGCTCTTTCCACGTAAACTGCTTGGTCTTCAGCATGCAGACTTATTGAGAATAAAAATAATCCTAAAAGCACTCCGCAACTCTTCATCAAAAACCCCTTTTAAGGATTATAGGCCGACTTGAAACTTTAATGAGAAAGAAAGTATCGAGCTCCCAAATTCAAAACGTAAGTAAGCCTCTAATGACTTAACTAGCACCTTCTTATCATGGCATCCTACAACCTCTGAAATTACGCCTAGTCTATAAGTCCAATGGGCTAGTCGTTTCGCCTAATCCCCCTAGATAAATCCACATTATTTAGCAATTCTTGAAGATTAATTTATCTTATTCTAAAAAAAACGACCGAAGAGTCTCCCATGATTCACAAAATTGGTGTCATTTCTAGAAACTTAAGCTTTTTCAATTTAATCAATCAGCAAAAGCGCGCTGATACGGAAATTGAAATTGAATTCCTGCGCGACATTGATTCACTTAAAAAACTGAGGAATTCAGGGAAATTTATTTCAAGTTTTGTTTTTGATAGCACTCATACCAATGAATCTATTATAGAGTTTGGTAAATACATCAGAGGAAGCGGGCAAAAAAATGCGCTGATCTTTTTGGCCTTGGAAGACTTTGAAACTTTTCAGGTCATCACTGCGGACGAAAACTTCACGGATGCCAAGATCATCAATATGCCTTCATCTGCAGCGGATATCTACCACCGCTTAGTCAACGACACTCGTCAGGCGGAAAATCAAGCAAATCAAAAAAGCAAAGCAGAAGGGACTATCAGCAATGCTAGCTTTCTCAATATCTTCGTCGAATCCACTATGAGCACGATTAAAGAGATGGCCCAATGTGAAGAGATCTCTCATGCGGCTCCCTTTTTACTCGACTATAAAAAGATGGAAAACGCCATCACCATTCGCGGAAAACTTGCTATCAAGTCTCCTTACTTCACTGGAAGTTTCTTCATCTCGTTTCCCGAAGAGACTTATTTGAAAGTTTGCAGTCGCGTTTTATATGAAGAAGTCACTGCGATCACCAAGGAAAACGAAGACCTCGTGTCTGAATTTTGTAACATTGTTTACGGTAAGAGCAAGGTTGCAATCGCCAAGCTCAATATGAAGCTCGATATGGTTATCCCTACCTACAACCGCGATTCGAGCATTCAATCCACTTCCAGCGTTCTAGTTGTTAAATTTATTACGGAACTTGGGCCTTTCTACATCAAGGTCGCCCCAGGTCTCGTCTAGGAACATTCACCTCTTATTTTAACTTTGTCAGAACATAGCTGTATTCTTCGGCCACTTCCTTTAGACTGTCAAAACGCCCGCTTTTTCCGAAATGCCCTTCTCCCATATTAATCTTTAAGAGGACATCATTAGTTCCGCTGTTAAAATCGCGAAGCTTTAATGCCCATTTCGTTGGCTCCCAATAAGTCACTCGCTGGTCATTAAGGCCGCCAGTGATGTACATATGTGGGTAAACCTGCTCTGTCACATTGTCATAAGGTGAGTATGATTTCATATAACGATAGTATTTCTTATCATGAGGATTTCCCCACTCTTTATACTCTGTTTTTGTAAGGGGAAGAGAGTCATCAAACATCGTATTGATTAAATCGACGAAAGGAACATGAGCACAAATGACTTTATAAAGATCCGGGCGCATATTAGAAATCGCTCCCATTAAAAGCCCTCCGGCACTTGCACCTTTAGCCGCTAAACGATCAGCTCTCGTGTATTTCTTTTTAACTAGGTACTCAGAACAGCTGATGAAATCTTTGAATGTATTTTTCTTTTTCAGGTACTTTCCATCTTCATACCATTTTCTACCCAACTCTGTTCCTCCACGGATTCCGGCATAGGCATAAACCATACCGCGATCTAATAAACTCACAATAGATGGAGAGAAATTATAGCCGATTGTTGAACCGTAAGAACCGTATCCATAAATCATGGCCGGTGCCTGTCCGTTTTTCTTTAATCCCTTTTTGTAAATGATACAAAGAGGAATCTTTACTTTGTCATGCCCCGGAACCATGACATATTCCACTTGATAATTTTTTGAATGGAATTTCTTTACTTCATCTACTTTCAGCACTGTCTGCTTTTTTGTAACAAGATCATGCTCAATCGTTGTTTTTGGTGTGATGGGTGAAGAGTAGTTTATGCGAATCTTGTTATCGCCATATTCGTAATAGTCGCTGGAAAAAGACATATTGTAAGCTGCTTCAGGAAATTTGATAAAATAAACTTTGCCTGTTTCTCTATTGATAATACGGGCCTTTGGAAGTCCTTGCGATCTTTCATAAACGCATAAGAACTTGCTTGTATTATCCATCCCTAAAAGATTGATATCTTTTGAGTGTGGGATAATCACTTTCCAATGCTTTTTATCAATTTTGTTATCCGGGCAAAAAAGCAATTTGAAGTTTAGAGCCTTTTCGTTTGTCCTGATATAAAAACCATTATGGGCATGATCAAGACTGTAAAGGACGTCATTTTTTAGTTTGCTGAAAACTTTAGGTCTTGCTGAGCCTTTATCATCTAAAGGAAGATAGGCCACATAAGAAGAAACTTTCTCTGCCGAACGAATCATCAAATACTTCTTCGAGCTACTAGCATAACAGCCAATAAAGAACTTTTGATCCGGTTCATGGAAAATACATTGATCCTTTTTTTGACTGTCCCCTAAAATATGGCGCCAGACTTTATCATTACGAATGTGCCCATCAAGCGTGAGGTAATAAATCATGTCGGTATTGGACCAAGTGAAGCTTCCACCAGTATTCTTTAAATGCGAAATGACTTTTTTAGTATCGGTGCTAATGATCACTATATCGCAAACTTCATCACCTTTGGTATCTACTGAATAAGCAAAGTATCGCCCGTCGTAAGAAACTCCCATATCGTGGATCGAAAGATACCCATCTTTCTTTACCATCTTATTGAAGTCCACTAGAACGGAAACTTTTTTACCAACCTTTTTACAATACTGAATATATTGCTTTCCTTTTACATAGCGATGAAAAAATTCAGCTTCTCCTCTTCTAAAAGGAACTGCTGCATCTTCTTTGGGCAGACGGTCTTTTAACTCTTTAAAAATTTTTGACGTAAGTCCCGAAATCGGCGAAAGCATTTTCTTAAAATACTCATTTTCTTTTTTTAAATGTGCAATGACTTCCGGGTTCTGTTTTTCTTTTAACCAGAAATAAGGGTCGAGTACTTTTTCTTTGTGGTAATTGGTATAAAATTCTTTTGCTGGAGCACTTGGGGCAGTCAATTTCATAATGAGTCCTCTAAGATTTTAATTCCTAGTAGGATACCACATTTTTCTTTTCACGCCTTGAAATCTCTTCAATCTTACTTATAACAGACGAAGCAATGACGTCACAACCTTTTGGCGTGCAATGTTCCCAATCTCCAATCAGCTCATCTTGAGGAACACCACTCTTAATGAGTTCATTAAAAACGCTCGTTACATTCACTACATGCACATTATCCTTTTGTCCCAACTTGAGAATGGCAGCATTAACATTCTTGTAATCAACAGGGTAGGTCAGAAAGATTATCTCTCCTCTTTCCTTTTGAACCAGGTTAATGATTTTTTCATGGTATTGGCCCTGGATCTTTCTCGCCTCGGCCCCATAAGAGCTCCAGCTTTCAATTGACTTAAGCATGGCAGAACTTTTATTGATTTGGTCTTGCTCCTTTTCCATTTCGTGAAAGAAATTACGTTCATCCATTATGATGTGTCTTACCAACGGAATAATATCGAGTTCCAGTGAGTAATGGCTTTGAAGAGTTGTATACGAAGCAAGATTGTATAAAACACTTGGAGCAGCCAGCATACGCGGGAAAACATGGATCGCTGTTAACAAGTCCTCCACAATGCGCTCCTCACTTCCATCTTTATCTCTCAAGTTAACGCTAATAATAGTGTCCTGGAGTTTTTTAAAGAAGATTTTACTGTAGCCATCTTTAAAAGCTGTTTTAATTTTGCTTAGGTGTTTGACAAAACACTCTCTGCGAACTGCTCCTGTCGAGTCAAAACAGTATTGGAGTCTTTCAGCCAGGGTATTTTTTACCGCCTTATTTTTATCATCGAAAAATTTGTTTTGGGCCCAGTTAAAAACGAACTTTGTCATTTTAACAGTCTTAAGTTTTGAGAAAAAAGAAAGTTCATCCTCGATTTTAAAAGAGATAGATTGAGAAGTAATATGATTACCGCTGACATACTCTTTATAAAAAGATTCAAATTCTTTACCCGTCTCATAAAACATGTCGGCTGCCCCGACTAAAACCACGACGATTGACTTGCGAGAGAGGTCCTTTTTATTTTCAAAATAATGGGAAAGGCGCATGTAAGTGCCTTTTGTTGTATCTTCACAAATCCCCATGTTGGAAACAGGAAATCGTTTATCGAGCTTTTCAAAAAGACGGAAGGGATAACTTTGCTCCCATTCGACATTTCCTCCATTGGTAAACGAATCTCCAATAGTGATAATTTCCAAATTGCTTGGCAAGGAATTGTACATTTCATAGATGTCCTCATGCCTTCTCATTCTTTCTTCATTAAAACCCTTATGGTGGGTGTTTGAAACTGAGGCATAGGTATAGGGCATCTGGTATTTTTTAAGGAGAAAATTAAGAGCGACTTCGCAGGCCGCGACCGATACGATCAGTGACAAGCAAAAAAAGGTCATTTTTATCAGGAAAGATTTTATATTTTTTCTCATTTCATTTTCATTATACCGGTTTTTACTAATCCGCGTTTTAAGACAACCTTATTTTTTAAACTCAAGGCGATAAGGGTACTCAAACTAATTTTTCACAAACCTGATGACATTACCGTTATTGTTTAATTCCTGCCAAATTTAAATAAAAAACATATTGGAGAGCTTCATCTCTGAGGTATTCAAAGCGTCCACTTTTTCCACCGTGGCCAACATCCATTTCAATTTTCATCATCAAGATTTTTGATTTATCTGTCCTCATATCACGGATTTTTGAAACCCACTTCGTCGGCTCCCAGAAAGGAACTTGACTGTCATTTAATCCTGTTGTGACAAAAAGATTTGGATAATCCATCGGTTTAACATTATCATAAGGAGAATAGCTCTTCATGTATTCATAATATTTTTTATCGTTAGGATTTCCCCACTCTTCATACTCACCAGTCGTGAGAGGAAGTGAGCTATCAAGCATAGTCGTTACCACATCAACAAATGGCACTTCGGCCACGATTCCAGTGTAGAGATCCGGACGAAGATTAATAACAGCTCCCATTAAAAGACCTCCGGCACTTCCACCGTTAGCAAAAACCTTTTTAGGATTGCCGTATTTTTCATTTAATAAATACTCAGTTCCAGCGATGAAATCGGTGAAAGTGTTTTTCTTTTTTAAGAATTTTCCGTCTTCATACCACGCTCTTCCCATCTCTGCTCCTCCGCGTATATGAATAATCGCGTAGACAAAACCGCGGTCAAGCAAACTCACACGTCCTGAAGCAAAATAGGGATCAGAGCTCATTCCATATGAACCGTATCCATAAACTAGCAATGGATTTGTTCCGTCTTTTTTGAAGCCTTTTTTATAGACTAGAGAAATAGGAATTCTCACTCCATCTTTAGCCGTAGCAAAAACTCTTTCTGAAACATATTGGGAAGAATCGTACTTCGGCACTTCTTTTTCTTTTAAAAGCTTCGACTGTTTTGTCTCGCAGTTAAAGTCATAGAAAGAAGTTGGCCTGTTCATGGAAATAAATCCATAACGGAAAATATTTGAGTCGTATTCTGGATTCATCGCAGAGTAAACACTGTAGGCCGGGTCAGGGAAATTAATATAAGTCCCCTTGTTTTCTCCGCGCTTAATAACATTTATCTGAGTTAGACCATTAGAGCGTTCACTTAGAACGATATAATTTTTAAAAACAGAAGCCTCTTCAATAAAAACATCTGGTCTATGTGCAATGACATCTTTCCAATTCTTTTGGGCCGTCTCTTTTACTGCAGTTTCCATCAAACGGAAATTTTTGGCCTTCCAGTTTGTTAAAATGTAAAAGCGGTCCCCTCCGTCCAGAACAGAGTAAAGCTGATCTTTTTTACGTGGAGAGAACAATTTAAATTTCCCGAATGGATCTTTTGAAGAAAGAAGCATTACCTCAGAAGAAAGCGTGCTTCCATTATAAATGTAAACATAATCACGGCTCAGAGTCTTTCCGATGCTAGCTTCAAATTTCTCATCTTTTTCTGTATAGACAAGTGTGCTTTTATTAGATTCAAGTTCATAGCGGTACACTTTATCTGAACGAAGTGTTACCGGGTCATGTTTTGTATAGAAAAGAACTTTTCCAGTCTCTGCCCAGACATAATTCCCAGTCACGCCTTCAATCTTTTGCGAAAGAAGATTTCCAGTTTCTGCATCTTTAAAATAAATGGTGAAAACTCGGTCGCCCTTTGTGTCTACGGCATAGGCATAAGTCTTTTCATCATTGTAAAAATCAGGAAAACTTACATAAATAGAGTCCAGTCCTTTGGCCATCTCATTGACATCAAGGAGTTGTTCTTCTTTTGCACCTAGAGCATTTTTCTGACGGTAGTAAACCGGATACTCTTTTCCTTGAAAGTTTCTAGTGAAGTAAAAGTAATTTCTTTCAAGATAAGGAACCGACTGATCGTCCTCTTTCACGCGAGAGCGCATTTCTGTGTAAAGTTTATCCTGAAGGTCTTTGGAATCCTTCATGACATCTTCGGTATAAGCATTCTCTGCTTTAAGATGTTCAATAACCTTTGGATTCTTTTTGTCTTTCATCCAAAAATAATTGTCGATTCTGGTGTCTTTGTGTTTGGTTAACTTGGTTGGAATTTTCTCTGCGATCGGTGCGTTTACTTCAGCGGCCTGAACCTGCATGAAGACCAGCGATAAAAAGAGCATTGCCTGCCTGAACATATTTTTCATCCATTGAAAAAGAAATAATGGATGTATTCTGCTTGAGAAGCTCAGTTTTTTCCAGTAATTCTTTGGGGCCTGAGAGCTTTCATTTTGCAATCTTTGCATTAAGCAACCTCTACTCCTCTGGCATGAATCAGCGCCTTATCAAGTGACTACTTTTTTGATGGCCCCAGGTATTTTTTACATGGTGACCAGAGGACACCAATACCTGAGTTTTTCGGTGCTAGAATAACACCGAATTCAACCTTTTTTTTGGCACTGCCCGTGCAAAGACGGGAGCATCAAAATTCTTTTTTGAAAGGGGAAAAACAATGAACTTAAAATCAATCATTTCTTCAACTGCGATCTGTACAGTAGCAATTATGATTTCAATCTTTAATGTGGCGAAAGCTTCTGAGAAGGTATTAGCGACTGTCTCTCAAGATGAAAGCAAATCGACTACATATAAGTTAATCGTTGATTCTCCAAACGGAAGAACAATCCGTGCATTCTATAAAGACGTTTATGAGAATGGTGCAAAAGTTCGCCGAGACCTTCTTGATCCAGCAGTCATCATGAGAAGCGGTATGATTTTAGAACAAAGAGATAAGCACGTTCTAATGAGACTAAAAAGCAGTAACTTTGATAGAGAACAAGGTGGAATGGTTATTGTCGACACTCTTTACAATGGTGCAACAGGTGAAAGAAGATCATACGAAGTTCAACTTGCTCAAGACAACAAGTCAGGATGGACTCTCTTTAAACAAGGAAAAGGAATTAACTCAATTCAAATTCAAACGAACCGCGTAAAGGTGCTTGGCGCAGTAGGAATTAAAAATCTAGTTATGAAGTAAAAATTGAGGTACACTATGCCTCATGTTGTTCAATAGACTTATTTCAATCTTTAAAAAATACAAGCAATACGAGGTCGATGAAAATAAAAAAACTTCACTCGACCTCATCTTAAGCGAAGCCAATCCTCACACCACTCTTGAAAATCGCATTGAATGGTTACAAAAGTTGGTCAAATGGATCAGAGGCACTGGTTTATTTGAGGACGCTCCTGAAAAAGCGGCTGCAACAAAAATCAAGTACCTCTTCATGGTTCTCGAACGCAATCCTGACAAAAAAGAAAAAATTCAAAAATCATTGACTCTGACACTGCAAGAGCTTTCCTCTATTGAATTCTTCTGTGAAGTCGGTCTGCCGTCTCAAATTGGTCTGATTGGCGAACTTGTAGATAAGCTCACGGAAAAAATACTTCCTAAAAAACCCATCGGTCACCAGCTCAGCGAATTGATGATCACACTTTTTCCAGATGAAGAAGATGTTCAATGGTTAAAATCACTGGATGAACAAACATTAGAAAAACTCACGACTTTATTTGATACGAATCATGAAACTTACCCGCACTTAAAAAGTGATATCGAAGAAGCGCTGATATATTTGATCTCTCAAATCGTCGCAATAGGCTTAAGCCCAGGAATCAGAAAGCGCATCCCTCATAAAAGAATGAAGTCACTCCCCTTCTTTTATCTTTCAGGGAAACTAAACCTTTATTTAAAAACCAAAAGCGAAAACAACAACTCTGCGCTGGCTCAACAGCTGCATGAGGAATTGCTTGATCTTCTCATGGAATCTCAAGCGGCCATTAGTGAAGTTTACCATCACTTGGATCGTTTTGGAGTAAGCACTCATCTGGTATTCCAACTAGAGAGAATGAAACTCTTCTTAAAAAGAACGCATACACTCCTAGACATTGTCAGCACTGGACATTTAACCAGAACGAAAATTTCTCACTTTGTCGCAGAATTAGTTGAACAAAACCTGTTGCAAAGAAATGCGATGGGGATTTACTCCAACAACGCCACTCTCCTTGCTCAGAAAATTATTGAAAACAACTCTCAGGCCGGCGAACACTATATTGCCAAGGATAAAAAAGAGTATGTAAAAATGGTTAAGAGTGCGATGGGCGGTGGGGTTCTAACTGCACTGACAGTCTTACTTAAAAACCTTTTAGGAATGATTGGTCTCAACAAGTTCTTCTATGGGGCTTTTTCCACAATTAATTACGCGGGAAGTTTTCTCTTTATTCAAATGTGTGGTTTCACTCTGGCAACCAAACAACCTGCAGCTACGGCTCCTGCACTTGCTAAAAAACTTGAATTGGCCGAAAACCGCGAAGGTATTGAAGCTGTAACGGATGAGATTGTTTATATTACCAGGACACAAATTGCAGCCGTTTTTGGAAACCTGGCCGCAGTTATTCCGGCCATTTTAATCATCAACTATATTTGCATGTCTATGACTGGGCACTGGTTATTTTCTCCTGATACTGCCTACTACACTCTGCACTCAACAGACATTCTTGGCCCGACTATTATTTACGGAGCTTTCACTGGAATCCTTCTTTGGTCATCAAGTGTTATCGCGGGTTGGACGACAAACTGGTATAGTTTTCACCAGTTAAATTACCTGATCACGAATAATAAAAAAATTAAAACAGTCCTGACTGCTGACGGCGCTAAAAAAGTGGCCCATTTTTTTGATCACGAAATTACCGGCATTGCCGGAAGTGTGTCACTGGGATTTTTGCTCGGATTAATGCCTGAAATTTTAAAATTTATCGGAATCCCGCTTGAAGTTCGCCATGTCACCCTCTCAACGGGGGCCCTGACGGCTGCTGTTTCCTCATTAGGAGTTGAATCCCTTAAAAGTCCAGAGTTCATCAGAGCTGCCTTAGGAATTATCCTGATAGGTTTCCTGAACCTGTCGGTTAGTTTCCTCCTCGCATTGTTTGTAGCTTTTAGAGCGAAAAAGATTTCAACGCATAGAAAAGCACTGATCTTTCAATCAGTGCTCAAACGTTTTTATCAGAAACCGTTTTCGTTCTTCATACCGAAGTCCTCTACGTAAGGAGGCCCCAGTAGTGATTCGTAAAAATGAGGGGGAGACATTTTTCCGAACACAGCTTGTGTCAGTTCATTAATATTTTCGATAAAGATAAATTCCATCTCCTGTTTTACAATCGCTGGAACTTCTCTTAAATCTTTTTCATTTCTCTTCGACAGGATCACGCGCTTGATGCCCGCTCTGTGAGCTGCAATCAGCTTTTCTTTGATCCCACCAACCGGCATCACCGCTCCTCTCAATGTGATTTCACCGGTCATTGCCAGTTTTGGGTCCACCACTTTGCCAAGCACTAATGAACACAATGCTGTGAAGATTGTGATCCCAGCACTCGGTCCATCCTTAGGAATCGATCCTGATGGAACGTGAATGTGAAAATCAGTTTTAGAAAAATCAAACCCTGGCACTAGTTTAGAAAGTTTTGATCGCACGAGGCTTAAACCAATGTGGGCCGACTCACTCATGACTTCACCCAATTTACCTGTGAGCTGGATTTTTCCAGTTCCCGGCATCATGGCACTTTCTATAAAGAGAATGTCACCACCAACAGGTGTCCATGCAAGGCCTGTGACAACTCCCGCGGTAGCACTAGACTGTGCCAGCTCGTAAGAGTTTTTATCGAGACCTAGAACATCTTCCACCATGGCATTATCGACAATAAACTTTTCCTGATCGGCATGTTTCACCACTTTTTCACTCACTGAGCGTAGGATGCGGGCGATCTTTCTTTGTAAGTCGCGCACTCCGGCCTCGCGGGTGTAATCAGCGATCACTCCTGTTAGAACTTCGTCTGAGATTTGAACTTTCTCAGGAGTCATTCCATGCTCCTTTAATTGCTTTGGAAGCAAGTGGCTTTTTGCGATATGCAGCTTCTCATCTGTCGTGTAACCAGAAAGCTGGATAATTTCCATTCTATCTAGTAACGGAGCTGGGATAGTGTCCAGCGAGTTTGCCGTCGCAATGAAAAACACTTTTGATAAATCAAAAGGTAAATCTAAATACTGATCGGTAAACGTAGAGTTCTGTTCCGGGTCCAGGACTTCAAGAAGTGCGGAGGCCGGATCTCCTCCGTATCCACGACCAAGTTTATCGATCTCATCCAGCATAAAAACTGGATTTTTTTCTTTCGCTCGTCTGATTCCTTCAATAATTCGACCAGGCATTGCTCCAACATAAGTTCTTCTATGTCCTCTGACATCAGAGTCATCTCTCACACCACCGAGAGCGGCGCGGACAAATTTTCTGCCCAGAGCTTTAGCAATACTTTGCCCCAGTGAAGTTTTACCAACACCAGGAGGACCGACGAAAAGAAGGATTGAACCTTTTTTATTCGGCGAAAGCTTCATCACAGCTAAGTGCTGTACGATATGTTTTTTAATTTTCTCTAAACCAAAGTGCTCTTCATCTAAAATCTTTTGAGCAAGATCTAAATCAAGTTCACCCTTCGCTTCTTCGTTCCATGGAAGAGCTAAAATAAGTTCAAGATAGTTTCTGATAACATGGGATTCAGCATTTTGCTGTCCCATATTTTCATAGCGGTTCACCTGCTCCAGTGCGACTTTCTCGACGTCTTTAGGCAAATTCGCTTCTTTGATTCTATCTTTTAATGATTTCTTTTCACCAGATTCGTCCGCCGAGTCTCCTTCTCCTAGTTCTTCCTTAATAGTGCGAAGTTGTTCGCGCAGGATGGATTCACGGTAGGCTTTGCTGGTTTTTTCAGAAATCTTTAAACCCATTTCGTTGTTAACTTTAATCATCTCGCGTTGTTCAACTAAAAGTTCCAGGACTTTTAATGAACGGTTTTTCACTGAAGCTAGCTCCAGGATTTCCTGTTTTTTAGCAATAATCAACGGTAGATGTTGGGCCACAACATTAGTAAAAAGACCGGCATCCTTAAAATCATCAAGGGTGCGTTTAAAATTTTCGGTCGCATTGATTGAAGTTAAGATTTCTCTTGAGACTTCTTTTAAACTTGTAAGCAAGGCCTTTTCCGTAGCCGCATCGAGATCCTTATGATCTGGGACGAGCTCTCCTTGCGCCGCCCATGAATTAAAGGCCGATTCAAACTGAATCGTCTTGGCCTCAAATCTCTCGATTGATCTAACGTAGGCAATGGACTCGCCTCTCTCGTTCTTCTCTATGCGCTCCACAATACAAAGGGTTCCGACTGTATAGAAGTCAGAAGACTTAATATTGTCGATTTCGGCGCCCTCTTTAAGAGTCAGAGCGACGAAACGTCTCTCTTTATCCGTATCGATGGCGCGATGTAGTGCGTTTAAACTAACCGACTTTGAGACGAGAACCGGCAGGGTCACGTCCGGGAAAAGTACGGTGTTTTTAAGCACTAAGGTTGGTAAAAATTCTGAAGACTGTATTGTATGTGTTGTTTTCATATTTATTAAGTTGTGGGCAGGTTAATTTTCGTCAAGGGTAAGCCTCTTTTTAATTTCTTATCGCCATGTGTTTTGGTAGAGTATTGCCTATGAAAACCTTATTTAAAATTGCCATTATTTTCCTCGCCATCACCGGCGCTTCTACACTTTTGTATAATTTCACGGACGTAGAATTTGGGAAAATTGATTACTTTAGCAAACACGGATGGTTCTTTCTTTTCTCGATTGCACTCTTCCCACGTCTAACTCTCTTAGTATCAGGACTGTTAGTAGGTTCAGTTGAGTTTGGTGGTTTTTTATGGTGGCTAGGATTTTTCTTTGCACCAAGAATCTTAGTCGCAACTCTTGCAACTGTTGCCTACTGGAACACGAATCAAGTCCTGGTCATCATCAGCTGGCTTGTTGCCCTTAGTGGTGAATCATCAGAAAAATTTGTCATCACAAATAAGATCAGGCATCCAAAAAGATACGACCAAGGATTTAGTGGTACGACTGTTGAAGCTGAGTACAAGGTAAAAGAATAATGAGTCAGTATATTATCAACTTGAACTGGAAAAAAGAAAGCGCGGAGTTTACGTACGAGAAACTTAACCGCGATCACGTTCTGCATTTTTCAGGAAACCAGACTTTAAAAAACTCTGCTTCGGTTGAGTACTTTGGCAACGCCAATATGACCAACCCGGAAGAGCTTCTCGCGGGAGCAACAGCAAGCTGTCACATGATGACCTTCTTAGCTATCGCGGCTAAGATGGGTTTTGTAATTGAAAGTTACGACTGTAAAGCCGAAGCGATTATGGGCAAAAATGCCGAAGGACGATTTTCAGTTACTGAAATCAACCTGACGCCTAAAATTGTTTTTTCTGGAGATAAGACTCCAACAGAAGAACAAATGAAAGGATTACACGAGAAAGCTCACCGGAACTGCTTTATCGCCCAGTCACTGCAATCAAAAGTAAATGTTTTATAATACCGTTAGGAGATACGATTTTGAATCAGTTAGAAAACTTTAATTACGATCCTGCAAAATGCTCTCTGGCCACATCACTGTTTAAGGCCTTGGGGAAAATTGAAGCAAACCTTCCAGCTGAACTGACGGTAGTTGATTTCTTCAGGACACTAGAGCAGCCACCTGAAAAAGCATTAGGTGACTACGCTCTTCCATGTTTTCGTTTTGCTAAGGCCATTAAAAAAAATCCTAACGAGGTGGCAACAGAATTAAAAAGACTTTTGGAAGAAGAAAAGAACCCATGGGTTGAGAGCGTCGTTTTAAAAGGTGCTTTCTTAAACATCTTCACCAACCAAAAAGAAGTGGCAAAGAACCTTATTCCTACGCTCGTAAACGGCTCTGGCTTTAAAGTTTTAAAGTCCAATAAAGATCACAACAATACAAAAGTAATGATCGAGTTCTCTCAACCAAACACTCATAAAGAGTTCCACGTAGGTCACGGAAGAAACGTATGTCTTGGAGACAGTATCTGCCGTATCTTCAAATACAATGGTTATAACGTTGTTCCGGTTAACTATATCGGCGACGAAGGGACTCACATTGCGAAATGTCTATGGGCCGTTGATAATTACACAGGAAGCGAGAAACTTGAAAACGTCGAAAACAAAGCCGAATGGCTGGGTCAGCGTTATGTTGAAGCTAACAACAAGCTTAAAGATGCTCCAGATGAAGCAACAAAAACTCAATACAACAAAGAGATTTCTGAAATCTTAAAACAAATCGAAAACAAATCTGGAAAGTATTACGATATCTGGAAAGTGACTCGTCAGTATTGTCTTGATGATTTCGACAGAATCTATAAGTGGCTAGATGTTCACTTTGATCATTTTTTCTATGAGTCACAGGTAAGTGAAGACTCTCAGGCCATCGTTGATGAATACATCAAAAAAGGCCTGTTTGTAGAAGACCAAGGAGCAATTGGTTTTGATATGTCTGATAAAAAACTAGGTTTCTTCCTGGCAAGAAAATCAGACGGGACAACTCTTTACATCACAAAAGACTTAGCTTTAGCGAAAGTTAAATTTAACGAGTACGCTATTGATAGATCCATTTACGTTGTAGGAAGTGAGCAAAACTTCCACTTCAAGCAACTCTTCTACGCCTTAGAAAAAATGGGATTCCCTCAAGCAACGAAGTGTTACCACTTATCTTACGGAATGGTTGTTCGTCCGGACGGAAAAATGTCTTCGCGTGCCGGAAACTCTTTCACATTCCTTCAACTCATTAACCTAGTTATCGAAGAGATCAACACGTACCTTGAGAAGTACTCTGCCGAGTGGACCAAAGAGCAAAAAGAAGACACTGCTCACAAGCTTGCAGTTGGAGCGATTAAATACGGAATGCTTCAAGCAGACCCGAATAAAGAAATCGTTTTTGACCCGAAGGAGTGGGTTTCATTTGAAGGAAACTCTGGCCCGTACTTAATGTACTCTTACGCCAGAACTCAATCGATCCTAAGAAAGGCCCAGGAGCAAGGATTAAAAGGAAGCCTAGCTCACCTTGATCTTCTGACTCATGAATCTGAAAGAGACCTGATGAGACACTTATACGATTTTAACCAAGTGACAATCAATGCTTGCGACAACTACCGTCCATCAACGATTGCCAACCACCTCTTCTTTACATGTAAAGCGTACAACCGTTTCTACACTGAGGTTTCTGTTATGAAGGCCGAGACTGAAGACTTAAGAGCGGCTCGTTTAAGCCTACTAGAGGCCTTTGCAGACACCCTTAAAACAGGGCTTTATCTGCTTGGAATCACACCTCCAGAAAAGATGTAACAATCACTTAGGGCCTGCTTCTGCAGGCCTTTTTTGTGATATTTTTGTCTACTTATTTAGACACAATTCAATCCCCTTAAAACTTTTTTTCAATCGCCCAGAAAATAAAATTCTTTCTGTCATAATGACCTCATTAAACAATTATCGTTCGAGGAGATTTTATGAAAGCATTTCTTTCATCCCGATGATGACCTCGCAGGATAAGATGAGATGTTTCAATCATCGGTATGTTAATCATTATTAAGCGTCGATTGAAATGACTTCAATATTTTTCTTTTTAAGTGAAGTCAGGCTCTCTGGAAGATTTTCAACAATAGACTCTTCCAGGGCCGTAATGATTTTTTCTTTTAGAAAAATGCGGTTATGAACCAGGGACACTTCTCTGGTTGGAATCGGTGCCTGGAACTCACGCACGTGCTTTTTTTCTTCTTTTGAAAGGTTAAGGACGGCGAGTTCAGGCAGAAGAGTGTATCCACTGCTATTGATAACCATATTCTTAAGTGTTTCTAAGTTTCCACTTTCAAATTTCAGGTTGTCGTGAAGTCCGTTATCACGGGAAAGTTTGCATAAGTTTAAAACCTGCTGTCTGAAACAATGCCCTTCATTTAAAAGCCACACATCAGAAGTATCAAGGTCTTTATCTTTAACTTTAGCTTTCTTTAAAAGATGGTGGTCGTCTGAAGCAAAAACAGAGAAAGGCTCATGAAAGAGCACACGTTCAATAAAGTTCTCCCCCTGAATAGGCGTTACCAACAGCCCTGCATCGATTTCATCGCGACCGAGAAGATCAATAATGTCTTCTGTTTTAAACTCTTCAATCGTCAGTTTTACATCCGGGTATTTCTCTACAAAACTGGCCGCAAACAGTGGGATCACATAAGGAGCAAGAGTGGGGATGACTCCCAGTCTAAAATCCCCTCTGACTTCTGCTCTATTCGCATCGATAATCGAGAAGATCTTTTTATACTCGCGAAGAACAGTGCGGGCCTGATTGATAATCTGGCTTCCTTCTTCTGTGGGAAGAATCGGGTTTTTTGATCTATCAAAGATCACGACTCCCAGTTCCTCTTCTGCTTTTTGCAATTGCATCGAAAGTGTTGGTTGAGTCACGTTGCAAGCTTTAGCAGCTTTTCCAAAGTGACGGTGTTTATCTACGGCGAGAACATATTCTAGTTGTGTAATAGTCATAGACTCATTCTATCGAAAATAAATAGCGATAGCAACAAGGACTATATAGGACAGGAAGAAAGCGCGTAACCATTTACGATCACGGGCACTTAGCTCGTACCCAAAGTAAAAACTCTTATTCGGATTGAGCCCACGGGTAACTAATGAGAGAGATCCGCGCTGCGAGTGCCTGATCGCAAAAACGAGAAGAGGAAAAAGAACAAAAAGCCTGTCCCACCAACCAAGACCTCTAAAACGGGCCGAAAGCCTGATCCGATCAAACTCTTCTTTAAAAAGTAAAATCGAATTAAGAGCGATGAGTAATGGATAACCCATAATGACCTTAAGACCTTTATGAATAATAAGATACAAGATCACCTTGGTGTAGATGATAGTGTAAGTTGAACTCATCGACACAAGTGTGAGCATAAAAAGCCGGGCAAAATTCTGCAATCCATTCATTAAGGCCGCTTTATAAACAGTCCATGAAAAAATCGTCACCTGCTCCCCAACTCTTAACTTCTCCCCCGGATAAAGCAGGTTGAGCAGGAGAAACATAAAAGCAAAAAAGCCTGCATAAAATGAAAGCTTTAGCAGCACGCGGTTTGAAAGCCCATTCTTTTTAAAAAGAAAGATCATAAACAACGTTAAGGCAAAATTCGCCCATAAGACATTAGAGGCCAATAAAAAGATGAAGGTAAAAAAACTGATGATTAGCAAATACCAAGAATGGATAAATTCAACTTTAGCTTCGAGGAACTTCATGCAGCCTCCCCGCTTCTAAGATCAGAACCCGATCCGCAATTTTCTCAATAAAATAATCATCGTGAGAAATAAAAATTTGAATCAAGCCCAGTTTTTTAAGTTCTCTGATTAAGACAATAATTTCTTCTATCGACTTTTGATCTTGTCCAAAAGTTGGCTCATCATACAGAATCAGGCTCTTCTCTAAAAAGACTGTCATTAAAATAGAAAGCCTGCGTTTTTCTCCTTCTGAAAGAAGAAAAGGAGATTTCTTTAAATCAATGTCGTGAAAGAACCGGGCCAGAAGGTCATCTTTAAGCTCAGTGTGCTCTTTACTTAGAGCACGAAAACTCTGCTTAAGTTCTTCCTCAATGGTATCAAAGAAAAAATGGGCCTCTGGATTTTGAAAAACAAAACCGACATGGGAGAAAACTTTATCGTTTTTATAAAACTTTCCGTTTTTCTCCAGAAGAACCTGCCCACTCTTTGGTTTGAGAATTCCTGAAAGGATTTTAAAGAATGTACTCTTTCCTTCCCCATTTCTTCCTCTGACTGCGACCACTTCACCACTTTTAAAAGCAGCATTGGCGCCTTTTAAAAGCTCGCGACCTTCACTGTAAGAAAAACTAAGGTCAGAAGCAGTCACTCTAACATCTTCCACCGCTTTTGGTTTTGGCAGAGTGATGTTTTCAACCACAAAATTATTTTCTGTAAATGCCCCGGGAGTTATACGTCCTTCGTAATCGACAAAAACCACTTTGTTAATCAGCGGCCTAATTTCATCTACATGATGATCGACGATAATAAGAAGGCGATCTTTCCTGATAACGTCCAGGTAGTGGTAAAACTCTTTGCGAGCAGCGGGGTCTAAAAAGGCCGTCGGTTCATCTAAAAGAAGAACATCCGGACCAATCGCCAGCATAGAAGCCAACACTAACTTCTGGCACTCTCCATTTGAGAGTTCAGAAGTTTTTTTCCCCCAAATAGCTTTTAAATTAAAAAGTTTTTCGAACTTCTCTTTTTCGCGGTCCATTTGTTCGCGGGTAAAATTGAAGTTTTCCATTGAGAATAGAAATTCTTCTTCCGTCCCTGGATAAATCAGCTGCGAAAATGGATTCTGAAAAAGATAGAGAATCTTTTGCAGGTTCTCCTGAAAATAAGCTCCATCCAGTGGATGCCCATTAAAAAGGATTTCCCCTTCAAGTTTACCACTGCTGTATTCAGGAATAATCCCTTTAAGGATTTTAAGCAAAGTCGACTTCCCGCCGCCAGAAGGTCCAATGATAGCGACAGTGTCCTTTCGTTCAAAAATAAGAGTTGAATCTAAAAATATTTTTTTAGCTTTTGAACGTCCGGCAAAAGTATAAGTAAATGGTGATAACTTATACATCTTGATCTTTGGCAATCAGGAACTGATCCAATATTCCAAGTCTCACTAATCTTTTCCCTAATAAATGACTTAAAAGGCCTGCAAAAAAGAGCGACGAAATAATATAAGTCGATAACTGAAGCAGATTAAGTCCGGCGCTCAACGATTTATAATCGTAGTAGAAATAATCAAGAGTGTAGCTGAAAAAAGAGGACACTCCAGCGGCCAACATAAGAACAAACAGGTTCCATCTTTTGTATGAAAACACTAAGAACACAACCTCAGCACCAAGTCCTTGCACAAGCCCCCATACGACAGACATTAGCCCCCAGTGAGTAAGTAAACTCTCAATAAAAGCGGCCATGAGTGAAGCAATTAAAGCGACTCCTGGCTTTCTCACAATGTGAGGAATTAAAACCGAAGCAAGAATCCAAAAACCTGCAACGAGGTAACTCAACCCCGCCACTTTTAAAAAAGGCTTGGCCAGATCATAAACAAAAGTCCAACCCCAGAATGCGACACCCAATGCCACAGCGAGCACTAATGTGAGGACGATTTCAAAGATTGTCAGAGATTTTAGTTTTTCGAGAGGACGCGCGAGTGTATTCATGATTCTCCTTTCCTACGCAGGCATTATCCTGGTCAGGTGCGAGGGTATTTCTCAGACAGACAATGGTCTACCACCCCTAGGTTTCTAATAGGCCCATTTTAGCTTTTCTTCGCTTATTGTGCAATGAAAAACCATGCTATTTTCTTTGCATATAGAGTATTAAGGCGTACCCTACTTCGGTCGTAAATATTCCATTTAACAAGAGGATTGACCGTGAGTAATCAACGAAATGATCGCACTGAAAGAAACGATGCGGACGAAAAAAAACAACAGGCCCTAGACTATCATGCCGACGGGCGCCCCGGTAAAATCGAGGTTATCTCGACTAAGCCAACTCTCACTTCACTGGACTTAACTAAAGCTTACTCTCCTGGAGTTGCTTGGCCATGTCTGGAAATCGCCAAAGACCCTGAGCTTGCTTACAAGTACACTGCCAAAGGAAACCTGGTTGCTGTAATCTCTAACGGTACTGCCGTTTTAGGTTTAGGTAACATCGGTGCCGTTGCTGGTAAACCTGTTATGGAAGGTAAAGGTCTACTCTTCAAACGTTTTGCTGACATCGATGTATTCGACATCGAAGTTAACGAAAATACCGTTGAAGGAATGGTTAAAATTGTCTCAGCTCTTGAGCCGACTTTCGGGGGTGTTAACCTTGAAGACATCAAAGCTCCAGAGTGTTTTGAAATCGAGACACAGTTAATTGAAAAAATGCAAATCCCGGTTTTCCACGATGACCAGCACGGAACAGCGATTATCGCTTCGGCCGCGCTTTTAAATGCTATTGAGATCACTGGAAGAGATATCAAGAAAACAAAAGTTGCTGTTTCAGGAGCTGGAGCTGCTGCGATTTCTTGTGCAAAATTATTCTTTGAATTAGGTCTTCCAAGAGAAAACCTGATCATGTGCGATTCTAACGGAGCGATCTACAAGGGCCGCAAAGAAGGAATGAACAAATACAAAGACGAATTTGCCGTTGAAACAAAAGCAAGAACTCTAGGCGACGCGATGGTGGGAGCTGACGTTTTCATTGGTTGTTCTGCCAGAGGATTAGTCACTCAGCAGATGGTTAAAGATATGGCACCAAACCCTATCATCTTCGCCATGGCCAACCCAGATCCGGAAATTTACCCGGCAGAAGTTCACGCTGTACGCGATGACGCTATTATGGCAACAGGTCGCTCAGACTTCCCTAACCAGGTTAACAACGTTCTAGGATTCCCATTCATTTTCAGAGGGGCCCTGGATACACGTTCGAAAAAAATTAACGTAGAGATGAAACTAGCGGCCGTTCACGCCCTGGCAGGTCTGGCAAAAGAAGAAGTTCCAGAAGAAGTAAAAATGGCCTACGGTGGAGAAGACTTTAAATTTGGTAAGAACTACCTGATCCCTAAGCCATTTGACCCACGCGTATTAACTCGTGTCACTCCAGCGGTAGCAAAAGCTGCTATGGACTCAGGTGTAGCGAGATTTAACATCGACGATCTTCACGCTTATGCCCGCTCCCTTGAAGGACGTATGGGCAACTCTGCTCAGTTCATGAAATCTCTTCGCGACCGCCTGGCCACTTACGTGGCGAAGTCTGGCAAAAAAGTCAGAGTTGTTTTCGCTGAAGGAACAAACACACGTATCCTCCAAGCAGTTAAGCAACTGGTTGAAGAAGATAAAATCGAACCAATTCTTCTTGGACGCAAGAAAGCTATCCACAAAAAAATGGACATGCTTGGTCTTGAAAAATATAAGGACGATGTCCGTACGATCAATCCAAGAAAGCATGAAGAGTTTGAAAACTACGTTCGTCTTTACTCAAAAGAAAGACAAAGAAGTGGTGTTTCGGTTTACCACGCAGAAGAGCTTATGAGCCACCAGAACTATTTCGGTTCGATGATGGTTAAACACGGCTTAGCTGACGCTGTTATCGCTGGTCCAACTCTAAACTACGCTGACTGTTTCCCGCCACTAATGCACGTTATTGGTACAAAAGAAAAAGCAAGCGCTGCTGGTATCTTCGTTATGAGCTTCAAGAACCGCGTTCTGTTCTTTGCAGACTGTGCGGTTCAAATTGAGCCAAATGAAGACCAACTTTGTGAGATCGCAGCTGGTACAGCTGAACTCTTCAGAAAACTTATGAAGCGCGAACCACGTATCGCCTTCCTGTCGTTCTCGAACTTCGGATCAAACGACTCTGAAAGAGCAAAAGTTGTTAAGCGCGCTGTTCAGTTAACAAAAACTCGCTATCCGAACCTTCTGGTTGAAGGGGAAATGCAAGCGGACGTTGCTGTTAACAAGGGATTAATGGATAAATTGTTTAGCTTCTCAACTCTTGATGGGCCAAGCGACATCCTGATCTTCCCTGAACTAAACTCAGCGAACATCAGTTACAAACTTCTTGCTCAACTTGGAAATGCGAATGCTATTGGGCCAATTCTTCTTCCAATGAATCAGCCGGCAAACATTATTCCAAGAACAGCAACTGTTACTGAAATCGTCAATATGTGTGTTCTGTCAGCACTTCTGTCAGACAAAAAAATGAGCAACAGGGAGTAGGCGGTAAAATACTCCAATGGAGTATTTTTACATCGTCTGGAAATAAAACGCGCGGAACTTCTTTTTTAAGAGTTCCGCCTACATGAAGGTTAATTTTATGAACAAAACTATTATCGCAACAGACCTAGCACCAGCAGCTGTTGGAACTTATTCGCAAGGCGTCGCTGTAAACGGAACTTATTACTTTTCAGGCCAAATTGGTATTGAACCAAAGTCTGGAGAGCTGGCAAACGGCTTTGATGCGCAATTGAATCAAGTTATGAAGAACATCGATGGCCTTTTGACTTCACAAAATCTTAAAAGAGAAGATATCATTAAGACATCGATCTTTTTAACAGATCTAGGCAACTTTGCAGCTGTGAACGTTGCTTACACTGAATTTTTTAAGGCTCCATACCCTGCAAGAAGTACTGTTGAAGTCTCTAAGCTTCCAAAGGGAGCTCTCGTAGAAATCGAAGTTATTGCAGCTAAATAGCCACCAGTTATCGGACACTATGATTTTAAAAAGCAAATACGTATTTGAATCTAAGGGAACCAGAATGTATCGCCACTTCTTAAGCGTGGTGATCATTCTGACCTCTCTCTTCTTCTGTTACTCATTTGCTTGTGCCATTTTACTTCTGGACGCAAGAAACGAAGGGAAAAACTCTGTCTCGACTTTCGTCCAGAGTCCACCTGATTTGATCGTGGTTTTCACGGGTGGTCCAAAGAGAATTGAATTTGCCGTTAAAAAGGCGCAGGAATTTAAACAACCAAATGTTTTTATCACTGGTGTTCATGAGAAGAACTCTGTTCGCACGATTATGAACCCGATTGACCCGGCCGAAACAACTGACCATATCGAACTGGACTACACGGCAAGAAACACGGTGGAAAACGTTGTCTCAACGCTTAAATACCTTCGTTCTAACCGAGGTCTGAACAAAATCCTGGTTATCTCAAGTGACTATCACATTATGAGAATCAAAATGATTTTTAGTTCTCTGATGCTTGAAGATGAAAAGTTTGAATTCTTCTTTACACCAGTGCCTTCTGATTATTTAAGTTTTAAGAATATCAAAATCCTTTATACGGAAGTTTTCAAACTGATCCGTACAAAACTCTTCCTGATCTATTGGGATCAGAAATCGCCGATTAAGAATTTCTATTAATCACTAAACGCGCGTTACAGAAATAACTTCTTCCAAAGACTCAATCGCACTGATCGTCTTTAAAAGTTCACTATAGTCTTTAACTTCAACTTCAAAGATAAAACTTCCCTTTCTATCAGGCATAGATTTGGCAAGGGCACTTCTGATATTGATGCCGGCGTTGTTAATGGTTTTTGAAATCAGGGACAGAATCCCTGGCTTATCTTGAGTCATCACTCGCACGCTAACCGGGTGAGTGAAGCTGAAACCTTTATTCCATGAAACCCTGATCGTGCGGATAAGTGACTCTGCATCGACACGGTTACATTGGGCCGTGTGAACAGTAATCCCGCGTCCGCGAGTGATAAAGCCCACGATACTGTCGCCCGGAATTGGGTTACAACAACGGGCCATACGAACAACGACGTCGCTCATTCCGTCTACAATGATGGCATTGTCTGACAGAGACTTCTTGCGCACGTTTTTCGTCATCTTATCTGAGTAAGACTCGATTTCTGTGATCTTATCATCCAGCTCTTTGATTTCAGCTTTAGCGGCCGCCTCTTTTAGAGATGGAATGTGTTCGATAATACTTTTTGCCGTGTGCTTTCCAGAACCAACAAGAACACATAGTTCTTCTTCGTCGATAATGTGAAGCTCATCGAACATCTCTTTAAACTCATTGCCTTTCTTAAGCGCTTTAATACTGGTTCCAAAAACCTTGAAGGCCTTCTCCAGAATCTCGCGACCAAGCTCTCTGTTTTCATCGCGCTCAATTTTAAGGAGCCATTGTTTAATTTTACTGCGTGCCTTAGAAGACTTCGCAATATTTAACCAATCTTTCGACGGCGTCTGAGTTTTACTTGTCAGGATCTCTACCGAGTCTCCTGATTTAAGAATGTGTCTAAGAGGAACGATCTTTCCGTTAACTTTTGCACCAACACAGTGGTGCCCAACTTCAGTGTGAATCTCGTAAGCGAAATCCAGTGGAGTCGCTCCATACTTTAATTCTCTTACGTCTCCGTTTGGAGTGAAGACGAATACACCATCCAGATCCAGGTCGTTTTTAATAACGTCCAGGAACTCTGCTTTGTTATCTGAGTTTTTGTTGTATTCAAGAAGTTCCTGAACCCAGTCAAGTTTCGGAGCTGTTTTACCAGCAAGACCTTCTTTGTATTTCCAGTGAGCCGCAACCCCTGCTTCAGCAACTTCATCCATCTCGCTTGTTCTGATCTGGATTTCAATACGTTCAGCTTTTGGCCCCATAATCGTTGTATGGAGTGATTGGTAGTTATTGACCTTAGGAATAGCGATGTAATCCTTAAAGCGCCCTGGAATTGGCGTATAAGACGAGTGGATAATCCCCAGCGCCTTATAACATTCAGTGATGTTCGAAACGATGATCCTGAAGGCCAGTAAATCCTGAACCTGTTCAAAATCAACGCCTCTTGAAGTCATTTTCTTATAGATAGAATAAAAATGCTTCGGACGTCCCTTTACTTCAGCGTGAAGTGAGTACTCCAGAAGCTTTTCTTTGATGTTTGAAATAACGTCTCTGATATAAGCGTCGCGCTCCGATTTTTTCATCGAAACTTTTTCAGCTAAACGGTAATAGATTTCCGGCTTAAGGAAACGAAGGCACAAGTCCTCCAGGTCCGACTTAACCGAGTTAATCCCCAGACGGCTTGCCAGAGGAACGTAGATATCAAGAGTCTCTTGAGCGATCTTCTTTTGTTTCTCATCAGAAACGTATTGAAGCGTTCTCATGTTATGCATGCGATCGGCAAGCTTAACGATGATGACACGAAGGTCTTTGGCCATGGCCACGACCATCTTGCGGAAGTTTTCAATTTGCGATTCTTCTTTCGTTTTGAATTTGATCTTCCCGATTTTTGTCAAACCGACAACCAGGTCAGCAACTCCAGCTCCAAATTCTTTTTCAATTTCCTGAGGAGAGATATTGCAGTCTTCAACTACGTCGTGAAGGAATCCTGCCATAATCGTATCAAGGTCCATGTGAAGCTTGATTAGAGTGGCAGCAACGTTCATCGGGTGAATGATATAATCTTCACCAGAGCTTCTCTTTTGCCCAGAGTGCGCTTTTTCAGCAAATAGAAAGGCCTTTCTTAGTTTAACGAAGTCAGCGTCTGGATAGTACGCTTCCACTCTTCTAACTAAGTCGTCTACTGTGAGGTCTCTTTCGTGTGAAAAATCTAAACTCTGTTGCATTCTTTTTTAGCTCTATCCGTGCAGGATCTTCAGGGTGATTTCTTTTAGCCTTGCATAGGCGTTTTCGATATCGTCGTTTAAAATAAAAAAATCAAAATCGTCTTTTCTCAGAAGCTCTTTCTTGGCATTCGAAATGCGAAGATTGATGATCTGAGTGCTTTCTGTTCCACGGTGACGCAACCTTTTTTCCAATTCCTCTACCGATGGTGGAGCGATGAAAATAACATTGGCCACATCTCCAAAGTGCAGCTTCATTGAGTCCACACCTTGAACATCGAGATCAAACAGAACATGCTTTCCACTGCGGAGGCACTCTTCAACAAACGCTTTAGATGTTCCGTAAAAGTTGCCATGAACTTCGGCCCATTCTAAAAACTCATTGTTGTCTCTTTTAGCAATGAACTCTTCTCGTGAAATAAAAAAATAACTTAAGCCATGAATTTCACCCGGACGCATAGGTCGCGTTGTGTAGGAAACAGACTCGACGATAGACGGATGGTCCTGCTTTAATCTTTTGATCATTGTCGACTTCCCCGTACCTGACGGAGCGACAATGACGATTAATTTGCCAGTAAATTGGTTTTTATTCAATGTTCAACCCTTGCTCGCGCATTTTCTCTAGCTGCAGTTTCATTTGAACAACAGAATCTGAAATCTCTTTCATACTTGACTTTGACCCTATGGTATTGGTCTCGCGACCAAGCTCTTGCAGGATAAAATCAATCTGTCTTCCAACGTCGTTACTTGATTTTAAAAGATTTTGAAATTTTTCCAAGTGGGAATGAATGCGGTTAATTTCCTCATGGATGTCGATCTTTTCTAAATAAAAGATCACTTCCTGAAGCAGTCTTCCCTGATCGACTGCGATCAGAGCCTTGTATTCATCAACACGCTTCTTTAACTTCTCTTCCACGTTAGTCTTGAAGTGTTCAGCGTTTTTCTCCACTGTCTTAAACTGTTCCTTGTAGTTATCCAAGTGTTTCTCTAGGACTTTAATCAACTTTTCACCTTCAGCTTCGCGAGACTTTTTAAGCTCCCCGATAGCACCTTTGAAAGATTTGAAAAGAAGCTCACTTAACTCTTCCTGGTTCGCATCGTCCTGATCGATCAGAAACTCTGAGCGAAGAAGATCTGTCATTGAAAGCGTAGGAGTCACCCCTTCAGCTTTTGTCAGCGCAGTCACCTTCTGGATAAATTGCGAAACTTTTTTTGTGTCTAAATCATCGAAGCGATTTTTATTTTCGGCGCGTTTGATATTTACATAAACATCAAAACTCCCACGCGAAAAAATATCAGTCATTTCTTTTTTTAGTTCGAGTTCGTGTGCATTGAGTGTTGAAGGCATTTTAAAACGAATGTCTTTAAAACGATTGTTCACACTTTTCATTTCAACCGAAACAATGAAATTTTCAGACTGAGTAGCGGCTTGACCGAAACCGGTCATAGATTGTGCTGTCATAGGATCCTCGGCATTGGGATTTTTAGATTGTGCCGAGGATATTACTTTTTGATTTAGAGATCAAGGGCCCAGCCTTGAACCTTTCCATTCTCAAAATACACTTGTCTGACGCTACCATCTTCAACAAAAGACCATCGCTCATTTTGATTTTTCGGGTTACCTGCAATCTCTACGCGGGCAGGCTTACCCCATACATCAATAACTTCGCTTTTCTCCATTCCTAAAAACAGCTCACTACCGTGGACAGAGTGCCTCTGCACCATGTTTCTACGTTGATCCAGGTCCTCTTTAAGGTCCATTTGTTTGGTTTGAATGTAAGAATTCCTCTCATATGGTGACAGACTCAGGTAATAAAGCTTGTCAGAGTCCGTTTGCAGGAACTTTTTGTCTTGAAGATAACGCCCGGCCTCTTCTTCAGTCATGGCGTCTTCTTTTTGAATCAGCTCTTCACGTAGCGATACACTTTCTTTATTTAAGCGTCTTGATCTCTCACTTGCCGGCGTTCGGCTCATAATTTCTTCACGGCTTCGTCTCATTTGCCCCGTGTCTCCGCTAACTACTGGAAAGTCTTGTCCAGGACTAAGAAAGCCACCATCTTCTCTTTCCATTTCTTCAATGAAACTTCTATCCGGAAGCATCAAGGAGCAGCTTGAAGTGAGCGTCACTACTCCAACCAATAAAATTGCTTTCCTTGCCAATGTCTTCATGGGTCTTCTCCTGTCATTTTTTGTCGAAGAGCTTTCTCTTCATGAGTCATTTATCGGGCAAAGCTCCACTGAACCTTCGCTTGAAACCTCTTGTGCCCACCAACAGGCAAAAGTTGCATTTCCTGACTCGCACAGTCGGACAAAAATCGACCTCCTCAATTTCTATTGAAGAAATCCGATAAGACATTGAAGGAGTCCTAAACTTGAAGTTTTTAATTAAAATTGAAGAGGCCATTGATAACCTGATCATGACGTTCATCGAAAAGATGAAGGCCGCCACTCCACATTTTGTTTTTAAATCAATTGATTGGATTAAACACTCTCCTCAACTGGTCAAAAAGAAGGCCGGTGTTTATGTTCCAAAAATCAGAATTTTCTTTTTAAAGGTTATTGGTTACAGCCAACATTACACAACAATCGTTAAAGGCCATATTGTTGGTGTTCAGATTTATCTGCGCTCTGATGAATTTAAGCAAAGAAATAAAGTGGAAATGATTGTTTCTCCACTTAAAAAATTCAAAACTGACCCGGTTAAGGCCTTTAGTTTTGTGATCATTATGTCAATTTTTGTGGGTTCTGGTTATTTCATTTATAAGAACACTGAGAAAATTATCAGTGGAACGAAAGCTCTAAGAGCTCCTGCCTCTGCAGCGCTTGAAGACCCGATTTTAGAATTTAAAAAATTAAAATATCACGTCCTGGGTGATAAAGAGCTGGAACTCAACGTCATCATTACGGCCAAATCCATCGAAGACAAAAAAGACCTGGAGCATATTGAAAAAGAAATTGAAGAACATCTTCTAGGTGTCTCAATCCATATCAATCAACTACCTCCTTCTGATGAAGAAATCGCTGCCATTGAAAAAGAAATGATGGAAAAAATCGAAGGCTCTAAAATCAAGTCTGTTGAAATCAAACAAGTTCTTGGTGGAAGACCAAAGTATTTCATGCAGACTGAAAAACTGGCGACATTTAAAGATATCAATCTTCAACTCTTCCTGGAAGATACCAGAAGAAATCGCCAGATCTGGGTGGACTTCACAGCTCTTTCAAGTAACCGAAACGTCACTCTTTTCTTAAAAGATCATGAAATTGAAATTCGTGATTACATCAATATGCACGTTGAACCGGTCATTCCTCAACTTCCCATTGAAGAAGAAGGACGCCAGATCATCAAAGACAAAATCAGAATTGAACTCAATGAGTACTTAAAGAAATCAGGAATCGAAGGGAAAATCCTGGAGATTTATGTGGACTATCTTATTGTCTCTTAACTCACCCTCTTTTTTGGCAATATAGGCCTTGAGCGTATTGTGACTCAAATCGAGTAGCTTTGCTGTGCGGGTAAGATTTTTATCAGAGCGCAGATAAGTCTCATAACAATATTTGATTTTCATCTGTTCCATAGGGATGATCTCTTGTTTGTGAACTCTCTCACCTTCTTCAAACATTAGCTCTTTGTCACTTTCATCAATCACCAATCTTTTGCCTTCTGAGAGAATTTTCTTTCTCATCAGATGAGAATTGAGTTGCCTGATATTTCCTGGCCACGGGCAATTCATATAAAACTCAATCAACTCATCTGATAAAACCGCACAATGCTCTTTTTCAAACTGCTGACAAATTTTCTTAATTCTCTCTTTTTCTTCCATTAATGAATTGAGGCGAAGAGAGCTTCCCGCTTTTAAGCGGTAATAAAAGTCTCTGCGCATTTTTCCTTCCACGACTCTTCTCTTTAAATCACTCCCCGATGCAAAGATCATTCTCACAGAAGCCGTCGTCGTGCTCTCTCCTCCTACCGGACGAATTTCATAGTTATCTAAAAAAAGAAGAAGTTTTGTCTGGAGATCAAGAGATAAGGAATCAATTTCATCAAGAAACAACGTTCCTTTGTGGGCTTCGAGAATCGCTCCTCTTTTGGCATTTAAGGCCCCGGTGAAAGCGCCTTTAACATGCCCAAAAAGTTCTGATTCAATCAGACCTTGAGAAAAGGCAGACAAATTCAAATGTACAAAACGCCCGCTTCTTCCACTGGCCTCATGAATCTTCCTGGCCAGCGTCGTTTTCCCCGTTCCTGTTTCTCCCTCGATCAATACCGGAAGAGAGCTGCTCATCACCGCCAATGGAAGTGGATTTTCGTCTGCGACCAGGCTTTCAGGTCTTAAGAAATGCAATCGATTAAAGCCCAGGTCGATCACATCTCCACGCTCTAAAAAAGCTTCGTAGGAATAACTCCCATTAAGTTTAAAAGGAGTTTCACCAAGACTGCGAAATAGATAACGTGAATGTTGGTTGTGCATTTTAGTTTTTGCGGAAGCGACAAGAATCATTTCAAATCCACCACTCGCCCCTCCAAAAACCGGAAGTTTTATTTCCGATTTGATAAAATCAAAATTGAAATGATCATCAAAGAAAAAGCGATAGCTGGTGCGATTGAGTTTGAGTGTCCTTTTTTTCTCCTGAAAGGCATCGAGTAAAAAAGCATCCCCTTCTCTTGCACCATTAGGAATGACCGATGGATAAAGTGTGCGAGTTGCACGCAGTTGTGTAGGCATTTGTCTCATAGCTTCCATAAATCCCCCTTCGAAAAAAGCTTTTTCTCGCCTGCTTTACAACTGTTATGCCAGCTCAAGAACCGTGTACACACATGATTTTTAGTGTTATACTCCCTCAATATTTAAACTTAGGTACAGATATGAGTTACTCGATCAGACAACAAAGCGCACAGTTCAAAATGGGAATTTCAGACATTGCTCAATTTGAGGATTGGCTGGCAGACCACAAGGATGTTATTGGCGTAAGCTTCGTTGGCCGCTCAAACGTTGGTAAGTCGAGCATGATCAATGCTCTTTTTGGTTCAAAAACAGCGCGCGTTTCTAAAACACCAGGACGCACACGCGAAATCAACATTTTTGAATTTGAATTAAATCTCAATGGAAAAAAATCAGACCTTCCTCCTTTTTACCTGATCGACCTACCAGGTTATGGTTTTGCAGAAGTTTCAAAAGAAATGTCGAAAAACTGGAACGAGTTGATGGGAGCTTTTTTTGCTGAAGCTTCTGAATCAATGCTGTTATTAAACCTGCAAGATGCACGTCACCCTGATCAGGATGTAGACCGCCAGTTCTATGATTTCATCAAAGGCTTCGCGAGAAAAACGGTTCTTGTTTTTAACAAAATCGATAAACTTAAAACTCAAAAAGAAAGAGCTGCTCTTGAAAAACTAAAGCCAGCTCTATCAAAAGATTATAAATGGATCCGCCAAATGTACTTTGCTTCAGCTGAAAGCAAAAAAGGCGTGCCTCAAGTTGAAGAGGCCATCGTTACACACATTCTGGAAGAATTAGAGTTAAGAAAAACTCACGAAGAGTCAGATATCTAGTCGTCGTCCTTTTTTAGGTCAATTGCCGGGAATTTAATCTTATTCATCTTGCTCTCGATTTCTTCGAGGTCTCTTTTGCACGCTTTAATCGTATGAAGAAGGGCGCGCATTTTGGGAGAATCCCAATCCACCTCTCCATTATCAACTCCACGCTCTAAAAGTTTTCCCAGTTCTTCGTAGGTCTCTTTTAAATGGGCATTCGTGCGGGATGCTGTAAGCATCTTTTTGCCAATGGCGCTGGTCTTCATAAGTTCCTTATGAAAATTTAAGAACCAAAAGTTAAACTTATTTTTTAAGTTAGATCTTTTCTTCATGCGCGCGTCGCTCCTCCGGTATCCTTCGTAGTTTACCACTATAAGAAAGCTTGTGAAGAATGAATATTTTGATAGCATTAAAGGTGAAAACACTAATACCTTGAGAGGAATAGTTGGTTATCTTCAAACAAAAATTCACTAAGCTGGAAAAGGCCCTGGAAAAGCGCTATTCCAAAGAACGCGATCCTTGGGGTTTAGAGCCTAAGCGCGCCATCAGTGACCTGAAGGCCATCTGGCCATTTTACAAATATTATTTTGATGTCCGACTTCATGGAAAAGAAAAAGTTGAAGACAAGGCCTATATGGTGGTTTCTAATCACACCGGCCAGATTCCCATTGATGGGCTTTTAATCTGCACTGCTTTTGCAACAGAACTCGATCATCCAAAAATCCTGCGTCCTTTAGTTGAACGCTTTCTCACCTCACTTCCTTTTTTAGGAAGATGGTCGAGTGAAGGCGGAGCAGTTTTAGGCGACAGGATCAATTGCCTCAATCTCCTAAAGCGCGGCGAATCCATTCTCGTTTTCCCTGAAGGTGTCCGCGGGATTGCTAAAGAAACAAAAGATCACTACAAACTTCAGCGCTTCACTAAAGGCTTTCTAAGAATGGCCTTAACGTCAAAGGTTGAGATCCTTCCCATTGCCGTCGTAGGTGCAGAAGAGTTTTTTCCTTATGTTTACCACTTAAAGAAAGTGGCCAAACTTCTTCATGTACCTGCAGTGCCCTTGTCACTGAACTTATTTCCTCTTCCTTCTCCTATTGATATTTACATTGGCGATCCCTATATGCTTCCAGCAGAACTCAGCGCTGAGGCCTTAGATGAAGAGTTAGAGCCGCACATCATAGCCCTGGAAAAGAAGATTGAAGAGCTTACACAAGAAGGGTTAAAAAACAAACGCACGATAGCGCAAAGGTTGAAGTCATGAGTACAAAAAAAGTTCTCATCATAGGGATTCAAGGTGCTCTGGCCAAGATCACTGCTGAGCTTTTAATTAAAGCTCATCCAGATATCAGGATTCATGGCGTTGATTCTCGCCCGATTGACAACATCCCAAAGCGACCGCATATCACTGTTCAGCAAATTAAATATAACCGTACGAACTTTGAAAAACTTTTCCGCGAGCACCAGTTTGAGAGTGTCCTGCACTTAGGCCGTTTAGGCCATTCTCCAGCAATGGGAAATATCCACAAACGTATCGATATCAATCTGGTGGGAACAAATACCATTTTAGAACTTGCTCAGAAATTCCGTTCTAAAAAAGTTGTCATCCTCTCTACTCATCACGTTTACGGAGCTCTTCCTGACAACCCGATGTTTCTAAGAGAAGACTCACCTCTTCGCGCGAGTTTCAAATACGCCGAACTAAGAGATGTGGTTGAAATGGATCAAATGTGTACGAATTGGATGTGGAAAAACCAAAACCAAATTCAAACTATCGTTCTTCGCCCTTGTAACATCATCGGGCCTCAGATTAAAAACTCGATCACTCAGTACTTAAAAACACCATACTCTCCTCTACCACTGGATTACAATCCCATGTTCCAGTTTATCCATGAGTTCGACATGGCCACCATGATCGTCAACGCTGTCGAAAAACTTGGAACAGGAATTTACAATGTGGCCGGCGATGATGTGGTGAGCTTACATGAAGCCGCTGAAATTATCGGAGTGAAAAAAGTCCTGGTTCCCATTATTGCAGTCGAACAACTGGCAAAGGTTTTAACCCCGGTGTGGAAGTTTCCACTCTACCTTCTGGATTACATCAAATTCCCGGCGACGCTGGATAACAGCGAACTCAAAAAAACATTGGGCGAAGGCACTTTCCGCTTTAGCGCCAAAGAAGCACTTGAACTTATAAAACTCAACTGATTATTTACAAATCATCTTTGTAAGAATCTTTTGTTGGTCGTCGAGAAATTTCGAGACTTTCTTCTTTCCTTTTTCCTCGCATAGTGGACCTAAGGCTTCTGAGTGTGAATAAGATATCTTATGGTCTTTCATATTGTAAGCGACGTCTTTACTGATCACATGCACACGCATGTTCACCATTCCCGCTGATCGCAGAGTCTGACTTCCATCATCCTGGTTAGAAAGATAGGGAGAGGTTGAAGTGAAAGAACAATACTGGCAATCAAGAATCAAACTTGGAACCTCAGCCTCCTTCCCTGATTTTTTGAGCGAGATAAAACGATTGTTTCCAATTCCTTCGAGCTTGGAGTTAGCATCCAGAAAAACAATGCTTGATTCTGGATGCTCTGAGAGCTTAACCAATGACCTGGTTTGCACCAAACCTCTGATCCTATCCCCTGTCTTTAACTTAAAATCAGAGTGGGCATCATTGGCAACAAAAAGGTTTCTTGTCTTTTCAAGTTCATTCATCGTGTAGTTTGTAACGACTGATCCTACTACTGAGAGTTTATCATCGGTCATCCCACAAAGAGTCACTGGTCTGATTGATTTAGTACTCTCTGGTATCTTTTTTAAATCAGGAAGCCTGGTGTTTAAATCAAACGTCCATCCCTGAGTCAGGGCATCGTTTCTGATGTCGGTATAAACCAAGGCCTTTCCCGGCTCACGGATTACTTTTGTGTCTTCTGTTTCTTGTGTGAAATGAACGACACCCGTTCCAAAAACTTCGGCCTTTCCATCTTTCACCACAAGCCCAGTTTTTTCTTCCAGACAAATCCCAACGATCTTATCGTCTTTGTAATCTTCAATTGCTTTTGCCTGCACAGCGAGGATTCTTCCTAGTCTAGCGCGCTCACCACAATGAGTGGCGAATTCGAATCTTGCATGACATCTTTACTGGTAAAATCCTGTCCGCCAGTCATTGAGTACTGTGAAAGCCCCATTGAACCAGAACTCGTTCCACCAATCGCTCCACCTCTATTGGCCAGCGCTTTAATCTGCTCATGAAGTTTTGTGTCTTTCCATAACTGATAGGCTTTCCCTTGGTTTCCACCACGAATGAAAAGAACATCAGCATCGGCCAGAGTCTTAACCAGTTTAGGATCATTGGCCGCTTTTTTAGAACTGATAACCAAATTTTCAGAACTCGTCGCTCCCATGGATTTCAGATAATCCACCATGAAATTGGTGTCAGGCTTATCGAGTGAGAGAACGACGACTTTGATCTTGCCATCTTTAGTCGTGTCACCGTTGTCGATGAGTTTTTTATAAAGAGTGTACGACCAATCCTTCTCCATCCCAATATCGCCCTCCGGACCTCCGCCCGCAAGCACGACAACTCCTGGCGCGGCCAGGACAGACTGAGAAAGCATTAACCCCAGAAATAATGCTTTTATTTTCATAGTCTTCCTATCGAGACTTGCCTGAAAAAGATAACTTAATAATACCTGACTAAAAATTTTGGATTGACGTAAACGCTTACTATCCCTAAGATATCCTAATCCAATCAGTGCCTTGGTGGTGGAATGGTAGACGCAGCGGATTCAAAATCCGCCGTCCGCAAGGATGTGCGAGTTCGAGTCTCGCCCGAGGCACCAAATCTATACGTATAGTGTAAATCGCTATACGATTCTTAAATGAAACAGAAATCAAGGCATGGGGATTTGTATTCTCGAAGTTCCAAATCGATTTATTCGTAAAATGATTTGTACACGAGCCAGCTTGAAGCATTTGTATATTTTGAAATCCGTTTTAAATCAGAGTAATTTTCAGCGGCCCAACGAATATGAGAGCGTAATCTTTGAGTTGTTCTAAAACCTTTAAAGATTCCTTGAACAGGTTCTCGAAATGGTTTTTTACAACTCTTACAAAAGAATCTACTTTTTTTTATTTTTAAAAATACATGGCGACTTCTAATTGGTGCATCTCTAATTGTCACTAAAACGTGATCATAAATAGTCGAGCACTTTGAAGCACATTTGGACAAACTTCAAATTCAGATTGTTTTTCACAGTAAAAGTGATGTCCTTTTTTGTGGAAAGCTTCTTTGATAAATTGTAGTTCAGGAAGCAGAATTGATCGTGTTACACTTTCACTAAGCATGAGTTCTCCTTGTAAAATTTTTCTTCGCAAATTAATTTTAAACGAAGAGAACTTTATGCTTATTTGTTGATTAAATTAGTTCTGAGTCAGTGCTTCCCATTGTCAACCGAGAAGACCGGTAAAAGAGTTTGAAACCTTCCCAGGATAAAATGAATTACTATAAGACAACAATTCAGTACGTAGGAACAGAGTTCGCTGGCTTTCAATGGCAGAATGGACTTCGAACTGTTCAAGATGAAATCAATAAGGCTCTGGCCCAGATCATTGATGGCAAAGTGACTACCAGAGCAGCCTCTCGCACGGATACTGGTGTCCATGCCCTGGATCAAGTTGTCAAAATATCTTCTGCTCTCCCAATAGAATGTGAAACTTTTCTTGAATCATTTAATCGTCAACTTCCTGAAGATATCAAATGCCTGGCAATCGCTCCGTGTGAAGGAACTTTTAAACCAGGGGTAGAGGCCCTTTCTAAAGAGTACCGCTACTTTTTTACGAACAAAAAGCAAGTGAGCATAGAAGACAGACGGTTCATTGCCAATATTGCTAATGAACTGAATATTACGGCAATGAAATCATGCTTACAGGCCATTGTTGGAAAGCACGATTTTTGTAATTTTTATTCTATTGGAAGTAATGTTAAAACAACGGAAAGAGAGATTTCTTTTTGTGAACTCTCAGAAATTAATCCACATGAGATCTTTTCAGGTCAAACCTTATTTCATATCCCTAACGATTTACAATCTTGTTACCAATTAAGAATTGAGGCCAATGGTTTTCTCAAGCAAATGATCAGGCATTTAATGAGTGCTTTGTGGATGGTGGGAAGTAACAAGCTCAGTGTGGAAGAATTTCTGGCCTTAATTGATGGGCCTAAGAAAGAGAAGCAACTATGGAAAGTTGCTTCTCCTAATGGTTTGTACCTATATAAAATCTCTTATCCAAGAGATTAGTACTGCTTTTGCTTTACCGAAAGAACATAAGGAACCACTTTCCCATTTTCGTACTTCATCTTAACAGTCGCCACAACCTCAAGTGCATTATCCATAGATTTTGGAAATGAATAATCAAGAGTGATCACATTAACTTCCCCAATGTTTTCCAGGAATTTTGTTTCATTAAATGTTACGTTTTCAGAAGCTTCATCAAAAAGGTTAAGATTTTTTGGAAGAATAGACTCTCTCAATTTTTTTTTTAGTACTTCCATTGTTTCAGCGCCTTTTAATTCAACAGTTTTTAAGTCTCTTGATTCTCTGTTGATTAAAAGGATTTTTGAAACATAGTTCGACCATTTATAGTTTTCAGTTAAAACAATAGCGTCAGTGTCGAAACCAAGATTTTGAATAGCAAGCTTATCCAACGACAGATTGTAATGATTTCCAAAGTGAGTATCGCCAACGTTGAAAACAACAAATTCATCTCTCTCTTCATTGTTTTCACCAACGACAGTTAGGATTTTGTTTGATTCAATATCCACTACGAAATTGCGGACAGATGAAATATCCAGGTGCTCATCAATCTGGTCATATGTAAGAGTGTCAAGCCATTCAAAATCCAGACTCTGTCCAGGAATTCCCCAAGCGACAGCGTAACCATTTACAACCGGAAAGAATCTATCGATTCTAAAAGCCCTCTCAGCTGCGAAAGATGTTTGTGCTATGAAAAGTAGAACTAATCCAATAACTAAATTTCTCATAAATCCCCCTATTTTGTTTGCTGGGGAGGATTTACGACGCAGTTATTGTTTTGAAAATTAGAATTATTTAATTGAATCCTTGCAAAAATTAGAAGGATGGAATTTAAGTCTATAATAACATTGAGTTACATTGTCTTCATGATGGTTCTGATACCTTTGGCTATCTTCTTATCAACATCTGATTCAATGTCTGTTTTTCTTTAGTTTCTATTCTTAGAATTCAAAGTCCGGAATGAAATGCTGTAGAAACATTCGCGACGTAAGAGTCAAGTTCTTTCCTTTTGGTCTGGCCAACCATAGGTGGAACTCATGAATATGCTCGACTGGTATTTCAAAAAGCTCTCCACTCTCGATTTCATTTTTCACCATAAAGTTAGTCAGGTAGGCCACACCTTCACCGGCCATGCACATGCGTTTTTGTGATTCCTGACTATTAACTTCAAAACCAATGGGCGGAAGCTCTCCAAAAAGCTCTATCAAGACCTGCGAAGACCTGCGCCCCAGAGTCGCACCGATTGAACTGATGTAACCATACTTCCCAATAAGTTTTTTTAGAGTTTTTTCATTGCTTGATGATTTAGATTCTCTCCACAGGTCTGGGTGACAGACTAAAGACATTCTTTCCGGGTATAAACGACGGAATTCAATTTGCGGAGTATTGATCTTGGCAAACATCAAAGCAAACTCGCAGTCAGTTGTCAGAAGCAAATGCACGATCTCATCAGGAGTTCCTGCACGCACAGAAGGAATAACTTTTGGGTGCTCTCTTCTGAATTCATGCAGAGGTTTTGGCAAAAGATCATTTACGATGTGATCAGAAGCTGCAAACCTCAAGAGCCCCTCACAATTTTCCTGAACTCCTCGACAAAGATTTTCAATTTCTTTTTCAGTATGAAAGAGCTTTTCACATAATTTAAAAACATCAATCCCCTTAGGAGTAAGAGTCACTCCGCTTTTTGAACGGTCAAAAAGAACGACATTTTCTGTTTCTTCTAAAAGACTAACTGAGCGGCTTAAGGCCGATTGGCTGATATTAAGTTTCTTAGCTGCCTCTGAAAATTTTCCAGTCTTGGCCACTTCATAAAAGACTCTTAGGTAGTTTAATTCCATAGTTTCCGCCACTTAATTAATCATTCTATTTTTTAGAAGAATATGTACAAATCATTCTAATTTTCAAAACCTGCAAAGTAAAAGAAATTCCGGGACGCAAACAAAACAAGGGGAAAACAATGAAACAAGTACTTACTCTACTAGTCTTTGGGATACTTTCAACAACGGCCTTTGCTCACCCTGGAAGTCACAGACTTTCTTGTCAATCAGTTCTAAACTCTGGCGCCAAACAAAAGGTTGAGGTTTCACTCGTTAGGTCTAATGGCAAAGGTTGGTATGCACCAACAATTAAAGTGACCCTGGATAAAAAAGAAGTTGTCCTAAATACACCTGATGACATGGATAATTACGGTTCAACTTTTCACAATTCACCTTTAAAAGTTGTTACAGTGACTGCTGAAGTTCAGGACTCTGGTTATTTTTCAATCATCGCTATACCTGAAACAGTGAACGCCTTCGACCTAGAAGGAAATCTCGTTCAATGGAGCTTCGAAGCTGAAAAAGATGAATGCAATGATACTAATGGAAGTGCAACTTTCAAGGCCATAATCAATGGATATATTTACCAAGATGGTGCTGATGATAAGATTGAAACTCAAGTCTTGGATTGTAAATTAACTTACAATTCTGGAATGACTTGTTAAGAGGATTAAATGGCACGATTACTTTTACCCGTGATCCTTTTTTCTTCTCTGGTTTCAAATCGCGCTTTTGCGAAACAGATGACATCCCAAAACGACTCCGAATAAGACTCGTTTTGTTTTTGTGTTTGCGGGCCCATCAAGATGATGGCCCTTTTTATTTCTTTTTGGGTTCTAAAGGAAGGGTGACGAAAAAATTTGTTCCTGTTTCTGCTGAACTTTCGACGCGAACTGAGCCTTTATGAGCTTCTGCTAATCCTTTCACCAACGCAAGTCCTATGCCCCATCCAGTCTGCCCGCTTTTTAAAGCAGTACTCGAACGCCCGAAGTGAGTAAAGAGCAAAGCCTGATCTTCTTTAGAAATTGGTTTTCCTTCGTTGTGAATGCCAATTTCAGCAAACTCATTATCACAGTTTAAAGTAATAATGACATCACTATCACGTGAACCATATTTAATAGCATTGCTTGCCAGGTTTTCAATCATGCGATGGATGGCCAGATTATCCCAATGCCCGATAATCATATCTTGTGAGCGCTTCACTTGAAAACGTTTGCCGTGAAGTCTTTCCAGATCGTTGACGACGTAAGAGACAATCAACTCAAGGTGGCACTCTTGAAGTGTGACATTAATCCCAGCTCCAACCTTTAAACGGTTGGCATCTAAAAGATCGCGAATCATACGGTCTGCACGGTCCACACTGACGGCAATTCTATCCGCAGTCTCCACAACTACATCTTGTTTGTCTTTATTAAGCTTAATAATTTGTGAACCAACTTTGGCAATGGCCATTGGTGTGCGAAGATCATGAGTCAAGGCAGAGACAAATCTTTCGCGTAAGTCTCTTTCTTCCTGCAGCTCTCTTAAACTATCTTCAAGTTTTTTTCTGTTTAAGACTCTCGCGGTGACTTCTCTAGGTGTAGCAAGAATTCTATAAGGCTCACCTTCTCCATAACTGATACGTGAAAAAGTTGTATCAAAATAGCGCTCTTCAACAACCCCTGTTGTCTTATTAAAAATGCAGGCGAAACCTTCTTGTGAAAAAAAAGCTTCCCCAGTTTCATAAACTTTTCTCAAAATTCTTGGAAAATGAGAGTCTTGTAACTCTGGCACAGCAACTAACAATGGTTTGGTTAAAAGATCTCGGCCAGGATAAATAGCTTGATACTGCTCATTGAACATCTCATAAATCAACTCTGGTCCCTTAAAAAGCACCATCGGTGTGTCGCACCCATAAAACAATGCTTCGAACTTTTTTTGTTCAGCAATGATTTTCTGGTCAGTTGAATAAGAAGAAGATTCGGGCATAAGCATCCTAATATTATTAAAGCATAATTTACTTACTGGCTTCTGTAAAATTTAGCTTGATGCCCGAATCATTAAATGCGGTTTCTATTACTTAGAAAAATAGCAAAGAACTTTGATTTCAATAATCCAATTGGAATTAAATTTTATATAATCTTTGATGTCATTCGCGCTGTCGTTATGCTCAAAACTTCCCCATTCCAGATGATCATTGTTAAGCTCATCCATTGAAGAAATTCTCTCATAAGACACTTTATCTTTATTATCAGAAAGAGATAATTGGCGCTCATCTACGTCAATCGCAAAATTAGCTCCTTGAGGAATGTTGATCGAACAGTTGTAATTCGAACCATCCAAGATCTTAGACGTTGTTTTTACAATTGGTGATAGAAAAGTCAAAACACCGTTGTCGATCTTGTAACGTCCACTTCCTGAAGCCTCTAAAGAAAAACGTTGTGCGGCCGGTTTTGGATCACTGTTGCCACGAAGCTGATCACAGCTGACCTGGACATCATTAAAATAACAGCTTTCTTTTTTAGCTACCGAATCTGAATCACAGCTCACTAGAGTTAATAAAACAAGTGCACTTAAAAAAATTGATTTCATGGTTCCCCCCTTTTTTGTTCAGCCTGCTCTAGAGCAAGGCCAATGCCAAAAGGAGGATATTTGATTTAAGTAAGTTAGCGAAACAGGAGCGGCTTGATCGTATCATATTTAATACAAACGTATTAAATTAACGAATCATTTTTCCTATTCTAGTAGGAGTAAAACTAAAAGTATCATCTAATAATGGAAGAGTTAAAGACATCCATACGACAAAGGCCTTCCCTTTGATATTTTGCTCTGGAACAAAACCCCAGAATCGTGAGTCAGCAGAAAAATCGCGGTTATCCCCCATCACAAAATAATTCCCGGCCGGAACTTTAAACTTAGGAAAGGTATCGACTTGAGTAAGTTTATGGGTCGTCTGAATATTAAATTCACGTTCGCTGTCTTTAATTTTAAAGAACTGAACTTTCTCGCCATCAAAACTTCCTGCGAAATCTTTGGTGACATCAGAGCTATCCGGAATCATCGCCATTGGTTTTCCATTGACCAGAACTTCTTTATTAACAATTTCAATCTCATCACCTGGAAGACCGATCACGCGCTTAATAAAGTTCTTTGATGTATCCACCGGGTATTTGAAAACGATGACATCGTCTCTTTTTGGTGGTTCAAACTTTGTCAGGTATACAGGATCTGAAAACGTTTCCGAATAAGGAAGTTTAAATCCATAGGCAAATTTATTAACAACAATAAAGTCGCCGATATTAAGTGTAGGAATCATAGACCCGGAAGGAATTCTAAAGGGCTCAAAAAAAGTTGAGCGGAAGGCAAAGACGGCTGTAATGATCAGGACGTAAGACCAGATCTCCTTAGCATTTATTTTTTTGCTTAGTTCTTTCATGGAGTCTCCAAAATAATGACTCTACTAGTATTACGCCCGTCCATTACAAAGATCAATTGTTTATTAAAAGACTATTCACCCGTGCAGTTTAAATCCATAAAAGTTTTAAATTTTTCGGACTGCAGAAAATAAATAGTTCCTTGTGCATCCAGAATAAAGTCTCCTTTAAAACGTCCAAGCTCTGCTGCCCCATTCTTAATAACAATAGAGGCAGTTCCTTTTGCCTGACGAGCAACTTCTTCCAGCTCGTCAGCTGAAACAATGTCTGTGGAAAAATACAAATAATCACGGCTTCCTACTTCTTCACCTTGATAAGCAAAGTAAACTGAATCTGTATAAATATAACAAACTGTGTTTGAATTCTGCCTTACAAGTTTAGAGTCTAAAGCATGGGCCTGAGAAAATCCAAGAACTAGTGCACATGATAGAATTTTAGCAATCATAAATCCCCCCTTTGTTTAATGAGAGGCTTATAACACCCCCCTTTATATTATAAAAATTAATTATTCTTTCTAAAATAAGTAGTTTTTCTTATTATATAAACCTATGAGTGACCCGAATATCTACCATTTGCGCTATTTCCTCGACGCTGCCAACCTTGGAAGTGTCGCTGCCGCAGCTAAAAAAAATCATGTTAGTCAGTCCGCAGTCAGCCAAGCGATTAGAAAACTTGAAGAGTCTATGGACTGCTCGTTGATTGGGCATAGTAAAAATCAATTCAAACTAACCAGTGAAGGGCTCGTTGCCTTAGAATCGATTAAACAGATTCTTGACTCCGTTACCAATATGAAGGCCAAACTTGCAGGGGCCAAAGACGAGGCCGAAGGACCTCTTACTTTTGCCACACTCAGAAGTTTAGCTTTAGTACTTCTTCCTGATTTGATGAGCACTCTACAAAAAAACTATCCAAAGATTCAGCCGGTTTTGAAAATTGGTCACACTAAAAATATCCTGGAACAAGTTATCGCTGGTGAAATTGAAGTTGGACTGGTTGTCGATAACCGCGCTATTAGCGGTGTTCACAAGCATGTGTTACACGAGGGAACTTTCCTTTGTGTCGTCGGCTCTGCTTTTGCTGACAATGTGAAAAACATGGGATTTCTGGTCACAGAAGAAAAACCAGGCGTTAATGAACTAAAAAAAACTTATAAAGATCGCTATAAAAAATCCCACGTAAAAATTGCGATGGTAGTTGAAAGCTGGGAAGTTATCGCGCGTTTTGCCAGCACAGGATTAGGAATCGGCATGATACCTGATTTCGTGGCCGCCTCTGTCCCTGATTTAAAACTAGTTGAGGTCCATCATGACCTCGCTCAGAAAATTAGGTACAAAATTGTTTTAATTACGAAGAAATCGCTTTCCCCTAATGCGAAAGTCCTGGCCCATGAATTAAGCAGAGAAACCGAAAAACTTTTCCATAAATAGAGACTGATAAGAATGCACCCTTTTCCTATTGATACAATAAAAGATGATATTTTAAAGTCACTCGATGAAGTGGACTTTCTTATTATCAAATCAACTCCCGGTTCTGGAAAGACCACACGTGTTCCTCTCTTTCTTAGCGAAAAGTATAAAAAGAAAATCTATATTCTTGAGCCTAGAAAGCTGGCCGCTAAACTGGCCTCGCAATTTGTGGCAAAAAACAAAGGTGAACAACCTGGAAAAAGTGTCGGTCACATCTTCAAATATGAAAAGATGGCCAGCGATGAGACCCAAGTTATCTTTTTAACCGAGGGAACTTTTTTAAGAATCCTGGCCAGTGACCCGACTCTTGAAGATTGTGATGTGGTTATTCTGGATGAGTTCCATGAGAGACACTACTACACGGATATCGCCTTTAGTTTTCTTCACAAAATTAAAGAAAAAAATAAAAACTTAAAAGTCATTATTATGTCAGCAACGATTAACCTGGCCGAACTCGATGGTGCACTGACCGGACGAGTAAAGACGCTAGAGTTAAACGAAACCAAACATAAGCTTCATATCGAGCATTTGCCTAACAATACACTTGTTCTTAAAGATCCACTTGAAAGAAAAGTTTATAATGCTCTTTTGGAAGTTATAAAACGCCCGGGACATGTATTGATCTTTCTTCCTGGAATGTCCGAGATCAGAAAATGCGAAGAGATCGTTAGAAACAATTTTGACTGCGAAGTTGTTATTCTGCATTCTGAAGTCGCAGGAATTAACATTGATGAGAGCTTTTATGACCTCTCTCAAAAACGAGTCATTCTCTCAACAAATATTGCAGAAAGCTCGGTGACCATTCCTGGGGTCCGTTCAGTGATTGATTCAGGACTTCATAAAATCAGTCGCATTAATCCCATCACCCGACTCCCAATGGTTGAGCTAAGAAAAATCAGTCAATCTTCTGCCATACAAAGGGCCAACCGCGCCGGAAGAGAAGCCGATGGTTATGCCTTAAGGCTTTATGCCGAACAAGATTTTCAAGGACGAGATCTTTTTGATGTCCCGGAAATCAATCGCTCTGATTTAAGTGAACTTATTATAACATCGGCCGTTTTATTTAAGGCCCCTCTTCAAGAGTTTACTTTTGTTGCTCCTTTAAAAGAAAGCGAAGTCAAAAAGTCTGAAGACTTTTTGAACCAGATAGGCTTTTTAGAAAAAAATATTCCTACACCTCTGGCCCATAGACTTTCTCGTCTGCCTTTTCTTCCACGTGTTTCAAAGATTTTATATGAAGCCTCTCTTTGTGGAGAAGAAACTTTTAATCAAACCGTGCATTTCTTAGCAGAACTTTTGGAATCTAAAAATACAAATCGCTTTAAGTCATTGGCCAAAACTCATTTTAAATTTAAAAACAACGGATCTCATGTCGATGTAGAGAAATTAATCCTCTTTGGGTACGTGGATCAGATTTCAAAACTCCGTGACGGAAATAAACTAATCCACTCAAGCGGAGAAGTGTATGCCATTTCTTCAAGCATCACAGGATCAGTCGATCCCTCACATGATCTTTGGATCATTCTTGATTTAGACAACCGCAATGAGGTGACAAAACTTCTTCCAATTGAAGAAGAGTGGCTGTATGACTTGCCACTTTTTCCCATTGAAGAGTCTGAGCGTGTGGATTTTAATCCTGAAACATTAAAGTTGAGTGTAGAAAGAGCGATACACATTGGGGCAATTGTCCTCTCAAAAGAAAAAATAACAAATTCAGGACTATCAGATGAGTCTATTTCTTTTGTTATGAAAAAGCTCACTCCACTTTTTAGAGAAAAACTCAAAGAAGATACTTTTACTCGTTTAGAAATCCTGGAAAAATACACAGTTAAAAAAATAGCTGATTTTGAATTTGAACCGTGGTTTAAAAATCAAGTCCCTTACATACTGAGTGACTCTACTTATACTCTTGATACTGTGCTGGGATTCTATGTAAATGATTTGTTTGCACTTCTCAATGAAGAAGGCCTCTATGACCTGGAAGAAGATCTTCCTCTTTTTCTCAAGCTTCACGACAAGAGAAAAGTTCCCATTCACTACGATGCGACCAACGGCATTCACTGTGAATCTTATATTCAGGATTTCTACGGATTAAAAAATGCTCCTTCTATTCTGAAAGGAAAAGAAAAAATTAAAGTGCATCTTTTAGGTCCACACAAAAGGGCCCTGCAAGTCACAACAGATCTAGGGAGTTTCTGGGATAAGACCTACAAAGAACTTTATGCTGAATTAAAACGCGATTACCCAAGACACTACTGGCCTCTTTCTCCCAAAGAGGCACTTCCAATTCTTTTGATGAAAAATGTAAAATAGGACAACTTATGGCAAACCTGGACATCAATCGTTTAAGACAAGATACTCCGGCAACATCTGGACTTATTCATTTTAATAATGCAGGTGCTTCTCTTCCTCCTGCACCGGTTCTTAACTCGGTCATTAAGTACTTAAACGACGAAGCAACAATAGGTGGTTATGAAGCAGAAGCAAAGTACGCTCCTCAATTTAAAAGTATCTACTCTTCGATTGCTCGACTGATTAATGCCAAAGAAAATGAAGTGGCCTTGGTTGAAAGTGCAACCCGCGCCTGGGACCGCGCCCTTTCTTCCATTCCTTTTCAAAAAGGTGATATTATTCTGACGTCTTATAATGAATATGTAAGTAATTATATTGCCCTTCTCCAACTGCAAAAACATCACGGTGTTCAGATTCAAATGATTTCAGAAGACCCTCTAAGAGAGTTCTCAATTGATGATTTAAAAAAGAAAATGAATGCTCAGGTTAAACTTGTTGCTTTAACCCATGTTCCCTCGACTAATGGGTTGATCAATCAACTTGAGGGCGTAAGTGAAGTCGTCAAAAACCAAAAGTCCTTCTTTCTTTTAGACGCTTGCCAATCCGTAGGGCAAATTAATATTGATGTCGAAAAGATAGGTTGCGATTTTCTTGCAGCCACTGGAAGAAAATTTATGCGTGCACCTCGCGGCACTGGTTTTCTTTATGCGCGCAATGAAGCCCTTAAAGAATTAGAGCCCATGTTTCTCGATTTTACTTCTGCCGATCTCAAGAATAAAAACTATCAGATCAAAGAAGGGGCAAAGCGATTTGAAAATTATGAAACAAACTTTGCTGCACGCTTAGGGCTAGGTGTGGCCGTGGATTATGCTTTAAATATTGGAATGAAAAATATTGAAGGTCGCGTACAAAAGCTTGCTGGCGACCTGAGAACAAGGCTCTCAACTCTCCCGAATGTACGTGTGCATGATACAGGTAAATATCAATCAGGGATCGTCACTTTTTCATTAGATCAAAAAGATTCTTATCTGGTTGCTCACAAACTTAGAGAGAAAAAAATTAATGTTTCAGTTTCGAGCCCATCCTACGCTCTTGACCTTGAGGCCAAAGGACTCCTTCCAGTTGTGAGAGCTTCGGTTCACTACTACAACACAGAAGATGAATTGGAAGTATTAAAAGAAGCGCTAAAAGTAATCATTTAAATGATGGGGCCTGGCCCCTTCTTTTTCATAGGCCTCAACTTCAAAGCTGATGGCCATATAGGCTCTGTAGTGATTCATGCCTTTTAAGCGGCAGGCACAATACTCTTTCAGGTAAAGAAAATAAAAACGGCAAACTCCTACTCGCTTCATTTGATCAATATGAATCATTTCATGGTGAATTAGAACATCGTTGGGATTCTTTGAAGCAAAAAGGACAAAGGGATAAATAACAATACCTTCTGCCCTAAGTAATTTAGCAATCAATGAATTTCTAACCAATCTGGGTTTGAGCACTTATCCTTCTCTGATCGAATAATAATCCTGAGGAACCTTGATTCCACGGCGGGCGATCTTTTCTGTCATAATTGTTTCTTTTAAAAAGAAGATTGAAAACAAAAAAGCAGCGCTATTGCCCAATAAAAGCGGCGCGATTCCAAAATGAGCCCCCGTGACTTCTAAAGCAAAAACGGTTGAAGTGAGAACGGCCCTTGTCGCCCCGGAAAACATTGAAGACATACAGACAAGTGCAGTCACTTGAGTAGCAATTCCAATATCAGGGAAAAAATGCATTCCGATAAAACTCAGGACAACTCCAAGAGTGCTGCCAAAAGTTAAAAGTGGTGCGAGTGTTCCTCCCGATGTCCCACTTCCCAAAGAAATGGCCCATGAAAGAAATTTCAGAATAAATAATGTCAGCGCGGGAACAAAGAGCATATTTCCCTGAAGAGAATTGATAATATTGCTATACCCTACTCCTAAGGTTCTTGGGTCGTAATAACCAATCACACCAACAGCAATCCCACCGATCATTGGCCACCACATCCAGTGGATAGGAAGATGTTCAAATTTATCTTCTACATAAAAAACAATTTTTGAAACGACACATGAGACTGCACCAGTAATGGCCCCGGCAACAAAATAAAAAAGAGAGTTCCACCCATTAACTACTTCATGAATTTCTCCAATCGGAAATTCAGGTGTTGTATGTCCAAGAGCAAGCCTTAATGAATAAGAAGTCGACACACCAATAATAACGGGAATAAAAGACTTCGCACTAAATTCAAATAATAAAAGTTCAATACAAATAAAAATTGCAGCTAGAGGTGTTCCAAAAATAGCGGTCATACCTGCGGCAGCTCCAGTTGCTAAAAGAATTTTTCTTTCATACTCATGAAAATAAAGATGCCTTCCAATCCATGAACCAATCGAACTTCCAGTCGCAATGATCGGTCCTTCGGCCCCAAATGGTCCACCAGAACCAATAGAGATGGCCGCAGACAATGGCTTTAATAGAGTCATTCTTCTTGGGATTTTACTTTCTTTGGTTAAGATATTCTCCATCACTTCAGGAATGCCGTGACCTCTGATTGCTTGGCTTCCATAACGGGCCATAAGACCAACAATCAATCCTCCAATGATGGGAACTAAAATATAAATAGGACTGAATTCATGATTAACCAGCTCTACTGGCCTAAAAGAAATTTCATGAAACCAGAAAAGATGAGTAATGAAAGCAATTGACCACAATAAAATTTTGGCAATAAGATTAGAGAGTGCTCCTATGAGAGACGCAAATAAACAAAGAATAAGCATTCTTCTGCGTTTCAATTCCATTCATTAGTCCTTTTAAAAAAGTATATTCCTTAAAAGCAAAACTAATGTGCCTCCTGACTTTCTGCAATGGGCATCGTATCGAAACGCTGCATCAATGAGCTTCTTTAAATACCTCTCCTTTAGAACTTGAATGATATTCATTCATATGAAAGTTTGCTTTCTTTTCATAGAGACAGCTGTGTTGTGTTCAATGACCGATTGCCCGGCCACCGCATCGGCCGCAAAACAAACTTCAAAACTATCGGCGATTGCATCCACTACCGGATAAGTTAAGCAGATCTCTGTATAAAGAGCACAGAACACTAAACGTTTTTTTCCTGTGGCCTTCACGGCTTCTACAAACGCTTTGTCCTCCCATGCATCCATTGATGTACGGTCAATCTCAACAACACCTTGAAGAATATCTCTGAGCGATTGAATAGTTGGTCTATTCACTCCCATCTTCACAGCAACTGTGCTGAGGATAATAGGAATATTAAAGGCAACTGCGGCTTTTGCAATCGTGCATACATTAAGCTCAATCTCTTTGGGATAAGCAGAACCTAATCCACTGGACATTTCTGGCTGATTATCAATTAAGATAAGAGCGCAGTCATCTGCATCCCAAATACCTTTTAGACTCTTCATCATACTTGCCTCCATGTTATTCATCTTCGGCAGAAAATATTGTCGACACACTCAAACACTAGGAGCATGAATCTTTATATACAATTTAAGAAATAATTAAAGATAATAAGAAAATTAATCAGTTATTAGTAACCTCGAATTCTTGTCATGACCGAGTGGGAGGACTAGAATGCCTTTATTATGTACTCCATACTACTATTTTTTATTTCCATCTTCGCGGGCCTTCTAGGATCACTCCTAGGACTTGGGGGTGGTATTATTGTCGTTCCAGTTTTAACACTTTTTCTTGGTATTGATATCCGATATGCCATTGCCGCGAGTTTGATTTCAATTGTGGCCACGTCATCAGGAGCTGCTGCGAGTTTCTTAAAAGATCATTTGACCAATCTTCGTTTGGCAGTGTTGCTTGAAGTTGGAACAGTGTGCGGAGCTATCGTTGGATTCCTTCTGGCAAAATCAGTAAACTCATCTTTTCTTTTTATTCTCTTTGGAGGATTTCTTTTCTTCTCGGCCGTTATGATGTTGAGAAAAAAAGAAGATCACCGTGCTGAATTTGATCATCCCTGGTCACAAAAATTAAAACTGGCCGGACAATACACTGAAAAAAATGGCGAGCTTATTATTTATAAAGTTGCTCAAGTTCCAGTTGGCCTTGGAGCAATGTTTATTGCAGGTATCCTCTCTGCTCTTTTAGGTATCGGAAGTGGTATCTTTAAAGTTATGGCGATGGATGGCGCTATGAAACTTCCAATGAAAGTTTCTTCTGCCACTTCAAACTTTATGATCGGGGTAACTGCGACGGCCAGTGCGGGAGCATATTTTCTTCGTGGAGACATCCGTCCGGAAATCGCTTGTCCGGTTTCAGTAGGGATCATTGTAGGCTCTTATTTTGGAGCGCGCTTAATGCCTAAAATGCCTGCAGCTATCATTAGAAAAATATTTGTTGTCGTTCTCACAATTGTGGCAGTTCAAATGTTAATGAAAGGGATGAAATAATGGAACAGATGGATCAATTAGAATCACTGGAACTTAGAATTTCAAAATTCCTGAGATTAGGGGTTTTAGTTGCCGGATTATTCATGCTTATTGGCTGGATCTCGCAATCAATCAATCAGCCCGACTCTCTTATAGCTCTTAAAACATACCACTCGTCTACTCTCTCTGAGACACTCTCAAATGCATGGACAACAAGTTCATGGGGCGTACTTATCTCTTACCTTGGACTGGCCATCTTAATATCACTTCCTATCACACGCGTTTTTCTCACTGCGGTTCTTTTCTTAAAACAAAAAGAGTATCTGCTGGCTGGAATAGCTGCTTTCGTTTTAGTGGCATTGATTGTCAGTTTCTCTTTGGGAATTGAGTTGTAATCACTCTCTGGCGCTTTTGTTAGAGAGTGATCGATGAAATGATTAAGATACTTTTTTTACTTTTTTAAATTCTTTAGAAAGGTTATTCACTAACTGTTCAGTGGCAAGAGTGACCAATAGATTAAACAGCATATCTACTTTCACGTTTAGGACTTCTGAGAGTTCATGGAGCCTTTTAACAGGAGGACTTGAAACACCTCTTTCCCAATCAGAAATAAACTGTGGGCTTGTGTATCCAAGTTCTGCAGCCAGCTCAGACTGAGAGTATCCTCTGGCGAGACGAGTTTTCTTAATGTAAGAGCCAAGTGTTTCTCTTACGACCTTTGAGTTCTTTTTTGTGATTTTCTTTTTAGTTGTCATAATAATTCATCGTACCGCAAATATGAAGTATGTCAAACTACATATACATAGGCTACACATTTTGATGTAAAGGAAATTTCACTATAAATGAAGACCCTTTTCCTGCAACACTTTCTATAAATATTTTTCCACTGTGCGCTTCTACTATTTGTTTAGAAATATAAAGTCCTAAACCTAATCCTGATACTCCTGGATCATCACTCGCTCTTTCGAAACGCTCGAAGATTTGTTCTTGTTTCTCTAATGGAACACCAAGACCTTCATCTTGGACAACAACAACAGCATTACTGTTTTCTTTAAATACTTTTACTCTAACAGGTTTTCTTTCTCCGTATTTCATCGCATTGGTCAGGAGATTGGTAACAACTTGAGACATTCTGATTGGATCCATTTCTCCAACGGTTATTTCTGAACGCTCTAAAACTAACTCACTACCGCTGCGAATGGCCTGACTCGCTAGCTGAGCAATACAATCGCTAACTAATGCTGCCAGATCGGCCTGTTCTTTTTTTATTTCCAGTTTGCCAACTCTGATCTGTGCAAGATCCATCAGTACGCCTTGAAGTGTGGCAAGTTTTTTCACCAGAGTCATTGAACGAGCTGTGAGATTTTTCACCCGCTCTTTATCCATCGGTCCTTCTTCTTCGCTGACCGATTTTTCTAGTAAATAAATTTGCAGGTTAAGTGCAGTCAGTGGAGTGCGCAGCTCATGAGAGGCAATAGAAAGAAAATCGTCGCGCATTTTCACTGAAGCCCTTGCCTCTTTATACAGCTCACTGTTTTGAGTCGCAATTGCCTCCAGGGCAGCAGTTCTCTCCTGCACTTTTAACTCAAGGTCCTTGTGTGAAAGCCTCAAGTCTGAATATGATTTCTGTAGAAGATCGCCCATCCGGTTTACAGATTGATTCAGTTGCCCCAGCTCATCGCTTGAATCAACAACCAAGCGACGTTCAAAATTCCCTCGTCCAAACTCTGTCGTGATGTCATTGAGGTTTGATAAACCTTTAGAGATCGCCTTACTGGTAAAGAAAGTCAGAGTCAGACCAATACTTTCGACAGTGATAACCAGGATCACCAGGATCATAAAGATAAGTCTTTCCATCCAACGTGAGCCTTCACCTAATATTGATGAAAAAATTTCTTCAATTCTTGTAAGTTCGTTATTGATGCGAACAACATCATCGAGACACTTTTGCATTCTGACTTTATTAGTACCACCATCCAGCACCAACCCATAATACTCATCAACAGTGTTTCTCAATTCTACTAAAAGAGCATCACCTTCTTTCCAGGCCGATACAGCTTTAGCAATATAGCTGACTCGATTGAAACGCGTGAGCATATTGACGACAGGAGGAACATCATCAGGATGGATACGTCCTTGAACAAATCCGGCCAGAACTTTTTCCATATTCGGGTTTGGTTTCTCCAGCTCCAGTCTCGCAGCACGATCACCATCTGGAATTTTTAAAGCTTCATGAAAAGCGCGGTAGTCTGCTTCTTCTTTTGTCAGGGCAAAACGCTGAAAGCGATAAACAGCATTTTTTTGCGCCTTAGACCAACTGGCTTCACCGCCAACAAAGGCGCGAACAGCTGAAAGGTTCCCCATTGCAAAATGCAAAGTAAAAAGTTCGATAATAACCAGCGTGGCCATAATACCGACGACAAAATACAACTTCACTGAAATGGAAATATTCTTCCAGACGTTAAAAAGATTCTCTAATGGATGACTCTTTCCCAAAAAATTTTCTCAAAAGATTCTGATTCTTATAAAGCAAAAGTTTAGCACAAACTGTCGAAACGAAGTTAGCAATTAAATTATTTTTTTTGATTTGCCTCGAGTCATTTCCTTGTCATTAAATCTTTAGAAAACTACCCTCGCCATTGGATAATCAGTGTGGGATGTAATGAAAAAACTGCTTATAAATAAAGTTTTTTAAGATGCTCTACTGGCCATCTTTGTGACGGCCAGGCACCGAGGCTCACTTCCCGGTAATATCGCTACAATTTTTTGTGGACTCCTGGCCGTCTACTTTCTTATGGGAAAAATTCACGCTCGTTACTTCAGCATCTCCGCCTGGAAGAGTATTTAGAAAAATACCCGCCTGATAAGCGCGTGGTCTCAATAACCACTGAAACCTCTTACTACGATCCTCAAATCCTCGATTCTCAATTAAAGATTATGATTAAGGATGAAAGACATTATGAACTGTTGATGGAGTTAGGTTCAAACTCAAACATGATTGTCCCCATCAAGGCCCGTGAAAAAGTCAGAGGATCACTGGCCTTTATCGCTGGAAAAAATAAACCGAATTTTTCAGCTCAAGACCTCGCCCTGGCCGAAGACCTGGGAGGACGAGCGGGAATTGCCATCGAAAATGCAGCTACAGATGATGCTTAGAGGAGTTAATCCTGAAAGAGGTCTCACACCTCCACCGGAAAAACTAATGAAAGCACTGGTGAATTCAAGCAATCAGGTTAACCGACTCACTCTGCTCATAGAAGACTTGTTGGATGTTACCAGAATTGCCAGAGGCAAACTGATATATAACTTTGAAGATGTGAACCTCTCAAAACTGGTGCGTGAAGTGCTGTAACGTTTTAACGAAGAAATTCAATTCTCTAAATGCGAGCTGACTTTCGATTTAGAAGAATCAGTTATGGTTTACTGCGACCGCTATTGCATCGAACAGGTAACAGTTAACCTTCTTTCCAATGCCATAAAATACGGAGCTAATCAGCCGATTCATGCTGTCGTAAAACACGAAGCAGGCAAAGCCATCCTTATGATTCAAGATAAGGGAATGGGTATCCCTAAAGATATGCAAGCAAAGATTTTTGAAAGGTTTGAAAGAGCGATCTCAAGCACGAATATTAGTGGACTGGGTCTGGAACTTTATATTTCCAAACAAATCATCGATGCTCATCAGGGAACAATCGAAGTTGAAAGTGAACTGGGTAAAGGCTCAACCTTTAAAGTTTTCACTTCCAACCGGATTTTAATCATTATTCCTGAGTGCAGACAATACGCTTACTAAGCGGCTTGCCAAGATACTTACCATCTAGGTTTGAATAAAGTGTGTCGCCTTCTCTGTAGATTTTTGCCACAAACTGCCCGACTTTTGCTCCCATAAAATAAACATCGGCATCTGAAACGACAGCATCAGTCTCACATCTTGATTTAGAGTCGATTCTTACTTTAATTCCGACACGTGGAAGTTTTTCTTTTCTCGACTCCAGTTTTCCGTCTGTGCGGATAGCATCTGTTCTGTTTTCATCTGTATCATCATCAATATAGTGGATCTGATAGAAGTTCACATCGTCTTTCATATACTGTTCAACAATATACTCACCACGAATGTCTCTGATTTCTGACTTACATTTTGGATAGCGCCCTTCAAGGTTTGGGCAAGTTGTGCCAGCGAAAAGATTCAACGAGAGAAATGTCATCATTAGCATTAGCGTTGTTTTCATAGATCATCCTTTGATTTATGTTTTCATTTCGTAAATTTTGAAACAGAAAAAACAACTTGCCTACCAAAATAATCTTGCAAGCCTTTTGACGATAAGTATTTTCCTTTTTACACTATAGGATATGGGATCAAAAATCGTTACAGTGCAAAATATTGATGAAGTTCTGGATAAGAATGAAATTGTCATTTTAGATTTCTGGGCAAGCTGGTGTGAACCTTGTAAGATCTTTGGCCCAATCTTCGAAGCCGTTGCTAAAAAAAACCCCGATGTTTTTTTTGGAAAAGTGAATACTGAGACCGAAATCGAACTGGCCCAGGATTTCAATATTCGTTCAATTCCTACACTGGTCATCCTCAAAGACCGCACAATCATCCTCGATCAATCCGGCATGATCCCGGAATACTTACTCACTAAGATTGTTGGTGAAGCCCGTGCACTAGATGTGTCTAAGCTCGAAGCTGAAAACCCTGAAGAATAGTGTGAACAAATTACACACTCAATTGACGTAGTTTACCCATTTTGAGATTTCTCCCCCAAATACAGCAATCTATTAAAGGGGCAAACTATGCGTTTTTTATCTTTATCAATTGTGGCCATGGGGCTTATCGCCTTCAACGCCGAGGCAGGTCTCTACCGTGGTGAAACCAGAGTTGGTCTTTACCAGGACAGTGTTTTAGACACAGAAAAAGTCACTCACATTATCGTTGTTGGTTCTGGTGTAAAAGAAGACTCAAACCAATTCTTCCAGACAGGTGTAGCTCGCGCTCATAAATATAAAGAGCTTTACCCGAATCAGCAGGTTGTTATCATTTCAAGTCCAGAAGTAAGAGGACGTGAAGACGCTGAAGTTTTTAACGACTTCAACATTCCTGTTATTAAATTCATCAATGACACTTTCACTCCAGAAGTTCTTATTGGTGAACTTAAGCAATTCACAAAAATTGCCAGCCTTGATTTCTACGGACACTCTTCTCCATGGGCAATCAAACTTGGAAAAACAGATGCCGCTCTTACTCCAAGTGCCTATGAGAAAAAACTTAGAGCACTTAAAGGAAATTTTCTTAAAACTGCTTACGTAACAGTTAACAGCTGCAGCAGTGGTTTCTCAATCGCTCCAGATTTAAGCAAGTATCTTGAAATCCCTGTTTCAGGATCACTGACAAGCTCACTCTTTGAAAGAATTGAATCAGACGGAAGATGGTATAAAGAAGAAAACTACACTCCGGAAAACTATGTTCTTACAAACACATTCAGCTTCAACGAAGACCAATCATGTAAACTTGGTCTGTGTTACAGAATGAAGCCTTCTCAATACTACTACTCTTCATACTGGGGACAGTTTAAAGAAGGTGGAGTGAACTTTTACAAGTTCTTCTGTAACTACGATAACAACACTGACGGACGTTGTGAAACAGCAATGGCGAAGTCACTTATTGCCTTCCCTTCAGTAAAATCAATCACTGTTGACTCATCAATTGAAGATTTCAAAACCGTAGCGTTTGATTACCTTTGCCCAACATACAAGAACAAAAACAAGTTTAATGAATGTGTTGCCGGTATTACAGCTGCTATCGAAAGAGGCGACCTGGTTTACCAAACAATGCCTGGTCCTGAATTAAACTGTAACTTCAAAACTTGTAATGCGACTGTTGTTTGTAAAGATAAGAAAATTTTCGGAAGCGGTCCAAAAGGCGGGACATGTAAGCTGAATGTTGACATCCAACCAAACCCAACAAACGCTGCTCAGGAAATGGTTTCATTCTTAAAAGGTTTTAAACTTCTTAAAGCATCAAAATAAAAAAAAGGGCCCGGAAACGGGCCCTTTTTTATTTTATGGATTCCACCAATTATCATCTTTTTTCAAGCATCTCGCCGCATCTTTAACTTGCGACTTATCCGGGTGCTTCCAGCTTAGGATTTTTGTAGCTCCCAATGCCGTTGTATCTCCAAGAAAAACCTGTGCCCCAGAGCCATCCCAGTAGTCCGTACAGACCACAAAGTTCCCTAGAGTCACGCAATACTCTTTTCTCACATCAAGAGCGTCTTCAACAGTGTTCTTTCTCACACCTTTAAGATCTTCAAGTGAGTAGTATTTTTTTTCATAAAGGTTCGCCACCATTCTCTTCAGGTCGTATTCTTTGTGAATGATAGAGCAAATGTAATCATCAATTTTCTTCACTTGAAGATCTCCACTTTCTACTTCAGTTTTTGGCACTTCCGTTTTTGGAGTTTCAACTGCCGGTTTTTCTTCTTTTGGACAGTTAATTGAATCCGCGACTTCCTGGCTTAATGTAGCTGCAGTCACTTCTTCACAAGCACCAACGCTTGCTCCATTGTGGTCATACACCGCACAGTCCAGTTTAAATTTTGTCCCTGAAAGTTCATAAGTTCCTAGCACAATATAAGATCCACCTGAAAGCTTAGTCACACGAGAGATTTCGGCCTGATCAGCATCCATTCCTACTGCTCTGGTTGAAAGAGTGGTTTTAACACCGGCGCGAGCCAACGCGGCATTGATTTTTGAATTCACTGCTTTGCTTGGAGCGCACGTATCAGTTGCTTTCACACTTTTAAAAGTCCCGAGTACAACCTTGCCGCGTTTACCTTCCAGTATTTTACCAAGGGGCTTTACGCTATCATTAATATGCGTTTCCAACGTCTGCGCCTGCAGTGAAAAACTTGTCAGTAGAGCTAATAACAAATATTTTTTCATAATTTATTCCTGAATAAGTCCTGGGATCGCTGTTTTAATAGCGTCTAAAACGTTTAGAGACATTTGTTTTGAAGCTGATGCCATGGCATCGTCTTCGCTATCTGTAGTTGAGAAACCTTGAACAGTCGCTCCCTTGTTTGTCCCAAGAGTTCTTCCTGTGGCGATATCTTTAACAATCACTCCAAATTTATAGACAATCGTAAATCCTAGAGCTGTTTTTGTTTTTCTTGGAATTCCTGCTTCTTTAAAAACAATCTCAATCCCTGACTTCGGTTTTGTTCCACCTACTTGAGCTGTAAACCCTTTTCCACCTAACATTGATTCTGCATCCAGGGCCACTTCATCATACTTTGGGAATTCGTCGATAAAGAAAACGATGCTGCGTTTTGCTTCATCATAAGTTTTATCCAGGTCAACTTCAGATGTCTTAAATTTTTCCCACCAAGAAGCTCCTGGCTTATTTAAGTAAGTTTTGTACATATCAGCACGAAGGATCGCCCATTCATTGGCCTCTAAATCTTTTTTAGCAATGTCATAACGTCTTACCACTTCAATAAAGTCTTTCTTTCTTTGAGCGGCCATGACGTCTTCTAGTTTTTTATCCAGCACTTTCATAAAACCTTCGGCATCTACTAGAGCAGCAGAAACGTCAAAAGTGTAGGCCATACAAGTCGTATTGTTGGAATCTTTTGCCTCTTTGTAAAACTTGATTCCCATCACCTTATCAACGTTAGTTGATACGTTAATAATACCTTTATAGGCAGTCGACTTGTCTGTTTCATCAAGAGACATCGACGACTCTACGTTCGAGCGCAGTTGAGAAACAATGTCCTGGTAAGCGCGCTGCTTAGCCTCTTCTTTGCCTTTGATTTTATCTTTATCAGTACTGATCCCGATACCAAAGATCATATTAGATGACGGTGTGTAGCCTTTCATTAGCTGGTCGCGGTCGCAGTCACCTGCATAAGCGCTTCCCAGTGCTGTAGCTGTTAAAATAAGAGCAGATAGTCCATTTACTAGTTTCATATTTCCTCTCTTCATAGTTAAGGTCCCCTAAAGCATAAGTTCGTTTAGCAAATACTTCAATACTGATGCTAGATGGCAAGGCCATTATAGTTGAGTTTTACGCTTTAAACTGTACGCAAGCTGCATGTGAAAAGTATAAGTTTTGGTTTATTTTTTTCTAATTTCAGTGTTGAATATCCTAGTGATTTGAAATTTTAAAGGAGAATCCTATGAACTCAAAGGTACTAATCGTAGCAGCGATGGCGCTACTTGCTTCGTGCTCTTCTGCTCAAAAAAAGTATGATGGTAAAGAGCTTGCCCTGACATCTTCAGGTGAAAGCACAAGACCATTCTGGACAATGGATGGTGGATACAAAATCGAAAAACTAAGAGAACACTATAATGACGATGAAGACAAGCCAAACAATGCTTACTTCGTCACTCAAGCTTCTGTTGGTAAAGCTGACCTGGTTCCTAACTGCTACAACATGGCAAGAACAAGAGCTTCTTCAGAAATTTCTGAGCAAGTAAGTGAAGTCGTTAAACAGGCCGGAGCAATGGCCGTAACGAACACGAATACTGAATTCAATAAAATGATCGAAACTCAAAGCAAGAACATGATTGTTGGCGCTGAGATGATCGACAAAACTTGGTTTAAAGTAGAAGGTGAAAACGAGCAAAACCCATATAAGTGCTTTATCGTTCTTTCTGTTCCAAGAAAAAACCTGGATAAACTTCAAGCAAACATGATGACGATGCTGGAAAAAGAAATGTCAGGTGATGCTGGAATGATTAAGCAGGTAAAAGAATCTGTTGAAAAAAGAATGCAAGAAAGTTTCTAATTGTTTTTAAATGGCAGCCTGGGTTTAGCTCAGGCTACTTTTCTCTCTCTAAAAATTGCGGATGCCTTTTCACAAACCACCAAATCATCAATACGTCTAAAATTGGAAAAGCTAGAGTTGTTTTCATATTGAACTTCAAGTCCATCCCAAAGATTAAATTTCCCAACGTTCCTGCAATCCCCATAAAAATAAAAAGAATCGCACTGCTCGTTATCTGACTAGAGTGAATGATAATTAAACCTTCTTCTTTTCTCTCTGGATTTTTTCTGATCATTTCAAAAATAAAAATGCCAAAGATAAAAAGCACAACATGATTCAAGAGAACGACACCACAGAAAGCGGCACTCAAAGTACTCTTTTCAAGATAGAGATTATAAATCAAAAGAAGAGCGGCAATAATGCCCGCCAGATTAAGCCCCATGAATGTTTTTTGAGTTTTAAAGCGAGCTGGCCAATTGCCTTTTTGAATGAATAAAACTCCTGCCAGAAGCTGGGTCAGGTATAAAACCGCTTCAACGAGGACTGAGAGCCTGCCTGTTGAAAAAGGCAAGACCCCTTCATTCATATAGCGACCGGTATAAAAAAATCCGTAGCCGGTCAGAATCACCCCAATAGTGATGAATGAGAAGAGTGTGTAAGCATATCCCAAAAAGATGTGCCCTCTCCCACCTTTTTTCATGGCAAAAAGAGGAATGAGGGCACAGATAGCAATTATACTTGAAATGATGTGAATATTAGTCAAATGAAGCTCTTTCATTGGACTAGAAGAAAGTTTTTAAGGCCACTTTTTCATCGCCTGCTACATTAAATCTTCCTACTAAAGTCTCTGCTTTTGTGACTCCATTGAAAGTGTAGAGCTCATACTCACCAGGAGAAAGCTTGAACGAGTTCATTCTCACCTGATTTGGCAATGTCAGCCATGAACGCAGGTCAGCTTTTTCCGACTCTGCAATCCCACGAGCTGCCAGGTTGTAGGCCCCAACTCCCGACAACATCGCAATTCCATCTCCCATCTTATCTTTAAGTCCTTTGTAAGTAGCAAAAGAAGCTCCAAGTGCAGTTAAGTGCTTGGCCACAACTCTCGCTCCCGTCTTGGCCAAGTCAGAGACCGCTTTTGAATCAAGAGTGTAAAAGGCCATTTCAGAAAGAGGGTCCATCAACAGGGCCGGCTTTTCAAAAACAGTCTTTCCGCCTTTTTTTACGATCATCTTAAAGTCTTCATTGTTAGGACGGTATGGAATAACCGGCATTTCAAATTCAACTTTGGGGTCTGCCATATCAGAGATGGCCAATGCTTGCTTGGCAAAACCAACAAAGTCCATTTTCTCATTGCTCTTAACAGTGACGGCCGTCAGCCCGATAGGAAAATCGTATTTCTTGATTTCCTTTGGAGAAATAGTACCTTCATGCCAAACAAGATAGACGTTATCCTTGTCTTTTGTCCCCCACTCTTTCACTTGTTCATCAGCATAACTCGTGACTGCAAGGCTTAGAGGTGTTGAGTTCACATATCCATCTTGCACAGCTTTTGTGTCCAGACTCGAGAGTTTTTTATAGTCTTTGTTGAAGTCAACGTATTTCGTATTAAAACTTTGATAGCTGTTGTAATACCTAAAGACTGTATTCTTCGATTCCTTGTAAAGGCTCAAAGCGATCTGGCGATCTGCCGTTGAATCTGCTTTCTCGTGTAAAACAGCTCCCACAAACTTCGCGAGTAAATCGTCTTTATAAGTCACTTCACCTGCTGTTGTTTTCTTCATATCTTCAAGAATAGAATTCCACTCTAAAAGAACAGACTTCGCAGCTGTCAGGTGGAATCTTTTTTTGGCGTCATCAAGAACAACTTCCGGCATTGGTGTCGACTTAAGAACTATACCTTTATCGTCACGCTCTTCGTCCGTATAAGCTTCATATACACCTTTCTCATACAGATTGTAGTGAGCAAGGATAGTGTAATAGCGAATCAGTGAACGTTCATACCTCTCCCCATAGTAATTGTCCGAGGCTTCGTTACCAATGGTTCCAGCAATTTTTTTAGAAATAGAAACGGTGAACAGTTTGTCTGATAAATCGCGGGCACGATCAAAGTACTGCAGGGCCTGGTAATACTCTCCACTGTACAAGTGAAGAGTACCCAGTTCCAAAAACTTTAACAGCCTTGATTGTTCATCTTTATAAATCGAATCACCCTTCATCATTTCAAGAGCAGACTTGTAATCTTTCTTCTGGACCATTTCGCGGTACTTTAAAATCGCTTTATGGTTACTCGAACAGCCGGCCAAGAGAACAAGTGAAAATACTAAAAGTGCATTCAATTTTTTCATTGATTACCAACCAGACTTAGCTTGCTCAGAGTATTTTTGTGCTTTTGAACGTACGCGAAGAACTTCTTCAGAAGTTTTAAGATTCGTCATTCTCATGTTAACTGTATATTGCTTAATTGTTCTTCCATCTCTTGATTCTGGATTCATACGAACAGCACCAAGGATGATAAGGTCAGCACCTGTTTGTTTTCCGATTTGAACCATTTGAGCTGGATCAACCATACCTTCTGCCTGGTACTTAACTTCTTTTAAGATTTTATCGCGACCTTGGTTATCGATAATTGTGTATTCTCCCGAAGCAGAGAATTCGTTAAGAAGTTCGTCGTTCATGTCTGCGATTGGGAAATATGGCTCAGAAGTTTCATTTTGAACTTCCATGATGAAGATCTTTGGTTTTCTTTTTGTTTCACCAAGGTATCTTTGGAAACCTTTGTGCTTTTGGATTTGCTCAAGAATGTCTTTAACTGCGTTTTCTGTATCTTTTAAAACCCATTTATCAGTGATTGTAAGGGCCTTCTCATCTCCCTTAGCACCATCAACTCTTTCAGCTTTAAAGCTTGAACAGCTGGTTAATAGAACAGTCATAGCGATAGCGACAAGTGTAAGACTTGCTTTCATTAAGAACTCCTTTTCGGGTTAAAGTTTATGAGAAGATTTTAGGAGGAGGATCGCTTTGGTTCAAGGTGAATTATTGGAATTCTTATAACGAGATGAGTAAAACCTGTACGCAAAAATGAGTTTTCATTGGGAAAAGACTTGTTCGCGCTGTGCGTACGTTTTTAAAAAAGGCAAAAAAAAAGGCCCGCTTAAGCGGGCCTTCTATTAAGAATTATTTCGCAACACTTTGTGAAGGAGATTGAGTGGCCCAATCAGGTCTCTTGTATCCATTTTCCGTTTTTCCGGCCGGCTTTCTTGGACCATCATTTACACCAGCTGTTTCATCTTTCTTAGGAGTATTCAATTCCTGGTTTAGTACAATCAGGTCTTCAGTCACTTTAGAGAGCTCTTCTGCTGTTCCTGTCACATCTTTAGACTTAACTTTTGCACAAGTGATTTCCATATATCTTCTCACTGTGTATTTTTCGTCTTTATCTACATAAAGCTCTGGCTCTTTAGAGACAACGCCTAAGAAGTTTGTATCTACGATCAGACCGTTTTTGTTGGCGTTCTGAGGCATGATTTCAGCTGAAACAATACTCTTAAGTGATTTTTCATATCCAAGATACTTACAAAGAGCGTCCCCTTCTGTGATTCTCTTTTCTTTTGGTTTTCTTGGATTACCGTAATCCACTCTAATGGCATAAAACGCTTTTCCGAATCCTGCTTCATCAAGTTCAAGCGCTGTGAATTTTTTCGATTCGATATTTGCTTTTCTTGCAGCCTCTTCTGATGATTTCGCAGCATCAGCTTCTTCCTGCCACTTTTTCTTTTGCTGGTTTTCTTTGTAAGTATCCGACTCGCCTAATTTGGCCAAACATTTTTTAATCGATTCTTCTGACGACTTTCCGCTTGCGATCATATCATCACAAAGGTTTTTTGTTGCCGAATATGCAGGAACTGCACTCATTAGTGTCATAGATAAAAGTAATGTTTTAAAAGTCATAAAAAATACCTCGCTGGATATATCTTAGAACGAAAATGGTTTTTTAAAAAACCTAGTAATTTGGTACGGAAAAAACTGCATTCGGTGTCCCCAGCACTCCCCCGCCCAATGTGCGGACAAAAGTCCCGGAAGGTGTAATCTCAACTATTTGGTTAAAAACCGAATCCACAGTCAGTAAATTACCGCTAATGGTTTTAGTCAGCCAGCGGGGTGAGGCTAGAATTGCGAGATCAGAATAAATTGTTGCAATTGATGCCTGGGTCATCCCCGAGCCAACTGTCCTTATGGTGTCAGTCGTTCCATTGAAAGCAACTGCAATTGAACCATTATTCATTTCAACACAACCGTTACCTGCAGTCGTTCCGGCGATAGCTGAAACAACTGCTGCACCAACTCGAACAGCGTTTGTCGTAAAGCGGTTTACATTGGCCGATCCACAAAGAATTAATTCACCATTTGAAGTTGTACTGATTTGTTCAGGAGCTGCCGTTGCACTAAATGTGTTAGGCCACGTTACACCCGAAACAGAAGTTCTTCTAACCCCATTGGTTGTAAAACGCTCAACGTTTGATGTTTCGATAACCAAAATATCGCCGCCAGGAATTTGAGTTAAACCTCTAAGCGTTCCGGAAAGGTTTGCATCTGTGATTAAATTTCGATAGGTCCCATCAACTACAGAAATCGCTCCTACTCTCGGAGCTCCATTCACCGTGAAGATGATTTCCTTTGTATCCGACTTCCAGGCAATTCCATAAAGAGACTCACCAACATTGTCGACATCGTAGAGCACTCCTTTATACACGCCGTTTGAATCAAAATGAAGTAATGAATCAGATGACATATTTACAACTAATATATCGCCAGGTTTGATTAAATAAGATTGACTTGATGTTGTCGGTATTGCTTTGTCTTGCTTGCATCCAAACGTTAGACAAATAGTTAGGGTTACAAAAAATAATTTCAAAAAATGTTTCACTACCAAACTACCTTGTAAGTATAAAGAAGCTTACACTTTCTCATAGTAGCAGAGTCTTCAATCAAAGATTTTCTCTGGAACTATTTGCCGACAAATTTAGATTCTCTTAAGAATACTAATGTTTTTTTGCTTAGTCTCGACAAGTTGAGCACTATGAAAAAAATAATTTTGTTTTTTCTATTCATCTCATTTACTCAAGCACTCCTAGCTTCAGACTCAAAAACATATTTCAGAGCTGACTATGGAATGGGAAGATTTAAGAGTGACAAACTTGATTCATTAAATGCTAATCCAAAAGGTTCAACTTATGGAATCGCCTTCGGATCAAAAATGAGTTATGTAGAAGTCGGAATCTTCTACAGAAATTTTTCTTTCGATGCTGATATAACTCATGATTCTTCAGCTAACCAGATTCTCCACAAAGGAAATACTTTTGGCCTGGACTTGAATGTCTTTTTAAATAACCACTTGAGTTTAAAAATTGGATACGCAGTTAATAATTATAAACAAAGTTTTGCCAACTCAATGAGCGCATCTTCTTTGAGCGCCGCTAAGAACAGCTATGGAATTGAAGATAATAAAAGTAGTTCAAATATTTTTTATGGTGCCAACGTTGATATTTTTAGTGGAAAGACATGGGATCTTTACACTTCGATCATCCAATTTCCAATGGGAGACGGCAAGAGCACATTAACTGCTCAAGTAGGTATCAGATTCTATATGAATAAGAGTTTCTCATACTTTTTTGGCCAATAAGCAGTCAAATGGTTCAGACTCTGCAATAAATTTTTTTTCTTCGCCGTTGTAAATCAATCGATATAAAACACAATTTGGAATGGCCAGCATCGGCTGGTCTTCAGGTAAGAAACTGTGAAGAGCATTTCTCAATGCTCCTCCATGGGTGCTGATACCAATGGCCTGATGTGGAGTAGTTTCAATCAAATGATGAAGAACCGCCAGAAATCTCTCGCGGGCACTTTGCCTGGTCTCTCCCCCTGGAAATCCCACATTATCATTTTCTCTTTTAAACGACATGAGTTTTTGCCAAAGTTCCGGACCAAAAGAAGAGATGGCCTCTTCAAAAAGCATTCCTTCGGCCTGTCCGTAGCTCATTTCACGCAAACGGGCATCAATCATGAGTGGCACCGCTTTCTTTTCGGCCACTGTTTTCCCTGTCGTCAATGCGCGCTCTAAGTCACTAGTCACAACAATGTCCAAAGGAACATGGAGCATACGTTCAGCTAATTCCATGGCTTGCTGAATACCGTTCTGATTAAGAGGCGTATTAGTGTGCCCTTGGCAGCGACGCTCTCTGTTCCAGTCTGTTTCCCCATGACGAAAAATGTAAAACACTCTATTCATAGTCAGCAATCTATCCTAAAATTCACTTGAATGAACTACCTAATTTTTAAATCACTACATATTATTTCTGTCGTTACCTGGTTTGCAGGACTCTTCTATATGCCGAGGCTTTTTGTTTATTTCGCCGAAGCGGGAGCAAAACCAGAGCCAGAGAAAAGCATTTTACAAAAACAATTTAAAATCATGCAAAGAAGACTTTGGTATGGCATTACCTGGCCATCGGCCTTCGCCGTTTTTATTTTCGGCGGCTCTCTTCTTTCGCAATGGATACCGCTCACACAGCACCCGTGGCTTATGTTAAAACTTCTCTTTGTGCTGGGACTTTATGGTTACCATTTTTTCCTGCACAAGATTTTCAAACAACAGCAACATGATCTTATCGCATTCTCTCCAATGGCATTGAGAGTTATTAACGAAATTTCTACCATTTTTTTATTCGCTATCGTCTTTTTAGTTATTTTAAAAAATGTAATGAATATGGTTTATGGAATAGTCGCTTTGGTCGGTTTTATTTTAATCCTGCTTGCCGGAATCAAAATTTATAAAAATATTAGACAAAAATCTGGAGAGAGCGCATGAGTAACAAAAAACCAGAAAACAACGAAGAGTGGAAAGATAAACTATCAAGTGATGAATTTCAGATCCTAAGAATGTGCGGAACAGAGCGTCCTTTTTCTGGAAAATACAACTCATTCTACGAGCCAGGTGTTTATCACTGTGGTGCTTGTGGCGCTGAACTCTTTGACTCGAAGACAAAGTTCGACTCGGGAAGTGGATGGCCTTCTTTCTATGACGTCTTGAAAACTTCAAACGTAAAACTCTTAGAAGATCACACTCACGGCATGACTAGAATCGAAGTTAGATGTGCCAAGTGCGACTCTCATTTGGGCCACGTTTTTAACGACGGACCTCCCCCTACTGGACTTAGGTACTGTATCAACTCCATTGCCTTAAAGCACCATAAAGCCTGATTATTGCTATGTTTCTATTGCATATTAAAACAATCGTTTTATTTTTTTAAACGATCGTGTTAACATTTCAAACGATTGTTTGACGCGCGCAATAAAGGAATTCCATGAGCAAAGACAAGGCCGCCGGCTGTTTTATTTTCGGAAGGAAGCCTCTTCCCTCTGAAAAAACCAAAGACCTCATTCTCGATGAGGCGAAAAAGCAATTTAGTGAAAAAGGATACGAAGGAACTTCTGTCAGAGATATTTGTGAGGGAGCTGGTGCTAACGTCAGTGCTATCAAGTATCACTTTGGCGGAAAAGAGGGCCTCTATCGCGAATGTTTTTTTCACTACGGTGAAGAACGCTTAAAAAAATCAGAGAAAATTCTTACAAAAGCTGAATCAGTTGAAGAGATTAAACTTCGAATCAAACTCTTTGCTGAAGACTTTATTAAAGACGGACTGGATAACAGTCACGTGACAAAAATGATTTGCCGTGAGATTGAAATCGAAAATCCACTTATTCAGGATATTTTTGAATCGACTTTTTTGAAGGTCTATACACTCTTTCACGCCTTCTTTCTCGATGCCCAGGAAAAAGGCATCATCAGAAAAGATGTAGACGCTCATCAAATTACATCTTTTGTTTTTCATTCTCTGACAACTAGTCTTAGGGTGGATCACGTCGGTGAGAAATACTATCAAAGAACATTAAAAAACGAAGAATACAGAACCCAATTTATCAATAATCTTATCACCATTGTCTTCGATGGTATTAAAACTCAGGAGCTATGATTTATGAACCGCAATCGTCTGCAGTCCCTACTCGCGGCAATTTTGCTTGTACCGAGCTTAGGTTACACTGCTCCTCTATCCCTCGCTGACTACTTAAGGCAAGTAGAGGAAAAAAACCAAGGTGTAGTTGCTAACAAGTTAGTGGCAGAAGGAACCAAGGCCCGCGAAGAAGAAGGGCGCCTGATTTTCCGCCCGAGCATTTTTGCTCAGGGACAGATGATGGTGGACAAAAAACCTGTGGCCAACACTTCAACACAGGGAGACCGCACAGACACTCAATATGTGACAGCAGGTCTTGCGCAGAATTTCAACTTTGGTCTTAAAGGCCAGTTAAGCTACACGCTTTACCATACAAAAATTCACAATGCAGGAAAGACATTTGTCCCTGTTGCTGACTTCAATGACGGTATCGCTAAACTTGAACTTTCTCAGTCTCTTTGGAGAAACTGGAATGGTAAAGAAAACAAGGCCCAAGCTGACTTAATTGACTCTCAGGCAAAAGCTGCCAAGCACATTGCTGACTTCACCGTTCAAACAACGCTGACAAACGCAGAGTCTATCTACTGGTCTCTTTCTCAAACAAGAAAAGTTATTAAGGTACAAAAAGATATTCTTACCCGCGCTCAGCAAATCAGATCTTGGAACCAGAGACGCTTAAGCAATGGTCTTGCTGAAAGATCTGACTTTCTTCAGGCCGACTCAAACTACAAACTTCGCGAATACGAACTAAACAGCGCTCTTCAGCAACAAAACCTGCTTGAGAGATCATTCAACTCTTTAAGAGGAATTGATAGCAGCGAAGTAAGCGAAGACCTTGATCCAGTTAACAGCAAAAACTTAAAAGACCTGAATCCTCCCACAAAAGCAGAATTCCGTTCGGACACTCTTGCTGCTCTTGAGCAACAAAATCTTGCTAAGGCCAATGCTGCCTTAGCGATCGAAAGAAACAGACCAACTTTTGAAGTTTACGGGTCATACGCTCTTAATGGCAGAGATCCTGAACGTGCGGATGCTATTTCAAACTCGTTTAAAACAGACCATACGACAAGTGCGATTGGGGTGAGATTTAACACTCCATTGGATTTTGGAACAACAAGTTCGGCAATCGATGGTTATAAAAAAGAACAAATCGCAGCTGAGTACAACTACCAAAGAAAAGTTTTTGATCAAGACAGAGAGTGGAATGATCTATTAACTAAGTTTGCTGATGCAAAAGTCAAATTAGACCTGGCCGAAAAAATTTCTGATGCCCAAAGAACAAAGGCCTCGAATGAAAGAAACCGTTTAAATAACGGTAGAACCACAACATTCCAGGTATTGAGCTTCGAGGTAGATAACGCTTCTGCTGAAATCCTTAGAATTCAAACTGAAACTGACTTACTTAACATTTATGCCCAATTAAAAATTTTTAGTGCCGGAGGTGCCAAGTGAATTTGGCTTCGTTATCAATCAAAAGACCCGTCTTCATTACGTGTATCGTAACGGTGATTCTGGTCGTGGGATGGCTGTCTTTGAACAAGCTTCCTGTTGACCTCTTTCCCAACGTAACGTTCCCGATCGTTACTGTTACAACAACTTACCCTGGTGCGGGACCAGAAGAAGTTGAGACACTTGTTTCAAAAATTTATGAAGAAGAACTTTCAAACGTTCCAGGACTAAAAAAGCTCTCTTCACAAAACCTTGAAGCTGTTTCAATCATCATCGCCGAGTTCAACCTCGACGTAGATATCAAGTACGCTGAACAACAAGTTCGCGATAAAGTTTCTGCCGCTAGAAAGAAACTTCCAAACGATATTGATGAGCCGGTCATTAGAAAAATCGACCCGGCCGATCAGCCCATCGTAACCATCTCTGTTGCTTCAAACCTTCCGGATGGACAACTCTTTCAGTATGTAGATAAAAAAATCAAGCCGATGTTCGAGCAAGTCAACCAGGTTGGCCTGGTTGAAATCTTCGGGGGACGCAAAAGAGAAATTAAAGTTGAACTAGACCGCAATAAACTTAAAGCGCGTGAAATCTCAGCTTCTCAAGTGTCTGAGCGCCTGAAAATTTCAGGACAAAACATCCCGGCAGGTAAAATCTCTGGTTCAAGCAAAGACTCAGTGTTTAGAACACTGGGTGAGTACAAGACCATCAACGAAATTGAATCAACAATCGTTAACTTCCTAGGGAACGACGTTCCGATCACTGTTAAAGATGTTGGTTCAGTCAAAGACTCACTTGAGGAAAGAAAGACCTACGCTTATTACAACGGGACAAACTCGGTTATCCTAAACGTGTATAAGCAGTCTGGATCAAACACAATCGGTGTGGCCAAAGCAATCAAGAAACAACTGGAAAAAATCAACAAGAACTTAAAGGAACAGAATCAACCACTGAGCTTACAGATTGTTCGCGATGGTTCTAAGCAAATTGATGCCAACGTTTATGACGTGTATGAAACGATCATCATCGGGATCATCCTGACGATCATCGTAGTATTCTTCTTCCTTGGGTCTCTAAGATCAACGATCATTACCGGTCTTGCTCTGCCGAACTCGCTTCTGGGGGCCTTTATTCTCCTGGCAGCTGCAGGGTTTACGGTTAACATCATGACTCTTCTTGCTCTATCTCTTGCCGTAGGTCTCTTGATCGATGATGCCATTGTAGTTCGAGAAAATATTTTCCGACATATAGAGATGGGTGCCGATCCGGTCAAGGCCTCTATTGAAGGTACGACCGAGGTAACTCTCGCCGTTATCGCGACAACATTAACAGTTATCGCCGTATTTGCTCCGATCTCATTTCTGGACGGGGTTGTTGGTCAGTTCTTTAAAGAATTTGGTCTGACAGTATGTTTTGCCATGATTATTTCCCTTTTCGATGCCCTGACAATGGCACCGATGCTTTCAGCTTACTTCGCTGGGAAAATCCAACACCATGAACCAGGCGTAAAAAGAGAAAGAAAAGGAATCTGGGATAACACTGTTGGTGTTCTATTAGACAAGTTCAACGATTTCCAGACATGGTTAGAAGATATCTACGTCGGTGTTTTAAAGTTTACTTTAAAAAGGCCATTCGTCGTTCTTATCCTATCTTTCTTTATTTTTATTGCCAGTTTCGCGGCCCTTAAATACGTTCCAAAAACATTCCTTCCTCCTCAGGATGCGGGTGAGTTCATGGTTTCAGTTGACCTTAAACCAGGGACAAGTTTGGACGGGATGAACACAGTTGCAAAACAAGTTGATGAGGCCGTTCGCAAAAACAAAGAAGTGGCTTCAACTCTTTTAACTGTTGGTGATAAAAATGGTCAGCCGGAAAAAGCTGATATCTTCGTTACACTGATTCCTTCGAAGCAAAGACCAGGTGTAAGAACATCTGATGTTAAGGCCAATGTACGTGAGCAACTAAAAGCATTTGCTTACGCAAACCCAGTTGTAAAAGACTTTGATGCCGTTGGTGGTGGACAACGTCCATTCAACGTCAACATCGTTGGTGATGACATGAAAGAGATTGAAAAATACTCTGAAATGTTAATGGAAAAAATCAAACACCACCCTGCTCTTCTTGACGTTGTAAGTTCAAGCCGTCCAGGGAAACCAGAATTCCAGGTTATCCCGGATAGAAACAAAGCTGAGAGACTTGGGGTTTCAACAACTCTAATGGGTGCTGAACTAAGAACTCAAGTAGAAGGTGCAACTCCGGCAGTCTTTAGAGAGCTTGGAGAGGAGTATGACATCCGCGTGCGTATGAAAGAAGACCAGCGCGATCTTAAAGCTGCTTTCAACAGTATCTATGTTCCAAACATTAACAACTCTCTTGTTCGCTTAAATGCTGTATCTAAGCCACTTGATACAACAGGACCGGCAAACATTAACCGTCAGGATCGCGGTCGTTATATTCAGCTTTCAGCTGACGTAGCTCCAAATGGTCCAGGTATGGGTGGAGCGATCACCGACATCAACAGAATCATGCAGACGGAAATCAAAATGCCGTCGAACATGAGATACCAGTTCGTAGGACAAGCTGAGAACTTCCAGGAACTAATGGTTAATATGGTTGTGGCCGCAGGTCTGGGGATCATGTTCATTTACTTCGTACTCGCTTCTCTCTACGAATCGTTTGTGACTCCATTTACGATCATGCTCGTTCTTCCGCTGGCGATGTGTGGAGCTTTCTACGCTCTTGCACTTACCGGAGCATCGCTGGATTTATTCTCGATGATCGGATGTATCATGCTTCTGGGTGTTGCTACTAAAAACTCAATTCTTCTGGTGGACTACGCTCACCAACAAGTTGAAGGTGGAAAAACTTTAGCTGAGGCGATCATCGCTTCTGGTAAAGCAAGACTACGCCCTATCCTAATGACGTCTTTTGCCCTTATTGGTGGTATGTTACCTCTTGCAATCGGGCTAAACGAAGCCTCTAAACAAAGAACGTCAATGGGGATCGCGGTCATCGGAGGGTTGATCTCTTCGACACTTCTTACCCTTGTTGTTATTCCGGCCGCTTACTCTTATATCGAAAGATTCAGAGTATGGTCTGGGAACATCCTGAAGAAGGTCTTCATTGCAGAATAAACCTGCACAACAGATGGAAAAGGGCCCTCGAAAGAGGGCCTTTTTTTGTTTATCCTGAAGAAAATACAGCCTTGCCCCACCAAATTTTCCACCATGCTATAGTCCTCCCAACTACGGGAGAATTTATGAAAAAGCCAATCGGTTTCGGTTTACTTGCGCTTTCAATTTCTGTCTCATTAATGGCCGGTGAATTCCAGACGATCTCTGGCCAGGAAGCCTATGACCTTTACCAAAAACTTCCTGGAGCGAAATGCCAGGAGTACAGATTGGCCAACTATATTGTTTACAGTAAATACCAAACAAAGAGCTGCAGCGAAAATCAAACAGACACCTCAAAGTGGAACTGTACAGTTCAACTTGAACTAAAAAATGGCAAAGTTAACAGTGTGATTTCTGCTGATTGCTCAAGAGAAATTTAACTAAGGAGTTATACATGAAATCAACTATCGCTCTATCTGCTCTGCTTTTCTCTCTGAACTCATTTGCTTCAGGTGGTTTTTTCTGTGATGCTAAAGTCACAACTCTAATGGATCAAACTGATATCCAAATCAGTGGATCAACTGGACACGTCGTTGGGAACCCTCTTATTGGCGACATCACTATTGCGGTAGATGGAACAGAGGCAAAGATCTCTAAACAACAAGTTGTTGGATACTGGGGAGAAGGACCTGTACTTCAACTGCACGTTGTAGACCCACAAGCTCAATACTCTGTGATCATTTTAAACTACGACCAAAACTCTGGAACGGGTGAACTGGTTCTTGATTACGGTGAAGTGGTTGCCAGAACTTATGATGTAAGCTGCTCATTTGAATAGACATAAAAAGGCCCTCGAAAGAGGGCCTTTTTGTTTTAGTGCTTTAAGTTTTCCAATGCGCCTAAAAGCGTTTCATCTTTCTTGGCAAAACAGAATCGAATCATACGCGATCCTTCATCTGACTTGATATAAAACGCCGAAGTTGGAATCGTCGCTACTTTCTTTTCAACGATAAGTTTTTTGCAGTAATTAATATCGTTTTCACCTTCAGGTAAAAGCGCCATCGCGAAGTATGTACCCTTTGGGCTTAGGACGTTGAACCCAAGCTCTTTGAGCCCTGTAACCAAAAGCTCTTTTTTCTTCTTGTAATCAGCTCTAAACTCAATCAGGTATTCATCCATTTTCACCAAAGCTTCTGCCATGGCCACTTGTAACGGATGGGCCACACAGAATGTTGAGAACTGGTGAACATTGTGAATCGCTTTAATTAAAGCAGCTGGTCCAATCGCCCAGCCAATCTTCCATCCAGTTAGACCAAAAGTCTTACCAGTTGAAGAGATTGTGATTGTTCTATCTTTTAAATCCTCATAAGTCGCAGTCGGTTTGTGAGCAACATCAAAAGTTAAAAACTCATAAACTTCATCTGAAAGCAGATAGAAATCGTGTTTTTTTGCCAGGTCGCCGATGATCTTAATTTCTTCTGCCGTAAACACCTTTCCTGTTGGGTTGTGAGGATTATTTACGATTAAAAGTTTAGTCTTATCTGAGATCGAAGCCTTCAGCTCTTCAATATCAAAGTGGAAGTCCGGTGCCTTTAACGTCACAGGAATAGCCTTAGCTCCAGAAAGCTTTATTGATGCTAAATAAGAATCATAAAAAGGCTCCAGCACCACAACTTCGTCACCTGGATTTAAAAGCGCTAAACAAGCGCAGAAAATGGCTTCAGTTGCTCCGTTAGTAACAACAACCTCACTAAGGGGATTTACTTGGTAATTATAAAAACGTGCGTAATTGTGAGCAATCGCCTCTCTAAGAGATAAAACCCCCATTGAAGGTGCGTATTGGTTTTTAGCTTCTTTAAGCGCTTTAACGGCCAAATCACTTACCCAAGCAGGCCCATCGAAGTCAGGAAAGCCCTGAGAGAGGTTAATTGCCTTATTTTCCATGGCCATTTTTGTCATGGTGGAAAAGATGGATTCAGTAAACTGCTCTACAGTGTTATTTAGTGGCTTCATAAGCACTTCCTCAAGATAAAAAATTAACTAATCTTAACAATCTTTACTACATTGTATTGGCCAAAAAAAGCCCAATTTTGTATATACCGACAAATTAATGTTCTCCTCTCAAAAAAGGGTTCACACGTGTCATTTATCATCAGTGCTCAAGATTACGAAGAATCGAAAAAACTAGCGGCCCTTGTTCGTGTTATGAACAGTTTGGGACACAACCCGGCCACATCGGGAAACTACTCTCTCAGATCAAAGACTAACCCGGATATCGCCCTCGTTTCAGAATCTGGGATCGATAAAAGTAAATTTACTGAGGACAACTTTCTTCCGCTTTATTATCAAACGCGCGAAATGCACGAAGACTACAAAGCCTCAGGAAGAAAATCTTCTGATGAAACTGATATTCACCTGACAATTTACCAAATCACAAAAGCGAACTGTGTTCTTCACAGCCATATTTTAGACTCTCTTCTTTTCGCCGATCTTTTCCCTGGAAAACAATTTGCGGCAATCAAAAACCTTGAGCTTCTAAAAGGCTTCAAAGGAATTAAAACTCACGAACTGGAAATCAATATTCCGGTTTTCGATAACACTCAAGACATCAGGTCACTGGCCGAAGAAGTGAAACCAGCGATTCTTTCTCAACCAAACAGTTACGGACTGCTTCTTCGCGGTCACGGGATTTATGTTTGGGGTGAAAGTGTTGAAGAAGCAAAAAGACACTTGGAAGTTTTTGAATATATTTTTAAGTACTATCTAAACTCTAACAAAAGGATTGGATAATCATGGCAAAGTTATTCCTGGCAAAAACCAACGAAACAATTACTGATTTTCCAAAGATCAAAGAATACTTAAACGCTCATCAGATTATGATCGAAAAATGGGAAGCTAATACCAAGCTTGCCGACGATGCTGATCAGGAAACCATCCTGGCCGCTTACGCTCATGAACTAAAGCCATTCATGGAAAAATACGGTTACTCGACAGCTGACGTTATCAATGTCACTCCGGCAACTCCAAACCTTCAGGCAATTAGAGAAAAATTCATGAAGGAACACCGTCACTCAGATGATGAGATCAGATTCTTCGTCGATGGAGAAGGTATCTTCTGGTTTCACTTAGACAACGATGAAGTCATCGCTGTGACTTGTAACGCTGGCGATTTTATGTCAGTGCCTAAGAACTTCCGTCACTGGTTTGATTTGCACCCAAAATACTTCGTTAAAGCGATCCGTATCTTCTCAAACATTGAGGGATGGGTTCCGCACTATACAAACTCAGGCGTCGATGCGAGCTATAATCCATGAAATTCATTCTAACTGACGTCGAAGGCACGACAACGGCCATTAGTTTTGTTCACGATGTACTCTTTCCTTTCTCTAAAGAAAGATTAAAAGAATACATTCAAAAGCACGCTTCAAAAAAAGAAGTGCAGGAAGCTTTAGACTTAACGAAAAAGACAGCATTAGAAGAAAACCAACAGACAATTAACGACGACCAAGCAGGAGATCTTCTCCTGAAATGGATCAAAGAAGACCGCAAACACCCTGCTCTTAAATCTCTTCAAGGAGAAATCTGGGAAGAGGGATACGCGAGTGGGGCCATTAGAGGTCACGTCTATTCAGATGTCCTACCGGCCCTTAAAAAATGGAAAGAAAGTGGTCTTGGGCTTGGTGTATACTCATCTGGTTCAGTGAAGGCCCAGCACCTTATTTTTGGTTTCTCATCAGAAGGAAACCTTCGTCCTTTCTTCAGTCACCACTTCGATACGGCCGTTGGCCACAAACGCGAAGTGAACTCGTATAAAAACATTATTGCTGAACTAAAAATCCCAGCAGAAGAGATTCTCTTTCTTTCTGATATCAAAGAAGAATTGGATGCTGCGAGAGAAGCAGGCATGAAGACTACACAACTAGTAAGACAAGATGATGTGGTTTTAGGGGATCACCCTAGAGTGCACGACTTCAGCGAAATTAATCTCTAAAAGCGCCACCAGAAATCAAGGTTGACTAAGTATCCTTCTTTTCCAATTTTAAAGCTGGAGAAGTCATTAGCAGATACACCAATCATAGTGTGGAATTCTCTTTCGATAATGTAATAACCAATGACTCCACCGACATTCTTTTTGTTAACGTCGATCTTTGGGCCAAAAAGAATACGGTTCCAGTTATCGAATAAATAACCGTAAGAAAGTGTGAACTCTAAGTTTAAACTCTTAGGATACTCTTCCGAGTTATACAGGTACTCATCCTGAGGCTTTTGAGTAAAAGCACGCAGTTTAAAATAGGAATTGAAATTAGAGTTCGACACTGTATCAAGATAGAATGTCAGCTGGTATGAGCCTCTCGTCTTTTCGTGATAATACTGAAAGCCGTTTTCTACCGCCAATTCATAATCATCGTTTCTAAAAAGAGTATTTTTAAACGACACGTTTAAAATCTTAAACATCGTCGACACTAAGTTAGTGTTGACCTGCCATCCTGACGTGATTCCGTACCCTAAAATAGAAGGTCCTAATAAGAATTCTTTTTTGATAAGGTTTGAAGCTGTAAACCCTTGGGCAATCCCGGCATAAGCAAGCGGGCGGTATTTAGCAGCGGCCGTTCTGTTTTCGCGAAAAACAAGATCGAAGCGCGCTGGCATATCTTCATTTTTAGCTTTGGTTAGATCGATTTTTCTCAAATAGTTTTCTGGGCGAATGATCCCGCTTTTATTGTGAGTGATAATCGTGGCCGTAAATTGATCTGGCCCGATATTCATGACTTCTGCGCGGGCATAACCTAAAATGTTTTTGCTTTCATGAGAATACACCAAAAGCAAATCCCCTGGCTCAATCAGGACATCGCTGGCCAGTCTATGAACTTTAACCACGTCATCACTTAAAATCTCAGTGATAACAAATTCTTTTTCATAGGAAAAAGCACAAAAACTAACTAGAAAAAAAGACAATGCCAAAATCAATTTCATTAACTAAAATACCCTTATCAAAACCTTAAAGGAGTCCGCCGTGAAGACTGGAGATATTCATATCGAAAAACTTACCATAACCTCAGCTCATATTCAAAAATTTGCTGATTTTTCTGGCGACTTTAATCCTGTTCATTTTGATGACGAAGCAGCAAAGGCCCAAGGCTTTAAAGGAAGAATTGCTCACGGTATGGTAGCCGCTTCACACTTCTCTAAAATTTTTGCCAATGAATTCCCCGGTGCTGGAACTATCTACTTAAACCAAACATTCAAATTCCATGCTCCAGTTTATGTCGATGACATCTTAACTTACAGACTTGAAGTTATTGCTCAAAAAGAAGGAAAATCAATCTTCACTGTAAAAACTGAAGTCTTTGGTGCTGATGAAACTCTTCGCATTTCAGGTGAAGCAGTCATTAGGGCCGCACGCTAGTTACTCAACATACGAAGCGTATAGCAGGACTTTTTCCAGGATAATTTTGAGAGAGTCTTTGATGGTGTGTTCTTCTTCGAGGAAGCGTGGGTCGAGTGTTGTCAGGCGGTGTTTGGCGCTATCAATGTATGGGAGATCTGCTTGTGTATGTGGATAATTGCTATCCACAAGCGACTGGAAGGCGGTAGCCTTCTCTTCCTTCAGTGTTTTACAAACAGAGTATTCGATATTGTTTTTTTTCCCATGTCTTGCTGATACCCCAAAGGTGCGGCAAACGAGCGGACGGAAAGCATACTCCGTGCATTTGCCCTGGAATTTTTCCGCGTTATCCACATGAAGAAAAGGGCATCGCTCTTCTTTACTCTCCAGGCATTTATCATAAACGGCCTGCGCTTCTCCTCTTCTTAAGAGTTCAAGCGCCAGTGGAAGAAGCTCTATGGGTGAGCAATAAATGTCGGGCTTAAAACAGCATTTGCCACAACCACTGACACAATCGAGCCGGTTGTTATGCTGGAAGGCGTGGAATTTCTCGGAAATGTCACCGTACTCACGTAGAATAGACTGCGAGAGTTCTTCAAAGTTTTTGAGGTTTAAAGAGTTCGTAGACATAAATGCTAAACATCCCAATGACCTGTGAAAGCATCAAAGAAATAAGAACCATTATTATTAGCGAAGGACTCGAACGTACCTTAGAAAGTCTTTCTCTCTCCAGGATATCTACTTTGTTCTTCACATATGTCTTTTGTAAACCAATTCTTGCCAGACTGTCATTAAGAGACGCGAACATTTTGTATTCAAACTCGTGGTTAGCGTTCATTTTCTGGATTTCGTACTGCATTGGAACCAGACCCGTTTTCTGATTTTCATAGGTTTTCAGGTATGTCTGGTAAGTTTGCAACTGAATTTGCAAGTCTTTATTTTCATCTTCCAGCATTTTGATTTGCGAAGACTCATTGAACTTGCTGATAACGCCCAGGTCGCGCGGTCCGTTCTTTTTGATTTTTTCCGTTAGCGCTTCAATCTTACTAATGTTATTTGAGATCGTGATTTTTGTATCATTGATATTCTTTTTAAGTTCACTGATATACTTCGAGCTATCCCCTTTTTCTAAATCCACAGAAAGAATTTGATTCTTCTGTAGCTTGCGAACAGTTGAGTTCTCAATCATATCCAATTTTGAACGAGCACTCTTAATCTCTTCATTAAAATAATTTTCAGCACGATTTAAATCTTCAAGCTCGCGGTCAATAAGATTTTTCTGCGCTTCTTCAAGTGCTGCATTGACAATAATGACTGAGAGTTCGCGATTATAAGTTTTTGCATTAATCGTTAACACTCCCCCTTTGCCGCTATTAAAAGAAAGAATTCCTGAGAGAGCATTTCCTACATCGTGAGGAAATTCCGGATCAGTTTCCTTTTCTTCAAATTTTTTAAAAAAATTTTTTAGAGGAAGAGAGTTTTGTTCATTTTTAATTTGGATCAATCTATTAGCAAGTGCCACATAAAATTCGTGAGTATCAAGAACTGTTTCTGCACGATCAACAACATCATCCCCTTTGGCATCAGGAGACACTTCATTTCCTCCGGCCACAGAGCTAAGCACCAACTGTAGTTGACTGTTTCGAACGTCTTTAATAATGAGCTTTCCCGTTCCAGGATACATTGGAAAATACTTGTGCTTCACCAGTGCAGCGAGAGTAAATAACAGAGCAAGCATCAGGAGATACTTCCATCTTCTGGTAAAAATCTGCAAGACTTGATGTAGAGTAATCTCTTCGTTTGAGTTCATAATTATCCTGAATTAAATATCTTATCGTCGAATATTCTAATCTCTAAAGGCTATAATTTTTTTTATTTAAAAATAATTCTGTTATTATAAAGAAAATATTCTTATTTTAGTTCTTAAGAGGGAAATTATAATGAGACACCTGATTATCTGTCTTTTTACGTACAGTATTTTAGTTAACCAAACTTTTGCCGCAACGTCTGAATCGGGCAAAGCTTCAAAATACAACCTCAGCTCTCCTTCTGAATTTGTCTTCGAATCCTATCCTAATCAGGAATTGATTCCTATTCGTCTTCTTGGTGCCGTAAAGAATGCAGGCCTCTATCACGTGCCGGCCAATATGAAACTCACAACCCTACTTTCTCTTGCGGGTGGAACAAACAATGAAGCCGACTTGGAAAACATCGTCATCGGAAATGATCAGCAAAATGTCATTGCTCCTAATGGTGAAGAAAAGAAAAGCTTAAATGTTAATCTTGAAGAAGTGTTAAAGGCCGGTGCAAAAAATGATTACACTCTAAATTCAAATGACATTGTCTTAATTAAAAACAAAAGCCCACTTATCAGCAATGACTCATTTCGAATTATTTCGATTGTTTCAGTTGTACTGACTGCTCTTTTAACTGCCGTTGTTATTAAAGATAAATTAAATGATTGAGCCTAAGTTTTCCGTTCCAAAGATCATCGACTTTTGTTGTATCACGCTCATTGTCCTGATCTTTGTTTCAAAACTTTCTTTTAAATGGATGCAGATCGTTCCTTACTCGATCCCTCCTTTTATTTTTCAGTACGGTCTTCACCCTTTTATTAACTTCGGACTTCAGGTCGTCATTGCTCTCATCCTGATTTATTACTGGTTAAAAAACCGTAGTAACTTTCCTCTGTCTAAATTTTATAAAGTTTTTATCTGGACCTTGATTGCCATTTTAACCATTCAGACACTTTTTCAAATCACCCTGGTAAACGTCACTCAATCAGTACTCGTTCAGCTCGGTGGTCTCGGTATGGCCATTATGCTTATCCTGATTTACGGCGTGATTGTCCCCGCCGTTTTTCCTTTAAGAAAATTCTGCGATTGGATGAATAAGGCCAGCACCTTTTTAGTTATTACTAGTGTGCTTTTTCTACCGATCCTTTTTCCTTTCATGTTTCGTGGCGGACGCTTCGTTGGATTTTTTAAGCACATCCCACACATGGTAACTGCAAGCACAGCTTCTTTTATTTTCTTTTTTCCTAAGATCTTCCAGGACAAACCTTGGACGCTTAAAAACAACACGCTTTTAAAAATCTTGGGACTCTTCATTATCACTCTCGCCGTTCTTGCCACTTCAACCAAAGCGGCCTTCGGAACTATTGTGATCACTGGTTTTGTAGGGATTCTTATCTACGGATCGAAAAAAAGATCAGTGCGCTTATTTAAGTTCACTTTCCTTTCATGCCTTTTGATTTCTATTCTTCTAGTGGGTGCCCCGACTTCGCAATTTATGTATGAAGTGACAACCGGAAAAACTGGTTTTGGACTAAGACCTGCTCAAGATGGGGTCTCAACCAGAATGGACGAAGTGTTTCGTGGTTGGACAATGTTTGAACAAAGCCCTTACTTCGGCCACGGTCTCCTTTATAAGTTTTTTAGCGGCGCTAAAGAAGGGATCGAAGTCGAAAGTTACAACTCTTTTAAGGACCCGCACAACCTCTTCGTGTCGGCCGGAGTTATCGGTGGCTATCCACTGCTCATTCTCTCGATTATTGCCTACCTCTTAATGATCGTCGGGGTATTAAAGGGCCTTAAAGAAGTTGATATCGACCGCCAGACCATGGCCCTCTTTCTCCTTTCCCACCTTCCGGTTTTTATCATTTACCACGCCAACTTCTCGCTAGGCGGCATGGGCGATAGAATCTACTGGATGGTTTTCGGCTACTTAGGCCAGGAATGGGGGTCAATTATTAAGAAACCAATAAAAATTTCAGATGGTGTTGGCAATCCTCAATAAAAAATATAAAAACTCGCGATTCATTATTAATTAGTCTCGGGAGTTTTTATGATCTGGAACAAAATTAGTAAGCTCGACATTATCATTCTATGTCTTATCGTTATGGTTATTGCTGTTGGTGTAAGCCCACAACTATAATCCTAAAAATGTCTTCTCTCTCGCCGCTCTCGATTTAGATGATCTTTTTTAGCCTTAAGTATTCTTCGAACACTTTTAGAAATGCCTCGATATCGGCAGGATAAATCGCGCCAATATTCGAGAGTCTGAAAGTGTTGATGCTTCCTACTTTACCTGGATAGATAGTAAAGCCACGCTCAAAAAGGTAGTCGTGCATTTCATTGAATGCGTAATTCGGGCTCTTCGGGTCCAGGATGGCAGTCAGAAGTTTAGCGTGGTGTTTTTCTTCAACTAAGAATTCAAATCCTAATTCCTTCAGACGTTTTTTCATCACTTCGTACATTGAAGCGTAACGGGCAAAACGATTTTCCGCTCCTTCCTGGAAGTATTCAGTAACCGCTTGTCTTAAAGCGTACAGAGTCTGCACAGGTGGAGTAAAAAGGAATTGTTTGTTCTTATTTAGGTATTCGTAGTTTGCCATTAAGTTGAAATAGAAATTTCTTTTGATCGACGATGTCTTTTTGAGGTTCTCAAGTCTAGCGATAACAAAACTAATTCCCGCCATACCTTGGATACATTTATTAGAAGATGAAACAAGGTAATCTACTTCATCTCTTTCTACATCGATATCCATTCCCGCAAATGAGCTCATCGCATCGACAATATTTTCTAATTTATACTTGTGAGCAAGGCTACAAATCTCTTTTAGTGGATTTAAAATCCCTACAGTTGTTTCATGGTGAATGAAAGCAACATGAGATAAATCTTTTTGGTGAGCTTGAATCATTTTTTCTAATTCAGCTAAATCAACCGGTTTTCCAGCTGGGATATTGTAATCAACATGAGCGATTCCGTAAGCATCACAGATCGCCTGCATACGCTCACCGTAAGCTCCATTGTTAACGATCAGAACTTTTTTATCCATTGGAATAACTGATGTTAAACAAGCTTCAACACCACCTGTTCCAGAAGAAGTTAAAAGAACACATGTGTGGTTTTTTTCACCGCGGGCCACTTTAATTAAATCGTCTCTTACTGAAAGAGTCAGCTCGCCGAACTCCAATTCTCTTGGACAAATATCTGGAACAACCATTGCGTTTTTAACTGTGTCAGTTGTTGTTGCCGGGCCTGGATTTAATAAAATATTGCGCTTAACAGTTTTCATGTTTGCCTTGGGTGAAAGTAAAATGTGAGGCATATTAACCTTTTATTCGCCTCTGTGGAAGGGGTATTTCTTGAGCATACGCTGGAGGCTTTGACGGTGAAGACCAAGGATTTTTGCCGCCTTGGAAATGTTTCCGTCACACTTAACTAGCACATATTCGATATATTCGCGTTCTTTTTCGGCAAGTGTCATTTCCGATTCAGAAAGAGTCACTTCATCGCTTTGTGCGTTTTGCAGAGTGTGCAGAAGGACATCAAAAGAAACTGGTTTAGAAAGGTAGTTAATCGCGCCTAAACGCATGGCCTCGACCGCGGTGGAAATCGTTCCAAATCCTGTCAGCATAACCATTTTTATTGCAGGATTTAGCTCTCTTAATTCCACCAGAATGTTGAGTCCGTTTTCACCTTTTAACCTAAGATCGACGATGGCATGGGTTGAATCAAGAATCAATTCTTGTGGAATATCGCTGAAGCGATGAAATCCCATGACATCAATGTTTCTGTCTTGAAACTCCAAAACTAACGAGCTTACAAAATTTTCGTCGTCATCAATCAAAAGTATTTTCATGCTTGGACCTCTTCAGGAATAACCGGCAGTGACAAAAGTGCATGAACATTTTTATTTTTATTAAAAATTTTAAATGTCCCATTCATCACTAAAGCAGAATTAAATGCGTTGAAGAGACCAAGACCTGCTCCATGCTCTTTTGTGCTATTAAACGGCTCTCCGATTTTTGATAAAACATCATGTGAGATCATGGCATGATGATTGATGACTTCAAAATGGATGAAGTGATTGTCTTGATAAATCTCTAAACACACTTCGTCTTTTGAAGCATCAAAAGCGTTGTCAAAAAGATCTAAGAGCGTTTGTGTGAGAAGCTGAGGATGACATACAACAGACTGCACTCGTTCATCAATCAGGAGCTTCATCTCAGGATGAGAATTGGCAATCAAGTTTTGGCAAAAGCCTTTTAGCTCAATTCTCTCTCTTAATCCCATGGTTTTTTCAGCACGCATTTCAGAAAGGTCGCGCAAGGCCACTTCACATTGGCCTAGGGCCATTAAAGCAGAATTCAAATCATCCTGCGAGTAGGCCTGGTGGCGGTTCATGCGATCAAGGCGAAGCTTAATAGTGTTTAATGGTGTGGCCATCTGGTGACAAAATCCAGAAGTCATCGCTCCGACAACTTTTAAGTGATCCATTCGTTGTTTATAATTGTGAAGCGTTTCCAACCGTTTCTGAAAATGCCTGATAAAGCTCATTAAGAGATTGAGAGTAAAGCAAGTTAACCCCATCGTGAAAAGATGAGAATAAAAGTGATGATAGTTGTGATGATCCGCCCCGGGTGAAAGATAAAAACTTCCAACGACAGCGACAATGGCCAGCGAATAGATAAAGTTCCAGATAAAGGGCAAAACGATAATGCCGACAATTAATGGGAGGTAGAAAATCTCAATTAATGGATTGGCCTTTGACATCACTAGCTTTAAGAAGATGAAGAGCTGAAACAGGTCAAAGAAGAGCTGAAAGGCAAGAAAGCTTGAGCTGACCTTTTCCTTCCCCTTAAGGGTAATCGTCACCACAGTATTGAAAATGACCATCAGGACGATACTCAGGACGATATAAGCATAGTTCATCCATAGGAGCTTTCCCATAAAACCATAGGCCACTGCAGTAATAAACTCCACCAGGAGAATTACCCAGCGCAGAGAAATAATGAGAGAGGCCCTCAATAAATTCTCATTAAGCTGGCTTCCCAGAGGAAAGAGCCATTTTCTCAATTGGTTCGGTAAGGTTTGCATCCGTTTTATCGTCCAGACTGCACCAATATGTTGCAGTTACAAGGGTCCATTTTCTAGTTATAACCGGATTATCTTTTACCGGAGACAACTATGAAAATTGCTACACTTCTTTTAGCTTGTGCCTTTTTTAATATCAAAGCCTATGCCTGCGAACAAGGTGAAATTTCTTTTTCACAAAATAATATTTGTGCAAGAGTGGAATGGCAAAACACACCTGTTTTTAACCAATATACAAGTGCAACTGTTACCTTGAAAAATAACAGCAACTACGCTCTCAACGTCATCCCTTGGATGGTTATGGCCGCAGGGCATGAGCACGGCTCTCGTCCAGTGACGATTACAACAATTTCTCCTAATGACTACCTGATTGAAAAAATTTATTTCATGGGTGGGATGAAAGGAGATTGGTTTCTTCGCCTTCAACTTCTTAATGAGAAAAAACAAGTTGTAGAAGAAAATAGGATGAAGGTTGAACTTTAGTTTATGAAAGTTTTATCTCTTTTTATATTCACTTTTCTTTCAGTAGGGTCCTGGGGGGCAAATCTGCCAAATCTCACGTCTTATCCTTCAGGAAAAGAAAAGAATTTAAACACTGATAAAAAAACTAAAGTGCTGATCTTTTTAAGTAAAACTTGTCCCTGCACTCAACAAAACATTCCCTACATCAACGAGATGGCCAAAGCTTTCCCGGAGATCGAGTTTATTGGCGTTCACTCTGTGAGAAAAGCGAACGCCAAAGATATTGAAGAAATCAGAGAGAACTACAAAGCTGAATTTCCAATCATCGATGACAGCGATCTTAAGATGGCCGATTTCCTTAAAGCAAACCGCACCCCTCAAACTTTTATCCTGGATAAAAACAATGAGGTGCTCTACAGCGGTGGAGTCACGGAGCGCACTAATCCCTATAGCGCTAAAAAACTTTATTTAAAAAATGCTCTCACTGAACTTGCCAATAACCAGGCCATCACTGAGAAAGAAACCAGGTCACTCGGATGCATTATTTTAAGATAATCCTCTTCGCTACATTCTTTACACTGACCTCTTGTGGGAAATCTCCCCTCTTTAACAAGCTGGAAAAAACCAAAGAAATCGCTGGTAGCATCCTGCTTGAAGAGCAACTCCCCGGTGCTCAAAATTCATTCTCTCTCAAATGGAATGTACCTCCTTCATTGAGCGAGCTTGGTGTTTTTGAAATCGCACTCAGTTCTCCCTTAAAAACAACTCAAGCCTTAAATGCCTACATCTGGATGCCAGATATGGGGCATGGATCTTCTCCCATCGTTATCACGTCACTTTCTTCTGTGAGCTACGAGTTTTCTGAATTGGCCTTTATCATGCCAGGACTTTGGGTTTTACATATTGAAATTCTAGAAAACAATCAGGTGATCTCATCATGGCAAAAATCTATAGTGCTTTAATCCTGACTCTTCTTTCCAGCAGTGCCTACTCAGCTTCATGCTGTGGTGGCGGGCAATCTGCTGCTTCTTTGATGATTGCTGATCATTTGCAGGAATGGACTTTTTCTACACTTCTTAGACGAGATATCGGACAAACAAATAATGATGGCAAAGCTTTGATGGATGATGATGGTAATAAAGATCAAACTATCACCAGCTCTATTGAATACAAAAGGCTATTCACTGATCGTTTTCAAGGTAACACCAGTCTTTCTTTCATTCAAAAAGAGGCAAAACGCCTGGGAAAAAATGAAACGGATGCAGGTCTTGGTGATTTAGGAGTTGGCGTTTTTTATGAAGCTCTGACAAATTACAGCTATAGCTCATGGACTCCTCGCCTTTTTACCGGAATGAAATTCACCGTTCCTTTTGGAGAAAACAATTTCAACTCACAAAAAACTCTTCGCACCGATATTCGCGGAACAGGTTTTTATAAAATTGACCTTCCTGTTGTCATGGTTCGTGGAGATTTTAAAGCAAGCCTCACACCTCAGTATCTTCCCAAGCAAAAACATCTCAATTCAACTTATGCTTTCAGTACGGCCGGAACATATACCTATTCCATCAGCAGTGAAGTTGACCTTTCATCGACTCTACAATGGAACTACCTGGCCAAAAAACAGTACCAAAACCAGACCCTGGTCGCATCTCAGTTCTGGGAAATCTCACTGTCCCCGGCCTGGAATTTCCAGAAAAATGCCAGCCTCAATCTGAATTACAGCGACAGCACTTTGCTAGGAAAAAGCAGGAATTCAGCCCTTTACCGCTCTCTGTCCCTGGGAATGACATGGTCTGAACTTCTTTAAACAGATCAATTTTACAGGCCTTATAGAGACGAATCCCTATTTTTGGTATGAATGCCTCAACCAATACCTTAGGAGTCTTTATGAAAAAAACAATCGCTTTAATGACTATGCTTTTATCCCTGTCTGCTATGGCCGCTGATTATTCATGCAGCGGAACTGAGCCATTCTGGGATCTAAAGATTGAAGGAAACACTGTGACTTTCAATGAATTTATGGCCGATGAAACAACAACTAAAGAAGAAATCATCTCTCGTGTAGATGCTCAAGGTCTAGCTCCAGACTTCGCCTTCGTAGTTGAAACTAAAAATGCAAAAGCGACAATCGTTACTGGTGAATGTAATGATGGAATGAGCGATAACATTTACGAAAAACACATCATGTACACAACTGGTAATACAGTTCTTTACGGATGCTGCAACGAAATCACAAAGTAATTTTCCTGCAATAAAAAAGGCCCTCAAACGAGGGCCTTCTTCTTAGTTTTAGTTAATCTTTAAGTTCTTAGTGGACTCTACCTCTGGATAATCTGCTAAACGCTTTTGCTTGCAACAAGCACCAGGGCATTGAGCGCAAACCTAAAAACCTGCTTTACTCATGACGAGGTCGGGGTCCTAGATCTCGAGAAGCTATACCGTAGTCTAGACATTCTCATTTTACCTCCTTGGATCAGTGATACACGTTCAAGAAAGGTTCCAGGCCGTCCTAGTCCTAGAGAAACGAAACTTTTGGCGTTTTCTCATATTGCCTCCTTTGTTTCTTCTTTCTACATAATCATCTTCGCCCTTTTTCGGCTTTTTCTACATGATCTGCATCAGGTTAAAACAATATTTTGGTCAGGCGCTATTTAGACTGCACAAACTCCGCAAATCTCACAGAAACTTCTGCAGGAGTCACTTTAGGTCTTCCTAATTTTTCAGGAGAACCTTTTTGAGTTTTCATATGAACGAATGTTACAGCATCGTTCTTTTTTACCTCTTCAAGTATCTCAGAGAATTTCTCTAAACGGTCAGTTGAGTAGATTTTATCGTAACCAAATCCAGCTGCGATTGTTCCGAATGAAACTCCACCAGTCACAGTTCCCTGTCCACCAGTTGAATCGTGAGCTTCGTTATCAATTAAGATGTGAACTAAGTTCTTTGGCTTATAAGCTCCCGCAGTGGCCATTGATCCAGTTCTCATTAAAAGCGCTCCATCACCGTCAAGAACGATAACTTTAAGCTTAGGCTTAACAATGGCAAGGCCCAGCCCAAACGCCAGTGCACACCCCATAGAACCCACCATATAAAGCTGGTTCTTTTGATCCCCTACTTCGTAGAACTCTCTTCCTGTTTTACCAGTTGTCGCAATCACTGCGGCGGAAAGCGCCACTGATTTTTGAAGCACTTCAAGAACCGGAGTTCTCGTCGTACGTGCTTTATAATCAAGTTCAAAATGATCAGTGTGAGTGATGCTGAAATCTTTTTTGGAAGCCGCTGGCTTCTTTTGAAGTTTGTATTCAGCGATGTCATCTTTTCTCATGACAAACACGAATGGTTGATTGTGTTTTTTCATGTATTCGTCAGCTGCTTTTAGCGCAGGAGCTACTTCTTCTTCCGTCTGCGGGAAGAAGGCCCACTTAAGTCTCATCGTCTCAAGCATTGCCGTTGTGATTTGCCCCATCAGTTCGTGTTGAGGTTCATCAGCAGGGCCGCCCGGCTCTCCACGAAGAGTCGTGATGATCATAACTGGAATGTTAAACGTATAAGTTAGTGACGTAATCGGGTTAACTGCATTTCCTAAACCTGAGTTCTGGAACATAACAACCGCGCGCTTCCCACCAACTGTTGCTCCTGCCGCGATAGCGATTGCATCACCTTCGTTGACACTGTCGACGAAATCAAATCCGTCTGTGTCGATAACGTAGTTAATGAATGGCTTTAAGTATGAGCATGGTGTCCCCGTAAAGAAGTTAAAACCAAGTTCGCGTGCCGGAATTAAAAATTTATCAGCTGTAATCATAAATTATCCTTAGAATTTTTGTCCTTTTGAAACGTCAGCGTAGCTATCAACATCCATCCAGTGTCCATCAATGTACATAACATTGATTTTAACTTTCTTAGATAGAAGGTGGTTCATTAAATCTGGAAGTTTCAGTTTATTGAAGTCTGGAGTTGTTGAAAGCTCTGTAAGGGCCTTTGATAAAACTTCAGATCCAACTTTATTTGTCTTCACAAGACCAATCCACTCACCGCTTGCGTCTTTGTTTTCGCTTGCAGTTCCAAACTTGATTCCTTGAAGTTCAGCAGGAGCTTCATTGTAGTTAGTGCTGTGGTTTCTAGAGCAAAGAACAAAGTCACCTTTGTAATCAGCGGAACGGTTGTTAATTGTGGCATCAACGACAATCGTAATATCTCCTTTTTCTTCTAATAAACGAGAAAGGATGTATTTTCTGTAAAGGATGTCACCGTAAGAGATGATTGTGTTATCTGCAATTTGCTTGCTTGCTAAAAACAATGAAGCAAGCTCTGAAGTCGATTCAAAATTTTCATTGTTGATGTACTTGATGTTTGGGAATTTGAAAGCTTCTTTTTTATACCCTGTAACAATCGCGATATCTTTAATGTCATGAGCGTAGAAGTTGTTGATTGATTGCTCAATTAACGGCTTTCCATTGATATCGATCAGAACCTTTGGACGGTCTTCTGTTAATTCTTTTAGTTCAGCACCACGTGATGCCGCCAGAAGAACAACTCTTGGAGCGTCAGCGTCTGCTACTGTTAAGTATCTCTTCTCAGCTGCTTCAAGTTCTTTATCGTTTTGCAGACGGAAAAGTTCTGCAACTGATACGATTTTATCTTCAACGTTCATTAAAGATTGCTCTTCAAAGATTGTCTTAGTTACTTGTTGCATCGCTGTTACGGCCATTCTCATTTGATGGTTGGCCCAGATAACAGTTGAAACACCTGCTTCTCTGAAGACGTTTGTCGGAGTTGCGTAGTATTTAGTTGGAACGATAACAACCGGACATTCTTTTGATCTCTCACCCCATTCTTTCATGAAAGCTAGGATTTCGTCTGGCTTTGAAATTTTTGAGTGCATTAGAATGGCGTTAGCTCCCGCTTTTCTGTAAGCGTCCGCTCTCTTAACTGCTTCTTGTAATCCCCATCCAGCGATCAGAGCCTCTACGCGAGCGATGATGTTGAAATCATCGTCAAGTTTAGTGTCTTGACCAGCTTTGATTTTCCCACAGAACTCTTCGATATCGGCAAGAGGTTGCGCCTCTGTCCTTAAAAATGAGTTTGTTTTTGGGAAGATTTTATCTTCGATACAAACCCCGGCAACTCCACGTTGCTCAAGTTTCATAACAAGTCTTCTCATGTTGTTGAAGTTCCCGTATCCAGTATCACCATCAAGCAGGATAGGAATCTTCGTAGCATCGCTCATGTATTCAACAACGTCCAGAACCTGAGTCCATGAAGCTTCGTTGTTATCTCTTACACCAAGAGAAGCTGAAATCGAAAGTCCCGATCCCCAGATCCCCTTAAATCCCGCTTCCTGAGCGATGATTGCAGAGATACCGTTGTGGGCTTCCATTAAAAACTCCAGTTCGTTTGACTGAAGCATCTGTCTAAGCTGCGTTGATTTTTTCATAGGTACACTTCCTTATAAACTTTAAATGCCATAAATAAACTAAACATCACAATCAATACACCTGAGGTGCGGCTGAAGTGATGGAAAAACTTCTGCGGGATGCGGTTTTGGTAGCGCTGAACCATCTTCAATAAAAGAAAGAACCAGCTCGCCGAACCGACAGCAATTCCTAGCGACAGGAAAAAATAATTAAAATAGCTAAACTCAAATGCATGCCATGATTTAATAATGGCCGCTAAGCCTGACATGGTCGCAATCAATGTCGGGTTAGATGTATAAATTAAAACTCCCAGTAAAAAGAAACTCGAAGCTCTCGGAATCTTTTTCTTTGCATCTTCATCTTCTTCAAAACTCTGGCTCGGGCTAAGGATTTCTTTTAATCCAAAAGCAAAAAGAAAAATCACGCCGGCCACTTTAAAGAACATCGTCATCTTTGGAGTAAAAGAAAACAATGAAAGCCCTGTCAGGATGATCATAAAGTAAGTGAAATCCATCACTGATCCACCCAAGGCAATCGAAAAAGCGGAACGAAAGTTATGTTTCAGCAGAGTATTCACGACCCAAACATTGATTGGGCCAACGGGAATACACATTAAAAATCCAATAGCGAGACCTAGGATAAGTGCAATCATGCTTGAGCACTCTCTAGGCGGTGATAAATTTTTTGTTGATAAATCAACATGATCACCAGCCAGGTATTACCAAAAATAATGGCATAACCAAAAAGCCATTCAGGTCTGTCGAATAAAAGAGCGAAAATAAGAAAAGCGATATGCCATGCCGGCCCGATAAGACCCCATAACTGAATAGCACGGTAATTCTTCTCAATATAATTTTTGCATTCAAACTTTAAAGAACGCCCTTCATTACCTGCTTGAAGTGTGCTGAAACCTAAATAGGTCGTCAGCATAAAAAGGCGAATTTTTGACTCTTTTGGATTGGCCTTCGCGGCTGCAAGCTTCTGGCGAAGTTCTTCAACTTCTCTTTGAACAAAACCGCCATCTCCGCGGTCATATGAGAGGTATTCCATCAGATAGTGATCGTAGATAATCGAGTGCAGCGCCTTACTTAATCCGGCTGCAATCACCAGATAAACCGTCGGGATAGAGCCCATCATCGGCATCGCCTTCGTCACACCAAAACCAAGTCCGATATAACAAGCGATGTTTGAGGTGTAATCCACCAGGCCATCAATAAAACGGCCAAACTCAGATCCATTCTTTTTCATTCTCGCCTGCATTCCATCACAACAATCCAGAACGGCAAAAAGGAAGAAAAAGAAAGCTCCCCACTGAAGCTCGGCCTTGTAAAAAAACCAGGCAGCGGTAAAACCAGAAACAAAAGAAGCGAAGGAATAATTATTTGGCGTTAGCGGCAGAGGATAAAAAAGTTTAACGATGACAAAAGCAATCGGTCTGAAAAAATAAACATCCAGGAATTCTTCTGCATGAACGTTTTTTAATGAACTTCTATATTCTGCAAGCCAAGTCACTACACTTCTCCAAAAAGTTTTTTCGCGCGCTCATAATCTTCACGGTTATCGATCTCAACCCACTTATCACTTACTGACTGGTGAACTGACATGTCGTGCGTATGCAGGAATTCGTTCATCACGTGTTCCCAGTTTTTAGAAACGTTTTTTTCATCAGCAAGGAACTTCTTGCACTCGTTGAACATATCGTCTCTGTACTCTTTAGAGAATTTCAAGATACCGATCGCTTCACCAGCAAAAGTGTACTTCTCACGCTCTTCTGCACTTACAGCACGCTTATCGATCGTCATACGGACAAAGCCGTCTTTGTCGATCATTGTTTTTGCACATTCGATATCATCGATTGAACTCTCACCAACCAGGATCTGGTTAGGGTTTGTATCTTCAACGAAAGCTCTTAGGATTTGAGTTTCATAAATCAGGTCGGCATCAAAAAGAAGGAAGTCTGTTTCTACTTTTTCCAGACCAAAGAAAAGTGAATACGTGTTCCCTTTTACTTTGTAATCATCGTTAACTGCGAAAGATAAGTTGAAGTTGCTTTTAAATTTTTGCAGGTATTCTTCAAGCACTTCACGTTTGTATCCAGTCACCACGACAACGTCTTTAACTCCAACAGCAGCAAGGCTATCGAAATGCCAGTCCATTAGTGCTTTTTCTTTAATTGTTAAAAGCGATTTTGGGTTTGTTGTAACATCAGCAATGCGCGAGCCGTATCCAGCGGCCAAAATCAGAGCGGTTAAACTAGACACAGGCTACCTCTCTTTTTTGCCCATAGACGGTCCATCGTGCGTTTCAATGGTCTATTGTGATCTTTTTTATAATCAAAGATTGTCACTGCATCCAGTGAGTCCGAGAAACAAGTTCTTCCATGAAGGACTTGTGAATCGTAAGTCAAAAGGATTTCTCCCGCTTTAAAAGTGTGGCGGTATTGATTGTCTGAGTGCTCGATGACCGAGTCCAAAGTATCAATCGCATACATTTGCTCTTCAGTTAATGGATTGTTCGTTTTTCTGTGAGCTGATTCCATGTATGGACGAAGATGGCGGAACATTGGTTCGCCTTTTTTATTGTAAGTCAGGATCGGAGCTTCGTAAGTAGCATCGGCCACTCCACGTTGTTCCCAGATAAAATTCTTTTCCAGGATCGATAAAACATCCGGGTGTTTTTCTTTAAGGATTTTGTGAACTGTCAGGGCGTTCACCAGAATGTTTTCTCCACCCGCCATTGCCGGTGCAATACAAGAAAGAATCAGGTATTCCCAGTGGTATGGAACGTTCACGTTATCTGTATGGATTGTTCCACCTTCGCGAGTCTGGTGGTAACGAGCTCCCTTCACCATCGTGTTGTGACGGTCGCGATCGAAAACACAAATAACTTTATCACCAGCTTCGTTTTGCACTAATGGCTCACCAAGTACATTTCCTAAAAGCCAGCTGATCGTTCTTTGTTCCTGAATTGTGTATTTATTGTGAAGGTCAACAAATGGTCTAACGATAACGATGCGCTTTCCGTTTTCCAGTTCGTTTCTGATCTCTTCAACTTCTCTTAAAAAAGTTGGGCAATCGTCACTCTCTAACGTTTTAGCGTCTTCAATGCGATCGTACTGATGAAGGTTTTTAATAAAATCGTAAATTTCATTTTGTGCTTCTGTTGAAAAAGCATAGGTAAAATTGTCATTTAACATCGGGTTTTCCCTCGAAAAAGTAATCCTAAAAAGTGCGGTAAAAATAGCACTCTCAGGAGGGGAAAACAACCTAATAAGGCTCATGAGAAAAACTCTCGATGCGCTCTGTGTAATGTAAGTTTAGGGGGCCTTACGCTACGCGCGTTACGACAAGGCCTCTAACTCTTTATCGTATTTGGCCTGGATAAATTCCAGACTCTCATTGGAATTGGTGAGTTTTTCAAAGAGCTCATCAATCATGTGGTTAAGCTTTCCAACTGCGTGGGCGTAGTCAGTCAACTTGGCCGTATCATTGGAGATTGTGGCCTTTTCCAGCTCGCCGTTGATGCGTTTTAGCAGGTCTTCATTCTTAGTGATTTCACTTTCCAGGCGTTCAATCTCTTCTTTGATCGGCTTCGTTTGTTTAGCTCGCTCAATCGTTAGCTCGGCCCTTTTTTGTTTAATCTCTTTTTCAGAAAGCTTTTTCGTTTCGACTTTTGGTTTTGTCTCTTCACTTTCCCATCCGATTTTTTCTAAGAAATCATCGTATGTTCCGTTAAAAAACTCTGCGTTCCCATTGTGAAAAATAACCAGTTTAGTCGCCAGGTTTTTAAGCATGATCTCACTGTGGGTAACGATCACAACTGCACCAGGAAAGTTTCCGATCTCTTCGGTTAAAGACTCAATCGATTCCATATCCAAGTGGTTGGTAGGCTCATCCAGAAGCAGAAGATTTGCCGGTTTTGCCAGGATTTTCCCCAGTAAAACGCGGGCCCTTTCCCCTCCGGAAAGAACTTTAATTTTCTTTTTTGCCAGATCCCCTTCAAACATCATCGTCCCACAAATATTGCGGACACTTGAAATTGAAAGATCGTTATTTTCCTGCTGAATTTCTTCGGCAATCGTATTTTCCATGTTCAGACGATTGATGTTTGTTTGACCAAAATGACCAATCTGCGCTGACGGGTGAAAACTCACTTTTCCAGTGACCGGAGTTAAGGAGCCACCGATGACATTTAACAATGTCGACTTTCCTTTCCCGTTTTTCCCGATGATCCCGATTCTGTCTTCGCGGTTAATCGGAAAACTCAAGTTATGGAATAGATTTTCTTCTTTTCCTTCGTAGTGAAAACTTAAATGTTTCACCTCGGCGATTTGCTTCCCCGGGCATTCCACAAAACGGAACTTAAAGCCCAGCGAATCAACATCCGCAAGCTTGTCCATCGAGCTCATTTTCTCTAGAGCTTTCACTCTGGATTGAGCCTGAGCGGCCTTAGAAGCTTTTGCTTTAAATCTTTCGATAAAAGCTTCCATTTCTTTGCGCTTTTTATCTAAATTTTCGCGCGTCTTTTCGTACATTTCTTCGTCTTGAAGAATCTGTTCATAAAATTTCGCGGTGTCGCCTTTGATTTTCTTTAATTGCTGGCGGTGAAGCCCCATCGTGTGGGTCACAACATCATCCATGAACTCGCGGTCGTGAGTAATGAGCATGATTTCCCCAGGGAAATTCTTTAAAAAACTCTTGAGCCATCTCATACTGACGATATCGAGGTAGTTGGTAGGCTCATCCAGAAGCAATAGATCTGGAGACTGCAACAGAACCTTCGTCAGGTTGATCCTGATTTGATAACCGCCTGAAAAACTTTTGGGATCGCGGGCGAGGTCAGTTTCAGTGAATCCCAGACCAAAAAGAATTTTCTCGGCTTCGTGTTCTTTAAAGTCCTCCGGGTTTAAAACCTGTATGCATTCTTCTAAAACAGTCGGTTTAGTAAAGTGAATATGTTGTTCAAGGGCACCTAGTCTATAGCCTTTTGGGATAGAGATTTCTCCCCCGTCAGCAGATAACTCTCCGAGAATTAGTTTAAAAAGCGTCGACTTACCCGAGCCATTTCTTCCAACCAGACCGACTCTTTCTCTTGGTCCTAATTGAAAACTGACATTACTGAATAACTCTTGTGCACCGAAATGTTTGGATAAATTTTTGGCCTGTATCATTGTGTTCTCGCTATAGGGGCCATCTTATGCTAAAGTCTCCCAAAATTCATTATAAATTTTGACCATGCCATAAACCAAGGATTAGCCTTCTATGTCTAAGAATTACTCAAAACTAAAAAACATTGCCGTCGTAGCTCACGTTGACCACGGTAAAACAACAATGGTTGATTGTCTTTTGAAGCAATCAAATACGTTTGATGAGCGCGAACAAGTTGCTGAACGTGTAATGGACTCAGGCGATATCGAAAAGGAACGCGGGATCACAATTACAGCAAAAAACTGTGCTTTCATCTGGAAAGACACAAAAATCAACCTTCTGGATACTCCGGGCCACGCCGACTTCGGTGGAGAAGTTGAAAGATCACTTATGATGGTTGATGGGGTTCTACTTCTGGTAGATGCTTCAGAAGGGCCACTTCCTCAAACTCGCTTCGTTCTTCAAAAAGCGATGGAGAGAGGAATTAAGATTTCTGTTGTTATCAACAAAATCGACAGACCAGATGAAAGAATTGAAGAAGTTAAAAATGATATTGAAAACCTTTTCCTGGAAATGGCAGATCAATTAAATATCACTGATTTCGATCTAGATGTACCTATCCTTTACGCTTCTGCGAGATCTGGATGGGCAACTCACGATCCAAAAGTCGTTAGAACTGACGTTCACCCTATCCTAGACTTCATGGTTTCTGATTTCTATCCAGAACCACAAGTTGCTCAAGGTGAAGACCTTCAGCTTCTAGTAACGAACCTTGGATACTCAAACTACCTGGGACCTTTAGTTATCGGAAGAATTCAAAGAGGAGTTATCAAGAAAAACGGTAACTACACTCTTTGTGATATCGAAGGAAAAAACAAGTCATACAAAATCACAGCGATTCAAGAGTTCTCAGCTCTAAGAAACATCGATGTTGATGAAGCTCGCGCAGGTGAAATCGTTACAATCGCAGGTATCACTAACGCGAAAATTGGTGACACTGTTGTTTCGACAACTAAGATCGAGCCACTTCCACGTATTACTGTTGAACCACCAACTGTAGGGGTTCAGGTATCAGTATCAACTTCTCCTCTATCAGGACAAGAAGGTGAATACCTAACGTCAAGAAAGCTAGAAGAGTTCCTGGAAGACTCTGTTAGAACAAACGTTGCTCTTCAATATGAACCAACTGACGACCCGAAAGTTTACATCCTGAAAGGGAGAGGTGAACTTCAGCTAGCAATCGTATTCGAAGAACTTCGTCGTAAGGGATTCGAGTTCATGGTTGGTCGTCCTCAAGTTCTTTTCCAAACTGCTGAAGATGGAACTAAATTAGAGCCATTTGAAAAAGTCGTTCTAGATATTCCTTCAGATGCAACTGGTCCAATCACTGAAAAACTATCTATCAGAAAAGGGATCATGGAAAACATGATGCCACTTGGAGAAGATAGAACAAGAGTTGAGTTCATCATTCCTTCAAGAGGATTAATTGGTTACCGTGGTGTGTTCTTAACAGACACAAGAGGTGCTGGTTTAATGTCTTCTGAATTCCTGGGATACCGTCCATTCGTCGGAGAAATGCTGGCTCGTCAAAACGGTGCGATCATCTCTGACCGTCTTGGAAAAATGACTCCGTATGCACTATTTAACCTTCTAAGTGTTGGTAGACAATTCGTAGTTCCAGGGGAACCAACATACGAAGGACAAGTTATCGGTGAACACACTCGTCCAAACGATACAAACGTAAATGCTGTTCGTGAAAAGCACTTATCTTCAGTTCGTACTGCTGGTAAAGACGAAAACATCACTCTTCCACCTATCGCTCCAAGAACTCTTGAATGGGCACTAGACTGGATCGACAACGATGAATGGGTAGAAGTCACTCCAACTTCAATCCGCATCAGAAAGAAAGAACTTGCTCAAAACAAGCGCTCTGTTGTTAGAGGATAGTTTCTTTTTTTAACAAAAGATCACAAAGGCCTGCGTAAATCGCAGGCCTTTTTTTTGCCTTTTTCCAAACTTTACAATGCCCTTGTGAGTGAAGCAGAATTGTTTAAGAAACTCTAACAAGGAAAGTTGAAATGAGAAGTTTAGTTCTAGGACTAGTAACCCTGTTTTCTGTAAGCGCTCACGCCGTGACTGTTGACTCAATTGCCTTTGACGACAAAGTCACTGTTGCAGGAAAAGAATTAGTGCTTAACGGAGTGGGAATCAGAAAAGCGACATTCTTAAAAATCAAAGTTTATTACGGGGCCCTTTACCTGACAGCAAAAACTTCAAACTCTGGGGCATTCCTGGGGACAAATGAGCCGAAACAAATCACTATGCAATTTGTCCGTGACGTAGATGCAAAAGATCTTAAAAAAACTTATAAAGAAGCTTTTGAAGGCGCTAATAAAGAAACATACAAAAACATGCTCCCTACCTTTGAAGCTTTCAACAACAACTTCACCGACATTAAAAAAGGCGAAAGAATGGTCTTTACCTTCCTTCCTGACGGTGTAGTGCTAACACTTGCTGGGAAAAGCTTCCCAAAGGCCGGCGATGCTGCTTTCTCTCATGCCATCCTGAATATGTGGTTTATTAACCCTCTAGACGAAGGTCTAACTAAGGGTTTACTTGGCCAGTAGTTTTGGAATACATAATATTATCGCGCCCTTACCCCAAGGGCGCCCCAAAACTGCGCCATTTTTGATAGAAAACACCTATAAACAATCCTACTTGACACAATAAAAACATATAGATATAAATCTTATCTCAAGATCTGAGCAATTTCGTCTAAGCTTATTTAAAAGGAATTGTTGTAAACTTATACTAAGAGGAGCAACAGGGATATTTATGGAGAGAAAAATGCACGTAACGATCGTGGACGATGTGAAAGATAACTTAAAAAGTTATAACGAATTATTATCACCAACATTCAATCTTGAACTCATCCAGAATCCAGTAGACCTTCTAAGTTTCCTTGGAAAAACCGAAACAGATCTTATCCTTCTCGATCTGCATATGCCGACGATGAATGGATTTGAACTCTATGAAAAATTTAAAACATCTCATCCAGACCTTCCTGTTATTTTCTTAAGTGGTGACCCTTCAGAAGAATCAATCATTAAAGGTCTCAACCTTGGTGCAGACGATTTTATCGTTAAGCCTGTCTCTCTAAGAGAGCTGGTAGCGCGTATTAAGAATAAGATCAACACGAAGCAAGCTCAGGCGAATGAATCAGAAATCATTGCCTTTGATGGCTTTAAACTTCACTGTGAAATGCAAATGGCAGAAATTGGAGAAGAAAAAATCCAGCTTACGCCAATTGAATTCAAACTTATCCACCTTTTGGCAAAAAACCCAAATAAGGTTTTCTCTCGTGAGTACATCACGAACCTTCTTTGGCCGAACATCCACGTTCAAAACCAGAACATTGATACTCACCTTTCTAATCTTAGAAAGAAATTGATGCCTTTTTCTAAATACATCCGCACGATTAAATCGCGTGGGTATATTTTAAGAATCGGCTAAAAAGCTTTTTCGATTTCTTCGACTAAAAACTGAAGCCCATTTTGCTTCTGCACTTTCGTCATTGGATTGCGATCACCAATATCCGATAACGCCTGAAGAAAGCTCGCATCCGTCAGTTCTTTTTCTTCAATAATGATAGACCCAAGTTTTTTATGGGCCTCTAAGGCATTAAAGAACTGCTCGTTCTTTTGAGCGATCTTCAAAGGAATATAAATCGATTTTTTTCCGACTGCGATCAATTCGCACACCGTCCCAGCTCCAGAGCGGGAAATAGTCACTGTGGCCAGTTTAAAGAGGTCAATCATCTCTGTTCCGATAAAAGGAACTGCGATGTAGTCAGGGTGCTTTAGCTTTGTGCTGTAGTCATTAAAGAAGGCCTTCCCTGTCTGGTGAACAATCAGATATTTCTCAGTTAAAAAAGCGAAATTCTTTTCAATAAGCTTATTGATTAACTGAGCTCCATTTCCACCACCAGTAACAAACATAATCGGCTTTGAAGTTTCATTGATCACTCTGCCGTTGATTTTTATCGGCTTGATCTCATCGGTGTAACACTCTTCTCTTAGCGGATAACCAGAGAAGTAGGTTTTGTTTTCATCGAAGTATTTATATGAATCTTCAAAACTAATGAACACACGGTTGGCGAAGATTGAACAGATTTTATTGGCCAAACCTACGCGGCTCGTTTGCTCGTGAATAAAAGATTTTTTCCCTTGAAGTCTTGCGGCCAAAACCACCGGTACAGAAACGAATCCACCAGTTGAAAAAATTAAAGTATTTTTTCTATCAAATTTCCAAAGCAGTTTAAAAGAATCCACTAACCCTAAAAACACGCGGATAATATCTTTCATATTTTCCATAGAAAGATAGCGTCTTAGTTTTCCGGTGCGGATGGGATGATAAGTAAGCTTGTAATCCTGAACCAGTTCGCGTTCGATGCTGGCAATACCACCGATATAGTGAACATCGTAACGAGCATCTTCATTGATTTTTTTAATAATAGTCAGCGCCGGCATAACATGGCCGCCAGAGCCCCCACCTGTAAAGATCAACGTTTTTTTGTTAGACATAAAGGCCTCAGGGAAAATAAAAAGCGCCCCCATAAGGGAGCGCTATAAATTAGATGCCTTTATTATAAGTAGAAAAGATTAAGAACGGAAGGATCTTTCAGATCTGTTACCGTTTCTGTCTCCATTTCTGTGGTTGCTTCCACTTCTGAAACTTGGACGACGATCGCGGTCTCCACCACCGAAGTGTGGACGGCTCATTGGTGCCGAGCGAGTAAGCTCGAAACGCACAGTGCGGTCGATGATCATCGGAGTGTTAACTTTTAATAAAACTTCACCATATTGCTCAGGAACTTCTAAGAAAGAAAATGTTTCTTTCATGTCTACGTTTCTGATCAGGCGCTCTTCTACTTTAACCATATCTGAGATTGATCCCAGTAGTGATTTAAGAGTCAGGCCGTGGTCTTTACCGATGTTAACGAAGAATCTCATGTTGCCAGAGTGGTTTGGACGTCCCTGGTCTCTGCTTCCTCTGTCGTTGCCTCTATCATTTCCTCTGTCATTGAACTCACGGTTTTGACGGTCTCTGTTTTCAGGACGTCTTTCCTGGATTTCAAGAGAAGGAGAATGATCGTAACGAGAGATTTGAGATTTGAAGATATGGTTGTACATAACCTTCAATAAATCTTCTTTTGAAAGATCATTGAATTTTTCTGTAAAGACAGCATCTGCAGAAAGTTTATCAAGGTTTTCGATAACGCTATCAAACTTCTTAAGCTCCTTTCTAACCATTACTTCCTTTAACTCAGCTGGTGTTGGAAGAGTGGCCTGAACAATACGAGCTTTCGTATTGTTTTCTACCATGCGAAGTCTGTATCTTTCTGATGGTTCAACTAGAGTGATCGCCACCCCTTTCATCCCCGCGCGTCCTGTACGGCCGATACGGTGAACGTAAGATTCGATGTCTTGTGGAAGACCGAAGTTAATGACGTGAGTAAGGTTGTCTACGTCAATTCCGCGAGCGGCAACGTCTGTACAAACCAGCATGTTGATCTTTTTAAGTTTGAAGTTCTTCATTGTAATGTCACGTTGTTGTTGTGACATGTCACCGTGAAGTGAATCTGATGGATACCCACGAGCGTTTAGTTCGTCAGCAAGAGTTTTAGCATCTACTTTTGTACGGCAGAAAATCATTCCGTAGTAGTCTTCTAGAGAATCAAGGATTCTGCAGATAGCTTCGCTCATATTGTTGTGGCGAACGACATAGTGCTTTTGCTCGATAGACTCGTTAGATAAAGTTTTCTTTTGAACTTTAACAACAAGAGGATCTTTTAGGTAAGTCTTGATTAGAGAAAGAATTGGAGCTGGCATAGTTGCCGAGAACATCCAAGTTTTTCTTTCTTCACCAAGGTTAGAAAGAATTTGTTTTACGTCGTCGATGAATCCCATATCTAGCATTTCATCTGCTTCATCTAAAACAGCGTATTTTGCGTTATCTAGAATTAAAACACCACGGTCGATAAGATCCAGAACGCGTCCTGGAGTTCCTACTACGATTTGTGGACGGTCTTTTCTTAATCCTCTGATTTGTCCTTCAAGAGAAACACCACCGTAAACAGCAAGTGTTTTTACTTTTTCGTACGTAGAGAATTTTTTGATTTCTTCAGTAATCTGGTTAGCTAACTCGCGTGTTGGAGTTAAGATTAGTGCTTGAACATCACGGTTAGTGAAGTCGATCTTATTTAATAGTGGAAGTGAGAAGGCAGCAGTTTTACCTGTACCTGTTTGCGCTTGTCCTACAAAGTCTGTTTCTGTTGTTGCAAGTGCTGGAATAGCTTGAGCCTGGATTTCTGTTGGCTCTACATAGCCCCTCTCCGTGATCGCTCTAATTAATGATTCACGTAGTGGCAATTCTTGAAATGTCACTTAATACCTCGTCTGAATGTGGTTCCACCGATCTTAATTGCTTGAAATGAAACCTGAACCACTAGACGCAAAAAAAGCAACATCGAAGGGAGAAACGTTAAATGTTAAAGACTTCATACGTTATTAATAACGATACGACTAGCCCAATGTGTAAAAAAGATTAGAATTCGAAGCTTAATCGTGGGTTAAAGGCCAATCCACCGATGTAAGTCTGGGGTTTTCCGAAATATAAATGGTATTCGATCATTAAGTCAAAACTCGACTTCCCGACTAAATAAATTCTCATTCCAACCCCTGGAATAAGCCCAACAAGAGTCCCTTCCTTAATCTTAGTGCTCAACTCCTGCCCTTGAGAATTCAGGTAGCGTCTTCTCACTCCGTAGTCTCCAATCGAGAAGGCTAAACTTCCAGTCCAGTCAGTTTTAACTGCGCCCTTTTGGAAAAGGGGCTCGTGGTAATCGGCAAACAAGCGGTATTGAAGTGCACGGATAACATCCGGGATATTCTGATTGCTTCTATCGCTGATAATCTCAACAGCAAATCCTGTCTGAATCTTTGTCGTCATGTCACCAACAAAACGAAATGATGTCAGCATTGACCCATTATCTAAAGACGGGTGAAACTTTTCGTAGTTAGAATTCAAGTAACCGAATGAGAACTGTAAATAGCGTCTTAATGTGTTGTCATAAATTGCAATAGCAATCACATCATTTTCAAAAGTTGGTGCTTTTTTATTATCATCAAGTCTGATCTCACCGTCTTTAACGACAGGGGCAGCTGTTGGAGGTGTTTCTGTTGATGGGCCAAGCTTTAGCTGCCCATCTATTGGGTTGGCAGGGGCTTCTTTATTAACAACTGGAGCTGACTCAATCGGTGCAATCGCAGGAATCGCTTCTGATGGCTCAACTGTTTTAGCTTCGTCTTTATTAGCTTCCTTCGAAATCAGCTTTGATTTCTTTTTTGATTTAGCAGTTTTTTTCTCAACTGGTGGATTAACAACGTCATCATTTGGAATGACCAGGGCCTCTGCCGCCGGAGGAGCCACCACTTCAACACCATGAGGAATTTCAGCTGGCTTAGCGTCTTTATCGCCGTCAGCGCGCTCAATGATCTTTCTCGTTCCTTCTTCCGTGATACTTAAAGGTGCACTCTCAATCACTTGTTGAGCATGCGCTTGTGATAATGACAAAAGTAAAAACCATCCTAGCAATTTCATAGGGCCAACATTCCTTAATTAACACCAATTGTGTTTTTAATATTTCGGACAAGTTCACGGGCCTGTGGACGAACTCTCTCTGCTGCTTCTTCCAGAATTGCATCGATCTTCTTTGTATCGGCCATCAGTTCATTATAAATATCGCGAGGTCCTTTCAAAGTGTTGTTAAGTACATTTAAAAGATCAGCCTTTGCTTCTCCCCATCCAATACCACGCAGGTATCTTGCTCTCAGGTCTTCAGTTTGCTCTTTAGTCGCAAATGTCTGATAGAAATCAAAAATCAGAGAATCATCCGGGTTCTTGGGTTCAGTCGGCCCACTTGAGTCCGTAGTGATTCTGTTGATAAGTTTTTGTAGCTCTTTTTCCGTTGAAAAAAGTGGGATGTGATTGTTATAACTTTTGCTCATCTTTCTTCCATCAAGACCTGCCAGCAGCTTATTTCCTTCTGCAACGATGGCCTTGGGTGGATTTAAGAAAGCGACGTCTTTTGTTTTTTCATTAGTTCTAATGAACTCAGCAAGCGACTTCGTATTTTTTTCGTGATCCAGATTTTTTCTAATCTTTTCATAACCTGGAACATAATTGCTGTTAAATGAGTGCGCGATATCGCGGGCAATCTCAATGTGCTGAAGCTGATCTGCTCCAACAGGAACAACATCCGCATTTAAAATCATAATATCGCAGGCCATGAGCACAGGATAAGAAAATAGCCCCATGTTCACACCAGCATCTTTATCGCGTTGTTCTTCCTCGTTGGCCTGGACCATGGCCTTATAGGCGTGAGCCCTGTTCATTAAGCCTTTGCTGGTAAAACAGTTCACAATCCAGTTTAGTTCCAGGATTTCCGGAATATCACTTTGTTTATAAAGAGTAACTTTTTTTGGATCAAGTCCCATGGCCAGCCATGTGGCGGCCACTTCATAAATATAGTTTCTTAAAAGTTTTGCATCGTGAACGCCGATGAGTGAATGGTAGTCAGCGATGAAATAGTATGAGTCGTATTCACCAGAATTCGCCATCTCAATAGCTGGCTTGATAGCTCCGATGTAATTTCCCAGGTGAGGCATCCCCGTTGGTTTGACCCCAGTTAAACAGATTTTTTTAGACATAAATTCCTTCTTAGAGAGACGCCTTCTATTCTAGACAATTTTAGGCGTTCTAAAAAGAGGAAATCAGCCTCTATAGCGACTAGTCATTGCTGATAACGGATAAGGTGACGTAATCCTGATAGGTTCCCGGGTCTTTATCGTCGACTGTCTTAATAGCGACCTTAATAGGCACCAGAGCGCCCCCTGAAGGAGTTTTTCCTGTGCCGCTGGCGATAGTGACCGGAGAAGATGCCGAAGAGGTTAAAGTCTTAATAGAGTTATTGGCATAGAAATCATAGCCGATTTGCGATTTCACTCCCGTCCCACCGATGCGCTTTAAAAGTCCGTTGTTGCTTGAAGACACTTTTAAGATATAACCAGAGTTACTGACGATGCGGACATCAAACCCCAATTGCTCACCTTGCTCTAGTTCTCCAAAATCCAGTGTTTTTGAAGTCTGGTTGCCATCATAAGTTCCGCCAGTGTCGACCATTGATAATGAAATAAACTTGGCGACATTCAAATAAACATAAAGGTCGCGATAGCCTTCATAAGAAACAATATTTGTATATGTCCCCGAATAAAGCTGAACCTGGACGACATCGTAATAAGTCCCGGCACTCGGAGGAGAACTGGCATCAATTGGTGCAAGTGAAAAATAATAATTCAGGTTTTTTGATGAGCCTTTTGAAAGTGTATCAAAGATAACTTCATTGGTAGAAGAGATATCACTTGGCTCTTTCAATACCCCTGTGGCGTTATTATTTTTATAAAAGTTGTAATACAAATAACCGACCCAAGTCGTAATATTGTATCCGCGACGGTTGTAGTTTCCCGCCCAGCCTTTGGTAAAAGCGAGAAAGAAATTATTACAGTTTGAACTATTACCACCCTGCCCTCTGCTGACCTGAACAGTCCCGGAAACGATTGGGTTAGTGTCCCCAACTCCATAAGAAAATGTCGGGACAGTTAAATTGTAATCACAATCTGCAAAAGCATTGCTCACTGGAAAGAAGCTCAAGGCAAAGAGTAAGGCCGCTATTGATTTCATTTTCATAACTCGCTTCCTCCATCCGGCAGAATAATGTCACCGGTATCCACCATTCCCTGCTTCTTCCCTGTCATATCAATCTGTGCTGGTGAAAAATTATTATCATCAAGCTGAATGGTTCCTAAACCTGGCTCAACTCCTTCGATAAAAAACTCTCCTTCACGGTCAGTAAAAAATGGCGTGCTCTTTTGTGTTTGTGCCGAAGTGAAAAATCCAACTTTAAGCGCCAAAGGATTTTTCTTCTGATCAACAATTCTTCCCTTTAAAACCAGAAGTCCAGCTTTTCCAATGACAAATAAATGTCCGCTGTCTCTTCTTGGATAAACCACAAAACTCTCTTGTCCTAGAATATACCCCGGGTCCAGGTTGCTTGGGTCAAGTTGAAGTCTGCGGTATTGGTAAGGTGCTAAGCTTGAAACCAGAGACTCGCCAAAAAGCCCTGTCGTCGTGTCATTAACTCCGCCGGCAGTCTGAACTCCAAACTTCTGTCCACTCCATTCTTTATTTGGTTTAAAAATAACGAAACTGTTTGAAATAGGTCTGGCAATTGAGAAGGCAGAATCATCACCATTGTGAACAAATGCAAATGCACTTAAAAGACGCACGCTGGTTTTGTAGCCTTCTGATTGACCATTATTTTTCAGCACCTCTTGTCTCGCTCCGACATCGGCCAGAACCGTGTTGTATTGCAGATCAAGAGATGCATTCTTAGAAGAGTTATTGTCATCAGCAGAAGCTGAAACTTTAAGATCGTTGTATTTTTTCCCGGTATCTCTGATAACCGTTAAGCGTTTTGTCTGTGACTCTTTTTCATAAAAGGCCGAGGCAAATGTCGAACTCTCGCCAAACGTCATGTTAAAGAAAAAATAAATTTGATTAGACCATGTTTTGAACTCATCTCTGCTTCTTCCGGCATAGGCCGTCAGTGAGCTCGATTCGAAAATCTTAGTTGTTAAACTACCGTTAAAGGCCAATCGTGCATTTTCGGCCAGAGTTGGATTTTGATAACTTCCTCCTAACGCCACATTGAAACGCTCAAAAAGCGGTACACTATAAGAAGCTGTGGCGGTGACATCAAAACGATTTTTAAAATTCTCACCGGCTTCATTAAAAAATGGCGAGCGGTATTCAACCTTAGTCGTTAGAGTATGAGAGTCATACCAGTAGGCCCCGAATAAGTTGAGCTGATAAGTGGCCTGAGTGACATAACCGTTATTGAAGTCATTTTTTGTTCCGGCCAAATCAAATGACCAGTTACCATAGGCAGAAGACAGAATATGGTTAGTCCCCAGCATTTTATATTTTTTATTACCCTGAGCATAAGCAGAGACGCTCCAGTGTTTATAAAGACCGTGCTGGTAAAAACCTGACACAAAAGCGCCATTGTCTTCGTTATATTTTAAATTCCCATCAACTTCCGAAGATGGATACCCTGTCGCTAGCGCATATCGACTGACACCTTTTGCTAATAAATCCAGAGAACCTGATTCATTAAAAGTAAAAGACTTGGTGACTCCAAATTCATCTGTTACTTCTACTACGATGCGGTTGAGCCCGTTGTTTAGTGGAATATCTTTTACCGAGTAACGGCCGGCACTCATGTATTCAGACTTAAGTAAAATATTATTCACATAAGTTTTTACCAATGAACGGCTGTCGACTTGAAATTCAAAAGAAGAAGTGGGTGTTACAACGCGATAAGGATTCAATGAAAAGTCGCGGTAAAAAGAAAGACCCCCAAGAGAATACGCCTGCTGATACCCGATAATAGGGTAACTTACGTCTCCCGCTTCAATTCTTTGCATACGGTTAGGACGATCGAAAATAGCTTTTGAGCCTTGTCTTCCCCACTGACGATCTCTCGTTGAAAGATAAGTCATGCGGTTTTCTAAGGCCACTTTCTGGATGTTCATAAACGCATCAGTTTGCGCTGTAAATGAATCCGACTGACCGGTGTTATGGTTGAAAGTCTGCTCGAGTTTATAATTTAATCCCAGCGAAAAAGGTGCTGGCTCAATCGCCTTGCGCGAATAATAAGGAATTAAATCATCGTAGACGTTGGCATCTGTCGGGCGCAAATCCTCCGGAGGAATCTGAACAGAAAGTCTTAACTCTGACGGATGGTACTGCACTTTAAAAGGCAGTCTATCCGGACTCACATCACCATCATTGACCGGATACTTCATAATTTTGTCTTCGCGGATTTTATCAATCAGAAGTTTTCTTAACTCTCCACCAGAGATAGAAATAATTTTATCCCCCTGAAGGGTGACCGAAACTTCTCCAATGAAAAAATCTCCCAGCGATACATCAACCGGAGTCTTTTTTTCTTCGCTCGCTTTCCCAAAAACTTTTTTAAAAAGTTCGTCTGTAGACTGTGATTGAGACTGGGCCTCTGCTCTATAGAGCGGACCTAACAGAACCAGAGTCGATATAAAAATGGGTTTAAAATTAATCTTTATCAAAACTAATTTTCACCTTATCTGTGGACTGAACATCTTTGAACTTACCGCTTTTCTGGAAATGAAAAATGCGCTCGCTTTCAGCCAGTACATTTTCTCCGATCATGCCTTTTAGATCTTCGCCTTCAACCGTGATATCTTTTTTACCGTTAAACTTGATGACCAGGTTCGAAAGCACTTGATGCTTTTTACCTGCATTACTCATGGTTAATGAAACCTTCTTCTCATCCACTTCCATTTTTTTTAAGGAAACATCAGAAGAAAGTCCTTCCGGTTCAACATAAAGGGCCGCTACATAACGAAGCAGAACTTTAATACTGGCCTTTTGTTTTTTATTTTTATCAAGTTCAATTGGAAGCTGTTCTGCAATCAAGCGGTAAGCTTCTTCTTTGACAGGAGCTGTCTTTCCAACCCACGTCACTTTCACTGAACGCTTTTCGTTTGGTGGAATGATTAACTGTGTAGGATAAACTGTAATTTCATTGTCGATTTTTTTGTTGGTCTCAACACCTTCAACACTCATCTCTCTTTTCATGACTGATGCGGTAACTGCAATCGGCTGGTCAGAGTCATTTTCCAGATAAAATAAAGTTGAGTTTGTTTTTTCTTTTACGCCGATTGATGTCGACATTGGAGAAAACTTAAATGCATGAGCATTTAATGAGATCAGTAAACTTGTGAGGATGAATAAAATGTTGCGCTTCATTCCTTGAAACCGCCTTTTAAAAGTTCCTTTAATTTTAGCGGTTAAATGGAATTACTACAAAACTAATTTGCAGATATTTTCAGGAAAATAGGTTTGTGGACAGGCATAGTATCCTTTAAGTGTTTCACTAGAAGTTCGTACTGAATACTGCGGTCACTACCAGTTATTTTCTTCAAGTTTGCCTCTAAACCAGACTGATCAAGGCCTTCAACTTCAAACTTCTGTTCGTTGCTTAAATACCTGGAATTCATTTGACTGGTAAATGTCACTAAACTTTTTGAGGAACTAAGCTGAGTTTGGTTTATGGTCGTATTAATCGCAGGAGGGACATAGGCCCTTAGTACTAATCTTGCACTTCCATCGGCCAAGGCCAAAGAGGAAAGAGAAAAAACAACGAATGCTAAACAAGTCTTCATATGAGACTTATCGGCACAATACCTGACTAGCTTTAGCGGGTATTATGAAACTTATCTATCTAGCTGCAATTTCAAAGGTAATTGTGTCTGTATAGGTACCTGCCACCATCTGTTCGGCCGGTTTTCCGGTGTAGGAAATCGTCAGGTTGCGAAGAATATTCACATAAAAAATATGCCAGCGCTCGTAAGTCGTTCCAGCTGAAGTCGAAAGATTCAAGGCCGTCCCATCATACTTAAGCGAGTAAGGAAAAACCTCTGCTCCATCAGTACGTTTAAGTTTTCCCAGGTTCGCACTAGTTATTGTCACTCGGTATCCAGACAAAATCGCGTTTGATTTTTCTCTATAGCTCGCAACTTTTAAATCGGTTTGAGTTGTCGAAAGATCCAGACCTGTTGCAACGGCTTCAGGAAATACTTCAATCGAAACTCTCGATGAAACTTTTCCCTGTAAAAGAGATGACCCTGTCACTGCCGAGAAAGCAGAGAAAGAAAAAAGAAGTGTGAATAGCAGAGTGGAAATAATTGTCTTCATCTTCCTTAATTTTGGGCAAAAAAAGGCCCGCCATCCATGAGCGGGCCTTTTTTATTTTTTTAAAATTAGTTCGCAGCGATGTTGAAAGTAACTGTATCAGCGTATGTACCTTCTACCATTGATTCAGCAGCAACACCTGTGTATGAAATGTTCAGGTCTTTGTTCACGTTAACAGCTGCAGCTGAAGAGTTTGTGAAAGTTGAACCTGCTGCCGTTGAAAGACCTACTAATGATCCAGCATACTTAAGTGTGTATGAGAAAACTTCAGCACCGTCTGTTCTCTTAAGTTTCCCTAAGTTTGCAGAAGTGATTGTTACCTTGTAACCAGTTTTTGAGTTCGATTGCTCATTAACTGTAGCTACTTTTAGATCTGATTGAGTTGTCGCAAGATCAAGAGCTGATGCTACTGCAACTGGAGTTACAACGATCGCTACCTTTTGGGCCACTACACCTTGAAGTAGTAATGAACCTGTTGTTGCAGCAAAAGCTGATGTTGTCGTAAGAGTTAAAAGTGCTGTTACTGCTAAAAACTTCTTCATAAATACTCCTGTGTTGTGATCGTTTTTGGTTTTTTCGTAAACCTGATTCTGTCCTTATCTAAAGCACTTCCGGTGCCAAGTTTAAAACAACCTTAAGTCCTCGACATCAAGTTCCTGTCTAGGAGAAAGCCTGACTATATTTTAAACACTGATGTCAAAACGTGTCTAAAAAAGTGTCAAAAGGATCTTTTTGCCAGTTGCTAATATCACCACAACAACACCACTAAAAAAGATTTAATTATAATTGGATAGACTACAAAACTATCAATAAAAACCGTCTATATTCAAAGTAGAATTTTACTTAATAAAAGACTTAAAAAAGGAAAGCTCAATGGGAGATATCCAGGCCTTAGCCAAGGGTGGTTTCTACACACAACCGAATCTTAACTTGAAGCTGGCCCAAGACCCTGCTACAAGGCTGTCATTAGTATTTTTAATTGGGAGTGAAGTATGAAGAACTTAGTTTTAGCTATTGGTTTTTTATTTAGCGCAGGGGCTGCACTAGCGTGTAATCCAGAAGCACAATTTATTGGAACAGTAACTGAATACAAAAAAGTTCGCATCGACCAGAACATGTTCGATTGCTCATTTAAGATCAACTATACTGATTACAGAGCAAGCATGGTATGCCCACTAAGCGAATCTGAAGCATCTACTACTGAATTCGTAGACGCTTCATGTAGCCTGAAAGATGGCGACGCGGTTTCTGGATACCTTGTTGTTCAAGACGGCCAGATCGTTATCGAATAATTCTTAAGCTTGATGCTTGATGGTTTGTTCATCGTGAGCTACGGCGTCGAATGTGCTAACCATCTTGGTCATAATCTGAATCATCATCTTGCGCTCTTCACTGTTAAGAACACGCGTATAATGCTCCATACGCGCAATGTGAATTGGCAATACTTGTTTCAGCTTGTCTTCACCAACCTGGGTTAACTCAACCAACATACCTCTTCTGTCTTTCGGATCTTCAACTCTTTTCACAAAACCATCTTTTTCGATAGCATCAATGAATTGAGTCATCGTTCCTCTTGTGACACCTGTTCTCTTCGCCAGCTCAGAGGGAGAAAGAGCGTGTACAGGCTCTTGTCTCTTTAAAAGCATGAGGAGCTGAAAGCGTCCAGGAGTAAGACCAAACTCAGACAGAGTGGCTTCTCGTCTCATGTTAATGAGAGATGAAACTTTGTGAAACTGAAGGATCGTCTCTACTGCTTCTGGAGAAACTTCCGGGTAGTTTGTCAAAAGTTCTTGGTAAACGGGATCTGATTTAATGTCTAAAATACTAGTGTGTTCCATAGATTCTGATTATGATAGTAAGGTAGGTTATTGGTCAATTTAGGAAAACCTTAAATTTTGCATTCCCTGATCATTTTAAGAATAAATTATGAAGAAGTTTGAGACACAGTTACAAAACATTCGTTGGGTTGATCTAACGACTCCTAAGAAAAGCGATTTGAATCATTTGTCACAGGAGTTAAGTATACCTAACCGCGTACTGATAAACGCCCTTGACCCAGAACATCTGCCTAAGTATGAATTACTTGAGTCTGCCGCTGTCATATATCTGCGAACGATCGATCATTCAAAGACCGATGCCGCTAACATTCAAGATTTGACGACTAAAATAACCCTGATCATAAGCAATGATTCACTTATAAGCATCCACCGACTGGATCACCCATTTCTGGAAGAGCTTCGTCTTGAAGCTGTGGAAAAAAATTATACACTAAAAGATGTGATTAAAAGAATCATCACTTCTTCAATGATGACATTCGATGCCCCACTCTCTGCTCTGGAAAATAGAGTGGAGATTTTTGAAGAGAGTATTTTTGAAACAAGTAAAAGTGAAAACATTGTCCGCGAAGGCTACTTTTTAAAAAGAAAAGCTTCGGCCATTAGAAAAGTATTAAAATTCTCTCTCGATATTCTCGCCTCTCTACAAAGCAGACCGGATTTTGTCTGGAGGGATTTTCAAGGATTGCGCGAGAGCATTGAGCGCAATCTCTTTTATACGGAAGACGTTTTAGAAAATGTCACCGGCCTTCTCAATTTGCACATCTCACTTTCGGCCCAAAAGACCAATGAAGTTATGCGCGTCCTGACCGTATTTTCGATTTTTTTCTTGCCGCTTAATTTCTTAGCGGGTGTTTACGGGATGAATTTCGATAATATGCCGGAGCTTCACCATGAAAGCGGATACTTCCTGGTTTTAGGAAGTATGCTCGCTATTTCAGTAGGGATCTTTATCTGGGTGTACCGCCGTGGATGGCTGAAACGTCCAAACTAAGAATTACTTTTTTGTGACAGTTTCTTCTCTGAGAACAAATTTGGCGATCAGAAACACCACCAGCGCCACAATAAAGAAATCAGCAGCAGAGCCAATCACTTTGCCGTAGAAAATTCCTTCATACTGAAGTTCTCTGATATTTGCAACATTAGCAGCTTTAAGCGCCGGCTTAAAAATAAGCGGCATCATCAAGTCGTTGACCAGGCTTCCAATAAGTTCATTAAGTTTCCCACCGATGATGACAGCGATAGCAAGACCAATAACTCCGTAAGCTTTAAGAAATGAAAAAAACTCTTTAACCATATTCTCCCCCAATTAGATATTAGGAGAAGTTTAATTCCAGTACCAAAAAATGAAAAGCATCATCATCAGCCTTACTAACTCAAAACTTGCGTCAATCGTCACAACAATCCAATTTTTAAACTGCCACACTGCCTTGTTAACAGCGAAAGGAAGGAAAAATCCGGCCCACACCAAAAGTGTTGCCAACACTCCTACTTCTAGTGAGCCATCACTTAAAGACTTTGTAAAAAAGACCATCAGTCCAAAGACGTAGGCCGTAATTAAAGACACCAGAATATAAATGCTAAAAGATGTCATCTGTTGTTTTTTAGTCACACTTCCTTGGTCTTTAACCCCGTACATATATTTACTGTAAGGAACTCCAAAGAGCTTACTCATCCAGAGAAATCCTAGGACTAATGACAAAACACTAGAGGCAATGACCGCGAAAAAATTTACGCTCACAGGAATCATGACTTCTCCTTAAAATATTTATTCACAAAGTATAACATCAAACTTGTAGAGAAAAAGTCGCCATGCTTTAATTTTATTTATGAAAAAGAAAATATTGTCGTGGATTGGATACATTTTATTCATCATCTTTGTCGTCACTGCTTCACTAGAGCTCGCCAGTCAATTTTATGTACACAACTACAGACGCGATCTTCTTCACCAAACCTATCAGCAAGAAAACCCGGCCGAATACAAACGCATTAAAGATTGGTACGGCAATTTTAAGCGCTCACCTTTTTTTGGATATGTGACAAAATATGGGAACAATTATGGCTTTAGTTCCAGCGATGATTACCCACTGGCAAAGGACAATAATACTTTTGTCATCGCTATTCTTGGTGGCTCTGTCGCAGATCACTTCGTCCGCCATATCGTGGCCAATGAGCGACTGACTAATAAACTGAAAGAATATGTCCCTGCTCTCAAAAACAAATATATTCGTTTTATGAATCTCGCTATTCCCGGCTACAAGCAGCCTCAGCAATTCATAGCCCTTTCTTATTTCATTGAAGATATCGACATGGTTATCCAGCTCGATGGATGGAATGAAGTATGGTCAAGAACCAGTGGCGCTTATCCGATGAACTATCCGACTTTCAGTGAATTTCTATACGATGATGAATCGAATGGTAGAATCAGTGACGTCTTTGAACAAAAAGAAAAAGCTGAAGCAATCAGGATGCATCCCATTTTGAGTAAGAGTGCCATTATGATTCTCTATCGCAACATTCTTCTAAAAGATGTCTATAAAGAATCCCAAGACCTTTCCGAACCCAAGACTTCTTTCTATAACCGCACAAACTCTGCCGAAGAAATTCAGCAAATCCTTGTCGGCAATTGGAAAAAATACACTCAGATGCAACAGGCAGTTTTAAAACTTCACAATAAGCCCGGGTTCTTTTTTATTCAACCAAGCCAATACAATCCAGGTTCAAAAACATTGAGCTCCGAAGAAGAAGTAACGGCCATTAATGGCATATTTGCCAACAGTGTGACGGACTTTCTGGCCTTGAGAAAAGAAGCTCCGGCACTTGGGGTCCATGACCTGGCAATGGTGTTTAAGCCGTTTAAAGAGACGGTTTATATCGATGATTGCTGCCATCTCAACAATAAAGGCAATGAGATTGTAGCTGATGCTATCTTTCGCACGATTGGACAAAATTTTAAGTAGAGATAAGGAAGAGTTTGAATTTTAGGCACAAAAAAACCCATTCGAGATGGGCTATTTTTTAATCTATTTTCAAATGGTGCCCTGCGAGGGACTTGAACCCCCACGCTTGCGCACTAGATCCTAAGTCTAGCGTGTCTGCCAATTTCACCAGCAGGGCATCGTTTTGAGACACTATTTTTACTCAAAAATAAAATACCTGACAAGTGAAAAATGAAAAAATTATGAAGCTTTTTTGGTAACGCCGAGTTTTTTCTCTAGTTCGGCGATTTTTGAGCTCATTAACGTATTTTCTTGTTTAAGTTTAACGATTTCCTTACGTTTTTCGGCCACTTCGTTGTTTGCTTCACCTAGGCGAGAGTTGGCCAGCTCGAGCTGTTTTGCGTAGGCATCGGCACTCTTTTGGCCTGCTCCGCCCTTCTTATTAGACGATTCCAGCTGGCTCGTGACGTATTTAAGCTTCTGCTCAGTCTTTTTAAGCTCGATAGATAGAAGCTTGTACTTATCCTCAGAAGACTTTCTTTCACTCTGTAGGATGGCAATCTGGGCCTCTCGTTCGGCAAGCTCGGACTTCATTGCTGAGCTTGAACCTGCTGCCGAGTTTTCTTCTTTGAGTTTGCGGTTTGCTTCGCGCTCCTCTTGGAAGCGAGCTTCCATTTCCAGCTTATCTTGCTTGAAGCGCTCGATTACCGATTGGGCCATCTGCATATTTGAACGCAAGCTCTCAATTTCTCTTTCGTGCTTTTCTGTCGTTTCGCTTTCGCGATTTTCAATATTTTCATTGATGATATTGACCTTTTTATTGGCCAGCTCAAGTCTGCCCTTCAAGCTCTTATTTTCCGCTTGCAGGATCTGAAGCTTTTCTTCACTGGCAAATTCACGGCTACGGGCAAATTCCGATTTGATCTCAACAATTCGGTCTTCAAGTGCGGCGATCTTCATGTCTTTAGCGCGAAGATTGATTTCGGCGTCGGCCTTATGTTTTTCAATGATCTTATCTTTTGCCTTGGCCACTTCAACAGCTTTACCGAGCGCTGATTTCAACCTCCCTAGTTCTGGATTCTCCTGAGAAGGTGTTGCCAGATTGCCTTCGATACCCTGGAGGGTTTTCTCATTCTGGAGTCGGATGATTTCATTTTTCATCTGCTCGAGAACTTTTTTCATTCTGGCGATTTGAGATTCAAGCTTTTCTCTGACTTCGTCTGGTGTCTGATTCCCTAAGATTTTGAGCGCGAAAGCTTCTTCCAGTTTCTGGTTTTTTACAAGCTCAGAAGAGACAGCTTCTTCAACAATGCCACTGACAACAGTCTTAATATCGTTTTCTTTAACATTAAGTTCCTTAGCAACAACACGGATAATATCTTCCTGAATGACATTGCGTCCTTCAGAGTTGATACGGATGACTTCATCCTGGATCTTTTCATTGATTTGAGAGCGTTTAACTTCCCACTTCTCATTGTTGGCGACAGCGACGTCTCTTCCAGACACCCTGATAGCTTCATTGTCAGAAGTATCAACCCAACCTTTGACTCGGTCGTCGCCTTCTTTCTCACTTCCTTTCCCGTGAATCATCAGGATTTCTTCAATATCACATAGAGATTTTTCTGCAATAATTCTTTGGATCTCCTGAACCTGTGGATCGAGTTTTGTGTTGGCAATCTTTTGAACGTAATCTGTAATTCCGCTAAAGAGTTGGTCATCTTTAATCAAGCGGAAAACAAAACTCTTAACTTCATCATCAACTTCTTTAACTGCTTCTTGCTTCGGATAAAATGATAAATAGTATTCCACGTCAATAAGCTCAAGTTTTTCAAGTGGCTTTGGACGTTCTTCATTGTTGCGGTAGTTTTTAATGAAAATAGCAAACTTTCTGGCAATGGCCAGCTTCTTCGACTGCTCATTTCCACCCTTAGGTGCTTCATAACGAACAGGCTTCTGAGGTACAAGCCCTGGATGGAGTTCGGCCGGCGATTCTGCAACTTCAGAACTAGAGGCTTTTTTGGCCACTTCAGTAAAGAAGTATGACTTCATTCCTTTAAAGCTCTTGTCTTTAAACATCAGCATCGAAAGAGTCAGTTTCTTTTTCTTATCAAAGTACGTCACATCGAAATAGTTTGTATCTTTAGTCAGAAGATCTAAGACATCTTTAAACTCACCCTTTCCACCAAAGAACTCCACTTCCATTGAAATTTGAACAGTAAAAGCTTCCCCGTTGTGAGAGTAAGAAAGATCAATCGGCATTCTCTCCTGGCCTGCTTCAACTTTCTTGAAAGCAAACTTAAGCGCCGTATGCATATAATCGCGAAGTGCATTGATATCAAATTTCGCCTTATAGGCTTCAACCACGATTGAATCCACAAAGTATCCCACGTTGAGATATTCGTGAATCTTCACCGAGTAAATGTTCTTTAAATCTTTTGAATAACGGTCAACAAGGTCGAAGTCGACTGCTTCAGTAAAATACGATGTTAGAAGTTTTTTACCGGCCTCTGTCGCAAACAATCCTTCACTGATGTAACTTCTCACATGAGTCAAAAATTTTGCATCCAGGTCGGCCTTAGTTTGTAGTCGTGGAAGATGAGTCACTTCCGGGCAGGCGTTATTGATAGCAAAAAGATAATTGTGACCTTCAGTGTATTTTTGCTCTAACTCTACTCCCATCTCTAAAAAGAAATGCGCCACCGGTGAGCTCATAAGCTCCGGTGTCACTAAGATCTTCATTTTAGAGTTTTGATTCAAATCCTTATCCCTTTTAAGCGGCTACATCTGCCGTTCTTTCTTTTTTCATGAGCACGCGTTTTAAAAGCCTTTGGGTCTTCCCTTCGCATTTAAAATCGCCGCAATCAATTGCCAAAAGCACATTCTTATCAAGACACTTTTTAAAGCCGTAAGAACTATTTAAGGCCACCATTACAATTTCCAAATCACTCATCTCGCGTGAATTAATATTGCGAATTCCTGACCCATCATATTTTTCAAACAACACACTTTTTGTTAACACATCATCTGAAGCGATTTCTTTCATCACTTCAAAATCTTCAGGAAGAAAACTTTCCTGGAATGATAAGTAATCCAGCTTCTCTTTTAAGCTCATCACGTTTACGCTTTCTCCTAAATGCATCAAACTCTCGAGGGTTGAAGAGAAGAGCCTAGAGAGAAAATCTGATTCGTAATAACCAAGAAGAAAAGCGCAGAAGGCATAAGAGCTTGCGACACTTAAGTGTCTTTTGAAAAGCTCGCTGTCTCTTTCCATAAAAGCAATTCCCTCTTCAGTTGAAAACTTGGAGAAGAATTTCCACGCCAGCATATTAAGTTCAAATTGTTCTTTTTCTTTTTCGATGAATTCTACTCGTAGTAGTTCAATCAACTGCTCACGCCACTTGATCTTGTCTCTCATTAAAACTTCAGAGCAGTATTTTTCGTAAACTGCTTCAAACTCATGACGAACATCTGGATCGATTAAATTTTCAATTGTGAGTGTATGTTGTGCGGCCTCGAGTTTTTTAATTAACTCGAAATTGATGGCGTCACCTTTTTTTGAAACGAGTAAGTTTTGACCAGATTTTTTCTGCCAAAAAATATCTCCAGGTGCGAGCATTTCATTTCTGATGAGTTTAAAATTGAAGTTCATTTTTTCCCTTAATTTTAGAGGGTTTTCCCTCTAAAGCTTTTCGGAACAAAATGAAAATCATTGACATATTTTAGACAAAAGCTTCGAAAAAATGCTCAAGCAGAGCATTTTTATTTTTTGATTTTAAGAGTTCGAAGCAGCCTCAGAATACCTGAGGCTTTGGACTGTAGTTCTATTGGATTAGACCTATTAAACTAAATGAACTTTTACTTACTAATCGGATTGTAGCAACGGTACATATGTGTTCCAGAATGTTGAGTCACGCTTGGAAAAGTTTGACGACAAACATCCGTGGCATTCCAACATCTTGGGTTGAAATGACATCCTTGTGGTGGATTCATCGGGCTTGGGATGTCTCCTTCAAGGATAATGCGATCCGGTCTCTTATCCGTACTAGGATGAGGAATGGCCGAGAATAATGCTTTAGTATAAGGGTGTTTTGCATCCCCATATAGTTCGCTAGACTCAGCAACTTCTACCATGTTTCCTAAATACATTACGGCTACACGATTTGAAATATACTCAACAACCTTAAGATCGTGAGCGATGAAAAGGTATGTTAAACCTAATTCTTTTTGTAGATCCATTAACAGGTTTACAACCTGAGCTTGAACAGAAACGTCCAGAGCAGAAACCGGCTCATCGCAAACAATGAATTCAGGTTCAACTGCAAGAGCGCGAGCGATACAGATACGTTGTCTCTGTCCACCAGAGAACTCGTGCGGGTATTTATTAAGAGCGTCTGCTGGAAGTTGAACTTGAGCAAGCAATTGAAGAAGACGAGCTTTTCTTGCTGCTTTATCTGTGTGTAGATCATGGATATCCATTGGCTCAGCAAGGATATCTCCAATAGTCATACGCGGATTTAATGAAGCGTATGGGTCTTGGAAAATGATTTGCATTTTTCTTCTGATCGCTCTCATTTCAGCTGGAGATGCTTTCTCGATGTTCTTTCCATCGAAAATGATTTCACCCGAAGTTGGCTCAATCAATCTTAGAATTGATCTTCCCAGAGTCGTCTTTCCACATCCAGACTCCCCTACTAAACCAAGAGTTTCACCTTTTTTAATTTTAAAGCTGATGTCATTAACCGCTCTCACGGCCCCAACTTCACGCCCTAAAAGTCCACCCTTGATCGGGAAAACTTTCGTTAAGTTTTTTACTTCTAATAAATATTCGCTCATAGACCTTTACCTTAAAATTGCTTTAGAGGGTTAAAACAAGCCGCTAAGTGGCCTGCTTCCATGTCTCTTAGTGTTGGTTCACCTTGAGACCCACGACAGTGTTCAGTTACACTTGAACAACGATCCTGGAAATTACATCCTGCAGGTAAATCAAACAGAGATGGAACCATTCCTTCGATTGTTTGAAGTCTTTCTTTTCTCTGACTCTTAGTAGAGTCAAAAGAAGGAATCGAGTTCATCAATCCTCTCGTATATGGATGTCTCGGGTGATTAAATAATGTTTTTACGTCGGCCGTCTCAACGATCTGACCACAGTACATAACTGCAACTGTATCACATGTTTCAGCAACGACCCCCAGATCGTGAGTGATCAGGATGATCCCCATTCCCAGTTCTTTTTGCAGCTTTTTCATTAGCTCAAGAATCTGTGCCTGAATTGTTACGTCCAGAGCAGTTGTCGGCTCATCAGCGATAAGAACATCTGGCTCACATGAAAGCGCGATAGCGATCATAACCCTTTGTCTCATCCCACCTGAAAGTTGGTGAGGGTATTCTTTAACTCTCTTTTCAGGAGAAGGAATCCCTACAAGGCGTAGCATATCGACAGCTTTTGCTTCTCTTTCTTTTTTAGATAATTGAGGTTGGTGAAGTTCAATAACTTCTTCGATCTGGTTTCCGATAGTGAATACCGGGTTAAGCGAAGTCATTGGCTCCTGGAAAATCATCGCGATTTTGTTACCGCGGATTTTTCTCATTTCACTAGCGTCCATGTTGACTAAACTCTTTCCTTTAAAAAGAATTTGTCCACTTGCTACGCGCCCTGGAGGATTTGGGATAAGTCCCATGATCGCTAGAGCAGAAACAGATTTACCTGATCCAGACTCTCCTACGATCCCTACAGTTTTTCCTTTGAATACGTCAAAGTTTACACCGTTAACCGCTTTAATCGTTCCACGGTCAGTCTTAAACTCAACGACCAGGTCTTTTACTTCTAAGACTTTTTCAGTCATTTTTATTTCCCTTTCAGTTTTGGATCAAGAGCATCGCGAAGAGCGTCTCCAAGAATGTTAAAAGCAAGAACGATAAAGAACATTGCCAGAGTTGCAGCACCTAGCTGCCACCACACTCCACGAGCAAGCTCCAGTTTCGAGTCGTCAATCATTGTTCCCCAGCTTGGACGTCCTTGAACTCCAAGCCCCAGGTAAGAAAGAATAACTTCAGATTTAATCGCCGCTTCAAAAGTCAGCGAGAAGTTGATGATAAGAACGTGAGTGATGTTCGGTAAAATATGCTTGAAAATTTTTCTTGTGTGACCAGCACCTAAAGCGTTTGCCGCTTGAGAGTACTCGCGGTCTTTGTGCTTCATTACCTCACCGCGGACGATACGGCACAGACCTACCCAACTCGTAACCCCGAGAGAGATAAATACTGTCGACGTTCCCTTCCCCATGATGAAAGCGATCGCAACCAGAAGCATGATGAATGGGATTGATGAGAATGTAGTGTAAAACCAAACGATGATTTCATCAACGATCCCACCGAAATAACCAGCAAGAGCTCCAAGAGTTGTTCCGATAAATAAAGCGATGAAAGAAGTCGCTAAACCGATGGCAACGGCCGTTTCAGCTCCTTTAACCATCTTTAAAAAAACGCTTCTTCCGAAAATGTCTGTTCCGAAAATGTATTCTGCACCTGGTGGTGCGTAAGAAGGACCTACCTCAACTCCCCAGTTGCTGGCGATGACGCCAAGGAAAGTTAAAAGAGCGATTAAAAAGTAAAACCCAACAATGATCAAAGAAACAAGAGCAAGCTTGTCTTTAACGATTGTAGAGAAAGCATGCTGCCACAGGGACTTGGATGCTTTATTTTTTGTTACAGGAACTTCTAGTGCAATTGTCTTAGTATCTGTCGTCATTCTTCTCGTCCTATTTCAATCTCATACGCGGGTCAACCACAGTGTATAGAACGTCTGTGATAACACCGAAAATGATAAACCCTACCGCACTTAAGATCGTCATAGCTTTAATGACCGGGAAATCACTCGTGTTGATTGCTTTAATTGTAATCCCACCTAGTCCTGGAATACTGAAGAAAGCTTCAGCAAGTAAGAGCCCTAGGATAAGGAAAGGAATCTGGATAATTACATAAGTTAAAATCGGGATCATCGCGTTCTTTAATACGTGCTTGAACATGATGCTTAGTTCGCCCACGCCCTTAGCACGCGCTGTACGAACATAGTCCTGATAAACTTCGTCCAGAATAACTGAACGGTAGAATCTTGTGTCTGGTCCCCAACTGATAGCAATATAAAGAAGAACTGGAAGGATTGTATAAGGAATGAAGTTTGGAAACCCTGCTTCGTACCCTGAGATTTCAAACCATCCAAGCGTGTAAGCGAAATACCACTGACCAAAAAGGATATACGCTAAACTTGGAATACTCATCATCGCGATAGAAAGGATAAGAACTGTCTTATCCAGCATCTTTCCGCGGTAGAAAGAAACAAGTAGCGCTGTTGAAATAGATACGATGTTAACGATGATGAAGAGTGGAACAGTGATCGATAGTGACGGACCTGCTCCGGCCTTGATCATTTCCCAAATTTGCTGCTTAGATGACCATGAATAACCAAAGTCAAATGTGAAAGCTGATCTTACGATTGAAAGGTACTGCTCCCAAAAAGGGCGGTCCATTCCAAGCTCGTGGTGAAGTTGGGCGATCTGCTCGTGAGTTGCGTGCTTTCCTAAAAGGATAAACGCTGGATCAGGAGCTACAACGTTAAAGATAACAAAAATAATTAAGCAGACTCCCAGTAGTACTGGGATGACATATAGGAGCCTGCGTAGAATGTAAGAGTACAAATTCATTTCTTATTAAACCTATTTGAGATTAAAACTTTTTAGCCATCTCTTCTTTTTTAGCCGTATCAAGGTTCAAGTACTGAACATTGTCGTGGTGAAGATCAGATGCACGGTAGTTTCTTAACCATGATTGTTGAAGAGTGTACGCCTGACGGTGAACACCGAATAAGCTTACTACTTCTTCAGCAATGTACTTGTTTAGTTTTTCGTATAGAGCAGTTCTCGCTGGAGAATCTTGCATCATCACAGCTTGCTCGAATTCTTTGTTGAACTTTGGATCGTTGTAGTTCGAGCTGTTAGCACCTGGTGCTGAGTTTGGTCCGTAGAAAAGTTGTAGGAAGTTCTCAGCATCTGGGTAATCTGCTCCCCATGCGATACCGAACATTTGTCCCGATCTCTTCTTAAGCTTAGCTTGGAATTCTGGCCATGGAGAAGCAGAGATCTTGATCTTGATTCCGATTTGCTCCATTTGCTTTTGGAAGTATTCACCCATCTGACGAGATGTTGTTGAATCTGGAATGTCGTAAACGATTTCTGGAAGACCTTTACCTTCTGGGTATCCTGCTAGAGCAAGAGTCTTCTTAGCTAGTTCAATGTTTGGTCCTTTCCACTGGTTTTTGTAAGCTGGGTCGTTACCAGCAATTCCAGGAGGAACGATTGATTGAGCTGGGAAAGCTGTATTGTTATAGAATAGTTCGTTAGCTTTTGCTTCGTCGTAAGCAAGGTACATAGCTCTTCTTAAGTTCGTGTTGTGGAAAAGCTTGTTGTCGTAGTTAAAGCTTGTGTATGTAACGTCAAGCTGTGGAGAGATCGTAAGAACGATTCCTTTATCAGCAAGCTCACCAGAGATCTTGTTGTCTTTTACCGCTGTTGCGAAGTTGTCTTTTGGAACACCAAAGTAATCGATTTCACCTTTGTTGAACTTTAACCATGCTGGTTGAGATTCAACCATTACGTGTACGATGACTTTATCAACAAGTGGAAGTTTCTTTCCAGCGTCGCCAAGAAGATTTTGGTACTCTGGAGAAGCGTCGCTTGGATATAGTTTTTCTCTGAAAGTTGGGTTCTTTGTGTAAACGATACGTTTACCTTGGTCGAATTTTGGAAGAACGTATGGTCCAGTTCCAACCGGGTGGTTGATGAACTCTTTTCCGTACTTCGCTACTACTTCTTTAGAAACTACAGAAGTGAATCCCATTGCTAGAGAGTATAGGAATTGTGGGAATGGCTTCGCTAGTTTGAATTGAAGTGTATATTTGTCTAGAGCTTTTAGACCTTCAACTTCTTCATCGTAGTTAGTCGCTGGAAGGTTAGCGTTTTTATCGCGCCACTCGTTTAGACCTTTTAGTTTTCCATCAAGGATCCACCATCCGCTTGCTTGGTTTTTTGAATCAGCAAGACGCTTGATTGAGTAAACGAAGTCAGAAGCTTCTACTTCTCTTCCTTTTCCATTAGGGAAAGCTGCGTCGTCTTGGAATAGAACGCCTTTTCTAATTTTGAAAGTGTAAGTGATACCATCTTTTGAAACTTCCGGCATTGCTTCAGCAAGGTTTGGAATTAGCTCATACGGCATTTTTAGGTAATGATATGCTAGTAAGCCTTCATAGATTTTTGCGATCTCTCTACCAGAATAAAGATCGTCCGACATAATCGGATCGTAACCTTTAATTTCAGCAGGGCTCACGATGTTAAGAACGCGTTCACTCGCGTCTTGTTTTTTTGCACAGCCAGTTAATGCAGTCGCTGCAGCAACAGTTAGGGCCAATAAGATGTTTCGCATTTTCATTTAAAAATCCTCGATTAACAAAATAAAATGGTCGGACTTTTATTTATATCTATGATTCTCTGCATTTGTCATTTTTTTTGGGATTTTTTTTTAATGCGTCACAATACTTACATGTCGCATTCTTTTGGGACTAAAAACAGTGTCAAAATGGGATCATTTGAGAGGTCTTTTACGAAGATTTTAAAGACGACTCTCTCATAGAATTTTTGGTTAGATACCGAGTTATCAACAACAAATCTATATGAAGGTGTAGTGCGCTCCATGATGAAATGATTGTCAGAAAAGCTGGCCGAAAAATGTTTAGGGTAAACTTTCGCTGCTTTGAAGCGCATGAAATCAGAAGCAAAAACAAAGAACTCTTCAATGCTCTTGGCTATTTTTGCTTTGTCAGTTCGCTCGCCTAGTTGATCTTTTAAAAGCTCAGTAATCTCAGAATTTTTAATCGTGCGATTTACAAATTCAGGATCGAGAGATAACGCAAGCTCTCTCTCTCCGATGACTGGAAAATCTAACACTAAATCGAACCTGTTTTCTTTTCGTGAAATCTGAGATTCGTAAGAAAAAATATGTTTAGTGGATAAAAGCTCGATGCGTCCATTTCCACTTCCCTCTACACAAATTTTTTGGAATTCGGTTTGAAAATCAGCCGCTGATTTAGGAGTTTCCGTTGCACAAGAAACTAGAAGAACTAACAAAGAAAATAAAAGACAACTGCGCCCTAAGGAATAGAGGCCGGTAATCTGCTTTTCTCCACGTCTTCTAAAAGTCTTAATACGTCTTCTCTCTCTGCTTTTGCCTGAGCGCTCTTCAGTGCTTCTGTCAGGTACATTTTTGCTTTATCATAATTGTGCAGACGCTGATAAATCATTCCGAGGTGCTTCGTGATCGTGGGATCACCTTTGACTAACTCGATGGCCTTTCTCGCCTCTGCTAAAGCTTCGTGATATTTTCCTGTCTGGTAAAAATACCATGCAAGTGAGTCTCTAATATACCCGTCATCAGGTCTTAATGAAACAGCTTTCGAAATATATTCGAAGGCCACATCCATTTTTTCTTTTCTTTCCAGGTATGAGTAACCTAAGAAGTTAAGCGCGTGAGCATTGTTTGGATCTTTGTCTACAATCACCTGTACTAATTTTCTAGCTTCATTATACTGTCCGTCTTTTTCCATGATCGAAGCCAGGTAGTAGCTGTGGCTTTCTGTGAAATTCTTGTGTTCTTTTAAAGACGATAAAGTGGCAATCGCATTTTTGTATTGGAAAGTGTCTTCAAAGAAACTCGCCTGAAGCATTTTAAGCTCCATCGTCATTTCCGGATTCTCTTTCACTCTTCCATCAACGAATTGATTAAAGAGTTTCATTGAATCAACTTTTCCTTGAACAAATTCTTCGCGGGCACGCACGCCCATAATTTGTCCGACTTGAAGTCCAGCGTCGCCAAACAGTGGACTGCTTGCGCCGATGCGCTTGAAGTATATCATCGCTTCTGCCGGCTGGTTTGTTTGCTGATGAAGTGCCCCAAGATAGTAAAGAACTTTATCTGATTCTGGCACAACTTCTAAAACATCTTTAAAGAGTTTGGCCGCTTCGTCATAACGTTCCATATCTGAGTACAATAATCCCAGACGAACCTTTAAGTTCAGGTCTGTATTGTCTAAAGAAACCAATGTCTCAGCATAAGGAAGAACCTCTGCTGTTTTTTCCATTGAGAACATTACCGTCACCATGCGTGAGAGCACCTGAGTATTGCCGGCGTTTTCTTCATTATCCACAAACTTCTTATAAACTTTAAGCGCTTTAGCAAATTGCTCCTTTTCTTCATAAAGTGCACCAATCGCCATTGCTGCTTGCGAGTATGTCGGGTCAATTTTCAATGATTTTTCAAAGTGAGTTTGAGCAACTGCTTTATTTCCTCTGTCATACTCCATTCTTCCACGAAAAAATGAAAAGACCGGACTATCAGGTGAGCGTTTTTCACAGCTGCTTAAAAGCGAGTGCGCTTCTTTATACATTTTATCTGCCACATAAGAACGCGTAAGATAGAGACACGCCTCTTCTGATTTAGGATTAACCGCTAACAGGCGCTGATAAACAGCGCGGGCTTCTTTGGTTTTTTCCAATGAAGAATGAACACTTCCTAAAATAAGACCGACTGTTTCGTCCTTAGAGTCTGTTTTTTTAAATACAGTTTCCAGGATTTTTTCTGCTTCTTTTAAGTCCGGCTCTTTTGCTGAACGAATAAGTTCATAGGCTAGTTTTCTTTTTACATAAAGATCATCGGGCTGCAGCTCACTGACAGATCTAAAGATAATTCCCGCGGTTTGAAAATCTCCGCGAATCGAAGCATCGTTTCCTTTGATGAATAAATCAGTGGCCAGATACTCTGGAGCTTTTCCTCCAACTTTAAGAGCACTCTCCACCATCTCTTTTAACTCGCCATTCTTAATTCCAAGTTCTGCAGTGGGATTAAATTTAATTTCTTTATACGCTTCGCCCTTAGGAGAATACGTCATCTGTGAACATGAAATGAATGTTAAAAGAATTGCTAAAAGTGAAAATTTTAAAGTGCGCATAGGCTGTTATCCATCGCAGTCGAGGAAATAATCTCCCTCGAAACTTCATCGACTTCTGCCCCCATGAGCTTTAAATAAAACTAGGATTTAGAAGCAAAGCGGCCATTTTTTCGCAGCACTCCTAATACTTGATTTAATTGCATTATTAAAAAAATTTAAAAAGAACAGCAAAAATTGTTTGGGAAATGTTTGACAGCATCAAATCAATGTTGTTATTTCTTGGCTCGCTAAGCCTTAGGAGGGCACCATTTCGTTTGGAATGCACCATAAGTACCTGATTTTCAAAAGAAAAAAAGGTAGTCTAAAGGTTTAGTGAAAAAAGTACTTAATATTGCGAAACCGAGATTCTGTACTTTTGTTTTGTGATAGAAAGTTTACGGCATAAAGCCTTAAAACCAATATTCTGAGAACCAAGTTAAAAAGGTTCTCGATAAAATAGGGGAAATTAGTATGAGCGACGTAAGAATCATTAAGCGTTACCAAAACAGAAAACTTTATGACACTCACCAGAGCTGTTACGTGACTCTAGAAGAGATCGCACAGATCATTCGTGAAGGTAACGAAATCCAAGTTATCGACAACAAAACTAAGAATGACATCACTTACATCACTCAAATCCAACTTCTTTTTGATCAAGAGAAAAAATCAACAAGAGCTGGAGATGTTGAACTTCTTAAGCGTGTAATCCGCTCAGAAGAAGGAACTTTCACAGGACACATCAAAGCTCTAGAAAAGAAGCTTGGTGGTGAAGTTTCTGAGTTCAAAGCACCTTTCATGAACAATGAAAACTCTGCTATTGAAACTACAACTACTTTAAACTAAAATTTAAGCATTAGTTCCCTCTTAAACTAAAGGTACTTAATGCTAAACAACATTTTTAAAATAGTTCTTATGACACCCGTCTTTATGGCGGGTGTTTTTGTTTCTCCCGCCCAAGCTCAGGAAAAACAAATCAAGCCAAATATCCATGTCCTTACCGGCGAAGAAAGTGCCAAAAAAGTTAACAACAACATTCCTTCTGCCAGCGACTCTCGCATCCCAGATGAGATCAATAAGCACTCTATTGGTATTGGTGTAGGTCAGACGTTTCTTCGCTCTGATTTCCACGACCACGGGACAGATAAGATCACTCCTGATCTTTATTACAACTACTCTGCCAGCTACTCTTTTGACTTTATGGCCAACCTTCATTGGTCAAAACACAAATATCTTAACCGCGACGTAACGATTAAAGGACTCGCGCTTTCAATTAAAGGTAAAGGATTCCAATTCGACGCCTTCTCTCCTTTCGTTCTTGGTGGATTCGGGTTCTATGAGCCGACAGCAACAAGAAACATCAATGGCGTTTTAACGAAGACTCGCGAGCAGCTGGTCTTTGGGATGAACCTTGGTGCCGGAGTTGAATTAAGACTTAATAGCCAGGCCACAGTGGGTGTTATCGCTCACTACCACGACCCATTTGATGTTAGACAAGAAAACGCTCCAGACTTAGAAGGGTCATATATGAAACTTCTGATCCTTGGAATGTACACTTTCAACTAGTATGAAAGTACCTCCAAAGAGACTCTACATTTTCACAGGTAAAGGCGGCGTAGGAAAAACGTCACTTGCCATGGCAATGACCAAGCATCTTGAGAGCACAGGCCATAACGTAAAATACAATTCATTTTATCAAGAACCGGAAAGATCGCTTTGGAAAAAGCTCGCTCTTCCGGTTTTAGATATCGATCTCAATACTTCTGCTGAAATTTATATCGGAAGAAAACTCAACTCGAAAACCATCGCCTCATGGATTATGAAAACGCATTTTTTTAAATCGCTTTTTCAAATGATCCCGGGCCTTGGCCACATGATTCTACTGGGGCATATCCTGGATGAATTAGATAAAAATCCTGACCTAGTAATCGTTCTCGACTCCCCGGCTTCAGGGCACGCACTGACGATGTTTGAGTCTTCATCGAACTTTAAAAAGATTTTTAGAGCAGGTCTCATCGTTAAAGACATTGAGAAAATGCACACATTCTTAAGCCGTCCAGGACACTTAAAAACATTGATTGTTTCCCTGGCCACAGAGCTCGCTATCAATGAAGCCCGCGACCTGCAGAATGAACTGGCCAACAGTAATGGACCTGATTTAAATGTCGAACTAATGGTCAATGATTCCTACCTGAAATACTTAAAAGACAATCAGATTGATGAAAAAGACCTCCCAAATTTTTTAAAAAATAAAATTGAGCTGGAAAAAGAGATTATTGGAAACATCAAGTCTCTGCCACATATTGATGAGAGTGAGCAAGTGGGTGTGATTGAAGAACTCGCTCCTCACATGGGGGCCTTTCTATGATCAATATCCCTCAGAAAAAAGTTGAACTCTTCTGTGGAACTGGTGGCGTGGGAAAAACTACGGTGGCCACGGCCAGGGCACTTGCGCTGGCAGAAGAAGGAAGAAAAGTTTTACTCATCACGATTGACCCGGCCAAAAGATTAAAACAAATTTTAAACCTCCCGGACACAGATGATGGCGTAATCAACACAATTACCCTGGATCTTTTCGGACAGGATAAAAATAAGTCCTTTGATGCTATGCTGATGTCGCCGGGAGCGACTTTAAAGCGTATTGCTGTGGAAAAAGGGCTGGAAGCTGAATTTGAATCGACAATCATTAAAACCCTTTCTCGCCCTTACGGTGGAATGAATGAGATCATGTCGATCATTGAAGTTCAGTATCAAATTAAAAAAAATCTCTACGATACGATTATCCTCGATACTCCTCCGGGAAAACACTTTATCGACTTCCTCGAGTCTTCTGAGAAGATTAAAAACTTCTTTGATAAATCATTCCTGGAAATCTTTGAGTATCTCGGAAAGAGCATTCACGGTGGGTCGTCAAAAAGCCAGGGAATCTTCACTAAGATTATCTCCACTGGTGTAAACAAACTTTTAAGTTACCTCGAAGATGTGACGGGTGCCGAATTTGTTCGCGAATTCATTGACGCTGTCCTTGCTCTTTATAGAAGCCGCGACTCTTTCCTGCATGCGCTGGAATTTCAGGAAGAGTTAAAGAATGAGACATTCTCCAACTGGTTTCTGGTCACTTCGGTTGAGCAACAGAAAATTAATGAAGCACAGGGGCTAAAGGATCAGGCAGGACACTTTATTCACGATGACTTATTTCTAGTTATCAATAAGTGCCTAACGCCGTATTTGAATGCCTGGGAACCCGCGGGAAATGCTCCACTTTCAAAACTAAAGTCAGGTATGGTGACTCGCGAGGCAAAGCTTGCTGAGTTTGCTAGTAAAAACTTCACAAACGTACTAAAATTCCATGAAATAAATAGTCCTTCTCCATTGGAGCACGTTAAGGGCCTGGCCTTACAATTTAAGGCCTGATATCACTGAAGGTTTCATGGCATTCAAAATTAGCACTAAAGAAGAATTTGAAAATTTTATTTTCAATAATTACGAAATTGTTAATCAATACCTGCACGATAAAAAGCAAGGTTTACCAATCCCCTTTTATTCAAGTGTCGATGTAAGAGAGAGCAAAACAAAATACGCTCCAGTCGATCACAATATGTACCCTGCAGGATTTAACAATCTCTGTGCGGCGGATTTTGCAGACGCAGCAGTGATTGTAAAAAATACGATTTCTAAAATCGCTCCCGATGCAAAAGTTGTAGGGATCATTCCTGAATCGCATACAAAAAATCTTTTCTATCTCGATCACCTGACTAAACTTGCTCAACTAGTTAGAGACTCTGGCTACGAGGTCATCTTTCTAACTTTTGATGAAGCGCCTTTTGAAGGCAGCAATTCTCTTTCTCTGGTTTCACAAAACGGAACATCACTGACAATTGAAAAAGCTAAATTAGAAAACGGTGAAATCCACGGCCTGACAAAAAAATGTGATTTCGTTATCTGCAATAACGATCAGTCTAATCCGCTTCCAGTTAACTGGAACGAAGTTAAGACTCTCATCAATCCAACTCCGAAGATCGGATGGTTTAGAAGACAAAAAAACACTCACTTCAAATACTACAAACAAGTGGCGGATGAATTCTGCGCACACTTCGGGATTGACCCGAATTTAATCCAGGCAAGATTCGTGGGCGTTGACCATGTCGACTTCGAGGAAAAAAGCGGATTAGACACACTTGGTGCTGCCGTTGATGGAATCATTGCGGAACTTCCTCCGGGATCAAAAGTATTCGTTAAAGCTTCTCAAGGGACATACGGAATGGGAATTTCAGTTGTGTCTTCTGGTGAAGAGATCATTAACATGAACCGCAAAACCCGCAACAAAATGGATGTGGGTAAAAACTCAATCAAGTTCACTTCCCTTCTGGTTCAAGAAGGTGTTGAGACAATTATTAAATACGATGACAAGCCGGCAGAAATCACAATCTACCTTATTAATTGCCAGTCGATTGGTGGGTTCATGAGAATCAACGGTGAAAAAGACAATATTGGAAACTTAAACAGCCGTGGAATGGTTTTTAGAAAACTGTGTATGAGTGAAGTTGTGAAAGAAGCTCAAGATCACACGATGAAAGAAGCCGTCTACTCTGTTATTGCGAGGCTATCAACATTAGCCTCTGCTTATGAAATCAAAGAAGTGATGGAATAAATGCTCCAGTGGAGCATTTATACAATGAAATGAAATACTAAAAACGTGGAACTTCTTTTTTAAGAGTTCCATCACAAACAGTGAGAAAATATTATGATGACAGGAGCTAAGAAAAACATCTTAGATGCCATTGGATGGACACCGATTGTAAAACTTAACAAAGTGACAACTGGTGTGGAGTCAGAAATCTACGTAAAACTAGAATTCATGAACCCAGGTGGATCTTCAAAAGACCGTATCGGTGGGTTTATCATGGACCGCGCGATTGCGGCCGGAAAACTAAAGCCAGGTGGAACAATCATCGAAGGGACATCAGGAAACACTGGTGTGGGACTTGCGATGTGGGCCGCTGTTAACGGATACAAATGTATCTTCGTTATGGCCGATAAGCAGTCAGTTGAAAAAGTAAACAACCTGAAAGCTTTCGGAGCAAAAGTTGTGGTGTGCCCTACTGACGTTGAGCCGGAAGATCCAAGATCATACTACTCAGTTTCAAAGCGCCTTGCTGAAACAATTCCAAACTCGTACTACGTTAACCAATACGACAACCTTTGGAACCGCGAAACTCACGTGGCAACGACAGGTCCGGAAATTTTCGAACAAACTAAAGGTGACTTCGATGTTTATATGGCCGGAGTTGGTACTGGGGGAACAATCACAGGTGTTTCAATGTACCTTAAAACTAAAATGCCAAAACTAACAACTGTTGGTGTTGACGTTGAAGGATCAATCGTTGCTCAGTTCGCCCGCACAGGAGACCTAAGCGGTGCTCGTTCATACGTTATCGAAGGAATTGGAGAAGACTTCATTCCAGAAAACTATGACTTCAAAGTGATTGATGACTGGGTCGTTGTTGGCGATAAAGAATCATTCCTCATGACTCGCGCTCTATTAAAACAAGAAGGGATCTACACTGGTGGATCTGGTGGAGCTGCTGTCGTTGGAGCGATTAAATACGCTAAGACTTTAAAAGAGCCGAAAAAAATCCTGGTAGTCCTTCCAGACTCAGGAAACAGATACGCTTCAAAAATCTATAACGATGAGTGGATGATGAGCAAAGGCTACATCGATTCTTCTTTCAACGTTATTATCGGGGATCTTCTAAAAGATCTTGGTAAAGACAAAAACGAAGTAATCTCAATCACTGACCATGCAACAATCGGTGATGCTGTAAAATTAATGGAGCAAAAGAGTGTTTCTCAGCTGCCAGTTATCCAGGGAGATATCATTAAAGGTGTCGTGAGTGAAACGAGCTTACTGAAGCCGCTTTACACTGGAGAATTCAAGCTGACTGACAACGTAAGTTTAGCTTACAACAAAGGTTTCAGAGTTGTTGATATCAACGACCTTCTTGCTAACGTTCAGGACTCTCTTCTAAAGAAAGAAGTTGTACTGATTACTGAAGGTGGAAAACTGAAAAACCTTTTAACTAACATTGATATTTTAAATTTCATCGCTAAGAGAGAAAACGTATGACAAAAAAGGCAGCTCCTAAAAAATCAAAAAACATCGTTCACGACATCGCAACGAGAACTATTCATGTAGGTGGGGAACCGGATAAAGAAACAGGCGCGATTATGCCTCCTATTTTCCAGACTTCGACATACGTTCAGGAGTCTCCAGGCGTTCACAAAGGTTATGAGTACACACGTTCTCACAACCCTACTCGTACACGTCTGGAAGAATGTCTTGCTTCTCTTGAGCAAGCAAAACACTGCTGTGTAACAGCTTCAGGTCTTTCTGCTGAAATGCTGATGATGCACTTACTTCCTCCTGGATCAAACATTATCTGCGGTGACGACGTTTATGGCGGAACATACAGACTTTTTACAACTGTATTCAACCACACTCACAACTTCAGATTCGTTGATACAACTGACCTAAAGAAGCTTGAAAAAGAAATTAAAGACTTCAAACCGGCAATGATCTGGCTTGAAACTCCAACCAACCCGCTTCTAAAAATCACTGATATCCAGGCGGTATCAACAATGGCGAAAAAAGTGAAAGCTCTCGTTGTTGTAGATAACACTTTCATGAGCCCGATCTTCCAGAACCCACTAGTTCTTGGAGCTGATTTTGTTCTTCACTCGATGACAAAATATATCAACGGACACAGCGATGTTGTTGGTGGATGTATTATGTTAAACGACGATCACCACAGAAAAGAGCTTTTCCGACTGCAAAACTCAATCGGACCTTCTCAGTCTCCGTTTGATTCTTGGCTAGTTCTTCGCGGAGTAAAAACTCTGGCGATTCGTATGGCCGCTCATGAGAAGAATGCAATGGCCGTAGCTCAGTACTTAGAAAAACACCCTAAGGTTGAGCGCGTAGTATACCCTGGCCTAAAATCTCACCCTCAACACGCAATCGCTAAAAAGCAGATGCTTGGTTTTGGTGGGATGATCACTTTCTTCTTAAAAGGTGACATCAAGAAATCAAAGAAGTTCTTATCGACTGTTAAGCTGTTTGCCCTTGCAGAGAGTTTAGGTGGAGTTGAGAGCTTAATTGAGCACCCGGCGATCATGACTCACGCTTCTGTTCCAAAGAAGGTTCGTGAATCGATTGGTCTTTCGGACAACTTGATCAGATTATCAGTTGGGATTGAACACGTTCAAGACTTGATTGATGACTTAGAGCAAGCATTTAAATCTGTTTAAAAAAGAAAGGCTCCCGCAGGAGCCTTTCTTTTTTCTGCGATGATCACTAAATTTGATAAAGGGTCTTCTGATCTACTTCAATCACACTCATCAGGGCATCATAAATTAAAAAGTTCCCTGCTTTGTTTCGCGAAACTTCAAAGAAAAACTCATTAATAAGGTCGCGAGTGTTTTTATCATTATTGTCTTTATAGAAGCTCTTTAAAGACAGCTTTGGATTAAGCTCTTTTAAATTTTTAAGTGCTCCGCTTGAAAGGAGATAAAACTTTTCGGCCGGCTTAAGTTTTAACTTCACAGGCTCAGAGAAATCAATTAACTCTCCCTGATAGAAAAGAGAGCCGTTGCCTTTAAACTGGCAATCAACTTGAAGAGTTTTCAGGTCGATATTAATAATGCAGTAACTAAGTTCTGCATTGTTTTCCTTTGCATGGTGATTGATCATTTTCTCAAAATGTTCACTTTGAGCTTTTACAGCTGTCGTTGGAGTTGAGTTTTTTAAGACTTCAAGCTCAGAGAGAATTAAAGATGAAAGGATATAACTGTCACTTCCGGCCTGAATGAAAAGGAAATTATGGTCCGTCTGGATCATATCAAAAAATTCACCACCGCTTTTTTCTCCGGCCATAAACTTACTAGTCACAGTGATGCCTTTTAAGCTGTCAACTCTCACCTTCACCAAACGATCGTGCAAGTCTTTTACTCTCGTCAACTCACTTCTCGTAAATTCATAAACCTTATCTAAATCTGCGGCCAATTGATCGAGCTTCACAGCATGATCAGAAAAATTCATATTAATATAATTTTTTAATAAAGGAGTGTTGTAATTGATCTCTTGAGAAAGATCGATAAAACCAAAAATTTTATCAAAGTGATCTTTTAACTGAGACACTAGTTTAAATTCTTTTCTTGTATTTAAGGCCACAACTAACTTTAAATCGCGCTCTTCGCACACATCAATTAGAGCATCAATATGGTCTTCATCTACGATTAAAAGCAATGGCGAGTTTGCTGAGACTCGCGAATCTTCCCAAGTGATGAATTTTGGCGAGAGGTCTGCATCTTTTAAAAGTTTCTTAATATACTCATCTGTCGCCGAATTCTGACGTACGCATTCCATTTCTCGCATAATTCTCCTAAAGCTTCTTTGGGTCTCTAACATTTTAAAATAAGGCTGGAAAAAGCGATATTTAAAAATGTTCTGCCTACTTTTTAGGGCGGATGCCGGAAGCCTTAGATTTTATATCTCCGCGTATTTTGGTCAAATTAGCTTTCTTGCTAAAGTCGCAGGCTTTTCTCACCGATACTAAATGAAAGTGGTAGTCCTTTTTTGATGGGAACCTGGAACTAGTAATGACGAAGAAAAGCAATGTAATTCAATTGTCGGCTTTAAAAGAGAAGCGTGAGCTAAAGCTTAAGGCCGAAGCAGAAGCGCTGTCACGTTCACGTGCAATTGAAGATGCTATCAAATCTACTCCTTCCATCAAATCTATCAAAAAAGAATTCTTCGAACTTTCAATCAAAACTTTATTAAGTGCTCTTCGTTGTAAAGATGACTATACATGGGGACACTCGCTTCGCGTGGCCTATTTCTGTATTTCCGCAGGAAAAGAAATGGGACTATCAGAAGACGAACTATATGAACTAGAGGTCTCGGCCCTTTTCCATGATATTGGAAAAATCGGTGTGCCTGATGCTGTTTTAAAAAAACCTTCGCGTTTAACAGACGAAGAATTTTTGGAAATGAAGCTTCACCCGTCGAAGTCATACGAGATACTTCAAGACTTCCCTATTTTTGAGAAGATGGCGATCAATGCCAAATACCACCACGAGCGTTTCGATGGACGTGGCTACCCGGAAGGGCTTAAAGGTGAAGACATCCCGCTATTTTCAAGAATCATTCTGATTGCTGACACTTTCGATGCCATGACATCGACAAGGCCATACCGCAAAGGGCTTCCTTTTGAAGTTGCCTTTGCTGAACTTCGTGAATTTGCCGGAACTCAATTTGACCCTATGTTAGTTGAGAAATTCATCACTAGTATGATGAAAGAGCAAAATAAAAACGAAGACACCTTCACTCTTCAGGTTATCGCTGGAGATTTCAAGAAAGACGCTGCTTAATTCTGACAAAAAGTCGTTGCCTGGCTCGTACTCACATTGTACTTCTGTACTTTTGCACAGTCTTCATCTGAACTGTAGATTGCTTGAACTACACACTCTGCAGAATTGCCCTTAGACTTATTCCACTTCATGTTTTTGTTACATGTAACATAGGCCGGCTTATCGACACAGGCCCAGTACTTATCTTTACAGTTATAAACAAGCCCACGTCCAAGTTGATCATAAGCAGGAGGTGCTGTTTCAACCGCTACATCATCAACAATTTTTGAGGCCATTGAAGTTTCTTGTTTTTCAGAATCAGCTCCTCCCATCGAAGGAACTTTTACTTCTTCCATCTGTCCGGTTGATGGAGTCTCAGTTGTGTTTTCAAAATTATTCACCAATTGATCCAGCTTTTGATCCACACCTGTCTCAACAGGTTTTGAATCAACAACAACTTCATTTGATGTTGGAACATCTAATGATGAAGAAGCTGTACTCTCATCTTTTGGAGCAATATTAATATTTTCAATGGGAGCTTCTTCTGTTGCATTGGCTTTAGTATCCGTTGCGGCAACTGCTCCCTCTGCCGGTGTAGTCCCCTCGGCCGGTGCTGTTGCTTCAGTAGGTTGAGTCGCCTCTGCTTTTTTCGGTCTTCTTGGTTTTTTTGGCGCAGCTGCTAAAAGTTCTTCGACCGATGGTTCAGAAGAATTTTGCTTTAGAACAAACTCATCCAGGGCCAAGTAACCCAAAACCAGGATAATCACGACTCTGATAATCATGCTTATCTGCTTCTTTTTCTTGTCTTCTTCAGGGGATGCTTCGGATTCGGCTTCCGTCTCCTCAACTTCTTCCTCTTCCTGCTCTTCGACCTGCTCATCCTCTTTTGCCACGCCTAATTTTTTGCGTAGTGGCTCAGGGAGACTCTTTTTAAAATTTGTGATAAGTTTTTCAAGCATATAGACAATTATAAAGGATTTTCATGAAAGTCATAGATGATGGAGTTATCAAGTACGACCGGTCAAATTTTTCCCAGTGCGGGGCGCTTTTAGCCGATGAATACGAGGCCCTTGAATACTGGAGAAAAAAACTCTATCAAATGAACTTGATTGGTGAGTACCCTGAAGTGCATATCGGTTTCGGAAACATGTCTACACTTCGAGACTATTCCTGTTATCACTCAAGCACAAACCCCCAATTTGTCATCACTGGTACTCAAACTGGAAAATACGCTGACCTCAATGGCCTTCAATACACACGCGTGCTCGACTATCAAATTGACCAACTAAAAATTCAAATGATGGGAGCAATTGAAGCTTCCAGCGAAGCCCTTACCCACGCTGCTATCTACGCAGCCAACCCTAACATCACAGCTGTCTTTCACATTCATTCCAACGAGATTTGGAAAAAAATGATTGAAGATAAGTCAGACTTTACTTGTGAAAGTATTCCTTACGGAACAGTTGAGATGGCCCATGCAACTCAAGCATGCATTAAAAACAAAGACACTGGTGTCTTTTGTATGCATGGACATGAAGATGGAATCGTCATCTATGCCCGCTCTCTCGAAGAAGCAGGAAGCCTGACAATTTCCCTCTATCAAAAATATATGAATTAAGTACATATTTAATTTTTTTTTCCGAAAATAGACCCATGAAAGTCATGGGTCTTTTCATTCTTTTTTTATCTATCTTTCTTTCTTGGGAGTTTCCAAGAAGGACATGCATTTTCCACCAACTCTGAAATTCAATCAATCGAGATCAAAGAATTAAACTCCCATTTAGCTGAGGCAGATTGGATCGCGAAGTGGGATCAAGGCCCGAGGTCTTCTTACGGATACGACATGGTCAAAATTCAATCGCCTAAGTTTGTTCACCTGACTATTGATTTAAAAAATTCATCTGAATTTAAATTTGAGATGGAAGTCGCATGAATCATTGCTTATGGATTTTTTGATGGAGAGGTTAGCATTCAGTCATCAACAGAAGAATCTAATAGAGGAACTGAAGTCATCCTGATTTTTAAATACATTGATAAGTCAGCTCCCTCTCAAGTCGATGAAGCTTTTAATAAAGTCGGCATTGTTTAAAAAGCTTTGTAAAAACTTCTAAAATGATTCCCTTCTGGCGAAACTTTAACCCAGGAATCCATCTCATTGGTTACTTCTTTAGAAGAAAGCACTTTCCATTCAATATGATGAGCTTCAGCATATTTGTCAGCAAGTGACTGGATAACTAGTCCCATTGTTTTGCGATAATTGACTTCAACTAGAGGATAGAGTTTTAGCTGTCCTTGTTCCTGGTAAATAAATGAGTCAATCTGCACATTAAAAAGAGCGCCTTTATTCAAATAAACTTGGGCAATCTCCTGAGTGATTTTTTCCAGTTCATCTAAAGAAAAATGGTATTTTTCCTGAATATATTTTTTGAATTTATCCACATCGGAAGCCCCTGCTCCCCCTTTAAACCCACCACTTTCCGAATTAAAATTCTCGACCATAAACTGGCGTTTAATTTCTCCATTGTGGATGACAAACGTTGTGCCGATATCAAAAACTCTTTGATAAACAGGTTCCAATAAAATTTTTTCCACCAGGATTTTTTTTAATGTCTCAACATTAACCTGGTCGACAGAAAAGTAATAATGTCCAATACCGCTAAAACTATGCGGTCGCTTAATAATCCAATGTTTAATATTCGGGTGTGTCTGTAAATGAAAGAGAACATCCTCCACACTCTCTGCTATTTTACCCTGCCAAAAACCCCATCCTCTTTCTTTTGCGACTTCAACTGACGTAAGTTTAGAATTTAATTCTTTTTCTAAATTTCGTTCGTGGCGATGACTCCACCAGTAATCGAATGTTTTTTCATCTGGAGTCAATGATGGAATACTAAACCCTAGAGACTTTAAATGTTTGAGATAATGATCATCATATTGTTTGATGTTTTTTAAGTGACAGGCTTCCTGATTAATAAGGAAAAAAACATATTCAAACTCTCTGATAACTTTTAATGAAAAAGCTGAACCTTCATCGTAGCGAGGATCAAAAAGAGAGGCTTCATAATCCAGGTCAACTTTATAAGTTTTCATTACCAATTCTTGCGGTTGGTGACTTTGAATTCATCTCTAAACTCATCCAGCGACTGGATAAAAGCGTCGTCAAGGCCTGCTTTCTTTCTGATTTCTTTATCAAATTGAATGCCTTTAGCGCGGGCCGGAGTCATCACTCCCGGCAGATGCGTGCGATAATAGTTCCATAGGTCCTGGTTTCCTCTCCACTGATTTAACCAGTAAGCACCAAGGGCCACGTGAGAGATTTCATCTTCTAAAACCACTCGCATAATCTCTGCCGTCTTAAAGTCCTCTACCGCTTTAAAACTCTGCTCATAAAACTGAGCAAAATCTAAGTTGGCCGACTCAAAAGTCATCGCCATGGCTGAATAAAAGTGTGAGGGAGTTTTAAGTTTCTCCATTGAACGCCAGAAAAAGTCATTGAGAGGGAAATCCCCTAACTCAATTCCAAATTCCTTCATACGCGCAAGATACATTTTTAAATGTTTTTGTTCGTCTTGAATGGTCTTTATTAATCCTTTTTTAAACTGGATCATTTCTTTGCCAGTATCCGGATAGAGCAACAGGGCTGCGGCCATCATTTCGATTGCCAGAAGCTCGTGATTCGCAAAAAAATGTAGGGCCAATCCTCTTTTATCTTCCAGGTGAAAGCTTGCGCTTCGAGGGAATTTAACCTGCTCGTTATTGAACTCAAGGCGCTTGGTGCGCCCTGGGTTTTGCGGTAATTCATAATCTTGAAGCTGCTCAGTCAGAATAATGTCTTTTGAAGAAAGTAGTTTATCTTCTAAACTCTCCCCTTCTAGAACTTGTCTGGCAAAATCGCGGTAATGCATAAACTATCTTTTTGGTTTACCTTGAAACTTTCTCTTCTTAGAAGGTTTCCCCTGACGGAAGTTGCTCTTCGTTGAGCCTACTGCCGAGGCTAGGTTTGATTGTCTTTCTCCCGGTTTTCCACCTGGTGGCGACCCTCTTCTACCTTGGAATGGACGTCTCGTGAAGCGCCTTTGCTGGAAGCACTCTTCACAGATCGCAAACTTAGCGTTTTCTGGAAGTTTTCCCCCACAGCTTGAGCAAGTTGGCGTGATCTTGTCCGAAAGAAGTGTATTAAGTTTGTCGATGGCCAGAAGTTTATTTTCCAAAAGATCTGTCTCATCAAACTCAAAATTCTTATTGTTGAAGTGGCGGGCAAGCCATTGGTAAAGCTCCACACACTTGATAGTCGTTTCAAGATAATCAATCTCATTTGAAGCGTGATTGATGTGTTCGTTCTTAATGACTTCATTAGTAACAAATTTCTTTAAGATCCAAACGTAATACTGAACGTGCTCCAGAAGACCTAAGTTAACCGGTGCACAGGCGAATCCAAAAATCTCTGCTGATGAAAGTGTTTGATTGCTGTCGATATCTTCTACTGTTTCAGCAAGTTCAATCATCTCTTTCAAGTCAACGCAATAAAACGGCTTTGTGAAGGTCATAGTGTTGAAGAGTCTTAAAAACTCTGAAAGCCTAAGAATTGGAAGATTATGAGATGAAAGGGCATTGTTAACTTTGGTAAAGATATCCAGATCGGGACCAACCATACTTTGAGTCTGTTGTTCCAGCACTGAATCCAATGCATCCTGAATGTCAGTTAACCCATCTTCTACTTTCTGAAGGCACGTCACCTTTCCTACCGGGAAACGTTGAAAGCGTCCGGCACGTCCGGCAATCTGCTTAATCTCACTCACAGTGATTGGATGCTCTTGTGAATTAATGTGTTTTGTAAGAGTGGTAAAAACGATTCTCTTAATCGGAAGGTTCATCCCCATTGAGATGGCATCAGTACTAACGATAACGTCCGTTATCCCTTTATCAAACTTGCGGGCCTGCTCACGACGAACTTCCGGAGAAAGCATTCCGTAGATAATAGATACTTTAAAACCAACCTGCTCCAAATCGTACTTATATTTAAGAGCATTTCTTCTTGAGAAAACAATCAGAGCATCACTTTTTTGCAGCTGAGAGAGCACGATTGGCTTTTCTTCAACTTCAAGTTTCGTCATACGCTCATAATTCTTCACTTCTAATTCGTCACCGCAAAGTTCAGTGATCTGTTTTACCAGGTCAAGAACAGAGCCATCACCACAAACGTGAACTTCATAGGCGTGAAGGTTAACCAGAGCACGGGTCCATGCCCATCCTCTTTGTTTATCAGTGATCATCTGGATTTCATCAATAACCGCGCATGAGAACTCTTCGTTCAGCTTGGCCATTTCAATCGTCGATGAATAGTGAGTAGCATCTTCAATCTCGATAACTTCTTCACCGGTTAAAAGAGTGGTCTTCACCCCTTTCCCGTTAAGCGTATCGTATAACTCGGCAGCAAGAAGTCTCAGTGGTGCCAGGTAACATCCCTTGCGAGAAGCGGCGAGCGCCTGGATCGCATGGTAGGTCTTACCAGAGTTGGTAGGCCCCATGTGATAGATAATTTTTCTTGGAATTTTTCTAGCGTGCGAGTGCAGCCAGAACTGCCCTAAATACTCTTGAAGAATGTTTGAAGAGATATCTTTTCTCTTTAATACCAGGATGGATTTGATTAATTTTTTAAATTCAACAACCAGGTACTTTTCATGTCTCCAGATGTTGCTAGAAAGCTGCTTGAAAAAGCGTGTGAATTCTTCGTCACTCACCAGTTCAGGTGAATGCCCTTCTTCTGCTAGAATGCGATGGAAGAAAAGGATTAAGTTATTAGCGTGTTCTTTTGCCAGCGGGCTTGGATAAGTGAATGTCTCATCTTGAAGGCCTTTAATTTGCGATTCAAGACGATTTAGAGAAGACTTCTTTAACCTGAATTGCACCTGCTGAAATTTTTTATCCAGAGTTCTTAAAAGGTTCTGATAGATCGCAGTGATATCAGAGATAGCACTTTCTTTATTAAGAGCAATCTGCTCTTCAATCTTCGCTTTTGTATCGTTGATTGCGGCCACGCACTCATCGTAAACGACTTCGCGTACACGCGTTCTGTAATCAGCAAGACAGGCCACACACTGACAGGCAAGTTGGCTTGATTTTAATTCTGCATTGAAGTTTTCTTTGAAACTCTTTTGAGTTTCAACGTGATTTGTTTCTTTTCCTTCAACCCACTTCTTTAATACAGCGTAGTGAAGTTCAAGAACTGCCGGAGTGAGTCCCCCATCCTGACCGAAATAAAAAATTTCTTTTTCCGGCATTAAGCAGTCATCGATAAAAATGAGTGAAATAATATTTTCTCTTTGAAGGAATTCAAAGAAATTTACGTATTCAGTGTTAAAGATAGAAACAAGTGATGGGTACTGCTTAAAAACATTCCAAAGAGCGCTTTGAGTTTTTTCAACGAAATTTAAGACAATGCCTGCATCTTCAACAGTTCGAAGATAATCATCGCTTTCGGAAAAAGAATGAATTTTAATTAAGGTCTTTCTTTCGGTATCTAAGAGGTCGCGGATACCTTGGTAATCGGGAAGGGCGGGAAAATCAGTCGTGCTCAATAAAAATTCCTTTTTAACGTTTCACGACTGATTATATCATCTTGCTTTCTATCGGTCTAATTCAACGATGTACGCTACGGCCATTTTCGCAAACTTTGCAGCATGGTTAGCGTTTCCATTTGATGCGGCCAGAGTGTCTCTAGCTGTATGGATGTTATGGTTCATGTCATTCATCTTCGCTTCAAACGGCATTGATGCCGGATAACCTTGAGAATGCCAAGAAGCGTGATCTGAGCAGCCGTATCCACACTTATCAAATCCCCACTTCACACCTGGGACGTAACGGTCAATGATCGATCCAACAAAGTTGTTTTGTTGGTCGTTGGTGTAGTCTCTCATCATAACGATATCGAGATCTTTTGTTCCCTGGAAATTCGTCATATCAAGTTGCATAACTCCAATGACATTGACGTTTTTCTGCTTGAAGCTTCTTGAAATTTCTTTTGATCCTAAGAGACCAACTTCTTCAGCTGCATAGGCCATAAATTTAATCGTTTTTTGTGGTTGGTATGAACTATCAGCAAGAATGCGGATAACTTCTGAAATCGTCGCGATTCCTGACGCGTTATCATCTGCACCTGGGGCCGTTGAAGTCGCACCACCGAATGATCCGTTGATTGAATCCTGGTGACCACCAATGACAATCGTCTCATCTGACGCACCCTTTAGAGTTAAAATAACTGAAGGCTGATCCCATTGAGAGTGTGGAAAAAATTCGACTGTCGCGTCAGCGCGATTCTTGACTAAATCACTCCAGTAATCTTTGATCCATGTTGCTGATTGCTTTCCGAACTCACCTTTGTAATAACGATTTTTAAACGAAGAAAGTTTAGTGATCGTTGCCAAGATGTTATCAGCTTTTACTTCGTTCACCAGAGGCTTAACTAAGTTTTCCTGATTGATAGTATAGTCCGCGAACATATTATTCTTAGCAAAGACCTGAGCTCCATCTTGAGAATCTAATTGCTCAAGAGCTTCTTCCTTATCGTCGTGAACCATGAATCCACCACAACGGTTGAAGTTTCTGTGCATAAGAAGTGAAAGCCATGGAATCGATTCTTCATCGATTTTTAAGACGCTGATTCCGTCTTTTGTCTCGATAGATTCTACTCTTCTTCCGAAAGTTTTTTCAGAAAAAGCTAGAGCATCTGAATCGATAGTAATGTAGACGCTTTTTGTGTTTTCAGTAGCAAGTGGAGACACTGCTGGGATAGCAATCATTGCTACGGCCAGAGAGAGTGATTTGAAACCTTTCATCATAAACAACCTATTCCTTTAGTGGTAATCATCCGTGATTAACAAAAAGTTTGTTCCTTTTGGTATGATTTGTCTAATTTTCTGGAATTTTATCTTCTTACTTCTTACAATTAATCAAAGAAAGATTTCACATTTTTGACGGAGAGAACCATGATCTCAACTTGGCTAACAAAAACTTTTGATATTAAGTACCCAATCATCCTGGCGCCGATGTTTTTAGTGTCTAATAACAAAATGTTAGCTGAAGCCTATAAGAACGGATTCATTGGTTGTATCCCCTCTTTAAACTACCGAACCCCGGCCGATTTTGAAGCAGGAATGGTCGAACTCCACAAAGAGTGCAATGGTAAATTTGGAATTAATCTCATAGTAAATAAGTCAAATGTTCACCTGGCAGAACACTTAGCTGTTTTAGAAAAATACCCACCTGCCTTCATCATCACTTCTCTTGGTTCTCCAGAAGAAACCATCAAAAGATTAAAACCGCTGGGAGTAAAAATTCTTTGTGACGTGGTCGATGTTGAATACGCTAAAAAAGTCGAATCCCTTGGAGCTGATGCTTTAATTGCTGTTAATTCCGGGGCCGGCGGACACGCTGGAAATATTTCTCCTTCAATCCTGGTTCCAATGTTGATGAAAGCAACGAAGCTCCCGGTGATCTCCGCTGGTGGTGTAGGAACAGGAGCAGGTCTTCTTTCTGTCATGGCCTTAGGAAGTGAAGGTGTTTCGATTGGATCTCCCTTTATCGCCACTAAAGAATCTCCAGTATCAGCTGAATACAAAAAAGCCGTCGTTGATTTTGGAGCGATGGATATCGTTATGACGACAAAAATTTCAGGAAGCCCGTGTTCAGTTATCAACACTCCTTATGTGAAAGAAATCGGGACTGAACAAAACTTCGTTGAATCTTTCTTAAATCACAACAAGCAGCTTAAAAAATATGCCAAGATGCTTACTTACTACCGTGGAATGAAAGCAGTAGAAAAAGCAGCCTTCGCGGCCACTTATAAAACAGTCTGGGTTGCCGGACCTTCAATTGAGTTTACTCACGCCATCGAAGATGTTCAGACGATTATTAAAAGAATTATTACTGAATACGAAGAAGCTTACCAGGCACTGGTCGCTCGCCAGCTTAAGTAAGAGGCAGTTCAATCACAAATGAAGTGTGGGCAGAAGCGGTGTCGTAATAAAACCTGCCGCGGTGGTTTTCAATAATCCCTTTTGAAATAGAAAGACCAAGCCCTGTTCCCTTCCCTACTTCTTTTGTTGTAAAAAATGGCATCATGATTTTGTCCAATACTTCCGGATCAATTCCATCACCACTATCAGTCACGCTGATTTTGCAAACGCCATCATCATGACCGACATTAATTTCAACCCATTTTTCTTTTAATGGCTCGACGGCGTCGTAAGCATTATTGAGCAGGTTTACCAAAACCTGTAAAAGCTCAGCCGCTCTTCCGTTAATGTAAAGCGAGTCACCTTCATCCATATTCACTTTTAAATTGATTGCATGGAATTTGAATCGCTCGCGTGAAAAATCCAAGGTTTCATCAATGAGTCCCGGCACATGGATGCGCTCCATTTGATCGTTTTCAGCATTTCTTGAAAACGATCTCAGCCCGCGAATAATAGATCCGATTCTCTTGGCCGTGTTTTGAATATTGGTTAGTTCTTCGGCAATTGAATGGTTGTATTTAAAGTTATTGCTTAAAGCATTGTCAGTGCCTTCAATTCTACGTTTTAAAAGCGATGTTTTCCCAATGATAATTGTTAGAGGGTTATTGATCTCGTGAGCAATCCCTCCTGCCATTTCCCCCAGCGAAGACATCTTGGCAGAGGCCACTAGTTTTTCTCTTTGGCTGCTTAAAATAGCTTCTGCATGTTTTCTTTCACTGATATCGCGAACACAGGCCTGAAGAACAGTCCTTCCGTCATAAGAAAAAGCAGTGAGAAGAACTTCGGCCGGAAAACTCTTTCCATTCTTGCGACAGTGCACCCATTCAAAATGACTATAACCATCGTTAAAGGCCTTTCTCATGTGGTTGTTGGCCATAGTCTCTGAATCACCTCCGTTAGGCTGAAATTCAGGAGAAAGATCCGACGGGTGCAATGAAAGAAACTCTGCTTTTTTCTCAAAACCAAAAAGTTTCAACGTGCGAGAGTTACAATCAAAGAAACGTCCATCCATTGTTAAAAGCATCAGGGCATCACTTGATCCTTCAAAAATAGAATGTGCCTTGGCCCTTTGTCTTTGGATTTCATATTCGTAATCTTTTTGTGATGAGATATCTGAAATCGTTCCGACCATGCGATGAGGCTTATCACCGGACTTATTATGGATCATCATTCCCCGAACAAGAACCCATTTATAATTACCATTTTTACAAAGGAGGCGGCATTCAGTAATAAAGCTCTGCTCGCCATTAAAGTGTACTGCCAGGTTTGCTCTTACACGAGGAAGATCTTCAGGATGCACTGTCGTTAGCCAGTCTATTTCAGCACTATCTAATTCACCTTCTTCGTACCCCAAAAGACTATTGAGTCTCCTGCTGAAATGAACTTTCCCCGTATCAATATCCCAATCCCAGACAGCATCTCCAGCTCCTTCCAAAGCGAACTTCCAAAGCTCTTCACTGGCCTTTAGTTCTTCAGTTGTCTGACTGGCAAAATTGATCGCACGCTTTTTCATGGCCTGCAGAGAAACGATTAATGTTCCTAACAGTAAACTAATAATCGCTGCCACTGCGCCTACGCGAGATGAAAATGAATCACGGCTGGCATAAAAAGCGGCTGTCCCTTTAAATTGAAAAACAAAATCATGATTACCAAAACGAACTTTTTTAATAATCTCATTAGACCCTGGAAGTTTGTCATACCCTGGAGTCGTCGTAATTAAAGTGCTTTTCCCTAACGAATCTTCTGAGACTTTAAAACTGATCTCTTTTAAATTACCTTGCTGAAAAACAGTGCTGAAGAATTGGTCTGTCATTACTGGAGCATACGTCCACCCAATAAGTCTCTCTCTTCTTTCTGCTACAGTTTTAGGTATTTCTCCTCTTCCATAAAAGGGATAGTAGGCCAGCATCGCCGGCTGTCCATCAGGATCATCAATGAGTTTTATTCTTCCTGTAATTGCCGGCTCTCCTGTATCACGGGCGTATTCGGCGGCCATGCGACGTTGTTCTTCAGTCGCCAGGTCAAGACCTGCCTTTAAACGATTGCCGCCAAAAGGTTCAATATAAGTTACAAGATACGCTTCAGAAAGAAGTGCGTTTTGGGAAGCTTCTTCCGGTGAAACGCCAGGAAAAGCATGGTACTCGAAATCCTGTCCTTTTCTCAGTTCATTTTTCTTAATAAAGGATTCAATCTCAGTTTTAGGAAGGCGGAAAACAACACCTAGCCCTCTTAGTGCCGGAAGTTTTTTTTGAAATTGATTGTATTCTAAAAAACTACTCCACTCTTCTTGTTTCACTTTATCGCTGGCGGTAAATAAACTCGCGCCACTTTGAAGAGCAAAAAAGTAGTTATTCATTTTTGATTCAAGTAATGGCTCCACACCTTCGACAATGGTTTTCAAATAATCATCAGAGTCGCGGCTGTTTTTAAAAAAGAATCCCAAAAATAAAAGGCTGGCGAAAATCCAGCTAAACAGAAGGACTAATCCTGGCTGCTTTAATGAAGAGATGCGCTTTAAATCAGTCATCATCAATGAACTGATCCCTACGCTGGCCAGGAATACCTGTAAGTTAATTAAGTTTGTATTAGTCGTTCCATGTAAGAACACTCCATAGCCAAACTTAACAGCGAGCACGCCGATAAAAGAAATCAGAATCGTGGCCAGAGAACTACCACGCTCTCCTGCCTGAGCTGCACACCAAAGCATGTATGGAAAAATAAAAAATAAGTAAGGTGCTCCTTCAACCTGAAAAAAAAGAAGCCAGCACAGAAGCACTCCACCAAAGATCAGGGCCAGACTCATAAGAATGCCTGGAGCTTCGTGAACTTCATCCTGCAAACTAAAAGAATTTTTAACGAAAGAAAATACCAGAGGCAGAACCACGATGCCTCCAAGAGAGTCTCCTGTCCACCAAGTCAACCAAACCTGATCAAACATTTCTCCTGGTGAAGCTCCTGATAAAACCAGAGTCAGGGTTCCCACCATTGAACTGATAGAAGCTCCAATAATTGAAGCTAAAACAATTGCGAGAGTCCGTGAGTGAGTTTCAGTCTGGTATTTCTTTTGACTAAAAAAAAAGAGCACTACTGCACCGACAAGTGCTTCCAGTGTATTTCCAGTGGCGATACTAAGAATCGATATAAACGACAGGTTTGAAAGTGAATTGATGATAAAAGCACCGATAAAAACGAAGGGCCAGAAACGAAGACCGAAAAGAAACAAAACGGACATGGCCACGCCTGTTGCCGGCCACACAGGAGAAGTCACCTCATTAATCGTTGCCAGTGAAACACCAACGCGAGCAAAAATTAAATAGAGCGCCACGAAAGCAACAAGCTTCACAAAATAATTTTGTAAAAATGTCGAAGTAACGCCGCTCTGAATGCGCTCAGGATCCACAGTGTCCCCAAAACGTAAAATACACCACTAAGTTAGCGACTTCATTTATCACTTTTGTGGCATTTTATCTATTAATTGAAACTTAAGTTTACCTCAACTTCCATTGGGGATGCCAATAAAAAGAAGGCCCGCTAAGCGGGCCTTCTTTAAGGTAAAATTTAATTAGGGTGGCTCAAATAATTTCACAGTCAACAGACGAATGAGTGTTTAAAACATCCAACTTAGTCGAGAGGCTTCTTTGAGCGTAGTCCTTCATCGAATAACTCATCGTTTTAGCGGAAGCTGACGGGTCTTCAATTGAAACCGAGTTTAATCGACCCTCAAGAACAGTAGCTTCAAAGGCAACGCCATTATGAACCTTGTTCATCGAGGCCATTTCGTACTCAGAAATCGGTGTTTCCACGATATCTACCTGAAACTTGGCCAAGAGAATGCACTTTAAAATCGTCCCTGATGCAATCATTTAAAACTCCTATTTTGCCAATAGACCAGCTCTTCTTAAAAGAGCGTCTGGGTTTGGTTGTTTTCCTCTGAAGGCCACATAAAGGTTCATCGGATGCTCACTTCCACCTTTTGAAAGGACATTGTCCTTAAACTTATTAGCGACATCGCGGTTGAAGATTCCTTTTTCTTTGAAGAATTCAAAAGCATCAGCATCTAAAACTTCGGCCCATTTGTATGAGTAGTATCCAGCAGAGTATCCACCGGCAAAAATGTGTGAGAACGCAGTTGAAATACTTGTTCCCTTAACTGATGGAAGGAAATCCATTTTATTAGTCATTTTTGTTTCAAAAGCTTCGATGTCTTTAACTTGATCTGGGTTAGCTGAGTGCCATGCCATATCGATCGTTGCAAAACTAACTTGTCTTAGAGTTGCACGTCCTTCAAGGAAACTTGAAGAATCTTTAATTTTTTTGATCAAATCCGCTGAGATTTTTTCTTTTGTTTCGTAGTGTTCAGCAAAAAGGTCCAGGCACTCTTTTTCGTATGCCCAGTTTTCCATGATCTGTGATGGAAGCTCTACGAAATCCCAGTAAACGTTTGTTCCTGAAAGAGTCTCGTAACGAGTGTTTGCCAGCATACCGTGTAGGGCGTGACCAAACTCGTGGAATAGTGTCACAACTTCATCAAATCCTAGAAGAGAAGGTTTTGTTGGAGTTGGTTTTGTGAAGTTACAAACGATGGCCACATGTGGACGAACGTTCACACCATGATCCATCTTTTGCCCTCTAAAAGACGTCATCCATGCTCCGTTTCTCTTTCCTGCTCTCGGGTGGAAATCAGCATAAAATACAGAAACGTGTTTGTCGTTTTCATCTAAAACTTCATATGTTTTTACATCTTCATGATAGACAGGGATGTCAAAACGTTGCTCAAATTTTAAACCATAAAGGTTTTTTGCAACTTTAAATACTCCATCAATAACGTTCTCAAGCTTGAAGTAAGGGCGAAGCATTTCATCGTTTACCTGAAACTTCTCGTTCTTTAATTTTTCAGCGTAATAAGCTGTATCCCACTTTTGAAGCTCTTCGATGCCATCGAGTTTTTTAGCATAAGCTTTAAGCTCTTCAGTTTCTTTAATAGCAGCAGGTGTCGCATGGTTAACAATGTTGTCTAAGAATTCAAAAACTGTTTTTGGATTCGAGGCCATTCTCTCTTCAAGAATGAAATGAGCGTGAGACTCGTAACCAAGCAGGTTGGCCTTCTGGTGTCTTAGAGTCGCGATCTCTTTAATAATTTCTTTGTTATCTGTTTCGCCGTCTTTAAACCCTTTTGTTGAGTTTGCCAGCCACAGTTTATGGCGAAGCTCACGGTTTTTAGCGTAAGTTAAAAAAGGAATCACACTTGGGTATTGAAGTGTGAAGGCCCATTTGCCTTCATGCCCTTTTTCTTTTGCTGTCATTGCCGCTGCTTCGATTACATCTTCAGTCAGGCCTTCAAGGTCTTTTTTATCTTCAACCAGCATGACGAAGTCATTTGTTTCTTTCAGGATATGATCGCCAAACTTTAGCCCTAGAGTTGAAAGTTTAGTTGAGATTTCTCTCAGTCTTTCCTTTTGAGCATCGTTTAGAAGAGCTCCGTTTCTTACAAAACTTTTGTAGCTTTTTTCTAACAGCATTTTTTGTTCAGCTGAAAGGTTGAAGTTTTCTTTGTGGTCCCAGACTTTTTTAATTTTCTTAAACAGGTCTGCATCCAGGCTAATATCATTTCCGTATTCAGTTAGAAGTGGAGAAAAATCCTTAGCGATTGCCTGAATTTTATCGTTTGTTTCTGCCGAGTGAAGGTTGAAGAAAATTCCTGAGATCAGATCAACTTCCGGCCCTGCATTTTCCAGTGCCTCTACGACGTTTTCAAACGTTTCAGTTTCTTTGTTGTTTTTAATATCAGCAATTCTACTTTTAGCTGCTGCAATAGCTTCTTTCACAGCTGGAATAAAGTCTTCCGGCTTAATTTCATTGAAAGGAACTGTTTCAAACGGTGTCGTGAATTTGTTCAAAAGAATATTCATGTGTATCTCCTACTTAATTTGCAATTCAAATGTCGTACTATCTTTGCCTTCAGCTTCCTGGATAATTGTCTCAGGCAGGCCTAGTGTTTTACTTTTACTATTGAGGTCAGTAACGATTTGAGCGATGCTGAGGGGTTCATTTTTCCTCAGACTCACTTCAGAAGTGACCTTCGTTCTGTTTAGTTCTGTGAATGAAAAGATCAACTGATAAATCCCGCTTGCTCCCTGTCTGCATTCGACATATAGAGCTCTCCCATCAAGGTCCAGCGATCCTGGTTTTCCCATCCCGAGAAGAATTTGAGCGGTTGATGTCTCTCTTAAATCGCGGTTGGAAGTTTGTGCATCGTTGGTTCTTCCCACTCTGACATTGATTGAATCGACTTTTCTAGCTCTCGTCGTTTTCATTTCCAGCTGGCAGTGATCTTCTGTTATTTGAGTATTAGAAGCCGCTGCTTCGCTAGTTTCACTTATCAAAGTGTAACGCTTGCTAAGGAATTTCTCCAATAATTTTGATCTATCGGGCGATGTCACAATATCGAGACAATTATCAGCAGAACGCATAAAAACCTTCTCTTTAGGCAAAAGAAGGAATTCTAATGATTTTTTAGCCTCGGAAAGACTGACTTTTCGCTCAAAGCAAAAGCTGGCCAGGTCTTCCTGCGCAAAGACTGGATTCACAAGTAGTGGAATGACTAAACTACTTATCAGTTGGTAAATGGCTGTCGCCCTTTTGATTGTGAATAAACTCGTCTGCTGTGTTGTATGAGCACAGGTCGAGAGTTGTCTTGAATTGGAAAGACTTTGGTAGTTGTCCTTTTTTATCAAGATCCTCACATGTACATGCAAGCGTCTTCATGAAGTTGAAGAAACGTTGGCTGGTTTGTGGACTCATTAAGTGTTCCATCTGACAAGAATCGTACTCAGCAGTTTTTTCATCTACGCCTACGAAGTCTCTTAGGAAATAAAACAGTAATGTTCTTGAAGATAAAATGCGGTGAACTTCTTCGTGACCAAGTTCAGTTAGAACAACAAATTTACATTCGTCTTCTTCCTGGATTAGACCCTTCTTTTTTAGATTGTTCAGCATTGTAGAAACTGATCCCTTTGTCAGGTCCAGGTCTTTTGCAATGTCTGTCACGCGAGCGAATCCTCTGTTTTCTTTTAACTTATGGATCGTTAAAAGGTAGTGAACCATCGAGTGAGATAAATCATTTTCGTGAGCGTCTTTTTGGTCATTGTTTTTTGTCATCATAACCAAATTTGTACCAACCAAAACCTTCCACGTCAACGAACCAAAAGCCTACAAAACAAGGCACTTACCTGTGCCTAAGAGGCCTGCTTTGAGTGACCTAACATCTTGTTTTTATAAGGGTGCTAAACCGAAACCTTTTTGCCCAGCGATTAAAGAAAGACCCTAAGGTAAAATACTCTTATGAAAACATTAAATTTGGCCCTTATTTCCCTACTCACTCTTGGCCCTGTTTCGGCCATGGCCCAGACAACGACAACGACGACGGCTGCGACTATCTCAACAGCAACCGGAGTGACAACGGCCACTGAAACAAGCAACAATGCTTTGCTTTTAGAAAACGCAAAAGCATCTCGTGAACAAGTCGAAAAGAAAAATGCCGATAAACCTGTCCAAGAAATCCGCGCTCTGGGACCTGGACAGAATAATATCAACACAACAAATCTCACAGACCAAGAATTACAACTAAGCCAGCAGTACCTTCACCAAGGTCTTTCTAACGATATTATGAAACAAAACTGTACTGGCGATATGGCCTCAGTTTGTAATGGGAATGAAGGGAAACACAAGTTCATGGGAATGGACCCGAACATGGTTAAAGCAGTGGCCCAGGCCTACGCGATGTTTGGTGCGATTGCCGGTGACAGCTTAGGATCAATCTCAAAGGGTGATAAGGCCATGCAAGCAGATAAAAAAGCTGCTGAAGAAGCTAAGGCAAAAGGTGAATCGCCAGATAAAGTAGACTCCAAAGCAAACGACTATTGCAAATTTATCCCTACAGCGACAGAAGGAATTGCCACAGCTATGCAGGCGATTAAAACAAAAGAGTTGGGTGAAGATATTGGTAATGGAGATACGGCCCAAAAAGATTACTTACTAAAGGCCGCTAAAAGCCATGACTCTCGAGCGAAAATGGCACAAATCCAGGCCGCCGGATGGTGGGGAGGAGCTGCTTGTTACGCAACCAATGCTGGTCTTGGGAATTTTGCCTGGGATAAAAATCTCTTAATCAAAATGGGAGCTGCTACACTATTAGGTGCCTTCTATCAGAGCGAAGTTTCGGCCAACAAAGAATACGCTGAAAAAACAAGAAAGATTGCAGATATGCTTCCCAACAAAGGAGATTGTAACCCAATCACTGATAACCTTTGTTACTGTTCACAGCCATCAACTGAAAATGATCCTACTTACTGTGCAAAAGGTCTGCATAAAAAATCACTGGCCGCAAGTTCATACCGCGTAGCTTGTACTACGGATACACTGGCCATCGATGCCAGCTGTAACTGCGAAAAGACCAATACATGTTTTGACAATTATCTCGAAATTCAAAGTGAAGGCGCTCTGGAGTTAGGAGGGCTTGGTTATTCAAGTTCACCTTATAAGTCGATTCGCTCACTGGCTCGTGGAGAACTTGTCGGAGGAACACTCAACTCATCATCATACGATTCAACTATGGCCATTGCTAAAAAAGGTCTAAGAGAATTAGCGAGCAAGATTCCTCTGGATAACTCTCCTCTGACAAAAGACCAAAAAGGGATTGCTGATGCTATTGCCTCTAAAGGTGTTCCAGCATCAGTTGCTGCTTTAATGGCCCAGAACCAACCAAGTTCTTCGGCGACGAATGCAGCGATGGCAAAACTTCAAGGCTCTTCAGGTGCTGGCCTAAAACTGGCCTCAGTTGCACCTAGAGGATCAAATATTGTCGATTTCTCAGGTGGTAATGGACTAGGGACTGCAGGAAGAAAAAATGAAGGTGGAAGTGGTGCTGAAGATATTCTAGCGAAACTAAAACCAGGTGCTGCGAAAGCCGCTCCCAATTCAAAAATTCTTGAGTTCGCTCAGAAGGCAGAAGCTCGTGCTCAGCAAGCAAACCAGATTAGAAAAGATAACAACACTCCTCTATTTGAGATTATCTCGATGAGATACCAAACTTCAGGAAGAAGACTTTTAGAAGTGGATGCTGAAGGCAAATAGAAGTGATTAGTCAGTCTCTGGTCATCATCCCAACGTACAACGAAGCCCTCAATGTGGATTCGATGATTGAGCGTCTGTTTGCGCTCTACCCTGATATTTCAGTCCTGATTATCGATGATAATTCGCCCGATAAGACTGCCTTAGTCGTCGAGGCACTAAAGACCAAGCACCCCAACCTCTTTCTGATTAAAAGGGCCGGAAAACTAGGTCTGGGAACAGCTTATGTTGAAGGCTTTAAGTGGGCCCTTCTTAAAAAATTTAAGTTCATCGCCCAAATGGACTGTGACTTCTCTCACGACCCAAAAGATTTAGGACGCTTGATTACGGCCCTCTATGATGGGACGGCCCTGGCCATTGGCTCACGCTACAGCGGCAATGACATCAGGACCAAAGACTGGCCATGGTATCGACTGCTTATTTCATTGGGAGCTGGCTTCCTCCTGCGCCTTTTTACGGGCCTAAAAATCCGCGATATTTCCGGAGGCTTTAAGTGCTTTAAGCGCGAAGCTCTCGAAAAAATCAACTTCGATAACATCATCTCTAAAGGTTATGTTTTTCAATTTGAAATGACCTATAAAGTGCATGCCATGGGGTATGACATTGTCGAAATCCCTATCGTCTTTTCCGAGCGAGTTTATGGAAAATCCAAAATGAACTTGGGCATCGTGCTTGAGGCCTTCAGTGTAATGTTCAGGCTGCGCCTGAAAAAGATAATGAATCAATTGAATTAACGAACCAGGCTTTTTCTTGAAAAAACTTCGTCGTTAAGTGGGTTGTACATCATCAAAACAAGAATCCAGTAAAACACTAATTCAAAGACAATGTAGCGAAGAGCTGAAGGAATAAAGCTCATAAGAATCGCGGCCACTGCGTAAGCCCCTGTCTGCGTATAGCGAGGTAGAGGAATGGCAAAACGGTTTACGAAGTTCTTGATCTGATCCAGGCGTGAGTAGAAAAATGGCAGCACGATAAAGTAAAGTGTCGCCAGGATTTTAATCCCTAAAGTGAAAATGATGTCGGTGATTTCAAAACCGGCGATAACTAGATGGCGGATGTTCATCTCACCTAATGCGTTTCTCACTTTGATAAATTCCGGTGTCGGGTAGTGAAAAATGATTTGCCCCCAGGACATTTCATCCAAAGCAAATGCTAAAAAGACAATTCCGGTAAACACGCTACAAGCAGCAAACACTCCCCCTCTAAAAGGCTTGAGGATGCTGGCGCGGTAAAAACACATAACTGAAGCAAACAATAGAGTTGAAATGATTAACCATTGTAATGGTCCACCTTCAACAGCAAGCTCGCTTTCAAAATACATTGGATTGTTTCTAGCGTGGTACATGTAAAAGAAAATAAGGAGCACCAGAACCGGGTACATCACCTTTTCAAAAAGTTTCAACAGCTCTCTCCCAAATCTTCAAATAACTTTAAACGGTCTGAGTGTCTGCCGCCTTCAAACGAATTGACAAACCAGGCTTCGATAATCTTTTTTGTTTCTTCTTCTGTCGTGAAACGAGCGCCCAAACAAAGAACGTTGGCGTCGTTGTGCTTGCGGGCCATTTCCGCATCCATAGGAGTTCGGCAAAGGGCTGCACGCACACCCTTGAAACGGTTGGCGACGATTGAGACGCCAATTCCTGAACCACAAAGCAAGATTCCCTGAATGCCTTGAGAAGTCACTTCGTGACTCACCTTTTTAGCGTACTCAGGATAATCGGCCCTCTCAGACGAATATGTGCCGCAGTCGATGACATCGAACTGTTTGCTCTGAAGGAAATGTTTTACCATTTCCTTCATTTCATAAGCTGCGTGATCTGAGCCGATTGCTATTTTCATAAATTAGTATCTGTAGTGGTCTGGTTTATATGGACCTTCAGCTTTAATACCAAGGTATTCAGCTTGAGCAGATGTTAGAGTATCTAGTTTTACCCCGATTTTTTCAAGGTGAAGACGAGCTACTTTCTCATCAAGGTGTTTTGGAAGTACGTAAACTTTGTTTTCGTAGTTCTTGTGGTTCGCCCATAGTTCCATTTGTGCCATAACTTGGTTTGTAAACGAGTTAGACATTACGAATGAAGGGTGACCTGTACCACATCCAAGGTTAACCAGACGTCCTTCTGCAAGAACGATTAGTTTCTTTCCAGATGGCATGATGTATTGATCAACTTGAGGCTTGATGTTTACTTTTTTACCAGTCTTGTTCAGGTAAGCAACTTCGATTTCAAGATCGAAGTGACCGATGTTAGCAACGATTGCTCCATCTTTCATCATTTCCATATGCTTGCCTGTGATTACGTCACGGCATCCTGTAGCTGTTACGAAAATGTCTCCAAGCTTTGCAGCATCTTCCATTTTCATAACCTGGTATCCTTCCATAGCTGCTTGAAGAGCACAGATAGGATCGATTTCAGTTACGATTACACGTCCACCAAGACCGCGGAATGATCCAGCAGATCCCTTACCTACGTCACCGTATCCAGCAACAACACACACTTTACCAGCAACCATTACATCTGTAGCTCTCTTAACAGAGTCAACTAGAGATTCGCGGCATCCGTAAAGGTTGTCGAATTTTGATTTAGTTGTTGAGTCGTTGATGTTGATAGCAGGCATTTTCAACTCGCCTTTTTTCATCATATCGTAAAGTCTATGAACACCTGTTGTTGTTTCTTCAGATAGACCTTTGATGTTAGCGATTAGCTCTGGGTACTTGTTGTGAACCATAACAGTTAAGTCACCACCGTCATCAAGGATCATGTTTAGTCCTGATCCATCCGGCCACTTAAGAGTTTGCTCAATACACCAGTCGAATTCTTTTTCGTTCATTCCTTTCCAAGCAAAAACAGGAATCCCTGCAGCAGCAATAGCAGCAGCGGCCTGGTCTTGAGTTGAGAAGATGTTACATGATGACCAACGAACCTCTGCGCCAAGTTCAACAAGAGTTTCGATTAGTACTGCAGTTTGGATTGTCATGTGAAGACATCCAGCAATTTTTGCGCCTTTTAGAGGTTTTGATTTTCCAAATTCCGCACGTAGGGCCATTAATCCTGGCATTTCCGTTTCTGCGATTTCGATTTCCTTACGTCCCCAGTCAGCCAGCGACATATCTTTTACTTTGTAATCCGTAAAGGCCATAATTCCCCCTAGTGGTTTTTTGATTTTGTAATAAAATTAAACAGGCTCACTATAGCATTCCAGAGAGAAGCTCACAAGGTAATTTAAGCATGGCAAGTTATACACAAATCAGTCTCGCAGAGGCAGAAGAAATATTGAAGCTCTACGGTCGGTCAAAGGTGAAAAAGTGCACTTCACTTTCACTGGGGATTTCGAATTCTAACTACCGCGTTGATTTAGAAAACGAAACAGTTTTACTTAAAATCTCCAATGATAAAAATCAACAGCAACTTGCTGATGAGCAAGCTATTTTAGTGTATTTAAAAGAGTGTGGTTACCCTTACTCACTAAAACCTTTCCCTCTGACTTCAGGGGAATTCATTTACAACTACGGTCCGTATTTCGGAGTGCTTTATCCGTTTGCCCAGGGGATTCCTCCCGGACCTTCTGACTACACTTGCCAAGAAGTAGGAAGAGCTATTGCTGAGCTTCATGTTTTAAAACATGACCAAGAGAAAATGAAATCGCTTAGACCCCATGAGTCTGTGGGCTATGGCCCTAAAGAAATATTAGACTACATTAAGTCCCCAAGCTGCCCCGCTGACTTTAAGGCCGGTTTTGAGAGTCTTTTTAGCGATCACTTGGAAGGATTTATGAGTGCTGGTTTTGAGACCGGGATCATTCACGGGGATCTCTACTACGACAATACGCTTTTTGATAACAATAAAATCAGCACTGTACTGGACTTCGAGCAGGCCGGCATCGGCGAATACATTCTGGATTTAGGGATTTCGATTTCTGGAACGTGTTTAGAGAAAGGAATGGTCATAACACCACTAGTAAACTCATACCTGATGGGGTATGAATCAGTCAGACCGCTTTCAGCTGTTGAAAAGAAATTCTTAGACCAGTCCATTATCCTTGGACTCCTTTCGATCTCTCTGTGGAGAATCAAAAGATTCAAAGAAAGAAACCTCAACCCTCTTATGGAAAATTCCTATAGAGACTTGCTTGTACGCGCCTTAAATTATTTTGAAATGAGAAAACAGGAAATATAAATCATGGCTAAAGTTCCACCAAAAAAAGATGGATTTAAAAAAGACGCCGGTGGTGATTACCGCCGCGAAAGACGAAACGACAGACGAGATGACCGTCGTGAACCAAAAAAGTTCAGCGACGTAAAAAGCACGCCTAAGGCGAAAGTAAATGCCGACGGGACAAAACAATTTGACCAGTCGACTTTCTTTGCTTCATGCCCGAGAGAAGTTGAACATCTCCTGGAAAAAGAAATCAGAGACCTTGGCATCACTCGCATTGAAGTGGAAAAAGGTGGAGTTGCTTTTAAAGCTGAAACAGAAGAAGCACTGGATGTTTTATTAAACTCACGTGTGGCCTCAAGAGTTTTTAAAGAACTTCAAGTTTATACAATCTCAACTGAGAAAGACCTTTACGCTCTTGCTAAAGAAAAGTGGTGGGACAAGATCTTCAACGTGCAACAGACGTTTAAGATCAACACTCTTTTTGATCGCGATGCTAAAGAAGCATTCAACAACTCAATGATCTTCTCGCAGCTTTTAAAAGATGCGATCGCTGATAACTTCAGAGAAAAATACGGTGAGAGACCAAGTGTTGACACTGGAAGACCAGACATCACTTTCCTTCTTCGCGTAGAGAGAAAACCTGGAACTCCTCAATTCAACGCCCGTATCCTGGTTGATATGTGCGGTGACCCGATTTCTAACCGCGGTTATAGAGAAGAATCACTTAAAGCGCCACTAAGAGAAAACCTGGCCGCTGCGATCATCATGTCGACAGACTTTGATCCAGAAAAAGATATCTTCACTGATTCAATGTGCGGAACAGGAACACTTCTGATTGAAGCGATTCTTATCAGAGCAAAAGTGGCTCCGACTTATTTAAAAATCAGACAGTACATTGAAAAGCGTGTTCCGGTTTTTGATTTCATCAAGCACCCATGGTTTTTGGCCGACAGAAAAGCACAACGCCTTTTTGATGAAAGAGCTCAAGTGATTTACAACCACTCTCTTGCTGCTTTAAACGAACTTCAAACAAGACAATTTTTTGGTTTTGATATCCACGAGCGTGCGATGGAAACAACTCGCATCCACCTTCACAACGCTATGATTGACCAGCAGATCGTGACTCTCAACAAGCGCGACGCTACCAAAATCACTCCGATGGATGATCCTCCGGGAATCATTATCTGTAACCCTCCTTACGGGGAACGCATGGGTGATGAAGATGAGCTAAAAGGGCTTTATAAATCTTATGGTGAAAACTTAAAGCATAACTTTAAAGGTTTCAGAGCTTACGTTTTCACGTCGAATCCGCTTTTAAGAAAAGAGATTTCTTTAGGGACATCTGAGAGAAAGACGTTTTTTAACGGGAGTCTTGAGTGTCGATTACTTAAGTATGAATTGTATTAGATAAAATAAAAGAGGCCGCTGAATGCGGCCTTTTTTTATTGTTTAATTAAACGAAATCCAACATTAATAAATCTTCCATCTGCCTCAATCTTGGTCTTTGTCGCAGGCCTCAGGATGCGTGGCCCTCCGGTCCAACTTCCACCTTTAAGCAGGTATCCATTTTTATTTTTCGTTAACTGCCAGACATTTCCACACATATCCGAGAGACCAAATGGATTTCTAGGTTTTGATTTCACCGGATGAGTTTGTTGTTTTGCCCCTACTTCTTCCCAGCAGTTTTTTGCCACATCATCGAAGTTTGATCCAAACCAGAAAATCGTGCTCGCCTGGGCCCTCGCTGCAAACTCCCACTCGTTTTGATCTGGTAGCCTTGTTTTTAACTCTGGATAAGTGAGAGATAAAATCGTTATAAAATCTAAAACATCATTGGCCGAAATATTTTCAACTGGGTTGTCAGGACAAATTTCCGCCGAACCTAAAAACGGGACATTCTCAGGGCAATACGATCTTTGTTTGAAGCGGGAAGGATTTGATCCCATGATCTGCATCCATTGCATCTGAGTGATAGGAGAGGCCATGAGTTGAAACTCTGCTTTATTTTCGTAAGCAAATTCAGTTTCGTCGGGGAAATGGCCAGGCTGAAGCTTATTAGAACCTAAAATATTTTTTCCTTTAGGGATTTTAACCCACTCCACTTTCCATTGATTTTTCTCACTCCAATACTCTGTTGATAAGATGTCTCTCAAAATGGGATTACCAGCGATCTGAGTTTTAGTGAAAGTGATGTTTTCTTTTTTAGAGAAGTCTTGAATCATTTTCTCAACAACAGCATTGAATTTTTTTCTCCACGCTGGAAAATCTTTGCGGGCCGAAATTCCAGCTTGAAGATCTTTTTCTTGGTCACTCCATGCTTTAGATTCAGTTACAGTTAAACTGGAATCAACAGCGAATGTCTTGACTCGCTCCAGGGCTTCTCTGGCGTTTAGCCATTGAAGGTTGGCAAGCCCCATGCGGTAGCCTTTATGATCTGGCCTATAGATTGGATTATCTCTTTTGATGATCGCTTCAAACTCAGAAGGAATCATTAAAGCGTGACTTAATTGCGTAATGAAAACGGATTTTAATTTAGAGCTCGATTTTTTACTCTCACACATGGTGAAGTGAGCACTCTTGCCTTTTAATTCAAATGAGCAAAGCTCATCAGACTTTGCGACTTGAGAAAAAAGGGTGAGACCGACAATAAGAGAGAATAAGCTGTATTTTGTTGTGTTCATCCCTTAAATTTAATTGATTTAAGAAATGAACACAATGAATTTTCTTTTGGTGAAATGCGTGTCTAACCGCTCAGCTTTTCTGAGAGCTTCATCGCAAGATTTGGCGAAGCGTACTTTAAAAAAGTGATTGGGTTAATGATCTTATCAAAGTGCTTTGACGACTTTGAGAAGAAGTATGAAGACACGTCTGAATCTTTTAAGAAGATCGTGTGCCCTTTATTTGAAAACTTTCTCGAGATAAATTCTGAATCAAGGAAACAGACTTCTCTGATCATAAAGTTTTTAGCAACATAAATAATAATGCAGTAATCAGAAAGCTCCACTAGAGTCTTTTTGATTTTTACACCTTTTGGAGAAGAAGCGTCACTCCACTCTACTTGAATCTCAACTCTTTTTCCATCTTCCATTACGAAATCAAAACCTCTTTGCGATGTCGACTTCACTTGTTTTAGGCCGAAGATACATTTGGCGTACCACTCACCTAATTGAGTTGGAAGGTTCTTTCCATTGAGAAGAATTTGTTCCGCTGCCAGCACTTCGTAAGCGCGGTTAACGATTCCAATTTGATCGAGAATCATTTTGTTGTTGGGAACATAGACGATGGAAATCTTCTTTGCATCTTTGCGTAAAAGCTTTTTAGAGAATTGCTTTTCATACCAGATGGAGAAGTTTTCATTGCTTGAAAGCTCATAAGAGTCATAAACAAAGCCCACTCGCAGAAGCGAGTGGATGTCTTTGCATTCGGGCAATTTCTTTTGAATGTACTTAAGAGGGGCGAATTCCTTGCGGTCTTCGCTCATGACAAAGTATTCATCTTTGTCATAGTCACTACTCCCATGAGTAGATGACGAGAAGAGTTTAATCTCTTCACTTAGTTTTTGAATGTCCATTTAGCGCTCAATTTTTAAAAGTATAATCCCTACTAGTGTACCACTAAGTGGATCAAACATTCAATTGAGATAAGTCCTCTTTGAAATTCAGGATTGACTGCGCAATTCCCGCATTTTTAACCAGTTGTTGCTGGACATAAAATCTAAAGTCGACTTTTTTGCTCTGGTAATAATCTTTATCTTCTTGCGATTGAGCTGTTTTCGACGCAATCACTGCTTCGCATGCACCTTCAAGAAGTAGCCATGCACCAATTAAGTTCGCAGAGAAATTTAAGAAATTCATTGAATGGAAAAGGATTGTGTCGAACTTATTTGCTTTTGCTAGAGCTCCAAACTGCGCCAGGATCTCTTGTGCCTTTTGCAAATTCTTTCCTAAAGTAGCTAACTCGTCAGCAAACTCTTGAGCTTCTGGACGCGCCATTGTCTTCTGGATTTTTGCTCCGATTCCCATAAATGTTTTAGCGTTGTCTTTTAAAACTTTTCTCATTACGAAATCCATCGCCTGGATAGCGTTTGTCCCTTCGTAGATGGAAGCAATTTTTAAATCGCGGGCAAATTGCTCGATTCCGTACTCTGAACAAAATCCATATCCACCGTGAGTCTGGATAGCATCAACTGCTACCTGGAAGCCTTCATCTGAGCAGTACGATTTACAGATTGGAGTTAAGAATGCGATTTCATCTTCAGCGGCTTTGTCACCGTGGTGAGCGCGGTCAAACTGATCACCTGTATAAAGGATCAAGCTTCTCATTGAACGGGCCATTGATCTCATTTTTAAAAGAGTTCTTTTAACGTCCGGGTGATTCACAATCTCTTTTCCAAATTGTGATCTCTCACGTGCGTACTGTTCAGTTAACATATAAACCAGGTTTGCTTGTGCTTCACCTTGAACACCACATAGAAGTCTTGCTTCATTCATCAGAATGAACATGTTGATCATTCCTTCGAACTCTTTACCGATTAAGTAACCTTCACAGTTACCTTGAGCTCCGAAAGTCATTTCACATGTCGCTTGACCGTGAATTCCCATTTTCTCTTCAATTTTTGTACACACTACATCGTTTGGAGTTCCATCGAGGCGAATTTTAGGAACGATAAAGAGTGAGAGACCTTTTGTTCCTGCCGGAGCTCCTGGAGTTTTTGCCAGAACTAAATGGATGATGTTTTCGTAGAAATCGTTATCTCCTGAAGAGATAAAAATTTTGATCCCTTTCATTTTATAAGTGCCGTTGCCATTTGGAGTTGCTGTGGTGATGACTGCACCAACATCACTCCCCGCTCCCGGCTCTGTTAAGCACATTGTCCCACCCCATAATCCTGAGATCATGTTTGGCACGTATGTATCTTTTTGTTCTTGAGTCCCTACTTTTAGGATTACATCCATGGCCCCGCGAGAAAGCCCCGGATACATTGAGAATGAAACGTTTGCTCCGTTCATGATCGACTGACAGACAAGAGACACTGTGTGAGGAACTGGCATACCACCAATTTCTTCCGGGTATCCAATTGCGTGCCATCCGTTTTCGTAATACTTTTTCATTCCTTCTTTGAATGATTGAGGCGCTGTTACTTTTCCATTGGCAAGTTTTACACCTTCATGGTCCCCAATTGTTCTGCTTGGGTAAACTTCTTTTTCAATGAACTTGTTACATTCATTGATAATATCTTTCATATCGTTTTCACCAACACCGTTGTTTTGGATTTTTAGCATATTGAAAAGGTTGAAGTGAATATCTCTAAGATCTGTTTTGAATTGGGCCACGTTAAACCATCCTTGATTTAATTAATTTGAAGTCCTTTTATTATAAATCAAATCGCATAAAAAAAAGAGAGGACCCATTCGGGTCCCCTATTTTTTATTTTGTAGTGATTTGGTCTGATATCTGATTAGATTGCTCTAACAAAGTACTGAGTTCCTGAAGAAGACTGCACACCAGATGGGTTAGCTTGGATCGGGTATCTTGTGTCAATTACATAGTAAGCACCACTCACTGTGATGTAATATACGTTTCCACCTGACATTGCTTGAACTTGTACGTTCGTAGCGGCGTTCAAGATAGAGATAAGTTCAGACTGCTTAGATGACACGTTAACATCTGAGTGCCTCACTGTTGCACCGTTACTATATTGGTAAGTGATCGTTGGAGTTGAAGCCACGATCGAGTTCCAAGTTGTCGTCGTTCCAGATGACCCAGAGCTCGAAGTGTAACAGTAATAAAAGATACCCCATTTTGTGTCACAAGTTTGGTTACTTGATCCAGATGAGATAACACCGTTACCAAAGTTAGATGAGTAGCTGTTAATTTGCGCAATTAATGTCTGCACATAAGTTTGAGCTGTAGTGTTACCTGAAAGGTAGGGGTTCGAGTAAGTCAACGATGAAGTTGATGACGAAACCTTGTTGTCCTTTCCACATGAAACTAATGAAGCTAAAACGATCATAGATAATAATAATTTTTTCATAACGTCCTCCCTAAAGGCGTATTGAGTATAGTTTCTTAGAAACTGCTTGGTTTATATTAGAGCAACTGTCATGCCAAGCAGTGCCCTATGGATTTACAGGGGTTAGCTAAGAGGGGTGTATGCTGTGTGAACATTCTACAAACACCTGTCTAAAAATTAGTCAATTTTTTAGACACTATTCAGGGGATTACAGAGGAGGATGTCTATATTTTAGCTAGTGATGTTTAATCAAAGATTTGGGTCTTTTCTTAGGTTTTATGAGGTTGAATAGTTTTTAAGCTATTTTTTTAACCTATATAAGGATGATTTTGATTACCCGATTGCCGGAGGAATCAAAAATAAAATCGCCGATCCTAAAGTTAAGGAAAGGGCCCAGGATGTTCTGGAGAAATTCTTTGAAGCTGACTATGTAATCAGAATCGTTACATCATTAGACACACTAAAGTCTAAAGACATCCCTGAAGATGCTAATTGGGATACGATTGGAACTTATTACTAAACCTGGCGTTTAAAGAAGAGAATCTTTAATCCCTCTTCAGGGTTTACTTCCATATCGCTGAAGCTCGCGTACATTTTATTCTGGAAGATAAACTCCGGTGCATGCTCTTTAAAGGCGTTTAAAAGAAAATCACTCCCGAGATATGGCGAATTCAAACAGGCCATAATAACCGCATCCTCGCTGGCCATTTCCGGCAGGCGGCGGATAATTTTATGATAGTCTCTTTCCACTTTAAAACTCAGACCCTGATTTGTCGGCGGATCAATAATCACAATATCGTAAGGGCCTCTTTTAGAGATGACTCCCAATGATTTCATAATATCGTAGTGAAAGAATTTAGTCTTTCTGCCGTCGATCTCAATACCGTTTAAACGGTGATTTTTCTCACCCACATTAAGTGCCGGCTGGCTCATATCCACATTGGCCACGGCCAGAGCTTGCCCCTTAAAAGCGGCGACAGAGAGTGAGCAGGTATAAGAAAAAAGATTGAGCACTCGTTTATTTTGCGAGTGTTGTCTCAACCAATCTCTTCCCAGTCCCATATCCAGAAAAAATCCTGTGTTCTGAGGGTTTTTTAAATTGAGTGAGTATTTCTCTCCCTTTTCCACTGCAAAAGCTTCAGCGGGCATTTCCCCTTTTAAAACTTCTACGTTGTCATTTTTTAAATGGCGCTTTTGTAAAACAATAGACTCAAATGAAAGTTCAGGAATAGAAAGTAAAAGATCGACCAGGGCCGATTTTTCATTTGATTCAATTTCTTTATAGGTAGTGATTAAGATCGTCGGTGGAAAAAAATCGATGGAAAGATGCTCAAGCCCTTCCCATTTTTTTCCTCTTCCATGAAAAAGCCTGGCACATTCCCCATTGTGAGGAATGTGCTCTTTGATGACATTAAGCAGTTGGTGCATTCGTCTGCGCTTTGCCACCAAAAAGTTTGTAGCGGATAAAGAAAGTTAAAAGCACACCGATCACTAACCCGATAATTTGGGCCAGGATAAGTTTCTGCATAGAGTATTGAGTGGCCGGTTCACAGTTAACACCAAAACTCACAGGTGGAGTTAAAAGCACTCCAATCATTTTTGGCCCAAGCCACGTCATAACTGCAAGACCAACAAGGCCACCGATAAAAGCAATGTTTAGATTCTTGTGAAAGTTTTTCATTTAATGGGCTCCTTAGTATGAATCCACGTCACTTCGTGTTTATTACATGAAAGATGCACAACGCGAGAATTAGGGATCGCTTTGAACTTAAACATTGTTTCAAAGTCCGTCGGTTGTTGAAACTTAATCGTACACGCAAAGTTGTCGACAAGTCCTGACTCACGCCAGCGATTGACCAGTTCTAAAAGTTTATCCGGGTAACAAATGATATCTGAGAAAAACCAATCTAGTTTTCCTACGTGTTGAGGTCTTAGACCAAAAGCACTCTCTTGCTTAAATTCAATATTAGGTAGGGCCGCAATCTTCGGGTCAAGCGGAGCTTTATCAACACTCACCACATTAGTCCCTACTGTTTGCAGAACCCAAGTCCATCCGCCTGGACAGCTTCCAACATCAATCGTCTTCATTCCTGGGTCTGGTTTATAACCGTACAATGTGAAGAGCTCCCACAGCTTTAGATAAGCGCGCGATGGAGGATTGATTTTATCTTCATTGAAATGAATTTCTCCAAAAGGCAGCGGACAAGTTGTCTCAGGAGAAATGATGATTTCTGCATCGGAAAGAAGTGAGAAAACTCCAATCGGAGTCTTGGGAATCTCTTCCAGGAAGTCATAGCGCTTTATTTTCGCCCTAGGCACTTTATCCAGAATTAATTCAGCTCTGCGGTGATTATTGAGTGAAAAGTGACTCCATCTGCGGGCGCGGGCCTTTAGAAGTTCTGCGGCATGAGAAATGGAGGTATACGGCAGGATTTCGACGTTGAGCCACGTATCCTGTGCAAAGACCACGTCTTGCGCCTCTCCCTTACAGAGCACTAATCTGCCATGTTGCGAGAGGATTTCAATACCCATTAGCCCGAGTTCGGTTTTTAAGTCCGTCTCGAAGCCCTCCGGGGCTAAATATCCGGTGATTGTCTGTTCTAAATTGCTTTGACCCATACGTACTAAAATTGATACCATAGGGGCGTAAACTTGGGAATCAAAAGAGCTAACAAAAAAGATAAAAAGAAAAGAGCAAATGGCCAAAAAAATCAACGGACTAATGACAAAAGAAATGAGGATTTACGGAGAAAACGCCTGCCTGGCCGTTTTCAAAAAACGTCCTCAGGATATTATTCAACTATTTTTGACTAAGGAAATGATGAAAAAATTTCCTCACGTCACTAAATACTGTGCTCAAAACAAAAAGGCCTACCACATTGTTGAGCGCGCAGAACTGGAGAAAATGACCAGAGCCACTCACCATGAAGACATCTGCATGTTGATTAAAGAGGCCCCATCAAAGTCACTTGAGGCCTATCTCTCATTAAAACCGGAAAATGCAGTCATCATCGCTTTGGAAAATGTATCCAACCCACACAATATTGGGGCCATCTTAAGAAATGCGGCTCATTTTGGAGCAACAGGAATCATTGTTCCCGATAAAAAAGTCGCTGATTCTGCTTCTTCCATCAGAACGTCTGAAGGTGGATCTGAATTCGTCGATATTTTTGAAGCCAAAGACTTTAAGAAGGCGCTGGCCCTTCTGGCAAAAAATAAATTCCAAATTATCACAACCTCTTCACACGCCAAGGCGAGCCTTTACGATGTGAAATGGGAAAAGAAAATAGTGATCGTTTTTGGAGAAGAGGCAGAAGGTTTAAGTAAAGACCTTCTCGCTGTTGGAACAACTATTAAAATCCCTGGCACTGACCACGTCGAGAGCTTAAACGTTTCCGTCGCTAGTGCTGTCATACTTTCTGACTATTATCAAAAGGTGAAAACAAATGAAATCAATCCACGGTTTAAGTAATCGCGTTCTGCTTTGTATCCTCGATGGTTTTGGAATCAATCCGAAGGATTTAAAAAACGCTATCAAGCATGCCCATAAGCCAAACATTGATGCTTTAATGGCCAACTACCCTATGACGACGATTGAGCCAGGCGGGACTCTGGTAGGTCTTCCTAAAGGTGTTGCTGGTAACTCTGAAGTCGGTCACATGAATCTGGGCGCAGGTCGCTCTGTTCGTCAGGACCTTGTCCGTATCAACGAAGCAATCGAGAATGGTTCGCTTAAAGAGATGGAAGAAATTAAAAATATTATCAAGTATGCCAAGGCCCACTCTAACCGCATTCACTTGATGGGTCTTTTATCTGATGGTGGTGTTCACTCGCACATCAATCACCTGAAAGAGCTGGCTAAAATTTTCCACGAACATAAAATTGAAATGTGCCTACACGCTTTTACTGACGGGCGCGACACCGCTCGAGATGTTGGAGTGAAGTATGTTGAAGAAGCCATGCATATCCCGGGTTTAAAATTCGCCTCTATGCAAGGACGCTCAATAGGAATGGACCGCGACCGCAGATGGAATAAAATCGAGCACTGTTATAAGTGTTTTATGGGGAAAGATCTTTTTACAAGCTTCTCCCCTATTGAATACCTGCAAAGCGAATACGCAGCAGGACGCTACGATGAATTCGTCAATCCAGTGATGTTTGATAAAAACCTGGCGATGACGAAAGACGATGCTGTTTTATTTTTTAACTTCCGTCCAGACCGCGCGATTCAAATCACGCTGGCCCTGACAGATCCAAAGTTTACTGATTTTTCTGTACCTGTTCGCCCCGGGTATTTCTTGTGTATGACACCATATGTGCAAGACTGGGTTAACCTTCCTATTCTTTTTGATAAAGAAAAACTTAGTGGAACTCTCTGCGAGTACCTTTCAAGTTTAGGAAAGCGACAATTTAAAATTGCTGAGACAGAAAAATACGCTCACGTAACTTTCTTCTTTAATGGCGGTGACAAGCATCCATTTAAAGGTGAAGACCAGGTTCTGATTTCATCTCCAAAAGATGTGGCGACTTATGATTTAAAACCTGAGATGAGTGCTTATCTTGTTTGCGATAGGTTGGAAGAAGCTCTTCGCGATCACTCGTACGACTTTTATGTAGTTAATTTCGCCAACTCTGATATGGTCGGGCACACTGGGAATTTTGAAGCTGCGATTAAGGCCATCGAGGCCCTGGATGTGGTGATGGGTAAATTAACAGCAACGTGCGCGAAAGAAGGTGTCACGATGTTGGTGACAGCTGATCACGGAAACTCGGATCAAATGATGTACGAAAATGGCGATGTCCACACTTCTCACACAGAAGCAGTAGTCCCATTTATTGTTGTTGATCCTAAATTAAAAAATGAGACAATAGAATTAAATGAAGGCCCAATGGCCTTAAGAAACGTGGCCCCTACTGTCCTAAATATCATGGGTGTTCCACAAGCTCCTCTTTTTGAAGGTGTGAGCGTTTTTAAATAAGGATTAAGTTTATGAGCAAGCCTTCTATTAAAAATATCGGTGTTCTTTGCAGTGGTGGCGATAGCCCGGGCATGAACTGCGCCATCAGAGCTGTCGTCAGAACGGCAATTGGTGAAGGCCTCGGGGTCTACGGTATTCAAAAAGGATACGAAGGCTTACTCGAAAACAATATCAGAGAACTTAATGTCTCCTCTGTAGGTAATATTCTTCAGCACGGTGGAACGATTCTTCAGACATCGCGCTCAAAAGAGTTCAGAACTCCTGAAGGAAGAAAAAAGGCAGCAGATATCTTAAAGAAACATCACATTGATGCTCTTATTGTTATCGGTGGAGACGGGTCATTTAACGGTGCCATGGCACTTCATCAGGAACACGGCATTGCTGTCGTCGGAATCCCTGGGACAATTGATAACGATATCAGTGGAACAGATTATACTATCGGTTTTGATACCGCTGTTCAAAATGCAGTAGAGGCCGTGGATAAAATCAGAGACACGGCAAACTCCCACGCCCGCACTTTTATTGTTGAAGTTATGGGAAGAAAGTCGCCGGCCATCGCACTTAAAGTTGGGATCTGCACAGGTGCTGAAAACGTTGTCCTACCGACTGCGACGATTGATTACCAAAAAATTGCCGGTGATATCGACCGCGGGATTAAACGCGGAAAAACATCATCGATTATTATCGCAGCTGAAGGCGAAGAGGCCGGAATCGGTTACACTATTCAAAAGAATTTAAAAGACCAATTCCAGGTAGAAGCTCACGTCTGTATCCTCGGTCACATCCAACGTGGTGGAAACCCGACGCCAACTGATCGTTTGATTGCTTCGCAAATGGGGCACTCGGCAGTTAAGGCGATCACTAGCGGGCAAAACGCCAGCGCGACCGTGTATATCCACGGTAAAGTTTCACTTGCTCCACTAATTGACTGTTTAAGAAAGAAGAATGAGTTTGACGTCAGCGAAGTCGAGTTACTGACTTCGCTGTCGATTTAAGACTAATTACTGATTAACAGCTTCATCAGCAGTTTCAACAAGTGAAAGAATCGATTTTTTCATAAAAACTCCTGAACTGTTGTGTGTTTGTCCAAACTACATTTCTCAGTAATTTTTTACAGGCCTCTAGTAGGGCTAAAAAGGCTCAATTCCTGCTCAAAGACTCAAAAAGCCCCTCTATTGGAAGATGATATTGGTCATCTAAGACTTGCACGTTACCAGGCGCTATAATTTTGAGCATTTGATTCTCTTCTAATTTAAACATGTCACGCAAAAACTCTTGCACAGTAGAAGTCAGAACAAGCGGCGAAACTTCGCCTTCCACTGAAATTTTCCCTGCTGCAAAACAGTCCTCCAGGTGCCCTAATGGCAAATGCCCGGTCAGGCTCCAGAGCATCAGGAGCAAAGGCAGCTCTAAGTACCTATACTCTTCTTCTTTAAACTTTTTTCCTTCAACTTCGCCTTCTATACATAAAACAAAACGCTTTAACGGGAACTTGAGTTTCCTCTGGCGTGAGAGATAAATAAATTTTTCTTTCACTCCTCGGGAATGTTTTCCCAACCCTACTATTTCGATACCTGGAATCCCGTTTGAAGCGTAGCCAAAGATATCCACCGGACACAAAACTCCCCCGAACGGGTAAATACTTTTCGTTCTCATGTTCATAAAAATCTCCTGCGCTCCCCCTTGCAAAAGAAGCTCAGGCAGATCATTCTTAATTACCAAAATTTAATAGAAAAAATGCCTGAAAAAATCAATTTTTGAAAGGCATGGGAATTAAGGAATACGCTATGAGTTCACAAAAAGACGTGAGAATTGAACATGACCTTCTAGGAGACCTGGCAGTACCAGCGGATGCCTATTATGGAATTCACACTCAACGTGCGATTGAGAACTTTAAAATTTCCGACAGCCAAATCGGCCACAATCACATCATGGTTAAATCTCTAGCGATTACTAAGAAGGCCTGCGCTCTGGCAAACGGTGAAATTGGGACAATCGATGCAAAGGTTGCAGAGATCATCGCGCGCGCTTGTGATGAAATTATTATTCACGGCCGCTGTATGGATCAATTTCCTTCAGACATCTACCAAGGTGGAGCTGGAACTTCTGTCAATATGAACGCCAATGAAGTTATCGCCAACCTTGCCCTGGAACTTCTAGGCGAGAAAAAAGGAAGCTACCATATCATTCACCCGAATGATCACGTCAATAAATGCCAGTCGACAAACGATGCCTATCCAACAGCCTTCAGGATTGCCCTTTATAGACATATCACTCTATTGATTGAAGCACTCGAATCTCTTTGCACTTCATTTACTCACAAGGCAGAAGAGTTTAAGCCTATTTTAAAAATGGGCCGTACTCAACTTCAAGACGCTGTTCCAATGTCACTAGGGCAAGAGTTCAATGCTTATGCCACTCTCCTAAAAGAAGAAGTGAAATTGATTTCAAAACTAAAAGATTTAATTCTTGAAGTAAACTTAGGTGCCACTGCAATTGGTACGGGTATTAACGCTCCAGAGGGATACTCTCGAGTGGCCGTAAAAAAGCTGGCAGAAATCACAGGACTTGAATACACAGTTTCAGAAGATCTTATTGAGGCCACATCTGACTGTGGTGCTTACGTTATGATCTCTGGCGCTCTCAAAAGAACGGCCGTGAAACTTTCTAAAATCTGCAACGACCTTCGCCTGCTTTCAAGTGGTCCTCGTGCTGGATTAAAAGAAATCAACCTTCCAGAACTTCAAGCTGGATCAAGCATCATGCCGGCCAAGGTCAACCCGGTTATCCCGGAAGTTGTAAACCAGGTTTGTTTCAAAGTTATCGGAAACGACTTAACTGTTACCATGGCATCAGAGGCAGGACAGCTGCAGTTGAACGTAATGGAGCCAGTGATTGCGTCTTCTCTCTTTGAATCAATCAACCTTTTAGAAAATGCTTCATACAATCTAAAATATAAATGTATCGATGGGATCACGGCGAACCCGGATATCTGTAAGAACAACGTTATGAACAGTATCGCCATCGTGACTTTCTTAGATCCGATTCTAGGGCATGAAAAATGTGACCTGATTGGAAAAGAGTGTGCGAAAACTGGCAAAACTGTGAGTGAAGTTGTTTTAGAAAATAAACTTCTGACTCAAGAGCAGTTAGACCAGATTTTCTCTACAGAAAACATGCTGAATCCAAAATACATCGGGAAAAACTTTAAGGCGCACTAGATACCTAGTGGTCGCCTCCCAAAGTCTCGCCCATCGGTCTTGAATAGTAACAGTTGATATTTTTCTCTAGCATCGAGAAGTGAGCGACATCTAGCCTATTGGCGTAGATTTTCTTTAATTCATCACAGCCTTTCTTGGGATCGAAACAGTATTTCAAATCGCGTTCATCGCATGAGATAGAAATCATAACACTTTCACTGTGTTCACATTTAACCATCTTGGTTTTCTCATCGACGATCGCACGCGAGAGAGTTTTATCTAGCGGGAATTTATTAAGGCAAAAATCAATCGCCTGATAGACCTTCCCCATGCAATCAATCTCACTCATGGACTTGGCCTCAATGAGCTCAAAATTTTTAGCGCCTAATTTCTCGCAGACTTCGCGAAAAGGATATTCATCATAGCGTGCTTTGGAAGTTTCGTGTTTTAAGACAGCGGCAAAGCTATTTAGGGAAAGAAGGAGGAAAAAAAGGGTGATTATAGTCTTCATAGGGGAAATTATATCGCCAATTTCCCCTATGAAGAAAAAAAATTATCTTACGATTTCAATCTTGTCAGCAAGTGTCCCGTCAGCATTTCTTAAAACTTTGATAGTAATTGATTTTTTTACTTGGATTGGGTTCATCGCTTCAGTGTCGTCAAAACTGTCCTGAATGTAGTTAATAACGATAACGTCTTTTGCCAGGAAAACGATTCTCTTTACTTCATACATCATCTCATCAAGTTCAAAAACTTTTGAATCCTGGTAACCTGTATTTAGAACTAAAATCATACGAGTTGCATTCATTCCATCTCCGGCCAGGATCTCTACAACCTTTGCCTGAAGCTCAGATGTCACTGAGTATGTTTGTTGAACACCGATAACCAGGTCCAGGATTTTTAGCTCTGAAGCGTTTGAAGCTTCGATAGAATCGTTTGCAAAAGAAACTGCACTAAATGTAAGAGCAATCGCAAGAATGAATGATTTCATAGAATGACTCCTAAAAAAATTTTTAGGCAAACTATCATAAATAAAAATCAGGTGTGGGTTTGTGAAGATTTTACAGCAAAAAAAAAGGGCTTCCCGAAAGAAGCCCTTGATTAGATAACCTAAGTAAGATCGTAAAGTCTTTGAAAGACTAAGACGGCCATAGCCCTCTAAGCTTCATAGCTTTTTCAAGACGTCTGATAGCTGCAACAAGAGCCGCTGACTTCATGTTACAGTTGTACTCTTTTGAAACAGAGTAAACGTTCTCGAAAGCATCTTTCATGATTGAGTGAAGACGCTTGTTAACTTCGTCTAGATCCCAGAAGAAAGACTGAAGACCTTGTACCCATTCAAAGTAAGATACGATTACCCCACCAGCGTTACATAGAACGTCTGGGATAAGGAATGCACCTTTCTCAGTTACGATATCGATCGCTTCTTTTGTTAAAGGTCCGTTAGCACCTTCAGCGATGATTTTTGCTTTTACTACGTGAGCATTGTCTTTAGTGATAACACCGTCGATAGCAGCCGGGATAAGAACATCAACGTTAAGAGCGAATAGCTCGTCGTTTGTGATGTGTTTTGTTCCTGGCATACCTTTTAGAACTTTGTTTTCCTTTACCCATTTCTCACATTTTTCAATGTCTAATCCGTTAGCGTCGTAAACACCACCAGACACGTCTGATACTGCAACGATTTTTGCACCTTGAGCGCGTAGGTCGTTAGCAGCTGGGATAGCTACTTTACCGAAACCGTGGATAGCAACAGTTGTGTTTTGGTTGATTGTCATACCAATCTTTTCAGCAGCGAAGTTTACACAGAATGCAACCCCTTTACCTGTAGATTCAGCACGTCCTTTAGAGCCCCCGATTTCAATTGGCTTACCAGTAACGACTGCGCCATCAGTGTATCCTTTGATTTGAGAGTATGTATCCATGAACCAACCCATAGTCTGTCCATCAGTTCCGATATCTGGAGCTGGGATGTCTACGTGAGGTCCGATGATCATGTTGATTTCAGTAGCGTAACGACGAGTTAGCGCTTGAAGCTCTTGACGAGAAAGTTGTGTTGGATCAACACAGATACCACCTTTTGCTCCACCGTATGGAAGACCAACAAGGGCACACTTAAATGTCATAAGCATTGCCAGACCGGCAGTTTCAGAAAGGTCTACACCTGGATGGTAACGAATCCCACCTTTACCAGGACCTAGAGATAAGTTGTGCTGAACTCTGTATCCGATGAACGTTTTAACTGTTCCGTCGTCAAGACGAATAGGCACAGAAACTTGTAGTGCACGTTTTGGGTATTTTAATCTTTCAGCTACGTTTGGGTCTAGACCCATGATCTTTGCAGCGTCTTCAAGTTGCTTAATAGCGTCTTGAAAAAGAGCAGCGTCGAATAAACTCATTTAAGGACCTCCGATTCATAGAAATAAGTGCCCTCGAGTTTACTCTCGGATTTCTAAGAATGCCAGAGGCCGAGCGAATTAAAGATTAAATGGGAAGCTAGCTGTCATTTCTAGCCTTGAATCCGCGTCATTTCCTGATGTATTTGAAAGACGGGCCTTCACATTGTCAGTAATCTGCTGATCAATGTAAGTTAGCATTTCGGAATCATTCACAGAGTACTCTGCTCCTGACGCCAAGCCTAAAGACTTAAACTCTTTGCGTGTAATTAATTTTGCTTTACCGTTAGCACTCACTTGGGCCGAACATTCAACCCATGGGTTCTTCACTTCCATGATGGCCTTCCCCTGAAGGACGCGGGCCTTGAATTTAAAACCAAAGTTTTTAGAAACGTTTACTGAAGCATTTGGGCGAAGATTTTTTTCTACTTTGCTCATTCTATGTAGAGTTGAGCCTTCATCAGCTTTTTTCATTTCACCTGATAATCTCTTATCAGCATAACGAAGCATCTTCTTACTGATGTACTTAGCTTTTTGTGAAGCAGTTGGAGTTGTGTACATACCTGTCGATTTAAGATCCCAAAGAGTAACGTACTCTTCCGTTTTTTCCCATCCACTTAGTGAAGCCTTCATATCTTTCATAACTCCGGCATCATCTTCAGCGAACATATTATCGTTAGTAAAAAAACTCTCTTCATGTAGTGGAACTGTCAGGACTTCTTCCTCAACGGCCGCTGGTTTTCTAGACATCTTATTAGTGTCAGCAGCGCTTACTTGAAATGCAGCAAAAGCGAACAGTGCGCACAGTGAGTGTTTAAAAGTTAAACACCTGTGTAAGTTCTTCAAAGTTGCTGTCGTCATAGTTTTCATAAGGTTGAGCCTCTTTTAATGTTTCTTACCATTAATTATCGCAAGGCCTGTGCCAAAAGAGGTGAATAGGTAAATTGTATCTGATTGAGGCTTAATCTATTGAAAAGAGATTTTTTTGAGGAATGGCCGACAAATTTACTCCCGTAGAACTGTCCAAATTTTAGACAGTTCTGCGGGATATAAAGGTCAAGGAGTTAGAAGAAGCTCTCTGTTTTTACACCGCAAATCTTCGCACCAGACTTATCTTTAAGATCCTTAATATAACTGTTTTCGATTTTCTGGAAGCTGAGGCTCTTATCGCAGTAGTTCTTTTTAAACTCAGAAAAGTTCGCTTTGTTGGCAGCAGGTTTAAAATAATCCAGCTTGTTGTTGTCGCAGGTAAGCTTCTGACACACTCTTGGCATCTTCCCTTCTAATCCCGGATCGTAAACCTCTTGAAGAAGAGTGCAATGGCGAACGAGGTTGCGCAATTGTCCTTCGGCAACGGGGTCGTCAACAACACCTCTATCTTTAGCGGAAACAAACTTCACCTGATTTTCAAATTCTTTAAACTGCTTCTCCAGGCGATCTTCGAATTTCTTTCTCGCAAGAGTGGCCATACCGTTTTTGTATTTATTAAAACGCGCCATCGCTCTGCTCGATTCATTTTGAACTGAGGCTTCATCTTTAACCGCCATTAACTGCTCAATCGTGCGGGCAATACTTTTTTGCTTAATATTTTCCAGTTTAGTTCCTGGAGTTGTTCTCACAATGAACATTGAAAGGTCGAGTTCAACCAATGGGTCTTTACTGTTGAAAAATTCTGTAATCTCACTTAAAAGCTGACTTCCCTTTTTTCCATTTGGATCGTTTGCTGGATCATAGTCTTGATACTCTTTCATTTTACCAAGAAATTTATTAATCTTTGCCTGCTCTCTCGACTGCTGCATCTTTGGAAGAGACTTCACTCTTTCGCGCAGATCTGCTTCGTTGGAAACTGCATATTTTGAAAGATCGTCAAGATGATCTAAAATCGCGGACTCAAGCTCAGGTGAAATGCTAGCTGTATTTGTAGCCCCCGGCATCCCCGGAACTGTATTCATTCCTGGTGTTGCATACGGTGATGTCATCATTCCAAGCTTTGATGTTGCAGGAATAGAATCTGTAACTTTCTTAATGTCACGGTACTTTTGAATAAGCGACAGAAGATCTGAACTCACTGCAATCGACTGAGTCTGGCATTCAGGGTTTGGCGTCGCGATTTCTACCGGCTTATCTTCACAGTACATTTTTTGTTGAACGTTAAAATACAAACAGGCATTTTGTTCAAATGTTTCTTCGCTTAAAATCTCTTCCATTAAAGCGGTCGCTTTCTGAGCATCACTTGGGAAAAGTTTATCTAAAAGATTAGACACCAGATCAGCACCAAAGCCGGCCACAGCTCCCCATGGGCCAACAACTGAAAGCGCTTTGGTCTTTAAAAAAGTATTCATTGTCACCTTAAAAAGATCCTGTGACTTAAACCCACAGTCTTCCTGATTGGCAATGGCCTGATTAAGGATTTGCTCAATTCCCGCCAGTCCTTTATTGATTTGTTTTTGAACTGCTTGAGGAGCGATACTTTCACGGCAGATCATTTGATTTTCTTCTACCATGTCTTCATATTTTTTGCTGATACACTCTCTCTTTTCTTCCAGAGTCATCTCTTTTATTTCTGTCTCTGTCGTCGTGTATGAGTAAGTATATGAAGTCGATGCCGTTGACACTGACGAATCAGCTAAACAACTTGAGAATGGGTTTGTCGTCCCTTGGGTCATTTTCTTTTCAGCGTAATAGTAAGCAAGGTTTCTTTGCCCGATAAGTTCCACGTTTTTTGAGTAACATTTCACACTGGCAGTTGAAACACCAGACATACCTGAATAAGGGTTACTAGAATCCGATCCATTGAGCATTGTCTCCAGCATCGTCAGCTGATTTCTTCCCATGGCCTCCGCCATTGCGTCCTGTTTGAGTGAGCACTTGGGATTTTTCGCTGCTGTACTTAAGAAACTTTTTAAATCAGAAAGTAAATCCGTCTCATCAGTATTCATTGTTGTTAGAAGCGGGCACTTGGCATTTACTTTGACGTTTTTGTACTGAACACCACTTCCTGAAAGACCATTGTCAAAAACAGGAACTGATTGGTTATTGTCACCCTGGAACTGATAGGTTCCAATACCGCCCCCTATTCCTGCGCCCATACCGGCACCAGGAAAACCTCCTCCGCCATAACCATAGAAGAAGTTAGGGTAATCTTCAGCGCGAAGAACTGGTGAAAGAAGCGAAAAGATTAAAATGAATGCAGATGTTTTCATAGGTTGTCTCCTACGAGTTCTTTGACTGCTTCAAGTTTTCTTTCGTCACCATACCAGGCAAACGAAATAAGATCGTATGAGCCTTTGGCAAAGTGAACCGGATAAATAATTTGATAACTATTTTTGTCTTTTTTCACCATCTTGATCAGACAGACATCCTGACCTTTGATTTTCATATTCTGAGCTGAACCTTGCATCGATTCTTTGTAGAACTTGTTGGCAGCGGCACATTTATCACTTACCAGTGATTGTTTTTTGTAATGGGATTCCTGATGAGTTTCTCTTTGAACGACAACTTTTAGATCTTTGTCTTTTTTGTTTTCAAAAATATGTGGAGTGATCGATCTCAATTCTTTGATGTACTGATACTGCCAGTTCTGATCACTGAATTTCAGTGATAATCCTTGTTCGTATTTTACGGTTTTAATTTCTGCATTCACTGAAAAACTCAGCGCCAGAAAAAACAAAATTAAGACGGATTTCATTGGAATCTCCTACCTACACAAAACTATTAGCTTTTCGGAGGAGAACCGGGAGAACTTTATTTAGAAAAAGGGCATAAAAAAGGGGGTCGAAACCCCCTGATTTTGTTTTGATTATTGATCCATCATTTCTTTAGTTTCTTCAACTAAAGTTCTCAACAGTTCCTGAGTTTTTTTGTCAAGATTCAGGTCTTTTGTTTTTGATGACATTGCTTTTAAGAAAGCATTGGCGCTTACACCTTTTGGAAGAGCAGCTTTAAGTGGAGTTTTCTTTCCAGCTTTTACTAATCCACCTGAATTGATAATGCGGGCAAGTTCAGCTCTCTTCGTGATGTCCCCAGCAAGGATCTTTTTTTCTACATCAGATTTAAGTGTCCCTTTTGGAAGAGCATCCCACTCAAGAAGAACGTATTTTTCAATATCGTATCTCTTAGCAGCTTCTTTGATGAATTTTGGCATTTTTGCGATAAGTAGTGAGCGGTGAACTTCTGATTTAGAAATCCCAAGTGCGGCCTGGATTTTTCTTTCACTTGCTTCAGTTGCAATTTGATAGTTCAGGATACCGTCAGCTTTATCAACATAGTGAAGTTCTTCGCGGGCCGAGTTCTCAGAGAACTGGATCGCCATTAATTCTTCTTCAGTCTTGTTTTCAAGAACAAAACATGGAGCTGAAACAGCTTTGTTGAAAGTAAGAGCGCGGTAACGTCTCTCACCACAAATCAGTCTGTAACGCCCGTTTTTGTCATGGTGAAGAACAAGCGGCTGAATGAGACCGTTTAGTTCGATGTTTTTAGCTAGATCTTTGATTGAATCGTCGTTGAACTTGGTTCTTACCTGTTCTTTAACAACGATTTCTTTCATTTGAATTTCAGTAAGCTTCGCTCCTTGTAGAAGACGATCATCTGAAACTTTAAAAATTTCTCGACCTACTTTTTCAGCTAGGTCTATGGTGTTTCTTTCTTTTTTTGATACACGCGCGGCAAATGTCTTAGACATATATAATTCTCCACATCCTTATGTAAATTAACTGTCAATCAATTATAAATTTAATGATTTCCAAAGTTCTTCGTAGTCACGACGTCCGGCAGACTTCGCTCCCATAACACAAACTGGTCTTCTTGTAGAGATCGACTCTTGAAGCTGAACCATGTTTCTTACCATTGGAGTGATGTTGAAAGACTGTGACAACTCTTCCATACGGGCCTGCTCGATTTTTCTTCTCGGGTTCACCATAGATGGAATAATAGAAAACTCTAAAGATGGGTTTTCTGTTTCTTTGATGATTTCAAATGTGTCCATTAACTCTTCCAGACCGTCGATTGAATAATCTTGTGCCTGAGTAGGGATAAGAACGCGGTTTGAAGCCACTAGAGACATGATCAACTCATCTCCAAGCATCGGTGGAGTGTCGATAATGACGTAATCAAAGTCAAGATTTGCATCTTGAAGTCTTTTTCTTAATAGACGCTCTTTTCTTCCCGCTTCTTTTCTAATCTCACCTTCTGAAAGGATCAGAAGCTTTGAAAGGTTAGAAAGGTGACGAGATGCTGGGATTAGCCTGATGTTTTTATACAGCTTCCCTGACATTTCCGGCTTCACGATTACGTCGTTAATACCAACGTCACCGATTAACCATTCTGGAACTAATGTTCTTTGAATTTGCACCCCAAAAGTTGAACTTAGGTTTGCTTGTGAATCGAGGTCAATAACTAAAACTTTATGACCTTTATTAGCTAGGTAACAAGATAACTGATAGCATTGCATTGTCTTACCAACGCCACCCTTGTTATTACCGATTGTGATAACTTCCATGAATCACTCCTGTTTTTTGTACTCATATAAAAGTTTGTTGGACTTGTTAGGAGTTGTCAAAGAAAAAATGCCCCTATCAAAAATTGTAGGGGCGATTAAAATTAACCTGCTTTTAAAAAAACTCCGAAGGGTATATCGTAAATAGACAAACTTTTTATCGAGAAAAAAATGAAATCAATCTCACTCGCTTCTTCTCTCGTGGCCCTTTTGTTTGCTGGATGTGCAAGCACTTCGGGAAATCAAAAGGCCCAATCACTTACTAGCTTCACTCTTTATAATATGCCGAACTCTCCGGTGATCGGAACGACAATGTCGGGACAAAAAATCAAACTTGGTGGATTTTCCGGATTAGTCTTTGATCACGAACAAGACGGGTCACTTTATTTCCAGACAGTCACCGACAGGGGGCCAAACGGTGAACCGGATGGAACCGACAGGCCTTTTTTGCTGCCAGAATACAGTCCGACGATTGTTGTTTTAAAGGCCACAAAAGAAAATAAGGATCTTTCTGTCGCCGCTGAAATTAAACTTAAAAAGAAAGATGGATCACCTTTAACCGGTCTTCCAAACAGCAGGCTTGAAGAAAACCCAACGGACGTTTTCGGTCTTTATTACTCAGTTGATCCACAAGGTTTAGACACTGAAGGGATCACAACAGACGGCGAAGGCGGATGGTGGTTATCGGATGAGTACGCCCCTTCCCTGGTTCACTTCAACGTTGAAGGCAAGATGACCAGACGTTTGACGCCAGGCCAAGAGCTGCCAAGAATGTACAGTGAAAGAAAACCAAACCGCGGATTTGAGGCCGTGGCCCGAGTGGGGACTAAACTTTACGGATTCCTGCAAAGCCCACTTCCAAAAGAAACGTCTAAAGATGGGGAGTTCTCAAGAATCGTGGAAGTTGACCTTGAAACGATGAAGACTTCGGCCGAATACTTCTACCTTTTTGCCAAAGGCAACGACAAGATCGGCGATGCCATCGCTCTTGATGCTAAAAACTTTCTGGTTTTAGAGCAAAATGGGAAAGTGGGTGAACAAAGCCAGAAATACATCTACAAAATCACTCTTGGTGAATCAGATCAAATGGTGAAAAAAACCATGATTGCTGATTTGAAGACAACTCCATTTAATAATCTTGAAAAGATTGAAGGCTTAGCGTTAATTGATCATAAAAGACTGGCGCTGGTTTACGATAATGATTTTCAAATTGCCGGGAAAACCAACCACACAACCGGTCTGACTCCCCTTAACGAGAGCACAAACCAGTTGCTAGTTTTAGAATTCAAAGAAAGCTTGCTCGATTCAAGCCTTTAATTACTTCTTAAGCAGATCGCGGATTTCAGATAATAGCTTAACTTCATCAGACGGGCCAGCTGGCGCCGCTGGTGGTTCTGCTTTTTTAAGTTTTTGAAGCTGGTTAACCAGAATGAAAACTGAGAATGAGACAATCAGGAAACTCACCACTGTATTAGCGAATGTCCCGTACTTAATTAAAACTGCGCCGGCCGCATTGGCATCAGCAAGAGTGGCGTAAGGTGCAGGTGCTTTTGCCCCTTCCTTCACAACTAAAAATAGGTTTGAGAAATCCACATTTCCTAGAAGAGCTCCAATTGGTGGCATAATGATGTCATCAACCAGGGATTTTACGATTGCCCCGAAAGCCGCCCCGATAATGACCCCTACCGCCAAATCAACCACGTTCCCTTTGACCGCAAATTCTTTAAACTCTTTTAGCATAATTTTATCCTCAACCAATTATTAGTTATTTATTTAGAGATTGCATCAAAAGCTATTGAAGGGCAAGCACCTATTTCACTAGACATTTTTGGGTGTATGAGGGATTTACAGGAGGTCTGTTTTTTAACCATTTTTATCAATGAGGTTCTGTATGAAATGTCTCGTTTTCCTTCTTTCTGCACTACTGACGACGGCCGCGTTTGCAGCTGACTTTACCAACGAATCTGAAGCAGGGATCGCCGTTGCCAACGGTAACACAAAGTCTCAGACCTATAACTTAAAACAAGAAAACGGCCTAAAATTTGACGCGAACGTTTTAAAATTTAAAGCACGTTTCCTAAACACATACAGCAACAACGATGAAAGCGCGCGTTATATCCTGGGAAGCCTTCGTTACGAGCGCGAACTTAATGATCAATTCTCTCTATTTGTTGAAGAAGGGTTAGAAAGCGACAAATTCGCTGGATACGAACTTCGCCACAACAATGACATCGGTGGAAAGTACAACATCTACAAAATTGAAAACTTCTACTGGTTTGTTGAAGCTGGTTACCGTTATGTAAATGAGAAAAGAAACAACGGTTCTCACGTCTATAAAAATTCTTTAAGAGCTTACACTGAGACAGAAAAGAAATGGACTGAAACTGTTTCAACAAAATACTTCCTTGAGTACATTCCAAACCTTAAGGAAAGTAAAGATTACCAAATCAATACAGAACTTTCAGTTTCTGCCGCTCTTTCAACTATGTTTTCAATTAAGACGGCATTCCTGCTAAGATATGATCATCTACCAGCTCCAGGAACAGTGACTAAAACAGACACACTTTTAACAACTGCTTTAGTAGCTAAGTTCTAATTTCAGGATTAACCATGATTAAAGAAATCGACGTTCAAGAATTAAAAAAGAAATTAGATAACAAAGAAAACTTCGTTTTCATCGACTGCCGCGAGCAAGAAGAATGGGATGAAGCGCATATTGAAGGCGCAACACTAATCCCTCTTTCTACTTTCCAGGAAAAATACGAAGCTGTGTTAACAGACAAAAATGCCACTATTGTTGTTCAATGTAGAAGCGGAAAAAGAAGTATGAACGCATGCATGTTCCTTCTTTCAAAAGGCTACAGCGACCTGAACAATCTTGAAGGCGGGATCATGGCATGGCATGAAGCTGGATTCCCTATTAAGGCATAAGGATAGAAAGAAATGTTAGATTTATTTTCTGAAGAGCAAGAAGACAGCTATAAACCAACCATCACGGAAGCAGAGCTTTCAGATGCAGACGTTTTAGTTGAACTAAGAAAGCTTAAAGAAGAATTAAAAGACAAAGTAGTAGTACTTGGTCACCACTATCAACAAGACGACGTTATTGAGTTCGCCGATATTACCGGAGACTCACTTCAACTGGCACGCGAAGCTGCTAAGCTCGACAAAGAATACATCATTTTCTGTGGTGTGCACTTTATGGCCGAAACAGCGGACATGCTGACGTCGAAAAACCAGAAAGTCATTCTTCCCGACTTAAAAGCGGGATGCTCAATGGCCGACATGGCAAGAAGATCTGAAATTGACCGCGCATGGAACTTCATCCAGAAGTCGACGAAAGAAAAAGTTGTCCCAGTAACATACATCAACTGCGCGGCGACTCTTAAAGCTTTCGTAGGCGATAACGGCGGAAGTATCTGTACGTCATCAAACGCCGAAAAAATTATTTCATGGGCGCTTTCTCAAGGTGAGAAGTTGCTTTTCTTCCCTGACCAACATCTAGGGCGCAACACCTGTTTTAAAATGGGAATCCCATTAGAAGACATGGTGATCTACAACCCGAACATGCTTAACGGTGGATTAACGAGTGAACAAATCGACAAAGCAAAAGTCATCCTATGGTACGGCTTCTGTTCAGTTCATCAGGGATTCACCAAAGATCAGGTCCTGGCGATTAAGAAAAAAGACCCTGAAATGACCGTCATTGTTCACCCTGAGTGTCCATTTGATGTTGTGGCAGCAAGCGATGATAACGGGTCAACTTCGTACATCATCGACAAAATCGCCAAGTCTCCATCAGGAAGTAAGTTTGCCGTAGGAACCGAGATCAACCTGGTTAACCGCCTGGCGTCCCAGTTCCCAGACAAAAAAATTGTTTCGCTATCGCCTTATCAATGTCTTTGCACAACTATGTACCGCGTAAGACCGCGTTGGTTACTTGCCAGTTTCCGTGCGATCAAAGAGAATAAGCCGATAAATATTATTAGTGTACCAGAAGATATCGCGCACTCTTCTATGAAGGCGCTCGATAGAATGCTCGCTATTAAATAAAAGAAGGAAATATGATTTACGCAGACTATAACGGCAGTGCTCCCCTTTCTCCTCCAGTAAAAGAGTATCTTTTAAAGAGACTTGAAAAAGGGCCATTTGCTAACCCAAATGCTATCCATCACCTTGGTGCTAAGACACTTATGGGGATGGAGAATGCGAGGGCGGTTTGCGCTAAGGTACTAGGCGCTGATTATGACCAGGTCATTTTCAACTCTGGGGCCACTGAAGGGATCTCAACTGTTTTCCACAGCGTTTTAGGCTGTGACAAAAACACGAAAAAAACCATCATCATTTCGGGAATCGAGCACTCTGCCATCATCAACACAGCTAACTACTACGCTTCTGAAAAAGGTTACAACGTAAAAGTTCTTCCTGTGACAAAAGATGGTGTCGTTGAACTTGAAACACTAAAAAAATGGATCGCTGAAGAAAAGACAAATATCGCTATGGTTTCAATCATGGCCGCAAACAATGAAACAGGTGTTATTCAGCCGTACAATGAAATCAATGACCTTTGTAAAGCTAACAACATCCCTTTTCTTTGCGACACAACTCAGTTCATCGGTAAGACACGCTTCAACTTCAAAGAGTCAAACTTCGACTACGCTGTTTGCTCTGGCCACAAACTAGGAGCAATGACGGGAACAGGGATCCTTTTGGTTAAAGACGCTACTACTCTAAAACCATTAATCATCGGTGGAGGCCAGGAAAAAGGTCACCGCGGTGGAACTCAGAATTATCTTGGAAACGAAACACTAGCTGTTGCTTTAACGGCGATTGATAGCGTTTTAAAAAACCTTGATGCACTTTCTGAAAAGAGACTTGAATTTGAAGCTAAGATGAAAAAAGCTTTCCCAAATGTTGTTATCATCGGAGAAAACGCTCCAAGACTTGCTTCGACGACATACATTTCATACCCAGGTATTCACGGACAAGCGGTGCAAATTGAGCTTGAATCTCAAGACATCTTTGTCACCACTTCTTCTGCCTGCTCTGACAATATGCCAGTGACTTCTAAAGTTCTACGCGCCATGGGAGTTGAAGACGATGTCGGTCGCGGCGTTGTTCGCATCAGTCTTTGCCTGAACTCGCCTCTTGAGTACTACGACCAGCTGGCAGATGCACTGACAAAAGCTTATACAAAACTGACTAAGGTAAAGAGCTTCTAATGACAAAATTTAAATTCCAGTTCCTTCTCATCATCGCAATGCTGGTAGTGGCTTCTTGTTCAAGCTCGCAGAAAAAAAACAGCGTTTCGATTTCTTCTGCAAGCACTGGAGTGATCAAAAATCATAGCGTTCCTTTTCCTCTTTACCTGACAAATAAAATTGAAACGAGAGAAGCGATCGTCGACAAAACGAACGAGAACGTTTTTATCGTTCACACTGGTCACTTACTGAAGGCCAATGCTTCCAAAGCTCAAAACATGGCCGTTCTTGAATCTTTAACAGGTAAAGGAATCGACATTGTTAACCTTTCAATCGAAGATTTCATCATCGCTGACCAACAAGAAATCTCATTTGAGAAATACCCACAAAAATTCTTAAACAGCTCCGTTGTCGACCTAAACGAAGACAACATTATCGCTAAATCGAATATCGCTCCTTACGTCATTCACGATGGCGTAGCACTAATCGGGCTTTCAGATAAAAACATCGATAAGCTTCTTTCAATGGATAAGTTTTTAGTAAGTGATTACGTCCTGGCCATTCTTCGCGCCAGAAAAGCTGCTTTAAAAGACCCGGCAGCGACAAATCCTGAAAGACCTCTGACTTCATTTGTAATTGTTCATACGATGGGTTCAGATATTAATGAAGTGATGGAAAGACTTCCGCCTAACTTCATTAACTCACTGGCAGACTAAGATTTTATCGGCGTTAAGCACCGGTTCTAAGTCACTTTGACAAATCCCCGCCTCTTCCTCTGGCACGACTTTTACCCCGCGCGGGCAAGCTGGTTCATTTTTTTCTCCACAGTGATTTTGTCCGCAGAATTTTGATCCGCCTTGGGGACACTGGAAATCGACAACTTCATACCAACCGTAACGACAGTCTCCACAGCGATTCTCCCCCACTGTTTCGCAGTTTTTATTCACTTGCTGGCATCTGATCGCCGTGCCTCGGCTAAAGCGGTCTGAGATTTTTCCCAGATATCTATTGCTGCCAAAATCAAAGCTGTCATCATTTAAGCGAAGAAACTTTAATCCACTAATCATACTTCTTTCAGATAGGGCCTTATATTTTTCGTGAACCAGACCTAATTCAATGTTTGGCATCGGGATTTCAATTTTCTTTTTCTCTTTTTGATACTCAAAATCAAGTACGAGCTTAAAGCGCGTAAAGCTAATTGCCAGGTTTGAGAGACCTTGAAGTTCAAGGAGCTTCTCTCCTTTTTCTGCCGTCTCCGGACAACTCTCCAGATTCTTTAGCTCCATCACTTTTAAACTACCAACAATTTCTTTATAAGGAACCGTATAATAGAGACACTGCCGTATTTGGTTGAGTCCGCCTTTTGCCGGCAGAGTAACTGAAACTACCAGTTGTTCAAAACCAGGAGGTCTTAAAATCACTTCGCCAGAATTTTTAAGTCCATCCAGCGCAGTGGTATAAATCCACTCTTCTGAAAGCCTTAAGTCCATTTCAGCGACACTCATTTTTTCATTATTTTTTACGCATGAAAAAAGCAGAACGAGCATAAGGAGGTTTAGGATTTTCATTGCATCACCTCGCGCATGCAACGAAAGCCCACCTGGAATTTCTCAACAGCAACAAAAGGATTGAGTCCTCTGAAATCAAAATTTCTCAAGTCAAACCCTTCTCCGTCCCATCCGGCGCGAAAACCTAATTTATGCCATGAAGATTTTGAATCAAAATAAAATGATGAAGCCTTCAAATTGCTGTCGGGATCAATCGGATTTCTAAATGCTTCGAACACTCCACCCATTGAATCGCGCAGCCCCGACCAGCTTGGCTCTGTGGAATTTAAGCTATAGGCCTTTTTACTTAAGCAATCTTTAGAGTAAATCAAATTGCAGTCTGACTTGTACTCACTTGCTTTTTTCGTCCAATAATAAGGCGAGCGAAGATTTCTCTTTGGGATTTTATCTCCCAAATCCATTGGAAGAAATGTCGCTGCATCAAAGATATGAGCAAGCATGACTTGTCTGCCCTTAAAAGAGCAGTAGTTCTCCATCTGATTAAACGTTAAATCCACCGCAGGAAGAAAGAGGTCATCTCCCTTTTTTTCTCTTAGTCCACGAGTAAAATCAGGATTTCCAAAACGAATCCACTCATTGATTTCTCCATTGGTCACCAAGTGTGTATCGAAATAAATATGACGGTTGAAATTATCAAAGCGGTAGTCTTCCGCATCTTTTTCCTGAACCTGCTCACCATAAGCGTAAGCTCTCTGTTCTAAATAAACTTCCTGGCACTGGTCTTCTAAAAAAATATCCAGTTTTCTTTTTGTCGCCGGATCTTCAATCGTCATCGCCACACCGACTTCGCGAAGTCCTCCATAAGAACTATTGGACTTCGTAAGATAGCGGTAAGGAAGATTTTTAACTTCTTCCAGGTTTATGATTTTGTAATTGAGATTTTTTGAGAACAAAGCGTGGCACTGAAGCAGAATCGGGTTACAGCGCAAAAGTGATTCATCAAACTTTTGATTCACTTCCAGATACTTCAAGCAGTCGGCCTTCATCAGGCTCCATTCGCGAGACTCTTCCCCTTCAATCCACATGCGATGAATCTCTGAAGAGTTTTGAATAAGGCGATTTAAACCAGCTTTTTCTTGAACAAAATAATCAGGTTTATCGCTTTTTGGAACTCCTTTCATAAAAACAGCAATTCCAGCACCGATTAAGACGGCACAAAGAGCTACTGGAACAATGAACCTTTTGAAATTTTTCATAAGAGATTACAATATAACTAACAATGCCCTCAAAGGAAATACACTTATGAGTTATCAAGATTGGATTAATCAAGCTTCTGAACAAAGCGATGCAAATTTAGAAACACTTTCATTTTCTGACTACATGGACGTTTTCGAAAAAAATGCAAAACTAGAATGTCGTCCAACGTATGAATATATCCGTGACATGCTTAACCACTACGGTGTTAACAGCGATGGATCATTTAAACTTTTTGGAATGAAGCACCCGGACTCTCCTGCTGTTCATGGACAAGTAAAAGTGCAACAGGCGCTTTATCAAAATCTGGTGAACTTTAGTGAGGAAGGATTTAACAATAAATTCATTCTACTTATCGGACCTAACGGTTCTTCTAAGTCATCTCTGGTTAACAAGATGATCAAAGGTTTGGAAGATTACTCTGAAACTGAATCTGGAAAACTTTATTCCTTCAGCTGGATCTTTCCACTAGACACTTATGTTAAAGGCTCGCTGGGATTAACCAGTACAATCCGCGAAAGCCAACACGGAAGTTTTGCTTACCTGGAAGATAAAGAAATCTCGGCCATCATGCCAAGTGAACTAAAAGATCACCCGCTATTGTTAGTTCCAAAAGAGCATAGACAAAAACTTATTGAAGAAGCACTTAAAGGCGATGAAAGACTTCTGGCCTCAATCAGAAAATCTTATCTATACCGCGGAGACCTCTCAAAAAGAAACCGCATGATCTATGATGCCCTTTTAAAAAATTACAAAGGGAAACATCAGGAAGTGTTAAAGCACATCCGTGTTGAAAGATTCTCAATCAGCAAGCGTTACTCAACTGCTGCTGTGACAATTGAGCCTCAAATCCATGTTGATGCTCGCATGCAACAAATCACTATGGATAAACGTTTAGCAAGTCTTCCACCAAGTCTTCAGTCGTTAAATCTCTTCTCTCTTCAAGGCGAAGCTGTCATGGCTAACCGTGGAGTGCTTGAGTACTCTGACCTTCTCAAGCGCCCACTTGATGCTTACAAATACCTTCTGATGACAATGGAAACTGGCTCGATCAACCTGCAAGGCATTTTAACTGAACTAGATATTTTCTTTATCGGAACTTCAAATGAAATCCACCTTGCTGCTTTTAAGCAGCACCCGGACTTCAACTCATTTAAAGGAAGATTCAACTTCATCACTGTTCCTTACCTTCTCGATGTAAAACATGAAGAGAAGATTTATGCAGAACAAGTTGAAGGAATTAAAGACCGCTCTCACTTCTCGCCTCACGCTCTGAATGCTCTTTGCTTCTTTGCCGTGATGTCACGCTTAAGAGTTTGTCAGACAAAAAACTACAACGATAAAAAACTAGCAAACATCGCTACCAACCTGAATCCGCTTGAAAAAGCTCTTTACCTTGCTGGTATGGAACTTCCAGAGAAGCTGGACGTTGAATCAAAACAGATTTTAAAACAAGGTTTTGATGAAATAGTGAATGAATACGTTAACGACAGCTTGTACGAAGGAAAGTTTGGTCTTTCTCCTCGCGATGTTAAACACATCGTCTTCAGGCTTTCTTCGCTTCATAAAAATGTGACGTTCGTAGAAGTGCTTGAGTACCTTCAACACTTAATCCAAAAGAAGAGTGAATACGACTTCTTAAATATGGCGCCACAAGCGGATTACCACAATCCTGCTCGTTACTTAGAGCTGATTAAAGAGCATAACTTAAATAACTTTGACCGCGAATTAAGAAGTGCACTTGGGCTTGTGGACGATCGTTCATACGAAGACTACATCCGCCGTTATATTGAAAATATCAACGCTTTAAATAAAGGCGAAAAAATCAAAAACACGGCAATGGGCAAATTCGTAGACCCGGATGACTTCTTCATTAAAGAATTTGAAGCAGCTATCGGTCTAAAAGAAGACTCAAAAACATTCCGCTCTCACCTTCTGTCAAAACTTGGAGCTTACTCTCTGGATAACCGTGGTAAAACTCTGATTTACACTGACGTTTTCCCTGATCTTGTAGACCGTCTGCAGGAGTCATATAGAAGCGAGCAAAAGAAGATTATTCAAAACATTTCTCGCAATATTGTCTTCTTTGAAGCAGAATACGCCAAAACATTAGGCCCAGGACAAAACTCACCTCTTTCTGATGAAAACAGAAAGTTAATTAAGTCTGTCCTATCGAATTTAGAAAACCGCTTTGGCTATACTGAGGGAGCTGCGATGTCGTTAGTTAAATTCCTAATCAAGGAACGCTACTAGACTTTGCACCTTTTTTGAAATGACTGTAATTCATAAAATTTACCGAGATGATCTCTTCGAAGTCCGCCATATGGCGGACGAAGAGCACGATGGCATGAGACTGGATCAGTTTCTTGGCGTCTACTTAGAGTCATTTTCACGTGAGATCATCAAAAAGAAAATCAAGAATGGAGAGATTGAAATCGTAGGCCGCCCCGGCACCCACAAACCTTCAAGCCCGATTCACCACCGCGACGAAATCATCATTAAGTTTTATAAGAGCCAATATGAAGATGAGTACTGGAAAGGTAAAAAACTAGATTTACAAACAACTCCCGATGTTGTGTATGAAGACCAGGACCTGATCGTTATTTCAAAACCAGCTTTCATGTCCACTCACCCGGCCGGAAGACACTTGTTTAACTGCGCCACTGTCTTCTTTGAAATGAAATACAACCACACCATCCACTCTCTTCACCGCATTGACCGTGAGACTTCTGGCATTTTAATGCTGGGAAAAAATCCTAAGATGGCCACAGAGATGATGGAGCGCTTTGAAGATGATGACGTTAAAAAGTGTTATCTTTTTATCGCCAAAATTAAAGACGGCTTTAAGCACCAGGACTACTTTGTCGCTAACGAACGAATGGGCAATCCCGATGAAGGCCTAAAGCGCATTTTAGTTCAGTCTTATCCTGAAGATTCGCTGGAAGGAAAACATGCCCGCACATTCTTTTATATTTTAGAAAAAAACGATGACTACGTTATCGGTATCGCCTGTCCTCAAACAGGTCGCCAGCACCAAATCCGCGTTCACGCTAAGGCCCATGGCATTCCACTAGTTGGTGATAAGCTCTATTTGGGAAGCTATGAAATGTTCCAGCGCTTCAAAGACCATTTAGCGGAAGAAGAAGATTTCGAAGAGATGGAGCTTCCTCGCCATGCGCTTCACGCTATCGCATTGAAAATCCCTTACAAAGGTGAAGAAAAGCTCTTTATTACTAAAATCCCTAATGACCTTCGTGAATGGATTGAACAAAAAACTCAGTTCAAACCAAGTGAGATCGAAGAAAAGATTCAATTAACGGTGAAAAAATACTACAATAGCTTCTAAATGAAGAAGCTATTCGTCCTTGCCTCGATTTTATCGATATTCATTTCAATATCGCTTTCGTTTTCTTGCGAAAGAGGCTACTTTTGTTGCGAAGAGCGCCATTCATCGTCAAGCCAATGCTCTGCCTGCGGCACAAGTCCTGAATCTGCTTACGATATCAAGACGATCCCCAACCATCTCTTTCTTCGCCCGTTTTTTATCGGACAAATATTTTTCCAAGTTATTCACATTGAAGAAATGAACTACATTTCGCCAGTGGATCGACCTCCTACTATCGCCGCTTAATACTTCTTTTCGTGCTCCAACATTGATTTAGGATTTTTATGAAATTTAAAGATAACTTCGCGCTTATTTACATCGCGTGGCTAGTGAACATCGTATCCTTTGCCGGATCAATGTACTTTAGCAATTTTATGATGCTGCCGCCTTGTACACTTTGTTGGTACCAACGCATCTGCATCTTTCCACTAAGCCTTCTTCTGGCCGTAGGATTCTTGAAAAAAGATGAAAACGTTTTTTCATATACGATCCCACTCGTCAGCATTGGATGGATTATTTCCCTTTACCACAACCTGCTTTACTACAAGATTATCCCCGAAGCGATTAAGACTTGCACCAGCGGAGTCTCTTGCACCAGTAAACAGATTGAGTTTTTAGGATTTATCACCATTCCTTTAATGGCCTTCACAAGTTTAACTATTACACTTATTTGTCTTATTCTCTTTTACAAAAACACAAGGAAATCTCACTCATGAAAAAAGATATAAAATTTATTCTCCTTCCTATCGTCGCAATCATTCTTTTTGCCGCTACTCTTTGGTACGTCAACAAAGGTAAAAATGAAGAGGTCACAACAGCTGAGGCTCCTCAGGCCACACTTTTAAGAGAAGGAAACTACACGAAGGGACCAGCTTCAGCGAAAGTAATTGTGGTTGAATTCTTTGACCCTGAATGCGAAGGCTGCGCTGCTTTTCACCCAATCCTTCAGAAAGTCATTTCTGAGTATCCTAACGATGTTCAACTTGTTGCTCGTTACATGCTCTTCCACGGAAACTCTCACTATGCAGCTCTTGCCCTTGAAGGTGCAGGGAAACAAGGGAAATTCTGGGAAATGTACAACTTCATGTTAGAGAGACAAAATGAATGGTCTCACCAGAAAGAACCAGTGAACTTTATTTTTGAAAAGTTCGCTAAAGAGCTTGGACTTAACATTGATGAATTCAATAAGTCATATGAAGACATGACTTTCAAGGCAGCACTGGCAAAAGATATGTCTGACGGGCATCTATTAGGGGTTCAGGGAACTCCTACATTTTTCATCAATGGGAAAATGCTGATGAGATTGAGCTATCAAGATTTAAAAGAAGCAATCGAATCTGAATTAAAGCGCTAATCAATTGAAGGTGCAGTTTATGACTGCACCTTCTTCAACCATCCTGCTACATGAACCAAACCTAACATAATTGGAACTTCTACAAGTGGCCCGATGACAGCGGCAAAGGCCGCTCCATGATTGATACCAAATGTCGCAATCGCCACTGCAATAGCAAGCTCAAAATTATTGGAGGCCGCTGTAAAGGAAAGAGTTGTCGACTCAGAATGACTTGCCCCCATCTTTTTACTTAGAAGAAATGAGAGAAGGAACATAACAATAAAATAGATCAATAGTGGAATTGAAATTCTAATGACATCAAAAGGAAGCTCAATAATTTTATCACCTTTTAAAGAGAACATCACAACAATGGTAAACAGCAAAGCCACTAAAGCGAGTGGTCCAATTTTGGCGGCAACATGCTCTTCGTACCACAGCTCTCCTTTATTTTTTACAAAATAAAATCTCGTTAAAAATCCTGCAACAAAAGGAATTCCAAGATAAATCCCAACGTTCTTGGCAATATCAATCATCGAAAAATGAACTTCCAGTCCATGCTCTCCAAAAAACTCAGGTAAAAAGGTTATAAAAAACATCGAGTAGACAGGAAAAAATAATATCTGAAAGATAGAATTAAAAGCGACCAGCCCGGCGCAATACTCGCGATTACCGTTGGCCAGGTCATTCCAAACTAAAACCATAGCAATACATCTGGCCAGCCCTATTAAAATCAATCCAAGCATATAATCAGAGTGACCTTTCAAAAATATCAGGGCCAAAAAGAACATAAGGAATGGTCCGATCACCCAGTTCTGCACTAAAGATAAAAGAAGAATTTTTTTATTTCTAAAAACTCCTCCAACTTGTTCATATTTTACCTTAGCAAGTGGTGGATACATCATGACAATAAGACCTATGGCAATTGGTATTGAAGTCGGGCCATAACTCATATTTTGTATTTGAGTTGAAAATTCCGGAATAAACCTGGAGATTAACACTCCGATGGCCATCGCTATAAAAATCCATAGCGTCAGGTAATTATCAAGAAGAGATAATTTTCTCATTTCATTACCTCGTTTTTACAGCATTGCCATTGAATAGCTATTAAGGCATTCGGTCTAAAAATCAGCAGTATGCCAAGAGAGAGATATTGTGCAGCCATTAGTCTACCTTCAGGTTTTTAACAAATTCACGAATTTCATCTCTCACCCGGCGATATTGCGATAAAACTTCTTCCTCGTTACTCATTCCGAGGGTAAGTTTAGGTGGATCGTCAAATCCCACATGAAGAACTTTGCAGCTCCCTGGGAAGTAGGGGCAATGCTCATTCGCATGACCACAAACAGTATAAACAAGGTCAAATTCAATAGAAGCAAGCTCCTCAAGCGTTTTAGAGCTCTGATGAGTTATATCGACTCCAGCTTCCCACATAACAGCAATCGCCCTTTTATTCATTCCATGTTTTTCAATCCCGGCCGAGTAAAAATCATATTTATCACCGTGAAAATGGCTGGCCCACCCTTCGGCCATTTGAGAGCGGCATGAATTCCCTGTACAAAGGAAAAGAATTTTTAATTTTTGTTTTTTCATTAACAGCACTTTTTCCCTAAAGAATTTGTCGATAAGCAAAGAGATTGCTTCGATGAGATTGGTAACTGTTCATGGACGTAGAAAATCTCCCATGCATTCCCATCAGGATCTTGAAGCCAGATTTTATCTTGTCTAGCAAAACAGCACTCCGTATTTTCTTCTATTTTAGAGAGTACTCCTCTTTCCGTCAGAAGATTTTCCCAAAGAGCAATGGCCTCAGCAGATTCGACTTCGATTCCAAGGTGATTGACTTTGCTGATCTCTCTGTTGCCTCCGGACTGCATCGTAAAATTCAAGGCCGGAGACTTTAAATCAAACTTAGCATAGTCCTCAGTCATCTTTTGAGGTTTTACACCAAAGACTCTTTCATAAAACTTTACGGATTCGGCCACATTGGAAACATTGATTGATAAATGAGCTCTCATGATTTTCTCCCTATTAGCATTTGCAACTAGCATCGAAACAATCCATAACCCGGTACTGCTTCATTTCTGTGCTTCCCACATCACAGGCACGGCAAAGGTCCTGCAACGATTTTTTAATCTGCATCAGGTCTGCAATCTTCTGGTCAATTTCATCGATTTTATTTTCGGCCTTTGTTTTAACCGCCGCGCAGGTCGCACGGGACTTTTGGTTCATTTCAAAAAGATCCTTAATCTCTTTTAATGTAAACCCAAGGTCCTTAGCACGTTTAATGAAACTTAAGCGCAAGGCATGGTCTTCGTTATAATAACGATAGCCATTGGCCCTTTTGGAAGGCTCTTTTAAAATCCCTTCGCGGTGGTAGAAGCGGATCGTCTCCGGATTGATGTCGACAAGTTCAGCTAGTTTTTTGATTGTTATATCTTTCATATAACAATAATAAACCCCGTAGTATGGTACAGGGTCAAAACATTTTTTTAGATATTTTCAGGTGTGTTTTTTCGAGCCTTTATATTCTCAAAGTCAGCGACTTTGGCATCAAAGTAATTCACTCCACTCTTTACCAGAGAGATTGTGGCCAACAAAAAACCTGTTCCCACAACTAAAAAAATCATGCTCGCGCCGATTAAAATATTCTTTCTCATCTTGGGATCTATGCGCTGAAACTTTTGATACAAATAAGACCAGTTGCTCTTAACTTCTAATTCACTATTTTGATGATTCATTAGTTAAAGGTAAGGGAGGATCTGACTTATTTAAAATCGAAAATTGCGAAGTTTTAGAGTGTTTTTTTCAAATAATTCAAAACGCCCCAAGGACCAACATTGTCTTCACCTGTAAGAATTGTCGTCGGTTTATACTCGAGCCTGTCGATCACTGCGGAAATGTTTGCCACACCCACTGAGTTTTTGAATGATTTAAACATCGTCTGGTCATTGAGTGAGTCACCAAAGAAAACACAATCATTAGCGTCGGTTTTTTTAGCGCTCAAGTAATGTTGAACCGCTTTGTATTTTGAAACTTCACCACACCAGAAATTGAGGTGAACATTCGATGTTGAGAAATTGATTTTTTCTTCGCGAAGATAGTCTTCGATGTGATGGAAAAGTGTACCGTCCTGCAGGTCATGAAGTTCAATCGCTCTGTCTGTCTTTCTTCCGAACGAATCCACAGAAAGAGGAACATTCGGGAACTTCTTTTCAAAGCTCACACAGAAATCTGCCAGGCGTTTTACTTCTTCTTTTGAGATCAAACATTCTTCAGTGATAAATTTCCCAGAGCGAGAGACGATCGCTCCCCCACCTTCAACGATAACGTCAGTTAAGAATGGGAAATGAGTTAAAAGAAAATGTCCCCATGAAAGAGAGCGGCCAGTGACGATAACCAAAGGAACTTCTTTTTTCTCCAGGTGAGAAAGAACATCAAAAAAAATGGGACCCAAACCTTCTTTGTAAGTTAGAGTCCCATCAAAATCGCTAAAGACAATTTTAAACATAATGAATTATTCGATCGGGTAACCAAATCCTACGAACACCGCTGTGAAGCTGTCTTTTAGACCAATGATGGCTTCAGCGTTTGCCGTGATTGGCTTGTTAGTGATTAGGTTCTCAGCTGGGATCACCCCAGAGACACCAATGTTTGCACTAAGAGTTGTTTCATAACGGTTTCTTTTACCATCAAGGCTGATTCCGTATGGAAGTGAAAGATATGGGAAAGCTTCGTTCCCCCAGAAGCTGAAACCTTTTGAAACAGTTGGAGCAAGTCCAATGATGTTTCTTCTTGTTCCGAATTCTTTTGAGTTCTCAAGAAAAGCTTTGATTGAAGTACGTGGTTGGATATCGTAATCAGGAAAAAGCTCGTAATCGTAACCAGCAAATAGTCTTGCTGAACGCTCACCACCTGAAATCCCTAAACCAGCATCAATTGATGAAAGTTCGTTTAGTTTTTGAGTGTATCTTGCCTGAAGCCCAACACCGCCACCGTTAGAAACGATACCAGTCACCTCAGCTGAAAGTACTTTTTTGTCTTCTGCTAGTGGGAAAGTCGAAATCCCCATCCCATAACCAAATGCTGCACTAGAGCCCAGTCCTACTGACAGAGTTAAGGCCAAAAGTGATAATCCTTTTAAATTCTTCATGTTTACCGTCCTAAATAAGCATAATGTCATTTAATTAATTTAATAGCACAAAAGATAAAGAGTCAAAATTTAATGGGTAAAAACTACAATAAGCCCCAGATATGAGAACATTTCCGTTGACTGTATGGGGTGATGCCCCTATAAATGTCCTACGAAAATATGGTGGCTGTAGTTCAGTCGGTAGAGCACTAGATTGTGATTCTAGGTGTCGTGGGTTCGAGCCCCATCAGCCACCCCATTATTTTGGTAATGATCTCAGCAATGAGTGAAATTATATTAAGCCCCGTTTAACCCACGGGGCTTTTTTATTATTAAGCAATAAATCAGTAATCTATCCTTCTACGGATTTTCTCTAACATCAAAGTAATCTCTTGATTAACTTCGAGATTCAAGAATAATTCTCCTGCAATTTCGACAGAGCTTCTAAAGCTGGCAGTTACCGCTTCCGGATCGAGAGCTGGACAAACTTTTTCATATTTCTCATACATCTTCTTAGGAATATCTTTTTCGATACTCTTAGAAGGACTCTCCCAATGATCAAAAGCTAAGGCTTCTACCCTCATTAACCATAAAGTAAATTTTTGAATATATGAGAATGTCATATGTGCATGGGCCCACTCTTTTCTTCCAATCAAATGTGATGTGTATACCAGAGAGTTCACTAAGGACTGTGCTAACCACTCAATTGATTCTTTAGAATTTCTTGTTGGTGAAATAACGGAAATAGAATCTAGTGTATTCTTCAATAATCCATCTTTATCGACCTGAATCATTTTATCTTTGAGTTCAAAAGAAACTAATCCCTCCCAGCTTTTGATAATTCCTATTTCTTTAATATCAAGAAAATGAAACTCGGCACGAATCAAGTCATCATAGATCGCAACTTTAGTACCAAACTCATTTTTAAAGAACAAATCGACTTTACCCAATTGAGCAACCCAATGTTTCTCATCAAAATTTTCTGTATCAGTTAAAAAAATATAGAACTCGATGTCGGAATATTTGTCTCCTTCACCTTTGATAAAAGAACCATACATAAAAACTGAACGGATGTTAGGATCAAGCAAAGAAGATTCCTTCACCTGACTAATCATGGCCAACTGTCTCATAAGACCTCCAAAATTGTAGTTATTAATCAATAGACAAAATTTATGATTACTTATTAGTTACTGCACACATTCTAGGAGTCCCCTTTCAAGTGGTTTATTTCAAGGATAGAAATTCATTATATGCTTAACCCTAAATATAATCCAACCGCTGGGATTTCAGCAACTTAAGCAGCTGAATCTTATGTGTTTTTTTTGAACTTGCTTGGATTTCAGTATTTGGTAGAATATAAAAACTGGTGGAGGGTTTAATAAACCCCGCGACAGGTTCTCTCCACCAGAAACCTTCCCTAAATTCTTAGGATGTTTTCTGGCCCAAATATCATAAGCAACCTAAGAAATTAAATCTCTGAATCCCTTCATCTCTTTCAATTCTCTTAAATGAATTATGGAGTTTAAAATTAGAAAGTCCGTGGTGAAAATGGATTTCTGCTAATGAGTGTGTACACTTATGAACACGACCCCATTCATTGTTGAAGACAAACCATAAACAGTTTGTATCCAATATTAAAGCCCAGTTAACCCACTGGGCTTTTTTATTTCTGCTTAACTATACTGCTTTAAAAATTCTTCTGATGGTGGAATGACTTTAATCACATCAACCGGAATTCCATTCGGGTCTTCTGCGATGAAATGTCGCTGTCCGAACTCCTCATTTTTAATTTCAAGATAGATTGTTCGACCATCTTGCTTAAACGCTTGATAAATCTCATCCACGTGATCAGTTTCAAAATTTAAGATCACGCTCTGATTAGAAGTCTGACCTTTAAATTTGGCAGGAATGGTATCGTGATTTAGATCAAGAATCGCTAGTTCTACCGCTCCGTTCTTCAAGCTAATATACCAATCACTTGAGAAAGATCTCTCAAATCCAAAATATTTTTCGTAAAACACAGAAGTCTCCTCTACTTTTGTGGTTTTAATAACTGAATAACTACTCGTGATCATAATGCCTCCTTTGATAGGATTGACGCCACCATTTTTCTGACGACGCTTGAGCTTTTCTTGAATGCATCTTCTTTATTGGGTTGATGAGATATCCAGAGTGCAATTTCATTCGTGCCACCGGAAATAAATCGTGCCATTACATGAGGATCTGTTTTTGTACGAGTTTCTTTAATCGCATCTACAAGGGTCGCTTCAGATGAGGCTTCATCAATTTCTTTCCAACGTTTCCATCCCAAGACAGAAATCGAATCCTCGAGCATGATTTTGGAATATTTTGATGAAGAGGATTCTTTAATAAATGTCAGGCATCCAAGTATAATCCCCTCAACAATATCACTTTCAGCTTCAGCGCTACTTGCCACCTTTTCGGCAATTCTCCGGGCACTCATTTGAACGACACTATCAAAGAGATCTTTCTTGTTTCTGAAATGATGGTACATGGCCCCTGAAGTCACTCCAAGGTCTTCTCCTATAGAGTCAAATCTAGTTTCAGCATAGCCCTTCTTAGCAAACAATCCTTGGGCGTGTTTGATAATTTGATTCTTAGTATTGAGACCCTGTTCTATTTTTAAGCTCATGCATGCATTATACATAGATAATCTATGTATGTAAAGGCGGGGCATCTTTTCAATAACTTGAATAAAGATACAGTTTGTAATATATATTTTAATCTTTTTCTCACCTCAAATCTGAGGTGAGAAACCGTCGATAGGAAGGATTAGAGCAATAATTCCATAAGGGAATCGATCGAATCCCCCCTTGTAGAGAAAAATGAGGGCCTAATGGCCGCTTATAAAATTCTTTTTTTAGGATTTTTTAAGGAAATTTGGCTTTTTTGAACTGTTTATCTATATTAAGAGCCCAAAAGCCAAATGGGAATTTTTAATCCACGCCCAGGGTTGGCAATAACTCGAGAACCTTCTTGGTTATCAGAAAAATAGTGAAAGAGTTCTTGAACCTGTTCTGGAAAACGATCTGCCATGAGATCTCTTCTGATGGCCCTCATTGTGGCCTGATCACTTCCTGGGGCGCGGCCAAGACCCAAATCAATGCGACCGGGGTAAAGAGTCTCCAGCGTTCCAAACTGTTCGGCAATAATAAGAGAGGCGTGGTTGGGAAGCATGACACCTCCTGAGCCCACGCGGATTGTTTTTGTTTGTCCGGCAATGTGGCCAATGAGAACCGAAGTCGCTGAGCTTGCGATTCCGTCCATGTTGTGGTGTTCAGCTAACCAAAAGCGATTGTAGCCTAAACGTTCGGCATGCTGAGCGAGACTGACGGAATTGGCAAAGGCCTCTTGGGCATTTGAGCCCTCAGCGATTGGAGCAAGATCGAGGACAGAATATTTGATTTTTTTTGGTGTTGTTTTCATAAGTCAGAAGTTTATAATGAAAAACATTCATAAACTATATGCCATAAGTCTGTACGTTAGTATAAAGGCTGTGCCTGGAAAAGACATGTTCATCAATATCAAACCTCTTGTAAAATACCGCGATTTTCGACTTCTTTATATCGGTCAATTCCTCTCTTTTATCGGGAGTATGGTGACTTATGTGGCCATCCCTTATGAGGTTTATGAACTGACCAAAGATAATAAGATTGTCGGTTTTGTCAGTATTGCCCAGCTTGTTCCAGTTATTTTATTTGGGATTATTGGAGGTGCCTATGCAGACAGACTCAACCGCAGAAAGCTACTTTTAATTTCTGAAATTTTAATGTGCCTCTTCATTGGGATGTTTGCTTGGAATGCCTTTCGTGAAACTCCAAGTGTCCCTCTTATTTTTGTCACTGTTTTTCTTTTACAGTCAGTCGTGGGGTTTCACCGCCCGGCCATGGATGCTTTAAACCAAAAGTTAGTTGAACCAGAAGACTATGCTTCAATCGGAGCCTTGGGAAGTTTTCGCTGGTCAGTGGGGGCGATTGTAGGTCCTGCCCTAGGTGGAATTATTATTGCAAAGTTTGGAGTCAAGGGCGCATATCTTTTTGATGTGGTCACTTTTTTTGCCGCTCTTGTTTGCATCTTTTTGATGAAACAAACTCCCGATCCTGAAAAGCGCCAGCATTCACCACTGCAAGACATTAAAGAAGGATTACAGTTTGCTCTTTCTAGACCAGAGCTCATTGGAACTTATCTCATCGATATTGTCGCCATGTTATTTGCTTTTCCAGTGGCTCTGTTTCCAGCAATGGCCGAAAGTTTTGGGGGGGCCAAGGCCGTAGGATTTCTTTTTTCCGGAATGGCCACAGGGGCAATGGTCATGACGCTTTTTAGTGGATGGTCTGGGAAAGTCAGACACCACGGAAGAGCGGTCGTCATTGCAGCTTCTTTATGGGCGGTTTTTATTTTCTTCCTCGGTTTTGCCAATTCCTTGCCCCTGGCCTTTATGTGTTTGGTTTTTGCCGGTGCCGCCGATATGTTGAGCGGACTTTTTCGCGGGATTATTTGGAACCAAACTGTACCGAACGAGTTGCGTGGAAGACTCAGTGGAATTGAGATGATCTCTTATATGTCGGGTCCGCTTTTAGGGAATGCCCGTGCTGGCTATGTGGCCTCGGCCACTAGTGTTTCAATTAGTATTATCAGTGGAGGAATCATTTGTTTTCTGGCAGTGATTCTGACGGCCTTTTGTTTGCCGAAGTTCTGGAAATACACAGACAAGAAGTAGTGGGGAAGAAATCCCGATTTTTTCTGGGCCTGAGATTTGCATTATCAATACTGAACTAATGCGCTTTGAGCGCTTAGGAGGGATTATGGATGTGAATACTCTTTATGTTCAAACACAAGGATCTTACGGAAAGGACCCATTAATTTTCTTGCACGCTTTTCCTCTCTCGTCAGATATGTGGCGAGATCAAATGCAGTTTTTTTCTAAAACCCATTATACGCTTGCTCCCGATTTACCAGGTTTTGGCAAGAGTGTTCTTCCTTCTCATGCTGTGACGTTTGAATATTATGTCGAATCCGTTTTAAATTTCTTGAAAGAGGCCGGAATAAAACAATCAATTTGGTGTGGTCTTTCGATGGGCGGCTACCTCGCTTTAAGACTTTACCAAAAAGCCCCAGAGCTTTGTACTGGACTCATCCTGGCCGACACCAAGGCCCTGGCCGATGACAATTTAGCAAAAGAGAAGCGCTGGAGTTCGATAAAAAAACTTCACTCTCATCGCGAGTCGATAGGAAGGATTAGAGCAATAATTCCATAAGGGAATCGATCGAATCCCCCCTTGTAGAGAAAAATGAGGGCCTAATGGCCGCTTATAAAATTCTTTTTTTAGGATTTTTTAAGGAAATTTGGCTTTTTTGAACTGTTTATCTATATTAGAAGAAGAGTACCCAAGTCTTCATTCTAGATGATGACGACAATATTCATAAGCTTTGGACAGCTAGACTAGGTAAAAATATTACATGCTTTAGCAACGGAGATGACTTTTATAAGGCTATTTGCAATATAAAAGGGGAAGACTTTTTTTGTCTTGTTGATTTTGAACTAAAGGGGCAATTAAAAAATGGATTACAGTTAATTGAGTCTTTGAATATTGCAGACAAATCTATATTGGTTACAAGCCGTTTTCAGGAGAAAGAAGTTAAAGAAAAGATTATAAGTTTAGGCTGTCAACTTATGCCCAAGATGCTTGCATCTATTATTAACATAAAGAGATTAGAAGACAGTGACGATTTTTATGAGTATGTTTACATCGAAGATGAAGAACTTCTTCGAATGTCTTGGCAGGCAAAAGCTAAAAAGAAAAATATTAAGCTTCTAGCAATTTCATCAACAAAAGAATTTGAAATTTATAAAGCAAAAATTAGTTTAGAAAGTACGTTCATATATATTGATAACAATCTAGGTGAGGGAGACATTCCTGGAAAAGATTTTGCCGAAGAACTTCATAGGTCTGGTTATAAGAATCTTTCTATTGCTAGTGGTTACGATGCTGAAAATTTTGCCAAATATCCTTGGCTTAAATACTCAGGAAAAAATTGTCCATTTTGAAATGTGCTAATTGGCTTTATTTTCCTGCAATTTTGAATCACGTACTTAATAGTCTGATTCCTCTTAAAATCGCCTCATATACTTGCCACCCATAATTAAACCTTAAGACACTCAACCAGCTAAAATGACTCAATATCAGGCAAATGGGTATCAACTAATAAATATAGCAGATAGAATACTGTAAAGGATTAGCAATTTACTCCGATAAGTTGGCATCAACTGTATCGAAGAGGAATAAGCATGAAACTGTCAGTTAAGATTGTTCTTATATCAGGTATGTCTTTTATAGCGCTCTCTGGAGCCTATGCTGCTGATCTGTGCCTGTCTTGTACTGATGTTAATGGGCTTCCTAAGTCTAGTTCGTTTGTAGAACTGGAGAGGCTCGCAAAAAACGATAAGTTTACGAAGAGTGGATTGAAGGTGAGAAATGTTGCGAGTGTGACTGATCCTGATCCGACTGGAGATTATGAAGCTTTTTGCTTACAATTTGGGCAAGAAAACTCACTAGGGATGAAGAAACTTTTAAGAGAGATGGCGACAACTAGTTATTCTGTGGATAGCTATTTCTCTCATTCTCTTTGTCAACCTGATGGATATAGTACAGCAGTAAAATGTCCCATGATTCATAAAGCAGTCGATGATCCAGAAAAAAATGAAAGAAAGGTACAAGATCTTTTAGAGTATTATACTGATCAAAGAAAAGAACCAGCTCTTTTTACAAAAGCAATTAATTTCCCTAATACGGATGGACAAACTCTTCTTGATTATATTGAGCATATGACTGTTCGAAATGGTGGATATACTCAAGTCCAACTGAATGGCCCAGTAAAAAGAATTATTGCGCTTTTATGTAAAGCTGGTGGAGTCTATAAAACTTACAAAAATAAGGCGTGTCCAACTCAGTGAAAAATAAAAAAATTATCTTTCTAATTTTATTATCGCTTTCGTCAGAATTATTTTCTGGTCGATAGGAAGGATTAGAGCAATAATTCCATAAGGGAATCGATCGAATCCCCCCTTGTAGAGAAAAATGAGGGCCTAATGGCCGCTTATAAAATTCTTTTTTTAGGATTTTTTAAGGAAATTTGGCTTTTTTGAACTGTTTATCTATATTAAATTTCTTATATGGTATAGTTGTTGAATAAGTATCGTTTAATTTTTCCCCCCAAACGCACTAAGAAAATGATTTTTTTTAAGAATTTTCTCAACTGGTGGTTGAAAATTTAACAAATGGACATCGCATAATTTATCTTTCAGATTAGTTAAAACGGCACCAATACCTGCAGACATATTCGCTTCAAACCACGAAGTACTTGAAAAATCAAGATCTATATCATCTACGTCACAATCTTTTGTTGCTTCAAAAAGTTCAACAATTTTTGAATATCCTTCGTAATTGTTCTCAACTCTACTTGGAAATTGAAATTTAAAATTATCAAACATACTATTCCTTTATAAAGTTTTTCATAAGTTCTTCAATAACATTTACCAACTGAACATCTTCTTTATTACACTTATCGCGAAATTTTTTAACGAGAGTAGAGCTGAGGCGAAAAGTAATATTTTCCTTAACTTTTTCGGCTTCTTTTTTTTTAACTTTCTGAATAATTTCTTTATTTGATATTTTCATATTTGCAATTAATAATATAATGCCAAATTAAACTTAAATCAATTTTATTTTTATTTATAATTTGCATTAATAAATATAATGCAAATAAAAATGCAACACGTCTTCATTTTATTCCAAACTAACCAGCCCTACTTTGGCGCACAATTTTATTAGTGATCAAGTACAAAAGCTATGCAATCGTTGCAACTTACACTCTAGGAGCACGGCGGAAGAATGTGCGCACTTCTCAAGTATCTCCCAAGTCACACCTCTGCTTTCTTGGCTCTTTAAGTATTAAAGCGCAACAATAAGTGGTATTGATTTTTTTTTTATTTCTATTGATGGAAAAATTGTTGGAATAACATCAACTTACACAGGGAATACTAGTGATAACATTTCCCTTCTGTATATGGTTGTCTCCACCACTACATGCCACCCCATTTTTTATTCAAGTTTTGATCTTCGTAAGAAGTGAAAAATACTAAAGCCCTGTTTAACCCACAGGGCTTTTTTTATTCTATCCATCACTCAAACACAAAACAACGACATCCTGAAACACAACTTGATTGAACGATCGCAAAACCGCCTTCAATCTTTCTAAATAGAATATGCAACATTTTTGTTGCATATAAGGGATTCTGAGTTTAGTGTTATAAGGGCTTAAAAAGGAGCAACCATGTCATCAGATCAAATCAAAAAATCAATCGTCATTAAATCTCCAGTTTCTAGAGTTTGGAGAGCTTTAACAGACCATGAAGAATACGGGACTTGGTTTCAATGTGTAATTGATCGTCCATTTGTAGTTGGAGAACTTGTAATGGGACGAATGACGATCAAAGGGGCGGAACACTTAACATTTCCAATGAAAATTTTAAAGATGGATAAAGACAGACTCTTTTCCTGTGAATGGCCAGCTTACGTCGAAAAGACGGACTTAGATCTTCTCCAGGAACCCTGGTTGACTATGGAGTATCATTTAGAGGAAGTATCAGAAGGAACGAAACTTTCTATTATTGAGAGTGGATTTGATAGCCTTAATGCGGCTATTCGTGATGAAGCACGCAAAGGAAACGATGAGGGTTGGGATTTCCAACTGAACAACATTCGCAATTACTTACATGGTCAAAATTAATAGTCTCCGGAAACATGCTGAGATTTTTTTCGCTCTTAGTGACGAAACACGCCTAAGTTTGGTGCAAAAACTCATTGATGCCGGCGAAACCTCCATCAGTGAACTTACGCATGGATTTCCAATGTCACGTCAAGCAGCCACAAGACATATTAAAGTCCTAGAAGATGTAGGGATTATACGACAAAAGAAAATCGGACGTGAAAATCGACTCACTATAGATATGAAGCCACTTGATGAAGCGCTAGACCTGCTAGAAAGTGTCGAACGCCGCTGGGATCAGCGACTTAGTCGCCTTAAAATTTTTGCTGAAAATACTGAATAAATGAGAAGGGATATATCCGCTCCAAGTAATCCTGATAATTGAATTTTTACCTTGGGTAGCGAATCAGACAAAGCCCTAAGGCACTGATATCACCAAGAAAACTCCGTGGCAAGAATGGTCAAATGTAAACGTTTGTCTACAGGATCGACTGCAACCCCATTTAAATTCTGATCTCAGCAATGAGTGATTTATACTAAAAGCCCCGTTTAACCCACGGGGCTTTTTTTACTTGAATCTATTTTGATCACGAACCTGCGACAACCTGAAACACACAAACCATTACAAGCACTGCTCGACAAGATTCAAATTCGCCAATCAAACCTGAATGAACTAAAATACAATTTATGAACATACTAACTAGTAATTATGCTCTCCGAAGATTTACACAAAGCGATCTTGAAAATGTTTTTAAAGGTCTCTCTCATCCTGAGGTAATCCCATATTATGGAGTCTCCTTTTCAACTATTGAAGAAACTCAAAAGCAAGTTGATTGGTATCTTCAAATCGAACAAGAAAATACTGGCCGGTGGAGAGCAATAACATTTAAAGATAATTCTCAATTTATTGGAGCGATAGGCTTTAATTATTGGCAGCAAGCACATCGCAAAGCTGAAATTGGGTTTTGGTTAATGCCTGAATACTGGAAGAAGGGAGTCATCAAAGAGGCTTTACCTGCTATGATCGCGTTTGGCTTTCAAGAGATGAAGCTTCATCGAATTGAAGCTGAAGTCGAGTCTGAGAATAGTAGTTCCAAGAGAGTTTTAGAAGCATCAGGTTTCCGATTTGAAGGAACTAAGAGAGATTCTGAAATCAAAAATGGCAGATTTATTAGTCTCGACTTATTTTCGTTATTAGAAAATGAGATTGGCAACAAGTTCCAAAGCTAATCCATTAGCTTGGAACACATCCATCAAAGCAGCCCTTAGGTTCATAAATTAAAAATCTCATTAAGAAAATCAAAAGCTGACTTCTCAGATCTTCGATGAGCATTCTTATCATACTTAATTCCCAAGTCAGGAATATCAGCGCCAACAAAAGAGAATGCATGCTTTGCATGGCCATAGCAATGAATTTGCCAGTCAGCATTTGCAGTAGTCATCTCATCTGCAAAGCTCAACATCTCAGCGGCTTTAACCATAGGGTCTTCCCATCCATGCAGCACTAAGACACTAGAATCAATCCTTGGCCGAATATCGATTTTAGGATTGCTCAGAAGTCCATGAATACTTATAGCACCTCGAAGGCCTTCAGGGTTGGCCCTAGCAAGATCTAAGGCACATAAGCCACCAAAGCAATGCCCCATAATTGCAATCTTATCCGAAAGCACCAATGAATGTTCTTTAGCAGCTTTAAAGGAGGCGAGCAGTCTCTTCCGAAGTAAATCACGATTTTCAATAAGTGGGTTCATTAGATGAGAGTTATCACCATCAATCTTGCCTCGAACACCCTTCCCATAAACATCTATGGCCAGACCAATAAATCCCCTCTTTGATAGAGATTCTGCTATTTGATTAAAGTAGTCATCTGGACCACTCCAAGCGTGGCCAACCATAACACAGGGACGTTTAGAAAAATTATCTCCATTAAGCGCTAAATAACCTTCAAAAGTCGTTTCTCCATCGGTGTATTCAAATTTGCTCATAATTTCCTCCTTATGGATTGATTATAAGTGAATAGCTATTTACTATTAAAAAAATGAGCAGAACGAAAAAACAAAGTGATTCTGAGGTATTGGCGATTGCATTTGATGTCATAGCACGTGAAGGCTTTACTTCATTTACTTTTGAGCAAGTAGGAAGAGCAGTAAAACTCTCGCCAGCTGCCCTAGTAAAAAGATTCAAAAACAAAAAGACACTCGCACTTCTGGCCAGGAATCAAAAATGGGATCAGAACCTTGGGCAGATCGAGTCAGACGCTTTTAAAAAGTTGATTGGATTAAAAGGAATTTTTGATTTTCTACAAATGATTGCTCTCAGTGTAAATTCGAGAAGATTAGGTGAACACGCCATTTTTCTTGGTACAGAAGCTTGCTCACCTCACTCAAGAAAGAAAGTAGCGAACTATTTTGAAAATACTCGCAGGATCTTTCATGACTTGTTAGTGCAAGCAATAAAAAGCGGAGAATTGTCCGAAGAAATTGATCCAAAGCTTCTATCAAAGACACTAGAGGCTTTAGTGCAAGGTGCGATATTTCAATTTGCGTTTTTGGATGAAAAAAGTATTGAGCTACATCTAAAGATGCATTTTGAAATCATGCTCAAGCCCTACTTAAGGGACTGATATAACGGTACTAGCAAGTCAAATTGGCCGTGGCAAAAATGGTATCGTGTAAACGTTTGTCTACAGGATCGAACGCCACCCCATTCTTCTCCAAAATTAGAATGGTTCGTTTTAAATTCACGGTGAAAAACTTCGTAAGAAGCAATCATATTAAGGCCCGGTCAACCCACCGGGCTTTTTTTTGCCTAAAATTTTAAATGAACATTTGAAACTCTTCTTGGTCCACAACTTAACCACTAAATTCATGTCCTAAAAATTCAAGTCAAAATCTTATCGCTTAAAATTCTAAGCAGTTCAATTCTACAGCTGTTAGAGCAAGTTGCCCAGATGATGGAGTAGATTGAGTAGTAAGTTCTATAAAAGGTGCCAAAAAAACTAGTGGAGTAGTTAGCTGCTGTCCATCCATCAGGGGCGGTACCTGACAAGACCGAACTCGTGACTGGCAAACCCATATCACCATTTACAAATGTTGGGCATGAAGGATCTGTATGGATGATAGGGTGATCATCACAGATCAGGATCTTCTTCAACGTCTCAACCATGCCTTCTCCAAAATGACAACCTCTTAGCCTATTTCTACGTCGCCCGGAAGTTTTTACAAAAGTAAGTCTTCCTCAATTTCAAACGGTATAAGAGATTCTATTAAAACTTTTAAAAGCTTTAGTGTATATGAAATACGCAAACAGCCATAAAAATCTTAAAAAGGAGTCTCTTATGAAAGCAATCGTTGTAGGTTTAGTTCTTCTTTCAAGCTCAGCATTCGCTCGCGACAGCCAGTGGTCACTTTGTAAAACAAGCACAATGATTTATGAAGAAAAAGAAACTCTACTACTTAATAGATATGAGCACAGAAGTAATGATGGAATGGGCAGAACAACTGACCTGACATTAATCTTTGGTGGGCATCTTCTAACAGGTGCTTTTGATTCAACAGAAGTAGACACAGGTGCAGTCACTCTATCATCTGAAACATCATCTTTTACCGGCACAATCCTGCTAAAGAATAATGCTGTTCAATTAAGAGGAACTTTGAGTCTGGATGGAGCTGAAACTCCACTCGCTTCTAACTTCAGATGTGAAGTTCTTAGAGATTAATTTTTACCTAAACTAAACGGCCCATCTCTGGGCCGTTTTTCTTTACCCCTATCGCTTGTAAATCGCTTTTAATTTTAATTCACCTGATTCATAAACCAATTCACTAATTGATGAAACCTGCCTTGCTCCTTCAGCCGTCTTTTCTTGGAATAGAAGATATTTAAAAGCCTGGGCAATCGCATATCGGACTTCCTCCAGATTCATTCCATCTGACGAAACCACCGCTTTTGTTTCAATTCGTTTGATTGTATCAAGGACACTCTCACCTGTTGTCAGCATAACTCCTATGCAATTGCTTCTTACCATTTCCATGAAAGGCATCAACTCAGGCCCTACACAATCAGAGAGCACCAGGTAGTCAGCGCGCATTCTTTCGGCTACGCCGATGAGATCAATCATCTCACTAGCTTTCTGAGTCTGGGATTGGATGCGGCAGACATGAGGCCTCTTAATAAGTAAGTCGGGAATTCTTTCTAAAGTCACAACTCTATTTGGCTGTGGGATTCCATTTACCAACAAATTGAGCATCGTCGTTTTTCCCGATCCCATATTTCCTGCGACAATGAATCCTTTGTTGGAAGCAAGCATCTTTTCAATCACATTTTTTCCTTCGGAATCAAGAGCTTTAAATCTAATGAGATCATCAAACGTCAGGTCTTGAATCGGAAGTTTAGTAATAACAATACTTGGTCCTTTAATCGCGAGTGGCGGAAGAACGATCGCGACTTTAGTGTATTGATCCAGGTTAAAAAAGTAAGAGAGCTCTTCAGACTTCTTTTTCTTTTGATGAAAGGCCAGGAGTCTCGTCACAACTTGATCCAGTTCAGTGCTCTTTTTAAAAACCTTATCAAGCATTACCATCTTTCCATTATCAATATAATAAACTTCGTTATAAGCATCAACGACCAGCTCCCATACATTCTTTAAGCTAAAAGCACTCCATAAAGGGCCAAGTAGTGATTTCATTTCAGCTGATGGGTCTTTTTTAGCTTTGGTTGCCATAGTGTCCTCCTGTTGATGTGACACTAGCTTACAGGATGACTGGATTGAATCCACCTCGGGAATCCCCTAGGATAAGATTAACCACTTGTTATTAATGGCATTTCTAACAGCTTCGGTCCTGGTTGAAGACTCGGTTTTTGTGAAGATCGATTTCAAATGAAACTCGATAGTCTTTTCTGAGAGGTTAAAGGCTGAGGCGATCTCTCTGTTGGTGTAGCCCTGAGAAACGTGAAAAAGAACCTCTTTTTCTCTCGCTGTCAGAGGGCTATCTGCAGAGGGAGAATCATTGAGAGAAACCACCAGCGATTCAAGAGAATTGGCCACTCTCATAAGGGCCAATTCAGGGCGCGGGCCCCTAGAGTGCAATCTGCACTCTTTTGAGAGCCTCTTTAATTCATTTAAAAGTGTTTGGATATTGTCCACGCTCAAATCATAGTGAAATAATCTATTCCTATCAAGCAATTCTGATATTAGAGACTAATCACAGACTTGCATCTCTTCTAAACACATTCGCAATTCCCTACCAAAATACACAGTGACATCGTGTCCCTGACTCTCGAGTACAGTTTCATTTTGAAGACCATATCAACTCCGATCTTTTTTCCTTTTATTTAAAGTTCATAGAATTTTTTGCCGTAGAGACTGCATAAGTTGGCACGCCTTCTTTGCATTCGATGACATCAATCGAATTTGGTTTTTACTAACCTCTACACAAAGGAGCTTCACTATGAAGCATGTCTATCTCGCATTGTTTATTGCTTTAAATATTTTTTCTACTAACTCTCATGCATTCGGAGCAAAGAGACCAAGTGTACCTAGCTCAGGCTCGGGAAGTTCTGGAGGTTCATCAGGTGGAGGAACAACAACTCCCACCACACCCTCAACTGGAGCAGCTTTTAGTTCTCCTTGGAATCAAAGTGATACGTCAATCATCATTGATGCCTACGAAGGAAATTCAATCGACTGGGACAAAATGGCCAAAGACAAGAAAGTGGCAGCAGTCATTCACCGCTCGGGGATGGGATTAAAAATCGACTCTCAGTATAAGGCACGCAAAAAAATTGCTCTTGAGCGCGGATACCTGTGGGGAGCATATCACTTAGGAACAAGAGGAAACACAATCGCGCAAGCTGACTTCTTTTTATCTCTAGTGCAAGATGAACCAAATACACTGATGGTCCTTGACCTGGAAGATACTGGTGCCAGCAACTTTATGAGTGTTGATGAGGCCGTTGTCTTCATGAACTACGTTTATGAAAAAACAGGACGTGTTCCAGTTGTTTACGCTAACCATGCAACGACAACTCTTCTTAACTCAAAAGTAAAAAACCAACCGCTGTTTCAAAGATCAAAACTTTGGTACGCTCGTTTTAAATCTAATGTCACAGATTTTCCTGCCGGGATTTGGACAAATTACTTTATGTGGCAGTTCTCTAGCGAGATCAACTGTACCTCAACTGGGTCGTGCTTATACAATGTTCCTGGAACAAAGTATGATATGGATGTGAACGTTTATTACGGAACTCCTACAGATTTAGCGCTTCAATGGAATAACGATTAAATAAAAAAAAGGCCCGGGAAACCGGGCCTTTTTTTTATTATCTGTATTGAGCAGCTAGTCTGTCTAACACCGGAACAGGAATTTCTTCTCCGTCACGGATAGTTTCATATTGTCCCATTACTGCATCATAGAATTCATCAAAACGATTTGGGTGAACACCTGAAGCGTATGCAGTAGAAAGAACTGAATACTCTAGTTCTTGCTCTGAAACGTGATCGATCATTAGATCGATTAGGTCCATAAGTGACCAACCAGCAATTGCTGGATCCATATCTGGGTCTTGTGATCTTAAAAATTCAATAATCGTTCTTCTTTCCATTTCCATGTTTCAATCCTTTGAAAAATTTCTGTATTGATACGTCTATTTTAATCAATTTTTGGAAATTGAGTGATCTTTCTTTTAAGATTTTACCTGAGCAGGACGTTCAAGTAAGGCCAGCTCTCTCTCTCAAGGTTTGCTTTTATTCTGCTTGAGACAACTTCGTTGATGAGTTCGATTGAGGCCTTGTCTCCTGGAACTAATGAAAAAGCTTCTTTATAAGAAAGCCCCAGCCCCATACCAATCACTTGGGCGGATTTATCATTTAATGTTTCGATCCCAAAAAAAGCACCTCCTAGGCCACTATCTAAAAGCCTTTTCCAATAAGCGCGCTGCTTATCGAGAAAGTCCAATCTGAAATAACCTGTATATTGAATTTTAAAAGGAAGATTTTCTACAATACCTAAAAAGTATTCCAGTTTTTCCGCATCTTCATTAAAGTGTCATCGGCCAGAATATAATTTTGAATTCCAAAACGTTCATAGTTATCGATGAATTCTTTTTCAAGAATAGCGCCTGGCTTTATATATTCATTTGCTTTTCTGCCATTTAAAGGAAAAGAGCAGAATTTACATTTAAACTTGCAGCCTCTTGAGACTTCAATCGTCATAGTTTCATTGCGATGAATGACATCTGTCTCGTGATACTCAGTGGAGTAATCATTATTAAAAGTATTGTCTGAGATATAAATATTGCGTCCGTCTACGACACGTCTAAATTTCTTTAGAGAATGGATGTCTGTAGCAAATTTCGTAATGAGTTGATCGCCGTAACCAAGAGCAACAGGATCGAAGAAACTAAAAATTTCATCGTTGCTATTTACTCCTCCGGCCACGAAAGGGATATGAGGGAATTGCTCTTTTTTCTCTTTAATAAGATCTAAAAGTTCCTGGGCATATTTATTTCGAAGAGAGCTTGTTCCAGAATAACGCGCTCGAGCAACCATAAATGTTGTAGAAAGGCCAGCCTTTCTACAACATTTAAGCAAGACGATACACTCCAATGGTACGAATCCAGATTTGATGTGGTGAAATATCAGAGAAAAATACTACGTCCATAAGGGAAAATGCTAACTCAGTAAGGTGTTATCTTCAATTAAACTGTCACAGAAAGAACATTGTCACAGTAATTGCTTTTGCACATAAAAGCCAGCATGCGTTGATTCTTACATTTTTTTAGCATTAAACAATAAATGCATTTTCCCCAAATCATTTGTTACAAGCGAAGGTTATAACAAATTTTTATAAATCAAAATGATTGAACAAAGATTTCTTGTTGGATAAAATCTTGCTTTAACAACTAGGAGTAAATATGAAATTTTTAATCTCTTCACTTCTTCTGATCGCATCTGTTTCTGCTTTTGCTGGCCCTGATTGTACAAAAGAGCCAAAAACAAAATGGCAGGACGAAAAAAAATTCCAGGAAAAATTAGTAGCTGATGGTTACAAAATTAAAGTCTTCAAAGTCACAAAAGGAAACTGTTACGAAATTTACGGATGGAACAAAGAAGGCAAAAAAGTAGAAATCTACTTCAGCCCAGTCGATGGTTCTAAAGTAAAAGAAGAAATCAACTAATGAGTTCTTCTAAAAAGATAGTCTGGCCTTATTACATAAGGCTTATTCACTGGATTATTGCTCTAACAGTAATTCTCAATATCTTTATCCTGGAGGAGGGAGATCCTCCTCACAGGAATTTAGGTTATCTCGCTCTTGGACTGGTTCTTATTAGATTTTTCCTAGGATTCATTAACAAAAGGAAAAATCTCTTTCCCGCTCTTCCTTTAAAGTGGTCTGACATCAAAACTCATGTAACATCACACTTCAATGGCTCGCCCGTTGATTACGAAGGCCACACCCCGTTGGCCTCAGTTGTTTATGTTTTAATTTGGATTTGCCTGATTGGACTTGCTATTAGCGGTTGGATGTTGGGGCTTGATGCCTTCTGGGGTGATGAAACTCTGGAAGAGATTCACGGTACAATTTCTACAGGTCTTGAAGTCCTGGTGGTTATTCATTTCATCGGCATTGCGCTTGATTCCTATTTCTGGAAACGCAAAACCTGGATGGCGATGATTAAAGGTTTTAAATAGCGGACCCGTGAGTGGGGCCCGCTACTAATCCAAAGCTCTAGAAGTTAATTCCTAAATTTGCTCCGAAACTTGAGTACTTCACCTTTAATTGTGGGTCTCCAGAACCCATTGTGTAGCGGTAATCAAGACCTAATGAAAGTTCTTTCACGATCATATATTCCGCTCCAACTCCTGCATGATATCCGATATCAAGATAGTTGGTTGTGTTTGAAGGTGGTGAATTGACCATGAATGCAAGTCCTGCTGGAATAATCCACGGTCTGAATTTTCCCAATCCATCAAATCTGTATTTTGGAGCAACGACGACAGCGAGCTCTGAAACGCTGACTTCTTTTTTACTTGAATCGCTTGAAACGACCACGTCGATGGCATTGGCAACTTTCTTATTTGAGAATCTATTGTAATCAACAAAAATTTCTCCTAGAAGTGAGTTTGATTCGAACAGTGGGCAATTCATTAATTTAATATCCAGACCGGCACCTAACCCATGGCCGCTCTTATCATCATTCTTTCCATTGGCCCCACCAGTATCAGTAAAAGTTTGTCCCCCTCTGCTCGTGTTTAGGTTGGAAATTCCGTAACGGTAAAACACCTGACCATCTGCAAAAGCACTTGAACTGATAACAGCTAACATGGCCAATAGACCTAATCTTTTCATCTCATTCTCCTTTGTTGAGTAAAGGGAGTTTCGTCCTCAAACTGTTTCTTGAGAATGTTTCAGATTAGATTAAAAAATGATTTTAATTAGTGAAATGAGTGCATGAAATCCTGCTGAATTGCCCCTATGGGAATGAGGAAATGAAAGCTTGTTCCAACTCCCTTCTCACTATCAACCCAGATTTTTCCATTGTGGGCCTCCACGATCCCCTTTGCGATAGCAAGCCCTAAACCAACTCCGTGATTAGATGAATGCTCTACTTGCCAGAAGCGATCAAAAATATGCGGCAGCTGATCCTCGGTCATTCCCGCTCCAGTGTCTTCAATACTAAAGAGCACTTGATGGTCGAGTCTGCGCGCATGAACAATAATCTTTCCTCCTTTCTGGGTAAATTTAATAGCGTTGCCGATTAAGTTGGATAAGACCTGAATGAAGCGGTCTTTATCACATAAAACATGAGGAAGATCATCATCTACATCGCTAATGACTTTGATAGATTTTTCTTCGGCGAGCAGTCTGGCAGATTCTATAAACTCTTCCAGTATTATTTTAGGGTCGTGATCTTTAAAATCAATGGCAAAAGTCCCTGCCTGTATTTTTGCAAAATCCAAAATCCTGGCAATCAATCCCTGCATTAATTCACTGGAGCGTTTTATTCTCACAGCGGCCTTATCAATTTTATCTTTTGCTCTTTTATCTTCGATATCAATTTTCACAATGGACTTAAGGCTCATCATAATAACCGATAAAGGATTTTGCAGGTCATGAGAAACCATCGCCAAAACATCTTCACGAATTCCAATAGCATCGCGCGCCTCTTTATAAAGGCGGGCCTTATCAAGTGCGAGGGCCAGAGCGTTGGCAAACTCTTCACAAAAAGGAAGCGCATTTTGATCAAAACGCCTTCCGGAATCATTAAAACAAAGAGTCACAGCTCCCAAAGATTTTCCCCGAGCAATGACGGGTACAGAAATAAAAGATTTAATCGAGAGTGCAGAATAAAGCGCACGATCCTTACTGTCGGGAAAAACCTCTATTAATTCTTCATCTGTTAAGTGAGTGACAACAATTGGCTTCCCTTCCAATAAAACTTCTTTTATCGACTGAAAGTATTCTGAATTTCTTGGATAACGTCGAATAAAGGCTTCCAGAACAACTGCTTTATCCGAATCCCGATGGGCCACAAACTCCAAACGAACATCTTCTTCCATGTTGGTCGTATAAAAAACACAACAATCAGCAAAATTAGGAATTAAAAGCTTTCCCAGTTTGTTTGTGTCGAGCTCAAGTGACTCTGCCAGAATTCGACTGACATTGAGTTGAAAATTTTGTTCAGATTCATATTTTTTTTGTTCGGCAATATCCTGATTCTGAACAAGTGCCCCGATGATTTGCCCATTTTCGTCCTTGATGGGTGCTGCTGAATTTAAAATGACTCCGTAAGTGCCATCAAATTTTTTAATCTTTAAAACTTCATTATGGCAAACCTCTCCTTTTTCTAAGGCACGGACAGAAGCCCATTCATGAGATTCAATTTTTTTGCCTGTCTCATAAACCCATCCTTGAAGTTCACTGTAATTTTGAATCGGGATCTCTTTATCTCCCCCCCATATTTTTATTGCAGCTGGATTTTCCGAAAAAATATGTCCTTGCTTATCAATCAGCCACACACCGATAGGTAAATTTTCAACTAAGAGTTTAAAAAGTTTTTCACTCTCCTTTAAAGCAATTTCGGCTCCTTGTTTTTCAACAACCAGATTCGTTACGTCTTCTGCCTGATTGATTATATAACTGAGGTTTCCCTCCAAATCGAGAACAGGTGAATTCATCACCAGCCAGAAGTGCGTTTCAAATTTGTCATTATCATTCATGATGTCGTAACGAAGAAGATTCATCTTATCAGGTTTTTTACTTTTCAATACTTTTTCAAAAGATTCTATAAGCAGCTTTCTGCCATTAGCTTCCATCTCATTTGGATTTTCAGGAAAAACATCAAAGACCCCTTTGTTCAGGATGTCTTCTCTTTTTATTTTTGCTTGCCTCATATAAGCATCACTTACGGCGACAATAGTGTACTTTGGTGCATCGGGAAGAAAAACAAGAAACAATCCCGGACTCGATTCAAAAAGTAGACGAAAGTCAGGTGTACCTTGTGTATTCATCTGAGAATCCTTAAGAGAAAGTTAACAACATTCTTTGTCTCCCAAACTGAAAGGACATTTCGTCTTCTGTTTTGCCTTGTAACTTCATTTTGATGTGACATTTTTCCCTCTCAGTGATGAAAAGAATACCTTTGTAAAAAATTGCAAAGCTCATACCAGCAACATAATTTGTAAGCACAATCTCTTTCAACAAATGTCATTCTAAAAGAAATATTAAGGAAGAATTAAAATCGCGCAGTCATTTTGCAAAACATTTAAATAATAATTCTGAGTTTAAATAAATTCCCCTGAGAATAGTGCTGTTTCATTCACAATCAATCAGTGTTATAATGAGTCCATTTTTTAAACTCACAAGCGATCTTTTAATATGAACAATCATGAAGAAACTCTCTCTCCCTTAGTCTTATGGCTGATGACTATTGCAACTGGCGTGTGCGTAGCAAACCTTTATTACTGCCAGCCTCTTCTGCACCAAATGCAGGAAACATTTAAAGTAACTCCAGGTCAGATGGGTGCCATCCCAACTCTTACTCAACTTGGATATGCCGTTGGAATGCTTTTTCTCATTCCTCTTGGAGATCAGATTGAAAAAAGAAAACTTATTTTTATTTCAACAGTTATCTCGGCAATGACATTAGTAGGAATGGTCCTTTCACCAAATCTTTTAACTGCTACAATCATGAGTTTCTTAATCGGTGTAACAACCATGACTCCGCAATTTATTATTCCTTTTGCTGTTCATCTCGCTCCTGCTGAAAAGCGCGGCCGAGTTCTAGGAATGGTTATGAGTGGTCTACTCCTGGGAATTCTTCTAGCAAGAACAGTCGCTGGTTTTGTTGGTGCTGAATACGGATGGAGATTTATGTTCAGCCTGGCCGCAGGTGCGCTTGTTGTTCTTGCTGTTATCTTAAGACTCGTTCTACCGGTAAGCCAGCCAAGTTACCAGGGAAGTTACATTAAGCTTATCCATTCTGTGTGGACACTCGTTAAAGAGCAACCAGTTCTTCGCGAGTCGATGCTCTTTGGTTCAATGCTCTTTGGTGCCTTCTCTGCTTTTTGGGCCACGCTTATCTATTTGATGGAGTCTCCTGCTTTTCATCTTGGTGCAAGGGCCGTTGGACTTTTTGGTCTCTTAGGTGCTGCTGGTGCATTGACTGCACCTATCATCGGAAGACTTTCAGATAAAAAAAGCCCACGCTCTGCGATTATGATTGGTTTTATTTTAATGGCCCTTTCTTTTATCCTTTATATGACTTTGGGACAAAACTCGCTGATTGCTCTGTCTATCGGAGTGCTTCTAATGGATATTGGACTTCAAGGAAGCCACGTCTCTAACCAAAGCCGCGTCTTCTCTTTAATTCCTGAAGCACGCAGCAGATTAAATACTGCTTATATGTTCTCATACTTCCTTGGTGGAGCTCTAGGTTCATGGCTTGGTTCAATTTCCTGGGGGCTTTACGGATGGACTGGAGTTTGCACGAGCGCACTTCTCATGATTGGGATTGGTGCTCTTCCCTTTGTTTTAGAAAGAGCACGCAAAGCTTAGAAAATAACTAAATCAATTAAAATTTGAACGATGGTTAGGACGACGGATGCAATAATGGCCGTTGCCCAGCCATCAATCTTAAAACTCGACATCAATCCTGCGGCCATTCGAAGAACAATCGCAATAATCACAAAAGTAAAAAGCCCTAGAGTTAAAATATTGATTGGTAAAGTGAGGATAAAAAGAATTGGTTTTAGAATGGCATTTAATAAACCAATAATCACACTGGCCACCATCGCTGATTTAAAATCCTTGATATCAAAACCTTTAACTAATTTTGATGTGACTAAAAGGGCAACGGCAGAGAAGACCCAAACAAGTAAAACATGTAACATAGAACCTCTTTAAATTTTTTCCGCAAACCACTCTGCAGACTTTTCCAGAATTTTTTTATCGACACTGATTTGAATCTCTTTTGCCAAATCAGAGAGTTTCTTTTTCCTTAAAACATCTCGCCAAGCATTGTCTGCTTCGTACATGGCCCCGGCAATAGAAAAGACCGGAAGTTTCATTTTCTTTAATTTTGGTTAACAAGGATTATTGCGTCTGATTTCCTGACAATTGAAAGTATTTTGTCTTCCATCTACCGCCTCCACAACTTCAAGCATATTGATTTTATCAGCAGCTCTAGCAAGTGTTAAATCAAAAATTTCTTTTTCTGAGAAAAATTCTCTCGTTTTTTGATAGAGATCCTGACTTACATGTGCCTAGTTTAATTTTGTCACAGCTTCTGTCCAAGTGAAAGCTGCTTTTAAAGATCTAATGTTAGAAAAACCTCTCTAAAAAAATCTCACACTCGTGGTACTTTCCTCCAGAATCATTGTATAGTTAAGCATACAAACGTCCTTGAGGTTTCTATGTCTAATCAAGTTAATCCCTTATCACAATCGGAGTCCTGGGGCAGAGTCGCTGAAGGTTATGCTGAGATGGCAGATTGGGTTATGTCTCCTTTTGCAAAAAAAGCGATTGAAATATCTAACATTACACCCGCCTCAAAAGTTCTGGATGTTGCTTGTGGCACTGGTATTTTAACCTGTATGCTCTCTAATCAAGTTAAAGAAATACACGCACTGGATTTTTCTCATGACATGCTTAATGAATTAAAAAAACGTTTATTAAAAAGAGAACTCTTTAATGTTGAGATACTTCAGGCCAACGGACAAAATCTGCCTTTTGATGATAATCAATTTGATCATGCTTTCTCTCTTTTTGGTCTTATGTTCTTCCCCGATCGCATTAAGGGCTTTAAAGAACTTCATCGCGTTCTAAAACCAGGAAGTGCCGCCATCGTTTCAAGCTGGGCATCTCTTGAGAAATCGACGCTGATGCAAGCAATTGGAGCTGCGATTAACTCTACACTTCCCGATGCTCCTTCTCCAAGAGCTAATTCTCGCTCATTAGAAGACCCCGAAGTCTTTAAAGCAGAAATGGAAGAGGCCGGTTTTGAAAATGTTTTGATTCAGGAATGTGCAATGAATTTACCGGCGATCTCACCTAAAATGTTTTGGAAGCTAATGTCTGAAGGAGGTGCCCCGATTGCTTTACTACAAAGCAATTATGGCCCTGACGAATGGCATATGATCTCGACTAAAATTATGAACTATCTTCACGAAACGTACACAGAATCTCCAATGCAACTTATGACCACTGCTTACTTCGGTAGCGGTATCAAGAAATCCTAGAGTGGTTCTTCTTTTGCAGAATGAATTTTACTTTCAACATAAGTTGAAAGATTTCATTTTAAAAAAGAGGATAATATGCAAAAAACTTTTCGAAGCATTTTACTCTGCTTCTCACTTCTCTTTTTTACCCATAATCTGCTGGCCTCTGAACTTTGGGTAAAAACCTCAGGAGATATAAGGCACTTTGTAAGTTTAGACACTGATGAAGGAATTGTTGTTAAACACTATGTGCAAGAAAAGGGAGACTACCAGGACCTCATCTCCTCCAATGAATTTAGCACTCTCTTAGATGCTAAACATTTTATCAAACAGACTTATCCACAATATCACTCCACTAAAAAACTTTCGTACTGGCCCATTGACACAACAGCTTCAGAAAAAAAGAACAAGAATTTGTGGGTAGCGGCTAATCAATGGAGCGATTACTGGGAAGAAAGATATGCACAATGGCTGCAATCTGAAATAACCTCCGACTTTTATATGAAATACAATATCCCCACTGATTGTGCGGATGCACTCATTGGTTACCGCTGGATTTTTGCCCGTATCTACTCACTTCCTGTGGCAAATACGGTTTCTGATACCGGTTCTTTGTTTGGACAATTTTCCATGAGAAAGCAGTGGGAAAATCTTCCAACGTCTGTCAACTGGTATGATGATCAACTATTTCTTGCAGCATTGAATTATGTCATGGACATGACCAGCACCAGAACAGTGATGGCCAATGATGGTTTTCCTGTTTCAATCACGAGAAAAGGTTTGCAAGCGGGAACATTTATTGTCAGCCAAACTAATGGTTCAGGTCACATGAGAACGATTACAGAAAATTACTTTGATGACCCTTCACAACTTCCTCTCTTCACACATTCATCCACAGCGCCAAGAGAAGTCAGACCTCTTTATAGAGAAGCGTTTGTCGATCAGGCCTGGCCAATAAGAGGAACGCGAGAAATACTTGCCTTTCGCTGGCCAGTTGTCTCGCGCAACTCATGGACACTTACACCTAAAAAAAATGATCCTCGATACTCTATGGAGCAGTTTGATCAAGGCCTTCAGGGAAAATATTATTCTTTCATCCAGTTTGTTATCAGCCGAGTAAAACCCAACTACGATCCATTTAGTTTAATTGATACTGGAATTATCGATTTGGTGAATTACACTAATATGAGAGTCAAAATCGTTCGGGACGGATACGAGTTCTGCCGCTCTCACAACTGCAATCCAGGAACACAAGGTTATGAAGACTGGAGTACACCAAACCGTGATTCAAAATACGTTATTAAGTTTGCTGAAATTGAAGACTTGGTTAAGGCCTTTGATCCCATGTATCCAGGTCTAATGCAGCATTGGCAAAATGCTCTGGATGGCACTGTGCTCGATATTGAGGGGTTCTCATTATCTCTGGCAAGGTTGAGAAATATTTTTGAGAAAAAGCTCGCTAGCTATAATCCCAAGGATTCCATTTTAAGGCGCTGGGGTTTACAATAACACTTCAATCAGAGCAGTCCTTGAGACTGCTCTTTTTTTTACAGGCAAGTTATGAATAAATTAATCGCCCTTTATTTTTTATTATCGACTCATGTTTTTGCTGGAGACTACATCGATCTTCCGGTTTCAACATTTGAATCAAAAGCTGAAGGCATTTACGATCGTATCAATAATATCATTAATAATCCTGAGCCTGTTTTAGTTCGCTACAAACCAGTGGGAATGAAAATTAGAGACAAGGTCATCAATCACAACCAAATCCAATTTTTGGCGACAAAAGAAGTTTTAGGTATCTCAAAAACTGTTTTATACAAGGGCACGCTGGATATTTCTTATATCGATTCTCAACCAAATCAAAAATGCTTTAAGACCTTTTTGGACTTCAACGGATCAGGCGATTTGATTATTGAAAACATTGAAAACCTGGAGATGGTTTTTTGCACGAAAGAAAAAGGACCTGATCATTTAAGTGCTACTGTAAAATCTAAAATGAAAAAAGGACAAGGTTACGGCGGGGTGATTGGTCCAATCGCTAAAAATTTAATCGCTGATCAAGTCGCTCCTATAATCACTTCTATTAAAGAAGAAATCGAAAAGGATAACTAATGTCTCAGCCGTGGTTGGTTTTTGCTCTTGGTTCAGCTTTTTTTGCTGGCTTAACTGCTCTCTTTGGAAAAATGGGTGTTGAAAACGTCAATTCCAACATGGCCACATTCGTTCGCACGATCGTCATTCTTTTTGTTTCTGCTTCTATCATCACGATGAATTCAGAGTGGCAACGAGTTGATAAATTTTCTTCACGCACTATTGTCTTTTTAGTTCTTTCTGGTATCGCGACAGGATTGTCGTGGTTATGTTACTACCGCGCTCTTCAACTCGGGCACGTGGCGCAGGTCGCTTCAGTTGACAAGCTTAGTGTTGCATTTGCAATTATTCTTTCTGCTTTTATTTTAGGAGAAATCCTGACATGGCAAACTGCACTTGGTTGTCTCTTGATCATTAGTGGATCAATCGTTATCGCTCTTCCAAAATTCTAAGCTTTAACTTTTCTTATGGAGACTTCTTTGCAGTATAGAAAGCAAAAGGAGTACATCATGATAAAGTTTTACCATTCACCACACTCTCGTTCGACTGGCACTTTATGGCTTTTAGAAGAGTTAGAAATTCCTTATGAATTAGAACTGATAAATATCAATGCTCCAGGTGGTGCACCTGAAGCTTACCGAACAATTCAGCCGAACAAAAAAGTCCCGGCCATTGTCCATGATGGGATTATAATCACCGAACGAGCGGCCATCACCACTTACTTATGTGATGCTTTTCCCGATAATGATATTGCTCCGCAAGTGGGAGATTTAAGACGTGGACCTTATCTTTCAATGTTGGTTTACTGTGATGCAGTCCTCGATCCAGTCATCGCTGCAAGGACTCATGGATGGACTTATAAATCGAATGAATTTTCATTCGGTCTTTTTGATGACATGGTCGAGTATCTTGACCAAAAACTTATACATCATCGTTATGCCACTGGCAGTGATTTCACAGCTGCAGATGTTCAACTGGGAATCATGCTTTATTGGGCGATAAAAATTTTCCCAGTCATGCCTGAGAAAGAATCTTTTATGCGCTACCTAGATCGTCTAAGTGAAAGACCTGCTTTTATCCGGGCCCTGGAAAAAGACCAGGTGCTGGCCAAAAATCCGAATTCAACGACCGCCCACTTTCCTTACGACAAACCAAGTCCCCGCCAGAATCAGGACAGTTCCCATGATCATGTGTACGGTGATGGATTCTCTTAAAAAAATCGCTCCCCAAATCATTCCAAAGAGCGGCATAAGAAAAGTCACAGTCAAGGCCTTTGCCGGTCCAACATCCGCGATCAATTGATAATAAAGTAAATAGGCCACAGCACTACAAAGAAGAGCAATACCTAAAACATTAAGTGCGATATTTAAACTCACGCTCTCTGGGATTGGTTGACTTAACGAGAGTGGAATAAGAATAAGTCCGGCAAACAGCTGACATCCACCCGCAAAAGAAAGTGGTTTAATGTGCGAAGCAAATTTTTTAATATAAATCCCAGCAATAGCATAACAGCTGGCCGCTACTAAACAGGCGATGATAGCAGGAAAAGCGTTGTTATTAAGTTGGGTTGTTCCCAAGTCGACAACTAAGGCCACACCTGCACTCGCCAGCACAAGACCAGTTATTTTTGACCAGGTCATTTCGTCTTTTAACCAAAGCCATGAAAAGATCACACCGAACATGGGTGAAGTTGAATTGAGAATTACTTCATAAGAAGCAGGAAGATAAAGTGCACCATAAGCAAACAGAGTAAAAGGGATGGCCGAATTGATGACCCCTATTATTAAGTAATGCTTCCAGTTTTTTTTCCATTCCAGGTCAAAACCTTTTGCCGCAAAATAAAGACACAGCACTAATCCACCAATAAAGAGTCTTAAGTTAGTCGTAAGAAAGGGCCCCAAGACTGGCGCAAGAATTCTTAAAAAGATGAATGAACCTCCCCAAATAGCGGCGAGGGTAAAAAGGCGAATCAGATCAATTGTTTTCATACAAAGATGTTAATAGGTTTACTTTAGTTCCACAGCATAATATTCCTGAGCATTCAACTTTTCCCCATTGTTACTCGTAGCTAAGTCCATTTTTTCCCGGAACAAAATGAAGAGTGATGAGAAATTCGTATTCCTTCGTTGGTTCTAAATTTGCAACATTCGATTGTGAATAGAACTTTAGGACGGGTTCAGCTAAAACAAAGGATTTTTCATGATCAACGCATTAGAGACTCTTAAGCATCTAAGACAATCTCTGAACGATGAAGATGACGACACAAGCGTTATTCATATTATGGAAAATCATCACAAGTACCTCAAAGAGTATATTAATATGCTCAATGACAGCGGAACCGCTCCTGAAGACAAGCAGGCTTTGGCATCGCTCTTTCTTTGCATTTTTCAAATGCACGCGCATGCCGAAGGAGATTCTTTTTATCCTGCACTCAGAGAAGCCTTAAGTCACGAAGTGAGACTTTTGGGGATAAAGGGCCAGGATGAGCACGAGATTGCTTTTGAAATAGTCGATGAAATTAAAAGTATGGACTACAAACATTATTGGTCAGAAGACATTGATGCAAAAATTAGAATGTTAACTGGGCTAATTAAATCCCACATCAAAGAAGAGGAAAGTGTGGTTTACCCAAACGCCAAACGTTCTCTAAGTGAAAAACAATTAGTGAATTTAACAAATGAATATCTCAAGAAATGTTTAATGTACCTGGATATGGAGATGGAAAGCGGTCCGTCGGACGTATCAAGAAGTGATGTGATAACGTTCTTTTATTGAGCGTAAATTATCAATAGAACATTGACCCGCAGAGACCCGGTGGCCGCCCCACCGGTTTTTTGTGGTTTAGGGGTCATAAATATATTACCTACCTGAAGAAAATAACTGGATTCTGTTGTATAAAACCGAGGATGACGAATATGATTCACGACCTACAATTTGCTTATCTAAAGAAAAAGTATCACATTGATACAAACGCACCGGCATCTGAAAACCGTCTGACTTTAGATAAAATCTTCGTCAATAATTTCCCTGCAAAAATCAAAGATAAATTCGTTGTTGATTTTGGCTGCGGCCTAGGTGGAGACACCGAAGCAATGGCCAAATGGGGTGCCAAGCTTTCTCTGGGACTTGAAATCAGGGCAGAGTTGGTAGCAGACAACTTAGAACGCATTCAACTTCCAAACTGTACTTTTGCTACAACTCTCCCTGAGAATCTTCAATCGCAGGCAGACTTAATTATTTCTATCGATGCTTTCGAGCACTTCGAAAAACCGGCAGAAATGCTAAAGATCATGTACAGCTGTCTTCGCCCAGGTGGCGAGGCCTTCATTAGCTTCGGTCCAACGTGGTATCACCCACACGGAGGACACGCCTTCTCTGTCTTCCCATGGTCGCATTTACTCTTTACTGAAAAAGCGCTGATTCGCTGGAGAAATCAGTTTTATCATGATGGTGCCACGAAGTTTAATGAAGTTGCTGGTGGCCTTAACCAGCTTTCCATTGCTGATTTTGAAAAGATCTTTAATCAAAGCCCATTTGAAATCGTAGAGCTTAATTGCAAACCGATCAAAGGGAAAAAGTGGCTACAAAAACTCCTGGGCAGAGAATTCACTACCAGTATGGTGCTTGTACACCTAAGAAAGCCTCTGGCAATCCACTAAAAATTTATTCTTTTTTACCTTGAGAGTTGATGTAGTCCTTCCACTCTTGCTGAATTTTCACATCACTTTTTTGCAGTTCTTTTTGTAATTTTGCCTGAAGCTCTACCAGCTCCTTTCTGTCGGCATCACTAAGTTCATTGTCTTTTGTCAGGTCGACAACTTTATTAAGAAATTCGTAATAGGCATTACATTCTTCACCGACAGCATCACATGGAATCGCTCTGGTCGCTTCTACTCCATCGGCCATATAGTTCATGACTTTTACATCTGGTTCACTCATCAGCTTATTGACAACTTCATTGATCTGCACGACTTGCTTAGAGTACTGGCCAATAGTGACAGCTGGTTTCTCTGGCGTTTTAGAACATGAATACAATGAAAAAGTAACAAGTGATAAAAGTAGAACACTTTTCATACTATCTCCAAATGGCAAGGATCACGCCCATCATTGACACTCCCACAAGTGGATAAGAGATATTAATGAAAGCAAGCTTAATAGGTTTCATAGAAAAATAATGGTTCGGAAGCATTGTCGTTAAAGAAAATCCCAGCCAACATAAAAAGCCGAGTTTTAAACCCTCTAATGCCGTCGTAGCCCCAGTTGTAATAATAAAGTAGCTCAATACCAATCCCATGATGATGTAAGAGATAAACGAGGCAAAATAACCGTGAGTCACGGCATTTTGAGGTTCGTGTTCACTCATTTTGTCAGGATTTAATCCCATCAGCTTCATCCATGACCTGCTAAAAAGAAAAGCATACCATAAAAAGCCTAGCAACATATTAAGCACGGCACAAACAAGGATAGCGGAAAAATTGAATTGTAAAAACATAAAATCTCCCGTGAGGGCATGACCCTCAGGGAGATTCTAAATCAGATATGATTAGTTAGAAAGTCTTAAATACTAACTGCGCCTTCGAACGTACAAGCCGGTTTATTGCTTACACCTGCGTTGCCACAAGCTAGGTAGTCAACGATATCAGGGTTCGTTCTAAGCGATGTTCCAATGCGGAAGTCACCAGATGGGTGGATACCTTCATCACCAGTTCCACAAAGGTTAGCCCAGCTGCTTACTAGAAGAGCATCTGTTTCTGCAAAAGAGTAGTTTTGCGATCTAGCGTGAATGTTTAGAGCTTTCATACCCCAAGCATCAGCAATCAGCTCACCAGCGTGGCTTGTTACAACTTTCATGTTACACGCAGCTGGGTCTTTTTCATTCTTCTTACAGAACTTTTTATCGTTGTCAGTTTTGTTGAATTTATCAACATAGTTATCAGCTAAGCACCCCATGAATGGTTTGTATAGATCGTTTCCAAGCTTGCTGTTATCTAAATGGTGACCCATTTCGTGAGAGATCGCTAGAAGGATGCTGTTGAATCTCTCTCTCATATCCGGCTCCTGGCTCATAGTGATCAGGAATCCTGGACAGATTAAAACGTACTTATCGTTTCCTAATGTTGTAGCAAAAGCGTTTGCCACCATACCATCAGATCCACACGCATTGTTTAGAAGCTGAGCTAGAATATTGTCTTCCATTCCAGTTCTTTCTAGGAAGTCACCAAAGTTACCAACGATAATCTGGTCAATGATTCCCGACATAACAATCTTAGTTGTATTGTCAAAACGGCTTTCTGAAATTCCACGCTTCATGTATGACTTAAGAAGATTTACGTTCGCTGGGTCTGTCACAACAGTTTCAATTCCCACAACTCTCTTCTTAGCTGCACGCATGATCTCTTGGTTTCTAATTTTGTATGACTGAATAGCGCGTTTAATGAAGTGAAGTTTAGAAACTTTCTTCTTCATTTCTTCAATTCTTGGCTCAGAAGCTTTTGAAGCTTCTGCTGCGATTTCACCTTTTAGCTTGTTGATATAAATATCTCTCTGAGCTCTTTGGGCCTGAGTTTCCGTACAAATCTTTTTTAAAGGATCAGCACAGACAGTTGATTCTTGAGAAAAGGCAGAAAAGCTGAAAGCAGCTGCAGTAAGCGCGCAAGCGAGAACTAAAGATTTAGACTTCATAAACGACTCCGTTTGGGGGTGTAAGGTTCGCGTACAATTTTATGTATTCTGTCACTTTTAGAAATTTCCTCAAGTTACGCTGTAAAAAAGTAATGACTTGTCTAAAAAGTAGTCACTTTTTGGATTAAAACCCATTATAATCACGAAAAAAGGATGACCAAGACATGACCCCAAACGATTACCTAAGAAGCCTGCGCTACCTACTCGACATCAGCGACTATAAAGTCGTTGAGATCATCAAGCTCTCTGGCCCAACAGTGCAACTGGATGAAGTGCGCGCTTACTTTAAAGACGAAGAAGACCCAGGTTACATAAAATGTAGCGATGAAATGATCGCTCACTTTTTAGATGGCATGGTTTATTACAAGCGTGGAAAAGACGAGAACAAAACTCCTCCTCCTTTTGAACTACCCGTTACCAACAATGTCGTTTTAAAGAAAGTTAAAGTGGCCTTTGCCCTTAAAGAAGATGATATGCACGATGCTATGTCCCGAGCTGGCCTTAAAGTCGGCCGCTCTGAATTCAGCGCTCTTCTTCGCAAGAAAGGTCATGAAAACTACCGCGAATGCGGTGACCAATTCCTAAGAAACTTTTTAAAAGGTTTGACACTAAAAGAGCGCGGATAGAAAATTTTTCTATGAAAAATTTAATCCTATTCGTTTTTCTTTTATCTCTTCTGACCTCTTGTTCAAATAGCTCCGGTGGCGGAAGCAGCAAGTCTCTTCCTGGTGGCTCGACGGCTACATTCGATGCAGAAAATGCCAATGGTGACCGCTCAATCCCAAGTACAGGTTGTTCAATTTCAACATGGGTGAACACATCAAATAATTCTTTAAATGGAAACTTAGACTGTTCTTTTGGCGGCGGTTTTGCCGGCAACGGGATTTTTACCAGCCCTTATCGTTTTGAATTTAACGGAACAAGCACAGTCGTAACAACAAATATCAATCCTCAGCCAAACACCATGAGCAGCACAACATGGATGGCCTGGGTTTATCCTACAAGCACCACTCTCCAGCATGTGCTTTCAATTGATAACCACTCGGGTGCTTTTAACCGTGCTCTAGTCATTCAAAATAGCAACTGGTCTGCTTTTACAGGAACATCGACATCTTTTGAATCGCACTCTGTTGATTTGAACCAATGGCAACATGTTGCCGTTGTCTACACACCTTCTGGTATTACAGTTTATAAAAACGGGACTGCTGCAAGCTCTGGTTCAGCTCCTACAATCAACAATACTGCCCAAACATTTACCATTGGTCGTTCTGCGGCCGGAGGATGGGATTACTTCCAGGGTGCAATTGCCTGGGTTGCTGTTTATCCTAGAGAGCTTGGTAAAAATGAAATACAAAGTGCATGTCGTGCCCTGGCCAACCGCTTTGATGCCATTCTTTGCGACAGCAATTAATGATTGAAGTCTTTACCAAAAATACATTTAAAGAAATGCCGTGGAAAAATGGCGGCGGCTCTACTTTAGAGCTTTATAAAATCCCCCATAAAGACAGCTTCAACTTTCGTCTTTCTATCGCCACTGTGAGTTCCGATGGCCCCTTCTCTCACTTTCCGGGAATTGAGCGCATTCTTCTTTTAATGGAAGGCGCAGGCTTTAGATTAAATAAAAATCCTCAGCCTATGACAATGGATACTGCTTTTTTTCCCATCACATTCGCTGGCGAAGAAGACATTCACTGCCAACTAATTCAAGGCACTTGCCGTGACTTTAACGTTATGACCAGAAGGGATTTTGCCACCAGCTCTCTTACTATTGCTGAGATGGATGGAAAAAATCCATTAAAGATCAAAGCACTCTGCCCTTTAAAGTTTATTTATGATACTCATGCTCAAACTTTAACAAAACTGGATCAGGGTGATGAAAGTGAGTTTGGAGGATCTTTTCCAACTCGCCTTTTTATCATTGACGTTAACTTTGTATGAGCACGGGCAAAACATCTTTTTATGAGCATAATTATCAGGAGCTGGAAACGCTTCTGAAAACTCATGCCATTAATCCAAAAAGTGCTTCGCTACTTTTCCGTCACCACTACAAAGAGAAAAAACTCTCGCCTTGTGAGCACCACAATCTTTCAAAAGCTGCGCGTTCCTTTGTTGCTCTGAACTTTGATTTTAGCCTTCCTGAAATCGACTACGTTCATGAATCAACAGATTTGACAGTTAAACTTTTACTCAAATTAAAAGACGATCAGAAAGTTGAATGCGTGCTTATTCCCTTTCAAAATAAATACACTATCTGCCTTTCAACTCAGGTTGGGTGTGCGATGAAGTGCTCTTTTTGTTTTACCGGAACTCAAGGCTTAAAAAGGAACCTGGAGACTTCTGAAATCATCGGCCAGTTTATCCTTGCCTGGAACTGGTTAAAAGAAAACCGTCCGGATGATCATCAGTTAAAAAATATCGTTTACATGGGACAAGGTGAGCCACTTCATAATTTCTCAGCTGTAAAAAAAGCATCTGAAATTTTCCTCGACCAACATGGAATGAGTTTAGGAATTCAGAAAATCACTGTTTCAACAGCAGGGTATCTTCCGGGGCTTAAGCGCTGGAACGAAGAAATGCCGGGCGTGAACCTCGCTCTTTCTCTTCACTCAGTCATTGAAGAAAAAAGAAATAAACTCATCCCTATTAATCAGCGCTACTCACTTCAGGAAGTTATGGATTATATCGACACCATTCCTCTGGCGAGAAAGCAGTATGTAATTTACGAATACTTATTGATCAAAGATTTTAACGATACCGAAGAAGACGCTCACGCGACGGGAGCTTTCCTTAAAGGCAGACAGGCCATCATTAACCTGATTCCTTTTAACCCATTCCCAGGTTCTGATTTTGAACGCTCTACAGATGAGAGTATTCTGCGTTTTCAAAAAATTATTGAGACCTATAATCTTCCGGCCCTGATTCGCACAACAAAAGGTGATGACATCCTGGCCGCTTGTGGACAGCTTAATACTAAAAGCCCAGGAAATACTTCCAAAGCGGTACAGTAATAAGCGAAATGGGAATCCCCACGCCAACCATCAAGTTCGTGAGCTCATTATCTAGGTTAAATTCATTGGCCACAACTGCCGCCGTAATCATGGTCGCCATTGCTGATTCAAGCACCGTGACTTGTGTGATCAGATCATTTCCACCTAAAACCTTAATATAGAAAAAAGCAAAAAAAGCAGGAAGGACTAAAAGCCTGAAGCCCAGACCAACCATCAGCGGGAACCAGCGTCTTTTAAAAACCGCCGGGTCAACATGCAGCTGATACCCAACGGAGAAAACCGCCAGCGGAACAAGAGTTGCCGCCACCTTTTCAAAGGCGGGTATAATAGGATCAAGGCCATGGGGATGATTCATTCCAAATAACAGATACCAGAAAACAGAAAGTAAAAGAGCAATAAAAGGTGGGAAAAATAAAATCCTACGTGCAATAAATTGCGGTGTGATTTTAGCTCCCGAATAAAGAGCTGCTACAAAAATACCGATTGTTGCCAAGGCAAGAAAACTTCCTGGCTGGTCTGCAAGAATCCCAATAGGAAGAGCGTGCGGGCCGATTAAAGCTTCTAATAAAGGAAACCCAACAAAAGATGTATTCCCTAATCCTGCCGTTAGAATCAACGCTCCAGTTGTCGAGTCCTTCCATCCAAATTGCTTTCCAGCAAAACCAAAAACTAAATAAGAAAAGGCAAAGGCCATCCAGGCCATTGATACAGGCATCCACCAGTTACCGCTAAAATCCATTGTCACTAGAAGTTTTGGCAGCTGAGCAAAGACCAGCGCAGGAAGTGATAAATAGACTACAAAAGAGTTTAAAACCTGTGGCGTAGCATTTGGAAAATGTCGCAACTTTTTACATAGGTTTCCGGCAATAAGACAGACGAAAATAACAATAAAATTTGTCATAGTGGCATTTTACCAGACTGTATAAAGAATGGACAGCTCTACCCTTTTTACATCCATCCCTACCAAAATATATCTCTGGAGGTTAAGATTGGTCCATAGAAACTTGTGGAGCCGTTCTTCCTCTTCGCCCTAACGAAGAAGGAAGCGTACAAGCGGCCCACGATGTTTTTGTTTGTAAGTTCCTTTTCCCTGAAATTCGCGAAGCCTCAAGATCACAGACCTAAAATAAACTTTTACTCTTCACGAGTTTATTAACTCTTAAACTAACAATCACCAGTAGAAGAATTGAGAGCGCTGCCATTACAGGTACAACAAATCCAAGTCTCAGGATCACTTCTGAATTAAAGACATTTTTCATAATCACAAACGTCAACCCTGAACCAAAAAGCACAGAGAGGATAAAACAGAAACCTGTTAAAAACGAAAACTCTCTTGAGTAAATCTGCTTAATTGTTTCTGTCTTAAGTCCAAGCATATAAAAAAGACTCATTTCACGCTTTCTTAGCTCCAGGTGGTTAAAACTCACCGCCACCAGGACAACGAAGGCCACAAACAGCGATAAGAATGAAATAAACTTAATGGCAATCGCCATTAAATCAAAGATGGTCGTAATCTTTCTCACTAACTCTGAAACTTCCAGCATCGACACACTTGGGAAAGTCTCGGCCATCTTTGCGAATACTTTTCTTTTCTCTTCAAATGACTTCACTTTAATAGAAGCTAAGTACGTTTTTGGGGCTTCTTCCAGGACTCCCGGTTGGAACAGAATGAAGAAGTTCGGCTCAAAACTCGTCCACTTTACAGTACGGAAGCTTGTCACCACGCCTTCAACTTCAATCCCGCTGATATCAAATACCAGCTTGTCTCCGATTTCAGCTCCTAATCTTCTCGCATAAGAGCGCTCAAGAGAAATTTCACATGGACCTTTCTCTACATCGCATTTCTCGCCGTTAAATTTTCCTTCGACCAATGTCTCCGACCACGACAAATGAGAGCGAAAACTTAAATTCACGCCGCGGTTTCTCACGCGCTCTGAGTTTTCTTCTTCTCTCGTCTGGAAACTTGGATCACTTGTACCAGGCTCTTCTCTTTTTTGTGTGGCCACCCCGTTAAGTTTTAGTAAGCGCCCTCTAATCATCGGGGCAAACATAGTGCGGTTCCAGCCTTCTGATTTTGTCAGCCGATCAAACTCTTCGGCCTGAGTGTCTTGAAGATCAAACATAAAAAGATCTGGTCTTCTGTCTCCATAAGTTTGAGTGAATTCCTCTCTTAGAGAGCTTTCTAATTGAAAAATGAAGGTCGTTAACGTCATCCCCACAAGTAAACAAATAAAAATGGTGAACGATGAAGTGAAATAACGGCTCACAGTTCTCGAAGCATGACGATTAACAAACGTCATTTTTCCAGATGTTCTGTCTAAAAAAGTTGTGATTCCCTTAAAACAAACTCCGGCCAAAGAGATAATCACCAATAATCCACCAAGGAAAAGTGATCCTACCTTAATCGAGTTAGCTAAAACAATCGCCAGGACAATCACGTAAACTAAAAGTGGAAGAAAGTAATAAAACTTGATGCGCTTAAGTTCTGCCGGTAAGTCTTGAAAGATCGTAGCGACCGGAGTCTGCAAAGCGCCCCAGAAAAGAGGCCCCAGCGCCAGCATGCTTCCTCCTAAAGAAAGAGAAAGAATACGCAACAGAGCAAGGCCATTGAGTCTAAAGATGAGTTCTTCTCCTACAAGCTTACTAAAATAGCCTTCAGTAAATGGTAGAGCAGAAACGACAATAGTCGTTGAGATGAGAACCGCAATCAACGTGAGTAAAACTAAGTGAACGAAGTTTACTTTAAAAAGAAACGTCGTTCTGATTCCCATCGCTTTATAAATAGAAAATGTTCTAAGTTTCTTTGAAAGAAAGTGCTGGGTAAAATAATAAAGACCGACAAGACTTAGTAAATAAGTCATGAGTGTAATTAAACTCAGGTAATCCGTCAGAAGATTGAGTGAGCGAGAGATCTGCTGACTCGACTCTTCAGGGCCTGCAATCTTCACCGCTTTATCAATAATCAGACTGCGCAGTTCTTTTTGGATAATTTTGTTTTTGATTTCTGGCGGAAGCTTAATCGAGTAACTGTAAGTTGCAGTTGAACCAAATTTAATTAAGTCAGTTTGTGGAAGGAAGTTGTAAGAAAGAAAAATCTTAGGAGCTAAGTTAAATCCTCTAAAAGAAGAGAATTGATCCTGCAGAATGATTCCACCAACAGTAAAGATCGCTTCTCCTACTTTTACCTTATCGCCAACCTTAATTCCCAGCTCCCACGAAAGATCGCGGCTCATCCATAGGATGGGACTTTCATGGATATTTCCCCAGTCCCCCGGGCCTTTGCGCCCGCCATCTTCAAGAACCACACCTCCATAAAAAGGAAATTCAGGTGTGACGAAATTTAAATCCGCAAGCTTTGATAAAGGCTCACCTTCTTTACCCGAAGTCACTTTCATCACAAGCGAGTACGTTTCTGTCCATTTGGCATAAGTGAATTTCTTTTCACTTAGGTAGTTTTCAATTTTTTTGATTTCACTTTCATCAAGCGCACGTCTGGTTGAAATGGAAAGATCTGAAGCAATAAAGTTTTTAGCATTTTTAGCGACTTTATCTTCGATACCAACCCTAAAGGACTCCACTAATAAAAGACCAATAATCCCCAAAGAAGCGCAGAGAACATAAAACCAGTTAAATGATTTATCAAACCTGAAGTCTTTCCAGAAAAATTTTATAAATGACATTTTCCACCAATCAGACGCACGATACGGTCTGCCTTACTGGCCAGTTCCTCATCATGAGTGACAAGAATCATTGTGGTCTTTTTTTCACGGACCATATTAAAAAGAATTTCGATAACATGTTTGCCAGTTTCAGTATCCAGATTTCCTGTCGGCTCATCTGCCAATAATAAAGGCGGCCCAAAAGAAAGAGCTCGGGCAATCGCCACGCGCTGCTGCTCTCCACCAGACAGCATTGAAGGGTAATGATTCGCGCGCTCTCTTAGGCCAACCATATCCAACCACTTCATCGCTGTTTCTTTATCTTCTTTACCGTTAATCTCAAACGACAACAGAACATTTTCCAAAGCTGTTAAATGAGGAATCAGATGAAACTGTTGGAAAACAATTCCCAACTTCTCTGCTCTAAACTTGCAGAGCTCTTCTTCTGATAATTTTGTCAGGTCAGTTCCGTCAACAGAAATACTTCCATGATCCGGGCGATCAAGACCGGCCAGTAGTGAAAGCATCGTAGTCTTCCCACTTCCCGATTTACCTAGAAGAGCGATAATCTCGCCGCTTTTAATATCCAGGGTAACGTCATTTAAAACGTGAATCGTGTTTTTTCCCTGTTCAAAATGTTTGTTTAAGTTTTTGACTTCAATTCTCATAAGTTTTTTTCCACAAAATCAGTTACAGTTTTGGCCACCAGGACATGTCCTTTGGCATTCGGGTGAATACCGTCAGGTAAATTAAGATCAGACTTCCCCGCTACGTCATTTAGAACGAAAGGAAGGAAAGCGACTTTTTCAGTGTTCGCAATTTTTTTATACATAGCTTCGAACTCGGCCACATACTGCTTACCGTAGTTAGGAGGCATTAAAAGTCCTAGCAATAAAACTTTCACCTTTTTCTCTTTAGCAAGTTTAATAATTGCTAAAAGATTCTTCTGAGTTTCAGCAAGTTTTAACCCACGTAGACCATCGTTGGCCCCAAGTTCTAAAACCAGGATGTCAGTTTTCTTTTTTAAGTGCCACTTTAGCCTGGTTACTCCGCTTGCCGAAGTTGAACCGCTCACTCCGCCGTTAGTGACAACGACATCGTGTTTTTTCTCTTTCAGGTTTTTTTCCACTAAACGAGGAAAGGACTGCTCTTCATCCAGCCCGTAGCCTTCAGAAAGAGAATCGCCCAAAAAAAGAATGTGTGTAGACGCAAAGACGCTGGTGTTAATTAATAACAATCCCGCCAGGAGAATCAAAAATTTTTTCATGACTAATTTTCCAAAAAAGTTTAAGTCAGTTTTCTGGTAAAGAATTCTATCGCTTCGTGATAATCACCAAAATCTTTGACAATGGTTTGAGCAAAGATTTTTGATGGTTCAACAAACTGGTTGTGCATTGGTTTTACCTGCAAGTCAAATTGCTTTTTGACTCCTTCAGGCGTTCTTCCGCGTTCATGGACATCTCTGTCCAGTCTTCTTTTAAAGCGCAGCTCTTCCGGTGTGTCGAAGAAGACGGCTTCATCAAGAGCTGCGCGGACAACACTTGAGTCTAAAATCAGAATGCCATCCACTAGAATAATTTTCTTTGGATGGCATTCAATTGTTTCAATTTTTCTAGTGTGAGTAGCAAAGTCGTAGAGAGGAACTTTGATGCTTTTGCCTTGCTTTAAATCGCGAAGACCTACTGCCAAAAGATCAAAATCAAGACTGCTTGGATGATCGAAGTTTACTGATCCACCATCACCGTCGAATTTTGCAGACTGGTCAATGTAATAGTTGTCCTGATAAAGAATCGAACATCTCTCATCGCCAAGAATTTTCTGTAGCTCTCTGGCAAAATAAGTTTTCCCAGATCCGCTTCCACCTGCAACACCGATAATGTATGGAGTAACCATGCAATTTTCCTATTTAGTCTGGAAAAGGCGGTCTCCCGCATCCCCAAGTCCTGGAACAAGGTAACCAACTTCGTTAATCTCTTCTTCTACATTCAATGTGAACACTTCGACGTCTGGGTGGAAAAAGTGAAGTTTTTCCAGACCAATTTTCGAAGCAATTAAACAAAGAACTTTAATCTTGCCGACCTCATATTGTTTTAAGCGGTCAATCGCTGCCACAATCGTATCTGATGTCGCCACAAGCGGATCGCACAGAAGAATTTCTTTGCCTTTGATATTTTCCGGCATTTTGAAATAATACTCAACCGTATTGTGAATAAATTTATCGCGATAGATCCCGATAAATCCAGCGCTGGCGATCGGTAACATCGACAATACCGCATCCAGCATCCCGTTTCCGGCGCGAAGGATAGAAACAACTACTGGTGGGTTAATCATTCTTTCAATTGTCGTCTTAGCAATCGGAGTTTCGATGGCCACTGGCTCCATCTGGTCCCATTCTCTCATTGCCTCATACGCTAAAATCTTCGAGATTTCTTTGGTGATCTCACGGAAGTCATTCGAGTTCGTGTTTTTATCACGCAAGTGCCCTAGCTTATGTCTTAACAGTGGGTGCTTAATGATCGTAATTTTCTGGCCCATAATATTTCCTTAAATAAATTAAACTTAATTAAAAAACTGTTCCATCACTCTCAATCTTTAATGGAGGAGAACTGTCAGGTCTTTTTGCTTTCGCTGCCTTTCTTCCGGCCCACCATGTCCCACCTTCAAGAACTTTTGCCAGCGGGAATTCACTTGAAGATTTTCCAAGCTTCTTCTGCACTTCAGACCCAATGCGATCAAGCAGGGCCACGGTTAGCCCACGCCATTCAATGATGAGTTCTGAATCCGGTCTATGGCTAGCTTCCATTAATTTTTTATCTCTTAGAGTAATCAGTTCGCGGTCAACTAAGAGTCCACCGTTTCTGTATTCAGCTAAGCCAGTCAGCTTATCTACATCTGTCACCGTAAAACCTGCTTCAATAAGCGGCTCAATCAGAGAGTAAGTCATCCATTGAGAAAGTTTATGGAAAACCGCAAGGCCTCCTGGAACTTTTGAATATGACCAGGCATCACCAAGGTTTACACCATCAACTTTTAATCTTCCCGGCCAGATTTCTCCCAACCCATCAAGCACTGCTCTTAGAAGCTGTGGCCCTGTGATATTTTTCTCATAACGGGTATCGAGATAATCCACAATGCTTCCCGGTCTTCCCAGAGGGAAAATCTCGCGTTTATCAGCAACTGTTTTACCAAGATTCTTAAGCAGGCCTAAGCGTCCTTCAACTCCAATAAGAGGATTTGATTCCGTTACCTGAAAAGCTGTTTTTAATTTTTCGGCCGTAAGGTTTTGCAGTCCTGTTGCTGTCGCTTTTAAGGAACCATCTTCAGAAAGAGCACCTTCCATGAAAAGGTAGAAGCTTGCGACTCCCAGACCTTCAGAACGATTAAAAATTTTTCCTGTCGATTTTTCATTATAGGCCCAGATATTTCCGGCACCAGCATCGAGAAGTACAGATGTGATCACCAGGTCGAGTTTAATTCTCGCCTGCTCCATTGCATCTCTATTGCTGATTTTCGCATTAAGCGCTTCAGCGCGGTTGATGCCACCGACTTTAAAATGCCCCCAACGTGAATGAAAAGGAATATTGTGATCAGGGTAATTTTCATTAATCACCTGAACTACGTAATCCACCACTTCGTTTAATTTTTCCGGGTGGTAGTTAAAATGGGTTTTCCCTGCCTGGGTTAATTCAAGTATGCTCTCAGCACTTCTTCTGATCGCACCTGGCGACAAAAGAAAATCCAGGTCTTTTTCAGTATTACTCATCGATCGGTCTCCCTTTAACTTTTTCTAGCGCATCACCTTTTTTAACTTCACCAGGAGTGAAGTAACCGGCAGCTTTTTTCGCTTCGATTTCTACCTGAGCATCCGCAGGGATTAGCTCAGCAGGAATCTGAATTCTATTCACAACCTCAATACCACTTTTTACGATAGCGTTGTATTTCATGTTACTCATTGAGTGCAGGTTATGGATTTTTGTAATTCCAAAAAATTGAAGAATGTCTGGCATCAACTCCTGAAAGCGTGCATCTTCAACACCGGCCACACATTCTGTACGACGGAAATAAGTCGCCGCAGAGTCCCCTCCTTCCTGACGTTTACGAGCATTGTAAACAAGGAACTTGGTTACTTCACCCAGGGCACGTCCTTCTTTTCTGTAGTAAGCGATGATACCGACGCCGCCTCTTTGAGCTGTGCGAGCAGCGTCTTCGATTCCGTAAATCAGGTATGGTCTACACGTACAGATATCTGAGCCAAATACGTCTGATCCGTTACACTCATCGTGTACGCGGCAAGTAAGTTCTACTTTTGAATCAGCAAGGTCTGCAGGATTTCCAAAAATATAAACAGTCGTACTTCCAATCGGTGGAAGCATCACTTTTAAATCTGGTCGAGTCACAAGCTCTGGGAACATTCCTCCAGTTTCCTGGAAAAGAATTTTTCTTAGTTCACCTTCTTCAACCCCAAGGCGCTTTGCAATCCCAGGAAGATACCAAACTGGCTCAAGGGCCACTTTTGTTACTTTGATATCCATGTTTTCTTTTACGATTTTGCCGTCAACTTTTAGTCTTCCTGCTTTAATCGCATCGTGGATTTCTGGAAGTTGTAAATGAGCTTGAGTGACAGAAATCGTAGGACGAATATCGTAACCTTGATCATAAAGTTCTTTGAAGTTCAACTGAACATCTAATCCCCATGGATCAATCGAAACCATTTTTTCAGGGTCAAACCATGAAGCGTACGGCCCGATCTTTACCGGCGACTCTGTATTGTGTAAGTCTGGACGGTGGTCTGTTTTATAAGAACCTTGAGCAATTGAAAGCGCACGATAAACAGAATAACTTCCGCTGTGAGTTCCAATTGCATTTCTTTCTTTAATGTCTGTAAGAGAACCAATCACTGGTCCTCTTTCTTTTGGAGTTTTAGCACCCCAGTTGATTTTTAAGCTGCTTTTATAAAGCTGCTTTGAGTGAGACGTTAAAACAACATGCGCTGATCTTTTAAACTTTTTTTCGCTCATATTTTCCATAAATACTGCCTCGTTTACGACATCCAGTTGTTGTCGTTTTGTTTTTCCCATTTAATTGTTACTTTCTTAATATTGCTCCAGAAATCAAGCGAGTGATGTCCTGTAATATCACCATGGCCAAACTTCGAAGCATTAATGCCACCAAAAGAGAACGGTTCGCGTGGGACAGGAACTCCAACATTCACTCCCACCATTCCCGTGCTTGCCATCTTAATGACTTTCTCGGCCAGTGCTCCACTCTGAGTGAAAACAGAACAAGCATTACCGTAGTCTACGCTGTTTTCAATTTTCATTGCGTGGGTGATATCCTGACATCTGATGATACTAATAACTGGTCCAAAAAGCTCCACTTGAGCAGCTTCGCTTCCCGGTTGAATGTTATCTAAGATCGTTGGTCCAATCCAGTTTCCTTCTTCCATACCCGCTGGAGCTTTTGCCTTTCTTCCATCAAGAAGAACTTTTGCTCCCGCCTTTTCAGCGCGGTCAATCGCATTTCTTAAAAACTCAACTTGAGTTTTTGTAATGATCGCTCCCATATCTTTTCCAAGAGTCAGTGAGCTTGCTCTTTCAATAATTTTTTTAATATGAGCATCAACCTCACCCACAGCTAGTAAAACTGAAGCGGCCATACAACGTTGTCCCGCACACCCTGTGAATGAATCGCTGATACCAACACCAGCTAGTTCAGGGTTAGCGTCTGGAAGAAGCACGATATGGTTTTTTGCTCCTCCAAGAGCAAGAACACGTTTACCTAATGCTGTTCCTCTGTCGTACACCATCTTAGCAATCTTAGTTGAACCAACAAAACCTACAGCTTTAACGTGTTTGTGATCAATAATCGCCTCAACCGTTTCACGTCCACCTTGAAGCACCTGGAACAATCCATCTGGAAGACCAGCTTCTTTTAGAGCTGCTGCAATTTTTAGTGATGTTAATGGAGTTTTTTCTGACGGCTTCCAGATGTAAGCATTTCCTAGTGTAAGAGCAATAGGAATTGTCCACATTGGAACCATGGCCGGGAAGTTAAACGGAGTAATGTTAGCGACAACTCCAACCGGCTCGCGACGGTACTCGCAGCTTACACCACGAGACACTTCTACACGTCCACCGAGGTCCATATTTTGAAGAGCGATTGCGAATTCTAAAACTTCAATCCCTTTTAGAAGACCTGCCTTTCCTTCTTCAAAACATTTTCCAGACTCTGAACTTTTTAAGTGGGAGATTTCTTCCAGATCGCGCATTAAGATGTTTCTGAAATTGAACATCACTTTCGTGCGCTCTTTCATCGGAATATCTGCCCAAATCGTTTGCGCTTTGTGAGCAGACTCAACTGCAGCGTCGACTTCTGATTTGGTGGCGCTCATGAACTCGCCAATTTTTTTTCCATTGTACGGGCTAGTCACTTCAACTTTTTCGCCCTTTCCATTTTGAAATTGCCCATCGATAAAATTTTGGCAATTAATAACTTGTGCTGATATCTTAACGCTCATACCTGTGTCCTTTATTAGGTTAATTTATTAAATAAAAGCAAATATAAAGAAGAAAATTTTATGCTTAATCACAATGGATTTACCAATGAAAAATGTACTTTTTCCTAGGCAACTCAGATATCTGTGACGTGGTATTTCTTACCCGAGCGCATAATTTCCATCCTCATTGTAAAATGAGCAAATGAGCACAGAAGAAAATCTAATCTCTAAAAGTAGCCTGACTGAAAAAAACCGAGAGTTACAACGCGAACTCGACTCGGCCCGAGCATTAATTAGAAAATATGAAGGGATTATTGCTAATTTACAGGCTGAAAATAGCTCTAACCTTAAGAAGTTTTCCCATGACCTCGCAAGCCCTCTGCAGATTCTTTCGATGACGATCGAATCTCTTCAAGACCGCGCTCCAGAATTCAGCACAACGTTAGACCGAATGAAACGCTCAACTGATAGCATGATTGAGATAATTAACTCTATCCGCAAATTACAAAAGGCCATGCCGGCCACGCCTTCTAAAGAACTTAAGGTAGTTTAAGGATTCCCGACCAATTCGTTTCGTATAATTTTGCTTGTAAATTTTGCGGCATATCTTAGGATGAAGTTATATGGATATACGTTTAATCACTGTCAAGGAAGACTTTGAGAAGGCATTTCGTATTCTCGACCAAAGAGAATATCCGCTTTCTTTCTATGAGTACACTCTCAAACACGACTCATTCAGAAACCCACAACGCTTAAAACTAATTGGCGCTTTTCAAGATGATGAATGTGTAGGAACGATCAGCTATAAAATCACGCCATGCCCTCACCTTGGACGCATTCTCGAAATCCAGGAGATGCATCAAAAGAACATCAAAGGCTATAAAGTCATGATGGATTTCTTGGATGAAATCGCCCGCGAGGAAGAATGTCTTTCAATTAAGATTTGTAAGAATAAGGCCGAGCGCCTGGACTTCAATTTCTTAGACCGCTTTGAAACGTTCTTAAAAAAATTGATCGCTTAAATTTCTTCAAAATTAACTTTTACATTGAGATCAGAGGCATTGAACTCTGCCGTCTTATTGTAAAAAGATGTAATAGTCTGAGGTTTACCAATCACTTTTCTCGCCTCATCCACCATCTTCATATCAATTTGCACAGGATTAATCTTGTTGCCATTAACTAAAATGTTTTTAAATTTTCTCAGGCTAAAAACGATTTTATTTTTTAAACCTTCAGAAGCGATAACGATATCTTGGTTATAGTTGCCAGTTATAGTCTTTACGATTTCGACAGTCTTTGAGCCAACAACCTGATTGATTTTAATGTTGAGATTGATTTGTGAGTAAGCACTGCCAGAGTAAGTTGAGAGTAAAAAAACGAACAATAATGGTAGAGCTCTTTTCACAATTCCTCCGGGTTTGAAGAGTTCATTCTAAACAAACCCGGCGTAATTGAGAAGCTCCGGTAAATTATACCGGAGCTTTTGGTAGCTTCTTGTTTTTCTTTGGAAAGTAGATTGAAGCGACAATTGAAGTAATAAGCAACGTAAAGATAACCCCAATCGATACAATGGTTGGAACGTGGTACCAAGACGAGATGATCATCTTCACCCCTACGAAAGCCAGGATTCCGGCTAATGCATAGTTGATGTATTCGAACATCTCCATGATGCCATTAAGTGCAAAGTAAAGCGAACGAAGACCAAGGATCGCAAACACGTTAGATGTGAAAACGATATATGGGTCTGGCGTAATCGCTAAGATCGCCGGAATCGAGTCTACCGCAAAGATAATGTCGGTAGTTTCAATCATGACGAGAACAAGAAATAATGGAGTGAACATTCTCATCCCATTATGAGTTGTCCTGAAATGCTCCCCATCAAAATGCGGAGAGATCTTCCAAAATCTTTTTACGAACTTGATCATTGGATTGGCTTCAATCTCAATGTGCTTTTCTTCTTCACGAAGCATCTTAAGACCTGTGAACACCAGGAATCCACCGAAGATATAAATCATCCAGTTGAATTTTTGGATTAAGGCCACGCCGGCGAAAATAAAAATAATTCTAAAGAGCAACGCTCCTAGTACACCCCAGAATAAAACCCTGTGTTGGAACTGAGCTGGAACGCGGAAGTATGAGAAGATAAGCGAGATAACAAAAATATTATCCACACTCAGAGATTTCTCGATTACATACCCAGTCAAGAACTCCAGACCTTTTTGTTGCCCCATCTTGTGATAAACCCAAGCATTGAACATCATCGCAAGACAGATCCATACGGCCGTCCATGCCAAGGATTCTTTGATTGAAACCTTATGCGATTTTTTGTGAAATACCCCCAAGTCGAGCACTAACATGAAGGTGATAATCCCGGCAAACGCCAACCATTCCCATACCGAGTGAACTGCAAACATTCTCTTTTACTCCTAGAAACGCCTATTTTTAGAAAAGCCTATTTATAATCCTGAAGCCTGAATGTCTCCCGAATCGTATGCACCATCATATAGGTGTGAACGGTCAGTGACAATCGCTACAGCGTAATGTCCTTTAAAATGGTTGATTTCTTTTACTACAACCACCTCGCCACCTTTGGCGAGCACCATTTGACATAAGTCATCGAGAACGTCGTCATCATGTGAGTTTATCTGTTTTGGTTCGATGAAAATCTCACCAGTTTGTCTGTTGATTGATCCCCATACATAGCGGTTTTCAACAACGAACAGTTTTGTAATCTTACCGTAAACCGCGCTGATAGCGATATCTTCAAGATATGTAATCGCACGGTCTCTGTTCATGGCCAGTTCCAACTCGGTTAGAGCTCCGAGTTCTTGCTGCTCATAATAAGGAGTAAGAATGTTATAAACACGCTCTTGCAATTCGGCCGCTTTCATCTTTTCAACGTTGCCGACAATCGATTCATTCATCAGCATTGATTGGTTGAGAAGTTTTTTCATGTGCCCGATGTGGTCTTTAACACCAGCAAGGACAATAGGAAGGCGGTAAGCTGTAAAGAGCTTATTAAGTTCTTGAGAAGAATTAAGGAAAAACTCTTTGCCATCTTTTTTATTTTTTCCGTCAATCCCCGGCTCATTTCTATATGAATCCAGTTTTACTAAGTGACCGCTATTTTCAATCAGCACGTTGATGGCGCGTGAACTCATCGTCACGATGAAAAAACCACGAACATTGTTTTTAATTCTGATCAGCGGCTTAATGTGATAGCTGTCGGCCACAACAACGAGATCGTTGATTGATGACTGCACTCTAATGTATCCCAGGTCTCCATCGAAACCTTCTTCTGAATAAAAGACCACTACTCCGCGGTCCATTGCTTCAACTTTATCCAGGTACTTTTCATTCCAAAGTTTTTCCATAAATGCATCGACAAAAGATCGCGTATAGTCTTTTAGGAGATACAACTCAGCCTTTAAAAGAAGATCTTTCCATCTCTCTTTCATCGACTTCTGGTCGAGAATGGCAACATCTTTAGACAGGTAAAGAGATATCATTGGCCCTTTACTACCGATGTTTAGCGCATTCAGGTCCCTAATTGTAAGTTCTCTCATAAATCCTCCTTGGACTATAGATAGCGATATATTAGTCCATGGCGTCGTTTTAATAAAATTGATATTTAAGCTAAAATAGTTCGTTTTTTACGAAGATTGTTTTATACTGACATAGCTAACTAGGAGATTATTAATGAAATGGCTCAACTATCACCATTTAATCTACTTCCGCGAGATCGCCAACGAAGGAAGTATCTCTAAAGCTTCTGAAAAACTCTTAATCGGTCAACCCGCTCTCAGTGCTCAGTTAAAACAACTCGAAGACCAATTGGAAATCGAACTTTTCGAAAGAAAAAATAGAAAACTCATTCTGACTGATGCTGGAAAAGTTGTTCTGAAGTACGCTAATGAAATCGGACAACTGGGACAGGAACTACTGCAAGTTATCGCAGATAAATCATACTCTAATAAAACGCCTTTTAGACTTGGAGCTTTAGATAGTGTGCCTAAGCAGATTGTTTGGGAGATCGCTCAGAAGGCCAGAAGCTACGGCGACTGTTTTGTCAGTATTGTCGAAGGAGACCAAGAGGAACTGACTCAAGAACTTCTCTCGCGCAATATCGATTGTTTTATCTCAAATTATTCGGGTGACATTTCAAAAGATAAAAACATGAACAGTAAATCTTTTGTTAAGGCCCCTGTTTCTATCTATGGATCAAAACAGTTCTTAAGCTGCAAGGCTAACTTTCCCAAGTCGCTTAACAACCAGCCGATGATCCTGCCTACCCACCACTCAAAACTGCGCCACGACCTGGATTATTTCTTTGATTCAAAGAAAATTAAAATCTTAAGCGAGCTTGAGACACAGGATACAGCATTGATGAAGATTTTTGCTGCTCAAGGAGCAGGTCTGGCGGCCCTGCCGGATATCGCGGCCCTTGATCAGGTGAGAAACAATACACTTTATAAGATTGGGACACTACCAAATATCAAGGAAGAGTATTGGATTATCAGTTCAAAGAGAACTATTGATAACCCAATCGCTTCCAAATTAATGAAGTCTATTTAGATTCGTCGTTTTCTTTCTCTGGGATTAACAGAGAGAAAACAATTGAGAGCGCAATTAAACCTAAAACAAATCCCAATGAATAAGACGTTGGGATTTTGTACTTAAATTCAATTAACATTTTCACCCCGATAAAGATCAGGACGATTGAAAGAGCGTAAGACAGGAACCTGAAGAGCTTCACTACGCCGGCAAAAGCGAAATACAACGATCTCAATCCTAAAATAGCAAAGATGTTTGACGTGTAAGCAATAAAGGCACTTTTCGTTACCGATAAAGTTGCCGGGATCGAGTCTACCGCAAAAATGACGTCGGTTGATTCAATAATCAGAAGAACCAAAAATAACGGTGTCATGTGGCGCACGCCATTTTCCATGACAAAGAATTTCTGGGCGTGAAACTTATCTGTCATCTTGAAATATTTTTTCGAAAACTTATAGATAAATCCTTCTTCCGGATTGATGTCGTCATCCCCACCTGAGAAAAGCATTTTTGCTCCGGTATAGATTAAGAAGGCCCCAAAAATATAGAGGATAAAATGGAATTTGCTGATTAAGGCCACACCACCTGCGATAAAAATAATTCTCATCACCAGGGCACCTAAAATCCCCCAGAAAAGAACGCGGTGTTGGTATTGCTGCTCAACCTTGAAATATGTAAAGATCAAAGTCATGACAAAAATATTGTCGACACTTAAACTCTTTTCTAAGACATAGGCGGTTAAAAACTCATACGCTTCTCTTTCACCGATATAGTGATAAACACCATAATTAAAGATGAGGGCCAGTGTTATCCACACACCTGTCCAGATAAGCGATTCTTTTACAGAAACAACGTGATCTTTTTTATGAAAGACCCCTAAGTCCAGTGCCAACATGGCAAAAACAAAAACGTGAAAACTAATCCACCACGATAACTGCGATTCCAAAAACTACTCCTTAAATCGTACCTATTAGCTGCCAAATATCATTGAAAACCATCAAATTATAAGCTAGGTTTCACTATATGAAAAAAGAAATGCTCATATCCTCTCTTATCGAGAAGGGTTGGTTTCACGCCGAAGCTTTCCTTCCCCAGGAATTCTGCTTAGAGTTATTGGAAGAATGTAAAACTCTGGAGTGGAAAACCGCCCATGTAGGCACTGGAAATCTTAAACAAGAGGCCCTGACCATCAGAAATGACTCTATTTTCTGGATTGATGAAGGAACTGCCAGCCATCTTCAAAAAAAATATCTCGAAGAAATGCGCATACTAATGGATGACATTAACAGAGAGCTTTATTTAGGGCTTCGCGAATTCGAATGCCACTTTGCCCATTATAAAACTTCAGGCTTTTACAAAAAACATCTTGATCAACACAAAGGCAGTCAAAAACGCATCGTCAGCGCTATTTTTTATCTCAATGAACCAGTGGCCGGTGGTGAACTGGTGATCTACAACAAAGAAGACCCTGAAGCGATCGAAGCCAAAATCAAACCCCGCCCGGGAAGTTTTGTTTGCTTTTTAAGCAATCAAATTTATCATGAAGTCCTGCCCACAGAAAGTGAGCGCTACTCTTTGACCGGTTGGTTCAGGACCTTATGAAAGTAAAAATCCTCGCACAAATTATTTATTATCTTATCCGCATTCTCAACCTGACTTACCGTTATGAGTTTATCGGACTGGAAAATAAAAAACGTGCTAAAGATTTTCACCCCAACAAAACTTTTGTCTACGCTCTTTGGCACCAGAATTTAATTGGTGCTATCTTCTCTCATATTGGTGAACAGTTCACGATGGTTATTTCTGAATCAAAGGATGGAGAACTAGTCGCTGTCACTTGTGAGAAATTTGGCCATATCCCTGCCCGTGGAAGCTCTACGCGCGGAGGAAAAAGGGCCTTAATTGAAATTGTTAAAACTGTGAAGCGCGGAGTTCCCGGAGCGCTTACCGTCGATGGGCCAAAAGGCCCTGCCCATGTAGTAAAGCCTGGAGTTATAGAGATTGCCCGTCTCGCTCAATGCGCACTTCTCCCCCTTTCTCCTTATGCTGAAAAATACTGGTACTTTAAAAAGAGCTGGGATCAGTTCCGTATTCCAAAACCCTTTACAAAAATTGTCGTAGTGATTGGTGAGCCGGTGTTTATCGGCGAAGACGTCAGTCGTGAAGCGTTTGAAGAAGTTGCAGTTAAGGTTGGCAATCTCATCACCCAAGGTGAGGAGACTGCCAAGGCCCATTTATCTAAAAATTAATTTACTAATTCGTCAGAAAAACTCTTTTGGCATCCCATTCTTTCATAGATGTCTTGAATGTTGCGCGCTTTAACTTTAGTAGCTGAAACTTCCAGCATTGATCGTCCAATATAATAAGACCCAAGCCATGGCATATTCAGGTAGCGCTCAGTATCTTCTTTAGAAACTTCATCACCTTTCATTTTCTTAAGCGCAAAGATGGCTGACTTGTAGTGACGTTGAACCTTTTCAATTGAGCCGAGAAAAGTTGCTTCGTTTTTATATTCATTCATTGAACCATTATAGTAGTTCTTGACGTCAGAATAGATAATATCTCTATTAGTCACAACGAAATCAAAACCTTCCTGAACAATGCTGTCAGCATGCTTAAAAAGAATTCTTAACTTCTGAGCATCCTGGCATAAATAATTTGAGGCCAGGTTATCCTCCTTATTATTTTTAATAATGCTGGTGTATTTAGCATTAAATAAATCCAATCTCTCGTTGAATTCTTTAACTTCATCGTAACTCTTGTATGTCGTATACTTTAAGAATTTATCTCCCCACTCTCCATACAATTGAGCTGAGATTTTTTTATGGTTATCAAGAATAGTCAGCAGGTTATCTGATCCATCATCCAGGCCAGAGTACTCTTTAGGCGCAACAACATTGCCTAAACGTGTCTCTACTTTCTTTAACTCAACCAGCTTTACCAGGTATTCTTCTTTTTTCTTATCAAGCGAAGAGGCCAATTCTATTTTTGCTTTTTGGTTCTTCTCAGACATTGAGTCTTCTTTCGTTTTGATATCTTTTCCAATTCTAATAATATGGAAGAGGATATTCGCACGGTTTTTATCATTGAAATCCCTAGCTGAAACATCCAATGTATTCATAAAGTTTTCAACATCAATAGGATCGAATTTTTTTAGCTCCAGAAGGAATAGATCATCAAGCATCGGAATCGAGCTGATATTGAGTGATTTATAATATTTTGTCTGCGCTACTAATAAATCATAATCTTGGGCAAGCTGTGACATGATCAAAAGCTTCTGAGTGTCTGTCGGGATTTCTCCTACCTGATTAATTTCTGGCTGTAAGTATTTTTTAACCTTCTCTAAAGTCTTTTTAAATTCTTTTAAATCACCTACGCTTTCTTCAAAGGCCTTGCGGTCCATCTCAGAATAAGATTTTGAGACACTGACCTTCTGGTCTTCCATGCTTTTAAGTTCTGCTGTAATCGACTCCATCAGGGCCTTCGTATCACGGTAGTCTTCCTTGCTGGTATTGTTTTCAATATCCAGTGCCCCTTGCATGTCAAGCTCTCTTCTAATCTCGTAGAATGAGCAGTTAAGCTTAACAAACGTCTGGCGGTCAGTTGATTTTTCAAAATCAAAACGTTGCTTAAAAATTAAATCAATTAAGCGAAGAGCAGAGGAAAGAAGAAACCCTCCACCAGCAACAACAAGCCCAAGCTGGTTTCCGGCAAGGACTCCAAGCTGTGTTGAATCGTAGATAAAATCAGCAGTCATTTCCAGGACGCGACCATCTTCCAAGTTACATTGATTCTTTCTAAACATGGTTGTGATGCTAGAAAAGAGTGTTGAAAATTTAAGTCCACTAATAGCATTCGTGCTTTGGGTTGTGTTCCCATCTCCAAGAAGGCTGCCTAAGACCTCAGTTGTCTGAGAACTGTTACTGACAATATTCTGGTTTTTTAATTCGTCCTGAATTCCTTTGATTGACTCAATAACTTCAGTCATTTTATCAGCATCTTTTTTAAGACAATTTCCTTTTAAAACGTCTTTAATCGCTTCTGTTTTTGCAATCAAATCCGAGAATTTTTTTGATTCCATTGGACACGATTTAGGGCGCTCGGCCTGAGTGTTGTATCGCTTAATGAGCTGATCAACTCTGGCAAAATCAATTTCCGTCTGTGCTGCAAAAGCAGACCAAGGCATAACTGCTGCCAGAAAAGCTATAACGAATGAAAGGACTATGTTCACCATATAAACCTCAATCATTGGACGTAAGGATTCAATCTAATGAGAGCAAACTCTATGCCGGGCCCAATCATGACTTATTAGAGATTTAGGCGAAGTGCCTGATTAAAGATCATTCAGGGTGTCTATTATTTAGACACCCTGTTGAGACAGTTCCAATTCATTTTAATTTGATTCCCCAGAAGGTTGAATTGGTGCGTGAGCTCAAGGCAGCCAGCGCGTGTGAGGTATCGATTATCATTCATCTGCGAGTAACAGTACCACATCATATCGTCAGCATTTTCCGGGTCAGCATTGCGGCTTTTTGCCAACGTGCAAGCTTCAATATCCAGCTCTCTTGGATTAGAAGTCAAACATCCCCAATCGTGGTTTTCTCTATTCAACAGACATAAATAGGCCTTGGAAGGAGTCTGCTTTAGAACAACCTCTCCTGCACATTTTCGTAGATAGGGCCCATAGCTCGAAGAGAGAAGTAACTTTTTTTGATTGCCACTTAATTTTGTTAAAAGTCCTGTCTCTTTATTTTTCTTAGCAATCGTGCATAACTGATCAGCGCTAATGTAATCAATTTCTTTAGAGAGAATTGAACTCACAACACTTAATAAGGAATCTTCATAAGTATAAATATCTATCAAGTTATGCAGTTTCATAAAACCTAAAACCTTCACTTGAATTTCACTTAATCCTTTTGAAGACTGATAGATTGAAAGCATTTTCTCGTAAAGATTGCGGGCGATTTCATCCTCATCGCGGGCCAGGGCCACAAGAACAGGATGATTCTGGTTTTTGATAAGAAAGTCATAATTTTCTGAAATACTTCCTGCCTTTAATATTTGCCTCCAGGCATTGAGAGACAAGGCCGAATCAGTGACGGAAAGGGCCGCTTTTTTTAGCTCGTCACTTTTGCGAACTTCTGGCTTCACAACCCTAAGGTTAGTTCCCTTGAAGGCAGATAAAAGTGCATTTTTCCCAAGCCCTGTTGTTTTCTTTTCGGCCATTGAACTTTCTTTAAAAGCACGCTCTAATCTCGGAGCGGCCTGAGCCCCAAGAGGGCCAGTGCTCTCAAAACCTACGACCATTTGAGACTTATTAAAAATAGACGACATTGATTCGGCCATACTTTGACCGAAACTTAAATAGCGGGCCGCAGCCACTTCCTCTGCCAAGCTGAGTGGAAAACCGTCACCGACCAGAACTCTTAAATAATCATTAACACTTCTGTGATCAGGAGACTTTGATGAAAGAGTATTACACCCCATCAAGTAGACAGCTTTTGGTTTATCTAAGATTGATGGGCATGTCCCTAATTCACGGGCACGAGTGAGCTCCTCGAGAGAAATCGTAGATGAGCTTTGTTCTCCAAAAAAAAGCCCTCCGAAATGTCCAGAGACCACAAGAATATCACATGAGCTTACTGTCTTACACGCCTTGGAAAACCACTCTGGGTCTTTATTCTGAGGAACAAGTTCAACATGTTTATATCCCAATGGGGATAAGTTTTTATTGAAGCTTATTTTCTCGTCGGGTGAATTAAATGTCATTGAACAAAATGTCTGGGCCTTGAGTCCAAAGGACGCCACTAAGACCAAGACTCCGACAATTGTTTTTGCTCTTTTCATAGAGGGCCATCATATAACGAAATCTGGGCCCGAGGGGGGAAAGAAGTATTTTTTACACTAAAGCAATTTTACCTGTGAAGGATCCAGGTATTCGTCTTTATAAAGGACATAGGCTTTGTAATGATTGCCGTATTGAACGATTTCTTCCTGAGTGAGCTCGCGAACGGCCTTTGCCGGGCTTCCCATAATCATGCTCTTTGGTGGATATTTCTTTCCCGGAGGAACGACACTTCCACCTGCCACCACGGAATTTGCTCCGATGTGGGCACCATCCATAATCACGGCCCCCATACCGATCAAACAACTATCTTCAATCTTGCAGCCATGAAGAGTCACGCTGTGACCGATACTCACATTCTCACCAATAGTGAGCGCGAAATCCTTGGTCACGTGAAGCATAGTTAAGTCTTGAACATTGGTGTTTTTTCCGACTGTGATGGTGTTAACGTCGCCACGAGCGACACACTGATACCAGATATTGACATTTTCAGCGAGAATGACTTTCCCGATGACATCGGCACTGGGAGCGATAAACACTCCCTTTCCTAATTGTGGGTTAATTCCTTTAAAGGAATAAAGAGGCATGATCCTAGTTAGCTGCCGGTGCTGCTGCAGGAGCTGCGCCTTCAACTAGCTTTTTCCACGGAAGACGTGAAACGTAAGCAGCAAGGTCTTTCATATCTTGTGGAGATAGACCTTTTAGGATTGGGTTCATAACTGGGTTTGAACGAACACCAGCTTTCATGTCTGTAAGTTGTTTTTCGATATACCAGTCGAACTGTCCACCGATGAAAGGAGCTTTTTGAGAAGCTTTCCCTTCTCCACCTTTACCGTGACAAGAAATACACTGATTATAAAGTTTATGACCTTGAACTAGCTCTGGAGTGTTCAGGTCTACAACTGGAGCGTATTCCTTTACTTCAACTTCAACTTCAGCAACTTTTTCTTTTGGAGCCGTTAGCTCATGAATAAGCTCAGTTCTTTTTTCGTAAGCTTCTTCTGTTTTATGAAGATCAAATTTAGCATTTGAAACTGGAAGAGATTTGTATGAGAACAGCACAAGACCAAGTACGAACGCTGTTAATACACTTAAAAAAACCATCAATCTTGTCATGACTCTCCCGCCTTAGACCTTGAGAAAAAAAATATACGTTTAAGACTCGAATTATAGGGCATTATTAAAAACTTGGCAATTTTATATGCCTTGCAAAATAATTTTTTCTACATCACTTACAGTTTTTAATTCATGCAGGAGATTTAAATGTTCTCCCTTAATAAACCCTTCTGCATTAGAGTGTCTTAGATAAGACAGCAGTGAGTCATAAAAACCTTCAAAGTTTAAAATATAGCTCGGCTTCTGATGGTATTTTAATTGAGTCCAAGTCAAAACCTCAAACATCTCATCAAGAGTTCCCATTCCACCCGGCAAGCTTAAAAAAGCATCTGCGTTGTCATACATCAGTTGTTTTCTTTGATGCATGTTATCCACAACGTGAAGTTGAGTCAGTCCACTGTGGGCCACCTCGTAATCAACTAAGGCCTGAGGAATTACGCCGATCACTCTTCCTTTATTTTTTAACACGCTGTCGGCAATCGCCCCCATCAGTCCGATCGAAGCACCACCGTAAACTAAACCTACGTTGTTTTTTACTAAAAGCTCGCCGATCGCACGACCTAGCTCGAGATATTTAGAACCCTGGCCCGATGCCGAACCACAAAAGATGCAGAGGTTTTTCATTTAGAGCGCCCTTTATCAAAATAGAAGAAGTATTCTTTGTTGCCGGTCTTTCCCAGAATAGGTGAATCACATTGATCGACCAGGAAAAACCCCTGGACCTTACACCACTCTTTCATTTCGTGCATCATCACCAGGCGATGGCCTTCGCTTTTTACGATTCCATTCTGGTCAACACCCGTTGGACCAACTTCAAACTGCGGCTTCACCAGCGCAATGATCGCGCCTTGTGGCTTCACCAGATCGAAAATATTTTTAAGAACTAATTTTAATGAAATAAAAGAAAGATCTACGACAGCAAGGTCAACCTTCTCACCCAACTCGAATGGATAACGGATATTGACCCCTTCATGATTTTCCACACGCGGGTCTGAGCGAAGAGACTGGGCCAATTGATCGTGACCGACATCAATGCAGTAAACTTTTTTAGCTCCCTGATGAAGAACATAATCAGTAAAACCACCAGTGCTTGCCCCCACGTCCGCAACGACCAATCCTTCCGGATTAATTTGAAAACGCGCAAGTGCTCCTTCAATCTTATGAGCTCCACGAGAAACATATTGAACGTCTTTTCTCACTTCCAACCCCTCTGCGGTCACTTGTTGAGATGCCTTTTCGACTTTTTTCCCTTGATAAAACACCACGCCTTCCTCTATTAAAAGCAACGCCTGCGACCTGGTTGAGGTCAGCTTTGCTTCAACGAGAACTTTATCAACGCGGTCTTTGGTCATAGTGAAACTGGAGTGATGACGATTTCAATCTGCTCTTCGTTGCGCTCAACGTGAGTGATAGTCTTCGTTTCACCTAAATAGATGTCCAGGTTAGGCTCGTTAAAAGTCTTAACGATTTTTCCATTGATGTTGTAAAGATCGCCCTTAATGCGCACAAACCCTGAAGGCCCGTACTCATGAACACTTTGAACATAAAAAGCAGAGATATCCGCTTTAATTCCGTTTTTCATCTGAATTAAAACGTGCTCTTTTTCATCCACGGATTGGATTGAATGTTGCTCTGTAGACAAGAAGAACCCTTTTCCGATTCCCTTTTTATAAATAAGGCTCACTTTTAAACCGATTTTTGCTTCCGCAACCGTTGTGAGCGCCATTAGGCTTAAGACTAATAAAATTTTCATTCTAAAATCTTAAAGGATGATGCCTAAGGGTTCAATCGAATTGTGTACAGATCAGGCGTTTTGGTGCATACTTTGTTGACAACATATTGGGGTCAATAGCTCAGTTGGTTAGAGCTCCCGGCTCATAACCGGGTGGTCCTGGGTTCAAGTCCCGGTTGACCCACCAATTTAACCACCAGACCTAGTCTGGTGGTTAATTTTTCTCTCACCTTTCTTGCTTCAATTGCAGCTCATTCAAAATTACTCTAGACTAAAAGCTGATCACTTTATCCTTAAGGGCAGATGATGACTCAAATGACTATCTACGATAAGTACGGTGGCTATGATTTCTTTCATAAGATCATCTATGAGCTTTACTTAGAATTATTTGATCACATTGAGATCAGTTACCACTTCATTGGTGTCGACATCGAACGCCTATCTAATCTCCAAGCGCAATACTTGTGTGAAGCAATTGGCGGACCAAAGATGTATCAAGGCCGCAACATTGCCGTTGTTCATAAATACTTAAGGGTGACGGATTATGAATTCGATACCGTCGTGGTCACTGCTAAAAACACTCTGATGGATAGGATTGCGCGCTACCTTTATAAACGCATTAAGAAGATTAAAGGTTTTTTAAAAAAATTAAGAAGCGCATTCAAACTCTAAGATAAAAGTAGTTCCGGTTGTCGGGGCCATATCTTCTGCACTCTGAGAGACGACTGCGATTTTCCCATCAAGTTTTTCTACATATGTCTTAACAATCGGCAGACCAAAACCTGTGCCCTCTTCGCCCGATGTTCCTTTTCTCGTCGTCTTACTTCTCATGTCGAAAAGTTTGGGAAGAAGATCCTTTGGGATACCGATTCCAGAATCCTTTATATAGATCACAGCATTTGTTTCCTTTTTTTCGACTTTAATTGAAATTTCACTTTCAGCTGGAGAAAACTTGATCGCATTAGAAAGCAGGTTTCCAAGAATTTGATGTAATAATAGATCTCCGTTGGCACGGATTGGACACGCCTTCATATCACTGATCACTCTAAGAGAGATATGCTTGGCCTCCATTTTCTCTGAAAAGTTTTCTTTCAACTGACCCAGAAGTTCAAAAATTTCTACATTCTGGATTTCTATCCCGTTTTTTCCAAGCTCTGTTGCGTACAGGTTTCTCACGTTGTTAACGATGTCAGAAATGTTATAAGAGGCCTTTGAAATTTTTCTCACTGACGTCAAAGCTGTCTCAGGCAGTGGCTCTTTGTTTAAAAGATTGCTTCTCCCGATAATAACCGTTAGTGGAGTTGAAATGTCGTGAGTGATAACACAAATAAGATTCTGAATTCCTTCTTTTTTGTCTTCAATTTCTTTTTGGTGCATTTCGACCAGAAGAAGAAAAACCCAAACTATAATAGCGGCGACAAAAATCCAACCGAATGTAACAAGGGCCTGAGAGATAAGGAGCCCATTAGGTGTGATTAAATAAGGAAATGGATATTCTCTCATTTCTAAAACTGCGAAACCTAAAACCACTAGCGTGCTGATAGTCAGCCAGGTGATGATCCCTCTTTTACCCGTCACGACTCCGGCAATCAATGGAAGAATACCAAACCAGATAATGATGTTGCTATGAAAACCACCGCAGAAAAAACCAAAAGTCGCCTGGTGAATCATCCCGGCGGCCAGGAAAATGTTGGTGTTAAATTCAAGGCGATTATTAAGACGAAACAACAATGGTGAAAGTAGATGAACAATGCTTGCAGTGATTCCCACGATCCCTGGAAGAGGATGCAGGATTGTTTTGTAGGCCAAAAGAGCATAGCCCCACATCAATATCCCTGTTGCTAAAACACACACCAGATAGCTGTGTATATACCTCGGCGCCAGATCTTTCTTTTGAAGACGCCTCTTTGCCACGAACTGATAAAGGTTCATGTATGCATTTAGGAATAGCTCACCCATATGGAGTAGATTCTACATAAAAAAAGCTGTCCGTTGCTTGAATTTATCATTAAGATAAAAATAATTTTAACGGACTAAATTAGTATAAAAATGAAAAAACTCATTCACCTTTTTAGTGTTTTGCTTTTTGCGGGCTGTTCTTCACCCCCTGTAGGACCAGTTGCAACTTTTAAGCAAGATGGTATGGTTATTTCTATTAATGCGGAAGTCGCAGATAAAGTTGAATCCAGTTTAAAGAGCGAACTACTTTATATAAAGACTATCGCTGAAAGCGACTTTAAAAATGAACTCTTAAAAACGCTCTCGTTTATTCACTTTATTGATTATCAAAAAGATAACTGCGCTAGCGGCCAGGTCGCTTGTTCAGATAAAATGAACGACGGTAAAATCTTTATTAATCAAAATTTTTTCCAGATGCCGACACTGGAACAATTCACGGCCCTACTCCACGAAGCTCGTCACCTGGAATCACAAAACTTCGAACACATGAAATGCACCAAACGTCCGCAGTGGGGTTATGAGTGTGACGAAAATATTAACTCTCCTTATGGATTAGAATACAAATACCTGCTTCATAAATTTATTAACAATAAAGACGAGCAATCCGCTCAAGTACTTCAGAAGATTTTTCTTCGCGTAAATAAAATTTAATTTTACTGTAATCAAAAAGTAACTTATACTTTAGCTTTATTATTCTTATGGAGGATTTCTCATGAAGAAGCTTTTAGTTATCGCTATCTCTCTAGTATCTGTTAACGCTTTTGCTGCTGGTTACGGTTCAGCTGGATGTGGTCTTGGATCAATTGTTCTAGGTGACAAGCCAGGTTTCATGCAAGTTTTCGCTGCTACTACAAACGGAACTTCTGGTTCACAAACTTTTGGTATCACTTCAGGTACATCTAACTGTGGATCTGCTGGAAAATCTTCTGAGCAATTCATTGAAGCTAACAAAGCTTCTCTAGGAAACGATATCGCTCGTGGACAAGGTGAAACTGTTGATTCTCTAGCTACAATCATGAACGTATCTAACAAGACTGAGTTTGCTGCAGCTCTTAAAGCTCAGTACTCTGAAATCTTCAAAACTGGTGATGCTAAGACGATCAACTCAAAGATCATCGCTATCGCAAAATCAAACAAGTTACTTTAATTTTCTCTTAAATAAGGGAGGAGGCTTTGCCTCCTCTCCTCTACTGCAGACAAAACATGACTTCTACCCTGCGCTCCGCTCTTTTCTTCTTTCTCTTTGTTTCAGTAAGCTATGCTCAAGACCAATACTATTCTCCTGTTTGGAAAAACCTGCTTCACTACAACAGTGGTCTTCTAGGCATCTCCAGCGATGTCGATGATCCGGCCTTCTTTGTTGCTAAAGATGGAAAAAATAATCCGCTTCATGAATTGGCGGAAAACGTTCTTAAAATTAATACTAAAGATAAAGAATACATCTGCCGTTTCCCGGCGAGATTTAAATATTTAAATAGAAGCCAGAACCTTAATGTTGATGAATCTATTTTAAAGAGCTGTGAAAAATATCAGCAATACCTGGCCGACCATTACCCAAAAACCGTTCACCTGGTTTTTTCATCTTACTATCTTGAATCCCCTGCTTCGGCCTTTGGTCACACCTTCTTGAGATTTTCTAAAAATGAATCTCTTGCAAGTGATAAGAGATCAGAGCTTCTCGATGTTGGAATCAACTATGGCGCTTCCAACACTTCAAGCAATCCACTAGTCTATACCGTTTACGGGATCTTCGGTGGTTTTCAGGGAACTTTCTCTTCTATTCCTTATTTCTACAAAATCCGCGAGTACAATGATTTTGAATCCAGAGACCTTTGGTCTTATGAACTCAACTTCACTGAAGCCCAAAAAGAAAAATTGCTCGATCATTTATGGGAGCTAGGTGGAACCTGGTATTACTACTACTTTTTTACTGGAAACTGCTCACAGAAAATCATGGCACTGCTTGATGGAGTTGAGCCTTCATGGAAACTTCTCGATAGTCTTCCCAAATACATTATCCCGGCCGAAACCATCAAGGCCCTTTATAATGTTCCGGGACTTGTGAATCACATCACTTTCCGCCCAAGTAAAAGAAGAATGTTCCAGGAAGCTTACGGTCAACTTTCAACAGAAGAAAAAAGAGTTTTCAAGCAAGTTGTCGACCACGATGACTGGAATCTAGTCCAAAGCAAAGATGTCTCAACAGCTTCAGCGGCAAAAATCCTGGATGTAATCATTGAGTTTATCGACTACAAATATTCGAAAGAAGTTCTTTTTGAGAAAGGACCTAAGTACGAATGGAAACAAAAACTCCTGGCCATCAGAAGTCAGAATCCGGAAAAGGGAGCTGATCTTCAAATCCCTGCTCCAAAAGATGAAGAACCACATCTTTCTCATCCATCGAGAAAGCTAAAGCTCATGGCGGTAAAAACTGAGCACTCGAATGACCTGACATTTAAAGTCTCTCATCGATTTGCACTTCACGATTTCACTGATCCAACTCTTGGTTCACCAAAGTTATCGTCAATCAATTTTTTTAAAGTAGACTTAGAAGCTTCAAAAAAGGCGATAAAAGTCGATTCATTCACAGCAGTCGAAGTGGCTTCATTTAATCCTTGGGGAAGTTATTTTTATCCGGTGAGCATCTACGGGATCATCGATTACTCAAAAGATAGAATGAATCTTTGTGGCGAGTGCCGCGTCTTTAAAGGTTCTGTGGCCTCAGGTCCATCGTGGTCTTTTTTCAATGACCGCTTAATTCCTTTTATCTTCGCTAGCTCTGATTTTATGTACGCGACTGCTTATAATAAAAATTTTGAAATCAATGCTGGTATCTATACCGGTGTAATCTTAAGAGTCTCTGATTGGTTTTCAAGTTTTGCCAGGTATAAAAAGGCCTATGCTCTTTTTAATAAAAAAGAAAACTACATGACCGAAGTTACTGGTCAGTTCCACCATTCTAAACACGTTGATACCAGCATCGAAGCTAGCTTTACTGATAAAAGAAAGCAGTACATGGTTGGATTCAATTTCTTTTATTAGGAGTTATATGAAGTATCTTTTTCTTATTGCCCTGCTTGCTTCTTGTGCTGAACTTCAAAAAAATACCAACGTCAACATGATGGCAGAGGCCGAGACTGTGAGAGTCCTTGAAGCCGATGCACCGGCCGGTTCTTGCACAGTTGTCACAACTGTTCGCGGGGAAGATAACCTAATGAACCTTGGAAAAGACACTGCGGTCGCAAACATGAAGAAATATGCTGAAGGAAAAGGCGCTAATGCTATCTTCGTCAAAGAGTGCAAAGAGACAAAAACAGCTATTTCGACGATCACGAACTGCAAAGGTATCGCTTACAAGTGCCCATAAGCAACAAATTCTGAAAAAATTACAAGGATTCTATAAGAGCGCCCTGCATCTGGTAGAATCCTTGCACTATGAAAAAATCAATCCTATCCCTGAGTCTTTTAAGTCTTTCGTTCAACCTGTTTGCCGCTGAGGCCGACAACTTCACAGCGCGCACTCTAAATCTTGCTGATGCCGCAGAAGAGGTCAATGTCCTGGCCAACAACTACTTGAAGAAGGCCATCGTTGATTTAAACAAGGCCGGTGGATGTAATGAGGAAACCCTTTATAAGGAATTAAGAAAATACTTCGCCAATCACAGTAAAGGTGAACTGGTTAAAGACATTCTTTACCGAAATGCTGTCGCAATCAACAACCTCCCTATCAAACAATCTGTTTATGAAAACTGGGAAAAAGCTGATGGTTTTCTCCTGGGAAGAAAAAAGGCCGCCACGAGTCCTCTGGCCCTAAGTCCACTAATTAAAATCGGCGATGAAGTTGTCGGTGTAGATAAATTTGAGCATATGTTTGGAATGGGATTTACTTACTTCACTAAGTACTACCAAAAAGGAAAAGATATTAAAGACGTTCTAAGTTACGGAATCGCTCTGGAAAAAACGATTTTGGGTGGAAACGTGTTTGCCACAGGCGTTTTCTCATATGGAGACCTTTCAGCTAACTTCAATGGAATGAGATTCTGGAACCACGTCCTGCAAAAGAATGATGATATCTTAGGAAGCGAACATAACCTGGGCCCTTATGTGACTTGTTCAGCTTCTAAATGGCAAATTAATGAGAAGAACCCAATCGATTTTAAAAACTATATCGACGCTTCAATGGATGAAAGTATCAATTGCAGTAAATTCGCCGGCACAAAGGCCGTAGGAAAGTTTAAGGCATCCATTAAGAAAAGAGGCTTCTTCGACAGCAACAACCAAGCGCTTTGTCCGGTTGAGCCATCAAAGCTTCAGGAGATGAGACAGAAGTATAAGCCTTCCGGGATCGAGCACCTTATCATCAACGATGAAGGTCTTGACAAAGTCTCTTACTTTAACGAATTCTAGAAAATAAAAAAGCCTCCATTTCGGAGGCTTTTTTATTTAAACTTTTTAAAAGATGAATTAGTTTCCAACAGCACCAGTTTCATCAATCTTTAACTCACAAGAGTAGTTAAGAATAAATGCTGACACTCTTGTACACTTAAGATCTCTTCCAACTCTTACAGTTGTCTCTAAGCTCCCTTCTCTTTTTGATGTTTGTGTAGTAGCAGATAATTTTTCGAATACAACTTGTGCAGCTTCGCCCTGAATTAATAAACCAGCAGTATTTCCGCTAGCGTTCCAAGCGCGTGATGTCCCTTCCCAAGTTCTGATTGGTGAGCGTGCGAATGTAGAAACAGATGCAGTCAGTGCAAGAACAGCGATTAATGTTTTCATAAAAACTCCTCATTGGTTAGAATGAGGAGCTTCTATCATTGTTGGTCTCAGTAAAGAAAGGGCCATCTGAACTATTTACAGCGAGTCAGCGCCTCTGAAGATGATTGGGAAGCCTGCACACTTGAAGAAGAAAACTCAGCCTGAAGAACTTTATTTTTTCCCAATGTTAGTTTGTATGTTGTTGTCACGTCTGCATATGTATTGCGGGCCTGTTGAGTTCCTGTCTTATCCATCAGACCCATCACACAGTTATAAGCACCATTCACATCAACACCGCACTTGTACCCCATCTCCTGGTATGTACAGATTTGTGTTTCTGTTTTTTCTACGGCCTTTCCTTGAGTTAGTGTTTTACGTAAGTACAAATCATAGTTTAGACCTGAGTCTTTCGCTAAGAGCGTGAAAGTCTCATCGTTATGGTAGTTATCTGTTGGAACATCAATAGTTAGGGTTTGCCCGTTTTGCTTTAAAACCAGTTGTGGATCAAGTAGTGAAAATCCCAGAGGTACCTTCTCCGTCCTAATTTCCATATAACCCTTATTCAATGAGATGGTACGTCCTGCGTGTTGAGAAAGGACGACAGAATCCTTGCCCGGAATGGCCAAAATCCCTTTATGATCAATTTTTGAATTGATCAACCCTGCGTGTGCAGCAACAGGTAAAATAAGTGTCGAGAAAACCATACTAAGAGCTAAGACATTGTTTTTCATAATGACTCCGAGATTTAAACAGTTTGTCGAAATTCTATCCCGGAAACCTGCCCCATTCATAAGCACAGGTAATTATTTTAGACCCTGTCAAAAGGTTCAACACAGACTACTTTTTAGGCAATTTTTCTCTCATTTTTCAAGGGTTTAGACCATCATTTTTGGCCCAAACCGTGCACTTTAGAAGGCAAGCGGGGGCTTAAAATGAAAACAACAAAAACACTTATTCTTGCACTTATCCTTTCTCTGATTTCAACGAATGTTATGCCAAAGTCTTTCACTAAAGCAGAGATTAGAGCTTATAACATCGCTACAATTTCAAAGATGATTGAAGTTGTTGAGCCAAAAGTGAATGCAAAGAAAAGAGTAGAAATCGCGCTTGCTCTTTACCAGACAACAAAGAAGTATGCGATCGATCCAAAGATTATGGTGGCCATTATTTCTACTGAGTCTAACTTTAACAATGCCGCTGTATCTGTTTCGGGAGACCTTTCTCTTGCTCAGATCAACACTAAAGTTTGGGACGCTGAATTTGAGCGTTTAGGACTTGATAAAATAGACAAGAAGCTTTTAAAGGTAGACGAGTCTTATGCTCTTAACAAAATGGGTAAGATTCTTTCTATCCTAAAAAATCGTCACGCTAAAAAAGATTCTAAATGGTATGCAGTTTACCACTCAAAAACTAAAAAGTTTAAAAATGCATACGATGGAAAAGTTCAGACTCGTCTAAGAATGATTGCTTCAGTTTCTCTATAATCAATTAATGATTTGCGGGAATAACTACAGGGTTGTTCCCGTAAATATTTTTTCGACTTTTCCACAAAGATAGATGTCTTTTAAATCCTTCGAAAACTTTACCGCCAATCTTCCACCAAGAGTTTCCAGCACAACTTCGTCACTCCACCCATAGAAATGAGCTGCGGCCAGCGCTGTTGCTGTCGCACCTGTTCCACATGAGAGGGTTTCGTTCTCTACACCGCGCTCATAAGTTCTGATGCGGATGTGTTTTGGAGAGATCACTTCAAAGAAATTAGCATTAGAGCCTTTTGGAAAGCGGGCATCATAACGAACCTCTTTTCCGTTTGAAAAGACAGGGTAATCAAGAATCTTTTCGATTTCAAACACCGCGTGCGGAACACCAGTGTTCATATAAAGAGATTTTTTAGCTTTTAGTTTTGAATCTAAATCGTGAAGGTTAATTTTGTCCATGTCGTAGAGTTCAGTCATCTTCAGTCTGTAACCATAAACCGGATCAAGCGCACACTCATACACTCCATTCATCGTTTCGAATTTATACGTGTCTTTTTTTTCTTCAAGCACTTCATGAGCAAAAGCAGTAATAGCGCGTGCACCGTTACCGCACATTTCAACTTCGCCGCCATCGGCGTTGATATATCTCATTTTAAAATCAACTTTATCGCTGGTTTCAAGGAGAAGAACACCATCAGCACCAACTCCTGTTTTTAGTGAACACAGTCTGGCCCAAAGACTTCTGTCTTCAGCTCTATAAGTGAAGTCGCGGTTATCGATAACCACAAAATCATTTCCCGTTGCATTGAATTTTGTGAAGTTGATTGTCGTCATATAAAACTAGCCTATTCTTCGGTTAACACTTTGTCCAACATAAAAAGTTTGATTAAGCAAACTACTCTGTCATAAGATCAGCATCGCTTCCCTATTTTATATCTTAAATGAGGTTCAAAATGAAGTTTTTAACAATGACAGCAATTCTGCTTTTATCAAGCAGAGTGTTTGCCGACATGGTTTTCATGCGCGAGTGGGACAATCAAAAACATATCATGCATAAAAAAAATGATGGTGTCACAACTCAAATTACAAACGGTGATTTGGTTCATCTTTATCCTGACATCACTCCAGATGGAAAAAATGTTGTTTATGTTGAAGGAAAAATCTTCGACAACGGAACACAAGATCTTTATCTAGTGACAAAAAATCTTGAAACAGGAAAAACAAGAAAGTGGCATTCAGATGATCTTAAAGGGATGGTTCTTCATCCTAAGTTTTCTAAGAATGGTCAGTTCATTTTTTTCTCTGCTCCATTCCCTAAGAACAAAGTGTTTTACTTTGAACCAGGGAAATTCAATAGCAATAGTGACATCACAACTTTCAAAGCAGAAGCCCTCGTAAAAGAAGACGAAGCTTACTTCCCAAGACCATCGAGCGACGGAAACTTTGTTGTTTACCAAAGAAACATCACAGGAACGAGAGAAGTTGTTCTTTACGACCGTCTTGAAGAAACAAAACTTGTCATCGATAAAGGAATGGCCCCAGCTCTTTCTTTTGATGAAAGAAAAATTGCCTACACTTCAAAGAAAAATGGTTCGTGGGATATTTTCGAATACGACCGCGTAGCTAAAACTGTCACTCAAAAAACATTTGATGAAACAACTGATGAGATGGCCCCAACTTACACGCCAACTGGTGAATTAATTTTTGCTTCAAGCAAAACAGGTAACTACCAGCTTTACCAATTAAATGGCGATGAGTGGATTCGTTTAACAGAAATCGCTAATACTGATGACTACGCTCCTCAGTTTTCAGGTGAGACAAATTTCACTCAAGGCATTCGCGCTTCATTCATGGAACCAATGCGATCATCTTTTGGAACGATCATGCACAATGGTCTTCTTTATATGTGTGGAGGTCACCAAGGGCCGGAGCACACTTACCCGAAAGAGTCTTTCACGGATAACTTCAACGTTTACGACAAAAGAATCAACAACTGGAGAGAGTTAGCTCCAAGACCAATTAAGGCCCACGGTTACACATTGGCCGCAAAAGGAAACTACATCTACGCTTTCGGAGGATTCACTTACTCTGAAAATCATAAACCAAACTGGAAATCAGTTAGCACTGTTGACCGCTACGACATTCGCACCAACACATGGACGACGGTGGCTCAATTGACTAAACCTCGTTCATCAAATGTTGCCGTCACTATCGGTGATAAAGTTTATCTTGTCGGTGGCTGGGATAGCACTCCAAAATTCAACAACGACTACGATGGAACCTTCCATTCATCAATCGATGTCTTCGACCTGACGACTGAAACCATCTCTCCAGCTCCTTTTGAAATCCCTCGTCCACTAAGACGTGCTTTCACAGGAATTGAGTACCAGGGACAAATCCTTCTAGTTGGAGGACTTGGACAAGGAGCAAGTCACTTTGATTTAATTTCGAAAGTGACTCTCCTTGATCCAAAAACAGGAATCACGACAGAACTTCCAGAGCTTCCGTTTGCCACATTTGCCCCAGCAGCTGAAACAATTGGAAATGAGCTTTTTGTTTTCGGTGGAATGTTTAAAACTGGTGAGATGGCCTATGAGTATGTCTCTCACATCTACGGATACAATTTTGATTCGCAGGAATGGAGGCATACTGGGCGTTACTTAAAAGAAAGCAAGGGGTTTGCTCAGGTTTTCAAGTATGACAATAGAACGATTGGGGTTCTTGGTGGACACAGGTACTATTTAAATGAAGATAGGCCGGTAAATACATTTGAGATTTTTAAAAAATAGATTATATTTTTAAATAAAAAATCCCATATCCACGTCATTGGAACCATCATGAATTTAAAACAATTAGAAGAAAAAAACTCAATGTTTCAAAAGATCATGGATAATTTTCCATCAATGATTGGATACTGGGATAAAAATTTAAAAAACAAGTTTAGTAATGCTGCTTACAAGGGTTTTTTTCAAAGATCTGGAGAGGAAATATATGACAAGCACATTTCTGAAGTTATTGGCGAAGAGATCTATCAAAAAAACAGAAAATATATAGAAGCTGTCCTAAGAGGCGAAGAGCAGTACTTTGAGAGAGAGCTTACTAAAAATGGTCAAACAAGATTCACTCAAGCAATTTACATTCCCGACATTGAAGATGATGAAGTTCTCGGTTTTTATGTTTTGGTAAACGACGTTACTCAAATTAAAAAAATTGAAAAAGAAAGAAATGAAATCTATCAAAAATTAATTCAAAGCTCAAAAATGATTGCTCTTGGTGAAATGGCCAGTGGTATGGCCCATGAAATAAACAATCCACTCAGTATTATCAATTTAAAGGCCAGTATCACTATTAATGAAATAAAAAAAAACAATGTTGATATGAAGTTGATAGAAAAAAATCTTGATGCGATCATTTCAACGACCAATAGAATTGAAAAGATTATTACAGGCCTCTTATATTTTTCAAAAGATAATAATAATGAAGCATACTCTACGGTTTCTCTAGCATCAATTATTGATGAGACATTGATTTTTTGCCAAGAGAAGATGAATTCAAAAGATATTAATTTAATTCACCCCCTTATAGATTCAGATATATTTATTGAATGCAGTTCGGTTCAAATTTCACAAGTCATACTTAACCTTTTAAATAATTCAATAGATGCTGTTGAAAAATGCTTAACCAAATGGATTAAGTTAGAAGTAAAAATCAACAACAACGAAGTCAGTATTTTTATTTCGGATAGCGGTCCAGGAGTCCCGCACTCAATTAGAAGTAAACTTATGCAGCCTTTTATAACGACAAAAGAAACTGACAAAGGGACCGGACTAGGGCTAAGTATCTCAAAAGGGATCATCGAAAAACACAACGGCTCTCTTGCACTTATAGAGTCAGCTCCTCACACAACATTTCGAATTGACTTGAAAAGAAAGATAGAAATTTAATTTTCTAATGAATCTTTTTAATTTTTGTATTAATATTAAACAATAACAGTGCTGTATGGAAGTATGAGTAAATATAAAATTCTAATCATAGAAGATGAGCAAGGAATTAGAGAAAGTTTAGAAATAATCCTTAGTCCTCATTTTACAATTTCCACAGCGGCCAATGGAATTGAGGGGTTAAAGAAATCTTTCAAAGATAAACCAGACTTAATACTTTTAGACTTAAAAATGCCAGACATGGATGGCTTTCAAGTATGTAAGGCCTTAAGAGAAGATCATGATTTTGACCGCGTCCCTATCATTATTCTTACAGCTTTCAATATCAGCTCAGATAGAACAAGACTTTTTGATTTAGGAGCGGATGACTATATTACAAAACCCTTTGATACAACTGAGCTGATTGCTAGAATCCAAAGGGCATTATCTCGTCTATCCAAAGAAGTTAAATTATCTAATTTAACTCCAGATCCAAGTACACCTACTATTATTAAGCACGGCGAATTGAAAATTGATGGACTGGCCCAAAAAGTATTTATTGGTGATAAGTTAATCGCCTTGAGTTCAATTGAATTCAAATTGCTCTACTTGTTGGCCATAAATTTCAATCAAACTGTTGCTCGTGAAAAAATTCTGGAAGATGTTTGGGAAAAACAACAAGTCTCTGCTCGACTCATAGACCCTCATATTCTTGCACTTCGAGAAAAACTCAAAGGTTACCATTTCTCTATCCAAGCGATTTATGGAAAAGGTTACATCTTAAAAAACCTTTGATATTCGGGACAATCCAAAAAATATTGGCACATTTTAATCCATAAATATCATTTTATATTCCATTAAAAAATAGTAACTTATTAATTTTACTTAAAAATATAAATTTTAAAAATTCTATTCCTTTATGCATTATTCTAAGCAAACTAAAGAATCTTAAGAATTATCCGACGAATTGTTAAGAAACAATAAATGGAGGAATAGATCATGATAAACAAATTAAGCTTAAAGGCAAAGTTAATCCTTCTTTGTACTTCCTTAACCCTTTTCACCGCACTAGTAGGAGCATTTGCTTATAGAGGAATGGAAAAAGTAAACGAATCAAACTCTCAAGTAACAGATATTGTTGTTCCAAACTTATCCTACATCAACTCAATGGCACTAGAATACAGAAGAGTAAGGATCACTGTCAGAACTCTTGGACTAGAAGGATTAACTGCTGAGCAATCAAAAGAAGCAATTGAAGACACACTAAAGGCGATCTCTCGTTACGAAGACATTAGAGAAAAATATTATGCCACCCCCTCACTTGCCGGCGAAAAAGAATTAGATGATGAACTCAATAACAACTGGCTACACTTCAAAGCGATTGGGGAAAAAGCTATTTCATTATACAAAACAGGAACACCTGAAAGCCGTAAGGCCATGATGAAAATCTTCCTGGAAGACTGCCCTCAGGCTGCAAAGACCTACACTGTCTCTCTCGAAAAACTTATTAAATACCACAATGAAAATTTGAAACATTATACCGAAGAATCTAAAAACATAATGACAACGACAAACACTATCATCATTCTTCTCACACTCGCAGCGATTGCAATTAGTTTAATTTCAGGAATTCTATTTGCTTCAAAACTATCCTCTTCTATCAATGCAGTTGTTTCAAATCTTCAAAGAAGCTCTAATGACCTTTCAAATTCTTCTCAACAAATAGCAACTTCTTCTGAACAGTTGGCACAGGCAACTACTGAACAAGCAGCTTCTCTTCAGGAGACTTCATCTTCAATTGAAGAAATCAAATCCATGGTTGTTGCAAGTACTGCAAATGCCAAAGATTCCACTATTGCTTCAGGAAAATGCCTTGAAACAGCAGAAAAAGGTAAAGAAGTAGTACAGGAAGTTATCAAAGCGATTTCACAAATCAATGTAAGCAATAATAACATTATGGAACAAATTAATCAGAACAATAAAGAGATTGAAGATATCGTAAAACTTATTAGTGAAATAGGAAATAAAACTAAAGTTATCAACGACATCGTTTTTCAAACAAAGTTATTGTCTTTTAATGCTTCAGTCGAAGCTGCAAGAGCGGGTGAAAATGGAAAAGGTTTTGCCGTTGTTGCACAAGAAGTTGGTAACCTTGCAGCCATGAGTGGTACAGCGGCCGTAGAAATTTCGAGCATGCTTGAAACCAGTATTTCACGAGTTGAATCTATTGTTAAAAACTCTCAAGATAAAATTGGCAGATTGATATCTGAAGGGAAAATCAGTATCGAAGAAGGTACAAGAGTTGCTGGTGAATGTGGTATCATGCTTGATGAAATTGTTAAGTCTGTCGCTAATGTTTCAAATGCGATTACGGAAATTTCAACGGCATGCCAGGAGCAATCTCTAGGCGTACAAGAAGTCACAAAAGCGATTTCTCAGCTTGATCAAGTCACTCAGGAAAATGCAACAAGCTCTTCAGAGTCTTCTAATGCCGCTTCCAACCTTTCTCAACAAGCTTTATCACTTGATAATTTAGTTTATGACTTAGTTAAAATTGTTGAAGGTAACAAAGATGGCAAAACTTCAAAAAATAACAATGAAAATCTTCACTCCGAAACAAACAAGATCGCAAAAGTTTTAACTCTTTCAAAAAGAATACCATCTGGAACATTAGCTTCAAATAAGACAGAGTCTCTTTTTCCATCATCCGACGACAGAAGATTTTCAGAAGTTTAATCAGGAGGTCAAGATGAATAGTATCGATGAGAGCAGTGGACTTGATAGTAGATATATTTGCTTCCGACTTAATGACGAAAGATTTGGTATTCCCCTTCTTCAAATAAAAGAAGTCATTGGAAACATTAAAGTTACACCAGTACCCAAGAGTCCTAATTATTTTAAAGGCCTGATGAATCTTAGAGGGAAGGTTATACCTGTAATAGACTTGAGAATAAAATTAGGAGTCACGACCAATAAAAGTAATGACCAGCTTGCTATCATTATTTTAGATAATACGCCTAACTCTGTCGCAATCATAGTAGACTCAATTGATTCCGTCATGACTTTTAAAAGAGAAAATATTGATACTGCAAACGATAGTGAAATTACCGCTGTTTCAGAACATATTCTTGGAATAGCAAAAGAAGAAAACAGTCTGACAGTATTGCTTCATTTAGAAAAAATTTTAAACATTGAATTCGCTTGCAAGGGAACTATTTCCCTTGCAGCTTAAGTCAAATAAAACTTAGAAGGCTTTTGCAATAAAAGCTTTATTTACAATGTGCGAATCCAGAATTTTTTTATTTGGATTCTCCTTGTGCTTTTTATAATTGCTATACTTATTTTCAATTCTATCGTAAGTGCCGTTTTTTCTAATGATCAAGAGTCCTTCATTGAATTTTTTCATCACATCTTCTGAACGAAAGGCTGCCTGGTAATGATTTTCTTTAAAGAGTTTATATAAAACTATCGGCTGTGAGCTATCAACAGTAGCGTCCAGCTGTGTATTAAAATAGTTAAAGATTCTGATGTCAGCAATTGCAACATCTGCTCTTTCTTTATACAATTGAATATTTCTAAGTTTTTGGTCAGCGAACTCTCGGTAAGTAGAATTACTACTGGCCATAGTTGCAAACTCTGCTCCAAGCAAATCACGAGAGCGCTGAAAACTTGTCACAGAGTATTTTTTTAAATCAGAGATTGTTTTTATCTGCAGGTTTTTCTTTTTTAAAGCAATTGCATAGTTTTGATAGGTAATAAATGGCAAGGAATTATAAAGAGGAAGTTTCTCACTTACATTCGTGTTAGTAATCGCATCCAATTCACCGTTTAGTATTTTAGACTTGAGTCTTTCCATCGGGCCAAAAAAAGATTTTACTTCATATCCTGCAGCACGAGCGGCCTCACGAAAAATCTCCACCTCAAGTCCTGAGTCCTCCTTTTCAAAAACGTAAGGGGGTTTATTCATTCCAAAACCAACCGTCAAAGTTCCCAAGGCTTCAGCCTGAAGAGGTGCCGAAAATACCAGTGACAGAACCAAAAATGAGAATTTTTTCATAAGTGCCTTGTGACAGTAATCATAAATATAAAATAAGTTTATAAAACACTATCAACTAATTTTAAGCTAGGAAATACATGTCTAAAGGAAAAAAAACTACGCCAAACATCAATTTATAGAGAGTGCTGTCTGAAATAAAAAGGCCCTCGCAGGGAGGGCCTTTTCTTAGAGTCCATATCTTTTAAAGAAGTCTAAAATAAGTGCTGTTGCATCTGGTCCTTTTGGATCAAAGTAGGCCATCCCTGCAACTCCACCACTCCAAGCATGCCCAAGGTCATTGATCATGTAACGTTCTATAAGTACATCTTTACTTGGATTAACTAGCGTGTACTTGTTGTACCCATACTTGCCATTTTTTCCAGCCACGAACTTCACGTCTTTTTCTAAGAAATAAGAAGTGTCGCGAGTTCCATTATCAAGAAGGTCGTTGAAAATTTTAAATTCAGATTCAATTTGAAAAGCGTGTGCCGGGCTCATCAGCGGGCTCGCCATTCCGTGGAAGATAATGATCGGCATCTTGGAAGGATGGTGCCCTGCTGAACATGCATACCCTGTTTCTGCGGCAAGAGGTGCTGCAACTGAAGCTCCATAAAGAACAACATCTGCAAAATCTAATCCAGTAGTCGTAGCGTAGTATTGAGTTCCATCGTGAGAAGCTAAGGCCTTGAAACGATCTGGAAAACAGTTTCCAAGAATGTTAACCATTGAAGCACCAGAACTCATTCCAGCAGCATACACACGGTTTTTATCACCGTTATATTTTCTTAACACTTCATCCAGCATTTCTACAATAACTTGCGGTTCACCGTAACGGCTATTGTTTGCAGGAAGAACCCAGTTCCAGCATTTGTATGAGTTATAAGTTGGATTTTGTTCAGGAAGAAGAACGATAAATTTTTCTTTGTCGGCCCATTCAGTGATGCGAGTTCCTTCAGCAAAGATAGCGGCATTTTGCTCGCATCCGTGAAGCATAACAACGACAGGTGCCTTTTCGTTTATAGGAAGTCCTTTTGGAAGATAGACTTTATAGTTTCTCACGCCATAGATGCCAACGTAGCTGCCTTCTTTATAGTCGATGGCGTACGCTGTGCTAACTAGTGATGCGAGTAATGTTAGTAAAATCGCGATTCTTGTCTTCAAAACAGTCTCCCGAAAACCTCTTAAAATGGTGCGGGCGCGATCTTATTTTAATGAATCTAAGAAGTCGAGGAAATCTGCTTCTACCACCTTTTTACACTCCGCTCCCAAGTCACGTGGCCTAAAGCCAGCCACAATAAGAATGTAATTTTTATGGCTATACATAATCATTCCAAAATAATAATGATACACCCGAAGGCCATCGACTTACCTTAATAACGGGATTTTATGAAAATTAAACAAGTGTTTAGTGCCCTTTTTCTGACTCTTGCTTTTGCAAACCAGGCTTACGCCAATGCTGAAAGCTATATTCTCAAGATGGGAGCAAACCGAGTTGTTTCATTTGAATTCACCAAAGCTAAAAATGCAAAACTTCCCACTCTTCTTTTTCTTCCAGGTGTAAACCGCGGACTTCTTTCAAGTGATGAAGCACTGGAGAATCTTGCTGAAAAAGGATTTGGAATTGTCACAATGAATTTCAGTACACAGCCAATCTCTGTGTCTCAACTTGATAAAGGTGTTAAGCCTGATTTTAGAAATTCAACGTACACATTAGAAAGCTACCACGCTGAAGTGGCAGCTCTTTCAAATGAACTGCAAAAGAACTTTAAAGTAAAAACGATTGTCCCGATTTCAATTTCATTCAGCTCTGCTGTTTCTTCAACTCTTCCAAACTTCCCCTTCATCATTGATGCTGTTCCAATGACCGCTTCAGCGGCAGTTAACCCGGAACTGGAAGCCTACAGAGCGTATTTAAGATCTGGAGAAATTTTCAATCCTATCTTTGGGCCAGGAATCACTCGCTCAATGCTGGATCAAAGCTACTATCAACAATGGCGTCCTCAAGTCGATAATATGATCACAACATTTGATCTGGATAAAAACAGAAAAGACGATATGGTTGAAGGTTACACTGTTGCCAGCCGCGCAGCTGAAGGATTCGTCTGGGATCTAAAGAAAACATCTGCAGACACGAGACGTGTGTTTATCTTTGCTAAAGACGATTCTGAAACATTACTCAAAGACCAATTACAACTTTTCTTGAAAGCGATGGATTCAACACCAAATGCTCTTGCTTTTTTAGTTAAAGATTCAGGACATGTAGTTTCAAGCGATCAGCCAGAAGCTTACGCTAACATCGTGACTTATCTTCTTACTTCAGACGTTAAGAATGTTTCTGGAGTTTATGAAGTGACTCCTGGTTCAGAAAAAATGAAATTGTACAAAGGCGCTGACGCTAAGAAGTACATCCAAGACTTAATCCGCTCTCTATAAAATCATGAAGCTGGTGTAATGGTCCTACTCCAACAGGCCAAAAAGACACCAGCTACAGCAAATACCCTAGTAAAAGTGTCAAAGAGATTCCAAATTTGAGCAATTTAGTTGGCATTAGGCTTGCTCTACAGTCTTTGCCGGGTTCCCGGTTTTTTCTGAGGGGGAAAAATGAATCTTAAAAAGCTGATGCTATCGTCACTACTCGTTCTCGCTACAACACTTCAAGCTGCAGACAACATCGGATGGGGCCCAGGCTCAAACCCAGGACGTGATCCAGGTCGCGATCAAGGTAGAGACCCATGGGACACAAGACCAACAGACCCTAGAGACCCTTGGGGTAACGAGAGCGCAAGCAGAGTCCGCGACGTTGAACTTCAAGTTCGTCAGTATTTCCAATCTCAATCGCGATTAGATTTAATCCAGGATTACTATATCCGCTCACAGCTTCAAGGAAAGCAAATCAGAGCTATCACTATCACCGCTTCAACCGAAGCTGGTAACGGTGAAATGAGACTGCTTTCAAATGGTCAGTCACTAGAGCAGCCACAAAGAGTCGCTCGTCAAATGGCAGACTACACACTAAGAGTTGATCCATTTGCCAATACGCTTGGCCAATCTCTTAGAAATCTTGAACTGGAAATGAGAGGAAGATTTTATGTTGAAAAAGTTGTCTTTAATCTCCTTCAGAATAATGGTCCTGGCTACCCTGGCCCAGGGACTCCATCTCAGCCGCAAGTTGAAGTGGTCAGACAACAGCTTAATGAACAAATCCAAACTGAAGGTGGGTTGCAGCTCTTTAGAATGTTTAACCTTGCCGCAGAAAGACAAGGCCAGGCTTTAAGAAGAGTGACTGTTTTAGCTAGGTCACAAAGAGGAAGCGCACAAGCTCAACTTCTACTAAACGACCAAAACAGTGGAGTCGCTCAATCAATTGGTATGAGTTCAACAAGACTTTCATTTGAAGTTGGCGGTCAAAGAATCGGAAGAGAAATCCAAGGGCTAAGACTGTACTTCAGAGGAAACATTGTTGTTGAAGAAGTGAGCCTTGAATTCGACAGAGGTGGAGTGGTTAACCCAGGTCCAGTTCTTGAAAGAAGAATCGAGCAAGTGATCAACCAAAGATTATACGATACAAGCGGAGTGAACCTGACAGCTCTAATGAGAATTGATCAAAGACACTTAGACCGAGTTGTTGATTCAGTAGAAGTTGTTTTAAGAAACAGTGACTACGGTGCAAGATTAAAACTATGTCAGCAAGTTTCAGGGCCATACGCAACTGTAAACTGCGGGAACATCTCTACACTTTACCCAGGTGCACAGACAGTAAGATTATCTTCTGTGAACTTTGCGAAACTATCAGAACTAAGTCTCTCGGTTAGAATGGGAATGATTGACATCGAAAGAATCATTATCAACCTCAGATAAGTCATTCCTTTTTTAATCTCCACACACGTCAAAAAGGGCCTCGTAATGAGGCCCTTTCCTTTTTAAAATCTGATATTGATCCCCACTGAAGGCTGGAGTTCGTAGTCTTTTAAATTTGGATCATCTGTTGGAGTGTAAGTCGCAAGCAAGTCGGCAGTCAGTGAGAAAAACTCCATCACTCTTACTTCCACACCTGTCCCCACGTATGGTTGAACTTTTGAAGATGTGCTCGTCGTTGAAGTTCCCCCGTTAACCGTTTTAGTTTGTTCGTTTTTTCTTCCCTGCGCTCCTCCTCGGATATAAGACGTCAGGAAACTCGACATCGTAAAACTTCCGCGAAGACCTACACGAAGTTTATCTTCAGAATCTTTGTAAGTTGTGTTTGTCGCCGTATCTGTGCTGTCATCTTGTGCGTGTGTGTACTCTACTTCCAGAGCGGAGATTGGAAAGCGATAAGTCGCTCTCGCCCCAAAGATCGCACGGCTTTTCATGTGCGGTGAAGGTTGAAACTTCTGCACTCGCTCCAATCCGATAATTGGTGTTACACTCAAGCGCCCTTTGACTTCGGCCGAAAAAACTTCACCTGAAACCAGGGAAATAATCGCTAAAATAATCTTTAACATAAACTCTCTCCTACAATTTGAAGTTTAAGTGAATTTGATCAACCATCTGGTTCATCTCTTTCATCTCTCTGACTTCATCCATTACATGGTATTGAATCGTCCCATCAGCATTAAAGAGCACTCGCTGAGGGCGGTATTTAAAATACTCATAAGAAGGCCATCCTTCTTTTTTATCATAAAACGAAAGGGCATCGACTCCGATATAATTACAAATCGCTTCTGCCCACACGTCATTAACGATGACCCCTTTTACTTTAGAAAAAAGATAAAGAAGTTCTTTTGTATTGGCCCCTCTTTGCATAAAAAGTTCATTGTGACCTAGGTCGACACTGGCAAAAAGATCAGAAATAATTCCTTCATCTTGTTTGCTCCAGATAACGAATCTCTGGCCATGAAAAGAGTCAAAAAACTTTTTCCAGATTTCAATCTGTCTAGAAACATTGGCGAAGTTATCCACCATCACCATAATAAACTTTGGTGGCTCTGGTTCTTTAAAGAGTTGCTCAATGTTGTCGATCTGCTGGCCACTTTCCTTGCTTTTAGCAATGCGAACATCGCTTAAATTTTTATTGAGATAAAGCTCCAGAAGTTTCATTGATTTCTTTTCAATCGGCATCATCGGCTGGTCAGGGAAACGTTTTGTCAGAAGGTACTTGTTCCACTTAACTTCATAACCCACTCTCTCTTTTGAACGAAAATTAAAACCCATGAAAGCTGAGTTAAGAGTGCCCTCCAGATCAAAAAATAAATCAATATTGAAAATATCATCTAAGTTGGCGCAAAAGTGATGAGTCTCCACCATGCTTAATTTTGTTTTTGGTCTTTCAAAAATTTTGAGTTTAAACGGCATAAAGTTAAGAGCTAATGAGCAGCCCTCTTCAACGATCACGTTGATTTCCGCTTTGGGAAACTCTTCACTCAAGGTCACCAAAAATGGCAGGCAATTCACCACGTCCACTTCTGTTCTTGGGAACTTCACTAAGATTTTTCTAATTTCCATGTCCATAAACTTGGGTCCTTAAAACGAAACTCAAAAAGATTTTTAAAATCACTAATGACTGGTTCCGCAGGCACGGCCCGCACCATCTGTTTTAACTCTTTCCACGAAAGCTCACTGTAAAGAAGATCGCTTTCAATGTGATTTTGCTCACAGCGATCAAATTTTTGTTTAGCTTTATAAATCAGGCCACGCGCACCAGTAAGATTGCCTTCGCGGTAATGAATCATCGCCGCCGCAACCTGAATCACTGCCCAATACACATTTCTAAGTGGTCCCGGCTCTTCCAACCAATGGTGCTCGAATTCCTCGTGGCACTCCCAATATTTCTGAGCGTTAAAAAGCAGGATTCCTTCCTCCATGAAGGCAAGATGTGAATGATCAAATTGACTCATTTTTTGCCTCCATGTGAGAAACTTGGTATCTTCATAAGCATCTATTCTACCGTTTTAATGGAATTATTGTTATGTCGGAAATTTCTGATCAAATCCAAACCTTAGTACCTGACTATGTTCGTAACCTAACTGTTTATCAAGCAGGAAAACCTATTGATGAACTAACTCGTGAAAAGGGATTAACCCGTGTTTCAAAGCTGGCCAGCAATGAAAATCCACTTGGTCCTTCTCCTTTTGCCATCAAAGCTATGACCAATGCTCTTTGGGACGTGCACCGCTACCCAGATATGAATGCTTATATGCTTAAGAGTTCTCTTTCAAAGCTTTATAAACTTAAACACGAAAACATTATTCTTGGAAATGGTTCTGAAGGGATCATGGCCTATATTGCCCGCGCTTTCATTCAACCTGGGCAGGAAGTCCTGACATGCCAGAATAGTTTTATCGGGTTTAGCATTATCGCTAGAAGCGTTGGGGCGATTTTAAAAACAGTTCCTCTGACGGAAGATTATCGTTTTGATGTTATTGCCCTCGGAAAAAGCATCACTAAAAAAACGAAAGTCATTTATATCTGCAACCCAAATAATCCAACTGGAACCTATATTACTAAAACGGAATTCGATATTCTTATGTCGTATGTCCCAAAGCATGTTCTGGTTATTTTAGATGAAGCCTATTTTGAATTTGCTGTTGGTAAAGAAGATTATCCAAATTCAATGGACTATCGTTATGACAATGTTCTGACACTGAGAACATTCTCTAAAGCTTACGGTCTTTCTGGAATCAGAATCGGCTATGGTTTCGGCCATGAAGACCTGATTGCCAACCTTCACAAAGTTAAACTTCCTTTTGAACCAGGCCTTATTGCTCAAATGGGAGCAGCTGGTGCTATTCACGACAAACCACATTTAAGAAGAACAGTTGTGAACAATCAAAGAAGATATGCGGAAACTTTCGACTTCTTAACAAAGCACGAATTTAACCCAATTAAATCCGTGGCAAACTTTATTGCTTTTAAAACTGGCTCCGAAGAAGCTTCACGCTATATGTTTGATAGCTTACTTGATAAGGGAGTTATTATCAGACAACTTAAGGCCAATGAAATGCCGGACTACGTTCGCGTTTCACTTGGAACAAAAAGAGAGATGAGCCATTTCTTTAAGGCCATGGAAGCCATTTTACCTGAGTACAACAAACGTTACGGGAGACCTAAAAAATGAGAGTCGTCACTTACTTACACCGTCATTCATTAGGAACTGAGAAACGTTTGGGAATCCTGGTTAGTGACACTGTCATTCTTGATCCAAATTTTGTTTTTGCTTGCGACTTTGAAAGAGAAGGGCGCTTCAATGCCAGAGAACGTGCTAATGTTCACTGCCCACCTTCTCTAAACACTCTTCTTCGCACCAGAGAAAATCCAAGAGAAGTTCTCCATGAAGCCTGGGGTTTAATGCTTTTCTTAGAAAAATGCGGCTGCTTTAACATGGAAGATGGAACAAAATATTTAATTGAGATGGATAAGAGTATATCTCTTACCGCTCCCCTTGATAAAATTGAAACTTATCGCGACTTCTTCGTGCACGAGAAACACGTGGCCACTGGTTTCAAAAAAAGAAATGAACCGATTCCTCCTGCGTGGTACGAGCTTCCTGTCTATTACAAAGGAGCGACTGCTGGATTTATTGGGCCCGATAAAGATATCCTATGGCCTTCATACACTGATGTTTTAGATTATGAGCTCGAACTGGGAATGGTTATTGGTCTTGATGGAAAAAACATCAAAGCAAAAGATGCACACAAACACATCTTTGGCTTTACGATCCTCAACGACGTTTCTGCCCGTGATATTCAGAAAAAAGAAATGACAGTCAGATTAGGACCGGCAAAAGCAAAAGATTTCTGCTCTGTCATTGGTCCAGTGATTGTAACTGCTGATGAATTTGATACGGCCGAACCAGATCTTCTGATGACGGCAAAAATCAACGGTAAGGAATGGTCGCGTGGACGCTCTGGGGATGCTCAGTTTACATGGGCCCAAATGATCGAGCACGTCTCTCGCAATGAATGGATTTTAGCTGGTGATTTTTTTGGTTCGGGAACAGTCGGAACAGGATGCGGTCTCGAGCTTGACCAGTGGATCAAGCCCGGAGACATTATCGAATTAGAAATTGAACAAATTGGAAAATTAATCAATAAGGTAGGACACAAGTCGCTTTATTAAGCGGCTTGTTCCACTCCCAGAACTTCTCTTTCAATCGTTCCTACAATTCTCTTAAGCTCAACAACCTGATCATTAAGTTTTTGTGCGTGTTCTGATGTCTCTTGAGATAACCCAAGACCATGGTGAACACCTTCGTCGATCTGATCGATTGCTTTTGTGATTTCTGAGTATCCTTTTGTCTGCTCAGTGATGGCCATCGAGATTTCATTCATCATTGAGCTTAGCTCTGTGATGTTGTCTACGATTTCATTTAATGAAGTCACACACTCTTTAGTGATGCGCTCACCTGAGTCAAGTTGAGCACTTGCTTTAGCCGTAAGCTCCACAACACGTGAGCTCATTTTTGTAATAATGCTCTCTACCTGTGTATTGGCCAGAGAAAGAATATCATTAATTTCTTTAGCAGAAGCTCCGCTCACCGAAGCAAGTTTTCCGATTTCTTCAGCTACAACCGCAAACCCTTTACCGTGCTCTCCCGCTCTTGCTGCTTCTACTGAGGCGTTAAAGGACAGAAGTCTTGTCTGGAAAACAATATCATTAATAACTTTTGTTCTTTCACTGATATCTGAAATGATTTTAATAATAGTTTTCAACTCTTCACTACTTGAGTTAATCTCTTTAAAAAATTCCTGGTTACTTTCAGCGATTTCTTTAATCGTTGAGGCCATTTTATAAATGGACTCTTTCCCATTGATCGCCTGCTTTTTTCCATTTTCCGATTTTATTGAAGAGATTTTAATACTTTCAAAGTTTTTCTCTGACATGGCATTGATCTCATGTAGAGAACTCACCGTCTCCTGAACAGCAGCGGCCTGCTGAGAAGAAACTGATGAAAGACTATTTGATGACTCTGTTAACTTTTCACTAGCGTCAGCATTGATTGCCACCGCACCAGTTAATTGTCTTAGGGCCGTTGAAATTCTCTTTGAGCCTTCTTTGAAGTTTTTAGATGTTGCAACTGAAACGATCAGGGCAATGAGAATCGATCCAATCCCAATTGATGTCGCTTTATTTCTTCCATCAACAATCGAGCCATCTCTCGTTAAAAGCAGCTCAGTTAAAACTTCATTTGTTAAAAGATAAAAGCCATGGGCCGTCTCCACCATTTTTAGAGTCATCGCATGGGCTTCGATCGCCTTTGCTTTATTTCCTTTTGAGATTTCTTCTAAAAGGGCAAAATATTGTTTAAATTGAGCATCAGCTTTATCACCTTGCTCTTTAACTTCTTTTTGCAGTTTTGAGTTTACACCATAAAAGTTTTTATCTTCATTAATCGATGTACCAGCATCGGCATAAATACGTCCCCAGTCTGACTCCCTTAACATTGAAAGAAAGACGGCCATCTTAACTTGCTCTTCTGTTGTCATTGGAACACTCGAATGAGCAGCGAAATCGGCCAGTAGTCCTTCAACTTCATAAAAACGATCTGCAATTTGAGGTGCTGCTAAAAGGGTAATGTCCATCAAGTAATATGAATCTAAATCAGGGTCAAGAATCAGGTTTGATGTATCCCCTGTGTGCACAACTAAGTCGCGAAGGTCTTTTAACACTTTATAAGGTTCAGCTTTACTCGCTTTAAAATCTTCAAACGTTTTTGTTAGAGCTGCTTTATTGATATGATCACGCTTCCTTTCAGCAAGAGATCCATCATCTAAAAGTAGATCACTTTCAAACTTATTGAACTGCTTTAATACGTCTGCCATTAAAGGCTCCATCGCTGGAGTGTATTTCTTATTTTCTACAACAAGGTTGATCAGATTCATCGTTGTTCTTTGAATCTCATTTCCCATTTGCTCTTTTCTGCCAAACACTAAATCTTTGTCGTATGAATTAAACATCAAATACAACAACACCAAGATCGGAATGGCGTAAAAAATATTGTTGATAAAAAGCTTCGTAGAAAGCGAGAAATTAAATTTCATAACTTTATGTCCTTTTAAGATTTCCTTACCTTTAATCGGTTAACTATTTAAAAATTTAAAAAAATCTTGATTTATGTCACCGAGCAAAAAAGTCGGTTATTCGCTGAAAATAGTGTATTTGAGCGATTCATAAGACCTTTTTTACTTCACGAGGGCCTTTGGTTTGGGTCAAAATGGGGGCTATGGAAAATTTTAAATCGTCTGGAATTCATACTAAACAAGCTCACGTCAAGGTGCCTGAAGGTCATTTTGAAGAAGAACACGGAAGAGATGGGTTCTTTGGAAGAGTCTCTCACCTCTACCACCAAAAACCACCGGTCGGATGGAGCAATATCGAGGGTGACCTTAAGCCTCGCTGCCAACCTCCAATGTATAACAATGCCGCCAAAAACGAATTCATCACTATTCTTTCAAATGATGATGTCGTCATAAATATTGGCCACTACACGGAATCGTTTAAAAACTTCTACCGAAGTGCAGACTTCGATGAGATGTATTTCATCCATGATGGAACAGGAACGATTGAAACTGTATATGGTCATCTTGATTATGTTAAAGGTGACTACATCGTGATCCCACGTGGAACCACTTATAAGCTTTACCTAAAAACTGAAACAAAGATCTTCAAAATTGAATCTCGTTCGGAATTTGAACAACCAGAACGCGGAATGCTTGGGCCAAATGCCCTTTACGATCAAACTGCGATCGTTGTTCCAACTGCAGCTTACGGCAGTGAACAAGATAAAAAAGAGTATAAAGTAGAAATCAAGCGCCTGGGTAAAATCACCACTGTGACTTACCCTTATAACCCGCTGTGCGTTTCTGGATGGAAGGGGTCAGTTTACCCGTTTAAGCTTTCTATCTATGATTTCTGCCCGGTGATGAGTCACCGCTATCACATGCCACCAAGTGCCCATACGACTTTCGTTTGTAAAAACTTTGTCGTGTGCTCGTTTGTTGAAAGACCACTAGAAGATTCATCTCACGGAGTGCTTAAAGTTCCTTTCTACCACTCAAACATCGACTTTGATGAAGTATTGTTCTATCACCAGGGAAATTTCTTCTCACGCGACAATATCGACGCAGGAGCATTAACTTTCCACCCACAAGGGATTCACCACGGGCCACATCCGAAAGCTTTTAAAAATAGTGAGAGCAAAACTTTCACTGACGAGTTTGCGGTAATGATTGATGCTAAAAGACCACTGATCCCATCAGAATGGTTTTCAAAAAACGAAAATAAAGATTACTGGAAATCTTGGTTCTAACTTAAACTGCGTGAGTGATGATTTGATACTCTTCACTCACCAGTTCATAACACTTCTCTGCCAATTCATTTTTGCTTTCAAAATCATTGGCATTCAGGCTTTTCATGACCGTCAGTTCGGCCACGACGTTTTTATGAGTGAAAAGTTTTAGAGCATGTCCCAGGAAGGCCATGTCGCCATACCAAAAAACTTTATCGCGATTTTGTAGAGTGAGTTTTTCTCCATCTAATGTGCGGTAGTTTAAGCATACAGGAAGAACTTTAGAGTGGGAGTTCACTGCCGCCTGAAAAAGAGGTCTTCTAAAACGAATCACCGCTTCGCCATTAGTGCTTGTGGCCTCAGGAAAGATCACGACATTAAGACCATCCGTAAGTGCGTTACTTAATTCCTTTACTTCCGCTGTTAGTCCAGAGCGGCTTCTTCTTTCAACAAATAAACATCCCCCAAGCATGCAAAGCTGCCCTAAAAATGGTGTTTCTTTCATTTCATTAGAAGTCACAAAGCATGTCGGGAAAAAAGAGCTGATAATAAGAATATCGAGGTAAGAGAGGTGATTGGAAACGATCAAGTAGTTTTCGTCGGGATCAATAGGAGCGAAGTTCTTTCTCACTTTCACATTAAAGATCTTTAAACCAATTCGGCTGGTCATCGAGATCACTTTGGTTAAAAAAGGCCTCGCACGCTCAAAACTAAACCCGGCAAAAGCAAAAATAGTAAACGAGACAAGAAAATACCCTATCAGGGCAACAACAAAAAAGAGTGTTCGAATAAATAGTCTCACAAGACCCATTAACCTTCCGACTTTTTAAAATACCTCTTCTCATAAGAAGAATTTAGTTCTTTGAGATTAAGTATAGTCAAAAAGTCGATGCATTGAAAATCTTTATCCAGGGCCGGATGGCCAAAAACTTTAGCTCCCGCATTGATATAACTGCGAAGCAATGAAGGAATTTGACTCATGATGAACTTCTCTTCGAAGATATCTTCTCCAGTCACCTTAGAAAGGCTCATTTTATATTTAGCTGTTGGTTTAATTGTAAACTCTTCTGATGTCATGTTGTTAGCTTTCATCGTCTTCACGATGGCCTTTGCCATGACCGGAGAAACAGTCATCACACTGCTACATCCAAAAAGGTAACTAGCATTCGTAAGCCTTGCATACTCACCGATTCCTCTCCAAAGAAGATCAATCACAGCTCCATTTCTGTGTTCCGGGTGAATACATGCTCTTCCTAACTCCAGTTTCACGCCTTCAGATTTAACAAATTCATCCAGGTTGAATTCGCCTTGTGAATAGAACTTTGATGTATGAGCACTCGAAAGCATGCGGTAAGTTCCGCAAATTTCTCCCGTTTGATTTGAACGGATCACCAGATGATCGCAAAGAGAGTCAAAATCATCCAGATCCAGGTTATGATCATCTGTGATTCCTGTCTCATTGAAAAAAATATGGTGTCTCATGCGAAAGAGCTCTACCAGCTCTGAAAGATGGTTAGCTGTTTTGAGTGTGTAATTTTGAGTTTTGATAAAAAGAGGATGCTTTGGACTGTAGGTTAAAAAACGTGGCGAAATATACAACATCCATTCATCGTGCAGCTTGTGTCCTGAGTGAATGCAAGCAATTTGAGAACTAGTTGTCATAAAAATCTCCTTTCTCTAAGAGAGTAAGCATTTTAGTAAGAGCATATTGGCGAGAGTAAAAACTTTTTAAACACATTTCTTCATTTTTAGTGTGCATGCCTTTTGTTTTAGGCCCCACTCCATCGAGATAAATCAGTCCAGGTCTGGCAAAGTAATTGATGTCTGCAGCTCCACCTGAGTGCTCAAGCTCACATCTTTCTCCTTCAATCTCTTCAATAACATCAACGTATTTTAAGAGAAGTGGATGGTGCTCTGGTCGCAGAGGTAAAGGAGGGCAATCGTCGACAATCTCAATTGTCGTCTGGCACTGCTCTTTGGTGTAGAAACATTCCACAGAAGATTTGTCGATCAAACCTCTAATTGCCTGATCGATCTCATCTCTAGCTTTCAAACTTGGAAATCGCGCATCTAATTTGATTTCCACAGAGTCACAGATCACATTGTAGCGGTCCATTCCTCCCCTCATTGTCCCGACATTGACTTTAACTTTGTTGTCGATGTCGTTGAGAGGGTGAATCTTTGTAATAAACTCACAAGCGTGATGAGCGGCATTGATGAAAGGCTCACCAAAGCGTCCTGCATGACTTGCCTTACCTTTGATGTTGATATTGTACCAACGGTTTCCATTTCTTGATGAGATCAAAGAGCCGTTAAAAAGCGCCGGCTCTAATCCAAAAACCACTTTTGATTTCTCTCCGACTTCTTTAAAGAAGTTGTGAAAACCAATTGATCCTGTTTCTTCGCAAGGAGAGCAAACAAAAGCATAAGTGTGATGATGAATGGGATGAGCGGCAAAAAAACTTCTTAGTGATTCAAGCGCCATGACAATGCTTCCTTTGTCATCGCCAATCCCTGGGCCGGTCAAAGTTTGTGAAGCGTAATGGATTTTGAAATAAAAATCCTGATCCGGAGAGCACACTGTGTCTGCGTGTCCAATAAAACTGATTTGCTCACTTGTTTCACCTGGTTTAACAGCGTAGAGTAAATCACCTGTCTCTAATTCAAGGTTGGGAATGAAATTGCACATAAAACCCAATTCCTGAAGTTTTAGAGCAATCTTTCTCTGAACGCGATTAACGCCTTCGACATTCTTCGTCTGGGAATCCATTCCCACCAGTTCTTCAAGAAAATCCAATCCAAAAAGCGTTTCCGCGACCTGGAAGGGAGGAGTCACTAAAGGTAGCGCTAAGTCTAACAACGAAACATCCTTGTAAGATATTAATAAAATTTAAACACAATGATTTACACATTGAGTGTTAAAATCTCGGTAGAACTTTGTTAGAGTTGTATCAAGATTATTTAAATAACCGGGGTTTTCGCGTGACAATGAAGTCTTTTGATACAAGTGGAGCATTTGCTGACAATTATAAATTTTTAATTGGCTCTATTCTTCCGCGTCCGATTGCTGTTGTTTCAACTCTTAATGAAAACGGAACAAACAATGTTGCCCCTTTTTCTTTTTTTACCGCAGTCTCAGCTAGCCCAATGATAGTTGCTTTCTGTCCGATGATCCGTTCGGCGACAGGTATGATGAAAGACACTCCCAGAAACATTTTTCGTGAAAAAGAATTCGTTATTAATATTGCAAGCGAAGGGATCATTGAAAAAATCAACATGACTTCAACTGAACTTCCGTACGGAGAAGATGAATTTGTTCTTTCTGGGCTCACTCCTATTGACTCAGAAAAAATTAAGACAAAAAGAGTTAAAGAATGTTTAATTCATTTTGAATGCATTTACCGCGACCACTTAAGCTACGGCGATAAACCCGGGGCCGGAATGATCATTACCGGAGAGGTGGTGAAGGTTCACATTGCAGAAGAGATTTTAGAAGATCACAGAATTATTACGAAAAAATTAAAACCGGTCGGCCGTGGTGTAGGAAATGATTACTTCAGATGCGATGATACATTTGAGCTTTCACGATTAATGAAAGCCCAAATTCAAAAATAAAACTTATTCGAAAGCGCTGTCTTTGTAGTAATCCTTCACTTCAAGGTACATTCCTACATTGCAGCCTTCTTCCAGGTCAATTCCCAGAACTGTTCCACCCTTAACTTCCAGAAGAGACATATCTGCTATCTGATCTACGTTCACACAGTTCATCTGGTGAAACTGAAGATAGAACATTGGGTAGCCTGGGATGGTAAGCGGTTCAATTTGACGTAGTTCATAAGTTTGACCAGCGGGTAGAACCACTCCATTTTCAAACACAATGTCTTGAGTTGATTTGTATTGATCGTAAAGCTCCAGATCACTCCATGAAGTGCTGGCAAGTAATGTCGATGAGAATAAAACAGACGCTAACAAAACGATTTTTTTCATATAAACCTCACTATTGAGATCTATTCTAACAACGACAGGAAATTTGGGAAAGATTTTTCTATGCAGTCGACTTCACCCAGTATTCCACCTGAATTCTTCCACATAAAAAGGGCAGCTGTCATGACGATGCGATGGTCGCGGACTGGATGAATAGTGACTTCAGGATAAGTTTTAGATGAACCCTTAATTGTCATTGAGTCACTCTCTGGGAAATGAGTGAACTCCACTCCAAAAGACTTCATCATCTTCACCATTTCCAACAAGCGGTCACTCTCTTTAAACTGTAAAACTTCAAGTTTAGAAAATGTACTCTCACCTACTATGTGTGCAGCAAGAAAGACTAATGTTGGAAAAAGATCTGGGGCCTTGGAAACATCAAAAGAGAACGCCTTCAAAGCGCTTCCTTTCTTGATTTCCAGTCCATCATTAGAAAGTGTACGGTGAGCACCAATTTCTTTTAAAAGCTCAATAAACGATGAATCCGCCTGAAATGAATCAATCTCCAGGCAATTTTTAATCAGCACTCTTCCCATTAAGGCCGCTAATGCTGCCGGGTAACCAAGAGAGCTAAAATCTACTGGGATAGTGTATGAATTCCCTTCCATGGCCTTTTTAATTACCTGAGAGGTCATCTTCAAATAAGCTTCTGAAGCTTTTAAGTTTAAGAATTCAAATTTTAGAGGAATATTAGAAAACGCCAACATTAAGGCCGAAGCAAACTGGGTGCTTTTTGAGCAATCGATATCCAGCTTGGTTGTATTATAAAGTGAAGCCGGCCCTTTCATTTTAATCCAAGGCTCAGGATTATTTTTGTCCTGATTGCATACTATGTTCACACTAATTTTTTTCAGCGGAACAATCAGGTCTTCAATCGGGCGCTCATTCATTTTCTCTGAAGGACCCAAGTGGTATTCTTTTTTCCCGCGAGATAAAAGAGCAATAAGAAAACGGTTTGTCGTCCCACCATCTCCAGTCAGGAGTTCGATGACGTCGCCGTTTGACTCCTTTTCACATTCAGGAAAAGCATTCTCAAAAACTACCGTCGATCCATTTTGACGGATTCGAAGACCAATTTTCTTAAAAGCATTTAATAAATGAGTGACATCAGTAGAAGTAGAAAGGTTGTGAACTTTAAAGTTACCACCACGAATCGCGCCAAGTATAAGAGCGCGATTCGAGTGAGATTTACTTGTCGGTAAAATGATTTCTTTATCGAATTTCTTAAGAGGCTGAACCTTATAAAGTGAATTTTCTAAGTTCATCTTTATTGGCTTCCAGCACCGCTTGAATTTCATCAAACGTTTTTGTTTCGATGTCGGCGTTTCCGATATCTTTAATCATAACCAGGTCAATTGAGCTAAGTGCGCTGATTTTTTTATCTTTTGAAAGATACAACATGATTTTCTCAATCGGGAATTCTTTGTTAAACCACGGCGAGTTCTCACCAGGCATTTCCAGCGCCTTTTTAAGTGCCGTGATGTCGTTTAAGTTTTTTTCTGTTCCAAAAAGTTTAAACAGAAGTGACATTCCCCACATCACCGCCTCTCCGTGAGGGATGTTGTAGATGAATTCCACTGCGTGGCCAAAAGAATGGCCAAGGTTCAGAAGTCTTCTCACCCCTGTTTCTTTTAAATCTTCTTCCGTTAGTTTTTCTTTGTATTTCGCACAGGCATCAATGATTTGTCCCATGTCCACTTTTCTAATAACCAGGTCATAGATTGTGTAATCGAGGAAACAGTACTTAAGGATTTCACCCATACCGCTGTTTTTTTCAACAGGAGTAAGAGTCTCGATAAACTTAGGGCAGATCCAGACATTTGTCGGCAAGTGGAAAGCTCCAATCAGGTTCTTTCCTGACTTAGAGTTAATCGCAACCTTCCCTCCAATACTTGCATCAACCATTGAAAGAAGAGTTGTCGGTACGATACTCCACTTGATTCCGCGAAGGATAGTGGCCGCAACAAGCCCTCCGAAGTCAGACGTAGCTCCACCACCGATAACGATCAGGTGAGCATTTCTGTGAATCCCTTTATCCAGGAAAAACTCTACTGCGCTTTGGAAATCGTTGATGTTTTTAACTTTCTCACCATCAGCAGCTTTCCAGAAAAGAACTTTTTTATTTTCAATTTTTTCCAATAGGATGTCTTTTGAGTAAAGACTCCACACATGGTGATCGGCGATAATTAAAACGGTATCCGTTTGTAGTTGGTTGATTTCTTCAACGATATTTTCTAGTTCTACATTCTTAATTTCTGTCTTCATTCTATCTCTTTTTCTTAAATATTTTTAAATCTGATAAGCATTCTGTCTTAAAAAATGATCCGCCAACACTACTTTCACCATGGCCTCCACTACCGGGATGGCCCTAGGGATAATGCACGGATCGTGGCGTCCCTCTTTGGCCTTATCCCCCACTGTCGAGGTAGGCTTAAAGGTAATAGTCATCACCATTGTTTCACCATTAGAAATTCCGCCTTCCATTCCACCAAAAGCATTCGCTGTATTTGAAACAGCTGATCCTTTCATCAGCGCCATTTCTTCTCCTAAACCATAAGAGAAAGAAACGACTGCTCCAATTGAAAGAAGCGCTTTAGCGAAATCCGCCTTTAACTTATCAAAGGCCGGCTCCCCTAATCCCACTGGTGAACTCTCCACAACGATGCGGACTCTTCCACCAACTGACTCTCCTTGAGTTTTTAATTCCTCAAGGTATTTTTTAATCTCGTCGTTTCTCTTTGTGTCTGGAAATGAGTAAGGACTTAAGTCTGTCGATAAGTCTTTTAAGATTTCTTTGTGTTCAAATGGTCCAAGCAAGCTTACGTAAGCTTTCACTTTTACCTGTGGTAATACAAGCCCTGCAAAATAACCGGCCACTACGCGAGAGAGAGTTTCTCTTCCCGAAGAACGCCCGCCTCCACGATGATCGCGGATACCGTATTTCATCATCGTAGTCTTGTCGGCATGTCCCGGACGATGCTCTTCTTTTAATTTATCGTAGTCAGCACTTTTTTGATTTGTATTGTGAACGATAACAGCGATTGGCGTGCCGAGAGTTTTCCCCTCAAAAACACCTGAGAGAATAACCGCTTTGTCGTCTTCATTTCTTGAAGTTGTTCCGGCGATTTTTCCAGGAGCTCTCCTGTCTAATTCGCGCTGCAAGTCCTCCAGCGAAACTGAAAGCCCAGCTGGAACTCCGTCAATCACTACACCCATTGCCGGGCCATGTGACTCGCCAAAGCTCGTCAAAGAAAACATTTTACCAAAGCTATTTCCACGCATATAGTGACTATTATACTCAAAAGCACCAGGCAAAAACAAGGAAGCATCGGTCATGTTCCTCGAGAGCTTTAGGCATTTAATCGAAATTGAGGCCCTAAAGAGGGAAAATCAACAAAATCTCGAGAGAATTAGCAGCGAAAATAAGAGAATATCCGACTTAGAGCAGCGTCGTAGCAAGACTTTGTTACAAAATGAAGATTTACGTCTGGAAGAAAAAAATCTCAAACTCGAAGAAAGCCAGTATCAAATCGAAGACTGGCAACTGCGTCTCAATAAACTCACTTCACAACTAAGCATGGCAGTAACTGAAAAAGAGCAACTCGCTTTTGAAAGTCAGATCACCAATGTGAAAAAAGATATCGAAAGTAACGAAGCTCTCTACTTTGAGAAGCTGGAAAAAAGTGAAGAAATTCAAACTCAGATCAAAGAGAATGAAGAGTTCATGAAAGGCTCACTCACAACTCTTGAATCCATCAAAGAAGAAGTGAAAGAAAATATCGCAAAAGAACAAACTATTATAGATAACCGCAATAAACGAATTGATTCACTCACTGACTTATGTCACCCAAGTTTGAAGTCACTCTATCTTGAACTTGAAAAAAAATTTTCACCAAAAAGCCGCCCCGTTGCTTACCTAATCGATAAAAAGTGCAATGCCTGCCACATGCTAACAGACTCTATGCTTAAGAGCTCTCTGGATGAAGGGCGCTCAATTGAGACCTGTCCGAACTGCGGCAGACTACTTATTCCCGAAACGGCACGGGTCTACTAACAATTTCTCACTACTTATATCCTAAAAAAATTACACCCTCCCCTTGTCATTGGCATTTTACTTAAGCTAGAAAATGTCATGATGAAAAAGACTTTAACCCTACTTGCTCTCGTTTTATCTACTCAAGGCCAGGCTCAAGAGATGGTTGAAAAAGGCTATCGTCTTTCAGGTGAGTCTGTGATGAAAGACTTCACTCTCATGAGACTGACTCCAAGTGAAGACCACCTCATCAAGTACATCTTAAAAACAAATCATAAAGTTCCTAGAGAAGAAGCTGTTGCAATTGCCAGCAATGTTTTAAAAGTTTCTGAATGTTTAAAACTTGATCCTTGGTTTTTAACTGGATTGATTCAAAAAGAATCTACATTCAAAAGAGATGCTGTCAGTCAAACAAATGCTGCAGGACTTACTCAATTTACCACTATTGGCATTAAAGAAGTAAACGATCAACTTGGACTTAGAGGAAGAGAAGGCGCAACTGAAAATGCGACTCTTTACTACAGTTCTAAAATCAGAGACTGCATTGATCCAGGATGGGTAGATTTATGGAACCGCGTTCCTGTCACTCCAAAAGACTCGGATTTTTTCAACCTTATAAAAGAAGAAATCAAAACTGATATCCCAGCAGCTGTCACTTATGGGGCCATCCTACTTAAGACTTACATAGCTTACGTAGATAGCAGGTCTGCAAAAACGGGTGTTGATCTTTCACTAAGTGAAATTTACTACCAGGCACTACAGATTTATAACGGTGAAAAAGGCAACGCTAAAGTTTATTACGCGAGGGCCATCTTCAAAAACGTGCAGAATCTGTATCCGCAAAAAGTAAATTTTCCTTTTCTTCAGCAATAAGCTCATACCCTATTGACGTCTAACGTGACTTATCCGATAACCCATCTACCGAGAAGGGGGAATCATCGCTGGCCTTGTAGTAATACAAGACGGGAGGAAAGTCCGGACACCACATGGCAACGTAGCGGCTAACGGCCGTCCATCGCGAGGTGAGGACAAGTGCAACAGAAAGTATGTACAGGTAATGCTGTAGTGAAACCAGGTAAACTCTACGTGGTGCAAGCTCAAATAGGTATAGGCGTCTTTTAGTAATAGAAGACTAGGGGGTGCCACCTCCGATGCTATACGGGTAGGGTGCTCGAGGCCTGTGGCAACGCAGGCCCTAGATGAATGATGGTTGAAAACAGGATCCGGCTTACACCTTTTCTCGGTTTTATTTCTTAGTGATCGCCTTGATCACTTTCAATGTCGCTGTCGACACATTTAATTTTGCATCATTGGTTTTAAACTCATACTCAACGTCGATTTTCTTCGTCATCTTTTCGAATTCTTCCAGCGATGTTTCCAGAATGTAGTTTTGAATATTGTATTTCGTGATTCCCGTTTTTATCATCGGGAATTTTTCAAAATCTTTTTTAATTTTTAAATGGGGATACTGCTTAAGTGCCTCGTCATTAGTTTCCAGAACAAAAGTCGGAACTTCCCACTGACCTGAAAGCCACTCGCGTGCGCCTTTTTGATAAACCAGGATTTTCTTTTTATCAGTGACGACAACTCTTAAGAGCTTAATGAATAAATCTTCACTCTCTTTTTTTGCACCCTCTCTAGGGAATGCAAGCGGATCACCACTTTGTTTTGCTTTACAAGCACTATTGAGAGGACAAATCGTACAAGACGCTTTTCTCGCCTGACAAATGATTCTCCCTAAATCCATGAAGGCTTCATTCAGCGCACGAGCACTTAAACCATCCATCTCTGCAAGAATTTTTTTATGCTCGAAATCGTTCCATAACTTCTTTTGAAGTTTTGGCCCTTTTTCAATATCGACACCATAAAAGCGCGACAGCACTCTTTCTAAATTCGCATCAACTGCTAGAGCTTTTTTATCAGCACCAATGGCGACAACAGCATTAGCTGTATATGGTCCAATCCCTTTTAAGCTTAAAAGTTCATCAAGTTTTGTCGGAATCTTTCCGCCGTATTTATCAACGATTTGAATCGCAAGATTGCGAAGATTTCTGGCGCGGCGATAGTAACCTAACCCTTTCCACGAAATGCACACCTGCTCTTCTGTGGTATCAGCAAGCGCTTCGATAGTTGGATACTCTCCTAAAAATCTTTCGAAGTGATTAAGAACCGTCCCCACTGTTGTCTGCTGAAGCATAATTTCAGAAACAAGAGTTTTATAGAGTGTTCTCTTCTCTCTCCACGGTAAGTGAGAGTATTGGTGCTTAGACCATTCAATAAGGTTGGAAAAAAGTGTATGTGCCATATGTAGCCGGAACTCTACTAAAATGAATTTTGTGTTTACGATTTCCAGACGCTATTAAAACGCAACTGCGGTTGCATTTTATCCATCTACCGACACATTTTAGTAAAATCTTTTGCATAGTCAACGAGATCGTCACTAGTAAATGCCTTTACACCGTCACCAGTCATTTTAGCCCCGTTGCTTTCCAGGAATTCACGCATCTCCATCGACATTTCATCAATATCTGTGACAATGAGTAAGTGTTTAGCTTTGGATTCTTTCATCCAACTAAGGAGTCTTTTTTGATCGTTTGTTCCATAAGACATACAAACGCTGGAGTAATCTCCAACTTCTTTAATAGACGTATTGTAGACAGAAGCGCGCACTTTGCTCTTGCAGCCTTTTATCACAGCTTCCATAAATGATCTTCTTCCACAGCGATCAGGCTCGCGGTTATAATCCACTGACTTAAGTGAAGACGAGATATCAAACCACACTTCAATTTCAGCAGGAGGTGCATCGCCCTTTTCTTTCCCGCAGAAAATATCAAAATAATTATTTTTATCGCAGTTTACTAAGCTCGTTTCAAGAGCATTGAAAGTTTTAAGCTCTGCTTTTTTATCTTCGGCCGCTTCTTTTACGGCTTCAGCCGAAGGTGGGGCTTCAACTTTCTTTTCAATGTAACCAAGTTGAGGATGAAAACATCCATCGCCCATTGGCACACAATGGGGGTCATCGTTTTGAGCAAGGTGAGAAGACATAAAAATGGATTGTTTTTTATCCAGAAGCTCAAGGATCATGGAAACTTTTTTAGGAGAAAGAAAAATCATTTCGATCTTTTTAGGCGTAGCCATCGATACGGCCGGAAACAGACAAACAAAACAGATGATTTTTCTTAAAGAGATCATATATCCATACCTTTCATCTTGAAGTACTGAAACATGTTATTGCCGACATCTACAATCAAGTCGCGCTCTTCCAGCTTCAGGTTTAAGAACTCCGTCATAAAAGCTCTCTGACGGGGTGTTAAGCTCTCTAGTTTTTCTCTGATACTTTTATCTGATCGATCCTTTGGAGAGGTTTTATCCTCTTTTAAAATCTCCCTGGTCGTCTCTCTTCTATCTTCATCCGCCACTCTTCTTTCTGTCGTGGTAGTGTGATTGATATTTTTTTGCATTCCAGGATCCGGGGCCGAATCAGTGAGCTCGGCCACGTCGATATTGTCTTCAGAGAGTTCGTCTTTATAAAACTTCACCAGTCTTATGAAACGATCTGCAAAGTCTTCTTCGACAAAATCAATCATCTCATGGAGGGGAATATTGAGTTTAGCGGTGATTTTAGCAATTAGCTGAGGGTTTAGTTCTGTTGTCTTCTGAGAGAGGAAACGGCTCATGGTAGAGATCCCTACGTCGGTTTGCTCTGCGAGCTCTTTTTGCGACATAGGCCCACGCATTTGCATGTATTTCCTGACCACTCCAAGGAACATCTCGATTTTATTGCGTCTAAATTCTGCCATGCAATTTTCCCCTTTTCTAACTACGCAAAAGCATTATCGGATTGCAAAATAATTTCTTGATGCAATTTTATTACTTGACGCAATTGGTCTATTTTGGTATTCTGAGCCCAGGAAAAGGGCGAGAAATCGCTCCCAACAAGAGGTCGATATGGAAACTCTTACTTATTTTATCAATGACTTATACGCTGAGCTGGAAGAAAAATTAGGTGAGACGTCATATCAGACACTTGAAAACAAAACTGTAAAATCAGTGACTTACCAAGATGCAATTATCTCTGGAAGTCGACTTCAGGACATGGTTTACGAGGACGTTATCTTCGAAAACTGTACCTTTTTCGGGACTCAGATCGAAAATTCACTGTTCATTAATTGCATGTTCATTAATTGCAAGTTCAAATTCTCACGCTTTACAGATTGCAATTTCGAACAAACAGCATGGGAAAATTGCATCTGGGGAATGAGCAGTATGAAAGACTCGGACATCGCAGGCAACGACATTAAAGACAATGTGGCCTTCGAGTCTCAAGGAACTGGATCGCATACGATCACATGCCTGGCAGAGTTTTTAACTCTATCGGCATAAGAACTAAAAAACATTTTAAGACTTAAAGAGAGAGCATCACGAACCTCCCTCATGGATCTCTCACTCTCATCAATAAATTGCGACGAGGGAATTATCTCCTACATACTTTTAATTTTGTCATGGATGACGAAGTTACAAGGGTCACTGCCCTACCACTGAGCCTGGTTTCCCTAAACCGGGCTCTTTCTTTTTTTACCTAAGATTTGCGGTAGAAACATCCCACTGATTGAGTGTTACGTCTTGAGGCCAGAAGAACCTGGTGGCCAACTTCAACGGCATTTCTTAAACCGATTAAACTGTCGACAAGTTTGGCGTCTTTATAGAAGCGGTTAATTTCGTCTGAGAGTTCATTGAACATGGCCTCTGCACGAGAAAGACGATCTTTTGATCTCGTCAATCCTACATAGTTCCACATTGTCTGCTTTAGAGTCTGCCAGTCCTGATGGATAAGAGCAGTATCAACTTCTTCAGTTCCATCAACCCAATTTTTAATCTGGTCACTTGAATAGATTTTTTCGTTATCTACTTTCTTGATAATATCAAGAGCAGCGAAATGCCCAAACGTCATTCCTTCAAGTAACGAAGTTGAAGCTAAGCGGTTAGCTCCATGAAGACCGGTACACGCCACTTCTCCAACGGCATATAGATTTTTAAGTGTCGTCTGTCCTTTAAGATCAGTCTTCACTCCCCCACACGTATAGTGAGCAGCTGGAACCACCGGAATGCGGTCTGTGCACATATCTACACCGTGATCCAAGCAATGTTTATAAATCGTCGGGAAACGGTTTTTAATCCACTCTGGGTCTTTGTGGGTGATGTCCAGGTAGACACAGTCACTTTGTGTTTCAATCATTTCATCAGCAATCGCACGGGCAACCACATCGCGAGGAGCAAGCTCCATGTCGGGGTGGTATTTCCCCATAAAACGAACGCCGTTTGAATTAATTAATAATCCACCTTCTCCACGAACAGCTTCGCTCACTAAGAAGCGTCTATGAGTCGCTCCTGCGTAAAAACTTGTCGGGTGAAACTGGATGAACTCCATGTCTGTTAAAACTGCCCCTGCTCTCTTGGCCATGGCATGACCATCTCCGCGAGCGCCTTCTGAGTTTGTATGGTGAAGATAGATCGCTCCAATTCCACCGGTCGCCAAAATAGTAAATTTCGCCAGGATTTTTTGAACTTCTTTTGTTTCCTGATTAAAAACATAAGCTCCAAGAACTTTGTTTTCTTCGTATCTCTGCTGGATTTTCACACCGTGGTGAAGAGCAGTCAGAAGATCGATGGCCGTATGAGAAGTAAAAAACGTCACGTTTTTTAAACTATTTTTCAGGTAGTTTAAAAGTGTAATCTGAATATCTTTTCCTGTGTAATCTCCACGGTAAAGAATTCTTGGAGTCGAGTGAGCTGCTTCTTTGGTAAAAAGAAGTTCACCACTTTCATCGCGTTCAAAGTTTGAATGTGCTTTATGAATTAAGAGGTCTTCTAAAATGGTACTTGATTCGTACGCTACCAATCTGGCCGCATCTACTGACGATGTTCCTGAACTTGCTTTTAAGATATCTTCCACTAAAGACTCTTCAGATCCCTTAGCGTAAATGATTCCACCTTGGGCCCAAACAGTATTGGTCTGCGAAGGGTCTTTTTCGCGAGTGACGATGGCCACTCTTAGTCCTCTTTCAGCCAGGCCAGCAGCCGCAGATAAACCAGCGATCCCTGTGCCGATAATTAAAACATCAAATTCAAAATCGCTCATTTTGAACCTACAGGTTTTAGCTTCATGGAAAGATCAATATGAGGGGCGCTATGAGTAAGGGCCCCGATGCTAATCGCATCGATTCCCTCTAGTAGAGCATCTTTAAGAGTTTCTAATTTTACTCCTCCAGACACTTCATACGTCACACCTGCTTTTTTCATTGCCACGGCCTTCGCCAGGTCTTCTTTAGAAAAGTTATCCAGCATCACGTGCTCAACACCGAGGTCGAACGCTAGTGCTAGCTCATCAAGAGAGTGAATCTCTACGATGATGTTTTGATAGTAAGTTTGCATCGACTTAAAATAGGCCCATGCTTTTTCCAGACCACCAAAAAATGTTTTGTGGTTGTCCTTAATCATCCACGCATCTGATTGAGAAAAGCGGTGATTATGTGCGCCTCCTACTCTAACAGCGTATTTCTCCAATTGGCGAAGCCCTGGAGTTGTTTTTCTTGTATCAAGAATAGTTGTCTTTGATCCGGCAGCAATTTCCACAAACTTTTGAGTGAATGTTGAAATGCGTGTCGCTTGTTGAAGTAAGTTAAGTGCGACTCTCTCACCTGAAAGAGCGATGGCAAAAGGAAGTTTAAAAGTAATCACTTCACCTTTTTTAAAATTCTTCCCTTCGTATTTTTTGAAATCATTGTAATCGAGTTCAGCGCCTAAAAAATTAAAAGCACCCACAAAATACGGAAGACCCGAAAGCATGACATCGCTTTTAATTTTAAGCGAGCACTCTACAGTGTCTGTTGGAAGTTGATTTAAGTAAAAAGCATTACCTTGTAGATCATCTTCTGCAAAAAAACGAGCGTAATCGGCTTCAAACCCTAATGTCATAAGACTCATAAAAACCTATTCAAAATCTGATGCCCGAGACCTCAAAAAGCCCGGATTGCCTACTATTTAACCCTTTACTCTCAAAGAGTTAAGTCTTTTATGCGCCCCCTTCTTTTTCAAGGAGTTAGGCATGAAATTTTTCGTCTTATTTAGCCTTATTCTCGCCCTTTCACTGGGAGTAACCATAGAAAAGGGTCTTGCCCAAAAACCACCTCCCCCAAGGACACCCCCACCTTTCCTGCAAAAGTACCAAAGGTCAATGAAGGCAGATTTCAAAAAACCAGAGAACGCAAACCTTCTTTTTAGTTTTATCACTGGTAATAAAAATGGAATTTCTCCCTACACCAGAAAAGCTTTTAAAAAGACCAACCTCTCTCACTTGCTTGCTCCCTCAGGGATTCATTATGCAAGTGTCCTCTTTCTTCTTTTTTTCTTAGTGAAAAAAATGAAAGCCAAGCGCTGGCAAAGAATCATCAAAGTGATGACCTATTCATCAGTTTTTTTTCTTCCTGGTTTTACTTCCATTCATCGCTTGTCAATTTTGAGATTGCTTTTGCAATTTAAGTTTCTGGCCAAAAGAAAATGGTCAATTGAAGTCATTTTCTTTCTGACTTTTGCCGTTTCTTTTTTATGTGGCCATTACTCTGATTCACCTCTGGGATTTTTGATGAGCTTCGCTTTCCTCGGGACATTTTTTGCTTTTCAAAATCACTCGAAGATCATGTTAATTCTTGGACTCTTTTCCACTCAGCTTATTCTGGGACTTTTTATGGGAGAAAAAGTTTCATTGCTTTCTATTCCTGTAGGCTTGGTTGGAAGTGCCCTCTTTGCTCTCTTATTTCCTACACTGCTTCTTTTTTTGGCGAGCTATTGGTTGATTCCTTTTAACTGGGGAGAGCCTCTGATTAGAAGTTATGTCGTGAGTGTTCAATTCATGGCAAAAATGCTTCAGGGCAGTTTTACCAGCTCTTCCGTTTTTCTTATTCTCGCAGTCTGGGCGCTGCTTATTCTCAAGACTTCTAAAAGAAAATACGCAATTGTTTTTTTATTGATCTTTCTACATACAAACACGGCCATGACTCCTGTTATTTTCAGCCACTTAAGTTAAAAAATGAAAGTCTAACTTGACCAACAACCTGGCCTTCAGTACAAATGCTGAAACGTTTCCTAAAGGACTTCATATGAAATTTCTTTCAGCACTTTGCTTTTCGCTTCTTCTTGCATCAGCACCACTTCATGCTGGCAGCATTAAAGAAATTTATTCAAGTGCTCAGGAAGCGATTGAATTTTACTACCAGGCCTCTGGTGAGTGGTCAGTTCTAAAAATTTCAAAAATTAATTTTGTAGACTCACAGAGCGCTGAGTTCACTCTCATCTCAGCACGCACAACGATTAAGAATCTAACAACAAGAGAAATCAGCAAAGAAATTTGCCTGGTGACTTACGTGACTGAAAACCACGAGTTCTACTCGATTAACTGTTTCTAATAAGAAATTTCAAAACGCGTCCCATTGGACGTTTTTCTCACAAGAAATTTTCCGCCCTGATGTTCGACTAATTTTTTGATAAGAAAAAGACCATAACCTTTTTTCTCAGCTCCACGATAAGGTCCAAATTCCTTTTGGTTGAAATAGCTTATTTGATCAGAGCTCATTCCTCCGGCATTGTCTTCATACATAAAACCAGAACTACGGTTTTTTAAGATCATTTGCAGCGGAACCCTTCTCGCGTTAGCAGCTGACTGCGAGTTTTTCATTAGATTCGTAAGAATAGTTTGTAAATCCATCTGATCAATAAAGAAGTCTTCATCTCCAGTGACCAGACACTCTCCCTCAATCCGATGTTTGCTCTTTAAATCCATTACGACTGATTTAAAACTCAGTTGCTCGACTCCACTGAATGAATTAAAAGAACGAACGGCCTCCACAACCTCCTGCAGTTCTTTGATTCCAGAGAGCGGCTGAAGTTTGTTTTTTAAGTCGTGGAGAAAGAGATCTGTCTTGATCCCTTTGTATCTTAATTTGCGATCGAGAAAGCTTTGTTTTGTTTTTACGCGGCTAACGTATCTCTCCAAAAGAACACTTACAATCCAGGAAGAGATCAGAGCATTAAAAACATCACCATGGTAAAACGGGTAATCGACGTAAACAGTCCTAGCGAAAGGATGGAGCGCGTACTCCAATAAAAAGATCGGAAGAAAAGCTGCAATGACAAAAGAGAAGCCTTCAAACACAATGGCCGAGACAAACATGTATTGAATGGCCGCGAAATGATAGCCCGGATTGAAAAACTGGCCAACAAGCACATAAGTAAAGCAGAAGACATGAAACATAATGACCCAATACTTCACCAGCTTATTGAAATGCACACATAAAATAAAAAAGAGCAATGCGAGGACTGTAATTGTTTTGGCCACGAGATAAGCTTTGACCATTTCCTCTTTGAGCATGGGGTATTCAAGAAAGGGCAAAATAAAGAACTGCACCAACACCCCATAGGCGATGATGAGAAAGGACTTCTTATATTTAATGTTGTCCATTATTTAAGTTTAAAGCCCACGCGTGGAATAGTTTGCAGTGACTCTTTTACGAAAGGAACTTTGTTTTTTAGATTGGTCAAATGTGTATCCAATTTATTCCTTGAAGATTTTGAATTTCCCCATAGATAATGGATCAGTTCGTGGCGGTCAATCACCTGGTTTTCTCTCTCCATGAAATAGCGGAAAATTTTAAACTCAGTTTCCGTCAATTCGAAAAGCTGGTCGTTGATCTTAATACTCCAGTCATCCTGAAAAAGGATAACCTTGTGTCCTCTGATGTCGAAGTCCGGATTGAAAGAATAAAATGTTTCAATTTTGTTTTTTAATTTTTGAATATCGATGGGCTTTTGAATAAAGGCATAAACCTTTTCTTCTAAGGCCAGTGAAAGCATCTCAACGGTAGGTCTTCCCGAAACCAGAATGAGAGGAACCGGCCCCAGGTGATAGCGAAACTCTGAAAGAACTTGAAAACAGTTTTTATCTTTTAAATAGTAGTCGGCAATAATTAAGTCATACTTATGTTTCAGGATTTGAGAATCCATATCGTCCAGAGTTCCAACGACAGAAATTTTTCCGTAACATGAAATATTTTCGCGAAGATAATTGCGTGCACTCTCTTCATCTTCAAGCACTAATATATGGCCCAAACTAACCTCGAATCGCTCTAATCTAATTAAGTAAACCTTACCTTAATTATTCAAAAAAGAATATAATTCTAATATTATAACAGTCAGAGCTGAATGTGGCCTTAATATTTACTTAATTCAGTCTTAAAGAGTGAACTAAGCCTTTTGTTTGGAGGCTTGGCATTATTTCAAGTGAGATTGTATCCAATCCAGGACAACCTCTGCATTTTTATCAGGTGGAAACACTGGGTAAAAAACTTTTTCGATCCTCTCATTCTCCAGGATTAAGACCATTCGTTTAATAAGGGTCTCTCCATTAAATTTAAAAGTAGGGAGCTCCAGGGCCTCAGTTAAGGCCAGGTCCTCATCGCTTAAAATCTCAAATGGAATGTGATTGCGCTCCACAAACTCTTGCTGAAACTCAGTTGTCTGCGTACTTACTCCAAAAACGGCGTATCCCAGAGTCTTAAATTCCTGATGAAGATCGCGAAAGCCACAAGCTTGAGGTGTGCACCCGCGCGCGCCAGGAATCATATCCCATCCCTCAGGGACAGATTCATTCGGCACTCCAGTTCGCGGATAAAAGAAAATAATCGTTGGTTGTTTTGCCAGGTTGCGGATGTTTACTTCCCTGTCCTCAGTCGTATGCAGAACAAGAGAAGGCAATGTCATTCCTTCTAAGTGATCAGTTGCCCCATCATCATGTGGGACCGGCAAATCTTTAAGCAGGTTGAAAAGATCTTTCATCATAGCACCTACAAAAAAGCCCTCTTTCGAGGGCTTCGTTTTTTTATTAGTAGTTCAGAAGTTTTTCCAGCACTTCTTCAACGTGATTTACCTGAGGCAGAATCACATCTTCAAGGGCCGGGTTGTATGCACAGTGAACGTCCATTGCCCCTACACGCAGAATTGGTGCATCCAGAAGGTCGAAACACTCTTCATTCACTCTCGCTGCGATTTCTCCAGCAAATCCTGATGTTTTGTGTTCTTCGTGAGCAATCATTAAACGTGACGTTTTTGTAATCGATTTTTTGATAGCTTCGAAATCATATGGAGCAAGAGTTCTTAGATCGATAACTTCAACAGTCTTACCAGTTGTTGCTTCTAATTTCTTAGCTGCTTCAATTGATTTTTGAACTAAAGCACCCCATGCAACGATCGTTGCATCTGCACCTTCACGGGCAATGCGGGCTTTACCAAATGGAATCATGTACTCATCCCCTGGATCAGCAGCACGGTTGTACCCTTGGTAGTATAAGTGTTTATGCTCTAGGAACATAACCGGGTCATCACCCTTGATAGCTGTTCTTAGAAGTCCAGCAGCGTCTGCAGAGTTTGACGGGAACGCTACACGGATACCTGGAACGTGAGTAAATAGTGATTCACCTGATTGTGAGTGGTAAATCGATCCACCTTTTAGGTATCCTCCAATTGGAACACGCACGACCATTGGACACTTGAAGTCTCCACCTGATCTGTAACGAAGTGTCGCCATCTCGTTCTTTAATTGCATATAAGCTGTCCAGATGTAATCGAAGAACTGGATTTCAACAACTGGCTTGATTCCACGAATCGCCATACCGATCGCACGACCGATAACGTTGGCTTCTGCAAGTGGCGAGTTGAAAACCTGACCATCCTTTGATTCACGCTGAACGTTTGCCGTAAGTTTAAATACTCCTCCTTTACCTTTTAGTTCAGGGTTGTTCAGTCTTTCCTTTTCGAAGAAGTCTGCAACGTCCTCTCCCCACATTCTTAGCATTGGGTTTTTAGCAAACTCAGTGCGAAGAACTTTGTTGATAGAAGCGGCCATTGGCACGTCATCTTTCCCAGAGAAGTTTGGAGCTGTTTCAAACTCAGATCCAGTGATTGGATGCTCATCTGAGTAGAGGTGATCAAGAACTGTATCTAGCTTTGGCCATTCAGTATTGATCGCTTTATCCATAGCTGCTTTAACGTCAGCAGTTACTTTTTTAAGAACTTCTTCTCTTTCTTTTTCTGTGATCACACCAGCTTCAACCAGGAATTTAGGGAAAGCGTTGAAAACATCTCTTAACCCTTCTTCGTGTAGCTCAGCTTTTGTTCTATACATTCCGTGGTCATCAGAAAGTGAGTGAGAGTATGGTCTTGTTACAGTTGCGTGAACAAGAGCAGGCTTTCTTGTTTTTCTGATGTACTTCGCAGCCTCAGTCATTGTCGCGAAAGATTCGATCGGGCAACATCCATCAGTGTTGAAGATTTTAAGCCCTGGGAAGTTTGCCAGAGTTTTTGAAATTGATCCTTCAGGGTACTGAACAGTTGTTGGAGTTGAAATCGCAAAACCGTTATCTTCTACCATGAAAAGAACTGGAAGATTGTTTACACAAGCAGTTGTTAAACCTTCCCAGAATTCCCCTTGAGCAATTGTTCCGTCTCCAGTTGAAACGTAAACGATTTCGTCAGTGTGGTAGTCCATAGAAGAAACATCAACTTTGTGCTCTTTCTTTAATTTTTCAAACCAGATCCCTGCTTCTGCAAGACCACAAGCTTGAAGGAACTGAGTTCCAGTACAAGACGATTTGTTAACGATGTTAAGCGGTTTATTTCCCCAGTGAGCTGGCATCATACGTCCGTATGAAGCTGTATCACCCGTGTTCCCGTTTGCCTGACATAACATTTCGTATGAAGTAACTCCAAGACCTAAACATAGAGCGCGGTCGCGGTAGTATGGAAGAAACCAGTCGTACTTTGGCTTAAGAACCATTGCCGCTGCTGTTAGAATTCCTTCGTGACCAGCCCCTGAGATCTGGAAGAAAGCTTTTGACTGTTTCTTCATCGAGATTTCAGCATCGTCTACTTTTCTTGATGTATAAATGTTTGAGAGCATCTCAAGCATTTCTTTTTTACCTAGGTTATATTTTTTAGCGAGCTCCAGCTTTTTAGCGTGTTGATTCGCTCCACCTTTTGCTTTAATCGGTGCTGCTGCTTTTGCCTTAACCGGTGCAGCTTTCGCCTTCATCGGTGGAGTTGCTTTTGCTTTAGATTTTGCTGTCTTTCCCAACATAGATTTCGATCCTCAGTAAGTGATAAAATAAAGTAACAAGACTCTACCTAAAACTGACCGTAATGTCTAAATTTGAGGGGGGAAAACGCCCTGCGTTCTCTTTGGATAAGTGCCTAAAATTTTGGGATTAAAATCCGCTAGAAAGGGAAAGAGCGAAACGGCGGTCCTCTTCTCCTCTAAACTTGGCCGAAGAGGTGTCTACTGCGTAGGTTGTCAGGTCAAATTCCAGTTTTCTGGATTTCACACCTAAACCAAAAGATCCGAATCCATCACCATAACCTGCGCGGATAAAAAAGACGCGGGAAATATCAATTTCCATTCCCAGAAGAAACTTTCTTGAAGCAGAAACGCTACTAAATTCATTTGAAAGATCTTTGTAGTTCATTTCAAAGTGAATACGGCTGTTGTTGCTGATTTGTGGAGTCACAGAGAAACCAACATCGATACTTTGCTTGATGGAATCAGGAACACCAGCTCCTCTTCCATTTTTAAAGTCTTGCTTAAAAGCGTTGTGCATTGTCGCTGAAAAAGTTGGAAGAAAAACAATTGGAAGCGTGATCTTAGCCCCTGCTGTTCCAATGAAAGCGTTCCCTTTTTTATAAGCATTATCTGCAACTGTTAATGTCGCTGCCGGGTCTGCTGTTCCAATAATTTCTTTTCTATTTAAAAAAATCGTCGAGACCCCGGCCTTAAACACTCCCCCAAAAAGTGAGATATTAAGAGCGGCGTACGGCCCATGATCTAAACGATCAGCGAATTCAAAACCAGCAGTCGAATCATCGACAACTGTTGCTCTTGTTCTTTTAGCTAGCAAATAACCAAAACTGAAATAGCGCGAAGTAAAGTTTGGCAGCATATGAAAACGCGAGTGTGAAATCTTTCCAACATTGTCTTTTAAAACTTCACGCGTTCCATCCAGTGAAAACATTTTTGTGGTATTTTTTAAAGCATCAGTAATCGCTCCACCTGTTCCAGCAGAAAGAAGACCTTTATTAACTTCAAGGTGAAAATTCGAAAGGTGTAAATGCGAATAACGAACAGTTCCTAGCCCTGCAGGATTGTAAAAAGCTGCAGAGGCATCATCAACTTTAGAAATAAAAGCGTTCCCCATAGCAAGCGCACGACCACTCGTCGCAAGTTCCGGAAAAACAGCATCTTCAAAATCAATGGCAAAAACTGATTGAGAGAAAATGAAAAATGTCAGTAAGAGAGCACTCTTTTTCATAGGATAATTTTATCTTATGCGGGAGTTCTTTCCTATGCGGTAAGGATGGCCTCTAAATAAAGGGCCTTTTGATCAGGTACTACGGTGGAGTTGTTTTATAAGGATGTCCTGCCGGTAAGTTAGCACTTACTCCCCACTTATGAGCGGCATAACCTTCGAGCTTCTGACGGTTCAGTGTACTCAGAACACCATTAGTTACAATAAACTCTCCCATAACTCCGGCCATCCAGCCAGTCTCAGCATTGTTTCTAAAACGCGCCCCTATTCTCGAAGTCGTGAGTGTCGAGCCCGCTCTTGTGTAATTTGTCTTTGCCTGTGATTGAGATGTCCCATTGGTGTATGAGTAAAAAGTTGTCCCTGAGTCCTCCATCATTCCTAACATGATTGTGTTATTGAAAAATGTTGTACTGGTTGTCGGCAAGTTCACTTCGGTGACATTACCGCTATTGACCTGAAGACTGGTGATCGTATTCGTCGTTGAAGTGACAAAAGGAGAATAAGATACGTTTGATGTCGTGCCAGTGTTTCCTTCACTATAAATATATCTATTAGCATTGATCGCTGCCGCTTTCATAACAGTGAAGATAGATGAAGCACCCAAATCATAGACAAATTTTGTCCCCGCAAGACTTGAACCATTGGTCACACTCTGAGTTCCATTAAAGGTTATCCCCGGAAGATTTGTTCCCATACTACTTGCACTATATGCCGGTCTCTTATTGGCCGTGGCTTGAGTCATATTCCGCCCATTACCAGATTTATCATTGATCTGGCTAATGGCCGTACTTACGAAAGTCATGGTCGCTGTCTCTGTTACATCTAACCATTGCGCCAGCACCGTTGATCCAAGACAACTTGGCTCCCAAAATGTCCAGGCGGGTGTGCTCACAACATTTGAAAGCTTCGATGTCGCACTAGTCCCTCTTACTGAATAGTAATAGTTATTAGTTGAACTACAAGATGGGTAGATCGTAAATGTCTGAGCACCGCCCACACCACTTTTTAACTTATAGCTCCCTCCCAACGAAACACTTGGAGCAGAACCCGAAGTCGTGTATCCAGTTGCTTCAACCCAAGAAGAGACATCGCACGACCCTGCAGCCGTTCCCAAACACACTTCAACTGAATTGAGGGCCTCATCAGCTGTCAGTCCGGTAAAATTAATTGTTCGGGCATATGAGTTTCCAGAATATGAAGAGGCAATTCCCGAAAGATTGCTTGCAACTGTTAATGATCCGGAGATATCAGGCACTGGCGCCACGGTCAAACCAAACACGCTCGTTGCAGTCATGGCTGGCATTGGCGTCCCATTGTCTGAAACAGTTAAAGTAATTGTTGCTGAACCACTGGCAGTTGCTGTTGGTGTGATTACAGCCTGACAATTTGGAGCCGTTCCAGAGATAACAATATTTGCGTTCGGAACAAGTGATGTATTGGATGAAGTTCCCGCTACGTTTCCGCTACAGGTTAGTGTGGAATCAATATCTGCAATCGTAAAAGTGATCGCGCTCGTTGGTGTATCTTCATCAGTTGATTTATTTGTGATTGCAGAAATAGTTGGAGCATCATTGACCGCATTCACTGTTAATGTGAAAGCAGACGTCGCCGTTTTGGCCGGCAACGGAACTCCGTTGTCAGTTAACGTTAACGTGATCATCGCCGAACCTGAATTGTTAGCTGTCGGTGTAATCGCGGCCACACAATTTGGCGCGGTCCCTGTAATCACAATATTTGCATTTGGAACAAGTGCAGTATTGCTTGAAGTTCCCGCTACGTTATTACAGAAAACAGTCGAGTCCGCATCAGTGATCGTAAAAGCAATGCCATTTATCGCTGTATCTTCATTCGTACTTTGCGCTGTAATTGACGAAATCACCGGAGCTTGATTGACTTGGGTGACGTTCATCGTAAATGTTTGCGTAGCTGTCAGCGCAGGCATCGGAGTTCCATTATCCGTTAAAGTCAAAGTGATAGTCACTGAACCATAACCAGTAGCTGGAGTGATCACAGCTTGGCAATTTGGAGCTGTTCCTGAAATAACAATATTGGCATTCGGAATCAGAGTTGTGTTAGATGACGTCGCAGCCACACTACTTGTGCAAGAAAGTGATGAGTCTACATCATTAATCGTAAAAGCAATGGGAGAACTCGCTGTCGCCTGCCCTGTAGTCTGAGTGGCAATAGCAGAAAGAGTTGGAGCATCATTAACTGCATTCACTGTAAGAGTGAAAATAGAAGTCGCCGTCAGTGCCGGCATAGGTGTTCCATTATCAGTTAATGTCAGAGTAATCGTTGCTGAACCATAACCATTAGATGCCGGGGTGATAACGACCTGGCAATTTGGAGCTGTTCCTGAAATAACAATATTAGCGTTGGCAACTAAAGCAGTATTACTCGAAGTACCCACCACATTGCTGCAATAAACAGTGGAGTCTGAATCCGCAATCGTAAAGTTAATCGCACTTGTGACCGTGTCTTCATTAGTCGTCTGATTTGTAATCGCTGAAATAGTCGGCGCTTGATTAACCTTCATCACCTGAAGATTAAATGTTGTCGTCGTTGTTTGAATTGGCATTGGGAAACCATTATCCGAAACGGCCACTGTTAAAGTCGTCGTCCCCGACTGGCCACTTACCGGTGTAATCGTCGCCGTACAGTTAGGTGCAATTCCTGTAATTGAAATATTTGTATTAGGAACCAAGGCCGTATTGGAAGACGTAATAACAGTACTGCCATTGCATGTCAGATTTGAATCCACATCAGTGATCGTAAAATTCACACTCTTGGCCGTACTTTCATTGGTAACTTGAGTGGCAATCGCCGCAATAACCGGAGCATCATTAACTGAGACAACGGTTAAACCAAATGAAGTTGAAGCTGTCTTGGCGGGCAGAGGTGTCCCATTATCACGAACTGTAAGTGTGATCGTCACGACTCCTGACTGATTCAAACTCGGCGATAATGTCACTGTACAATTTGGAGCAGTTCCACCAATCACAATATTAGAAACCGAAACCAGTGAAGTATTAGAAGAAGTCGCCGTCACATTTGAACATGCAAGAGTTGAATCCACGTCGGCAATAGTAAAAGCAATCGCTGATGTTGGAGTGTCCTCATTTGTTATTTGGGGAGAGATCGTTGAAATAGTTGGAGGATCATTAAAAGCATTAACTGTTACAGTAAAAGTCGACACTGCTGTTTTCGCAGGAAATGGAGAGCCTGTATCAGTTAACGTCAGCGTGATATTGCTCGAACCAATTTGATTTGCGGCCGGAGTCACTGTCACAGAACAACTTGTCCCCGATCCACTCACGACTACATTTGCCGACGGAATAAGCGTTGTATTTGAAGAGGCCACTGTCACGTTAGAACATGAAACAGTCGAATCAGTATCGGCCACAGTAAAAGCAATATTAGAAATAGCGATTCCTTCAGTAGTTGTTTTTGCACTAATTGGAGAAATCGTTGGAGCTTCGTTACTTCCCGCTGGCGGAGCAGAGATAGAGAAGCTGGCCTTCCCTGTCGTCGAGGTTTTTCCTCCGGCCACGACATTATAATTAAAACTCGCGGCTCCTGTGTAAGCTGCCGCCCCTGTCACTCCAACCGTACACACTCCTAACTGATCACAGCTACAGGCCTGAGTTACGCTCACGTGTGAAAGTTGAGAAAGTGAACAGCTCGAAGCTAAATCGCTGTCGATGCTTTCATATGACAGAGTAATGATTGATTGAGTTTTTGATGGAACATCTGCCGGTGTGATGTTTTTAGCAATAAGACGATTAACCACCTCAGGTGAACCTACTACTTCTTCTTTTTTAGTCGAATTTAAACAACCAACAAAAAGCAGTGTTAATGAGAAGAGAATGGCATTAATAAACGTCTTAATCGGGGTCATATAACCTCAATTAAGATTATAGGTTAAATAGTGGACTTAGCTAAAGTGGGAACAGGAAGAGGAAAAAAAGGTCACCAAACGATTTTCGCTTGGTGACCTAATTGATTTTGATAATTAACGAGAACGAGACTTACGTCCTGGGAATCTATGACTTAGGTTCCCTAGGTACTTCCCTCTGATGTTCTTGATTGACTGGATTCTTTGTTCAGCCATTAAATCCGTAGCTTTGTACACCGGAATATTTTGCTCATCAGATAGCTTGAAGATTTTTAGAGTCGTATCGTAGATTTTATCTACCATTTTTGTCGCCTTCTCAGCTGACCAGCCTTCGAATTCGATTGATACGTTCATTACCCCACCCGCATTGATCAGGTAGTCTGGAGCGTATAGGATACCTTTTTCTTTTAGCATATCTCCGTGACGGTTTTCTGCTAGTTGGTTGTTAGCAGCACCACAGATGATCTTAGCTTTGATTCTATCGATTGTTTGATCGTTAACAGTTGCACCTAGAGCACATGGAGCGTAGATGTCACACTTAACATCGTAAATGTCATTAAGACCTACGAATTCAGCGTTAGGTACTGCTTCTTTGAAACGAGCGATGTTTGCTTCGTTCATGTCAGTGAAAAGAACTTTCGCTCCTGATTCATACAGGTGTCTTCCTAAGTGAGTTCCAACTGAACCAGCGCCTTGAAGAGCAACAACTTTACCTTTTAGTGAACGGTCACCAAAAACTTTAAGAGCTGAAGCTTCCATCCCACGGAATACTCCGCGAGCTGTCCATGGAGAAGGGTTACCAGATCCACCGTTGATTTCAGCAACACCTGTTACGTTGTTTGTTTCAGCGAAGATGAATTCCATGTCGTCAACAGTAGTGTTAACGTCTTCAGCTGTGATGTAACGACCGTTAAGAGACTCTACAAATCTTCCGTACGATCTGAAAAGGGCTTCTGATTTATCCTTTGTAGGATCTCCCATGATAACCGCTTTACCACCACCAAGGTTAAGACCTGAGATTGAGTTTTTGTAAGTCATACCACGAGATAAACGAAGAGCATCTTCGATAGCGTCGTCGATTGATTTGTAGTTCCACATTCTTGTTCCACCTAGAGCTGGTCCAAGAGTAGTGTTGTGAATCGCTACGATAGCTTTTAGGCCGCATGAAGGGTCAGAGAAAAATACCACTTCTTCGTGTCCCATTGAGTATAGTTTTTCGAAAGTAAACATTGTCATTCCTCACTTTTGAGTTGGATAATTTTGCATCGTGTTTTACAATTGGGAAGATATTATTCTTTGAAGGATAAAATAAATATGCCCACCGTGTTAGTTCACCTTCCGGATTCCTCTGAATCTCTCAATGAAAAGGAGCCTTCAAAGCCTCGTGAATACAAAGTTAATTTAAGCCAAATCTTATACGATGAACTAGATCGTCAAAACCTTAGTTTGCCTCATGGATGCCTGGCCGGCTCGTGCGGCTCATGCCGCATTGAAGTTATCAAAGGAATCGAAAACTTATCCCCTATGGGTGTGGTGGAAACAGACACAATCGAACATATCAAAGACTCTTACCCGGGAAAGACTGTTCGCCTTTCTTGCCGGGCAAAGGTGCTTGGCGACGTTGAAATCGCTCCCTTAAAGTAAACAATTATCGACTACTAACTCTGTTCCTTTTTGTTGAACATACCCCAGCACTTCTGACTGAGTTACTTCTCTATTGAGATCAGAATCAAGTTTTAAGAGGAAACGTACACGGTCTGACTTAAGAGTTGGGTTCACTTCTCCCAGGTTTCCTAAAATCAATTTATCATTGCTATTATTATCCTGAGCTTTAATCACTTCAATGCTTCCATTCAGATTCATTGTGAAAACATTTTGATCAGTGTTGGCCGCTCCCAGCCTAGGAATATTACTTTCAATTTTTCCTGCGCACGAAGAAACGAGAACCAACAATAAAACCCATAAAATGAGTTTCATTTTTTTCACTTGATAAATAAATTTATATTATTAAACCAAGTTGAGTTAATTACTGTCAATGAAAAATATTGAATCAAAAAAAGGCCCTGTATTAAACAGGGCCTCTTTCGTTTTTTGATTTGATTAAATGCTTAAGGAGCTAAGTGTTTTTCAAGCTCGTTTGTGAGTGCATGTGGCTAACGCGCTTTTTTTGAATTTGCGCTTTAATCGCGCGCAGTGCTTTTGAAAAACTTCGGTAGAGAAATGTATCTTCCTTTTTAGCGAAGTAAGTTCTAGTTTTAGTTTGTAGTTTAATGTTAGTGCTAAAGTGACCTGCAGGGTCCTCTTTAACATCGATTTCTACGTGCGAATTTCTTGGCGCAATTTTTTCGATTTCACTTGTCGCCTCATTTACCATATCTGCAGTATTGAAAGTTTTCATGCTGTCATCCTCCATGGCTGACGTGTTAGTACATAGGAAGTTAACCATTTTGGTTATCTTCTTAAGGATACTTTACACCCATATTGCTCTATATGATCTGTCATAATAGTGAGGCTTCAGTTCGCTTTTTTCGACGGATCAAAACGTTGATTTCATCAGAAGAATCAACAGCTCCATCCCATGCTGTATATATTTGTTTTTTGGTGTTCGCTCTTAAATCTCCAGCGACATACAACCCATCTACACTTGACTTACCTTTGTTATCGGTCACCACAAAACCTCTTTGGTCAAGATTGGCACCTAACATTTTTGCCAGCTCATTGTAGACAATCATCCCTAGAGCGATGAAAGCGTAATCTGCTTCAACTTTTTTATCACCACAAATAAATCCATTTAAAATTTTATTTTTTGGATCACCTTTTATTTCAGTAATCGCTTCAGTGACAATTTTGAAATTATATCTCTTCATCAATGCAGTTGTTTCTTCATCAAAACTCGGCGCTTCTCCGTTAGTAAGAATCGTTACCTCCGGACATTGGTAGCGTTCATACAACATGATTCCCACCCATGCTGCTCCTGAGTTGTGGCCAAAGATCGCAATCTTTTTATTAAGCACATGGTGCCCGTCACATCTCAAACAGTAATCAGCAAGCTGAATGTTAGCGTATGGATAGATTGTTTCAATTGATCCTTGAATCGTCGGTTGAACATCCATCACTCCCGTACATAAAATCACAAAACGGGCCTGATAAACTTCGTTTTTGTTATCAGTTAAAGTGAAGAGGCCATCTTCTTCTTTTTTGACACTGACTATTCCGGTGTTCTTTTTCCAGATTAATTTATCTTTGAATGGACCGGCAGCTAACCAGTCGAGAGATTCTTTATTGGGTTCGTCGATGCCTTTTTTATATTCAAGATGCCCCGGCATGTTTTCAACTTTCGTCACCCAAAAAGCGCGAGAGCGTTTTTTATCTTTTGGTGAACCCGGGAAAAAAAGACATTCATCGTTGTTTAAAACAGTTCTAAGAACGGCCATGACTCCAGCGGAGCCACCGCCAATTACCGCTACATCATGAATTTTCATATGCTCATCCAAAGGAAAGAAGAATGCCCCGGAGAGCATTCTTTAGATCTACTCTTTTTCTTGAAGATTAAGTGAAGCTTCGATGTCGTTTTTCTCTACCAGTTCAGCGTGCTCTTTCTTAGAGAAAATATGTTTCTCGCCATCGACATCTTTAATACGTATTTGTTTGATCACGTGGTCTTCAACGATTTCCAGGTTAAATGATAGCCCTTCCCAAACAATGATCTGATCCTGCTCAGGGAAAGTGTTCCCCAACATGTCCAGCATAAATCCAGCCAAAGTTGAGTAGTTATCATTCAGAGGAATTTTAATATCGTAATCACTATAAAGCTCTCTTAACGAAATATCCCCTTCGACAACAATACCGTCTTCCAGGTTAGCTTCTTCAAGACCCTTTTCAATCTCTTCAACGTCATCGTGCTCATCGTGAATTTCACCGAAAATCTCTTCGATAATATCCTCTAATGTAACGATACCAACAACAGTTCCGTTTTCATCTTTAACCAGCGCTAAGTGAACTTTCTTTCTGTTCATGTGGTCAAAGACCGACTGGATCTTCATGTGTTCGTAAACGAAGAAAGGCGGTTTTAAAAGTTTTTCCATTTTAAAGTTTTTCTTCTCTTCATCTGTTACGAAAGCTAAATCTTTTACGTGCAGGAATCCAACGATGTTTTCCAACTCTCCGTCAACAACCGGGTAACGTGAGTTACCTGTTTCTCTTACGTAGTTCATCATCTCTTCGAAGTTCCAGCTGACCTGAGCATAATTCACTCTCACTCTGGAAATCATAATGTCTTTAACTTTGATCATCGGGAATTCAAGAATAGAAGAAAGAAGATCGATTTGTTTTGAGTCCATCGTTCTTTCTTTTTCTGCTTTAGAAATCATGAATTCGATATCATCTTTCGTCACCATTCTTCCGGTCACTTCAGCACTGTCACCTAAAATTGTTCCAATGAACCAAACGATAGATTTGATTACCGGGTATAGAAGATAAAAACAGATTTGCAGGGAGCGAATAACGATGACTGAGAATTTTTCAGCGTGTGTTCTACCAATAGTCTTCGGGATAATCTCACCGAATATAATGATGATAACTGTCGTTAACCCGAGAGCGATACCGACGATACTGCTTCCGGTGTAGGCTGCCGTGATAGATGTTGTAATCGATCCGGCAAGAATGTTGGCGATGTTATTTCCTACTAGGATCGTTGCAAGAAGCTCTGATGGTCTCAAGATCATGAAGGCCATAGCTTTACCTTTTGCTCCACCTTCTTCAATGAGTTGGCGAGCACGGTCTACACCGATAGATAAAAGTGCGGCTTCAGCTGCTGAGAAAAAAGCGGCTGCGATAAAACAAAGGATTAGAGCGAAGATTTCGTAGGAAGAGACTAAATATTCAAGCGGGGGTTCTATGGAAAAGTCCTGGTTAAGTTAGTAACAAGTAAACAAAAACTAATCTAATCATTATACAGGAAGGTGTCCCCGAAGTCTAATTGCCACCAATTATCAATGATCTAGAGGCTTACCGTGAAAGTTATGGTCCGAATAAATGATGCGATCATTCATTTCGTGGTTAAACCCCGGAATTTCCTCAATGTTCTTCACGTTCCTGAAAATCGTTTGGCACTTGTAGCAAATCGCGATGACTTGTAGTCTTCTAAATAAAAAGAAGTCCAGAGCGTACAGAAACACAAAAGTACTTAGGTACCAAAGCGGGTTAATCCCGAAATAAAGCAATACAGTTGAAATAATGGCCGCAGAAACAAAGAGAATGACTCCCAGCTTTCTGTTGAAATCTTTTTGTGAGTAAAAGTCTTTTCTCTCACACGAAGGGCAGTCTTTGAGAATTCCTTCTTCGTGATTGTGATCAAATTTCACTTCCTGCTCTGTCTGACAAACATCGCACTGAATTTTATGAGCGCTTGTTTCAGGGTAAACGTGAACGCTTGAACCACAATGTTTACACGTGAATTGAACAGTCATCATATATAAAGTCCGTAGTTAAAAAAGATATAAGTTGAAACGAGTTCGCCGATAAAAACAAAAAATGTCATCGCGTAAAGAATCCCGGTTGAACTTTGAATTGATCTTAGTTTTAAAAGTTTCCAGTTAAAATAGGTCATTCCCAGAATGACTAAATACCCAAAAGACACTCTCATAGTTAATAGCATCCAGTTAAAAGCGTAGCCAGCTCCCAACTGTGTTTGCTCTTCAAAGAAGTCGTAGTTGTGCATTAATGAGTATGAACTCCAGACGATTTTCACCGCTAAAATAATCCACGTAATCACCGCGGCCACTTTTAATGGCTGCTCTGATAATTTAGGAACAACTAAATACCAATGTCCTAAAATCATTGAATAAGTAATCACACCTAAAAAAAGCGCTGCCGAAATAATGAAAACGGAATTTAAAACGTTAAAACTTACGAGTGCGCAAAGTAAGTAGGCCAGCACAACACTATTGATCGCATAAAGCCCCCACATGGGAAGAGACTTATCATCCTGGTGAAAAGTAGAAATTAGAATCATTGAAACAAGTGAGAGAGCTTTTAATCCAAAACTCATCGTCATCATTTGCGCCGGAGTTACACCTTGGATGACCATTGAGATTACCAATGCCCCGATAGCTGTATTAGTCAGAAGCTTAATGAGACCTGCTCCAGTTAACTTTGAAGAAGCGATTGGTGAAAAAAGAATCAGCGACCAGGCCACTGATAAAAGGAAAAAGTCTGCAATCGTTTTAATAAAATCTACTGTTGCCATAAGTATTGAAGCGCGCCCTGTTCGTGTTGAGTTTTTATATATACGGCCAAATCATCAATAATGACATGGTTTATCGGGGGAATCTTGCCTTGTAAAGAAGCGGATTTTTCATTGTATGGGATTGTGAGCCACTGCCCTTTTCCCGCTGGTAAGTCTTGGAATTTTGAAATGAAGACGAATAAACAAATATTCTTATCTTCAATCGAGTAGTCCTGGTACTTAAAGAGAACCAGCTTTTCATCCTGTGGAAGAAGTAAATCCACTTCCTCGTGAACCTCTCTTCTGCAGGCCCCTTCCGGAGTTTCGCCTACTTCGATCTTCCCTCCCGGGAATTCCAGCTTTCCATAAAGCGCTCCCTCTTCCAGGCGCACTTGGGTCCAGACCTTAAAGCTTTCGGCCTCTACGTCTTTGATAAAAATCGCAATAGAAACGGTGAGATTTTTTTTCAAGTGTCTTTTCCTTTGAATGGGTTCCTGATACTAACATGCTCGATGAATAATTTCGACGTGTTTCCTAAAAAATCCCTGCTCTTCGCGCCTATGGAAGGCATCACCGATGAGCCATATCGCATAGCTCTCATGAAGACTTTTCCTGAGTGGGATCATCTTTTTACGGATTTCCTACGCGTTCCAACTGTCGGAAAGGTGACTGAAAGAATGATTGTCGAACATTACGGCGAGCGCATCCTGAAAAATCCTGAATGGCGAAAGAAAAACTCATTTCAAATTCTCACCACAGAGCGCGCACAAACAAAAGACGTCGTCGATATCCTCGAGTCATTAAAGATGGATCATTTGGATTTAAATCTTGGATGCCCTTCTAAAAAAGTAAACTCACACTTTGGCGGTGCTTATTTATTATCCAACCACAAAGCGCTCTCGCATGTTTTAAAAACCATTCGCTCAAACTTTACCGGACATTTTTCGGTTAAAATGCGCATCGGCTACCGCGACGACAGCAACTTCTCTGACACGCTTAAATTAATCCAGGATGAAGGTGTTGAGGCCATCACTCTTCACGCCCGCACACGCGATCAACTTTATAAAGGTGTCGCAGACTGGAGCTACATTAAAAAAGCAGTTGAGGAAGTGAAAGTTCCTCTCATTGGAAACGGCGATATCTGGATTGCTGAAGACATTGAGAATGTTTTTAAAGAAACAAAATGCCATTCAGTCATGTTTGGAAGAAGTGCTCTTAAAACTCCGTGGCTTGCTAAAATTTATAAAGATTATGTAGAAGATGACGGCAACATCGACGAAACTTATCTTCTTTACGAAAGAAAGAAATACCTCGAGTTGTATTTTGATGCTCTGATGGTTGAGTACAGACAAATTGGCTGGGCAGACAACCTAATCCTCAAGCGTTTTAAATCTTTCTCACGCAATTTATTTGATGACTATGAAGACTTCGAAGCTATTCGAGGCGCTTTTTTACGTGCTGAGACTCTGGAGCAGTTTCTTGGGCATCTGTATGCTCTGAAGGGATAGGTGGAAGCTCATCTTTTTTTCTCTTTGAAACAAGATAAACCGCTTCAAAGCAAAACGATCCAAGCAGAGTAAAAAGAATATTCCCTTTCCCACCTACCATAAATAACAACAAGGTAAAAATCACTGGCGAGATCGCTCTGATAATCGATGAAGCATAAGGCACGCGTTTAAGGTTAATAAACATCTGCAAGTAGTGATTTGATCTCACCACGACGGCCAGGAATGAAAATCTGTTGTTGCTGGTAAGAATCTGCTCTTTAAGCCCAGGTGTTAAAAGAGCAAAGTGCCAAGTAAAGGCCGTTAAAAAGAAAATGATATTTAAGAAATCAAGATTCAAAAGATAAAGAATGCCCCAACAGACAGCGAGATTAGAAAAAGAAATGATGTAGTATCTCGCTTTTGGTGAAAGCTTTTCCCACAACTTCATTTAACAATTCCTTTTTTATGTAAAAAGACAATCTCAGGGAACTGCACGTGTCTTGGACTTCTCGTGACCATTTGAAAAACATGCATGAAATCATCTACGCTCATCATTTGATCGCGTGGAAGATCCATGTCTCCTTCTTCCCAAATTGGAGTCGCAATCGCTCCTGGCATTAGGGTTGAGAAGCGTACACCTAAATGTGCCCACTCTTCTCTTAACGACTCGATCATGCCGTTTAAAGCAAACTTTGAAGCACTATATGCAGAAATATTAGCTAGCCCCTTTTTAGAAGCGATGGAAGACACTGTCACAATATGAGTTTCATCTTCAACAATGAAGTCACTAGAATGCTTTAGGATATGGAAAGCCCCAACAACGTTTGTCATCAGGTGATCAGAGAATTCTTTAGTCGATGTTTCAACTAACGGAGACATTTCAAAGATGCCGGCATTTAAGACAATCATGTGCAATTCATTAGTGTGATTGCCAATGAGTTCGTACATCTCTTCAACAGAGGCTTCGTCTTTGATATCGCAAATAATGTCGATGAAATTTGGATTGTCGATCGGAGTGCCTCGACGTGAAACGCCGATAACTGTATAGCCTTCTTCTAGAAGGAATTCGGCCATTTCAAAGCCGAGGCCGGATGAGGTTCCGGTTATAAGTGCGAATTGATTATCTTCCATGTATTAATCTAATCCAAAAAAAATGCAGCCCGAAGGCTGCACTTTCTATTATTCTATTTCGCGATACCGACAGCTTTTGTTTCTCTTAGTACTGTAATCTTAATCGTTCCAGGATATGACATCTCTTCTTCGATCTTCTTAGCGATGTCGCGAGAAAGCATGACTGTTTCCTCATCTGTTACACGATCGTTTTCTACGAAAACTCTTACTTCGCGTCCACCAGAAATTGCGTATGACTTCGAAACACCTTCGAAGCTGTTTACGATTTCTTCAATGTCCGTTAGGCGAGATACGTATGATTCCATCATTGCTTTACGTGCACCTGGACGAGCTCCAGAGAGAGCATCTGCTGCTGCTACAAGGTGAGCAAGAACTGATTCTGGTTTTTCATCATCGTGGTGAGCGCGAACTGCGTGAACGATATCTGGAGACTCTCCATATTTCTTCAGGAAGTCAGCACCAACAACCGCGTGTGATCCTTCAGCTGAAGCATCAATTACTTTACCTACATCGTGAAGAAGAGCTGCACGACGAGCCTGTTTTACGTTTAGTCCAAGTTCAGCGGCCATAGCTCCACAAACGAATGCAGCTTCAATAGCATGTTGATATTGGTTTTGAGTGTATGAAGTTCTCCACTGAAGAGCTCCAACTAATTTTAAGATTTCAGGGTGGATACCGTGAACTCCGATTTCCATCTGAGCTTTTTCCCCCAGGTCGCGAAGCTGTCTTTCCATTTCAGCTTTTGATTTGTCATGAAATTCTTCGATTTTAGCTGGGTGGATACGTCCATCGGCAATAAGCTTCTGGATAACCATTCTGGCGATTTCTTTTCTTACAACGTTGAAAGAAGAGATAACAACAACTTCTGGAGTATCATCAATAATAAGATCCACACCACAGATTTGTTCGAACGCGCGGATGTTACGTCCTTCGCGACCGATTAGGCGACCTTTAACGTCGTCGCTTGGAAGTTCAACCGAACCGATAGTTTTTTCACCAACGTATTCACCAGCAAATCTTTGAATCGCGATCCCCACGATTCTTTTTGATTTAGCTTCTGCTTCTTCTTTTGTTTCTTCTTCAATTCTTCTTAGGACTTTAGAGAAGTCTACACGAGCTTCTTCTTCCATCGCGCGAAGAAGTTCATTTTTTGCTTCTTCTTTAGTCATCTGAGCAACTTGAGCTAAGCGATCACTGAACTCATCTTGTTTCTTTTTAAGTTTTAGAGCTTCTTCTTCATGAAGTTTCTTAGAAACTTCAAAAGCGATTTCTTTTTCTTTTAAAACTTTTACTTCTTTGTCGTGCTCTTCGATTTTGCGGTCAAGAGTCGCGTCTTTTTTAGCTAATTCGCGCTCTTGGTTTTTAATTTCGTTAGTACGGTTGTTGATTTCGCGGTCTGATTTTTCTTTTTCTTCACGCGCGATCTCTTTTGCTTCCTGACGGGCTTTGTACTTGATTTCATCAGCAGACTTCTTCGCCTTTTCGATGATGTCGTTTCCTTTGCCTTCTTTTTCTTTGATATCTTTTTGAACTTGGGCGTTCTTTACCACGTAGCCAATCACGGCTCCGATTACGGCAAAAAGAACAGCTGCCAAGATTACCGAAATATTCATATATGAGACTCCTTCTAGCTCTATCGATTGGTTATATATACTTCCTGGTCAGTGACCACGAAATCCATTTTTATGTCATGTGCTTCAGTTGGGATGTCATTTTCCATCTGCACCTCAAAAGCGACTCCGATCTTAATCACCGGATGTGACTCGAGATACCTGTCGTAAAACCCTTTCCCACGGCCCAACCTTTCGCCCTTTGTTCCAAAGCCTAGACCTGGAATCAAAAGCACCTGAGGTTCTACAACCTGAGCCTGTGCTTTAGGCCCAAAGATTGTCACCCCAAAATCCTGACTTTCAACAAGCTCAGAGAGAGTTGCCTTTTTAAAAAGCATCACACCTGATTCGAAGGCGGGGTAAGCCGTCAGTTTATGAAAACTCTCATCAAGAGATGTGAACCATTTTGGTTCGCGCTCGATGGGAGCATAAACTCCAATAACTAAATTTTTTTGAATAACGCCAAGGTCGTTTAAGAGCTGGCGGAGATTTGAAGACAACTTCTGACTTAACTTAAATTGCTCTGACTCATTCAGGACTCCGAGTTTTTGCTTAAGCGCTAATCGAAGTTCTGTTTTCGTTCCCAAATAAACTCTTAACGGGTTGTGGGAGAAACCTCTTCGATATACTGAAGGGCATCGACTGCAGTTAAACGCAGTTGAGTGATATTTTCGCGGTACTCTTTTTCCAGGGCCAACTTCTCACCTGCAAATTGAAGTGCAAGCAGGACTGCCACCTGGTGAGGTGCCAACTGCGGTGATTGCTTAAATATTTTCTGAGCCTCAGATTGAACAAATCCGACAATATCACTAGGACTAACACCAACAAGTCTCTCATCTTTTTTGAGCTTGATTTTGTAGCCTAGTACTTCAAATACTTCTTGAATTTCTCTTTCGTTATTCATTGTATTAAGAGTAAACGATAGAGGAATTTTCGTCAAACAAAATGCCTTGCGTATAAGAGTGAAAACCCTCTTATTTCCCCAAGTTTGCCTTTAGTTTCCTAGGAGAGCATTCAAGTAGTCGTCGACATTGAAGACATCTAAATCCTCAGCTGTTTCCCCTACACCAATGTAAGCGATTGGAAGTTTTAACTGAGAGACGAGAGTCACAGCACTTCCGGCCTTAGAAGAACCATCGCATTTAGTGAAAATCAGGCCTGTTAGATCAAGAGTCTTGTGGAACTCCTCTGCTTGACGAAGAGCATTTTGACCAGTGATTGCATCGATCACCAATAGAATTTGGTGAGGAGCTGTTGGATCTAGTTTCTTTAAAACATTTTTACTCTTAGCAAGCTCGTCCATTAAATTTTCTTTCGTATGAAGACGTCCTGCTGTGTCGAGAATACAGTAATCAGCATTTACATTAAGAGCTGCTTGAAGAGCGTCATAACCAACTCCCGATGGGTTAGCACCTTCTTTGGCCCTGATCATTGTCGCGCCTGCACGGTCACACCAAACCTGTAACTGATCGACAGCAGCAGCTCTGAATGTATCGCAGGCCCCAACAACAACACTCGCCCCTTGAGCGCGAAGTTTTGTTGCGAGCTTTCCAATCGTCGTTGTTTTTCCGGCACCATTAACACCGACAACCATAATGACTTTTGTTTTACCTGATTCGTTTTTATTAAAAGTATAAAGTGAGTGATCAACTGTTTCCTGAATCGGCTTCATTTTGTCTTTCAGGAAATTAAACAAGAAAGACTTGAAGCTGTTTTCATCCAACTCGCCTTCTTTGGTTTTCTTTTTTACCTCTTCAATCAGCTCTGAAACAGTGGCCGTTCCAATATCCGCGCTATAAAGAAGCTCTTCGATTGATTCGATGGCATCGTCATCTAGTTTGGGCCCAGAAAATAGTCCTGAGAGTTTTCCCCAAACTTCCTGGCGAGAACGGCTTAAACCAAGTTTAAGTCTTTCGCTAAAAGAAATTTCTTTTTTAGCTGCTGGTGCTGGAGTTGTTTCGACATCAGTGGCCGTAGCCTTTTCTTCAACTGGAGCTTCTGCTGCGATAGTTGGAGTTTCTTCTGTCCTTGGAAGCTCTGGAGTTTTTGGCTTTTTCTTAAAAACTAAAACCGCGACAACAACAACTAAAAGCCCGACGACAACGTATAACCAATCCATTAAAAATCCTGTGCTTAATTAAAAATACGAGAGTGCTCAAGATAAATGAAGAGACCCTTTTTTTCAACTTGCATAGCAGAGGATTTGTCATATATAAGTCCTTAATATGCGTAAAGTTAAACTGGCCGCTCAATTCCAAATTCTTTGGGCGATAAGACAATTTTTTATCCAAAGAAATTTTGTGGATGTTTTACCTCCTCCGATGGTGCAAAACCCGGGAATGGAGACTCATATCCACCCTTTTCAGGTGGCCCATGCGCGCACGCAGTCTTTAAGTCCTTGGTATCTAAATACGTCGCCAGAGTTCCATATGAAAGAGCTTCTTTCGCTGGGATTTGAAAATATTTTTACTCTTGGTTACTCATTTCGTGACGAACCCAATGCTCCCAATCACCGTCCGCAGTTTTTAATGCTGGAGTGGTACAGAACCGGAGCTCATTACACGAAGATCATGGATGATTGTGAAGAGCTTTTCAAATTCACACTGCACTCTCTCAACGAAAAAAATCTTCCAGTTGATCAAACACTTTTAAACGCAAAATTTGAGCGCGCGACTATCCAGGAACTTTTTCTGGATATGCTAAACGTCGATATCCTAAACTTCCTTGAGACAAAAGATTTAAAAGAATTGATTGAGAAAAATTTTAAAGATGTTCCTCTTCCTGTCCAGGGTGAAGAACTATCTTGGGATGATTATTACTTCCTGCTTTTCTTAAATAAAATTGAGCCTCACCTGGCCCATTATCCTTACCTGCTTCTCTATGAATTCCCAAATCACTTAAGTGCTCTGTCGACTTTAAAACCTGAAGACCCGAGAGTGTGTGAGCGTTTTGAAATCTATTCAAAAGGTGTTGAGCTTTGCAACTGCTTTAACGAACTGCGCGACCTGACAGTTCAAAAAGAGAGATTTCATTTTCAGGCAAAAGAAAAAGAGAAACTCTACGGTTATAAACTTCCTGAGCCACAAGTGCTGTACCAGGCGATGGAAAGAGGTCTTCCTGTTTCCAGCGGAATTGCTTTGGGAGTTGAGCGCTTGTTAAAAATCCTGACTGATATTGAGAACCCGTTTTGGGAATAACTACATCATTGAATTAAACGCCGAATGAATTTTGATGATAAGTTCAGACTTAATATGCTGAACTGGAACCTTGCTTGCCCAAGCTTTATGATTCAGGGCCGAGCTCTTTTTACGAAGAGGGTTTGACCAGATTTGTGGGAATCTTGTCGCCAAGTCTGATGACATAATGGCATACCATCTCTCTAAACCGTCACGGTCGTCACCAAAAGCATCGGCAACTTCTAAGGCCTTTTCAGTCACTAGTCTCTTTAGAGTAAAGACACTCATTCCTTCAAAACTTTTCTTAACTACTTTTTTTCCAAAATATTTATCATAGAAATAAACAGCAAAATCAGCTGTCGCATTTTTAACTGGTTTATCCCAGTTTTCCATTCCTGCATAAGTTGAATCAAGAACCAGTGAACGGTAAACACCTTCACGCGTTCCCCCTTGAGAAAGAACGTTCAGGAATTTTCCAAGTTCATCATCATTTGGTTTCTCTTGTCTTGTCGCTTCGTAAAGTTCTTTAATATAGGCATAGTTGAATTTCTCTTCAACTTCCGGCTTTAAAATAACTTTATCTTGTTTCTTATTGTAAACAGCTGTCGAGCGAGCATCGTCCACGATTTTGGGGATCGCTGGCATAGGCACTTCGTCTTTTGGAATAGCTTTATCGGCGCCGATTAACTTAACAGTCCACTCTTCTCCCAGAACCTTCATTAAGGTCGGGCGCATTTTCTCAACGAACGATTTCTCTTGAACCATTTTTTGCTCTTGGGCATATAGAATGTGAATTGATAATGCCAAAACAAAAATCACAGCTAATCTCAAGAAATCCTCCCATTGAGTATTGGATGAATCCAGTTTAACTGCGATTTTAATAATTAATAGATGGAAATTTAGTTCTTTGTGTTTCGGTAAAGAATTAACTGCTCTTTTAGCAGGGAAAGTTTCTGTTCTGTTAGTGGAAGAATTTTATCAACTAATTCAGGGTTCTTTTTCCACTCATCGCTCATCAATTCCAGCGCACTTAAAAGTGACGATAGTGTCGAGTTGATATCGTGAGTGAGAACGGCCTTTGGTTCATCAAGATTGGACACGGGCCCCTCCTTGAGTTTTGATATTAGTCATAATTCTATAGAATGAATTATTAGAAAGCTTCAGGTCTCCCAAAGTCTTTCTCACTCTATCGTTGTTTTCGGCCAGCACCTTTTCTACGATTTCGGCCTCTAGTCTTTCTAAGAAATTGGCCAATCCCATTTCCTTGACGACAGCTATATCAATCTTCTCTTTTAAAGCACCTGAGGTCTTGATCAAAAGGCCCGCAAGGTCTGCTTTTTCAATGATCCCTTTATCGCTGCTTCGTAAAATCTCAATCACTTTCTGCAGCTCGCGCACATTGCCTGGCCATGAGTGACTGAACATTTCTTCTTTGGCTTCAGCGGAAAGAACAATTCTTCTCTTGTTTTGTTTTAAAAAATGAGCAATTAAATTCCCCAGGTCATTCTTTCTCTCCCTAAGAGGCTTAAGAATGATATTGAAGCCTTCCAAGCGGAAAAGGAAATCTTCGCGAAACTCACCATTTTTCACTTTAGTCTTCAGGTCTTCACAAGTTGCACTAATTAACCTGAAATGACTTTTTACCGGCCTTTCCGACCCAACCGGATAAAATGTCTTTTCTTCAATCGCTTTAAGTAATTTTTTCTGCAAACTCAGAGGAAGAGTGGCAATCTCATCGAGGAATAAAATCCCTCCATCGGCCAGCTCCATTAATCCTTTCTTTGTTTTGATCGCACCGGTAAAGGCGCCTTTTTCATGTCCAAAAAGTTCTGACTCAATCAAGCTTTCTGAAATTTCTGAACAGTTTAAATGAATAAAAGGCTTTTCACTTCCCACTAGCTCATGAATGTATTTCGCAAGAAACGTTTTTCCCGTTCCAGTTTCTCCGGTAATGAGAACCGGATGCTCTCCGTAAACAGCTTGTTCAATAAGCTTTAACTGAGCTTCAGTCTCCGGGTCATTAGTCATCAATGTATTCTTTAATTTTCCAAGAAGATCTGATTGTGAATTTTTATATTTTGAAAGAACAGACTCAATCGCTTGCTTAGTAAATGGCTTTGATAAAAAATCGCGGCAACCTAAAAGGTAAGCCTCTTCAATGATACTCTCTTCTTCTCTTCCACTTAAAACGATAGTGTGAATGTTTTTACTTTTTAACTTTTTGATGATTTCAAAACCGGCCAGCTTCGTTTCCAGGTCTAAGTCGACAAAGGCTAAGTCAAATGATCGGACACCTAAAAGCGCCAGAGCATCCGAAGCTTTTTCCGCTTCAGTGACCTTGTGTGATAGCTCCAAACGGCTCTTTAAACTGAGTCTCGAGAGGAGGTCATCTTCGACTAAAAGGATATCTAGTTTAGTATTCATGTAGGCATAATAGATAGATTTTGTGTAGGGTTCAATAACTCTTCAAAAAGGCTATAAAAATTCCCTACTGCCCACTTTTAGACCCAATTAAATTGTTGATTTCTTAAGTCAAGTTTCAATAAAGGACTGATTTCATTTTGTTTTCCATCATTCCTAAATATTTATCCGATTTTCACGATAATAGAAGTATGAAAACGTTAAAAACCACACTCACGCTTTCCCTATTTACCACTCTACTTTTGACTGGTTGTATGCCTGACAGCTTGACCAAGTTCAAAAAGGATCCGCCTAAAAAAGCGGAAGTCGCGACGGAGGAGCCACCTACGATTGTGGATAGTGGCGGGAATACGATTGATGTTTCTTCTTTAACGGATCCGACGACGTTTCAATATTCTGATGAAGTCAACCAAGCACTGGTCACTTCGCTCAATGCAAAACTTGGAGAAAAAGTTCAGTTATCCGCTGAGTTCGATGGTAGTGTTGGTGAAGTAAAAAAAGTTGCCTCTGTAATGAGAGGGTGTAGCATTACTCCTGCTCTTCCTTCAGGCCTTACTCTTGATACAACAAAATCAGAAACAGGGTGTTCTATTACTGGATTCCCATTAACAATTTCAACTGACTCTCTGAATCCAGGAGCTCCAATTAATTATACTGTTACCATGAGCTACTTAAGCAATACTGGTGCGACTAGAACAATTTCAACTTCAATCGCGATTGGTGTTTACACTCCGCCTGGACAATTTGAATACCTACAAAATGAAAAGATTCTCCTTAAAGTTTCACCTGCCTCTGGTAATTTAAATAGCGTAACTACGAATGCTGATGTGGACGCAACTTATTTAAGAAGTGGCTTCTTAACAACTTCTACTGGTGTAACTGGTGTTATTAAATACATTGATCCTGACAACTACAAAGTCGGTATTATTAAATTAATCCCAATCAGAGTTAACAACTTTGCTCTTCTCGGTCTACCTGCAGACGAATATCCAGGACTACTAACACCACGATTCATCAGTGCGGCCGGAGGAAAGTCGGCGAAAATTATTCGTGCTGTAGCTGCCACTAGTACTATATATGTTGAAATGATTTCTTCAAAATACTTCACCGCTGGTGATGTTCTTGATGACACAAAAACATTCGTAGCCTCTACGGGAGCGACAGTTGCTGCCGTTGACCTGACAACTGGGTTTAAAAGAGTAGGCGGTGCATCTAACATTGATATTGATAACAACGTTCAGTATTTCCTTTCAGCAATGACAGGCTCTCATGTTTCTCGCGTTTACGAAGTTACTAAAACTTTCGGAACAGATATGCCGAGGTTAACTTTCTCAACAATTGCTGCAACTGGAGTTATGTCTCCAGCTAATGGAGTTAAGTATACGGTTGCTCCAGCTCTTCCAAACGGATTATTCTTAAATGAAGATACAGGGGAAATCACTGGTGCATTCGTTGATAGCCTGGACCCTGCCTTCTTTACAATTAAGGCAACAAACCCATTAGGGGTTACAAGCACTGATATTGGGTTGAGTTCAATTAAAGCACCTCTTGACTTAAGTTATACAAATAGACAACTCGTTGCTGTAAAAAGCACTACGAAGTTCATTGAAAGTGAAACAATTTTGCAACCGATTGCAGCTCCAAGTACTACAAGTATTTCGGGACAAATTATCCGCAAATATGACAGAGGAAGTGGTACTGATGAAAACCGTTACAAACTTGCGATTGACGCTTCTAGTGGCTATTTCTCTGCTGGTGCAAGCTTAGATAGCGGGAACTTTTTCTACAGTGAGAAGTCATTCATCCCAACTTCTGCAATTGCTCCTTCAGCTTCAACGCTATCGACTGTGCCTATCAATGTGAACTACAACCTGGCCATCACAGTTGGTACATCTGCCCCTTTCGCGATTGGCGGATATGTTTCTACTCCACAAGGTGCTTTAGGAAAAGTTGTTGCGATTGAAGGAACGACTCTATTTGTTCAAAGCTTAACCCCAGGAACATCACCAACGTTCGTTGCTTTCCAGGAAAGAAATGGTGGTGTAGCAAATTCAATTGATAATGCTGCAACTTATGCTGCTGCTGAAACAACGATCACTCAAATTGAAGCTGGTACTTTAACTGTTACAATGAGTTCAATTGCTGGTACTCCTGATTTCACAGCTGGGCAAGATATTACATCGTCAGGTAAACTGGCCGCGTACATCTTTGACTCAAATCAGACTGACCCAGCTATCCCGGTAGACCCAACGATTGTTAGTCTAAGTAACGTTTCAAGACGTCCTGATTCAGTTCCTTTCCTGAGAAATGCCCAGACAGTTTATGATAATGAGAATGAAACTGGTGCTAACACAGGTGTTATTACTAACGTAGCAAACCAAAACGTTTATATTGCAGAAACAGGAAAGTATCTTGAAATCAGAGCTAACCTGACAGAAGGAAACAGCTTAACATATAGTGTGTCGCCAGCTCTTCCTACTGGACTTTCATTAAATAAGGCCACAGGTTTAATCAGTGGTACACCAACTATTAGAACGTCTTTAAAAACATTCGTTTTAACGGCAACAAACTTGATTGGTAAATCATCATACGTCATTCAATTAGAAGTTCGCGATTATTTTAAAATTGCTGATACTTCTGGGGCAACAACTTTCCAGCTTCATAAGTACGGGAAGAATATGCAAGCGCGTGGTTGTAAAATCAACGCCAATGATATTCTTGAAGCCCGTGGGATGCTGGATGTAAGATGTTTTCTTGATGCTGAAGAAGAAGAACTTCACAATACTGACTTAAAGTTCACTTCATCATCAGGTGCAGGTGTGTGTGAGTTCATTCAAGTTGAACCATACAACTTCCAGCAATGGGCACCATTACAAACATCTGCTTCAAAAAGATTGGTTACAACAAGTGGGTGTGCTGCTGGATCAGGAGCTGGTCTTCCAGGTTCAGAGACAGGTACATGGGTAAATTACGCTCCGACTGCTGAATCTGATTGTGATGGTAACTATACTGCCGATAGTGGGCCAAACTGTGACGAGGGTAGATTTACGGTTGTAAACTACGTTGGAAGTAGCTCTGACCCTACTAACAATCCTACGGCCTGTGATGTTATTACTCCTGAGTCACCAAAAGTCGTAACTTGTGGTGGTAAAAAAGTAAGCTGTCTCAATGGTCCAGTAACAGATATTTTATCTGTAGCTGAACTTGAACAAGGATACCGTTCACTGATTTACTCAACATCGTCAGGAGCTACTGTAAAGAATACGTTTAAGAGCCCATACTCTAAACTGTTATACACAAACTTAAGAGTGGCAAATTCTTCAGTGAAAAACAATTGTACAGCTACAAATTCTGATGCTGACCTGTGGGAAAATTTAGCAAGGTCAACGGCAGCAACGGCTGCTCCATATGGAGCAACACAACCATTCTACACATTCAACTGTCTTGATGGTGCAAAAGATATCAAGGCAAGAATCAGACTGATTGTGCGTGACTGGAACAAAACATTTAAGGTTAACTCTGCGATTGACTTCGATCTGCCAGGGGCGCTGCCAAATGGTACTGCTTTAATGAACAATACTGATGTTGTTTTTGGTAAGAGCAATAACGACTACTTTGACTGGGATGACGCTTACAATGGTGCAGCTGCCGGTTTCGTAGGAACCTGTGCAGACCCAGCTGGTGGTGTCCCTTATCAATACCCGCAAGGCGAACTATAAGTTTTTTAGCTTAAAGACGTCACTCGACCAACTAAATCGTAATCCAACACTTCGGTGATCTCGACATGAACGAGATCACCGATTTCTACCTTACGGCCTGATAAATCGTTAATGATCACTTTCCCATCGATATCTGGAGCTTGTCCAAAGTGGCGACCTTCGATTAGAAGTTCTGTTTCCTCATGCTCCCCTTCGATTAGAACAGGGATAACTTTACCAAGGAACTCTCCGTTAAGCTCTCTTACGATCTCTCTTTGAGCTTCGTAAAGCCTGTCAAAGCGCTCATCAATAACGTCTTGAGGAACTTTTGGTTGAAGTTTGAAAGCCGGCGTTCCTTCTTCATCTGAGTATCTGAAGATCCCCAAATGGTTAAATCGGGCCTTTTTGATTCCCTCTAGAAGTAATTCGAAATCCTCTTCAGTTTCCCCAGGGAAACCAACGATGATTGATGTTCTAAGTACAATTCCTGGGATGCGGCTTCTTAGTCTTTCAATTCTCTCGTGGATTTTTTCACCTGTGATTTTTCTATTCATGCGCTTAAGCACGTTTGAAGAAAAATGCTGAACTGGCATATCGAGATATTTACAAATTTTTTCTGATGTCGCCATCTTCTCGATAACTTCATCAGTAAGTTCGTCCGGGTAGAAGTAAAATAATCTTACCCAGTCGATTCCTTCAACTTGCTCAAGCCCAGTTAAAAGATGTGAAAGTTTATTGTTTTCATCTAAGTCTACACCGTAGTCAGAAAGGTCCTGAGAGATAAGGTTGAGCTCTCGTACCCCTGTAGAAGCCAAATTCTTAGCTTCATTTACAAGTGACTCAACCGATCTCGATCTCAGTTTTCCTCTAAGCTTTGGAATAATACAGAAAGTACAATTCCTGTTGCAGCCTTCAGAAATTTTTAACCACGCCGTATAAAAGGGCGAAGTGTTTAAGCGCGGGTCATATTCTGTGTGGATGAATTTTGGGATTTCCACGAATGATTTTTTTTCAAGCTTCCCTTCTTCCATAGCGCGAAGAAGAAGTGTGATTTTGTTATACTCACCTGTACCAATAATTAAATCAGCTTCAGGAATTTCTGCTTCTAGTTGCTGAGCGTATCTTTGTGCCATACATCCAGAAATAACCAGCGCCTTGCAACGCCCATTTTCTGGATCTTTAAAATCGGCCATATCTAGGATGGTATCAACTGATTCTTTTTTTGATGCTTCAATGAATGAACAAGTGTTAACGATGATAACTTCAGCGGCTTCTGGTGCGTCGGCAATTGAATAGCCATCTAGCCCCATGTATCCTAACATGACCTGTGAGTCGACGAGGTTTTTTGAACAACCAAGCGAAGTAAAGAAAACCGTCTTATCATTGAAAAGTTTTGTTGATAATTCCACTGTGTACCTAACGTGTTTTTTAATTTAAAAAGCTAGGACTAAATAGTACAAATTAGTTAAATAATCAAAGCTTAAAGGGCCCTATGAAAAAAATACTGCTTATCACTCTTCTCTTAACTGGCTGTTCTTCAAAGCCAATTAACCCTATTCCAGCACCGGGATATGCCCGCATGAGTGCCCTAAAAAGCGCCCTAACTGAGGGAAATAAGTCATTTGAGACCCAAAACGATGCTGAGGAACTGGCCCAGGAGTACTTGAAAGCGATGAAGGCAGAGTCGACAGGAGACACAAAGAGTGCCTGCAAACTTTTTAAGAACCTAGCGGAAAATGAGTCTTTCCCGCTCAATCAAACAGCTTTAGTGCACACTCTTAGCAACTGCTCATACTCGGCTTCTGAGCTAAGAAGCATCTGGGCCCAAACGGTGATTGCCAGCTATTTAAAAGAAGCTTACCTGGATTCATCACTAAAACTTGCTGAAAAATACCAAATCGATGAGGAGGCAGCGAATTTCTCATACGACCTGGTGGCCTTCAAACAAGTTCAATCTGAAAAAGTAAAACTACTTCAAAATGCCATTAAACTGGCACAAAAAATCAACCGCCCAGAGCTTGAAGAGAAATTTTTTGCAAAACTCACAGAAGTCTCTCCGCTTTTTTCAAAGGACATCAACAGAGACAACATTTACTCCGTCGCCAAAGATTTCGAATCAAGCCGCGAGTTTGAAAAAGCGCGCGACCTTTACCTGGAGATCATCATCGGAGAAGAATACACTTTTGAAGAAAAAGTAAAGGCCTATAACTCTTACCGCACATCTTTTAAAGTCGCTCGCGACCTCAAGATGTTTATGGAAAAAACCGGAGAGATGGAGCTTTACTTAAGACAGCTACTCGATAACGATCCAGCGGATACAAAACTCCAGGAAGCCTGGGTGGATGCTAAAATCAATTACGCTCGCGCTGTCTGGACAGAGCACATGAACGCTGAAGCCAGAATCATTCTGGACGATGTGATTGAAAGAAAAATTGGGAACGCCAATCAAATGGCGACACTTTACTGGGTTTATGGCTCTCTTCATGTTGAAAGCAAAGAGTTCTCTGAAGCCCTTGCAAAATATGAAAAAGCTTCAACCTACAAAGTAACAACTCAAGACCTGCAAGAAAATGTTCAGTGGGCGCTGGTGTGGAATAAGTATTTAACAAAAAGATACGAAGACATGATGAACGATGTTGAGCGCTTCGTAAAAAAATCATCTAACCCGAACTTTATCCACAAGCTAAACTTCTGGAAGGCCCGTGCTCTATATAAATTAGGCCGTGAAGATGAAGGAAAGACGCTGTTTCAAACGACGGCCGCTAACGATGCTTTTGGTTACTACGGCCTGATCTCTTCAATGCAGACTCAAGAGCCACTAGCACCACTAGCTCCGACAGAAATCATTAAAGACCCGTTTGGGCACTTGATCCTCGATTGGTTAATAGCTGTCGATGAGAAGGCCTTTTCAACTAAGGTTTTAAAAGAAATCAACTCGCAATTTAAAACTATCACTGAAAGAGAAAGAGCGATGTCACTCTACGCTCTGACTGGATGGTACCAAGGGGGAATGGTTCAAATTTATAATTTCCCTATGAAAATGAGAGATGAGCTGACAAAAAAATACGTTTCTGTCGTCTTCCCCACTCCGTATGAAAATATTTTTGCCCGTTATTCACAAAAATACAAAGTGCCTGAAGCCCTGCCCTTTGCTATTACCAGACAAGAGTCTGCTTTTAACCCAAATGTACGCTCATGGGCCGATGCCTTTGGATTAATGCAAATGATTCCAGAAAAAGCGGTGGAGCTTTCAAAAAAATATCACATTCCTTATAAAAACTTTAATGACCTTTATAAACCTGAGCCAAACGTAGAGATGGGAACAGCTCTTCTGTCTGAACTAAACGCTCTATTCAAGGGCAAATTCGCTCAAAACGTGGCCGCCTACAACGCCAGCACTGAAGTTATCGCCGTGTGGGAAAGAGAGAGATTTAACGGGGATTATTTAGAGTTTATCGAAATGATTCCTTATGAAGAAACCAGAAATTATATCAAGCTTGTTTTCAGAAACTATATAACTTACAAGCGCGTTCTAAAGAACGAAGAAGTCCTGATACCTGAGGACTTCTTCGCTAAAGCTTTTAATTAACTTTTTTAGTATTGGCCGGCGGAGTAAAATTAAACCTGTCGGCCCCAGGTCCTTGATTTACTTTTAAATCCACAAATTTGAGTTTTGATCTCTTCCCATCTGGAAAAACCAACTCAATTGTATCGACATCTTCAAACTTCTGGCTTCCCTTTGTTTTGAAGTAAATCACCGATTCTTTAATTCCCAATTCTTTACTAGTCTTCGCTTTAAAAACGATCGTTACCGGCTCGCCCTTTTTTACGTCATAAAGATCGTTGCTTACTAAACCACTCTTTAGAGAATCAAAGAATCTGATATAGATATTTGACCCTTCTTTAGAGGTGGATTCAGTCACTTCACCTTGCTCACCCTCAATAAAAGGAGCGCGGTAGTACCATGACTTCGATCCGTTACTTACAAAGATCACAGTGCTTGGCGTATTGGTTTCAAAACGAATTTGCCCTGGATACTTATACTCGATAGTCCCTTGTCCTCTTTTTGTTTTACCTTTAAGAGTACTGGTATATTCCTGCTCAAATTTTGAGGTAAATGACTGTGGTAAAAAATCAGCAAAACTCGCAGAACTAAAAAGCGCAAGACCTGCTAACAATCCGATATTTTTCATAACGTAATCTCCAAATTAATCTCTTTCCCTTTAATCATGCCGTAAAAGAAATCAAAGCTCAATTCCTGCCGCGGTCAAAATGACACTGATTTGGCAAAACAATATGTAAGGTCGTGTAAAAATCTCACAGTCATGGCCTTATTGTTGACTTGAATCCTGCTTCTTTCTATATAGATGAGGGATTTATCACCAAGAGGAGATTTTATGAAACAACTTATGATGGCCCTAGGACTTCTAAGTGCCTTTAATGCTTTTGCTTCAACTGTTGATGGATACTCACTTCCAATCACTGGGATTCAAACTGAAGAAAACTTCACTCTAAACGCTGTTCAAACAAGAACTGAGTACAGAAATGAAACTGTTGCGAGGACTTGTTTTAGAACTGTATTCGACGGATACCAGACGATCTGTCGTCAAGAGCCAGAAACATACTGTTACGAAGACCGCATGTCTCGTAGAATTTGTAGCACAAGATATGTGAACCGTTGTTCGACTGAAGCACGTTACAGACAAGAAGCTTACACTTGTTACCAGACAATCTCTGTTCCATACGAAGTTCCTAGTAACAATGTTAAAGCTAACGTAAAAGTTAAAGTAACAAACACTCCAGGTGTTCTTGCTCCTCACAATACATGTAACCTGAACTCAACTCTTGAAGGTTCTTCTTTCAGAGTAAACGCTAGCTGTTCTGAGTTCATCGTTCTTGCAAAACAATCAGCTGACGAATCACGTGTTGGTGACACTGTTATCCAAAACCGCGTTCTTGACCTAACTCTTGTTGACGCTAAGAAATTAACGGCACCAGTAAAAGGTGGAATCGGGGAAATGAGACTAGAAGGACAAACTCTTGTTCTAAGAACTGGCGACCTTACAAAAAATTCTAATTTTTCTCTAAAACTTTTCGTAGAAAGAAGAAAACTACTTGGAAGCGATGACACACTTATCAACCGTAACCTGGCACCAAGCGAATACTCTTTCGAAAAAACAGGTGAGGATTTCGGTTTAGTTAAGATCAATCTTTCTAACCTTCTTGGTGGAATCAACACAAAGAAGAAACACGTTATCAGAGTTAACTTGAATGTAGCTGCTGATTTAACAGGTGCTCTTAACACATCTCTTCCTTCGCTTTCAGCTGAAGAATCAATTACTGTAAACGACTAAGACCTTACAACAGTCAGGAGATCGCATCTCCTGACTGCCTTTATCAACTACTTTTATCTCTTTGACTCAAATCCCTCCTGCCCATAAAATTGAGGCATGAACAAAAGCGCAATTGTAAACCCAAAGATCGTGGAAGATTACACTATTAAATACCTCGTTGGTGTTGATGGTGGCGGAAGCGGAACAAGAATTATCGTCACTGATAAAAAACTCAAAATTTTGGCCAGTGCTCAAGGCGATCCTTCGGCCCTAGGTCAAGGAATTGAAAAGGCATGGAGAGCAATCGTCGATACACTGGCGCGTGCTTTTCACTATGGAAGCATTCCGGTTCCTATGCTTTCGGAGTGTGCGATTGGACTTGGACTTTCAGGTGCTAACAATGTCATCTGGAAAAATGAATTCTATATGCGCAACCCTGGATTTAAAAATATCATCGTCGACACTGATGGCTTCACCACCCTTCTAGGAGCGCACAGTGGAAAACCAGGCTCTATTGTCGCTGTCGGCACTGGAAGTGTTGGCATGGTGATGAATGATAAAAACGAACGCAAAGATGTTTCAGGCTGGGGATTTCCTTCTGGTGATGAGGCCAGCGGCGCCTGGCTTGGTCTGCGCGCTTGTGCTCTTACCCAAAAAACAATTGATGGCAGAAGACCAGCTTCGGCCCTAAGTGACGCCGTTTTAAAATACTGTGGAAGAGAGCCTTCTCAGTTTTTAAACTGGCTTGGAAATGCTGGTCAAAATAGTTTTGCCCAGCTCGCGCCTCTCGTTTTTCAAGCAGCTCCCAATGATCAGGACGCCAGAGAGCTTTTAATTGCCGCTGGAAAAGAAATCGAGCAAATGGCAAAAACTCTCGATCCAAAAAATGAGCTTCCACTTTCAATCTGTGGAAGGTTAGGTGAAGCCCTCATTCCTTATTTGCCGGAAGCAACGAGAAAACGCAATCAACCAGCTGTGGGCGATTCAACGATTGGTGCTCTTCTTTTAATTGCTGAGGAAAGATAATGAAAATCATCAAGGCCAATATTATTACTGAGAATGGTCTGACAGAGGCACATATTTCTTACTCTGATAAAATTGAAAAAATTGAACTTAAATCTTCACCTAATCCTGCTCTTCCTAAACTGGTTTCAGGTTTTATTGACCTGCATGTTCACGGTGGAGGCGGAGCTGATATCATGGAAGCTGGTTCTTCGGCCGAAACGATTTCTCAAACTCATGCGCGTTTTGGAACAACTAGTTTTCTAGTGACGACGATGACAGCTCCTTTTAGCGACTTGGAAAAATCTTTTCTCGCTTTAAAAGAATGCTTTCAAAATAAAAAGAAAAACTATGCACGTATTCTCGGTGTGCACTTAGAAGGACCTTTTATCAGCTCTGATAAACTTGGTGCTCAACCCAATTTCACTCGCGAAGCTACCCTAAAAGAAATCAATCATCTCAATAGTATTGTTCCTATTAAAGTTATCACTCTTGCACCGGAAGTTTTTAATCACCTGGATTTAATCCCTGAATTAAAAAAGATGGGAATTACGGTTCAGATCGGACATACCAATGGAACATATGAACAAGGCGTAACGGCACTCAACCAAGGTGCAAAAAGCTTCACTCACCTCTTTAATGCCATGTCGAGTTTTCATCACAGGGCCCCTGGAATGGCAGGGGCTGCACTTGCTCATGCTGAGTATGCTGAACTTATCCCGGATTTAGAACACGTTCATCCTGGAGCTATTAAGGTTGCTCTAAAGGCCATTCCTAACCTTTATTTCGTTACTGATTCAACAGCAGCGACAGGAATGCCAGACGGTGATTATAAACTAGGAAGCCATACTGTTCATAAATGTTTGGGAGGAGTGAGACTTGCCGACGGCACACTTGCCGGAAGTGCTCTCACTATGGACCAAGCTTACAGAAATCTCTTAACACTTGGTTTAACTGAAGCTCAAATCACTAAAAAGCTTTCTGCTATTCCGGCAGAGGTCATCAACATCAATAACCGCGGACAAATTAAGGTCGGTCACTTTTCTGACTTTGTTTTACTAGATAAAGAAAACCGCATCAGTGCTGTCATCATCGAAGGAGATGAATGTGATTTCTAAAATGCGCACAGAGGCCCTTGAAGCCGCTACTGTTGTCGAGAGACAATATAACGAAAATACCGGACTTTTAAATCACATCACTGAAGAGCTAAGACGGCTTGATCCTTACTCTATCGTGAGCATCGCACGCGGAAGCTCGGACCACGCTGCTCAATACTTAAACTACCTGGCCATGGCCAAGCTTGGGAAACTTCCGACATCACTTTCAATGTCAATTCTAACACTTTATCAAACTCAACTTGATGTTAGTAAGTCTGTGGGAATCGCCATCTCGCAATCAGGGCAAAGTCCGGACGTTGTAAACCCCCTTAAGTATTTTTCAGAAAATGCCCTAGCAAGTATTGCGCTGGTAAATGATATTACCTCTCCCCTGGCAAGCTCTGCCAAGTGGACGGTACCCCTGCATGCAGGTGCTGAAAAATCAGTTGCCGCTACAAAAAGCTTTATCGCCTCTCTGTCTGCTTCAGCTCACTTAATTGCCAGCTGGAAAAAAGACCAGGATCTTCTGGATGGACTCAAAGCTCTTCCTGAAGACCTAAAAGCAGCACAGGCCTGCGATTGGACATCAGCGATTCCAGTTCTAAAAGATGCCAAGAGAATCATGGTTGTCGGAAGAGGTTTTGGCCTTTCTCTGGCGCTGGAAGCTTCATTGAAATTTAAAGAGACTTGTTCCATTCAAGCGGAAGCTTTTAGTGCCGCTGAAATCAAACACGGACCTCAGGCCTTAATTGAGAATGGTTATCCGCTGATCGTTTTTGCCAACAGAGGCCCCGCTCTTCACAGCATGCTTGACCTGGCAGCAGATATGAAGGCCAGAGGTGCCAATGTCATTCTGGCAGCGCCTTCATTTGTTAAAGAAAAGAGTTTAACGATTCATTCAGCGAAATCAGAGGATCTGGATATTCTGAGTGCCGCGCAGTCATTTTATTTGATGATTGAAGAACTTTCGAGAAGCATTGGACTCAATCCGGATGAACCAAGACACCTCTCGAAAGTCACTAAGACAAATTAATTTTTGATTTCAATTGTTTTCATGTCGGTAGAAGTGTAATCGCTTTTGCCGGCAGAAACTCTTTCAGCAGCAAAATAAATCTGATACTTCCCGTTCTTAACGTTGCCAGTCCTAAAACCTTGGCGCATTTTCTCGTTCCAATTCTGAGTGTTGCTTCTATAAACCACTTCACCATTTAAGTTGCTGACCACAAAATTGATATTCTTTGGAGGTATCCCAGTTGAACCAGTATTAATAGTTAATGAAAGCTCAATTCTTCCTTGAAGAGGTTTTGATAAATCAATCAAGTCATCTCCCCAGGCAATCGTTACTTCAGAAGGTTTGTTGGCCACATAGACAGAAATAGGAATACTCCTTTGTCCTTCTGAAAGAAGAGTTAGTTCATATTCTCCATCTTGAAGCCCTTTTGTATCAAGTGAGCACACAGAGTTTTCCAAGCTGCAGTTTTCAACCATGATATTTTGATGAGCTGATTTTAATTCAATTTGTGCTAGTGTTTCATTTGCATTGGTATAAGCAAATGAAGTTTTCCCATGGATAAAATCCCCTGTCTTTAAATCATTGAAAGCAAGCTTCCTCGATGTCTCACCAACTTCATACTTCCACGTCAGGTTGGCAATCCCCGATGGGTCACTATAAGCAATCCAGGCATACCCACTTTCTCCCCAATCCTCACCCCAAGAGTTTTTAATCAACCATGCTTTCTTTTCATCATCAAATCCAATCAGGGCAACAGCGTGACCTCCGGCCTTTTTTGAAGTAGTCGCTTTATAAATTCCGCCTTTGTAGTACAGGAAATCCTCACGAGCATTCATCGTTGTCAGAAGTGGACCTCTTTTTAAGGCCTCTTTAACTTTTTTATCACTTCCACCAAAGCGCGTGCTTGGAGTTGAGCTCGATGTGATTTTAATCACACGCTCACTTTGATTTTCGCAGTAGTTTTCCAGACACTGCTCGTTTTTCCCAATAGCACCTAACCTATAAGGAGCACAGGCCAAATCAACAGTCCCAACAGTTTTAAGTTGGTATGTTGCCCATTCCGGCAGCCATCCAATTGAACAACTTCCCTGGCCGCAGTCAAAAAGCATCTGTTGAGAGAACTGTGGCTTTAACCACGAAAGTTTATTGTCGATATTGTACTGACCTTCTAAAACGGCAACAGAAGCAAAAGCAACACATGATCCGCAATTACCTTGATTGCTTACAGGTGAAAGCCAGTTTTGTCCGTCGACACTTCTCCAGTCCCATTTTTCTTTTACTACATTTTCAGTGTAAGTCAGAGTTCCTTCAGGTGTGATTAGTTTATTTCCAAAAAGTTTGCTTCTTCCTTGCGCATCTAATTTTGAGACCCAGGTTTCACCTCTCGTCCAGGCAAAGCTCGAAGTGCTTGCGACCAGAAGAGATAGAAGTAAAATTGATTTCATAAATACCTGACCATTTTATTAAGTTTTAAATTCATTCTTAACTAAATGATCGCATAAATATTTTTAAAAATTTTAGACAAATTATTACATTGAAACAAAAAAGGCTCCCGAAGGAGCCTTTTTAAATTAAGCGTATGGATCAAAGTTGTTTTCAAGATTATTGAGACTGAATTCTTTATCAACGTAAAAAGGTGAATACACCACTTCCAAAATCAATTTATCCGGGCCCGAGAAAAGAACGGAGTAATAATGGTTATCACCTGATGGACCTGAGCTTTTTACAGTTTCCATATTATTCTTCTGGATAATTTCACGATAAAAATCATCTACGATTTCTTTTGTTTCAGCATAAAATGCCAGCTGTTTTGGAGAAGCAGGTTTTGACTCCATCGCCACCGGATAAAGGATAATTTTCATAGTCCCATCAGTATAAGTCGTGTGGTCAATGCGGCTGACGATTTTTTCCCAGCCCAGGCTCAAAAGAACAGAGTCGTAAAAACGCACGCTCTCTTTGTAATTTGAAACGGCCAGGTCCAAGTGGGCCATCTTTACTCTCTTTACTCCCCACTGCCATTTTGGCTTCTCTCCATAGCGGAAACAAATCATTGTCAGGCCCATTAAAAGAATAGGTACTGATGCCCAGGCATAAAAATACTGAGTGCTTCTTTCCACTTCCAGTGCTTTTAAAGTCAGACGGATTGCAATCGGAATGACAACCACTAGAAGAGTGACAAACCATCCTTCCCAAGTGATTGGAGTCCACCCCCATCCGTAAGTTTTTCTTCTAAACCAAAGTTTATTTTTTCTCATTGCTCTTATCTCTTAATCAGGCTGTCATGAATTCCAAAATAGAATTCGCGTTTAGTGTTGTATGAATTTAGATAAACTCTTCCGCCTTGTATAGAGACGTAAGCACTATCATTGAAATAACGATTTAAACGAGCTGCTGCACTTCCTTTAAGTTTGAAGACTTGAACTTCACCTACTTTCTGGAAAGAGTTCATTGGGATATTGAAAGTACACGATCCATAGATTTCGTTAGCGTGATTTCTTAAAGCATCGCACTCCATATTGAAACCTTCCTGATCGATATATTTTCTTTGCTCAGTCCCCTTCATTGAAGCCCAAAGCTCTCCAGCCTCAAAAGGAGTGATCAGACCATCGTCGGCCACACTAATGGAAAGGACATTTAAATCTTTAATTAAAACAGCAGAAAAATCAGTCTGGGCATATAAACCAGAAGAAAAAACAACTGCTGCTACGATGATCAACTTTTTCATTCCACAACCTTGGTATTTTTGCGGGCCTTGCCATCATGGGGCCCTAATGTTTGTTTCGGACAATCATCCCAGAAATCGCCACGAGCTTTTCTTTTTTCGTTGGCATCGGGGTTAATGGGGTAAATGATCTTGTTTTCTTTTTTCGGTCTTTCACCACCAACTAATAATAATACATTTTTGTCTGTGTTATTCAAAAAAGTGTGAGCAATTCCAGTACCCGCGGGAAACGCTACAAAATCTCCAGGGGCCAATGGATGTAAGACTCCGTTGATCCAGACGTCAGGATGCCCCTCAAGCACGAAGGCAAACTCCTCTTCTGCATTTTTTGCATGAAGCCATGACGTCCTTCATCCCGGATGGATTAGTTCAATATGAATACCAATTTTCTGCAGGCCCAATAATTTTCCCACCGGGGCTCCAATGCTCATCAACTCGGAATCTCCTTCATAATGAGAATCGTCAGCGTCAAAAAGATCTTTGTAGTTTCCGATGAAGGATGGATGTTCCATAACTCTCCACTATTCCTAAAAAAAAAGGGCCTCCGAAGAGGCCCTTTAAGGTTTGTACTTTCTTTAGTGTAATTGAACCGAAACGGCCTTTGAAACCCCTGGCTCTTGCATTGTAACACCGTAAAGAGTGTCGTTAAGCTCCATAGTCTTCTTATTGTGAGTAATAAGAATAAACTGAGAGTCACTGCTCATTTCTCTTAGAAGCTCGTTGAAACGTCCAACGTTAGCGTCATCAAGAGGAGCATCAACCTCATCCAGAAGACAGAATGGAGATGGTTTAACAAGGAAGATAGAGAATACTAAACTTACCGCTGTCATTGCCTTCTCACCACCTGACATCAGGTTGATGTTTTGCATTTTTTTACCAGGTGGTTGCGCTACGATCTCAATTCCACATTCCGGATCATCAATGTTTCCAACGATACGTAGATCTGCTGATCCACCACCGAAGATAATCGGAAATACTTTTTGGAAGCGCGATTGAACTTCTTCAAAAGCAGTATTGAAACGTGCTTTCGATTTTTCATCAATGTGAGCAATCGCTTTTTGAAGGTCATCAAGTGATGACTTAAGTTCAGTTTCCTGAATCTTTAAGAAATCAGCACGAAGTTTCTGACGATCGTAATCTTCAATGGCCTGCCAGTTTATATCACCGAGGCGACCAAACTCCTGTCTGTAGTTTTTAAGTTTCTCAGAACACTCTTTAAGATCTTGTCCGTAACGGCGTACGAATTCAAAATCTTTTCTTTCGATTTCTTTAAGACCTTCTTCTGTTTCCATCCAGAACATAGAGTTAACATCTTTAAGATCTGTGTAGTCGCTTTCTTCATATGAAAGGAATTTACCAAGAACATCGCGAAGATCGATCTGGTATTTCTCGAAAATGTTTCTTGTGTTTTGCTCTTCCTCAATAATGTATTGAGAAAGCTTAACTTCAAACTCAGTGATCTCTCTTTGGTTCTTGTTGATCTTTGAAGAGATTTCCTTAACTTCATCTTCTCTGTCTTTCATTGAAAGAAGAAGTTGTCCAAGGCTGTCTTTTAGAAGATTCAAGACGTCTTCTTTGTCGCTTAGAACTGTTGATGTTTCTTTGTTAGAAGCTTCAAGGTTTTCAAGCTCAAGAATGATCTGGTCAATTTCTGTATTGTAAGTTTCAACTAAAGTCTTGTTGGACTCCAGACGTTGAGTTAAACGCTCGATCTGACCATTTAAATCTTCAATCTGAGAGTTTAAGCTCTTAAGAGTTGATTCAAAAGATTTTGCTTCAACTTGCTTTTGAAGAAGAGTTGATCTCTCCTCTTCGTAAGAAGATCTTTGGATTTCAACTTCTTCTTGCAGCTCTTCAAAACGAGCTGTTTTTTCTTCCAGAACTGAATGGAATTCTTCTTTTTTACGAGAAAGTTTTTCTTCAGATTCGATCATATCCAGACGAGATTTTGAAATCTCATTCTTTCTGTTTTTTAGAATTTCAAGACGAGTGAAACCTGATTCAAAGCTTGCTAGCTTAGCGTCCAGTGCAGACTTCTTAGCTGCGTGCTGAGCACGTGCTTCTGCCGCCTGATCACGAAGAGAATCGAAGTCTCCCTTGGCGATTTCTAGCGCTTCTCTCTCTGTGTTTGCAAGAACTTCAAGTTCAGCGACTTCTTTTTGAAGATCGGCCACCACAACCTTAAGCTCGGCGATTGTATTGTTTCTTGCAACGAAACCTTGAGCTTCATCTGTACCAGTCTGGATAGAAACTAGTTTTGCCCCTTGAAGGTTCGCAAGTTTTCTTTCTCCACTCAGGTCTGTGATCGCTTTAAAGCGGATCTCAGTCGAAAGTGAGTTCATCACGTCAGTTGGAAGAGTTGCCGCAATAAAGTATCCATCAAGGAAAAATGACATTTTGTTTTTTAGAGCTGCATCCATTTCCAGGATATCAGTTAAAGCTACCAGGTCATCTCCTAGAGAAAGTTTTAGACGAGACACAGTTTCAGCTGAAAGCTTATCTGCGTTTGTCATTTTTAAGTAATCAAGATTTTTTGAGTTCGCTTCAATCCATGTAAACAGGTCGCTGTCAGCGTCAGCTGTTGCTACCAGAGTTTCCATGAATTCAGCTAGAAGCGTTTGAGTCGCTTTTGTGTATTTCTCATCACACTTAATCAGTGTTCCAAGAAGTGAGAAGCCTTCAGCATGGTCCTTTAGGAATGCTGAAATACCATCTTTTTTCCCTTCGAGAGAACGATTGATTTCAATTAAAGACTGAAGCTTAGAATCAGTCTGGATAAGTGTTTTTGATTTTGCCGTGAAGTTCTGCTCCAGCTCTCTCACTTGAGCACTATTAGCGTCAATTGTCGAACGTAGAGTCGTTTCTTTTTCTTTTAGCTCTGTTGCTGTTTTTTCAGCAGTTGCTACCGCTTCTCTTTCAGCTACGATCTGAGTGTTAACTCCAGAATATTGAGCTTCAAGAGCTTCAATTTCTTTTGTTAAGTCTTGAAGTTGATTTGAGTACTCTTCTAGGCGAGATGTATTTCTGAAAAGTTCCTGGTCAATTTTATTGAATGAATCTTTTTCAGCTTCGATTTCATCACGAAGATCATTGAAGCTCTGAGTTTTGAATTCAAGCTCTTCTTTTAGGTGCTCTACTCTTTCTTCAAGAAGAGCAAAGTCGTTGTCTTCTTCACCTTTTTTCTCCCAAGCTTCAAGTTCAGCTTGAAGTTGAGATAATTTTTCAAGACGACCAGCTAATTCATGATTAACTGATTCAATTTCTTTTTCGCGAGTTTCAATCAGCTTTTCTTTTTCTGATTGAGTTTTGCATAGGTAAACTAAGCGCTCTTCAGCTGCTGCAAGCTCTTTTGAAATAACGTTGTATTCTTTTTGCAGTTCTTCGATTTTTTCTGTTTCTTCGTCTTTTCTAAAACGCTCTTCTTCAAGACCGATTTCCAGAACTGATTTTCTCGCAGAAAGGTTTTCAATTTCTTCAGCACGTGCATCAACGATCGTCTTTCCTTCTTTGTAGTTTTTAAGAAGGTCGAACTCTTTATGAGAATGAACAATTAAATCGTAACGTTGAACTTTTTCTTTAAGATCGCGAGCACGCTCAGCTTTTTCAGCCTGCTTCTCAAGCGCTTTAAGGTTCTTTTCAATTTCTTGTTGCAGATCGTTTAGACGAGCAAGGTTTTGCTCTGTCGCTTCGATTTTCTTAAGGGACTCTTTCTTTCTCACTTTGAATTTCGTGATCCCTGCAACCTCTTCGATCATTACACGACGCTCTTCTGGTTTTTGGTTTACCAGTCGGTGGATTTCTCCTTGAGCGATAATCGAGTATGACTTTGCCCCAGCTCCTGTATCCATGAAAACTTCCTGGATATCGCGAAGACGACAAGGCATATCGTTGATACGGTATTCTGTTTCACCGTTTCTATAAAGTTTTCTTGTTAACTGAATTTCAGTTGGCGAAGAAACCTGGTTACCAATGTGAATGTGTTTTCCATCATCATTTTCAAGAACAAGAGAAACTTCGGCAAATGATGCTGGAGTGTATTTTGATGACCCGGCAAAGATAACGTCTTTCATTGTCGAACCACGTAAGTGCTTTGCAGACTGCTCACCCATTACCCAGAAAAGGGCGTCAACGACGTTTGACTTACCGCAGCCGTTTGGCCCAACGATACCAGTAATTCCTTCGTCGAAATGAATGACCTGACGGTCTTTAAATGATTTAAAACCTTGGAGAATAAGTCTCTTTAACTTCACAGGCGTAATCCTTTGCTGTGTGTTGTTATGTGTGTAGCGATTAATGTGTCATAAAACACTTGTTTAGTACACGACAAAAACGGTGAATTAAGACAATGTAAGATGTCCATTTTCAGAGGGAAAATGATGAATTTTTGAGCAGAAGACGTGCTGCAACTTCTAGGCTTTTATTGGGCCTTTTGGACACCTAGCAATAGAGGCTTTCCATTTCCTAGTTTCGCTGAGATTTTATCCCCTTCCTTTAGGACCCCAACCCCTTCTGGCGTCCCAGTGAAAATCAGGTCTCCTTCCGAGAGTGTAAACACGGAAGATAAGTAACTTACAAGCGTTGGTATAGAGAAAATCATGTTTTCTGAGGTTCCTCTTTGGCGGATTTCTCCGTTTACTTCCAATGAAAAAGTGAGGTTTTTGAGCTCTGACTCATGGCCGGAAAAAACGCTAAATTCCCCAATGGCCGCAAAAGTGTCGAAGCCTTTAGCGATACTCCATGGAAGAGATTTTTCCTTCGCTTTATCCTGCAGGTCGCGTGCGGTGAAATCAAGACCTATTCCCAGGTGAGAAATATGTTTAGATGCTTCGGAGACCGGGATATCTTTCCCTCCCTTCCCAATGACCAGGACGATTTCCACCTCGTGGTCAACGCGGTTTGAAGTCTTTGGCAGAATCAGGTTTTCCCCACCGTAGCAGATAGACGATGTAGGTTTAATAAACACAACCGGTGAAGCTGGCACTGGGTTATTTAATTCTTTGGCGTGTTCGGCATAGTTTCTGCCAATGCAAAAAATGTTGTTAACTTCGAAGCTCGTTCCGGGGATTTTTTTACGTGACATAAGTAACCTTGGTTAATTTAAATATAAGCAGAAAGCCATCTTGAAAACTGATCAGGTGGAAGTGCTCCTGAAATTCTTTGGACCTCTATTCCATTCTTAAAAACAATCAATGTGGGGATTCCACGGATGTTCAATTTAGATGAAACCTCAGGGAAGTTTTCGGTATTCACTTTGGTAAAAACCACTCTTCCTGCGAATTCTTCTGATGCTTTTTCATAGGTAGGAGCAAAGGCGCGACAAGGTCCACACCATGGGGCCCAGTAATCGACAACGACAGGTAATGTTGATTGAGAAATCAATTTTCCCATGCCAATACTATCGACTTCAGAAACATGATGATGAAATAAAAGAGGGTTTCCACATTTGCCACAAACTGCTTTCGCCGTTTTAATTTTTTCACTGCTGACCTTGTTGGTCGCATGGCATTTTTGACAATTAGTATAGGTAAAAGCTGACATAAAACATCTCACTGATAAGAAGTTTGCTTTCAGCTATTTTAATGAAAAGAAACGTCCCCGCCAAATGTCTTTTTGACTTGATGAAAAGGAATCGCCAGGCTGATTAAGAGCGACAATAAAAGAAATCCCGCACCTAAATACCCGACACCTCCCAGGTAATTAACGGATGCCAAGCTGCCTATCAAAGCACCTGACCCAATCCCAATGTTGAAAATTCCCGAATAAAGTGAGACTGCGACATCCTGGGCGTCCGGAGCTGAAGAAACAATCGCCGTTTGAAAAACAAGCCCCATAACTGACATTGAAGCTCCCCAAAAAAGAGCGAGTGCAGCCAGAGCGACAATCGAAAATGTGAGAAGATTCCAAAGAAGTAAGCTCACTCCCATGATGGCCAGTGAGATTAAAAGTGGCTTCCTTAAAGAAGAAGCAAGTGCTCTTCCTCCAATGAGGCTTCCAATAATTCCAGAGCAACCAAACACAAAAAGAATAAAGACAATGTTGTTTGGAGTGTAATGCCCGATGGTTCTTAAATACGGTTTGATATAAGTAAAGGCCGTAAAATGCCCAGTGATAGAGATGGCCGTCACTAAGTAAATCAGGACAATCACTTTGTTTTTGAAAAGACCGGGCACACTTTTAAAGTTCCCGGAGTTTTGGCTTTTTAGGTTGGGAAATGTCTTATAGAGACTACATAAAACAACTAAGGCACCAATGCCAATTGAACCAAAGGCCCAGCGCCAACCAAAGATTTGCCCAATGGAAGTTCCCAGTGGAATTCCCAAAATACTTCCCAATGTTGTCGTCGTTGAAACAAGGGCAAGCGACTGCGTCTCTTTTCCAGAAGGAGCCACTCGCACAGCAAGTGGAATGGTAATCGACCAGAAAATAGAATGCAGTAAAGCGATCACAACTCGCGAAAGCATGAGTACTGGAAAATTAGTTGCCGTCATCGCGATGGCATGAGCAAAGATAAATAAAACAAGAAGAGTTAAAAGAAGTTTTCTGCGGTTAAAACGAGCACTCCACACTGTCATCGGAAGCGACATCGTCGCTACGATCCAGGCATAGATAGTCATCATCAGTCCAATGAAAGCTTCACTTTTTTGGATTCCTTCCGCGATCTCAGGAAGGAGACCAACGGGAATAAATTCCGTCGTAACGAAAATAAATCCAGCAAAACCCAAACCTAGTGAGGGCAGCCATTGTTTTAAAGATTGTAGATTATTCATAAAGGAAAAAAGAGATTTCTAAATGGTCGGAGCGAGAGGATTCGAACCTCCGACCCTCTGCTCCCAAAGCAGATGCGCTACCAAACTGCGCTACGCTCCGACGATTAGAAAATCAAAAAAGATAGGCTCCATATATATGGCATGAAACATTAATTGGCAAAGATTTTTTCTAATTTCTTTGGGCCAGGAACTTCGAAAGCATGGCCGAGGCGACCGCGCGATGGGAGTTTTTCTGTTTCCATTCATGTAGTTCCGCGACTGTGAGCCCTTCTTCGGCCTTATCTGCTGGAATAAAGACCGGGTCATAACCAAAACCTGTTGAGCCTCGGTAACTGTATCCGATGCTTCCGTTTAGGCGGCCTTCAAAGTAAAAGATCTCTTTTTCACTGAAGTACACACAAAGGACGCAGCTAAAATAGGCTTCGCGAGCACTTACTCCGTCCATTTTTTTAAGCAACAGCTCTGCGCGCTCGCGGTCAGTAAGCCCAGGACCACCGAAACGGGCCGAATGAAGCCCTAATTCATTTGGAAGGCTTTGCACATTAAGGCCGGAATCATCAGCGATCACCGGCACTTTAAACTTGTCGTAGTAAGCTTTCGCCTTAAGAAGAGCATTCTCAAAATAAGTCAATCCATCTTCCACTACATCTATTTTTTCAGGTGCAGCTTTAACGACTAAAATTTTTGGGTCAAAGAGTTCAGAGAACTCTTCTGCTTTATGAGCATTCCCCGAAGCGAGTAGTAATTCCATTAGGCTAAAATCTCATTTTGTTTAGCAAACACAGTCTTTAGTGATTCTTTTGCACAATCAATTAGAGCAAGCATTTGGTCGTGTGAAAAAGGTGCACCTTCTGCAGTCCCCTGGATTTCAACGAATTTTCCAGAGCTCGTCATGACGATGTTCATATCTGTTTCACAGCTTGAATCTTCTTCGTAGTTAAGATCAGCAATCGCCTTTCCTTCTTTATTGATACCAACACTAATCGCCGCTAGTTGATCAGTTAATGGACTTTCTTTTAGAAGTCCTTCAGCAATAAGTTTTTTCATTGCTAAAGAAAGAGCAACATAAGCTCCGGAGATAGACGTTGTTCTTGTTCCACCATCAGCCACCATAACGTCGCAGTCGATTTGAACTGTACGCTCACCTAGTTTCTTTAAATCGATCACTGATCTCAATGATCTTCCGATCAATCTTTGGATCTCTTGAGTTCTTCCACTCGCTCCATTTCTTTCTCTCTTATTGCGAGAGTGTGTCGCAGAGGGAAGCATTGAGTATTCGGCAGTCAGCCATCCTTCCCCTTTTCCTTTTAAGAATGGAGGCACACCTTCATCTACAGTTACTGTCACGTAAACTTTAGTATTACCGCACTCGACAATAACTGATCCTTTCGCATAAGGGTTAGGATTTACAGTGTATTGAATCTTTCTTGGTTGCGTGCGGGAAATAAGGTTAGCAAAAGATGACATTATTTTTCCTTTGAGATAGTTTAGGTCACATTTTAAGCCGGAAAAAGACTAAATTACAATGTATCATACGCATTTTAATTCAATTCACTCCACTCAGATTTATCTGAAGGATAATCTCGTCGAGCTTCAACGTCACGACAGCGAAATCCTTATCAGTGCCAGTGAACAAACTCTTGGAATTGGACGCAAGGGAAGCCAATGGGATTCCTATGCAAACGCTATTGCCATGAGTTTCACCATGAAGCCAAATCTAGTTCCGACACTCACTCCAATTGAAATCGGTGTACTCACTTCAAAATTTTTAAAACAAAAATATGGTGTTTCTATCTTTTTGAAATGGCCGAATGATCTTTTAACATCAGAAGGAAAGAAATGTGGCGGGATTCTCGCTCAGTATATCGACAGTGAGACTGTGATAGCTGGACTTGGATTAAATCTCGGTTCACTTCCTTCACTGGATGCTCCGGGGCATTACAAACATGGGCTGGGGAATGTTTCTGATTTAAAACTTTCCGAGGAAGATAAAAAAATAATCCCTGCGAAACTCTATTCTTATATTATAAATAACCGCGTTCAAACTCCACATGAAATGCAAGTTCACTTTCGAGAGGGGTGCTTTCACATTGGCCACATGGTCGTCATTGACGATGATGGATTTAACTTCGAAGGAAAATTCATGGGCATCGGACAAAACGGTGAAGCCCTCGTCGAAATCGACGGCAACGTAAAAGCGTTCCTATCCAGCTCACTTAAAATTTTAGGCAAGGCCTAGTGCTGAACTGAATCTGAAATTTCTTTGATTTCTTTGCGAATCAGGTTTTCTGCCAGGTCAGGAATCACTTCCCATGCAACCTTCTCTGCGTTTTGACGGCAGAACTCTCTAACCATTTCTTCGATCATTGGACGAAGAGAGATTTTTAGTTTTTCAACTAATTCATCCTGGTCCATATGAATGATTGTGTCGCCACCTTGAGGTGATTCGATAACTTTCGAAGCAGCTTTTGCTTCACTCTCTTTAAAGTGTTGAACAGTTTCTGTAAGGTCTGCGGTCACTTCATCAAGATTTGTTGAAAGAATGTCGGCGTATTCTTCAGCTTTAACCGGAACCACTTCATCAACGGCCCAGAAAGCTTCAGCTGAAATTTCGTCATCGATTTCAGTTAATAGATTGCGATTTAAATCTTCAGGGACTTCAAATGATGGATCTGTTTCATCTTCATCAAATGCACTTTCTTCCTGCACGAAGCTTGAAGAGGTTTGTAGTCTTTCAAGAACGTGTCTGTCTTCAGGAGTTTCTTCAATAACCGGCGGGAATGATTTCTGGAATTTTTCTTCCAAGCTATTAGATGCGGCAAATCCCCATCCTTCGATTTCACTCGACAGTGGGTCTAAACTTGTTGCTTCTGTTTGTCCGTATGCTGGCTCAGTCGGCTCTTCATCTTTTGCCGACATCTTTGGAGCATCAACTGTCCAAAGATCCAGGTCATCTGATTTTTCCGAAGTATCTTCTTGTTTTGCTTCTACAACTGGAGATGGAGTTGGTCTAACTCCTTCAAGTAGATCGCGGCATTTTTTGATGAACTTGCTACTTTCAAATGGCTTTACGATTTTGTCTGAGATCCCACAAGAAGCGAACTGTCCTTCATCAATTGTGTCGAATGTCCCAAGCATTACGATGATCGCTGCTCCTGGCATGACATTGTTGATTTGTTTTGAAAGTTCGTATCCTGATCTTGAATCTGAGAGATTGAAATCTAAAAGGATAAGATCGAAATGATTTGATTGAATTTTTCTAAACAGTTCTTCTTCATTCATACACTCAACAAGCTCGTATCCACTGTTTGCCAGTGTAATACCGATAACTTTTTGAATCGTTAAACTGTCATCTGCAACCAAAACTCTTGATGTCATATTCATCCTCTTATGTAACTATTCTCAACTAAATCAGCTTGTTAAGCAACTTATTTTGAGAACGTTAACCAACTAATTCACTCGCGTATTAAAACTGAAGAATCATTGCTGATTGATTGTCGAGATTCCCGCGGTCATTAGATAAGCGAAACAGTACTTTGATCGCTTCCATTTCACTTTCTAAGTTCTTTTCCAGCGTATACTTGATCTCATCTGCGCTTAAGCGCGAGTATGCTCCGTCTGTCAGTAGGACCACTAAATCCCCTTCCGTCACTTTTAATTCGCGAACGCTATAGTGAAGATCTTCAAAAAGACCAATCCCACTCATAGGAACAGAATGAAGATGAGATTGAAAAGTGTCTCGGCTTAAACTCGCCAGAGAGTCCGGCAAAACTTCAACGCTTAAATGACCTTTGCGGTACAAGTAAGCTACGCAGTTACCGGTCGAAACCAAAGTTAAAATATTTTCGGCCAAGGCTGCGGCAATCACCGAAGCGCCTCCGCGATTGTCCATACTCTTTTGTTCGTTGTCGCGGTTAACGTTTTGGTGGGCCGTATGAAACGCATTGATCAGGGCATTGCCCTCAATAAGATATTTGTGACTATAGAAAAAAGGCAATGTCGCTTCCGGGTCAACTGCAATTTTTGTGTAAGACCTCTTCAAGCTGTCTCTCACCATCATTGCCACTCGGTCACCGATATTTGAGCCACCAAATCCATCGACAACCATAAAAAGATTATTCACCAGATCAGCTTCCACTAAATCTTCATTAAGATTTAAATGCGGCCCTTGATGTGTCTGCATGCCATAACTTTTTAATTCAATCATAGTCTATTCCAGATAATCTTTAAGTTTTTCCGTCGCTTTTTTATAGTAGTCACTATCCACCGGTGAAATTTGCTGAACTTCCTGGAACTTCTCTTTGGCGTCCTGGAATAAACTCAACGATTCAGCTATAATCGCTTCACGGTAAATCTTCCTTGCCCTGGTTGCCAGTTGCTCTCTGATATCTCCAACCTGATTGAGAGCTTCTGAGTTTGAAGGCTCGATTCTAAGAATCTGTTGATAAACTTCATAAGCACCTTTTAAGTCCTGTCCTTCAAGCAGTGACTTTGCTTTTCCAATCAATGGAGCGACAGCTGAGTTCAACTCATCTTTTGACTTCTTTAGCATTTCTGTCGCTTCGGTTGTCAGGTCATCATCCATATCTTTAATACGCAGAAAATCTTCCAGCTTACCAATGGCCCTGAACCATTCATTTTGCAGGAAAAGGGTGCGTGCTGGTTTTAGTTTTTCAACTTTGTCGTCACGGTCTTTTTTCTTTTGGGCCTCTTCCAGCTCTTTTCTTTGTTTTTCTCTCTGCCAATCATCTAGTTCCATCTTCATTTTGGAAACTTCAAAGTTTTCTGGATCAATCTGAGTAATTTCATTAAAAGTTGATGTCGCCAAATCTACCCTTCTGTCTTTAGTGTATTCGCGGGCCTTTTCTAAAAGAGCAGTGACTTTTGCTTTTTTCTCTGCTGCCGCCAACTTCGCTTGTCTTTCTTTTTCGGCCTCTTCAATTTTCCCTAGCCCTTCTTTTGAAAGAGCAATGAGTGATTGCAGGTTTGAATTGAAATTAGGATCAACCGCCGCAACTTTTTGTAGCTCAGTTAAAGCTTCACGGTAACGACCTTCCTGAAAGTGAGACTTTCCAATCTCATATTGAGCAGAAAGTGCGCGCTTTTGCTCTTCAGATAAATTCTTCTGCGATACTTTAGTCACTGGACTATTAATTGATTTTTTCGCCGGAGCCTTTTTCGTCTGTTTAACTGGAGCCGTTGTTTCTTCATCGCCAAACAAAAACCAGGCAGCCGCAAGTGCAACAATAATATAGAGGGCTTTCTTTCTCTTCTGCTCATCTTTTAAAATGCGCTTAATAATTGATTTTTCTTCAGGCTCAGCAGAAACAGCTTCACCTAAAGCATCGAGTTGCTCGCCTTCTTCCAGCTCCTCTTCAACAACCTCTTCAACTTCAACCGTTTGATTTTCATCAACGGCCATCAGGGTTGCACTTTCTTCTTTTAAGAATTCCGATCTGATCTTAACAGTGAAAGTTACACCACCAATAACGAATTCATCGTTGTGGCTTAACATGACCTTGTTGATGCGGTCACCTTTATGAAGAGTACCGTTAGAAGAGTTTAAATCTTCGAGACTCAACATAATATTATTTTTAGTAATAACGGCATGAACAGTTGAAACTTCTGAATCATTTAAAATGATCTGACACTTACTTGGATCGCGTCCGATAAATGTCTTTTCGTTTTCAATAATGTAGCGGTCGTAAGGTGCGGTGTCTCCGAAAAGTTCCAGGTAGACGGAAGCAAAAGTCTGGATAACTTTTGTACTTTCATCATCGCTACCACCTTCAATATTTTCCAACGAGTAAGACATGTTTTCGTCTTCTACCGGTGCTTCTCCTGAATCATTTTCTGCAATAACAAAATCAGCATCTGTCTCTTGAGAAGTAATCGTGCTGGCATCTTCAGAACGTGGAGTTCCACCTAATGATAAATCCAGATCATCTTCTGGTTGGTCCTGGAATTCAGACTCTTCTCCTGAAGACTCCACCATATCATCCAGCCCAATCTCTTTGGTAGAATCCTGGTCAAAATGAACTGATGAATCAACAGTATCCAACTGTTGGATATTTAAATCTGTAGCCGTAGCATTGGATTTTGCAGTTTTGACAGGTGCCACAGGTGCTGGAGGTGTTTCTTTTTGCTCCACTGGAGCTGCCACCACTTTTTCTACTTTTTGTTCAACAACAGGAACTTCTTTTTGGGTTGTCACCCCAGTTGCCTCTGTCCCGTCACTTAACACTGTTACACTGAAAGACTCAGCAGTGAAAACGTCACCTGTCTCCAGTTCATGTCTTTCAAAATCATCACCATTAATCTGGCAAGCATTATCCGGATTGGTTTTTTCAATAAACCATTTACCACTTTTATGAATGATGCGCGCATGTTCTCTCGAGATTTTCTTATCATCGAGAACAATATGGCAGTCTTTTGATCGTCCGATCAAAAAAATGGTTTCTGAATAATCATGTGCGAGAACATCTTTGCCTAAATCAATTTCCTGAATCGGCTGGTTTCTCTTCAAAACACTTAATTTCACCTTTCTCCATTCCTAGCGATGACTCGATTGCACTAATTTTTAACATCGCATTCTTATATCTTTCGTCGTTAGGATACTCTTTAATTAACTGAACAACTCCACAGAAAGAAACAACAGCTGCCTGGTATTTTTTAGAATCCTGCTCCTGTGTTCCTTTTTCAAAGTTCTTGGTGATTTCATCATCCAGTCTTTGTTTTGCTTTTGAAAGATAGAAACTCGCCTGTCCGTTCCCTGGACTTAAGAGAAGGGCAAGTCTAAATTCTTCCATCGCTCTAAAATAATTTCCTTCCCTGAATTCTCTTCTCCCACTATGGATTAAAGCTTCCAGTTTTTTCCTTGTATCCGGATCATCTTTACTGGTCTTAGGGGCCATTGTTTCATTGAAAATATCCGCATCCGGGCTTTTGTCCGTTTTGATCACACCTTTTGGTGTATTAGGAGTATCGTTTCCACCAAAGAGAACAAAGGCCAATGCAAGTAAAACAATCCCAATAACCATGAAACGGGTCTTGCTATTTACTTTCGTATCATTAACCTTTTCCGTTTTAAATTCCTCTTCAAAGCTACCTTTGGCATTTCTCGCAGGAACTTTAACCTTCACACCTTTTTTAATTTCTTTAGCAATCGGTGAATCAGGTGTTGCTTCTGCCAAGATCATCTCTGCAGACTGACTGACAACAAAGATGTTGTATCTAAAAACAGTCTGCCCAATAACGACTTTCTCACCATCTACGAGCTTTTTTTGCTTAACCTTGGCATCGTTAACGATAACTCCGTTCTGCGCTCCTAAATCAGTAATCGTATAAGCGCCATCGGCCAGCGCAAGCTCAGCGTGCTCTCTGGAAATTTTTGTATCAACAATCTGGATATCAGCATTGTCACCGCGACCAATGATAATCCTCTTTCCTGTCAGGAAATAAGCATTACCTTTATTCGGTCCTGTCATACAGAGCAAACGGTGATGTGTCCCAACATCGCCAGGTGCTTTAAGCTCTGTAGTAATCTTAACGTTTGCTGCCATTAATTATCCAAAACAAAGGCAATATAAAAGCCTTTGGCAAATCCATCTTTCCCCATCAATGAGTTCACATAAATGTTGTATTGCTTTCCTTGCAGTTCATAATTTCCTTCCTGTGAAAGCCCCGAATTGTTAGCCGAGTTATCACACAATTCAATCAGCGTAGCTGCAAATCCACGCTCTTTGGTAATATCTAAAATATTCATTCCTTCAGACATTGACTGTCTAATACCGCAGACATCTTCAGCTGGAGTATTGATTCTCACCAGGTTTTTGGCCGAGTTCAGGACAATGACTGGCCCCTGGGCCCCGCGCATGAATTCCAAAAGTGTATTAACGTAAGCGTCGTCACTTTCCAAATCGTCCGCACTAATATCGCTTTCATCACGCTGTAATTCACGTATGCGCTGTAATCCTGTATTAATGGCATTTCTCACCGGATTCATTTCTTCAAAAAGAAGTTTACTCTCTACACTTCTTCTGCGTCCGCGAAGGCCTTCTTCAATTTGAATACGTAATTCTTCAATTGGTCTTAATGTTAAATAGTAGACGATTCCGAAGAATAAAATCCCTACAAGTAGTGAGGTCACAACTGATTCAAGATAAAGTCTTGTACTCTTTGAAGCTTCTGCTGTCAGCGTTGTTGGAGCAAAACGAATCGCAATAATCCCTACCGGCTCTTGCGTTCCTGTTTTTGGATCGTAAACGAAGATCTGCTTTCCAATCCCGATCTTCCCGCCTTCAAGTGGCAGAATTCTCGCATCCTTGATGTTTTTATTCTTTGGATTCGAGAACCATTCTTTAATTTGAATCGAAACTGTATCGTTAGTGTATTCATTCAAACGTGAAATAGGTCTTAGAACACGTCCATCTAAGTCGATGAGCTCATAAGACTCTACCCCGTCTTGTCCCGCACCATCCAGGAAAGACGTATCAACGCGCTCCAGGGCCTTTTGTTCAAGGGCCTTCGTGTTTGTACGGCTGATCTCATCAGCATAGTGAGTTCCACGGATACGAATCTCATTCATTAGAACGTTTTTTGAATCCTGAAGAACTGGACCAATCGTTAAAGTAATCGTGACGAGAGCAAAGGCCGCCGTCATAATTGCTAAAAGAATGCGCCATTCATACTCCTGGTTAATCCCATGAAGTAGTGGCATGAACTTATATTTAAATAACCAGAAGATTTTCCCAACTAAATTATCAGGAGGAGTTCCTCCGCCTAGAAGCTCATCTAAGCTTTCTTCGCGTTCGCGCTGAACAGCGACTTTCTTCTTAACGACAACTTTCTTTTCCTGAACAAAAACCAGTTGAAGAATAGAGTTCGGCAGACCGATCTTATCGCCACTCTTGATACTCGCTTTTTTAACAATTCTTCCATTTAAGAATGTACCGTTGGCACTTCCTAAATCGTTTACATAAATAACGTCGTCAGCAACAGTCACACCCATGTGTTTTTTCGACACACCTTCAACAGGGAAATGAATATCGCAACCAGGATCTCTTCCTAGTACGTTTTCTCCGTTTTTTAGAACGAATTCCTGTCCTCTTAATTTTCCACCGACAACGACTAACTTATACATACTGCCTCTAGTTTTTCTCCCGGCTGAAGGCCTTTCTTCAATGTTCCTGCCTTCATCTCCAACACCTGGTAAGACCTAAAATAGATCCAGGTCATTCTCCAGGGACTTAAGTCATAAAGAACTTTTACTATATTAAAATCCTGATCAAGAAAAATAATATCCAACGAATAACGCATAAAAAACGTATGAATCGAATTGCATGGCCTAATTAAAAAGCCATCACAGTCCGGAAGTTCCGCAGAAAACATCAATCCTTTCAATCTCAAAAAAAAACTCTCGCCGATCATCATCTTGTTACAGATAATTTCACCTGATTTCATTTTTAATTTATAAAATTTATCTTCCAGCCAACGCCTCCATGACAATCGGTGCGAATACAACCATCAGAACCGACGGAACAATTAAAAAGAGCATTGGAAATAGAATTTTTGTCGCCGCAGTTGCCCCGGCCTTTTCTACTTCTGAAGATTTTTTCTGTCTGATCTCAACCGAAAGCGCCTTTAAGATAGGGCCGATAGAAGCCCCTACTGAGTCAGCTGCAATTAGAGTCGCGGCAAATGAAGAGATCTGAATCAAGTCAATTCTCCACGCCAGGTTTCTTAAAGCTTCTGCACGGCTTGCCCCGATTTTAATTTCTTTGATGAGAATCTCAAATTCTTCAGTCAAAGGATTGGCCTTTGCTTTCTCAATAACTTTTGTCATCGCTGCAATAAAGTCCAGACCTGCTTCAACTGAAAGCGCCAGCATATCCACGCAAAATGGCATCGCACTGATAATCTCTTTTTGTCTTTGCTGAATCTTTCCCTTAATCCAGAAATCTGGATAAAAGAACCCGATAAACGCAATGACTGGAATCAAGGTTAAAGGCCATGTCTCTTCCAGGAAAGTTCTCACCACCATAAAGAGAATCGGGAAACCAAGAATTAAGAAAAGTTTAAATGCAAAAAAATCTTCCGGTGTTAGAACACTGGTTAAACCAGCTGCTGCAAGTTTTCTGCGGTATTTATCTTTGAATGTTTTCCTATTCTTCATTCCGGATACAATCGGACTGAAGTAACGTTTAAAGAAAGGACGTGAGTAACGAAGAACAACACCATGACGAGCGATATCGTCTAGTTGAGTTTTGTTATCATCTAGTTTTTCCTGGGCCTGGAACTGGTCTTCATCCTGGAAAATAGTTTTTGCGATTAAGAAAACAGCAAGTCCAATCAATGCAAGAGCTGCATAATAAAGAAGAACCGCTCCCTCATATTCAAGTTTTCCGCTCAATTCTTTACAGGCGATTTTCTCCCCACCACCACAAGCGCGCTGAAGAGCATCTTTTGCTTTTGCCTGGCTGATTTTTTCCTGATTTTCCGGAATGAGTTTCGCTGTTAATTGCTTAAGCTTTGCCATCTCTTCATCAGAGATTTCATTGTCAAAGTTTTCAAGTTTAACTTTTTTGCGTTTCTCTTTTAGCTGATTGATTTCTTCGCGAGTCGCGCGCTCATCAATTGGATCGAGACGTTTATTTTGAAGATACCAATGTGCGACTTGATAGCAGTTTGCAAACTGCTCTTTTTCACACGACTCATTATAAAGCTCAAATTTTTGATCTTGTGTAAGGTCGTTAAATTCAATCGCCTTCAAATTGCCTGAACTAAATATGAACAGAAAAATTGAAAGTCCTATCAGGGCCCTGGTCATTCTATCTCCATCATAAGTTAATGATATCAGATAAAACAAAATCCTGAGCGATGCATTGTCGATGTGGAAATATTGTCCGGTAGTAACAGAGCCTTAAGCTCTGTTACTCTTTTCTGCGATTTTCTTTTTTAGGTCTTCAACAAAAAGCTGGTTTTGTTTGCGGCTGAACTTTTTCTCTAAATCTGGAACGTAGATCGGCTTGTACTCAGTAAAGTAAGCTTTTTTAGCTTCACTGATTCGAGTTAAGCGATCAGCGAAGTCTGCTGCTTTGATTGTTTTATCTTTTTGAGCTTTCTTCAGGCCTTCAAGTCCTAAAACGGCTTCGGACATATCTCTATACTCGACTAAATCACTTCCCGCTCTGATGGCCATCATCGCTGCTTCACCAGTTCCACGATGAGCAGTGATCGCCCCCATCTGCATATCATCTGAGAGAATCAATCCTTTATACTTCAGTTCATTTCTTAAAATGGCGTGAGCTTTTGGAGAAAGTGAACATGGAAGGTCAGGGTCGATGTCTTCAACAATAATGTGAGCCATCATGATCATATCAACGCGCGCTTTTACCGCTTTGATGAATGGCTGAAGCTCTTCATTCCTAATTTCTTCTAATGGCTTTTTAACAATAGGGAGATCGTAGTGAGAATCTTTCAGTGTATTGCCGTGTCCTGGAAAGTGTTTCGCACAAGACATCAGGTGATTTGTTTCAAATCCACGGATCATTGAAGAAATAAATTTCGATACTGTTTCATGATCAGTTCCGAAAGCTCTATCCCAGATAACTTTATTCTGGTCATTATTCCAGATATCGCAAACGGGTGCCAGGTTCAGGTTGATCCCGCAAGCAAGCAGCTCTTCTGCCATGATTGTTGCGACCTCAAAAACTAATTTCGGCGAATCAAGCTTGGCGATTTCCAGCATCGGAGGAAACTGAGTGAAGTGAGTTTTAAATCTCACGACTCTTCCCCCTTCGTGGTCTGTACAGATAAAAAGAGGATACTCTTTTCTTAAAACCTGAACACTATTAACCAGCTCAGCAAGCTGGGCAGGTGATTCATAGTTTTTAGAAAAAAGAATAACTCCACCGATATCTTCTTTTTCGATGAATTTCTTTTCTTCATCCGTCAGTGTTAAACCGCTTAATCCTGTAAAAACAAGTTGCCCAAGTTGATTCATAATTAACCTTTATTTGGATCGAGATAATCGCGAAGACCATCACCGAATAAATTTAAACCAATAATTAAACCTGCCATCGTCACTGATAAAATCATGGCGATGTGAGGTGCTTCTAATAAAACTGTTTTTGCCGCAGAAAGCATTGCTCCCCACGAGTATGGACTTCCACCAAGACCTAAAAATCCAAGCGAGGCTTCGCTGATAATAACACCACTGATTCCCAGAACCATGTTAACGATCATCACTGGCAAAATGGCCGGGATAATAATCGTAAAGAAAAGTCTCACTTCACCAATTCCGATAGCACGCGCCCCTTCAACATAGGTTAGCGATAGCACTCTCTTTGCTTCACCGCGGGCAATCTTGGCGTAACCAGGCCATCCGGTAATGATCATTGCAAAGATCAGACCTTTCATTGATTGACCAGTAACGGCCATAATCATAATCGCAATCAGAATGCTTGGAAAAATAAAAACTAAGTTGATCGCCAGGTCAAACCCAAGCTTAAACCAGCTCGGCGCTTTGACCGCCATATACCCCATCAGGATTCCAATAGAAGCTGTAATGATTGTCACCAACATCGAGAGAGTCAACGAGTAAGTTAATCCAGCAGAAAGAACTTCAAGCAGCGAGCGACCAAGTAAATCTGCTCCCAAAACAAGCCCTTTAGTCATAGGCATTGCCAGCTCTTGTTTCATATCGAGCTCTGGAGTGTAAGGCTTTAGGAATGATCCTTTAATAGTGTATTTATAAACAAACCACGATAAGGCCCAAACGATATAGAGCGAGAGGACTCCAAGTCCCCACTTCATTTCTTTAGTAAATTTTCTTTGTAGACTCATGGACTCTCCTAGCTCTGGGTTCTTGGATCTAACTTTTCGTTAACAAAATCGATAACGAAGTAGATCACCATGTAGGTTAAAGTTGAGTACACAATAACGGCCTGGACAATTGGGTAATCGCGGTTTTGGATTCCATCAAACAGAAGGGACCCCATCCCCGGAATATCAAAAATAGTTTCTGTAATCATTGTTCCTGCGATAACCACCGAAAGCTGGATAGAAACAACGTTTAGAATTGTAGGAAGACAAACTTTTAATACGCGAAGAAGAATGGAAACTTCATTAAGACCTTTTGATCTCGTCACCATAACCCATTGAGAATGAACTTCTTCCAGGTATTTGTTTCTCGTCACGCGCATAACGACTGCACTTAGAGGAATAACTAATGTCACAATCGGCAGGAACATATGCTTAAGAGTTCCCCACTCAGAAACCGGGAACCAGTTAAGCTTAATAGAGAATAAAAGAACCATTAGCGGCGCTAATGAGAATATCGGAAATGATAAGGCAAAAAGAGAAATCAAACGAGAGAACTTATCAAAACTTTTGTTCTTTTTGTAACCAGCAAGAATCCCCAGGAATATTCCTACGATCGCGGCAAGGGTAACTGAAATAGAGGCCAGTGTAATCGTCGGCTTCATTCTTTCTTTCAGAAGTTCTTTTACATCTTTGTTTCCAAAGATTGTTTTTCCCATGTCTCCCTTAGTTAGGCCTTTTAAGTAAGCCTTGTACTGAGAAGACATTGGCAAGTCCAGACCAAGCTGACTTTTTAATTTCATGATTTCTTCTTGAGTCGCTTTTTGACCAAGGACTGTCTCAACAGGGTCTCCCGGAGACATGCGAATGACAAAAAAGATTGTCGTCAACGCAACAAAGATAGTCAGCGCTGCGTACAGAATTTTTTCAATGAATCTACTCAAAACTTCCCCCGTCCTCTGCTGAAGTTTCTTTGGCGACCGACTTGCTCACCATCGAGATCCCCTGGCTAACCCAAAACATTTTAATCATGACGTCCTTATCATTTAAAATGTAGAAAATTGATTGCCCGGCAACTCTTAAATTAAATCTTCTCTCAGATTCTTTGGTTTTGCCATCATATTCAAGTACAGCTTCAGAAAAAAGCTCACTTGGGAAATCACTGAAGGTTTCATTGAGATAGGGGTAGCCTTCCCAGATCACCAGCATTTTTGTGCTGCCAGATTTTTTATCAGAAGCTTTAGAAATAAAGCCTGAAACTTTTGCACACTCAATAATCTGTGAGAAAAAGCACGGAAGCATCTTAGTATTGGGAAACTTGACTTGTTTTGTTCCATTCCACTGAGACTCGGGGCTTGTCATCTTTAGATCGATGGCCTTTTTTGCGGCGTTGATCTTAAGTTCAGAAGCGTATTTCTTTCCATCAAACCAGACGTTGTATTGGGAAATTTTTGGTCTCAATATGATATTTTTTTTCACTGACCCCAGTGTTGAGATTGCCACGCTTTGCTCAAGGATTTTATCCTTTTGACGGTTGGGGATCTCCATCACTCGTTTCGTTGAAAAATTCTTATTGTTTTTATCGAGCCCAGCTGAAATACGGACTGAGAACTCACCATTCTTATCCGTATAACTAAAGGCCCCATCTTCGGAAGGAAGTTTGGAAACGGCGCCTTTTTTCCCCATCACACTACAGGAGATCAACGTCACCAGTAAAATAGGTAGGAGATAAAAACTCTTATTCATTTTTTATAAACTCTTCAAACTCTTTTTGATAATCCACCAGGTCTACTGTGATGCCTGAATGGTCTTCAATTTTTCTCTTTAAACTTGGGCTGGCCTTGAAAGTGATCCCGATTTTATACATCGGCACACCAGAGAACTGCGAATTGATATAATTAATTTTATAAACAATACTCGCTTCTTCCAGGTTAAAAACCTGCATTTCAAAATTTAAAACTAAAGAAAATTTTCCGTCGCCTAAAGCGTCCAGAATATTTTCTTTTTCTTTTGTGTTGGCAAAAAAGCTCAGCCCAGATGAAGAGAGGTCTTCTACACGAAAACCTACCAAGTCTTCGCTTTCACCCAAATGAAGATCAGAAGTCAGCGATTGAATTCTATTTTTTTGAAGGTTATCGATTTCTGAGAAAAAATCGCGGCTCTGTTGTTCCTTTTTATTAAAGAACACTACATTGGTTGCCGGATTTTTAGCGTACTTCAAATAAGCATAGACTTCATACACCGGGTAAGTCAGAAGTCTTTCACGACTTCTCTTTTCCACTCGGAAGCAATGCTCTTCAAGCTCCACCACCATCTGCATATTGTTTTCCTCTTGCTCAACTACTTTTCCTCTAAGGAAATAGTCGATGTCATTGATAGAAAAATTCAAACAAATGCGCTCTCCACTTAATCTTAAATGTATGTTGCAATCGCTGACTGTCAGATAGGTTTTTCTTTGGCGAACATCGAACAGGAAAGCTCTCCCTTCGTAATAACGAGGGGCCGTTTTCCAGAAGATCACTCGGCTGGTCTCAGAAACTAAAAGAGCTATCTTGGCAGATAGCTCTTCTTGATTAAGTTTAATGAAGTTAATTTTTGCTCGCGACACTTGTCGCCTCTTAGCTAATTGTTACTTGTCTTAGAAGTTCAAGAGACTCTAGAACTTTTCCACACCCACGAACAACACAAGTTAAAGGATCTTCAGCGATTGAAACTGGAAGACCTGTCTTTTCCTTGATTAGAACATCTAGGTTAGCTAGAAGTGCACCACCACCAGCAAGAATGATTCCGTTATCAACGATATCAGCTGCAAGTTCAGGTGGAGTTTTTTCAAGAGAGATTTTGATGGCTTCAACAACTTCTGAAACTGGATCTGCTAGAGCATCACGAATTTCATCAGAAGTTACTTCGATAATTTTTGGAGCACCTGCAATCAGGTCGCGTCCTTTTACTTCGTAAGTTTTAACTTCATCATCGAATGGATAAGCGTTACCGATAGCAAGTTTAATGGCTTCAGCTGTTCTTTCCCCAATTAGAAGAGAGTATTTTTTCTTAATGTATGAAGCGATGGCCTCATCGAATTTATCACCGGCTACACGAACTGATTTAGAGTAAACGATACCTCCAAGAGAGATAACCGCAACTTCAGTCGTACCACCACCGATATCAACGATCATGTTACCTGATGGTTCAGTGATTGGAAGGCCAGCTCCGATAGCAGCAGCCATTGGTTCTTCAATTAGATAAACTTCGCGAGCACCAGCTTGTTCAGCCGATTCTTTTACCGCTCTTTTTTCTACTTGAGTGATCCCGAAAGGGATACAAATAACGATTCTTGGCTTAATCAGTTTTGAACCGGTAAGTGATTTTGTAATGAAGTATCTGATCATCGCTTGAGTCACTTCGAAGTCTGCGATAACCCCGTCTTTAACTGGTCTGATGGCTTTGATAGATCCAGGAGTTCTTCCCAACATATCTTTTGCTTCTTTACCAACAGCTAAAACTCTACTTTGGCCTTTTGCACCCTGGTGAACTGCTACCACTGAAGGTTCGTTAACGATAATCCCTCTGTCTTTTGCATAAACCAATGTGTTAGCTGTCCCAAGGTCGATAGCTAAATCATTTGAAAACCAGTCTAAAGCTCTTTTAAACATTTTCCATATTCCTTAATTAGTTTTTACCATTGATAGTGACGGATAGCCTCTCCTCTCTCCGCAATGTCGGCCATAGCTTCAATACCAAGTTCGATGTGAACATCGGTAAATTTTCTAAAGACTGCTTTTGCTGACTGTTTAGTTTTAATTCCACCTTCTTTTAGTGGGCAGTCAGAGATGAGTAAAAGGGCTCCAATATTAACTTTACTTACAAAACAAGAAACGAAAAGAGCGGCAGTTTCCATCTCTACGGCCAGTACTCTTTCTTCTAATAAATTTAATTTGAATCTGTCGTCGAATTCCCAGAAACGGTAATCCGTCGAGTGAATCGTTCCTGTTCTGTATTCTAATCCGTGCTCTACCAGAATTTGTGAAACAAACTTCTGAACCTTGAACGTAGGAAGGGCCGGAACTTGCTCAGGTAAAAAGTGCTGAGTTACACCTTCTCCTCTCACTGATGCGATTGGAAGAACGAAATCTCCAACATCAAGAGAAGGGTGAACACCGCCAGCTAAACCTAGGAATAGAACTGCTTTGGGCTCTACTACTGCCAGAAGCTCGCCGATTAAAGCGGCCATTGCTGAACCAACACCAAATTCAATAATCGTTACTTTTGCTTTCTTCGATGAAGAAGCCTTAAACGCTGAGCCTTGAGTGTAGTGTGCATCTGGAAGAAGAGCATTGAAGCGCTCTACGTAGTAGTGAAAGTTTGTTAGAATAATCTGTTTTTGAAAGTCTTTGATTTCATGGCCAGTGTATCGCTCAAGCATGTCGCGAGCGATTTTCTTTTTGTCTTCATTTCCATGAATTCTTCTGTGGCGAAGTTTTTCTTTAAGATCACTGATCTCGTGAAGGACTTCACGTCTTTGCTGGCTGATAGTTGAATCTTCGTTCAGCGCAGTTTCAATACTTGTATCTAAGGCTGCAGCGATATCTTTTTCAGCTCTCGCCTTCACGGCCTTAACCGTCTTCTTTGTCGAATTAGCAGTTTTTTTGGCCTTTGCAGGCGATTTTTTTTGCACTGCTTTTTTTTGCGTGCTTTTTTTAACAACCATTGTTATTTTCCGAGTCCATTCTAATAAACTAAAATGTTTATAATAAAATTTATCATTTCACTTGGTTGGATACAACAATTAAATACTAGATTTCCCTTGTTGTTTTTAATAGACTATGACATCTGAAAATCAGCTTAATTAACCGACCAAAAAGGAAGAATAAAATGGGAATGGGAAGAAAATCTATCGCGCTAAAAATGAAAAGAAAAACAGCTCAAGCAAAGAAAAAAGCAAGAATCAAAAAGAAAATTGCAGCTGCTAAAAAATAGTTTTTCAGTGCCGATTACCTGATTATCCCAATCGGGTAATCGGCGCAAACTATTGATAAAACTTAATTTACTACAGCTTCAATTCCTTCTCTCTTAATTCTAAAAGTGCTCATATCCTTCATCCAGATATCATCCGCCAATTTCCACGACCCACTTTCACTTTTTAAATTTTCCTTTTTAATGAGGGCTAAATCTAAATCTTGTCGCGTCTGATAAGAAGAGTCCGCCTCAATGACGTCAAACAATATTCTTAATGAGTCATAGGCAATAGTTTCTACTATGTTTGGTTGCTTCTTAAATTTTTGGAAAAATTTCTGTGTAAATGGAGTCTCGGTTCCACTGATTGGCTCATCCATGAAATACACATTTCCGTAACGGTAACCTTCGTTCACCATCAACTCAGACCTCCAGCTTGGCACCCCTACGTAGTTTAAGTTGAAAGCATCAAAGTAATTGTAGTTTGGCAGGATCTGCACCACTTCTCTTGGAAGGGCCGGAACAAATACCCAGTCAAAATCAATTTGTGGCTGAAGATTCTGCACGCGCTTAATGCTCTTTTTACTCTCCAGGTGAGCGATGTCTTTAACAATCGCCAGCTCTTCTTCACGTTCACGATTAAACTTAATTCCCAGAATATTTTTAACCGGGTCGCGGTAATCAGTTTGATTTGGATCGAAAGAAATAAGACCAGTCACGTCTAAATTGTATTTCTTTGATTGTCTCCAGAACTCGTTCGCGTAAGCTTCGCCGATATCCGTCTTTGGATACATGATCGCCGGACGCTTACCGATTTTTGCGAGCATTCTCTCAGAGAAAAGTGTATTCACCTGCGATTCTATTGAGCCTGGGATCTCGATTAAAAGATGGTTCTTTTCTTCTTTTGGCAGAAGAACCTTTGAGAGCGAAATAAAGACTACTCCATATTTTTTAGCTTCCAGGTACTCTTTTGTCGCTTCAGCTGTTGTTAGCCCACCAATAACAGCGGCAACGTTGTTTGTTTCAATAAAGTCCTTAACCGCAAAAGCTCCGTTGGCCGGATTCCCTTTTGTGTCTTTAATTTCTAAACGATATTTCTTGTTTGGGTCCTGTGACATTTCTTCAAGGGCCACATCAATACCCGCCAGTGCTCTTTCTCCCAGGCTTTTTAGGTCCCCAGAAAGAGGCAGGGCCACACCAATGTAACGGAGATCAATCTTTGCTGTGTTGTTTTGGTTTCTTGCTCCAAGGCTTGCCACCAGTCCCATAATCTCTGTGTTTGATCCATAACGTTTTTCAATCCATTCTGAGAAGTCTTTAACTTTGTCCTGGTCTCCTTCACGGAAAGCAGTCTCGGCTTCCTTATAGGCTAAATAGGCCACACTCAGGTTTTTGTCCTGATCGAACTCTTCTAATAAACGTACACGCTCACTGCTTGAAAGTTTTTTAAACTGCTCTTCAATTTGTCCGTATCTTGGATCTGTTGTCAGTTCGCTGATTGATTTTCTATCTTCAAGTGAACGGATAAGGGCCGAAAGGCTTTGTTCTTTTTTTCCAAGTTGTTGAGAAAGAAGAGCGTAAAGTTGGTGGAATTTTTTTGCTTCTGTATCCTGAAGATTTTTGTAATTTGCCTGAGAAAGCGTATTAAGCGCTTTTTCATTTTGATTCATCTTATAGTAAGCACTTCCCAGGTTGAGATAAATTTGTGCATCTAAGGCCGGGTCATCTTTTGCTAAAGCACTCGCCTCTTCAAAACTCTTAGCTGCAGCTTCATATCTTTTTTGAGAGAAATTAATAACACCTGTTAAGTTTCTCTTCGTTGCTTTCTCAGCATTTGAAAGTTTTTCTTCCTTAATTGCTGCTACATCTTTAAGAGCGAGGTCGTTTTTCCCTTGGCGCACTTTTTCTTTAGCTGCATTGATTTTTTGCAGGAAATCCTGGTGGTATAATTTAGAAGTATCAACATTGTCTGCCACTTTTCTTTCCGGTGTGATCATACTCACCCCTGAACATGAAGTAACAAAAAGAAAGGCCATCAAAACAAAAACACTTTTCACAATACAATCCTGGAAAATCTATTATTTGATTGGATTATTCTAACAAGCGTTGGAGTTTTATAAAAGGAAGTTGTGTTATAAATTGACTGACTAAAAAAGCCGGGCATTGCCCGGCTCATCATTTGCGAAGTTATTATTGAAATAAGTCTTTTACTTTATCAAAAAACCCACGGCTCATCGGATTAGAATTCTCTTCAACTTCTGCTAAGCGCTGGAATAAATCCTTTTGTTCGCTTGAGAGTTTAGTTGGAGTTTCAACTTGTACAGTTACGATCTGGTCGCCCACTCCGTATCCGCCTAGTCTCTGGATTCCCTTTCCTTTAAGACGCATTTTTACGCCCGACTGAGTTCCTGCTGGGATTTTCAATTGAACTTTCCCGGATAGTGTCGGAACTTCCATTTCCGCTCCCAATGCAGCTTTCGAGAAGCTGATAGGCACTGTACAATGGACGTCGAACTCATCGCGCTCGAAAATTTCGTGCTGACGAATATTGATCACTACGTACAAGTCTCCGTTTGGTCCACCATTAGATCCAGCATCACCTTCACCTGAAAGTTTTAAGCGCTGACCTTGGTCAATTCCCGCCGGGATTTTCACTTGCAGATCGACTTTCTTTTTCTTCTTACCTTGACCGTGACAAGTACCACATGGATCTTTAATCATCTGACCTGAACCATTACATTTTGGACATGTCGATGAAACAGTGAAGAAGCCTTGTTGACGGCGAACTTCTCCGTGACCATTACAGTAATCACAAGTCGTAGGAGATGATCCGGCCTTTGCTCCCGTTCCGCTACAAGTGTCACACTTCACGTTTTTAGTTAGTGAAATGGTTTTCTCTGTACCAAAAGCAGCTTCGCTAAAGTCGATATCAATTCCCATTTGCAGATCGTCACCAGGGCGTCCTGTTGATCTTCTGCCTCCGCGGCCTCTACCGCGTCCACCAAGCATATCTCCAAAGATGTCGCCGAAAATATCGCCAAAATCCCCAAAGTCTCCTTGTTGGAATCCGCCGCCGCCAAATCCGCCTTGCCCGTTCATACCGGCATGACCGAATTGATCATAGCGTGCTTTTTTATCATCATCTAAAAGAACTTCTGCGGCTTCAGAAGCCTCTTTAAATTTTGCTTCAGCTTCTTTGTTGTCGGGGTTTTTATCAGGGTGATACTGCATGGCCATCTTGCGATAGGCCTTTTTAATTTCATCCTTGCTAGAGCTTTTCTGGACCCCAAGAACCTCGTAATAATCGCGTTTGTTGCTCATATGATCCTTTACGAAAAAGGTCTCTCCGCTAGGAGAGACCTTCAATTCTTAGTAAAATTATTTAACTGAACTCAGATTAAACTTCTTTGTAGTCTGCGTCTACTACATCGTCGTCATTCTTTTTTGCACCAGCGTCTGCACCAGCTCCAGCACCAGGGTTACCTTGTGCTCCAGCTTCTGCTCCAGGAGCTCCACCAGCTTGGTACATTTCTGTAGCAACTTTATGAGATACGTTTTGTAGTCTTTCTACAGCTGCTTTTAACTCATCAAGAGACTCAGAAGTTAATTTAGTTTTCGCTTCTGTTACGGCCCCTTCAAGCTCTGACTTAGATTGAGCAGAGATTTTCCCTTCTCCATCTTTAATCATTTTTTCAGTCGCGAAGATTAAACCATCAAGGTTGTTTCTTGCGTCTACAACGTGACGTCTTTCCTGGTCAGCTGCACGGTTAACTTCTGCATCTTTTACCATTCTTTGGATTTCTTCTTCTGTTAAACCTGAACCAGAAGTGATTCTGATTTCTTGAGATTTACCAGTTGCTTTATCCTGAGCAGAAACGTGAACGATACCGTTGGCGTCGATGTCGAACGTTACTTCAATTTGTGGAATTCCACGTGGAGCTGGAGAAATTCCAGTTAAATCGAATCTACCAAGAGTTTTGTTGTCTTTAGCAAATTCTCTTTCCCCTTGAAGTACGTGAATCGATACAGCTGGTTGGTTATCCTGAGCTGTCGAGAACACCTGAGACTTCTTAGTTGGGATCGTTGTGTTTTTCTCGATGATTCTTGTAGAAACACCACCAAGAGTTTCGATACCAAGTGATAATGGAGTTACGTCTAGAAGAAGAACGTCTTTAACGTCACCAGCTAGAACCCCACCCTGGATAGCAGCACCAGCGGCTACAACTTCATCCGGGTTTACACCTTTAGAAGGCTCTTTTCCGAAGATATCTTTTACTTTAGCTTGTACGATTGGAGTACGAGTCGCACCACCTACTAGAACAACTTCATGGATTTCAGCAAGTGAAAGTCCTGAGTCTTTGATACATGTGTTACATGGCTCAACTAGTTTTTGTACAAGGTCAGCAATTAACTGTTCAAACTTCGCTCTTGTGATCGCTACGTTTAAGTGCTTCGGTCCAGTTGCATCTGCAGTGATGAACGGAAGGTTAACGTCTGTCTGGTTAACGTTTGAAAGCTCATGCTTAGCTTTTTCAGCGGCTTCTTTTAATCTTTGAAGCGCCATTGTGTCTTGTCTTAAATCAACACCATTTTCTTTCTTAAACTCTTCAGCAAGGAAGTTGATGATTCTGTAATCGAAGTCTTCCCCACCAAGGAATGTATCCCCGTTAGTCGCTTTTACTTCGAATACACCATCAGATGTAATTTCAAGAATAGAAATATCGAATGTACCACCACCAAGGTCGAATACAGCGATGTTTTTATCTTTCTTAGAGTCCATACCGTAAGCAAGTGCAGCTGCAGTTGGCTCGTTAATGATACGTTTTACATCAAGACCCGCGATACGACCTGCATCTTTAGTTGCCTGTCTTTGAGCATCGTTGAAGTAAGCTGGAACAGTAATAACTGCTTCAGTAACAGATTGTCCTAGGTAGTCTTCAGCAGCTTTCTTAAGTTTCTCAAGGATTTTTGCTGATACTTCTTGAGGTGACATTTCTTTTCCGTCAACCTTTACCCAAGCATCTCCATTTTTGTTAGCTAGGATTTCAAAAGGTGCTACTTCCATGAACTTTTTTACTTCTAGAGCGTCAGCCTTTCTTCCGATTAGTCTTTTAATACCAAAAAGTGTTTTCTTTGGGTTTGTAACTGATTGTCTTTTAGCAACCTGACCAACAAGTACTTCACCGTTATTTGCGAAACCAACGATTGAAGGAGTTGTGTTGTGTCCTTCAGCGTTTGCGATAACTTTGTATGTTCCGTTTTCAAGTACGGCCACACATGAGTTTGTTGTCCCTAAGTCGATACCAATAATTTTTCCCATAAATGTCTCCTTATATTTTTAATTTCTAAATCTAAATTACGCGTTATTTGCTACTACTACTTTTGCGGCCCTTAAGAGCCTTCCATTTAACACATATCCTTTTTGATACTCAGTGATGACTTCTTGGTCTTCTTTCCCCGGAGCCGGAGCCTGAGCGACTGCTTCGTGGAAATTAGGGTCAAAGGTTTTGCCAAGAGACTCAACCTGAGTTAGTCCATTTTGTTTTAATACGTCTAAAAATTGTGTGCGGATCATTTCAATTCCTTTCACAATATTTTGAACTTTATCGTCATTATCATTTTTAAGTGCTGCCACTGTTAAATCGAAGTTATCCACGACGTTGATCAGGTTAGAGAGAATTTTCTCACTTCCATACTTAAGAAGATTTTCTTTCTCACGCTCAAATCTCTTTCTCGTGTTTTCAAATTCAGCTGCCAGGTAATAGTATTTCGCTTTGAAATCTTCCCCCGCTTTCGCGTTGGCCGCTCCAATGCTTTCTACATTTTCTGTCGTTGCTTCATTTCCATCAGCGTTTAAAATCTCTTCGCTGTTTGTGTCGTTCGTGTTTTCCGTCATTTCATTTCCTCGATTCAAAATCTTATAATTTAAAGGTGGTATCATCCGGGTGAGTGTCAATGTTATGAACGAAAAATACTTTGGATTTGCCTAAAAATAGCCTGATTATAAGCACTTAAAAGTGCCCTCTTTTCAAGGATTTAGAGGTGCGATGCGCAGGCCGGAGTTATAAGAACTTAATGTTGAGTCCGTTTCCGATGTCTCGCTGGTCTTTGAATTCGACTCCATCAAAGACAAACCACATGAAAACAGAGTCGGTGTAAGTGATCACATGCGGGTGTCTTGAGCCATCAAATTGCATATGAAAAATAGAGCCATCCATCGGCATATTGAGTTTCATATAAGAAAGATCTAGGTCTCGGATTCGTTTGTAATCGACATAATAACGAGTCGGCCACTGGGTTTCATTGACATAAATATCAAAACTCGGTGCTCGCTCTCCTAAATAAAGTGGGATGCCAAAAGTTAAAACATTGCAACGGTCTCCATTCATTTTCGGATGAAGATGACGGATTCCCATTTCTGCGCCGGTAATATCTGTTGCAAAAGTAACAAAAGTTGCTTTTGCACTTGAGGCCACTTCAGTAACGTAGGCCAGGACATGATCCATGGCCTTTCTGATTTCAGCATAGTTTGGACAGTTCTCAAAAACGACATCGAAGTCAGCGACTTGCCCTGTGTATTCTGTCAGCGGAGTTTTCACTTCCAGAATATTAGGTTGTTCATTATCATCGAGCTTTTGTTCGCGGGCCTCAACATTTCTTTTTAAGAATTCAGCTCTTGGTTTAAAAGCACTAAAGGCCTCTCGGATAAAAGGTGTGGCTTGTTTTTTCCATTCTAAATCGTATGTTGGTACTTTCATGCAATGATCCTGCTTAAGGAAGAAAGGTGAGCTTTAATATGCTCAATCTCTTCTACCTTTAAATCCGATCGACTTGTGATGTGCAGAGCTTTTGAGAAATAATCCTCAGCGCTCTCGCGCGTCCCTTCTATCATCTTGGCGTCTTTAAAGGCATTGTACATATATAATGGTTTGTGATTCAGGTAACACTGAATCCCGTTATTATTAAAATACTCTTTTGCTGCTTCTCTTTGAGCGTTCGTTGCAAAACGCATGAAGTAAGTCAGGCACACTCCATTTAAATCACTTTTGATCTGATTAAAGGCTGCGAGTTTATCAAACTCTAATGAAAGCGCTTTTCTCTTCTCTGTGTCCTCGTTAAATTTCTCCAACTGAAGTGAAACGAGTGCTGCCCCCAAAGCATTAAAAGGTGCTTTAGTGGTAATCTCATTGATCTCATAGTCACTTATTCCATAAGTCCCAGTGAGATTGGTGATTCCACAATATCTTTTTTCTTTATAAAACTCTGTATTATTTGTTGTAAAAACAATTCCACCTTCACCAGCAGTTAATGGTTTCCCGTAGGAGAAACTAATCACTGAATCGTAAGGGGCATCGTAGATCAGGTCTTTGCCATCCTTAAATTTGCCACCAAAGGCAGAAGCGGCGTCATCAATAATTGTGAGATGAGAGAAGTCGCGCAAATCAGACACGCGGCTATTCATATGCACATTCATCACAATGTAATTGTCCGGGATGTTTTTTAAAACTGACTTATCAATATTTCCATACTGGTCAACAGGAGCAAGGATGTAGTCGTGCCCGACCTCAAGGATCGCGCCAATCACTCCAAAAAAAACCACAACCGGAACAACCACAGTTGTTGGTTTGTATTTGCTTAGAGCAATCTTTAATCCACTCGTGCAGTGGTTAACTGCCACGGCCTGTTTTCCCCCTTTAGAAAACTTTTCTTCCAACTTCATCACATGACGGCTTTTCACGCCGCCGAGCATATCCGCTTCATTGAAATACTTATGAAGATGAGACAGGTTCGTTTTTAAATGTGGAACTGAATAAATATTAATCATAAATTAAAGCTGCAGGTCTTTTTTAATAAACCAATCTGCTAAGTAAAGTCCGATGCGTTTATATCCTAGTTTGTTGTACTGGATGGCATCTCCTAAGAAAATCAGCTTCTCGTCTGATTTCTCTACTTCTTCGCGCGTATGGTGTAATTCACTAAGCCAGTTCACCTTTCCCCAAAAAAGATTTTTCTCTTCTGCCGTCGGTGCCGGGTCTAATGAAGCTGATGTATCCACAAAGTACATTCTTTCTTTAGGAGCATCAAAAGCTGTGTACTCCTGATTTGGAATCGTCACACCTCTGTGTCTTAAGAATACCACTGGGATCTTGTTTTCTTTTGCCCACTCTCTTAAAAGTGTCATAGATTCTTTCCACCCGTCAATGGCATCACTGTAGCTGACTTTTGTCATTTTATTCAGCGAGAACTTACAAAGGGCCAAAGGTTCAAGGATGGTGTTCACACACTTTCTAATAACTTGTCTTTCAAACCAATTCAGGTTTTTAAGCTCAACTCTCTTTCCATCTTGCTTTACCATGTCTCTGCCGAGATAGAGTTCAATCCAACCAAAGTCCCAAATAATGAGATCGGGCCTTAAAGAGAGAGCGTCTTTTTTCAAACGCGAGTAACCCATGATACTGGTTGCCCCCTGTTTTCCTCCATTCCAGATTTCAATGTTCTTTTTCCCATTGAAATGTTTGTTAAGAGAATTTTCAAGAATACTGGCATAGGTTTCATCGTCATTAACTGCGTGACCAAAGGCCGGATAGGAACCAAGTAAGACAATGCGAAAAGTGTCTGTTTTTTTTTCAATTGGAATATTTCTACTCCCACGAAATCCTAAATTATTGCTGGTCACGGTAAATGTTTCGTTTTGTTTTTGATCATTTAAGCGCAAAAAATTTTCAACTGTCGTATTAATATTTTTTGGCAGTGAAACATAATTGTGAATAAAATCCAGGCGGCTTTGATTATGAAAGTCTTTGTTGACGAAAACATCAAACGGCGGCTCAAAGAAGTGGTGGCGGGCGTCTCTTCCCCTTACCCAAAGGCGATTGATTTTATCCTGCAAAAAACTCTTCATTGCTTGCGACTGAATCCCTTCACCTTTTTCATTTCCTGGTGCAGATTTGCGAGCGTAATGATCGACTAAGCGGAGAGAAACCTCACATATGACAAGGGTAAGGACAGTGGCCAGGATGAGTTTTAAAATATTTTTCACTGATAATAATTAAATAGTGCCATAACCCCCATGGCAAGTTAAAGTTTAAGCCTAACGAATTACCAAGTGGAAAACTCCTCGAGTGAATAACGGATTAATTATTATCAGGTTGATTTTCTCTTCTCTCATCTGCCTGATTGCCTTACTTCTTCCCTACCGACTGAGACTCATGTGGTTTCAGATGATTTCTTTTTTTGTTCATCTTCCTTTTAAACTTTTTGGCGCCTTGGCCAAATGGATGCTTAAAGAATTAGGAGTACAAAATCCATATGAATGAGTGTGTCGTTTTATTTTCAGGTGGAACTGATTCTTTTTGCACAGCGGGACTCGCTGCTGAAAAGCACGACCGCGTTCATCTTCTGACTTTCTACGAGAAAGCGACTGAAAACTCTCCCTGGCCAGAGCAAAATCTTGAGCGCCTGCAAAAAAAATACGGCGCTGATAAATTCACTCTTTCAGTTTTTTCAACTGATAAAATCGTTAAGCATTTAAGCTACAAACATTTCTTTAAATTCTTAAAAGAGTTTCACTTTTATAACCTGGCCACTCCCGGGTTAAGTTCGCTGAGCTGGCACACGAGAACGGTGCTTTTTTGCCAGGAGAAAAAGATTCAAACCGTCTATGACGGAATGACCAAAGAACTTCTGCATCTTCCGGGGCACATGCCAGAAATCAGAGAACTCTTCCGCGAGTTTTATAAAAGTCATGGCATCCAATTTTCCAGCATGGTTATCGACTGGGATATTCCGGAAGATCAGCGTTTTATGGATCGATTGATTGTTGACCGCCACGGTTTCACGCTAGGCCCAAAACCCAAAACGCGCACGACCGGGGACTGGTTGTTTAATAACGGACTTCTTCCTAGTAAAAATGTTAAGGGGAGTGAGTTTGACCGGCTTATGCAGCACGATTGTTACCCTTTCATCGTCTACAACATGCTGGTTTTCTGGTTTTTTGAACCACTGATTGGTTATGAGAAATATAAAATCAACCTGCGCACATTTATGAGTAAAAAAGTTGAGATGGCCCAGGCCTTAATCAATGATGAATCTCACTTCCCATTTGTCAGATCTCCAAATGAAAGAGTCTGATTTCCTCAGGATAAAAAAATCTAGTCAAATAAATCATTCAGTGGTCTACTAAATACATTATGCAGAACACCGATAATACTCCTGAACAGAAGGAAGAAATTCCCAGAACGACGTCTGGTTTTTTAATTTTCTTATTTAAAAAGATTATTGAAAAAAGAAAGTACTGGCTTCTTCTTGTATGGTGTTTATTGGCGGCACTCGGCCTGGTTCTCTTTCTCACAGGTAACGGTGCTCTACTTCCTGCCATCTACATGGCCTTTTAAAAAAGATTATGACCGACAGAATATTAGCTGTTAGAAATTCATGGGTCTTTAACTGGAAGCTCGACCTCTTATCTTTTATTGCGCCTTTTATCGTCGCTTACTTTTTCATAGGTACAAAATACAACAGTGTAAATAACTACTGGTTGAGTTTTTTCCTGGCGAAAGTTTTTATCGGTGGCGGTCACATTTTTGCAACCTACATTCCTTTTGCCACTGGTTCTGAATTAAAAAAGCGACTGGATAAAAAATTCTATATTGTTCCTCTCGTTTTCGTCGGAATCTATGCGATTGCAAACTTTATCTCTGATGTCTATTTTATGAATCTTCTGGCCATCACAGGTCTTGCTCACATTTATCTTCAGCACCAGGCCTGGTTAAAAATGTCTCAAGGGAAACTCTCCGCTCAAAGAAAGAAATTTGAACGCATCTTTTTTCTGACTGTATTAGGACTTCCAAACTTCATCTGGTTTTTTCGCCAGCTGGATAATCTTCCTTCTTATCTTTATGGGATCACAATCACTCAATCAATTCCTAATTGGGGAATCTTCACTCCTGCTTTTTTAACTACTTTTACGGTGATCTCGCTTATCATCAGCATAGGATTAGGTTTTAGAAAAGAAAATGGAGTACTCGTTTTAGATTTTGCCCGCCTGATTTATTTTCTCTCAACGACTGTCTGGATGTGTTTCGGTCTCTTTTTTATAAAGTCTCTCGGCTTCTTCCACGTCTACCTCGCCATCTCTCACGGGACTAGCTACATGGCCTATATTTCACAGGCCTGGCCCAAACACCTCGAAAACGGAGTGTGGAACTCAAACTATAAATTCGTTATCGTTTGCCTTGTCTCTCTAATTTTTGGTTTAGCATGGGTTGGATCTTTCTATTTATTTAAATGGACTCCTAGCTCTTTAATCTTTCTTCCATGGGTGCCTTTACTCGTTCACTACTCTTACGATTCTATTATCTGGAGAAAATTCCAACCAAAGGCCGTCACCAATGAGTGAGATTGTTAGCTGGAAAAGGGCAGCACTTCAAAAGCTTTTAGAGATTGAAGGCGGATCTTCTGTCTACTCTCATCAAAAGAATATCATTCAGGAAGAGCGTCCTAGTATCTTCTACACCATTGCTGAAAAAAGACTTCCGATGAATGAAGTTATTGCCATGGTCAAAAGTGATTTTGCAACCAACCTTCCAGAGGGACATTTTTCCAATGGAATTGTTGAACTAACCCTTAAACTTTTAGAGAAATCAAAAGACAAAATCGACTCTCTTTCAAGCCTCTTTGTGGCCATTGAAACAAATTGGGGGGTCATTGATTCAAGGTTTGAGCGCAGAAAATTTTATGATCACTACCATCCACCACGTGGGGATAGAAATGAAATTAGCACACTTTCTTATTTCGCTCCTCTCTATTTAGAAAATAAAGTCGATGAAAGTTTTAACTATTGTGATCTCTCTAAGATGAATCTGTCAGGCAAACCTTATAGTTTCTGGAAGAATAACAATCCAGAAAAGATCGCTGAAGATTTTATTGAACTCTCACAAAAAACTTTACCTGCTGACTGGAAAAAGATTCTTTTCCCGGAGAATGGGGCCTTAGAAATCGCTTTTGATTCCTTCTACAATCTTCACAACCTAAGTGATCTTTCAGGCAACTTGTTTTTAACAATTGTTATTAATGATGTTGAATTGAAAACCAAGATGACTAGAGGTGGAATGTTCTCTACTTACCTTTCGCCGAGTGAAATTGGGTAAATCCCTCTGTATCTGTCACATCCATAATAAGATGCCAGCGATCCTCTTTTCCATAATTCACGACACGGTGGCGTTGATTGACTTTGATAAAATAAGCATCACCGTTTGCCGGAAAATGCTCTCTTTCATTTTCTGTTTCAAAAAACGCCTTATTATTCGTTAGAAGTGGAATATGGAGTCTGACGGAATACACATCCTTGGGTGCATCCGAGTGCCAATACAATTCACTTCCGGCAGAAAGAATACTGATGCGCATACGACAAGGCTTCAATCCTTTGCTTGAAACGAGGGCCACTACCCTCTCTAATTCAGGAGTCATAAGTTCAGTTGGATGAACGTGTTTTAAATCATTAATAAGACCAAGCTCTTTCTTTTTAGTGTAAGACTTTTCTAAATCCATTTCACCTTTATCATTAAAGACGACTGCTTCTGCATTCCATCCGCTAAAGAGTCCACCATCTTCTGAAAGAATCGACCAACCTTGGTAACCAGGGTAAACTTCGCGGGCCTCTTGAGTGCTCGCTTTAATGATAGATTGGTAAATGTCCTGGACATTAAATCCAGCTTTCCAGATTTCAGCGATCATCGTCTTTTGTTTTTGGTTACAGAGTCCACCAGGTCATAGAACTCTTCGAGTCTTAAAGAATCGTAAGCAGCATCCCATGAAGGAGCATCATATTTTTCACAAAATTCCACAGTGGCTTCATAAAGCCTATGAGAAACAAACTGATCTCGAGCATTTTTATCAAGGCCGATTTTATCAAAGTAATGATAGCTCTGAAAAATTTCATGATGAAGAATCATCCAATGCAAATCCTGACTTACATAAGGCCTGATCATCGCTGCTGAAATCTCAGCGTGATTGACGTGAGTGAAATAAGAGCCGATATCATGAAAAAGTGCAGTAAAGACATACTCATCGCTTTTGTTGTCGCGATGAGCGCGTGTGGCTGCTTGCAGACTATGTTCTAGTCTTGAAACAGGAAGAGCCCCTTGGATTGTATCGAGTTGCCTAAGAGTTTCAATCAGCCTGTTGGGTAATTGATCACGCAGCTCATAATAACTCAGGTCGATTGATTTCCAATCTTCACTCGTACTGTCTTTAATATTCTTAAATTTTGTAGTCACTTTTCCTCTCTCTCTATACTATCTAACAGATGAAGAATATCCAAGATCAGCTGCTAGATTTAAGCCCTGCGCTCTATAAAAAATTATCCTGGTTGCGCCTGGAGGGGAAAACTCCATTTTACAACGACATAACTCCTACATGGTTTTTGAACTTTAAATCAGCACTGGAAGCAATTTCCGACATCCAAGTCTTAGGTTCAGGGATGGCCTCGCCTTCTGAGTACCATATCGACCTGGCCTTTTTAAAACCTCAGACCCATCTCGACTTCATTCACAGTTTTTATATCGATGGTATGGTTAAAACCTTGTTTAAAGATAACATGGCCTATTCCACACAAAACAATATAGCTTTTCACATGGCCTCAGTGCTTCCTCCCACCTGGGAAAAAAGAAATGAATCTTTAAACCTAAAGGCCCATGTACTTTATGAAATCAGACCAGATGGAGAGAAGTTCCAGGCAGCAACGAAAGAGCATAGAAACTCATTTGATTATTTTCAGTGGATGCTCTTTTTCCCTCATACCTGCTCTATTTCGGCCTACTACGACTACGATCATCGCGCTCGTCATATCCAGACAATTTATATGGATTACGATGAAGTGGCCCATGCGAAAGTGGTTCATGAAGCACAAAAATACCCTTCATTCTTTCAGAAGCGCTATGACTACAATCAGGAAAAACACATTATACACAAGCAAGGAATGGTGGAGTACAAAGGCAGAATCGATCAACACCTCATTTCTGAGTCAGAGTTTCTCGATAACCGCCCTTTTGCACCTAAGAAGATTATTTTAGAACTTATTTAACAGCTTCGATTTTTTGAACCCAGTCTTTTAATTTAGGAAGATCTTCTCTTACCTTCAGACCAATTTCATGCAGGCGTTTTTCTTCTGCCTCAGGAAGCTTTACGAACTTCACACCTTGCTTAATCAGCTTCTCTCTGTTTTCGACTTCTAGTCTTAATGAAAGCTCTCTCTCATCCATTGCCAGCTTGTGTGTTTCTTCCAAGAAGATTTTTTTAGTCGCGCTATCAAGAGATTTTAAGAAATCTTCATTAACTACAATCAGAGTTAAATAAAGGCTGTGGTACGTGTCGATAACATAGTTAGCTTTTGTTTTTAACTCTGGGTACGTTCTATAGAAAACTTCGTAACGGTTTAACTCACCTTCTTCGATATCAATCTGGTTAGCATTGAAACTATAAGCATAAGTTAAAGAACCAAACCCAGCGTTACCTGGAACGTATTTAACCCCAAGTCTTTGAGCAAATTTATCACCGGGAATGTTTCCTGGACGGTACATTCTTAGACCTTTGAAATCATCAACTGATTTGATTTCTTTTGATCCGTAAATGATTCTGTATCCACCACTGTATGTGTAAAAGAGTCCGCGGATTTTTTTGTCTGTCTTTTGATTTAATTCACCATTATAAATCCCGTCGAGGATTTTGTTACCGATATCACCATCAAGAACTTTATAAGCGTGCTCGTGGTTGCGAAATATGAAAGGCATATCAAAGGCCATGATTGGTTCGTAATACTTCTTAAGTGAAGAGATTGTCACCTGAGACATCTCTGCCTGGCCTTCTCCTACTTTTCCAACCGGATTATCACTTCCCGGGTGATTTAAAGGACTGGCCTTGTTGATTACAACAACCTTAAGTTTCTGAGAACTTTTTTTGTAAAGCCTTTCAGAATACTCTTCAATGATATTTTTTAATTCAGTACTGCTCGGGCTATGGGCCAGGTACCAACGGATTTCTCTGGTTTTTTCAGTAGCATGAGCAGATGTAGATAAAACAAAAGCTGCAACTGTGAAGATAAGGGATAATTTCATGACCTTTCCTTAGCTATGAGATTTAAACTTATTATGAGAGAAGATTATTTTATTAAGCTGTTTGCATCGAAATCTTAATATCTTTCTGCTTTTTAAAAGCAATCAACTCATCTGAAACAGACTTCGATGACTCAAGAAAAAGATCGTATGATTCCTTTGATTTAAAAACAAGAGTTGATTGCATTGTGCCTTCTGCAATCGGGTAGAATTCTGAACGGTAAACCAGGTGACCATCATTTTCTAGCTTCGTGTTGTTGCTTCTGACTCCAGAAGTTTTAAGAAGCGTTAGAAACTCTAAAATGTCTGCTTGGTTTTTTGCGGTGAAAGTATAAAGAACTTTGTAAGTGCCTGTTGCTTTTGCAGCTGCTGTCGCACCAAGAACTGCATCCGTGCCCTTTGCACCAGACGCAAAACTCTTACCAGGTAAAATAGCCAAGCTGGCCGCTACCAGTGATAACTGTTTGAAAAATTCTCTTCTATCAAAATTCATAATTCTATTATGACCTATTTTCTAAAAAACGCTAATAAATTTATTTAATATTTCAATGGCTTAAGCCAAACTATCTGGAAAAGGCCAGTTTTAAAGACCAAATTTTAATGACTTAGAACTTTCAATCCCCTAGCTAAAGGACTGAGTTTACAAAGGCCTCCCGCTAAAAGTGAGTCCTATTCTGGGCAGGAGTGTATACACACCTAAAACCCATAAATGGGTATCGCTTGAAGGTAAAGACATCTACGCCCAATGAAAAAACACCAGTCATAAAAGGCGATTTATGTTTCCAAAAACCACTGCGACCAATTCCATTTCTTTTCACATCGTGAGTCCAATAATAACCAAGCCCACAATAGCTATATTCAATTTGTGGTGTTTCACATTTTTGATCCGGTCCAAAAGAGGCATAACGAACATCTTTAAAATCGACGAGGCTTACATACATCTGAGGAGCTTCAATTTGTTTTTTATCATTGATGTCTTTGACCCATTCAGCAACATTGCCGGCAAAATCCCAGATTGTTTCACCGTTAGAAAGTTTATGGGTTCTCTTTTCTAAATTCCATTTTAATGAAGAGCAACTTTGTCCTGTGAGATAACAAGCTTCATCATCATTAGAACTAGCTTCAAGGGCCCTGTCAGGCACACCATCGCTATGGCCAATATTCAATGTTCCTTTAAAAGGAACACCGGTATTCCAATTTGATTGAGTATGAGAAATATCTCGAGCAATGTCAGTCCACTGAGCATTGCTAATAAGATCATAACCGTGACCTAGATCCTGACAGGCCTTCAATGCTTCTTTTTGATTAATCTCTACCCATGGTCGATCTTTAGCTTCTGATGAAGCTTTTTTATCTTTGTCTTTTTTCATTTCATACTTGGCGACACAAATATTTTTAAAGACGACATAGTTCGCTGGACATGCCGATTGAGCATAAAGTGATTGCGAAAAAAAAGAAGGGCCTTAATAAACAAAACCATCAACCAAACCAATTTTATCCTGCACTTCTTTTGTAAAAGTGCCATCGATTCTTAAAGTATAGCGCATTTCATTTTCAGCATCGACACCATGATAATCGCGATTATTAAAGAAATAAGCGCGGCAATTTGGATCAAGATAACTCTTCTCTCCAGTCACTTCGTTGTAAATAAAACTTGGTCTTCCTTTTGATAAAAAAAGATTTACGCTGTGATCGCGGTGAGACTCTTGAATATAGTCACGGTGTACGACAGTTGGAACCAAAGGGTAGCTGACAAAGAGAAGAACTCTTCCTACTTCATTAAAAACCTTTCCCTTCAGGGATTCAATATAAGAGACAAGCTTCGGAAAGTGAGCTGCATTATCATGCCAATCAATCTGAAGTTCTTTTTCAGAAGTTTTCTTTAAAAAATTATTATAGCGTAAATAACAAACACCATACCACGGGCTAAGGGCCCCGAAGGCCATGTAGTAGTAACGTCTTTTTTGCTGCAAGGTTAAGTCTTTAGTTCTTTCGCGGTGAAATCCAGTTGGGTCGTAGGCTTCGATGTTCTCAACGATTTCTGACTCTAGAAACATATTTCCGTAGTCTTTACGAAGCTCAGGCGGAATTTCCCCCATAATGTAGGAATGGTCCAATTTATCGACTAAGGCCAGGCCAAGAATCACTTCGTGGTGAAGATCCATAAAATAAGACGTGTCCAGGAACTCTTCCATATTCACGAAGAGTTTTCCATTCACTCCTTTAGGTCCAATAAGGGAATGTTTAAAATTTCCACTTGTCGTTGACATCGCTTCCTTATTTTTCTTTACTATTAAAAATGATTAATCCCATAAAGCTTAACAAATCCGACATCAATAAAGAAGTCTCTAGAGTCACCCGCGCAGGAAATTTACTGTCAAAGGACTCTGTTCTTTATCACCAGTGGAGGATTTTCTGGGTTACCGAAGACGTCGTTCATCGGATTAAAGTGATCAGGATCATTGAATCAGGACACCCTGAGTCGCTTTATACCAAAGGATCATTGCATCCCATTAATAGTGTGGCCATTCCCAGCTCAGAGCTTGAAAAAACTCTTCAAGGCATTGAACCTCACCTTTTCGATTATGCTGTCGTCATTCGCGATGGAACTTTGATTAATCACTTCATGGATTTCTGGATTTATGTCAATTACCAGATCTATCTTTTAGAAAATGCCCACGCACATAAAACAAGTAATCATTTTATTTCTATTTTCAATTTAAAAGAAAAGAACTCAAAAGAAATTGATCTCATTCATGAATTCCAGAGAATTCTAATCCCTGCTGAAAATGCGAACGCTATTCATACTTTCATCAAGCGCTATTACGATTATTCTCTGCAAAGGGTTTACCTGCTTAATAATGACAGTCTGGAAATTGCTCCTTATAACTTTTCTCCAGAAGAGATTTTCTGTGTGTCTTCTGGGATAAAACCCGTGCATTACTTTGATCAGATGAAGCAGTCGCTAAAAAAAATTCATTTTTGTGACTATAGCCCGTTGGCCCTGCAGTTCTGGAAAGATGTCATCCAATGTAAAAACATGAATGCACTCCTGAGTGTTTTTGAAAAATACTCTCCCTATTTTTTGGGCCCTTCAGCTAATGCGATGGAAGCTGTCAAACTCACGCTCAATCATCAAATTGAAAATTTCTTTCAAGACAGTGCCCACTTCTTCACTCTCCTGGATCAAATGAAAGAGCGCTCTCATTTTCTTCAAGTTGATATTATTGGCAACTTAGATTTTTTAACTCAGGCAAGCGGCCCTTATTATTTCTGGTTTTCTAATTCCTATGAAAGAAACCTCACTCTTCTTCAAGAAACAAAGGTCCAGCATAGGGAAGCTCACTTAATGCGCCTTCAGCGATTAAAAAGCTTTCATCAGGAAACCATTTATTACAACACCGACAATTACGATTTTAAAATCGGAAGCCTCACATCGCCTCACTCTCTTGGCACCCAGGACATTCCAGACTCAACTCCCATGGAATGGCTTTCGCTATAATTGTCATTTTTACCAATTAGGATAAAATAGATGCATGTTTAAATGGGACGAAATTCTTCAGAGTAAAGTGCACCGCTATTACGGCTCGTGCCTAGCGCTGATTCATGTGATTACTTCCTATCTTTTTTCAAGTTACCGCATTGATGACCTGGCCCGTGAAAGTGCTTTCCCTATTTGTTACCCCGGTCTTGAAGGTTGTGAGCACTGGAGGTTTTTCTCTTCTCCAGAACTACGCGCCCTAATGATTCTTTATGGAGCATTCGCGATTGCGACTATTGCTGCTTTTATCAGCGAACGTTTTAAAAAGATCGCCCCCTTAATGCTTCTTGGTCTTTGCGTATTCAAATTAATCCTGCAGCTATCTGATTACAGGATTGCTACGAACTACCACTTTCTCGCTCAAGTCATTACTTTCGTTTTTCTTATCGTCCCTCAGCGTATCGCCACGATATCTATCTTGATCCCCGGAGTTTATTTCTGTGCGGGACTTCTCAAGCTTAATGTCGATTGGTTGAGCGGTGATACTTTAATTAAACCTTCTATCATCCAAGGGCCGCTCTTAAGTGCCTTGCTCGTTTATGTTCTTGTTCTCGAAATTTTTATTGTTTGGTTTATTTTCTCCAATAAAAAAGCTATTCGCCTGGCCGTTTTACTGCAACTGATAGCTTTTCACATTTATTCATGGCACATTGTAGATTATCCCTACCCATCATTTATGTTTTGCATCCTGGGATTTTTTGTCCTGACTTTAAACTACGATTATAAAATTAAAGACAACCTTCCTCGTTTTGCCACAATCATGGGGCTTCTATGCCTATTTCAGTTAACCCCCTACCTTTTTGCCAAAGATCCAGGTCTTGACGGTCGCTCGCGCATTCTTTCTCTTAACATGATGGATGTGAAGTCTGTGTGTGAAAGACAAATTGAATTAACAACAGCTGAGGGTATGACTTCTTTTAAAATCCCCATCGACATTAAAAGACCACGCATGCTTTGTGACCCCCAGGTTACCAAAGAGATTGCTCGCCATTACTGCGAAAGATCGATTGTTCCGGGAACGATGAAAATCTTTCAGCAATCGCGACGATCAACTGAAAAAGACTTCAAAGAAATTCTAAACTATTCACTCCAATGCCCAGGTATCTCCCATGGGTCTTGAGTCTTTCGTTAACTTCGCCCGATTTTTTGTCACCTTTAATGACTTAAGCCTGGCGATTTTAGTCCTGGGACTTGGGTTGTTTTTAACTCTGCTAAATTCTCGCTATAAACTCACAAAAGAATCATTTTCTAATCTCCTAACCTTTCTTTTGCGCTCTTATATCAAAGTTTATATTCTTCTCATCTTTGGAAACTTTTACACCTACACTTCTTTTTCCAAGCTTAACCTGGTGAAACTTCCTAAAGGATGGTTAAGTTTTCTATTTTGCTTTTTGCTAGTTGATTTCATTAAATACTTCCAACATTGGTGTGGCCATCGTTTTACTATTTTCAGGCTGGGTCATACTGTTCATCATTCAGGGACTCATTTTGATATCACGACGGCCATCAGAGTTCCGATGATGCTCTATGAACTTCTTTTTCTTTTGCCTTGTTTTTTATTAGGTTTTTCGATGGAATACATTCTCATCGCTATTGTTGCCCAGTTTCTTTACAGTCTTTTAGTGCATATTAATTACGACTATCCATGGTTGAGATCTCTGGAATGGATTCTAATCACTCCACGCTTGCATAAAATTCACCACAATAGAACGCTCACCCATAATAAAAACTTTGGTTTTATTTTTAGTTTTTGGGATAGATTATTTAAAACCTATGATGACTCATTAGAGATGGATGAAATCAATATAGGACTCGAGACTCTCCCGCAAGAGTTCAACCCCATTATGATTCAAATAAGACCATACATGAACTATTGGAAGAAAATGAGAAACAAATTATGAAATATAAATGTGGCTTTTAATTTCAAAGTCTTTATTAAACTGAGGGTCCTTAAAGATAAAACCATTTTTTCCTCTCATGACAAGATTCGAAATATGTTTTAATTGATTTAAATCGCTCTGACCAAAGTCCACCAGGTCTGCCTTTTTCCCTAACTTCACCATACGCTTAACACGATAAAGAACGACATGCAGATTATCGTCGTGGACAAATGATGTGGTATGATCAAAATCTGATTTAGGCTCATTGGTATTGGAAAAATCAAAGATTTCTAAACTTTGGTCTTTTCTAAATTTTCCTATAGCCATGTTGGTGACTAGGTCTGTTTTTGGGTCAAATGCTGCGAGAACAGGATAGAAAGCATCCTTAGTCTGCATAAAATGCCTGAATTTTAGATGCTTATATTTTTCATCAATAGGTTGTGTGCGAATAGTTTTTAAAGAGAATAAATCCAGATAAACCAGTGCACTTAACTTGTTTTGTGCATCTCTACTGACGGCCATGACTATCTCATTTTTATGAATAATCAATTCATGTGGCCCATAACCAAAACCCTCTAGCTGACTAACAAGCTTTAATGTCCTTTTGTTATAAATCAATAAAACACCTGGTGCTTTATTAGGATTAAACTTGTCGATATCATAATCACTTTTTGTATTCTCAACTTTTACGCCACTAACATAAAGTAGATCCTGGTAAACAATACTATGCCCGTAATAAAGAATTCCGTCCGGAGACTTAATCATCCTGACATCTCTTGGATTTCTAAAATCAATCTTAGCCAGGTTAGGACCTTTCTTCTCAACCCCATAATAAATGCCACTATCATTTTGATAAGAATGTGGCCCGCAAATCGCAGGGATCTTCACAATACTGTTTATCTCGGGGTTGATTCCGACGAAATAAAGCTTTCCGTCTAACTTCGCAGTAAAAACCATCTTTCTTGCTTGATAAGCAGAAGATACACTTTTCACGCTACCGCCCATGGCACTAGAGGCTACTAACCATGTTCCGGCCATGAAAATAAAATCTCTTCTGTTATATGAGGTCATAAAAAATTTTCGCTTGAAAAGGGTTAATACTCAAACCGCGGTGAACAGATACAAAACTTCGTGAAATCTTTAGTTAAATAACCTTCGCTGATTTAGATCAATGAAATGGCCATTCACTCTTTTGACCGAAGGCAATAAAGGGAGGATAACAAGCCTAATTTCCCTTAATTTCATTGCTAAATTTAGCAAATTACGGAACAATTCCCCTATAAAACCTGCGAGAAAATTGCATGATCCATAAAAATAAAGACGATGCTTTAATCAACTCCGCCTATCTTTCCGAGCTTTGGGCCGTAAACGATTTATTGCGTTTAAAAAATCTTTATCCAGCAGCATGGTCTCCTGAAAGAGAAGTTCAGCTTCAAGATGAAATCCGTCATGCCAATATGCTACTTCATGCTCTTAAAAGCAAAAACTCAATTATTATAAAAGATTTAGATTTTTCCATGCAGGCTAAGCTATATGGAATGTTTATTGATTTAGGTAAAACGAAATCACTAATTGAAGCAGCTCAAGTGCATGACATGACCGAAAGAAGAGCAGTATGGATTTACCGCACATACCGCCGAGTTGGAACAGACCGCGATTATAAAAAAGTAGCTAATGATATTTGTATCGATGAACAAAATCATTTTGACATCAACTCTGATCAAATCGGCCAGGAAGATGCAAATAGTGTTTTTGCCGATTCAATCGTCAAGATCGATCAATTTCTTTTTAGCAAATACCTTCCGGAAAAATTTGGTTCAATTGTCTTTGCTTCCGAAGATTTCTGGAACTTCTACTACGATGGAGCAAAGGCTTGATCACCGAAAAGATGGTCAAGACCCATTTAACGAAGGCCCTTTCAGAGGGCGGTCTCATTGCTGAGAATTTAAAAGTAACTGAACTCGAGAAAAAAATAACGTCGTTCAGGTCACTGGATGAACTCGATTACAACCATCCTGAAAATAAAGCTTTCTACAGTGCTGCTTATGCACTTATGGATGCTCATGCTCAGGAATTAATCACAGAACATAAAAGGCGCATTGGGGGGTTTAACCTATACCCTATCAATTTCCATGCTGGAAGAATTCAAATCCGTCCTCGCGTTTTCAGCGGGCAGTATCGCATGGGGTTTTGTAATTTTGAACTGGCCTCATCAATGTTGAGTGCTGGCGTACTTGAAAAATTAAATGAACTCTACCGCTTCATCAGAAGCGAAGTTGAATCTGAAGTTGAATACAACACTGAAGACTCAACTATGGTTCTACATAGAACCGGATGGGAGCCACCTCACTTTCACGTGCAGGATAAAGACCATGCTGATGATATTTACTCTGTCTCTTACGCAGTAAGAATTGCAGGAACTAAAGAAAGCACATCGGTCTTTGATTTTTTCTCTGACTCTTTTAAAGTTTTTGATTCCCCGGAAAACTCTATCACTAAGATTTACTTCAAAAGCAAATTCATTCACCAGGTTTTTAAAACAAGCATTAAAGACGACGATCTTTACTACTTTTTTGTCTGGGATGGATGCAAATTCAAAAAACCAATTAACTTAGACGACAATATTTATGTTCAAAGACTCTATTGTCCAAAAGTTTAGCGAAGACGGACACGAGTTCACGCTCACCCACTACTTCGACACCACTTTATGTTATGAGCAGATAAAAACTGAAGCCCAAGCCTATTGGGAAACCAAAGGGAAAAAAGACGCTGAAGCTAATTACCTCTTTGACAATAAGACATCGTGGTCACTAGGTCAGATGCTAAAAAATCAAGGCTTCGAATTGGGTTTTACTGTTGTGGAAATGGATGGAAAATTCCTAGCGGCAGCTGGATTAAGAAAGCATGATGAAAACGAAACAATCTGCTTAAGTCGCTTTTTTGGCACCCCTTCCCTTTATCCTTACGGCAATGCCTTCATTCTTCCTCTGCATATTAAACTCAGTCAAGAAAGCGGCTACAAATCGACCATCATCACTTTTAACCCCTACAACGAACATCTCTTGAATTACTACACGAGAATTCTTCCTCGAAAAAGCGACAAGATTTCGCTGATGGTTTATGAAGAAATCAAGAACTTTAAATCCTTAGGCCTTCAGACCATCAATCATACAGAGCAATTTGTTTTAGCTTATTCGTTTTAAGAAATATCCATGTGGTCAATGATTACATTGATGTTTTCTTCGCTCACGGGAATATTGAGAACGGCAATCATCGTATCATCTGAAAATGAAAACACGCTGTGCTCTTTAAAAGTATTAATGGCATACCATTTTCTTTCAATCAACTCGAGTCTCTTGTCCTCTTGAAGCCACACAAAGTCCGATTTGTTAGAGCCCTTAACCAGTGCAAAAACTCTGAAACTTTTAGCTGGTAGTCTGAAATTTCCATCTCGGTGATAAGGAAAAAATCCACCTGCACCAAACTTAATAAAGTGACTTCTGCCAAGGCTCGCAAACTTTGAAGTGATGTTAACAAGCGATGGACTGGCATTCACTACAGCTGTTTTTTTATTGAAGTCCGGTTCATCCAGTTTTAGTCCATGAATCTCATTGTACTCTTTCACTGAATCTAAATCAGGATGTCCCGTCAAAAGACCATCGAGACTTGTAATACTTAAACCCATACGCTTGATATGTGGTTTTTTAGAATTGTATTGTTTCCAATCATTATCAAAAGGTTTTAGAAGATCAGTTAAGTTCGCTTCCATCGGAGTAAACTTCAATGGGATCACATCACCGTACAATGTAAAAAGCTGACTTAACATAATCTATTCCTTACTAACTTCAACGCATTCAAGTTCAACTAAATCCTTCAGGCTGTTTTGTCCGTGCATATCAATAATTAAGTGCAAACGGCCTTCGTTTGAGTTATTGCTGGCAAAGTGCTTAAGACCAGCATTTAAAAAGTAAAGACGGCCATCGGCCGGGTAATGAGCGCGGTACTCTACGTTATTGCGAAAAACGTGCATGTGGCAATTCGGATTGGTGATAATTGGTAAATGCAGTCTCGTAATATAACTTGGATCGTAGTCCACATGAGGTTTAATCGAAAAATTTGGCGACAAATACGCCAGTCGCACGCGAGTGATTTTATCTGAAAATGAATCCAGGATCGTTTCAAAAAGTCCTGTGACTAATTTGTTTCTCGTATTGTAATTAAGTTCATCAGCAACCGGGTTATAGTTTTCACTACCAGGGTCAAGGCGTCTTTGCCTGGCCATGCGCGAATTATTTGAACTTAAATCCAGTGGCTGATCCAGGTATTTTGGGTCGAGCTCAGTCAGATAAATTTGGCGATACTTTTCACCTTCAAGTTCAGCGGCCTCTTCTTCTTTAAAAAAAGAGTTTTTGTTAAAAGCATTCACTCGCACAAAAAGAGATTGTTTGGAATTTGAACTAACTTTGATGTCGTTGTAGTTGTCGAAATTTAAAAGATCGAGACTTTCACAAAGTTTTAAAATCTCCTCAATAGGAAATTTTACATTGGCAATATAACCAAAGTTTGGAAGTTCTTTGCGTGTTTTTGTTTCAACCATTCTTACTGCCCTGCAAGGTCTAAATTAACATGACTACAAAGTAGAATCAAGGTTATCCTGTCCCTATGGATTTGTCTCTAGTCATCCCTACTCATAATCGCCACGAAAATGTGCTGCTTCTCCTGGATTCTATCAGAGAGCAGGACCTGGGCGCTACAGTGATAGAAGTCATTGTTGTGAGTAATTTAAAAGATCAGGTTTTAGAGAAAAAACTAAGGGCCCATAAAGTTCCAACAAGTGTGTATTTCACTGGGAAAATCGGTGTGAATGCAGCCAGAAACCTGGGAGTGCAAAAGGCCCAATCAAAAAATATCTATTTTCTCGACGATGATGTTCTCTTAAAAAATCCAAAACATCTTCAGCATCTTCTGACCCTTTCAAAAAAATATAAATCCATGGCCGCCATTGGTGGAAGTTATCTATTAAGCAAAAAGGCCGGTTTGGTTGATGAAATTTATCATCAGATCAGTACTGCCTGGATGAATAAAAAAAGCACATACCTCTTAGGTGGTAATACACTTTATCATCTGGACTCCATCCGTATTCCTTTCCACTTTAACGAAGGGATCATTTTTGGTGGATCTGAAACTGAACTCAATTTACGCCTGCATAATAGCGGACATGAATTTCTTTTCTTAGAAAGCTTAAACATTGAACACGACACTCATCTCAATGCTTTTTCATTAGCAAAAAAAGCCTTAAGGCAAGGAATGGGACGATCTTTTCATGAAGATATAGTTCCAAATTCATTTTGGAGCGTGGACACAAATAGCTCTCAAGATATTCTTTCACGTTACCAACATTCTAAAATTCTTTATTACTCTGCGCTTTGCCACTTAGCTCTTTATGAATTCTTTTTTCATGTCGGCTACAGGCATGGAAAAAAAGAGCACAATGGACCGCTTTCTCTAAAAGTCGTTTTCACTTCTATGCTTGAAACTTTTTTTCAAGTCGACTCAGATAAGATCCTCTACATACCCAATGCAGATGCAACACCTTTTCACCAGAAGGCCTTTCCATCCTTAAAGTTTAAGGAGTTTCATCACTGGACTAAGGCCAATGTATGGTGGAAGATCCCAAATTTTATTTTCTGGAAAGCAGTTCCGCCTCTGGTGACAGTTTTTGTCTGCGCTCTTTGGACATTGATCCCCTTTAATACAATTGGGCTTCGTGTGCCTTATGACCGCGCGATTAATCGCCTTGAAAGATTATTTAAAAAAGAAACTTAGATGGCGAGTTTGCGGCAGTGTTCGTAGAAGTCTTTCATTTCAGGAAAAGTTTTTAAGAAGTCAGTGCCACGTCTTTTGTCATGTTCACTAAAAAAAGAATAGAAGTCTCTTTGATGTTTATAAAGCTCTTGTTCTTCTTTTTTATTTTGAGGTTGTTTTGATTCCATCCAGTCTAAAATGCGTTTCATTTTTAGCGTTTCAGCAGGCTTAATCCCGAAACGGTTGTCTTCTCTTTCTTCCATAAAAGCGATGATTTTTTTCATATGCTCCTGGTAGTCAGGGGTCAGGGCCGCACACGACATAAACATAGGGTATTTTAAATGGGGAAGATCAATATAGATTTGTCTTCCGACACTTGCAAAACGCTTACGAAGAGAAATGACCCACTCAAGAAATGGAATAAATCCCACCACACTAAGGGCATTAAATGTACAGGTAAAAGAAATAGATGAAGTTGGAAGCTCTGTTAAATAGCGCTCTACATAGCCTTCAAAACGCTTAAAATCCAATCCATGCCTGATGTACTCGGCGTGAGTTCCGTAGGTATCTAGACTCGTGTGCATCATGAAGTGCTTCACTTTCTTATTTTCAACAATACTCTTCGTCAGAGTCATGAATTTATCAAACTGCTTTTCCGGCACACCTAAATTCGAATTTACTGAAAGCTCCAAATGTGGAAGAGGTTCTTCATCAATCAGGCCTAAAAGCTTAAATGTATCGGGGATTAAAAGTGGCTCTCCACCTGTCAGTCTGAAAAACATCAATTGCTTTTTTAATGTCGGCCACCATTTCCAGAAAGCATCAACATAAGGATTCACTTCATCAGTAATCGGCATTAGACCTTGGGCCTTAAGCCAAAAAAGGGATTGGTGATCCGTGAAGTTGGAAAGTTTATACCCACCCTTCTCTTCAATTTCCTGAATCCAGGCCGTCGAATAAGTCGGGCCGCAATAGCTGCACTTAAAATTACAAGTCGAACTGAAACTCACTTCCAGGTAAGATGGATTGATGTCTTTATCCCACTTTGAAGAAGTGACTTCTTCATAAAAAGGTTTGATCCATGAATCCTGGCCTCGAAAATGGCGATCGCTGTAACGTTTTTCCGGGAGGTCTTCAATATCCCAACATGTCTGGCATTCGCTTGGTCTTTTCCCTTTTAGCATCATTTTGCGCAAATCTTTTTTATAAGACGTATTATGCAGGGCCGATGGATTCTTTTTGATTTCTTTTAAAGGAATCACATGGTGATGCGGCAAGTGACAACTATGAGTTCTTCCAAGATTTAAATGAATCGTCGAATGCATCCATTTGGCCATGCAAAAAGATGGCGAAACTGCATTGAGTTTTTGGACGGCTTCTTCAATGGAAGATGGATCATTGAACATGGGCATAATCGTATCTGAGAAAGAGGGTCAGTTCAATGAAAATAGTAAAAGGTGAAGTAGCGGAATGAACGTGATTAATATAGTATAACTCAATGAAAAAAACCGTCATTATCATAGGGGCCGGGCCTGCTGGGCTTACCAGCGCGTTACTTCTCGCCCGAGAAGGGCATAACGTTATTGTCTATGAATCTGACAAGGAATATGTCGGTGGTCTTTCCCGCACTGTTCTTCATAATGGTTACCGCTTTGATATTGGTGGGCATCGCTTTTTTACCAAAGAGAAAGTTGTCAGTGATTTCTGGAAAAAAATTCTTCAGGATGATCTCTTAAGAAGAAAAAGAACCTCACGCATCTTTTACAAAAAAACATTTCTTTCGTATCCGCTTAATCCATCTGAATTGATTTTTAAACTCAATCCACTGGAAACTGCCGGTTTTATGCTTTCCTTTTTCAAAATCAAACTCTTTCCTCAAAAAAGAAAAGATAATTTTGAAAATTGGATTATTTCAAACTTTGGACAAAAACTTTATCAGGCCTTTTTTCAATCCTATACGGAAAAAGTCTGGGGAATGGAATGTTCCAAAATTTCTTCAGACTGGGCCGTTCAGCGAATCAACAACCTCAACATCACCGCTTTGATCAAAAAAACTCTTATGCAGCTTTTGAGAATCAAAAATAACGATATCAAAAGTTTGATTGAAGAATTTGATTACCCAAAACTGGGTCCAGGAATGCTCTGGGAAAAAGTTCGCGATGAAGTTGAAGCGCTAGGTGGCACTATTGTGATGGGTGCCAAAGTAAACTCTATTCATCAGATCAATGCTCAATGGAAAGTTTCTCTTTCTAATGGTGAAGAAAGCCCTCTTGCAAATGATATTATTTCGACGGCCCCTCTTCGCGAACTCATTAAAGGAATTCATCCTCAACCACCGGACAATATATTAAAAGCTGTTGAAAGCTTTTCTTATAGGAGCTTTGTCACAGTTGCCATCATGTTCCGTGGAAGAAACCACTTTCCTGATAACTGGATTTACATTCATGATCCACGAGTAAAAGTCGGCCGCATTCAAAACTACGGCAACTGGTCTGCGGCCATGACTCCTGGGCTAGACTGCGTTTGTTATGGACTTGAGTACTTTTGCCAACGCGATGACGACTTCTGGAAATTAACCAACGAAGAGCTTTTTGAGTTAGCTAAAAAGGAACTTGATATCCTGGGATTAAAATACTCACAGGAAGAGCTTGATTACAAAGTGATAAAATCTCCTTACGCCTACCCGATTTACGATCTTTCATACAAAGAAAGACTGATTCAAGTGCAAGAATACTTAAATCAATTTAGCAATCTTCATCCGATTGGAAGAAGTGGGCTTCATCGCTATAACAACCAAGACCATTCAATTAAAACGGCTATGCTTGCCAGTGAGAATATTAAGCTGGGGCACAAGAAATTTAATCCATGGAAAGTAAACCAGGATGCTGAGTATATTGAAGAGATTAAGCTATAGCTTAGGTTTCATTTTATACACCGTGGCACCTTTGTATGGATAAGACTCTGCCACATCGTAAAAATCACTCACAAATCGAACCTTGCACTTTGCTCTACTGTAATCAAAATCAACAAAAACAATGTCTTCAGTGGCCACTAGACCTTTGCGGTTAAAGCTGTTCATGCATTGAAGTTTATTTGATTTAATGTAATACGAAAGACAATTGCCACAATTGATAATACTCAGTTTTTCTTTCGATAAGTCCTGCGACTTAAGCGCCACACTTTGTGAATCAATTTCATAAGGCCTGTGTTGAATGTCTTCCTTGATAAAACTTTTATAAATCAAAATGACAATGGCCAGACCAAAAAAGACATTTTGAATATTCATCTCGTCAAAAGCATCGTCGAGCATCGAAATAATCATTAACGGAATCAAAGGCAGGGTCAAAAGCAAATGTCTTGGGTAAGCATATTCCGGGAAAAAGAGAAGAAGGAAAGCTCCTAATCCAGCCGTCCAAAAGAAGATTTGGACATAGTCACGGTCAAGGCCTTTAAAGTTCTTCTTTTTATAGAGATAAGTCCCACTCAAGATCAAGATCCAAAGAGAAAATACCCCTCCTGAAAAAATGAATGATAATTTCCTTAAGTAATCAACAATGCTTAGTAAGTTTCTTCCACTATTTAAGATCAGCATCACGCCTTTAAAACGGTATTCTACGTAGAGGGCCAGAGCGACTAAAAAAATCCCAATGTAGCGGTAAAAATATTTGCGGTGCTCACGTGAAGAAAAGAGATTATGCCCTAGAAAAACAAAAGAAAACACGACCCCTAGTGGATGTGAGAGGGCAAGAAGTAAAAGAGCTAAAGATGTCTTAACAATTTCCAACGAACTGCGATCAAAGCAAGGAACAGGGTCTTTTTTAAAGTTATAAAGCACGACAACCTGAAAAAAGACCATCGTAGCATAAGGTCTCATTGAGCCAGAAAAAAGCAGTAAAGGATGTGCCAGCATCATTAAACAAACTGCTTTTAAAGCATTGTTACGATTAAAACTCAGGCGCGCCAGTTTATAGTAAAAAAAACTCAAGCCCATAGTAAAAAGAAGTGAAGGTAAACGAAGAATTCCTGAATTGTCTCCAAACATTTCAAAAAGCTTTTTAGCTAGATAATATGGAAGAGGCATCTGGATTTCAAAAGTTAAAAGCAATTCAGTTAAAAGCTTATAGGGAAACTGGGAGATGATGTCATACATCAGGAGTTCATCATACTGCAGGGGAATTTTGTTGAAGATATAAACATGAAGGACGAGAGTCCCCATCAATAAAATCCAAAGAATATTAAATTCTGCTTTTTTTTCGTCCATTACTGAATCGTTCTCTGGTCTAAGATTCCGTTTAGTGCTTTAAAATTATTAAACTTTAAAAAATCATTTTTCTCGATGTTCATCACATAGAGGATTTCATTGTCTTGATTAATAAAGCGCAAATTCGTATCCAGATTAATTTTCTGGTTATTTTGAAAGATAATAGATTTATTCAGGACATTTTCCTGATAGCGAGGCTCGAAGCGTCCCCTATAGTCGTTTTTTAAAATCCCTAGAGCTCTTCCTGTCGCTTTAAAAGTTGAATTAATCGCCTTTAGAAAGTAATAACTGTCCCATTTAATAAGTGAACGAATGACGTTGAAAACAATTTCATCTTTGACCAGGTAATAGTTTAAACGGATAGAATCCGGAATAAGTGGCTTTTTTACTGGCCCTTCAGGTGCCTCATTGTGTTTTAGAGTGGTAAAATACTGCTGCCATTTTTTATTGTAACTCTGTTTTGTGTAACCTTCTGACAGAGAGCGCATAAAATACGAACCCCATCCTTCCCCATGATATTCGACATGGGCAACGGCTTGAGTCTGTGCTGTTAAGTCATAACCAGCAAGACTGACTCGTTTTGAAAGATCAATGTCTTCATGCCTTTCTAAAAGAACATCAAAGCCACCTACGAAATGAAAAGCCTCTTTACGGTACATACATGCCGCTGAATTTACCATTGGACTTTCAATATACATCAAACGGAGAATAATATTTGTCCCACTTGTCGATTCTGTTTGTTGGCGAATACGAAAGCGGTTTAATGAAAGCTGGCCGTCTTGATCGCAAGGAATGATTCTTCCTTGTCCTCCACCAATATAGTCTTTATTAAAACCAGCTGCGAGGTGTTTTAGCCATCCAGCTTCGATGAAGACATCTGAATCGATAAAAGCGAGTAGTTCTCCTCTGGCCATCTTTGCCCCAGTGTTTCGAGCATAACTTCTTCCCTGAATCGTTTCTTTAGCATAAGTCACTTCAGGAAAAGACCTAATGATTTCTGCAGTCTTATCTGTTGAATTATTATCTACGACAATAATCTCGTATGAATTTTTATCGTAATCAGCATTAATCAGTGATGAAAGACATTTATGAATAGTTTTTTGGGCATTGTAGGCAGGAATGATGACACTAATAAATTTCATGTCAATTCTCTCTCAAACACTTTTTCTTTTTCTCCGGTTGAAAGCAAGCTTCCATGAAAGATACCGCAGAAATAAATCAAGTGATCAAAAAATGTCCAGGCGACAGATTGAATTAAAAACCACGTCCCTTTTTTCTCTTTTTGTGAAAAAAATAAGTCCTTATTTAAAAGAAACCAAGCAACCATTAAAAAGGGAGTTATTTCCGGCATAATGAAAAACATCAAAGTCATAGTTACAGCTAAAAGCACACTGGCAATTTGAGTCTTAGAAGTATGTCCAAAATTTTCCCGAGTGTAGAGAGTGTTCCATCTTTTAAATCCCCAGAAAGCTCTGGCGAAATAAGATGAGATAAGAAAATCATTTTTTACAAGCGTATAAAATGAATAGTTTTTTAAATGAATCACATTTACATGTTTCAAGCAATGAATGCTGTGCCCTTGAGTCTTTTGTAAATACCCCCAAAGAGAGTCTTCAGTTAAGCGTAAATGAGTTGGCCATGAAATATAACCGCTTGCTCTGGTTGCACAACAAGAACCATACACATAGTTCACATCATCGTCTCCCATGCTGATAATATGGTTCATATAAAGATTTTTATATTCACTGAAAAAATTATTATGGGCTGCACTTGGATTCACATTAAGTGTGACCGTATGACAGCTTCTGAATTTCTCAAAATATTTTCTGATGTTTTCCACATTGTCTTTTGTAATCAAAACATCTGAATCGACAAAAAGAAAAAGGTCATTTTTGGCCGATCCCGCTCCTTCGTTGCGAGCATTGGCTGCGCCTTGATTCTCACTCAATCTAACCAGGTGGCACCTAAAGGATTGAGCAATAGAGACAGTTGAATCATTCGAGCAATCATCGACAACAATAATTTCATCCATTTCCCCAATTGCTGAGGCCACTGACTTTAAACACTCTCCGAGCGTTTTCTCAGCGTTGTAAGCAGGAATAATCACCGATATTGAAAGACTCATGAACCTTGCCAAATGACATTACAAATTGAATGATAGTTCCTAGATACTTTACCATAACAGCTTTGAGTGTCAAAATGACTAGCATGGAAAAAGAGCCCCTGGCCCCAATGATGACGGCCATCATTCACTTCACAAATGCACTGTATGATCCACAGTGTTTTGAGCTTATTAAAAAAGAAGAAATCAGAGACGTTTTATCTAAAGGCCAGCTTGAAAGTAAGATGTGGCTTCTTAACGAATTTAAGCAAATATTTAAAAACAACCCATACCTTGATAATCTTAAAACCATTGTTGTTGGTGGTTGGATTGGTATCCTGGCCCGCGCCCTCAATGAATCGGACAAACGCATCACTGCTGACACTGTCGATATTGATCCGAATGCCACGATCATCGCGCGCCTAACATTGGACCTGGATAGAGGTAAGGCCTTCACCATGGATATGTTTGACCTAGACTATCGTAGCTATCAGTGCGTGGTGAATACATCTACAGAGCATATTTTAAATTTGAAGGCCTGGTCAGATAATCTTCCGAAAGGAACTTTTGTCGTGGCCCAAAACAATAATGGTCACAAGATTCCTGGACATGTCAATTGCGTGAACTCTAGCGAAGAATTGGAAAAGCTTTTAGGATTATCTGAAATTTATTATACGGGGACAAAGGCCTTTTCTCTTTATGACCGCTTTATGGTGATTGGAAGAAAATAATTAAAACTTAATCGCCTTGGATAATTCATTTACAACTTGTTTGTTGCCTAGAGCATTGAAGTGATAATCAGGCAAATGAAATTTTTTAACATCCATAAATCCTTTATGAATTTCAACAAACTCTATCTTATCTTCAGCCAGGTATTTCATTAAGTCTTTAGACCATATCGGCCTCATCAAATTATAATCGCTGATTGCGACGACGAAACGCCCCTTAGGAAATTTCTTCATATACTCTTCTTTCATTTTAAGAAAGATTTTAGAAATTAATTTGAAGTCACTTGCCCCAACCTTAGGCAAGTCTCCTATCCAATGAAATCTATCAATAGAATCAATAAATCGCAGAACTTTAGATAACCATCTCTTATTGAAGTATCCTCTTCGTTTTACTTGGTCATTTGAATCGAGCTCATACCATGGGCTCAATCCACCATCCCACTTAATAAACTCCTTTGTCCCCATAACTCTGACTGTCATCCATTGAGGGTAAAAGATATAAATCATCATGCCTTCAGGCTGTCTGATGGTTTTTTCCCACGGATAATTTTCCATCAAGGCCAATGTATTATTCGGGGCCCCACCACCATGTCCGTAATTGTAAGTCTCGTACTCAGGATGAGCTTGTCCCATTTGAAAAGTAACAGTGTCTTCATCTTTGTTACCGATACCAAAAGTATTTGAATCACCTGCAATGATAAGATGTTTTTTTCGCAGTTCTTTTGGTGGTGGAATCACACGTTGACCATATTCATTAATGTTGTAAAAAACATCAATACGGCCTGGACCATTGACCTCTTCTTTAATGTGCTGAATGCGCGAACTAATTGAATACACCCAGCCAATATTGAGCTTTAATCTTTTATACTCATAGAAATTGAATTTAGGCCCAATAAAAACTCTGGCTTCATCTTTAAATTGTCTTCCATTAGGAAGGGTTGTAACCATCCGATGAATGTAGGAAGGCTTTTCGGCCATGGCATTCATTGAAATGAAAATAGAAAAAATGAGCGACTTTAGCAACATAGACCTATTTTACCTGCAATCTACAGCTATACAAGCCAGGCTCTTGCATTCTTTCACACTCTGAATTGCGAACCAGGCGTTTGAAGAAAAAATAGTGGTCTTTGTGTACGATAAACTGATTTGCTCCGGCGGTCATTTGTTCGTAGTTTTGATAGTAGTCTTTGCAGAGGTAGTTGCTACTTGGGAAGTAGAATTTTGGGCATGGGGTGATAAAAAGACCTACTCCTTCGCTCGTGCGGGGGACTTTTTCATATTTTGTGACAAAAGAAGCACCGAAGGTTCCCTGTAGTTGGTGAAGAGAAAATAGACTGACGACAACAAAAACAGGCACGATAAACTTAATTTCGATTCCTTTAAAAAGTGCATAAAGAGGATAGATTAGAATTAATAAATAACGGGCCTCAAAAGAGGGCGAGATAAGGCGGGATTTTAAATAAGCAATTGCCACAACTGTAACAATAAATAGAAATTCTCTGGTTAAAATGATTTTCCATTTTCTTTTCCATAACAACAGAAAAATAAGGAGAATTGAAAGATAACGACCACCATTAAGAAGGTTGATTGAACCTAAGACCGTATAGAGGGTCGGCATCTTTCGGTAATTGTGAACAACGGCAAAGTCGTTGCGGAAGTCACTAAAAGCAATCAGAGTTCCAAAAAGAATTAATGTAAGGAAGAAGAATCCGACTTTAAGCTTTTTGTTGGGGCTGCGATAGATATAGTAAGCTGTTACTAAAATGGCTTGGAGGGCTCCATAGTAATGAGTAAAAATCAGTATTAAACTCGATAAAAGAAATTGCAGAAAGTTATTTTTATTTTCCTCTTTTTCTAAAACGGCCAAAGCGTAATAGTTAAAAACAGAGGCCAATATCAATAAAGAATAAGGAAGAAAAAAAGACGAATACATTAACAAGAAAGGCGAAAAAAGATAAAGACTCCATGGAATTTGATTCTCTTTTTCTGTATAGGGAAAGAGTTTATTCCAGAAAAAAGCCCCTCCTAAAAAAAAGAGAAGCGAAGGAAGTCTTAGAAAAAACTGGCCCCAGATAGTTGTAAAAAGAGGGTACCAAAAAAGATAGAATAAAGGTTGGTGAGTATCGTATTTTACGAAATGGTTCCAAAACTCCTTGAATGAGTCACTATATTGAAAGTTATTCCAAATATTTAATTCATCAACAGTTAACGAAAAATGAAATGAAAAAAGTAAATGTGATACTAATGATAAAAGAAACAATATGATAAATTGCTTTTTAGTCATTAATAATATTAATCAATAATTAGTCGCACAAGTAGAATTACCGAAACTATCAATGGCAATCATTACTTGATTAGCTCCACTGCAGACTGCACCAGGTAGAGTTAGAGCACTACAATTTGTAATGGCCCCATTAGCATCGACACTCCTAACATAAGTTCCGCCAGGACAAGCTGTCGCTGTTTTCGTAATGGCCCTACATTGAGCATTCCCACTAGCATCGATTTGATAAACATATTGATCGGCCGGACAAGTATTTGCGATTGTTTTTGGAACACAAACTTTACCAGTAGTGTTATTAAATTTTTGTAAAACTTGCCCCGCTGGACAATTCAAGTTTTGAGCGACATAGCCTCCAGTAGTTGTAGAAACTACATACGAATCAGTCATAGAAGCCAGAAGACTTGCTACCGTTACGCATACTGCTGCACCATTAACATCGATTTCTTTCAAATACGATCCAGCCGGACATGAAGAATTTAAAGTCACTGTTTTACATTCATAAGTTATCTTCCCAGGAGTTGTAGTTCCACCAGCCGTACCATTTGAATTTGATGTTTTAACTAAAAATTGATTTGGAGGGCATACATTTGTAGCTTGAACAGTATTTGCTTCATTTCGAGTTTCAATATTATGTCTTACGCATTCACCATATGGAAGAACACTCCCATTATATGTAACGACTCCATTAGCAGTCCCACTAGGGTTACAACTCAATCTTACAGCATCTTGAATCATCTTGGCTGTATCTGTAAAGCAACTCGCAACTCTCAATCCAGTTGCCGCATCTTTCCCAATAAAAACCTCGACAGTAAAAAAATCTGTCTTTTTTGTTGTCTCAACTTTTAATCCCGCTAAAATCTGATAATCAACCCTAATATTCATGATATTCGCTTTAGTCGTAGAAAGAGATGTTCTGATTTGATTAACTGTTACTGCATTTTGACCGGCATTTTGTCCGTATGATCTATTTTGCTCAATAAACGGAATGGTCGTACCATTTCCCTGTTTTCTGATTAAACTTGTATAGCTCGTTGGAGTTGCAGCTGTACCAATAATTTGATTATTGAAATTCAGCATGCAATTTTCTGGCATAGAAATAAAAGCGATTACTTGATTTTTTAAGAAAGAAATTTCATGAGTAGCAATATTGGTGTTAACAGTTTTTCTTGAAGTTGATAGAAGACCATAGGCCATAAGCCCAATTCCTCCGGCAATTCCCAAGGTAACCATTATTTCAACCAGCGTAAACCCAAATTTATTTTTAAATAAAGATTTCATTAGTAGCACCCTACCGACGTTTGATTAGAGTAAATTGTTGCATATGTGGATGCGTAACAAGCATGGCTTGTATTTGGGTACCCCGACCACAAGATACATCCCGTTGATCCTTGCCCATTATTCTGCCAGTTTCCATCTCCCCCTGGAGGAACTGCATATCTCCAAGTTCTGTTTCCATCGCAATAGCCGGTGTTACTGGCATCAAAACAGGCGTTTGTTGTCTGATGCCCAAAGCTGTAACATCTTGACCATCCTGCTGGACAAGTAGCTAAATTGAATCGGCACATGCTATTTCCTGTTCCTTTATACTCAATTGTCCCGCCAGCGTTAGTGCAATCCTGATAATTATGACTGGCCCTTGTTCCATCACAAGCTAAAGGGCGTTGAATATATTTACACGTCCTATAACCACTAGCATCTACACCATCAATAGCATATCCGGGAGGACATGAAGCGGGTAATTGAAACCAATCTGCACAAGTCACATTTCCATCTAAACCAATTCCAGTAACTCTTTGTCCTACTCCACATCCACTAGAGTTTACTGTTGCTGTATTGCAAGTCACAGATCCATCAGTGTTATATGAAGTTGCATAACCAGTACCGCATCCGGAGACTGGAATATTTACACAATTTGCAGCTCCAGTAGCAGCATTAAAAGTTCCATTAAAAGCCTGTAGAGAAGGGCAATTGATATCGGTACAAACATAAGCTCCGCTTGATGTTTTGAAGAGAATTTTATTTGGCCCACACTCTTTATAGACCAAGGCGCATTGAACAGACCCGTCTGAATTAAATCCAGTCACAAAATAATTATTTGGGCAGGCATTTTCTAAACTAGCACAGACATACGAAACCGTAGCTGTTCCTTTAGCATTTGCACTCGCCCCGGGAGGTGCAACAACTCGCTTAATGTATTGCCCAGCTGGACAAGTGATAGCAGTGTTAACATGCTGGCATTCTCCATATGGGAGATTGACAGTAGGATCATACTTTGCCCCATTACCAACACACGATAACTCAACGGCCGTCTTTACAATTAAATCGTAATTACCATAACAATTCGTAACTCTTGCAGGTGAAGCTCCATCTGTTAAAATATTTAATGGAATTTCTCTTTCAACACTTCGAGTAGTGAATTTACTTAAAACACCACTAATGATGTTTCCTTCTTTTTTTCTAAAACTAAGAGTAAGGTACATTTCATTTGGAGAAAGTGAAGATGATTCACGGAATGCACTCTTAATTCCCGTGACCTCAATTTGACCATTACCACTTCCGAAGACGTCCCCAACTTTAATAATAGTATTCGAAGTTGTTAGCGCCCCTGCTGTATTTTGCAAACTAGTGATACTTGAACGTTCTACATACTGACCACCAAAGTTCTCAGACAATGAGCAGACTGAGAGTAGGCCAACTTCAGAAAACACTCTTTTTGTTACGTTGTTAATCTCTGTTTCAGAGGCAACTGTTGTAATACCTTTTGATGACAATCTTTGTTGGCTAATTAGCCCGGTTACGAGAATTGCCAACACCCCGATAGAAACTACGGCTTCAGTTAGACCAAAACCTGAGTCTTTTTCTTTTCTTATTAAATTCATAAAGTTATTGAGCTTTTTAGACATAAAGTAGCCTTTATTTAAATAATTTATCCTTAACTTTAGTATATTATGATCTAATATTAGAATTATAGAAATCTTTTTTGATTATACATGAGATTAAAGATGCTTAAATTAGACCAGCGAGGAATGTCACTTCCTATAGTCATTGGAGTTGCAGCTCTAATTCTTGCCAATTCGTACTACTTTATGTCCCTCAATCGCTCATCTCAAAAAACTGCGATAGGTACCAAAACTGAAGTTTCAGAGCAATCAGAACAGTCTCGAATAGCAGGGGCCCTTTCAGACTTAAACGTTTGTACCAGCAGTGATAATTTTGGAGGCAAAAACTTAGCCTCTATGGTAGGAGCACAAATTCCTTTTCCAATCAAAAGAAATTCCATCAATATTCTAGAACTCAACAAGGCCTACTCCAAAGACACGCACGTTGTCAGCAGATTCCAACTTGAAGGTGATTCTTCAATTTCAAATGCGCAATTAAGGTACTCTCTTGTTGTAACTTACAATGCAAATAACAACGTTGCTGCTGGAGTCAATGGGAAAGCCAGTCTTCCCAAAAGGTCAGCGGTTGTTAAAGTTCCACTTTTCATAGAAACAGATGTCAGTGGTAACATTACTCGTTGTTATGCCCGTCCAACACAAGACACTACAGCAAATTCAACAGCAGTTGAAATTGTAGTTACTCAAGCTTGTGTGAATGGTTCTTCCACAACACCTCTCTCTTTTAAAAGGTCAACTGCAGGTTCAGCTATTGCTGAATGTGTGACCAACGTTGAGGAAATAATTTGTGGGACCGGTCAGGTAATTAATGGATTAGGTATTAATACATCCAACACTGGAACGCCCGGCGCTGAAAACCGTAGAGAAGCTTCATGTTTAGGATACAGTGCGCTTTGTACTTCTTCACCAGTGCAACTAGTAGCTACTAACATAAGTAGCAGTAACTTAACATGCTCTGATCCGGCCAACGGAATCTGTACCGGAAGTGCGATGATCAGAAACTCTGGAAGTGGTTCTGGAATTTCTTGTTCAACTAGCTGTTCTACGACCCACTTGCTTTTTAATTCTTATAACGCAAATGGATCACCAAACTGTCTTAATGCGATAACATCGTGTCCAGCAGGACAATATCCGACAGGAGTCGACTCTGTAGGTAACGTGACAGGTTGTGCTTATGTACAATATAGAGGAAAGTCATGTGGTGCTAACCAATACGCTACTGACATTGACCCAAGCGACACCGCAAACCCATTCAAATGTGCCGCCTATACAAGAACCAGAACATGTAGTGGTACTTTTAACTTTGCCACAAGCTTTAACACAACAGGCATCGGTTGTACGAACTATAACTACTAATTACTCTCGGCCGGTTTGTAAGGAACTTTATTTCTAATCATTTCTTCATAAACCTGCTTAAACTTAACTTCATCTTCTCGACTAGAATAGATTGTCAGTAACATCTGATACCAATCTTCTACTGGAAATTTCAGTTTATTCAATTGAATAAACTTATCGGCATCATCATATAATTCCTTCTTCATAAGTAATTGTGCATAAGTTAGTTTAACTTCAAGTTCATGCTCATAACTTTCAGGCAAAAAGGCTAGCTCTTCTTTCCACATTTTTACATAATCCATGCTGGTTCTCTCCCAACTAATCAAAGCTGCCGACCAAACCAGAACAATGAAAGCAATGATAGTTTGTTGAATTTTACTATTCTTAAGTAAATCCAAGTATGAATTAATAAAAATGAGAAATAGAGGAAGAATTAATGAATAAGATGTTGGAAGAAAAAAATATGGAAAGCCTCCTGACCCGAGAATCTCTTTTGCGGCTAAGAATGATCCTAAAAAAAGAGACAGCCAGATTAAACCGATGAATCTCAATTTACCCTTCTTCAAAAATAAACCAAATATCGCAATTCCAATTGTGCTTAGCCAAAACAATAACATAAATGTCGACAAGTAATTAGGAATTAATACTGCACGATTTAAGCTACTCATACTCAAAGGGGAAACTGCAGTCAGTAATACATAACTTAACGAACTGAGTTGCTCTTCAAAGAAATAATCCTTCTGGTAAAAACTAATTGCAGTAAAAATTAATATACTGAAAGAAGTAGCACACAAGAATATTTTATAAGTATTTTTTAACCTTAAACATGTTGAAACTAATATCCCCAAAAATGCTAGTTTTACGTTTAGTAGCATTGAAATTATAAGGGTCATCACTGACCAGCTCTCTCTGGACATTAACCAGAAATAGCATGATAGCAACATAAAAAACTCTGCCAGAAAAGCTTGCCACTGCGAAGGAAACAAAAAAGAATCGAGATGCAAGGGAGCTACTATGTAAATCAAGGCGAGAAAAAAAGCTCTTTGTTTATCAGAAACCCACTTCAAAGCTATTAGATATACTAGTGAACTATTAAAAAACAAAATTACAAACGGCGTAAAAAATAAATATTTCCCTGCAAGAAGTGTGTGCTCTGGTATGTTGGAAAACCACATCCCAACATAGGCAGCTATCGCGGAAATAAAAAGATAAAAAAATTGATCCTTAGAGTGCGTAATCATTTACTTCCTCGCCTTTTATTCCTCTTAAGTTAGCTTCTATCTCGAGGTCAATTTTATCAATATCTCTCTTAAAATCTTTTTTATATTTAAGAAGGATTTCATTGGATTTTGAATATTCGCCCTTATAGAAATAATGTTTTGATAGAATTAATGGGATGAGAACATTCTTTGGAGAATCAGCTGCCGAATTATTTATGATCGCTATTGAATTTGAGTTCTCTCTGACTGAAAAAAACGTTTTCCCTGAAAAGAACAGCAGCATAACACTTAAAGCAATAAATGTATTAAATCTATAATTCGACATTGATACTGCCAGGATTATACCAAGAAATGGAACTGCCAACCAATATTCAACAAAGTTTGAATACTGAAAAATAGGGATTAGAATAATCCCGCAAAAAGGAATCAAAGTGATTAAATAAAAGAAGATGCCGGCCATAAATCCTTTATTCTTATCCTGAAAAGCCTTAATTATGAAAGATACGATAATCAAAAATAAAATTGTAAATCCGGTCATTTCAAAAAAATTATTTGATATTTTTGTTGTTGGATGTACTAATAAGTTTTTCCAAGGAAAAACCACGTACCAAGAATATTTTGTTAAGTTAACGAGAGAGAGAATCAAAGAATCAAATGGTGTATGTATAGGGTCAATGATTATTGGTGGTGGTCTCATTGATGTAATCTTCTCAGCAGCTAAAGCACTCTCAAAGAAGAGGGAGGTAATTTTTTTTTGTAATCCTTCAATGACCCCCCCTAAGTGTGAAGACCATATCGTTAATCCCATGGAGTACAATGACACTAAGAAAAATGGTACTAATTTGATTTTTTTTCGATAAAAAGGAAACAATAAAACAATCGGAAGGAAAGATGACTTGGAAAACAACGAAAAAGAGTAAAAGAAAAAGGAAGGTACGATCTTCCACCCTTTACTCTCTCTTTCACTTTCAAGGAAAAAATAAAATGCAATTAAGAAGAAAAATATCGCCATCAAAGTTTTTATCTGAATAATCCATATTACATTAAATAACTGCAAAGGGTGCACCAAATAAATCAATGATAATAGTAATGGGTAATTGCCTTTAATCTTTTTGATTAACTTATAGATGAAAAAACTATTAGTAACATGTAAGATCAAACTCGTTAGATGATATAAAAGATATTCACTCTTCCAATATTTCAACATTATAGAGCAGGCACTATAAAAAAGTGGCCAAGATCTCTTATATGGCCCCCATTTCCAATACTCTAAAAATCCAACATGATTTATGGTCCAAGATTTAAAAATATAGTACCAATCATCCCATAAAGGTTCTGCTTTGAGAGATGGGAAATAAATAACAAAGGCAACAATAGTAAAAAGTAGAACAATACCAAAGCAGCTACTTTTTACTTCTTTGAGAGAATGGTTCATCCTTGCTCCATCTTCAACTTGAATTAAATCGATAAATTTCTTAACATTATTATAACTAATGAAAATATTAAAACCTATCTTTTTTATAGTATTTCAATTCATCCTTTGTGCATTTATGCTCGAAGTGACTTCCTATTTTTTTCTTATAAAATCATCTAATCCACTTTATCGCTCGCGCAGACTTCTCCAATATGATGCCGATTTAGGCTGGATGCAGAAAGAAAAATTAAATACAAAATTTGAAAATCAAATCCTCAAAACTGACAATAGAGGTTTTAGATCAACTGATGGTTTAGCAAACAATAGTACTGAAGTGAAAATGCTTACGCTTGGGCCTTCTTCTGCATTCGGTTGGGGTGTAAAAAATGAACAAACATATACGTCCCTTAGTGCTAAAGCCATCAACACAAGATCTATAAATGCCTCCGGCATAGGACATTCAATAATGCAAGGTCAGCTTATGTGGAATAAAATTAAAAATGATGTCCATCCAGATTTTGTCTTGATCTCATATGGCGTAAATGACCTTGATAAGTTTCGTTTTTTTGATGCGGACTCAATTAACGATAAAACTTTTTTTCAAGCTGAGCCTCGAGCATTAAGATTAGATAAACTCAAGCTGCCATCTGATTTCTTAGTCGTTCTATCATTAGTCATTCGACAACTTACTCATACATTGCAATGCGATCAGCTTATAAATTTTCCCCAGCGAGTAGAATGGCAAGATTATAAAGAAGTTTTAACCAATATGATAAACGAAATGAGATCGAGGAGAATCAGGCCGGTGCTAATCAATACACCATTTTATCTTGCTTCCCCTGATCCAAAATTTAATGAACAGCTTATAATCAAAGCATACGCAGAAGTAAGTGCACTGGCATCTAAGCAACAATGCAGTGAAGCCCATGAGAAATTAAAATATGCAAAATCACTTGAGCCATTTAGCATTTCTCATAAAATTATTCTCTTAAATAAGAAACTAAAAGACTTCGCCAATTTTGAGAATATCACTCTTGTGGATACTTATTCAATTCTGTCTGGAGCAAACGCAAAAGAAAACTTCTACGACCCAGTCCACCCTTCGGCTAAAGGCCATAAATTAATCGCCGATGAAATTGTAAAACTAATTCAGCAGAAAAATTAATTTCTCAATCTAGTAATCAAATCACGCACAGAAGTAATCCCTTCCAGCGGCTTATACATACATCTAAACCCAAGATGCTTATCTCTATCCCAAATATTCAGGTTAATCGCCGTCGCAAAAACCCCAGCAACATCCGGACTTCCCTGCTCCCAGTGACCACCTCTACAAATTCCATTCTTGTGAGCAACTTTAGCATTCTTAAAAGCACCAAATCCACAAAACATGTTCGAAAGTTCCGGGTTATCACAATTAGTAGTCGGTCCAAAACGAGAAAAAGGTGGATTGTTGAATTTAACCAAACTGAAAGCAACATGGTTATCCGTGTTTAAAAGTGGCGAAGTATCTTTAATCCACTCAGCAACGTTACCCGAGAAATCCCAGATAACAACATTATTTGGAAGAACGTGAGTTCTTCTAAAAAAGCTCCACACAGATTGAGAGCATTTTTCAGTTAAACCAAAACAAGCATCCTGATCATTAGTGCTAGCGGCCAGTGGTGCATTAGGTGATTTGTTCGCATGCCCAACATTTAGCCTACCGACATACTCGGCCCCGGAACTCCAGTTCTCTGGAACTGAAGCAATATCTCTTGCGACAAGAGTCCAAATTTCATTTGAGATCAAATCGTATCTCTCACCATTTTTTTGGCAAGCAGCGATAGCTTCCTTAAGTTTGACCATTGTCCAAGGAAGGCCTTGGGGTTGAGAAACTGCCTGTCCATTGGCCCCTTTTCTCATTTCGTATTTAGCAACACAGACTCTTGAAAGTGCACCGTCGAATTCAACGTATCCGGCCGGACAAACCTGTGGGTTGAAATAGAAGAAATATGCGCTTGCGATGACGACGATCAAGACGATGATAATAGAAGTAATAGTAATTGTTTTTTTACTCATAATACCCTGCGTGGCAATATTGTTGAAAATCATTAATAGTATACATTAAATTGAATTAATTGCTATTGAGCGGGGAGCATATTTTTATAAAAGTCGATACCATCCTGAGCCTTTCCATCAAAGGCGATGGATCTGTCAGATAAAACAATCACCCGATTGCAAAGAAGGGACACTTCATCCAGGTTGTGAGAGACAATAACCGAGGCTCCACTTCCTTCAATCATTTTATTAATTCTGGAATTTAATTTCTCTGCAAAAAACTGATCGGTCCCACCTAGGACCTCATCGAGAATAATTAAGTCTGATGTTTTGGCCGTTAAAAGAGACAAGAAAAGGCGCGCCTTCATTCCCTTGCTGTAATTTTTTAAAGGAACGTTGGCAAAATCTTTAAGATCGCTAAAAAGAATGGCTTCTTCTACCAAAGCTTTTTTCTCAGGACGTGAAATGTTGGTATACATCAACTCACATAAAAGAATAGCGTTCTCTAGGCCTGTCAGCTCAGGATAAATATTAAGTCCGGTTTCAAAGATAGCGCGTGCTTCGCCATTTAACACAATTTTATCTGAAGCAATAATTTTTGAAAGATAACGGCAAAGAGAAGTTTTTCCAACGCCATTGGCCCCTAAAATGCCTACTCGTTCCCCTTTTTTTACATCAAATGAAATTTTGCTCAAGACTAATAAGCGGTCAGGTGCATTGAGAAAATAATTAATAGGACTCTTAAGCATACTGACAAAGAGGTCTCTCACATTGTGGGCGCGGTAGTACTTTGCCTCATAAGAGAGGGAAAAATCTTTTACGCTTAAGATGACTTCACTAGACATTGATGTAAAAATCCTTCATTTTTCTGTTAAAAAGAAAGGCCAGCATTAGTCCAAGACCGGTGACAATCGTCACGCTGATTCCCATATAATTTAACCAGGCTTCTGTATTTAATTCATAAAGAGAATTTTGAAAGAGAGCGATTAGAGGATAAAAAAGATTGATCTTTAAAATCCAAGGGAAACTTGCCTCCAGATAGTCGCGCGAATAAAAAATGGGCGTTACGAAAAAAGCGAGCCCCAGGAGAAAAGTCGAAACAAATTGAATGTCTCTATAAAAAACATGAAGAAAACTAATAATCATCGTTAAGACGAAACCAAACACTAAAAGGACTAAAGTACTCAATAGGAAAAGTACTAATTGCGGTAAAGAAAAACTCATCATTCCAAGCCCCATTAAGGCAACGATTAGAATCAAAGTGGCCACCAGATAATTAAAAAAATTATCCAGGACATTGGCCCCTATAATGTAATTGGGATGAACTTTAAAAGTTAACAGAACTTCTCGCGAATGAACTAATGAACTTGCAAAAGACGTCACACTTTGACTGATAAAAACCCAAGGAAGGAGCCCTGAGAGTAAAAATAAAGGATAGTTTTGAATATTAAGTTTTAAGATTTTATCAAAGACAGTCGCCTGAATGATAAAACTAATAATGGGGTAAGCAATAACCCATACGAATCCGGCCAAAGTTTTGCGGTACTTTGAACGCATTTGAAAGTAAGTAAGAAAGAGCAGTTTTTCTAGCTGTTTCATTTAATCCAAAAAAGGAGTTTAAGTTTCGTCCAAAGAGGAAGTTTGACATTGGTCACTCTCCCGACGACCTGATCAAAAGCAAACGGGTCATCAAACTTATAACCATCCAGGTTTCTAGTAATGATCATTCCTTGATCCAGGTGCTTATTGATATGCCATATATAGTGACAAGTGTACTTGCCCGAGTCATTAAAGACAATGATGTCGAATTTTTTTAGGTCGGGGAATCTCACCTCTTCTAAAAAAATCTCCATTCCAATGGGGATGACCGGCATCATAGAGCCGGAAACAACTCTATATTTTTTCATAATTGGCTTCAATGTATTTCATAATCACTTCTGCAGCTTCTTCCGGGTTTCTTCCTAAAAAAAGCTTCATGCGCTTAGCTCGAAACAACAGTGCTCCAAAGCCAATGCAACGAAAGCAAAAGATCTTTGTTTTTGTTAAAAAATCTCTCCAGCCATTTTCCCAAAAATATTCAATGACCATCGGCAAACCAAAACCAATAACTCCATGTTTTAGAAGCCCTTTTCCAGTCGAGAGAAAACTGGAAACTTTAAGAATTGACGTCCTTGAATTGTAACGGAAAGCTTCAATTAAAAGCACCTTCTCATAGGACTTCTCAAGCTCTACAACTTTTCCAGGAAGGCCTTTAAGCGAAAGAAGTTTTTTCTTTCCGTATTGGCCCCTATCCATGAAATAGTAATTTTCGTCCGGATTGAGTACTTTTAGCTCTACTGCTTTATCACTCAATCCAATCTTAATTGGAAAAGGTCTGATATGACCTTGCCAATCAACAAGTGGAATATCGTCAGAGATAATTTTAAAACGAGAGTCTTTTAAAAACTCTAACAGAAGCGTGCTCTTTCCACCTTTCATTGGCATCATGCAAACTAAGGCCAGGTCTTTGTAAGCAACACTAAAAGCATGAAGCTTATGAAGCCCTCCCAAATCCATGCGCTTTCCAATGCGCGAGAGAATCAGAAGATAACTCACCTCATGGATCTTTGAGAGATTTTTAGAATACATTTTTGCACTATTGGTTTTCTTATTCAGAACGACCATTAAATCACCGTAATAGTCGCAATAACGAACATCGTGAATGTCATAACAAATCGAATTAATCGTCTGCATGGTGCAAACAATATTAGGAATCTGTTCAAGAGGAGGATCATTTAGAAAAATCTGGAGCGAAAAATCCGGAATGACTTCTTCTGCTTTTACAAAAACAGAAAAGTCCTTTTTTAACAAAGCGAGAAGATCAGATGCCTCTGACTCCACTTTCACTTTATGACCGTAAAATTCAAAATAGGCAGGCTTCATGGTTTAAGCACTCCCATTAAATCCTGGGCCGTCATTTTCTGCCCTTCAAAATTAAAATGATGATCAACTAAATGATAACGTGGGCTTTCAGGATGATTTGAATGAATAAAGGCCGTGTCGATTTTATATAATTTTAAAAGGCGATCGAGCTCTTTTGCGTAATCATGTTTTGCTTCATGGTAGTTACTGATCACCACGGTAAATTTCCCTTTGGGAAACTTGGTGAGGTATTCATTGTTCATCTTCACCAGAATTTTAGCTACCAGGTCCATGTCTGACGGTTTTAATTTTGGAAGATCACCAATCCAATTAAACACATCAATAAAAGTCAAAAATTTTAGAAGATGCGTAAGTAGCCGGTCATTAAAGCTCCCTTTTCTCACCAACTTTCCTTTATCCAATGCATACCAAGGACTGTCCCCCCTATCCCAAGTCAGGTAACTTTTAGTTCCAATAACTCTCATCGACATCCAGTTTGGATAAAAAATATAAACAAACTGCCCTTCACTTTCTTTAATCTCTTTATCCCACGGAAAATTTTCCATCAGGGATAATGTGTTGTGAGGCGCCCCTCCTCCATGGCCAAAATTGTAGACATGATAATCTAACCAGGATTTAGTAAAAAGAGCGGCCAGTGTCTCTTCATTGGGAAGCCCTAATCCGAAAGTATTAGAGTCTCCTGCTAGAATGAGATGCTTTTTCTTAGGAGCTGCTACATCATAAACTCTTTGCCCTAAAGCATTAATGTCGTAGAAGACATCGTAACCCTCTTGAGTGCCTTGAATTTTTTTAGAATGCTGAACTCTTGAATAGATAGGATAAACCCAACCGATCTGAGCCTTTAAAGCTTCATAAGTGTCTTGATTGTAACCTTGGCCGTACCAAACTTTATTATTCTCCACTAATATTTTGCCGTCAGCAGTCTTTGCAGTCTCAATGACTTCTGAGTCAGGCACTTTGGCCCAGACACCAAGAGAAATACAAAAAATTAAGAGTGAGAAAAGTTTCATAAGATTATTGTAACGTCACTACTTTCCTCATGACAATGACATCATCTTTCTTTAATCTATGCCCATGAAATATAGTATCATCATCGTGACCTACAACAGGCAAAAGGAGCTTGTTCAGTGTCTGGAATCCATTCGAAAAAGCCCAACTTCACATTCGTTTGAAGTTGTTGTTGTTTTTAATGGCGATCGCACAAACATTGAAAGATTTTCACGAATCTACAAAGACTACTCTTTTCATTTCATTCACAAAACGACACCTGCCGCTGCCCGCAACTTTGGCGTGACAAAGGTACGCGGTGAGTACTTATTTTTCCTCGATGATGACTGTACTTTACCTCCTGATTACTTCTCGCACCTAAATTTCGACAGTGGGTGGGATGTTCTTGGTGGTCCAGATCAAACGCCAAGAAATGCCAGTGTTTTTCAAAAACTCACTGGAGAAGTGCTCTCTTCTCCACTTTGCATGGGGCCAACTTATAAAAGGCATACTAAAACAGACAAGTATTCGTCGGATTCAAGCGAGCGCGAGCTGATTCTTTGCAACCTGTGGATGAAGGCCTCACTTTTTCATGCAGAGGGCTTTAAATTTAATGCTGATCTTTTTAGAAATGAAGAGAACTTTCTACTTAAAGAATTAAAGGAAAAGGGCAAAATCCTGCACTACTCTCCAGAAATTTATGTCTATCACCTGCGCAAAGAAAACCTGGAAAAGCTTGGAGCTGCCGTTATTAAAAGTGGCGAATGCCGCGTGCTTAATTTCGTGACTCTCCCTAACCGCAAAGAGCTGATCTACTTTTTACCACTAGTGAGTTTTTTATCTTTTCTCTGGCTGGTATTTCACCCGCAGAGTTTTTTGATTTTTGTCTTTGCAGTGTACGCCCTTATCGTCGCTCTTTACAGGGCCATCGTCTGGAAGTCATTTAGCTTCAAGTATATCTTCATGCACTATTTTATTCTTGGTGCCTATGCAATTGGACTTTCAAAAGGCCTATGGAAATTCGGCCCGATTTTCTACAATAACTTTAAAGAAAACAGGTCATTCATCAACGAATCAAGTAGCAAGTAACCTCTGCTCGTTAACCTCACCTTGCCATCAGTTTCAAGAGCAGCCCATCCGTGTTTATTCCACTTATCTGCTAATCCTAAAAACGCCTGTTCATCCTTAAACCACGAGGGAGAAACTCCTTCAAAAGATCTCATGGCCATATAAACTTTTTCCAGGCCGAAAGCTTCTTCATCTAATTCTTCAAGTTCGACTTTCGTTTCTTTTGTTTTCCATTTATAGCGAAGCCTTGCCTCTTTTAAAAATCCCGTTGCTGAAGGCCCGATAGCTGCGACTGACTCTGACTTCCAGTAATTCAAGTTGTGCTTTGATTCAAAACCAGGTTTTGCAAAATTAGAAACTTCGTAATGAACAAACCCTTGCGACTTTAAAAACTCTGCCACCTTAATGAATTCATCTTCAATCCACTCTTCACTGGGCAGGGCCTTGTAGTGAGTGTAGTTATCTTTAACCGTTAAAATATAAACGCTAAAGTGTGATGGATTATATTCCAGGGCCATTTTAAGTTCGCCAATTACATCTCGCTTCATTTCTGCGGAGTATGGAAGCCCCAGCATAAAATCCATTGAGAAATTGGCCTTTTTATCTTTGAAAAATTGTAATGTTTCGTAAACATCTTCAATACTATGGACGCGGTCGAGGTATTTAATCGCTTCTTTTTGGAGAGACTGAATTCCTAATGAGTATCGGTTTACTCCGGCCTGCTCCCAAAGGGCCAAGCTTTCTTTGTCCCAGCTTCCAGGGTTTACTTCCAGAGTGAACTCACAATCTGGCGCTAATGTGATGTGATGTTTTTTTAGTAAGCTTTGCAAAAAAGCACTACCTTCACTTCCCCACAAAGAAGGTGTTCCGCCTCCAATGTAAAGAGTCTTAAGCGGTGCCCAGGAACACCCGTTCGTTTTCATCAGCTTTTCATGCTCTATTGCTGCGCTTTCCATATATTCATGAAAGCCAGCAAGATCATTTGTTCTATCGGTCGGAACTTTTTTATAAAAGTCGCAATAGTTACATAAATGTCTGCAGAATGGAAAATGGAGATAGAGGGATGAAACGGGATTAGACATCAAACATTACTTCCATTTTATAGAGAAATTCTATTAGGAGATACTTTCCTTTAGGGACTATAATAAGATGTTTAGTTCTAGATTAAAAGTTTAAAGGAATTTTATTATGCAATACGAGATGTCCACTTTAAAAAATAAGCTTAAGACCCTATTTGTTCATCAGCCAGGCTCAACTGCCGGGACTGTACAAATCTGGTTTAGAGCAGGAAGTGCCTTAGAGCAAACTGACAATGAAGGGATTGCTCACTTCCTCGAGCATATGTTTTTTAAAGGAACAGCAACAAGACCAGGTGCCATGATTGCTCACGATGTTGAGTCTTTCGGTGGTGAGATCAACGCTTTCACATCGTTTGATTACACTTGTTACTACATCAACACTCCCAACACAAAAATGGGGAACTCAATTGATATCCTTCTGGATATGGTGTCTCACCCGATGTTCAAAGAAGAAGACCTAATTCCTGAGCGCAATGTCGTTTTCGAAGAATTTAGAAGATCAATTGATAGCCCAAGCCAATTTGCTTTCGCTAGACTGCAAAACTCTGCTTTTGAAGGAGCTTATGCTCATCAAATTCTGGGACGTGAAGAAACTATTAAAAACTTCTCAATCGCTCAGCTCAATTATTTCAGACAAAATTTTTACAACCTCTCAAACGCTCTTTTAATCGTTGCCGGTGACATGAGCGAAAAAGAAGAGCTCATCAAAACAATTGAAAAATATCAACTGCCTGAAGGGCCTCAAAGTGACTTCCCGGAATTCGACCTGAAACCTCAGGCGACAACTGATATGCACCAGAAAGAAGTTGGTATGACAACTTTAACGATGGTGATTAAGTCTCCAACTTACTCAGAAAAGGAAGCGGCTGCAGAAGACCTTGCTATTAACTGTTTAGGTTTCGGTGAAACATCAAGACTACACAACGCTCTTGTTTTAGATAAGACACTGGCAAACGTAGCTTCTTCATCGACGATGTTTATGGCCAAAGGTGGAGCGCACTTCATCAGATTGGTTTTCCCTCATAAAAATATGAATGAACTTTTAAAGAAGTTTTTGGGAACTGTAAAAGACACTTTAAAAGAAGGTCTTGGAAATGATGAAGTGGCAAAAATCAAAAACCAGTACCTTTCATCTAAAATTTACGAAAGAGAATCAATTGAATCTTACGCTTTCTCTCTAGGTCACAGCTACGCTCAAAACGGCGATATCAAGTGCGAAGAAGAGTTTATCGATAAGATCAAAGGAACATCCCCAAATGCAGTTAATCAGTCTCTGAAGAAAATTTTCATGAGAGATGTTCATATCAGTATCCAGCTTCCAAAAGAGGCCAATGCTCAAAAGACTAAAAAAGACCTGGCCGATTTCCAAAAGAAACTAAAAGAACTTAAAGTAAGCCTGGGTGGAACTGCTAAGGCCAAATATAAAATCGACAGATCAAAATACGATCAGCAGGTTGAACTGGTTAAAATTAAACCAGGTGTCTCTCTTATCTATCGTCAAAACAAGATGACTCCGACTTTCGTTCTTCAAGCTTACCTTCGCGGCGGGCTTACAGAAGAAACGGTTAAAACAAACGGAAGCTATCACCTTATCAGTGCGATGCTGACAAAAGGTCACAACAAAATCAGCTTTGATAAAATTAAAAAATCACTGGAAGAAAAATCTTCAAGCATCTCTGGGTTCTCAGGGAAAAATGCTTACGGACTTCTAATGCATGGATTGAGCGACAATCTACAGGAACTTTTCCCGCATTTTAGAGGTGCACTCGTTTCCCCAGACATGCCGACAAAATACTTAAACCATGAAAAGCAACTTGCTCAAAGAGCACTGGTTAACCAGAAAGAAGACCCGGTTAAACAGTGTTTTAAAGAAGTTCAAAGACTGTTCTTTGGAACTCACCCTTATGCTTTAAGTCCGATTGGTACAGACAAGACGCTTAAGTCGATTACACAAAAATCTTTACTTGATACCCATAAGAAAAACCTGAAAACAAAAGAGCTGGTGTTAACTTACTGTGGAGACGCTGAACTTCCGGAAGTCTTAGCAATGCTTGAGCCGCTTTTTGCAGAACTCCCATCGAGAAAGACACAAAAACTTAATTTCAAAAAATATAAATCAACACTCAACGTTGAGAGCTTTATCCCATTTAACCGCGAGCAGACTCAAATCTTCCACGGTATCCCATGTGGAAAGATGGGTTCACCTGAAAACCTATACCTGAAAATGTTAACGACTCACCTTTCAGGTCAGTCTTCTGAGCTTTTCGTTGAAGTAAGAGACCGTCAGGGTCTTTGTTACTCTGCTCAACCAGTTCATTTCTCGGCGATTGAAGGTGGATACTTCGGGATTTATATGGCCTCTGGATTTGATAAGGTCATTCCTGCGATCGCAGCGATTAAGGATATTATCAATAGAATCAAAGAAAATGGTCTACCTGAAGAAGACTTCACTCGTATTAAAAACATGATCAAAGGTCAGAATTTAATTAATGTTCAAACAAACGAAGACTTTGCGAGTGTTTACTCAGTTCCGGTTCTTCAAGGGCAAGGGCTTGATTATTACCACAAAAGCAACAAGGAGATCGAAGATCTTCAGTACGAAGCTTTCCAGACCAATATCAAGAAGATCCTTTCTCAGAAATGGAACACAATCGTAGTTGGACGATCGGTAAAGTCTTAAGAGACTTGCCGATCCTTCAAGATCAACCAAGGTAATGCCGGGTCGGTCTCTTTAGAGTATTTCTTAGAGACCAGGCTCATCAGCATTGTGACATCTGAAAAATTCGATGCCATTTTTTTATAAAAAGACGGGACATCATAAGCATTCGGGCAAAATGAATTTAGCTTGGTGTAAGCAATCTTTCCTACATCTTCATAATATTTTACATCGATGATTTTCTTATTAAGTGAATCGTAAAAATACCCACAAAGAAGAAGCGACATCTCAGCAATCTCTTTGAGTGCATTTTTTTGCAGCTCCCTAGGAAATTGACTGGACTCCATTAATTTAATCCCAAGGATTTTTTCGCGAGCGCGTCCGTTAACCTGGTCAAAGAATTTTTCCGAGTTACCAAAGCGATCCATCACAAGACTTGAATAAAAGATTGTTTCAGTAGACAGAGGTGCAAGTGAACGAGTGTTGAATTCTTGCAAGTGATCATAAAAAAAGACCTGCAAATTGCCATCGAGAATCAGTTTCGCGCTATCAGACATCGACTCTTTCCTCCTGATCGCCACCAAGATCGTAGTGGCCATATTAAATTTTACAATATTTTGAAGGGTGATTTGAATCTGGAAATTATTGCCAAGCCGCGCTTGATTAAGTCGTTCTCGCTCTTTACTCTTATTGCATGCTCTATCAGATATATCTTTTGATTTTCAAATCCTATAGCTTCTTTATGCGCAAAAGGCATTCAGAAGTGGTGGATATTTGGTTTAGAAACTCATTAAAGCTGGGTTACTGGGCCTTTGGAAAAAGCGACATTGATGTCACCATCATGGTTAAACGAGGGACACCCGAACTCTTTTTGCGCCTGATAAAAACTCACGACAGAGTCAAGGCCCTTTTTCCCGTTATGGGGGAAATCGTTTTTTTCGATGAATCCCGCGATCGCGCTCTTCTCTCACTGATGAATCCCTTAGAACTTAAGCGTGACCCAACTCTTATGGACAAATACCAATTCTCCAAAGAGGCCCAGATCGCAGATAAGGCCGTGTTTCTCCATAAATTTCTAATGTCAAATTGGAGCAAGAGGGCCCTTCCTCAAAGAGCTGAAAAAATTCAATACACCATCAACGAAGTCCTTCCCCATCGCGAAGCCCTGGATTCACTCGAACAAATTCCCGCTGTCCTAGCGGCTCTTTTGGGAGAAGAAAAAAAGTTTATTGAAGAGTACCGCTACTATCTCGATTATTACGGCATTGCTCACAAAGAATGTCCTGAAAGCGATACAGTCTATTGTCTTTTCTACAATAAAATTTGTTATCTTCCTCTCAATAGAAAACTCTCAACACTTAATAAAGATATTATGGAAAGAACGATTGCTTGGGAATTATGGGGATGCTTTAGCAACCAGGCCACTGATAACCCTGAACAGATAAAAAAACACATGAGCTTTTTATTTGAACAATCTGAGGATCACTTGGCTCCTGAAGTTTCAAGACAACTTAACAAGTCAGCAGAAGAGCTTGCATTACTTTAGAAAAGACCCTCTATTAATAACCATTGGATCTTCGAACATGACATCAAATTTCTCCAGTGGATTCCCTTTAAAGCCAACTAAATTGGCATAGGCTGATTTCTTAATCACACCAATGTTATTATCTTCGCCCAAGGATTTTGCAGGATTTAAAGTCAACGCACGCAGAATTTCCACTCGCGGAATATTAGCTTCAACATAAGTTTTTAATGTTCTCTTAACGTAATGAGCACGATTAAACGGCGGTGGGTTATGAAAATAAAAGTCCGGACCAAAAACCAGATTGAATTTTCTTTGATAAAGCTGCTTTAGTCTTTGAGACTGGGACTGATAAAAAGGCTGGCGGTAATAACTAAACTCTTTCAGCGTTTCGCTATCTTGGTCTGTTGGCGTAACATAACGAAGAGATGACATTGTATGAGTTAAGGTAATTTGATTAGCGTGCTCCAGGCTTTGAATTGGCAAATTTTCTGCTATCTCAAAACTTTTTAACTCTGAAGCGTGATAGGTGATCTTTTTAAATTTTTTACTTTTAAGATTGGCCAAAATCTTTTTTAAAAGAGTTTCATCCATTCCTCCGATACCGGGAGTGTTGTCTAAATATATTTTTAAGATATCCACTTTTTGGTTGAGATACCCCTGAAGCAATTTATCGACATCTGTTTTACTATCCACAAGTGTGTATTCGTTATTAACTTCACCCATCTTTGCATTCGCTGGAAATTGACCTTTGTTAGTGGCAATTCCAGGTCCTGAAACATATAGATGGGGAAATGACTTATCATTCTCAGTCTGGTTTCTTAGTTGCACATCGAGAAATCTTCCAGAATTCCCTAAATCACATAAACTGGTAAAACCGGCCTTTAAGTAGTCTTTTAAAAATCCTTTAGCTCTCTTAATTCGCTCAGCTGGGCTAAGCCTAGCTTCTCTACTAAGTGCGTCTTCAAACTCAGTCTCACCTTTTAATTGGGCCAAAAGCACATGAGTATGACAGTCAATAAGGCCTGGCAGCAGATAGATATCTTTAAGCTCGGTAACTGTTTTTACTTGATTGCGGTTGATGATCCCCGTGATTTTATCGCCCTTAATCTGGATAACTTTTCCATAAACCATTTCACCTTTTTCCGAATCAAAATAGGCCTTCGGGAAAAGATTTAATTCACTAGCTTGGGCATAAGAAAAAAGAAGGGAAAAAAGAGCAATGATCACAGAGTCGACTCGCGCATTTTATCGAGGTATTGAACGTAATCAATTTTTTCCAATGATCGAACAAGTGGTCTGATTACTCTTTGAGCAAAAATCATCTCAGTTGAAGACAATGTCTCAAAGTAGAAATTTAAAATATTTTTTCTATCTGCATGATCGAGAGTTAAAAGAGAAAATCTCTCCGGAAAATAAAGAAAAGTTAAAAAAGGAATAATTCTTCTTTCTGTGCAGTAATTAACAATTGTTTTAACTTCATGCCAATTGTCTTTCTGGACAACACAATTAAGTCTTAGATTAAGTGATCCTAGCCCTCTTTTGACTCTTTCTTCCTGATAACAAAGAAGTGCTTCAACATTTTTAAAAACAAAACTCAAATCTCCGGGATACCTGATTTTGGCATACCCAGCGTGATCTAAACTATCAATAGAAAGAATGATATTTTTTATTTTAATTCTATCAAGTTGCTCTTTAATTTTATCTGTTAGCTTCCAGTGCATATTAGTTGTTAAAGTCCATTGGCAATCTGGATTAACAGCTGTGATTTCATCAATCAATTTATAAGTATCTGCCTGAATAAAAGGCTCACCAGAAAGCAGATCGACTTCCTGAATGTCTTTAAAAAAACGTTCTCTGGCCGGTTTCCAAAAGTTTTCTTCTGTATAAAAACCATTCGGCAATTTCCATACATCGCACATCTGGCATTGAAGATTGCACTTCCCATTGAGATTGGCCGTCAGTCTTAAAATCTTAGGATTTTTAACTTCTAGTTCGGCCATAGGAAGAAGTTTATTGAGCTCCGGGCATTGGTTGCATTTTACATCAATAACTTCTTTCGAGCAGACTTCGACTTCTCCTGAAAGAAATTCGCTTCTCCACTTCTGGACTTTATCTGACTGCCAAATTTCATCCAGACTCTGAGTTCTAATATTTCCGTAAGGGAATTTGATTCCTTTATGTCTGCAAAATCCGACATCGCCATTAGGCTCAAGAATAATGTTCACAAAGGGCATGACACAAAATGAAGATTTTTTGAGTCCTCGAGATGAGAAGGTTTGATCAACATCGGACGATTGATTTTTTAACTGCGCTAGAATGTCAAAAGAGTGATCAACCATGAGAGTTTCCGAGGCGCTTTACTAGTTCTCAGTAATTATTCTATGATCTAAAGATCAAAGTCAACAAAAGACTCACCGCGAGGAAGCCATCGAGCAGCTAGAGAAAATTGAGCACATAAAGGCCAAAGTCCCTCACGGATTTTGCCTCGCCAAGTGGTATCAAGTCACGTTGGATTTGAGCCGTGGTTTCACTCACAGTTGTCACCATCCCGAAAGACATCAAATTCCCTTAAAAGAATTAGAAATTGATTCGGGAGCCTTACACAATACAGTCTTTAAAATGCAGCAGCGTAAGATGATGCTTGAAGGAACTCGTCCGCCTGAATGCGAATACTGTTGGAAAATTGAGGATGCTCCAGGAGAAAACATCTCTGATCGCTTTATTAAATCCATTGATCATTGGGCCTTTGATAAACTGGATGAAGCATTAAACACTCCTTGGGATACGCCAGTTAATCCTACTTATCTGGAAGTCATCTTTAGCTCCGATTGCAATTTAAACTGCATGTACTGTGTATCCGATGTCAGCTCTTCAATTGCTCGTGAAATGGAAAAGTTTGGACCTTACCCCAATCTTCCTTCCGAACACCGCATGCCAAAACACAAGGAAATAACGGGAGACAATCCCTACATTACGGCTTTCTGGAAATGGTTTCCGGAAATTCTCCCTACACTGCGCGTGTTTCGCATTACAGGAGGAGAGCCTCTATTATCCTCAAACACTTTCCGAGTGCTAGAGTATTTAGAGAATCACCCAACCCCTAATCTTGAATTAGCAGTCAATACCAACTTAAGTTATTCGCCACAGCTTCTAGAAAAATTCATGGCCCATATTAAAGTTCTTCTCGCTAAAAAAGCGATTGGTACATACACAACTTACACCAGCCTCGATGGGCATGGCGCGGAGTCTGCCTACATCAGACGTGGACTTGATTTCGAGCGTTTTACAAAAAATGTGAACATGCTTTTTCACTCACTGCCTGAAAGCAGAGTGATTCTTATGTGTACATTCAACATTCTTTCGATTGGATCATTTGGAAGAATGATTCAGTGGGTGGATGGAATGAAAAAAGAAGGTAAAAAAGTTGTTCTCGATCTCTCTTATTTAAAAGACCCTGATTACCTGCGCGCTAACATTCTTGATGAAAGCCTGGAAGCACAACTGCTCAGCTCGCTAGAGCTAATGAAGTCTCTTCCTTCTTTTGAGACCTATGAAATTAAAAAATTTGAAAGAGTCGTCAACTGGGCATGCTCTACAAAGAGCGATGAACGCAACAAATGGCTAAGGGCCCACTTTTATCAATTCATTCAGGAGTTCGATCGAAGATTTAACTCTAACTTTGAAGAGACTTTTCCTGAATATGCTTCTTTTCTTAAAATTTGTAAGAAGGCCGATATCTGGATGAAGGTCAATAACCTTTACTGATACAATTCCCTAGCTCGTTCAAGAGCAAACTGCTTGAAGGAATGATTAGTTAAAGTGACAAAGGTATAACCTTTAAAAGCAGGCTTTTCTCTGATTTCATCACCAAAAATCATTTTTAAATCGACCTGATCATATAATGAGCGCTTTTTATCATCAGTCCATTCAGTTAACTCAACCCCATGGTTCATAGAAAGCTCTTCCCTATGAATCACTTTACCTGCTGTTTGTTTACTCTCTAAAAGCGAGGCTCCTCTTTGTAAGAGGTCATGAGTTAAGAATGAATCAGTAAAATAAAAAGACAATGGATTAAAATGAGTAAAACAAACCTTAGATAAATTCTTCTTCTGCAATTTATTCCAATCAATAATTTCGACATTCTTTCCGTGGAAAGTTTTGTTGATCATATTAAGAGTTGTATATCCCCAAGAAGAAACAGCCTCCGCGTACTCTTCCCCCTTCTTAATACAACTTGAAAAATAAAATGAAACCTTAGGATAAGATTTTGTTTTATCCGCTAATTTCTTTAGCTCTAATTCCATAATATCCAATGGAAGGGAGTCTTCATCGGGTGAAATCAGGATAAGGCATTCTTCGATTGTTTTTGGGAAAACCTTTTCGTTTGTATACAAACTTCTAAGTAAGGTTTTTTCTCTCCAGGCCACTGGCACTAGTGAAGATAGTTTTTCATCAATCACAATTTTTGGATCGGCAACATGAGGTGCTGGGTTGATAAAGAAAAAACGCAGCAAAGGATAGACCCCGTCGCGCAAAGAAAGGACGTTAAAATATCTTAAATAGCTCTCTTCAACTTCAAAACTAAAAATCGGATTTAAACGCGAGCAATACGGATTGGAGTCCGGCGAAAGATAGAGCGCCGTTTTCTGTGAAACAGCTGTGCGCTGATCCCAGATCTTTTCAAGGGAGAAAATGGAATTCCCAAAATCAAATTGTTCCATAATCACCGTATACATCTTTATAAAGAGCTAAATTGTTTTTAAAAGGGGCATCAGAACTTAGATGAAAAGTTGTGCTGAGTTTGTAAAATAACTGCGAGAACTCAATCTCAGCATTAAAATCAACTGCAAAGACTAATTCTTCGAGTTTTTTTCCAATCGCTTCAATTGATAAATGAGTAGCCGAATAATTGGCCATTTCTTCTCTAGAAAACTTACCATTTTTTAATTCAAGGATTTTTGCCATCATTTTCTTTTGAGCAAGAATAGATTGAGGATGCATTCTCACATCTTGAAACTCAACCGGAACAAGATCGACGTGTTCTGAATATTTCTTAAAAGTGGGAAGCCCTCCCCACTGAGTAAGAAGTGCTGGCAATCCACACATTAAAGCTTCAGCAATCGACATTCCATAGTCATCGTCATTAAAGGTGCTAAAACTCACAAACAAGTCACTGGCGTGATAAACTCCTAAGAGTTCTTCTTCATCTAAGTCCCCTAGGAAACGAACATTAGATAGACCTTTATCAAGAAGTGAGCTTTTAAACTGAGTAAAATAAGAGCCAGGCAATCCTCTTGTCCCATGATAAGGCAGAAGAATATTATCCCATGGACCTGCCAACCAAAGCTCTACATTGCCTCCAACCAGATTTTTTACTTTCGTAAAAGAATTGATTAGAGAGTCAATATTCTTTTGCAATGACATGCGGCCAGAATAAAGCAGGACGACTTCATCCTTTAACTTAAATTTCTCACGCATTAAGTTTCTTTGCTGAGAATAAGAACTGACATTAAAAACACTTTTTTCAACAGGAAAAGGAACCACCGTTGATATATTTTTTGTGGAAATAAACATTTTATCCACAAGAATTTTTTGTGCATCTGAAGCCACTAAAAAATGCACCGGGAATTCATTCAAACTCTTAATGGTTTTCTCCCATTCGCGGCATTGAAGAACAAAGTCTCCAAACAGATGGATAAAAAACTTTGGCCTTTCATTATAAGCTTTATCGCTCAGGACGTTATTAAGAGCATTTAGTAATAAAGCACAGCATGGTTCGTGGTCGACCCAAATCAAACCTTGCGGATTAATCTCTCGAATTTTAAGTGCATGTTTATAAGCACTGGCCGGAGTTAAGTCCTCTTCAACTTTTAAGAACTGGATATTATGGCCCTTTAAGGCCAACTGATAACTTTGAATCAGGTTTTTAGTGATGAGCTGACAGCTTTTCCAGAAGGAAATTTCCTCTTTTGTGATAATTAAAAACGTCTGCTCTCTCATAGGGAAATTATTCCATTTTCCCTAGGACTTTCGCAAGCCCCATGTCGCAAGGCAAACAGCAAAGAAGGTCGTCATCTCGATAGAAAACAGTTACTCTAGAGCCTAAATGAAGATTCTGATCATCAAAACAGGACATACGGAAACTTTTGACGCTCACCCGGTGCATACGCACATCGTAAGCTTGGGCGATGTTCTAAGGACGACTGTCCTCTTAGAAGTCTTTAAAAATGAGCAAGTCACTTGGCTTACTTCCAAAGAAGCTTCACTTCTATTGAGTAAAAATCAAAAAATCAAAAAACTCACAACTGACTTTTCAGAAATCGACAACGAACGCTTTGACCTGGTTTTAAACCTAGAGAGAACGGACGATATCTTAGAGAAAATCACTACGATTAAAACGGCCGCCCTACTTGGTTTTAGCGACAAAACTCTCCCTGAATGGACTTCACAAAAACTCAACTGGAGCGAAAAGCTCTTCACTCTTATTGGGAAAAAGTGGACACGTGAAACTTATAGTTTTGACTGGGATATTCCCACTTCTTCCTCTTCACGTTTAAAAATTGGTCTAAACTGGAAAGTTGGCCAAAAGTGGCCGGGAAAAAGCTGGCCTTTAGAAAATTGGGAAGCACTAGAAAAACTTCTTCAATCTGATTTTGATATTTCATGGCAAGAAGGGTTTCACAATCTTTCAGAGTACATAAAGTGGATCAGCAGCTGTGACTATATCGTCACTCACGATAGCCTTGGGCTTCATCTTGCCCTGGCGATGAAAAAGCCATTTACTGCTCTCTTTGGTCCTACATCGAGCCATGAAATTGACCTAGCGGGATTAGGTGTTTCACTTTCCACTCAAGACTTAGAAGTTTCAACTCTTGCTGAACTTATTAACCTTAAGGCACACAGGCATGAATAAACTTTCTGATATTCATGTTCCTGATCATTATAATTACGTTGGAGTTTTTCTCACTCTAAGTTGTAACATCTCTTGTTCTTATTGCATCAACCATTTGGTTGGATTACAAAAAGGAAGAAAGCTTCTAAATGCAGAAGAATGGTCTCAAGGACTGTCTCGTTTAAAAATGACCTATAAAGTGCCTCTTACCCTACAAGGTGGAGAGCCAACAATTCATAAACATTTTTATGATATCGTTAACTCATTACCTGCTGAATACGATATTGATCTTTTAACTAATATCCAATTTTCTCCAGAAAAATTCGCTCAGCAAATTGATAAAAATAGAATCAACAGAGAAGCTCCTTATGCTCCTATTCGTGTGAGTTATCACCCGGAGACAATGGACTTAAGAGACACTCTTAATAAAGTTATTGAACTTAAAGCATATGGCTTTAATGTTGGTGTGTATGGAGTCAGGCATCCATCACAGATTAAAGAAGTGGAAGAAGCAAAAGAGCTTTTCTCTTCTCACGGAATTGATTTTAGATTTAAAGATTTTCTAGGAATTCATAACAATCAGCTTTATGGTGAATACAAATACCACGGTGCTGTTTTTAGCCAAGAAAAGCGCTCATGCCTGTGCAAAACCAGTGAGCTTCTGATCGACCCTTTTGGAAAGGTTTTTCGTTGCCACCATGATCTCTACAATAATAAAAATCCCGTTGGAGATATCTTAGATCCCAACTATCAAATCGAAGATATCTTTAGGCCATGTGATTATTTTGGAAGCTGTAACCCATGCGATGTCAAAGTCAAAAACAACCGCTTCCAGCAGTTTGGTCACACATCAGTCGAAATCAGGCTTTAGAAAATAGCGTAGATTGCCGGAAGAATTGATCCTCCCCCAACAAGAACAATGAACATGCTCAAAACGGCAAAGACGAAAAAGATCGGCATCAGCCACCATTTTTTGTGTGTCTTAAGTAAAACAAAAATCTCCCTCAACATTCTGAAGTTCTGCTTAAACTTAGCAACTAACGATAGCTTTTCAGGTTGATTTGGTGTTTGGCTCATTTCACATTCCTCTCTTTGCTCATTAGCTCAATTTTGTCATAAAGAGTCTGAGCAATCAAATCATAACCTTCAGGACTGCAATGTTCCCAATCATCCAAAAGCACATCTGTCCCTTTTTGATGTAAGGTAAAGATTTTTTCAACGTCAATAAACTCGGATTGCTCTTTTTGGGCCACACTTTGGAGATAGCCATTAGTTGATTGGTAAGGCAAAGGGTAGTTCATCACCACAATGCTTGAATTGTGCTCGCGGGCCAGCGTAAAGATCTTTTTCCAATAAACGTCTCTTTCGCCATTAAGTTTTTCCAGATTCTGATACCAATAACTAGCATTGGCAATCAGCTCTTGATTCACTTTTTGGGCCTCTGGAGCAATCTTTTGTGAATTCTTCTCGATAGCGTTTTTTAGCTCCTCAAAACTTACAATATCCTGAAGCTTAACCAGTCCCAGTAAGTTCATCACTAAATAGTCGCGTTCTAAAAGTTGCGGCTGATATTCAATAAGCCCCATAAAATCTTGAATCACTTCAGTCACTTCACTCGAATTAAAGGCCTTTTGCTCCAATAGGAAACGAATGATTAAATACTCTTTAGACCCTTGAGAAAGCTTTTGATAACTTTCCAGATTGAGTGTTTTAAACAAACAATCCACTCTTTCTTTTGATGTTTTAGCATCATGACAGCTTGAGAGCTCTTTGCTCGAAAAGGCGACCTGATCTGTCACTGAGTCGACTTTATCAATTCTATTTCTCAGGTCTTCACCAAGAAGCACCAGAACTTTATAAAAGTAGAATTCTGATAAAAATGAATTCGGCTTCTGATTCATCTCTACCCATTTTTGATCCTTTGAGATATTAAGAGCTGAAATTTTTTGAACAAGATTATTTCCTGCAAAAACATCTGCACTTCCAGCCATGACAGCAATAATGTACTTCTTATTTGGAGAATACTGATTGCTTTTATAAAAATCTTCGAGTCTTGAAGCAATCTGTTCAGTTGTACTGGCACAAACTCCCAGATTTCGAACCGTGACTTTTTTACTAAATTTTAAATAAAGTTTATAAGGATAAGAGTTATCCCAAAAAGTATTACCACCATTAGTAAATGAATCCCCAATACAAAGAACTTCTAAAGGCGCCTGCCCTCCATAAATCTCCATTGAGCGATCGCGATAATAATCGCTCTTGCCGGCCGATTCTTGGTCAGAAAGATTGTATTCTGCAACGTCATGATAAATTCGTGGGAGGTTGGTTTTTTTTATCAGGTAGCGAAGTCCTAGCTCCACCGCTGTCACCGAAATAATAAGTGACATGAAAAAAATGGTAAATTTCGTTTTCCAGTTTTTCATTTAAATAAAGTTCACATGCTCTGGTTCGCGGTTAAGCTCTTCAAGAAATTCGTTCACTCGGGCCATGCGACAATTCACGCGGCAGGTGCTTCTCACATCCAATTCATTGCGTGCATACTGAACTGAAGCCTCTCTTTCTTCTCCAAAAAGCACTCGTTCCGGACTTTGAAGATTGATATTTCCTGCTCTGAATTTTTCGTTACCGATATGAATTGGGCAAGTGTAAAAATCTCCACTTGCTGTCATGTAACCCCAGTAGGGAAGCGCATGGCATCTTGGGTAAGTAATTTTCTGTGAGCGGTATTTATCAAAGGCCTCTGAACGACAAATGACTTGAGTGGAGTTCGTTTTATTTTCTTCATGAATGGCATCTAGCTCATACATGATTGCTTGATCGTAAGTTTCATTTTTATCCAGAATCATTTGTGGATTTCTGGAAAAAGGTTTGAATGTTATATAATCGACACCAATATCGGTAAAAATTTTCACTATCTCACGCATTTGATGCCTGTTTTCTTCCAAGACAACAAATTGCACACCAAGAGTCGTTTTAAGATTTCTTTCTTTTTTAATTTTGACTGCTTCCTGGATATTTTTACAGACTTTATCAAATTCCTTCAAAGTCGTATGATGAACTTCTGAATAAACCTCAGGACTTCCCCCGTTTACGCTAAAACGAATCCAAGTTAAAAGAGGAAGAACCTCATGCCACAATTCAGTCGTCGCTCTTGATCCATTAGTTGTGATTGAAACATCAACACCTGATGCTTTAGTGACGGCCACCAATTCTTTAAACTCTGGATGTAAAAGAGGTTCACCTTCGCCAGCAAACATTAGACTCTTAAGCCCACTTTTACCTGCGAAAGTAATGAATTCAGAAAAGACAGATGTTTTAAGAAGATGATCCGGTGATTGAACGAAATCCTTACCGCAGAAATTACATTTGTGATTGCAATAAGATACTGGGGAGACTTCCAGGTAAATTGGCGCGATCCTCTCGCCATTTTTAACCTTCAATACTTTGTCGAAATGCCAAAGCATCTTATGCCCATCCATGAAATAGTGATCAGTCATGAATCTTAACTCCCAAGTGTTACGCCCTAGAGTATAAGCTTGAACATCCAGAATGAAAACTATATCGTGTTAGGTATGAAAGACACGTCCTTCTTCAAAGAGAAGAGTAAGCAAATCAGAAAAGATATTGTCCATGCGGCCTTTGCTGCTCAAAAAGGTCATATCCCCTCTGCTTTTTCTATGATCGATATTTTGGTCATGCTTTACTACCAACTGGCGAAAATCACTCCTGAAATGACACCTGATCGCGACCGCATTATTTTAAGTAAAGGTCATGGGTGCTTAGGGCAATATGCCATTTTAGCAGACTTAAACTTCTTCCCAAAAGAAGAGCTAATGCGCTTTTGCACCAAAGAAGGAATTCTCGGCGGCCACCCTTCAAGAAAAGTTCCTGGAATTGAAGTCTCTACAGGTTCATTGGGCCATGGGCCATCACTCGGAATCGGTATAGCCCTGACAAATAAAAACTCCAACATTTTTGTTATTGTCGGCGATGGCGAATGTAACGAAGGAAGTGTTTGGGAAGCTGCACTTGCGGCCAACAAACATCAATTGAATAATTTTTGGATTATTGTCGATTACAATAAATACCAATCCTATGATCACACTCAAGTGATTTGCCCACTAGATGACCTAAAAGCGAAATGGCAAAGTTTTGGCTTTCAATGCGAAGAAATCGATACGATTCATTCTCCATACTCATTTATAGAAAGTTTTACTCGCTTACAGAAAACACAAGGCCCCAAATGCATCGTCTCTCATTCCATCAAAGGGTTGGGAGCTAAAGTACTGGAAGGAAACCTTGCTCACCATCACTTCAGGTCAATGAGTGAAGACTTTAGAAACCAACTACTTCAGGAGATTGATTCTCATGCGTAGTTCAGGCCTAAATAAAATTTTTGAGATGGCCAAAGCTGATAAGCGCATTGTCTTTGTCGGCTCTGACTTAGGCTTTAAAGTTCTCGACGAATTTAAGACAACTCTTCCTGAACAGTTTTTTATGGAAGGGATTTCTGAGCAGTACATTATTGGAATGGCGGCCGGAATGGCACTTAATGGGAAGATCGTTTACGTCAATACGATTGCCTCTTTCCTCACTCGCCGCTGTCTTGACCAGATCTCTATCAACCTATGTTTAGAAAAAACAAATGTTCGTCTTTTTGCCAATGGAGGAGGACTTATTTACGGTCCAATGGGTCCAACACATACAATCATTGAAGACATTGCTCTTATGATGGCGCTTCCTAATATGGCCGTCATTGTTCCTGCCGATAAAAATCAAATGCTTCATCTTTTAAAGCAGTCGCTTGAATACCAAGGTCCAATGTATATTCGCGTTGCTCGCGATAACTATCCAGACCTCACTTCAAAACACGATATTGTTTTTGGTGAACCTTGCTTGTTAAAAAATGGTGAACGTCTTGCCATTGTTTCTAACGGTTACATGTCTCATACGGCAATGAAAGTCGCAGAAAATTTAAAGGCAGAAGGTTTGAACGTTAAAGTTATTGACCTGCACAGCCTTCGCCCTCTCAATATCAAATCACTACAAAAGCACCTTGAGGGGATTGAAAAAGTTGCGACCATGGAAGAACACATTACTACTGGTGGTCTTTACAGCATCGTCAGCCAATTGATTCTTTCTGAGGACCTGCCAATTAAAATTAAAAATTTCAACCTTCCTCAACAATACTCTGAAACCTACGGTGAGCAAGATGACCTACTTAAGATCATGTCACTTGGTCCTGAATCTATCACTAAAGAATCAAGGGATTTTTTCCTTAAAGCTGGTAAAGGTCTTCATTAAGACATTGGCAAAAACGGCAAATATCGTGGGCCTTTTTATCAGGATTAACTAAAGACTCACGAAGAGAAACAATCGACGAAGAATTCCATCCCTCAGGTGAGAAGATGTTTCCAAAGTCTTTTGCAGGAGCACGCACGCAACAAGGTCCGATATTACCGGTATTATCAAGCTGCACGTAACTCATCGGCAAAACACAATGTTTGATTTTTCTTTCCTCTAAAGGAATTAAAGGAACCCAGGTAATATAAATTTGCCCTTTATATTTTTCCTTCAGGCGTTTTTCTTCATTTTTATATTCGGCATTGTCTTCAAACAGAACTTTTTTCATCCTGTCTTTAGTTTTAGGGTAGTAATTGTCAAAAATCAGCTCTCTACATCCAATATCAAGAGCAAACCTGATTTTATCTTCCATATGATGAATCGTCGTACTATCAATCACCGACTGCATCCAAAAGCGTTTTTTTCCTCTTATCGCAGTGGCGACTCTTCTAATATCTTCTCGGTTATTGTCATAGAGACTCAGACCTAAAACATCCAGTGAAGACACTTTCAATTTATCCAACATCTCACCCTTTAAAAGAGCTGAGTTTGTAACTACAGAAGTGACCTTTCTTTTCTTATGAAGAACTTCGATATAATCAAAAATATTTTTATTTAAAAATGGCTCTCCACCAAGAAAACCAATTCGAAGAGAGGCCTTTGCTGCGTCAGTTGCCAAAATCTTTTGGAATTCCTCTGGGGACAAATCCCCTTCTTTCCCAGGGCTTTCGGCCATGTAAGTTTCAACAAAACAGAACTCACAGGCGAAATTACATCTTTTTGTTGCCGAAATAATAATAGAAACAGGATGAAAATTGAGAGTTGTATTCTTCGTCCACTTATTTAACTGAAACTTTAAAAAGTTAAGAAGAACCTTCAACTCAGGTGGATTTTTTAAAAATCGCAGCAATACATAAAGATAGAGTGAAAGTTTCAAAGAACTTCTCTCCTTGAAACGACATATTGCCAATAAAGCATTCGAGAGAATCCTTTAATAACTTCCTTAAGAGATTTCCAAGATAACGCTTGAGACTTCGTTTGTTTAACACTCGTCAATCTGATTGGCACTTCTTTATATTTAGCATCTCCACGCAAGAGTTTAAGTAAGATTTCTGCCGTAAAAAAGAAACCGCGGCTTTCCAGATTAATCTTTTTAATTACTGAAACTTTGTATAAAGAAGTCCCATTGAAATACTTAAGTTTATGCCCGAAAGCTAAATTGATAATATGTGTGTAGCTGCGTGAAAGCTTTTGCCTGAAGGCACTTCTTTCTTCTGGGTTTTCTACGTATGTTACGAGGACATCTTCCTGGCTTAAATCCTGAATATGAACCATGACACTTTCCGGGTCATTTTCATTGTCTCCCGGAAGTAAAAAAGCATAATCCATTTTTGCTGATTGGATACCACTTAAAAAAGCAGCTCCCAATCCTTGAGATTCAGAATGAGTAATAACTCGAAGACTTGGATACTTTTTTTGAAGATTAACTAAAATAGTCTCTGTCTGATCCGTGCTTCCATCATTAACTGCGATCACTTCTCCGGATAAACCAAATTTTGCAAGTGATTTAAAAGCACCATGAATCGTGTTTGCGATTTCCACTTCTTCATTTTTGGCAGGGACAATGATGGATAGAGTTTTCATTACCTAGGATTGTAGCAACTTATTAGTGAGTTCTACAATACGACGGGCCTCGCTTTCTGAAACACAAAGAGGAAGATTCACGATTTCTCGTGCTACCGTTTCTGCATAATTACGCTCTGAAAGATATTTATGACCTTGATAAGGCCTAAGTGCAGGAAGAGAGTAATCGTACATATCACCCACTTGAATACCATTTGAAAGCATTGAGTCCATATAAGGTTTGCGATCTTTCACCAGGATATTAAAGTGCGACACAACTACGTTTTCAGGGGCTTCTATTTTAAGAATCTTTAGCTCTTGCTGATAAATGCGAGTGATACGGTCAATAGCTTCAGCTGTATCTGAAAATTTCTCTAATTGAAGTCGCCCAATAGAGGCCTCAAAGGAACTTAGGTTCTGAAAGCTATCTTTTGGAATCTCAATTTTGTTCACATCAAAGAGCTTAACAAAATAATCTATAAAGCCGTGGCGCTCAAGGAAGTTTGTCACAATGTAAAAAGGCCTCCAGAAAGCAAGAAAAGCGAGGAAAAGATAAACTCTCTTAAAGAAGCCGCGAATAATAGAATCAGAAAAGAGATGCATTTTCACTGAATCAATTTTTTTAATCAATTCAGCATCATTGGTCGTCAGCATCCCCCCAAAAATGGAAGTTACCGGCTTACTCAGCCCAAGCCCAAAAAGCGCCATATCACCAAAGTGCGCGATGGTTTTTCCTTGAGATTTTCCATCTAATAAGTGAGTGCAATCCTGGATAATTTTAATATGTGGATAATGTTCTTTAATAAATTGAACTTCACCTAAATTGACCGGCAGGCCATAAAGAGAAGTAAAAACGATAGCAGCAGTCTCTGAAGTAATCGCTTTTTTGAGAAGTTCGAAGTCCATAGAAAGGTCTTCTTTTCGTACATCTACAAAAACCGAGCGGTTTCCACTTTCCTCTATGGCGTGCGCCATAACGATGCAAGTATAGGCAGGAAGAATGACTTCCTTCTTTTCAATCTGGTGAGCTTTTAAAAAAGCATAGAGCGCCATTCTTCCATAAGAAAAAGAACGTCCATATTTTTGTCCCATAAAAGCAGAAAACTCTTCCTCAAAATCATTAACTTCTGACTTTGCTGTAAGAGAGAAAATTTTCTTGAATTCGGCCCAACCAAGATTGGGTTTAAACCTAGGGATCATCGTTTTTGCCTCTGAAATCATCTTCTCACGCTCCCTGTAAGAGTCAAGGTTTTTTGCCCCCCTGGTTATTGCTACTGTGAATTATTTAAGAGTATAATTTCTTCCATGAATCCACAGAGATTAATTAATAAATTCACTCGTAGAATTTTTTTGGCATACTCCGATCTCTATGGTTTTTTGGCCCAAAAGCTATTTAATATTCATCACCTTTACCCAAGCAAAATCACTTTCAAAATAACGAACATCTGCAATGTCGATTGCCATTTTTGTTACAACGCTGGCAAAAACACGCAGGCAGAAAGAAAATCTGAAATTGACCTGGAAAGCTGGAAAAAACTTGTAGAGAATTCTCCTTTTTACACCGCGATCTCTTTTACAGGAGGAGAGGCCTTCCTTTATCCTCACCTCTTTGAGCTTTTAAAGTTTATCGGGAAAAAGAATCGCAAGGCTTCCATTGTCAGTAATGGAACAACATTAAACGAAGACCAACTCAATAAACTTATTGATTCTAAACTTCACTATTTAATGTTTTCTCTTCACGGAATGGAGCGCACTCACAACCGCATCCTTGGCGGTCATGTTAATTATTTTGAAAAAACAACAGAGACAATTAAAAAATTAGAAGAATTAAAGAAGAAGAGAGGAAGCAACTATCCTATTGTCGGAATTAAAGTCGTTATTACTAACGAAAATTACCAGGATATCCCTGAACTAATGGACTATTCTGAAAAAGAGCTTCAAGCTTCTCATCTTTACTTTAATCTCTTATCAAATGAACCTTTTGAGCTTTTTGAAAACGTGAACGATGCCTTTAAGGTCCAAGCGTCAATTCACATGTACGAAAAAATTAAAGTTCCAAAGATTCATGCTCTCATTGATCATATCTTTGACTATAAGAAAAGCTCTCGTATGAATATTGGCTTCACTAATGTTTTTAAAAATAAACAAAAACTAAAAGACTATATCGAAAATCCCGGGCAATTTGATGTCACTGCCTGCAACAAGCCTTTTCATGAGCTTTATATTCAGCCCAATGGTGATGTGATCTTCTGCTTAAAGTATAAAGTCACCAACATCAAAGATATCAATTACGACATCAGAAATATTTTCACACTTCCTCGCTACCGCGAACTTCTAGAAGCCTTTCAAGAGAAAGGAAAAAAAGTGGATTATTGTCACACTTGCCTGGAATCGACTTTTGAAGATAAGCGAGCCGAAGTGTGATAAAAAAGATTCCTCGAGGCGTTTATTATCTTTCTCTTGGCAGAATCCTAAAGACGCTAGTGACTTACCCATTTCGAAAATTTTCTAATCAAAAGAAAGTTGAGCAATTTGAAAATGCAGCTTCTTTAAAGCTCAATTCCCCTTATGCACTGGCCATGCCTCATGCCCGCATAAGCCTTTTTTACCTGCTAAAACACTATCGCTTAGATACTGGAAGTGAAATCCTAATGTCACCAACGACTCTTCCAGATATGGTCAATATGGTTTTACTTTTAGGATTAAAACCTGTTTTTATAGATTTTAAAGACAATACTCATACTGCCGATATAACAAAAGCAGAGAAGCTTTTAACTTCAAAAAGCAAAGTTTTATACCTCACACATCTCTATGGCATTATCCCTGACATGGATGAAATACTGGCCTTCACTCAAAAAAATAACCTGATTTTTATTCAAGACTGCACTCAATCTTATGGCACTTCGTTTAATGGCAAAGCAATCACTGAATACGCTACCGCCACATTTTACTCAACTTGCTCATTAAAAGATCTGCATACACACATGGGGTCTCTTCTTTGTGTAAAATCTGCCACACAATTAAAGGCTATAAGAAAAGAAACTCTTAGAGATTTTCATCCATTGAGCAAAAGATACTTCTGGAAGTTTTTAAAAGAAGACCTGGTTGCGTCTTTGGCCCTAAATCCATATATCTTTTCCTTTTTTACTTATTATGTTTTTAAGATTCTTTTTGCCATCGATGCGAAACTAATTGAGGATCTCATTGATGGAAGAGGCCTTAAACTTGGACCTCTGACTCTTTTTAAAGGACTCTTTGCTGGGTCTGGAGATCAAAGAAGAACTAAAATCCCTCATGAAATGCTCTATCTTTTTAATGACGTCCAGGCTGAAGTAGGACTTCAGGGGCTTAAGGTCATGGATGAATTTGAAAGGATGAGAAGACAAAACACTCTTCTTCTCATTGATCATCTCTCAGACAAGGCAAAAGCGAGAATTCCTCATTTAGAAGAAAAAGCGCATCACTCTTTTTGGCGAATCCCAATCTACATAGATAACCAAAAGCATTTTGAACACTATCTCTTTAATCGTGGGATTGATCCTGGAAAAACGACTCTTCCCTGCCTTCCTCATATGGATATTTTTAAAGACTTAAATCAAAGCGCACCCGTTGCACAGAAAATGGGAGAGCACTCTTATTTTCTTCCAAACTTTCATTATTTAAACGAACGAGAAATAAAGTATGTTGCCAGCATCATTAACCAATACTTCGCTCTATAAGTATTTTTCTAACCGCTTGCCGCGCTTTCAGTTCTTTTATAGAACTCCAAGACTTTATCACTCTCTTCTAAAACTTCAGGCAAAAGATGCACTCGCCCGCTCAACAAAGACCGCTGAATTTGAAAAAGCTATTTGCCAGCACTTTGGTTCCCGCCATTGCCTTACAACTTCATCTTTTCGCATGGGACTTTACTTCACTCTTAAATCTCTTAACTTAAAAGAAGGAGATGAAATCCTTCTTTCTCCCATTACAATTCCTGATACTATTAATGCTATTTTGCTCTTAAAGCTAAAGCCCGTTTTTATTGATATGTCACTGGATGATCATTGTATGGATCTTGATTCAGCAAAAGATCACATCACTTCTAAAACACGCGTGATTTTAACGACATATCTCTCTGGGATTGTCCCGGACATGCAAAAGATTAAAGACTTCTCCCAAAAGCACCGTCTCATTTTCATTGAGGATTTCTCTCAAAACTACGAAGCTCATTTTAATGATAAATACTTAGGGACATGGGGTGATATTAGTATTGGCTCACTTTCAAGTGGAAAAATTCTTTCATCAGCTGTTGGGGGAATTATCCTCACGCAATCTGATGAATATGCTTCTAACATCCAAAAAGAAATTGAATTGGAAATGAATGCTCCAACAAGAAATGTCCTGGGCTATTATTTAAAAAACTGCATTGTCGTTGAAACAGCAACACTTAGACCTATTTATATTTTCTTTACTCATACCTATCTGAAAATGATGTCGATTCTCAATGGAAAAGGCATTGTCGACTTTGAACACGACCCAGATCACCGCCATAATATCTTCTTCTGCTCAAAGCCTAAGCTACGCACAGAATTCCCTAAAAGTTTCTACACCTGGCTTTGCAACTGGCAGGCAGATATGGCGCTAGGTCTTTTGGAAGACATGAAGACCAACACTGATAAAAGACGTCACCTGGCAAAAACTCTTTTTGAAAATTTAACTCCAGAAGCTAGAAAATTTATCCCACATAACCTTTTTGATTATCAGAGAAACTCTTATTATCACTTTCCTATCAACTGTTTTGGTAACAGAGAAGAAATGAGAAAAAAGCTCTTTAAAAATGGGATTGATAACGGCAGTTATGGTTTAAATCTATGTTCCGAAGAAGAGGTCTTTCATCCACACACGAAAGCTCTAAAAAACGCTCGCATTATTAAACACGACACCGTTTTTATTCCTCTCAATGAAAAATACTCCGAAAATCATATGAAGCATATTGCTAGTACTTTAAACGAAATGGCCTATTGATTTTTTTCGTATTGCTCTAAATGCATTAGCCAACTATGCCCAACAGGACCCAGGTCATACCAAGCATCGATATGCTGAAACTCAGATGACTTATCCAGTTTTTCGTTAAAGCGATGACGAAGTTCTGTGCTTTTAACCAAGTGATAGCCTACGCGGTTAATAGCTTCATTAACCGGTTCAACCTGCTCAGGCTCCCCGGGCGAATTTCTCAAGACGAAAAGTTTTTTTCCATCCTTTGTTAGGTCCTTTAATTTTTTATCTATCTCTACATTATCTACGATGATTTCAATCTGTTTGTTGGCAAAAAATGGATGGTGTTTTATCGCCCAGATAATTCCGTAATAATTGAGATAGCTAGTTTCTGCAAAGGTATCAAAGATGATAATGGCCATCTGAGTGTCATCTTTAACCTCAGAGGAAATTTGATCAACAAAGAAGTATTTATCTTCATCTATCGCCATTTTTGGATAAATGTCGTTGATAAAATTCCCTGTAAATAACACAAGCGCAAGCCCTAACGTCCAGGCATTGCGACATTTCATGCTTTTAAAATAGAAACTTAAAATAAAAATAAATCCTGGCATTAAGAAAAGCCAATAAGTGATGTCGTAAGGAAGAAAAAGAATATAGCAGGTAAAAATAAAATAAGTGGCAAACCACCACAACATAAAACGCGCTTCATTGGATTTATCTTTCATCACCATTCGAAAGGCCTTATAAGCGATGACAATCAAAACCAACCTAAAGAACAGCCAGATAAAATGATATCCTTCAAGAACTGTAAAAATCAGGTGGTAAACACCAGTCACAAAAGGGTAAAGAATAAGTCCCCATACAATACTAAAAAGGCTGTGAACATGTTGCGTCCAGACTCCCATTTCATCACTATAAAATAGGAAGACTTTAATCATCTCATCTAGGCTTTTGGCACCAATGTGGAAATAAAGCGGTAAAATATAAAACGACATCCCAAATGCGAAGATAATGGCAAAGATGATGGCACCAACTTTTAAAATATTCTTCTTATCGGCCCTTAAAAAAAGAAAGAATTGCGGAATGAGCATAAAAACAAAAAGAGAATGGAAGGCCATTGCCACACCAAGACTCAATGCCTGATAAATGATATAAGAAATCTTCTTTTCTTCAAGATACTTAAAAATTAGATAGATTGAAAGTAAGTTAAAGCACTGCCCTGACGTATACCCTTCACCAGATTTTGCTCCAAACCAATAGATATCAGAAAACATTAAAACGACCGTCATAAGAGTGGCGAACATCTTATCTTTGGTAACCTTGTTCATGATTTTAAAAAATAAAAAACCACTTCCTAGGCCAGTCACTGTATTGATGAGTGATACCGTTTGAATCCCGGTTATTTTAATAGAAAGAAGAGAGAGGAAATCTTTAAGCATCTTCCCCAGTAAATGCAGCAAAGGATGATCTGGGTGATAGTTTCCGAACTCGTTGTAATTAGCCAGCCAAGGGCTTACACCGTAATGCCCGTGAGTCACATCAAAAAAACCCTCCATTGCACCAGAGTAAACATAGGCCTCATGCATATGGATTTTGATATTAAAAAAAAGATAAACAAAAACAACAAATCCCCACAAGCAGTAAAAAGCTGTCTTTTGAGATTGTTCAGATTGAAAGAGATCTTTTTTCAGCATATCTATCTTTGTGACTTAAGCACGTATTGAGGTGTTCCGTTGTGATCCATATACAGTTTGCCTAAATACTCGCCAATAATTCCCAGAAAAATTGACTGGATAGCAAACAAAAGAAAAAGTGCACTAATAAAACTTGGCCAACCGCCAATTCCTAAAACAGTAAAAGCAATAAGTACTGAGGCAGACACTAAAAAAGTAAAGCCGCCAAATAAAGTCATAAGCCTTAACGGCTTAGATGAAAAATTGATCAAGATATTTAGCCACAAATTAAGGAGCTTTCTCACGGTGTAATTACTACGCCCTTCTTGTCTTACTTTGTGCTCAACAAGTACTTGCCCATAATTATTAGTCGATCTTAAAACCAATCCTTGAATATAAGGAAAGGCTCCTTTGTACTTAATGACTTCGTTTATCGTCTCTCTATTCATAATAATGAATGTTGAAAAATAAAGATCATAAGGTTTATTAATTAAGTAAGTTAGAACCAGGTTATTTAACCAACTGGCCGAATTTCTAAACCATCCGTGATTCTTTTTAATAAAGTCAGAAAAGACGACATCGTAGCCTTTTTGAATTGTCTGATAGAGTTTAATAATCTCATGAGGCGGATTCTGGAAATCATCATCAATAATCACGGCATATGGTGCTGTCGCATGATTAAGAGCGCACATCACGGCATTATTTTCGCCGAAATTCTTTCTCAGAGAGTAAAATTTAACGTCTTTATTGTTTTTAGCAATGTCCAGGCAAACAGCTTCTGTCTGATCCTGGCTTGAATCGTTAACGATGACGATTTCAACTCTCAAATCGCTGAGTTCTTTAAAAATAGCTTCGACCATCAAACCAATGGTTTTAGCGCTATTGTAAGCCGGAATACAGACTGAAAGATCGTATGTCATGTATTAAACGGTATCTAAACTTCTCTATAAATTCTATTAAAATTTAATCATACCTGATGTCATCAGAAATAAAGCTGCCGTCACTTTGCAAGAGACTTTCTTTAAACCCGACAGGGTCATAAATGATTTCTGAGGCTGCCTTTTGAATGTAGGCTTTACGGCTTTTTTCAATAACTCGGACTCTCTTTTCATCTCCACGATACTGGTAAAAACTTAAAAGCTTCTCGTAGGTCCCTAGGTTTTCAAACAAAGACTGAATGTTAGGTCCAGCGCCAATAATGGCCTGATCCAACTTTCCTGTCGCCTTATAGGCAATATAGTTTTGCTGATTGTACTTTAAATTAAGCCCAGTAATGAGCAAATAAGAGCATGAAAGATAAATTGTAAGAACACTCACCAAAGGCAAGAAGCCTTTCTTATCAATAGCAAAATAGCGATAAAGCTTAGTGGCAAGAAAAGCGCAAATGAGAATAAGCGGAATCATAAAACGAAACTTTAGTCCGACTTCTGGAAAATAGAAAACGTTCCCCAAAAAGCCTGAAAAACCTTGGTATCTAAACCAATTGAGCATCTCCTGCCATTGGCTTTGCCCAAAAAAGAAATGTTCATAATTAAGAATATAACTAAAACCTTTTATAATATTTTGCCCGGCCGCCAATACAACAAAGGCCCAGAACAAAACCTTCTTCCACTTCACGTCTTTTACCTTTTCATATAGACACATTAGCAAAATAGCAAAGATAGCAAAGTGAGGCACCCAATGACGGGCCCCATAACTTTCATGATGAATGCGCGCAAAAGATTCAATAACCAGGGCGAAAAAAGGAATACTTCCTAAAACAATAAGAGAAAAATCTTTTTTCTTTTCAAGACAAAGAAAGATAAGCCCCAAAAAACAGGCCAGATAAATTGGGCAGTTGTTAAAAAATCCTGATGGATACACCAAGTTTGGCCACAAGACGTAGTAATCAAAATTCACCACATCTGCATAACCATAATTCACAAAACCAAATTTAACTGAATCATTAATCAGCATTGGAATGAGATTAATGAGAACTCCGACACTAAAAATCAATCCATTTTTAATCGTAGCTTTAAGCGATTTAGTATTTAAAAAATAATGAATTAATAAATAAACCGGGAGAATAAAATAAAAAACATGATCAATTTTAAGTGCTAAACCAGCTCCCAAAAGAAGCCCGAAAAAAAAGAGCGAGCGAGTTGACCAATTCTTTAAAAGATAAAAAAACATCCCCACTTCCAACGTCGCCAACACACTGGAAGTTACATCCGCATTACCTGGCTGCACAAAAGTAAACCACCAATAAGAAGTTGTCAGAGAGAGGGTTACAAAAACCCATCCACGTTTTTTCCCTGGGAAAAGTTCTCCCAAGAGAAAGGCCGTAAGCATAATGGTCATAACACTAAAAAAGACTGTGGCCAATGACCTGGTTAAAACAATCAGGTTTTTATTTCCTGATGAAACAAAAGGCTGCATAAGTTTTTTGTATGTGAAAAATGGAGCCCACATATTCACAATGCCGTTTGAGTGCACATCCGGCCAATTGCCACTTCTGGTGATTTGCCAGCGCTCTTTATCTGGCACTTGATTGATCACGTTGAGGTCTAAGTCGTTAACAATACTTTCCGAGTAATAGTCATAGATGTTCTTTTCAACGGAAATGTTCTGGTGGTTAACACGCAGAAAAAGAATGGTGAATAGCAAAGCAAAAGCTATAAACTGAAGGGTGCTTCCTGCTTTTTTAAAACGCTCAAAAAAACCCAAACGAACTCCGAGGCAAGAAAAGAAATTATATTAACTTTATACCAGAAATATGATTTTATTAATTAAAAGTCTCCTCTGACAGCGGTTTTATTATTAAAAGCGATATTATTTTAGATGGACATAAACTGAGCTGGCATTCCGACCGAATCAAGGATTGGATTGCTGGTAAAAGAGTTCCGCCAATCACTATTGATATGGCACTGACTCAAGACTGCAATTACCGCTGTACCTACTGTTACGCCTTCTTTCAACGAAATGAAGGTCATCGCATGACTAAAGATGTTGTTTTTCGTTTTCTTGCCGATTGCGCCGAATTAGGTGTAAAGGCCATCACATTTACCGGTGATGGAGAAAGCACACTCTCACCTGTTTTTAGCGATGCTGTTTTAGAAGGAAAAAGGCTTGGTCTGGATATGGCCGCCGCTTCTCATGGTGAAAAGTTTGGGCCTCTGGATTTAGAAAAAATTCTTCCTGCGCTCACTTATTTGCGCATCAATATCTCCGCGGCCACCCCTGAGCGCTATGCTAAAATTCACGGGACAAGCCAGCAAGCTTTCTTTAGAGTGAAAAAGAATATTGAAGAGCTTGTGCGCATTAAAAGAGAAAATAATCTCTCGACAACAATCGGTCTGCAGATGGTGCTTATGCCAGAGAATGGCGAAGACATCATTCCTCTTGCCGACTTCGCTGTCGAAATGGGAGTGGATTATTTAGTTATTAAACACTGCTCTGATGACAAAGACCGCACACTTGGTATTGATTACAGCAAGTATTTTGAGTTAAAGGATGTTTTAGAAGCGGCCCAAAGACGCTCAAACTCTGTCACTCAGATCACTGCAAAAATGTCTAAAATCATGAGTCAGGGAAAGCGTGAATACACAAAGTGCTTTGGCCCGACTCTCATGCTACAAATTTCAGGAACAGGACTTGTGGCCCCATGTGGAGACCTCTTTGCGACTGATAAAAAGCGCTTTCACATTGGAAACATCTGCGAGCAGTCTTTTAAAGAAATCTGGCATGGTGAAAAATTCCGCGAAGTCATGGAGTATATTGGCTCTGACGAGTTCAACCCACAAACTCAGTGCGGGACACTATGCCTTCAACATTTAGTAAACACTTACCTTTATGATCTAAAAGAAAACAATGGCCCTCTTTTAGAAAGCTCAGCCCAGCCACCTCAGCACATTAACTTCATTTAAAATCGATTGAGAACTTCACAAATTTTTTGAATATCTTCTTCACTGATATAAGAACTTAGTGGAAGACTTAAAATTTCAGATTGCAGCTTCTCCGCTATAGGAAAAGTTCCTAAATCATATGCATGATAAGCCTTTTGCTCATGGGCTGCTTTGGGATAGTGAATTTGAGTTTCAATCCCATTGTCTTCTAAATACTTTTTTAAAGTATCTCGTTCATTTGAACGAATAACAAACAAATGCCACGAATGACTTTCATTATCTGTAAAAGTTGGAAGTTGAATTTTAGGATTCTTGATTTGTTTAAGATAAAGCATGGCCGCTTTTTTTCTCATCTCCAGGTCTTCTTTGAAATATTTCATTTTTACCTGAAGAATCGCCGCCTGGATCTCGTCCAGTCTACTATTTACTCCCTGGTAATCATGTTGATACTTTTCTCTAGAGCCATAGTTCCTAAGGGATAAAAGAAGCTCATAAAGACTTTGATCATTAGTAGTAATGGCACCAGCATCCCCTAAAGCTCCCAAATTTTTACTAGGGTAAAAACTAAAAGCTGCCGCATCTCCAAATCCTCCGGCCATTTTTCCTGCAGAGGCTGAACCATGTGACTGGGCTGCATCTTCAAGTACTAAGAGCTGATACTCTTTGGCGAGCGCCATGATCTCTGTCATAGGCGCAAGTTGCCCATAGAGATGCACTGGAATAATCGCTTTCGTTTTTTTAGTGATGGCCTTTTTTATTTCCAAAGGGGAAATATTAAAATTTTCTGGATTTGGTTCGACAATTTTAATAACGAGATTATTTTCAGTGATTGCCAACATCGATGCAATATAAGTATTGGCCGGAATAATAACCTCATCTCCAGACTGAAGTTTTCCCTGCTCCTTCCATGCCCGTAAAACCAAAGTCAATGCATCCAGACCATTGCCCACACCAACAGCGTACTTGGTCCCGCAAAATGCCGCAAAGGCCTCTTCAAAAGACTTTAGTTCACTCCCCGAGATAAATCTCCCTGAATCAATCACGCGCGTGCAAGCTTCGATGAGCTCTTCTCTTAAAGGTGAGGTTGCATTTTTAAGATTTAAAAATTCGATCATGGAGACATCATCAAAGAAGCAGGTGAAGCTTCATTAAAAAAACAATCGTAATCGCAGATATAGTCTTCTGAATCATACAACTCACTTGCAAGAACCATGAGAATGCAATCCTGGCTAAAGTCATGCATTTCTCTCCAAACCATGTTCTTAATAAGAAGTCCCTTAGAATTTGAAGAAAGGATGACTTCTTTTTTAGTGAATCCATCGTCAGTTACTATTCGACATGAACCTTGGATACAAATAAGCATTTGAGAAAGTTTACGGTGAGCGTGAAATCCTCTGGAAATACCTTTTTGCATGCCTTTAATGTAATAGACACGTTTGATATCAAAAGGAACACTTTTCATACTCTCAAAAACAGAGAGTTCTCCCCTCCCGTCTTCAATTGTAGTGAGCGATAATTCCTTGACTCTATCCATGCATAAAGTCTAAACGAAAACGAAATGTAAGGCAATTTTCTAGAAGACGCTCTTCATGTTGAGCGTATGTTTATCGACATCTTTTTCATCACTCAGACTTTTTCTGAAAAAGACTCTGGCAAGAACAGCGTAAGGACACAAAACAAGAAAATAAAGCACGGTGTAAAATCCCCAGGACTTTAATTTTCCAACAATCTTAGCAATGACCATCCAAACGATATAAGGGTGCTTAAGCCACTCTGGTTTTAAAAGTCCCGAGATCATCAATAATGGACCTAAAACCATCGGCCAGTATGAATGAGATGTGTGTTTCAAATAAGGAATGACAAAACCAAAAAGTCCAAGGATTAAAAGCCCCATGACTATTCCAAACTTTCTTAACTCCCCCCTCTCCAATTGATCTTGGTTTGGTAAAAAAGGATCGAGGCTTATTTTTTTTATTGCCTCAAAATGTTGATCTTCAAAATGCTCATAGGCCTGAAAATTATCAGCTGGAATAGCGTGCTTTAAATGCAACTCCCAAACAGCACAAGCAGCTCCAAAATCATAAGCATTTAAGTGTTTTGGCAAATGTCTATGCAAAAGCTCTTTAGTCACTGGCATTTCACTAAAAAGGATTTCTGGAACTTTTTCATTAGGGTAAAGCTTTATAAGCTCTTCGCTCATCTGATTTTTAAAGAGCATCTTCCCTTCTGAAATCCACTCTTTCGTCGTATTCATAAAACGCAGGAAGGAAAAAGGCACTTTGAAAATGACATCCTTCATGACTCGCTCAAACTTAAGAAGAGGTTTGTCGTAAAAAGCAATATAACTTATATCCTTGAGTGTAATTCCTTCTTTCTTTAAACATGCCAACACTGATTCTTTGGGAAAAGAGTAGTCGTCTTTTAAATGGCTAAAGTGAGATTCTGAAAAATTAACGACGACTCTGCCATCTTTTAATAAAGTAGCTCCCGCTTTCTCCCAACCATAGGCCAATCCTAAAATATAAACTGGAGTTTCCAACATTAATCCCACAGGTTCTTAAGCAAATAACTTCTCATGCGGTATAACCAACCTGAGTTAAAAATCAATTGCCATGAATTCATTTCTGGATAGAGAATTTTCATTTTTTTTGTAAAGGAAAGCTCTCTCGTATCGCTCTTAAAAGCAGGGACATTTTTCTTTAAGTTGCAACAGTCTTTTTTATCGGCCCAAAGATCCTGGTCTTTCCAGAAGTAACTTTCTCCCAAACCAAGATAACAAGTCGAAAAGTCCATTCCGACTTCCTTACATTTTTGAGAAATAGCTTCGTAATAAGACCTGATTTCCGGAACACTATATTTAAAACCTTCTGTCGTCTGCTTGATCTCTTCTTTCATAAGCGAGCGAAGATCAAAGCCAACTTTCTGACTCACGGCCTGAGTTGTCTTACCATCCATGTGAACAAAACCAGCTAACAGGTTTTTACAGCCATAACTTCTGATCTCCTCAATCATCGAAGGATTAAAAAAATCAAAAACAGGCCTATCGCCAAAACTTCCTTTTTTGCCACTCAGGTGCCTATCGGGGAAATTGGGAAAAAGTGGGTTAAGCCTTACCGAGGTAAAAACTCCGGCCTGGTTTAACTTTTTTAAGGCCTCTAATCTTGCATATGGCGATTCTGTCCCCGGCTCAATGAGCTTAACCATTTGTTCATTTAACGTAGGAATCGAAAACTGCACTGTCGCCTTTTCCGGGTCCATATACTTTAAGTATTCATCCTCCGCCACTATTGGCGAGCGGGTTAAAAATAAAAAGGGATAATTATAGGCCTTAAGAATTTTTAGTGTCTCAAGCGTATTTTTATACTTTTTTTCCATCGAAAGAAAAGGGTCCGACATCGAACCAATCCTTAATGGAACACGTTTTAAAAAAACTTCCCTCAGAGGAAATTCTTCATCCGTCTCGAATGCTTTATAAAAAAGCTCCCACAGTGATGAGATATCAATAGGCACAGGCACCGGACTATTCCATTGGTCAATCTTAGAGAGCTCCGCTTTGGCCCAGCAATAAACGCACTCATGGGTGCACCCATTCATATAGGTATCGAGCTGAAAACCGTAATAACATTGCAAGCAATCTGAGGTCGCCCCAATTAAATGAGGAATTCCCTGAGGAAAAAGATCTATCCCTCTTCCTGCCTGATTTCTCATTGAGGCAAAATGTTGAAAGGGAGCGATGTCAAAATCGTACTTAAAACCCGAGCGATACTTTAGAAAAGATATTTTCTCATTGATGGCATTCAGACTGGTATAAGTCGATTTATCGTACATTTTTACCTGTTAATAAAACTGAATAATTTGATTAATGACTGAAACAAATGTCTCTGCTTCTTCCTGAGTGTTATAAACAGAAAATGAAAGTCTCAAGGTCGGAGGAAGATTTTCTTTATGAAACCAGGCATGAGCACAGTGAAAACCGCTTCTGGTCATAATATTCTTTGATTCATCCAGGAGAATCGAAAGCTCTCCCATATCTTTATTCTTCAAAGAGAAATTTAAAATTCCAGAGCGAAGCTCTGCTTCTTTAGGACCTAGGATTTCAATGTTTGAATGTTTTAAGAGCTCTTTCGTAATAAGTTGATTAATTTTCACTTCATGCTGATGAAAGCTTTGAATACCCAGTTTTTCAATATAACGAAGAGCTTCCGCTCCTCCAATTGCTCCCGCATAATTTTGAAGTCCAGCCTCTAAACGATAAGGAGTTTCAGCAAAAGTAAATGAAGTATAATCTGCATCTAAAACAGTTTCTCCACCATAAAGAAGAGGTTTTAACTTCTGAAGAAGTTCAAACTTCCCATAAAGAGAGCCAAATCCAGAAGGGCCAAAGGCCTTATGAAATGAAAAGGCCAGAAAATCAACATCTAGCTCTTTTACATTAATTTTCTGATGAGCAATCGCCTGAGCAGCATCGAGTAAAAAGAGGGCCCCATTTTCATGGGCAATTTGCACCATCTCTTTAATGGGAAGACTCATACCCGTAACATTCGACGTATGGAAGACAGACACCAGTCTGACCTTGCCTTCAGTAAAAATTTTCTTATAAGATTCTAAATCAAAGGTCTGATCGTCTTTTTTGATATCGACTAACTTATGAACAATTCCTTTTTCCATCGCCAGCATTTGCCAGGGAATTAAATTTGAATTGTGCTCCATGTTTGTCGTCAGGACAATATCACCTTTTTTAAAGTCCAATCCGTTGGCAATAAGATTGATTCCCTCTGTTGTGTTTCTGGTAAAAACAATCTCCTGGGGCCTATCAGCGCCAAGGAAGCGCGCAACCGTACTTCTTGCTGCTTCATATTCTTTTGTCGTCTGTTTTCCAAACTTATGAACAGCGCGGTTATGACAAGCTGGATGATCCGAGTAATAAGCCTGAGAAGCTTTAATGACACTTTCAGGTCTCAGTGTTGTACAAGCATTATCAAAATAAATAGGAAGCTGTCCGCCTACTTTTTTACCCAACACTGCATAGTCTGCACGGATTTTTTTAGTATCGAGTCTCATTTCAAGAACCACCATGAAAGGCCTGCGAAACAAAGCCCCCAAGAAGAAAAGAGAATAACGAAATTAAATGATTTAAAAAAAAGACCTGAAGCTCTTGGTGAATATCTAAGAATCTTTCCTGCCATCTCACATTTTGTTTTTCGTAAGAGTGAGCTGTTTTTGATCAAGTCAGCATTGGCCTTAATCACAACACCCAAAACATTGTGCCATGATTTAAAGACTAGTGATAACGGCCAGGTTAAAACCCAAAGAAATGATAAGAAAATAAGTGCTGTCGTTGAAAGAGTAAGAAGGCCCAGAAAAGAAATATTATTCTTTTCAAAGCTAGCTCCACAACATCCTAAATCCTGGTCGAAAAAACTCATGGTCTAATCCAGCATCACTTTTACTTTTTTATCATTGCGATTTTCTATCAGCTTAATCATCGACTTGATTTTATCCGAGTAAAACTTCGTCGTCAGATCAGTGTATTCTTCATAGGTTTTGTTGGCCATGAAGTATTTCAGAGCGAAAATATTAAAAATGATAAACTGAAAGCATCGAGGTTGCCTTTTCTTATCATAGTCTGAACCTTTAACATTGGGAGAAGGTGCCAGCCCCATTTTATAAAGCCTGAATCCCGGTGTCTTTTCGTTTTCAAAACTAGTGACACTGTAATCTGACTCGCGGGCCAAAAGCTTGGCATTAGACTTATTGATAAAGTCTTTATCTTCCGGGCCATCCATTTCAAAGACTGGATTAAAATAAGTAATCCCAAAATGGGCGTACATCCTTTTCATCTCATCAATCACCGGCTTCATCTGCGCCGGCTCCATCGTCATGGCCTGGTTTGCACCATCGGCGACGAAGTAAACGTCGTTATCGATGCAGTACTTGATTGTCCTGACGTGCATAGAGAGCTTACAAAGCCCGCATGTCGAAAGATTAAAGAGCCCGTGCTTCTTTATATTTTCAAAATAGTTTTCGTAAGAAACGTGTTGGAAAAGTTTATCCACATTCAAAAATGTATGAATGAAACGATCTTCTCCATATTTCTCTTTTAAGGCCTGAGTTTGAACTGCTGTATTGTCTGTGGCGTGAAATCCAAAACGGTCATAAGTGACCAGGTGAACTTTTTCGAAATTCTCCTGAAGCATCGCTGCCGTCAGAGTCGAATCTGTTCCTCCAGAGAATAAAATGGCGACAGCTTTTCCTGATGGATTCATGACTGCTTCCTCTTTTCTTCTTCAAGTTCTTTGGCCTTTCTAATTTCGCCAAGAATGTAGTTTAGGATTCCAAAATAAGTGAAATAAACGAATTGAGTGATCCACCCCAGGATTTCACTTAATATAACACGCAATCTCCAAGGGAGAATAAGAGCGAGAAGACAAATGAAGTAACCAATTGCTCTACTTATCATTTTACCACGTAAAAGAAGAGAGATGCATTACTTGTTCTTTAACTGCTCTTCCAGACTAAGGATTCTTTCGTTCAGGTTCTTGATCGTCTCGGCCATGATCGGAATCATTTGCTGATAGTTTACGAAACTATGCCCCTGAGGATCTTTTTTTACTAGTTGAGGGAATTCTTTTTCTACTTCTTGTGCCATGAAACCAAATTGCTCACCCTGTGGGAAGTTGTGTTCCGGGAATTCAGAAGTTTTGTATGTGAAGTTGTAAGCTTGAAGTTGGCTTAGCTTTGAAAGAGCGTCTTGTGCATTAAGAGCTGAGATATCATTTTTAAATGCAACATCAGAGCCTGCAAAAACGTCTAGGTAAACGCTGTCTTTTAGAACTTCAGCTTCGATTTTTTCAAGATCGTATTCCTTGATCTCTCCAAAAACGTAGTCCTTAAGCGCCTTATTTTTGTTATCTTCCATGCTAAACCTCATTTTTGTATAGCTAATACTATAAACCAATATTCTAAATTAACAAAATTTTAAAAAACTACACTGCGCGACAATGGTTTAGCATTTCCCTTCGTATTTACATAGTCGGTAAATTGCCAATAAGATGGTGTATCTTAAGAGCGAAAATCGAGGAAAAAGGCCCTATGTATTACTGTGACGACCTGGAAATCAAGGCGATCGAAAGAGTCTTGAAAACCAAGAAACTCTTCAGATACCAAGGCAAGGATGTCGAGACAGAATGCTCACAATTTGAGAGGTCATTCGCTCGCTACATTGATTCCAAAAATTCTATTCTTCTCTCAAGTGGCACAAATGCCCTGGTAAATGCTCTTTTTTCACTCGGAATCACTGAAGGCGACGAAGTTCTCATTCCCGCTTACACCTTTTTTGCGACAGCAGCTGCTGTTTTAGAACTCAAGGCCACTCCGGTTGTAGTAAATATCGACCAGCACCTGAGTTTTGATTCTCTCGATTTACAACATAAAATCTCTGATAAAACTAAGGCCATCATCGCCGTTCACATGGATGGTTATGCCTGCAATTTGAATGCACTGACAGATTTTTGTCAGACTCACAAGATCGCTCTCATCGAAGACTGCGCTCAAGCTGTCGGTGGTCAGTACCAGAATAAAAAACTCGGAAGTTTTGGAGCTTTTGGCTGCTTCTCCTTTAACGTTGATAAAATCATCTCGTGTGGGGAAGGTGGAGCTTTGAATGTAAATGATGAGGAGCTTTATCAAAAAGCGTTTCTTTATCACGATACCTGCAACCAGTTTGGTGTCACTCATAAAGACCTCTATTCCATTGCCAAGTTTTCCGGAAAATCTATGCGCGCCTCTGAAATTCAAGGGGCCATGATGAATGTTCAACTAGATCGATTAGATACAATCATTGCGGATTTAAAAATAAGAAAAGAACTTTTAGACCAGCGTTTCTCAGAATTAGGATTCGAACAAGTTCCTACTTACGATAAAAAGGGTGAGTGTTTCACAACATCTCGCCTGTTATGCAAAGACGCAGCTATCGTTAATGCCATGGTGATCTCTCTTAACAATCTTGGCATCAAAACCAATTCTCCCATGTTAAGACCGGCCCATCACATTTGGCAGTGGCATGCGCTTCTTCCAAAAACTCAGCACAAGTTTGATTTCCTACCAACGATTGATATTCTTTCCCGCGTTCTATTAGTGCACGTGACTCTGGATGAGACAATTGAAGAATGGCAGGAAAAATTAAAGAGGATTCATGCCTAATCAAAAGCGCATTGTCCTTCTGACCAGCAAAGACAATTTTGTCTGGACCAGTATGCAGGAAATTATTCCCATGATTGAGAGGTCATGGAGCGAACTGGCAAAAAAAGAAAACTACTCTCTGACAACAATCAATGTCGACGATTCAGTGCCATCGCAGTTTATGCCAGCGCTTATCTCTTCAGACCTGATTGTGATTTCATGTTTTAATACAAAAATCGCCCGCTTTATTAAAATGATCAGAGAGAGTTACAAGATCGACACTCCTTTTTTCTTCTATCTTCACGGCCTGGCGACTATTGGACTTTGGCCACTAGAGCGCTTTGGAGTTCTTTCTCTTTTTACATCCAATGACCTTTTTATTGGCACATGTGAAGGCGACTTAGAGTCGATGAAGATTTCTTTTGAGAACGCTAGAACGCAAAAAATCCCTTTTACTATTTCTGATTCTCCAATGCTTCATGATCACTTAAGTGCGAGTGCTCCTTTTGTTTATATTGGAAGAATTTCCCCACAAAAAAACCTGGATCAATTAATCACAGCTTATTCAGATCTCCCTCTGAGTATCAGAGAGAATCATCCTCTGTATTTATATGGAAACGAAGATCACTTGGGCTACCCCAACATTGGTCAAAAAGAAAATACCTATCTGGAAAAACTAGAGAGGTTAGTTCAAACACTAGACCTCAAAGACCAAGTGACTTTTAAAGGTTTTGTAAATAGATTAGATATTCAAAAGGAACTTGGCTCAAATTATATTTTTGTCAGTCCTTCAACTCACTCTGATGAAAATTTTGGCATGGCCGCTTTTAGAGCACTTCTTTCTGGAGCCACTTGCGTTTTATCAGATTGGGGTGGACACAAAGAATATAAAAATCATTACCCCGATCATATTTATTACATCACGCCCCTTTTAACAGACACCGGCCCCATCATACCCCTTAAGCAATTTACCGAAATTTTATTGCTGGCCGTGCGAGAAAGACGACAAGGACAACCTGGCTTTCCTGAAGCCTTTTCAATGGAAACGATTCACTCACTGTTAAAAAATGAAATGGCTCGACTTCCTCTTCAAAATGAAAGTTTAAAACCTAAATCTCTTGCTCAAATTTTAATTTCTCAACAGAAAAACTTTGAGTCCCAAGAAGATATCCAGCGCTGTTTTCATTCATTTTCCGATCCTGCTTTTATTTCTTTCTTCAAGGCGTACGCCAAATGAAAAAGCAATACTTAGGCTTGGGAAAAACAAAATACAGCTCTTCTGTTTGTTTAATCGACCAGGATCAAACTGTCGAAATGCTCCTGACTGAAAGATTAAACCGCAAGAAAAATTCAGGTGCCTGGCCAGAGCTTCCTCTTAAAGCTCTTAGCGAAAGACTTGATCGCTCAGTCCTAATGTTAGCTGAAAATCGCGATGTCCATCACCCAATGCAAATCGAAGACATCCAAAACGGAATCTTCCCTTTTTATGATTACCTAAAAAAAGAAAACCTGGATTTTTTCACCAGTAGGTTTAACCCACATATCACTTTTATCTCCCACCACTTCTGTCACGCTTCGGCAGCTCTGGCCATCTCACCTTTTGAAAAAGCAGTGATCATTGTCATGGATGGTGCTGGAACTGAAGTGAACGCAGAAGAGTATGAGGAATGTTCAGTCTTTTTACAAGACGGAGTCAAACTCACTCCTTCATTCAGGCAAACGATTCGCTTTTCCAAATCTCACAAACACTCTCAGCACAGTTTTGGAAATCGTATTGGTTCTGCTTATGAAAAAGCTTCTGAGTTCATTTTCAACTCTCCTAATTCTTCAGGGAAAGTTATGGGACTGGCTTCATTTGGAAAAGCACTCCCCTTAAAAGACTATTACGACTTCATGGAAAATCTTCCATGGGACTTAAGCTTTAAAAAGAGATCTAAAGAAGATTGGGAAAAAACAGACCATACGCTTTTTAAAAATATTGCAGCGACAGTTCAACAAGCACTAGAGGACGATTACGCGAGAATCATCGCGAAAGTCAAAGAACTTCACCCTGAATACGAAAACCTGATTCTTACCGGTGGATGCGCTCTCAACTGCACTAACAATGCAAAAATCCTTTACCAAAATCTTTTTAGAAAAATTTTCGTCCCTCCATTTCCCGGAGACGAATGTATTGGTTTTGGTCTGGCGCACGCTCTAAAATTCAAAGAATACCCAGAATCATGGCAACCTCTTTTATTTGAAAATCAATCGGCCTATTTTGGCGCTCAAAGTTCAGTGCCGACTGATCATGAAATCGAAAAACATTTCACTTCGGATGAATTTGAATTAGAAAAACACCAGGATATTACAAAAGCGGCTGCTCAACTTCTTCACGACGGGCAAACAATTGCCTGGTTTCAAGGAAGAAGTGAATCAGGTCCTCGCGCTCTTGGAAACCGCAGTATTCTTTCTCGCCCTGATATTCCTGGCCTTAAAGATAAACTCAATACCCACGTTAAATTTCGTGAGAACTTCCGCCCGTACGGCTGCTCGGTTCTCTACGAGAAGGCCCATCTCTACTTTGATGTCGAAGAAGGCTTTAACAACCCTTACATGTCTTATGCGATTAAAGTTCGCCCTGAATTCAAGGCCACTTTAAAAGAAGTGAGTCACATCGATGAAACATCTCGCATGCAAACCGTAAGAGCTGGTCAAAATGAAAAATTTTATAAATTAATTAACGAGTTCGGTCAAAAAAGCGGGCTTTACTGCCTGTTAAATACATCACTCAATGTTATGGATGAGCCGATTTTAGAAACAGTGGCAGACGCTAGACGTTTTATGGAAAAAACCCCCATCGAATATCTCATCATTGGGGATTTCATCATCAAAAAAATAAATAATTAAGCTTTTACCAGAAGGTTTTTCGATAACAGAGTTTCAACAAAATTCGTGATATCAGATTGAATTTGTTCTTTTGAAGCATTGTAAGTTGAGAACATTTCTTCAGCGATTTGATTAAGGTCTTTTTTTGCTACCATCTCTTTCCAGATTTCTGCAGCGGCCCCATTAATTTTAAAGAACGTACTACCTTCATCCATTTTCATCAGGATCACTGTTCCATCTTGATTAGACCTAGAAACGATGTCTTCTGGAATCGAATAATTGTTCTCAAACATGAATAAACCCCTTTTGCCTTCTTTCCAAAAGTATTCTACAGTTAACGAATTAATGTCAATAATAAAGCATTTCCCATTGGGAAAATCTACGCGGCACCCAAGACATGATTAAGTATTTTCTAGGCATTGAAATTGAGATCAATCATCATTGCAACTTAGCGTGTACTTATTGTCCCAATTCAAATACCGAAAGAATTAATAAAGGCCTGATGTCGCTGGAAAATTTCCGCGTGATCATGAATCAATTAAAAGACATTAATTACGAAGGAAAAATCAGCTATCACTTTTACAACGAGCCGATGCTTCACCCGGAGCTTGAATCTTTCGTCAAACTCAGCAAAGAAATTTTGCCCAAAAGTCAGTCCGAAATTTTTACTAACGGTGTGTACTTAAATCCTGAGCGTTATGAAACTCTAAGAAAAGCGGGTGTTGACCGCTTCACAGTCACCAAACACAAAGGCCTCTCTAAAATCGCTTTTGAAGAAACTTACAACAATCTCTCTCCTGAAGAAAAGGCCCGCAATCAGTTTTTTGATTACTCTAAACTGGTTTACACTAATCGCGGCAACCTGGTTGATTTCGGAAAAAAGCTCGATCACCCATCTAAAAAAATGTGTCTCATTCCTACTTGTGCCCTGGTTGTTACCGTTAACGGAAACGTTGTGACTTGTTACGAGGACTACCAGGAAAAAACCGTCATGGGCAACGTCTTCGAAGAGCATATCAAAGACATCTGGATCAAGCCTGAGTACCAGTCTTTCCGAGAGGATTTAAAGCAAGGATTCCGCTACAAGCACGAAGTGTGCAAAACCTGTAACAACCTCAAAGTTATCGTCTAAAACCCGCTCTGAGCCACGCATCAAATTTCCCAGTTTAACAACTCTTTGCTAGAGTAAGTCCATCTCTTATCTAAAGGAAAATGTATGTTGAACGATTGGGAAAAGCTCGTCGAAAAAGAAACCAAAGGCAAAAAGCCAAGCGACCTGACATGGAACTCACCAGAAGGAATTCCTGTTAAGGCCTTCTACTCTAAAGCTGATACTGAAAAATTAAAATTTACAGATACAATGCCTGGAATTGAGCCTTTCATTAGAGGGCCAAAAGCTACGATGTATGCGGGACGCCCGTGGACAATCCGTCAGTACGCAGGATTTTCAACTGCAGAAGAATCAAACGCGTTCTACAGAAAAGCACTAGCGGCCGGAGCTCAAGGGGTTTCAGTTGCTTTCGATCTTGCCACTCACCGCGGATACGATTCAGATCACCCGCGCGTTTCTGGTGACGTTGGAAAAGCTGGTGTGGCTATCGATTCTGTTGAAGACATGAAGATTCTTTTTGATGGAATCCCATTAGATAAAGTTTCTGTTTCAATGACAATGAACGGAGCCGTTCTTCCAATTTTAGCTAACTATATCGTTGCTGCTGAAGAGCAAGGTGTCTCTCAAGATAAACTTTCTGGAACTATCCAAAACGATATCTTAAAAGAATTCATGGTGAGAAACACTTATATCTTCCCACCAGCTCCTTCAATGAGAGCGATCGCTGACATCTTCGCCTACACAGCGAAGAATATGCCAAAATTCAACTCAATCTCTATTTCAGGATACCACATGCAGGAAGCTGGAGCGGATGCCGTTCTAGAACTTGCTTACACAATCGCTGACGGAAAAGAGTACATTGACACTGCTCTTGCCGCTGGCATGAACATCGACGACTTCGCTCCAAGACTTTCATTCTTCTTTGGTATCGGAATGAACTTCTACATGGAAATTGCAAAACTTAGAGCAGCTAGATTCCTTTGGAATAAAGTTGTATCTAAATACAACCCAAAAAAAGAAGACTCAAAAATGCTTCGTACACACTGCCAGACTTCTGGTTGGTCACTAACAGAGCAAGACCCATACAACAACGTTATCAGAACAACGATTGAAGCCATGGCCGCTGTTTTTGGTGGAACTCAATCTCTACACACGAACGCTTTTGATGAAGCCATCGCTCTTCCAACTGAATTCTCGGCAAGAATCGCCAGAAACACTCAGATCATTATCCAGGAAGAAACTCACATCACTAACGTTGTCGACCCTTGGGGTGGATCATACATGATGGAAGCTCTGACTCAAGAAATGATTGATAAAGCTCAAGCCATCCTTGATGAAGTTGAACAAGCTGGTGGAATGGCAAAAGCTATCGAAACAGGTATTCCAAAACTAAACATTGAAAAATCAGCGGCGATTAAACAGGCCCGCATTGATAAAGGACAAGATGTTATCGTGGGAGTTAATAAGTACCGTCTTAAAGAAGAAGACGCGATTGAAACTCTGGAAATTGATAACCACAAAGTTCGCGACTCACAAATTGTCCGCTTAGAAAAACTTAGAAACAACCGCGATGACGAAGCTGTTATGCAAGCTCTTGAAGAGCTGACAGAATACGCTCGCACTGGAAAAGGAAACGGACTTGACCTTGCAGTGAAGGCCGCTCGCCTTCGCGCCAGCGTTGGGGAAATCACTTACGCCCTGGAAAGAGTTTGGGGACGCTATAATGCCAATACACAAACTGTAACCGGTGTTTACGGTAAATCTTTTGAAAAGGATGAGAACTGGATGAAAATAGCTGACGACATTAAAGCTTTCGTAGAAAAACACGGACGCCGTCCGAGAATGCTCGTTGCGAAGATGGGTCAAGATGGTCACGACCGCGGAGCTAAAGTTATTGCAACCGCTTTTGCTGATGTTGGTTTTGATATCGATCTTGCTCCTCTTTTCTCAACTCCTGCTGAAGTCGCAAAACAAGCTGTAGAAAACGACGTTCACGTCGTGGGTGTCTCTTCTCAAGCTGCCGGACATAAAACTCTTATCCCGGATTTAATTGCAGAACTTAAAAAACTTGGTGCCGACGATATCATCGTTGTTGCTGGTGGAGTTATCCCAAAAACAGACTACGACTTCCTATGGAAGGCGGGAGTTAAAGGAATTTTCGGACCAGGAACTGTTATTCCAGTTGCTGCCCGCGATGTTCTAAAAGCAATCGAAGAAAATCTTAAAGGCCAATAATGATTGATTTTAATAAACTGATTAGTGGCGATAGAAGAACTCTGGCAAGGGCCATCACTCTTTTGGAATCAACAAAAGATTCTGACCGCGCTCTTGCTGAAACTCTTTTAGATCAGGCCCTTCCTCATTCGGGGAAAAGCTTTCGCATCGGGATCACTGGTGTGCCGGGTGTTGGTAAATCGAGCTTCATTGAAGCTTTCGGCCAGCACCTTATCGAAAAAGGACACAAGGTTGCCGTTCTTGCTGTTGACCCAAGCTCTCCGATTAATGGCGGAAGTATTATGGGCGATAAAACGAGAATGGAAAAACTCTCGTCAATGAATGAAGCGTTCATTCGTCCATCTCCAACATCAGGTTCATTAGGTGGTGTGGCCTTTAAAACCAGAGAGGCCATCGTTCTTTGCGAAGCTGCCGGCTTTGATTTCATCATCGTTGAAACTGTTGGTGTTGGACAATCTGAGTATGAAGTTCATAGCATGGTGGATTTTTTCGCCATCCTTATGCTTCCCAATGCCGGTGACGAACTCCAAGGGATCAAGAGAGGAATTTTAGAACTCGCTGATCTCATTGTCGTCAATAAGGCCGACGGACAAACGGTTCAATTAGCAAAAGCTGCGGTTCAACAATACACAGGGGCCGTTGAACTCTTAACTTCGGTTTCTTTATGGAAACCAAAAGTTGTCGCGACTTCATCCCTGGAAAAAACCGGAATTGATAACGTCTACGACATCATCAGTGAATACAGAACAACTCCAGCGATTGCCGGCGCTTTTAAAACTAAAAGAGCTGAACAAAATAAAAACTGGTTTCATAAACTCGTTCATGAATTAATCGAGCTAAGACTTAATTCTAAAAAAGAATACAAAGACAAACGCGCCAGTCTTGAAAATGAAGTCACAGCAGAGAAAAAATCTCCTCTAAGTGCCGCTCAAGACTACATTAACGAGGTCCTTAAATGACCTCGTCGACCTTTTGCATTCTCCCTTGGTTGCATTCGGCAATCGAGGCAGATGGGCGAGCATTTCCTTGCTGTCTATCAACGAGAGACAAAGCAATTGGTCACCTTCATCAGAATTCTCTGGCCGAAATCTACAACTCTCCAGCTTATAAAAAAATTCGAACAGACATGCTTGAAGGTAAAAAAGTGCCTTCCTGCACTCACTGCTACGACATCGAAAAATGCGGTGGAACGAGTTTAAGACAAGACTCCAATAGAGACTTTCAAGATGAAATTGAAAATAGAATCGCTCAAACCGCTCCCGATGGAACTCTACCGGAGCTAAATATCACATCCCTTGATTTGCGCTTTTCCAATGCCTGCAACTTCAAGTGTCGCACATGCGGGCCGAATTCAAGTTCATCTTGGTATGAGGATTTTAATGAACTCACTCCTTCAGAAAAGTTCACTAAGATCTTGAGACCGACAAAAACCAAAGAAGAATTTTGGAGCATGATAGACCCAATGCTGCCGACACTTAAAAAGGTTTATTTTGCTGGAGGAGAGCCTCTACTTGAGCCCGATCATTACTTAATGCTAGATAAACTCCTGGCCCATAAAAATACCGATCTTACTCTCCACTACAATACAAACTTCTCAGCGATTAAACTTGGAAACAAAATCACGTTTGATTACTGGAAACAATTTAGCGATGTAAGCCTCTTCCTAAGCTACGATGGATTTGGAAAAAAAGGTGAATACATTAGGAGTGGTATGGACTGGAAGAAAATTCTGGAAAACCACCGCCAGATGCAAGCTCACCCGCACATCAAATACTACATCACACCCACGGTAAGTGTGCTTAACGCTTTTCACCTACCTGAATTCTTCTCTCATCTCATTGGAGAAGGACTCATTACAGATGGAAGCCAGATTGGCCTCAACATCGTCCACCACCCGACTTTCTACAATGTGACGATTTTCTCTCAAAACGAAAAGAAGGCCCTAAGAGACCTCTTCCTGAACTATATTGAAAACAAACTCAAGGCCTACAAAATCAAAAATACTGAACACTTGATTCAGCAACTTCACATGGTACTCAACTACGCCGAAGAAAAAACAGAAGACTCTCCTTCGGCTAGAAAGATGTTTTTAATGCAAACCGTGTCTTTGGATAAAGTCAGACAGGAAAAGATGCTGGCCCTTTTCCCTGAACTCATTGGCTTTTACCAATAAAAAGGCCCCAGACATGCTGAGGCCTTCGTATAAAGCTTTTTAAAAAGTCTTATTCTGCTTCTACTTCGATCATTAAAACGCCGTTATCAAGAGCATCTCCCGCTTTAACGTGGATAGCTTTAACAACACCATTTGTTCCACACTTAATCTCGTTTTCCATTTTCATAGCTTCAAGAATTAAAAGTGTCTGACCTTTTGTAACCTTGTCGCCAACTTTACAGTTGATCTTAACAACCTTACCAGGCATTTGCGTAAATAGACCGCCTTCGTCTCCACCACCTAGAGAAGATGGCTTGTATCCGCGGTAAAGTTTAAAAACTTTATCCACGTTCAGCATGATCCCTGGAGAATCCTGACGAGCAAGCTTATTCCATCTTACACCATCAGTTGAAGCAAAGTACTGATCAGCAAGCTTTCTAACAAAGATTGTTTCTTTGTTAACTTCTTTTTGATCTTTAATCGTTCTGAACTCAAACTCCACCATCTCTGCTGAGTGAGTGATCGTTTTTGTCAGGTCGATAATGTATTCGTTTTTATCGTTATCAATTAAATACGTTCTCATTATAACCCCATTCTTCTTGCTTCAATTCCCGCGATCTGCTTATAGATATGCGTGAAATTCATGTCTGTACTCACCTGTTCTTGAGGTTTTTCGGTACCGATGAAGTTAGTTGAATATTTACCTTTAACGAAAACTTCGTTCTTCATAATAACTTTATGAAGAGGGATGTTTGTTTTTAATCCTTCGATTAAAAGACCATCAAGAGCAGCTTTCATTTTTCTGATTGCTACTTCTCTTAGAATCCCTTTAACAACCAGCTTTCCTACCATTGGGTCGAAGTCTGGAGTTACTTGGAGTCCTTTATAAAGACAGTTATCAAAACGAGTTCCTTGCGGGAAGTTCGTTTCACATCCTGTTACAGTTCCTGGAGCTGGAAGCATCGTGATTGGATCTTCAGCACAGATACGGCATTCAATAGCGTGACCTGTTCTCTTAATCCATTCCTGTGAAGGAATACCAAGATCGTCACCGAAAGCAGACTGGATCATACATACGATCAAGTCGATTCCTGTGATTTCTTCAGTAATCGGGTGCTCTACCTGGATACGAGTGTTCATCTCAAGGAAATAGAACTCTCTGTCTTCACCCATAATTAATTCAACAGTTCCTGCAGAGTCATACTTGATGGCCTTAGCAAGGTTTACCGCTGAGTTACATACACGTTGGCGAAGATCTTCATCATCTCCAATGAATGGTGATGGAGCCTCTTCAACGATTTTTTGGTGACGACGTTGAATTGAACATTCTCTTTCGAAGAAGTGGAAAACGTTCCCTTTTCTATCAGCTAGAATCTGAACTTCAATGTGGTGAGGGTTTACGATGTATTTTTCTACAAGTAAATCACCATTTTTGAAAGCAGCTGCTGCTTCTCTTCCTACAGCTTCGAAGTTATTTCTAACGTCTTCCTCGTTGTGACAAACGCGCATACCGCGTCCACCACCACCAGCAACAGCTTTAAGTAAGATAGGATATTTAATCTGGTTTCCGATTTTGATAGCTTCTTCAATCGACTTTACCGGCCCAGTTGAACCAGGAACTACTGGCATACCAACTTTTTGAGCAAATTCTTTTGAAACAGCTTTATCACCCATAACTCTTACAGCTTCTGGGTGTGGTCCAATCCATACGATTCCATTATCAACAAGAGCTTGTGAAAACTCAGTGTTTTCTGAAAGGAATCCGTATCCAGGGTGAACCCCATCGATTTTATACTTTTTACAAACATCAAGGATGTTTGGAATGTTTAAGTAAGTCTCAGCATTAGTAGAACCCGGAAGTCTTACCCATTCATCACACATTTCAAGGTGCTTTGCTTGAACTTCATTATCAGTCCAAACACCAACAGCAGTATGACCTAACTCGCGACACGCCTTAGCGATACGAGAGGCAATTTCCCCACGGTTAATGATGAGAATTCTTTTATTAGATGCAGTCGTCTTTGTTGTACCTTGGCTCATAGTTGGATGTTCCCGTGTTTACGTTTAGGCTTCTCTTGCTTCTTATTTTTAAGAGCGACAAGGTATTCATAAACTCTCTTACGAGTTTCTTCCGGAAGAATAATCGCATCCATAAATCCAAGTTCCGCAGCTCTGTAAGGGTTTGCGAATTTTTCTTCATAGTCAGCAATTAGCTGTGCTTTTTTATCGTCGAAAGCCTTCCCTGTTAATCCTTCCATATCAGCACGGTTAATAATGTTAACCGCTCCCTCAGCTCCCATTACCGCGATTTCCGCAGTTGGGTAAGCAAGGTTAACGTCAGTTCTGATGTGTTTAGACGCCATAACGAGATATGCACCACCGTAAGATTTACGAGTGATGATTGAGATTAGAGGTACAGTTGCTTCCGAGTAAGCGTATAGAAGTTTTGATCCGTGCTTAATGATCCCGCCGTACTCTTGGTTAGTCCCTGGAAGGAATCCTGGAACGTCTACTAGAGTTAGGATAGGAATATCAAAAGCGTCACAGAATCTAACAAATCTAGCTGCTTTTTCAGATGAATCGATGTCTAAAACACCAGCAAGAACTGCTGGTTGGTTGGCCACGATCCCGATCTTAATTCCACCAACTGAAGCAAAACCAACGATGATGTTTTTCGCGTAGTCTTTATGAACTTCTAAGAATTGAGCATCATCAACAACATCAAAGATAATCTCTTTCATGTCGTATGGTTTTTTAGGGTTAGCTGGAACAGTTTCTTTAATTTTTACGTTGTCGCGATAGATTGTATCCGACGTGTATTTTGGAGTCGCTTTCGTAAAGTTAGCAGCTGGAATGTATGAAAGTAGTTCGCGAACTCTTTCAAAACACTCGTCTTCTGAAGCCACTTTGAACTGAGCCACACCTGATTTCTCTGCGTGTGTTCCAGCTCCACCAAGCTGATCTTTTGTTACTTCTTCATGAGTTACAGTTTTAATAACATCTGGTCCAGTTACGAACATATAAGATGTCTTATCAACCATGAAAATAAAGTCTGTTAGAGCAGGAGAATAAACCGCTCCACCAGCACATGGCCCAAGGATTAAAGAGATTTGTGGAATTACCCCAGAACATTTTACGTTTCTGTAGAAAATTTCACCGTATCCCGCTAGACCTTCAACACCTTCCTGTATACGAGCTCCACCTGAGTCGTTCATTCCGATGATTGGAATTCTATTTTCAAGAGCAAAATCCATGATCTTACAGATTTTCTTTGCGTGAGCAGATCCTAGAGATCCACCAAAGCAAGTAAAGTCCTGAGAGTATAGAGCGATCTTTTGTCCGTTGATAGTTGCTATACCTGTAACTACACCGTCACCAAGAAAAGACTCTCCTTTTCCCATAACCGCTTTTTTACTAATAATGAAACGATCGAATTCAAGAAATGACCCCGGATCTACCAGGCGCTCAATTCTTTCTCTCGCTGTATATTTACCTTGTTCGTGTTGTTTTTTAATACGGGCTTCACCACCGCCAAGTTCAGACTCATGTCTTAGTTTTAGCAATAGCTCACGCTTCCCTTCCAGTGTCTGGGTTTGAGACATAAAAAAACCTCCTAAAGAAGGAGGCATATTATACTGTCATTCTTTAGGAGGCTACTTATAGTGCGTCAAATAAGAGTGAAAAAATGCAACTAAATAATGCAAGGCACAGGTTAAAAAGGCCCACGATAGTTTTTGAAGAAGGTATTTAAATTGATTAAGCGCGCCTCTTGAAAGACTTGGCCTCCGCTGCCAAAGGGAGCGGGTTTGGGTGTGAATTTTTTCTCTACGTTCCAATTTTTATCAAAGTAGGCGGCCATGTGCCCTTCTTGTGGAGTGTACACTGACGCGAGTTTTCTTTGATTCGGCAAGAGTTGCATTCCGCCGGCGAGTGCTTGATAGAATTTCTTCCCCTGATATTTCATATCATAAACCTTAATGGCCTCTTTGCCATTTACGAGAGGATCAATTTCAGCGATCGCAGAATAAGGTCTTTTTGGTTCAGATGCACTGAAGTGGTTATTCACATAAAGAAGAATTTTTCCTTCAGGCGTTGATTGGATGTCGTGAAAGTTAATCCCTGGAAGTTCAATATTTCTATGCCATAAGACTTTTTTAAAATCGCGGTCAAAAATGAGTACATATCCGGTAAAAGAAAAGTTCACCAACCAGTTTCCTTCGACAAATGCCGGGATTTTTTTAGAAATTGGATTCTTGGTAATCTGAAAAAAAGAATTCACATGAGTGGTATCACATAAATAATTTTTATTATTTCTCATGATGAGTTTTTTTAAGAAGGCATACTCTCTGGAGATTTGAATAATCTTTTCCTCAAAAACATCTCGGAAATCAACTACGTGTTTTTTTCGTCCTGTTTTCATATCATAGATTTCAATTGTGTCGAATCTGGTCTCACAGCCAAAAACGCTATGAGATGTTTCCCCTAAGATCGCCAACTCATTCCTATCGTCATCTACTTTAAGCTGATGATGGTGAACCCCTGGAGCTGACCAGAGTACTTTTTCATTGGCATTGATATATTGGATATCTTGATAATTGACCTGAATCCTGTCACCACTTTCTTCAAAGTGGCACATTGAACCCGGAAACCTTTTAATTAAGCCGCCATTTTCATCATAGAGCTCACACCCGATCTGGATAACCGGCATCGCCCAAGACGAAGAGATAAAGAGCAAGAAAAAAACCAGAAACTTTAACATGCTAAAGCTCCACAACTCTGGAAATTAAATGGCCAATACTTTCAGTGTTATGATCAATAAGAATTAAGAGAATATTATTTTTTTCCGAAAAACTTTTAACTTCAGATAAAATGTCATTTTTCCACTTATCGTCTAAAGAGCTTAGTGATTCATCTAAGATCAGAACTTTTGGTTTAAGAAGCATCCCACGCAAAATGGCCAATCTTCTCTTCATCCCTCCAGAAATTTCTTTGGGAAATAAATCTTTAGACTTTGCCAATCCAAACTTCTGTAAATAACCATCAAGGTCTATCGTTTCCGTTTCTAATCCTGCTTCTTTTAGAAAATGCAAATGACCCTTTACGCTCAACCATGGAAATAAATCATTCTCCTGATGAACGACGATGACATCGCGGGAAGGTGCGACCATCTTTTTTCTGCCGACTTCAATACTTCCACTTAGAGGTTTCAAATGACCTGCAATCAATGAGGCCAAAGTACTTTTCCCACGCCCCGAAGTTCCTTTGAGTAAAACCACCTCACCAGAATGACCAGTGAAATTGATTCCTGAAAAAACCGATGAACCTTCGGAGTAAGCAAAATAAAGATTTTGAACTTTAACTACTTCCACGGGGCCATCCTCGCTTCCAGTAAATAAAGTAGTCTCGTCATAAAATACCCAATGACTCCAATAGCGATCATATCGTAAATCATGTTGATATACTGCAGATTGATTCGATTGATCTGAATGGAATACCCTAACCCCGATTGCCCACTGATCATTTCAGCTGCAATAATCGACATCCAGCCCATAGAAAAACCTACGCGGATACCGGTCATGAGTTGAGGTAAGATCGCTGGGATAAGAATAAACCTAAGCATCTTCACTTTACTTAACTGCATTGACCTCGCCGTCTGAAGCACTTCGAGCTTGATACTCTCCAGCCCATCATACACTTGCGTGACAATTGAAGGCAGAACACCGATAAAAACAATGATAAAAGAAGCTGCATTACCAATGCCGAAAAATAAAATAACAAAAGGGATCCACGCAATCGGCGGCGGAAACTTAGGTGCATCTAAGATTAAATTGATTATAAAATTTCTTTTGAGAAACCGTGGTAAAGAATAGCGTAAAAAACCCAGGAGAATCCCCAGAACAACTGCCATCGCGCCTCCGATGAGAACGCGAGAAAAACTGCTCCAGGAATTTAAAAGAAGGTTGTACATTATTTTACAAGCTTAGCGTAATCATTATTAACAAAGTCTTTCATATTGATCTCTTTGTTAATGTTTTTCTTAATGAAGTCTGCTCCCTTTTGCATAATCATGAAGTCATCTTCATTAAACTGCATACGAATATCAGCATTCTTCTTGGCATTTAAATTTGGCTCAAGTGATGAAGCAATGGCCAAAGCGCCACTGTCTTTTAAATCAAACTTTGCTTCTTCCATAAACCATTTATCAACTTGTACTCTATTTTTGTTGTAATAAGCATAAGCATCACGCATAGATGTAATCATTGCGACTGCGGCCTTCGGACTCTTTGCCAGGAACTCCTTATTCATCAAAATCATTGAGCAAACTTTGCCAACATGAATCTCTCTTACCAGTCCTCTTGATTTTAAGATGGCCGGAACTGGGTCAAAACCGCTTAAAGCATCAAACTGATCCCACATCACTGACTCTGCTCCACTTTTTAAAACTAGTGGAATGTGCTCTTGAATCCCCAGGTTGATTAATTTTACATCTTCTCTAGCATTCAATCCTGCTTGTGTTAGTCCATCTACCACAATTCTTTCTGCCGCTGCACCAAACGGCACACCAACAGTTTTTCCTTTTAACTCTTTTAAATCTTTTATTGGAGACTTCACTGGAACATACGTTGATGTCCTGTTGTACATCATACGAGAAATCCCCACCCATCCTTTATCTTTTGAAAAAAGCTGAGCTGCTGGCTGATCTGCAGTCAAAACCACATCAATTTGTGATCCCATTGCTAGCTCATTTAACTCCGGCCCAAAATTTCTTCCAACGAACTCTGCTTCAATTCCATTTTTCTTAAGGATATCTGTATGTTTTAAAACCTGAACCAGCTGACCTTGAAGCGCCCAAGGAACTTGCCATCCAATACGAAGTTTAATGGGCTCATCGGCCATTGCTATGCTAGAAGCCAAAAACAAAACTGCAATTAACTTTTTCATTTTCCACCCATATAAAAAATTTCATTTATAACTTTGCCGTCAAGCAAGGGCTTGGTCGGATGATTTATTTTTGTTATTTTAGCGATTGTTGCATACTGGTCTGCGTGTTGTAAAACGTGCTCAATTTTGAAATTATTTTTTATCCCTGGACCGGCAATCACAAAAGGAGTTAAGAGTCCTTCAACATGCTCCGGATTTAAGGCCTGCTTATACCCCCCCCTTAATGAGCCAGTGACAATTTCCCCGTCTTCACTTACATCTTCCACCCAGCTAAAACCAGGCAGAGGTGAAATAACCAAATCACCAACACGCTCTTTGGGCATATGGATTTCTGCAACGTCTTCTCGGCGCCAGACTCCGGCCAGAATTCGTTTGCCTGTCTTATCATCTCTTAATTCATTGATCGCCTTAATCACTTCTTCTTTGAGTTTCTCTGATTCTTTAGTGTGGACTGGATTATAAGGATCGCCCAGTCCTCTAGGGTTAATATAAATATTATTCATCTGCAGAAAAACAACCTGCGTTTCTTTCCAATCAATTTCATAACTTTTTGTCCGCTCGCTATAGTTAAATTTTAACCATCCCTTTTTAGAAAAAAGATTGTTTAAACGAACTTCATTGTTGAGAGGAATTGCCCCGTGATCTGAGCTCAAAATAACATAGGTGTTCTCATCCGCATTTTTCATGACCTCGCCCAAGACGCGATCCATTTCACGGTACATCTCTTTAACTTCTGTCCAAAGTAACTTTTTTTCTTCTGCTGAAATCGCTTGTGATAGATGCCCATCATTATCAATAAAAGGAAGCCACCATCGGCTCGTGAGCATTTGATTTGGATTATAAACACTATGAATAATGAAATCGGATTTCAAATCTTTCATCAAATAAGCAACAACTCTTTGATGCCAATCCCAGCTCAGTTTTGATTCTTCCAAAAAAGTCTGTTTATCGTTCTTGTGATAAATCAACTGTGGTGGATAGTTATCGACAAAATCAACCATTGGTCCTAGTTTTTTTGACATATCGTCTGCCAGAACTGCCGGATAAGTTAAATATTCATTTAAAGAATCAAATAAAACCCTTAAACGGAATTTACCATCGGATAATGCAATCAGCTTCACTTTGGCATGCACATTCACATCTACAGACGAAAGCTGATTTTCCCAACCTGTCTTTTTAGGTGAATGAATCTGGTAGTCATTTTTTAATTCATAAGTAAGTGGCAACATAAACCAATTTGACCACTGTCCTTCCTTTAAAAGATATTCGCTCCCATTCACAGACAAAGTCACAGCATCCTTCAATACTTGAATGTTAAAGCGCTGTCCCCATGTCTTGAATTCATAAAAATTAGTTTTTTTCTCATGCGCAAACGTCAGAAGCTCAGGACCACTCGCAAACACCAACCTGTTGTGTCCCAGGCTTTTGTATAATTTCTCATCCTTTTGCTCTGGCTCAACAACCATCGATGGAAACTCAACACCCCATCCTCCCCAACGGCCCTTAATAACATTACCTTTGAAAATTTCAGGAGGAGTTGACCCTGGTACTGACTGCAGAGAAACGATGTAACTCTTATCTTCTAACTCTGTCCAAATAGGCGCAACAAGCTTCGCTAAAGAGCTAAAGCCCCCCTTGCTCACCATACTGAGAGGGTAGCCAAAAGTTCTCATCGCCCCATCGGCAATTCCATGTTTATCAGGATTGACTCCCGTTAAAAGAGTCGCAAAATTTGTTGGTGTGTGTCCTGGAAAAACGGGACGTGAATAACCATAGCTCCCCCTGGCCATTAAAAGCCTTAAGTTGGGAAGTTCTCCATTGTTGGCCCATTCAAAAATATTAAATTGACCGCGATCTGCCCGAAGTCCGTCAGGAATGAACCAATAAACTTTAATCTTTTTTTCTAATGAAGCCGGTGCTTGTTTATTGGCAATAAAAACGGCAAAGAAAAAAAAGATTACCGAAGCAACCTGCACAATAAGCGGCACTGAATGTTTAGACAAAATTCTATTTTTCATTCATCATTTACATATGCGACAACTTTTTTATCCCACATTCGTACTTATTGGAATTTTGCTTGGATGGTCATTTCCATTTTATGCTTTGGCCTTTAGCAAGTGGGCCTTCGTTGTCTTATTCGTCCTATTATCTATTAATATGGTCTCTATTGATCTTAAAATTAAATCAATTTTTAATTATAATAGCACGGACTTTTATTTTATCTTCTTTTCTTATTTCTTCATTCCGGCCTTGGTTTTCACTTCAGCTCACTTTTTAAATGTCGCACACACATTGAAACTAGGATTTTTTATCACAGGCCTTGCTCCTCTCGCGATTATTACTCCGCAATTTTTGAATGAGCAGGATAAAAAGCAACTCGCTCTTAAGCACATCTTAAGCTCTACTTTTCTTTTCCCTCTTTATTTCTCAATAATGATCTATTGTTTTTTTAACCAAATGCTCAAAGTAGATATACTATCTATCATTCTGGACTCTTTACTGCTGACGATTCTTCCTATTCTTCTTGTTTTTTCTTTTAAAAAAATCTTCAAAAAATCATCTGATCAATTGATTAAAAAAGTGGGCCAAGCCCTGCCTTTAATCAATATGCTCTTAATCGGTATTTTAAGTTTTATTTTTGTTGGAAGTTCTTACTTGAAAAATGATTTGCACCACTTTATGGCACAAGACTGGATGGCCATTATTTGTTTTGCTGTCTTTCAAGATTTTGGTGTCTTTTTTCTGGCAAAGCTCTTTAATTTCCCAAAGGCCTATGCCGTTACTGTCTCGATGAAAAATGTCCCATTTGTTGGTATCTTTGCTTTGTTATTTTTCCCTCAGGCCCTCATTGCTATTATCTCAATACTTGTCGTACACATCTTTCTGATTTTCTTTCATTCGCTTAATCAAAAGACTCAATTGCCGTCGACAAATTAAAATCCTTACCTACCTTGAGTGCCTTTAGTATTTTAGGAGTTCCCGAAAAACTCCTTTCTTCAAAAACGACTTCTTCATTTTTTTTGTAAGCTCGTAAAAGCTTGTTGCCAAAATCAATCAAAATTTGCCCTTCTGTTGCCTCCAGGTCGCAAACCTCTTTCATCTTCACACCAGATTCAAAATCCCATTGTTCCATACAGAACTTAGCATCTGTCTTGTTTTTAGTAAGCATTACCAGGTCACCATTTTTTCTCAGGATTGCGTCCATGATGGTTATTTCTCTTGTAGCATTCATTACAAACTCAAAATGATCCAGACTAGGATTTATAAAAAAGAGAGACCCCATCCTCTTAGAAAAAATCATATAAAGATCATTTTTAGCCGCCATTTTTTCTGGCAGTAGAGCTTTTGTAATTTTTCTTGCACGGGTAAAACCAGGGAATGGATAGCATAGTTTCTGAGTGCTGGTGGACTCGCTAACATTGAGGCGCAATACTCTTTGCTGGTTAATCAATCCGATAACCTGTCCAAGTTGATCTAATCCACTCCACTTTCGAGTTCCCCCAATTACTTTTATGTAGTCTGCTGGGAATTTACAAAACATAGTATCTTCGACCTTCTGGTAGAAGGCGTAATATTCATTCTTTTTTTGTCCTTCTACAAAAAACTCATTTTGCACATCTTTGCCAAGATTGCTTTTTTGACGAAGTTCTTTTTCTTTGCATTTTTTCGTCTCCACAAGCGCGATTTCCTTCTCCGAGATCTCGATTTTCTGGCAATTACTTTCGAGCGAAACCGCCATAGCACTAGAGATTAAAAAATGAACTAAAAATGAAATCATTTGGAACCTTCAGATGCATAAAGCTTAGTCATTTGCTGAAAGTTCACTTCAAATTGCTCCCTGTCTTTCTTGTTCTTTAATAAAGATTCATTAAGTTCTTTAACAGCTCCAAAATCAAGCGGAGTGATATTTCTTGGCCGAATCCTATTTTTTTTTAGCGCATTTATAAAAGCAGGCTCACTCACAAACGTTTCAGACTTTGCCCCTAACACTAAAAAATAAAAACCCGCATTGAACTTAATAGAAAATAGCTTTTTGTATTGATTATATAATTCAGGATCAACAACAACTGCATCCACATTCTGGCCATTTAACACAAAACCAGAATTGATCAAGACTTCAAGATCCCGCGAATTTACGGCCATTTTACGGTATTGAATCTTTCCAAGATACTTTCTTAAAAAGTATTCATTCGTTGAGTTCGGAATGACCCCAATTGTTTTATTTTCTAGCTTTTCCTTATCAATCTTTCCTAATTTTGGAGAAAAGAGAATATAAGCATAAAAGTCATCAACAACTCGCTTAACTAGAATCTCACCATACCACATCGACTGAATGGTATTTTGTGGAGAAAGAATAGACATCGACAACTCTCCACCAATTGTTCGATTCATTGTTCTCAAACTAAATCTGTCGTATTCAAATTTAATTTTTATTTTATCTTCTTGATGATTCGTTAATTTTTTATAGGCCGGTGGAACGCCAACAGTAATTTCAACAGCTGACACTGAAAAAGAGAGAATTGAGAGGAGGATTACCTTAAGCATTTAACTTCGGCCCCCTCAAGGTCTTTTTTATTTTTTGCGAAATACTTTACATCAAACAATTGCGCCTGTTTCTCACATAAAACGACAAAATATTTTGAAAAGTAGGTCACACTTTCACCATCGCATTTCCCATAGGCAAAATTGCGGGTGGCCTTTGTATCAAAAACAACACTGAGAGTTCCTTCTTTCGAAATGACTTTCTTCTTTAAAGCTTCTTTCTCAAAGCATTCCGTATTAACTGTAATCGCCCCCTGGTAAGGCGAAGATCTTTGTTCGAACAATAGTGAGAATTGGAGAATCTTTCGCTGAAAACTATTCTTCATCTCTTTGGCATTTTTCTTTTTTAAATCCTCATATGTGACCTTTATAATTTGACCATCACCTGACTCCAATACGTATGAACCAGCTGGATCAAAAGGGCCCTCTTTAACTCTTTTAAAGCTCTTTAAATCTTTGGAATGATCTAATTGGATTGATTGGTAAGCGATTGAGGAAAAGGCAATAGCAGGAGATAAAACTAAAAAAGCAGTTAGTATGAAGTTTTTAATTTTAAGGGCTATAGTCATTTATCAAATGATATAGCAGGCTCAAAATAACTTCAACTAACTGCTCTCGTAAGATTTAATTAAGCAGCTTTAGCGCGTTTATCAAGTCCGTATTTTTCAACTTTCATAATCAAACTCGCTCTCGAAATATCTAATTCCTTAGCAAGTTTAGACTTATTGAAATTGCAGCGCTTCAATCCTTCACGGATCATCATGATTTCCAATTGCTCAAGGGCATCTCTCAGAGTTCCCTCTGTGTTAACGCCTTTGAAAGCTGGTTCTGCTGATGCTCCCCAATCAATAATACGTGGAGATAAGTTCTCCGGCCCAATCATTTTCTCGTCACCAGCAAGGACCACAAGTCTTTCAACTTCGTTTTCTAGCTCACGAACATTACCTGGCCATGGGTAATCAAGCATTTTTTCCATACACTTTTTAGCGAAAGTCTTAAGCGCTTTACCTGCTTCATCACATCTCTTCTTCAGGAAGTAATCCATTAAAACAGGGATATCGTCATGGCGCTCACGTAAAGGAGGAAGAGCAACGTTGATAACGTTAATTCTGTAATATAAGTCCTCTCTGAACTCACCCTTTGCCATCATTTCTTTAAGATTCTTGTTTGTCGCCGCTACGATTCTCACATCAACTTTCTTAGGAGCTGTAGCACCTACTGGAAGGTACGTCCCTTCTTGTAGTACGCGCAGAAGCTTTACCTGCATTGACAGAGTCGTATCCCCAATTTCATCCAGGAATAGTGTTCCACCGTTCGCCGTTTCAAATAGACCTTTTTTATCTTTCACCGCTCCAGTAAACGATCCTTTCACGTGTCCGAATAATTCCGAATCAAGTAGGTTGTCGTTAAAAGCTGAACAGTTAACCGCTAAGAACATCTTATCTTTTCTTGGCGAGTAGAAGTGAATCGCTTTTGCTACAAGTTCCTTACCTGTCCCGTTTTCCCCGTTGATAAGAACCGAAGACTCAGAGTTCGAAATCTTCTCAAGTAGAGAGTAGATCGCCTGCATCTTTTTAGATTTACCAATCATTGCGTGGTAACGGTATTTTTCACCCACTTCAGAAGATAGCGCCTGGATATGATCTTCGCGCTTCGTGATCTCGTCATGGAAAGAAACCATTTCTTCCGCCACTAATGATGTAAGCTCTTTTACGTATTCAAGTTCACGCGGCCACATCTTCTTAATCTTCTCACACGCAACAGCGGCGTCAGTTGGCGTTGTTCCACATTCAATCATTTGAGCTTTTAGCATTTCAACATCAGCACTTGTTGCAGTATCAAGTACGAATGGATAAACGAAAACCGCTCCGGCAAATTCCCCGTCAACTTTAACCGGGAACGCTACACCTTTTACGTGTTTAAAAAATGATTCATAAACCACCACTTCATTAGTAGAGGCCATCTTTTCAACCATCTTCTCAATGTCTTCTGCTAAGAAGTCATGTCCGTATGCTGATTGCATCTGCACTTTCATAAAGTGAGATTTAAATGAATAAGACTTACTTGCATGATCAGACCAAAGTTTTCCGTGAGCATCTGTATAGAACATCTCAACATCAAACCATTTACCTAGAATCCCTTCTAGTTTAGAGATAACGTGAAGTTTCCCCATATCTTGCCAATTAATCATACAACTCTCCTGCTTGAGTCTATGCCATTAGTAGTAAAGGCATCTAAGTTGTAAAACTTTTCGGCAGTTTCCAGGAAATCTTAAAAGAATTGATAAAATTTTTAACAGGCAAGGAAGGTCCAATCTCTTAAAAAGAGACAAAAAACCATTTCACTCATATATTAATGATTAAAAAAGCTACGAAAGCCTAGTGAGTCTCTACCGCTTTCTGTTCAAGATTTTCACCACTTAACCAGAAATTCAGACGAGTCACATATGAGTCCGCCATCCAGTCCTGTGGGCCAATAAACTTATTGATGTGTTTCCCCGTGCTCGAGAACAAAAATGTCTCTGGCACTTTTAATGTACCTAATTGGTCCATTACTCTGTTTTCAACATCAATAGCGAATGTAACGTTTTTTGGAATGTTCGGGAAACGAGTCAGAAACTTCTTAATCTTCATCTCTTCATCATTAACGGCCACCAAAAGGAACTTCACCCCAAGAGGCTCAACCTTAGTTGCGTAAGAAAGAAACTCCGGCATCTCCTTTTCACAAGGCGCACACCATGTTCCCCAGATATGCACAAATGCCCCCTTAGAAGTGCTTGCAAAGTCTTTAGACTTAATCGTTGCACCAGTTGCAATGTCATTAACCTGGAAGTCTGGAAGCTCTTTTAAAACAGGAGCATCGATCGCACCATCATTCTTTCCATAGAATTTCTTTCTTTCATACTGAGCATAAAGGAAAGTTAAACCAAGAAGGGCCACGATAAGGAGAATTTTTTGAAAAAAATTTAGTTTCATAAGAAATTGGGCAAAAAAAAGCCTCCGTTTCCGGAGGCTTTAATATTTAATCTTAGGACTATTCTACTAAAGCGAAGTAGCTCATTTTAGCGCTATCGCCAACACGGCCTTCAGCGATTTTGATTACTCTAGTGTATCCACCATTTCTAGTCTTGAACTTCGGAGCAACGTTTGTGAAAAGTTCTTTTACAGCGTTGTCGTTGTTAAGTTTTGAGTAAGCTAATCTTCTGTTGTGTACAGTATCTTCCTTTGCAAGAGTGATTAGTTTTTCAACGTATCCTCTTAGGGCCATACAACGAGCGTGAGTAGTTTTAATTTTTCCGTGCTCAATTACTTCAATCGCCAGGTTTCTGATGATTGCTTGTCTGTGAGCTGGCTTTACGCCTAAAGTATATTTGTGATTCCCGTGTCTCATAATTCCACCTAATAATTAGTTTTTACCTACAGTTTTTCCATCTTGCATATCTTTCATTAAGCTATCAACTTTCATTCCTAGACCAAGACCCATGCTCGTTAGAATTTCTTTGATTTCATTCAAAGACTTTCTTCCGAAGTTCTTAGTTCTTAGCATTTCACCTTCAGTCTTCGAAACTAGTTCGTAGATATACTTAATGTTAGCATTCTGTAAACAGTTAGCTGAACGAACTGAAAGTTCAAGCTCAGAAACTGGCTTAAGAAGCGCATTGTTTGTAGGTGATGAAACTGCGATTGGCTTAGAATCGTGTTTTACAACTTGCTCTTCATCTTCGAAAGTTAAGAATACCGCTAATTGGTCTCTTAAAATCTTAGCTGCGTAAGCAATAGAATCAGCTGGAACAATTCCAGAGTTCGTCCACACTTCAAGCGTAAGTTTATCGAAGTCAGTTCTCTTACCAACACGAGTGTTTGTAACAGAATAGTTTACACGGTAAACAGGCGAGAAAAGTGTATCAAGGTAGATCCATCCAACTGGAAGATCGTACTCATCTTTGTTGTCTACAGCTGTAACGTAACCTTTCCCTCTAGCAACTTTAAGTTCGATTTTTAGAGATCCACCAGAAGAAATGTTAGCGATAACGTGATTTGGGTTAAGAATTTCAACGTTAGCGTTTGTTACGATATCAGAAGCTCTAACTGGACCTTCCCCTGATTTCTCAAGAACAAGTACAGTGTCTTCTTTTCCAGAAATTTTGAAACGCACTTCTTTTAAGTTAAGAATGATTTCTGAAACTTCTTCTTTTACGTTATTGATTGTACCGAATTCGTGTTCTACACCTTCGATTCTGATAGCAACAATACCTGCCCCCTGAAGAGAGTTTAGAAGAACTCTTCTTAGTGAATTCCCAAGTGTTTGTCCGTATCCTCTTTCAAGTGGCTTTGCTACGAATTTTCCGTAATCGCTTCTTAGGCTTTCGCTTTCAGCTTCTAAAGCTACTGGTCTAATCATGCTATTCCAGTTTTTAGCTGTAAAATTATCCATCTTAAAGACTCCTTAAATAGTTTAATTAGACTCTTCTTCTCTTAGGTGCTCTACATCCGTTGTGAGGAATTGGAGAACGATCTGAAACAGATACGATTCTGATTCCCGCTCCTAAAAGTGCTCTGATTGCGTTTTCGCGACCAGCTCCTGGACCTTTTACTCTTACTTCAACTGAGTTTAATCCGTGTTCAACAGCTCTTTTTGCAGCTTCTAGAGAAGCAGTCTGAGCAGCGAATGGAGTAGACTTTTTTGAACCTCTGAATCCTAATTGACCAGCAGATGCCCATGCAAGTGCGTTCCCTTGAGGATCAGTGAAAGTTACAATTGTATTATTGAAAGACGCCTGGATATGACAAATACCGTGCGAGACGTTCTTTTTTACTTTTTTCTTAACAACTTTTTTTACCATAAAATTACCTTAATTATTTAAGTGATTTAATTGATTTCTTACCAGCGATAGCAACCGCAGGACCTTTTCTCGTTCTTGCGTTTGTATGCGTTCTTTGTCCTCTTACTGGAAGTGATTTTCTATGACGAACACCTCTGTAACAAGCCATATCTTTTAGTCTTTTGATGTTAAGACCGATCTCGCGACGAAGATCCCCTTCAACCACGTGACCTTCTTCAAGGTGCTTTCTGATTAGCTGAACTTCTTCTTCAGTGATATCGTTTGAGCTTTTTTCTGGATCAATAGCAGATGCCTTTAATACGTCCATTGCTACTTTTGGTCCAACTCCATAAAGAGATTGAAGTGCAATTCTCATTGCTTTATTTCTTGGAATGTCTACCCCTAAAATACGTGCCATATGTTTCCCCTAATTACCCTTGTCTCTGTTTATGTTTTGGAGAAGCTTTACAAACAACTCTTAAAACACCTTTTCTTTTAATAACTTTGCAATCTTTACAGATTACTTTTACTGAAGCTCTAACTTTCATAAATCCCCACTACAACTACTACTTACTTCTGTAAGTGATTCTACCTTTAGTTAAATCGTATTTACTAATCTCAACAAGAACCTTATCTCCAGGAAGAATTTTGATAAAGTGCATGCGCATCTTTCCGCTAATATGGGCAATGATAATGTGCCCATTCGGTAATTTCACACGAAATTTTGTGTTAGGAAGAAGTTCAGTAACTTCGCCTTCCACTTCAATAATATCTTTATCGCTCATATTCCCCTAAAGCAGGTTGTATATCCTAAAACAATCTCATTATGCAAGAGCTATATTTAGGTCAATTTAATTTGTTAACCAATAACTTTTTCTAGTGCCGAGAAAACATCTTTTTCTTGTTTTGAAGCATCAAGCTCGACCAAAAAGCCCTTCGATTTATAGAAGGCAAGCATCGGGTCTACAGTGTCCTTGAAAATCTGCAGGCGGTTAGAGACAACCTCTTCAGTGTCATCTTTGCGCTGAGTTAGACTTCCAATGGCACCACACTTGTCACATGTATCAGCAACACGAGGAGGCTTAGTAGCCATGTTGTAGATTTCTCCACACTTGCTACAAGTTCTTCTGTTCACTACACGTGATACGAGAATGCTCAAATCAATCTTAAAATAAACTGCAAGGGTCTTTTTCCCTTGAAGCAGTTCAGCCTCAAGCATTTCCGCCTGGGCAATGTTACGTGGGAACCCATCAAAAATATAACTAACTTTGTCTACGTCGCAGTTAGCTTTTAGGAGGGCCATAACAGTTCTATCGTCTACCAGGTCGCCTCTTGAGATAATTCCTGCGACTTTCTGGCCTAAATCCGTACCTTTTGCAATTTCAGCCCTTAGAAGATCACCTGTTGAAATATGCTTGTAGCCTTTTTCAACTAATTTCGCTGCCTGAGTTCCCTTTCCAGAGCCAGGAGCCCCTAAGATGATCAAATGAGGTTTCATTATTAAAATCTTCTATTTGGACCGTTGTACTTCCCTCTACTCTTGAAGGCGGTCTCATATTTATCAGAATACATAAATGTCTGAACGTTTAACATTACTCTCATAGCTACAGATACCATGATCAGAAGCGAAGTTCCTTCGAAGCGTGAGTGGCTTCCAGTGATAACAGAAGGAAGAATGCACACAACGATCAGGAAAAGAGCACCGAAGAAAGTCACTCTATTAAGAACGAAATCCAGGTATTCCTTAGTTTTGTCCCCTGGTCTAATCCCAGGAACGAAAGCATTGTTCTTTTGCAGCATTTCAGAAACTTTTTTAGTTTTGAACTGAATTGGAGCATAGAAGAATGACATGTAGAAGATTAACAGTGCGAACACTAGGTTAAACAGAAGTTGACCCGGCATTAACGACTGGTGAATCGTATCAACGTATGGCTTCAGCGGGCTCGTAGCTGGAACAAAGTTCGCTAGAGTTGCCGGAGCAGCTAAAAGTGAAGAAGCTAGGATTGGAGGCATTACCCCACCAGTGTCTAGTCTTAGTGGAAGGTTTTGAGCTCCACCGTACACTTTGTTATTTACTACTTTTTTAGCATATTGAACTGGGATATTTCTAAACGCACTTTCAATATAAGAAACAATGTAAAGAGATAGGGCGATAATTGCTACCCCGATAGCTAGATTCCACCCAGAAAGCTCTCCATTTCTAAACAGAGTTACCTTTTGGAAGAATTCAGCTGGAAGTTCAACTGCGATCCCTGTGAAAATGATAAGCGAAACACCGTTTTCAAGGCCGAATTCAGTGATTCTTTCCCCTAGCCATAGAAGGAACATTGTCCCACCAGCCAGAGTAATCATAGTTGTAAGCCTGAAAAGCATTCCTGGTTCATTGATAAGTGGAACACCTGTCGGGCTTCTGAAGCCTTCGAACACAGCGGCCATACCATAACCTTGAATACAGCACAGAAGAACCGAGGCGTAACGAGTCCATTTCTGGATCTTCTTGTTACCTTCGCTGTCTTCTTGCATCTCTTGAATTTGAGGTACAACCTCTCCCAATAGAGAGAAGATGATTGATGTAGTGATGTAAGGCATGATCCCAAGTGCAAGCACTGAGAATCTCTTAAAAGCACCACCAGAGAACGTGTTAACTAGGTCGAAAATCCCGCCGCCACCTTCAGAGAAGTACGATGCTAGAGCCGAAGCATTAACACCTGCAACAGGTACTTGAGCTGCTAGTCTGTAAACTAGCAGCAGAAGAAATGTATAAAATATGCGTTTCTTAAGTTCCTCTATTTTTCCCTGAGATGTCGACATTAGTTATCCTTAACTACTTAACAGTTCCAGAACTGTTTTGGATTGATTCAAGTGCTTTCTTTGAAAACTTAGTAATTTCCTCAAAGTTTAGCGCTTTAGTCAATGCAATATTGCCGATAACCTTAATTTTTAGAGATTTATTTGCTCCAGACAGAAGTCCTTTAGCAATTAGAGTCTCTCTGTTTACAGTTTCAGACTTAGCGTATTTCGCTTCAATGTTCTCAAGCGTTACAACTGCGAATGGATCCGCGAATCTAACGTTGTTGAATCCACGCTTTGGTAGTCTCATGTATAGAGGAAGGTTGTTACCTTCGAAACCAGTTCTAACGTGTCCAGATTTTCTAGCTTTTTGTCCTTTGTGACCTTTACCAGCCTGAGTACCTTGACCAGAACCTTGTCCACGACCAATTCTTTTTGTGTTTCTATTAGCACCTTTTGGGCTTTGTAGATTATTTAAAGTTAACATAACAATTCCTCTATAATTCGATCTTTTCTTATTCTACTACTTTTAGCATGTGGATAATTTTCTTGATCATCCCTCTTACGCTTGGAGTATTTTCAAGCTCAGAAACCTGACCAACTTTTCTTAGTCCAAGGCCGCGAACGTTCGCTTGAACACCTTTAGTTGTCCCAGGAAGTCCTTTTACAAGTTTTACTTTAATTGTTGATGATGTTTTAGCCATAAAATTTCCTAATTAGTTTTTAGCTCTAAGACCTTTAACGTCTTTATCTCTAGCTTTTGCAATTGATTCAACTGATCTAAGACCTTTAAGGGCCTTGAAAGTTGCCTTAACTACGTTATGTGGGTTATTTCCACGTAGAGACTTAGTTAAAATGTTATGCACCCCTGCAAGTTCAAGAATTGAACGACAAGCACCTGCCGCCTTTACCCCGGTACCGTTTGCAGCTGGCTTGAATAGGATCTTTCCTGCATCGAACTCACCTAGGATTTCGTGTGGAATAGTTCCGTTATCAAGAGGAACAGTAATCATGTTCTTATAAGCTTCTTGAGTTGCTTTTCTGATAGCTTCAGGAACTTCTTTTGCTTTTCCTAAACCGTATCCAACTTTACCTTTTTTATCACCAACGATCATTAGAGCTGAGAAAGAGAATCTTCTACCACCCTTAACAACCTTAGCAACGCGATTTACAGCAACAACTCTTTCTTCAAGTTCTGTTCCTGCTGGACCAGGGGCTTTTTTCTTAGGAGCACCAGCGCCATCGCCTTTTTTACCGCGTGGACCTTTTTTTCCACCTTCAGTTTCTAATTCTTCAATTACAGAAATTTCTTCAGACATATTATCTCCTAAACCTGGATTCCGCTTTCTCTAATAGACTGTACAAGTGCTGCAATTACGCCTGTATATCTGTAACCAGCTCTATCGAATACAGCTGTGCTCAGCTTCTTTGACTTCATTGTTTCAGCAACTTTAGCACCAACCTTTTTTGCACCTTCGATGTTGCAGCTATCAGCTGCAGCAGCTTTACCAAAAGTACTTACTGTGAAAAGGCTGATTGATTTTGAATCGTCAATAACCTGAACAGTAATGTGCTTGTTTGATTTAGTTGCACAAATACGAGGTCTTTCAGAAGTACCGATAACTTTCGCTCTGATCGTTAAACGTCTCTTCTGTCTTTGTTGGTCTTTTTTTGTTCCTGCTTTACCGTACTGCTTTCTCATATATGATCCCAATTAAGTAATTAATTATTTACCTTTACCACCAGCTTTACCAGCTTTTCTAATAATAGTTTCAGTAGTGTATCTAACACCTTTCCCTTTATATGGCTCTGGCTCTCTGAAAGATCTAACTTTAGCAGCAACTTGTCCAACAAGTTCCTTATTTGATCCTTCGATATCGATTTGGTTTTTGTTAACCTTTGCAGTGATTCCAGCTGGAAGCGGGAAATCGATTGCATGAGAGTAACCTAAGCTTAGGTTAAGAACGTTACCAGTTACGGCCGCTTTATAACCTACCCCTGTGAACTCTAGAGACTTTACGAAACCTGCTGACACACCAGTTACCATATTGTTAACTAGAGTACGAGCTGTTCCCCACTGAGCTCTTGCTACAGTAGATTCGTCTTTAGGCTTTACTACGATTGTTTTTCCTTCAACTGTAGCAATTACGTTGCTGTTTAATTTATGAGTTAAAGTACCTTTTACACCTTTTACAGTTACAAGGTCACCTTTGATAGTAACTTCAACTTTCTCAGGAATATTTACTGGATGTTTACCAATACGTGACATGACTTAAACTCCTACCAAACGTTGCAGAGAATTTCTCCGCCCACTTTATTTTTCTTAGCTTCGCGAGATGACATAACACCTTTTGAAGTAGAAACGATTGAAACACCTAGACCACTCATTACGCGAGTGAAAGAGTCATAGCTGTTATATCTTCTTAGACCTGGCCTAGAAACTCTTTGTAGACCAACAATTGCACCTTCTTTAAGAGCAACTTTAATTTTGATATCATTTGGTGCCTTAGCAACGATTTTAAAAGACTTGATGTATCCTTCGTCTTTTAGAACTTTACAGATAGCAGCTTTAATTTTGCTAGCTGGAAATTCTACTTTCTCGTGGCCAGCGCTGTTACCATTTCTGATTACTGTAAGCATGTTTGAAATTGGATCTGTTTGCATATATTCCTCTATATCCTCTAATTACCAGCTAGACTTAGTTACGCCAGGAACCATCCCTTTAAGAGATAAGTTTCTGAAACACACTCTGCATAGTTTAAACATTCTAATGAAAGCTCTTGGTCTTCCACAGTGTTCGCATCTATTTCTGTGTCTTACTTGGAACTTAGGTTTTTTATCGTTTGCAATAATTTTAGCTAATCTAGCCATTTATAACTCCATTATTTTCTAAAAGGCATACCAATCAATGTTAAAAGCTCTCTTCCTTCTTCGTTAGTCTTTGCAGAAGTAACGATTGAAATCCCTAAGCCTCTGATTTTATCAATTTTATCGTAGTTGATTTCTGGGAAGATAATTTGCTCTTTTAGTCCAAGAGTGTAGTTCCCTTTTCCATCAAATCCTTTATTTGACACACCTCTAAAGTCTCTTACACGTGGTAGAGAGATTGAGATTAATCTATCAAGGAATTCATACATTTTTTCACCACGAAGAGTAACTGAAGCACCTAGTGGCATCCCTTCTCTTACTTTGAATGAAGCGATTGAAGTTTTAGCTCTTGCGATAACTGGTTTTTGACCTGTGATTGCTCCAAGGTCAGCAACGATTGTATCAACTACTTTAGAGTTTGATACTGCGTCTTTAGTTACACAGTTAACTACGATTTTTTCAATCTTTGGAATCATGTGTACGTTAGAGTAGTTAAATTTCTTAACTAGTGATGGTACAACTTCTTTTTTATATACGTCTTTTAGTCTACTCATAAATTTTCCCTATTAAATTACAGCGCCACAAGCCTTAGAAACTCTAGATTTTTTGTTATCCTTACCAACAACAAACTTTACTTTAGTTGGTTTCTTTGTTTTTGGGCTGATCAAAGAAACGTTACTTGCATGAAGAGGAAGATTCTTCATAGCAAATCCGCCTTCAGGGTTTTGTTGACTTGGCTTCATCGATCTCTTTACTTCGTTCACGCCTTCAACAATAACTTTGTTAGTTTTTCTGTTAACAGAAAGAACTTTTCCAGTCTTACCAGCGCTCTTACCAGTTGTTACGATTACTTCGTCATTTACTTTTAATTTTTTCATAAACTTCTCTTATTACCTTATTAACTAATTAAAGAACTTCTGGAGCTAGTGAACAGATCTTTGTGAAGTTCTTAGCTCTTAGCTCTCTAGCTACTGGCCCAAAAATACGAGTTCCAACAGGCTCATTAGCGTTATTGATGATTACAACTGAGTTAGTATCGAATTGGATGTATGATCCATCTTCTCTTCTAACAGGGTAAACAGTTCTTACGATTACTGCTTTTTTTACGTCACCCTTTTTGATCTTCCCGCCAGTAACAGCTTGTTGAACTGCAACTACGACAACATCACCTAGTCCGGCAGATACTCTTTTAGAACCGCCAAGAACTTTAAAACATGTAACAATTTTTGCCCCAGAGTTATCAGCAACATCTAGGTTTGTTTGCATTTGGATCATATACTTATCCCTTAGTTAACTTTAAATAATTCCCATTTCTTTAATTTAGAATATGGACGTGATTCAATAATAGTAACAGTGTCACCAACGTTCGCTTTATTAGCTTCGTCATGAGCATGATACTTCTTGCTTGAGCTTACGAATTTTGAGTAAACATTGTCTTTGAATCTTCTTGTAACTTTAACAACGATAGTTTTATCGTTTTTGCTGCTTACAACAGTTCCATCAAGTGTCTTTTTGAATTTTTTTACTTCTGTAGTCATTGTCAATCCTATTTGCTTAACTGCTTGCTAAATGTCAAAAGTCTTGCAACGTCCTTCTTAATTTGTTGCTTTCTGTGTGGCTTTTCAGCTCCTGACACAGATGCTTGAATTTTAAGAGTTAGAAGCTCTTTTTTAAGTTCAAAAAGTTTCTTTTGAACGTCTTTTGCGCTTAGTTTTTTTACGTCATCAAGTGTGATCATATTTTGTATCCAAAAATTAATTTAATCGGCTTGCGCCTTATTGCATCTTTTTCTTATTAAGACAAGGCTTCTTTCGCAGCCACTACTTCTTTTTTAACAACTTTTGTTTTAATTGGTAGTTTATACATAGCTAGTCTTAGTGCTGCTAAGCTAGTTTCTGCATCTAAGCCACCAACTTCAAAAAGGATTCTTCCTGGTCTGATAACTGCTACCCAAGTTTCTGGAGAACCTTTACCCCCACCCATACGTACTTCCGCAGGCTTTCTTGTTAAAGACTTATCTGGGAATACCTTGATCCACATATTTCCACCGCGCTTCATTTTTCTTGAGATCGCGATACGAGCTGCTTCAATTTGTCTGTTTGTAATATATCCACAACCAGTTGCTTGAAGACCGTACTCACCGAAAACCAGTGTGTTACCACGGTTTGCAGCTCCGGCCATTCTACCTTTCTGTTGTTTTCTAAATCTAACTCTTTTAGGACTTAACATGAGAAACCTCTACCTTATTTAAAAATCTATAAATCCTATTTATAGATCTCGCCCTTATAAACCCAAACTTTTACACCAATGATTCCATAAGTTGTACTAGCTTCAGCTGTGTTGTAATCAATATCTGCTCTTAAAGTATGAAGAGGAACTTTTCTTTCAGCGTACCCTTCAGTTCTTGCCATTTCAGCACCGCCAAGACGGCCAGCAGTTCTTACTTTGATCCCTTTAACACCTGCTCTAAAAGCAGATTGCATCACTTTTTTCATTGCTCTTCTGAAAGCAACGCGCTTTTCAAGCTGTTGAGCGATGTTTTCAGCGATAAGTTTCGCGTCTGCATCTGGTCTCTTAACTTCAGCGATGTTGAAAATTAAAGTTCCAGTAGTCATCTTCTTAAGATCGTTTCTGATCTTTTCGATTCCTGTACCTTTCTTACCAATAGCAATTCCTGGCTTAGCAGTATTTACTGTTACTTTTACTTGGTCAGATGTTCTAGAGATATCGATGCTTGCTACAGCAGCAGCTTTCATAGTTTTTTCGATATAAGCTCTCATCTTGATATCTTCATGAAGAAGCTCAGCATATCTATCTTTTGCATACCAGCTTGAGTGCCAACCTTTGATATACCCTAGTCTAAAACCGTAAGGATGTACTTTTTGTCCCATTTATTTCCTACCTATGCTTCTTTTAAAACCACAGTTACGTGGCTTGATCTTTTTCTGATTTTGTAAGCGCGACCTTGTGCTCTTGGCATAATTCTCTTCTGCATAGCACCTTCGTCAGCGAAGATAGTCCCTACAACAAGATTATCAAGATCGTATTTATTTGCTTCGTTAGCAATCGCTAGACCACTGTTGATTAACTTAGTAAGAGCGATAGCGATTTCTTTCTTCTCACAAAATCTTAAGATTTTGATTGCATCTGAAGCTTTCTTGTTTCTTACTAGGTCGCAAACCTGTCTAACTTTTCTTGGTGCGATTCCTACGTTACTTAACTTTACTTTAATGGCCATAAGCCCCTCTCTCTAATTAATTTTATTTCTTAACTACTTTTTTATCAGCGCCGTGACCATGGAAAGTTCTAGTAATAGAAAATTCTCCAAGCTTATGGCCAATCATATTATCTGTTACGTAAACAGGAATAAATTTCTTCCCGTTGTGTACAGCAAATGTGATCCCGATAAATTCAGGCAATACTGTTGAACGACGTGACCATGTCTTAATAACCTTACTTGCTTTGTTAGCATCGTTAGCGATAGCGATAACTTTTTTAAGCAAATGTGTATCAACGAAAGGTCCCTTCTTTAGTGAACGAGCCATATATTCTCCCTAATTACTTTCTTCTCTTAACGATAAATTTATCAGTTCTCTTATTCTTACGAGTCTTGTATCCACGAGTAGGTAATCCCCATGGAGTCACTGGGTGACGTCCACCAGATGTTCTACCTTCTCCCCCTCCCAATGGGTGATCAACAGGGTTCATAGAAACACCACGTACAGTTGGTCTGATACCAAGTTTTCTTGTGATACCAGCTTTACCGCGGTTAACTTTTTCATGGTCAAGGTTACCAACTTGTCCGATTGTAGCGCGACAGTTAGCTTTTACTTTTCTTAACTCGCCAGATGGCATTCTTAAAAGAACTGAATCTTCCTCTTTCGCCATAACTTGAACGTAAGAACCAGCTGAACGTGCAATTTGTCCACCTGCTCCTGGACTTAGCTCAACGTTGTGAACTAGAGTACCGATTGGCATTTCGCTTAGAAGCTTAGCATTTCCAACCTTGATGTCGGCGCCAGAAGAAGACACAACAGTGTCACCAACGTTTAATCCAAGTGGTGCAAGGATAAAGGTTGTAGCTCCATCAGCATAAACGATTAAAGCGATGTTACATGTACGGTTTGGATCGTACGCGATAGCTTTAACAGTTGCAGGAACATCGATTTTATTTCTTTTGAAATCAATGATTCTGTATTTTTGTTTTACACCGCCACCATGGTGTCGAGTTGTAATACGACCGGCATTATTTCTACCAGCTTTTGATTTTTTTGGAGCAAGAAGGTTATTTGGAACAACAACGTCTTTTGTAAGATCCTTGCTGTTCATTACTTGCTTTTTTCTAAGTGTCGGCGTGACCGGCTTAAATTTTGTAATTCCCATAAATATTCCTTAACAATCCTTTAAAATTAGATTCCTTTAAAAAACTCAATCTTCTGACCTTCTGCTAATTGCACAAGGGCTTTCTTGTAAGAAGATGTCTTCTTATAAGCTTTTGCAGTTCTTTTTGTTTTGCCTGGGATAACAGCAGTTCTGATTGCCACTACCTTTACATCATAAAAAGCTTCTACAGCATTCTTGATTTGGTTTTTATTAGCTTTAAGGTTTACAACGAATCCGTAGCGGTTATTTGCTTCAGAATCAGCTGAAATCTTTTCTGTGATAAGAGGTTTTACGATTACGTCATTAATTGCAGCCATGATTACACCAACTTGTTAGCTAGCTTTTCGAAAGCTTGCTTTTCAATAATTAAATTTTCATATTTAACTGCTTCGTAAACGCTTAGGTTGTCTACACCAAGGCCTTTAGCAGTTCTAATGTTATTTGTAGCTCTGATTGCCAGACTGTTTGAATCTGTAGTTACCACTAAAGCGTTTAGTAGGTTTTTAGATTCAAGAAGCTTAGCCATCTCTTTCGTCTTACCTGTTGAAGTAAGAGCGTCTACGATGATTAGCTTTCCAGCCAATTGCTTATCTACGATTACCGATCTTAGAGCGCCAATCATAACTTTTTTATTTACTTTTTGCTCATATGATCTTGGCACTGGACCAAAGACAGTCCCCCCACCAGGCATTAGAGGCGAACGAGTAGACCCTTGACGAGCGTTACCTGTACCTTTTTGCTTGAATGGCTTCTTACCACCACCAGATACTTCAGACTTTACCTTTGTCTTAGCTGTACCTTGTCTTCTACCTGCTAGGATAGCTTTAACAACTTGGTGAACAACTGGAACATTGATAGCATCTGGAGTGAACTCAAGGTTAACCTTGATTTTTTCTTTGCTTTCAAATTTATTGTTTAATACGTTTAATTCTGTCATTTTAGACCTCTACCTAATTACGCTTTTTTAAGAGCTTTAGAGATTTTAATAAATCCTTCTTTACCACCTGGAACTGAACCCTTTAGCAGTAAGTAACCTTTTGCTGGATTTACTTCGACAACTACAATGTTTTGTACTGTCTTTGTATCTGTCCCCATGTGTCCTGGCATTTTTTTACCGCGGAATACACGTCCTGGAGTCGCTCTGTTACCGATAGATCCCACTCTTCTGTGGAAGTGAGAACCGTGAGATGCAGGTCCACCACGGAAGTTATAACGTTTCATAACTCCGGCAAAACCTTTACCTTTAGATTCACCTGTAACGTCTACATATGATCCAGCTGCGAAAGCAGTTGTTTCGATTTCTTTACCAAGGTTAGCTGCATCTACTGCATCTGTCTTAATTTCAGAAAAACGTGTAACGTTTTGAGAAACACCAGCTTTCGCCAGGATTCCTTTATTTGGCTTGTTAAGAAGTGCTTCACGTTTTTCACCGTAACCAATTTGGTAAGCAGTGTAACCGTCTTTATCAGCAGTTTTAACTTGTGTGATTAGGTTAGGGATAAGTTTGATAACTGTAACTGGAATGTGGTTCCCATTTTCATCGAAAACTCTAGTCATTCCTGCTTTAACGCCATAAAAAGCGTCTAAAGCGATCTTTGCGTCAGACATTTTTTCCTCCACAGCATCACCCTAGTCTAAGGGATGCGTTCATGGTTTTTATTAATTGTTAGTTCAAAAAAGTTTTATTGTTTTACTAGTACTTGATCTCTACGTCAACCCCAGAAGACAGGTCCAACTTCATTAGTTGGTCGATTGTCTGTTGAGTTGGTTCAATGATGTCCACTAGACGCTTATGAGTTCTCATTTCGAACTGCTCGCGCGACTTTTTGTCGATGTGAGGTGAACGAAGAACAGTAAACTTGTTGATTTCAGTTGGTAGAGGGATTGGTCCCGCTACTCTTGCACCGGTTTCTTTAGCAGTTTGAACGATTTCGTTAACCGAAGTGTCTAACAGCTTGTGATCATAGGCGCGTAGCTTAATTCTTAGTCTAGTTGCTTTCATAATATCCGTGGGTCCTTTTTTTGTTTTTGACTTTTTATTTTTTATACGGCCCTTTGTCAAGGGGCCGCAAATGTTTTTCTTAAAAAATTAATCGTTGATTTCAGCAACAGTTCCGGCACCAATCGTACGTCCACCTTCACGGATCGCGAAACGAAGTGACTTTTCCATAGCGATCTTAGAAATAAGCTCTACTTTGAAAGTTGTGTTGTCACCTGGCATTACCATTTCTACACCTGGGTTCAGTTCAATTGACCCAGTTACGTCTGTTGTTCTGAAGTAGAACTGTGGACGGTATCCTTTGAAGATTGGAGTGTGACGTCCACCTTCTTCTTTTGTAAGAATATAAACTTCTCCTACGAACTTAGCGTGTGGAGTTACTGATCCTGGCTTAACAAGACACTGTCCGCGCTCGATATCTTCACGTTTTGTACCACGAAGAAGTAGACCTGCGTTGTCCCCTGCTTGACCTTGGTCTAGAAGCTTACGGAACATTTCGATACCTGTTACAGTCGTTTTTTGAAGATCACGGATACCAACGATTTCGATCTCGTCGTTAACTTTAATGATCCCTCTTTCAATACGTCCAGTTACTACCGTTCCACGTCCAGAGATTGAGAAAACGTCCTCTACTGGCATTAGGAATGGCTTATCAACATCACGTTGAGGAGCTGGAATGTATGAATCTACTGCGTTCATTAGTTCGATGATCTTATTTTCACCGATTTCTGGGTTACGTCCTTCTACTGCTGCTAGAGCTGATCCAGCTACGAAAGGAATCGCGTCCCCTGGGAAGTTATAAGAAGAAAGTAGCTCTCTCATTTCCATCTCTACAAGTTGTAGAAGTTCTGGATCGTCTACCATGTCTACTTTGTTAAGGAATACTACTAGGGCCGGTACACCTACCTGACGAGCAAGAAGGATGTGCTCTCTCGTTTGTGGCATTGGTCCGTCCGCTGCTGAACAAACAAGGATACCACCGTCCATCTGAGCTGCACCTGTAATCATGTTCTTTACATAGTCAGCGTGACCTGGACAGTCTACGTGAGCGTAGTGACGAGTTGCTGTTTCGTATTCTACGTGAGCAGTGTTAATTGTAATACCACGTGCTTTTTCTTCTGGTGCTGAATCGATATCTGCGTATGACTTAGCTGCTCCACCGTGGTGTTTTGCCATTGTCATTGTAATTGCTGCTGTTAGTGTCGTCTTACCATGGTCTACGTGACCAATAGTTCCGATGTTAACGTGAGGTTTGTTACGGTCAAATTTTTCCTTAGCCATTTTAATGCTCCTGTATGTTCTAAAGACGAAAACTAAAATTAAATATAGATACCTTTTTTCTCAAGTGTCGCTTTTGCTAAATCAAAAGGCATTTCCACGTAGCTTTTGAACTTCATCGTGAAGCTAGCGCGTCCTTGGGATTTTGAGCGAAGATCAGTACTATAACCGAATAATTCCGCCAATGGAACTTCTGCAGAAATTAAATCTTTATTCTGCTTGATTCCCATTGTTAAAATCTTGCCTCTTTTCGAGTTAATGTCCGAGATAACATCTCCGGTATAGTCTTGCGGAGTCACTACTTCCAGCTCCATAACTGGCTCAAGAAGGACAACTCCTGCTTTTTTACAAGCATCTCTGAAGGCGCTAGAAGCAGCAATTGCGTAAGCTACTTCTGTCGATTCATTTTCGTTGAACTCAACAGCCGTAAGCGTCGCTTTAATATTTAGGAAAGGGTAACCGGCCATTGCCCCACCAGGAGCCGTGTCCATAACCGCTTTCTTAATAGAGTCGATAAAGTTTTGACCAATCTGCTTATTAGTTACAGAAGACTCAAAAAGTACTCCGGCCTGGTAATCAACTGGCTCGACTTTTAAAGTCACAGAACCAAATTGCATCTTGCCGCCAAGTTCACGGTTATATGTATGAGATTCAGAAGCTGTTCCTGAAATACTCTCACGGTAAGAAACCTGTGGTTTACCTACACGGATCCCAACATTGAATTCGCGTTGAAGCCTGTCGGCGATAATCTCAAGGTGCAACTCTCCCATTCCCAGGATCAGAAGCTGACCAGTTTCCTGGTTGTTACTGAACGTGAAAGATGGGTCTTCATTTTTTAATTGTTCTAATGTTGAAAGAAGCTTCTTTTCATCTGCTGCTGTCTTTGGCTCGATAGCAACAGAGATAACCGTTTCAGGGAACTCCATTAGATCATAAATGATTGGCTTATTTTCCGTACAAAGAGTTTCACCTGTTGTTGTATCTTTGAAACCTGCGACGGCAACAATATCTCCGGCAAAAGCCTCTTGAAGCTCTGTACGCTTATCGGCGTGCATTTGGAAAATCTTATTAATTCTCTCTCGTTTCTTTTTAAGCGAGTTGTAAACAGTTTGTCCTGATTCTAGTTTTCCAGAATAAATGCGAACGTAAGTTACACTTCCAACGAATGGATCAGTTGCGATCTTAAAAGCGATCCCGCTGAACATCTCTTCGATTTCTGGTTTTCTCACTTCAACTTTATCCGGATCTTTCAGGCTGTGCCCTTTAAGCTCTCCTCTATCTGTAGGAGACGGAAGGTAATCTAGAACTGCATCCAGCAGCGGCTGAATGCCTTTATTCTTAAAAGCTGATCCACAAAGAACAGGAATGAAATTGTGAGAGATAGTTGCTTTTCTTAAAGCAGCTTTGATTTGAGCAACACTTGGTACCTCTCCCATAAGAATAAGGTCTGTTAATTCCTCATCGTATTCAGAAAGGTTATCTAGAAGCTCATCTCTGTATAATTGGCATTCATCAACAATATCTGCTGGAATGTCTTTGATTTCAATTTTTGAACCTAAGTTTTCAGCTGGGAAATAAACAGCCTTCATTTCAAGAAGGTCGACAATTCCTGCGAAATTTTCTTCAGAGCCAATTGGCCACTGAATAGCTGCGGCTTTTTTATCAAGTTTCTCTCTGATTTCCGAAATACAATTTTCATAATTCGCACCCATGCGGTCCATCTTGTTGACGAATGCTAAGCGAGGAACTTTGTATTTATCGGCCTGTGCCCAAACCGTTTCCGACTGGGGCTCAACACCAGAGACGGCGTCGAAAACACCGATCGCTCCATCAAGAACGCGAAGAGATCTCTCTACTTCAATCGTAAAGTCTACGTGTCCCGGAGTATCGATAATGTTGATTGTTTGTTTGTTCCAGCTACAAGTCGTAGCGGCAGATGTGATCGTGATCCCTCTTTCCTGCTCCTGAATCATCCAGTCCATCGTTGCAGTTCCATCGTGAACTTCACCGATCTTATGGCTCTTTCCAGTGTAGTAAAGAATCCTTTCTGTAGTCGTAGTTTTACCGGCATCAATGTGGGCCATGATTCCGATGTTACGAATTTTATCAATCTGTTTAGAACTCATAGTCTTTAAAAATAAAAAAAGCTCCCCTTTCGGGGAGCTCCTGATTTATGCAAAAATTAAATTACTACCATTTAAGGTGAGCGAAAGCCTTGTTAGCTTCTGCCATTTTGTAAACGTCTTCACGCTTCTTAACAGATCCACCACGGTTTTGAGAAGCATCGATGATTTCATCAGCAAGCTTCTGAACCATAGTCTTACCACTTCTAGCTGAAGAATATTCTTTTAACCAACGAAGTGCTAGTGATTGACGACGAGCTGGACGAACTTCAACTGGGATTTGGTAAGTAGCACCACCGATACGGCGAGACTTTACTTCTACAGCTGGCTTAATGTTCGATAGAGCTTTTTTGAAAACTTTTAGAGGCTCTTCGCCTGTTTTTTCTTGAACTACTTCAAGAGCTCCGTAGAAGATTTTTTCTGCTACAGATTTTTTACCACCAATCATAAGTGTGTTCATGAACTTTGTGATAACGATGTCTTGGTAAACTGGATCAGGAAGTACTTCTCTGACGTCCGCTTTTCTTTTTCTACTCATTTGATACTCCTCTTCACTTCTTTCTTTCGAAAAAAATTACTCTCCCCAGCCCGAGTAAACAGAAAGGGGAGTGTGTTATTTAAAATTACTTATGTAATTTACTATTTCTTAGGTCTTTTCGCGCCGTACTTAGAACGACCTTGGCGTCTCTTATCAACACCAGTCGCATCTAGAGCTCCACGGATAGTATGGTAACGAACCCCTGGAAGATCTTTTACTCTTCCTCCACGGATTAGAACGATACTGTGCTCTTGAAGGTTGTGACCTTCTCCACCGATATATGAAGTTACTTCAAATCCTGAAGTAAGCTTTACTCTACATACCTTTCTCATAGCTGAGTTTGGCTTCTTTGGAGTCGTTGTATAAACTCTCACGCAAACTCCACGTCTTTGAGGACATGATTTTAAAGCTGGCGATTTAGTTTTCGAGTACTTATCCTCGCGACCCTTTCTGATTAACTGATTAATTGTAGGCATAATCCAACTGCTCCCTTAAGTTCCCACTTCTGCAAAAATACTAGCCATTTTTCTTACCAGAAGAAAATGGCTAGTTCAAGTTTATTTTTAAAATGATAATGAAGCTGCTGACGATACTTCGTCTTCGCTCATTACGGCCTCATAGTTTCTATATCTTGGAATACCCGACCCTGCTGGAATTAGGCGTCCCATAATAACGTTTTCTTTCAATCCACGAAGAGCATCAGATTTTCCTTCAAGCGCAGCTTGAGTAAGGACCTTTGTCGTTTCCTGGAAAGAAGCTGCAGAGATAAATGACTCTGTCGTTAAAGATGCCTTTGTGATCCCTAGTAGAAGCGGTGCCGCTTCTGCTGGTTTCTCGCCTGCAGCAATAAGTCTTTCATTTACTTCATCAAGCTCACCGCGTGTTACTGAATCTCCAGTTACGTAAGTAGAGTCACCAGCGTTAGTGATTTCAACTTTCTTTAACATTTGAGAAGCAATGACCTCAATGTGTTTATCATCGATCTTAACCCCTTGTAGGCGGTAAACTTCTTGGATTTCGTCAACGATGTAACGAGCAAGAGCTTTAACCCCAAGTACACGTAAAATATCGTGTGGGTTAGATGGTCCATCCATGATTGGTTCCCCTGCACGGATATAGTCACCTTCGTTAACAACTACGTAACGTCCCTTTGGAACTACGTATGTCATTGGATCTGATCCGTCTTCTGGGCGAACGATGATTCTTCTGTTTCCTCTTAACTCAGTACCAAACTCAATTGTTCCTGAGATGTCAGAGATTTGAGCAGCGTTTTGTGGTTTACGTGCTTCGAAAAGTTCAGCAACGCGCGGAAGACCTCCGGTAATATCCTTAGTCTTCGTTGTTTCACGTTGAACTTTTGAAACCGCTGTACCTGCATCAACCTTGTCACCTTCAGATACGATGATCGAAGCTCCGACTTGTAGACGGTAAGCTGCGTATCTCTTCGTTCCTGGAACAAGAATTGGAGAACCGTTATCATCAACAATCACGATACGTGGTTGAAGAGATGGGTTTTTAGATTCTGTTACAACTCTGTGAGATAGACCTGTAACCGCATCCACTTGCTCGTTAACTGTAGATCCAACAATTAGATCTTCGTATTTAACTGTCCCTGATACTTCAGTAAGAACTGGAATAGCGAATGGATCCCATTCTAGTACTCTATCACCTACCGAAACTTCCTGACCTTGTTTGAAGAAAATTTTCGATCCGTAAACTACTGGGTATCTTTCCTTCTCAACTCCACGAGCGTCTTTTACAACAAGCTCTCCGTTTTTGTTCATAACGATAGTAACACCTTCGTTATTAACAACAGAAACTACGTTTTCAAGGTGGATAACACCGGCCGTACGAACTTCAGTTTTGTTTACTTGAGCACCTGCAGTTGCAGTTCCCCCAACGTGGAAAGTTCTCATCGTAAGCTGTGTACCTGGCTCCCCGATTGACTGAGCAGCGATTACCCCAACTGTTTCACCGATAGAAACTAGCTTTCCGCGAGCAAGGTCGCGACCAAAACAGTATGCACAGAAGCCGTGTCTTTCTTTACAAGTTAGAACTGATCTAACTTTAATCTGATCAACTTCTTGTTCTTTAAGAACTTTTAGATCTTTTTCAGTCAGCATGTAGTTTCTTGGGAAAACTTCAGTTCCTGAACCAGACATAATCGCTTGAGCAGTTACACGGCCCATTGCTCTTTCAGCAACGTGCTCAACAACTTCCCCAGCTTCGATTCTTGATGTAAGCGTGATTCCGTCAGTAGCGTTACAATCAACGTTTCTGATGATCCCGTCTTGAGCAACGTCAACTAGACGACGAGTCAGGTACCCTGAGTTCGCTGTCTTAAGAGCTGTATCGGCTAGACCTTTACGAGCACCGTGAGTAGACGTGAAGTACTCTAGTACTGATAGACCTTCACGGAAGTTAGATGTAATCGGAGTTTCAATGATCTCTCCAGATGGCTTCGCCATTAGACCTCTCATCCCTCCAAGCTGTCTGATCTGCTGAGTAGAACCTCTGGCTCCAGAGTTCGCCATCATGTATAGAGAGTTGAATGATGGAGCATTCATAGTCTCTTTACCATCTTCAGACGTGAAAGTTTGAGTCGAAATACGCTCGATTACTACTTTTGTTAGTCTTTCGTTTGTTTGTGCCCAAACGTCGACAATCTTGTTGTAACGTTCACCATCAGTAATAGAACCTTCGTTATATTCTTCAGTGATTTTTGAAACTTCTTTATGAGCTTCAGCTAGAATTCCTGCTTTTTCAGCTGGAATTGTCATGTCGTTAACGTTGATCGAGATTCCCGCTTTTGTCGCGTACTCATATCCAAGTCTCATGATAGCGTCAGCTAGCATTACAGTGTCTTTTTCTGTACCAACACGGTAAGCGTGGTCAATTAGTTTCCCTAGTTCTTTTTTTCCTAGGATTTGGTTGATGTCGTTGTACTTAAGACACTTAGGTACTGCATCCCAAACGAACGTACGACCTACAGTTGTTTCGATCATTGTGTTGTCGATACGAACTTTAATCGGCGCTTGAAGGTGAAGGTTTCCTGAGTGGTAAGCGAATTGTGCTTCTTCCTTAGACGCGAATACTTTGTTGTACCCACGAGCGTAAGGTCTAATTCTTGTCATGTAGTAAAGACCAAGAACGATATCCTGAGAAGGAACAACGATTGGTGTTCCGTCTTTTGGAGAAAGAATATTGTTTGTAGACATAGCTAGAATACGACATTCGATCTGAGCTTCAATCGATAGAGGAACGTGAACGGCCATCTGGTCACCGTCGAAGTCAGCGTTGAACGCTGTACATACTAGAGGGTGAAGTTGGATCGCTTTACCTTCGATAAGGATTGGCTCGAATGCCTGGATACCAAGTCTGTGTAGAGTTGGTGCACGGTTAAGTAGAACCGGGTGCTCTTGTACAGCTTCTTCTAGAATATCCCAAACTTCTTGCTTTTGTTGGTCAACCATCTTCTTAGCTACTTTAATAGTAGTACAGTGACCTTTTTCAATTAGTTTGTTGTAAATGAACGGTTTGAAAAGTTCCAGGGCCATAAGCTTTGGAAGACCACACTGGTGAAGTCTTAGGCTTGGACCTACTACGATTACCGAACGTCCAGAGTAGTCAACACGCTTACCAAGTAGGTTTTGACGGAAACGTCCTTGCTTACCTTTTAGCATGTCAGATAGTGAACGAAGAGGACGCTTGTTAGCTCCTGTGAACACTTTACCACGACGGCCGTTATCGAATAGAGCATCTACTGCTTCTTGAAGCATTCTCTTTTCGTTACGGATGATGATTTCTGGAGCGTTAAGCTCTTTTAGTCTTCTTAGACGGTTGTTTCTGTTGATTACACGACGGTAAAGATCGTTAAGATCTGAAGTCGCGAAACGTCCAGCTTCAAGAGGAACTAGAGGACGAAGATCCGGTGGAAGAACCGGAATAACATCCATCATGAACCACTCTGGCTTGTTTTCAGACTTTAGGATTGATTCAACAACTTTAAGTCTCTTGATAACTTTAGCGCGAGCCATTTCTGTAGTAGCTGCAGCTAGGCCACGACGAAGTTCTTTATTCGTAATGTCCATATCGATTTTTCTAAGAAGTTCTTTAATTGTCTGTCCACCCATACCAGCTTCGAACTCGATTCCTTGCTCTTTAAGCTCTTGGTATTGTTGTTCAGAAATTACGCGACCAACTTCAAGTCCACCGTCAACATTGTCAGTAGCTGAAGAAGTTACAACGTATGCTTCATAGTAAAGAACTCTTTCAAGTTCTTTTAAAGTTAGGTCTAGAAGTGCTCCCAAACGTGATGGAAGTGATCTTAGGAACCAGATGTGAGCTACTGGAGCTGCTAGTTCAATGTGACCTTGTCTTTCACGTCTAACTTTCGAAAGAGTTACTTCAACACCACACTTCTCGCACACTACTCCTCTGTGCTTCATTCTCTTGTATTTTCCACAAATACATTCGTAATCTTTGATTGGTCCAAAGATTTTTGCACAGAAAAGACCATCTCTTTCTGGCTTGAAAGTACGGTAGTTAATTGTCTCTGGTTTCTTTACTTCACCAAAAGACCATTCTCTGATTGTATCTGGAGATGCCATTCTGATCGAAACAGCTTCTACGCTGATTGGATCTTTCGGCTTATCAAAAAAGTTTAACAAGTCTTTCATTTTATATTCCTTGTACGATTTAAATTTCTATCTAGTATCCGCTTACCAAAACCAGTGCGGGAGATTTAAAGTCCCGCACTTCAAAACACTTAGTTAAAAGTGCTTTCTTCTTCTGTGTTCTCTTCTAGTTTAATGTCTAGACATAGAGCTTGAAGCTCTCTGATTAGAACGTTAAACGACTCAGGTAATCCTGGTTCAAGAACCTGCTCACCTTTAACGATCGATTCATACATTCTTGTACGTCCGATAACGTCATCAGATTTAACAGTTAAGAATTCTTGTAACGTGTAAGCAGCTCCGTATGCTTCAAGTGCCCAAACTTCCATCTCTCCAAGACGTTGTCCCCCGAACTGAGCCTTACCACCAAGTGGCTGCTGAGTTACTAGAGAGTATGGTCCAGTAGAACGAGCGTGGATCTTCTCATCAACAAGGTGGTGAAGTTTTAACATGTACATCGCACCAACTGTTACGTCTTCCGAGAATATGTCACCAGTTTTTCCGTCGAATAATGTTGTCTTCCCTGATCTGTCCAGGTCGCCAAGTTCAAGCATATCTTTGATATCTTCTTCAGAAGCACCATCGAATACGCTTGTAGAGAAACGAACACCTGTTGAAAGTTGTTCAGCTACTTCAATAACTCTTTCGTCAGAAGCTGATTTTAACCAAGCTTCTACTTCTTTAGTTTTGTAGATTTTAAAGATGAAATCTCTCAACTCATTAACTTTTGCTTTTTCTTCCATCATCGTCTTAATTTTTTCACCAAGACCACGACCTGCCCATCCAAGGTGAAGCTCAAGAAGCTGCCCGATGTTCATACGTGAAGGTACCCCTAGTGGGTTAAGAACGATTTCAACTGGAGTTCCATCTGCAAGGAATGGCATGTCTTCTGCGGTAACAACGTTAGAGATAACCCCTTTGTTTCCGTGACGGCCGGCCATCTTATCACCTGGCTGAAGCTTTCTCTTAATCGCTACGTAAACCATTACCTTCTTGATTACTCCAGGAGGTAACTCGTCACCTTTGTGTAGCTTAGCGATTTCATCGTTGGCTTTTTGACGAACTCTAGTGATTCTGTTTCTTACGTCAGCGAAGTACTCAGAAAGTTTTTCTTCAAGAGCAGCTTCTAGAGGTAAGTAACCGATTAGTTCGAAAGGAATTGAAGCCAGGATTTCACCTGTAACAGCTACACCTTTTCCAAGAAGTTCAGTTGTCCCGTCTTCTGAGATAAGTTTATCTGTCGTCTTCGCCCCTTTGAACATTTCAGCGATCTTTTGGATGGCTGATGTTTGGATAGCTTTAATCTCGATTCTTTCGTCACGACGGATTAGTGTCGTTTCGTGGTCGATGATTTCTTTTGAACGAGCGTCCAGTTCAACACCTTCGCGAGTGTAAACTTTAGCGTCGATTACAGTTCCGCGAACTGATGAAGGTACGCGAAGTGATGTATCTTTTACGTCCCCAGCTTTATCCCCGAAGATAGCTTTAAGAAGTTTTTCTTCTGGAGAAAGTTGAGACTCACCTTTTGGAGTGATCTTACCAACAAGGATATCCCCTGGCTTAATGATCGCACCAACGCGAATAATACCAGCTTCATCAAGGTCTTTTAGGGCCTCTTCAGAAACGTTTGGAATATCGCGAGTGATTTCTTCTTTACCTAATTTTGTATCACGAGCTTCGATTTCAAAGCTTTCGATGTGAACAGATGTAAACACGTCTCTTGCAAGAATGTTTTCGTTAATTAGGATCGAGTCCTCGTAGTTATATCCACCCCATGGCATGAACGCTACTAGAACGTTTTGTCCAAGGGCAAGGTCTCCCAGCTGTGTAGCTGGACCGTCAGCAATAACCATTCCTTTTAGAACCTTGTCCCCTTCTTTAACTAGGGCTTTTTGGTTGTTACAAGTATTTTGGTTAGTACGTTGGTATTTTGTAAGTTTATAAACGTCTACTCCAGACTCACCTTCAGAGAAGTTATCTCTTTGGATAACGATTCTGTTAGAGTCAACGAAGATTACACGTCCACCTTCTTTTGCGTACACAATAGCACCAGAGTCACGAGCGATAATTTGCTCAACACCAGTACCTACGATAGGAGCATCAGTTCTAACAACTGGTACTGCCTGTCTCATCATGTTCGATCCCATTAGCGCTCTGTTGGCATCGTCGTGCTCAAGGAACGGGATAAGAGATGTTGCAATCGAGATCATCTGAGTTGGAGAAACGTCCATTAACTGAACTTCGTTTGCACCTACTACAGTAAAGTCACCGGCCGAACGAGCAGCGATAGCATCACCAACGATTTTTTTACCGTCAACGTACTTAGCTTCAAGCTGAGCAATAACTTTTCCTTCTTCTTCGAAAGCCGAGAAGTATTTTGGAGCTGAAATCGTTCTGTCTTCGTTTACTACCTGGTATGGAGTTTCAATGAAACCATACTCAGAAACACGAGCGTATGTTGCAAGAGATGTGATTAGACCGATGTTTGGTCCTTCCGGTGTTTCTACCGGACACATTCTTCCGTAGTGAGTAGGGTGTACGTCACGTACTTCGAAACCAGCGCGTTCACGAGTTAGACCACCTGGCCCAAGAGCTGAAAGTCTTCTCTTGTGAGTTACTTCAGAAAGTGGGTTTGTTTGATCCATGAACTGAGAAAGCTGAGAAGAACCGAAAAATTCTTTTACAGCAGCAGCTACTGGTTTTTGGTTAACTAGATCGTATGGCATCATCGTTTCAATTTCTTGAATGGCCATTCTTTCTTTAACCGCTCTTTCCATTCTTACTAAACCAACTCTGAATTGGTTTTCTAGTAGTTCACCTACAGCTCTTACACGACGGTTACCAAGGTGGTCGATATCATCAACTTTACCTTTACCGTTGTTAAGTTCTACTAGGTATTGAACTGTAGTCAGGATGTCTCTTTGAGTAAGAACTGTTTCTTCAACCGGAATGTTCATTCCGAATTTGTAATTGATCTTCATACGACCAACTTTCGAAAGGTCATATTTTTCTTTGTTGAAGAACAGGTTGTCGAAAAGTTGAGACGCAGCTTCAACCGTTGGAGGTTCACCTGGTCTTAGTCTTTCGAAAATTTTAATTAGAGCGTCTTCTTTCGTTTCAGTTTTGTCGATAAGAAGAGTGTTTCTGATTTGATCACCGAAGTTGATCATATCGATGTAAAGAACGTTAACTTCTTTTACACCAGCTTTAACTAAATCGTGGATTTTTGCTTCAGAAAGAGCTTCGTTAGCAAGACAGATAACTTCACCAGTTTTTTCGTTGAAGATATCTTCTGCTAGAACTTTTCCTACTACTTCTTCAAGTTCAGCTGGAAGATCAGTGATCTTTGCATCTTCCATTTTCTTGATCGAAGCTTTTGTATATTTTTTACCTTTTTTAACAATCGCGCTTCCTGATTTATCAAGAACGTCAGCGTTTGCTCTTGTTCCAACAAGTAGGTTGAAATCTAGTTTTCTAGAGTATGAACCATCTTTATTGAATGAGATTGTTTCCATCTGATAGAACTCTTTTAGAAGTTCAGATGTAGAATATCCCATTGCCTTAAGAACTACAGAAGCGTGAAGCTTTCTCTTTCTATCGATACGAGCGAATAGAATGTTCTTGTGGTCGAATTCGAAATCTAGCCAAGACCCTCTGTGAGGAATGATTCTTGCTGAATATAGAAGTTTCCCAGAAGAGTGTTTTTTTCCGTTGTCGTGTTCGAAAATGATCCCTGGAGATCTGTGTAGCTGAGATACGATTACTCTCTCAGTTCCGTTGTAAACAAATGACCCAGTTTCGGCCATTAGTGGAATGTTTCCTAGGTAAACTTCTTGTTCTTTTACCGAAGAAACAGTTCTTTGCTCAGCTCCGTCTCTGTCAACGCTTACGTCGAAGAAAACAAGGCGAACAACTACTTTAAGAGGAGCTTCGTATGAAAGACCTCTTTGGCGGCATTCTTTTACTGTATATTTAGGTTCTTCTAGAGAGTACGAAACGAACTCTAGAGAAACAGTTTTGTTAAAGTCGTAGATTGGAAAAACTGACTTGAAAACTTGTTGAAGACCAAGGTCAATTCTCTTTGCAGGTGGAACATCTTTTTGAAGAAAATCTTCGTAAGAGTTTACCTGTAACTTCATTAATGGCGGGGTATCTAATACTGCTGGAGTATTTGAAAAGGTCTTGCGAAACCATTCGTTAGGTGAAAAAACCTGAGTCATCGCGCTCTCCTCGTATAAGAGATAATTCTTAGAATAATTTATAAAAAGCTAAAAACACAAAAAGGCGTGAAAGAGATTCCTCTCTTTCACACCTTATTTTTAAAAAATCTATTTTAAACTAAAGCAATCAAATTACTTAAGTTCAACCTTAGCTCCAGCACCTTCAAGAGTTTTCTTGATTGCTTCAGCGTCAGCTTTTGAAAGACCTTCTTTAACAGTCTTTGGAGCACCTTCAACTAGATCTTTAGCTTCTTTTAGACCAAGACCAGTGATTGTGCGGATTTCTTTAATTACGTTAATTTTCTTGTCTCCACCGTCAGCTAGAACAACTGTGAATTCAGTTTGTTCTTCAACTGCAGCAGCTGGACCAGCAGCACCAGCAACAGCAACAGGAGCTGCTGATACACCGAATTTTGTTTCAAGTTCTTTTACTAGGTTAGCTAGGTCAAGAACTGACATTTTAGAGATGTGCTCGATTAGTTGTTCATTAGTTACGCTCATATAAGTCTCCTATAAAATAAAAATTTAAAAAAATTGTAATTAAGCTAGTTCGCCTTTTTCTTTCTTCTCTTGGATAGCAAATAGTACTCTAGCGAAAGCAGAAACTGGTGCTAGGAATGTAGCTAGAAGAGTACCAAGCATTTGGTCTCTTGAAGGTAAATCCGCAAGTTGTTTTACTTGTGCTTTGTTTAACATTTGGCCATCAAGTACTCCACCTTTAAGATCCACAAGCTCTAAACTAGCTCCTGCTTCCTTTAAAGATTTTGCTACTGCTGCTGGGTCTTCGAACGCAAACGCAAGTGCGTGTGGTCCATGAAGATCAGCAACTAGAGCTTCAACAGGTGTCCCTGCTGCAGCTTTTTTGAAAAGCGTGTTTCTTGTAACAACCATTTTTCCGTTGTTATCGCGAACTGCTTTTCTTACGCTAACGGCATCATTTGATGTAATACCGATTAGGTTTGTAAGAAAGATTGCTTTAGCACGACCAATATCTGTTTTCAGATCTTGGATGATTGCATCTTTCTCCGAACGGTTAAGCATAAATCCTCCTATTAATATTTGGAGGGAGATTTGGGCAGGCTTTACAGTTAAACTTGGGTTAGAAATTTAACAGACCGACTTTCATCAATCCCTACAGTAAACTTTAATTAAACAGCGTTGAACGCCTCTACAGTGTCAATCTTGATCCCTGGACCCATAGTTGTACTAAGAGTTAGAGACTTAATGTATGTCCCCTTCGCTGAAGCTGGCTTAGCTTTTACGATTGCAGTAAGAACTGCAGAGTAGTTAGCCTTAAGTTGCTCAACAGTGAAAGAAGATTTCCCGATTGGAATATGAACGATACCTGTTTTCTCAGTTCTGTACTCAACTTTACCTGCTTTTTGCTCTTTTACAGCTCCAGCGATGTCAGTTGTAACAGTTCCAAGCTTTGGGTTTGGCATTAAACCACGTGGCCCAAGAAGACGAGCAACTTTACCAAGCTTACTCATCATGTCTGGAGATGCGATTACGCGGTCGAAATCTAGCCATCCACCTGCGATTTTTGTGATGATGTCATCTCCACCAGCGAAGTCTGCACCAGCAGCAGTAGCTTCATCAACCTTTGATCCTGAAGTGATCGCGACAACAGTTACAGACTTACCTGTACCAGATGGAAGAGCTAGAGCTCCTCTGATCATTTGATCAGCGTGACGTGGGTCAACCCCTAGTCTGAACGCTAGATCAACTGTTTCGTCGAATTTTGCTGATTTTGCTTCTTTAGCTAGTTTAATAGCTTCGTCAGATGAATAGACTTTAGTTCTATCGATCTTTTTTGCGGCTTCTGCGTAACGCTTTCCCGGCTTTTGCATAATATTCTCCTGTGGTCAAACGACTGTGAAGTCTCCCACTTTACTTTCCCGAAATTGGGATTTTTTTAATTAGTAATCTAGTTTTAGACCCATTGAACGGATTGATCCTTCGATCGTTCTCATTCCTGCTTCTTTTGATCCAGCAGTTAAGTCTACTTTTTTTGCTTCAACGATTTCTTCTACAGTCTTCTTTGGAACTTTTTTAGCCATAACTTCTGAACCTGGCTTTTGAGCTCCTCTTTCCAGTTTTAACTTATCTTTTAGAAGGTAAGTAGCTGGAGGAGTTTTTGTAACGAATGTAAACGATCTGTCAGAGTAAACTGTAATGATCGTTGGAAGAACAACACCGTTTTGTTGTTGAGTTTTTGCGTTGAAAGCCTTGCAAAACTCCATGATATTTACACCTTTTTGACCAAGAGCTGGTCCAATTGGTGGAGATGGGTTTGCTTTACCACCTGCGATTTGTAATTTAATAAAACCTGTTACTTTCTTAGCCATATAAACTCCTGCTTATCCCAACAAATATTTTTTATGAAATCTTCTCAACCTGAGTGAAGTCTAACTCTACTGGAGTCGGACGACCGAAGATTGAAACGTTAACTTTAATCTTACCTTTATCGCTTACTGCTTCGATTGTTCCTACGAAGTTAGCAAACGGTCCTTCAATAACCTTAACAGACTCGCCTTCAGCAAAATTAACAGACGTACGTGGTTTTTTGAACCCGTCTTCCATTTGAGAAGTCATGTATGCAGCTTCCTCTTCTGTAATTGGAGCTGGTTTATCTAACGTTCCCCCAACAAAACCAGTGATTTTGTCAGTGCTTTTAACAAGGTGCCAAGTCTTATCATTCATGATCATCTTAATCAAGACGTAACCTGGAAAAAACTTCTTCTTGATGGTCTTCTTTTTCCCGTTAGCAGTTGTTACTACTGTTTCTTCAGGAACAAGGATCTCAGCGAAAAGATCAGTCATTTTATAGTTAACGATTCTCTCTTTAAGAGATTTTGTTACTTTGTTTTCTTGTCCAGTCTGAGCCTTAGCGATGTACCATTTGAAATCTGGTGTATCACCCTTAGCTAGCTCAACATTATCGTGATTTGTTTCAGCCATAATTTTAGTTACCAATAGATGTTATTAATAAAGGAACTCTAATACTTTTTTGAAGATGAAATCTACAGATGTGAAGATTGCAGCTACAACAACAAGAGCGATCGCAATCCCTACTGTCATTTTCACTGTGGCATCTTTCGATGGCCATACAACTTTCACAAGTTCATTATAAACTTCTTGTAAGTATGTTGATGTTTCATTGTTTTTTAGGATGTAAATGAATGTCCCTAGACCAGTAACAAAACCAAGTCCTTGAGCTACAACACTGTAGTTAGAAATTTTTGTTTCTAAATCAAACCAGTCACCAAGTTGCCCTACGAATTTATAGACAACAAATCCTGCTAATGCTGATGCAATTACAACTAGAGCTGTAATCCATTTTCTTGAGTCTTCGCTCTTAATGATCGACATAGTTAACCTTTCTTTGGGATAAAAAAATTAGAGTCTAATAGATATGCAAGAAAAAACCCAATTTGTCTAGTGAGATTTGAAAGAATTCGGCGCGTTGCGGCCTGTTGGCCAAGACGACATTAAAAAAGTGGCGGGTGCAGTAGGATTCGAACCTACAACCAAGTGATTTGGAATCACCTACTCTACCATTGGAGCTATACACCCATTGAGAAATTACTTTGAGATAAAAGCGGGCCGAATTTCTTCGGCCCGCTTTGTAAACTTTGTAAGTTTAAGAATTGGCGAATTCTTAACTAACTAGTAAAAACGCTTCGCGTTTTTTTGCCAATTAGTCGTTGATTTCAGCAACAGTTCCGGCACCAATCGTACGTCCACCTTCACGGATCGCGAAACGAAGTGACTTTTCCATAGCGATCTTAGAAATAAGCTCTACTTTGAAAGTTGTGTTGTCACCTGGCATTACCATTTCTACACCTGGGTTCAGTTCAATTGACCCAGTTACGTCTGTTGTTCTGAAGTAGAACTGTGGACGGTATCCTTTGAAGATTGGAGTGTGACGTCCACCTTCTTCTTTTGTAAGAATATAAACTTCTCCTACGAACTTAGCGTGTGGAGTTACTGATCCTGGCTTAACAAGACACTGTCCGCGCTCGATATCTTCACGTTTTGTACCACGAAGAAGTAGACCTGCGTTGTCCCCTGCTTGACCTTGGTCTAGAAGCTTACGGAACATTTCGATACCTGTTACAGTCGTTTTTTGAAGATCACGGATACCAACGATTTCGATCTCGTCGTTAACTTTAATGATCCCTCTTTCAATACGTCCAGTTACTACCGTTCCACGTCCAGAGATTGAGAAAACGTCCTCTACTGGCATTAGGAATGGCTTATCAACATCACGTTGAGGAGCTGGAATGTATGAATCTACTGCGTTCATTAGTTCGATGATCTTATTTTCACCGATTTCTGGGTTACGTCCTTCTACTGCTGCTAGAGCTGATCCAGCTACGAAAGGAATCGCGTCCCCTGGGAAGTTATAAGAAGAAAGTAGCTCTCTCATTTCCATCTCTACAAGTTGTAGAAGTTCTGGATCGTCTACCATGTCTACTTTGTTAAGGAATACTACTAGGGCCGGTACACCTACCTGACGAGCAAGAAGGATGTGCTCTCTCGTTTGTGGCATTGGTCCGTCCGCTGCTGAACAAACAAGGATACCACCGTCCATCTGAGCTGCACCTGTAATCATGTTCTTTACATAGTCAGCGTGACCTGGACAGTCTACGTGAGCGTAGTGACGAGTTGCTGTTTCGTATTCTACGTGAGCAGTGTTAATTGTAATACCACGTGCTTTTTCTTCTGGTGCTGAATCGATATCTGCGTATGACTTAGCTGCTCCACCGTGGTGTTTTGCCATTGTCATTGTAATTGCTGCTGTTAGTGTCGTCTTACCATGGTCTACGTGACCAATAGTTCCGATGTTAACGTGAGGTTTGTTACGGTCAAATTTTTCCTTAGCCATCTGGTCTCTCCTTCTTCATTTATTCTCTAAAAGAATTAATTTTTTTATATGGAATTATAACGGGTTCTAAATTAAGTCAACAGTATGCCTGTGAAGCCCCCCTCTGACAAGAGGAAAAAAGTGGAGCTCCCGATGGGAATTGAACCCATGACCTCTCCCTTACCAAGGGAGTGCTCTACCACTGAGCCACGAGAGCAAAATCGTTAAGTATTATGTAAATAAATTATTAAAGATTGGGTAGAGAATGGAGCGGGCGACAAGATTCGAACTTGCGACATCCACCTTGGAAGGGTGGCGCTCTACCAACTGAGCTACGCCCGCATAGATAACACTGGTTAGAAAGTGGTGGAGAGAGAAGGATTCGAACCTTCGAAGGTATAAACCGACAGATTTACAGTCTGTTGCCTTTGGCCGCTCGGCAATCTCTCCTCATTTTCCAGCTCTCACTTAAGATAAAGATGGAGCTGACTATAGGAATCGAACCTACGACCGTCGGTTTACAAAACCGATGCTCTACCAACTGAGCTAAGTCAGCCTACAGTATCTAACCGCTATGCTAGGGGTATTTTATAAACGATGGTGTTTTTAAAGGCAATCTTTTTTTTAAAAAAAATTGTCGTTAAACTGCTCCAAAAATTTTTTCCATCGCAATTGCTGCAGCGACTGATACGTTGAGAGATTTGATTTTCCCTGCGGGTTTAAAGGCAATTGTCGTATCAACCACTCTGCTAACAGCATGTGACATACCCACATCTTCTGCGCCCAAAACTAAACAAATTGGTTTTGAATGATCCATTTCGCCCAAAGTTCCTGAAGCGTGTTCAGATAAACCGATGCAAGTTGCACCCAATTCTTTAATTTTTGTAATTGTTTTTGGAAGGGCCGAACAACGGACAATTTTCACGTGCTCAGTTGCTCCAGAGGCAATACGAGAAAATCCTGGCCCAAGACCAAAGTTCCCTTTAGCCGAAATTAAAATTGCGTCTACGCCGTAAAAAGCAGCTGTTCTCATGATGGCAGCGCCGTTGTGGGCGTCAGTCACCTGATCAAGAGCTAAAATCTTAATTGGGATGCGACTCTCCAACTGATTGTAGATCCAAGTTGGCTCATAAATATTAATCGGACTTACCAACATAAAAATCCCACTTGGGACACGTTGGAATTCAAGATCAAGGTCGCGGTAGTTTTTCTTTGCTTCTTCTTGAAGTGCGTGGCCTTCAAGCCATCTTACTTTGTTAAGTGGGATTTCATGATCTCGAAGACCGCTACGCTTTTTAAATTCCTGAAAGCCCTCGTCAGTTGCGACGATCTCAAAGATTTGTCTCTCTGGGTTTCTAATAGCTTCGGCAATACTGTGAATGCCAATGATCATGTCGTGGTCCATACTCTGTCCTGAAAATGTAGAATCTCTAGAATGGACACTTTTTATAAGAGGATAGCCACAAAAGCAACTTTAGAAGCCCCGGGGCTTTTATAAATCCCGGACCTTGTTAGAATATAAGTAAGTTTTACAGGGAAAGGTGAATATGTTGGTTTTGATGATCATTGCCGCGGTCTTTTTTTATTTTGCTCTTGGAGCGCTCTTTATTCACTGGGCCTACAGCAAATCTGGGAAAGTGTATCCTGGCAAAGTTATTGCCCTTCACCGCAAACAAAATTCCCCAAGGACTCACCCAAATGGATACCACGGTTTTTATTATTGTCCGGTCGTTGAATATAAGTTCAGCGATATAGAGAAAGTCATTTTCATTGGCGGCGGAAACGCTGAGATTAAACACACGATAGGACAGAAAGTAGATGTGTTGGTCCTCAATGGATGTAGAGAAAATGTCATTTTAAGAGACAACACTTATCTTATTTTCGGTTTGGTATTTCTCCTTTTTGCCATTGTAGATTTTTCAATTTATATCAAACTCACTTCATTTACTTTTGGCCTTTATGGTGCCGTTTTTTTCTTCGGGGTTCTCCCTTCGGCCCTTTATTTCTTTCTCAAATCTAAATCCCAATCAAGCCTTGCGATCCTACTGAAAAACAACAATCTGGTGACGATGGAGCAGCTAAAAACGATGAATGTCATCTGGAAGGCCAGTGAAACGGGATCGATTAAAGAACGTTCATTAAAAACAGGAATGATGGTCTGTCAGGTTTTTATGTTTATTTGCCTGGTCGGATTTTTTATGACCTGGAAGGGACTTTTGCCTGAAAGTGTATTTAGCGCTAAATTATTTTTGACTGGCAAGATGGCCTGGAATGACCTGCAAAATTCGACTCAAAGGGCACTGGTGATTTTAGGATGCATTCTCTATGCAGCCGCCATGCTGGTTTTCAGCATGGTTCGACTGAATAGAAAAAGAAAAAAGACTCAAATTACTTCAATAGATTCTTAAGTGTAGAAATCAGTTCATCGCGCTTAACTTTCGTTACAGTTCCAGTTTTGCGCTCGATTATTTCCAGCTCGCCAGAAGCTCCAAAGTCCCTTTCTCCGAGAACTACACGATACGGTAATCCCAGAAGGTCGGCGTCTTTGAATTTGTTACCTGGGCCTACGTTTCTGTCGTCGTAGACAACATCGATTCCCGCTTTTTTCATATCGGCGTAGATTTCGTCTGCGATTTTAGCAAATTCCTCAGCCTTTACAATTGTTGCGAAATATACATCGTATGGTGCGATTGATTTTGGCCAGATGATCCCGTTAGCATCGTGGTTTTGCTCGATAGCTGCGGCCACAACTCTCGTTACACCAATTCCATAACAACCCATAAGTGGAGTCACTAGTTTTCCGTTTTGGTCCAGAACCCCTACCTTCATGTCTTTTGTGTACTTGTCACCAAGTTGGAAAACGTGACCAACTTCGATCCCACGTTTTTCAACAACAGTGTGTTTTCCATCCAGAGTTAAATCTCCCGCTTTTGAAAGGCGAAGATCAGCCTGGATGATTTTTTTCATATCGCGTTTTGGGTTGAACCCCATAACGTGAGCGTCTTTTTTATTTGCTCCGATGGTGTATGAAGCATCTAAGTTAACAGCGTTATCGAAAATGATTTCCAACTGTCCTTCAAGACCAAATGGCCCAATATAACCTTTCCAAAGTTTCGCTTTTTTAAGCTCGTCTTCAGAAGAAGCTGCAAGGTGGTCACACTTCAGGAAGTTTTGCAGTTTAATTTCGTTAACTGAATCGTCTCCGATCATCATCGCCAGAATCATTTTAGATTCATTGCCCGTTGTCGCTGTATAAACCATCGACTTTAAGCTTTGGGCCGCTGTCTGACCTAGAAGAGCGCAAACGGCTTCGATCGTTTCAGTTTTAATTGTTTCTACTTCTTTCATTGGGACAACATTTATATCGTATGTTGTTGGTGCTCTTTTCGTTTGAGCTTTTTCAATGTTAGCTGCGTACCTAGCTTCTGCAGAGTAGATGATTAAGTCTTCACCTGAGTTCGCTACAACTTGGAACTCGTGTGTTTTAGAGTCAGATGAAGCCATTGCTCCACCATCTGCTTCAACTGGGATAAATTCCAGCCCTAAACGCGTAAAGATCGCAGTATATGCATCGTAAAGAGCCTGGTAACCTACATCTAAGCTCGCCTTATCCAAGTGGAATGAATAAGCGTCTTTCATCGTGAACTCGCGACCTCTCATAAGACCAAAGCGAGGTCTGATTTCATCGCGGAATTTTGTGTTAATTTGATAAAGAGTCACTGGCAGTTGTTTATAAGACTTAATCGTCTTTCTAAAGATATCAGTAACAGCTTCTTCGTTCGTTGGAGAAATACAAAGATCAGCATCTTTTTTATCTTTAAAACGAAGCATTAGCCCGCCCATCTTGTCCCAGCGTCCTGTTTCCTGCCACAACTCTCCTGGAGTTACGACAGACATGGTGATTTCAAAACACCCGATCTTGTCTAGTTCCTCGCGGATAATGTTTTCTACTTTTCTAATCGAGCGAAGCCCCATTGGTAGATAGTTATAAAGGCCAGACCCAGCTTTGTGGATAAGTCCTGTTCTAATCATAAGTTGGTGAGAAGCAATCTCAGCGTCAGCTGGAACTTCTTTATACGTCTGCCAAAAACCAGTAGATAGTTTCATAAAGATCCTTTATCGGTGAATTAAATTAAATTGATGTTACTACAAAGTCGCTACTATTGAAATGATGGTTGTAGCGCTCTGGGGAGTGAGAATGCTTCTACTGTCTCGCGTTCTAATGATGCGGCAGAAACAATCTCGTAAGCAGAAGGTGTAGCTAAAAGCTTTCTGCACAGAAGATTGTGGACGTGGTGACCTGATTTATAAGTTGTTACTTTACCAGCAATTTCATAACCCATAAGGGCAATATCCCCTACTGTATCAAGGATTTTGTGGCGTACGAATTCATCCTGGAAGCGAAGGCCTTCAGGGTTAACAACTTTGTAATCGTCGAGAACGACTGCGTTATCAAGAGATCCACCCTTGATCAGTCCCTTTCTCTTTAATGCATCTACGTCTTTTACGAAACCGAATGTGCGGGCACGGCCGATTTCATTGATGTAGTTTTCGCATGAGAATTCAAAAACTTTGTTTTGAGTTTTAATTGTTGGGTGAGCAAATACAATTGTTGAATCGATCACCAGTTTTGATGACGGTTCAATTTCGGCCCACTTGTCGTCGAACTCAACGCGTACTTTCTCAAGTACAACTAAGAATTTTTTTGATTTATTTAAAGTCGCGATCCCCGTTTCCTTTAGAAGAAAAACAAAAGATGCTCCCGAACCATCCATAATTGGAACTTCTGGTCCATCGATTTCACAGTAAACGTTTTCAATACCAAAACCATAAAGAGCAGAAAGTAAGTGCTCAACAGTGTGAACAGCATTAACTCCAGCACCAATAGTTGTATTGTTTTCAGTTGCACCTACAGTCAGAGCATTTGCTTTTAAAACTGGAGCATCCTGAAGATCTACGCGCTTAAATTGAATGCCAAAATCCGCCTCTGCTGGGTGCATAGTTAGGGTAACCTTCTTTCCAGAGTGGATTCCGATACCTGTCACTGATAATTTTTTAGCAATAGTACGTTGGTTAAGCATTCTTTTTAATTACCTAATTCTTTAATAGTTACCATAATTTAATCGTCGCGTAATTTGTTGGCAACTACAAACATATTATAAACTGTATGGAGGGAGGACAGAAGAAATAAATCTTGCCGATGTGGGGTTACCCGAGTGCCTCACTCTAATTATACCCCATTTAGCCTTTTTCAGAGGGAAAATCACCTAATTATGAAAAAATTCCTCAATAAATAAAGAGCATTTTTATCATATTTTTTAATGAAAAACCTTTGTTTACAAAGAGTTAATGGTCTAATTCATGTCTGGCCTAACTAATTTAAATTTAAGGGGAAACTAACTTTTCAAGCTCGGCCCTTGAGGAGATCACTTTAAAAACTAGCCCCAAAGAGATGGCCTCTTCGGGAGAGACCCAGCGGTCGCGCTCCATCATCTCTTCGTAGCGCTCTTTAGGAATACCAGTTCGCTCAGAATAGAGAGCGTGCATTCTATGCTTTAAATCGATGATGTCTTTTGCGTGAATGGCGATATCTGAAGCAGGGCCAGTGATTGTTCCACCGATGAGTGGTTGATGCAGAAGGATTTTTGAACGTGGAAACATAAAGCGGTTTTCTTTTTCTGCGGCCAGTGAAATAACTGAGCCCATACTCGCAGCCATACCTGAAATAATGGTGATCACTTTTGGTTTGATAAATTGAATCGTGTCGTAAATTGAAAAGCCTGAATACACTTCACCACCAGGTGAGTTGATCCACATGATAATTGGTGCCGCTGAGTTAGCTTTTTCTAAAGCTAAAAGTTCGCGGTTAATTCTTAAAGCGAGCTCGGCTTCAATAGGTCCGGTTAAAAAAACACTGCGAGATTCAAACGCAAAGAGATCAATTTTATTGGATAAGTTTTGTTCGCTCATAATTCTTCCTTGATTGAGTTTTAATGAGCGTAAAATAAAAAAAATAAAAAGTGAGTATGTAATTTTTACATGGTCGATTGCTAAAGAGTGCTTTTTCTTTCGGCAAAAAATGCCTTTAATCAGAAGGATGAGCTAGAGATGATTTTATAAAAAATCCTATTAAAATTAGTTAATATGAAGACATTTTTAACTGCAATATTCGTGAGTTTCTCTCTTGTTTTTTCAATGACGGAGTCTTTTGCTCAGTCAAATGAAGGACCGACGGTCTACATGATTAAAGGTAAGGAGTCTCTCGATAGCATCGCCAATAAGCTCATTTCTCGCTACAAAGAGAAGTACGGCAAACGAATTGATGAGTTCAAAAAAGACCTGATGGTGTGGAATCCGCACATCACAACCTGGAATGAAATCCCACTTTTTAGCAATATTTACATCGAATATCCTTACCCTGTTTACGTCTCTCATCCATACGCCGACAAGCTTCAAGCTGAAAAAAATTACAACGTTCTCAATTCTGATGCTGAGACACCAATTGGAACAAACAAGTTTACTGTTTTCACAATGTACACAGCTTCTGCCGGAGATTTTCAAGAACAGCTGGCAACACAAGAAGGAAGTATCAAGAGCACACAAAACTCTCCACTTTCACTTGGTCTGGGAACTACTATTTTCCTGGATAAAACCAATCGCATGATCAGCTCAAGTCTTTACTGGTCTCATCTTCGCGAATCGAAACTAAGTGCTGAAGGATTAAATTCAAGCAAATTAAAAAGCAAGGATGAAATTGGTTACAATCTTTACTACCAGCAGCTCACGCCTTGGGCCGGGATTTCTCTTTACGGTGGAATGGATTACGAACAGTTTTCTACTTTTAACACAACATCTTTCATCAATGGCGCGCCATTGGGAATGAATCAAAATAAGATCTATTATGGTACTATCGGTGCTGGAAAAACATTCTTTGTAGGTGATCAAAAAATATTAATTAAAGGCAGTTTTGCTCAATCAATTAAATCTGACACAACTTCAGAAAATACTATTGATAAATTCGAAGGACAGCGCCTATTATTATTCGCAAGTATTAAGGGTGAAAGTCGTTTCACTTACCACATTCTCTACAAACGCCATATGCTTGAAGGTCCAACCAAATTAACCGTCAACCGCATTGGTGCCGGTATCGGGTTTGTGCTTTTTTAAGGAATCTTTATGGCTAAAATCTGGTTTCACGATGTCGATTTAGATCGCATGAATAAAATGAGTCAAAAAACTCTAGTCACTCATCTAGGGATTCAATTAACTAATATGACAGAAGACACTCTTGAGGGGACTATGCCTGTTGATGAACGCACGTTCCAACCAGCAAGACTTCTGCACGGTGGGGCCTCTTGTGTTCTTGCTGAAACATTGGGAAGTATCGCGGCCAATATGTGCATCGATACCAATGAAAAAATGGCCGTAGGCCAGCACATTGAAGCCACTCACATCAGATCGGCGACAAAAGGTCACGTCCGCGGCGTTGCTAAAAACATTTACATGGGAAAAAGCACGCAAACCTGGCGCATTGAAATTTACAATGACGACAACAAACTTGTCTGTGATTCAAAAATTATTATGGCAATCGTGAACAAGAGTTCTAAGACAACAGCTTAAAACCCTCTCATTTTTAAAAGATGATCGCGCGATTTTTGACTGATTTCTCTTCCGCGAGGAGTTCTCAGTAAAAAACCTTCTTTGAGAAGATAAGGTTCATATACGTCTTCAATCGTCGTGCGGTCTTCCGCGAGAGTCGCACACAGAGTTTCAATTCCGACAGGTCCACCTTTATAGTAATCTTCGATAACCTGAAGAATTTTTCTATCCATGCGATCAAGCCCGTAAGAATCAATCTCCATTAAAGAAAGAGATTTTGTAACAGACTCTTCTGAAATTTTTGTTTCACCTTTAACTAAGGCGAAATCGCGAACTCGTCTAAGGATGCGGTTGGCGATCCTTGGCGTTCCACGTGCACAGGCCGCAATCAACTGCAGCGCTTTTTGCTCAAGAACAATATTGAGTTTTTTAGCGTTATTTTCGACAATTTCAGCGAGCTCATGCTCGTTATAAAAGTCAAAATGCAAATGGGCCATGAAACGGTCGCGAAGCGGGTTTGATAAAAGACCCGATCGTGTTGTCGCTCCAATTAAAGTAAAAGGTGCCACCTGAATTTGCATTGTGCGCGCTGAAGGTCCCTGACCGATAACAATATCCAATCGGTAGTCTTCCATTGCTGAATAAAGTATTTCTTCCACTGAAATATGCATGCGATGGATCTCATCGATAAAGAGAACATCGCGAGGGCCAAGATTGGTTAAGATGGCCGCGAGGTCACCTTTTTTCTCAATCGCCGGGCCTGAAATCACGTGCAGTTCACTGCCAATAGATTTAGCAATGATCATAGCAAGAGATGTCTTCCCCAATCCCGGAGGACCAGATAAAAGCGCGTGATCCATAGCTGAGTTTCTGATTTTAGCCGACTCAACCATAACGTCGATATTTTGCACGACTTTTTTCTGACCGACATATTCCGTGAAATCTGTAGGGCGAAGAAGCACTTCGTGCTTAAACTCCTCTGAATGAGATTCACTTCCTAGCATGCGGTTGTTTTCGTCGTTTTCAAAAATCATAATTATAATTCTTTAAGAACCAGGTGAATTAACTGCTCTGGTTTTGTAATTAAGTTTGCACCAAGAATTTTTTGGGCGATTGGAATGATCTTATCTTCTTTAAAGCCCAGTTCTTTACAGGCCATTAAAGTGTCATTCATGATTTCGTGCTGATTAATACTGCCAACTGAAACCACTTCTTCGATATAAGTAGTTTCTTCAATCGTTGTAAAATCAATTTTTGCAGATGGGGCCAGTCCACCTCTGACAACTTTTGTTGAATCGCTGTACATTTTTACGCGGTCGATTTTCCCAGCTAAATCCAGGACAATTTGCGCAGCCCCCTTAGTCCCAAGACCTGGAACTTTGGTTAATGTAGCTTTCGCTTCCAGATTAACTGCGTTGATAATTTCATTTACACCCAAATTTGAAATCAGGTTGTATGCCGACTTAGGGCCAATGCCTTTAACTGTTAAAAGCATTTCAAAAAGTTTTTTAGCGCGAAGAGAAGAAAAACCAAAAAGTGTTTCTGAGTCTTCTTTAATAATGTGGGCGATATAGATGGCCGCAGATGTTCCTTCAACTAAAACTTTGTTGTAGAAAACCTGGTATCCTACGCCACTAGTGGTCTGAATGATCGACTCATTCCCGTCACTAAAAAGAACTTCCCCAGTTAAAAAACCAATCATAGTGATTTCCCCATAAGTTTCATTTTCATATTGCGATTAAGCGCATGGCACACGGCAATCGCCAGCGCATCCGATTCATCCGATGTTTTGAAAGTCATTTTTCCAAACATCATATTCATCGCCTTATCTACAGCATCTTTATCCGCGTGACCGTGACCGGTTACCGAAGACTTAACTGTATTTGGCGCATACTCGAAAATTTTTCCTTTGCGAGTGCGTGAAAACGCTGCCACCATCGCACCTCTTGCTTGCGCAAGTTTACTTAGGGCCTCGACACTTTTTACATAAATTAAGGCTTCAACCGAAACTTCATCCGGTTGATATTTTGACATCAGCTCATCACAAGTCTGATAGATCATTCCCAAGCGGTCGATAAATTCATCGACATGGTCGTATTTGAGCACACCTGAGGCAATATAAGAAATCTTTTTTCCCTGAACGTCGATCAGCGCATATCCGGCCTTTCTTGATCCTGGGTCGATTCCAAGAATAATCACTTAGCGCCTCTGCCTTTCACAAAAGTTCCGACATAGAACATAAGTGAGCCACCAATTAACTGGATAAGTTCAAGCTGACCGTAATCGCCCTTCGTCATCCCTGCAAAAAGACACAGCCCGACAGAGGCAAAACCAACTAACTGCATCCCAAGACCAATATAAAACAACATAAGAAATCCTCGTGAATTTTATCATACTTAAGGTTTTTTTCTTTGTAAAAATATCTCTAACTGAGTATCATTCTTCGCATGAGTCAAATCCTCCACTCGGCTTCAGTTAAAAAACTGATCACTAAAGGTCTTAAAGCGGAATGCAAGGCCTTAAAGGAAATAAATATTTTTCCTCAGTTGAAAGTCGTCCTCGTAGGTTCAGATCCAGCAAGTCTTATTTACACAGCTAACAAGAAAAAATACTGTGAGAAAATCGGTGCAATCTGTGAAATCGTCGCACTTGACGAACATATTTCTGAAAGCGATTTCCTAAAAACAATCACTCAAATCAACGAAGACCAATTAGTCGATGGTTGTATTATTCAGTTGCCGCTTCCTAAACAATTATCGCACTTAGATGTAGGTAGCCTGGTAAAAAAAGAAAAAGACGTCGATGGTTTTCACCCTGAGAATTTATACGCTTTAATGAGCAATCATTTAGGTCCAAAGAATTTCATTTCGTGTACCCCGAAAGGAATTCTTACATTGATGCAAGAAAGCCAAATCGAAATTAGCGGAAAACATGTAGTTATCGTTGGTCGCAGTATGATTGTTGGAAAACCTCTAGCAATGCTTCTGACTAATAACAACGCCACTGTCACTTTGTGCCATTCGCATACAAAAAATCTAAGAGAGATCACTAAAAACTGTGACATCCTCATTAGCGCCATTGGTAAAGCACAATTTATCGATGAAACGTACATCTCTCCTGACAAAAATCAAGTTATTATCGACGTTGGTATGAACACTGACACTCAAGGCCAGTTATGCGGCGATGTTCATTACGCGAAAGTTGAAAATCTCGTCTCAGCAATCACTCCTGTCCCGGGCGGAGTTGGTCCAATGACCATAGTTTCTTTAGCGCAAAACCTTTTACAAGCTAGCAAAAACAGGTTATCTCTTTAGCACTCTTTTTCATAGGGGATGACCATGTCACTATTAAAAACTTCATTACATGAAGAACACCTTTCATTGAATGCGAAGATGGCTCCGTTTGCCGGATTCGATATGCCACTACAATACTCTTCAGTTAAAGAAGAAGTTTTAGCTGTTAGAGAACACGCTGGTGTTTTCGACGTTAGTCACATGGGTGAATTTTTCGTTTCAGGGCCGGATGCAATCGCATTCGTCGATAACTTGATCACAAACGATTTTAAAAACGCAGAAATGCACAAAGCTGTTTACTCGCCACTTTGCCGTGAAGACGGAACAGTGATCGACGATCTTATCGCTTATAAATTAGGAACAGACCGCGTTCTTATTTGTGTAAACGCTTCGAACATTGAAAAAGACTGGAACTGGATCAGCTCTAAAACCGGATCTTTTGATTGCACACTTTCAAACCTTTCAAATGAATTTTCACTTTTAGCTCTTCAAGGGCCAAAAGCTGAATTAATTCTTCGCGATTTCGGCATTAAACTTCCGGAAAGCTTCCCATACTACTCAATCTTGGAAACGTCTCATGAAGGTGAAAAAATCATCGTGGCAAGAACAGGATACACAGGGGAAGATGGATTTGAAGTTTTTTCAAGTCACGAATACGCAAAAAGACTTTGGAATAAACTCATTTTTAACGGTGTTAAACCATGTGGATTGGCAGCAAGAGACGTTCTTCGCGTTGAAGTTTGTTACCCACTATACGGACACGAAATCAGCGACAACGTTACTCCGCTAGACTCAGGACTTGGATGGACAGTGAAGCTCGCAAAACCAAACTTCATTGGAAAAGCGGCACTTGAAGCATACAAACCAAAATACCAATTGGTTAAACTTTCCCTGGATCGTGGAATTCCTCGCGAAGGATACGATGTTTTAAACGGCGAAGGTGAAAAAATCGGGACAGTCACTTCAGGAACAATGTCTGTTGTAACTGGAAAAGGTGTAGCGTTGGCCCTTGTTGAAAAAGCCAAAGCTCCACAAGACAAAAAATACTCAATCAATATCAGAAATACTAACTATGAAGCGAACTTTCACGCGAAAGCTTTCGTAACCGGAGGACATAAGTAATGAGCAGTAACGTACCAGCAGAACTGAAGTACACAAAAGACCACGAATGGGCAAAGATCGAAGGCGATGTTGCAACAATCGGGATCACTGATTTCGCTCAATCATCTCTTGGGGACATCGTTTTCGTTGAACTTCCAGAAAACGGAAAAACCCTAGGTCACCACCAGACTTTCGGTGTTGTTGAATCAATTAAATCTGTAAGTGATCTTTACTCTCCACTTGCAGGAACTGTTCTTGAGCGCAACGACAACCTTGTAAACTCACCAGAGCTTTGCAATGCTGAGCCTTACGGAAACGCATGGATGATCAAACTGAAACTTTCTAATCCATCTGAAGTAAATTCTCTACTTTCTGCATCTGACTACCAAAATTTTCTAGCAACTCTATAATTTTTTTCTAATTCATATTTTTCGATAACTTATGGAAATGAACACCCGAAAGGGTGTTCATTTATAAGCTTTTTCCCTGCGAAAAATCTAAATGTTACTTAGTTTTTAGATACTTTTTGTCTCATTTTTTTTACATACTCTCATTGCTTTATCAGAAAAATTTTTGTTTAAAAAATTCTTTACGAAAGAATGTATTCACTCCATACTTCTGATCTCACAAGAACGAACCGTAAATAAAACGAATGGGATTCATTACTTTATGATGTCTGAAAAACAGGACGCAATTCAGCTTCTCAATACTGCTGTTATTAAGAGCAAAGAAAAAAGAATCAACGCTAGTTATGAAGATAGGTTAGCTAAAATTTGTAACTCGCCTGTTATGAGTGCAATTTTAATCGCTATCGACCATCTTGCCGAAGAAGAAAAAATGTCTAAAGACCAAGCAGCGATTTCGATCGTTGAAACAGTTAGAGAACTAGACTCTATCTGGAACGACTACGTACTAATGGAAGGAATCGGCAAACTAAAAGACCTTCTAAAAAACAACATGCACTAATGACTTAATTTCTCCCAGCCCTAATCCTTCAAAATCGTTAGAAGGCATTAGATATTAGGCGACGAGGAGTGAGGAAGGAAACGTACTCATGTACGTTGACGACCGAAAGACGAAGGCAACGAAGTAGATGATGCCTTATAACGATTTTAACTCTTAACCACGAATCCCCATTGAATTGTGGCCCTGCCACCAACAAGCAAACCTTTCGGAGGGTTTGGAAAAGGGCCGGCTTTATTAAAGGACTCGATCGCAGCTTGATCGAGTTCTCTTACTCCCGATGTTCCTTCAATCTGCATATCTACAATTTGCCCTTTATCATTCAACGTAACAGACACTGATGTGATTAGGTTTTCACTTGCTGGCATTCTTCTGCCTGAGCGGTAAAGATTTTTTGCTTTATCTTTAATTGATGTTCCCCAGTGCTGCTCTAGCTTCTGGCGAATACGGTGATAGAATCCATAATACTTAAACTCTGTCGTATTCAGGTTTGTCATATCTCCAAGTGGGACGTCTTCGACGAAGTCACTATTTTGGGCCAGACCATTTTTGCCAAGCTGTCCTTTATCAACGCCAAGAGCACCGGCGCGGGCCTCTTCATCCATCTTCTTTTTCATCTCTTGTAGAGTTTCTTGCGCTTGGTTTTGCATTTTTTCTACTTCGGCCATTTTAAATCCACCCAGATCACTTAGAGAAAGAGCTTTTTTGAGCGCTTTTGGACGGCTTTCCGCCATCTTTTTTGACTGTGGACGAGACTTAGGTTCTGTTTGAGCTAAAGTTGTTTCTGAGCCGGATTTCTTCCCTAGTCCCGCCTCTTTAAAAGCACCATTTCTTGCGGCCATTGTCTGGCGGTCAAAAGTCTGGTCTTTTTCACCTAAAAAACGCGAGTTCGCGGGCCTTTCATTTTTGCCAGATGTTTCATTGGCAACAACTTGTCTGTTGCGCGCATCTTTGATGGCCTGAAGCTGTTTTGGGGAGATGAATTTAATAGAGTCCAACTTGATGCTATTTTTCTTTTCAGTGAATGCTACTTGCTGAGGCATAGAGAATGAATCAGGTGGGGCGATTTTCTTCACAGCGAAGGCAAAAAAGCCAACATGGAGAATCAAAGAAAAGACTAACGAATAAGAAATTTTCTGGCCGTCTTTTGTTAAGATTTTCATATTTTCATCCCTAATCCACAAACCTTCGCGTCCAATTGCAAAAGTCGTCTTATGTGTATCGGAAAAGAGAGGGAAAAGATTGAGCTGAGATTCGGCACTCAGCTCATTACTTTAATACTTTAGTCACTTATTGATTTTCGAAGTATTCGTCATCGCCAAGTGGTCTGGTTTTTTGAGGTGTCCTAGCACCTTCTTCCACTGGAGTATCAGGTGCTTCCGCAAATGATTCCAAAATGGCCCCTGGACTATTAGGTGCAACTTTTCTACCAGTCTGTTTATCAACCCATGCCTGAGTAATTCCGGCGGGAACTTCAAAAGGCTCATCACCATACTTGCGTACAGTTGCCTTCATGTATTCAGTCCACATATTAACCGGAGCACGTCCTCCAGTTTCACCGTATCCAAGTGTTTTATTGTCATCAAATCCTGTCCACACCGCCGCTACAACATTTGAAGTGTAACCAACAAACCATGCATCGATATAATCGTTGGTTGTTCCTGTTTTACCAGCGACATTTGTTCCAACCGCTCGAGCTGCTCCACCAGTACCACTCGTTACAACACCTTTAAGAAGAGATGTCATTACGTATGCAAGTCTTGGATCGTAAACCTGTTTCCCAGCTAAGCTTCTCGTGAATGGGTTTCCAGCAAGTGCTTCATTCGTTGCTTCTTCATCAACTCCCGCTGGGATTTTCATATCTTTTTCCACTTCATTGATGATGTATTTTTTCCCATCGCGGTCAACAACGGAAACGATTCCATGTGGGACCACATAACGACCACCATTAGCAAAAACAGCGAATGTCGTTACCATGTCTCTCGGGCTTACACCAAATGTTCCAAGCGCGATACTCAGGTTGTTTTCTAATTTAGCGTTGAATCCAATTCTTTCTGCAAATTTTAAAATTGTTCCCACTCCAACTTTGTCAGCAATTTTAATTGTCGGGATGTTTCTTGATTGCTCAAGCGACACACGCATTGTGACCGGCCCTTTGTAATCGCCGTCGTAGTTTTTTGGTTTCCAACTTGAAGCCGAGTCAAACCCTGGCATTGCTTCAGGTGTATCCATAATGATCGTCGTCGGATTGTACCCATGCTCTAAGGCTGCCGCAAAAAGGATTGGTTTAAATGCAGATCCTGGCTGTCTCTTTGCCTGAACAACACGGTTAAACTTCGAGTGATTGTAGTTGCTTCCTCCAACGTAGCTCAGGATATCCCCTGTTTTCGCATCCATTGAGAAAATCGCTCCCTGCACTTCTGCCACCTGATCCAGTCGGCATAAGATATATTTTTGAGCGCGAGTCAATGCCGCACTTTTTGACTTGCTTAGAGCAGTCGTTCCTTCTTTTGTTAAGTACTCAGCTACGCCGACAGATTTTTTAACCATCTGAACGTGAATAAGATCTCCCACTCTTAAAATCGTCGAAGGTTTTGTCACTTCCTGATAGTACGCTGTGTTTTCGTTAATACTTCTTTTGTGTGCCCATTTAAAGTAATCAAAAGGAATGATCCCGCTTGATCCACCTAGGGAGACATAAACGACTCTGGCCGCATCATCAATTTTTGTAACAACGGCTTCGTATTGAACATTCTCTTTTAAAACATTTGGAAGATTATCTTTAGCATTTACACCTGGAACAAAGTTTTCATCCCCTGATGTTACACTTAGACGGTTTTGTTCTTCTTCCATTTCATCGTATGCTTTCTCATCAAAATGGAACTCATAGACTTTGTCGTTATGTTCATTAAGCGTGAAATATGATGACTTCTCTTTAAAAAGATTAATTCTCGATTTCTTTTCAAATGTAACAAACTCATCACTTCCGATGTGGGCGAAAGGTCCTTTATATCCCTGGCGCTTATCGATTTCTTTAATCCCGCGTTGGATTTGCTCCTCAGCTACTTTTTGCAATTCCCAATCAAGAGTGGTCTTAATTTTAAATCCATCAACCAGGAATGATTTTTCGCCAACGACATCAACAACTTTTTGTCTTACCCATTCCGTGAAATAACCAGCTTTAAGTTCGTCTTCGCGCAAGCGGTAAACTGTTTTTTCAGCAACAGCAGCTTTGTAGTCGGCATCGCTGATTTTTTTAAGCTTATGCATGCGCTCTAGTACGTACCCTTGGCGCATTTTAGCGGCGTGAGAGTTTACATATGGAGAATATTTACCGGGAGCAACCAGAAGACCCGCAAGCATCGCTGCTTCTGCCACTGTCACTTCTTTAAGTTCTTTATTATAATAGCCGCGGGCCGCAGCTTTGACACCGTAATACCCACCGCCCAGATAGACCTGGTTAAGGTATAAATAAAGGATTTCTTTTTTTGTTAGTTTCTCTTCGATTCTTTGAGCAAGAATAAAATCTTTAAGCTTTCTGGTAATTGATCTCTCTGAACTTAGAAGAAGCGATTTCGCTACCTGCTGGGTAATCGTACTTCCCCCTTGAACAACACGACCAGCCTTAAAGTTAGCAAACATCGCACGGCTCAGACCCCAGTAATCTACCCCTTTATGCTCAAAGAATTTATCATCCTCAGCTGAAAGGAAAGCATCGATCACTCTTTGAGGAACATCCTTCATTTCAACGATTTCTCTTTTTTCTAATCCAAGCTCGGCCAGGATCACACCATCTTTAGAAATGATCTGTGAGGCCAGGTTTGGTTTATAATCTTGAAGTTTATCAATCTTCGGTAGGTCGAGATTAAAATAAGTAAAGGCAAGCGCCCCCGTCATTCCCGCTAATAGTCCAACACCAAGTAGCGCGAAGACAATTTTTACAATCAAGCTCTTCATTCTCATTCCTTACAGGTAAATCCTTTTACTCAGATCTTCTCGTTCGATGAATTTTTTTGTTGAATCAGTTTTTTTAGAGTTCCGGCCTGGCCCTCTACATATTCCTGAGTTTTTAATAAATAAAATGCTCCGTTCTCAGTTGAGTCCAGACTCATTTTTGAAACCGGGATAGAATAGAAGTAATCAAATCCTTTTTTCTCACGAGCAATGCGCCCTGAAACTCGGCCATAAACACCGATAAGGAATTCATTGGAATCTTCAAAATCAAACTTTGAACCAAGAACATCTGCACCAATCGCAAAATCTGCCCCCAGTCTCTTCATTAGTCCAGGATTGAAAACTTCGTTTTCAAAAGCGGCAGTATATTGGTTGCCTTTTTTTCTAGGATCAACAGAGTTGCTCAACTTCAAATTCATCAGCAGTAAATCGCGGATATTTCCCTTGTCGAAATAGTACGTCTTTTTAGTCTTTGAATTATAAAGAGTGATATAGAGCTTTTTCGTTGTATCCTGAATATTTTTATTTTTTAGTTTATCCAAAAGAAGTGTATCGATTTCTTCCAGCCATTCAGCATCGTATGGGCGATACTTTCTCTTTTCCTTGAAGTAGCGGTAAAAATTCCACTCAATTACTTCCGGGGTCATTCCACTTGCATACATCGCTGCTACCACGGCTCCAAACCCTGTTCCCGTCACAATCTGAGGAGAAAGGTTTTGTCTTTCTAAATATTTTAAAAGGGAGACATAGTTGATAGAGCGGTAAAGCCCTGGACCTAAACTAAGACCGATGCGCAGTTTTCTCGCTACACCTTGACCAATTGTTGCCGCATCTTCAACGGGAGTAAAAACATCTCCTCCTCTATCTCCCAAACGGACAGTTTCTTCGTTAGGAATCAATTGAGGTGTTGCCCCTGAGCCCACACCAATTTCTTCCGGCAGTCCCATGTCGACTTGAGCAGGAACATTCGTTTGATTTGAAGTTGTTGAGTTTGTTTTACTAGTCGCAATCGGTTGCACCGATCCACAGGAAGCTAAAACAATTAAAAGGCAGCATAGGAGTAAACGATTCATTAAAGGTCTTCTTCTTTTAAACTATCGGTTAATACCGCAATCTTTTTTTCAGCAACTGATAATTGGTCTTTGCACTCTTTATAGAGTTTAGTTCCAACCTCAAACTGTTCTAAACTTTGTTCGAGGGCCAGTTCACCTGATTCTAGTTTGGATACTATATTTTCCAGCTCTTTGAGAGATTCTTCAAAAGATTTCTTTTTTGTCATAATCTGCCCCTTTATTTAACCGAGTCTTTTAAACCTGTATTATGTGTCAAAATCCCTACACTTACCGATCTAAAATTTCCTCATAAGTTCCTTTATCTTTAAGGGCTAAGATACATTATCAAGCACTTACTTGGAAGCATTTTGAGAGGGACAATTTTACCTATGTAGGGATATTGGCACTCGGCACGTTATAGTTAACTTAATAGTCATCTCAAAACCGGAGGAAGCTTTTTGAGAGAACTTTGGGTGCCCCTATCAGGCGCAATTGCTCAACAACGACAAGTTGAGACGATTGCTAACAACGTGGCCAATGCAAATACTCCTGGGTTCAAAAAAGACCAAGTCGTCTTTAAAGAATATCTTGCTGCCCTGGAAAAGGGTGATCAGCAAGGCGTTGATCTACCAGAAAAAGACTGGAAACCAGAAGACTTCTATAGAAGTTACAACGCAGAAGACTCTTTTGTTAAAGTCGATGGAACCTACACTCTTCATGAACAAGGTCAATTAACTCCTACTGGAAACTACTTTGATAACGCTCTTAATGGGCCAGGCTTCTACGAAGTCCTGACGCCTAATGGTGTTCGCTTTTCAAGAAAAGGTGCCTTCAGCATTAATGCTGATGGGAAGCTTGTGACGGATCAAGGATTTTTAGTCCTGTCCAAAGATGCTCCACCAGTTGCTGGGGCTGACGGAAAAATGAATTTTGCTTCATCTCCTGAATCGCGTGCAATTACTGTTGGAAACGGAAAATTCTCTATCAGCCTTGAAGGTGAAGTTTTTAACGGCGCTAATAAAGTTGCTGATATTGCAGTGACGGAATTTAATGACGTTCACGCGCTTAAAAAAGAAGGAAACTCTCTTTTTATCAACCCAGATCAACAAAACGTTAAAGTTGGCGATCTAAAGACCAGCATTCACCAGGGATTTGTTGAACAATCCAATGTTAATGCCGTGTCTGAAATGTCTAACCTGATCAATGCCAATCGTAACTTTGAATCGATCCAGAGAGTGATTAAGACCTACGACAACATGAGTTCAAAAGCAGTTAATGAGATATCAAAATTTTAATGGGGTGTGAGCTTTGAAAAAGAAAATGAGTAAATTATTTTTGATGATGTTAAGTTTAGCGACCATGTCTGAAGCGCAAGCAATGCTCAAGGCCCTGCATACAGCTGCCTCGGGAATGAGCGCACAGGAAACAAACGTCAACACGATTTCAAACAACATCGCCAACGTCAACACAACAGGTTTTAAAAGAGGCCGTACAGAAATTGATGATCTAACTTATGAAACAATCCAGGAAGCTGGGGCAAGATCATCTTCATCGACAAACTACAATGTAGGAACTCAAGTAGGCTCTGGAGCGAGAGTTTCAGCGGTAAGAAAAGAGTTCACTAACGGATCCCCTCAAATCACCAACAACCCGTTTGATTTAATGATTAACGGGGATGGATTCTTTGGGGTTATCATGCCAAACGGAGAATTGAAATTTACTCGCGACGGATCTTTCAACGTCGATGCCCAAGGGCAAATGGTGACTAAACAAGGATACAAAGTTTATCCAGGATTTAGTTTCCCACCTAACACTTCAAGTGTTTCGATTTCTGAAGATGGAAAAATGCAGGCCTTCACTAAAGGTGGAGCTGAGCCAACAGAAGTCGGACAGGTGCCAATCTTTACTTTCGTCAACCCAGTTGGACTTAAATCGACAGGGATGAACCTATACCAAATCTCTCTTTCAAGCGGGCAGCCTGTCCAAGGGATTGCTGGAATGGATAACGCCGGATCAATCATGCAAGGGGCGATTGAAACATCTAACGTAAGCCCGATGACTGAAATGACTGATCTTATTCGCGCACAACGTGCTTACGAGATGAACTCGAAAGTTATGGGTGTAGCTGATCAGATGATGCAAACGATTAACAACATCAGATAAGAGATTTTAATGAAGTATTTGCCCTTTTTATTCACATTATCTACTTTTGCAGTAAGCGCTTCGGAGTGCCAGGTCGAGCTTTTCTCTAAAGTGTACCGCCTGCAAAAGGATCAGCCTTTAGTTTCTCGTGATATCGTTCGCGACTCTAACTGCTCTCCTGAGATCACGAATAAACTAGGTTCAATTGTTTCTAACTCAGAAGGAACTGTTGGGACGGACTTCTTAAAATCTGAACTTCAAAAAGATTTCTCTGATGTGACAGTTACTTTTGCCAACAAAAAAATGTCTCTATTAGATTTTAATTCAGCAATCAGAGACCAACTTCTTCCAGAAAGCAACCTTCACTTTACTCAAGCAAGAAGCCTCAATGGCCTAAGTTCATTGGGATTAGTTGAAGGCGAACAAATGCGCGCTGTCTGCGACGCTTGCCAGAGCTTCGGTGAAAAAAACATCAAGATCGATATCACTAACGTTGTAGCTAATTCAACCAGAACTCTTTGGTTTGCTTCAAAAATCATGGCCAAAGTAAAAGTGGTTAAAGCAAAACGCAATCTAAGCTTTCAGCAAAAGAATTTAGAGCCGGAAGATTTCTACTTCGATGAAGTTTTAACAATGACTCCAGATAATGCTTTAACAACTCTGGACAACATCCGTTTCTACAAGTCAAACAAAACGATTCTTCAAAATGCTGTCGTATCTAACCTAGACCTGCAGGCCGTAAACCTGGTGAATTACGGAACACCTGTAAACGTTTCTCTTGTCAGTAACAGCATTGCCCTTCAAAAAATGGCCATGCCAGTTCGCTCGGGGCGTTTCGGTGAAACAATCGAACTTAAAGGACCAAATAATAAAAATATTGCTGGAAAAGTTGTGGACTATAACAAAGTGGTGATTGAACTATGAAAATGAGAAATGCGATTCTTTTATCTTCTTTAACTCTGTTTGCTTCATGCTCGTCTTTTATGGATGGTATGTACCGCGATCTTGACCGCCAAGGACGCGTTAACGCTGACGAAGAAGAACAAAATCAACCGTACCCAGATCAGTTCGATCAATACAGAAAAAACACGAAAAGAAGAACATCTTCTGTTTATAACAAACCTGGAAGAAACCGTGGTGACACTGTTTCAACAGGAAGCCAAAGAATGCTCAACCCAGAAGTAAAACGAAAATATCAAGACGAGCGCGTGGCCCTAAAGCGAACAACAGCAAGTGACCTGACTGACAACGGAAACGATGGAAGTCTTTGGGGAAGTGCTGATCCAAACGCTTTTTTATTCGCAACCAGCAAAAGTAAAAGCTCTGGAGACATTATCCAGATCAACGTTTTAGCAAAACTAAGAAATGAAATCACGCTAGAGTTAAAACGCGCATTCCCGGATAACCCGTATGAAGCAAGATCAGCTGGGGATGAAAAGAAACCTGACGCTGCGGCACCAGCACCGACTACGGCAACTGCAAAATCTGCAGACGCTGCAACAGATGCAAACTCTACGGATAAAATCTCAAGTGTGGTTGTTGAGGAAATCAACCGCGAGCACTTACTGATTAAAGGAAGAAAGAACGTTCTATATAAAAACAGAAAGAGAATGGTTGAAGTTCAGGCACTAGTCTCTAGAAAAGATATTACAGATGATGACGTTGTAAACTCTGACTCTATCATTGAATCAAACGTTTCTGTTGTGAGGTAATTAATGAAAGTATGCACACTGGCACTTACTCTACTTTTAACGACTCCAGTTTTTGCTGCTCCTTCAAGACTTAAGGACATCACTACTGTTAAAGGAGTTCGTGAAAACCCAGTCATCGGATACGGTCTGGTTATCGGTCTTAATGGCACAGGAGATGCTGGTGGAGAAATCACAAACTCTTCTCTTAAGAAGATGTTTGAGAAACTAGGTTTAAATCCTAAGTCTGAAATTACATCTAAAAACGTTGCCGCTGTTGTTGTTACTGGGAAGCTTCCTCCATTTGCCCGCGTAGGACAAAAAATTGATCTTGTCGTTTCAAGTATCGGAGACGCTTCTTCTCTTGCTGGTGGGACACTATTAGTGACTCCGCTTAAAGCAGGTGATGGGAATATTTATGCTGTGGCCAGCGGTCCTCTTTCAATTGGTGGATTAAAAAAAGGAGCTAAGTTTGCAACAACTGCAACACTTCCAAGTGGTGCAACAGTTGAGCGCGAAGTGATCACTGAATTTGAAAAGAAAAATTCATTAAGACTAAGCCTGAATATTCCCGACTTCACAACTGCCGCTCGCGTGGAAAAAGTTATCAATGAAGAACTGGGTGGAAAGTTTGCTTCGGCAAAAGACTCAACGACGATTGATCTAGTTGTTCCAAATCAGTACGAGAGAAACATCGTGCAGTTGATGGCCATTATCGAAAATTTTAAAGTAAACACTGACTCTGCTGCAAAGATCGTTATCAACGAAAGAACTGGAACGATAGTGGCCGGTGGAGATGTTATGGTAAAACCAGTGGCCATCAGCCACGGGGACCTGACAGTCGAAGTAAAAGGCGAAGGCGACGCTAAGGCCGCTAAACCAGGTTCAGTCTATTACATGGAAAAAGGCACAACCTTGAGTGAATTAGTCAAAAGTTTAAATGCATTTGGTGTAGCTCCAGAGGATTTGATCTCTATCTTTCAAACACTTAAACGAGACGGAGCTCTCGTGGGCGAAATTGAACTGATCTAAGGTCAGACTTTGTAAATTTTATATCTAGCTATAGATCACTCATTGATGCTAAAATTTTTAAGACTTCGTACTCATAAGCTTAGGAAGAGTAAAAATGAGTGATACTAAAATCAATCCCCAAATTAACCGCGGTATTTCCGTCAATGATCAGGTAAAGCCTAAAGAGCTTAACCAAGGTAAAACCATTGATGACCGCCAGTACATCCCAAAACAATTCAAAGACGTCGCTGCAAGCATGGAACAACAGTTTGCAGAAATGATGATTGAACAAATGAACCGCACAGTTGATGAGGCCGGCGGTGAAGACGGTGGCGGCGGAATGGCCATGGACTATTATAAGTCCCTACAGAAGGGCGAACGTGCCAAAGCTCTGACAGATCAAAATAGTCTGGGACTTCAGGACATGATTTTGAATCAAATTTATCCCAAAAGGATGCGAAATGAGGTAGCTTTGAGGCAATATGAGGCTCAAGCAAACCGCATACACCAGAATTTGCCTAGCTATAAAATTGACAGGAAAACAGATACAATTGAAATGGGGAAGAATGATTCTACCCCAATGTCTGATGAAAAAGCTCTTTCAGACAAGAATGAAAGCGGAGGCTTACAATGAGCAAAGTTGACAGTACATCATCTCGCTCGATCTTCCTTCCAAACAAACGCGAAAGCGGAAAAGTTGGATCTACAGGTCTTACAAGAAATTCAGATATCAGAAGAGAAGAGCTAGAAACATTCTCGAAAAATGATTCAAAAGTAGATATCCCTGACGCAATCAAGGACTTCTCTCGCATTAAAAAAGTAGCTGATGCTGCTCCTGCGATCGATAACACAGATAAAATTGCACGCTTAAAAGCTCAAATCGCAGCGGGAACATACAATGTAGACGCTGGTGATTTAGCAGATAAAATCATGGAACAAGAGTTTTAGGACTCTCCCTGAATTTAATCGATATCTAGGATGGATCATCGAATGAAAGATAAACTGGCCCTACTCTATTTTGAAGTCACTAATCTATGGAAGCAGTTCTGTGAAGAGCATAACGAGCTTTTCAATCTTACGTGTGACGAATACTCGCTTCTTTTAAAGAGCGACCTTGAGCTATTAGAAGAAAAAATCACCGAAAAAAATGAATGTATCGCTCGTATCGGGACTCTGGAAATGATGAGAAGAGACCTAATTAAAGATATCAGCGCTCTTTATCCCGAAAAAAATATCGACAGCGTTTCAGCTTTGCTGGAAGTTATGTCGAACTACGAAATTGAAAGCAATCAAAAACACCTGTTCCGTTTCAATGCATTGTTAATCGACATCATTGAGAAGATTCAGGCGCAAAATAAACGCAACCAACTTTTTATCAACAAAGCACTACACTCACTTCAGCAAATTCGCATCGAAGCATCGGGAAAGAAAAACTACTCGACTTACTCTGCGAAGGGCTCTGCGGTAACGACGAGCACGTAAGGAGAAGATGTGGCTGATTTATTAGGCATTGGGAAATCCGGTCTTAACGTTTCAAAGAAAGCCCTTGAGGTGACCGGGCACAACTTGTCTAACGTCAACACTGAAGGATACTCACGCCAACGTGTCATGCAGTCTACGGCCATTCCTGTTTCTGTCGGCGGATTCGTCCAGGGAACCGGGGTAAAAGTTGATGGTGTCAGACGCTTTAACGATGAATTCATCGACAAGCGCTTAAACACTGCTCTGGCCAATAATAAATTCTATGAAGCGAGAACTGAGCACCTTGAACAAGTTGAAAACATCTTCAACGAGCTGGACTCAGACGGATTAAACCAGGTTATCAACAAATTCTTTAACTCTTTTAGAGAGCTTGCCAACCAACCTGAAAATGAAACGATCAGATCAGTCGTTCGCGACAACGCGAACCTGGTTATTAAAGACTTCCGCCGTATCCGCAGGACTCTTGATACTCAATCAGGAAACATCGACAGAAAGATTCAAAACTCTGTTGCTGATGTTAACCAGCTTCTTCGTCACATTGCTGACCTTAACGGAAAGATCACGACAATTGAAGCAGCTCAAGGTGAAACTGGAGACCTTCGCGACCAACGCGATATGGCCTTAAGAAACCTTTCTGAGAACTTTAAAATTCACACTTACGTTGATGAAAAAAACCGCTTTATCGTAACAGCTCAGGGAATCGGGACACTGGTAACAGGTCTTCACGTTCAGGAGCTGGGAACGGTGACTCAAAATAAAAATGATTCTAGTAACGGAATGAATGGTTCTGTTGAAATCGTTTTAAAAGACCGTCCGTCGCAAAAAATCACTGATCTTTTCAAAGGTGGAACTCTTGCGGCGATTATTAAAGTAAGAAATGAAGATTTAAAAAAATTACAAAATGATATCGATGGAATTGCTTACCAATTTACGTCGTCAGTAAACTCTATTCACCGCCAGGGATTCGTTAACCGCGAAATCACTATTGGTGCCGATGGAAAACCTGCAGCTGTAGATCACAAGGGATTAACGACCGGTCTCGATTTTTTTAAACAGCCTCTTTCTGTAGAAGAAGCTGGTAACGAAATCGATCTTTCTGACTCGGTTAAAGCGGACCTGAGCAATATCGCAGCAGCTCTTTCGCCAAACGCTCCTGGTGATAACCGTGTAGCTATTGCGATTTCAAAACTTCAACACGAAAGAATTTCAGGTGACGGAAGCGTTACTCTGGAAGAAAAATACTTACAGACGATTGGTAATATCGGTCTAGAGACAGGTAAAGCGCGCATCGACTCGGAACAAGCGACAGGAATTCTCGCCCAGGCAAACAGCTTGAGAGAGAGATTAACGGGTGTTTCAATCGATGAAGAGACAGCTAACATGATCCGCTTCCAGCAAGCTTATCAGGCTTCTGCAAAGATCATGCAGGCAGCAGATGACATGTTTAAAACAGTACTGGAATTAAAACGCTAGTTGGATAAATAAATGACAAGAGTTTCAGAAAACAGTTCAACCGCCTCTCTTCAATACGCTTTAAATAAAACGAAAGCGAAAGTAGAAGATTTACAACTAAAGGGTTCAACCCTTAAGGCGATCACGCGTCCTTCTGACAACCCGGTTAGTAACGTTGAGGCCATGGCCCTGACGTCTTCTACCAACGACAACCTTCAATATTTAAAAAACGCTGACTTCGCTCTTTTAAACCTGAGCGTGAGTGAAAAATCAGTTGAAGAGTTGACTGACATTATCGTTAAGGCAAAAGAAATCGCCATCGCCCAGTCTTCAGACTTCTTCAACGCTGACGTACGAAAGAACGTTGCTAACGAAGTTCAGCAGCTCTACAACCAGGCACTGGCCATCGCCAATAAAAAAGTTGGGATCAAGCATATCTTCTCTGGAACAAGCACGCTGACAGTTCCTTTCGATGGAAATGGAAATTACAAAGGCGACAAAGGCCATATTTCATTGGAAGTTTCGAGAAACTTCTTCGTGCCGATCAATCTGACTGGGGAAGAAGTTTTCTATAATACAACTGATACTGTAAAAGCAGAAAACCCATTAGAGAAATTTGATCAATTCAAAGACGCTCCATCAGTTAGACTTAATCGCGACCTGGCCTCAGTTGAATCTGAAGGTGCGAAAGTCGAAAGTGCTGAAGGCACTGAAGACGGATTTAAATCACGCGATAATATCTTCTCTCAGCTTCAGGCACTAACAAGTGCACTTGAAAATAACGATCCTCAAATGATTCAAGGTCTCCTTGAAAAATTCGACAATACAGTCTCTCGCCTTGTTACCCTGAGAACTCGTATCGGATCGATCACAAACTCTGTAGAATCATCGAAAAACAACCTTTCCAACGAAAATATCGAGCATGCTTCCAGACGCAGTGCTCTTGTTGACGCTGATGTGACCGAATTATTTTCGGATATCAACAAACAGCAGGCCATTCTTAAAACAACCTATCAGGCAAGTCAGGGACTTATGAATCAATCCTTGATGGACTTCCTGCGTCGTTAATTCTCCTCTTCATGCACTGCCCATTGTCATTATCCGAAAATAATTTAGTTTTTGCTTGCAATTTAATTAATCAGATAATATATGAAGCATTGCAAGCCGGATCAGGAAAGACTTCCGGCGAATGATTTCTGAGGTTGATTTATGCTCGTGTTGACAAGGAAGCTAGGCGAAAGCATCGCAATAGACGATCACATTAAAATTGTAGTTGTTCAGATCAAAGGAAAACAGGTCCGTCTTGGTATTAAAGCGCCACCAGAGACCAAAATCCACAGAGAAGAAGTCTATAAGGCCATCCAAGACCAGAATACAGAGGCTTCACAGGCCGATTTAAGCTCAATTGCCGATTTAGCTAATGAGTTAAACAAGAAGTAATTTCCTGCTTGCACTTTTGCCCCTACGGCTGTTAAAATCTTTGCATAGAGGTCGGGTATTCGACCGTGGTGCACAAAGCGGAGGCTTTAACAGTGAAAATCAAAACTACTAGATTTGGCGAACTAGAAGTCGACAAAAAAGACATTATTGAGTTTACAGAAGGTTTACTCGGTTTTGAAAACCTAAAAAAATTCTTCATCGTTGATCCAGGTGATCAAACGCTTATTCTTTGGCTTCAATCGACTGATGATGCAGCTACTGCATTTCCAATCATCGAACCAAAAATTTTCCAACCTAACTACATGGTAAAACTTCTTCCAGTTGAACTTAACAGTTTAGCACTAGAAAATTTATCAAATGCAAGCGTGTACACAGTGCTTACTATCCCACAAAACGTTACTGAAATGTCAGCGAACCTAAAAGCGCCGGTCATCATCAATAACAAAACAAAGATGGCGAGACAGATCGTTCTTCAAGATTCAAAACTAGAAGTTCGTTTCAAAATGTACATGGATCTTAAGAAGTACATTGTTAACTACTCTACGAATGCTTCAGATGATTCTAAGAGAACTAACGTTGCTCAAGCTGCCAGAGACAATGGAACAACTGTTGTTTCAACAATCGCAGCTACGACAACGAAGAACAATTCTCCAGAGGCTAACTAATTCATAAATTAAAATTGATATAAAAAAGGCTCCTCATGGGAGCCTTTTTTATTTGTGCTTAATCGTTTTAAGAATTTTATAGGCGAGTTTCAGTCGCAGTCTTAGAAAGGTTCATATACATGCTGGCCTCAGCATGGAATGGATCTTTAATCAGAACCTTCTCCCACTCTGCTTGAGCTTCAAGAACATTTCCATTTCCATAGTGGATTACCCCAAGAGCAATGCGTGCTGGAGCGAAGTTTGGCTCTTCATTTTTAAGATTTCTAAGCTCTTCAATCGCTTTAGCAACAAAGCCTTTTTTAGCGTAAACCTTGGCAATTTTAATACGTGCATCCAGGTTTTCCGGGTCAAGGCCCACGACTTTATTAAACTCAAATAGAGCTTCATCGTAGCGGTTATATGACAGGTATAAATCTGCAAGTTCGTAGTGTTTAGAAGCGAATTTTTTATTGATGTGCTTGTCTTCCATCAGACCAGCACCTTTGTTTTTGCCTTTTACGCGCTCATTGGCTGCATCAAAAACCTTTTTAGCGTCTTCGTATTGTCCAATGTCGTTGTATAAAACAGAAAGGCTGATAGCTGCGTCTGTGTGTTCAGGGTTTAGGTTTAAAACTTTGTTAAAAGCTTTAATCGCCTTCCCGATTTCTCCATTGATATGGAAAATATTTGCCAGAAGAAATAGAGCATCGACATTGCGATCGTCTGATTCAATGATTTCATTTAAAACGACCTGCGCTTTTTTATATTCCTGCTTCTCAAAGCATTCGCGAGCTGTCTTAAGTAGTTGTTCATTGTTTGAAGTGTACATTCTGTGCTCTCCTACTTTGATTCTACCGGATGTTCCGCTAGTTCTTTATTGGCCTTTTCTACGTTGGCCATAATGCGCGGGCGTTCTTGTTCGTTTTTTAGTGTGGATAAAATGTCTTCGTAACGGTTTTTAGCCGCGAAAAAGTCTTTTGTTCTAAAGTAGAAATCTGCAATGTAGATTTCTTTTTTCTCTAACATATCTTCGATTTGAGCGATTCTCTTCTGAGCATCTTTTACATATTCAGTGTTTGAATAAGTCGTCATCAACTCATTGTAGTATTTAATCGCTTCAACTCCCGCAGAAAGATCGCGGTCGTATGTTTCTGGAAGCTGGCGGTAAAATGATTCTGAAATCCTGAAGATAACATAACCAAGCTCGTTGTATTTCGGGTGGAAATCGCGGAAGAGAATATAGGCCGCTGCCGCTTCAGCGTAGTTTTCTTGAGAAAATAAAATATCTGCCTGAAGAAGTTCTGCGTGAGTCGCATAGAAGCTGTATGGGTATTGAGAACGGATCAGGTTAAGTTTTTCCGTGGCCTGGATATAACGAGATTTTCCAACCAACTCCTGCGCTTCCTTGTAAAGAACTTCTGCTTCTGTCGCTCCCTGTGGTCTTTTAGTCGCACAAGAAATCACTAAAACAGACAACGCCATTACTAAAAACTTAACAACTTTCAACGATAGCTCCAAACGAGGTTCTTAATGTTAAAAATGTATCATTTTGGCGAAGGCTACGACAAGGCTAAAGGCATTGGAATGATTGAAAAATACACCCTGTTTTTAAGGGGTTGAGTAAGAGGCTCCAAGCTTTTTACTTGGAGCGTTCAGTATAAATTTCGTTGTAGATTTCAGTGATGATAAGCTTGATGGCTGCGACTACCGGGATTGAAATAACCATCCCTGTAATTCCGGCATAGTGAGAGCCTACAATAACACTGATTGCGACGATCATTGGGTGCAGGTTAACGATTTTTGAAACCAGGAATGGGAATACAAAAAAGGCGTCAACCGCATTAGCGACGGCATAAAGAATCAGTACCGCTCCCATCGTTGGCGATGTTAGTCCATACTCAAGCATTGTTAAGATAATGGCCGGGATCACACCCAGTATTGGACCGACATAGGGAACGATGTTGGTTATTCCAGCAGCAAACCCCAAGATAACGGCGTTATTAATTCCCATGATCAAAAGACCAATGGTGATGATCCCACCAACAATCACCGCCTCGACAAACTTTGCAAAGAAATAGTCTCCAAGCTGACGATTGAAAACGTGGATAACGTAATAAAAACGCTCAAAGATGGTATTTGGTGTAAAACTTAGAAGCGTCTTTTTAAACGAGTCTGAATCGCGGATTAAAAAGAATGTGAAAAAAGGAACTAAGAAAATCCATTCTAAAAGAGTTGCAAGGTAGTTGGGAACTTTAACCACAAACTCACTTGCCCATGTTTCTAACTGAGAAAGAGTCTGAAAGACATACCCATCGGCCAGTTCATGGCCTGTTTTCGCCTTGATAAAAGCAGTTACGACTTCGTATTGAGTGATAACATACTGTTCGATTTGCGGAAGATTGTATTGAATATCTCTCGTTTGCATTGAGAGAACCGGAATCACTTTAAAAAGTGGCAGACCAATTAACACCGAGAGAATCACGAAAACAATTAATGTCGCTTTGGTTTTACTTAAATGGAAGCGCATTAAGTAGTTTACGATTGGAGTCAGGGCCAGCGATAAAATATAGGCCAGTGAAATGGGAATTGAAATTCGTGGTAGAGCCAATACCAGAGTACAGAAGAGCAAAATCACAACTGCAAAAAAGATCAGCTGGATTTTGACGATGTTTTTTCGACTACTCAAAATCATGTTTGCTCTTTTGGTTCGTGGTTTTTCTCAGCTAATTGACGCTCTAACTTTCTTAAGCGTCTAGTGATTTTGCTTGCTTCTTCCGTCATATAATAAAGGCGATCAGCAAGTGCCAGTGAGATTGACTGAATCAACTTCGCAGCAATCACAGGGTGATTTTCAATTAAATGCTCAAGGTCTGGTTTAAATATACCAATCAATTCACAAGGGCTCTTCGCCATCGCTGTTGCTGATCGTGGGTGAGCATCCTGAAGTAAAGCCATCTCTCCGAAGTAGCAGAATTCATCCAAGACCAGGAATTTTTCTTCGCCAACTTCATGCCCATAATCTGTTCTTGATAATTCAATTAAGCCAGAGAAGATGAAATAGAAACCGATACCAATTTCACCTTCGCGAAATACTGTATCTCCCTCTGAAAATTTGCGAGAGTGCATGAACTTAGCCAAGATTCTGAGTTCGTTGTCGGAAAAGTTTTTTAGGAGCTCCACGTTTCTTAAAAAGCGCGGAATTGAATCACGGCGCAGTTTACTTAATGGATTGGCCATCCATAAGTATTTCATCATCCCGAAGTCAATTCTCTTTGAATGGCTTTCGCCTTTGTTGCCAGATTCTTTGACTTCTTTTTCGTAAGAGGCGCTCATCGTTTCTCCAGTATTTTAAAATAGGCCCAATTGATCTTTGTTAATCCATCCTGCGAGAGAAAGTGGGAATTCTACGTAGAACCAGCCCTCTTTAAATTCACCCAGAATTATTTTAGAGCCTGCGCGCACTTTTCCTTTTTCACTGAAGATCTTTGAAGGGCCTTCATAAAGCGGGATGTCTTGCAAAGCAATCGCATGGTTGACGTCTTTGACATAAATAAAAGAAAAAAGCATAGGGACAAGTGCAAGAATAAGAACTGCAGCCATCACCCATTTTTTAGTAATCTTTTGAAACCTAATCATCAATGTAAAGATAATGAGTAAAAGCAGATTAAAACTCACGTAACCCGCAACCGGAATGGATGTTGTTGTATTAACAAATTGATCCGGAAGGCTACTTGATGTGCTCAAGTCATCAACCTGTAGGTTCGACTTCACAAAATTTAAGTTATTGAGAGAGGAGCTATTGATATAACCCTCATGAATCGCCTTTTCTAAATGAAATCTCGCAGTGGCCTGGTCTCCCATTTTCGAATAAACCGTTCCAAGGTTGTAGTGGAAAATACCCGAGTCAAATTGTTGCTTATTCTTAAGTAGATACTGTGCTGCGCCCTTATAATCTTTCTTTAAATACAACTCATCAAAAGAGAGTTCTTTATTCTCAGAAAGCGGTTTTCTAGAGGCGCCAGTTATAGGCAATGTCTTAGGGATTGTGCTAGTATTTTTCATAAATTAATTATCGCAGAGGCCACGCTAGTTGCAAGCGAGAAAAAGAGTTCCGTATCACCCTAAAAAAAAAATTAAAACAACGTAAGGAAGTATAGTCATGACCATTGGAGTTCAATCTAACGATATTAACGAGCATTTTAATAAGCTTTTCTCTTCTATTCTCCTTGAACAGCAGAAGTTTGATCACATCAAACCTGCAGATGAAAGCAAAAAAGAAGTGCTAAATGAAAAACTAAAAGAATATGAGAGCCTAAAAGGACGTGGATTCTTTTATCCGTTCATGGCAACGGGAAGAGGACATGGTCCTTTCGTAGAACTACTTGATGGCTCTGTTAAATTCGACCTGATCAACGCTATTGGTGTAAACCTGCTTGGTCACTCTCACCCAATTTATATTAAAGCGAACCTTGAAGCTGCCACTAGCGACACGATGATGTGTGGGAACCTGCTTTCTTACCAAGAGCCATATGAGCTTTCAAAAGTTCTTCTGGATGCTGTGAAGAAGTCTCGCCTCAAGCACTTCTGGTTTTCATGTTCGGGATCGTTTTCAAACGATACTGCTCTAAAAATCCTATGGCAGAAAAAAGCTCCTAACTACCGCCTGATTGCTTTCCAAAAATCTTTCGCAGGAAGATCAATTGCAATGCAAGATGTGACTTACAACCAGGCCTACCGTGAAGGAATGCCTAAATCAATTCAGGTTGACCACGTTCCTCACTACAATTACAGAAACTCTGAAAATGCGATTGCTGAAACAATCGCGGCTCTTGATAAACTAATTGAAACAAACGGCAACACATACTGTGCTCTTTCAATCGAGTTAATCCAGGGAGAAGCTGGGTTCATCTACGGGACAAAAGAATATTATAAGGCGATCTTTGAGTGGGCTAAAAAGCACGGAATCTACATTTGGGTAGATGAAGTTCAGTCTTTTACCAGAACAACTGAAATGTTTGCTTATCAAATGTTTGATCTTGATGAGTATGTTGATGTTGTGACAATCGGAAAAGTTCTTCAAGCTGCCGGAACATTCTATACTGAAGAGCTAAATCCAAAAGCAGGGCTAATCGCAGGAACATTCAATGGTTCAATTGCTTCATTAAATGCTGGTAAAGCGACTGTTCGCTACCTCAAAGAAGGAAACTTCTACGGGGAAAAAGGACGCATTAAAGAGCTTGAAACAAAATTTAAAGCTAAATTCAAGGCCCTTTCTGAAGGGTCATGCAAAGGGAAAATCCCTTACTACGGTGGTATCGGAACTATGCTTTCATTTGAAGTGGGCGATGGTTCAGTTGATGTCACAAATAAATTTATGAAAAAACTTTTTGAAAACGGAATTATTTCATTCTCTGCTGGAAAAGAGCCAACTCGTGTTCGTTTCCTTCTGCCGCTTCCATTATTGGATTCGCACATTGATGAAATCTTCTCAATTGTTGAGAAGACTGTTCTCGAGACCATTAATTAGGATGTTTTATGTATATTCTTAGATCTGCAAGCCTGAATGACCTTGATGATCTTTACGATTTAAGCCAGCTGATGCTTTTTATCAATCTTCCACCTGATAAAGAGATCATTAAGACAAAAATCGAAAGTTCAATTAAGGCCTTCACTAAACCTTCCAAGAGGCTGTGGGAAAACCACTATCTCTTCGTACTGGAAGACACCAAGGCCCAAAGAATTGTCGGGACATCAATGATCCATGCTCAACATGGAACTGAAGATGAACCTCATTACTTTTTTACAGTTGGACAAGAGAACAAATTCTCAATGTCACTCAACACTGGCTTTATCCACGGAACTCTAAAGCTTGGATTGGACACTAACGGCCCGACAGAAATCGGTGGTCTTATTCTCGATCCAGAATTTAGAAAGAGTGACAAAAAACTTGGAAAGCAACTTTCATTCGTTCGTTTCCTCTATATGGGAATGTTCCCTGAGCGCTTCAAAGACACGATCCACTCAGAACTAATGCCTCCATTTGATAACGAAGGCCATGCTCCTCTTTGGGAAGCAATTGGAAGACGTTTCTTAAACCTGGAGTACCATGAAGCTGACGTGCTTTCGAGAAGCAACAAAGAATTCATCTTGAATCTTTTTCCGTCAGACACAATTTACATGACACTTCTTCCGATTGAAGCACGAAATGCTATCGGAAAAGTCGGCGACTCAACCGCGCCGGTAAAAAGAATGCTTGAGAGCATTGGCTTTAAGTATATGAACGAAGTGGATCCTTTTGATGGTGGTCCTCACTACCGTGCTAAACTAAAAGACATCACTCCGGTGAAAGATCTTTTTGAAGTGGAGATTCTTATCCGCGACAAAATTATCAAAAGCGATGTAGAGAGCATCATGGCCAGTCTTCCAACCGACGACGGGACATTTAAAGCTGCTTACATCACTGGAAACCTAAACAAGGGTTCCCCTGCTAAATTCATTATTGACCCTGAAGAAGCTAAAGAACTAGGACTTAAAGAAGACTTTAAAACGTTCGCAACTTATCTATAGGTGAAGATATGACAAAATATAAAATTTTAGGAAACTACTACAACGGAAACTTCAATCTACCAGCAACAACTGGACCACTTGCTGTTGAAAACATCATTAAGAGATCATGCCCTGCTGATTTATCGCTTGCCCTATGGGAAGCACCAGTTGATTACCGAGATGTGGATCGCGTAGTTGAATCGGCAATTAAAGGATTCAAGACGTGGAGAAAGCTCTCTCAAGAGGAGCGAAACGACTACCTGAAAAAATACCAGGCAGAAGTTAAAAAGAGACAAGAAGAAATCGCTATTGCCATCGCTTACGAAACAGGAAAACCACTTTGGGATTCAAAAACTGAAGCAGCTTCTGTTGTAGCAAAAGTTGATGTAACAATTAACGACTCTCTTCCACGCATTTCAAACAAACAAATTGATGCCATTCTTCCAAAAACAAATGGTCACATCGTATTTAAGCCACTTGGACCAAGCTTAATCATCGGACCATTTAACTTCCCTTGCCACCTGGCAAACGGACAAATCCTAAGCTCACTGATTGCTGGTAACTCAATCATCTTTAAGCCAAGTGAAAAAACGTGTTACTCAGCTCAGCTTATGATCGAGTGTTTCCACGCTGCTGGATTCCCAGAAGGTGTTGTTAACCTAATTCAAGGTGACGGCGAAGTTGCTAGACGCCTTTTAAAAGAAAAATCTGTTAAAGGTGTTTTCTTTACGGGTTCAAAAGAAGTTGGAAAGAAGATCCTGGATATCACTCACCACGACCTTTCAAAACTTGTTTCACTTGAACTAGGTGGAAAAAATACAACGATTCTTCACAAAGATGCCAACCAAGACCACGCTCTTCAGGAGCTTTTAAAATCATGTTTCCTAAGTTCTGGTCAAAGATGTACTTCGACTTCAATCGTTGCCATCCACAGAAGCATTCAGGAAGAATTTCTGGCGAAATTCCACGAAATGGCCAAAAAGATCATCATCGATCACCCGGTAGAATTCACTCGCGAACCATTCATGGGTCCGCTTGTTGACCAAGGTGCAGTTGATGCTTATTTACTATTTATGGGAATGGCAAAACGCGAAGGCATTCAAGAAATCATGCGCGGAAAGCAGCTTGATAAGACAAAAAAAGGCCACTACGTAAGCCCTTCTATTCACCTTGCTGAAAGATGGAACAACGATAGTATGTTCCTTCACAGTGAAATTTTCGGGCCAAACGTAACGTTTATCCCATACGACACAATTGAAGAAGCTATTGCAATTGCTAACGCTACTGAATATGGTCTGGCAGCAGCAGTATTCACAAAAGATCAGGCGATCTTTAAGCAATGTGTGGAAGAAATTGATTCTGGTCTTGTTAACTTCAACCGCTCAACAGTTGGTGCTTCAGCGAAGCTTCCTTTTGGTGGGGTAAAGAACTCTGGGAACTATCACCCAGCAGCTTTAACGACTATTGATGCTTGCGTGTATCAGATGTCTTGTTTGGAAGTTTTATCGGATGAACCGGAAGATATTAAATCGATTATTGGATTAGATCTTTAATAATAAAAAGGCCCGATAAAATGCACTAAGATTTTATCGGGCCTTTATTTCTTATAGAGATCTTTTAATTTGAATTTTAGATTAATCAAACTCTCTTCAATTAACCCACCATTGATACTTTCCCAAGCTTTTACATAACCATCGGACTGATCACCAAGTGAAAGTCTATGCATACGTCCAACAACATACGCTTCATCCGCTATAATATCAGCGTAATCATCAGCGGGAATATCTTCCAGTTTTAAGCCTGAAGCAAACTGATCGACAAATCTTAAGCTGTAGGCATGGCCATCAATAGAGACGCTATCAATAGATTTATTTAATCTGCCGTCATAAATGCGCTCTTTAAAAGCGGCCATACGTCCTTCAAAATTAACTTCTGCTTTAACAAAGACTTTATCATAACCACTTTGAGCTGATTCTTTTATGTCCAGCCACTGAACTTTATCCTGAGGTCTCACACGTGCTAAAACCTGAAAGCGCTTGAGTCCTGCACTTCCTCCGTCTTCTTTAATTCGCACATAGTGATCAAAGATCTCAATATTGGGGAATTTCTCTTTAAGTGAATTCGTTAAAGATTTTAGTTCTTCTACTGTTGTAGGGCGATCTGGTGTTTTATGTTTTATAAATTTAAAAGGCACATCTTCACTGATAAATTTCTTTAGCGTTTTTTCTGTGACTATTGAAACGTCTTCGATACCTTTTTCAATATAAAAAGAACTCACGTGAGCTTCGCCCTTAAGACCTTTTGCATAAGCTTCGAAATAAGTCTTCCATGCAAGATCTTTATCAACAATCTTACCAGAGACAAAATGTCTTAAAACATCATGATAAAGCAGGCCTTCCGTTGAATCATCAAAATCATTCAAGGTAAAAATCACTTTTCCTTTGTCATCAATAACAAATCCAAAGTTTTCGATATGGAGATCTCCCGCAATTGTTCCCTGAAATTTCTCTAATGGTTTATATAGGGCTGCAAATTCAGGATCAGCGACATACTTATAAAAAACCGGAGAAAAAGCACGATAGAAAGAATGGAAGTCTTTATTAGCCTCAATGCGCTTTTCAATAAACGCCCCTTTTTGATTCGGGTAAAACTCTTCCAGCATTTCCTTGCACGTCAGTGCTGGAGCTGCTGCTGGAGCTCGGGAAACGGCATTTTTTGGCATGTAATCGTAAAAAGCCAACTTAGTATAGATGAAGGCCAGTACAAACATGAATGGCACATACATCCATCTCATATCAGTACTGCTTTTTATTGACGAGAACACCGACTTCTGAAGAAGACATCGGGTTCTGGTTGGTTGATTTTATCTGTTCAACATCTACGTTAGAATTTTTTTGGTAGAGATCGATAATCTCTTTTTGCTTCAATGATTTTTGTGATTGTTTTAATCTCGCCTTCTCAATGAGAATAAACGACGACATATTTTCATCTTCTTTATGTTCTGGCACGATGACTTTTGCCTGGACAACTTCCGGCTCAGGTTCATACACCACTTGCGACGTCGGTTTTGCTTGGACAACAAAACGTGGAGCTGGCGTTTGCTCCGGCCCAATTGGTGACTCTTCACTCTCAACTTCTGTTGATTCTTTTTTGGTGAAAGGAAGAATTTTGGCAGTACTTTCTTCTTCTTTCTTATTTTGTTTTGAATGGGCCTCGTGAATTTCATCAAGCGATTCAGTGCTTGAGAAATCGCGGTAAATCTTGTGCTCTACTCGTTCATTCACCAAGTCTGTAAGTGAAAGGAACTTTCCACCATTGTGTTTGGTAGCAATGTCTGCGATCTCCTCAGGGGTGATAATTCGCAGAAGGTTCATGATAAGTAGATTTTGGACCGCCATAGTAATGAACTTATCGGAAGCATTGCCTTTAAACTTGAGTCATTTGATCTGGCATTGGCACTGAATAAGATTTCAAATAGTTAGTCATTCAAACTGGCATTTTTTAAAAAAGTAGTAGACATTTAGACCAATAATTTTTATAACTTGTAGACTTATTTCAGTAGATGTTGGGGAGTGGCGCAGTGGTAGCGCAGTAGACTGTTAATCTATTGGTCGTGGGTTCGAGTCCCACCTTCCCAGCCATTTTTTCGAAACGAACTTATCCTTCACTCCACGCCGAGTACTCCTTTAAATTCAGACTCTAGAATAATAAAATGCCGTTTCCTATGGAAAGAGTCTGACACAATCACGTGGGAACATTGTGGCTTCTTTTATATTATCTAAACCTATTATTTTTTGAGTAAGCCTTTCTAAGCCTAATCCAAAACCTCCATGTGGTGGAAGTCCGTATTGATGGGCATCCGTAAAAAATTCAAAATCTAGTGGATTCATTCCACGCTTAATCATTTTTTCTAAAATTTGTTCATATTGGTGAATTCTTTGCCCGCCCGTAGTTATCTCAACTCCTCTAAAAAGTAGGTCAAAGCTTTCTGTTACATTTGGATTCACAGAATTTTCCATTGCATAAAAAGGTCGTTTGCTTGTTGGATAAGCCGTCACAAAAACAAACTCTGAGCCTGTCGTCTTTTTGATATATTCACAAATCTTAACCTCTTCAATCGGTGACAAATCTGTTTCCTCGGTCTCGTTGATCCCGAACTCTGTTAACATTATTTCTTTTACTTCTGAAAAGGTTAATCGAGGGATATTCACGATTTCAGGAAGAGCTAGATTAAGCAATTCTATTTCCCTAGGACATCTAACTTTTATTGTTGAGATGATTTCTTTCAAGATATTTTCTTCAAGATCCATTATTTCAATAAAGCTTTCAATTGGACCCATTTCAATATCCATTGAAGTATATTCATTCAAATGTCTTGTAGTATTGTGCTTTTCTGCTCTAAAAACAGGGCCTATTTCAAAGACTTTTTGAAAGACACCACAACAAAACTCTTTGTAAAACTGAGGGCTTTGAGCAAGATAAGCTTTTTCTCCAAAATAATTCAATTCAAAAATATTTGCGCCTCCTTCAGCCCCGGCTTTTACTATTTTAGGCGTTCTTATTTCGGTGAAGTGATTTTTATCTAAATAACTTCTAAATCCTATAACAATGGCTTCTTGTATTTTGAATATAGCTTTAATTTTAGGATGTCTCATCGATATCGCTCTTTGATCAAAAAGAATATCGTTATTTATATTAAGCTCTTTTTTCGTTATATCGAATGGAAAACTTTTATACGGAGAAGAGAGCACTTTTAGTGCTGTAATTTTTAACTCAAAACTACTTGGCTTAATTAATGAATCTTTTATTTGGGCAGCTTGAAATGCTCCTTTGAACGCGATGGAAGATTGCTCTGTGAGATTATCAGGAAGCTCCCCTTCAAATATGGCTTGAATAAAGGTGTTATTGAGATTTATATGGATAAAGCAAAAATCCTTAAATTTCTTTATGCGATATACGACACCTCTTGATTCAAAAGTTGATCCTTCTGTGATTGAGTTGAAAAATTCTTGCATATTACCTCCATAACGCAAAAAGGCCCTGAATTATTCAGGGCCTTTGCAGTTTTTGTATTTAATTTGGTTTTTCTTAAATTAATTTACTCACGCAGTACCCCTGAATTAAAAAGACAATCACAATCGAGTTGTAATGAATTAAGTGAGAGGATGAATAGGCATGGTAAAGCTATCATAATCTTATACTACTGCTTTTCTCTATGTTCTCAACCGGCAAATTCTGTCATTTTTTAACATTCGCTAAAATCCTTTTAACCATCATTGGATGCCACTTCTTAGTACCCATTTTGCAAACAATGTTCTGGGCAGATAAATCCTGAGCTATTTTCCGATAAGTCAGTCCAAGATCTCTCTTAATTTTTATTAATTTATAGAGATCTTCTGAAGAATACATAACATCCACATCTAAGGCTTTTTTGGGTCTTCCTGGCTTCCGAAGCACCATTCCAGACTCTCTCATGCGCTTCGCAATTGTATCTCTGGAGTGAACGCTACCAGCGGCCAATTCCCTCAAAGCTAGCCCATATTTCTCGTATTTATCATGGAGTGAACCAACGTCTTCTTCTTGCTTTATGCCAGAAAGTTCAATAAAGTCGACAAGATAAGGATTAGGAGTGAAAGGTTCGACTGATGGATTACTTCCCAGCCATTTTTTCTAAGCCACTTTTTTAAATCAATTTAAATTCTAAATAAAATGTTGTTCCGGATGAATTGCTTTCGAAGCTAAGATGCCCATTAAGCTTTTGCATGTTCTTCTTAATGATATAAAGACCTAAACCACTTCCTTGAATATCGCTGTTATCAAAACGCTTAAACATGCCAAAGACCTGATTGTGTTTCTCAACAGGAATCCCTTTTCCATTATCTTCCACTTGAATGTAGAACTTGTTCGGATCGTTAAAGACATTGATTCGCACATAAGGATCTTTATTATCTTTATTACAATACTTAATTGAATTGCTGATTAAGTTATCAAGCACCTGTGTGAGACGGGTTTTTTGAGTGTAGAAATCTTTTTTATGACTAAAAGACCCAATAATTTTCACATTATTTTCTTTAATAATGTAAACATACTTCTCTTGAACATCTTTGATATATTCATCGAAAGAAAAAACACTGAGCTCCTCATCCATAACGTCTGCCTTAGTTAACGTTAAAATGTCTTCAATAAGTTTACTCAGTTTAATCGTGAGCTTCTTGACTCTTTCAGCATTTACTTTCACATGCTCAAAATTATGTTCTTCCAGGTCTTCCAAGATGCAATCACTTAAATTGCCTATTGTCATAAGTGGTGATTTTAGATCATGAGAAGTGCGATAAGAAAATTCTTTCATCTCATCAGATTTTTCCTGAATTTCCTGTTCGTTTCTCTTTCTTTCAGTAATGTCGACAATGGAGCTGATAACAAACGTTTCGTTATTGCTATAAACTGGCTGCAGGCCAATTTCCACCGGAACTAATTTACCAGACTTATGACGGCCGAATAATTCGCGTCCAATCCCCATGGCCCTTGGAACAGGGTTAGCCACGTAACCTTTTACATAATGTGGGTGTGGTTTTTTAAATTCTTCCGGGACAAGCATCTCTATTGGCTGCCCAATAAGCTCATGCTCATCATAACCAAATATTTCCTGGGTTTTTTTATTGGCCAGTTCAATGATTCCACTTTGGTTAATCATTAACATTCCACATGGTGAAGCTTGAACTGCTGCTTTAAATCGCACTTCTGCCTTTAGCCGCTCTGTAATATCTATGACAGAACTCACGCCATAAAGATTTCTCCCCACTCCCATCTTGCGCGATATAGGATTGGCCAGGTATTCTTTGACAAGCCCAGGATGCGCTTTTTTGATTTGAGATGGCAGGAGCAGATCGAGATTCTTTCCCACCAATTCATCAGGTGAGTAATCAAATCAAGTCCCCGCATGAACATTAGCAAGCTCAATAATACTGTCTTCATTCACTAAGAGCATAGCCACTGGACTGCAATTAAAGATGGCCTCATACACCGTCATTGCAATAGATCTCTCAGCATGCTCTCCAGATTTTTCATTCCTGCTGGCTTGATGACATAATTTTGAACAATTCCCATTTCAAGCACATTTTTTTTATCAGAGTCTTCGCGTGATGATGTCAGCATAATAATCGGAACAATCTTTTTAAATTCACTGTAAGTCTCTCTGAGCATTTTAAATTTTTCTAAAAATTCAAAACCATCCATGACAGGCATGTTGAGATCAACGAACATAGTGTCCGGTAGGCGCTTGCCTGCATATTTTAGAGCTATAAGTGTATCGAGAGCGGCCTTTCCATTTTTAGCGGTCTGAATTTCTGAGATAAAATCCAGCTTGTTTGCCACTCTCGAAAGAACGTATAAAAAGTCTTCATCATCATCTATAAATAACAGCACTTTGCTCATGGGAATTCCTATCGTAATTTTATTGAATCATAAGGTTCGTAATTTATATGTGTCAATAATTATTATTTTAGTGTGTATTCCTAAATAGTCCTTTAAAATCAGCGCATGAAAACACTCTCACTTGTACTCTCATTTTTAATCTTCAGTAACGCCCATTCAGCGCTCCCTTTAAAGGTCGATTACAAAAAAATTTTCGGGAAACGCGAGGGGTGTTTTATTATTTCAGATCTTACTACTGGCAAAGTCCTGGATGAACACAACCCAGCTCGCTGCAAAAAGCGATTTTCGCCTTATTCAACGTTTAAATTACCGGCAGCACTTATGGCCTTTGAAAGCAATGTTCTTAAAGACGAGCATCAAATTATCAAGTGGGACGGAGTAAAAAGAAGACGCGCCGAGCTCAATCAAGACCAGACACCTTTTACCTTCATGACGTTTTCCGCTAAGTGGGTGACTGAATGGATCATGCCTCAATTAGGTATCAAAACTATTAAAAAATATTTGCACATGTTCCATTACGGCAATGAGGATTTTTCTGGTGGTTTAAAAAATGCATGGGTCTCTTCCAGCCTAAAAATTTCCGCACATGAAGAGTTAACTTTTGTTTCTAATTTTTGGAATGAAAAATTAGGACTCTCTAAACGAGCAACAGACTTAACTAAAAAAATTATCTTCATTAATAACTTAAGCAAAAATACCGAACTCTACGGCAAAACGGGAACAGGCTGCACAGCTGGGCATGACTGTATGAATAGACCGGATAAAATGTTTGGTTGGTTTGTAGGTATTATAAAAACTCCATCCAACGTCTATGCTGTCGCAGGCAACGCCTCTGACCTAATAGATGAAAAAGCACCAGGAGGCGTGAGAATGAGAAGGGCCACCATCGATATCGTCACCCAAATGGGACTAATAACAGAGTGATAACTCGCGCTTAATTATTTTACCCTTATCCTTGCTTTATATCAGAAATATCAATAAGATCGGCACATAACTCCTAAACGAAGGCCTTATGAAAGAGCAATTATTTTCAAAAGATTTCCACAAAAAATTACAGAAGAATGTTGAGAGAAGTTACCTCGACTTCATCGAAGATTTAAGAATCGATTTTCAAAAAGGTTTTGATACTGATGTTGTTGATCCGGATTTTCTCGATCAATTAAACGATATCGTCCACGACGAAACATTTGATACATACTCGCCACTAAAATTTTACTGGCTAAACCTGGTTGATAACTTAATCTACGTCATCCAGCTGCACGAAGAACTTCTGATTGAAGAAGACATCGACAGTGACGAATTAACTGACCTGGAAAACGAGCTTTTTAATTTCTGGAATGATTCAGAACTTGCTGAGAGTTTCCTGAACTTTCTAAACGATGGCTCACCTGTTATTGAAGTTTCAACTAACCTGGTCCCACTTTTAGAAAACCAGATTGTTTCTTTCTACGTTGTTCACCTGAGCCTTTATCGCCAGGAATTTGAAGACGCTCTTATGTACCAGGTTGTTCCTGAACTGGGAGACTCTGAAAAGAAAATTTATATTACAGATAAACACCTTCCGGTGAAACTAAAGAAGACTCCTGAAACTTATCCTTCACTTCCTCTGCGCAAACTTGATCCTGAAGCCAGCAAAATGGTTATTGAGGTTGACGATAAAGATGTTGAATTAAAAATTGAAGATGCCCCTGAAGCATTAGCTCTTGAAGACTCAAAACTTTATGTTCTTCCACACTGTGAAGAAGGGGAAAAAAGAATTGAAGAGTTTAAAAAGAACATTATAAAGGCGTTGGGAAATATCAAAAAAGTAGCCCCTCACCTTTACACTACCTTTAAGAGCTTCACTCACACAGTGGTTCCTGTGAATGAAAAAGGCATCGTTAGCTATTCGATGCAGTCTCTTCCTGGTTATTCATGCTTAAACATGTTTGACCGCGACCAAATCGATTTAATGGATGACCTTCTTCATGAAAATGGACACCATTACTTGAATACTTATTTAAACCACGTTGACCTGATCAACGAAGATGATGATAAAGTTTATTATTCTCCATGGAGAAAGGCCCTTCGCCCTATCCGCGGGATTTACCATGCAACATTCACGTTCTTCTGGGCGATGGAGCTTTTTGCAAACCTGGATGCTGCTGCTGAAAAGAAAACGCTGACTTTCGCAAAAGCTGAAAGAGTTAAGATCAAGACTCGCTTTTTAGAAGAGTATTTTATGCTGGACTACTGCCGCCCTGACTTCACACACGCTTTTAAAAACAAACGCGTAAACAAAGAAGGCCTGGCACTAATCAACGCGACTTATGAGCGCATTGATGCTTATAAAAAGATGGTAGACGCTGCACTTAAGAACCTTGAAGCGTTGGATACTGAGGCTTTCGTTAAAATTTCTACGCTGAAAAAAGAATTAAGCGAGACGAGAAGCCACTATAAGTTGATTTAATCTGGATTGCATTTCATTAGCAGGCATCATGTCTCCTCTTTTAGAAGCGACATCGATGCCTTTTTTATACACCTGCATCGCGCGTTCTAAATTCCCACTGGCCTCAAGACTTTTACCTAATAATAAATAAGCTGCTGAGTATTTTTCATCAAGCACGACCACTTTTTCCAAGTGAGTGACGGCTTCTTTGAAGTTTTCGCGGTAGAAAGCGACATCTCCCAGACCATAAAGGGCCACAGTATCATCTGGATCGATTTCCAGGACCTGTTTAAACATTCCTTCACGTCTTTCAATATCGGCGTCTTTCTTTTTCTTTTCTTCGTCTAATGCCTTTTTAATTTTGGCCTCTTCACCGTACATTGAAAAAGACTTCACTGTCGCTAAAGCTTTTTCAGCTTCAGCTTCTTCAATTTTTCCAAGCTTCATTAAGAAAAGTGATTTATTAGTGTGGGCCATGACTGAAGACGGCTTAACTTTTAAAAGTTGATCCATCCATGCGATAGCTTCTTCATAGCGTTCTTTGCGGCCCAAAATAACACCGATTGATTCAAAAGCATCTGAGTGCTCTGGATTAAAGGCAATCGCCTTCTTCATAAAATCCATAGCGACTTCAACATTGGTGGCCTGGAACTCTTCAACACCTGCATGGTAAAGCTCTTCAGCAATCTCCAGGCGTTTTTGGTTTTTATAAAAAGGCAGGTAATGAACTGTAGCTGTCAGAGTTTCTCCTCCAACTGTTACCGGGATTTGTTTGCCTTCAACTCGAAAATCCCTAAAGAGACTTGCGACGACAATGTTTTCTTTTTGGTATTGGATTTTTCCAGCCTTTTTGGCATCGACAAAAAAGTCACTACCGCTTTCTAAGGCCTTTTTGGAGCTCATTTCCAAAATTAAAGGGTAATAAGCAGCCCCGCGGTTATTTTCAATTTTAGCGACTGTCTCCTGCCCTAAAAAGCATCCTTTTTTATAAGAGATGGCGATCTCATTTAAGTATGAGTCATTCACAAAAAAAGACTCATCGATGTCTTTTTTCCATTTCGGGTATCCGTTTAAAAAACGGACTTCTTCCAGCTCTGACTCTGAAGTAAATGGCACACCATCAAAAGGTGCTGTCGCTAAAGAAGCGTTGATGCCGGCATAGTTAAAACGAAATAACGATGAATCACTTTCGCCAAGAAAGTAATTAAAGTGCAGATACACTTTATCGTTTAAAGCTTTAAGCTCAACGTCGTCCATGATGATAAATTTATTGAAATCCGCAAGAATCGATTCCACTAATTCGCTTTCACAAAGAAGGAGAAGTTTATTTTCCAAGCGGGCGATGGTGAAAAAAGATTGAACTTTTCCCGTGCGGTTAAGCCTTGCTGTCAGCTGGCCTTCGCCGATTTCCAAAGCGTGAAGGTCATTAGTAACCTGGCCTTGAAAGAAAGTTTCGCGGTCAGCTCCCGTGACTTCAATCAAAGAGTAGCCGCGAAGTTCAATTTGGGTTTCGTTAAAACGGATTGATGAGAGATCAGCCTTCATAAATTAGACTGAGAACGATTCACCACAACCACAAGTGTTGGTTGCATTTGGGTTGTTGAAGACGAAACCTTTTCCGTTAAGGCCATCTTTGAAATCTAGCTCTACACCTTTTAGGTAGATTGATGACTTTGGGTCAATCAGGATTTTGATGTCACCGAAATCGAGAATATTGTCTTTTTCTTTTTTCTCAGAAAATTCGATTTTGTATGACAGTCCTGAACATCCGCCACCAGATACACCTAAACGAAGTCCAGTATCAAGGCCCTTTTGTTCCTTTTGGTAGATTTCGCGAATATGGTGAAGTGCTTTATCTGTTACAGTGATAATTTGTTCCATAAAAACCTCGAACAAGAGACCCCTTTTATCGGGTATTTTCCTCTGTTATTATCATATTATAGCATAAATACCTAAGAATGTTTTTCCCCTAGTTTTGTGATTTTCCATTCATGATATATTATTTAGTTAGAGAGGGATTTTATGGCCGTAATTCTATTAATCAAGACTGAGGACGGGCAAGTCTCAGAATTGCCAGTACTTAACAAAGTCGTGATGGGGCGTTCGAGCTCGAGTGATTACAAAATTGTCGACTCAAAAATGTCGAGCAAACACTGCTCATTTGAAGTCACAGGCAAGGGTGAAGTTCTTTTTTGCGACCTTAGCTCAACCAATGGTTCATACATAAATAACAGCCAGGTTCACCAAACCTATGTTCGTATCAATGATGTTATCCGCATTGGAAATACTCTGATCAAAATTGACGACAAAAGACTCTCTCCAAGTGAGAGATTAGCTATCGGAAGCACGCAGCTTAGAAATAAAAACGACAAAACTCTTCCTGCGCTCGGAAACTTGCGCCCGAATGGAACGAACTCTGTCGATAACCCAGTACGTCCTGGCGAACTAAAAGGTGAATCCCCAAAAAAGAAAACTGTTGTTCTTGGGAAAAATATTAAAGACAAAAAAAGACCTGTCAATCACTGGGCCGGATCTGCTGATACTGTTTTAGAACAAGAAGAAAGCACCGGGCACACGAAATTCTTAAAGCTTGATAAAGATAAAACGAAAAAGAAACCTTAGGCTTCGCTCTCCGCTATCCAGACAGGTTCTTTGATATGTTTTTTGGCGTTAATAAAACGCGAGAGCATAAAGAAGTAATCCGACAGGCGGTTAATATAAGTTAAGGCCTTCTCTGGCACTTCCCCATTATGTGCATCTTCAAAATCCACCATCTGTCTCTCTATTCTTCTGCACACTGTACGGCACACATGGAAAGCCGCAGCGGCCGGATGACCGCCAGGTAAAATAAAATGTTTTAATGGTTCCAGATGAGAATCCATTTCATCAATTTCTTTTTCTAGCTTCAGGATAGTACTGTCTTTAATTTGTGGAAGTTTAAACTGCCCTCTTTTTTCTTTTTCACAAGCGAGGTTGCTTCCGAGATCAAAGAGCGAAGATTGAATTTTTCGCAATAACGATTGGTCAGCATCTTTATCCAACAAAGACATGGCCAGACCAATGTGAGAGTTCAGCTCGTCTACTTCGCCATAAAGATGAATGCGCGGATCACTTTTTTTAATGCGTGTTCCTCCAACTAGTCCAGTTGTTCCTTTATCTCCAGTGCGTGTGTAGACGGCTGCTTTTTTCATTACATATTCCTGCGGTATTTACCACCAACTTCATAAAGAAGGTTCGTGATTTGCCCAAGGCTGGCGTAGTTAACAGTTGTTAGAAGCTCTTCAAAGACGTTTCCGTCTGTCAGGGCCACTTCTTTAAGGCGCTGTAGTGCCTCAGCTGATTTGCCTTTATTTGTTTCCTTGAACTTGTTCAGACGGTTGATCTGATCCATTTTTTCATCGTCTGTACAGCGAGAGATTTCAATTTCTTTTGCCATCTGCTCTTTAATGTTTGGAGCGATGTAAGTGTTAACACCGATAATTGGGAATTCTCCAGAATCTTTTAGAGTTTCGTAATATAGAGACTCTTCCTGGATTTTTGATCTTTGGTACATTGATTCCATCGCGCCAAGCACACCACCCTTATCAGAGATGTTTTCGAATTCTCTTAGAACCTGCTCCTCAACTATCGCTGCTAATTCTTCAACGATATAGGCCCCTTGAACCGGGTTGTCTGTCTTATTCATACCGAATTCACGATTGATGATCATCTGGATGGCCATCGCACGTCTTACCGACTCTTCTGTTGGTGTCGTAATCGCTTCATCGTAGGCATTGGTGTGAAGAGAGTTACAGTTATCAGAAAGAGCTAGGAACGCCTGAAGTGTTGTTCTTATATCGTTAAAATCAATTTCTTGAGCGTGGAGAGAGCGCCCTGAAGTTTGAACGTGGTATTTAAACTGCTGCGATTTTTCATTCGCGCCGTATTTATCTCTTAGTGTAACCGCCCAAATCTTACGAGCTACTCGTCCCATAACTGTGTATTCTGGGTCTAGACCATTAGAGAAGAAGTATGAAAGGTTTCCTGAGAACTCATCAATTTTCATTCCACGAGATAGGTAGTACTCAACAAAAGTAAATCCGTTTGAAAGAGTAAAGGCCATTTGAGAAATCGGATTCGCACCTGCTTCAGCAATATGGTAACCAGAGATTGAAACCGAATAATAGTTTTTAATCGCATTTCTGCAGAAGTACTCTTGAATGTCTCCCATCATCTTAAGAGCGAACTCTAAAGAGAAGATACACGTGTTTTGGGCCTGGTCTTCTTTTAAGATATCAGCTTGAACAGTCCCGCGAACTTGTCTCATGACTTCAACGCGTTTTTCTTTGTTCCAGAAATCGTCGCCCTTAAGCGCTTGTTTCATCGCCGTGTTCATAAATAGAGCAAGGATGATTGGAGCTGGACCGTTAATGGTCATCGAAACAGATGTTGCTGGATCGATTAGACTGAAGCCTTTATAAAGATCTTGCATGTCATCTAACGTTGCAATTGAAACTCCGGCCTCTCCGATTTTCCCGAAGATATCCGGACGTGTATCTGGGTCTTCTCCGTATAGAGTTACCGAGTCGAATGCCGTTGATAAACGTTTTGCATTGTCATCTTTTGACAGGTAGTGGAAGCGAGTGTTTGTTCTTAGAGGCCCGCCTTCTCCGGCAAACATTCTCTTTGGATCTTCATCAGCGCGCTTGAATGGGAAAATCCCGGCAGCAAACGGGAAGTGACCTGGAAGGTTTGAGTTTTTAATAAAGCGGTATTTATCAACCACTGAATTAAATCTCGGGTAAGCCACTTTCGAAACATCGTTTCCTGAAAGCGATTTGTATTTTGTCTTAACTTTAATTTCTTTTCCGCGAACGAAGTAAGAATAAGTTCCAGATTCGTACTGAGCGATTGTTTCGTCGAGAACTTTTAGCTCTGCAAACGCGCGCTCTGGAATTGAAGCTTGAACTTCAGCTAATTTCGTAGCGATATCTTTATTGCCGTTAAGAAGTTTTGAAACGATTGTTAGCGCTTCATAGTCTTTTAGCTTTTCTGCGATCTCAATCGCTTCGCGGTTATAAGAACGAACAGTTCCTGCGATATCGCGAAGGTAAAGTGATCTTTCTGGAGCGATGATTCTCTTCTTTTCAGTCGGAGCTTTATCGCGCTTCATTGATTCAAGGTTTTCTGCCTTCACGTTAAGTGCTTTAACGATATCGTAGAAAAGAGCGTTTACCCCAACGTCGTTAAACTGAGACGCCATTGTTCCATAGATTGGAAGTTCATGGTCTTCGCGAGCACCCGGGTGACCGGCGAATTCCTGATGGTTTCTTCTGTATTGTTTTCTGATGTCTCTTAATGCGTCTTCTGAGCGAGGTTTTTCAAACTTGTTTAAAACGATAAATGTCGCCGCTTCAAGCATCTCGATTTTTTCAAGCTGAGTCGCAGCTCCGTATTCCGGAGTCATCACGTAGATGCACTTGTCAGCTACTTTTGTGATTTCATCTGAAGCCTGACCGATACCAGAAGTTTCAACCAAGATTAAATCAAACGGTTGTGACTTTAAGAAAGACACTACGTTTTTAATTTGTGGTGAAAGTTCTGTATTTGAATCTCTTGTTGCAAGAGAACGAATGTAGAAATTGTTAAAACTTGCACTTCCTAAACGGATACGGTCTCCAAGAAGAGCTCCAGACGTTTTCTTTTTTGTCGGGTCTACTGAGATCAGAGCAATTTTGCAATCTGGTGAGTGGCGGTAGAAACGAAGTAGAAGTTCATCGATAAGAGATGACTTACCAGCCCCACCTGTACCTGTGATACCAAGAACCGGAACTTTTCCTTCGTTAAACTTAACAGGAAGTTCACCGTTGTCTTCGATTGCTGTAATAACTTTTGAAATATCTCTTTTTTCTAATTTTCCTAAGTTGAATTTAGAGAAATCTACGCCTTCCAGTGTTGAAGTCTTGGCCCTTTCAATCATGTCGTCGATGATTCCATTTAGACCAATTTCCATCCCGTCTTGCGGAGAATAGATGCGAGTGATTCCGCGAGAGTGAAGAAGTTTAATTTCTGAAGGAGTGATTACACCACCTCCACCACCAAAAATCTTGACGTTTTTTGCACCTGCGGCGTCCAGAAGCTCTCTAATATAAGTAAAATACTCAACATGTCCGCCCTGGTATGAGCTTAGGGCGACTGCATGGACGTCTTCTTGAAGGGCCGCATCGACAACCTCTTGCGCTGAGCGGTTATGCCCTAAATGAATGACCTCTACTCCCTTGGACTGAAGCATTCTTCGCATAATGTTGACTGATACGTCATGGCCGTCAAACAGGCTGGCGGCGGTTACAAATCTAAGTTTTTTCATAATCTCACTCTATCTCTAGTTAATCTAATAGCGAATTGGGCTAAATTGGGTTATAATCTGGGGATATTTATTAACACAAATTACATGATTTGGGTTTGCTATGAGCACCGAAAATACAGCAAATAATACTACGAATGAAGCCGATGAAGTGACTATCGTAGAAAATCCATTCCACACGGCCCGTCTTAAGCCTAAGAGAAAAGGTAAAAAACCACCTAAACTTCTGGCAATTGTTCACCAATCTGGTTGTACTGGATGTGAAGTCTGTATTCAAGGATGCCCTGTAGACTCTATCGAGCTAGTTCCGGGACCAAACCCGAACAACCCTCAATTCAACCAGACGGTAGAGATTGACCTTGCCCGTTGTATTGGATGCCAAAACTGTTCTCAAGACTGTCCTTGGGAAACAATCATGATGTACGAGCACGACGACGCTTTCACAGCTTGGTCGAATGAGACACTTAAGTCTGAGCTTTACATCGAAGAAAGCAATTTAGAAGAAATTAAGAAAAAAATTATCGGTTAATTTTGTTTAGCTTCTAGCGAGCAATCGAATCGATATTCGGTAGGTTTTCCTGTGGGGAATACTCTTGTCCCGTTCTTCTTTTTTCTGCGCGCTTGATATTGTTGATAGAGGCCAGGTTCTTTTTTACTGTTAAAAGACAACTTTTTAATGAATCCATCTTCACACAAATGCTCTTTGCCTGCTCAATAGCGCTTTCCATCGCCATGCTCGCCACTCCACCGGCCTTCAAAACAGCGATCCCACGACTCATACTATCGTAAGACCCATCGGCCACAGTTCCGGCCGTCATAATCCCTACGCAAGACTGATAATTCTTCTCAATCGCCAGTTTGTTTTCCATAAAAGCGTTTACTGATTTTCTATTGGCTTCGGCCACTTTCTGGAAAAGATTTTTCACTGACTGAAATTCAGGATTAAATGTCGAGTGGAGCATTGAAACCATCTTATAGCTGGAGAATTTGTTGATGGTGTCTTCTTGGGCTTCAGCAGCCACTGCACATTCACTATTTTCGCGATCAAGGGTTGCGAGAATTTTCTTTAAATTTTTTCCTCGAATTTCTTTCTGGCAGCCGGCAAAACAAATCATCCCTACTTCTTCCAGATTGCGGGACAATCCTCCTAAGGCCGTAAGAATAATTTTTGTACTTTCAGCATCCAAATCGTCTTCTTCTGCATGAGCAGGAGTAATCAAACGATCAAACCAGGAAGTGGTTTTAGGAATCCCAAACGTACTCTTTGTGACCTGGCGGTTGTTAATATAGATCTGATCATTAAGATAATTAACGATTGAAAAATGGACGGTGTTTGTTTTGGCCTTAAATTGATAAACCTGTGCTTTCACTTTTTTAATCACAGGTACGTCGACATCTTTACTCGTGTTATAGTTTTCGATACCTTTATGAAAATCATCAATTGTTTTTTTAGTTAAATAATCTAGCGTTTCTTTCTCTGTGTCAGCGGCCGTTGCAGAAAAAGCAGTCGCCAACACAACCAACCAAAGCGAAATGTACTTAGTCATATCAGGAACTCCATCTACTCCTTGCGGAATGGTACTATAACTATTGTACTTAATTTGATGAATAATTATAACATTGGCATTTTTCACCACCTAATTAACATCTAACTTATGGGATTTCCATTTCTCATTGGACGTATAGTAGACTAACAACCGCCAACACTAAGCAATTTCTTTAGATAAACTTAAACCACGGCTTTGCGATTGCGGAAGACTGCTCTAAGACTTTTGATTTGATTGTGACTGATTCTGAGACAATAAACTCAATGGTTGGTGAGACATTCGTTGCCTTCAAAGAGCAAAACATTGCCGTTGAAGAAATCACCAAAGCAGTAACAGACCTGGGTGAAGTTACAGCGGAATTAACTTATATCATTAATGGCCGCGCTTCATAGCCTGGTAACAGACTGTTGCCAGCGAAGCAAAGAATAGAGCAAGAGAAATTATCTGCGACGTCGAAAGGTGATACCAGTAGACGCCGCGGATGAGATCTCCGCGAAAGAATTCCACGACAAATCTTAGAAGTGAATAAATCAAAAGGTAGCGGGTCACGATAAACAGGTTATCCTTTTTCTGATCGACCCATTTCAATGTCAAGTATCCAATAGCAAAAAGCCCGAAAGCTTCATATAACTGCACCGGGTGAATCCACTCACCATGCATATGCACGGCCCAGGGAAGATCGCACTGAGTCCCATAACAGCATCCAGTAAAAAAGCAGCCTACACGTCCAACAGCATGGCCAAAAACCAGCCCCGGAACCAGGTATTTACTTTGTTCGAAAGGAAATTGTTTTAACCACAAGGAGTAGATGAAATAAAAAAGCAGTCCGAAAATCAATCCGCCGTAAAAAACAAATCCTCCACCTAACCAGAAGTTGTCATTTGCGATGTATTGATAGACTTTGTTTCCGCTAGAAACAGCGAGAAAAAAGACCTTCGCTCCAATCCATGAAGTGATAAACACTCCGGCAAAGAGTTTAAAAAGTGGAGTCGAATCTAACTGATGTTTTTCCAGTAAATAGCGGGTGAGATAAAAACCAATCCCCCATGCCAACCCCATAAACAAGGGGTAGGCATAGAGTGTAAAAAAACTGGATTCAAACAGTACGGGTAACACTGTCGTCTGTCTTTTTGGCTGCAAAAAATGTTTCGTAAATTAAAAGAAACGCGGCAATGGTGATTGAACTGTCGGCAATATTGAACGCCGGGAAGTGATGAGTTTTGTAAAAGAAATCCAGGAAATCCACAACGTAGTTCATGCTAAAGCGGTCAATTAGGTTTCCAACTGCACCAGCAAAAATCAAGCTGTAGGCAAGGCACTGGATTTTATGTGTGTTTCTCGTCGTCCAAATTAAGTAAATCAGCCAAAGGCAGGCAATAACCGGCACACCAAAAAAGAGCGGGATACGGATAAAGTCATGCGAATAACCAAACATCCCAAAGGCCGCACCTGGGTTTCTCACGTAAGTGAAATGGAAGAGCCCTTCGATAACCGGAACAGTTTCCCCAAGGTAGAACTTTTGCTGGACGATAGCTTTTGTAGCCTGATCTCCAATAATGATCGTAGAGATCAGGATACACATTTTATAAATCATATTCATGAGAACAACTTATCCGTTAACGTAATCTTTTGCGTGAATTTCGTATTTTTCAATTTTTCTTAAAAGCGTCTTCTTCGGAATGTTCGCTTTTAGTGCCGTCTGGTTAATCTTCCCTTTATTCTGTTTTAGGGCCCAGATAATAAATTCTTTTTCAAATAGATCTTTGGCAACCTGGAAATCCATTACCATTTCTTTTGAAACAAGAACACTGTTAAACGAGAAGCTCTCTGGCTCGCGGTCCACTTCATCGCTCTTCATATCGAAGATTGAATCCTGGATACCCTCAACGTCAATCATCATGTCTGAATTATCTTCCGGCTCCGGAACTTTCGTTGGAGACGTCATCTTCAGACTTGATGGAAGAGATGGTGCCTGAATCATATCAGAAGATTCGATAATGAACGCGTGTTCAATTACGTTTCTTAGCTCTCTGATGTTTCCTGGCCAAGAGAAGTTCGTTAAAAGGTTCTTCGCTTCTTCGCTCGCCCCTTTAATATTCAGACCGTGAACGTTGTTGAAGTACTTGATGTAGTAGTCAACAAGGTAAGGGATATCTGATTTTCTTTCTCTTAAAGGAGGAAGATAAACTGGAAGAACGTTTAAGCGGTAGAACAAGTCTTCGCGGAATGTTCCGTCAGCAATCATTTTTTCAAACGGCTTATGTGAAGCTGCGATTACACGCACATCTACTTTGATATCGCGGTTAGATCCGATTGGAGTGAATGTTTTTTCCTGAAGAACGCGCAGAAGTTTAACCTGCATTGTTGGGCTGATGTCCCCGATTTCGTCAAGAAACAGAGTTCCTCCGTCTGCGAATTGAAATTTACCAAGCTTTCTTTCTGAAGCTCCAGTGAAGGCCCCTTTTTCATGACCGAATAGTTCTGATTCAATTAAGTTTTCAGGAACTGCTGCTAAGTTGATTGTGACAAACTTGGCGTCTTTTCTTGGGCCGTTAAAGTGAATCGCGCGGGCAACAAGCTCTTTACCTGTACCAGACTCACCACGGATCAATACTGGCGTGTTAACTTTTGCCAGCTTATCGATAACGTTAAAAACTTTTTGCATGACATGTGATTCACCAACGAATTGATCATCACCACCAAGAGAAAGTCTTGGAGATGAAAACATTGAGGTTTCAACAAGTGAGCGGGCCTTTAGGGCACGCTTAATAAGAGCAACCAGGTTCTCTGATGAGATTGGTTTTTCAAGATAGTTATAAGCACCTTCCTTAACAACTTTAACGGCGTCCCCGACGTTGGAGTAAGCTGTCAGGATAATAACGATCACTGATGGGTCGACTTTTTTAATTTCAGTCAAAGCTGAAATACCGTCCATCTCTGGCATGTTCACGTCCATGACTACCAGATCGTATTTTTCTTTATAGACTGCGTGTAGTGCTTCTTTCCCGTTGTTGGCAACATCAACAGCAAAGCTATGGTAAAGCAGGGCCTCTTTTACTGAGTCCTGTAAAACCTTATCATCATCAACAACTAACACTCGATGCATTGTCTTCTCCTGGAGTTAAATCCTTTGCTCTATTTTACTACTAAATGGTGAAATAAACTACTGATTGACCAATTTCACTAAGAATTTCGTTTCTTTGCCGATAATTGAATCAACGGAAATAGTCCCGCCGTGTAGCTCTACGAAATATTTTACCAAATAAAGGCCCAGACCGGTTCCTTTGATTGAATGGTTTGCATCATTTTTTATCCGATAAAACTTCTCAAAAATGTTAGAAAGCTCTTCGGCCGGGATTCCTACCCCATTATCTTTGATTTCGATATATACCCATTTCTCATCGTCCCAGGTCTTCACTTCAACAGTGGTTCCCGTTCCAGAATATTTAATGGCATTTTCCACAAGGTTTGAGATCACGCGCGTAATCAGGTTTATATCCATTTGAATTGGATAAAGAGGGGCCAGCTCTTTTTTCACCAACACCTGTTTTTGGTTGGCACTGAAGTTTAAATCCTTCACAACTGTTTCAATGATTGAGTTGATATCTTTTGAAACTTTATTCAACCCGAAGTTACTCGATTCGATTTTTGTCAGATCGAGAATCGATGAAATGAATTTGTTAAGTTCTTTAGTTGAATCAATGATGAGTTGAGACTTTTCACGAATATCCGGATTCCCCGAATTTTGCGTGTATAAGTTATCGGCAACGCCGGCGATTTTTGCAACCGGAGTTTTTAAGTCGTGACTCATAAGAGACAGGAAGTTTTGTTTTAGTTTTTCTACCTGCTTTAACAGCTTTGCTTCCTCTTGGATCGCAAAACGGCGTTGGTATTCACCAATGGCCCTAAAGGGAATCCAGATGTAGTAAACCACGAAAACCGTCACAACCAGATGGGCGGTATAAAGCCACAATCCCATTAAGACAAAAAGCAGATATGAAATAATTAAAATAGATGCCAGCACCAGAAGCGTGATGATTAGACCGTCTTTTGGTTTTAGCCTTGAAATCAAAATCGATAGAACAATGGCTACAATAAAGGCCAGGATATTTGAGACCGTTCTGGGAATCATCTTAATCGTTTTATTTTGAATAAAAGAATCGATGATTGAAGCATGAATAATCAGCTTCGGTGCTTTATATTCTTCCAAGTTAAACGGAGTCAGGTAAAAGTTATCACTCTGAGATATATAGTTGGGACCGATTAAAACGATCTTATCTTTGAAAATTTCCGGAGAAAAATTCCCTACAAGGACGCGGTGATAAGGAATTGTTTTGTATTTAAATTCGCTGTAAACCGGAGAGCCTGAATACCTAAAAAGAACAAAGTTCGCATCAGCTTCATCGTTATAGTAGGCCCCAATAACGTCAGACACGTTAAGAACCGGCTGCCCTCTCATCTGCCTAAATTGATTAGCCGTCAACAAGTGAAGACTCTCTTCACCTGATACGTTAAAGATCGCGCGTCGAACGACGTCATCTTTGGCAAAAACACTATTGTCGATATTGAGTTGAGCTAGTGAGTAATGAAACTCGCGAAGCCCTCCTGGTGGAAGCTCTTCCCCTCTCACTTCATCAATTTCTGTCGCGAAGTTGACTTGACCGCCTTTAGTTGAGAAATCTTTTAACTTCGTTTTAAATTCATCAAAATATGGATCGCTCTCACCAGATGGCTCAGGCATCCTGACAAAATAGTCTACAATCTTTGGACCAGACTTCAGGACTTTTTCCAAAAAGCGGGAGTGCGTGGCGTATGAATAAGGATAGATGTCACCTAGGTAGTCATCACTTTCCTCATCGAGAGTGACGATTACAATTTCTGGAGTCGGCCTTGTCCCAAAATCCCAGCGGACTTTCAGGTCGTAGATGATCGATTCAAAAGAGGCCAGTGGGTACTGGAATAGAATCGTAACGAAAATCAGTGTGAAAAGCAGTGGATAATAATCCGAGAGATCAATATTGAGTTTTTTAAACTGCATTTTCATAGATTAATTCGCACTTAAGGCCTTCATACGGGCCTTGATATCTACTGTTTTAAAAAGAAGATTACCAAGAACTTCTTCCGTAGAGTTTTTAGTATGTGAAAGCTCAGCTAAGGCCAGGGCCCCAATTGTTTTTTCATTAAAACTTGGCAAATAGCTCACTTTAAAAAGAGCTGCGATATAGTCTTTTCTCAGCCCCTGCATCTTTCCTACTTCCTGGTCAAAAGCAATGACCGCTTTTTCATTTTCATACATCAGCGTTTTTATGCTGAAAGCCGGGTAGAAGAAAATTTCAAAATTGCGTCTGGTGCGAGAAGAATTAAAAAAAGCGCGGGCCAGATAAACCGGCGAATAAAGCACCAGGAAAATCAGTGACACCAAGGTACGGTTTTTAGCTTCTTTGGATTTGATCTTTAACAACGAAGCATAGATCAAACTATTAAGCTCGTTTCTTGTAAATTGCGAGTAAATGTTCTTTCCAATAATCAAGGCCGGTTTACCAAAATACGAATCAGTGTAATAAACATTATTAACGAAAGCATTAGACCAGTAGACTTTGACTTCATTGATACTTAAATGACAGCAGAAGTTTTTAACTTGATTAATGAGGGACTCATCATCAGTTACATAACGGGCCTTTGCAAAGACCAGAATGAGCTTCTCTCCCCACTTTGAAAAAAGAGCTATAAGGATAACAGCTAAAAGGATTCCTCCTCCCAGTCCATAAGTAAGGCTCAATAGCAGCCCTAGGAGTGCAAAACTCAGAATAAAGAGGGATAAGATAATGATTAAATACCTGTAACGAAAAATAAAAACTCCCTAAATTAAGTTTATCTTGATGTCATTATTACACTGCTATTCATAAATTATAGACAAAAATCCGGGCTAGAGCTATAAGGCAAGCAAGTGCATTTTTGAAAGGGTGGGAATTTTCAGACGCCCCATAAGCCTCCGATATTAAAGAGGTTTTCACGACGCGTCTCTCGTATTTTTCGGATTTGTGATAACAATGTGATGATTTCGAGTCTTATTACTTGGGGAGCTCTATATGAAATTTGAACGTCTTCTTTTTGGTACAGCAGGGGTTCCGAACTCTACGCCAAAGAAAAATAATCCGATCGACGGAGTTAAGCAAGTTCACGCTTTAGGCCTGGACTGTATGCAACTTGAATTTGCTCACGGTGTTCGTATGAAGGAAGAAGTGTCTTCTGGATTACGTAAGGTTTCTTACGAACTAGGAATTCCTTTAACATCACACGGTCCGTACTACATTAACTTGAACGCTCGCGAACAAGATAAAATCGATTCATCTGTAGAAAGAATCATCCAGACTGCGAAGATCTCTGATCTATGTGGAGCTGAGTCTATGACTTTCCACGCTGCCTTCTATATGAAAGATTCTCCTTATGATGTATTCGACCTGGTTCAAAAATCACTTAACGTGATTGAAGAAAGACTTAACCGTCTTGATATCCAGATTGAGCTTCGTCCTGAACTTACAGGAAAGACTTCTCAGTTCGGTTCACTTGAAGAGCTTATCGATTTAACAAAATCAGTTTCTTCATGTTCACCATGTATGGACTTCTCTCACCTGTTTGCTCGTACAAACGAGTACAACACGTATGAAGAGTTCTGCACTGTACTTAAGAAATTAAAAGAAGAGTTAGATCCAAATGCTCTTCAGAACATGCACATTCATATCTCTGGGATTTCTTCTAACTCTAAAGGTGATTTAAAGCACCTTAACCTTGAAGACTCAGACTTTAACTGGCGCGATCTTCTTCGTGCACTTAAAGACTTTGACTGTCGAGGATACGTCATCTGTAACTCGCCAAACCTTGAAAAAGACGCGAAGATGATGAAAGAATTCTACCTAGGTCTATAATTAAATTGTAATAAGCGGTCTGAAGAAATTTAGGCCGCTTCATCCTGTGACTTTTCCAGATTCTTCTTCTCAAAAAATCCTCTGAACCACTTCACATGATCCCTAGAAACTTCTTCAGGAAGATAGATTAATTTAACTCCACTGTCCTCTTTCACAAGTGCTAGGTTCGATTGAATTCCCGTCAGCTCAGAGAAAATATCCAGTAGAAAATCCTGGTCAAGAGATTGATCGACGTACACGACGTCTTCTGATTTGATGTCTTTAAAGATCGACCAGTTCGATGGGAAATCCAGAACTGATTTGTTATAAACCAGCCGATAGCATTTGCTTCCCGATTGAAAAGTAAGTTCACTCATTCTCAGGTCGTGTTGAATGAGATAATCGCTAAGTGAGTTGAAATCAACTTCGTTAAGTTTTCTTTCAAAATAAATTCTCAAATCGACAACAGCATTTGGCTGATCCTTATCAGGGGCCTCAGTGTAGGTTTCAGAAATTAGCTTGGAAATTAATGTGTCATCATTACTCATGTCTGACTTTTCGGCACTGGTCCAGGGAAAATTAAGAGACTAACTAAAAAGGCCTCTTTCTAGGCAAACTTTGTACAAGTCCGACCAATCCAGTTGGATATCAGATTTCTTCTCTTTAATGAAATCAAGGCCAATTCCGCGGTCATAGGTCGAAGTCAGGAAGGCCGGATGAGTGAAGTTAATCCCCTCATAGCTTGCAACCAATTGGTAAGTCGCTTTAGTGTCCAGAGAATCAATGAAATCTTTGGCATCTTCTCTAGTCAACAGGGCAAAACAGCTATTTTCATCAATATTAGTAATGTGGATGTCAAATCCATCTTCACCATTAGTGCCTTCAATTCTTCCTTTTAATTGAAAACGCGACTCTTTTTCCAGGTCGTTTTCAGCAAAGTTTGGATTGTAAGAAGCCTTGGCGATTTCCAATTCCCAAGTCACAAAGAAATAAAAAGCAAAGATGAGATAAACAAAGTTTAATCCCAGAATGAGCTTATTAAATGTCGCCGCCAGCATGATGAAGTTTTTGGCCGTAATCACACCAAGGCAAAATAGTAGCATTTTATCTGAATGCTTTTTGACCGTCACAATCATATAGAGAGTTACTGCTGTTAAGGCCTGGATGAAAGAGTGGTTTCCTAAAAAGGTTTTGGCACCATCGAGAGAAATAAGTGAGACACCTTTAGAAAGCGAGTAAATTGCTTGGAGATAGATCAGGGAAAAGATCAAAAACAAGATCAGGTTTCTATGTTCGTAATTTCTTCTTAGAATTTTCATCGTTTACTGAGGAAATTTTATCCCTTGCCGGAAGTCGTGCAAGAGGTTTGCTATTATAGTACCAATGATACCATATCTTGAAATTAACACACTTTGTATTTCATGCGACAATTGCAATTTAATTTGTCCCGAAAATGCTATCCTAAAAAACGGCACTCAGTATATCGTAGAAACATGGTCGTGCACTCTGTGCAATGCCTGTGTTGAAGTATGCCCGGTGGACTGTATCAAACTTATCACTGAAGAAACCAAGAAGAAAATCTTCTAGTTTAATTTCTGCACGATTCCTTTTCCAACAATCGCATTGGCAAAAAACTCACCATTGCCTTCCAGGTTTACTGAACGAAGTTCGTCGTTAAAAAATGCATCGACGTTTCCTTCCAGCGCCTTATTCTCTTGCAAAAAATCCATCAGGCGATTGCGTTTATTTTCCTTAAGCGCATGAAATATTTCCTGGATACTATTAAAATAAATCTCAGCTGTTCCAAAATCCCAGTATTCGAACTTTTCCGGAACAACAAAATGCACTCGCTCTTTTTTATAATTAGCCACTGTTTCAAAAAATTTTGAAATCCCGGATACGTGATAAAGCGAATCCAGCTTCAAAATCCCAAGGCCCGAATACGTTACATAATCGTAAGTTCCATCTGCCTTTCTGATTTCTTTCAACAGGTCATTTTCCAATACTGTTTCGTTATACTTGGCAGTTTTATCAACTTTAATTCCAAACAAAGCAGCACGCGAATTTTCCAATGCGGCCAGGGCATCAGTGAAATATTTCTGATCAAAAAAAAGGAACTGATCTGCATTTACCAGAAGTAAATTCCCAGTGTAGTTTACATCCCCTCTTGAGGCCATATTGTGGATGGCCCCGCCTGAATCTAAAAGCGGGTCTTCTTGAAGCATGATGACCTCTACAAATTTGGGATTTGATTTGAGGTGAGCTTCAATTTCTTCAGAGAGAAAGTGAGTATTAAGAAAAATTCTCCTTATCCCCAAAGAATGGCAGTAATCAACCTGCAACTCCAAAAGAGTTTTAAAAAACACCGGCCACAGAGGCTTTGGAATTTTTTTTCCAATCTCCCCCATACGGGTTCCCATTCCTGCACATAAAATTAGCGCGTGATCAATTTGCATAGTATAGGCTCGAAAGGATTTTTCTTTCATTCGCAAAATGCTCGTGATTTAGCATAATGCTTCTGACTTTTTCAAAGGCGTATCCAATGTATTTGATGTAACGAAGGTCTTTTCTATCGGCATAAATAAAAGCAAAACTTCCAATGGCCTTAAACACTCTTTGGATCGCCATCAGGTCATACATCGATTTAAATTGCTCGAAGTTTTTATTTGGGTCAATCGTTTTAAAATAAGTATTATAGTAATACTCAATCAGAAGTTTCTTGTTTGTATCATTAATTTGGTAGTAACAGTCTTCAAGCAGTGACACTAAATCATAGAGAGGTGTGCCCATTCTCGCATCCTGAAAATCAATAACGATTTGCTCGCCATTTTTAATCATCAGGTTTCTCGAGTGATAATCGCGGTGAACCAACACACGCGGCTGACCTGAAAGAGTCACACACATATCATGCAGTTTTTTATAAAGGGCCTGAACTTCCTTTGTTTCTACATCTAGCCCCAAGTACATTTTTAGGAAGTACTTTCTTGTAAACTCCATTTCCTGGTAAAGCTTCTCTGTATCGAAAGCAAGCTTAGTGAAGCTCTCACCTTCATATTTTTTTGTATCGATCTTGTGAATTGAAGCCATTAAATCAATGGCCTTAATATAATATTCACACTCAGCTTTCACGCCTTCAACATGAGCGATATCCTTTAGAAACGTCACATCTCCTAAATCTTCTTCAAGAATGTATCCGGTCGAAAGCTCTTTATCATGAATAAGGGGAACTCGGACTTTTTCTGCGTGAAGCACGCGCTGAAGCTTTAGAAATGTCGGCTCATCTGCATCTTCTGCTGTTGGGTTATCTAAACAGACCACGTAAGACTCTTTTGATGTCCAGATGCGGTAGTACTTTCTAGTTGAAGCATCTCCGGTCAATTTCTCAACGTTAATAACATGATCGTCGCTGAGAAGATTTTTATGGATGGTTTTTTTAAACAGCTCTTCAACGAGGATTCTTTCTGATTGTTCTGGCTTCATTTTCTACTCACAATATTATTTAACAGTTTATAAAATGCTTTAGATGAATTGGCTTCATTGAATCTTTTTTCAACTCCCAGTACACCTTGTTTCGACATGAAATTTTTAAATAAGTGCTCTTCTTTTGAAATCCCGATCGGGTCTCCGAGGAAAAGAGCGAAATCCAGAGTATTCCTATTTTGGATTTGAATCCAGTTCAAATAAGCCGAAGCATCGTACCCCGAGCGCTTTAAAATAAAGTAGGCCCATTCATTGACCTGAACTTTAGTTTCATTTTTAAGGCGGGTTAATTGAATCATTTTTTCCGTGCTGTAAAAACCTAACGGCAGCAGGAATTGCTTTTCATAAACATAGCGCTGACTTCTGACGATCTCGGCAGCAAAGGCCGCCACAAAAAGCTCTTCACTTTTTAAGTAGCGTTCAATTAATGCTGACGAAAAAAAGAACTGAGAGCGCGGAAGAGAAAATAAGAATGGAGATTTATGTTGGATGATATAAAACTTGGGCTTTTCTGAAAGATTTAAGATCATCTGATTGTTAGAGACCAGACGTTCATAAACATCTTCCAGGTATTCCTGACTTGCTGGAAGCAGCTTGATGGTTTTAACCTCTTCGTAACTTAAATAATCCCCTCCGGCCGAAGCCAGGTGGTCGATATAGTCAGTGTTTTTCAGCTCACCCATTCCGGTGTAGTCGATTGTTGCTTTTTTAGTGCTTGAACAAGCAGATAAAAGAAGCCCCAGGGCAAGGCAAAGAATTAAATTAAAAGATAGTTTCATAAAAAATAAAAAAGGCCCAACTTAATTGGGCCTTGCGGTTATTGACCATTATCTTTTGATTATAGATTATTTTGGCTCAGAAGCAAGATCACGTGTCGGTTGATAATATAACGTGAAGCCTGCGAAGATCAGGTTCGGATCTCTAATAAGTGGACGGTTATTCTCGTAAATAGACTTCCACTTTCTTGTCGTTCCGTATTTATCCATAGAAATGATTTGTAGAGTGTCACCCGTCTTAACCAGGTATGGTAGACCCATTGGCATCCATCCAAATTTTTGATCCGGCACATAGTATTTCAGCTCTACACCTTCTGAAAGTTTTTTTACGCCCTTATTCCACTCTTTAATGTCCTTCCATTTACGGTAGTCACCGTAAATTTTGAAAGCGATCATCATCATTGTGTCACCTTTTTGAACGCGGTATGTTTCCATCGGTCCATAATTCATGGCCGGCTGCTCTTCAACACGGATTTTAGCCGGAGCTTCTACCGTATTGTGGGCCAGGAACTCTTCCACTTTTTCATCTGGTTTTTTGAATTCTTCGAATTTTGGCTCTTCAGGTGCCGTCATTGCCATTTCATTTTCTTGTGGCTGTGGCGCCTGGTATTCGTCTGGAACAACTGATTCTGTGATTTTTTGTTCTTCAACTTTAAATTCTGAATTAGAAGGCTGATCACCAAGAGTGTCTACTGCGAACTCCAGGTCATCATTATGAACTGCCACTTCCTCTTTTCTAGAGTCAGATAGGCTACAAGCACTCAGGGTTAAAATTAAAGCTAGTAGGGTAACAATCTTCATATAAATACCTCTTCTTGGTACGTATATCGGCAAAAGTTGCACAATAGTTTAGTCACCAAAGTGGAACAAAAGGTGCGGGAATTATTTAAGTTGCAAATTTTTCGCGAAATCCTAGAATAATTTTATGTTCTTAAAGGATATGAAATTACCCATTCTTTTTACTCTACTATTTACGCTAATGATTTCGGCGGGATATGCCCAAAACGTATTAGATGATATAGAGGAAGAAGACCGCATGGAGACCGCTCAGTCAGATGAGGCCCCAAATTTAGTCGCGGAAACGATCAAAAGAATCTCACCTTCTAAAAAAATCTTCATCCTCACTAACGAGAACAAGACTTTTTCCAAAGGTGATTTCATCTCCCTTCTTCTTGCCAATAAATTAGTTTGTCGTGCACTCGTTGCTAAAACAAATGACGAGCAGATGTCAGGGATTAAGATCGTTAAGATTTACAACGTCAATCTCTGGAAGCAACTTAACGAAGGTAAAGAGGTTTTAGTTCTTAAAGGTGACGATAGTTATTACGTCAACTTAGAAAAGGCCCCAAAAACTCCTGCTGAAAAAGTCAAAAACGATCTTAAGGTTCAAGACGAAGACGATCTTTTCAACTCGACGACCCTTAACGATGATGACTTATCTTTAGAAGAAACATCAAAACGATTAATTAAAACAGACAATCTGATTTCTGCTGGAGTTGGTTTAATCTCAGGGAAAGATGACCAAGGCGCAAGTAAACGCTACACGCACTTCAACGCTTCATGGGGATACCAGTTAAGCGATAACATCTGGGCCGAACTAGGTGCCGGAATGAACACGATTAATGACTATCCTTCAACTGGTCTGGACACACGAATGGTGAACATTACCGGTAAATTTAAATATACTTTCAGTGCGCCTTTCTATAGCTACATCATGCCTTACGTCGGCTACCAGGTTATTAACGTCGATTCTCCGGGGGCAGGAGTAGATGACGGAACAACAACCGCTCCCCAAAGGGAAAATGAACTGGCATTAGTTGATGATTTAAAAAAGAGTTCTGTTATTTTTGGTGCCACTGTTCTAAAAAGGATTGTACCTGGTTGGTTCATTAGGGCCGACTTAGGAAGCGATATTATTAGCGGTGGTATGACTCTTGAATTCTAAAAGACTTCTTTTTTTTCTTACTTCAATCACATTATTTAGCTGTGGAGTAAAAGCTCCACCTGAGCAGTACCCAAATACAAGCGTTGACTCTTACATCCGCGAGTACACCGGGACCACTGAGCTGACACCGGAAGAAATCGAGCGCACAAAGAATAAGCCCCCCGTCTCCAACGTTGAAGATCAAGTTCGTCCCAATACGAATACAGACGACACAAATAAGACGACAAAATAATCATGTCACTTTTTATAGCGACAGGTTCAAATCTCGGCGAGCGCAAAGCCCATCTCCAAGAGGCCCGTGACTTACTTTCTAAAAGACTCACTTTCATTGCTGAAAGTCGAGTTTATGAAAGCCCGGCCGTGGATTATCTCAATCAACCAGACTTTTATAATCAAGTATTAGAGTTTAAGCTTCCTGCTGATTCGCCAGAGAGCATCATGGATTTTCTTCTGGAAACAGAAAAAATGATGGGGAGAAATCGCACGATACCTAAAGGGCCTAGGATTATTGATCTCGATATTCTTTTTTGGAGTGATCTGACAATTGAAAGTGAGAAACTTACTTTGCCTCACCCTCGCCTGTTCACGAGAAGTTTTGTTGTTCTCCCATTATCTGAGCTTCCGGGTTTTAAACATCTGCAACAAAAATATAATTTCACATTCACCTTCGACAACACTGCGACTCCTATTTCCTGATTGACCTAAATCGCTTTCGGGAAGTAAAATTATCTAGATCAAAATATCTCCAGATCATCTAAGATCACCAAGGAAAATCTATGGATTTCAACCTGACGAATGACCAGCTCGAGATCAAAGATCTCGCCATGAAGTTTGCAAAAAACGAAATGATGCCGAAGGCATCTGAGTTTGATGAAAAAGCAACAATGCCTTTGGATATTTTAAGAAAGGCATGGGAATTAGGACTTGTGAACACTTGTATTCCTACTGAGTACGGTGGAAACGGTTTCACAGCCATCGATTCAATGATTATCACTGAAGCTCTAGCCTACGGCTGTATGGGGATGAACACTTCCATCATGGCCAATGACCTGGCCCTTCTTCCTATCGTGATCGGGGGAAATGATGAGCAGAAAAAAAGATTTCTCACACCTTTTACTCAGGACTATAAAATCGCTGCATTCTGCTTAACAGAGCCTGGAAATGGTTCGGATGCTGGTGGAATCAAAACGCTGATTAAAGAAGACGGCGACGACGTTGTGATTAACGGAAACAAAATGTGGATCACCAACGCCGGATACGCTGATCTTTTCGTTTTATATGGGACAACTGACCCTGCTTTAAAGCACAAAGGAATCACGGCCGTTGTGATTGAAAAAGGAACTCCAGGAATCGAAGTCGGTAAAAAAGAAGACAAGATGGGTCATCGTTGCTCGGATACCCGAGCTGTGACTTTCAATAACGTGCGCGTTCCAAAGAAAAATATTTTAGGCGGTCTAAATCAAGGCTGGAAGATTGCCATGAAGACTCTGGATCATTCTAGACCAATGGTTGCTTCAAGTGCTGTCGGTGGCGCACAATGTGCTTTTGACCACGCTGTAAAATATGCGAAAGAGCGCGTGCAATTCAATGTGCCAATTGCCAATCATCAAGCAATTCAATTTATGATTGCCGACATGGCCATGAAAATTGAGGCTTCAAGACTTCTGGTGCATAAGGCGGCGTGGCTTCTAGACAACAATCAACCCAACACTCAATTAGCGTCTTACTCTAAGGCGTTTGCGGCCGATTCGTGTATGCAAATAGCGACGGATGCGGTACAAATTTATGGTGGATATGGATACAGCAAAGAGTATCCCGTCGAAAAAATCATGCGAGACGCGAAACTCATCCAGCTCTACGAAGGCACATCTCAAATTCAGCGATTAGTTATAGCTAAAGAAATATTTACCAGGTAATTACCCCAGGAGAATTTATATATGAATATTTTCGTTTGCGTAAAACAAGTACCAGACACAGAAACAAAGATTGTTCCATCTGGTGACGGATCATTTATTGAAACTAGCTCAATTAAATGGATTATGAACCCTTATGATGAATTTGCAGTAGAGCAAGCTCTTCTTGTTCAAGCAGCTAACGCTGGTTCAACTGTAACAGTTGTTCGCGTTGGAAGTGTAAAAGACACAGAAGCACTAAGAACAGCTATGGCCATGGGAGCTGACGACGCTTTCCTGGTTGAAGCAGCTGATAACTTAGATTCTTATATGATCGCGAAAGCTCTAAAGGGCGCGATTGAAAAATCTGGAAAAACTCCAGACCTTATCCTTTCTGGTAAACAAGCTATCGATGATGACTGTCTTCAGGTTCCTCAAATCCTGGCAACAATGCTTAACCTTCCATCGGTTTCAGTTGTTGTTGGATATGAAGGAAATGCTTCTGACATCACTGTAAAACGTGAAGTTGAAGGTGGGGCCCTAGAAGTTTACGGTGTTAAACTTCCAGCAATGATCGCTTGTAACAAAGGGATCAACACTCCACGATACGCTTCTCTTCCAGGTATCATGAAAGCGAAGAAAAAACCTCTTACGACACTTTCTCTTGCTGACGTTGGTGTTTCTGACGCAGATAAAAGAGTGAAGTATTCTAACTTCCAACTTCCACCAGAAAAACCACCTGGGAAGAAATTCGATGCAACTGATGCTGCAAAACAAGCTCAGGTTGTAAAAGATGTTGTTGGTCTACTTAGAACAGAAGCAAAAGTAATTTAATTAATTTAAGAGGATTTTATGGCTAAAATTTTAGTATTCACAGAACTTCACGGATCACACGTTAAAGGTGTGACTTTAGAAATCTTAGGAAAGCTTTCAGGCCACACTGTTGATGTTGCAGCAATCGGAGCAATCCCGGCTGAAGCAATTGCAGACCTGGCAAAATTCGGAGCTGCTAACGTTCACTCTCTAAAGGGTGCTAACTTAGATAAGTACACTCCAGAAGGATACGCAAACGCACTTAAAGGATTCATCGCTGGTGGATCTTATGATTACGTTTTTGCTGGAGCAACTTCACTTGGAAAAGATCTTCTTCCACGTGTTGCAACTATGTTTGATGCAGGTATGGCATCTGAAGTAACAAACTTCATCATGGAAGGCGACAAATTCGCTGGAACTCGCCCACTATTTGCTGGTAAGTGTTTCGCTAAAGTGGAATTACAAGGACCAAAACCACACTTTGTAACAGTAAGACCAAATGCACTTGGAATGAACGCTAACCCAACAGCTGGGGCGGCTAGCGTAAAAGAAGATGCTGTAGACGCTGGAGCAATCCGCGCGCTAATTAAAGACATCGTAAAAGGAGCTTCTGAAAAGCTAGACTTAACTGAAGCAAACATCATCGTATCTGGTGGACGTGCAATGAAAGACGCTGCGAACTTCAAAATCCTTGAAGAAATGGCAAACGTTATCGGTGCAACAGTTGGTGCTTCACGTGCCGCTGTAGACTCTGGATTTGCTCCACACGCAATGCAAGTTGGACAAACTGGGAAAACAGTTGCTCCATCTCTTTACATCGCTTGTGGTATCTCTGGAGCGATCCAACACTTAGCTGGTATGAGAACATCAAAAGTTATCGTAGCGATCAACACTGATCCAGATGCTCCGATCTTCACAAAAGCTGACTACGGAATTGTTGGTGACCTTTTCACAATCGTTCCGATCATGACTCAAGAATTTAAAAACTTACTTGGTAAGTAATAAACGAAAGGCCCCGAAAGGGGCCTTTTTTATTTTTGCAATTTATCCACAACACCCTTTCGGATATTGTCTATTAATCGAAGCGAGAAAAATTCCTGCGTGCTAAATTTGATTTTAAACTCGTTTTGAAAAGCAATTAAGAGCTCAACATAAATCACTGATTTTTGCGGCAATGATTTCATGCACCCAGGTTTTTGAGTGGGAGCCATCGTGGAAGACATCACCAAAACTGAGATGATTCTGATTTTTAACTCTATTAATATCTCCTGAGATATCCAACAAGTGAACTTTTCCACCGCCACGGTGGAAGATTGAAAGCTCTTCCAGGCCACCTATTTTAAACGACGAATTTTTTGGCACGACCAAGCATCCTATGGATTGATTTCTTCTAGATAAATTTTTATTCCACCAAGATTGATAACATTATCAGCGCGGCCTTTAAGAATAATATGCTCTGAGGAGACTTCCCAGACATCACCGGTCTTAAACCATCCATTCTCTACTGATTTCTCTGTCGCTTCCGGGTCATTGAAATAGCCGCTCATTAACGAAGAAGACTTTATCCAGATTTCTCCTGTTTCTTTCACAATTTTAACCTCTGCATTCCAAGGTAAATCAAAGGCACTTTCCTTATATCCTTGAGTTCTCTTTAAATCACCGGCAACCCATGAAGCCAACTCCGTCATGCCATACATGTTATGTAACCTTACGCCACTTAACCAATCCGAAGCACAGAAGACATCTTTGAGTGTTTTTTTTTGGGCACTTCTCCAAAACGAGAAACTACTTTTAGAATCGATGGCACTGAACTAAATGTCGTTACATTATAATTATCAATTAGACTTCCAAGAGAACTTGATGCCCAGATAAAAGAGGAAAAAGAAAATTAGAAATGAGACCATGTCCAAAATTAAGTGGAAGTATGCACAGGGTTCTTTCAAAAGATTGAGGAAGATACTTTTGATATGTATGCAGGAGTCCTGATTCTTTGCCTTCTGGGACTTTGTTTTTCTTATGTGCTTGATACGATCATTGATAAGTGGACTAGAACCTAGAATAATCCAGTTTCACTGAATCACCTAACCACATTGCCCCCTGTGTATGATCATAATAATCATCCCCTGATAGGGGATGAACAAGGACATTAAAGGTCCCTCTTTCTTTCATTAACCATAAGACAACTTCGGTAAAAATATCTTGGGGAAAGTTCGCCTCAAACATCGGCATTGGGTGTGGTCCTATAGGAACATCAATCATATCCCCTACAAAAAACGTCACATCTTTAAAGTGATTCTTAATTTTATTTCTTAATAAAGTCGCGGCTTCAAGCTCTTCGCTTTTATAGTAAATATGGGCATCGAACTCTCGCGGGAATCCGACAGGTAGAAGTTTTGAGTTTACTTTAAAATTTCTCGTTTCCACTTACTTTAGCCTTACTCCGTTAGGCACAGCTTGATCGACAGTGGCCAAGACCACATCTGTATCATTGCAATAAAATCCCGTCACCAGGATTTCCGACATAAATTTTCCAATCTGACGAGGAGGGAAATTAACCACGGCTAAAACTTTCTTTCCTACCAGCTCCTCTCGTTTATAAACTGTCGTGATTTGTGCGCTCGACTTCTTAATTCCAAGTTCCGGCCCGAGATCTACCCATAATTTATAAGCAGGTCTTTTCGCTTCTGGGAATTCCTCTGTCTGAACAATGGTGCCAACGCGAATATCGACCTTTTCAAAATCTTCCCATGAAATCATATATCATTCTCCATGAAACCATTAAAACGCAAAAACCTCGCTGATGCGAGGTTTTCGTGTTGTTTATTTGGTTTTTATTTTTAGAAGTTGAAGCCTTGAGTTTCTGCTGTTTCTTTAATTTCATCAGCACTTAAAATTTTTACCGGCTCATAGTTCTCAACGTTTTCTGCCATCTCTCTTCTTTCTTCTACTACTTCGTTTTGGGCTATTTCTTGAATCTTTTGTTCTTCTTGCTCAAAGTAGTTATCGTTTTGTTCAGCATCTTTTTGTTCTACCTTTTCAAGCTCTGCTGCAGTTACGAAGTTCAGCATTGCACCTGCTAGTGGACCAGTTACGAAGCTTAATCTGTATCCATCTTTACCATTGTTGAAGACTACACCAGAAACCTCTTCACCATCTACGTCAGCTTTAAACGATCCACCATCTAAAAGTTGAGCGCTGGCGATGTCAATGCTTTGAACTTCACCGTTAGTATTTGTTAAAGATACACTTAGTCCTTCAATCGATTTTTTTGTTAAAGTCATTTCACCAGAAATATCTGAACCAGAAAGAATCTTGCTAGACTTTGACTGGTTAAGAGCTCTTTCAAGCACCAGTTCAACTTCTTCAGAAATAGCTACTTCTGCTTTCTTCTCTCTGATCATTCTCGCTTCAATGATTTCAAAACCGTTACCCATCTTTTTAAAGATAGCGATTGTTCCAAAGTCTGAAAGAAGAGAGATCTTATAAACCAGGTCTCTATCGTTATTAACCATTACACTTGAAGTCCCAACTAATTTAAGTGGCACAACAATGTTTTTCTTAGAGTCTTCCGGGTTATTAAGCTTATCGTAAGTAACAACTTCATCGCTTCCTACAATACGAGTGATTTCCCATTTACCGTTAACCTTAAAGGCTTCCGACATCTCTACCCTCATAACTGCAATCCTCATTGAAGGTGCAACATCTGAAGCTAAACTTCTTTCTACTGGAAGTTCTTCTAGAGCATGCTTTCTACTTACGGTGCGTGAATTAATATCTTTAAGTGTACCAGCTAGAACCACAGAACCTAAGCTCAGGATTGCGATGATGGCCTTTTTAGATGTTAAAACTTTCATAACCGTTCCCCTTAATTGTTTGAGCTTTAAGGAGCAAGGATAATGCCATGTTTCAAAACACTTTAATCGGGTATTTTTGAGGTTAAGATATTGAATTTAAATGTATGTTTTTTTGACCGTGGAAAGGAAGTGATTAGTTTTTAAACACCCTGGCTATAACATTTACATGCTACGGCCAGGTGTCTATATTTTAGACTTATTCTGATTTCGGAGACTTAACATCCCAGTCTGAGTGAGACGAGCGGTATCTTTTCATCGCGATTACCACCATGTCTGCCATAGAGAGGCCTGAAGCTTTTGCCATTCTTTCGAAAGATTCAACAACTTCCTTCTCGATTTTAACGTTTAATTCTTTTAATTCAGTTTGATTGTGTACCTGACTCTTCATAGTTTCTCCAATGTATCACTTATAAAAACCATGAAATTCTAATGCTCTCGCCTTAGTTTTGGAACACCTTTATTGCTCTTTTTTTACGAAGAGAAACAAGGGCGTGGGTGACCTCAAAATCCATTAACTTGCTGTATTTATAGATATCACTGACATTGCACCACTCGCTAATCACTGCCAGGACATCAAATTCCAGGGGGGTAATGTCGTCTTTAGAGACAATAACCTCAGGGTCAATAACCAGTTTTAGGTGAGCAGCAGGGCGTAGTTTTTTGGCCGAGACGTACTCTTGAAAGTGTTTTTGAGCTTCGAGCTTAATTTCTTCGAAGGCAATTTTCATGGTTTGCACTTCGGCCGGAAGAACTTCCGGCTCGACAATGAATTTAAAATTTTCGTTGGATTCGACGTCGTCGAAGATCATTTTTAAAAGCGCCTTCTTGCCTCTTAGTTCCCTAATTTGGGCACCGACAATAAGACCTTCTTGTTGATAGACGACTCCGAGAAACTGGCCATTTTCTTTCGAGAGAAGATTAATCTTTCCCGTAAATCCGAATGAGGCCTGTTCTTTTAAAACTTCTATCAAGTTATTCATAACTCTATTCTAGTGTGAGTTTATGAAAAAAGTCTTTTAAAAAAACCTTTTGATTCACCTTGAGGTTCGCCGTTGAAACATTGATTGATGTTTTTCGCCAGCTGCATGTAAGCATTCCAAACAGGACGGCCTTCATACTTCTTTTCATTCATGTATGGCTTCCCTTGGTCAGATCCCTCTCGAAGAGCGATCTCTAAAGGAATTTCAGCTAAAAGATTAACATTAAGTTCTTCAGCCGCTTTTTTAACTCCACCTTCTCCGAAGATGAAATACTTTTTAGAAGTGTTGTCGTCTGGAACGAAATAACTCATGTTCTCCACCATTCCCAGAACCGGAACCTTAACCTGGTTAAACATGTTAAGACCTTTTTTCGAATCAAGGATTGCCACCTCTTGTGGAGTTGAAACAACAACAGCTCCATCAATGTCAGTCGCCTGAATCATTGAAAGCTGCATATCACCTGTTCCCGGAGGAAGATCGATAATTAAGTAATCTAATCCTTCCCAAGCAACGTCGAAAAGGAATTGGTTTAAAACTCCTCCAAGCATTGGCCCTCTCCAGATAACTGGATCTTTTTCATTGATAAAAAGACCGAAGCTGATGAATGGAATCCCATAAGCGTCAATTGGAAGAATTTTTTTCTCTGGAGTCGCACCTGGTTTTGCTCCTCTTTGGTTAAGAAGCATAGGCATTGATGGCCCGTAGATATCTGCATCCAAAAGACCTACTTTTAATCCAAGATTTTTTAGAGCGAAAGCTAAGTTAACCGACACTGTCGATTTACCAACTCCACCTTTACATGAAGAGACGGCGATCACTTTTTTTGCCCCAGCAACGTGTTTTTTATTTTGTCCAACTGGACCATGCCCTGTTTTAATTTGAGCTGCGGCCGCAGGTGCTGCTTTTGTTTCTGGCTTAGTAAAAGTTTTTCCAGCAAAAACATCTGCAGAGTTTTCCGAAATTGTCAGAACCGTTACTTTTTCTGCCGAATATGTTGGAGCTGCAATATTTACAACAAGTGTTTCGATCGCGCGCTTTTGTTCCGGTGTAATTCCATCGCGTTTATATTTAAATAGCAGTTCATTTTGGTCTGCTTTTACTTCAACGATTCTTCCTTCTTCATGAAGAGTTTTTCCCGTATTTGGATTCACGATCACTTTTAATTGATTTTGGATGTTTTCAATGGTCATAAAAGCCCCTAAATTATGATTTTTTCCAAGGGTATATATACCTGAAGAGCTGCGATTGTTAAAGGTTTTCCAATGACTGATGGGACTCGTCAACAATTGTCAGGGTGTTTCAATTTTTCCTAGGAGTGCGCGCCTTTATACACTAAAATAAAAGTATATTTTGAATGCTTTAGGGGATCTCGTGTCTTACAGTAGAAAAATCTATTTAATTAATCCCAAGTTCCAATACAGATTGAGCTTATATGCTTCTATCCTGGTATTCGTAACCGGACTTATTTATCCATTCACTATCTACGTTTTATTGAGTGCGATCAGCGCAAACTTCGCTCTGAAAAACCCTGAAATTGCTCTATATTACAGCGAGAAACGCGATTTATTGATCCTGCTTCTAACTGGTCTTCACTTCGGTTTTGCCATCCTGACGTTCTTTGGATGTATCTTTTTCTCCCACCGAATTGCTGGGCCGTTATATAAATTGCAAAAACATTTGCGCGCTATCCGCGAGGGATTTAATCCAGGGAAATTGTTCTTTAGAAAAGGCGACTATTTCCAAGACGTTGCAGATGATCTGAACGACACGATCGAGTATATCGAAGACGGGTACAAAAATGACCTGGTCTATTTAAGCGAAGTAAATTCATATATAAATAACCTAAGCCTCGTTGTCCCGGACGACAAACGAGTCGTACTAAATGAAATCTCTTCGCGGCTCTCTGAAATTCAGGAGAGATTTACTAATAAGAACTAACTAAAATAGGCCAAGACACGGAGGTCTTTATTTTACGGCTAATCACATTAGCGGCGCTTACCACATGTTCACTTTCTGTGGCGCTGGCTAATCCTAATCTAAATTTTGCATCCATTGCCATGGCCGATGATATTCCGTTCAAGCTGAACTATTCTCCAGCTGATCTAGACTATGGAAAAGAGCTCGTGACTCTTTACAATGAACTGACAAAAAATGAACTAAACCCAGCAACGATTAAAAAAATTTCTTCATACAAAGGCAAATCGCATTCATTCGATCACTTGAACTCGATGGTAGATCGCCTTGAAAAAATCTTGGCCATCAAAGACCAGGACTCGTTCTACACAAATTGTGCGATCCAAACTCGCCCGGTTAATGAATTCACAGAAAGCCTGGCACACAGGATGGACATTACGCTTGATCGCTATTGTCGTTTTTTGTATTTAAAAAACATGAGAAAGTTCTCTCCTAACATTAATCTGTCGACGAGAGACCTGAACTATCTAAAAGACGCTGCTCCTTTTTATGCCAGCGGAGAAAACCAGTCTGAAGTTTCAGCTTTGCTAAAACATTTCAAGGGCAACAAAGTTGAGCACGAGAAGATCTCAGACATTTTGATTGCGAAATACGTCGACTTTAAAACCAAACCTACTTCAGCTATTTTAGTAAACTTACATGTTAGTAAGCTACTTAACCAATTCCTAGCGAACAACTTGCACCTAGATAACAACTCTGGCACTTTCTTTCAGGAAGAATTCCAGCGTTTAATCAAAGACTCACAAGATGCCAGCGACAAAGGTGATTTCACCGTGGCCAAAAGCCAAGTTATTGCCGCCCTTAACTTTTACGGTAAAAACAAGAAATTTATTGATGAAAGACGCGCTTGGGTTGGAACTATTTTAGCTGCCAAAGCTCTTTACTACAAAGGTCGTGACAACGACGCCATTGAGATCTTTGCACTTTCTCGAGCGATTGCCCCAAAAGAAGAAAACTCTGAATCGACTTTCTATCTTTTATGGCCACATTTAATTAACAAAGATTACAAGGCAATGAAGGCCGTGGTTGATAAAAACAACCTTGAGAAGAATTTTGATTCTTACGATTCAAAACTTCAATTCTGGATCGCCTACTCTTTTCTAAAAACGGGCAGTATAAAAAAAGCTAATGATTATTTCCATAAGATCATCAATAGCTCTCCCTATTCATTCTATTCAATCATCTCTTTAAAAGAGCTTGCAGCTCAAGAAAAAGGAAAGAGCGAGCAGGAAATCCTTTCAAAACTTATCACCAAGGATTCTCCGGCAGAATTTAAAATGGATGTAGCAACAGACACGCTTAAAGATTCATTAAAACGTCTTGCTGTATGGAATAAAATTGGGCATGAGAGATTTGCAACTTTAGAGCTTCGTTATATTCAGGGATTGGATAAAAAAGATGTCTTTAAAGATACTGAAACAGTAAAAACAATTTCAAATAATGACTATAAAGAGTTTATTGTCTTAAATCTTGTGCGCCTACTGCACTCGCAAGACAAGTTCATTACGTCATTTAAAGTTTTCCAGGATTCATTAGGTGAAAACTCATTAAGCCTAAACTACCGCTTAATTAAGTACGTTTTCCCTCTGAGTTATTTCAACGTTATTGAGAAAAACTCTAATGACCTTGATCCACTTATTGTTATTTCGCTTATCAGACAAGAGTCTGCTTTTAATCCTGAAGCCACTTCTCGTGTAGGCGCTAAGGGCTTAATGCAGTTAATGCCTGCAACAGCAAAACGCTTTAACCGAAAAATCAAAGTGAAGCACTTAAGTGATCCTTCAACAAACGTCGCACTAGGAACAAAATATTTAAAGCAGTTATTCACAAAGTTTGATGGCAACCTGATTTACACCCTGGCCTCATATAACGCCGGTGAAAACAGAATCGACCGCTGGAAAAAAGAAATCTTTAGGAATGAAGATCCATTAGCGACGATTGAATCCATTCCTTATGAAGAAACGAGAAACTACGTGAAGCTGATTTATAGAAATAAATTTTTCTATTCACTTCTATCGAATCGTTCCGTGCTGACGACTCCGCTTGATGAAACGTTTAAAGTGACGTTTTCAACTTCTCTAAAGTAATTATTTTTTAAAGAAATCTTGAATAATTTTTTGCGACTCGGGTTTGGCCAAAACGTCCAAATGCCCGAGTCTGCAATCCATTCCGTGAAAATCAAAAACATTAAAATAGCTCAAAGAAGCTCCTGAAACCGCAGTCACAGTTCCGTCACCGTCAACTGCGCCTTTTTTGGTGAAGCTATATTTTAACCGTTTCTTTGTGCGTTTTAATGTCGCAATCTCGAGCGTCTTACGGCCAAGTCCTCTGACATGCAAAAGAGGAATCTTCACCGAAGGATGATTGACCACCGGCGCTCTTAAAAGCGAATGGAATTTAGTCGATCTCTGCATTTGTTTTTCTACAAATTCAAAAACAGCTTTTTGCTCTTCCGGGCGTGCGTATTTAAACGGCCCCCATGAATTCTTCTGCCATTTTTCAATATCGTGAAGCCCAAGCGAATGCTTATCGCCATTTTTCTCCATTCCAACATCTTCTCCTTTCGGCGGAAGAAAAAAGTAGCTCGACCGGAATGTTGAGTAATCAAGGCCTGAAAGAAGTGTGCGGTTAAAGGCCAGTCTTGTTCCATCTTCCATATCGCGAAATAAAATCATTAAACCATGGAGAGGTGGAGCAATCAGCGCGGCTTTTTTTACGTAGCGAAGCCCTTCCCAATTCTCTACTGCTCTCTCAACATCTTGAGCCCCGTAACGGAGATAATAAGACATCAAAAGAGCACCCATGCTATGGCAAAGAACATAGAGCTCATCTGAGTCCCGTAGGTTGAAGCTTTTAATTTTTTGATCAATCACTTTTAAGCAATTAAGAAAATCATCACGCCAATCATAATCAACTGTCGCTAATTCAATCTGATTGTCCTTAGTGAAGGTCTCTAATTGAGAAAGGGTTTTCCCATAAGAATCAACAACCCAAAGACGGGGAATGACCCGAACGTTTTTTAAAACGCCTGCTGTGACCAGTTTTTTTAATGAGCCAATTTGGGTTCCAGGAATATTTTGTGAGATGCCTTTTTGGCTGAGAAGAAAATTTGAAGCTTTTGCCCAGCGGACCTTTCCGGTCCTTTCTTCCTTTAGCATTGACCCGTAGTAACCGGGGATGAAGAGGAGGATTTTTCTGGGCATGCGTTTAACTAGACGTTGAATCTGAAGTGCATGATATCGCCATCTTTAACGACGTATTCTTTACCTTCAACTCTAAATTTTCCAGCTTCTTTAACTTTTGCTTCTGATCCGTATTTGATCAGGTCATCAAAGTGGAAAACTTCTGCTTTAATGAATCCACGCTCGAAATCAGAGTGAATAACACCTGCACACTGAGGTGCTTTGTAACCATCGTGGAAAGTCCATGCGCGAACTTCCTTAACACCTGCGGTGAAGTAAGTCTTAAGGCCAAGCATATTGTAAGCTGCACGAGTAAGTTTATCTAAACCAGACTCTGTAATCCCTGCCGCTTCAAGGAATTCTTTTTTCTCTTCAAGAGTTTCAAGAGCTGCAATTTCTGATTCTAATTTTCCACAAAGAACCATGACTTCAGAGTTTTCTGCTTTAGCGTATGCTTTTACTGCTGTTACGTAATCGTTGTCTTTTGAAAGACCTTCTTCGTCTACGTTACAAAGGTAAATAACTTTTTTACCAGTAATCAGGTTTAAGTCTTTGATTGCTTCTCTGTCTTCATCAGACATTTCAACGTTTCTAGCGGCCACACCAGCTTCAAGTTGAGTTTTTAAGTTCTCAAGGATTGGAAGTTGGATTTTTGCAGACGTTAGAACATCTTTGTTTTGTGACTTTAAAAGTTTTGGAATGTTGGCAAGTTTCTTCTCAACAACTTCAAGATCTGCAAACGCAAGCTCAAGGTTGATTGTTTCGATATCATCTTTTGGATTAACTTTTCCGTGAACGTGGATAATGTCTCCGTCGTCAAAACAACGAACAACATGAACGATTCCATCTACTGCGCGGATGTGACCTAAGAATTGGTTTCCAAGACCTTCACCTTTTGAAGCTCCTTTTACCAGACCGGCGATATCTACGAACTCAACTGTCGTATAAATCATTTTTTCTGGCCCGATAATATCACCGATCGCTTTCATACGTGGGTCGTGCATCGCTACGATACCTACGTTTGGCTCAATCGTACAAAATGGATAGTTAGCAGCTTCTGCTGGAGCTGAAGTGATAGCAGAGAAGATTGTCGATTTACCAACGTTTGGAAGACCTACAATTCCACAATTTAATCCCATAAAAATTCCTCTATTTATTTAAACAATTTTTTTCTTACTATAGGCCGTCGCTGCTTTATCAAAACCAAGTTTGATATATTCTTCAAGCGCCTGGGCACTCCCTTTTAAAAAGGGTCTAAAAAAGTCTTTATCCTCTCCGGTATACCCTGAGAGAACCCAATTGGAAACATCGCCATGAACCGGGCGGCCAATCCCTACGCGAACGCGTCTGAATTCCTGCGTCCCTAAGAGTCCTGCAATAGATTTCAAGCCATTATGACCGGCAAGACCACCGCCTTTTTTAAAAGCAATTGTTCCAAACGGTAAATCCAGCTCATCGTGAACAACCAGAATGTTCTCAACTGGAATCTTGAAGAAGTTCATCAAAGGCTGAACACTCTCACCTGAAAGGTTCATAAAAGTCTGGGGTTTTAAGAAATAAATCTTCTCATCACCGTTTTGGTAAACAGCGTACTGGCCCTTAAACTTATCTGTCCATTTCAGATTGCCCGCGAAACTAAGCTCTTCAAAAACATCCCAGCCAATGTTGTGGCGAGTGTAATGATATTTTATTCCGGGGTTTCCCAGCCCAACAATCAAACGGTCCATCAATTCCTCACCTAAATAAACAGTGAGCTGACAGAATCGTTGTTGAATGTTCTGTGGATAGCTTTCGCTAGAAGTTCTGCTGTTGATAAAACTTTGATCTTATCGCATTTTTTAGCAGCTTCAGTTAACTGGATAGTATCTGTGACGATCACTCTATCGAGTTCAGCACACTCAGAAATTCTCTTGATCGCAGGATCAGAAAATACCGGGTGAGTCGCACAAGCATACACCTTAGTCGCTCCGTTTTTCTTTAGAGCTTTACAGGCTTCAACCAGTGTTCCAGCTGTGTCGATCATATCGTCGATGATAATACATTCTTTGCCATTAACGTTACCGATAACGTTCATCGCTTCAGCGATGTTTTTACCTGTTCTACGTTTATCAATCATGGCGATATCTGAGTTTAATTTCTTAGCGTAGAAACGAACGCGCTCAACACCACCAGCATCAGGAGAAACAAAGACTGAGTTTTCAGTAAAAATTTCTTTCTTGATGTAGTTTAAGATGACAGGTGAAGCGTAAATGTTATCGAATGGAATATTGAAGAATCCCTGAATCTGACCTGCGTGCAGGTCCATTGTCACGACTCTCGTTGCCCCGGCCACCGTTACGATATCGGCAACAAGTTTTGCTGAAATCGGAGTGCGCGGAGAAGCTTTTCTATCTTGTCTGGCGTATCCGTAGAAAGGAATCACAGCTGTGATTGATGAAGCCGAAGCTCTCTTAAGAGCATCGATCATAATCAAAAGCTCCATCAGGTTATCGTTAACTGGCGCACTTGTTGACTGAACAACAAAAACATCAGCACCACGAACGTGCTTTTCAATTTCACAGAAAATTTCACCATTAGCAAAACGAACTAATTGGGGATTAACCAGCGGCACATCTAAAAAATCTGATATTTGATTGGCAAGACTTGGATTTGAAGAACCAGAAACTAAGACAATTCGTTTCACAAGATCCTCTCTAAAATAAATGTGGGACTGATTTTACAAAATGGTTGGGGTGCAAGGATTCGAACCTTGGCATGGCAGAATCAAAATCTGCTGACTTACCACTTGTCGACACCCCAATCTTTTGTGGATTCAATATAAACGCAGAAGCGCTTTTTTGCAAGTATGTCCTTAAAAAAAGGGCCCTTAATTAAGGACGAGTTCGCAACCAAATTGCTGGAAGCGCTTACCTCTGTCGCGGTAATAATTCTGGAAGACATCAAAGGCGGTAGTTGCACCGTATAATCCCAGTGATTTTGTTTTGCGCTCGCCTTCGTATCCAACCCAGATCAGGGTGATATTCTTACCATCGAAGGCCACGTACCAGTTGTCATAACCATTGTTTGTGGTCCCGGTTTTACCGAAAAACCTAAGCTTTTGCATAACAACATCTACCGCGCGCTCAACTGTCGTTTGGTTCGGGTCAGACAGAAGCTGAAGCACCGACTGGTCCATGAAGCGCTCACTGTTTTTTATTTTGCCGCATTCTGTTTTAATAAAGTTTGCGTAGACGTCTCTAAGCTCGCTCATACTCAGCTCCATACTTCCCAGAAGTTCTGATGGGTATTGGTCAAGCGGGGTTTTTAATTCTGGAAAATACGGTTTTAACTTTTCTTCAACCTGAGGAAATCCCAGCTCGCTGGCTATTCTTATCACAGGACGGTTAAGTGACTTTAAAAGTGCATCTGTGTAAGTCACCTGCGCTGGAAGATTGCGATGGGCCTCTCTTGGAGTCCACGGCCCGGACTTTAGCTGCAATGTGATTGGATCAGTCACAACCCATTCATCCATTCTGCGTCCAAGGTCTTCAAAGACACTGTAAATAATCGGCTTAATTGTACTTCCGACTTGGTGTCTTTCTTTTGAAAGGGCCTTTTCTTTATTTCTTTCTACGCGGTTGTAGTAACTGTACCAAGAGTCTGAACTCAATGGTCCAAGCATAACCTTAACCGAGATATCAACAGTGTTGAATTTGTCGTTAAAGCGATCATTGATTTTACTTTTTACATCGGCCACTTTTTGAATAAGCACGAATTTTTCATACTCTGAAAGCGTTGGCTCCTGATCGTTTAATGTTCTCCAGATCGACTGGTGATAACGAGCGCTCTCAAGTTTCTTCAAGCGTGCAGTCCAGTTATCCCAGTCCGCTTTTTTCCAGATGAGGCTTGGATCGTTAGGAACAAAGTTTTCCTGAACGAGTTTCTTGTAAACAACGTCGGCCCTTTCTTGAAGTCTTTCCAGTTTTTTAAGCGGGTGAAAATAACCTGGACCTTTTAAAAGACCAATCAGGATCGCACCTTCAAAGGGCGTGATGTCAGCTGGTTTTTTACCAAAGTAAAAAAGTGAAGCGGAAAGAACCCCTTTCATTTTGATTCCCTGAAGAGCACCCCAATGAACTTCATTCAGGTAAGCTTCCAGAATTTTTTCTTTAGGAAATTTTGTTTCAATATAAATTGAAACGACCATTTCTTTTAATTTTCTCGAAAACGTTTTCTCATTTGTAAAAAATAAGTTTTTTACCAGCTGTTGAGAGATTGTCGATCCCCCCTGCGTGTAGCGCATAGTTCTTAAATTGGTCACGAAAGCACGGAATAAAGATTTTAGATCAACACCAAAGTGATCAAGGTAGCGTTGATCTTCTACTCCGATAAGACCCTTCCAGAAAATTGAAGGGATGTATTCAAATGGCAAGTAGTGTTGGTAACAGTAGATTTCAACACAATCGTTGCTCATCAGGTTTTTAAAAGAGACGTCATGATTGATTTGCAACAAACCAGGGATGGCACTTAGGTCTGTGATTGCACCGCTTTCGCGTGAGCGCGCCATAAAATCATCAAAACTATTTTTTTCTGCGGTAAAGAGATAAAAGCGTTGAAGTTCTTCTCTTTTGACCAGAGAGCCCTCTTCAAGTGTCACTGTCGGATAAGAAGTGATGTAAGGATCGTAGCTTTTTAAAATTTTGTCTTCCAAAAGAGCGATTGATGTCTCGTTAAGTGTTGTCTTAACAAAAATGTACACACCAATAGTTACTAGAACCATGAGTGCCAGCAGGAAGATAAATATGCGAATTGCCCATTGCTTCATCTTATCTATAATCTCACAAATACAGGGATAATCCAGTCATAATTCTTGTGTTTCTCATTTTGACTTAACCACTCTCATTTCATATAGTATTTTGATAAAACTTTCCAATGTTAATTGACCTCTTTTTTGGAGTATTTCATGACTATGTCTTTGAACAGATTCCTGGCCATCGCCTCTCTTGCGGTAATCCCAGCGACATCATTTGCTCTTCCTATCGACTGGCACGGCTCTTTCGGCGTGGACTCAACTCTTCTTTCAAGCTTCCGTAGAATCGATGGAAAAACTGCTCGCACAGCAACCAACAACGGTTCACAAGAAGTTGCACTTGATACTGGTGATAAATCTTCGGCTTCTTGGCAGAGCTACATTTTAAAGCTAGCTCCAACGATGATCATTAATGACGCAGCTACGTTTAAGGCGGAACTGACAACTGGTTATGCTAGCGGAGGATTCCTTGGTGACTCTGCTCAAACAGATAGGGCCGGTGATAATACAATTCCTGTTTATTACCACAATGAAGCTAAAGGCTCATCGGTTAACATCAAAAAAGCTTACCTTGAACTTTACTCAGATACTGCGACATACATGATTGGTCGCCACACTTATAACTGGGGTCTTGGGGCAATCTATAACGACGGATCAAATGCATGGGATCGCCACGCTTCTTCTCGCGATGGGATCACGATGAAACTTAAAATCGGAAACTTCTACGTAAATCCATTCTGGTCAAAAGTTTCTAACGGTGGCCTAACTGATGCAACAAATGCAAAAGAACTTGGAGCTGGTCTTCTTTACGATAACCCGGAAAGAGACATTGCTTTTGGTCTTCTTTACACAGTTAAATCAAGCAGTGCAAATAACACTCACTTCTCAACATCAATCGACCCAACTGCAACAAATAAGCAAGTTGGAGAAACTGACGTTAAGATCACAGATATCTACCTTAAAAAAGTTTGGGGTAAATTTGACGTAGCAGTTGAAGTTCCACTCATCTCTGGTGACCTAGGAAAAACAAACGCTGACAACACAGTGACAAGCTACTCAACAAAAGCAATCCTGGTTGAAGCAAACTATAAATCAAGTGACTCATGGAATTTCGGATTCAATGGTGGACGTGTTAATGGACAAGACGGAAGCAGAAGTAAATTCGGCGCTCTTTTCTTAAATCCAAACTATCAAGTTGCGAACATCCTTTTCCGTTATAACTTAAATGCGATTGGAGCTCCAAACACAGCAAGTGTTTACGACTCGTACATGACAAATACAATGTACTTCAAATTGAAATCAAGCTACAACTCTGAGAAGTGGACGTTTGATACTGCCGTTATCTATGCTAAAGCTCTTGAAACAGCTGAAGCTGGGAAAGCTGCTTACAACCACACAAAAAACAAAATGTTTAATGCTGTGACAACTCAGTCTGATGATCTTGGAACTGAAATCGACGTCAACGCTACTTACAAGTGGAACAATGAAATCTCTATCGGTGCTGGTCTTGGTTACCTGATCACTGGGGACTATTTCAGCTACACTAACGATACTACGATCAAGAACGAAACTAAAAACTCGCTTCTTCTACAAATCAACACTTCAGTTACTTTCTAATAAAAAAGGCCCTCGAAAGAGGGCCTTTTTGTTTCTACACTTTTAATTTCAGCTCAAATAGAAGGCCAAGCACCCATCTGCTGTCCACCCATTTGATTCATTTGTGGCATTTGGTATTGGTAACCTTGCTGTTGCCCATACATCATTTGCGACTGTTGTTGTGGGTAGTACATCTGTTGTTGCTGTTGACCCATCATCATCGAAGCACTTTGCCCACCCATGTTATACATAGAAGCATCGTATGCTGTAGATGTTGTTGGCCCATAGTACCCAGGGTATCTATCAGCGAAGTTATCTTCGTAGCTTGTATATGATGATCCGTATGGTTCATACATATCTGCTTCCGCTTCTTCTCTTGAAGCTACTTTTCTTTGGTACTCGTTATAGTTTGTACCCATCTTCGTTAATTTATCATTTCTACCTTTGATGTAATAAAGGTCTTTTTCACGTCTCTTAAGCTCAGCAGACAAGCGCTTGTCTCTTCCGCTTACAAACTCTTTACACTTAACTGGGTTCTTTACACTTCCAAGCATCCCAACCGCACAGTAGCTGTTGTAGTCTTGGTATTCTTTCTTTTCGAAAGCAGCGTAACGAGAGTTCATACGATCAATGGCCGCTTGACGCTCATTTTCTGTTTTCTTGATTGGGTACATATTCCCTTGTCCAACAAGGTACTGATCTGTCCAATCATTAAGAGTTTTATCAAAACGTTGTAACTTCTCAACCTGTTGCTTGTTAGCTGCTTCAAAAGTTAATGGCTTTCCACGTTTTTCATCTGTTGGTCCTGCATATACTTTTGAGTATAGGTATGACTTAAGACGGATATCTTCAACTGTTTTAGCTGAATCATTAATCGCGTATTTTTCCATTACAGAATAAACACTTGCAAACGACGTTGGGTTTCTCTTTGAGAATTGACCAATTTCTTCGTTAAGCTTTTTGATTTCATCATCAATCGCTTTCATTTCCGGTGCACCATCTTCAAGATTTGCACGTTTTTGCATTAAAGTATCAACACGGTAGATCGCTGGGTTAAGGAACTTATTATCAAGCTCTTTCACTAGCTCAGCGTATTTAGCGATTTCTTTTTTCGCTGTCGCCTCATCCATTGTGTCTCTTTGCTTGTTAAGCTTTTCTTCGATCTTCTTTAGCTCACCATCAATTCTAGCAACGTCTGCTTTAACCGCATTCAGGTACCCAGCATCCATTTCTGCTTTGATTTTATCAGCAATATCTTTAAGAGCGTCAGCATTACCAAGAGATCTTCTAGCTTCAGCGATTTTTTGAGCATCACCAGACTTACAGATAGCATTGATTTCTTCAATCAACACATCTTGACCTTTATTGATGAAAGTTGAATCATCAGCAATTTTCTCAGCAAGCATACATGATTCACCAGGTACACTTCCTTTAACTCTCTCTTCAAGACCAAAAAGTGGTTTATATCCATTTCTTGGATCATTGTATGCTTTTGGGTAACCAAAAGTTAAAGTCACAGACTTTTTGATATCTGCTTTTTTATCGAATTCATAATCCATCGAGTAGATGTTTTCTGAATATAGTTTTCCTGGAATGTCATCGTGCTTAAGCTGACCATCAACCAGGATTGGTGATTCTGTTCCGTCTTTTCCTTTTAGCTTGTAATTAGAAAGACACTCTTCAAATTGAGCGTAAGTTTGATCAACATCTTTTCCGTCTTCGCCTCTTTTAACAAGTCTCATAAGAACAGTTACGTTCTTTGAATCTTTATCCTGTCTAAGTTCTGGAAGGAAGTTACCACATACGTTAATGATCGGTGGAATTCTTACCACGACCTTATTGCCAGCTCTCTGTTCAATATTGATGCTATCTCCATCGCGAGTCAGCTGTTGGAATAACTCTAGCGGATAATATTTTTCTTTATCTTGATCACCATCACATGAAGCCATTGAATTGGCCTGGCTTGTAATGACCTCTTCTTTGGTCGCTTCCGATTTTTTCACCGTATTAGATGAAGAATTTCTTGTTGCGGCTCCATTCGAAGGTTTTGATTCACCATTACTCGGTGTTCTTACCCCTTGAATTCTTGCGAAAGCACTTTCTGTGATCAGAAGGCTTGCCAACAAGTTAATCGCCAAGATTTTTTTGTTCAATTTCATACGCAATTCCTTTTAGGAAGATGGGCCTATATCAAGTTCTCATCGTCTTTACGGAGGAAATTGAGATTTTCTTTAATACTTAATCAAAATAATAAGGATCTACGTCTATTTTCAACGAGATAGTGTGAGGGGGGCGGTAGTTTTTTAGGAAAGTATTTAATAAGTTGTGGAGTTGATTGATATCCTCGCTTCTGAGGAGCAAAGACCAAGTAAACTTGTTCACTTTTTTCTCAATCATTGAAGGTCTAGGGCCAAGAACATCTACTTTATTAAAGTGCGTGTGCGCTAGTTCAGACAATCTCTCTGCTTGGGTACTGCTCTCTTTAATGACTTCGGCCTGATGTTTTCCATTGATATAAAGTAGGATGATTTTCTTTACCGGAGGTGATGAGCACATTTCTCTCAGCGGTATCTCATCCTTATAGAAGTCATCAAATGAATGATTCTTTAAATAAGAAAAGATTTTATTTTCCGGGGCCAAGGTATGAACAAGAACTTCGGCCTTTTTTCCAAATCGTCCAGCTCTACCACTAACCTGAGTAAGCGTTTGATAAACTCTTTCATTGCTTCTGAAGTCAGGGAAATTTAATTGAGAATCGATCCCCAATATAATAACCAGGTTTACGTTTTCAAAGTTGTGCCCCTTTGAAAGCATCTGGGTTCCGACCAGTATATCTATTTTCTTTTGGTGAAAAAGATCCAGCGTTTCTTCTAGTTTTCCAAATGTCTTAATTTCATCACGGTCAAAACGTTCGACCACTCTGTCGGGAAATAGCTCCTGTAAAGTGTCGTGGGCCTTTTCCGTTCCAAAGCCTTTGGGTGTCAGTTGAATGTTCATGCACTCAGGACACATTTCTGGGGCCGGTGATTTATACTCGCAAGTTTGGCATACAAGCTCGCTGCGCTTTTTGAAATATTTTAAATTAGTGCTGCAATTTGGACAGGCAAATTGATGTCCGCAGGAATTACATTGTAAATAACTCGCATAACCCAAGCGGTTGATAAAAACGAGAACCTGCTCACCTTTTTCAAGCGCCTTTCTTATCTTAAACACACTTTCACTGCTATAAGGCCAAAGCATCTTTTCAGCTTCAACTCGCGCTCTCCCTCGCATATCAACCAACTCTACGTCAGGAAGTTTTGCTTCTTGGGCCCTTTTGGTTAGTGGGAAATAGTGAGTTGTTCCGACAAAGGCCTTATAGGTTTCCACCATTGGTGTTGCTGAGCCAAGAACAACGGGAATCTTTAAAAGCGAAGCTCTTTTAATCGCTATATCACGGGCATTATATGTACAACGGTCATCTTGCTTAAAAGATTGATCGTGCTCTTCATCGACAATGATCAGCCCCAGATTTTTAATCGGCAAAAACACACTACTGCGCACACCAAGAATTAATTTTGGTGAAGAGTCTTCCTGAAGAAGTTTCCACAATCCAAATTTATCTGAATTGCTAATGGCACTGTTGTACGAATAGATCGGTACATTTAAATAGGTTTCAAATGTTTTTAAAAATTGCGGGGTGAGGTTAATTTCTGGAAGAAGAAAGAGAACTGATTTTTTCTCTTTAATGATTTTTTGAATCAGCTCCAGATAGATCAAGGTCTTTCCGGCCCCAGTCACTCCATGAACTAATGACTTTGTGAATTTATCAAAGCCTGCTTCCGTGATTTTCTCAACTACGTTTTGTTGATCTGGATTTAATACAAATAGAGACTCTTCTCCCTTTCCTTGATCGTAGTTGAGCTTGCGTGGGCGCTTTAAAAAAGGGGGTAAAACATCAAAAATCAGCTGTCCCAATGGATAGTGATAATAACTGGCCATCCATTGGAAGAGGTCGCACTCTTCTTTAGAGAGAGTTAGCTCATCACTTGCTTCGGTAATGTCTTTAATTTTTTCCAGGTCAAGGTTTTGTTCTGAGACCTTCTGCCAGACGCAGCCATCCACCGATCTCTTGCCTTTTCCCAATGGAACTTTAACTAATGTTCCTTTAGTGATTTTTTGAGCGAGCTCTCCCCCCGCACTATACGTCAGCATAGAGCCATTAAAAGGCGTATTAACCGCAACAAGAAAGAGAGTTTTTTCCATTCTTAAAATAGAAATGAATAGCCAGGGTCAGCTTGTCCCGGAGCTTTTTTCATTTCTTCGTAGCTATCGGCCAGGCGTTTGTCGGCTTTTTTAACATCGAGACCCAGTGTTTGGATTTTATATAATCCACCTGTGCTGTCTTTCATGTTCATAAATTTAGGAAGTTCATTTGTTCCATTAAAAAGAAGATAGTTGCTAGCTTCTAATTTAATTTGAGCGTCAGCTGTTGCGTAGTCCATTGCTCTAAATTGTCTTTCTTCATTTGAAAAATAACCCTGGACCGACTTCCAATCCACTTTCCACATAAACTCGTTATCTTTTTTAACCAATTCAATATTGCGTGCGCGCTTAAAAGTATTCGATCTGAAAAGCTCCAGAACTTTTTCCTTTGTTTTTGGGTCTTCTGGATTCAATGGAGAACCTGCATCACCTCTTCCTTTGCTGTTAACTAAGTGAGTGCGGTAAGCGCGAAGAAGCTTCATCTTATCTTCATTCAAGAGAGTTTTGTTTTTTACAACACTCACTCCATTTTTTTCCAAGAACGCTTCAACTCCTTGAGAGCGGTTTGTAGCCAGCATCATCAGCACACCATAGAACATACTTTTTTCAGGAGCTTTTTCTCTTCTGATTTGAGTTAAAAGATCTGGAACATACTTCACGCTCTTAATTTGAGAATTAAGCATCTGTCCGTTTGAATAAACAGTTTGAAGCATGCCAATAGTATTGGGATTATCCAGAGTCAATTGCAACTTAACATAGTCCATCTTATCAGGCTCATTCAGTGACTGAACCATCATCTTAACGGTTACATACTGTCCTGGCAGATCTGCATTGTTTAAGTTCTTTAACAATCCTTCTTCCGTTGGAACAGAAGCTTGCAAGGTAAATGCAAACGAAAGAATCATTAAGGCCTGAAATAATCTCTTCATCGTTAATCCTATCTGATGTTGTATTTTTGTACTTTTTCTTTAATAAGACGTCTCATCATCTCTTCTGAATCTTTATTCATTAGAGCGAATTCAATCGTTGCGTTTAAGTACCCTTCGATATTTCCTGTATCAAATCTCGCGCCCTCAAAAATGTGAGCGTAAACTTCACCTTCTTTTGCCAACAAGTTGATCGCATCTGTTAATTGGTATTCTCCACCAACTCCTTTTGGGATCACTTTTAGTGCGTCGAAAATTTCCGGTCTAAAAACATATCGCCCTGGTGTTGCCAGGTTTGAGGGTGCATCGGCCGGCTTTGGTTTTTCCACCATCGTCGTCATACGCATTATTTTTTTCTGAGCGTCAGTAAAATTCCCTTTAACGATACCGTATTTATAAGTTTCCTGAGGATCGATTTCCATAACTCCAATCACATTGGCATTATTGTTTTTTGTCGAAACATCGATCAATTGTTTTGTAACCGGGTTTGGCCCGCGAACAATCTCATCTCCTAAGATAACAGCGAATGGCTCATTTCCAACGATATCTTTTGCACAAAGAACAGCGTGACCTAGTCCCAATTGTTCTTTCTGACGGATTGAAGTCACTTCAACCATTTTTCCAATTTTTTGAACAAGCTCGAGCTCTTTTAATTTTCCATTTTTAATTAAAAAATCTTCCAGCTCAAACTTGCGGTCGAAATAATCTTCAATCGCATTTTTACCTGATGAAGTGATGAAAACAACCTGCTCAATACCTGACAAAATTGCTTCTTCTACTACGTAGTGAATCATTGGAAGGTTGATGATAGGAATCATTTCCTTTGGAACTTCTTTAGTGGCTGGTAAAAATCTTGTCCCTTTTCCTGCAACGGGGATGACGGCGCGTCTAATCTTCATTATAATTTCCTTTTGAAAGCTGTTATTAATTTTAAAAGGATTTACTAATATTCGCAATCAAATCACAAAATCTTTTTTCCTCGTCAGCACACTCATCATGTCAAACTTTGCGCATGCAAGAATACATGAATTTGAGACGACACATCTAAAATCAACTGCAGGTACTGGTGTTTCCAGCATTCTTGCCGAAGAAGCGGCATTCTTAAACCCTGCTAGCTTATCTTTCTTCAACAATGGCAGTGTTTATTTTCAAAGAGACATGCTGCAATTGAAAGATGACAAAGGGAACATTATTCAAAAGCCAAAATCAACAGGTGTTGTTTTAGCTGATGGCAATGCTTCTCTAAGTGGGACAGTCAGCTACGTTCACCAGGAAGAAGGTGCAATAAAAAGAAGCCGCTGGGGAGCTAGTGCAAGCTCACCATTAAGCCCAGGTTCAGCTTTTGGTTTCAGCATGAGGAAAACTAAAGATGAAAACACTCTTACAAATAAAAAAATTGATTACTATCAATCTGTTTTTGGTGTGACTCACTCAATAGACACACAAAGCTCAGTTGGTGTTGTTGTTTACGATGCTTTCAAGTCAAAAGGCCAGGCGACAAAGGCCATTGTCGGCGCACAACATGTTTTTGTTGACTACATTACTATTGGTCTTGATTTCGGAGCAAACTACACTTCCGAAGAAATCTCTGAGTCACTTCTTTACCGCGGGAGTGTTCAGGTTCGCGTGCTAGATGATTTCTATCTACGTTTTGGTGCTTTCAAAGATAAAGAACACGACGAAAAAGGAAATGGTTTTGGACTTGCATGGATTCAACCAAGGCTTGCTCTTGAGTTCGCTCTGAAAAACACTACACAAGATGCAGATACGACTATCAACAGAACAGAATCTAAAATAAAAGAGATGTCTTTCGCAGCATCGTTAAGATTCTAAAATAGGTGTAACTTGGCAAAGAAAAAAGCTGACGCAAAAGACCTCAAGGACGAGAAAAAGCGCGAGCAGGTTGTGGAACTTTACCGCACACGACTGACTCACCTCAAGCGCGCTCAAGTTTTTGTCAAAGAAGATCGCATGGCCCAGGCCGTGGATTCTTATAACAAATACCTCGGTATTCTTGCTCTCTATTTCGATACAACCGAAGACCGTCTGACTCCTTCGCTCTTTGATGCGGAAAAAGACATGACGGAGTTGCTGTTAATTAGTCACGCTTACTGGGATTTGGCCAAGGCCTACGACCGAAGCCCTAACCTACAAAGGGATTGTCTGCGTTGCTTAGATCAGTTTATGAAGTTCTCAATCGGTTTCAAATACCAACACGTAAACGCTCAGATCATCCGCAAATTTAACAATAAAAAGCAGGCCCACAACCCCAAGGCCTTTGAGGCCGCTTACCACAAGATTCAAATCAGTGCGAAGAGATGTTATGTGGCCACAATGTGTTTTGGATTTGAGCACGAAAAAACTGAAGTCTTAAGACACTTCAAATTGAAGATCGCCAAACATAGTCTGGGATTGGATTTTATCGATTTTTATTATGCATACTCGCCTCGCCTGGTAGATTTTTTAAGCCAGAAACCGGTCTTGAAGTTTGCTTTTAATGCTTTTATCGCGCGTCCTTTATTATCAACTTTTGTGTTTTTAATCAGACCCCATGTTTACAATCAGAAAACTCATTCTTAAAGAATGGCTGACATTTTTTTTAGGTGCTGTGTTTATCCTGGCCATGGTCTTGTCGCTTGGACATATCCTGACAGGTCTTTTAAAGGCAACAAACGAATTGCGCTCAATTCTGCTGGATTTAGCTCTGGAGATGCCATCATTTCTTATTAAAATTTTTCCAGTCTCCTGCCTGGTTGCTTCCCTTTTTTCTATCAATAAGCTTAAAAGCCGAAACGAGCTGACGGCCATTTTTGCCAGTGGTTTTTCCCGCAGACAATTTGTTCTCTGTATAGGAATTATCGGTGCATTGATTGGCCTTATTCTTTTTCTTATCAACGGCTACCTTGTTCCCTATACAAAACATCAGCAGTCCCTTTTAAGTGATTCACATCCACGCATTGCCAATAAAGCAAAGACAAGCACCGTTTCAATCAACGCTCTTAAGTCTGGTAAAATCTGGTTTAAAGGACAGGACTATTTCTTTTCATATAGCTCTTTTGATGGTGTCACAAATACCATTTATGATTTGAACTTATACTTCTACGACAGAAACTTCAAACTGGCCGAGCAAGTCAGTGCCGGAACGGCGAAATTTGTTGAAGGAAAAACATGGCAGCTGGAAAAAGGCGTTCATGTGACCAACTTGGAAAACAAAACGTTTCCCTCTCCCAGTTTTTTTAATGATAAAAAATTTGATTTAAATGAAACGGTGTCTGATTTCAAAAAGATCAACGCTGACATTTCTACACTAAATATTTGGCGCCTGTATGACTACATCCTTGTTCTAAGAACCAATGGAATCAACGACAGTGAATATTATGTCACGTTCCTCGATAAATTTTCCTCAGGCTTTACGTGTCTAGTTTTGGCGATTTTAGCCTCTGTGGCACTCTTTAATCCCAACCGACGAAACAGCTCTTTTGGGATGAATATCGCCTTCGTTCTCACTTTCACCTTCCTGTATTGGTTTATTTACTCGTACTTTATGACTCTTGGACAAACCAGTAAAATCCCAGCGATAGCTGCTACTTTTGGGGTTCCGTCGGTCTTTGTTCTCTACTTAGCAGGCTATTTTATTTACCATCGCAAATTGCGCTAATTTATGGTATTTAATAGGAATGAAAGATAACTTTTTAGAGAACTACAAATTAGAGGGAGCGAAGCTTCCCATCTTCACATATCCTGCACCTGTTTTAAAAAAGGTCGCAGCTCCTGTTACTGAATTTAACGATGAGTTAAGAGCACTGGTTAAAGACATGCTTTTCACCATGTACCACGCACCAGGTATTGGATTAGCAGCACCACAAGTCGGTGTGAGTCTGCGCTTTTTTGTTTTAGATATTTGGTTTGAAAGAGATAAAGTTACGATGGCCGATGGCACTGAAGAATGGCGTCTTTCAGATTTTAAACCAATGGTTTTCATCAATCCTGTATTTAAAAATAAAACCGGCGAAATCATCCATGAAGAAGGATGCTTAAGTGTTCCCGGTGTATACGAAGACGTTAAACGTGCTGAGTTTGTAACAGTTGAGTACCAAGATATGTACGGCAATCATTTATCGCTTGAAGCTGATGAATTGCTTTCAGTTTGTCTTCAACACGAAAACGATCACCTCGATGGGATTGTTTTCATCGACCGTCTAAGTTTTTTAAAGAAGCAGTTAATTGAAAAAAAGTTCCTGAAGAAACAAAAGAAAAAATAATGACTAGAAAATTAAATGTCGTTTACTGTGGGACTCCTGATTTTTCAGTGCCTACACTCGAAGAGCTATACAATAACCCGTCTATCAATCTTGTCGGCGTTATCACTATGCCTGATCGCCCGGCCGGAAGAGGACAGGAATTAAAAGCTCCTCCCGTGGCTGAGTTTGCTAAAACTCACAACATCCCTCTTTATCAGGTTGAAAACATTAACCGCGAACCAGAGGTTCTTGAAGCTCTGGAAAAACTAAATCTGGATTTCATCCTGGTTCTAGCTTTCGCTCAATTCTTAGGCTCACGCATTCTCAACATGCCTCGCCTTGGTTGTTTTAATATTCACACATCTATTCTTCCTAAATACCGTGGAGCTGCTCCTATTCAGTACGCTCTTTTAAATGGCGACACTTCAACCGGTGTTTCAATTCAAAAGATGGTTAAAGAAATGGATGCTGGTGATTTAGTTCACTTCGATGAAGTAGCGATTACTGACGATGAAACAGGTGAAAGTCTCTACAACAAACTTAAACTTAAGGCCGCTGTCAGTACAAAAGCTTTAATTGAAAAAGTTTTAGAAGATAAACTAGTTTACACTCCTCAAGACCCTGCTGGAGTGAGTTTTGCTCCCACAATAAAAAAAGAAGATGGGTTTTTAAATTTCAAAGAATCAGACTATAAAAAAATCAGAAACCAGATTAAGGCCTTCGATCCATGGCCTGGGACTTACTGCTTTTTAAATGGCCAGAGACTTAAAGTTTTTGAGATTGAAAAACTCCCTCGTTCATTAAAACCCGGAGAAACTTCAATCGACCACGGACTCCTGTCTATTGGTTTAAATGACGGATCGGCCATCAGACTGAGTAAGATTCAGCTTGAAGGTAAAAAAGTTTGCAGTGACACTGAATTATTAAACGGACTTAAAAATAAGGGCGGAGAGATCATCCTCAATCCGTAAAAGTTTATGACTATCATTTCACCAAGTCTTCTTGCCTGCGATTTCCTCAATATTGAACCGGAACTCATGGCGTTTTCTGGTGTGAAAGATATGTGGTTTCACCTCGACATCATGGACGGACACTTTGTTCCGAACCTGACGTTTGGCCACCCGATCATTGAACTCATCACTAAAAGATCCCCTCATAAATGTGACGCTCACTTCATGGTGACTAACCCTGAATTCCACGGAGAAACTTTAAAAAATTCAGGAATCCACAACTTCACATTTCACCTTGAAGCTGTGATGGACTCGCTTTCACTTATTCAAGAATTAAAAAAGAACTACCCGAGCGTGGGTATTTCGATCAAGCCCAATACACCAACTCATAAATTGAGTGATGAAATCCTAAAAGCAATTGATCTTGTTTTAGTGATGTCAGTTGAACCTGGTTTTGGTGGACAGTCTTTTATGCCAAGTGCATTTGATAAAATTAAAGAACTAAAAAAGAGACGCGAATCCCTAAAAGCACACTTTCAAATTCAAGTTGATGGTGGAGTGACAGACAAAAACGCCAAGGAACTGATTGAGGCAGGAGCCGACAATTTAGTTGCCGGCTCTTATGTTTTTAAAACGACTAAAGACAATTACAAAAACAAAATCGAATCACTGAGAAACTTCTAATTATTGAGCTAGAAGAGTTAACGTCTGATCCTGTTGGCAAATAAGAAGATCGCCATCAGCAGCACATTTCATATCAGTTGAAACGATTGAGCTGGAAATCGCTCCGCCTAAAAGTCTTAGGTTTCTTAATGTATCAAGACCAGATCTCTTCATGCTGGCAGCGTATAGTCCTTCCATTGTTTGTGCGCTAACTGTGATTGATTTTACACTTCCAAATAAACTTGTATTTACTGTCGCCGGGATTTCTTTATTGATGTTTTCTTTAATGTCGATAAGCCTTACAACATTTTTTCCGGTTACTTCTAAACTCACCAGCTCTTCACTTGCTTCATTAATTTCTTGTGAGCTTAGGTTTTTTACTCCTTTTGCCGTGATGTAATCCAGAGACGCTTGTCCAGTTACCACTTGAGAAATTTTCGTGAAGCGAGTTTTTGAGATTTTTTTGAGCGTTAAAACTTCATGACCTTTCACCGTATAAACAAGACGATCTCCAGCGAACGCTGAAGTTGAAAGAGTAATTGCCAATGCAAAGACTGCAAGAGTTGTTTTCATAAGAGCTCCTATTGATGGTTGCCCCATCATAGCAGGCCCATAAAAACCTGGTAGGTCTCTTGAATTTTTTACTTGTGCCTTCTTTTTGAGGGTGTTTTTTTGTTTATTCTCCAAGGAAGCGTTGAAGAAATCAGCTACTTAAGCCCTCGTTTGGTTTAGGCTCCCTTAGCACTTAAACTCCCACATATGCAATTGAGAAACATTTTTAAAAACCTGATCTTTAAGGAAGCCGACAACAAGGAGCTCGAGCAAATCATTTTATTTATCCAGATGAATCACCTCCAGTCACTAACCGAGGCTATTGAAGGCAATCCTGGCCTTCTCTACCTCTGTCACAAGAAGCGCTCACTCATCTATTGGTGCGGCCATTACAATAATACAAAAGCCCATATGGTCGTCATTCAGCTAATTAAAAAATACCCTAAAGAAAACAGTGTGATAGCTGCCTAAATTGAAGCAAAACCCCATTACATTTTGAGCTTTTTCATTGTAGGATCAAGGCGTTTTTTTAACCCTTGAGAGTACACATGAACATCAGCTTAAATGGCCAGTCTTTAACTATTGATCAAGTTCACCAGGTGGCACACGCCAAAGGTGGATCAGTGAAATTATCTATCGATTCAAAAGCGATGGAAAAAATGAAAGCGTCTCGCGCGTTTGTTTTCGACATCGTAAAAAAAGGAGCTCCGGTTTACGGAATCAATACTGGTTTTGGTGCTCTTTCAAGCATGCACATTGCTGAAAAAGACTTAGCCACACTACAAGTAAATTTAATCCGCTCTCACTGTACTGGTGTGGGTAAACCTTTTTCAAGAGAAGTCACAAGAGCGATCATGCTTCTTCGTGCAAACTGTTTAACTTCAGGTTTCTCTGGTGTAGAGCCTTCTACAGTTGAACTACTTTTAGATTTTTTAAATAACGACATCACTCCCGTTGTTCCTGAAAAAGGATCTGTTGGTGCTAGTGGTGACCTTGCTCCTTTATCTCACATTGCTCTAGCTTTAATCGGCGAAGGTGAAGTTGAGTACCAGGGAAAAATCGTAAACTCTGATGTAGCAATTAAGACCATTGGAAAAAAAGCTGCTGTGCTTGGACCAAAAGACGGTCTTGCTCTTATCAACGGAACAGCTTGTATGGCGGCGCTTGGAGCCCTGGCTGTTTTTGAAGCTCGCCAAATCATGAAACTTGCCGACATCTGTGCAACGTTAACGATGGACGGAGTAAAAGGGACAGACAAAGCTTACAATCCAAAAATCACCATGCTTAAACCTCATCCTGGCCAAATTGCCTGTATGGAAAACTTAAATAAGCTAGTTGCCGGATCAAAACTAAAAGACTCACACCCTGACTGTCACAAAGTTCAAGATCCATATTCACTTCGTTGTGTGCCTCAAGTTCACGGAGCTTGCAGACAAACATTGATTCACGCTGAACAAGTTATTGGCCTTGAACTAAATGCAGTTACAGACAACCCGCTTATCTTCGTTGAAAGTGGTGAAGTTATTTCTGGTGGTAACTTCCACGGTGAAGCACTTGCTTTAGTCATGGATTACCTGGCAATGGGTGTAGCCGAAATCTGCAATATCTCTGAGCGTAGAATTGAAAAAATGATGAACCCTACTTTCTCTGAGCTTCCAGCATTCTTAACAAGAAACTCTGGATTAAACTCTGGGCTTATGATTGCTCACGTAACAGCGGCAGCTCTTGTCAGTGAGAACAAATACCTTTGCCACCCGGCGAGTGTAGACTCTGTTCCAACTTCAACTGATAAAGAAGACCACGTTTCAATGGGTGTAACTGCAGGAAGAAAACTTCACGAGGTTGTAGAGAATGCTAAATCTGTTCTAGCAATCGAGCTCCTGTGTAACACTCAAGCACTTGATCTTCAAAGACCAGAAGTCACTTCAGCTCCGCTTGAAGCTGTGTATGCACTCATTAGAAAATCAGTGCCAACAATCGAAGAAGACAGAATATTTTACAAAGATATGAACAATATTATTAAAGTTATCAACAGTGGCGAAGTCGTTGCTGCTGCTGAATCAAAACTTGGAGCTTTAAACTAATGAGTACACATAATATTCCATTACCTCCAACAGGATCAACACTAACAACTAAGGGATGGCACCAAGAAGCTGCACTAAGATGCCTTCTTAACAACCTTCACCCTGAAGTGGCCGAAGACAGAGACAACCTAATTGTTTACGGCGGAAACGGACAAGCAGCTAGAAATCATCAAGCACTTGCCGACATCATCCACGCGCTAAAAAACTTAGAAAACAATGAAACACTTATGATCCAATCAGGGAAGCCGGTTGCGATTCTACCGAGTCACGAACACGGTCCAAGAGTTTTAATTGCAAACTCTAACCTTGTTCCTCATTGGGCGACGTGGGAGCACTTCAATAAATTAAAAGACGAAGGTCTTATGATGTACGGCCAGATGACTGCCGGGTCATGGATCTACATCGGGACTCAAGGGATTCTTCAAGGGACCTATGAAACTTTCATGGCCGCTGCAGAAAAACACTACGGAGAAGGTTCAGACCTGACTGGTAAACTTGTATTAACTGCTGGTATCGGTGGAATGGGTGGAGCTCAACCTCTTGCTGTTAAAATGGCAAACGGTGTGTGCTTAGCTTGTGACGTTGAGGAGTGGAGAATTGAGAAGAGATTAAAAACAAGATACCTAGATGTGCTTTGTAAATCATTTGATGAAGCGATCGATCTTGCTCTTAAGTCAGTTAAAGAAAAGAAAGCTATCTCTATTGGTGTTGTTGGAAACGCTGCTGATTTCTTCAAATACGTTTATGACAAGGGAATCAGACCAGATCTAGTTACAGACCAAACATCTGCTCACGACCCTCTAAACGGATACGTTCCACATAAAATGACAGTTGCTGAAGCTCTTGCACTAAGAACTAGCAATCCAGCTAAATACGTTGAACTTTCAAAACTTACAATGGGTGAACACGTAAAAGCGATGCTTGCTTTCCAAAAGGCTGGATCACATGTTTTCGATTACGGAAACAACCTGCGTGAAGGAGCTAAGCAAGTTGGTGTCACAAACGCATACGACTTCCCAGGATTCGTTCCTGCTTACATCAGACCACTTTTCTGTAAAGGATCTGGGCCATTTAGATGGGTTGCTCTATCAGGGGACCCGGAAGATATCCGTGTAACTGATGAGGCGATGAAAAAACTTTTCCCTGAAAATAAAAAACTTCACAACTGGTTAGATAAAGCTCAAGAGATGGTCGCTTTCCAAGGTCTTCCAGCTCGTATCTGCTGGTTAAACTACGGAGAGCGTGAGAAGGCCGGACTTATGTTCAACCAACTTGTCCGTGAAGGAAAAGTTAAAGCACCAATCGTTATCGGTCGTGATCACTTAGATACAGGTTCTGTAACTTCTCCAAACAGAGAAACAGAAGGCATGATGGATGGAACAGATGCAGTTTCTGACTGGTCTCTTCTAAACCTTATGATCAACACAATGAACGGAGCTTCATGGACATCATTCCACCACGGTGGTGGTGTTGGTATCGGATACTCTCAGCACTCTGGTATGGTTATCTGTGCTGATGGATCTAAAGACATGGATGAGAGACTTAAGCGCGTTCTAAACTCTGACCCGGGAATGGGTGTTGCTCGTCACGCAGACGCTGGTTATGAACTAGCTCGCGAAACAGCTAAAAAAAGCTCGCTAAAGCTTCCATCGCTAAAAATTAACTCTTAATAAAGATCTGAGGCGCTGGCCTGAGTGTTGTCTTTGAATTTACAAAAGGCACTCTCTGCGCCAGCGTTGTTTTTAAGAATCAGGATTTCTCCCTGATAATCTTTTTTACAAACGACAGCACCAGGATTCTTCCCGCCACTTCTTTCTGCCTCACTGACCTTTACTTTATCTTTGTTTAAAACGGCCTTAATCGCCTCGCATTTAGCTCGAATTGCCAGGCAGTTCTCAGAGACCAAAGCACCGGTTTCTTTATCTTTAACGAATGAATAATAAAGGCTCCCGCTTGACCAGACATCTGCACTTATCACAGGCTCAGCGGCCCATGTCGATTGAATCCAAAACAGAACAAGAAGTAATTTCATAATAACTCTTAATTTAGGTAGTCAACGCCGTAAACGCTGTCAAAAAAGTTTTGCTCGTTAAACCAATAGGCTCCTTTTCCATCAATGTTTTCAATTCCAGATTCTGCTGTCGCCCGGTAGTTAGCACCCCACGAGTTCTGAATAAGATACTTGTACTTTCCCTCTGAGCATTGGATTCCTACAATACCAAGCGCATGGTGACCACATTCATTATCTTTGAATTGTGCCTTCGGTTTTTTTAAAATTTGAGAGCATAAAGATGCCGTCAAGGGCTGATTGTTTTTTAATTTTTTAATAATCATCTTATCGACTTCATCTTTGTTCTTCCAACTGCTTTGAATGGTATTGCAAGAAACATTTTGAGGGATATAAACTTTTGTACTGTCATTGCAATCGCTCGCATAAAGTGCCATCATCGCCTGATCATAACTATTTCCTGCATTTGTAGTCAGGAAATCCATAGCCGTTTCAAGATCATCAAGTCCTGACTCTTTGTATTTTACGATTACATTGGTTGCTTGCTTCATGAGTTCTGCATAAGAGCAAAGACTAATGTTACTTCTCCAGTCCTCTTCAAATTCCTTTGTTTGAAAATAACCATAGGTATTTCTTTTTATACATGCCGGTGAAAAGCCTGATGTGACCACTTCATTGAATTCTTCGCTCAAACCTTTAAGACTGTTGCTCAAAATACTTGAAGCACCAACAATTTTATCTTTCATAAACTTTCTTGCTATTGTTTTTTCCGAAGGAGGCATGCTGAGATTTTCTATAAAACTGTCTGTTATATCGTCACTTAAATTCTCAACTGAGAAACTACCTTTTCTCTGCTCTATCTTTGCCTTCAGCCTCTTCTTCCAGCTAGGGTTTATTTCCTTAACTTCGATGGAGCCATCTGCATTAACTTTCGCATTGTATGCCAGGCCTTTTGCAACTTTACACCAATACTCATTGCTTGATGCAAACTCCGGCTTAAAACAAAACTTATAGCTCAACGCCTGCTGTGTGAGCGGCCCCAACAGCATGTCGATATTATCTGCATTAATTCGGTTGCAATCCTTCTCTTCAATTTTCTTAATCTTCTTTTGAACCAAATCCTGAAAACTCGTTTTAAAATCCTGATATTTTTCTTGGGCAGCTAAAACTCTCTTCTTGTTAAAAAATCCCGGCCTTTCATTAATGTCCCCAAAAATTTTTTGGAATTGATTCATGTACAAGGAAGACTCTAAAAAAGTTTTAAACTGCTTATGCTCGGTATCCCCAGAAGTTAAAATTTTCTCAAGATTTAAATTTGTTCGCGTGCAAAGGATTGGCTTCTTTTTATCAGTCTGCATATCTTTAACAGTGGTGATAACACCACAAGTATTTCCGCCATCCAGGGCCAAGTCCCAGTCCATTGCCCCGCCAGCACCATTAATTGCTTTCTGCGAATTTTTTTCTTCCTTTACATAAATGTCGTAATTACCTGACCTCGCAGCTTCAGATCTAAGATTCTTTAAATTCTCTGTCTTATACAATGTGGCCAAGTGAAGATAAGACACTTCAGGATTATCTGGGAGTGCTGATTGCAGCAGAAGGCTGGCCGCATTTGCATAACAACTTCCAAGACCATCTTGATCTTGAACGCGAAAGTTTGACAAACTTTTATTTCCTTCATCAACACGAATAACTTCGCCATTTTGCATTTCTCCACAATTTTGTGCGAAAGCAGTGGCCGAAAGCGTGAGAAGCATAGTCAAAAGTGCAATTTTCATAAGCAAAAACCTCACATAAATTCTAACACATTTCACTTTGGTTTTAAGGGAGGAAGACTTAACCTGAGTAAAGCAATCAAGTAGTGCACTTTTAAACTTTTTACCCTTCTGGAATGCCTGCTTTCGTTCTATACTGCTTTCTCCAACCACTAAGTGAGTTAAACAAGATCTATGATAGTTAAAATTTTTCGTCACTTCTCTGAAATCGCAACACTAGAAAACGCTTACAAAAAAGATGGAAGAAAACTTTCTCCTTCTGACCTTGGACTAATTAAGGACGCTTCTATTGTCTACAACCAAGATGAGATCATTTGGGTTGGTCCGGATAACCAGCTTCCAGAAGACTATAAGAACATGGATTATATTGATGCCAGCGGAAAGACTTGTGTGCCGGAGATTGTCGACTCACACACTCACGTCGTCTTTGGTGGAGACCGCGCTCATGAATACAGCATGAGACTTAACGGCGCGACTTATGAAGAAATCGCAAAGGCCGGTGGCGGAATTTTAAACTCAATGAAAGGGACAAATGCTCTTTCTCGCAGCGAACTTTTAAAACTGGCCCAACAAAGAATTAAAAACATCCGCTCTTATGGCGTGGGAACAATCGAAGTTAAATCTGGTTACGGATTAAATTTTGAAAAAGAATATGAAATTTCACGCATCATCCACGACCTAAAAAATATCGTGCGCCCTGATGTGCAAATCATTAATACTTTCATGGCCGCTCACGCTGTTCCCAAAGACTACTCGAGCTCTTATGAATACATGAAAGATGTCGTTCTTCCTCTGTTAGATAAGCTTGGTGAAGAACAAATCCTTGATTGCGTTGATATCTTCCACGAACAAAATTATTTTTCTGAAGAAGATGTGATCTCGCTTTTTGAACGCGCAAAAAGATGGAACATTCCAGTTAAAATGCACGCAGATGAATTTAACGACAATAAAGGTGCTATCCTCGCAACTAAATACCAGGCGCTTTCAGCAGATCACCTCCTGGCAACTGGTGCGGATGGAATTGAAGCGCTTAAAAATTCAAATACAGTAGCCACACTACTTCCTGGCACAGGACTTTTCTTAGGGAAAAACCAGGCCAATGGCCGCGCTTTTTTAGACGCCGGAGTTAAAGTGGCCATCGCTTCAGATTACAACCCTGGCTCATGTCATTGTGACAACCTGGTGATGATCGCTTCACTGGCCGCACCTATTTACAAAATGAATATGGCGGAGCTTTGGTGTGCCATCACTTTCAACGCCGCTTGTGCAGTAGGGCTAAAAAACCAAGGGGCCTTAATCCCTGGACTTAGACCACGCTTTAGCGTCTTTAATACCGACTCAATTGATCGAATTACCTATAATTGGGGTAAGAATTTAGCTATTTAGCATTTTTTAGGCCCAATAAGATTTAGTTTTGACCAAGATTGTCCGATAAGCCTTCTATGAAAAGGTTTGTTACATTCCTGCGTTTATTTAGTCTGACTACATTGCTTGTTTTAGCATCGTGCGGGTCTGATAAAATGCAAGGAACCTCTACTGGATCAAACTCTTTAACAGGTGGACAATGTGCTTGTAACTCAAGTTATTCACCAGTTTGCGGATATAACAACGTCACATACGATAATTTATGTCAGGCCAAATGTTACTTTGGTGATGAGGCCAATAAGTTTGCTCAGGGAAGTTGTAATTGTAGTGCCAGTGGCCCAGTGTGCGGTGACGACAACAAAACCTACCTTAATGAATGTGATGCTCAAGAAGCAATCAGAAATGGCTACATGAAAAGAATCGTTAAGTTCAGTGATTGCAATCGCTAATTAATTCGCTGTCCACTCTTTCATTTTTTCTACAATTTCTTCTGCATTAAAATCCATCGGCCCATTGCTAAAATGAACCACTTTTCCTCTTTGGAAAATGATCGTGACTGGAATCGCGGAGACTTTGAAGTCTGTGACTAACTTAGAATTTTTATCTGGAACGATAATGAATTCATCTTTCATATTGATCTTCTTCATTATCTTATGAATGTTGGCAACCTGGTCATCTTCATCTGTATTGATGGCCACAATTTGAACTTGCTCCGGTTTGAATTTATTTTTTAAGGCCATCATCGAAGGCATCTCTTCCAGGCATGGGATACACCACGAAGCCCAGAAATTTAAAATCACTACTGGTGCATTGATTTTTGTCATTGGCAGATCTTCACCCGCCAGCGTTTTATAATTTCCGTGGAGGAAAAGGTTCTCGTACTCCAGATATTCTTGCGACTGCTTAATCACTTCTTCATTTTTTGCGAAGAACTTGAATCCTATTTGTCCGGCAAGCACAACGCTAAACACCACGATAAATATAATAAATGGTAAAAATTTCTTCATTGCATGAGCCCCTAATCGTTCTAAAATTATACTATGTTTAAAACCAGACTGAAACTAAAACCCAAGAGTTTAAATAACCAAAAAGGTCAAACTTTCTTGGAATTCATTTTCGTTTTAATGCTACTGATAAGTATCTCCTTTGCCTACATGAGGGGCTTTAGCTTTTATATTGGTTCCCGCTGGGAAGTCATGCTGAAAATTATTGCCAGACCTAATGCAAGTACAGTTACAATTCCGTAAGTAACATTCTTTTAAAATAAGTTCAGTGAGGGCCTATGAATTACATCTTGTCGATTGACCAGGGAACAACAGGAACGAGATCTTGTCTAATTGATGCCGAAACGTTTACGCTTATCGGCCAAGCAAGTAAAGAATACCCTCAAATTTATCCCAAGCCATCTTGGGTTGAACACAACCTCAATGACATCTGGGCGACTGTTGAATCAACCGCTAAAGAAGTTTTAAAAAACAATAATGTTCAGGCCCATCAGATTAAGGCCATCGGTATTACGAACCAGCGTGAAACAACATGCGCCTTCGACAAAAAAGGAACTCCGCTTGCCAACGCCATTGTCTGGCAAGACAGACGCACCAGTGATTTTTGTCAGGAGCTAAAAGGAAAAAATCTTTCAGAGAAGATTAAAGAAAAAACGGGTCTTCCTATCGATCCATATTTTTCTGCAACAAAGATGAATTGGCTTCTAAAAAACAATTCTACTGTTGCTAGTGCTGCTAAAGAGGGCACTCTTCTTTTTGGAACGATTGACACCTTTCTTCTTTTTAAATTAACCGGACATGTTTCTCATAAAACTGATGCTTCAAACGCCTCACGCACGATGCTGATGAATTTAAAAACCTGTGATTGGGACGCTGAGCTTCTCGATGTCTTCGGGGTAGAAAGAGAATCACTTCCTTCTATTGAAGACTCATTTGGGAATTTCGGTGTTACAAAAGGTCTTTCGTTTTTACCAGATGGCATTCCCGTGACTGGAATTTTAGGGGATCAACAATCCGCTCTTTTTGGGCAAGCTGGTTTTCATAAAGGCGAAATGAAATGCACTTATGGAACTGGCGCCTTTGTTCTTTTAAATACTGGTGATGAACTGATTTACTCAAAGTCAGGACTACTGACGACAGTTGAGTATCGTCATAAAGGTAAGGCCGTCTACGCTCTTGAAGGCTCTAGTTACATTGCCGGTGCAGTAGTTCAATGGCTGCGCGATAATTTAAAGATCATCAAAAAAAGTTCTGAAGTTGAACCCCTTGCACGCGAAGTCCACAACTTTGAAGAGCTAAAGCATATTCAGTTCTTTCCATTTTTTGCCGGAATCGGTTCTCCTTACTGGAATGCTGAGGCAAAAGGTGCGATCACCGGACTCACTCGTGATTCAGGACGTGCTCACATTGCCTTTGCTTGCCTTGAAGGTGTAGCCATGGCGATTAATGACCTTTTAATGGCAATGAAAAAAGACACTGGCCTTAGTATTAAAACTCTTAAGGTCGATGGTGGAGCCGCCGCTAATGCACTTTTAATGGAACTTCAGGCGACGATTTCAGAAACGACGATTGTTAGACCTAAAGTTATCGAGACAACTGCTTTTGGTGCTGCGATGGCCGCGGCGATTGGAGCAGGTTTAACAGATTTTGAAAAACTCTCTACGACTTGGAAAAAAGACCGTGAGTTTCCGATTGATTCAAATCTTGAAGGTTACATCAAAGACAAAAGAGAACTTTGGAGCAAAACGATCAGCAAAATGTTTACTTAACTGGTTTTGCTTCCTGCGGTTTTTGGGCCGCAGGAGGTGCTGCCATTTCGCACACTTTCTTTTTCGGGTCCCAGACACCTTTTGATTCCACACAATAATGAATAGATGCAAAATCTCTCGCAATCACCGCTACAATTCCAATCAAGAGAAGAATCATGGTCGCAATTAAGAGATTTCGATCTTTCATATATTATTTCCCGATAAACTGATCTAAATCTCTAGCCTGGCGAAGACCAATGATCTCGATATCATATTTACCTTTTAATTCTCTGGCCGTTTTTTCTGAAGTGACCACTCGTTTGTAATTGAGCTGGGCCATTTCTTTAATTCTCATTTCCATTTGAGGAATTGAGCGGACTTCCCCAGTTAGACCAACTTCTCCAACAAAAATCGTGCTCGAGTCAATTGGTTTTGAACGGTATGAACTTAAAAGAGAAGCAATGATCGAAAGATCCGACTCTCTTGTTGTAAGCTTCATTCCTCCTACAACGTTTAAATAAATATCGTTAAACCCCAGAGGTAATCCGAAATATTTTTCAATAACAGCCACCATCATTGAAAGGCGGTTGTTATCAATCCCGTGAGTTGTCCTGCGTCCGTTACCAAACTTATTGTCAACAACTAGCGCTTGCACCTCTACAAAGAGAGAGCGCGATCCTTCAATGATACAAGTTAAGGAGCGCCCAAAAGATTCTTTTAACTGGTCATCAAGAAAATATTGAGAAGGATTTTTAACTTCATCCAGCCCACTTTCTTTCATTTCAAAAATCCCAACTTCATTGGTATTTCCGAAACGATTTTTCATTGCACGAAGGATTCTATAATGACCAAACTGGTCCCCTTCAAAATAAATAACTGTATCTACCATGTGCTCGAGAATTTTTGGCCCAGCGATCGATCCTTCTTTTGTAATGTGACCAATAACAAAACATGTAATTCCATTGGCCTTCACGTGATTCATAAGTTCATAAGTCACTTCGCGAATCTGAGACACCGTTCCAGGTGCTGAATCAATTTCAGACGATGATGTTGTCTGAATTGAGTCGATAACTAAAAAGCGCGGCTGAAGTTTATTGATCTGCTCTAAAATCTTCTGCCAGTTTGTTTCGTTATAAATATAGAAGTTGTCGGCATTAACACCAACTCTCTTAGATCTTTCTGCAACCTGGTTAACCGACTCCTCTCCACTTACATAGAGAACTGTTTGTCCGGCGTGCGATTGAGAAAGCCTTCCCATGATGGCCGTCAAAAGTGTCGACTTCCCAATTCCTGGCTCTCCACCAATGAGAATTAAAGATCCCGGGACAACACCGCCACCCACAACGCGGTCAAACTCCCCCATTCCCGTCACAACTCTAAATTGCTTTTCTAAAACGATTTCATTAATCAGCTTTGGAGCTTCCCCACCTAAAGCCGTTCTTTTATGAGCGCGGTTTAAATCTTTAGCTGCAATAGTTGTCTCTTCGGTAAATGAGTTCCACGATCCGCACTCCGGACATTTTCCCATCCACTTTGCTGTTTGGTATGAACAACTCTGACAAATAAACGTTGAGGTCTTTTTGGCCATGACAATCCTACTGTAACATATTTAAAAGTTCTGCTTCTGTAATGATCTTGATCTTAAGTTCCAGCGCTTTTTTATACTTACTTGAACTTGGGTCCGTTTCATTTGTCACCAGAATGTCAGTGTTCTTCGAAACCGAAGACACCACAACTCCTCCGCCTTCGCGGATCTTATCCTCTACCACAGGTCTCTTTTCTGAAAGGGCGCCAGTGATACAAATCTTCATTCCCGTGATCGCTGTTTCGCGGGTCTCTTCAACGGTGAACTCAAACCCCAGACCTACAAGCTCATCAATGAGGTCAAACTTTTCACGAAGAGAAGTTAAGAATTCAGTAGCTGATTTTTCAGCGAAAGATTCTACTTTCATTAGTTGCTCAAGACTTAAGTTTTTAATCTTCTTTATGCTATCAAATCCACCGCGCACGACTTTCTCACACTTATTATAAGCTCCGCCACTAATTCCTAGCGCCGATAAAAAAGTAATCAGGTCTACGGTTTTCGTTTTTTCAATCGAATCAATAAGCTTGTTACTTAATTTATCTTTAACCTTATCAAGTTTCATTAAGTCAGAAGCTTCCAGGCGGTAAAGATCAGGGATCGTTTTTACAAGCTTTGCATTGATTAATTCCTCTAGTCTTTTTCCACTTAAGTTTTCAATGCCAATCTTCTGGATGAAGTTTAAAATGATCTCTTTGTTTTTCCCTGGGCAATTATCATTGCGGCAGTAAATCCTGATATCTACGATTTCAACTTTTGAGTCACAGCTTGGGCAATGGTCTGGAACTATAAATTTCTCTTTTGATGATTTCACAACTGAAAGAAATTTTGGAATAACTTCTCCAGAACGGATGATCTCAATCTCATCTCCAGACTTTAAGTTATTGGCCGCAACCATTCCGTAGTTATGCAGGGTCACATTCGAGATCATCGCACCAGAAAGTTCCACCGGCTCAACTTCTCCAACAGGAGTTAAAATTCCATTTCTAGAAACGTACCAGACAATTTCTTTAAGCGTTGTTGTCTTTGATTCACCTTGAAACTTAAAGGCCATCTTGTAACGAGGGTGGTGAGATGTCTCCCCTAATTCCTCATGCAGTGACAGTTTGTTATAAGTGAAAACCAATCCATCGATTTGATACTCCCCTTCTGACATAAAATCGCGGGCGCGGTCAATCACATCCTGAAGAGATTGTTTTGTTGTATGGATTTCAATATCAGGGATCAAAAAGCCGTGCTCTTTTAAGTGCTCAAACTTTTTTTCTTCTTTTTTGATATGCTCATCGCTAATGTAATCAAAGGCCATGAATTTGATATAACGGCAAAGCTCTAAGTTATCTTTTCGCCCCATCAAACCTGCGACAATATTTCTCTGGCTAGTTGGCTTTTCTAATCCAATATCTGTCATTTCTTTTGAAAGCTTAAAGAAGCTTTCTTCATCACAGAAAAGCTCACCCCTAATTTCAATCTTGTTCTTATTGTTGATAAACTTCGGAACGTTACTTATCCACATAACTTTTTTAGTAATGTTCTCGCCATAAGTTCCATCTCCTCTGGTTTTGGCCAGGTGAAGATCGCCGTCTTGATAAATAAGAGAACAACTTATTCCATCGAGCTTCATCGTGCTCAGAATTTCTTCTTTCCCCATCCATGTCACCAAGTCTTCAATGACGTAGGTTTTTTCAAGGGAAAGCATTTTTTTATCATGCTTAATTTTATCGCTGGCCGATGTCGTTGTACCGACAATGTTAAGAACTGGGTTTTTTGGATCGAGCTTTTTTAATTCGTCTTCGAGTTTATCGTAATCGTGATCAGATATTTCAGGGCGCCCTTGGTAATAGAGCGCCTTATGTTTAATAATTTCGGATTCAAGTTTTTGGATGCGACTCACTTAACCCCTCCGAGGTTAAAAAGTAAAAATCGCTCCTACTTTAGCAGAAGTATCTTTGAATTGCAGTTCTTTTGTATTTCCCTTTGTGAAAGTCGCTTTATTTGAAAGAACTTCAACGGCCCCAACAAGTGAAATATTTGTTTCATAAGCATACTGTCCACCGATCTCTAAACGGTAGTTTGAGCTCGAGTCGTCTGTTCCATAAATTTTCGCTTTCTCTTTGTAAGAAGATGTTAAAAGGAAATCAATCAAAAGGTACATTCTCATTGCCTGATAGACCGGAATACTACCGCGTGCTCCCAACAACAATCCAGAGAAAGTAAACTCCGTGAAGCCATCGGCCAGTGAGGTATTCATGCCGTAAATATAACTTCCATATCCACCATAAAGATCAACTTGCGGTCCGTAAAAAAATCCCATTGGTAAATATTTGTATCCAAACTTAACACGTGTTGCAGTATTGTCTGAGGAATTGCTATCTTGAGTGAAAGTTCCCTGGTCCCTTTTATAACTGCCAAATTTTTTTCCAAATTCAATTCCACCCCACCAATTTCTAGTCGCCCAAAGCTCCAGGTCAAGGTGTCCTCCGAATCTCATTCCATCCATTGAACTCTCTGAAGCACCCGACTTTGTCATCGAGCCACTCCCCGCTGTTAAATAGATTCCAATTGAACCTAGCTTTCCAAATTCATTATCTTCTTTTTCACCAAACTTTACTTGCTCAATCACTTTTCTTGATTCAACTGAGCGAACCCTTACCCAGTCCTCAATGCGAAGTTTTTTATTTCCTTCATAAGCTGTCACTCTTGCTTGCGCTTGAGTTTCACCAACATCAAAAACTTTTGCATCTGCAATTTTTTCAGTCTGGTAATCAATGATTTCTTTTAACAATGGGTGCTGTCTCTTTGCAGTAGGTCTCTCAATTACGATTTCGCTTCCGTTAAAGATCTGCGATTTTCTTCCAATATCGATTGTAAATTGATCACCAAGAACACCTTTGACTCGTCCACTGTAAGGAATCGTCTTCTCATACATATCCAGCCAGTTTTTTACTGTCTGAGAAATCACTGTTGAATCTGTTGTCTTAAGCTGAGTTTGCTCTTTGAAATAACGGTCTTCACCGTTTTCGCCGATAACTTCAACCTTAACATCAGCCGTGTTTGCTCCCACTGCCAAAACGATGCGAATAAGTGTTCCCGCTTTTGTTTTATCAGCAATGACTTTTAAAACATCTTTATTGTTTAAATGGCTTTCAAGATTTTTAGAGTATTGCCCAAGAATGTTGATAAGCTCTGAGTTCGATTTATACGTACACCACGAACCGTCTTTAATGTAGTTTTCAACATCCTCAAACACCTTAAAGCCAATTTTATTGTCTGCACCATCCGTTACCGGAAGAAGCATACAGTTTCTCATCGACTCCGAGGCCATAATCTTTGTTGAAAGGAGCAGGACCCCTAATAAGAAAAATTTTTTCATAGTTCAATCTCTGGAAGTGGCGGCAGTGTTTCTGCCTGGGCATTATGTTCATAAACCGAAAGAAGCATCTTAAGATCATTGATTTCCTCTTCCAGCTCGCGGTTTCTCTTTTTAAGGAACTCCACTTCAAGTTTTAAGGCCAACTCTTCTTTCTGGACGGTGATCTCTCTAGTCCAGATAAAGTACTTTCCGTTTTCTTCTTTATACTTAATGTGCCCTGATTTGATTGAGCGTCTGATTGTTGAAATTGAAACTTTTTTTACGTTGGCGTAATCGAGTATCGATAACCAGATTCCTTCTTGATTCATTAGACATCTCCATTCCATTGGTGAGTACTCATATTCTATCTTAAATTCAGATCAGTTAGAATATTTTTAAACCCGATGAAGGCACTCCACTACTTTGAAAAAAATCTCAAAACAAATGTAAGAAGTGTTATCCTTATCTCATGTACCACGATGTAAATCTCAGCCAATTCAAAAATAAAAAGACCGCCCTGGTTCTTTCCGGTGGCGTTGTTAAGGCCGCTTCATGGCATCTGGGCGTGGCCCTCGCCCTTGAAGAGCTTGGTTTTGTGCTCAAACACAATAAGTCTCCACTTGATGCAGATTATGAGATTTCAACTTATGTTGGCTCAAGCGCTGGCTCATTAATTAACCTGTACTTTGCCTCTGGGTTTAGGCCAATTGATGTTATCGACGCTACCATTAACCGCAAGAATGCCCAGACATCGTTAAAGCCGGTTACATATGCTGATATGCTTTCGAGAAAAATGCCTTCGCGCAATCCATTCAACTTTGATTTCTATAATCCCCTTGAAGGATTCCCGGCCTTTTTAAAACAAATGTCAAAACCACTGCTTTCTATTTCAGGACTTTTTTCAACTGAAGGTCTGAATCAGTATATGCAAAAGCATGTTATTCTTTCGCAAAATTTCGAAGAATACGTCGCCGACATGTTTGTCGTTGCCACTCAGTTAGATCATTCGCGAAAAGTTATTTTTAGCAAATACAATTACCCAAGTCCAATCCATGATTCGACAGCTGAATATTACACCGGTGTAGATATCACTCAGGCGGTTTCTGCCAGCATGAGTGTTCCGCCTTTTTATGCTCCTTTTCCGATAAAAAACCCGCGCACAGCTCAAGTCGATTATTATATCGACGGTGAAATTAGAGAGACTCTCTCTAACCACGTGGCCGTTGATAATAAGTGCGATTACATTATTAGTTCATGGACCCACACTCCATACCACTATCACGATGAAATCGGGTCTTTAATTAATTTTGGTCTTCCAGCCATCTGTATGCAGGCTATTTACCTAATGATCCAAAAGAAAATTGTTTCTTCCCGCGGACAGAAGGTTTTAGCAAAAGATATTATCGACACTGTTAATGACTACATGTCTTCGCAAAATTTCAGCGTAAAAGATAAAGTGAAGATCACTTCGATTTTAGAGAGAAAACTTAACTATAATCCCAATGTTAAGTTTATCGACATTTATCCGGATCACTCTCACTACAAGCTTTTCTTCACCAACTCATTTTCGCTCGATCCACAAAAGGCAAAATACATCATGACTGCGGGCTATAAAAAGACGCTCGAAGTTTTTAAAAATTTAGATTAGAAATTAAATTTGCTCAATTAGATACGAACCTTCAGAACAGAAAGTCTTTAAGAAGTCGCTAGATCCATCTGTATAATCCAGACGTACGTTGAAGATCCCTTCCATATCACCTGAAATAAACACTTTTTCAGATAATTCAGAGTTATCTCTTGAGAAGTTTCCATCGCGGTCTAAGAAGCTTGTTTCAACAAACATTTCGCCGCTCTTGTTTTTACCATTAGCTTTGATATCACGAAGGTCTTTTGTAAGGTTTACTTGAACCATACAACGCTCACCAAGCTCACTTAAATCGTTAGCATCTAGTACCTTGCCGATAAAGTCTTTACCAGGAATTTCGATTTCTGTAGCGCTGTCAGTTCCAACAAAAAGGCTGTTTCCAAGGTGTTTAAACTCTAAATATTTTCTCGAGTTACTCACAAGCTCTGGAACTTTGATTTCATAAGAGTTTAATGTCTTTTTCTTAGCCGTTGTTTTCGTGCCGTAGAAAGAAACATCTGATCCGTTGATATTTAGTTCTTTTACTTTTCTTCCCAGAAGGCTTCTTGTTGTAAAAGTATAAAGCTCTCTTTTTGTATTGATGAAATCTGCGTCTTCAAAGTACATTTCGCCATCGCCAACATAAACAATTTTTTGAGCTGTCTCTTTATTATCTAATAAGTATCTAAGAAGGATATTTCCTGTTTTTACACCCAGGAAAAGAACATAAGAAGCTTGCTCTTTAGACTCAAGCATCTTGAAATTTTGTGAGAAGAATAATTTGTATTGATAGTCAGAGTCGATCTCTACATCAGAAATGCTTGGGTCAACCGCTACCATCAGAAGGTTTCCAACGACGTCTGCTTTTTTCTTTTGTAGGAAAGCTTGAATACCCGCCTCATTCATAAGCGGAACATTCATACCTTTGTTAAGAAGATTTAATTCAACTCTTGTAGGGATAAGTCCGTGAGACTGAACCACACCTGTTTGAGTATTCACATCCCCTGATAGTGAGTATCCAAGTTTGATTTCCCCAGAGGCCTGGTCATCAGCTCTTTCACTTCTATCATAATCAGGAACAAATTCATATCCAAAGGCCTGGCGTGCTTTTTGAGTATTCAGATTGATCTCGCGGGCCTTAATGACGAACTCTGCCATCGTCCCCATGTCGTTGTTGCTAGCCATAAATGCTGAAGCTTGTGAACCTTCATCATTAGTTGTCATTGGTTTTGTAAGTGCAGCTTGTGCTTGTTTTGAGTAATCAAAGACCAGGTTGTCTTCGTCATTCATTGCTCTTTCAAGTTCGTCTGTGTTTTTCGTAGTTTCGAAAGATTTTTTCTTTTGAGTAGTCACATTGTAAGCAACTGCTGGACCTTTATGAACCGCTCTTTCAATTGCTTCTTTAACTGAGTTAGAAATCGGAGCATCGAAAGTCTTTTTAAATCCTTCTTTATACTCTGGAACTTTAGCAACTTCTTTTGCTTCTTCTTTATCTGAGTAGTCAAACATCACTATCTCATCATTCCCTGCGGCCGGTGTTTCTGCTTCGGCCATCACTGGCTCAGCGTTTTGAGTACTCACAACATCGCTAACTTCGTCTTTAATAACTTCATCTAAAACTTTTGTCGCTGTTGAAGCCTGGGCCGTTTTCACTTCATCGTTTACGATTTCTGAAGTTTCATAACTTGCCAGCTCTGCGCCTGCAAAAGTTTCATATCTTAAAGATTCTGCTGAAAAACCATAAAGCTTAATCAGCTCTTTATTATTGATTTCAAAATCACCTACAGAATCTGTCGCTGTAATGCTCTTTAAAAGAACTTCATCTAGCTTCATATCAACCGCTGCAAATTCTGGTTTGATATCATTCCAGTTTTTCGCGATCATTTGATACTTAACTTTTTCTGCTTTAAGGGCGTAGCGAGAACGAAGGATTTTTCCCTTCACTTCTTTTTCGATTGTTTTAACGATATCGCCAGTCACGTCTGCAACTGGTACAGCGGCCTTTAATTCATTTTTTTCTGAAAGATAGCTGATGTTATTGGCGGCATTTTTAAAGGCCGTAAAATCGACTTTTTTAGGCTCTAATCGCTCTTGAGAATACGTGTAGGCACCGACTACAAAAGTAGTCGCAAGAAGAGCCGTGCACGATTTAACAAAAACAGATTTTTTCGTCATAGTTATTTGTTAAATTTTAGATTGATTCAGGTGAGTTGCAAGAAAAGTGCGGGTTTTGCCTAGTGATTTCAGTAAAATATTGAGTACTCAGGGGCCCTAAAGCTCATGAGTACTCAAATAATGGATTAGCGTGGTCTGGTAAATTCAGCAAGCTGGATACGAAGTCTCGCTCTCTCAGCTTTCTGTACGTACTCGTCAACCTCTTCTGGAGATAGACCTTCCGTGTTTTTAAGTTTCTCTTCCGCGTTTTGAAGAGAAAGTTTCGCTCTCTCAACATTAACGTCCGTGCTTTCTTCTGCAGTATTTGCAAGAACGGTAATCTTGTTTTCTAAAATTTTACAAACACCGTTAGAAACTAAAAAGTTTCTGTCCGCATAATCAGGTCCACCGAAAACAGTAAGCACACCAGTCGAAAGTTTCGTCACGATGTGAGTGTGATTTTCAAGGACGTTGATCTGCCCGCGAACCGTTGGGATTAGCAACGATTCAGCGGGAATGCTCTTCGCAATAATTTTAGAAGGCGTAAGAATATCAACTGTGTAGTATTTCATGTTCTATCCTACTAAAAATTATTTTCCGGCCTTAATTTGAGCAGCTTTTTCGTAAACCATATCTAGTCCACCTACTAAGTAGAAAGCTTGCTCTGGTAGATCATCAACTTCACCGTTAAGGATCGCTTTGAACGCCTTAATTGTATCGCTGATCTCTACGAATTTTCCTTTTAGACCAGTAAACTGCTCAGCTACGAAGAATGGCTGAGAAAGGAATTTTTGAACCTTTCTAGCACGTCCAACGATTAGCTTATCTTCTTCAGAAAGTTCATCCATACCAAGGATCGCGATGATGTCTTGAAGTTCTTTATACTTTTGAAGAATCTTCTGAACTCCGCGAGCAGTGTTATAGTGTTCTTCCCCAACGATAGCTGGAGTAAGAATTGAAGACGAAGATGAAAGTGGATCTACCGCTGGGTAAATTCCTAGCTCAGCAATCTGTCTTGAAAGTTCTGTTGTTGCATCTAAGTGGGCAAACGTAGTTGCTGGAGCTGGATCGGTATAGTCATCCGCAGGTACGTATACAGCTTGGATAGATGTAATCGAACCGTTAACAGTTGAAGTAATCCTCTCTTGCATAGCCCCCATTTCGGTACCTAAGGTAGGCTGATATCCTACGGCAGATGGAATACGTCCTAGTAGCGCTGATACTTCAGACCCTGCTTGAGTAAAGCGGAAGATGTTATCAACGAAGAAAAGTACGTCTTGGTTTTCTTCATCACGGAAATATTCCGCCATTGAAAGACCAGTTAGAGCAACACGTGCACGAGCTCCAGGTGGCTCATTCATTTGACCGAATACCAGTGCAGTTTTTGCAATTACACCAGACTCTGTCATTTCGTGGAAAAGGTCGTTCCCTTCACGAGTACGCTCACCAACACCTGCGAATACTGAGTATCCACCGTGTTGAGTAGCGATGTTGTTAATTAACTCTTGAATTAGAACCGTCTTACCTACACCGGCACCACCGAATAGACCAATCTTTCCACCGCGAACGTATGGAGCTAGAAGGTCGATTACTTTAATCCCAGTATAGAACTGCTCTAGTTTTGTTGATTGCTTATCGAATCCAGGAGCTGGTCTGTGAATGTCGTAAGTTTTTTTAGCGTTAATTGGACCTGCTTCATCAACTGGCTCACCGATAACGTTAATAATTCTTCCTAAACACTCTCTACCAACTGGAGCTTGGATAGCTTTACCAGTATCAAGAACTTTTAGTCCTCTCGATAGACCTTCAGTAGAGTCCATCGCGATACAACGAACCATGTTGTCTCCTAAGTGTTGAGATACTTCAACAGTCAGGTTCCATTCTTGATTCGAGATCGTCTTGTTTGTTAACTTGAGAGCGTTGTAGATCGCTGGAATTTTCCCGTTAGAAAATTCAACGTCTAGTACCGGTCCCATTACTTGCTTTACAACACCGTAATTTTCAGACATTGGTGACCCCTTAACCTTTCAGAGACTCAGCACCAGACACTACTTCAGATAACTCTGTCGTAATCGCTGCTTGTCTCAGTTTATTCATCTTAATTGATAACGTTCTAATTGCTTTTTTACAGTTCGAAGAAGCTGAGTCCATCGCGCTCATTCTCGATCCGTGTTCAGCTGCTACTGCATCTAAAAGCGCAGTGTATAGCGTGCTGATATACGTTTGAGGAATTAGAGTGTCCAGGATTTCTGTAGGATTTGGATCGTACTTGAAATCGAATGGAAACTTCTCGCGTAGAACTTCCTTCTCTGCCACATCTAAAGTCATTGGTAAAAGTTGTTTTACCGTTGGATCAAATGCGATAGCTGATTGGAAAACGTTGTAAGCTACGTAAACGTGGCCCACTTCTGCAGATTTAAACATCTCTGAAAGCTCAACACCAACTTGTTCCATTTCAATGAAAGTAGGTTCAGACTTATTAAATGTGTAAGTCTTCCCTTTGTTGTATGTCGAAGCCAGAAGATCTCTAACCTTTTTCCCAATGAAGTAAATTTTTACATCTTGATTTGTTTCATCAAGAAATCTTCTTACTTTCTTAGCAAGTTGTGAGTTGTACGAACCGCAAAGACCTTTATCAGAAGAGATAACAAGAAGGATGGCCTTATTGTTGTCTTTCTTTTCATTTAAAAACTCATTGTCATAGCTTTGAACAAGAGCAGATACCGTTTTAATTGTATCTTCTAGTTCACGAGCATATGGACGAGAGTTCAAAATGTTGTTTTGAGCTTTCGCTAGTTTTGCGGCCGAAACGAGCTTCATCGCTTGCGTGATTTTAGAAGTACTTTTGGTACCCTTAATCTTCTTTTTAAGCTCTTTAATATTCGCCATTGTTATTAATTCCTAATTAGTTACTCTTAATATTTCTTAGTATTTTTTAGTCGCTAAGAAACCTTTAACAGCTTCTAAAATTTTAGTTTCGTTATCAGCTTTAATTTCTTTTGCAGCTGAAATGTCTTTCATAACGTCACCGTGTCTTGAGTGTAGGAATTCAAGAACGTCTTTTTCTGCAACTCTAACTTTTGGAGTTGGAACAACGTCGAATAGACCTTTTGTAGCTACTAGAATCGCAACTGCTTGGTCGATAACGTCAGCTGGAGAATATTGATCTTGTTTTAGAAGTTCAACTAGTCTCTCACCTCTGTTTAGCTGTCTCTTAGTCGCTTCATCAAGGTCAGATCCGAAAGCTGCGAAAGCCGCAAGTTCACGGTACTGAGCTAGATCCAGACGAAGTGTACCAGCTACTTTTTTCATAGCTTTAATTTGAGCAGATCCACCTACGCGTGAAACAGAAAGACCAACGTTTACAGCTGGACGGATACCAGAGTTGAAAAGATCCGACTCTAGGAAGATCTGGCCATCAGTAATCGAAATTACGTTTGTTGGAATGTATGCAGAAACGTCACCTTCTTGAGTTTCAATGATTGGAAGTGCAGTTAAAGAACCGTTTCCAAGTTCATCGTTAAGTTTACATCCACGCTCAAGAAGTCTTGAGTGAAGGAAGAAAACGTCCCCTGGGAATGCTTCACGTCCTGGTGGACGACGAAGAAGAAGTGACATTTGACGGTATGCTTGTGCTTGCTTAGTTAAATCGTCATAAACGATAACAGCGTGACGGCCACTGTCTCTGTAGTACTCACCCATTGTAGCCCCTGTGTATGGTGCAAGGAACTGCATTGGAGCAGAAGAAGAAGCAGTAGCTGAAACGATGATTGTGTACTCAAGAGCACCAGCATCTTTTAGCTTTTGTTGTACTTGTCTTACTGTAGATTGTTTTTGTCCAATTGCTACGTAAACACAAATTACGTTTTTACCTTTTTGGTTGATGATTGTATCGATAGCGATTGCTGTTTTACCAGTCTTACGGTCACCAATGATAAGCTCTCTTTGTCCACGTCCAATTGGAATCATAGAGTCGATTGCTTTTAATCCTGTTTGTAGAGGCTCGTGAACTGATTTACGAGCGATGATCCCTGGAGCCTTAACTTCAACTACGCGAGTTTCAGTAGACTTGATTTCACCCATACCATCGATTGGCTCTCCGATTGCGTTTACAACTCTTCCTAAAAGAGCGTCACCAACCTTAACAGCAACGATTTTTTCAGTTCTTTTTACAGAAGAACCTTCTTTAATTTGTGTATCTTCCCCAAGAATGGCGATACCAACGTTATTAGTTTCTAAGTTAAGAACCATTCCTGTTGTGCCCGATTCGAACTCAACAAGCTCACCGTTCATTACGTTTTTAAGACCGAAAGCTCTCGCGATCCCGTCCCCAACAGTTAATACAGTTCCAACTTCATCTACTTGAAGTCTAGTTTGAAAGTTTGAGATTCTTTCTTTGATAATACTTGTAATCTCTTCTGGATTCATTGCCATTTTTTACCTCTTAGTCCTTTTTATTGGGCTATTATGAATTTAAAACACTGTCTTTAAATTGTTCTAGTTGATTTTCAAGAGATGCATCTAACTGAAGATCTTCTACAGTTACTCTGTATCCCGCTGTTACGTTTCCTGATTTTTTGTATTCAAGGATTGCTTCTCTTCCAAGTTTTTGTTGAAGGTAAGCTTTTAGCTTTTCTTTAACTTCTGCTGGAATTGATTCTTCAGATCCTTCGATTGTTCCTCTTAGGAATCCTTTTTTATGATCGTCGATAACGATTGCATCTTTGAAGATCAGTGGCATTAATCCAATTCTTTGTTCTTGAACAAGGAATTGCATGAAGTTTACTGTGATCTGAGATAGACCAAGTCTCTTCATGACTTCGTTTAATACAGCTAGTTTTTCTTCTGCTGTAAACACTTCAAGGAAAAGAAGTGTTTCAAGATCGTTACTCTTGTTAATTGCTTCTGTAAGCTTTGTAAGTTCACCAACCAGGTCTAACTTTAGCTCTTCGCCAAGTTCAACAATTGATTGAGCATAAGCTTTTGCGATGATTTGTTCTTTCATTGGCTAGCTACCTATCTTAATGCTGAAACAATCTTAGATGTAGCGCTCTTTTTCATGTCGCCAGACCCGTTGATTGTTTGCTGAGTTTTAGCAATTACGCTGTTAAGTAAATCTTCGTTAAGTTTTTCAACCAGTTCGTTTTTCTCGCCTTCGATTTTATTTTCATAATCTCTTTTTGCACGAGTGATTACTGATTGAGTTTCAGCAGACTGAGTTGTGATGAAGTTTGCAACGTCACTTTCGTAGTCTTTTTGAATTTTAGAAAGCTCGCCTGGAAGGTTAGCCATTTTGCCTTGAAGAGTTTTTAGTCTTTCTTCAGCGTCTTTGTTCTTTTGAGCTGCAGATGCCATTAAGCTTTGAATGTCCGCTGCTTTTTTATCGAACATATCTTTCATCGGCCCTTTTAATTTCCAAACGAGGAAACCAACAAGAACGATGAAGTTAATAGCCGGGTACATTAGGTCTTTAATAGATGGTTCGTGGTGAGCGCCTTCGCTTGCGGCCATGGCCACACTGCTCATCATGATGAACATAAATGAATAAATAGCTTTAACTTTCATTTAATTCCTTACTTAGTTAATTTTTCAACGAGATTGTTAGATAGTTTTTCAGCTTCTGCCATAACAGCAGTTCTCTTTTCAGCAAGCTCTTTTAAAAGAGTTGATCTCTTTGCTTCATAGTCAGCGCTCATTTTTTCTTCAGCTCCGTTTAGAACTTCTCTTTCTTTGGCGATGATTTCAGCTTTCTTCTTTGAAGCGATTGCTTGTGAATCTTGGTGAGTTTTTTCTACTGAACCTTTGTATTGTTCAGCTAAGTCTTCTGCTTGTTTGTAGATATGGTTTGCGTGTGAATCTAGCTTTGTTGTCTTGCTCTCGCGTAGATCTAAAACTTCTTGAAGCTTCTTGAACAGAAGAGGCGCAATGATGTTGAAGAAAACGACAAATAAAGCAAATTGGACAAGGAAAGTAGCATCGATTTTAAGTGAGTTTAAGATAGTGACAATCGTGTTCATGGTTATGAAAACCCCGTTTTCTTTTTAGCAATAAAATATTTATTGAATTGAACTGATAATTTTTTCCACTAATTGATAATGTTTTAGCGGGTTTTCGTCAAGGTAATTTAAAGGTTATACGCTTTTATCAACACTCTATGTTTGGGTGTTTTTCTTGTCGCGCATTTTGGTTGTACCGTGGAAAATAACGCCCTCTTCCACAATAAGACTTGGTGTAGTGATAATGCCTTCAAATCGCGCAGGCTTAAGAATTTCCACGCGTGAGCTGGCCTTGATGTTCCCTTTTACGGAGCCGGCTATAATAATTATGTTTGCGTTAATGTCGGCATTGATCACAGCGCCTTCAGAAATGACAACCGTGTCATTTGAAAAAACCGATCCGTTGACGATCCCTGCAATCCTGGCCGTTCCATTGAAAGAGAGGTTTCCTTCAAATTTACAACCTTCTTCGATAATTGCTGAAACTTCTCCGCGGCGTCTTTCCATAAAGCTTTCCTTAGCTCAAATAAAAAGTGGTCCCATAGGACCACTTCACTCGTTCATGTATTTTAATTCTACTTTGAAAGTAGGAACTCATAAATATCGTTAAATTCTGCCTCATTCGAGAATTTAAGCGAAATAGTCCCCGATCCATTTTTTCCGCTAGAAAGTGAGTAATGGAATCCCGTTTTTTGCTCAAGAGTCTTTCTAAATTGATCAAGTTTTTCATCGAAAAATGGATTCTTTCTAGACTCTTTCTCTTTAAGTGGTTTTTTAGCCTTTAGGGCCTGTTCTAATTCACGGACTGACCATGACTTAGCTACAGCTTCGTTGGCGAGTCTAATGGCGTCCTCGCGCTCTTTAACAGAGGCTAGAATTTTAGCGTGACCAAACGATAAAACTTCTTTTTGAAGAAGATCAATAACTGGTCTTGGAAGATTTAATACGCGAAGGAAGTTTGCGACAGTCGATCTTTCTTTACCCAACTTTTTTGCTACGTCTTCCTGAGTGAGTTTGTACTCGTTCATCAGTTGATAGTACGCCAGGGCTTCTTCAACGCAGTTAAGGTCAGAGCGCTGAACGTTTTCGATGATCGACATGATCATCTTCTCACGATCAGTTGCTCTCTTCACTACAACTGGAACTTGCTCTAATCCAATTTTTTTCGAAGCGCGAAGTCTTCTTTCTCCGGCCACAAGTTCATATTCACCGTTCTCTAATTCAGCAACGATTAACGGCTGAATGATTCCGTTTTCTTTAATTGATTCTGCAAGCTCTTCAAGATCTTTTTCTTTGAAGATTTTTCTCGGTTGATTCGGATTAGTTTTAATTGCTCCGATATCTACTAGAAGTGGAGTGTTCTCTACTCTGATTTCGATTTCTTTTTCCACCGGCACAGCAGGAGCATTTTCATTTCCAAAATGTGCGTTGTAAGCGTTGTTCACCACTGGTGCAGGAGCTGCGTCCTGAAGAAGTGATGCGATCCCTTTACCTAATGCAATTTTTTTTGCCATTGTCTTATTCCTTATTGTTCAAAAGCTGGTGGTTCATCGAAGTTGATTTTTTCAAGGTCCGGAATCGAACTCATGATTAAATCTTCTGCTGGTTTTTCAGAGCCAACTTCTTTTGCTGGAGCCGAAGTTCCCTTTGTGCGCTCCTTAAGAATAATTTCCTTGGCCAATGCTAGGTAGGCTTCACTGCCTTTTGATTCAATATCGTATAGAATAACTGGTTTTCCGAATGACGGACACTCAGCAAGTTTTACGTTTCTTGGAATGATTGTTTTGAAAACTGTATCACCGAAGTGAGTTTTAATTTCTGTTGCTACTTGCTTATGTAGACCTGATCTTGAGTCAAACATAGTAAGAAGAATTCCATCTAATTCCAGGTTTGGATTTAGAGATGTTCTAATTAATCGAACAGTATTTAATAACTGTGCCAGACCTTCCATTGCTAAATATTCAGTTTGCATTGGAACGATATAAGAGTGTGCAGCGTTTAGCGCGTTCACTGTTAAAAGTCCTAGAGAAGGAGGACAGTCGATAATGATATAGTCGTAGTCTTTATCTACTGATTTGAAAGCTTGTTTTAGTTTAGATTCGCGAGCAAATAAACTCACTAATTCAATTTCTGCTCCTGAAAGGTTGTTATCAGAAGGACAGATATCAAAATATGGAAGTTCACTGTGGTAAATTGCTTCTTTAATATCAATTTGTCCGATTAGAGCGTGGTAAATATTTTTTCCAGCAAATGTTTCTTTTGCGAGCCCTATACTTAGACTTCCGTTTCCTTGAGGATCGAGGTCAATTAGTAGAGTTCTTTTCTCAGCTACTGCTAGACACGCCGCAAGATTAACTGATGAAGTTGTTTTACCTACTCCACCTTTTTGGTTCATCATCGCAATAATTTTAGCCATTTATGGGTCCCCTTTTTGACTATTTAGACGATATTTATAACTTTTTTTTCACTTAAAGTAACGATGAAAGTTTAATAATTTTTTCTTTCGTCATTGTTCCACGTAGAACTTTTCTATTCTTAAATCCTAACAGGATGCGTCCTTCAGTTCCTGGTACGTCGTATGATTTTTCTTCGATCATCTCCCAGTCTTTTTCCAGAAGTTCTTCGACATCTTCTAGTTCATAAAAGTTTGGTCCTTTATAGAAAAAAACGTAGACGGTTTTATTTGTACGAATCATTGGTAAATAATCCGCCACTTTTCCCACGGCCTTAAATGTGATCATCGTGTCGACATCGAAGTCTACTGTTTCCAGGCGCTGATGCTTTAGCTTTGCATTTTTTAAACCAAGCGTGTCTGCAATTTTTTGGACGACCTGAGCTTTTTTTGCACGGGCATCAAATCCCAAAAATTTTTTATCTGGATTCTTGAAGGCCAGAGGTAGGATGGGAAACCCTCCCCCAAAACCAACGTCCACTAGTATCTTTGTTTTTTCCAGGCAGTTTTTGAAAACCTTGCTCTCTGTTTCTGGAAGGACTGAGTCTATGATTTGTTTTTGGTAAAACTCTTCTGGTGAATCGATTCTTGTTAAATTGATCCCGGCAAACTCGCCAGTCAAAAGATCGAGGTATTTTTTAGCGAATTCTTTCATGTTTTTCCTTAAACCAGGTTTCCGGCCACGTATGCTAGGGTAGCGGGTCTGATTCCTTCAATTCTTTGCAATTGACCGAAAGTTTCAGGCCTGATTTGCTTGATTCTGAGTTTGCACTCAAAAGAGATATTCTTTGATTCTGCCAGGACTTCCCAGCTGATCTTCTTCTTGCTCATGCGATTAATCTTTTCACTTTCAATGACGGCCCTATCAATATAGCCCTCATACTTGGCAGCGATTGCCACTGTTCGAACAACATCCGGGTGAAAACTTGCACCCATCCTCAGTGTTTCATTCATCAGGACTTCAACCGGATTTAGATTAGGGCGACGAAGAAGTTCTTTGAAACTAATGTTGCTTTCAAGGGATCCGTACCCTACTTCGGCGAAATATTCTTTTGTTTCTGCCGTTGTTGCATAAAACATCGTAGTTTCGATTAAGTTTTCTAGGATTGTGACCTCATCGAGGATGCTTTCCTGGAAATAATCCAGCTTTGCGCTTAATCCAAGCGTCTTTCTGTATTTATTCATTCTTTGAATTGTATTATCTTCTCTCACGTAAAGACGGTTTTCTGATCTCGCAGTAAAGAGCCTATAAGGCTCATCTCTTTTATTTGTGACTAAATCTTCGATCATAACTCCAATATAAGAGTCATTTCTGTCTAAAATGAGTGATTCTTTTCCTAAAAATGCCAAAGAAGCATTGATTCCAGCAACAATTCCCTGCCCTGCTGCCTCTTCATATCCAGAAGTCCCACAAACTTGTCCCGCAAAATATAATCCGGGAATAGATTTATACTCCATTGAGCGAGAAAGTTCAGACGTATCGACAACATCGTACTCAACGGCGTAGCCGTGAACGAGGATTTTTGCTTCTTCTAGGCCAGAAATAGTTCTAATAAAGCTTTCCTGAACATCTTTTGGTAGCGAAGTTGAAACTCCATTTGGATAAATCGTCTCTAGATTTAATCCTTCTGGTTCAACAAAGACATGGTGAACGTCTTTTTCTGTGTATCTGAAGGCTTTATCTTCAATAGAAGGACAATATCTAGGTCCAATTCCTTTGATCTGCCCATTAAAAATGGGAGATCTTTCTTTGTTTGCACGAATTATGCTTAAAGTTTCTGAATTTGTCCTCGTTAGATACATTGAAATCTGCTGAGAGTTTCTAGAAAACGGCTCACTCATAGAGTGAAAGTTTCTTGTGCCGCAGTCACTCTCTTGAGGCTCGAGCTTAGAATAATTGATCGTCTTTCTGTCGATTCTCGGAGGAGTTCCAGTTTTAAATCTATTTGGAAGAGTTTTAATTTCAGAAAATAAATCATTCAGACCTACTGACTGTTTACACTCTACTCTTCCACCAAGGGTTTGCTCTTCTCCCGTGTGGAGTTTTCCATTTAGAAAAGTCCCTGTAGTGACAATCACCTTTAAAGCGCTAAAGGTATGTCCCTCTTCCGTTTCAATGATAAATCTATCTGTATTTTTTACGGCCTTCACCATCTGGCGAATGATCGTTAAATTTTCCTGAGTCGAAAGAAGTTCTTCGGCATATTTCGTATAGAGTTCTTTGTCTACCTGGACTCTTGTTGATTGAACGGCAAACCCTTTTGACTCGTTCAGTGTTCTATACTGAATGCCGGCCTTGTCAGCGACAATTCCCATCATTCCACCAAGGGCATCGATCTCTCGAACCACTTGACCCTTCCCCACTCCGCCGACGGCCGGATTGCAAGGAGTCGAAGCAAGACTTGCTCCGGGACCAGAAATCAGTCCGACTTTTAATCCGAACTGTGATGAAATCCATGCGGCTTCACTTCCAGCGTGACCACCACCAATGATTAATATATCGAAAGAATTATTCATAATTTTTTGTTCCACGTAGAACAATGGCCAGAAAAAATGCAAAGCATTTTTACCAGTTAGTTAAAAAGTTCTGGCCATCACTATTACTTTAACGCAAGGTTTTTGGCTACTTCCCAATACAAAAATTCGCAAAGATTGAATTAAGTACATCGTCCGGAGAAACAATTCCAATAAGCTCTGTAAGCGAATGTCCTAGAATATTGACCTCTGAAGAAAGAATCGCAACATCATCTAAACCATTGATATTATTTGAAAAATCTACAGATTTACTATAAATTTTATTGATTACTGTACGATGCCTCTCAAGTAATATCGGGTTATTAGCCGTCATCTTTTCAAATTTTTGCTGAATATGGGCCTTTAAAAATGGTTCTATAGGACCACTCGAATTTTCTGTCGATCCACTAAAAAGTGGTCCTATAGGACCGCTTGTTTTTGAACTTGGTCCTATAGGACCGTTATTTTTTGAAAGTGGTTCTATAGGACCATTGTTTTTCGAAAGTGGTTCTATAGGACCAATATTTTTTGAAACTGGTTCTATAGGACCAAAATTTGTCAAAAGTGGTCCCATAGGACCAGGAATAGTAAGTGGTTCTATAGAACCAAAATCTCTATTTTCGAATGTTGCTTTTGCTACAAAATTTGTCTTAATGAGAGAGAAATCTATCTCCTCTACTCTTCTAGAAAAATCGCTTTTATCAGAGTGAGAAACCACTAAAAAATCAAAATCAATATCCGTAAATTTCTTCAAATATTCTGGATTAGTTTCATAAGGATTTACGATCAAAATCTTGTAAAAAGCACGGGCCAAAATGCCCATGGCCCTATCAATTCCGATGTTCTCAATGACGTCACTTGATTCACGAATTCCGGCCGTATCGACCAGTTTAAAATTGGTCCCATCAATATGAATCACTTCCGAGACATAATCGCGAGTGGTCCCAGCGATATTTGAGACGATTGAACGGTCGTGTTTTAGAAGAATATTAAAAAGTGAACTTTTCCCAGCATTGGTCTGCCCTACCAGGACAATTTCCGGAGCAAGAAGTGAAGAAACATTCCCTTCTGTTCGGGTTTTTAGTGCCGAGATGAGTTTAAAAAATTTATTGAATGAATCCTGGAACAATTTTTGAGTTTCTTCTGCCCCTACATCCTCAGAAAAATCGATCGAAATCTCAACGGCCGCTTTTAATTTTAAAAAGGCGTCATAAAGGGCCAGGTACTGGGCGTGCAAATCCCCCTGCAGAATATCTAAACCTTGCGTAAGCATCAGGCTTGAATTCGCATTCAGAAGCATATCCAAACCTTCTACTTGAGAAAGGCTAAGTTTTTTATTTTTTAAAGCGCGGTAAGTGAATTCTCCCGGATGTGCCGCACGGAAATTTCCATCTTTAATGAAGAGATCAAGAATTCTTTGAATATTGAGCTGGTTTCCGTGAACCGATAACTCCAGAACATTTTCCCCAGTGTAACTCCCCCCTTCTGGAAAAAAAACCATCAGACCATTGTCGTAGACTTTGCCATCGGACTCGATATTCGTCAGGTGAGACATGCGCGGTTTAACTTTTACGAGGGAAAATGAGAAAAATTTTTGGAGATCGAGAAGATTTTTGAAACCAGTAAGTCTGATAACTGCGATTGCAGTATTGGAACTAGTTCCAGTACTGCAAGCAATTATAGGTTGATCATCAGTAAAAAAATTCATAAGGCTTCATATACTATGAAAACCTAATCGGCCATCTTGTAAACGATCATCTGCTGGAAAATACCTACAGTTGTCGATACGAAAATGTATAAAACTAGACCAGCAGGAAGCCCTTTCATAATAAAAGCGAAGATTACAGGCATGAAAAGCATAATCTTAGCTTGTGTAGGGTCCATAGTCGTTGTTGGCGTCATCTTTTGTTGTGCGAACATTGCTCCGGCCATTAAAAGCGGAAGCACGTAGAATGGGTCATGTAAGCTTAGGTCGTGAATCCATCCGTAGAATGGAGCGCCTACAAGCTCTACAGCACTATAAAGAACGCGGTAAATAGCGAAGAAAAACGGCATTTGAAGAAGTAATGGAAGACACCCTGATAGTGGGTTAGCTCCGGCCTTCTTAAACAGGTCCATTGTCTCTTTTTGCATCTTTTGCGGTTCATCTTTGTACTTTTCTTTGATCTTTGCCAGTTCAGGCTGGATCGTTTGCATCTTTTTCATCGACTTAAACGATTTGTACTGAAGAGGGAAAGTGATCAGACGAATAAGGATCGTTACAAGAATGATCGCTAGACCGTAGTTCGGGATAAATTTATAGATGAATTGAAGTGCTCTTAACATTGGAACTGCAAGGATAGCGAAAAATCCGAAATCTACTGCTAATTTTAGGTTATCCCCTAGAGCGATTAGCTCATCGTAGTTTTTCTTAGTGAAAACCAAGTCTCCCGAGAATTCCTTAGAAGCATTTGGGATCTCAACTAACATTTGTCCTTGTTCAGTTGTCTTATAACGGGCCGGAGTTTCTTTTGGGAAAACAAAAGCAAAAAGGTGGAAGTTATAATCAGTTCCCATCCAGTTTACGTTTCCATCGTTTTCTTTATCTTTTGAAACTTCGATTGTTTTTACATCTTTAGTTAAAACAGAGAAGTGACGGATTTGTCCGCTGTCAGATTTCATTGGGCGAGCATCGAAAATCAGGCGGTATTTGAATTCTTTCGGCGAAGAAAGTTTTACATGTACACGTCCATTTTCTTTGATGAAAGCTTCGAAAGTTACACCAAAATTTTGGTTTGTTCCTACGATTTTATTAGGACCTTGTTGCTCCATTTGGAAAAGAAGATCTGTTGCTCCGTAGTCTGTTACCACTTGAAGCTTTAGAGGAGCTGGAGAATCAGTAAGTGATTTGAAATCAAAAACCGAGTTAGGGTTTTTCATATCAGTTACTGTTAAATCACTCGTAAGTGTGAACTCATATTGGTCGCGCTTAAGAGTGAATGGTTGAATTGTAATTGGTGCAGCTGGTGTTGTCGCCGCTGCAGCTGTTCCAGCTGATAGAGTCGCCGGATTTTCAGTCTTCGGTTGCTCTTTTAAATCAGTTGTTGTGGCCACTGGTTGAGTCGTTACTGCTGTGGGAGCTGGTGTTTTTTGAGCGAAATAATACTGCCATCCAAATAGGACGATCCCCGAAAGAAGGACAGCGATAAACGCACGTTTTTGGTCTTGGTTGAACATGAAATTAACTCCAAAATAATGATAGACGTATTACTTCTCTGGAACGGGATCATGCCCGCCATCACAGAAGGGATGACATCTACTAATTCGACGTACTGAATACCATACTGCACGCTCTATTGGAAACTTCTCGAAACATTCTTTTGAATATTCCGAACAGCTTGGATAGAAGCGACATTTAGGGCCAAGTAGTGGTGAGATAAAATAGCGGTAAAAACGAATCAAACTAATAACAATAAACTTCATTAATTGCTCCTTAGTTTTTCATCTTCTAAAAAGCTAAAAAATTCGCGCAAATTCTTATGCAAAATCTCCTCTTTTATCTCTGTTGATTCAGGAAGAAGATTTCTCGACCAGGAAACGACAAATAAAATGTCGTAACCTAAAAATTTATAAGGAGACACACGATAAAATTCGCGAATCAAACGCTTCAAGCGATTGCGGTCGTGGGATTTGCCGATTTTTTTGGGAACAGAAAGCCCTATTCTTGATAAATTGAAAGAATTCTTTTTGTAGTAAACGATAAGTGAGGCTTTTTTGTAGGAAGAAGAGCCGACTTTTAATTCTTCGAAATCACTGGCCGATAGCAGTCGAAATTTTTTTTCGAACTTATTATCGGCCACAAGATATTACTTAGTGCTTGAAGATACCGTTAGGCGAGCTCTACCTTTTGCTCTACGAGCATTTAGTACGCTTCTTCCACCTGGGCTTGCCATTCTTTTAAGAAACCCGTGTACTCTTAATCTTTTTAACTTCTTTGGTTGCCAAGTTCTTTTGCTCATACAGCTATCCTTCTTCTATGCTTGATAAATAAATGGAGAGATAGGAATATATGTTCTTTATCAAAAGGTCAATAATAAACAACGCGCGTTACGTGTAAGAAAATGTAAAATTATGTTTTATTGCTGACAACTTTGGGGCCATGCTACAAAATCGACTCGCATTTCACACACACGGTATTTCGGAGTTTATAATGGCGCAGGACTTCCCGTCTCATCTTATTAAACATTTTTTTTCGATAGGCAATGAGACCAAGGCAAATGACCATTTTTTCGGACAATTCTCACCTGAATTGGGCCCGGAAAACGGCCAGTCTTCTGAACATCAAGAAGAGCTAAACGCTATTAATCAGGAGGTTTTAAGCCACCTGAAGACTATTGTTCCAGAACTAAAATTCAAAACGTACTTTGAGAACTCACTTGAGCTTCAAGAAATCGACAGCACAAGTGCGACCTTCAGCGTGCGTACGGCCTTCATTAAGAAGTCGGCCGACCTATATAAAGAAGAAATCGCCAAAGCTCTTTATAATGTCCTGGGAACGGCATACGAAATCGTTATCACATCTAAAGACCAAGCAGCGGACATCGCTCCTGCCTTTGGCCTTTCAGGCGTTCAAATTAAAGACGACACTAGACCAAAGTCGATGGCGACAACTAAGTTCACACTGGACTTAACCCCTACTCGCGATGATTTAAAATCGCGCGTGGACGCTGAGTATATTGAGCACATGAACCCGAACAAAACGGGAATCAGAGTTGACCGCTCAAAGACCTTCGACAACTTTATTGTCGGACCTACAAACAATATCGCACAGGCAGCAGCAAAAGCTGTGGCCCTGACACCAGGTAAGGAAGGAAAATACCCTTCGTTATATATCCACAGTAATTCAGGCCTGGGGAAAACCCACCTGCTTCACGCTGTAGCTAACGAGATCGCAGAAAAGCACCCGTCATACACAATCTGTCTGATCACTGCCCGCGATTTCATGGATGAGATGATTCAGTTGATGAAAACGAACCGTATTAATGAGTTCGTAAGAAAATACACTGAGAGAATCGATGTCCTGATGATCGACGATATCCATGAGTTAAAAAACAAAGAAGGTACTCAAGACCAGTTCTTCCATGTGTTCAATGAAATGCATAACAAAGGAAAGCAGCTGATCTTCACTTCTGATAAGAGACCAAAAGAAATTGATGGTATTTCTGAGCGTATCAAAACACGTCTTCAATGGGGACTTGTCGTTGATATCCAGCCACCTGATTTAGAAACGAGAATTGCGATTCTTCGTCGCAAAATGGAAGCGCTCGACCTATATATCAACGAAGACGTCTTAACGTTAATTGCTTCGAGAATTAAGACCAACATCAGAGAGCTGGAAGGTTCACTGGTAAGGCTTAAAGCTGTCAGCGAGCTAATGAACGTTGAAATCGAAGTTGACCTGGTTAAAGAACAATTAATGCTTCCTAATAGTGAAAACGAAAAAGAAGTGACGATTGAATCTGTAGCAAAAGCTACGGCCCAATACTTCCGCGTTCCACTGGCAGACTTAAAATCTAAAGGAAGAAGCCAGGACATCACAAAGGCCCGTCACGTGGCCATGTACCTTGCTAGAAAAGTGGTAAATGCAAAACAACAAGAGATCGGAGCGTTCTTTGGAGGCCGCGATCACTCGTCTGTTATCCATGCTGTTAATACTATCTCTGATAAAGTTAAGACTGATTCTTCTCTTTCAAAAGACATCAACGCTATCGAATCTAATCTCTAAAATTTAAGTCAAAAATGATCTCAATATAAATCGCAGCTATTCACAATGAATGTGGATAGCTGTGAATAACTTTGTCGTCTTTTAAGAGAGTTTTCCACAATTTGTTAACACCTTATCCACGGCCTTTTCCACATAACGGCCGAGATTTTATGCATGGCCAAACAAAAATTTTCGTTTTACGGCCTTGTGTTAACAACGTTATTTCGCATAGGCCTTTATCCACAAAAAGTTTTCAACAATGTGAATAACTATGTGGAAAAGATTTTTTAAATCAGGGATAAAAGGCCCTATTTAGGCAATCTAAGAAGTAATGTTGAAACTCAGTTGAAAAGATGTGAATAAGAATGTGAATTATAGGCCCCGCAACAAGAATATCCGTCGGGACATTTAAAAAAGTGAAAAGTTATCCCAAATAATCAAGATACCCACATTTATTAATTATATGAAATCAAAAGACTTTCGTATCTTTTCCACTTATCCACAGTGTAATAATAAAAGTATTAATAATAATAAATAATATAAAGCCATGGGAGTCTGAAGAGAGTTCATTTGAACTTCATCAAACCACTCATTAAATTCATTTAGATTGATTACATTTAGGATGATTAATTTATGGGATATTGTGGCTCAATGAAGCTTGATACTATGACTCCTAATTGCTAAAAACTTAGGATATAAAATTTTGGAAATAGCCTTATGTTAATTAAAATTTCAGTTCATGAATTAAAAGAGACTCTTACTAAAATCCTTTCAGTAGTAGATAAAAAAAATACTCGTTTAATACTAAATTTCATTCAAATCCAAGCTAGCGGTAATAAGATCGAAATGACTGCTACGGATTTAGAAGTATCAGCAAAAGTTACAGCTAACTGTATTGTGGAAAAACCAGGTACATTTTGTGTAAATGCTAAGAATATATTTGATATCGTAAAAGAACTTCCAGAGAAGGAATTAACAATTGAACTTCCAGAAGGATCAAATAACTTAAAGCTTACATGTGGATCTATTAACTTCACACTTCTGATCTATACAAGCGAAGAATTCCCTCACCTTCAATTTGGTACAAATGCTAATGAGTTTAAGCTGAACACTTTCCAGATCCTGGAAATGATCAACAAAACATCTCACGCTATTTCAAATGATGAAACGAGACTATTTCTAAGTGGTATCTATCTTCAAGAGATCGATGGCAAACTTAGAGCTGTTGCAACTGATGGATTCAGACTTGCTCTAGTGGAAACAGAACTTTCTAACAATAAAATTGAAGCACTTATTAACGGAATTATTATTCCTAAGAAAGGTGTAGCTGAGCTTAAGAAAATTGCTGAAGCTTATCCAGATCACCAGATTGGAATTTCTGTTGATGAATCATTCATTTATTTGAACGCTAATAATACTTATTTGCTAGCGATCAGACTGATTGCTAAAGAATATTTAAAATACCAAGCGATCATTCCTAAGAAGACAAACAACCACGCTGATATCGATAAGAACTCTTTCTTAAATGCTGTAAGACGTATCAAGATTATGGCCAACGAAAGATCAAACGGTGTGAAGCTAATCATGAAAGAAGGTGAAATGACAGTTGCTGCCAACCACCCTTCTCTAGGTGATGCTTTTGAAAAGTTCCCAATTAACTATTCTGGAAAAGAATTTGAAATTGGATTCAATGCTAAGTTCTTAATGGATATTCTTTCAATCTTTGGCGATGAAGATATCAGAATGGAATTTAACAACGAACTTTCTCCAGCTGTTATCAGATCGACAAAAAACCAAAACTATCTGTGTATCGTAATGCCGCTTAAATTATAGGTCTTATGAGCACGTATAAAATTTCTAAATTACAAGTTACTAACTTTAGAAATTTAAATCCCGACATCATCACGTTCTCATCAGGGATCAATTGCATCCTTGGTGAGAATGGAAATGGTAAAACAAATATCTTAGAAGCTATCAACGTTCTGGCGACAAAAAAATCTTTCCGTAAAAATACGAGTTTTCCACAATTTTTGAGTATTGATGGTGGAAAACCTGAGATTATATTTTCTTCTGTTGTGGAAAACGATGAGCGCGAAGTGATGAGTTACACTTCTAAAATGACCAATGAGAATGTTCTTTGGTTTTTAGATGGAGCTCCAGTAAAAAAACGCCTGGATATCAAAGTTGTTTTTATCAATCCATTTGATTCATATGGTTTTCACAATAGTGCCAGTGATCGCCGTGAGTGGATTGATTACTTTTTAAGCCAACTTGATGACCAATATAAAAAGCAATTGGCCCGTTATACAATTGCCCTTAGATTTAGAAATACCCTACTTTCTAAAAAACCAAGCCGTTTTAAGGAGCAAATTTTAGCTTCAGATCCCGAGCTTGCCCAACTATCGCATTTTCTCACAAACAAGCGCGTAGAGTTCCTGGAGGCCTTAGAACCGCTCATTGGCGAGACCTTTCAGACCCTGTTTTCTGAGCGCCATAGTTTAAAAATAAATTTAGATTCGCGCATTATTGGAATGTCAGTAGAAAACATTCAAAAATTATTCGCCAACAACTTGGAATCTGATTGCGAAAGAGGACACACTTCTTACGGTCCACATAAAGATGACTATGTGCTTCTTTTTGACGGTTTAAATTCGTTTGATTTTTGTTCTCTAGGTCAGCAAAAGATGAGTTATTTAAGCCTCTTATTTGCCTATATAGAGCTTTTTCGGTATAAATATATGTCCTATCCAATAGTGCTAATTGACGACGTTTCTGGCGAGCTTGATCAGCATCGATGGCGAAGGCTAGTTGAGTATTTAGAAAAACGAGAATTTCAAGTTTTGATAACTACTGCCAACGAAAAATTTAAGGAAGAATTAGACCGAATTAGCGGCGCCAACAACATCCACATCAGGAACGGTTCCATAATTCACTAAGACTTCTCCAAACTTATAGGAGTATCCGTCTTGGAAAACAATCAACAAGAATCCATCTCAAAAGTCAGCACTGAGTACGGCTCAGGCCAGATTAAAGTTCTCGAAGGTCTAGATGCCGTAAGAAAACGTCCTGGTATGTATATCGGTGATACAGGTATTCGTGGTCTTCACCACTGCGTTTATGAAATCGTTGATAACTCTGTAGATGAAGCCCTCGCAGGTTACTGTACGGACATCAATGTCATTATTCACATTGATAACTCAGTATCGGTTACTGATAACGGACGTGGTATTCCCGTTGACCTTCACCCTACTGAAAAAGTTTCAGGAGCTGAGCTTGTTTATACAAAGCTTCACGCTGGTGGAAAATTTAACGAAGAAGGCGGAGCTTACAAAGTATCAGGTGGATTGCACGGTGTAGGTGCTTCTGTTGTTAACGCTCTTTCAAAATGGGTTAAGCTTGAAATTAAAAAGAATGGAAAGCTTCATGAGTTAACGTTTGACCACGGTAAGGCAACTGCTCCATTGAAAGTCATTGGAGATCTTGATAATCCGAAAGAAACTGGAACGAAAGTTACTTTCAAACCAGACAACGAAATTTTTGAATTCCATGAATTCAACTACGATACTCTTGCTAACCGTTTCCGTGAGATGGCCTTCCTTAACCGCGGATTAAAAATCGTTCTAACTGATGAGCGTTCAGAAAAAGTCGACACTTTTCACTATGAAGGTGGTATTTCTGAGTTTGTTACATTCCTCAATAGAGCGAAAACTCCGATCCATAAAAAAGTTATCTACTTCGTGCAGACTAAGGATGATTACGAAGCAGAAATTTCAATGCAATGGACAGACTCGTACAACGAAGTCATCACTTCATATGCTAACAACATTTCAACTCCAGAAGGTGGAACACACGTTTCTGGATTTAAAACAGCTCTGACACGTGTACTTAACAACTATGCAAAAGATAACAACCTTCTAAAAAACATCAAAATCGCTCTTACGGGTGATGATATGAGGGAAGGCTTAACAGCAGTTGTTTCTGTAAAATTAAAAGAACCTCAATTTGAAGGTCAGACTAAGTCAAAACTTGGAAACAGTGAAGTTGAAGGGATTGTAAATTCACTAGTAGGTGAATCTCTAAAAACTTACCTTGAAGAAAATCCGGAAATCGGAAAACTGGTCATCAAAAAATCAGTTGATGCCGCTGCAGCGAGAGAAGCTGCTCGCCGTGCTCGCGAGCTTACTCGCCGTAAAAACGTTTTAGAGTTCTCTGGACTTCCAGGGAAAATGGCAGACTGTCAGGAATCAGATCCTGCTCAGTGTGAACTATACATCGTAGAAGGGGACTCTGCGGGCGGATCTGCAAAACAAGGTCGCGATCGCAGAGTACAGGCTGTTCTTCCACTTAAGGGTAAGATTCTTAACGTTGAAAAAGCTCGTTATGAAAAAATGTTGGCTTCAGATGAAATTAAAAACCTTATCCAGGCCCTGGGAACAGGTATTGGTAAGGATCAATTCAACATTGGAAAACTGCGCTACCATAAAATCGTTATCATGACCGATGCCGACGTCGATGGATCGCACATTAGAACTCTTCTTCTTACTCTACTCTACCGTCAATTCCCGGAGCTAATTGAGCAAGGGTATATCTACATCGCTCAACCACCTCTTTATAAATACAAAAAAGGGAAAATGGAGACGTACTTAAAAGACGATAAACGCCTTGAAGAGTACCTGATTAACAATGCAACTGATGACTCAAAAATTAGTATCAATGGAGAACTAGTTTCTGGAGATTCAGCTAAGCAGTTAATCAACAAAGAAAGCATGTACAGAAAAACTCTTTCTTACTACGACACTCACTATGATTCAGACCTTTTAAGAAGACTGATTGAAGATGGAATGCTTGGCGCTTCCGACATGAGCGACAAAGCGAAAGTTGAAGCAGAAGCTAAGAGACTTACTGATTTCTTCAAGCCGCTTGAGACTGAAACATTAAAGCAGTACTCAATTACGGTTGAAGAAGACTACGACACAAAAACCTTCTCTCTTCGTCTGAACATTAAAACTGCTTCAAGAACGAAAAGATTTAAAATCAGCCCGGGTTTCCTAAGATCGCCGGAATATGCTGATTTAGTTAACAGCTTTGACGGTATTAAAAAATACAGCAAAGCGACTTTTAAAATTGAACGTGAAAAAGACACAAGAGAGTTCGCATCTCTAACGGCATTCTCTGAATTCGTTATCGCGGATGGTAAACAAGGTGCATACATCCAACGTTACAAGGGACTAGGAGAAATGAACCCAGAGCAACTTTGGGAAACCACTATGAACCCTTCTAACAGAACACTTCTACAAGTAAGAATTGAAGATACGCTTGAAGCGGATCAGGTCTTTACAGTTCTAATGGGAGACCAGGTAGAACCAAGAAGAAAGTTCGTTGAAGAAAACGCACTGAATGCTAGAAACCTTGATGTGTAATACGTAAATTTTAGATTGTTAAAAAGGTAAAAAAATATGTCAGAAGAAAACAACAATAACACAATTAACCACGGAAATATTTCTCCGGTGGTCATTCAAGATGAGATGAAGAGCTGCTATCTCGATTACGCTATGTCGGTAATCGTTGGCCGTGCCCTTCCGGACGTTCGCGACGGGATGAAGCCGGTACATAGACGCGTTCTTTACGCTATGGACTCACTAAATAACTACCACAACAAGCCATTCCTAAAGTCTGCGCGTGTTGTTGGGGATATTATCGGTAAGTATCACCCACACGGTGACTATGCTGTATACCGTGCAATCGTTCGTCTAGCTCAGGATTTCTCAATGAGATACCCGCTGGTAGACGGGCAAGGGAACTTCGGATCGATCGACGGAGATAATGCGGCGGCGATGAGGTATACCGAGATCAGAATGAAGAAGCTTTCGGAAGAAATGCTGGCTGATCTTGATAAAGAAACAGTCGATTGGAACCCGAACTACGATGACTCTCTAGTTGAGCCAAGTGTTCTTCCAACAAAAATCCCTAACCTTTTAATCAACGGGTCTTCTGGTATCGCCGTAGGGATGGCAACAAACATTCCTCCACACAACTTATCAGAAATCATGAATGGTCTTCTTCTTCTAATCGACACTCCAACAGCTTCGATTGAAGATCTAATGAGAATCATCCCTGGGCCGGACTTCCCTACTGCTGGTACAATCCACGGTACAGAAGGAATTCGTTCTGCTTACCACACTGGTAAGGGTGTTCTTCAAATCAGAGCGAAAATCGACGTTGAACATAACGCTAAAAAAGACCGCGACTCAATCGTTATCACTGAACTTCCTTACCAGGTTAACAAAGCAAAACTAATTGAAAGAATTGCTGAACTTGTTAACGAAAAAGAACTTACAGGTATCTCAGATATCCGTGACGAGTCTTCGCGCGAAGGAATTAGAATCGTTATCGACCTTAAAAAAGGCGAAATCGCTACAGTTATCATTAACAAACTTTATAAAGCGACTCCGCTTCAAACTTCATTTGGTATCATTTTCCTTTCAATCGTTAACGGATCACCTCGTATCCTTAACCTGAAAGAGCAACTTCTTTTCTTCATCAACCATAGAAGAGAAATTGTTATAAGAAGAACTGTATACGAGCTAAAAAAAGCAAAAGAGCGCGCACATATCCTTGAAGGTTTAAAGATTGCTGTTGAAAACATCGACGCTATCGTTGAGCTTGTTAAGAAATCTGAAGGACCTCACCAAGCTAAAGCTCAGTTAATGAGCGTTTACTCTCTATCTGATATCCAAGCGCAAGCTATTCTAGATATGAGACTACAACGTTTAACTGGTCTTGAGCGCGATAAGATCATCAAAGACTACAACGACATCATGAAAGAGATCGCTCGCTTAGAAGGAATTCTTGGAAGTGAAGCTCAAATTACGGATATCATCCGCACAGAATTCAGAGAAGTTCTTGAAAACTACGGTGATAAGAGAAGAACTGAAATCATCGCGAAAGCTGATGAAATTCAGATGGAAGACCTGGTTAAAAACGAAGACGTTATCGTAACAATTACTCACAAAGGTTACGTGAAACGTATGGCGATGGACACTTACCGCACACAAAAACGTGGAGGTACAGGAGTAAAAGGTGCTGATGGAGCGGACGACGACTTCTACACATCTATCTTCATCGCTAACACTCACTCGACTCTATTTGTCTTCACAGATAAAGGACAAGTGTTCTCGATTAAGGTTTACAACATCCCAGAAGGAAACCGTACAACGAAAGGACGCAACATTGTTAACTTAATTCAATTACCACCAGGTGAGACAGTTAAGAACATCATGATTGCTCCAAGTGACGTTGAAGGAAAATTCCTAATGATCGCTACAGAGCGCGGTATTGTTAAGAAGTCAGAGCTTTCTGAGTACAAAAACATCCGTCAGTCTGGATTAACGGCAATTAAGATCGTAGACGGCGACAACCTTCTATCTGTAAAAATCACAGATGGGAAAAAAGACGTTCTTCTATGTTCTTCTTCAGGAAAAATCATTCGTTTTGCTGAAACAGACGCTCGTCCACTAGGGCGCGTTTCTCAAGGGGTAAAAGGGATTGAACTTAACGATGACGAGAAAATCATCGGTATGGAAATCATCGATGACTCTGTAGAAATCCTATCTGTTACATCTCAAGGTTACGGAAAACGTACTTCAGTATCTGAGTACAGAAAACAATCTCGCGGTGGTAAAGGTATCCTGGCGATGAGACTCAACGAAAAGAACGGTGACATCATCGACATTAAACCAGTTACAGATAAAGACGATCTAATGATCATCTCTGATAAAGGACAGGTAATCAGAACGAAAATTTCTGGTATCTCTCTAATGGGTAGAACAACTCAAGGTGTGCGTCTGATTAAACTTAAAGAAGGTGAATCAGTTGTAGCTGTAGAGAAAATCGTTGATCCAGATGATGATATCGAAGTAGTTGAAGGAGCAGCATCATCTGAAGCTCCAGCGGCAGCTTCTACACCTGCTGAAACTCCAGATTCTAACGAGTCTGGCGAAGAGTAAGATGTTTATTATTGAACTGACTTATAAAAAAGACATGAGCTTCGTGGAAAAACACCTCGAAGCTCATCGTGCTTTCTTAGATGAGTATTATGCCAAAGGTGTTCTTGTGGCCTCTGGCCCAAAGAATCCAAGAGATGGCGGCGTAATTATGGCCCGTGAAATGGATAGAAGCGAGCTAGAAAAAATCCTGGCCCTCGATCCATTCTGGAAAGAAGAAATCGCCAGTTTCAGAATTACTGAATTCGCCGTGACTAAAAGATCAGCAAACTTTAATTACTAGGAGTTCTTCATGAAGAAGATCTTTCCAAGTTTCTTATTCAAAGTTGTTACTGTCGCCACATTTGTGGTTTTCACCTCGTGCGACTTCACTCCCCCAATTAACCGCAAAATTATCGATGCCCAAAACTATATTACTGAGCAAGAGTACGCCAAAGCAGCTTATCTCTACGAAGACATTCTAAAGAGCAACCCTGCTCAGGATTTAAGGCTAAAAATCTGTTATCAGCTGGGTGAACTCTACTCTATTTACTTGGGCCAGTATAAAAAGTCGGTTTATTACTACAATGAAGTTAAAGAGCTGACAGAAGATCCACTTTGGTTGATTAAAACTGAAGAAAAACTGGCTGACGTAAACTTCAATTACTTAAAGAACTATAAAGATGCGATTAAAAACTACACTCGCCTTTCACAGTTTACCCCGAAACTAAAAAACTTCGATTTCTTTCAGCTGCAAATCGCTCTTTCATATTTTTATCTTAACGATAAAGAAGCCGCTCTTTCTCAGCTGACAAAAATTCAGTCTGACCCGAACCATGAGTACTTTATTCGTTCTTTTTATTACGTCGGACTCATCTACTTTGAGCAGAAAGATTTCAATAAGGCCCTCTATGTGTGGCTTGAGTACTTAAAGCGTGAAACGAAAAAAGAATATATTGTTCAGGCGAAGTTCATGGTCGCCAATGCTTATGAATCGACTGAAAACTTAAAGATGGCCTACGATATTTATTATTCTATCGCCAACGATTACCCGAATCCGGATGTTATTCAGAATAGATTGAACTCGCTTTATCAAAGAAGAGTTTCTAGAAGGCGCTAATACTTTATAAGTATTTTAAAAAACCGTAAGAAAGAATAAGAATTAATTATAGTTAAAACAGCATTTAAGTTCTTAATTTTGAAACAGAGATTGAATAAAACACAAAGGTATATAAGGGCGAGTAATGAATAAAAAGTGGATCCAAATCATGGGCTTGGCCATGAGTCTTCCATCGACAATTTTTATTGCGGCCTGGGGGGCTTTCCAACTCGTCAAACTCGGGATAATAAGCAAAGTCGTAGCAGTTTTAATCTTCCTGGCGATTGTAGGAAACATTTTGTTCCTCATGGTTTATTATGCATATAAGCGCAAAAATTGATTTCAAAAAATATGTACTCTTTTCAAGCATTTTGCTAATTATTTCCTATTTTTTATCCAGAAATTTCGAAGAACTTAAAGTCATGCTGACCATCTTTTTAGCGGCGTGCCTAAATCAATATATGTTGGTTAAAGGCGTTGAGAAGGTCACGAATCAGGCCGCAGGTAATGGAGAGGCGGACAAATCAGGGCTTATTGGACTTTTCATTGGAAAAGCAATTGTGCTCATCGTCGCGCTAACTTTAGGTGTACAAATCATGGGGAAAAGGATAATAATTCCAGTGCTAATTTATGTATTACAAATAGTTGTCCTCTACCTCAGTATGAAAAAACCTGAGGCAGAACAAGGGTCTAATAAATGAGAAAAATTTCACTCGTATCACTTCTTGCACTTCTTTCATCGAATGCACATGCATCTGGTGGTTTCACTTGGGTAACTCAGTTTGGTCACGCGACTGGATTAGATCATTTCTTTGAGCACCTGACTGGTGTTCATCACTACGATCACATTTTAACTTTCATTCTAGTTCTTCTAGCTCTAGTTCTAACTGGTGTTTACTACCGTGCTAAAACTAAAAACCTAGATGCAGCAGTTGTTCCTGATAAAGGAATCACATACAGAAACATCGTTGAACTTTACGGTTCATTTATCTACACACAAGCTCGCGCAGTTCTTGGAGAAAAAGATGCTCCTAAGTACTACTCATTTGTTGCGACAATGTTCCTTGTTATCTTCGTTTCAAACATGGTTGGATTAATCCCAGGATTCCTTCCACCAACAGAATCAATCAACACAACTCTTGCAGTTGGTGTCTTCTCGTTCATCTACTTCAACTTCAAAGGTTGTAAAGAATTAGGAACAATCAATTACCTTAAGCACTTTGCTGGACCACTATGGTACATGGCGATCTTAATCTTCCCGATCGAGATCATCTCAACATGTATTCGTCCAATCTCTCTGGCTCTTCGTCTTTACGGAAACATGTACGGGGACCACATGGTTCTTGGAACATTCTCAAATCTAGCACCACTATTAGTACCAATCGTATTCATGGTTCTAGGAATCCTGGTTTCATTCATCCAGGCTTATGTATTTACAATGCTATCAATGGTTTATATTAGTTTAGCGACTGCTCACCACGATCATGGTGATCACCACGCTCATCACTAAGAAAAAACCGAACTATTAACTTTTTTGTCTAAGGAGACAAACAAATGAAAAAGCTACCTTTAATTTTCTCTTTCCTAGTTCTAGTTGGTCTTGTTGCTCAACAAGCATACGCTCAAGGTGCAGAAGGCGCAGCAGCTGCTGGTCTTAACACTGTAGCAATCAAGTACATCGCTTACTTCTTCGCTCTAGGGATCGCTGTTTTCGGTGGTACACAAGCTCAATCTAAAGCTGCTTCAGTAGCTCTAGAAGGAATCGCTCGTAACCCAGCTGCAGCTGACAAAATCCAAACTCCAATGATTCTTGGTCTAGCACTTATGGAATCACTTGTAATTTTCGCTCTTATCTCTACTTTCCTTGTGTAATTTTTTTATTCGCAAGAATTCAAGATAAAAAAAGAGGGAGCTTTCGGGCTCCCTTTTTTTATGCCTAAAAGTGTTTCCATAGTATTAGAAATTTTTGTTGAAGTACAAAGGTGCACTTCTCTCCACGATGGTGGATTCATAAGGCGAATGCCTTTTGTATAAAGACGGGCCAACAAAAAAAAGATGGCCTAAAGAACGTATACAAAACTCACTCAGGCATAACAACATCCAGTTCAATTTCAAAAAACTCTTTAAAGCTTTCGTGAAATAGAAACTGAATTCTTTAAATTCTAAAAAACAGGCAAAACAATTCCTGTGAAACAAATGTTCCATATAAAGCTCCAATAAAATTAAAAATACTAAAAATTAAAACAACAAAACTAAAAACTACATTTGAGTTGATCCAAATTAATGACAATGAATGTGCTGAGAATAGTAGTGTGCTTTAGAGCTGGACGGGTTGAGACACACGACGATCAGTACAAATCATTTTGTTAATTGAAATCATAAATGTACCTCCTTCGTGTAAAAGTAATAACCTTTGTCAGAATAAACGTAGTTTAAATTTTTGTCAACATGGGGAAATAAATAAAAAAAGGGGCGCAAAGCCCCCGTATTTAATTACCACATGACTTAAGAACGTTGATGAGTTCGTCGCGAGAGTCGCATTGATACGATGAAAGTTTATCACAAGTGAAGACTGCACAGTCGACAACATCATAAGAAGCATTTTTACATTGGCCTAAAACTTCGAAGACTTCATCTCTATTGTCTAGTTGATACGCAGGAAGTTTGCTAGCAAAAAAATCAAAACATCTTGAACCAACAACACCACTACATTGATTAGCGATATCTTTCATTTCATCTAATGAATCACTTTGATATGAAGGAAGTTGCTTGATCACTCTCGCTACACAATCACCGCCATAATTTCCTCTACACATAGTTGTGACTTGTTTGATTTCATTAGGGCTATCACACATGTAGGAAGGAAGTTTTTCGCAAATAACTTTTGCACACGAGCTTGAATCAGGACGCGGGTAACATTGGTCTTCACCTTCGATAGATTTTTCAAAATCACTTAGCTTATTTTTATAATAAAGAAAAGAAAGTTGATCGACTTCAGAAGAAGCAAAGAGAGCTTGCGATGAAAGGACCAGGGATAAAATTAACCACTTCATAAAAACTCCTATTTAAAAAAACAATGAAGTTAGGTTAATGAATGAGATAATAAACAGCAAGGCGCTGACAGAGCATGAAAGCATTAAGAAATAAGTAGTGTCAGAAAGACTCTAGAATTTTGATTCACCAGAGAAGATCTTTTCTCCATTGAGAAGAACGTCATATGTGATTGGACAGACTTTGCTTAGCATGAGACTCACGCCGCAATACTTTGTCATAGAAGCTTCGCACGCTTTGATTGCCATATCTTTGTTAACTTCCCCACCGATCTTATAGATCAAGTGAATGTCGGAAAAGTATGAAGGCGTTGTTTTGGTCATGTTGGCCTTAGCATTAATGTCGAGAGTAAGAAGAGGCTCTTTTTTATTTTCTAAGATTGAAGCGATATCCATTCCGGCACAGGCACTGATGGCATTAAGAAGCATTTCTTTTGGACTCGGCCCGCGGTTTAAGCTTCCATTGGCAAGAGTTGTATCGAGTTGAGTTTCATGACCTCTAACATTTCCAGTAAAACTTAGTTTGGTATTCCATTTAACGTTAGCTTCCATGAAAACTCCTTCTTATAATGTGCTCATCTTGGATAAAAAGATGGCAGCGGCATTAGCAGCATTTAGGTGTGCTACTTGCGGATCAATTTTGATTTTTAATACAGTGTCTGAAAGATTGAGAATGTCTTGGTCAATTCCATGGCCTTCACTGCCAATGATAAGAATGCACTTCTCAGGGAATTTATAATCAGCAACATCAACTGAGCCTGGGATATTGGCCGTTGATAAAATAGTGTACCCCAGCTCTTTAAGTTTTTTTAGATCGCCTCTGAAATTAACAGCATGGTGTGTTTTCATGGCGAAGATATTTCCCATAGAAACACGGATACAGCGTCTTAGATAAGGAGAGCAGGTTTTTTCATCCATCAGTATGGATTTAATTCCAAAGGCAGCACTTGAGCGGACAATGCTCCCTACATTTTCAGGAGAAGTGAGTCCATTAAGGGCAATGATTCTGTTATCGAGTTGATCGAGGGCAAAATCTTTTGGTTTTTCGGCCAAGGTTAGAACTTCAAACTCAATTTTAAATCCGGCGACAGACTCGAGTACCTTTTTTTCGGCGGAAAAGATGTTTTCACCAGAAAGCTTATGCTTTTCGATAAAGGCCGGCGTTGCCAGGACTTTATGAATCGGTTTATTGCTCGCTATTAATTGCAAGAAAAGCTTTTCTGCTTCAGCAATGATGAGGTCTTTTGAATTGAGTACATGATCACGGATTGAGATAAACTCTGCAATCCGTGGATCGTTGGCGTCTGTAATATGAATCATGCTTTTAGAACTTTCTTTAAATATTTACCAGTAATTGATTTCGGGTTTTTGGCCACTTCTTCCGGAGTTCCCGTTGCCACCACTTCTCCTCCACCTGCTCCACCTTCAGGTCCTAGGTCAATCACGTGGTCGGCCGTTTTAATAACATCGAGGTTGTGTTCGATAATTAAAAGAGTGTGACCTTGATCAACTAACTGCTGAAGGGCCGAAAGAAGGATTTTAATATCCTGGAAGTGAAGACCTGTTGTTGGCTCATCAAGAACATAGAGACAGTGCCCTTTCGTTCTTTTTGAAAGTTCGCGAGAGAGTTTTAATCTTTGAGCTTCACCGCCCGAAAGAGTTGTCGCTGGCTGCCCTAGTTTCATATAACCTAGACCAACTGAGCGAAGTGTTTCTAAGACGCGAGAGATTTTAGTGTGGTTTTTAAAGAACTCACAGCCTTCTTCTATCGACATCTCTAGAACTTCAGCGATGTTTTTTCCTTTATACAGAACAGAAAGAGTCTCAGCATTGTAACGAGTACCCTTACATTCCGTACAAGTGATATAAACATCTGGAAGGAAGTGCATTTCAATTTTCTTTACACCGTTACCTTCACACTCTTCACAGCGGCCACCTTTAACGTTGAAGCTAAAGCGTCCTGTTTTATATCCTCTGACTTGCGATTCATTTGTTGAAGCAAAAATGTCGCGGATATCATCAAAGAGTCCGGTATAAGTTGCCGGGTTTGAGTGTGGAGTTCTTCCGATTGGAGACTGGTCAAGTTCGATAACCGTCTTGATTTCATCTACGCCGGCAAGAGCATTATAGTTAGCCTTTGAATAAAGAGTTTTATGAGTATTAGTTAAGTGTGTTTTTAAAGCAGGAACTAAAACCTTGTGAACAAGAGTCGATTTCCCTGAACCACTCACCCCTGTCACACACACTAATCCCCCAAGTGGGAAATTAACATCGAGTTTTTTTAGGTTGTGCTCAGTCGCTCCAGTTAACTTTAAAAACTTAGTCGCTTTCTTTCTGGTTTGAGGAACTGGAATGCGGTCAACACCAGAGAGAAATCTGGCCGTTAATGATTTTTTATCATTTAAAAGTTTTGGAAGTGGTCCATGAGAAACAATGGTTCCTCCGTGAATTCCCGCTCCAGGCCCCATATCGATAATGTAATCACTTTCATTCATTGTATCTTCGTCGTGTTCAACAACTAAAACAGTGTTTCCCAGGTCGCGAAGAGTTTTTAGTGTTTTAATTAGGCGGTCGTTGTCTCTTTGGTGAAGACCAATACTTGGCTCATCTAAAACATAAAGAACGCCAGAAAGAGCGGAACCGATTTGAGTTGCCAGTCTGATACGCTGAGACTCACCACCGGAAAGAGTCATGGCTCCTCGATTTAACGTCAGGTAGCTTAGACCGACATCATTTAAGAAGCGCAAGCGTGAAATGATCTCTTTAAGTAGCTTTTCCGCGATGATTTTCTTTTCACCATCTAATTTGATGGTATTTAGGTATTCAAAACAATCAAAGATTGAAAGTGTACATAGATCCATGATGTTCTTGTCGCCGATCTTTGTGGAAAGAGCGATGCGATTTAAGCGCAGCCCCTTACAAGACGGACAACATTTAATGTTCATGTATTTTTCTAGTTCGATGCGGACTTTATCCGATCCACTTTCTAGGTATTTTTTCTCCAGCCATGCCGAAAGGCCTGGGAAAGCTTTTGAGAATTCGAAGTGTGAATTTTCTGAAGTAAATGAGTAACGGTAAACTTTATCTGAACCGTTAAAAAGAATATCTTTAAACTTCTTTGGAAGTTTTCTAAAAGGCAGGCTTACGTCTGCACCCTCTTCTTCGGCAATGGTTTCGACCATCTTATAAAGGAATGAACTTTTCTTAGAAATAGGAGTGATGGCCCCTTCCAGAAGTGGAAGGCTTTCATCAAAGATCATCAGGTCAATATCAAAAATCTTTGTTTCCCCTAACCCATTACAAACTTCGCACGCACCGATTGGTGAGTTGAAAGAAAACAGACGTGGCTCAAGCTCAGGATAGATTTTATCGCCGTTTGTTGATTTATTATGCTCAGAAAAATTCAGGACTTTATTGTCGTTAACCAGGATTTGAACGTTTCCTTCTGCAAGCTTTAAGGCGTATTCAATAGAGTCGGCCAGGCGCTTTTCGACATCGTCTTTAAGCACGATACGATCGACAACGATATCTAATTGGTACTTTCCTTTAGGAGCTTTGATATCTTCATCAAGCTGGATCATCTCGCCATTTAAACGAGCGCGGGTAAATCCCATCGTCTGGAACTTGCTTGAGATTTCTTTGAACTTAATTTTATCGTTATAAGGAATAGGTGCAAGGATTTGTAGCTTGGCCTTATCCCCTGATTTTAAAACTTCTCTTGTGATCTGGCTTGGCGTGTATCTTCTGACTTCAACACCTGTGTCTGGATCATAAAGAGTTCCGATACGAGCATAAAGAACGCGCAGGTAATCGTAGATTTCAGTTGTCGTTCCAACAGTTGATCTTGGGTTTTTACTAGATGTCTTTTGGTCAATGGCAATCGCCGGGCTTAGGCCCGTGATTGATTCAACTTCTGGTGGCTGGTATTGACCTAAGAATTGTCTGGCATAACTTGAAAGAGATTCAATATAACGTCTTTGCCCTTCCACATAAATAGTGTCGAAAGCCAAAGAGGATTTACCTGAACCTGATGGCCCAGTGATAACAGTAAGAGTGTTTTTTGGGATGCTGATGGTGACATCCTTCAAATTATGAACCGCTGCTTTTACAACGTTAATTTCGTTTATCGACATACTTCATAACCTCGAAAGCTTGTTTAAAGAGAAAAATCAGGCCGGTTGGGTTAGCTTTATTTTTACCATATAAATCGAAAGCTGTGCCGTGATCAACGCTTAGACGCAAAAATGGAAGTCCCATGGAGATGTTTAATCCGATGAGTCCGTGCATCGCTTTGAATTGGGCAAGACCTTGATCGTGAAACATATAAACAAATAACTGCTTCTTTGTTTCATCATGGTGCATGTGAAGTGTATCACCAGAATACGGGCCTTTGAATTCTAATTTGTGTTTCTTTTTTAATTGGTCAATGGCAGTGGTGATAATTTTATCTTCGCTTCCTAAGATTCCGTTTTCACCAACGTGTGGATTGATTCCAGAGAAGATCACTTGTTCATAATCAAAGAAATATTTTTTATAAAACTCAATCGTCGTATTGGTTTTCTCAACAATCAGATCGGTGGTGATAACTTTTGTCACATCTTTGAGCGCCACATGATCGGTGATTAAAAGAACATTTTGTGAAGTTCCTTTAAATGTCATAGAGATGTTTTTGTTATTGAAGTATTCACGGAAAAACTCTGTGTAACCGGCTAGGCTTTTCCCATTATGGATCAATTGATTTTTTGAGGTGGGAAGAGTCACTAAAATATCTTCAGGCTTAATCACGTTTAAAACATGAACCAGTGAAGATGTTGAAGAAGGAATTCCTTTTTCTAGTTTTGGATGAATGAGATTAAGATCATTGAAGTTTTCTTTTCTAAAACCCAGGTCCTTAAAATTAGTATTTAGGTCCTGCTCATTAACTACGAGTGCAACGTCTTTCTTCTCTTCTTTAGAGAGAAGTAAAAAGGCCTTAAGAAAGATCTCGAGACCAATGCCCCTTTCGTGTCCTTGAGTTACATAGATCATCTCTTAATTCCATTAGAGAGAAATTTTGATGTAGTGCTTGTTTCTTTCTCTTTCAAACCACACAGCCGTTTCAGACTTTACGGCCTTTTCAAAAAGTTGATCTTTAATCTTATCTTTTTGAGAAGCGAAAGCTTCAGTTTCTACCAGGTCTTTTTTCCCAAGATAGAAAACGTGGTACTGGTTATTGATAACGATTGGAGTCGTTAGTGCGCCTTCGTCAGTTTCCTTTAGAAGGTTTTTAAGTTCAGTTGTCACCCCTTCTTCACTGATGTCTTCAAGATTTGTCACTGTTAGTGTTGAGTAAGCTTCAGGTAAAACGCCATTAATACGGTATTGTTTTACGATTTCTTCCATCTGGCCTTTTGTTGGTTTAGAAACAACATCTTTTCCAACAGCATAGTCGATTAAAGAGTATTTGAAGTTAAGGCGCGAGTCCTTAATGTTGTTTTTGTAATAAGTGTTTTTTACATCTTGTTCAGAGATAGCGATAAGTGGAGAGACAACGCGGTTAACGAAGTAGCTGTACTCGATAGCTTCTCTTAATGTTTCAAAGTACTCATCAAATGAAGTTCCTTGCTGCTTTAAAAATCCCATTAAAGATTTTCTATCAACGCCCAGGCGTTCCTGGTTTGATTTAATCTGAGCTTCGACCTGGTCATCAGTAATAGTGTATCCAAGTTCAGAGAGCTTAGCGCGGATTAAGTATTTGTTGATTGCAATCTGCAGAAGTTCGTCATTTGAGTATGCGTTTTTGTCATAGATCATCGGAGCAACGTTCTTTTTGATAGCTAGGTTGCTGTTGGTTCTATTGATTTGTGAAAGAGTGATGATGTTGTCGTCTACGATGGCCGCGATTTTATCGAGAAGTTTAGCTTCGGCGGAAAGAGAGATCAGAAGAGTTGCGAGAAAAAAAAGCGACTTGCGAGTTTCATTTTAACCTACTAAAACTTAAAACCTTATAGGGTTATTAGAGTAAGTTATCTGATATTACTACGCAAGTCGCAAGGCTATTGTAAGCTGTCTATTTTAACCATTCTTTATTAACAGTAATTTTTGCACCTTTACGTGCGTCAGCAAAGTATTCTTCAAGGATCTTGTCACGTTTTTGGTCGTAAACAATCTTCTTGTATAGTGCTGGGTCAACTTCTTTCCACTCCTTAACCCCTAGAACTTTAATGATGTGATACCCGAACTGAGTTCTTGTTGGAGGTGAAATGTATCCGTTAGCTTTTCCGTTGATTGCTCTGAAGTATTCTGGAGCGTATTTAATTGCTGGCAGGTAACCAAGATCCCCTGCTGCTGGAGCAGTTGAGCTTTGAGAGTACTTGTTAGCAAGTTCCGGCCATTGTTGTGGTTTTGATTGAAGTTGTTTGTAAACTTCCAGAGACTTTTTCATTGCTTCTTCAACTTCGGCCTTGTCTGGAGCGACTCTTACGCGGAAAAGAATATGAGCTGTGCGGTATTCTTTGTTTTTAGCGTAGTAATCTTGTGCTTCTTTGTCTGAAACCTGGATGCCTTGAAGTTTCTTTTCTAAATCTTTTGAGATTTGAGCATGGTAGAGAACGTCTTCCATTTTTGACTTAACAATTGGGTCATCTTGAAGTTTCGCTTCTTTTGCTTTTTTGATCCCGATTTCGCGGTTGATAATGTCATTGAGAACTTTTTCTTTTGTAACGATTTTGTCCGAAACAAACATCAGGTTTTGTTCGAAGGCCTGATCAAGTTGTCCTTTCTTAATTTCCACACCGTTTACTGTCGCAACAATAGCTTCAGGGTTAGTGTTTCTTGGGTTCGTTGCTGGCTGCTCCTTATCTTGAGCGTAAGCCGACACTGAAAATGCCAGGGCAAGAATCGATAAGTAATTTGATGTCTTCATCACTATTATCCTCAGAAAAGTTAATTCTTTAACACGCAATAATGTATGTACTTTTAATGATAGCAGAAAATAAAAAAAGGAAGTGTAAATTCCTGAAAAAATGCTCCAGTGGAGCATTTTACCGGTTTTAGTCTATTAATAAGATCAGATATTTTTAAGAGTTTTAGGAATGCTAAGATGGAATTAAATGTTCACTAATCGACTTAGAAAACTTGAGTAAGTCATTCTGAGTGACCGCTGTTTTTTGGTTATAGATAACTCGATAATCTGGAGTAAATTGATAGATTTTTGGTCTTGAGATAAAGAAGTTCACTACGCGATCACGCAGATCTGGGTTGGCTTCAAGAAACTGCTTATCAAACTTTAATGTAATGGCCGTTCCACCAACCTGAACAGATTTTAGTCCAAGTGTTTGCAGGAAAATTCTCGTTTCTAAAACCATAAATAGATTTGAAAGCTCTTCGCTGAAAAGTCCGTAAACATCCTGGAATTCTTCTCTGATATTTTCCAGAAGTTGATGAGTTTCACAGTTTGAAAGACGTTTGTACTGCTTCAGGCGCTCGCTTGCATCACTGATATAGTGATTTGGAATGAAGGCCGGAAATGGAGTGAGAATTTCGATGTCCTTTTTAAGAATTTTTCTTTCTCCACGCAGCTCATGGATGGCATCTTTTAGAAGTTCCATATAAAGCTCAAGCCCAACTGCTTCTACGTGCCCGGATTGTGTCGCTCCTAAAATATCGCCTGCCCCGCGGATTTCTAAGTCGACAGAAGCAATGTTAAATCCAGCACCCATATCAGCGTAAGTTTGCAGAGCGTGTAGCCTCTTTTGGGCGATTGTCGAAATTTCGCGCATGCGCGGGACAACAAAGTAAGCGTAGGCTTTTTTATCTGAGCGTCCGATTCTTCCTCGTAGCTGATGCAGTTGTGCCAGACCGTAAGTGTCGGCGCGGTCGATGATCATCGTATTGGCATTGGGAATATCAATCCCCGATTCAATAATTGTAGTGGCGATAAGGACCTGGTATTGACCATTGTAAAAAGAGTTAATGCGATCTTCGAGTTCTTTTTCACCCATTTGCCCGTGAGCAAAAGTGATTTTTGCTTCGGGAACAAGTTCTCTGATTGAAGCTGCGTACTGTTCAATGTCGCTTACTTTATTGTGAACAACAAAGACTTGTCCCCCACGTTGAAGCTCTTTTTGAAGAGCATTCTGAATAGTGAGTTCGTCTTCTTTAATAACGTAACTTTTAATTGACTGACGTCTTGGAGGTGCTGTTTTAATCAGTGATAAATCGCGCAGACCAAGGAAGGCCATTTGCAATGTGCGAGGAATCGGAGTTGCTGTTAAAGTCAGGAAATCAACCGAAGCTTTCATGAGTTTTAGCTTCTCTTTATGCCCAACTCCAAAGCGCTGCTCTTCATCGACAATAACTAATCCAAGATCAGAGAATTTTAATTGATTTGAAAGAAGTTTGTGAGTCCCGATTAAGATATCGATCTCCCCTTTTTCTGCTTTCTCTAAGATTTCCTTAGATTCTTTCGCTGATTTAAAGCGCGAGATAAACTCGATGCGAACTGGGAATTCTTTAAAGCGCTTTGAAAAAGAGTTGTAGTGTTGAAGCGCCAGAATGGTTGTTGGTACCAGGACTGCAACTTGCTTTCTGTCTTCAACAGCTTTGAAAGCGGCACGCATGGCCACTTCAGTTTTACCAAAACCAACGTCGCCACAAACCAGATAATCCATTGGCACAGGTTTTTGCATAGCCTCGAGCACTTCCTGAATAGCTCGTGCCTGATCTGGTGTCTCTTCAAATGGGAAGGCCAGTTCAAATTCTTTATATAAATGATCGGGAGGAGAAAAAGCGTAAGCAGAAGAAGACTGTCTTTCGGCCTGTAGCTTTAAAAGATCAAAGGCCAGGGCCTTGGCCGATGTACGTGCTTTAGCTTTTAGAACCTGAAACTTATTAGTGCGAAGGCTGTCCGATTTTAAAGAGGCAGCAGCATCAGCATGTTTTTGAATCAGGTTTAATTTATAAACCGGAACGTAAACTTTATCGTTGTCGGCATATTTTAAAACGAGGAAATCACTCTTATCACCGGCGATATCCAACGCTTCAAGACCGAGGTATTCACCGACTCCATATTCACTGTGAATAACATAGTCACCGCTTTTAAGTGTCGCCAGTTGTTCAGCGAAAAGATCGAGGTCAACTTTTTTGTATTTCTGAGCTTTTGTTTTTTTAGCAGCAAACAAGTCTCCGTCACTGATGATCAGAAACTTCTCGCCATCATAGTAAAAACCCTCAGAAACCCTGAACGGTAAAAATTCTATTCTCTTTTTCAAATCACCAGAAAAACCCTGAAGGTCAATCAAGTGCTGAATCTCACCTTTTGATGAATCACTATAAGAAGAAAAATAAATTTTCCCCTGATACTCAAAGTGCTTCTTGATAAAATCGAGTGCAGCCTTAATGTATTCAGGTTTTGAAAGGGCCGGGTTGATGTGTTCGTTTAAAAACGTTTTTGTTTTAATTAAACGCAGGTCAACGGAATCGGCAATATCACCAAAAGTCATATTGAGGTTGAGTTGATCAACCAAAATAACTTTGCTGTTCTTCATGTTGTCGATGAAAGAAAAATCATAAATTTTATTGTAAATCGGAAGAATGTTTTCGCTGTTGATATTTTCTTCAGCATTATCAAACTCAAAACGCATTCCCTCTGCATATTCAAGATAAGCTCTTTCCGTTTCATTAGCGTTTAAGATGCTAACTTGAGTTTGCGCGAGATCGAAATAATGAAAAATTGTTTCCGGGTCTTTGAAAAATAATGGCACGTAGACCGGATAATTTTCAAAAAGAAGTCCGTCACTCAGGCGTGCAAAGAGCGCTTTTCTAAATTCGAATTTATTTTTAAACGCTGGTCCTGGTTGTGGAAGATTTTCTCTTAAAGTCACAGGAAAATCATGATGTGCCAGGATTCCTGCGGCAGGTGTGATACAAACAGTATTTATCGAATGATCACGCAGTGTTTTTTGCGTATCTAAGTCGATGGCAAAAATACTTTCGATTAAATCATCGAAGTACGACAGTCTCACGGGGTTGCCACCAACTGGGTAGATGTCGAAGATCTGCCCTTTTTGAATAAATGTTCCCGGTTCTTCGACAGATGTGGCCGAAGAATACCCCATGCTCACCAATTTTTTTGCAAGGTCAATTGGTGCGATGATGTCATCTGGCCTGATGATAAAACTAAATTCATTGAAGAACTGTCTCGGAGGTGTTCTGAGTGAGAGTGCTTCAAAGCTTGTGATAAGAATAAATTTTGTTTTCGTTTGATCGAGTCTCGTGAGTTTGCTCAACACTTCAAGTCGATCATAAAAGTTTTTCTCAGAGGAAATCACTCCGGAATACGGCGATGCTTCAAGTCCCGGGTAAAACATTAATTCTATGTTGTTTTCGCTCTGGGCCAATTGAAGAGAGTTGAAAAAGTCTTCGGCTTCGTCGTTCGTAGGAGCAATAATCAGCTGCGATTTTTTGAGAAATAATTTCGTATTTTCTCGCAAAAATGTGTTGAGAATGAACGACCACTGCTCCGTGGTTGCACCGTATAAATTTAGTGGAGATGAAGCATGTTCATCCCATTCTAAGATCTTTTGAAGCAGGGAATTAAAGTGACTCATATGACTATCATTTCAACTAATAAAACATTTCCAAGATATTATATTTTCGTGTAATCTAAGGAAACTAAAAAAATAGGATTTTTTTCTCGGAGATCAAGATGTCGACATTTAATCTAGACGTCTACATGCCCGTCGTAATTTTAATTGCGCTCGCACTACTTGTGGCAGGTGGATCACTCTTTTTGGGGAGCTTAATTCGCCCTCACAACCCAAACAAACTGAAGGAAACTGCATACGAGTGTGGTGAAGAGCCTGTTGGTACTGCTTGGGCGAACTTTAACATCCGTTTCTACGTTATCGCGCTTATCTTCATCATTTTCGATGTTGAAAGTGCTTTGATGTTTCCTGTAGCGGCTGTGTTCAAAAAATTCAATGAAATCGGAATGGGTGGGACGCTTCTTATGTCGATCCTTACTTTCGTTCTTGTTCTTGTAGCTGGGATTGTATACTGCTGGAAAAAAGGCGACCTTGACTGGGTTAAAAGCTTTCAGCACGTCAATCAGGATGCTCCTACTTTCGGGAAAAAGGACTAGGCATGAATTCAACTGTAGTATCTTATTTTGCACAATCGAATGAATTTCAAAACGTCGTTGGATGGCTTTCAAAAGTTTTAGGCTTTGATGCTTCTTCACTCGTTGCTTTTATTATCTTCGCAATCTTCGCGCTGATCATCGTTGGAGCTATGGCAACAATCGGTGGTCTTGGTACATACGCTGAAAGAAAGATCTCAGCCGATCTTCAAGCTCGTATGGGTCCAAACCGCGTTGGTCCATTTGGTCTTCTTCAATTCCTGGCCGACGGGGTGAAGATGATCATGAAAGAAGACATCGTAACAACAAACGCAGACAGGTTTACATTCAACCTTGCTCCTGTTCTTTGTATGGTTGGTGTTTTTGCAACTCTAGCTGTTGTTCCTTATTCAAGTGGTTTCATGCTGGCGGATCTTAACGTTGGTATTTTCTATCTTGTTGGTATGGCCTCTCTTGTGGGTGTTGGGGTATTCCTTGGTGGATACGCTTCAAACTCAAAGTGGTCTATGCTTGGTGGTATGAGAGGTGCTTCACAAATCATCTCTTACGAAATCCCAGCTACAATCACAATCATTTCTATCGTTCTTCTTGCTGGTGGATTATCAATGAAAACATTGATCAACGGCCAAGGTGGAGCACCACACGAGTGGTTCCTTCTTCATAACCCGTTTGCTTTCATCGGTTTCTTTGTTTACTTCATTTCAGCTCTTGCTGAAACAAACCGTGCACCATTTGACTTACCTGAAGCTGAATCTGAACTAGTTTCTGGTTACCACACTGAATATTCTGGTATGAAGTTCGGTCTATTCGCTCTTGCTGAATACATCGAAGTTTTCGTTGTTTGTGGTGTAGCTGTTGCCCTATTTCTTGGTGGATACAAAGTTCCTTTCGACCTAGGGACTGGAGCGATCCTTGTTGAGAAGCTTGGCCTAGATGCAATGCTTGCTCAAAACGTTGGACAGCTTCTTGAACTTGGAGCTTTCTTCACAAAAACTCTGGCTCTTTACTATGTAGTTATCTGGGTACGTTGGACGCTTCCACGTCTTCGCGTTGACCAACTGATGACACTTTGTTGGAAATACTTAACTCCAATCGCAATTTTCAACCTATTAGGTTGCGCGATCTGGATGTATGCATTTGATGGAAAATCAATTTTTACTTTAATTATGGCAGCTGCTTCTGGCGGCGGTGCTCATCACTAATTAAAGGATAGGGAGAATACTGTGTTTTCAAATACACTCTTTTTAGTTTCTGCATTACTCACTATTGGTGGGGCAGTGGCAGTTGTTGTGAGTAAAAACCTGATGCACGCTTGTATCTACCTTCTTGCTTCATTATTTGGAGTGGCTGGTCTTTACGCTTGTATTGGAGCTGACTTCCTGGCGGCAACTCAGTTAGTTGTTTACGCTGGTGGGGTTATCATTCTAATGCTTTTCGCGATCATGCTTACAGGTGGTTCTGGAAACCGCGTAAACAAATATGGTCTTGAGAAAATCCCGGCAATGGGTAACCCAAAGACTTACTTCTTTGCTGGTTTCGCGGCCCTTGTTTCAGCGGCAGTCCTTATTAAGGTACTGGTTCCTGTTTTTAGAAACAGCGGGACTTTAGTTGCGACAGACAATGCTCCGACTGTTGAAAGAATTGGAACACTTTTAGCGACAGATCACATCTTAGCTTTTGAAATTTCATCGGTTCTACTACTGGGCGCTCTTATTGGTGCAGCAGTAATTTCTAGACCAAGGAAAGAAATCCATGATTAGTTTAGGCGCCTACTTAGGCATTTCATTCATTCTATTTCTTTGCGGCGTTATGGTTATGGTCGCAAGAAAAAATATTATCGCAATGTTATTAGGGATCGAGCTTATCCTTAACGCTTCGGCGCTTAACTTCGCGGCTTATACAAAATTCGCTAACGGCAATCTTGAAGGACATATTATGAGTCTTTTCATTATTGTTATCGCTGCTGCTGAAGCTGCGGTTGGATTAGGGATCGTTATCAGATTCTTCCAGTTAAGAGAAAGCATCCATATTGATGATGCAGCAACACTTCAGAACTAATATAAAGGTAAGGATATAGAGACTATGGATTACACAATCTCAACCGTTGCACCTATTGTACTACTACCGTTCTTTGCTTTCGTGATTAACGTTTTCCTGGCAAAACGCGTTCCGATCGCAGCAGTAGCACTAAGTACATTGGCAATTTTCGGTTCATTTATTTACGCTTTAAGAATCTTCTTAGATTTTCAAAACGTATATGCTGTTAACTACCACATCCACAAAGTTTTCACCTGGTTTGACTTAAGTGCCGGTGAACACCTGTTTAAAGTAAACATGGGTATCTATATAGATAACATGACAGCAACTATGCTTTTAATGGTTACGGCCGTTGCGACCCTGATCCATGTTTTCTCAACTTGGTACATGCACGATGATGCGCGCTTTGCCCGCTTCTTCGTTTATATGTCTCTCTTTACTTCAGCGATGCTTGGACTTGTTGTTTCAGACAACCTGCTTTCAGTATTCATCTTCTGGGAGTTAATGGGATTCTGTTCTTACTCTCTAATTGGTTTCTACTACGAGAAAGAAGGTGCCGGAAACGCTTCAATGAAAGCTTTCATGACTACAAGAGTTGGAGACGTTTTCTTCTTAATGGGTATCCTTATTATTTGGGTTATCGTTGGAAACACAACTTTCGTAGACCTTTACGCAGCTATTGGAGCTGGTAAATTCGGTGGAACTTTTGACGTATTTGGCCTGTCTCTTCCAATCGCTACAATTGGTGCTCTATGTATCTTCGCAGGTACAATGGGTAAATCAGCTCAGTTCCCAATCCACGTTTGGCTACCAGATGCGATGTTTGGACCGACTCCATGTTCGGCCCTAATCCACGCTGCAACAATGGTTGCCGCTGGGGTTTACCTTTCACTTAGAGTTTTCCCACTTATGGAAGTTGGACATATCACTATGTTCATCGCTTACATCGGTGCAATCACAGCTTTCGGAGCTGCTACAATCGCCCTGATCCAGACGGATCTAAAAGCGGTTCTTGCCTACTCAACAATTTCTCAGCTTGGTTACATGGTTATTGGTATCGGTGTTGGTTCATACAACGCTGCTTTCATGCACTTAATTACTCACGCTGTTTTCAAAGCGTGTCTATTCCTTTCAGCTGGTTCAGTTATCCACTCAATCCACTGCCAGGAAATGCCACAAATGGGTGGTCTTCGTAAGAAGCTTCCATACACATTCTTTGCAATGTTACTGTGCTGTTTTGCTATTGCCGGAGTTCCGTTCTTCTCAGGATTTGTTTCTAAAGATAGAATCCTTGGTGACGCTCTTGTAATGGCCCTTGATAACAAAGCCTATATCCCGGTAGCTCTACTTGGATTTGGTGGTGCTCTTCTAACAGCTTTCTACATGTTCAGAATGCTGTTTTTAACTTTCTTCGGAGAGCCACGCGATCACCACATTTACGATCATGCTCATGATGAACACATTGGATGGAACTCAAACGTTCCTCTATTGATCCTTTCTGTGTTCACACTTGGTCTATTCTACTCTGGCTCTTTCACAGGTCAGGGAGAAGTTAACGTTTTCGGATCAAAATACGAATGGTTCCAAACTTTAATTCATAAACCAGAAGTCGCTCACCTGGAGCACTTTGCTCACTATGAAAAAGAAGATTTCGGAACAACAGATACTCGTGACAAAGTTGAGCTTCCAAAAGCAGCTTACGATGCTAATCACGGAATGGATGAGCACAGAGCTCACCACGTTCACCTGGTTCACAAAATCGGTGCGGTTATGTCGATCATCATCGCTTTCGCGGGGATCTTCATCGCTTACTCAATGTACGTGAAGAAAACTCTTAACCCTGGATGGTGGGCAGAAACTTTTGCTGGATGGAGAAGAGCTCTTCAAGGCAAGTACTACTTCGACGACCTTTATATCGGAAAAATCATTCAAAAAGGACTGGTTCCATTCAATGCGCTTCTGGCGAAGTTTGACTGGGATTTCTACGATGCAATGGTTATCGATGGAACTGCGGTTCTTAACCGTTGGGCCTATAACATTTCTCGTTGGATCGACAACAATATCGTCGACAGCGGAATGGTTGATGGAACAGGGGCAAGTGTTCGTTTAATGAACGTTCTACTTCGCACACTTCAATCAGGGCGAGTGCAATTGTACTTTGTAGTCCTGGTTGTTGTATTAGCTAGCTACGTTTTAACATTAAGATTTTAGTTTTTTTTATATAGTAACTTTTCTCAGGGAGATAACCGGTGGCCGGTTCAAATTTATTAAGTTGGATTCTGTGGATGCCTATGTTGGGAGTTCTTGGTGTATTACTTATGCCAAAGGACAAAACTACTTGGATTAAGAGTTGGGCACTTATCAACACTGTAATTACGTTTGCTCTTACTTTAGTACTATACTGTAAGTTCGATCAGACTCAGGCAGGAATGCAAAATGCATTTAATATTGCGATCCCATGGATTTCGCAATTTAACATTTTCTACCGCCTTGGTGTAGATGGTATCTCACTGCCGATGGTTCTCCTTACTGGATTACTATTCATGCTTTGTATCCTTTCATCTTGGACGCAGATCAAGAAATCAATCAAAGCTTACTTCGCTCTACTTCTACTTCTTCAGTCGACAGTATTCGGGGTATTCTTCGCACTAGATTTCTTCCTGTTCTACGTTTACTGGGAAGTAATGCTAATTCCTATGTTCTTCCTTATCGGGGTATGGGGTGGAGAAAACAGAGAATACGCAGCTGTTAAATTCTTCCTTTATACATTCTTTGGATCGATCTTAATGCTTGTTGGTATCGTTGCTCTTTACTTTGCAACTAACCAATCAGTTGATTCATTCAATATCCTTGCTCTTTCAGGCGGGAAGTTCTCTCAACTTACAGTTACAATTTTCGGCCAGACATTATCGTTTGCTAAACTTTTCTTCATCTTCATGTTTGTTGGGTTTGCAATCAAAGTTCCGGTTTTCCCATTCCACACTTGGTTACCACACGCTCACGTACAGGCACCTACAGCGATCTCAGTTATCCTGGCCGGGGTTCTACTAAAGATGGGTACATACGGATTCCTAAGAATCGCGTTCCCAATTTTCCCAGAAGCAGCTAAATATTTCTCTACTGCAATCGCATGGCTTGGATTAATTAACGTTATCTACGGTGCTCTATGTGCGATGGCCCAGAACGATGTGAAGAAACTTATCGCTTACTCTTCAGTATCTCACATGGGATTCGTAATGCTTGGACTTGCAGCAATGACTGTTCAAGGTGTTAACGGTGCGGTTCTTCAAATGTTCAACCACGGTACATCAACAGCTATGATGTTCTTCATGATCGGTCTTCTATACGAAAGATCTCACCACAGATGGATTGTTAAGCCAGATGGATCACGTGGATACGGCGGACTTTACACTCAACTTCCAGTTTATTCGATCATCTTCATCATCGGTATGTTCGCATCTATGGGACTTCCAGGTCTTTCAGGGTTTATCTCTGAAGCCCTTATCTTCCTAGGAATTTACCAACGTTTCACAACGATCACGGTTCTTGCACTGTTTGGTCTTCTTATCGGTGCTGCTTACCTTCTATGGATGTTCAAGAGAATGTTCTTTGGAGAAGTTAACCCTGAAGTTAAAGAATACGAAGATATGACTAAGCTTGAAGTGTTTTACATGCTTCCACTTTGTGTTGCTGTAATCCTGTTTGGTATCTGGCCTTCGCCAATCCTGAACATTATGAAAGCTTCAGTAGGACAACTTGTTTCGTTACTAGCAACTTTCTAGTTAAAGATTAGATTAGGATAAAGAGATGCATTTAAATTATTTGGCAAATATCGGTCGTTATGTTCCAGAAGTTATTCTGGTGCTTTTAATGGTTGGCCTTATTATTCTTGAAACGACTTATAAGGAAGATGAAAAGAATAGAAGATATATCTTCATCACGAGCATGATCGGACTTGTGGCGACTTTCGCTGCACTTCTGGCAAACCTTGGTGGAAAAGCAGAAGCAATCTTTAGCAACGCAGTTGTAATTGATGACTTCTCTACTCTTCTAAAGATGGTGATGGTTCTTGGAACAATCGCAGCTATCTACCTTAGCCGTTTTTCAAGAGACATTTACGAAACTCTTAAAACAGAGTTTGCGATCATGGCAGTTGGTATCCTTATCGGGGGATTCCTTCTAGCTTCAGCAAACAACATGCTGACTCTTTATATCGGTATCGAAACACTTTCGATCCTTTCATACGTAATGGCCTCTTTCAAAAAGAACGACGAGAGATCAAGCGAAGCTGGTCTTAAGTACGCTCTTTATGGTGGGGTTTCAGCGGGTATCATGCTTTTTGGTCTGTCACATATCTTCGGTGTTCTTGGAACAATCCAGTTTGCTGGTGTTGCAAAAATGATCCCGACGTTAACGACAGCTCAACTTGCGATCATCATGCCTTCATTCGTTCTTTTCTTCGCAGGTATCGGATACAAGATTGCATCTGTTCCTTTCCATATGTGGTCACCAGATGTTTACGAAGGATCACCGACTCCGGTTACAACGTTCTTTGCCATCGTTCCAAAACTGGCAGGGATGGCAGTTCTAATCAGAATCTCGGCTACTTTCTTCACAGTGGATTCAACTCTTAAAATTGGATGGGTTGGATTAATGCTGGTGATTTCAGCACTTACTATGACTGTTGGTAACGTGACAGCTATCGGGCAAAAATCAGTTAAGAGAATGCTGGCCTATTCTTCAATTTCTCACGCTGGTGTAATGCTTGCGGGTCTGGTTGTTATTAATGACGTTGGTGTTCGTTCAGTAGTTTTCTACGGAATCACATACCTTTTCATGACTCTTGTTGCTTTCTACATCACAAGCATCGTTCAGGATAAATACGGCAACGACAACTTCGAGCGTTTCTCTGGCCTTGCTTTCAGATACCCATTCATGGCAGTGATGATGGCCGTAACTATGTTCTCACTAACTGGTCTTCCGCCATTAGCTGGGTTCGTAGCGAAGTACAACATCCTGGCTTCACTGGTTGCAACTAAGAACTACACACTGGCAATCATCCTGGGATTAAACTCAGTTGTGTCAGCTTACTACTATCTGAAGATCGTTCGTCTAATGACTCTTAAACCTCAGGAGTCTGATGAACAAATCGAAGGTTTCGGATTCTTAAACCAGATGATTATTGTTTCAATGACTCTGCCAATTTTCACACTAGGGATTTTCTGGGAAAGCATTATGTCTCTAGCTGGCAACGCAAAGTTATTCATTCAGTAATTAAAGAGTGGGATTAACTAATGGAATTTTTATCTTTTACAATTTTCTTAATCATCTGCACGGCCCTGGGGCTCGTGCTGATGTTTATTTCAAACTTCCTTGGCCAAAAAGCTAAACAAGTAAGAACCAACGACATTTACGAATCAGGGGTAAACCCGGTTGGAAGTGCTACAAGACAGTACGATATTAAGTTCTATCTTACGGCGATCATGTTCCTTCTTTTCGACGTGGAAATTGTGTTCCTTCTTCCATGGGCCTTGGCTTACAACAATGCAACTAATCTTGGTTTCATGGTTGCTGGGTTTATCTTCTTCATGGCCGTCTTACTAGTTGGATACATCTTTGTTATCAATTCAAAAGCGCTAGAGTGGGAAAAATAAGATGTTAGAAACGATTCTTGAAATATTAGTCAAAACTGTAATCATCCTGGGACTTCCTCTGGGTGCACTACCGCTTATTATTCACGTAGAAAGAAGAGGCGCGGCTTTCATCCAAAGAAGACTTGGACCTAACCGTGTTGGACCGTTCGGACTTCTTCAGCCACTTGCTGACGTTGCGAAGTTCATGTTCAAAGAAGAAGTTTATCCTTCTCACGTTCGTCCGTTCTTCTACCCGGCAGCTCCACTAGTTGCTCTGGTTGTAGCTCTACTTCCTCTTGCTTGTATTCCTGTTGCCGCTCCTTTTGAAGCTTTTGGGATTACAATCTTCCCTGAAGTTTTTAGAAGTGACATGGGGATCTTCTTTGCTTTTGCTGTTTCAGCTTTAGGATCTTACGGGATTCTTCTTGCTGGATGGGCATCAAATAACAAATACTCAATGCTTGGTGCACTTCGTGCCTGTGCTCAGATGGTTTCATACGAACTTTCACTTTCAGCAGCTCTTGTTGCGATGATTTTCGTTTACGGAACTAACGACATCCACGTGATGGTTGAAGCTCAAACTGGTTACTGGTTTGGATTCCTGCCAAAATGGGGTGTGTTCATGCAACCTCTTGCATGTCTTCTATTCCTTGTTGGTATCTTTGCTGAATCAAACCGTCTTCCATTCGACCTTGCAGAAGGTGAATCGGAGATCGTTGCTGGTTTCCACTTAGAATACTCTTCAATGAAATTTGCGATCTTCTTCATGGCTGAATATATCCATATGATCGCGCTTTCGATGATCTTCATTATTCTTTTCTTCGGTGGATACAGTCTACTTCCAGGTATGGATTTAATCCCGACTTCATCACCGTTTGTCCTTCCAATTCTTCAGATGGTTTCTTTAGTTATTAAAGTTGCTCTGATGATCTGGTTCTTCGTATGGGTTCGTTGGACATTCCCAAGATTCCGTTACGATCAATTAATGCACTTAGGATGGGAGCGTTTATTACCATTAGGGCTTGTTAACCTTATTGTAACTGTTCTCTTTGTATATTTTAGGAATCAATAATTATGGCAACTGATATTCTACTGACCATCGTTACGATGGTGTTTGCTCTTTTAGTAGTTTTTTCAAAAAGAACGGTTGTGGCCGCTCTTTCACTCCTGATGACATTAGTTTGTATCGGGATGATCTACTTCCAGTTAGGAACTGTGTTTCTTGCAGCTATCCAGGTTCTGGTTAACGCTGGTGCGATCGCGATCCTTTTCGTATTCGTTATGATGTTAATTAACCTTGAGCAATTCCAAAACAACCGCGAAAGAGGAAAAGTGAAGCTGATTGCAGCTGGTGTCACTGTCTTGGTTATCCTTGGAGTGTTCGCACTTATCGTAAACAACAATATTGAGGTTCTAACGACAGTTAACCTTGCTGATAATTCAATGAAGTCACTGTTTGATAAACTTTTCTCAGTTTATTACCTGCCGTTTGAAATGGCGACAGTTCTTCTTTTAGCCGCTCTGGTTGCGTGTGTAGTGATCACTGGTCACGACAAAGCTGTTAAGCACGAGCAGGAGGAAGCAAATGAGTAGTATTTATTATTACCTGGCCGGGTTTTTATTCACTCTTGGCCTTTTAGGTACAATCTTTAAAAAAGACCTGATCTCTATCCTTCTGTGTCTTGAACTAATGATGGGAGCTGTTGGTCTTTTAACTATTCTATTCTCGCGTTCGACTGGATTACTAGAATCTCAAATCCTGGTTTTCTTCATGATCATCGTGTCGGCGTGTGAAGTTGCGATCGGATTAAGCTTAATCATCGCGCTTTATAGAAAGAAACAAACAATTTATACAGACGATATTAAAATCATAACCGAGTAAGAGTTCTTATGTACGAAAACTATCTGGCGCTGATTCCTTTCTTCCCTTTACTGGCATTCTTACTTAACTCTGCTTTGATTAGAAATAAGTTAAATAATGTCCAGGCCGGTATCATTACTTTCCTATCACTGTTTATTTCGTTCATCTTAGTTGTCATGACTTCGCTTCATGTCCTAAAGAACGGACCGGTGACGGTTCACCTTTGGCAGTGGATGCAATATGGAGATATCAAATTTGATATCGCATTCGTCATGGACGAACTTGCTGTTATCCTGAGCTTAATGGTTACAGGGATCGGTAGTGCGATTGCTTTCTTCTCGATTGGTTATATGGACCACGAGGAAAAAGTTGGAAAGTTCTTTGCGTTTTTTGCACTGTTTGCTTTCTCAATGCTTCTTCTTGTTCACGGAGAGAACTTCCTTGTTCTTTTCATGGGATGGGAAGGTGTAGGTCTATCTTCTTATCTTCTAATCGGTTTCTGGTATGAACATACTAAAAACGGTAACGCTGCTAAAAAAGCTTTCCTTGCTAACCGCGTGGGAGACTTTGGTTTAGTTCTAGGGATGATCGGGTTTGCACTTGTGTTCAACACTCTATCTTTCAAAGATCTTCAGCACCCAGATATGGCCATCATCCTGGCCAACAAAGAAATCCTAATCGCTTCAAGTTTGCTTCTGGTTCTTGGTGCTTGTGGTAAGTCTGCTCAGATCCCTCTTTTCATCTGGCTTCCAGATGCGATGATGGGTCCAACTCCAGTATCTGCCCTAATGCACGCGGCGACGATGGTTACGGCCGGTATCTTTATGCTTTGCCGTGTTTCAAACGTTATTGTTCACTTCCCGGTTGTTTTAGATGTAATCGCATGGATTGGAGCTCTAACAGCTCTACTTGCTTCACTGATTGCAATCACTCAAACAGATATTAAGAAGATCCTTGCTTACTCAACTGTTTCTCAGCTTGGGTACATGATCTTAGCCTGTGGTGTTGGTGCATTCTCAACGGGAATGTTTCATGTTTTCACACACGCATTCTTTAAAGCTCTTTTATTCCTTTGTGCTGCTTCTGTTATTTACGGATGTCACCACGAGCAAAACATCTTTAAGATGGGTGGACTTAAAAAGAAAATGCCGATCACTTTCTGGACGTTCACTGTTGGATTCCTTGCTATCGCAGGTATCCCAGGTTTCTCTGGATTCTTCTCTAAAGATGAAATCCTAGCAATGGCCCTAACTAACCCTGGAAACGGTGTTTGGTTATACTCTGTTGCACTAATCACAGCACTTCTAACTGCATTCTATATGATGAGAATGTTAGTTCTTGTCTTCATCGTTGAACCAGCTAAACATGACGATCACCATGATCACCACGCTCACGCTAAACACGATGACCATGGACATGACGATCACGGACACCATGAAATCCATGAGTCTCCAAGTGTAATGACTATTCCACTTATCATCCTTGCAATCTGTTCATTCGCAGCTGGATATGTTGGTCTTCCACACGCCCTAAGCCATGAACACGCTCGTCTGTTCCAGGAATTTCTGGAAAGATTCGTAGCTAAAACAGAAGGACACGCCCACCTTTCAGCTCAAACTGAATTTATTATGATGGGTGTAACAACTGTTTTAATCCTATGTTCAATGGGTCTGGCTTATTACATCTACGTGAAAAACGATCACAACAAGATGAGAGACAGCCTGAAAGCTAAGTTCCTTACTCTTTGGACAATCAGCTCAACGAAATTCAAAGTTGATGAGTTCTATGAACTAGCGATCATCAAGCCTCTTTACCAAATCGGGCACTTCCTGGTTGATGTAATTGAAGCTCACGTGATCAATGGAATTGTAAAACTAGTGACAAAAGCAACAACTGAAGGTGGACATCTTTTAGATGACAACAAACCAGAAAAACTGGAAATGGGAATTCTATACATCGTTATCGGATTAGCAGTTGTTCTTACAGTAATTTTTAACGCATTTATTTTTAGATAAAAGTTGGATTTAAAATGGATCAATTATTTCTTATTAAATTTTTAATTCCTCTCATTTGGGCGATCGGTTTCATGTTCGCGCCTAAAAACAATGAGAAGTCTGTAAAACTTCTGGCCTTGATCGGCTCACTTGTAACTCTTGCTTACTCAGTTAAGATGTTCATCGATCTTCCGGACTCAGGTGTTCTTACAACTCTATTCAAGTTTGATATGCCACTGTTCTTTAACATGTCATATACGTTTGCAATGGACGGGTTAAGTGGACTACTGCTTCTTCTGAATGCTTTCCTTTTACTGATTGTTGTTATTACAACTTGGGACATCAAAACAGATAAGCTTCGTCTTTACTACTTCCTTCTGTTCCTTCTAACTTGGGCAGTTAACGGATCACTTCTTTCAACATCATTATATGGCTTCTACATTTTCTGGGAAGTTATGTTAATTCCACTATTCATCTTAGTAGGAGTTTTTGGTGGAGAGAATCGTCGTTACGCTTCTTTCAAGTTCTTCATGATGACAGCTGCAGGATCTATCCTAATGCTAGCTTCAATGTGTTACATGTCAGCTCTTGCTTATAAGTTCAACGGTTCATACGACCTGAACTACGAAATCATTAAGTCACTTGGACTGAAGTACGATGGTTTCCTATCCCCTCAGTCACTAATCTTCTGGTCGTTTTCGATTGCATTCTTCCTGAAGGTTCCAGTATTCCCATTCCACTCATGGTTACCTGATGCCCACGTTGAAGCTCCGACAGCTGGTTCAATTATCCTTGCCGGTATACTTCTAAAACTTGGTATCTATGGTTTCCTTCGTTTCGTAATTCCTTTATTCCCGGAAGCAGTAGATGCTAACCGTGACATCGTTCTTTACTTAGGGGCGATCGGGGTTATCTACGGAGCGCTGACGGCTTGGGTACAAAAAGATATTAAGAAGCTGGTTGCTTTCTCTTCTATCTCGCACATGGGTTACATTATTATGGGTGTTTTCTCACAAAACCCATTCGCAGTTAAAGGAGCTATTTTCCAGATGATCGCTCACGGTATCTCGACACCGGGCCTCTTCATCGGAGTTCACTACCTTTATACAAGAACGCACACTAAAAAAATGGACATGTACGGAGGGATTGCTTCTGTCATGCCAAAGTTTGCCATTTTATTCTTCATCATCACGGCAGGTTCAATGGCCGTTCCAATGACTTGTGGATTCGTAGGTGAATTCATGGTGATCATGGGAACTTACCAGGTGAACAAAGTGGTAGCGGTTTTAGCTGCAACAGGGATTATGTTGTCGCCAATCTATCTTCTAAAGATGTACCACCTGACAGCTCTTGGTGAAATGAAGCACGAAGAAAACAAGTCGCTTAAAGATATCTCTCTTCTTGAAGCAACTCCACTACTAGTGCTTTCGATCCTGACAATCGTTTTTGGTTTATACCCACAAGCGATCATGTCACTTTTTGACGGGACAATTAATTTCTTTGTAAATAAAGGTTTATAAGATGGAAAACTTAACATTCGTTCAAAACGTTTTAATCTTCCTTGCTCTCAATGCGGTAGCTCTTCTGTGTTTGAATGTTAAAAACAACGGAAAATATATTTCATTCGGGGCGACGCTGATTTCGGCGATCACTTTCTTCGCGATGCTTTTTAGCTCAAGCTCTTTTACTCTGAGCGAGCTTTTTAGCCTTGAAGGAAACAAGATTCTGCTTCTAAAGATCGTTTCAGTTCTAAACGTTCTGATGATCCTGATCAACGGTTACCACTCACTAGAAAAAGTTAAAAACTCAGTTCTAATGAGCTTCATGTTCCTTGGAGGGGTTTTCCTTCTAGGTGCAAACGACCTGATGACTTTTTACGTGGCCCTAGAGACGATTGCTCTTGTTGGTTACGCTCTGGTTGCAACTTCTGATTTAGAAAACTCTCGAGAAGCTGCAGTAAAGTATCTTATCCAAGGTGCGGTTGTTTCAGTTATCTTCTTATTAGGTGTCGCTTTCTACTTAGGTGCAACAAACGGTCTGAGCCTTGTTGGTGTGACTGTTGTGAACCAGGAATTCTACGCAATCGCTATCGGGATCTTCATCCTGACAGCATGTTTTAAACTTGGTGCTTTCCCGTTCCACGCTTGGATTGCTGATGTTTACTCAAACGTAACACTTGGTAACCTTGCAACGAACTTTTTTATCTCAAAAATCATTATCGGATTTAAGTTCATTACAATGCTTCAAATCCTTCTTCTTGATAGCGAGCCAGGATTCAACGATTACCTAGTTCGTATTGTTCAGGTGATCGCGGTTGCTTCTGCTTTCTACGGAAACATCATCGCTGTAGTTCAAGGCCAGTTTAAAAGAATTATCGCTTATTCATCAGTAGCTCATACGGGTTACATGTTAATGATGATTTGTTTAAACCCAGATGAAGCTCTGGAAATCCAACTAATCAGCTACCTTGTTATTTACTCTCTAACAGCAACTGGAGTGATCCTAATACTGAACCAATTTGCTGGATTAAATAAGAACAGAGATGGCCGCGAGATCCTGAAATCAGGTTTCTACCGCAATAAAGCCCTAGCAATCATGTTGGTTGTTTTTGTTCTGAGCCTTGGGGGGATCCCGCTGACTTCAGGTTTTGCCATGAAGTACATGTTATTTACTAACTATTTCAGAGAAGGCTTCACTCTTGAGGCAACTTCTATCTTCATTAGCTCGATTGTCGGTCTTGCCTACTACATCCGCTTCGTAAGTGATCTGTTCACTGAAGATGAGGAAAAGAAAGGTCTGCCTGCAATAAAAACCAGATTCAGCGAATCGCTGGTTCATGTTATCATTTTAGTGTCTATCTTCACGATCGGAATTGCTCCGTCACTCTTTTTAGGGTTGAAGTAGACAGGATGTAATGAGCGTAAAGTACAGGATCCGCCTAAAAAACGAGCGGGTTATTGGACCTTTTTCAACTGAAGAAATCGGTGAATTATTTTTAAAGGGTCATATTGCTGGCACAGAGCTGTGCCAGCTGTTTCCTATTGGCGACTGGAAACCGCTTTCAAATTTCCAGGACCTTCATACTCTAATCAAAAAACTTGATGCAAAAAATCTTAAGGTCAACGATGAAGCGACATCGTCTGTTCCAGAAAATGCAAAAAAAGAACTGACTAAAACAGGTCTTCCTTTAAAAAAAGAAACAACTCAGGCCCAGCAAACGTTTAACGAATTTAAATTCGGCAAAGACGTAAAGATCGACGTTAACTACGCAGAGCTTGAAAGAAAATACCAGGCCATGAATCCGGACGCACCGTATGAAGACGGAATGGAAAAGACTGTTGTCATTAACAGAAAGGCCCTAGCTCCAAAAAACCAGGAACTGGAAAAGACAGTCGTTGTTCAAAGATTTGAGCCGCCAAAACCGGAAGTTAAAAAAGAAGAACCGAAAGAAAAAGTTAAACCAGTAGTTGAATTAAAAGAAGTTGTCCCAGAGCCTTCTCATAAAGAACTAGTTAACGAGAAAACGGAATTCATTAACCTGGCCCACGCTCTTCCAACAATCAATGCCCAACTTTCAGTTTCAGAAGTTGAACTTGAGAAGCAGGCAAAGATTGAAGAGAACCTTGAAAAGAAAAGACTTCGCGACCTTCAAGAGATCATGCTTCGTGAGCAGGCGGAGCAAGAAGGACTTGAAGACGATGAGGTTGAAATCGTTGAAGAGTTCTCACGAGATAAAAAAGAATTCGAGCAGCGGATTGTTGTTAAGAAAAAGAAAAGAGGACTCTCGATTGTTGCAATGCTCGCGCTCCTTGGAGTGTTTTATTTCTTTTTCATTCAGGAAGAAGAGAAACCTAAATTTACAGGACCTCTGTATTTAGAAATTAAATTCCCTATTCCTGCTCCAGTCGAAAATGTTCCGGCCGCCAATAAAGCGTTGGCACAAGCTAGGAATCTTTATTCACAAAACACTTATAAGAATCGTGCACTGGCCACCCAGTTTTACTTAAGTTCTCTGCAAAACCGCTTTAGCGGAAATGAGGCGATGGGTGAAATCATCATGACCTATGCTGAGCTTTTAGATAACACCAAAGAGAGACACTTATCTGCCAATACACTTTATAAATACATTCAGCTCTCAGAAAGAAAACTGCTGATTGATTTAAGTGCAGCAACTGGAACCGCGCTTTTTTATGGAAAGATCGGCAAGTATCAAACAGGTGTCGATATTATTAAAAACTATCTGCGTGCTAAAAGTAAGCCATCACCAAAGATGCTAGCTTATTATCTTCACCTGCTTACGAATGCGGGAGAATTAGTTGAAGCAAGACAGGCCTATGAAAGTTTAAAGAACATTCCTAAAAAGCCCTTTGAAGCTTACTACTATCTGGCGCAGTTTGATTTAAATGACGATAAGATTGGAAGTGCAAAGACAATTATTGAAGAAGGATTAAAGTTTTATCCAAACAGCGTTCTGCTTCTTCTTCAGTACGCTGATATTTTAATTAAAGAGCAATCGATTAAGAAATTTGAAGAAGTGCTGACGAAGATTAAAACTCTTGATTCGGAAAATTCGCCAGAGTTTATGGCAAGTTACTTTAAAGATATGGGTTATCTTGCTGCCTTTAAAAATCAAAACAAAGAGGCCAGCCTTTTCTTTAAAAAGTCTCTCGAGTTAAAAGAATCAGATGAGCTGCGCGCGACTTTATCTAAGCTTGAAATTGGTGGGGACTCGTTATCCCAATCGTTGATTTTAGAAAGTAAGGTGATTGGCCTTCTTAAAAAAGCAAAAGAAGAATACCGCTTAAAAAACATTGATACGGCTTTCCAGTTTACGATTGAAGCCGTTGATGCAAACCCGGATTACATTCCGGCGGTTTTATTTCAGGCAGAGCTAAATACTTATAGAGGCTTTTTTGATTCAGCGATCTTTGCCCTTCAGCGCTTGATTGGTGTTCATCATCAAAACAATCAGCTGAAAAAAGCACTGGTTGAAACTTTTATCAAGGCCTACAAGTTTGAAGATGCTGACAGCTTACTAAAAGAAATGGCCCAGACAAAATACGCACAGACAGCAGACTACGCTAATTTAATGGGGCAATACTCAGAAGCTAAACGCAATCCAATTGTTGCCATCAAATGGTATGATAAAGCTCTTTCTCACGACCCATTAAGTGATGCCAACATGTATAGAATCGCTAAGATTCTTCTTCGCAATAAGCGCTTTCCAGAAGCGAGATCGAGAATCACACGCGCCCTTCAGCTTGATCCAAAAAATGTTTATTACCATGCTTTATACGCTGAAGTTCTTTATGAGCAGGATGGAACGGATACAGCGATTGGATACTTGCGCGATATTATCGCCGAACAAGGTGAAGACCCGGTTTTAGTTGCTGCGATTACCACTGCGTACTTTAGAAGTGGTCAGTTAAAAGAGTTTCAGGCCTATTACAAAAAAGTTCAAAATATGCCAAAAAAAGATGAGGCCTTTTACGAAGTCCTTATCGCTGCCGCTAAACTTGAAGGCAGAAAAGATGAATACATCACTCACAGCCGCGATCTTCTCAAACTTAATCCAGGAAACTTAAAAGTCCGCATGGATTTAGGCGATTTGTTATTTGATGAGAAACGCTATGATGAGGCGATTTCGGAATTCAGCGAGGTCAAAGACAAGCTTGAGTCTTACCCGCGCGTTCACTATCAACTAGCGAGAGTTTATTTAGCTAAAAATGATGTGAAGAAGGCCCGCGAGATGGCGGAAAAAGAATTGGAACTCAATCCTAACCTAGATGCCGCTCATTTTATTATGGGTGAGGTCTTCCGAATCGAGAAAGACTACCGCGAGGCCATTACGAAGTACGAAAAGGCCATCAGTTTAAACCCAAAGTCAGTAGACGCTCTGGTTTCTATGGCCTCAATCAGACTGGGTCAGAACTATGCTAACGAGGCCCTGGAGCTCCTAAACCGTGCTTTGAAAGAAGATGTGAGCAATCCGGCGATCCATAAATTAATGGGTGATGCTTATCGTGCAGCGGGACAAAGAGCGTTGGCCAAAGAAAAATACGAGGATTACCTCAAATTGAACCCTGGTGCCCAAGATAAAGACCTCATTGAGTCATTAATTAGAAATCTAAGATAGATTCCCTCTTGTCTTTTTTGCACATTTCCCTTACTATAGCTTTCTAAATAAGCGGAGGATTGGCAGAGTGGTCGATTGCGGCGGTTTTGAAAACCGTTGAACCGAAAGGTTCCGCAGGTTCGAATCCTGTGTCCTCCGCCACTTTAGTTCTACGATCCCCCGAAAAATTTAGATGATACTTTTGATGGAGACGTGGGAGAGTGGTCTAATCCAGCGCCTTGCTAAGGCGTCGTACCCCGCAAGGGGTACCGTGAGTTCGAATCTCACCGTCTCCGCCACTTTGATCTTTAAAATATTTTTCCTATGCGCAGTCGTAGCTCAGCTGGATAGAGTACTTGACTACGAATCAAGTGGTCGCAGGTTCGACTCCTGCCGATTGCGCCATTTTCTAGATAACTTCTAAAATATTTTCAGCCTTACATTTTTAAAAAATCCTGTGAAGGAGTCGAACCTACGAGTTCGCTTGCCCGATCTCTTGAATTCCGTGTTTCATCTTTTTGATTGCTTCGCTTGCGGGGTAAAAATGCTGGCGCATTTTTTCGGGCAAGTGCCGATTGCGCTCATTCAAAAGAGAGGCTTTTTAGAGAGGAGCGCGCCTGGGGGGCGCGGCTCGAGGGAGAGGATTAGTCGATTGCACTGACTGGGGGGTGGCAGGGGCCTTGGAAGTGGATGGTGATTGAGGCCATCTGGGAGTTGTTACAAGAAGTTTAGCATCTGGGCTTGTTAGCTAAGTCAGGCCGAGGTCAAGAATTGTAAACTTTTTCCCAATAGTTCTGTAAATGTGGAATAATTTTTCTACTACTGGAGGGAATATGAAAGTTTTGGGATTAACTTTTCTGTTGATCATCAATTCGGCAATGGCATCAACTCATTACGATCTGAAGTTTGACCTTTTTCTTAATGGAAAACATGTAGCCTCTCCAAGAGTGATGACTAAGGAGGGAGAAATAGCCTCTATTATTCAAAAAACAAATGAAACAGAAACTTTTATTGATGTTGTGGCGACAAAAGCTACGAATATGAAAAATGCGGTGTTGATGAATTTTACCATCGGAACGATCGGCAAGAGTGGAGAAAGAACTACCCTATCAAAAGCACAAATCATTTCTAAAGAAAATAAAACAGCGACAATTACTCAGCACGAGAGTGATGGAAGAGAAAATCTATCTTTAACAGTTATAGCGAAAACAACACTTTAATTTGATGTACGCGGACAGTGTCCGCTTCTTTTACTGGCAGCTTTGTTTAAGTTGAAAGGGCCGATAATATACAAGCATGAAAACATTATTTATCTTAAGCTCTCTCCTATTTTTTACCTCATGCTCGACTTATGTTCCTGTTAAATACCGTTCAGCCGGGGAATTTGCACTAGCAAAAAACACACTCGTTAAAATCATCTATCCGGAAAAAAACAGCTTTGTTACAGGCTTAGAAAAAAGCATTGCAGAAGATGGATGGCTTAAATTGGCGAGTGCTGGCGATAAGAAATTCTATGAGCTTTCTTTTGAGGGGATTAAAAGAGATGCGAGAGAAAGTTATTCATCTACTTCTGAAAGAGATGGGAAAAAATACAGAAGTGTTTCTATGATTGTGGAAGGCTCGGGAGTATTGACTGTTAGAAGCAGTGATAAAAAAGTTGAAAGGACATTTAGCTTCTCTGGGAGTGGAGATGCTTCTTCGGAAAAAGAGATGCCTAAAGACCCGAGCTCTAAAAGTTTAAGACCAGTTTTTAATTTTATTCTAGGTCATGATGAGAAGGCCGAAGCAATAAGTTTGCAGGACACTTATGTAACCGCGGACGCGATGGAAAAATTGAACCTTAATATGGCCCGGGAAGTATTGAAGAAAATAACTCCTGAACTAAAATACGTTTCACTTAAGATTGAAGACGATGAAGATGATATGGATGCCCTTGAGAAATTTGTTGATAACAAAGAGTACGACAGCGCTTTTCATTATTTGTCGGGACTTTTAGAAAAAGGTCCACGAAGTGACATCTATTACAACCTGGGGATCATCCAGGAAGCCAGACAAAATTACACAGATAGTTGTTCGAATTATCAAAAGGCCTATGATCTTTCGCCTAAACCATCTTACTTGCAACAGAAGGCCAGCTGCTTATCCCGCCAGGGAGAATTGGCTAAAATCCAGTTACTGAATTAACGGTATCGGCTGCTGGAAAAATACCGGGAAAAAAATCCAGTATTAGTTAAGTCAAAACCTCGACAACCATAATTTAATATTAAGAATGGAATTTCTCTCATTTCTCCTTTAGTGGGGCCCGAACAGTTGGGGGTAACAAGGATGTGAGAATGAACATTTTATTAGTGGATGACGACCAGGATATTGTAGACCATATCGTGCTGGGTTTGAATGGTTTTGGATACAATGTTGACCACGTCCTTAGCGGCGAAAAAGTTCTTGAATTGATTAAAAAGAATACTTACGATCTAGTTCTTTTAGACTGGAATATGCCGGGCATGACTGGTTTAGATGTATTGGTGGAAATAAGAGAGTTATACTTGCCCTCTGAGCTTCCGGTGATTATGGTTACATCAATGAACGAAACCGAAAAAATCGTTTATGCCTTAGATCAGGGGTGCAATGATTATATTACTAAACCGATTACGATTGAAACAGTTGCAGCCAGAGTAAAAACACAAATCACTCTTAAAAGACTTCATGAACAGCAGAAAGCGAAAAACAAATTGGAAGTTATTAATGAAGTCATCACCACACTTAATCATGAAATTAATAATCCTCTATTTATCGCCTTAAATCATATTCGCAAGGCAAATAGACGTGCGGATTATACACAACTCGAAAAAGCAGAGAATGCTTTAGTGAGAATCACTAATATCGTAAAGCAGATTAGTGACTTGAATACACAGAGTAAGAAAATTTTAAAGAAAGACAAGGTCGTTCATTTTAATAAAGCGGCATAAGAAGCATAGCAATTGTCTTTTTTACTTCAGCTTTAATCGGTCTGGTTTTTATAGGCTTTAAATTTGCATTTATTTCCTCAGAGTGACTACTACCAAGGAGGAAGTATATGGTGGCAATTGCGGGCGATAGCCTATTAAATGTCTCTCAGAGTTTTTTCTCCCCAGATATTCTTCAAAAAATCAGCAAAGAAATTAATCAGCCGGTAGAACAGACACGTGTCGGGTTAAAGTCGGCCATTCCAACTCTCTTAATGGGAATCATCAACAAAGGTTCAACTAAAGAAGGAGCAGAGACTTTAGTCGATATGGCCAATCATCAGACGGCTGTTGCCGATGTCGCGACAGACCCCACAGAGATCCGCGAAGGCAACGAAGTCGTGAATAAAATTTTTGGCAATAATCTCAATGGCGTCTTGATCAAATTGGGAACGACGACGGGAATGAATGCCGCTAGTTTAAGTAAAATGCTTGGCATGGCAGCGCCAATGGTTATGGGAGCGATTAGTTCAAAAATTAAAACTGATCATATGACACCAACTGCTTTAATGAATTTTTTAGGTCAGCAGAAAAACTCGCTCATTAATTTGATTCCAGCAGGGCTTCCTGGCCTCTCTGCCTTCTCCTCTGCCCAGGTCTTACCCAAATCATCAGATAAAGATAATGTGTGGTCAAAAATCGTTTTAGGGGTCTTGCTGATTGTAGGACTTTTTTGGTGGTATAGTTCGACTCGAACTTCTACTGAGCAGACAGTGAGCGCGTCAATGCCAGCGATGCCCGCCATTGCCAGTCGTGAAAATATTCAACCCATTAACACCCTTTCAACTTTTATGAACGGAGCTTCGCCCGGTGTGGTGAAACGTTTCAAGTTTGAGAACCTAACTTTTAAAACGGGAACAATTTCCGTAAGTGCAGGGGCCAATAAGGAACTTGATCAGATTGTGACCGTTATGAAAAATCACCCTAAAGCTACTGCGCGTTTGGAAGGCTACACCGACAATGTTGGTCTACCAGCTAATAACATTGCCTTATCAAGTAAACGCGCGATGGCGGTGAGAGATGAGTTGGTCTTTAGAGGTGTGCGTTCAAGTCGAATTGAAACTGTCGGCCGTGGTGAAAGCGATCCAGTGGCAAGCAATAACTCAGCAGAAGGACGTGCAGCCAATCGCCGTATAGAATTTGTTATTCAGCTTTAAATTTACTAACCGGTTTGCATGTGTGACCCGGTTAGTGCTCTTGCAAGCAGTCGCGTATTATTCAAGATTGCTGCCCGCATTTCTTCACGCAACTTTAATTTTAAAATAATTACACAATCGCAACTTGAAATGATGAAACAAGGGCCTTAGAGTCGACTTGAGTCTTTTTGAACTTCTTGGTTTTTTGAAAACACGGGAGCATTTTATGTCACAAAAGATTTATGTCGGAAATTTACCAAATAATATTGGCAATGAAGTCCTGACTGAAAAATTTTCTAAATATGGACATGTCTGTTCTGCCAAAATCATCAAGGATAGAGAAACAAATTTATCAATGGGATTTGGCTTTGTTGAAATGGAATCGCCCGAGGAGGCAGAGAAGGCCATTATTAATTTGAATGGATCTTTTTTTAATGGACACTCAATCAGCGTTGTAGAAGCGAAAAAATCTCTTCTGCATTAATCAGCCAGCGTCGACTTCAAAGTCAAAATCTTCTTCCTCTTCATTCCATTCAGCAGTGATATGTAATGGGTGACAACAGACTTCGCAATCTACAATAAAGTCTTGTTTGTCGCCTTCTTCGCGGTAAATTTCTAAGGGGATTGTTTCAAAACAAAAGTGGCATTTTATTTCCATGCCCAAGATCGTAATCAGAAAATCAGACAAAAAAAAGGGCCATCTTTCGATGACCCTACATTTTTTTGGAATTAGTAACGGTTGTTTCTTCCGCCGCCACCGAAACCACCACGTGATCCACCACGGTTCTCGTTTGGAGTCATTGGCTTAGCTTCGCTAACAGTCATTGGACGACCTTCAAATTCTTTCCCGTGGAATTTGTTGATTGCCTCTTCAGCTTCTTCATCTGAAGACATCTCGATGAATCCGAAACCTTTGCTTCTTCCAGTTTCACGGTCTGTGATTACTTTTGAAGAATCAACTGTTCCAACTTCTTCGAACTTTTGTCTAAGAATGGCATCGTTTGTTGTGTACGGAAGATTTCCGACGTAAAGTTTTCTACCCATTATAAACCTCCTTAAGGTTGGGAGCCGCTAAAGAGAGGGCGATAAACACTGACCACTAATCTAAATGCGACGAACATTATTCTGATAGCACCCTAGCAGAGCACTTTTAATAAATCTATTACAAATCATATTACCATATAAAAATTAAGGTAATCGTGAGGATCTTAAGTTCTAAGTTTTACTTCCTTGTTTGTGTCCATGTTCCTTTTTGGGTGCAGAGTTTCTTCCTCCCCTATGGAAACGGCCGCCTTTATGTCGAGAACGATCAGGTTTTAGCGTATTTTCTGCATCGATTAATGCTTTCGCCTTACCGTGAGAAAGAAGCTTGGCACTGACAACGTTGTCCGAATGGAAAGGTTGCTCTGCGACCACCTCAATAGTCTTGCCAATAAGTTTTTCAATGGATTTTAGGAAGGCCTTTTCATCGGCATCGCAAAATGAAATAGCTTCACCACTAGCGCCAGCGCGAGCAGTTCTTCCAATTCTATGGACATAGTCTTCACTGACGTTTGGCAAATCAAAATTGATGACATGAGTGATCTCATCGATATCAATTCCGCGAGCGGCAATGTCTGTGGCAATGAGTACGCGGATTTTTCCAGTGCGGAAATTTTCAAGCGCTTTTTGTCTGGCCGTTTGTGATTTGTTTCCATGAATGGCTTCACTCAGGATGCCATTTTTGGCCAGGTATTCTGAAATTCTATTCGCGCCATGTTTGGTGCGAGAGAAAACGATTACTCGCTTCAGAGCTTTATCATCCAAGATATGTTTTAGAAGTGGGCGCTTATTTTCGCGGTCAACGTACATAACTTTTTGAGCAATAAGTTCAGCTGTTGATGAAACTGGTGTGACTTCAACCCTTGTTGGATTAACCAAGATAGAGTTAGCAAGTTTTTCAATCTCAGGCGGCATTGTTGCTGAGAAAAATAAGTTATGTCTTTTTGGTGGAAGAATTTTCAGGACTTTTTTAATGTCATGAATGAATCCCATATCAAGCATGCGATCCGCTTCATCCAAAACAAAAACTTCCAGGGCATTAAGCTTTAAAAAACCTTGGTTAATTAAATCTAATAAGCGACCTGGAGTGGCCACCAGGACATCAACCCCGTGAGCAAGTGACTTGACTTGAGGTTGTTGGCCAACACCACCAAAGATGACGGCATATTTTAATTTGAGATTTTTTCCATAAGTCACAAAACTTTCGTGAACTTGAATCGCCAACTCTCTTGTTGGAGTCAACACTAAAACTCTAGCGTGACGTGGAGTTGGTTTTTTATTGGATTCAACCAAGCGGTGAAGGATGGGAAGAGCAAAGGCAGCAGTTTTACCAGTTCCTGTCTGAGCACAACCTAACAGGTCTTTTCCCTGCAGAAGCGATGGAATTGCTTGTGCTTGTATCGGTGTCGGGGTGTTGTATCCGGCTTCACTTAAGGCTTGTTTTAAAGGGTCAATAAGATTTAGTTCTGAAAATGTCTTAGGTAGGTCTTGATTCATCTGGGGGCAACTTACATTTATTAAGTGAAAGAAGCAAACTATTTATAAAAGGCTGTAATGTATAGGTTTACTTCATCGCTAATGAACTGAGATTGCTCAGGAATATGGGCCAGGCACCTTTCCTTGAACATAGAAATAGTTTCACACTCATCTTTATGGAGTCCATAAGATTGCATCTTTCTCAGAAACCTCAGGTAGCGCTTTTGGGCCGGATGAAGCCTTTTCTTTCCATATAAATAAAAAATCAGCCAGAAAATGAGCAGGAAAAGAATCAATGTAAATGCAAAGATAAACCCAACAGGAAGATTGCCCGGAGTGAGGGCGCGAAGGACGGCCAGCTGTGTGTCGCGGTCAAAATTAAAAATCTTTGTATTAAAGCGCGAGTTCAAAGAATCAAGCCAAAGGGCCAAGTTGTTCATAGTTGCAGAATCAAAAAGGCTGCGGTCAATTTTTATATTAAAGATCGTAATGTACGGATTGAGTTTTTTATTAAACTCTTCAGTGCTCATAGTGATTCTTTCTGGGGCCACAAGCGATGTGGGGTCAACTTTCACCCAGCCTTTTTCTGCCAAATAAACTTCTACCCACGCATGGGCATCGAGCTCTTTAACGATAACGGAGTTGTCGTAGGGATTAAATTCTCCACCGAGATATCCGGTGACGATTCGAGCTGGAAGTTCTCTTAGCCGGGCAAGGTAAACAAAGGCTGCAGAAAAGTGGCTGCAATACCCATTTGATCCTTTCAGTAGGAAGTCTTCAACAGATGAGTAACTTTCGGGTGTCGTGCTGTATTGAAACCCGCGGTTCTTAAAAATGCTAATTAGCTCTTTAAGTTTTTCTTCATCAGTTGGTTGTTTTTCCTCTTCCTTGAAATAACTTTTGTAAACTTCATCTTTTCTTGGGGATTTTAGGCGCAGGCCCTTTCTCAACATAAGTGGCGAGGCATCCTGAATTCTTGTTTGGTAGTTTCCGGTTGCGATGTAAGTAAGCTCACCTCTGGAAATGGTTCTCAGCTTAAAACTTCCATCACTGTAAGAAACAAAAGGAAGATTAGCGCTTTCAACATTTGCCGTGCCATCTAGAACCGGGAGGTATTCTTTAAATCGATCAAAGACTTCCACTCGGTACTTCAGTGGAGCATTTATTAAAGTCTGTTCTGGTTTTTTAAGGTTGCTGTTGGCCGCACTCCACTCCTGCCCTGAAAGCTGCCAAAGGACGGCTGTTCTCCAGTAAAGAATTTTAAAGGGAAGCTTACTGTCTTCAAGGCCATAGGCCTTAAAGGCCTGCTCTGAAGAAAGGCTGATTGGACCGAGCTGTTTGAAATCAAAGCGAGAGCTGGCGCCAGAGATAATATATTGCATATCACTGGTGTTAATGAACCCTTGAGTGAAACGAGGAAATGTATAAAAAAACAGCAGTGAAAGAGCAATAGAAGGTGCTGCCAGAAGGATGAGTCTCTTTGGATTTAAAAGAGAGATATCGTAGTTTCTCATTTTCAAAATGTAATAGAAATAGAACATCATCTTCACAATGCCAAAAGCAAATACCAGGAAGGTTGGATTTAAAAGAAAGACCGAGCATTCGGCCAGGCAGAGAATAAGAAACATGTTGAAGTGATCGCGTTCTTCATTGAGTTCCCAAAACTTCAGTGCAGACAAAATAAGTACAAAAGAAACCCCACACTCGGTCACGAGCAATGTTTTAAAGTGCAACCTTAAAAGAAGCATTGAAAGAGCAAGCAGTATGATCTTAATCGTCGTGCGGACTGTTTGATGAGTGATAAACAGGGAAAGAATCAAACTCGCAAAAGTTATGCCCATGATATTTACGGGAACATCATCATTGAGCAGAAGCATGTTGGTGATAATAATGCCGATGGTAATGAACTTAAGCATGGTATCTCGCCAGTTCACGCAGGCATTGAGTTAAGTGTCTTGGTGAATTCTCAGGAGCAATAAGAACACTATCCCCTAGTTTCAATCCATATTTGATATTTTGTTGATGAAGATTATGAATGGAAAAACTAATAGACTTAAGAGTGTCTTCTACCGGGGTTTTATCCAGAATTAGCATGATAGGGCTAGGTATGTGCGCTTGAAATTGTCTAGTGTACCACTTATTAGTTTGGGCCAGCTTTTTCCAATCGACTCTTTTTAAAGAATCTCCAAGCACATAATCTCTTAGATAAAAATCATCACCATCTTCTTTCTTTGAATCTGTGACTTCAAGTTCCTCGTGGATGCGAAGATTGGCCCTTTCGGGAAAAATGAAAAGATCTTGATTGATATTAAAAAAGGTAAAACAACGAAAAAAGTTAAAAGGAAACAATGTTTCGATGTAAATGGACTTAATCGTATCTTGTCCTCTTTTTACACCTCTTAAAGAAGTTTTAACAACCGTTGTTTCGTTTGCTTTTATGGGGAATGTTTCTTTGAAATTATTTAATTTTACCAATGAACTTTTAAAATAGGGACGGATAAAATAATGCCCTTGAGCATTGCTCGAAGAGAAATGAAGAATGGCGTTGTTGTCTTCCCCGACATGGAAAGAAGGAAGTTGAACTGATTCGAGCTTAATTCCGGAAAGATTGAAGTGAGTGTAAAACATCGAGCCGAGAAATAAACAAAAGAGAACAAAGTTAAAGAGAAGAACATAGTTATTGGCGTAAACCAGACCAATAACTAGCAAGGTAATATTTAAAGCAATGACTTTGAGTCCATCAAAAGTTGGAATAATGTAAAGTGGATGCTTGCGACCTGAATTCGCTGCTCGGTTGTAAAAAAAGCTTCGCAGGGAACGAAACATTTTTTAGTCCACCTTGGTTGCTTTAATCAACATTTGAGCAAGCTCCAAGTCTTGATCAAAGGATTGATTTTGAAAAGGAGCAAGCCTATGAGACACAACAGATGGAAGGACGATCTGCACATCATCGGGAAGAACATAGTCTCTGCCATTAATAAGTGCCCAGGCCTTAGCCGCTTTAATGATGTCTTTTCCGGCCCTCGGGCTTAATCCCTGAAATGAATTGCTATTTCGTGATTGATCCAGAAGTCTTAGAACATAATCTAAAAGTTTGTCGCTTACTTTAACGTTTTTTACAGCCTCGTAGAGATCAGCCAAAGCAGATGAATTAATCGCGGGCTTCAGCTTGTGATAGCTTTCAGTGTGAGTATCGCTGGAAATAATCTGCTTTTCTGATTTTGCATCCGGATAACCAATTTTGATTTTCATCATAAAACGATCCAGCTGCGATTCCGGAAGATGATGAGTTCCAATTTGCGAGCGTGGGTTTTGAGTTGCGACTACAAAAAATGGATGAGGGAGATTGATGGTGTCGCCATCAAGAGTGACTTGTCTTTCTTCCATGGCCTCTAGTAAAGCACTTTGAGTTTTTGGAGTTCCACGGTTGAGTTCATCGGCGAGGATGAACTGATGAAATATCGGTCCGTGAATGAGGTTGAACTTCCCTTCTTTGGCATCAAAAATCTGAATGCCGACTAAATCAGAGGGCATAAGATCATTAGTAAACTGAATGCGGGCAAAAGAGAGATCGAGGAGTTTTGCCAGCGTTTTGGCAAATGTGGTCTTCCCCATTCCCGGAACGTCTTCAATCAGAAGGTGTCCATGTGATAGAAAACAACAAAGAGCGAGCTTCGTTTCTGTTTGTTTTCCTAAAATAGAGTGTTCGGCCGAAGCCAGGAAATCTTGGATAGCATTATTCATGTGATACTCGATTTTTTTTGAGGGCCAACTATAATGCTAATTGAAAAATAGAATTTATCAATTTAGATTGAGCAGATGGAAAACTATTTATTACCTCTGATGGGGCTTCTTACTGGATTAATTGACTCGGTCGTTGGTGGAGGTGGGCTGATTTCACTTCCGACGCTTTCAATTGCGATTTCGCCAGGCCCTCATGCTATCGGAACAAATAAAATACTTGGTACTGTTGGTGCTGCTGTTGCGCTTTTTGTCTACGCACGCAAAGGTCACTTAAAATGGAAGGAAGGGCTCGCCTTTTGTTTGGTCTGTGCCTTTGGTTCATTTTTAGGAAGTTCTCTTGCGCCGTATGCTTCAAAAGAGTTTTTCCGTTTCCTGATGATCTTTATGTGTCCGGTTATTCTTTGGATCGTGTACAACAAAGAAAAGTTTTTTAAAGAGCGTGAGAATTTTACCAAGCCTCATCCGGGTTTGTTTTTTTTTAGTGCGATTGCCAGTGGTTTTTATGACGGTTTCTTTGGGCCAGGTGGTGGAACGTTTATGTTTCTAAGCTTGTTTCTTGGAACAGGTTATCCAATGCTGACGGCGATTGCGATTTCAAAACTTGCCAATACTTTTTCTGCTGGAACAGCATTAGTGACTTATTCAATGAATGGTTTTGTTCATTGGAAAGAAGGACTCATTATGGCCACAGGAATGTCTTTTGGATCTTATATTGGAGCTAGCTATGCCACGAAGGCCGCTTCAAAGATCGTTCGTCCCATGCTCTTTTTTATTGTTGTCTTGTTAATGGTGAAATTGATTTGGTTTGAAGGCTAAAAAAACCTGCCCGAGAGAAGCCGGGCAGGTATGAAGTCAGATTACTTAAGAGATTTAAGAAGTGACTCGCTCATTTTCTTTGGAAGTGGAGCATAGTGAAGTTCGCTTGCGAACTTTTGTCCGTCTTTCAGTGCCCAACCAAGGAAAGCTCTCACTGCTTTTACTGGAGCAGAAGCAGCGTTTTCTGGAAGAAGGATGTATGTGAAAGAAGAAATTGGGTAAGCCCCTTTAGCGTCAGCATTGATGATTGACATTCTAAGGTCACCATCAAACTTCTTAACAGAAGAAGCTGCATCTGTGATTGAAGCAACAGATGGAACAATGAATTCCCCTTTTGCGTTTTTCATAGAAGCTGTGTTTAGTTGAGTGTTGATAGCGTAAGCTAATTCAGTGTATCCGATAGCTCCGTCAGTTTGAGAAACCATTGCGCTCACACCTTCGTTACCTTTCGCTCCGATACCAGCTGGCCAGTTAACGTTTTTACCAGCACCAACTTTAGTTTTAAAATCAGCTGATACTGCAGCAAGATATTCTGTGAATACAGCCGTTGTTCCTGATCCATCTGATCTTCTCACAACTAGAATGTCTGTTGCTGGAAGTTTAGCTTTTGGGTTTAGTTTTACGATAGCAGCATCGTTCCACTTAGTGATTTCACCAAGGAAGATTTTTGCCAGTGTCTCACCATCAAGGCGAAGACCAGCTTGAACGCCCTTAACATTGTAAGCAACAACAACAGCACCAAGTACAGTTGGGATATGTCTGATTGGCATTTTTGCTGATTTTAGTTCTTCGTCAGTCATTGGAGCATCAGTTGCACCGAAATCTACAGTCTGCGCCAGGACTTGTTTAATTCCTCCTCCGCTTCCGATTGATTGGTAATTGAACTCAACATCTTTGTTGATTTTTTGGTACTCAGAGAACCATTTTGAGTAAATTGGATAAGGGAATGTAGCACCCGCACCGTTAACCTTCTGAGCAGCAGAAACGTTAAGAGAAATAGTAAGCGCAAGAAACATAAGCAAATTTTTTAACACAAAAACCTCACTCGTTTTGTTAGAAACAACATTATGAGTATTTTATATGGGAATTTTGAGATTTTGTATTGTTAGGATTTGGTTAGGTGAAAATAAAAAGGGCCCGTTTCCGGGCCCCGTATGTAAGCGAAACTTAGTTAGAGACTATAGGTCAGCTTTGATACCGAAAGTAATGATGTTGTCTTTTACTTTTCCGTTAGCAGCTACATCAAACTTCTTGTTAGCGTTTGTGTAAGCTAGGTGGTAACGGAAGTTAGTGTCTGCGAATGGTTTCCACATAACACCACCAGCAATTGAGTTTTTCTTGTACTCAGAGTTTGCAGCACCTTTTACTTTATCGTTGATGTACTGAACGAATGGAGACCACTCATTGATGTTGTAAGCAACGTTAGCGAAGATTGAAGAAGTTTTTGTATCAACTCCACCATTTGTTTGTGATTCTGCTTTGAACTGCTTCCAGTCAGCATCAACGATTAGGTTCGCGATAGCTTCAGTTCTGAAACCAGCTGCCATCATTGTGTTTTTTGCAGATTTTACATCGTTATCTTGCTTAGCAGTTGTGTAAGAAAGAGTTGGTTGGAAAGCTTTGTCGAAAAGAACTGAAGAGTAGTGAATAGCGTAAGCTAGAGATGTGTTCTTCTTTTCGTTAGTTGCTGTAGCTGCAGCTGTATCTGTTAACTCAGGGTTTGGGTTAGAGATAGCAAGTGTGATTTTGTTTGTATCTAGGAAAGTGTATGTTCCAGAAACACCAAAACGGTATGTACCAATGTTTGTGTTGTATTGGTCATAAGCTGCAGAAGTGATTAATAGATCAGTTGAAGAAAGGAAAGACTCACGTCCGTAAGCTTCAGCCCAGTTTGTTTTACCAAAACGAGTTGTGAAAAGTGAGTTCTTGTGGTCTACGTAAAGGTGATCAAGACTCTTTGTAGAGTTGTCTCTTGTTGTGTTCGTAGCTTCAGTTTTGTTGAATCTGTAACGGAACTTATAAGTTAGGTTCTCGTTGATGTTACCAGTTAAGCTTAAACGGATAAGGTTTGACTGGAAGCCCATGTACTTAGTCTTTGTAGTAGTAGCACCTACTTCTGTTTTTGAAGTTGAGCTAATGAAGTCCGAACGTCCTTCAAGACCAAATTTGTAATCAAACGCGTGTGCGCTTGTTGATACTGCAGCGATTGCAGCAAGAGTTAGCATTTTTTTCATTGTTCATCCTTGTATGAGTTGTTGATAAGAAAAAATGTATGGAAGCAGTTTACTCAGACTTTATCTGCTTTGTGTATCAATTTTTTGTTAAGATTCTTTAAAAAAGTTGGAAATCACTACATAATAAAGATGTAAGAATGTTTCTTAATTTAAAGAAGAATAGAAAGTAAATGGAATCAATCGAACTTAATTTTAGATATGAAACTAAAACAATCAAGTTTTTGATGCGGTCATTTTTCTTTCTTATTCACTTGGCCATAATGACAGAAATCGTGGCCACTCCAAAATTTCGTCTCTTCATTAGATTGCTTTTTTTCTTATGGCTCGCTAAGCCTTACTACAGCACAATCAAGCATCGTTATTATACCTATTGGTCATTTTCCGCTCTGCTCTTTTTTTATCTGCTCTATAAAATCTATGAGCAGTTTTTCATTTTAGACAATGAACACATTGGTATTCTTTATCTTATTTCGACACTGATTCTTGTCTTTAAGATGTATCTTCTTTCCTCTCCTATTTACTACCCTGTTGTGAGTTGGTGGGAATATGACTTTAGATACAGAGACGATTTAAAGATCTCTATTAAGTCAGGTGAAAATGAATTTGCAGCTCGCTTAACGGATCTACGACGCCAGGCCGGATGTGTGGCCAGTTTCTCTGAGTTGAAACTTGGTGAAGAAATTGTTATCAATGCAGCACCTGATGAGGATAACGTATTACTTCGCGGAGTCGTGATGAGTAAAAGGCGTGATGTAATCGGGCGCCCTATCATCTATGGTGTTCAATTCAAGTTTGATAGTAAGAGTAATAAGAAACGCTACATTCACCTGGAACGTTTGTGGAAAAAGCAGAAAAATAATAAGCGTAAGATGAAGTTTGCTCATGTCTAAGAATACTAATGATCATTTATGGCTAATGGATGAAGCTTTGAAAGAAGCTCATAAAGCTTATCGTGAAGACGAAGTCCCTATAGGGGCAGTGATTGTTGATTCAGAGGGCACGATCATTTCGCGAGCTCACAACCAAAAAGAGAAAGTGAATAATCCATGCGGGCACGCAGAGATCCTGGCGATTACAGAAGCTGCAAAAAAATTAAACAATTGGCGTTTATTAAACTGCTCGATTTATGTCACACTTGAACCTTGTCCTATGTGCTTGAGTGCCCTTGTTCAAGCGCGTATCAGTCATCTCTATTTTGGAGCCTATGATACAAAAGGTGGGGCCTTGAGTTTGAATTATAACTTTTATAAAGATCAAAAACTTAATCACAGCTTTCCGGTGATGGGTGGTCTTCGTCATTTCGAGTGCTCAAAACTTCTTTCGACTTTTTTTAAAGAGAAGCGCACTAGTTACAAATTTTAGAATTATTTTCCAAACAACATTGTCAGTCCGCTAATCAGGATGAAAAAGCTCACAATTTTTTCAAATTGCTTCTGATTGATTTTTGAGAGGATTCTTTTTCCAATAAAAGACCCTAAAAAAGCTGCGATCATCATCAGGGGAATGTAGAACCATTGTGACCAATCCATAAAACCATTGCTGATATATAAAATTGCTCTAAGTAAATCACCACCGAAATCAATAAAGGCAGACAAGGCAACGAAGGTGTCTTTGGAAATGGCCATGTTACTTAAAACAATTCCTCGAATCGCCCCCCCTGTGCCGATGAGGCCGGTTAAAAATCCCGAAAGCCCTAAAAGTGAGAAGGATGTTTTTGTAGAAAATGGTTTGGTGATTTCTTTTGAAAAGAATTTAAAGGTAGCAAAAATAACGAGAAATAGACCGAGGGCCTTTTCCAACCATGAGCTGGAGAAATAGATGGCCATTGTCGCACCAATTCCAGTCAACGCAATAGATGGAAGAGCGTAGCGGATAAAACTTTTTAAGTTGATCTCCCTCTTAAAAAGATAAAGTTTAGAGATGTTTCCAAAGCAGTGGAGTATTGATGTGATGGCCAGAACTAGTTTTAAACTTTCAAAAAAAGTGGCAAGCGGAACAAAAAATGTCGATGAACCAAAACCACTTATAGTGCCAAGAATTTCCGAGACAAAAGCACTAAAAGCAATAATCCAGTCGTGTGTTTCCATATTAACTTAGTATTTTTTTAACTTGTGCTAATGAGTGGGCTTCGAATGTTGGCTTTAAGTCAGATATATTTGGTTCTTTATGTTGGTTAAACCAAAGTGAATCAATCCCAAAATTGATAGCGCCAACGATATCTGCATCAAAACGATCGCCGATAATAATTGTTGAATCCTTGGCAAAATTCTTAGACCTGTTGGCCGCAAATTCAAAAAAACGAACATCTGGTTTTGCAAATCCGCACTCTTCAGACACGGCAATAAAGTCGATGTAGTCTTTTAAATCAGAGTTTTTAATTCTCTCTCTTTGAGTGTACTCAATGCCATTGGTGATGATTCCTACTTCACCGAATTGTTTAACATGCTTTAAAACGTCGACGGCACCATCGATTAAAACAACGTGCTTGGGAAGTTGTTCAAGGTAAAACTCCGACATGTCATGTGGAGGAATTTTAATTTTATGAATATCAAGAGTTCTTTTGAAGCGTTCAACCTTTAAGAAATCTTTATCAACTTCACCTCTTTCAAGTTGTTTCCACAAAAGATTGTTTTCTGTTTTGTACGTTTTATGAGTCTCTTCCAAAAGATCTTTTACTCCGAAGTGAATAAATGTCTGAGTAAAACACAATTTTTCTGAAGCTTGAAAATCAAGAAGTGTGTCGTCGAGATCAAAGAGAAAAAGATTGTATTTCATGAGAGAAAACTCCAACTACAAAAAAGTGCCTAATGGCATGAACATCATATTTCATTGACAGGAAAATGTCTGCCCTCATAATGATTATGCCATAAAAACTTAACCCTGAGGAGTTTATGAAGAAGATTATTTGTTTATTATCTCTTGCTCTACTTGCATCGTGTGCAACGAAAAAAGTTGTGACTGCAGAAAAATCACTAACAGGCTTCGATGCTGTTTTAAGTGGGTATAACTACCCTTTTCCTGTAAGTTCTTATGCCTTAGAAACACAAGGACAGAAATTACAGATGAGTTATATGGATATCAAACCGGGCACTGAGGTGAAAAAAACCGTGGTGATGTTTCATGGGAAAAACTTCGGTGGGTTTTACTTTGAGCCAATCGTAAAGGAACTGGTTAGTAAGGGATTTCGCGTTATCGTTCCTGATCAAATCGGTTTTGGAAAATCATCAAAGCCAGAACATTTTCAGTATTCCTTCCAATTGCTAGCACGCTTAACAGATGATCTCTTAAAACAATTAGGCGCGCAGGAATTCACTCTTGTTGGTCACTCAATGGGGGGAATGCTGGCGACAAGATACGCTCTGATGTATCCAGAAAAAGTGAAAAAACTTGTGCTCGTTAACCCAATTGGACTTGAAGATTACAAATTGCTAGCTCCATACAAGACAGTGGATGAACTTTATGCTGGCGAACTAAAAAATAACGAAGACAAGATCCGCGATTATCAAAAAGCAGCCTACTACGATGGAAACTGGAAAACGGAATATGAACCGATGATTGTTCCGGCGGTTGGTTGGACCAAGGGACCAGACCATGCACTTGTGGCAAGAAATGCGGCCCTGACTGCAGAATTAATTTATACACAGCCCGTAGTATATGAATTCAAAAAACTGAAGATGAAAACGACTTTAATCAATGGCGATAGAGATAAAACGGCCATTGGGAAAGCATGGGCGTCACCAGAAATCCAGAAAATTATGGGTAACTATCCGAAGCTTGGGCCAGAAGTGGCTAAAATGATTCCACAAGGAAAGCTCATTTCGATGAAAGGCCTTGGACATGTGCCATTCGTCGAGGATTTTTCTGGCTTCATGAAACTCTTTGTTCCGGAGTTATAGCCTTGACACAAGGCCCGTTAATTTACTAAGATGCCCTCGGTAGTTAGGGGGCAGCAAAGGTACGATCGGTCAACCCCGCCAGGCCCGGAAGGGAGCAACGGTAGCTGTTTCTGCTTTGTGCTGTTTTCCTAGCTACTTCTTGTAATTCCATTTACTAATTCCGCTAAATTTAATACCTTTTAATCTGGAAAAAATTCTTTCGATTTCCAAGCAATTTTAAGGAATAAAATGTCATACCAAGTTTTGGCCAGGAAATGGCGTCCTAAAAAATTTCAAGATGTGATCGGACAATCGCACGTTACCCGCTCGCTTCAAAACGCTATTGCTAAAAATAAAATCGGCCATGCTTACATGATGGTTGGAACTCGGGGTGTTGGTAAAACATCTGTGGCGAGAATTTTTGCTAAAGCAATCCGTTGTGAAACTATCACGGCCGACATCAATGCCTGCGGGACTTGCCCTGCTTGTTTAGATTTTGATACAGAAACATCGATGAACGTGATTGAAATCGATGGAGCTTCAAATAACAGTGTTGATAATATCCGCGATCTGATCAGCAACGTTCACTATCTTCCGACTTCAGGTCGTTTTAAAGTTTACATCATCGATGAAGTGCATATGCTTTCGACAAATGCCTTCAATGCTCTTTTAAAAACCCTGGAAGAACCACCGGCCCATGTTGTGTTTATTTTTGCCACAACTGAAGCGCAGAAACTTTTAGGGACTGTTCTTTCTCGCTGTCAGCGTTTTGATTTTAGAAATGTTTCAGTTGAGACCTTGGCAAATCACGTAAAAGAAATTTCTAAGATTGAAGGAATTAAGTTTGAACAAGAAGAACTCATTCAGCAATTAGCCGTTCTTGGTAGAGGGTCTGTGCGCGACACACTTTCTCTTTTGGATCAGGTGCTGACGTTCTCAGAAGACAATTTTATTAAAGAAGAAACACTGACAACATCTCTTGGTGTGGCCGGCCCAAAAGCCATCAGTGGAATTATTGAAGCGATTTATACAGGAAACACGGAAGAGTTGAGCGGCGTGTATGGAAGACTGTTAAACGAAAACGTTCCGGCCAAAAATATTGCCAGCTCACTTTTAGATGAACTCTTTATCAATTTAAAAAAGAAAGGCTCATTAAGCGAAGCAGAGTTAATCTGGATTTACGAAACAGTCGCCAGAGAGACAACGTGGATTTTCAATTCTATTTCTCCGGAAAAAGCATTTGAAGTTTTAATGTACAAAGTGGCCTTGAGAAGAAGCTTCTTTAACCAAAAGATTGCCGGTTCTCAAAATGCAGCAACGACAACTCAATCAGCACCAGCTCAAACAATAAAAACAGAATCTGCTCCAGCGCCAGTAGCACCGGTTCAAGAAGAAGCACCAAAAGAAATGAGTGTCGCTCAAAAACTTGAAAACTTGATGTCGGAAATCGCTAGCGAAAGAGATGCTGTGATTGCTCCAGCTAATGTTGAACCAAAAAAAGAAACTCCAGTAGCAGCACCTGTTCAGGAAGCAAAAGCTGTTGGGAAAAAAGATTTAACGTGGGAAGGATTTTTAAATGATCTTTCTTCGCGCTCACCTGCTTCAGCTTCAAACCTGGAGCAAGGAAATACTCTAAACCCTCTTCGCCTGGAAAATGGTTATTTAAATATCGAACTTGGTTTTGGTTTTTCCGGCCAGGTGTTTATGGATTATTTGAATGAGCCGGAAGTGTTCCAGAAAGTATTAAACTACTTAAGTGAATACTTTGAAGTGGATAAAAACAATATCAAGCTTGAGCTGGTACAAGTGACTCAAAAAGAGGACTTCGTCACTCAGGCAGAAATCAGAGAACAAAAAGCACAAATGACAATGCAGGATCGCGTGGAAGAGTTTAAGAACAATCCGCTTTTAAAAGAAGCAGAGAAAATCTTCAATGCGAAAGTTGATAAAGTCGTTTTGGATAATTCAAAGAAGTAATTTTTTCAAGGAGTCGAATATGAAAGGAATGCAAAACTTAATGAAACAAGCTCAACAAATGCAGCAAAAAATGGCTACATTACAAAAAGAGCTTGAGTCTCGCGAACTAGAAACTTCTTCTGGAGGTGGGATGATTAAAATCAAAATCACAGGTAAACAACAAATCGTTTCTATTTCAATCAACAAAGAATGCGTAGACCCTAACGATGTCGCTGGTCTTGAAGAACTGGTAAAAACAGCTGTTAACCAGTCAATCAAAGAATCACAAGACATGGTATCGGCAGCAATGTCAAAAGTTACTGGTGGAATCAATATCCCAGGAATGTTCTAATCTATGGAATTACCAGAAAAACTTTTAAAGGTTGTAAGACAGTTTTCTCGCCTTCCAGGTGTTGGCGAGAAGACGGCCCTGCGCCAGTCGCTGATAATGACAAAATGGAACAAGGAAGACCTGGTTCATTTTGCTGAGGCGGTAAAAGCACTTGCTGAACTAAACCATTGTGAAAAGTGCGGGATGTTCTGTGATGATAAGCTTTGCAAGATCTGTCTGGATTATGGCAGAAGCCATTCAAAAACACTTTGTGTTGTTGAGTCGGTGACTGACTGTCTGGCCATTGAGCGAAGCGGGCACTTTAAAGGTAAATTTCATATTCTCTTTGGTGTCTTAAACCCACTTCTGGGTATTGGACCTGATGAGCTTAAGCTGGATCAATTCATCGAGCGCGTGAAAAACGAAGAAATCGAAGAAGTGATTTTAGCAGTGAACCCTTCGGTTGAAGGGGATGCAACTTGTGCTTACATTAAACAAATGCTGCCGGATAGTGTTCGTGTTGATCGTATTGGCTTTGGGATTCCAATGGGCGGAAGCCTGGAGTTCGTCGATGCCCTGACGATTACTAAAGCGCTTGAAAACCGCAGGCATTTATAAGTTGGATGATGATGACAAATAGAACGAGCAAAATTCCAAAGTATGTACAGGCTTTTTTTGAATCGTGCGAGATCGATGAAAAGATCAATCGCTTTTCATTTTTTATGATTAGAGCTGATGGTGTGGTCCTTTATCACAACAACAATCTGGCCAACTCACTTTCAAAGTCTTCTATTGGAGCTTTGTTAAGTGGTGTGTGGCAGGCCTCAAAGGCACTGTCAGAATTCATTCCTAAAGAAGAAGCAAAAGAAGGATACAGACTGAGTTTTGATACATCTTCACAGGGTATCTATATCGTACCAATTTCTACTGATATGGAAGAGCTGTATTTAGGTCTGATTTATCACGATGAAGTGAACCCAGGTTTCATTAAAAATAAAATGAGAGAGATGGCGGCAAGTTTCAGTGAATTCTTAAACCAAGAGTTGAAAGATCACCGTGCTACTCAAGAAAAAACAAACAAAGCATTTGATAAGAGCGAGTACCTGTTTGGCGATATTTCCGATGCGGAAATGGACAGATTATTTGCGTTCATTAAAAATTAAGGTAAGGCCATGTCTTTTGTAAATTATGTAAACAAAGAAGTTAACTGCAAGATTGTCTATTACGGGCCGGGGCTTGGTGGAAAGACGACAAACATCCAGTATGTTTATCAAAAAACCAGCGGCGATAGTAAGGGCAATATCATTTCACTTAATACAGAAAACGAAAGAACGCTTTTCTTTGATTTCCTTCCCCTGGATTTAGGCGAGATTCGCGGTTTTAAAACGCGCTTTCACCTTTACACTGTTCCGGGACAGGTTTTCTATGAGGCCTCAAGAAAGTTGATTTTAAGAGGTGTAGACGGAGTTGTTTTCGTGGCCGACTCACAAGTTGAGCGCATGGAAGCCAACATTGAATCACTTAAATCCCTGGAAAAAAACCTGACAGATCAAGGTTACGATATCACTAAAATCCCATTGGTCATGCAGTGGAATAAAAGAGACCTTCCGAATACTACAGCGATTAAAGACCTGCACAATGCTCTTAATAAATGGGGCGTGCCAGAGTTTGAAGCTGTTGCAGTTAAAGGAAATGGCGTCTTTGATACACTGAAGATGATTTCGAAATTAGTTCTAATGAATCTTAAAGGTGGATTAGAGTAAGTTTTTATAATCGAGGTATATCAGGTGAGCTTTCATCAGCGCTTCCTGGTCGTAAAAGCTTGAACGGCTTCCCACTAAGTGGTGGCCTTCAAGAACTCCAAGATTGTGTCCGTTGAAGTAAAACGGGAACTGAGCATTTTCTACATCAACAATTCCATCATTTGATTTTTGGCTTCTAAAAATGGCCTTTGTTAGCATCATCCACACATGGCTTTGATGCCACTTCGACTCGAAGGCAATGGCCGTATAAAAGAGTCTTGAAGGCAGCTGTTTGTGATTTTTCTTAAACCAGCTTTCTCTGAAATTTTTTGAAAGCGATTTTTGAAGTTCGCTGGCAATCAGGTTGACGTCTTTACCTAAAACTTTCTTGGAAACATTCTCAGGGACTTTTCCGATTGTATTGGCAAGCTTTAGCAGTTTGTTATTAATGTGATCGCTTCCCATAATCGGAGTGGCGATAAAAGAAACACCAATGATGTTTTCTGAAAGTTTGTCGCCTTTTGATCTTAGATAATGAAGAGTGTCTACACCACCCTTTGAAAAACAAAAGAACCATAAACGCTCATTTGGATTGGTCTCAATGTATTCTTCGATTTGTTTTTTTAGGGCAAGAGAGTTCTCACGAGCACCTTTTCTTCCATCGACAACCGGAGCGATATGTTTAATGTCGTATTGATCTAAAAGAGTTTCAGCTCCACGTTTGAAAGCAGGAGTTGAAAAGATTTCATTGAAAACACCTGAGACCAACACAATGGTGACTTTCACTTCAGGCACCTTAAGTGAAGTGCGGTAATCGTTAACCAAATGGGAGTGGGCCAGTTCATGGTAGATCGTCTGGAAAACTTCACTGTCTGTTGCATCGACCGAGCGCTTGTTGGTTACACAAGAGATGATCTCCTGGGCCCTCTCGCTATTGAGGTTGAGGTTTTCCATAGAGCTGATATCGAAATAAGACTTTAAAACAGTGAAGGCCGAACGAGACAGCCAGATGCTGGAATTTGTAATCGAAAGAAGCGTTTTAAGGACGTCTTTTTTGTCCTTAAGCTTAACCAATCTCTGAAGGTTAAAGATAATTTCTTCAGTGCTGGTGTGCTTAGCGTAGCTAAGAATGTCCTTTCTCTTCTTGATGCGAGATCTATAGTGAGAAAAAGACTTTGATAATACGTGAATGGCACTCATTTCTTTTTACATTTCCTAGGGGAAAATAACAGTGTAAGATCATCCCATAAAAATTTAAAAATCGTCAAATTTGAAGAGGTATAAGATGGGCGGAATTAAGATCGGCATCATTGGTGGAAGCGGCGTATATAAGATTGAAGGTGTTGAAGTTATTAAAGAACACAAAGTGTCTACTCCCTTTGGAGCGCCTAGTTCTGAAGTGATTGAGGCTAATCTTCACGGTACACCTTTTTTCTTTATACCTAGACATGGAAAACACCACAACTTCACTCCCTCTGAAGTAAATTACAGAGCGAATATTTTTGCTCTGAAAGAACTTGGTGTTGAGTATATTATTTCAGTTTCAGCAGTAGGATCTCTAAAAGAAGAATTCCCTCCGGCAAGTTTTGTTATCCCTGACCAATTCATCGATTGGACAAAAGGTAAGCGCGAAAGAACTTTCTTTGGAAACGGAATCGTGGGCCACGTCTCAGTTGCAGAACCTGTTGATACTCAACTTCAAAAGATGATTGTTGAAACTTGCAAAGAAGCGGGTGTTAAACACGGATCTGGCGGATCGTACATCTGTATCGAAGGGCCTCAGTTCTCAACAAAAGCAGAATCAAATATCTACAGAAGTTTCGGTGCAAGTGTTATCGGTATGACAAACGTACCGGAGTCTTACCTGGCAAAAGAAGCGGGAATTGCTTATGCAACAATCGCCATGGTTACAGATTATGACTGCTGGAAAGAAGAGCACTGTACACTTGAAGAAATCATGAAAGTTATGTCAGCAAACAATCAATCAGCACATGCGGTTTTAAAGAAGCTTCTTCCAAAGCTTCACGCGAACCCATTTGCGATTAAAAAAGAAAACACGTTTGCTGTTATGTCGAAACCTGAAAAGCTCTCAGCAGAGCAAACTCACATTCTTGAAGTACTTCTAAAGTAATGAGCTACACAGGTCACTATACAGTTTTAAAGCATGAGTGCGTCGATTCATTAACTGAAAAGGCGCCTCTGGATAAGAAGTCTTACTTCGCCGATCTTACGTTTGGCGGAGGCGGTCACACGTTTGAATTTTTATACAGGAATCCCCTTTTTAATGTCAGGTCAACTGACCAGGACCCGGACGCCTTAAAAAATGGAAATGAGAGAATCCAGAAAGAACAAATGGGTGATCGAATTAAACTTATCGATACAAACTTTGTCCATTTTTCTTCAATGATCAGAGAGCATTCTCCAGAAGTTTTTGCGGACGGTGGATTCCAGGGAATTCTTCTGGACTTAGGAGTGTCTTCACATCACTTCGATGAGGCCGGCAGAGGTTTCTCATTCCGCTTTGACGGGCCACTTGATATGCGTATGGATTACGAGTCGGATGAATTTCAAACGGCCGAAGAAATCGTCAACACATACAGTGAAGAAGAACTAAGAAGAATTTTTGAAGAGTACGGTGAAGAAAAAAACGCCAGAAAGATCGCTGCGAAGATCGTGACTGAAAGAAAAGAGAAACGAATATCGACGACCAAAGAATTGGAAAACATCGTTTTCCATTGTTATCCAAAAGAGCATCGTTACGGAAAGACCAACCCTTCTACTCGAGTATTTCAGGCCCTAAGACTTGAAGTAAACCGGGAACTTGAAGTTTTATCCAACACAATTGATCAACTAATTCCGCTTCTAAAAGTAGGCGGCCGACTCGCTATCATCAGCTTTCACTCTCTCGAAGATCGCATTGTGAAGAATGTTTTCAGGGACGCCTCTCAAAAAACCGAGCTTCCCGTAGAGGTTTTAACAAAAAAGCCAATTCTTCCATCTGAGCAAGAAATTTTAGACAATTCTCGCTCAAGAAGTGCTAAACTAAGAATATTAGAAAGAGTAGAAACTAAAAAAGACAAGAATAAATATAAGCAATGATATTTGGCATTTAATCAAGGAGTGATTATGGCCGCATCAAAGAAATCTTCTGAAAAATTTCAGTTGGGCGCGAAAGTAAAAGAGATTATTTTCAGCTCACAGGGTTTTCCCATTTTCTTATCATTCACCACACTCGCCATTTTGTTTGTTCTATTTCGCATGAAAAATGTTGAGATGGATTACACCATCACAAAAACAAACCGCGAAATCGAAAAAGTTATTCTGGATAACAAAGAATTAAAAGCTAAGAAGGCAAGAATGCTCTCAGCTGAAAAGTTAAGAAAATTAGCGGCAGTACATAACCTGGATCAACCAAAACAGGATCAAATTATTGTCATTCCATAGGATTTGGAAATTGAATTATGAATAGAGTTGAAAAAAATAGGATCATCTTTGTTTTTACCTGTTTCTGTTTGTTTTTCCTTCTTGTTTTAGGGAAAGCATTTAAGGTTCAGCTAGTCGATGCTGGAGATCTCATTGTTCGCGCCAATTCACAATTCTTAAGACAGGCAACTGTTTATCCAAAACGCGGAAACATCTACGACCGTTCAGGTCACCCACTCGCTCTTAACGTTCAAACGTACAGTATTTTCACAATCCCAAAATCAACTGACGGGAAAAATGATGTTTATAAGAAGCTAGCTAAGATCGTTCCAGAGCTTTCGTACAAAGAAATGATCACGACGATCAAAAAGAGAAAGAGATTTACCTGGCTTGGCAGAAAACTTCGTCTTTCAAAAGACCAGGTTGAAGATATCAAGGAACTAAAAGGAATCTTCATTGAAGGAACTCCAGAGAGAACTTATCCAAACCACGAGCTTCTGTCTCAGGTTATCGGGTTTGTTGGTCTTGATAACTCAGGTCTATCCGGCCTTGAGTATATGTACAATAAAGAGTTAAGAGGAAATCCGGTCACTCTAAAATACACGATCGACAACAAAGGTCGCGCAATCAAGTTCGAAAGCCATCAGGATGTAACAGCACAAGCAAAAGACATTTACCTGACGATTGATAAAGACATCCAGGGAATGGCCGAAAAGTATTTAAAAGAAGCTGTTCTAAAACATAATGCAGATAAAGGTGGGATCGGTGTTATTGATGCTTCGACAGGTGAGATCCTGGCGATTGCCAACTACCCTACTTTTGACCCGAACAATGTGAAGGGGTCAGCACCGGAATCAAGAAAGTTAAGTTTTGCGATTGATCCGTTTGAGCCAGGTTCAACATTTAAGATTTTCACAGCGGCTTCGGCCCTTGAGCACAAAACGGCCACTATCAACTCTACTTACTATGCTGAACAAGGAAGAATGAGAGTTGATAATCATTGGATTAAAGAAGCTGAAAGCCATGAAAAATTTGAATGGATTTCAGTTGCAGATATTATCCGTTACTCTTCAAACGTCGGGACGACAAAACTTGCTTTTGACCTGACTTTCCCGAAATTAAAAGAAACATTAAAAGAACTGAATTTTGGAAATAAGACAGGTATTGAAGTACCGGGAGAGTCTCGCGGGATTTTTACGGAAGCAGATAATGTCACTCCTCTTTCTTTAAGTAACATCAGTTTCGGTCAAGGTATTGCTGTAACAGGTGTTCAGATGATGGCCGCCTATGCAGCGATTGCCAATGGTGGTGAGTACATTAAGCCAACACTTATTAAGCGCGATCCAAACCAAGTGACGGTTTCAGAATTAGAACCTGAAAATGCGAATCAACTGGAAAAAAGAAGAAGAGTTCTGTCGCAGAAAAACACAGAAGACCTGACAAAAGCGCTAGTGTTAGCAGTTGAAAAAGGTACTGGTGGAAATGCTAAGATCCCTCACTTCCAGATTGCGGGTAAAACGGCGACTGCTCAACGTGTAGATAAAAATGGTGGATATAAGGGTTATGTATCTGGGTTCATCGGGTACCCGGTTAACGTAGATAGAAAATTTGTTATTGCCGTTTATATTGATAACCCAAAAACAGGTGGATATTACGGTGGAGCGGTTGCGGGTCCAGTGTTTAAGAATCTAGCGGAGTATATGCTTTATAAAAATAAAGACATCAGTAGACTCGCAGAACACGAAGACAATGATTACGATCTGAAAAAAGTTAAGACCAATATCGACATGGTTCAGGTTAAAGAAGCGGCTTCAAGAAGCTTGACTCCTGGGATTGTGCCGAACATGATGGGGCTGGATAAGATTACAACGACCAACATCTCGTTGAAGTTAAACCTTCAAGTTGTTCATAAAGGTATGGGAGTGGTTTCATCACAATACCCACCAGCAGGAACACCGATTGGCGATGATACTGTTGTAAAATTAGAATATTCACCTCCAACATACGAATAGGTCATGAACAAAAAAGAACTTGTCGACGTTTTAAATGCAGACATTGCCTCTAGAAACACCCTGACTCAACTTGATGATGTTGTAAGTAACATTACAACCAATCTGCAGACGGCTACTGCGGCCGATGTTGTTTTCTATAAAGTTCATAACAATGAAAAATCAATTGAAGATTTTAATAAGCGCCTTAAAGGAAAAAATCCAGGGTTGATTGTTTTAAATCATGGGGCCGAATCATTGGTGAAGGCCGATAATTGTATCTTTGTTGATGCGGCTAAATTTCTTATTCTACAAAAGAAAGTTTTAGATATCATGTTTCCAAATAAAGGGCAGATGAAAATCATCGGCGTCACTGGGACTAACGGGAAAACGACAACTGTTAACCTGGCGATGCAAATTAGCACTCAGCTTGGTCACCCGGCGATTTCAGTAGGAACAATCGGTGTTCAGGATGCAAATGGTGCATTGATTGAAGATTTAGAATCAACAACGCCTTCATATGTTGAATTCAGAAAGATCATTCACCGCTTTCAGGAAAAATACCAGGCATGTTTTGTGGAAGTGAGCTCTCATGCTCTTGTTCAAGACAGAATTTATGACATTGCTTTAGATGCAGCTGCGTGGACAAGTTTTTCTCAAGATCACCTCGACTATCACAAAACAATGGAAGAGTATTTTGATGCCAAGATGCTGATTGAAAAGAAATACCTGAAAGAAGGAAAGAGTCTTATTGTTCCTTCTTTTGAAAAAGACCTTTACCAAAACATCTTGAAGAAAAATCCGAATGCACGTGTAAAGGTAGCGAGAACACTTGATGAAAGAAAGATGACGGAGAGACCGCTTTTTTATCATTCATCATACAATCAAAGTAATGCTGAAGTGGCCCTGCAATTAAATTCAGACCTTTGGGGAGAAGATAAGATCAATTCCTTGAGTCTAAAAAATATTAAAACTCCACTCGGAAGATTTTCAGTAATCGAATTGGACAACGAAGGCATGGCCATCGTGGATTACGCTCATACTCCGGATGCCTTGATTAATATCGGAGAGGCCATCAGAAAAGCTTTCCCGAATCATTCACTTACCGTGGTTTTTGGTTGTGGTGGAAACCGCGATAAAACCAAAAGACCCCTGATGGGAAAGGCGGTAGCTGGATTTGCAGATAAAGTTGTCGTGACATCAGACAACCCTCGCGACGAAGCACCGGAAGATATTATTATCGACATCATCGCCGGCATTACTACCGGTTACGAGGCAGTCGTCGACCGTAAAAAAGCTATTCTTTTTGCACTTGAGGCCATGAAGAAAAAAGAAATCGTTCTTATCGCTGGAAAAGGGCATGAAGAGTATCAGGAAATTAAGGGTGTGAAGCACCCATTTAGTGACTTCAATATCGTTTCTCAATTTAAACGCGGATAAATTTAATGGTTTCTTCAAAACTTCTTTTTAAACTTAAATCAGTTAAGACGATGACGAGCGCTTTTGATCATAAAGGCCGCGAGTTCGAATTAAAAATCAATACAGATTCACGCAGTTTTCAGGCAGGTGAGACTTTTGTCGCCCTAGTTGGAGAAAACTTCGATGCTTTTAATTATCTTGAAGGTGTTTTAAATCTTGAGGCCAAGGTTGTGGTTTTTAACTCGACTAAAGAGCGCGATGAACTAGTGCCAATGCTGGCAGCTTTTTATCCTAAAACACTTTTTATTACTGTCACAGACACGCTTCTTTTTATTCAAGAGCTTGCTCGTTTGCATATCGAGGGTTGGAGAAAAGCAGATAAAGACAGAAAGATTATTGGAGTGACGGGATCAAACGGTAAAACCACTCATAAAGAAATGATCTATTTTCTTTTAAATTCTATTCTCCCGGGAAAAGTCCTGGCGACAAAAGGGAACTTAAATAACCACATAGGAGTTCCATTAACAGTTTTTAGACTGAATAAAAAACATAAAGTGGCAATTATCGAAATGGGGATGAATCACGCCGGTGAAATTAAGGTTCTTTGCGACATCGCTAAACCAGAGCACGGGATGATCACTAATATTGGAGCAGCCCACATTGAATTTTTAAAAACGATGGAAGCAATCTTCAAAGAAAAAGGAACCCTTTACGATTCAGTTGTAAAAAATGCCAAAGGCAAGGGATCGTTCGTGGTGAATGCAGATGATCCTTACCTGGCGAAACTTAAAAAATCAAAAGGCCTAGTAACTTATGGTGAAAAGAACGGTGATGTAAAAATTAATATCGATGGAGATGAGATTTCTTTTAACATCGATAAGAAAAATGTGTGGATAAATAATAAAAATATCTTTGAGCACCACAACCTGAAAAACTTGGCAGGGACAACGATCTTTGCGATGAGCTTATTCCCAAAAAAGATTAAAGAATTAACAGAGGCAGCTTCAAATTATGAGCAGCCTAATATGAATAGGTCCCAATGGGTAGACAACATCTTCCTTGATGCCTATAACGCCAACCCAAGTTCAATGCGCGTTTCACTGGATTCATTTGTAACAGTCATGAAAAATAAAGGTGTCTCACTTGATGACTGCTACTTTGTTTTGGGTGACATGAACGAGCTGGGAGATCATGCCCCGCAGATGCATAAAGAGATTGCAGAGCACGTAATGTCTCTAGGAATTAAGAATGTCACTTTTATTGGAAGATACCGCGAGTTTTATCTTAACGGTTACCCAAATCCAGTAAGTCATTATCACACTAAAGAAGAGTTCTTTTCTGAATGGAAAGACGTCAGAAAAAAATACAAGTTTGTCTTCGTGAAAGCGAGCCGCTCTTTACAACTAGAAACCCTGATGGGTATAGTTTAATATTGGTTAAAACTTAAAAAAATAGGAAAGTAAGGATGCTTTACCATTTACTCTACCCACACCACCACCTGTTTAACATCTTCAAGTACATTACTTTTAGAACCGGGATTGCTTTTCTAATAGCAACAGTACTTTCGATTATCTGGGGACATTACTTCATCGACTTTATGAAGAAGAAGCAATTCGGACAGATCATCAGAAATGATGGCCCTGAGTCTCACTTTAAGAAAAAAGGGACTCCGACTATGGGCGGTGTGTTCATGTTGGGGAGTATTTTTGTTACGACTCTGATCTGCGGAAACTTTTTTTCTATGCCGCTTAAGATCACTTTAGGGGTCACTTTTTCTTATTTCCTACTTGGTTTTTATGACGACTATCTGAAAGTTTTAAAGAAAGACACGAAAGGTGTTTCGGCCAAGGGTAAACTTGTTTGGCAATTCGGAACGGCCCTTGTCGCTATGTATATTATGGTGAGTCAAAATATCATCAATACTGATGTGTACTTTCCTTTCTTTAAGGCCCCGATTATTGATCTTGGTTACTGGTATATCCTGTTTGGATCAATCGTTATTGTTGGATTCAGTAACGCAGTTAACCTAACAGACGGTCTTGATGGTCTGGCGATTGGGCCAATCATGGTGAGTGCGGCGACGATGGGTCTTCTTACTTACGTCACTGGTCACAAAGAAATCTCTCAGTATTTATACATCCCATACTTCGAAGGCATGGGAGAGATCACAGTCCTAACTGCGGCTATTATTGGTGCAGGAATCGGCTTTTTGTGGTATAACTCATACCCAGCTCAAATTTTTATGGGCGATGTTGGATCCCTGTCTTTGGGAGGAACATTGGGTACGATTGCAGTGCTTGCGAAGTCGGAATTCTTGTTCGTAGTTATCGGCGGAATTTTCGTTATCGAAGCTCTTTCAGTTATTATCCAGGTTGCTTCATTTAAAACCCGCGGAGTACGCGTTTTTAAAATGGCACCTATCCACCATCACTTCGAAAAACTTGGCTGGCCGGAGACGAAGGTAACAGTTCGCTTCTGGATTATCAGTGTGTGTCTGGCAATCATGGCACTCTCGACATTAAAGACTAGATAGTCGTCGAGTTAGTCTAAGAGGAAAGTTGAATGGAAATGGAAAGATTTAAAGGTAAGAAAGTTCTTATCGTAGGTATTGGCAAGACTGGTTTTTCTCTGATCAATTTCTTCAACAAATTAGAATGCGAAATCAGAGTAACGGATATCAAGCCAATCTTCGACCTTAACAAGTCAGTTAAGAAGCTTAAGAAAATCGAACCACCTCTAGAGATGACTTTTGGTGAACACAAAGACGAAGACTTCCTGGAAGCAGACGTTATTGTTTACTCAGCGGCAGTAAATCCAAATCTTCCTCAATTAGAATTAGCACGCAAAAACGGGAAAGAAGTTTATTCTGACTTCGCCCTTGCTTATAAACTTTGTAAAAAACCAGTTATCGCTGTTTGTGGATCTTTCGGTCGTACAACAATTGCAGCGATGATCGGCTTCACACTTAAAGTTGATGGGAAAAACGTATTCGTTGGTGGAACTTCAGAAATGCCATTCATCGAGTACTGCCTTCTTCCAAACATGAACGAAATTGATTACGTAGTGGTGGAAGTTTCAGCAATCCAAATGAAGTCACTTCAGGATTTCCATCCAAAGCTAGTTGTTTTCCCGAACATCGGAGAGAACTTCTCAAAAGCAAACTTCTCTTCAGTTTCTGAATACATTGAAACTAAACTTTCAATCATTAAAAAACTATCTCCAGAAGATACACTGGTAGCAAACTACGATTCACTTGCTAACAATGCATTCTTTAGAAACGCGAACTGCCAGGTTTACTGGTACTCTCGCCGCTCATACTTAACTCTTGGAGTAATGAACGAGATCCAGGGAACTCACTTCCACGACAGAAGAATCCACTCGAACATCAATTACCACTCAGAGTTTAAAGTTTCTAAAATGAGAATCGTGGGACAAAATAACCGCGAAAACCTAATGGCAGCAGTGACTGCTTGTAAGGCCCTTGATGTAAGTGACGATGCAATCCAAACTTGTATTGAGAAATTCCCAGGGATTCCAAATCGTATGGAATTCATCATGGAGAAAAACGGAGTAAGCTTCTACAACGATTCAAAAGCTGAAACGATGCCAGAAATGCTGGCTTCACTTAAATCATTCAAAGAACCAGTCATTCTGATTGCTGGTGGTAAAGACAATGAAGATCTTAACTTCGATCCATTTGCTAAGGACATGATCGGAAACGCTCGCGTTTTAGTTTTGGTTGGAGAGTGTAAAGAAAGATTAAATAGAGCTCTTGGTGATCATAACCAGACTTACATTGTCGGTTCATTTGAAGAGTCAGTTCTGTTTGCTTACCAAAAATCGAGAACAGGAGATGTTATTCTTCTGTCTCCAGGAAACCCGGCTTCGGATTTCTTCCGCGACTACGAAGAGCGCGGGAACTATTTCAAGAAACTCGTTTATCAATTATAAAAAAGGCCTCCTTCGGGAGGCTTTTTTGTATACCCGACCACTCCACTTTTTTTCTACAAATTTTCTCCATCCATTTAAATCTTTGTTATTCTAATACATATGGATGAACAACTTCATGATGTAGACAGGCTGATCAAAGCGTTTCTTTCAACGCTGGCGATTATTATTACGATTGGACTTATTATGGTCTGGTCTTCCAGTTATATCCTGGCCAATGAAAATTTCGGCAGTCCTTATCATTATATTATCCGCCAACTCGTCTATCTTTTCCTGGCCATTGGTGTGGCCTTTGGTGTTTCAAAAACAAAATACACTTTCTGGTTAAAGTACGGTTACATCGTTAACATCGCCGCTTCTGCTATTGTGGCGCTGACTATTGTTAAAGGGATTGGAGCTTCGGCTAAAGGTGCAAGCCGTTGGCTAACAATGGGAGGCATGAGTCTTCAGCCGGGTGAGATTGTAAAGTTCACGGTTATCCTTTCAGCGCTTTCGTTTTTTGAAAACTGGAACAAGATGGATAATAAAGAGCGTATGAAACATGGGGGAACTCTGTTTCTTCCATTAGCTCTTTTAATTAAACAGCCGGACTTCGGGACATTCTTTATTTGTTTTGTCGTGATCTCGTTTGTTTGTTTTATGAGTTCATTTCCAAGAAAGTATTTCTACTACTCACTGATTGCCGGTGGAGTTGGTGGAATTTTTGTTCTCTTCTCTCAAGCGTACCGTGTAAAACGTATGTTAACTTACCTTGACCCATGGAAGAATCCACAAGGTTCAGGTTTCCAGATCATCCAATCTTATATGGCCTTCGCCAACGGATCGGCTTTTGGCCAGGGTCTTGGTAATAGTAACGAAAAACTTTTCTATCTTCCGGAAGCTCACAACGACTTCATCTTCTCGGTTATCGGGGAAGAGCTTGGGTTTATCGGGGTCTTTTTCCTGATCTGCCTTTTTGTCGCTTTCATCTATTTTGGCTTCAAGCTAGCCCTTCAGGTAAGGGACCGCATCGGTGTGATTATGGCGTCGGCCATTGTTTTCGTTTTAGGTCTTCAGGCCCTGCTTAACATGGGGGTCGTTCTAGGTCTTCTTCCTACAAAAGGATTGAACCTTCCGTTCGTTAGTTATGGTGGGTCATCGCTCCTTTGTAACTTTTTTGGAATAGGACTCTTACTCTCAGTAATAAAAGGTTACCGCAATGAACTTATGGGCGTTGAAAACAATTTCAGGCCAAAAAGAGAATCATTTGGTAGAAGAAAAGCTACCGGAGATGAGAGCGGGCACGAAGAAGCTTACGTCTAAGTCTCCCTGTTTTGATCATATACATTTTAGGAGTTCGTTATGTTCCGCAATCACTCGGCACTAAAACCAAACCATGTAAAAATTCACTTCGTTGGAATTGGTGGAATCGGTATGAGTGGAATCGCTGAGGTTCTTTTGTCTTTAGGATATAGAGTTTCAGGATCGGACGTAGCTGAGTCAGCAAACGTAAAAAAATTAAAAAAAATGGGAGCGGAAGTTCACATCGGCCATAAAGCAGAAAACCTAAATGACGTCACTGTTGTGGTTCACACTTCTGCAGTTAATGAAACAAACCCGGAAATGCTTCGAGCGAGAAAAGAAGGAATTCCGATTATCAGAAGAGCTGAAATGCTTGCTGAGCTTATGCGCTTAAAGTACGGTCTCGCTGTTGCCGGAACTCATGGAAAAACAACTACGACTTCTTTTCTGGCGACAATTCTTCAAGAATGTAAATTGGACCCGACATACATCATCGGTGGAATTGTAAAAAACCTGGATGGTCACGCCAAAGTTGGACAAAGTGATTACCTGGTAGCTGAAGCAGATGAATCAGATGGATCTTTCCTTCTTTTGTCTCCAGTGATGTCAGTTATTACAAATATCGATAACGATCACATGGATCATTACGGTACGGAAGAAAACTTATTCCGTGCTTTCGTAGAGTTTGCCAATAAGATTCCATTCTACGGAGTGGTGGCCCTCAATGCTCACGATGAAAAACTCATGAAGCTTAAAGCAGAAATGAAGCGTCCAACAGTAACGTTTGGAATTGAAACAGCGGCAGATTACGAAGCCCGCAATATTGAGTTTGGTCACTTTGAAACAAGTTTCGATGTTTATTATAAAGGCGAAAAAATGGAGAGATTTAAAATCAATCTTCCAGGGCGCCATAATATCCTAAACAGCCTTGGAGCGACAGCTTTGGCAATCCATATGGGATTGAGTTTTAAAGATGTAGCAAAAGCAGTTGGAAAACTTGAAGGTGTTGGAAGACGCTTTCAGCTTCTGCATAAAGCAGGATCATTTGAAGTGGTAGATGATTACGGTCACCACCCGACAGAGATTGCTTCAACTCTAAGAATCGTCAAAGACACCCGTCCTGATTATAAAAAGATCGTGATCTTTGAACCTCACCGTTACACTCGCACGCGCGATTGTTGGGATCAGTTCCTTCATTGCTTTAACGATGCCGATCAACTTTATTTACTTCCAATCTACGCTGCCAGCGAGAACCCACTTGATGGAATTTCAACAGAGCGCCTGATTGAAGACATTAACCGCCTTCACCCGAGCTTTGCTAAGAAGATTGAAAATATCGAAAAACTTCCTGAGGTGATTGAATCGCATAAGGGAGATAAAACGATCGTTGTCACTTTAGGTGCAGGGTCAATCGGTAAAGTCGCCAGAAAATGGGCGGGCGTTGAATAGCAAGATTCAGCTTTTAGTTGTGGCCTTGGTTTCCTTTGGATTGGGGGCCACAACGACCTATCTCTTGTCTTCCAAAGATCAACTCAAAGAATCAAACTCTCAATCTTTCCAGTCAGAACGAAGAATCACAGAAACTCCTATAGAGGAAGGCCGTAAGCCTTTTTTTATTAAACCAGAGTCTCACCAAGAATCAGAAAGTTTAAGGACTGAAACTGTGCCTACAGAAGAATCAGATAAAAGTTCTACTGATAAAAAACCGGTTGATTATTTCAACCTGGCAAAAAACATCAGAGATTTTCAGGATAAAGTTTCGGCCGAAATCAAAAGGACTTTTAAAAGCATTTCTTTGAAGGATGAAAAGCATAGTGCAAAAAAAGACCGTCTCAACGGTAAGTACGAGATGTTTTTTGAAGAAAACAGGCTTTGGTATAAAGCAGAAGTCGAGAGCTTTACCGGAGAAAAACTTCATCTTTTTTTTAATTACTACAACTGCGACGTAGACCGCGGAGGGAAAAAGAAATCTGAGCCTCGCGATGTACAAGAGCGCTGTTTTGTCATGTGGGGATTTCTTTATTATAAACAAAATTGGGAGCAGTATTCGATCTCTTCAAATTCAGAATACTATTTGTGGAAGGATGACATGCCTTATGCTGCCCTCGAAATTGAAAATCTTGGGGATTATGCTAAGGAAAATGGACTCTTGAAAATGATGGTTCCAATCCCGGATAATAATGATCCAATGTATGCCTTAAGTTATAAAGAAGGAAAGTTTCAATGGTCAAAAGGGCAAAATGTAAACTGGCAGCCAATCAACCAAAAGGTCATGATGAAATTTCAGGATGCCGTTAATAAGCATCAATCCGGCTGGCCCAAGCCGTAGACAATCCCACCGAAAATTCGGTAGCATGAATCCATGCTGGAAAAAATATTAAACCACCCGGACATCGTTGTTGAGATCGATAAAGATCTTAAGAAGTACTCGACTATGAGATTAGATGCTCGTGGAGATTTAATTACGGTAAAGTCGGTTGAAGGGTTAAAGTTTGCAACTAAGACCCTGACTCAAAATAAAATCGACTACCGCGTCCTTGGTTGGGGAGCTAACATTCTTCTTCCAGCTAAAGCAGAGCTTCCTTATATACAGCTAGATTTTGATTTCGACCGCGGAGTTTTTGAAGCTCCTCGCGATGAATATATTCTTCCAGCATCTGTGAGCCTGGCGACTCTAACCAGCCATGCAAATAAATTTGGCCTTAAAGGATGGGAAGTTTTCACGGGAATCCCGGCCAGCCTAGGTGGCGCGATTTTTATGAATGCCGGAACAAATCTGGGTGAAATCGGAACCATTATAAAGGAAGTAAAACTCATTACGAAAAACGGAGAGGAAAAGTCGGTTATTATCGAGAAAGGCTCTTTCTCATACAGACACAATCACTTTGTTGATAAAGGTGATGTGATCTATCAAGCCCGACTGATTCACTTTGGTATTGATGCTGCTATTTCTAAAAAAATTAAAGAGTATTTAGATATGAGAACTCGCACTCAACCATTAAAAGAATGGACGTGCGGATGTATCTTTCAAAACCATCACGACAATCTCCGCGACGTGACTTGTCGGGCTGGTCTTTTTATAGATATAATGGGCCTCAAGGGTCTAACCATAAAGAATTTGCAGATTAGCCCGAAACACGCCAACTTCATGGAAAACAGAGGCGAAAGCTCTTATGAAGACGTGATGGAAATGATCACAGTTCTTCAAAAGGAACTTAAACTTCAGTTCGGTGTTTCGTTTGAAACCGAAGTTGAGTATTAGCAGTAGCTAGGAATATTGTCAGGATGGCATTTTTTAAGTCGAAAAAATTTATTATCGCACTGGTTGTGATTGCCGTATTGGTATTCACCAATATCGTTATTTCATCTCTCGGCCCGACAGAACAATTCAACGCCGAACTTTCATACAGATCAAATCTTGGAAAATGCCCAACTCGCCCAGCGGGAACGATGGCCCTTCAAGTAGTAAAAACATTTGAGCAGTCGCACTCACTTCGCGATGTGAAGATGAAGATCGTGAATGAAAAATGGAGCGATAAGTATTTCGTTTCTGATTACAAAATCCAATACGATCCATTCAGCAAAGTTTTAGATTTAAACTTCAACTGTCCTGAGCCTTTAATGAAAGTTCAGATTTACAGAAAAGACAGCGCTGAATCTTATGAAGCTATCCTTGTGGATAACGGGCAATTATATGACCCGACTTACGAGGCCCTGCTTCGCTCTGAAAAGAAGTTAACTCAAGATCTTCCTTACTTATCGATGCCGGTTGGAGAAATGGAAGACAAGGTCCAGGCAGATGTTACCGGCCTGGTAAAAGAAATGAGACCTGCCTTGAGATCAAAACTTTCGGAAGTCATCCTTAATGAAAATAAGGAGCTAACGATAATTCTTTCAATAAACGGGCATCCATCTAGTGTCTTTATGGGACTAGATGAGTGGAACGACAAGCTGGTAAAGCTGGATAAGATTGTGAATTATATGGAATTGAAGGAGAAAATCCCTGCCATTATCAATCTTACAAACAGCAAAAAAGTTGTTGTCAAGTTTAAGGATAAATTCTAGGATTTTTGTAGGACAGAATGACTCTGTCGTAAAATATCGCTTCTATATAGAGAAAGGATTCTCACTATGAACGACAAAAACATCATCGTAGGCCTCGATGTCGGAACAACGAAAGTTTGTACAATCGTTGGACTTCAACATCCAAATCAAGAATTAGAAATTATCGGTATTGGTACACACCCTTCTTACGGTTTAAAGAAAGGGTCGGTTGTTAATATTGATAAAACAGTACGCTCGATTCAAAACTCACTTGAAGAAGCGCGCCTGATGGCCGGAGTGAATATTGGAAGTGCGACGATCGGTATTGCCGGAAGCCACATCTACAGTTTCAACTCTTCTGGTGTTGTTGCTATTAAAGGAAAAGAAATCACTCAAGACGATGTTGACCGCGTTCTTGAAGCTGCTAAGGCGGTAGTGATTCCTTCAGACAGAGACATCCTTCACGTGATTCCTCAGGAATTCCGCGTAGACAATACAACAGGGATTAAAAACCCAATCGGTATGTGTGGTGTGAGACTAGAAGCTCATGTTCACATCGTTACTGGATCTATTCCTCTTATTCAAAACCTAGTGAAGTGTGTTGAGCAGACTGGTATTGATGCTGAACATATTACTCTTCAACCACTAGCTTCTTCAGAAGCAGTCCTTTCTTACGAAGAAAAAGAACTTGGTGTTGTTCTTATCGACATCGGTGGTGGAACGACAGACATTGCGGTTTGGAAAGACGGAAGCCTTATCCACTCTCAAATCATTCCAATCGGTGGAAACCATTTTACAAATGATTTGGCAGTAGCGCTTAAGATTCCTCACAATGAAGCAGAAAGAATTAAAATTAATCACGGAAGTGTTCTAGCTGAGCAGCTTAACCAATCAGCACATATCACAGTTCAAGGTATGTCTGGGACTAAGCCTCGCGAGGTTCAACTAAGTGTGATCGCAGAAGTTCTTGGCGCACGCGCTGAAGAGTTATTCGAAGTGATCCGCGCAATGATTGACGATAAAAAACTAAGTGAAGAAATCGCAGGTGGATTCGTTCTAACTGGTGGTGGTGCTCTTATTAAGGGTATGCCGGAGTTGGGAGAGTACATTCTTATGAGATCGTGCAAAATTGGTTTCCCAATTCCATTTGGTGGGATGACTAATATTATGCAAAACCCAAAATACTCTACAGTTCTTGGACTTCTTCTGGAAGCTGCTAAGAGAAAGCCTTACGTTCACGTTCAAGGCCAGGCATCAGCTAATAACCACAGAGTGACATTTAAAGAAAATGAAGCTCAAGGTTCTAATAGCGACCTGATTGGGAAATTAAGCGAGTCATTAAAATCAGTTTTCAAAGAAATTTTTTAAAGATTAAATTTATATAGGTCCCGTAGGAGGAATATATGTTCGAAATGACAGGTACAGATAACAGAATTAACGGTGCAAAGATTAAGGTTGTTGGAGTTGGTGGTGGTGGATGTAATGCCGTTAACACTATGATCCGCTCAGGTCTTTCGGGCGTTGAATATATTGTTGCTAACACTGATGCTCAAGCTCTTAGCATTTCACTTGCTGAAACAAAAATTCAGCTTGGTGGAACTGTAACTAAAGGTCTTGGAGCTGGAGCAAACCCAGAAATCGGGAAAAAATCTGCTCTAGAAGATTATGAAAAAATTTCTGAAGTCCTAAAAGGTGCAGATATGGTTTTCATCACTGCAGGTATGGGTGGTGGAACCGGAACTGGAGCTGCTCCAGTAATCGCAAAACTAGCAAAAGAGCTTGGTGCCCTTACTGTTGGTGTTGTGACAAAACCATTCGTATTCGAAGGGAAAAAGAGATTCAAGCAAGCTGAAGAAGGGATTAGAAACCTTGAAGAAAGCGTAGACTCTCTAATCACAATTCCTAACCAAAGACTTCTATACCTTGCTGGAGAAAACCTTTCTCTAGTAGATACATTCAAAAAAGCAGACGAAGTTCTTCTAAATGCTGTTCGCGGTATTTCTGATCTGATCAATAACACTGGTCACATCAATGCTGACTTCGCTGACGTTTCAACTGTAATGGCAAACAAAGGTCTTGCTCTTATGGGAACTGGGGTTGCTACTGGTGCTGGACGCGCGATTAAAGCTGCGACTGAAGCTATCAGCTCACCTCTTCTTGAAGACATCTCAATCAATGGTGCAACTGGTATCATCATCAACATCACAGGAAGTGACTCACTTTCTATGCATGAAACAAATGAAGCCGTTACACTTATTATGGAAGCAGCTGATGAAAATGCTGAAATCATTTTCGGAACTGTTATAGATAACAACGCTGGTGACGATATTAAAGTTACAGTTATTGCGACTGGACTTGGTGGACAAATCAGAGCTCACGCTGGAATGACTTCTTCTCAATCTCTAGGGTCATCTCAGGCAGCTCAATCAACAGCATCTTTTGTAACTCAAAACGTTCAAACATCTGCTCCGGTTTCTCAACCAGTAGCAGCTGCTGAACCACAATATGCAGCTCCTCAAAGAGAGTTCGTAGCTCCAAGAGAGTTTTCGGCTCCAGTAAGAGAGCAAGCTCCAGTTGCTCAACCAGTAGCTCCAGTTATGGAAGCTCCGGTTTCTCAACCAGCAGCGACTCCTTCATACTCATCTCAGTCATCAACAAGAGAAGAGTCTTCGTCTTACCAAACTGAAGATCGTTCAGACTTTGACCGCTTTATGAGTGACAGAGCTGCTTACCACAATTCATCAGCTCAGGAAGAAGAAGGTGGATTCTCAGCAAGAGCTGAGCAGCAACAAGCATCTTCTCAACAACAGCCACCATCGAGATTGATCCAATCAATCAGAGATGCAGCTAACCGTTACGAAAATACAGGTTCACGTCCTCAGTCTCCTGTAACTTCAGGATCTCAGGCTTCTGAATCAGGTGTTGGCGGAACAAATACAAGAGCTAAGTCAATTGCAGAAAAACTTGGATTCATTAACTTCGACGAAGATGAATTCGACACTCCTTCTTACCTAAGAAAAGAAGAGAAAACTGAGCAAAGACCATCTTCAAGAGATTTCAACAAGAACATCGATCTTTAATTAGAAAACGTTCAGGGCCAGAACTAGTGACTGGCCCTGAATCTCTCAATATCTTCCGACAATTGATCCGCATCTGATTCCAAAACATTCAACTGCACAAACGATTCGATAAAATCTTCTTCAATATTGATCTTGTAATGAGTAAGAACAAAACTTGGTGTTTGTTTGTCTTTCCATAGGTGGCGTTTAAAGTGATAAACAAAGAGTCCATCTTCTGGTGTGTGGGGAGTCGTTTTTACATCTGTAATCTGCTTCCACTTATTATTGGCAAACGTTTTAAAATGCTCTTTGCAAAAATACATATTCTCATGCTCAATCAGACACTTTTCACAAAAAACATCTTCGCAAATCAGGCATGAGCCAACAGAAGCAACATCAGGGTGATTTTCACAGAAGAATTTTTCACTGACGTGCTCTTCTGAAAGTTTTCTAAATTTAGTGAGAGGTGACTCAACTGTTGGAGTCAAAACAATGCGTTCAGGCTGTTGTGTTTGAGGTGTGGGAGCCTGTGCGTGAAGCGTTTTAGATAAAAGAAGTTTCACCACGACAAAAGCAATGATCCCGATTAAAAGCAGGATGATCAAAAGCAGGAACAAAATAATGGCAAAGAGATTCTCTTGTAAAAAATTGTTCATAGGATGTGAATAGTGGTTGTAGGTTTGTAGCCCAGAATTTGGTCAAAGTATCTTCTAACGGCCACTCTGAGTTCTTCGTTAGTCTTTTCTTCATCTTTAAAGTTAATCTGAATAAAGTAGTTTTCTAAAAAGCGCTTAAACTTTTCTTCATTGGCCGTCACCAGGGTTGGGAGACCTAAGAAATTAAAAGAGAACTTCTCTACTTTTGCCCTGGTTGAAGTGAGTTTCAGTGAAATAAAGACTGAGCCAGTTGTGGCGAGCTTGCGTCTTTCACTGATTTTTTCTCTCTCCAGGACAATTCCCTTTCCGTGGATAATGACCGGCTCGATTGTTTCTCCATCAAAGACACTGATTTTTAAGTCGTCGCTGACTAAGAGTTCATCGTTGTTTAAGAAGTAATGAGGAGTCGCTTTTGGGTAAGCTTCCTTGATGAAATCAATGTGCTCGCGGATGAAATAACTTTCTCCGTGAATCGGAACAATATCTGTCGGATCATATTTCTCATAAAGCATTTTCAGGTCTGTGCGTCCCGGGTGTCCGGAAACGTGGATTAATTTATCCTGAGGAGTGATTACATGACAGCCGACTTCTGAAAGTTTGTTAACCAGCAATGTAATCTTTTTTTCATTACCAGGAATGGCCTTTGAACTTAAGACAACTGTATCTTCCGGGCGAGGTTTATATTGAGAGTCTTCTCCAATTGAAAAGCGTCTGAACGTTCCGCGAAAATCTCCCTGGCATCCCGAGAGAAGAACAACAATATTTTCTTCATTAGGAGTCACGCTTTCAGTCATCTTAACGACTGATTGAAAATCGGGAATCATTCCTAATTCATTGGCGGTATTGAGATAACTAATCATTGAGCGCCCATGTGGAACCAGTTTACGTCCATGCTTTTTGGCCATGGAAATAAAAGTCATCAAGCGGTGAATGTTTGAAGAAAAACAAGTAATGAAAAGTCTTCCTTTTGTTTCAGCAAAGATTCCGTCGATAACAGGAATTAAATCTTGTTCAGAAGGTGTTTCTTTGGTTGAACTGGTAATGTTTGTACTGTCACAAAGAAGAACGCGCTTTTTTAGCATCTTTGAGTGCTTGATCAGTTTATCAAAATCAAAAGGGCGCTCGTAGATTGTTTTAAAATCAATCTTGAAGTCTGAAATAAAGAAGAAACCAATTTCTTCTTTGATATCTTTAATCAAAAGCCCCACTGTTTCTGGTATTGAGTGATTGACGTGAATCGGGTCAATAGTGAAGTCGTTAAACCCAAGTTGATCAAAGTGACGATATTCAGTAATCGGATGTGGGTGGCGATTAAACTCAAGCTTTTTTCTAATAAGCCCGGCCGTAAACGGAGAGGCCAGGACTTTAATCTTAGGAAACTTTTTTACAACATGGAGAACAGCTCCAATATGGTCTTCGTGTCCGTGAGTTATCACGAGGTGACTTGGTTCAGGAATATTGTCCAGGTTGGGGATAAGATAATCAATGTCGAAAAAATCTTCGTAGGGAAAGAGAATACCGGCATCAATAATAATGGTGTCTTGTTTACCTTGAATCAGAGTCATATTCGAACCGATTTGTCCGACTCCTCCGACTGGCTTTATTTTGATGCGAGGTTGTTTCATCTTTTTCCTTTGCTCTTTTTCTTTTCTACAACTTTAACTTCCTTAGCGTGGAAGAGTTGGTTAACTTTAGCTGCCAGAATACTTGCGGCGATGTCTGTTTCTTCACCAACGATGAAGTCAGCGTATTGTCTTTGAGGATCGAGGTACTTCTGATACATCGGTCTTACTGTTTCATAGTATTGAGTGATGACTGAATCCAGAGATCTTCCTCTTTCTTCAACGTCGCGGTGAAGGCGGCGGATGAATCTGATGTCAGCTTCAACATGCAGGAATGTGGTGATGTCACACATTTTGCGGATGTCTTCCTGATAGAGAGTAAAAATTCCTTCAAAGAGCACAACCTTAGTCGGCTTGATGATGCTTGAAGTTTTAAGTCGAGCATTCTTCTTAAAATCATAGTGAGGGCTTTTGACCGTTTTTCCTGCTTTCAGCATTTCCAGGTGCTCTTTTAAAAGATCCCAGTCAAAAGCATCAGGATGATCGAAATTCGGCCTTCCTGTAGACGTACTAAGCTCCTTAGGAAGCTTGGGAAGATAATATGAATCCATGTGCAGGACTGAAACTTCCTGATCGACGTTTTTAATGACCTTATCAGCAAAAGTTGTCTTTCCTGATCCCGATCCTCCACAAATAGAAATGATATGCACGAGAGCGCTCCTCAATTGGTTTTTTCTGTATAAAATGATAAATTAAAGGTGTTACAAAAGAAAGAAGGAAGAGGATTAATGAAGTTGATTCAAGCGCTAATTGTCGTATTCGTGACTGTGTTATTTCAAAGTGCAATGGGCGCAGAAAGAATTAACATCGCTATTTCGGCCAGCCCGAACAATCTGGCACCATTTTATTCAACTGATGCTAATTCACAGAACATTAACCGCCTGGTTCATGCCTCTTTAGTGGATTTCAATGAGAAAATGCAATTTATTTGTGTTGCCTGCGAAAAATACGAAGAAAAGATGAATGGGCCAAAACATGTCTTCACTTTCACTCTTCGCCCCGGACTGACATTTTCAGATAATACAGCCGTAACAGCTGAGGACGTAAAGAAGTCGTATGAATACTTTGCTAAAAATGAAAAGATCAAATCAACTTTTATGGGAGCTTACGAATCAATCGAAGCAGTAAATGTAAAAGATGAAAAAACAGTAGAGATTGTTTTTAAGAATTTCTCTCTGGAAAACCTTTCAAACCTTTCACTTCTAAAAATTGTTAAAATTAACGATTTAAATAAAGAAACGTTTGAACCATTAGATATCATCGGGTGCGGTGATTATGTTTTAAAAGATATTCAGCCTCTGGAAATTGTGGTTGAACCAAGAAATAAAGAAAAACCAGTCCTGGTTTTTAAAGTTGTAAAAGATGAAACAACTCTCGCTTTAAAACTCATCAATAAAGAAATCGATCTGACAGTGGCCAATATGTCTCCACGAAAAGTTTTCTGGCTTAAGTCTCAGCCGGGAATCAAGGTTTGGGAAATGGCGAGCGGGAATTTCCAGTTTATGGGGCTTAACCATAAGCGCGACTTGTTTAAGGATATCAGAGTGAGAAAGGCCTTTTCACTTCTTATTCCAAGAAAAGAAATTTTAGAGTACAAATTAAAAAACACAGCGGTTCTCTCAATTGGTATGTTCTCCCCTGCTTTTGGCGATATGTATGAGCCAGCAGATGTGGAAAGAAATGATATCAATTTAGCTCGACAGCTTTTAAAGGAAGCTGGTTGGAAGAAAAATAAAAATGGTATTCTGGAAAAAGATGGAAAGCTTTTAGAAGTTGACTGGAAAGTTAATAACAATAAAGCAAGTATCGAGATTGCAGAAGTTCTTCAGCATTACCTGGAAAAAGAAGGAATGATTGTGAATATCTCTATTCAGGAATGGGGAACATACATGAGTGCGTTTAAGGCCGGAAAGTTTGATATCGTTGTCGGACAATGGGTAGGGTTCACTGGGCCGGATATGCTGAAATTTGTTTTTCACTCCGGGAACACTCCCCCGAAGGGCGGGAATCGTGTCGGTTATAACAACCCACAAGTAGATGCAGTTTTAGACCAAGCGACGGTCGAAACTAACGCCCAAAAGCGCACGGCCCTTTACAAACAAGCACTAAAAATGATTAACGAAGACTACGCCAACATTAACCTGTGGCACTTGAATATTATCTGGATTGGAAGAAGTTGTTTATCCGACATTAAGCTGGAATCAACTGGAAGCTTCTACCCTTTAAAAACGCTTGAGAAAAACTGTGAAAAATAAAAAATTTAATTTCGTTCTCCTTGGATATAACCGCGCGACTATTGAGTCGGCGCCATCAATCAATGCTTATGCGCTCGAAGATTTTGATTGTGATGGCGTAGAAGAGTTTTCGCTAGAAGAAGCTCGCGTTGATGAAATCTTAGGCGAGCGCGCTTATTCGGGCGGAGATATCCCAGAGACGCTGATTGATGAAGTTCAAGAAGCGACGATTAATCAGGATAATGTGACTTACAAATATTTCTTTTACGAAGGTGATTTCGAGCAAAACGCCGCAGACTTCATTTCATTTATTAAAGAGAATTATCCGGAGCTTTCACTTTACTCCGCTCAAAGGGACTTTGAAGACTGGAACGCAGAGTGGAAGAAGTTTTATAATCCAATTCACGTTTCAGACAATATCGAAATCATCCCAGAATGGATGGCAGACACTCATGTAAAAAAAGCTCGCCATCAAGTTTATATCTATCCGGGTATGGGCTTTGGAACGGGAACACATGAGACGACTTTTCTTTGCATGGTGCTTTTTGACCAGGTAATGAATGATTTTAACAATAAGAGCACTTGTCTTGATTTTGGTTGTGGCTCAGGGATCCTGGGAATTGCAGCGATGAAAACAAAACAGATGCAAACTCATTTTGTAGATATTGATAGAAGTGCATTGGAAAACTGCACTCAAAATTTAGTACTAAACTTTGCCGGAGAGAATCTGCAAGGGACAGAGCTGGTTATTAGAGAGCGATACAATCCTAAAAAATACGATTTGGTTTTTGCCAATATTCTTGAGCACGTCCTCATCAGCGAAAAGCCGACGATTGATGCTTCCGTAAAGAGCGGAGGTTACCTGATTGTTTCAGGCATCCTGAATCATCAAGTTGAAACGATCGCAAACGCGTACTCACATATGGAGAAAGTATCAGTTGTTTCTAAAGGCGACTGGAGTGCCATTTTATTCAAGGATAAAGCTTGAGAGCTGTTTTTCATTCCTTTGATAATGTCTCAGACAATGAAACCATCGTAGTGACAGGCGATGCCGCTCATCACTTAAATGTTGTGCGCATTAGGGCCAATGAAGACCTTCTACTTTTAAACGGCAAAGGTTCAATTCTGACCTGCAAGGTTTTATCAGTAGCTAAAAATACGATTGAGATCAAAGTTCTTAAAAGCGAAACATTTATACCAAAACATCAATTGTCACTGGCCGTGGCCATGCCAAAAAAAGATGCTTTTGAAGATATTTTAAAAATGGCAGTCGAGTTAGGGATTAATGAGATCCACCCTCTTGTTTCAGAATACTCTCAGTATGAATATGCTCCAAGTGAGCGCGTGCAGAGAATTTTGGAAAGTGCTTTGATTCAATCTAACAATCCTTTTTTCCCAATCATTCATGAACAAAGAGAGTTGGGAGCTTTTTTAAAAGAACACCAGGAAACCATTGTCTTTTTTAATTCGCGTCCAAGAGAAGCCAAAAAAGAGCAGATGCAGGGCCCAAAAAAGACAATTCTCATTGGACCAGAAGGTGGATTTTCGCCTGAAGAAGTGTCGGCCATTGGTGCCTACAACAGTGTTCTTGAGATTCATTTGGCCACTCCAATTCTAAGAGCGCCAACAGCGGTCGCATCTTCGGTAGGTTATTTGCTCGCGACCCAAAACGGCCCTAAATAAGAATCAAAAAATCCATTGATGCTTTGTATTGTTTGTGGGATTCTAATTTTAGAAACACACAACTGATCAAGGTAGAATATGAATCAAGAATCTCATTCATTTTCGTCTTCAAAAGATGCAAAACAAATTCAAATTGACCTCGATGAATTCCAAATTAGTGAAGATTCATTTAAGCCGATGACTAAAGGTCTTGGTTTCCACCATGACGTCAAACGTCCATCGTTTAAACCTGCGCCAAAAGAAGTGAAGCCATTTGCTCCTACAAAAACGCCAATGTCTTCTCTAAGCTCAATGCCAAGTGTGTCTCAACCAAAAACAACAGTGGGAAGTCATCTTCCTTCTGGACTTGAAGCTTTCTACGGGACAACTAAACCTGCTCCGACAATGGAAGTTCCAAACCTATTTGAACAACCAATTAAAAAAGAAGAAGTGAAAGCTGAAAAAGCTGCATCAAAAAAGACAGCAGCACAAACCTCACAATTTTTTGCCTGGATTGTTGATGTGCTAGTGATCGCGAGCTTTGTGGCCCTAACTGGAGCCTTGTTAGTTTTTGCTTCAGGAATTGAATTTCACATGTACTCTCGCCTGATTTCAACTCAGGATCTAGCAGCCTTTGGTGCAGCCATCTTCTCTATTTATTACCTTTTGTATTTTACAATATTAGATTTAAGCTCAACTCCGGGGAAAACGATCTTTGGAATCAGATTGGTAAAAGCTGATGGATCTGAAGTGTCTGTAAAGCACACTTTCACTCGTGCACTTATCTCTCTGCTTTCTGGCGTGGCGCTGTTTCTGCCAATGCTTCTGGATTTCCAAGGGCGTTTATCAGATACAAAAGTGGTAAAATAAAATTATGGAACAGCTCTCACCTGCCACATTAAAATTCATTGAAGAAAACAAAGGTAAAAAAATTGTTTTTACCAATGGATGCTTCGACATTCTTCATTTAGGGCACGTAGAGTATCTCAACGAAGCTAAGGCCCAGGGAGATTTACTTATTGTGGCCATCAATTCTGATGAGAGCGTAAGAAAACTTAAAGGCCCGGATCGTCCGATCAACAATGAAAAAGACCGTGGTAGCATGCTTTTAAATCTTAAATCTGTTGATTGTGTTCAGATCTTCACAGAAGAGACACCGCTAGAGATCATCAAGCTTATTAAGCCTGATGTGTTGGTTAAAGGTGGAGACTGGAAACCAGATCAAATAGTAGGATCAGAATTTGTTCTTTCTCGTGGGGGCGAAGTTAAGAGCCTCATGTTTAAAAACGGATATTCTACGAGCAACCTCATCAAGGCCGTCCAAGGCAAGCATTAGTCTAGTAAAATCATCAAGTTAGACATTTGCTAACCTCATGAAATCACACAAAATTTTTTAATACCCGAGCAAATCAGTTTTATCAAGTAATGGAAATTATTGCCTTTTTTTTAAAAAAAGTACTTTAGTTCGTTTTTTTTTACTCCGATATTTACATCAAGCAAGCTGATGGGACAGCGAGCTTAAATTAACAAGGATTCATACAAGGTTGTTTGAATCTTAAATTTTAAGGAGGAAGGCATGATTCTAGGAGATTAGTATGGGATTAAGAATTAACACAAACACGCAATCATTAAGAGCACAGAGTTCACTAGCACAAGTTGAAGCAAAAAAAGCTGATACACTTGCAAAGTTGTCTTCTGGTTCAAGAATTAACAAAGCTGGTGACGATGCAGCAGGTTTAGCAATCTCGGAAAAGTTAAAAGCTAACATCCGTGGTTCTCAACAGGCTACAAGAAACGCTGGAGATGGTATCTCAATGATCCAGACAGCTGAAGGTGGATTAAACGAAGTATCTAACGTTCTAATCAGACTTAGAGAACTTTCTGTTCAAGCTGCTTCTGATACTGTTGGTGATACTGAAAGAAAGTTTGCAGACCTTGAATTTCAACATCTATCTCAAGAGGTAGAGAGAATTGCAAGCTCAACTCAGTTTAACGGGAAACAACTGTTAACTGGTGAAGGTGAAACAATGGAATTCCAGGTTGGTATTATGAACGACGCTAAAAACGATCGTCTTTCATATAAGCCACAAGAGTCAAGCGCGAGAATCGCTGACCTTGGAATTGAAGGACTAGGAGTACAGACTAAGGTTAATGCGCAAGAGAACCTTGAAAAGATCGATAGCGCAATTAACGCTGTTAACGGTAACCGCGCTTCTCTAGGTGCTTTACAAAACAGACTACAGTCTACTATTTCTAACCTTGAAACTAGAACTGAGAACCTAGCTGCTGCTAACTCTCGTATTAGAGATGCAGATATCGCAGCTGAGTCTGCTGAAATGGCAAAATCGAACATCCTTTCTGCCGCTTCAACTTCAGTTCTATCGCAAGCTAACAACTCTGGTTCAGCTGCACTAAAACTGATTGGCTAATTAGAAAAACATTCTTAAAACAAAGTAGGGCCCTCGAAAGAGGGCCTTTTTTATTTCTACCGGCCTATTAAGACCTCATTCAATCCTTCTTTTAAAGCATAAACAGTGCCAATTCGTTTTCTTTTATCATCTCTAACTCATTAATTAAAAAAAGAACTCTGATAATTCTTAGGATTAACCGAGCAAAGGACTTAAGTTTTTAACCGACTAATCCGATCTAGTTTTTGTCTGATAAAAAACATCAGATATTAACAAAAGAGGGCGGGGGCCCTCGAAAAAATGGAGAATATCATGGGTTTAAGAATTGCAACCAACATTGCCTCTCAGAACGTTCAAAAGAACTTGAAGGAAGTTTCAAACGCGGGGAACTCGGCGCTTGAAAAACTTTCATCTGGTAAAAGAATTACAAAGGCATCTGACGATGCTGCGGGATTAGCGATCTCGACTAACTTGGAAGCTCAGACTAAAGGTCTAAGACAAGCGACAAGAAACGCTAACGACGGTATCTCACTTGTTCAGACTGCTGAAGGGGGATTAAACGAAACGACTAACATTCTTACTCGTCTTCGTGAGTTAACAATCCAAGCCTCTTCAGACACTGTAGGAGAGCAAGAAAGAGGATTCCTTGATAAAGAATACCAACAGCTAACAAAAGAAATTGACCGTATCTCTGAGTCTACAGTGTTCAACGGAACACAACTTCTAAACGGTGAAGGAAAAGGCTCAATGGATTTCCAGGTTGGTGCTTTTGCCGGTGAACAAAATAGAATTACATTTGATTCTGGAGAGTCTGATTCATCAGCATCTTCAATCGGTGTAGCAGGAACTTCGATCTCTGAAAAAGATGGTGCTCTTGATGCGATTTCAAACATCGATAAAGCGATTGAGAAAGTATCAGGACAAAGAGCTAACCTTGGATCTATCCAGTCAAGACTACAGTCTACTGTGAAGAACCTAGAAGTTCAGACAATTAACCAAGATAGTGCTCGCTCAGTTATTCAGGATGTGGATGTTGCTGAAGCTACTGCAAACCTTGCTTCTAACCAAGTTGTTAAGAACGCTGCGGTTTCAACTCTAGCTCAGGCAAACGGTATCCCGAACTCTGCTCTTAGATTGATTGGGTAAGCTTGACTAAGAAGAGCGCTCCTCCTGTGGGTTGTTACACAGTCTGAGTCGATGCGCTCTCTTTCTCAAAAAAAGCTAACTCACTCTGAATAGAGTAACTAGTGAAGTAAGTAGAATTTGAATTTAAGTAGTCTCCATAGGACATAATGATTACGCAATGGTTGTTATGTTCTAATACTTAAGCCCAACCCTCCCGCTTCCCCGCAAATATAGGCGGGAGGGTTTTTTTGGGCTTGATTTTTAGCATTGCGAGTACTTGATTAGAGCATTTTTATCAAATTATTTTCTTATCTAACCCATCAATTTTTCAGCCAATATTCATTTTATTTTATCCGATCAAAGCAATTTGCTTAAGTATTTGCCCGAACGTTTCGATAGGTTGTTTGACTGACAAAAGCAGTCAATAACAAAAAAGAGGGTGGGGACCTTCTTTAAAACAGGAGACTATCATGGGTTTAAGAATTGCTACAAACATTGCATCTCAAAACGTTCAAAAGAACTTAAAGGAAGTATCTAACGCTGGTAACGGCCAGTTAGAAAAACTTTCTTCAGGTAAGAGAATCACAAAAGCATCTGACGATGCTGCCGGACTTGCGATCGCGACTAACTTAGAAGCTCAGACTAAAGGTCTAAGACAAGCTTCAAGAAACGCGAACGACGGTGTGTCATTAGTTCAAACTGCAGAAGGGGGACTAAACGAAACATCAAACATCCTTATCCGTCTTCGCGAGCTAACGATCCAAGCTGCTTCAGATACAGTTGGTGATCAGGAAAGAGGATTCCTTGATAAAGAATATCAACAGCTTTCAAAAGAAATTGACCGTATTTCTGAATCAACAGTGTTCAACGGAACACAACTTCTAAACGGTAAAGGTAAAGGCTCGATGGATTTCCAGGTTGGAGCATTTGCTGGTGAACAAAACAGAATTACTTTCGATTCAAGTGAATCTGATTCTTCAGCTTCATCAATTGGAATCGCAAGCACAAATATTGCAAATAAAGATGATGCTTTAAGTTCAATCGGATCAATCGATAAAGCGATTGAAAAAGTATCGGGACAAAGAGCTAACCTTGGATCGATTCAGTCAAGACTTCAATCGACTATCAAGAACCTTGAAGTTCAGACAATCAACCAGGACTCTGCAAGATCAGTTATCCAGGACGTAGACGTAGCAGAAGCAACAGCTGCACTTTCTTCGAACCAGGTAGTAAAGAACGCAGCGGTGTCTACACTAGCGCAAGCTAACGGGATTCCAAACTCTGCACTAAGACTGATTGGTTAATTAAAAAATAAATTCCGGGAGAGCGATCTCCCGGTTTGATAAAAATGAGAATCTTCTGTTAAATCCCCAAACCTCTCCTGTGAGGGAGAGGTTTTTAGGAACTAACAGAATAAAAAGAGAGCTTTTATGAAAGAGCAAAAAAGAGGAAAAGATTTTGACCGAATGATTGTAGAAGCAGTCCAGGGGAATTTTTCTTTTTTTGCGTGGCAATCTCTCGGCGGAGTTGTAGAAAAATGCGAACTCAAGGTGAAAGCCTTTAGAAAAGACTACAACGAAATTGAATTAGAAGTGAAAGCAGAGCAGGTTGAAATACTTGCTAAAGTTATTTCCGGTGACCGCATGATGAACATTTATGTACCGGAGCTCTCTGTTTCTTTCTCTACAGAATTAAAAAGTGTCTCTGGTGGAAAAGTCGTTAAACTTTATCCTCCAAAAGATTATTCGTTTTACGAAAGAAGAAAGCACGAAAGGCTTCAGCCGACAAAAACGTGTTATGTGAATTTCGAACTCAATAAACTTCCTATTAAGAAATCCATCTTCGATATCAGCATTGGTGGATTTGCCATTATCCTTCCCAAAACAGATAAGGTTGTTGTCACTCGTGGAAGAGAGTTTCCACTAATGACTCTGGACGTATTTGGCAGAAAACTAAAAGTTAAGGCCGAATGTGTAAATGCAATAACAATTGATCGTTTTAAGCTGGATACACTTCCTTACGGCGGTTACAAAATCGCTTTCCGTTTTATGGAAATGACCAAAGAAGACAAAGAATACCTGGTAGAATTCATTACTCACCAGTCTTTGCTTCAGGCCCATGTTAAAAAAGCTAACTAGTGCCAATTTACAGAAGTCGTAAAACATTCGATAATGGCTTATGAAATTTTCTGCCATATCAGATGTTCACATTAAAAGGGCCGGAGACCAGGCCGAAGATCTGCTTTTGACATTTTTAAGAAATCCTGACGTTCAATCGAGCGATGTTGTCTTTTTGTTAGGTGATATTTTTGACCTGATGATTGGGCCACTTACGCAGTACTTTGTTCGTTACCAGGCCTACTTTGATGAAATTAAAAAGCTGATGAAAAATGGGACGCATATCTGTTACGTAGAAGGAAATCACGACTTTCATATTAAACTTCTTTATAGAAAGTTTTTTATGGTCCACGCAGACCTCGACCCTGCCCTTTTTTCTATGGCCCCATTCTTTGAATTTATGAATGGCGGGAAAAAGATTTACCTCGCCCACGGGGATGATATCGAGCTTAATAATCCAAGCTATAAACTCTTTAAGGCCGTAGTAACATCACCTCCTCTGCGCTACTACGCTAATTATCTAATGCCGCATTTTTTAATCAAAGGAATCGGTGAGTACTCGGCCGAAAAATCACGTAAGAGAAACAATAAGCGCTACTCAACTGAAGCAGACCTTGCTCCGGTTAAAGATAATTTTAGATTGTCAGTGGAAGTCTTTCACAAGAAGCGTACTTTTGATGTAATTGTTTTAGGCCATAGTCATGTAAAAGATCATTATGTTTCACCGTCTGGATTTGAATACATCAATAACGGCTACGCTCAACATACAAAAACCTATATCTCCATCGAAGATGGAGATATAAGCTTTAAATCAATTTTTTAAACTTCAGGATTCATGGCGCGAATGAAACCCTCTCTTTGAGCGCCCATTGCAAGTTCGATAATCGAGACAGTTCTTGGTTGGTCTTCGATCACTTTTGTTGTCTTAGAGACATTGATGATTTGAGTAGCGAAACTAGCGATCTGAGGAAGGTGAGTGATCGCCAGGACCTGAGAGTATTCAGCTACTGATTGAAGTGATTTTCCGATTGAGATAGCCGTTTCACCGCCGATACCAGTATCGATTTCATCAAAAAGGAACACAGAAATTGTATCGTTGCTTGAAAGAATTTGTCTTACAGCTAGAAGAATTCTTGAAAGCTCTCCACCTGAGGCGATTTCTTTAACTTTAAAGAATCCTTCTCCCGGGTTTGTTTCAGCGATAAAGTCAATTTTAGAGAACCCTTTAGCGCCTAGAGCTTCATTCTTATTAACGTTGATTTTTAAAGTAGCTCCATTCATTTTCAGGTCGCGAACTTTATTTGTGAGTTCTTGAGAAAGAGCTTCAGCCCTCGCCTTTCTGATATTGTGAAGTTCTTCAGCAAAAGTCTGGCAACGGTTTTCAAGGTCACTGATCTTCTTTGAGATCAGGGCGATCTTGTCATCAACCTGGAAGAATGAATCAAGTTCAGCACGGAATTCCGCAAAGGCCTTAATCATTTCTTCAGTCGATCCACCGAACTTTCTCTTTAGTTTTTGGTAAGTATCAAGACGATCCATGATCTCTTCGATGTTTTCATCCTCAGGAGTCGCGTTTAGGTCTTTAGACAGGTCGTATGAAACGTCTTCTAAAAGCGCCTTCACTTCGTAAAGTTTCGCAGTGATTTCTTCTGAAACGACCCCACCACTCTTATCCGCTTTACTTAAACAAGTTTTTAAAAGGTCTAGTAAGTTGATCTCGTCTTCAGAAATGGCACTTGCTAGAGACCCAAGAACTTGTTGTCTCTTTTCTACGTTTAAGATCAGGTCTTTTTTCTTAAGCAGCTCAGCTTCATCTTCAAGGCTTGGAGTTAGTCTCTCTAGTTCTTCAAGCTGGAAGCGAACGTAATCTTCTCTTTGCGCTCTAAGATTCTTTTCCTGGATCAGGTCATTGAAGTCTTTTCTAAACGCACTTAATTGCGAGAATAGGTTCTGGTAATCTTTAATGTCGCCTTCAAGGCCCGCGTATGAGTCAAGTAGAACCAGTTGATAGTCTTCACTTAGAAGTTTCTGGTTTTCAAATTGCCCTACAAGGTCTACAAAACGTTTTGCAAATGAGCTTAATAGGGACGCTGAACAAGACTGGAAGTTAAGATATGACTTAGAGCTTTCATTTGCGAAAATGATTCTTTTAACCACGATTTCGTTTCCATCAAATGGGTGACCGATATCGTGGAAGTATGTTTTAATTGTCTGATCGTTTGTCGAAAACACCGCTTCAATCGTGGCAAACTCAGCATTCTTTCTGATGAGTTTTTTATCAGCGCGAGCGCCGAAGATAATCTGAAGAGCATCCAGGATTAAACTTTTTCCTGAACCAGTCTCACCTACGATGGCGTTGAATTTAATATCAAACTGGATTTCTTGATTTTCAAAAGTAGCGAAGTTCTGCAAGTTTAATGATTTCAAATAAAGTGTTTCATTTGTTTTCATTTAGTATCCCTCATTCCGTGTGTGAATTTCTCTTTGAGCGTTCTAAAGTATGTGCGGTCGGTATTTTTAATCAGGCGGACATTCAGCGATTTCTTCTTGGTCACGCGGACTGTTTCCTGAGAACTGATGACAAAGGCCTGCTGGCCATCAAGTGTGAGTTTTATCATTTCATCTGGCTTAGCAGCTTTGATCGTGACACTTGTGTTATCAGGGATAACAAGCGGTCTGTGAGTTAAGCTGTGGGCGCAGATTGGAGTCATGGTAATAGCATTAACTTTAGGGTTAATGATCGGCCCACCTGCTGCCAGAGAGTAAGCCGTTGAACCAATCGGAGAGCTGATAATTAAACCATCTCCAGAAAGGTTATAAATATGCTCTCCTTCTGATTCAACAGAAAGAGTGAGCATCCTTGAGATCTGATTGTTGTTAATAACCAGGTCATTCAAAAAGTTTCCTTTGAAAATCACTTTGCCCTTTTTAAACACTTCAACTTGATACAGTGAAAGTGTCGTGAGCTTATAGTTTCCACGAAGGGTTTCTTCAAGCTGGTCAAAGAACTCAACTTTAGAAAATTCAGTAATGAAACCAAGGTGACCCATGTTCACTCCGAAAATCGGAGGAGAAGATTTTTTTACATTTCTGCTGACACCAATAAGAGTCCCGTCACCACCCATCGTGATGATCAGGTCAGTATTGTCGTGCAGGTTTTTTTCTTCAACGAAGTTTAGGTTTTTAAGATCGCCTTTAAAAAGTTTTGTCAGTCGGTCTTTTTCTTTTGAAAGAAAGAAGACGGTTTTCTTTCTTCTGTGTAGCCACGAAGCCAGGTTGGGAAGAATACTTTCAAATTCTGAAGTGACCTTTGGTTTTAGTACGATAGTGATATTTTTAACTTGGGCCACCAGTGCCTCCCGAAGACATGAAAATATTGAGGGCCTCATCAATGTTCTCAAATGGCTTCGATAAAAGCATGCACCCGTACTGAGTGGCTTTCTCAATAACGTGTGGAGAACTGTAGGCAGTAATGATAATAAAAAGTTTGCTAATTTCAGACATTGTGTAGCGACCCTTAGCCTCTTCGATGACGTCGAAGCCAGAGATGTCTTGAAGCATAAGATCACAGATGATTCTGTCGAATTGCTGGTTAAGAATCAGTCCGATCGCGTCGCGACCGCGGCTTTCCACAGTAACTTCAGCACCACGTTTTTCTAAAAGCTTTTTCAGCGATTTTTGAATCAGTGGCTCATCTTCGATGAGTAGAATTCTCTTCAAGATATAACTCCTTGGGCTAACCAGGTAAGTTTATCGAGAAAGTTGCACCTAATAAAGGGGAATTGTTTTTAAATTCGATTTTAGTTCCTAGCTGGTGGGCCAGGTTTTGGCAGATAGAAAGCCCAAGTCCGGTTCCGGAATCTTTGGTAGTAAAAAACGGCTGAAAAATCGTCGAAATGTGTTCGGCCTTGACACCTGGCCCATCGTCAATCACAGAAATCTCAAGGTTTCCTTCGCTCTTAACCAGTTTGATGGTGATATTATTTTTGCGATAGTCACTGTTGTGTTCTTTAATCGCTTGGGCCGCATTGATAATCAGGTTAAAGATGATTTGCGTCAGAATCGTCGGGTTGGTGATGATCTCAAGGTTTTGCTCAAAACCAATACATTGAATTGATTTAGCAATTTCTTTGGTTTCACTTTTTGTCAGCGTAATAACTTCTTCCATAAAACGATACAGGTTCACTTTTTTAAATTCCTGTTGATCGTTGTAAAGGTTGGAGAAGTTTTTAATAATGGTCTGTGAACGGTTCGCATTTTGCGAGATTTCATTCAAGACACTCTCTGTCTCCGGGTTAGTGGCTTCACTTTCTAAAATAGAACTTGTGAGATTGAGACCAAAAAGCGGATTGGAAAGTTCATGTTGAAGCGTGTTGAGTAGCTCTCCTAAAAGAGAAACGCGCTGAGAGTGATAGAGCTCGGTAGAGATCTGGTCTTTACTAATATTTGAAAGCTCCATACTCATGGGCTCTTCGCCTTCAATCGGGAAGATCATCAGGTTAGAATTTTCATAAGCTGTTTCATCTGTTTTGTTGGTAAAAACAGTATGGTTATTTTTTTTGACAGCGATCTTTTCAGGGAAGTTTTCTAATGATTTCCTTAGGACTTCTTTTTTTAAATCATTTTTTTCTTTATCCAGAATCTTTAGAAGAAGCGGGTGTAAAAAGGCCGAGAGCGCCTGGAATTCATCTTGTTCCTCCATGCTTGGAGGAAGAAAAGAGTTGCGGGAAATGAGGTAAATAACAGAGTAGTTTTTTAAATCAATTTCGCGCGCCAGGAAGTTTCCAACAACGGATAAGTCATCTTTTAAACTCAATGATTGATTAAAGATTTTGTTTTTACTTTTTTTAACCAGGTTAAATAGCGAGTTAAAATTCTGAACGGCAATCAGCTTGGTTTCCTGATTTTCTCCGTGATAAGCGTAATAGTTTTGTCCTACAGGTTTTCCTTTCTCATGAACGAGCACGTGGCAGGATTCAAAAGAAGACAGCGATGGAAGGCGCAGGATTTCTGCCGGAAGTTCTTTAACTTCACCGATAGAAAAAAGCAGCTTTCTCAACTCTTCTTTATGTAAGTATTTTCTTTCTAAGTCGTGGGCCTTGCCAGACTTAATAGAGTTCAGCACCTTTTTTTCAAAGCTGCTGCGGGTGAAGCGGATAGGTTTTGATTTGAATTCAAGAGAATTAAGCTCGAGGTTACCCGAGCTTAGTAATTTTTTAATTTCTTTAATTCTGGTAAAACTTTGATCTTCCACTGAGTAAGGTTATCGACCAGTTCATACTCTAGCAAGTCACAAAGCATGATCGTGTCATTTTTTTCTTTCGCCTGAAGAAGGGCCTTCATTACTGAAAGAAGGTGGATTTCAAGTTTTTGGATGCTCTCATCTTTGAAATTCATTTGCTCAAGGTCTGTTCTTAAGACGTGGTATACGCGTGAGACCAGTTGGATATAAAGATCCATAAGATCGATGACTTCAACAAATGACTGGTGAGCCGTGTCGACTTCACCTGAGTTGTATTGAGTAATAAGTTTTTGAATTTGAGCGGTAATGTAGTCTACGTATCCAAAACATGAATCAATTGATTCAAAGGCAAGATCCAGCGATGTTTGTTTCGTTTCTTTGTTTAAAGACGTCATAAGCTTCCTACTTGTTTAGATCCGAGCGGGTCTTTGTTTTACTGCCAATAATCTTATATTCGGCAATCGTATTTTGAATTAGTTCGTACATCACGCTTGAGAGATGTGCGTTTTCTTCAAAACAGTAATATGAACTCTCAGTTAGTTTAACCACGTTTTCACCAAAAAGATTACCTTTTCTTACAGTGAAGTAATCAATGATTGGCGCCAGGTAGGGAGAGGTTTTTTGAACCATTCTCTGAAGGTGGTCGATCTCATCAATCTTCTTAGAGTATTCCTTGATTTTGGAAATGCTAGGTGTTGATGATGAGATTTCTTCCAGGATATAGCGAGAATACTTTTGCCCGAACTCAGAGAGTTCAAACAAGTGCTGAAGACCTGTCATGGCATCCAGAAGATCGCGGTGGGTGGAAGGAGAAAGTTTTGGGAATGGATGGCTGTCTTCCACATCAGAAAGCACAAATGACCAGGTAACTTTATAAAGTGTCCTGAAAATGTCATTAATATCCAGTTGTGTATCAATTAAATTATCAAGGGTGAAATATCCATTTTGGAAACGCGAACGATAGAAATTCACCGAGCTTAAATGGAAACTTGAGTTCGCCGATTTCATCCACTCAGCATCAATTGGAGCACCATTGACCAGTTGCTTGATGATGTTGCTCACTAATTGATAAGGGATATCGTGATGGCACTGAGTATAGGCACAGTCATCACTTGGAAAACAAGGAAAACACTTCGTTCTCGGCGCGATATTGTAGGCGTTTGCCTGGTATGGAGTTGTCTCATGAGGACGAACATTTCCAAGAGAAATTGTTAGTGAAGGTGTGTTGTGAATTGCGGCCAGGTGGCCTACCATTGAATCGTGGCCAACAAATAATTTAGCACTGGCAACAACTTGAGAAAGTTCTTCTAGTGAAGTTTTTCCAGTCACGTTCAAAAGTCTTGAAGAAAACTGCTTAAGTAGAGGGCTTTCAGTAATGACTTGGGCCTTTAAGATTTCATTCTTTGCCCCAACGATCGTCACTGTTTGTTTGTCATTTTCTTTAAGAGTTTTATAAATGACTTCAACCCATTTCTCAGCTTTCCATGCTTTTCTTTCACTTGAAGCAAACGGGTGGATAACAATGATGTTGGCGCGAGGAGTGTTCGCTTTTGGTGAGCGAGCTGGTTCATGGGCCTTGATTCCAATGATGTTTTTAAATAGGTCTACCAGTGAATAAGGGTTAAGTGCCCCTCTCATTACAGTAGAATAAAGCATTTGCGACCATTTATCGTTCATCACTACTTTGTTGTTGTGATCGTGGTATGAACCAACTTTATGAACGGCCGGGATTAAAGAGGCCAGGTGAGATGAAGATTTTGAGAATGAAAGATTGACAAGCACATCGATCTTTTCAGACTTCACTTCATTTAAAAAGGCATTGAGCCCATTTAATGGTTTGCTTAACCCTGCTGTTTCGCTGTCGTGAAACATGGAAGCAGTGTCTAGCGTATAGATATGGTCGAAGTAGTTATTTAATAAAAAACCCAGTGGCTTTGCAAACTGCGTTCTTGCAATCAAAACCACGCGGTAATGTGGGTGAGTTGCTTTTAGCGTCTCAATCGCTTGAGCTGTCTGGATAAGGTCTCCCAGACGAGTCATTTGCATAATGGCGATCGTGGGCCTTGCTACTGGTGCGCTTGCTTCCTTATTGCTTGCTTTCATGAAGATCCTCCTCATTAAGCTCTGCCAGAAGAATGATCTTTAGATCTTCGTCTGTTAAAGGCTGCCCATTTTCCAGCATAAGTTTTATGCGGTTGAATTCTCTATGTAGATCATCCTGAAGTAAATTCATAACCAATCCTGGTTGTTAAGAGAATGTCTTAGCCTACAGTCTTTGTAGACTCTAAATTTCTCGTTATCATGTCTTCCATCTTGCTTGCATTGATTTGGATCTCAAGCTCTTTTAGACATTGAAGAATTTTTTGCATATCTGACTTTAGTTCATAAAGAAGGACTTCAACTTCTTTGGCGTTTTCTTCAAACGTTTTGACGTTGATTGATTCAATCTTGCTCTTAAACATTGAGACTGGGATTTGCACTAATGATTCACTCTCAAGGTGCGTAATAAGTTTCCCAAGGTTCATGACGAAATCGCGTGAACTCTTGCGGTTTTCAGCACACTGAAGAAGAGAACGTAGTGTTCCCAGAATATCTTTCATGACGTTCGTCACGATTCCTTTCTCATGGTTAGTCCACTCAGTGGCCATGTTGAGGTCTAGGTTACAGACGTCGCGGTAGATGTTATTATCAGGATTTTGCTCAAACATCGTATTGATTAATTGTCTCGACATCAATCTGTGGATTTCAATCTGAGTGTCAATTGTTCCGGCAATCGGCGAGTAGCGGATTCCCATTTGATCAAATGATGATTGGTACAAAGTCACACCTGGAGACAGGCGGGGCTTGATTGTTTTTGATTTTGTCAGTGAGTAAAGAACTGAGGCCATGATGTCATGGGCAGAGATATTAGTTCTATGAGGAGCGTTGTTTTTAGTGAATTCTCTCGTTGAAATAACGTCTGTTAAAATAAGAGCGTTTTGAGAGTAACTTCCTTGTTTTAAGAATGGAGCATGTCCCAATGAGACTTCTAAAACAGGGGTATTAGTCAGGTCTGCAATATGTTTGACAGCAGTATCTGGAGTGATCAGGAGATCAACATTCATTAAGACAGAAGTCACTGCTAATAAATCAGCTTCAACAACCACAAGTTCGCCATTGTGAGCTTCATTGAAGCTTGCGGCTAACTTTCTTTCGTCATTTGTTGGAGCGATTAAAACGAATGGGATAAGTTCAGAATTTTGCCTGATAAGTGAAATAAGCTCATGCAGGGTCTGTTCTGGGATATCCTTAGAAGCATCAGCAGTCTTAAGCTGGATACCAATAACCTTAGCATTGTCTCCGGCTTCACTTGCTTTTTTAACAGCACTGATATTGTTGTAGGCCGACTCATTGTATTTTGGGTTGGTAGTGATTTTTGTTCCGTCTTTAACCAGGTTTGTGCCGGCCATTTTATGATAGCAGTCAACAAAGTGAACAGGAGCGTACTTAACCACAGGGAGAACGTCATTAAATAACAGTTCCCAGTCGTTTTGAGTCACAACATTTCTTTGAGAGTTGTAGTGAACACCAATAACTTGTTTTGTAGAGTCTTTTAAATAAGAACACAGGTATGCTCCAACGACGTCGTTAGAGTAGTTGATGATCTGATCCCATTCCTGAGACTTGATAGCACTCATTTGATTAAAGAGCTGCTCAAACGCAAACCCATCAGAGAAAAGCTTATTTGTCTTAAGGGTGATTAGCTCTTTGCGGTCAATCTCGAAAAAGTTTGAAACATTTTTAAGGTTTTCAGCGGCTTTTGAGCTTTCTTTGTATGTCAGTAGAGAGACTTGGTTCCCACTGTTTGCGGTTAATGAATTGATCAGGTGAGCCGTTGAGAACACATCGCCGAGTCTTCTAAGATTAATGATTAGAATCTTTTTCATCTTAAGCGTCTCCCGTTGTCTCGCGGCTGCCTTTTGTCATCTCCACTAAGGCCATAGCTAGAAAGTCCATTGAATTAAACTGCTCTTTTTTCGGTAGTTCATTATAAAGCGCTTCTTCAAAAGTAGAGTCGCCGGCAAAAAGCTTAAGATAGCTTTTGACTTCTCTTACTTCTGTGAACTTTTGAATTTCTTCCAATTGAGTTGGAGCTTCGAAAGTCAGGATGGTTTTAAAGTACATTTGATATAGGTTAAAAGAGGCCGGGTGCGCAAGCATCGCAGGCTTTCTTAAAAGGAAGTGGATTAAATCCAGGTCGCGGTAAAGTTCATTGGCCGTGAAGCCTGAATAAACCAGGACGTTTTTCTTATTTAAAAGATCAAAGTCCAGGCAGTCCTGGTGAACCTGGTGATTAGGTTCAATGACGATGATTTTAAAATTGTTGCCGTGAAACTCTGTTAGTTTTTCAATGGCGTAATTGACGTGGTAACCAAATCCCAAACCAAGAATAAGAACTTCGTTTTTATTTTTTAGTGATTCAAGATTGCTGTTGATTAAATTCTCTGCTTCCTTGAATGGATTGTATATTGAATGAAGATGAACCCCATTAACCACAGGAACTTTCTGTTCAGTTCTTGATGTTTTAATCTCGTAAGAAGAAATAATTGGTAGGTGATTCATGGTACCCCTGTTCCTCATCCTGAAGGTTCAAAAAGGTCAAAATTAATAGCAGATCTAATCATTAGATCTGTGCCTCTATTACCTCACGGGCCTGGACCTTTGTCAATGTAGGAAGATCCAGGCTTGCGAGTGAAAATTACTTTTTTGATGTGTGATTGTAGCCTTTAAACATTTCTTTATTTTTGAAAATGTGGGCGATTTCTTTTGTGGTGTTTTCTTTTTGTTGACTTAAAATCTCAACCGTTTCTTTATCAAGTTCAATCATCTTCTCAGACCAGATGCTAAGATCTTGAAACCATGACTTTAGGATGACGATATCATCGCCACTAACTTCGGATGCATTTAGTTGATTGATTTGCTCTTCGATTGAATGCTGAAGTTTAGCGATAATGTTGACCAATCTTTCGCGATTGTCAGTTTCACTAACCACTCCATCTAAATCTTCTGTCCTGGCCATGCTGGCAATTCTTTGCGAGCTTGAAAGGGCCAAATCGAGCATAGAAAGGTGTTGCTGAATATTTTCAAATAGTGCATTGATCATTTTATACCCTCGTTAATTACTTCTTAACTTCTTCCGTAGTTCCACCAGGAGCGGCCTTTAAGCTCTTAATTGCTTCACTCCATCCTTCGTAAAGGGTGTTAAGGACGTTTAAGCATCCGTGTAGTGGTTCAGCATCGATTTTCATATTGGCCTGTGAGCTTGAAAATAGGATGTAGTCGTAAAGAGAAGAAAGCTCTTTTGCGATATCTCCACCTACTTCAAAATCCAAGCTGTTGTTAAGTTCGATGACGATATCCTGAAGCTTTCCAATATATTCACCTTTTTTGGCGATTTGTTTTGCTTCAATCGCTTCGATTGCTTTTTTACAGTTCTTAATTGCCGCTTGGTATAGCATCAGGAGAATTTGTTCTTTGCTCGCTGTGCTTACCGCTGTCTTTTTATAAGCTCCATAACCATAACTCATATATTTCCTCCTAAATTCCTAATTAGCCTAATTGTTGAACGGGATCAGCGCCACCGCCAAGCGAAGCAACTCCAGCACCTTGTCCTTTGATGCGAGAGATAGTTCCCTCCAGACGTGAAAACTTATCTTTTAAGTTTTTTTCTTTCTCTTCAATAAACTTTTGTTTCTGAGAAATTCTTCTATCGATCTGTTCGATGTTGCTTTGAAGAGTTTTCTTTCTACTTTGCACAAGTCCGTCTGGCATACGAAGAGCTGTGTTTACCATTGAATTCAAGTTATCCATGAAACCTTCACTTTTTCCTCCTTCAGGAGTAAAAGTCCCGGTTAAAACCTGAGCTACAGTGTTGTAGTCTTCCGTTAGTTTTGCCTCAAATTTTTTATCATCAAATTGCAGTAGACCTTCGCGGGTGAAACTTAGCCCAATATCACCTGCTCTCATGTATCCTTTGTCAGTTAAAACATCTTTAAAGACTGCACTGTGGATACGTCCTTCAAGTGATTGAAGCATGATGTCCCCACCTAGTGTTCTAGATGTATCTGTCTTTTCATCCATCGTGTTTTGCTGCTTAATGAAGGTTAAAACTCCATTGAGTTTAGCCACGAGGTCGCTAACCTTGGCCCCTACGGCCTGGATATCTTCAGAAACTTTCAGGGTGAATTCTTCACCTGGTTTTGCTTTTTTTAAATCGAGAGTTACGCCAGGAATTAGATCGGCGATTCTGTTTTCAGGGGCTTCAATTTCAAAGCCGTCGAGCTTAATTTTAGCGTCGTGAGCCTCGCGTTGGAACTCCAGCTGAAAGTCTTCATCACCATCAACGAAGTAAAAGTAAGGGAAATCCACAGCGGCATCATCACCGGTTTTATTTAAGCTTAAAATAAGTCTCCACGGTGTATCGGAGCCTGAGCCGTCGTTGATAACGTTGGCAGTAACCCCTAGAGCGCTGTCTTTGTTGATGAGTTTTGCAATCTTCGTTAAAGAAGAGTTGTCTGAATCAACATAAATATCTTTGGTTTCACCATTGGGAAGTGTGTACTGGATAAACCCTACACCAACATAACTTTCATCTTTGTCTTCAAAACCAGTCGACATTGCCGATGATTTTTGGGCCAGAGAAACAACTTCTATTTGGTATGAGCCTGGAAGAGCTCTGGTTTTATCGGTGCTCACTCCAACAATGTCTGTGTTTGTATCGACTTTAAATTCGCGAAGAGATCGGGCATTGGCATTTAAAGCAAGGTTTCCGCGCACGTCTTCAACCAGCTTGACCAGCTGATCAACAAGACCTTTTTTGTCCTGGATTTTGCTTTTTTGCTTTTCCATGTTCTGAACAGGAACTTGTTCAGCAGCAATGATCTGCTTAACAATATCCTTGGGAAGTCCAGTAGCAATGGATCCAAACGAAATACCCAAAAAATCCTCCTGATTCTTTCGAGGTCGCTACGAGTAAGAATAACATATTCGATAGGACCAATCAGAATGAGGCAGGTTTTGCTCTAGCGTGTTTTAGTAGTGAAAACCGAGTGAGGGGATACAGTATTAATTCCTGTGAATTTTCTTCGGGATGCCCTAAAATAAAAAAGACCGGGATGGGGCCCGGTCTTTAATTCTAGGATAATTTTGAAGCCCAGTATGGGATGAACTTCATACTCAATTAATCGGTTATTATGGAAAATACTTTAGCAAATGGTTCAAACATTTTTAAATTAAAGTGGAAGTTCTTCACTTTCCGCATAGTTAGCTATTTCTCATTCTTACTGATCCCCGTTTATATACAAAAAGGGCTTGAGTTAAAGCCTCTGGCACTCGCCTTTTTGATGAGTCTCTATATTCTCTTCATTGTAAGCCAGTGGTTTTTACTCGGAAAAGAAATCGATCATAGACTTAAAATTTATTTCCGAGTGAATTCGTCAATCGACAGGGTTGTGTACCGCTTATTTTTAGGAATGTTCTTTTTTATCCTGCTTTTTAACCTGGTTAGTTTTTTAGGCTCTAAGTGGGTTTACAACAGTTACTGGATAACCTGGGCGGTGCTCGGGCTCTTTTACTCCTGGCCGACACGAGGAAAGATCATTCAGGAGTCAGTTTCATCTAACTTCGGTGAATTTAAATTTCTCGATCGTTTTGAAAAAACACTTGTGGCCCTTATTTTACTTATGTTCGTTTTTTCTGTGCCGGAACTTCCACCACAGGCCAACGTCGATTTGTTAAAACTTTATTTTGACCCGTTAGAAAAGATTGGAAATCCGTTTTGGAACTTCATGATCGTCAACTACTACCCGTTTAAAACGTATCCGGGACTTTTTCGTTTAGCCTGGAGTTTGCACTTTTATATTGTTGGGCTTGGGCTTTTTTTGCTCGTCTTTTATGCTTTCCTTCGCTTCTTCGTTTCACGCAGGCTCTCGCTCCTTGGAGTCTTTGCTCTCGTGTCGTCGTGGTCATTTAGTAAAACACTCACTCACAACATTGAGTTTTCGTTTTTAACAACTTATTCACTCATCTGGATCTGGACTCTTTTATGGGTAACTAAAAGTTCCACTTACCGCGCAGGACTTTTCCTGGGGTTGGTGAGTTATTGGGGAGCGCTGATCAATCAAAGTTACGCCGTCCTGGTGTTCTTTCAAATTGGTCTTCTGTATTTCTTTTTCTTAAAAGACAGGACTAGCTGGTATAAGCGCCAGCTTCTAAGATACGCCTTGTTTGGAATTATCTTAACTCTGCTTCATTTGTTCTCTCATTCGGATCTACTGCAGCCATTGCACTTTCTGGACTTCTCTTTTATTACCAATGCTGGCAGAGAGATCGATCGCAAAGGATTTTTTGTCCTGGGAATTCTTGGAATTGTGATCGCCATCCTTCGCACTTACTTTAAAAAGCCGGCCATCATGAAAGATTTTCAGATGGAGAAACACAGCCTCAACATAGTCATTCTTTCCTACCTCATTTTTATAGGGTTCTCGCTTATCTGGGATAACTCGCTGGTAAATGGTTTTGGGACAATGTGGGCCCTGGCCTTTTTAAGTCTTCTTCCATTAGAACTTATCTTCCAGTCAATTGCTCGTCTGCGCTCTAAACGCAACATGATTTACGTGGTTTACATCTTAATTTGTTTGCTTGATTCTCACTTTGAAGGGAGAGTGAAGCTGTTTATTAAGATATTTAATAGCTAACTGAAACATTTTTACGTTTTTGTTAAGAGTTCAGCCAACTGTTTTGCTTTTTTAAAAATGTGCTACACTTATATATAAGCAAGAACAATGAAGTGATTGCTTACCATGGAGTCGTATGTTTAGATCAGGACTGACTAAAGGGATTTACGAAAACTTTCTCCGCTCTCACAACCTGAACCGCTCTGAACTTGAAACCTCTCCTTTTATCTTTGTCGACCCAGCTTCCGGGCACATGAAACTTCTCACAAATCTAATGAGCTCTAACGAGTACGATAGAGAGATTTTCGCTGTTGCTGTTGCTGAAGGCGGCGGGGATGTTGAAGTTCTCTCGACAGCAGAGAACAATTAAGACTTAAACCAGATTTGGTTTATGAATTATTAGCGTTACATAAAGCCATTTAGTGCTTATGGTGTGCTTTTCACTAAGAATTAGCTTTCTTACAAAACCTCTCTCGAAATAATACCTGAGTGACAATTTTTTGACTTATTGTGAATAACTACGGTGTTTCAGTGGCAAAACTACCCCAGTAGATTGGCAAGTGAAAAATGCATGTGAATATCGCTCCTAACTATTTAAAATAATGAAATAGGAAAATGGACTAAAATGTACTGAAATCCCCAGCGAATATATAAAAATGTGGATAACTTTGTTCATTTTGTTGATAAAATAATCAAGTCAACTAAATTAGATTAAAAATTGTAAGAAATTTTCATTGTGCATGGTGTAATATTATGAAAAACGCTCAGACTGAAGTTATTCTTGAGTTGACAAAAAAAATGAATTTTTTGTTTGGCCCAAATGCAGTTAAAACTCTCGATGTGAATTTAAAAAGCGACAACAGCGCTGTCACTGAAATCGATTTGTTTGTTTCAAATCTCATCAAAGAAAAAATTCTGAATCATTCTGTTTATAAAAGTTATTCTTTTTTTAGCGAAGAAGAATACGAACAACTTACTTTTCCCAGCGCGATTCTTGATCCGATTGATGGAACGAGGGAGTTAATTAAGGGAAGACCTGAGTGTGCTGTGTCGTTGGCATTAATGAAGACGCCGGAGATTGCTCATCCGGAGAACTACGCCTGGATTTATAACCCATTTAGTGGCTTTAGCCTCGATAGCAGCATCCCTTTTGTCCCTTCATCAAATAAATCCCAGCAAAAAATCCTGGGAATGGTGTCGCGCTCAGAATTCGAAAAAGGGTATTTTAATTTTCTACTTGATATTGACCCTAAAATTGAAATCACCCCGCGCGGAAGTATCGCTTTTAAACTGGCCTTGCTTGCCAGTGGTGCGTGCGATTTTGTTTTAAGTTTAAGCCCAAAAAACATCTGGGACATTGCCGCTGGAAGCGTACTTTGCTCCGCCCGTGGAATTAAGCTTTACCAAAACGGTGTTGAAATAAAAAATCTCAATGAGGTCAACATGAAAGGGATGCTGTTGTGGGCCCCCGATCAGTTTGCCGAAGACTTGTGGATTAAATTCAAAAACGAAAAAGAAAAAAGGATGAGCGAATCCCGCTAATCTTTTGTTAGTCATTATTGTATGACTTTCTCTGGTTGTTAACTGGAGAGACGATGAATATACTTCTGCGCAAAAAATGCATAAATTTAAAGGCACCTCTCTTAATTACTGGCGAAACAGGAACCGGGAAGTCTCACCTTGCCCGCGATATTTACCGCCAATCATCTATTCATCAAGAAAAATTTCTCACTGTTCATCTGGCCACTTTAAAAGAAGATCTTTTAGAGAGTGAGCTCTTTGGTCACAAAAAAGGGTCCTTCACCGGGGCCTTGGAAAATAAGAGTGGTTATTTCCAAGATGTAGGGACAGGAACTTTGTTTTTAGATGAAATCGGCGAGCTTTCCCTGGAAGCACAAAAGAAACTGCTCTATGTAATGGAAGAAAGAAAGTTCACTCCAGTTGGTGGCAGCGCTTCGTTGGATTTTCGCGGAAGAATCATTATGGCGACCAATCGCAATTTAAAAAAAATGGTGGAGAGTGGTTTGTTTCGTGAAGACCTTTACTATCGCATTAAAGTTTTTCACCTGGAATTATCTCCATTACGTGAAGATAAAAAGCAGTTGCGAGAAATCATTCATACACTTTTTAATGAACTCAAAGAAAGGCACTCCAGCCCTTATGCCAGGCTTTCAAATGAAGCAATGGAATTGTTAATGAGCAGAAACTGGAAGGGAAATATCCGCGAGATAAAAAATACACTGGAGTTTGCCTTGGTCATGTCACCAAAGAATGTTATTGAAAGTGCGGATTTCCCCCATGATCAAAACGAGGTGATTTTACCGGAAGAGGCCAATGCGCTGGCCGGATTTCCAGAAGATTTTCATCAAAGCCAGGAGCTTTTTGAGAAGGTCTTTTTAGAGTCGATGTTGGCCAAGAATGGCGGCAAAATAAACGAGACGGCACGCCGTTTGGGAATCAGCAAAACAACCCTTATTCAGAAGGCGCGCAAATACGGCATCAACACTCTGAAAATGCGCGCAGAAGCCTTCGATTTTGTTGCGTAAAAAATACAGATCCCCAGGGAGTTTCATTGACAATTGCTTGAAATAAGAGCAAAAGCTACCAATCAAATTATCTTGGTTTCCTTGGGGAGTTTATGAGAAACGCAATGATCGCTTTAAGCGGGCTGCTTTTGTCTTTTCAGGTGATGGCATCTGGTTCTGTTTTAATTAATGGTAAAGAAATTAAGTCACAAGACCATCTTCATACGACGCTGGCAAAGGAATTAAACTTTCCTCGCCACTACGGAAAAACTCTCGACGCTCTTTACGATACTTTGAGTTCTGATTATTCAGGACAGACCATTATTAAAATTAAATTTGTGAGCATTTTAAAAAGCAAATTAGGCGCAGATTACACTGATGCTTTAATTCAAGCGATCATGGATGCTTCTGACGACAACCCGAAAGTTGTTTTAGTTTTAGAGTAATCAATGACGTTTAAAGTAAAAGATCACTATTTTCACAAAGCAAAGAAAGATAACTTTCTTGCAAGAAGCGTTTATAAGCTAGAAGAGATCGACGAGCGCTTTAAAATTTTGAAAAAAAATGATCAAGTCATCGACTTCGGTTACCACCCAGGATCATGGGTTCAGTACACGTCTGAAAAAGTTGGTGTCAATGGACTGGTAATTGGTGCCGATGTAAGAGACATAAATAAGAAACTTCTAGGTGTCCCAAACGTCCGCTTATTCCAAAGAGACATTCTCACTATTGAAACGATGGAAGAGCTTGGTGTATCGGACCAGTTCGATGTGGTCCTATCAGATATGGCCCCTAATACCACAGGGATTATGTCGGTTGATCAGGCCAGGTCCCTAAATTTAGTAGAGATGGTTTTCTTTTTAATGCCAAAATTTTTAAAACCAGGTGGAAACACCGTCATCAAAGTTTTCGAATCCAACGATGCTCAAGTATTTCTGAAGGAGCAAAAGAAGCTCTTTTCCGAGTTCCATTATCTGAGACCAAAATCTACCCGCTCAGTTAGTAAAGAATATTTTGTCATTGGGAAGGATTTTAGGCCATAATAGTAGCTCATGCGTAAGTAAATTGCATGGTAACTAAAACATGGATAAGTTTAGTGAAAAAGACGAACAGTAAGTTTGCCTTAGTTGTTACCACAGCGTTCCTCACTCTTTTTGTTGGTGGAACTGCTTTCAACATTTTTCAAGGTAAGTTTGGACAAAAACTCAATGCCGCTGAAGTGGAAAAGGAAGCCAAAGCTCCTGGTTTAACCCCACTCCCAGACGATTTAAGACTCTCAATCGATAGGACCTTTAAACAGGTTGGTAATGATTGGCCTCAAACTCTTGATGTAGGCAAAAAGAAAGTAAAAATTGAATATGCATTCAATCCTCAGCTTGATGCGTATATTAAGAAGCTTTTAAAATCATACCGTTCAGACTATGCGACAGTTGCCGTTATTGATAACGAAACTGGTGAAGTCCTGGCCGCTGTAGGTGTTGAAGGAAAAACAAACAACATCGACAATAACCTGGTTTTAGCGAGCACTCACCCATCTGCCAGTTTAATTAAAATGGTTACGGCAGCTGAGCTTCTTCAAAATACAAAGGTTACAAGAGAGACATCTTTTGATTTCCGCGGAAGAAGCACTACCCTTTTTAAATACCAATTAGATGAATCTAAAAGCAACCGTTGGGATAAATCTCAAACGTTTGAGACGGCTTTTGCTAAATCAAACAACGTTATCTTCGGTAAAGCTGCAATCCAAAATATCAGCAGCGATAAGCTGGTGAGAATGGCGGAGAACTTTGGATTCAATCAACAGTTCCTCCCGGAATTTGATTTCGTTCAATCACACATTGGAACAGCTGATGATGATTATCACTTGGCTGAACTTGCTTCTGGTTTTAACGACCAGACGGTTATCTCTCCTATTCACGGAGCGATGATGGCCTCAATCATTGCCAACAACGGGATGATGAGATCACCAAAGATGATTACGAAGTTAGTGGATGCTTCTGGTGAGACTCTTTGGGAAAACAATTCGACAGAAAAACGCGTTCTATCAGCAGAGACTGCAAGACAAATGCAGGAGATGATGGGAATGACGATTGACGGTGGAACGGCGAGAAAGTCATTCCGCAAAATGAATAATGGTTATAAAAACGCACTTGATATCGGTGGGAAAACAGGAAGTATTACGGGTGGTAAACCATTTGGTAAGAGAGACTGGTTCTCAGCGTTCGCGATTCCTCGTGACCAAGAGCGTGGCAAAGGTATTTCGATTAGTGTCATGAACGTTAACGTTAAAAGATGGCACGTAAAATCGACAATGCTTGCTAAAAACATCATTGAGTATTATTACAATAACGTGAAGCCAGTTCCTATCACGATGGTAAAAATGCCAAGAATGATTTCTGAAAATAAAAGGCGTAAGGCAAAAGTCTATAAAAGGAGTATTGCCAGTAGACCCTCAAAAAAGAAAATCGTCTCAGGAAAAAAAAGAAGCGCAATTAAAAAAGAAATAGGTAAACGCAATGAACGAAAATCAAACACCACAATCTAATGATCAGCTAGATCCACATGCTGATTTGATGAAAAGTGTAGAGGCAGACCTCACAAAAAAACAAAAGCTCATCAAAGAAATCAAATCGATCGCTATCATTATTGTAGCTGTACTGACTTTCCGTTCGATGTTTTTTGAGCCTTTCAGGATTCCATCAGGCTCAATGATCCCAACTCTAATGATTGGGGACTTTATCCTGGTTAATAAATTTGCTTATGGCCTTAAAGTTCCTTTTACCGATATGGTATTCGGAGAGACAAGCTTTAACCCGATTTATATCGCTGGAAAAAGCGAACCAAAAAGAGGAGACGTCATCGTCTTCAAATACCCAAAAGATCTTTCAGTGAACTACATTAAGCGCGTTGTTGGTCTTCCAGGTGACACGCTGGAAATCAGAAACAAAGTGGTTTACATCAACGACAAGCCGATTGAGCCAAAAGAATTTGACGGAAAAGACATCATGGCCGATATGGACGACAAGTTCAAAGGCTACAATCTGAAGTTTTACCACGTAAAAACTGGTGATGTTGAACACGTTATCCAGCAAGACAACGACAACTACTATAAAGTCGACTACGACAAAGTAACGATTCCAAAAGACAGCTACTTTGTTATGGGTGATAACCGCGACTTCTCATACGATGCCCGTTACTGGGGATTTGTGACTCATGAGCAAATCAAAGGTAAGGCAATGTTTGTATGGTTCTCACTAATTTTCCCATTCGGGGAAAACCCAGCTAAGTTCCGTCCTTGGCGAATCGGCACACCAATTAACTAAGAATAAATTTTCGTACACCCGTCGTTACCTTCGATGTTTTCCCATCGAAGGTCGCGGTGTTCTTTTCTTAAATAACTTCTCAGCCAATTTTTAAGCACACCATCGCCGTGTCCATGAATGATAGTCACAAAGGGGATTTCTCCGGTGATAACTTCATCAATAGACTGCTCTGCGATTTTTTGAAACTCTTCTAAGCGCATTCCACGGCAGTCGACTTCAATCTCTCCACGAACTGATTTTTGGATGTTGATGCTGACTTTGGGCGCCGGTGGTTTTGAACCTGATGGATAGCGCAGAGTCGAGGGAGAAACCCAGACAGAAAGGGCCCCGTGTTGGATTTGGATTTCTTTTTTGCGTGGGTTGGTATTGAGGACCTTCACATTTTTTCTGATGACGACAGAAAAAACGGTATCGTTAGTTTTAATTTCTTCAAACTCAATAGGGCGCATATGCGCGTAGATATTTTCCGGGTCTTCTTTGTTTTTCTTTTCCGGAGCTTCTTTAATGAGTGCAGATTGAATGCCACCAATTTCATTGTTGAGTGTACGGCGATTGGCCGTTTTTCCGCTCTTAACATCACTTAGGAGAGTCTCCGCCTGATCAAAGAGAGATTTAATTTTCTTTGTGTAGTCCGTGATAATGCGTTCGCGCTCAAGGTAAAGTGTCCCTTCCATTGAAGATTTTTGATTTTTTAATTCAATGTTAAGCGTGCGGTTTTGGGCCAGTAACTTATCCAGGTCAATTTTCTTCTGCGAAAGCTCTTGTAGGAGAGTTTCATAGGTTACTTGTTTTTTATCTAAAAGATCTTTGGCCCTCTCGCTGATGCCAGTTTTTAAACCGAATTTCTCAGAGAGATTTTCAAAAATTTTAAAAGCAAGGGAACTTCCTGGCTCACCTAGAATTAATTTATAAGTAGGGCGGTTGAGATCAAAATCATAACCCACATGGGCTGAGACATAATCACCGCGAGAGTGCATAAATGTTTTTAAAACCTGATGGTGAGTCGAAAGAACCACCTTTGAATTTGAACGGCGGTGAACTTCATCAAGGAAGGCGATTGCCAGCGCTGAGGCTTCTTCAGAAGATGTTGAATTGAAGATCTCATCGATAATAATCAGGTTAAGTGGGCCCAGAGACTGCAAAAGTTCTAAATAGTATTTTGATTCCGAAGCAAATGAGCTCAATCCCTCAGAAAGATTTTGATGGTCGTGGCTGAAATAAAATAAATCGCTCACCGGGTGTAGGTCGGCATGAACGGCGGGAACATATAGTCCCAGATGAACCATTAAAAGAGAAAGTGTAATGGATTTTAAAGCAACGGTTTTTCCCCCGGTATTTGGACCAGAGATGATAAGACCTTTGTGCCCAGAATCCAGAAGAACATTGTTTTTAATCGGCGCTTTTAAAAGCGGGTGATAAAGTCCGTTGAACTCAAAATAGAATTTTTCATTGAGTGTCGGCTTTGAAAGACCAAGCTTTTGAGTGTATGTCGCTTTGGTGTTGAGCCAATCAAGGGCCAGGCACCATTCGCTCATCAGTTTAAGTTCGTCAGAATACCCGTGAACAACTTTACTTAATTCAATTGTCAGCTTCAAGATCGTTGACTCAATTTCAGAGAGCAGGTGAATGCGCTTGTTACCTTTTTCTCTTACTTCGTAAGGCTCAACAAAAAGAGTCATCCCAGATTGAGAGCGGGCGACAATGGGACCCAGGTCAGAATTATAAGAGTCAGATCTCACAGCTAAAACGTATCGGTCGTTGATAATATCGAAGTTATCAAGCTGAAGTTTTGATGAGTACAGATCACTTTTAGCGGCCTTTTGAACCGTGATTCTTAGGTCGTTTTCAAGGGCCAGGACTTCAGCGTAAAGTTTCTTTAAAACAGGATGTCTTTCGTAAGAGACATTTCCGCTATGGTCTACAAAATCTCGCAAAGGATTAGTAAAGTAACGTTTGATCTTTGAAAGTTTATCTCTTTCAATGATGTAGTTTGCTTCAAAGGTAAGGCTTGAAAAAAGTGAAAGGCACTCGATATAACATTCAGCAATTTGTGCTAAAAAGTGCAACTCACGTGCTTCGAAAAATTTCTCGCGCTTGATATCCGGAATAAGTTTAAAAAATGATTCGCTCTCAGGAAGAAGGCGAAGTTTGCTGTTGAATGACAGACTATAATCATCGTAATTGGCCAGGTAACTCTCAAGTAAGTTGAGGTCACTTTGAATCGTTGCAATGCTTCTTGCTGCAGGTGGAGCTTCTAATTTTGTTTTGGTTAATTCAAAATGTGATAAACTTGAGATGCTTGAGACAAGCATCGACCAGTCGAGGAGCTCGAGAGCTTCAGAATTACCATTGAGAAGATTAAGGGCCATGATACAGACTCACCAACAATTAAAACAAACTTCTCTCGAATATAACACTCTCTTCTCGAAAAATGAATTCTATCCGGTTCAAAAGGCCTACACTACACCTCATTTTCTGGTTTTGGGGCTGAGATTTCCAGGGCAAAACGTAGCTCTCTATATAGGGAGAGGAAACCAGTATGAAGGAATCTTCTTTTCCAATAAATTCCCCCCGTCTTACTTGAGAATTCAGGATCGCCTTTTAGACTATGTGAGAAAATATTTAGTAGGTGCTCGCCTGGGAAAAATGGAAGTCGATGACAATCATTTTTTATCGCTCTTCCATTTTAAGAATGAACACACCGATAATTCTTTTGCATTTGGCTACAAAGACCGTGGCCTGTTTTTTATCAAACAGTCCAAAGAAGAGATATACACCAGCTGGAATGGAGAAATCTCAAAAGGAAAAAACATTACTGATTTGATTGACCAGTTCCTGGGGAAGACTTCCACAGTGGATAATGCAAAACCTTCGAACTGGACGCTCTTGAATTATTTTCAAGATGAAGAGAAGAAGGTAAGCGGTAAGCCTTTACAAAAGAAAAAGGAAAAATTTTTAGAAAAGAAATTAGGTAATATCACTCATGACCTGCACGATGTAGAAAAGTGGAAACTGATTGAGGAAGAGCTTCTTTCTGAAGAGGGACTTGATCTTGCTGATCACCAGTCAGTTCTTCACGGACATAAAATTAAATTCTCCTCAAACTTAAATCAGTGGCAAAAACGGGATGTCGTTTTTACTAAGGTTAAAAAACTAAAGAAAGCGGAGGAGATTCTTAAGGGAAGACTTAAGGAAACTGATGAAGAGCTCTTCAAAGTTAAGCAAGGCGATTTTGAATTTGAAGTAACCAAAGAAAAGGCCATCGCACCATTGTGGCAGACAGCTTCTTTGCAAAAGAAAAAAGAAGAAAGCGAACACAACGTAAAACATTTTAAATTAAAAAATTTCAGCGGAACAATTGCTCTGGATGCTGCCAGCAACGACTGGCTTCGTTCCCAGGGGGCAAAAGAGCATTATTGGTTTCATATTGAAAACTACACCGGGGCTCACTGTCTGGTGAAAACAGATGACATTTCCAAGCTTAGTGGAGAGGATTTGTCAGCTATTGCTTCAATGCTAAGAGACTATTCAAAGCTTTCCATCAATGAGATACCCGTCATGTATAGTCAACTACAACACGTAAAAGGTTTGAAAGGCGTGCAGGGTAAAGTTATCATTAAGAAGCCGAAATATTTGAGATGCAGTTATATTGATTGGACAGAAATAATTACCATGCTCTAGGCCTGATTGCAGGCGGCGTCAGCACTCTATAGAATAGATATTATATTTAGGGGTAAAGTCAAAATGAAAACTTTCTTTTTACTAACAGCTTCAATCTTCACCATATTTAACACGGTGGCGTGGTCACAGACTAAGATTGAAGAAATTGAACAATATGAAATTAGAAATTATGATCCACAAAAAAGCGGCCTGAACGATCTAGTTTTCGAGGCCCGCATTGAAAAGTTGGTCGATATTCTGAATAAGGCAGGGAACTTCGGAAAGTTAACTGATGTTTATTTTAAAATTTATTGGCTTTCTCCTTCTCAGTACAAAATTGAAGTACTGGGTCTACCAAAAGGATTTCAGGAAGTGCGCGATGATTTAGCGGCACTCATTAAAGGAAAACTGGAATTCATCATCCCTGAGAGATTCTCTGAGAAGTTTAAAGGTTATACGCTTAAAGCAGCACCAATTGCCGATGGTAAACTCATTAAGGCCATCGATGATACATATACTATGGCCGTACCGGAAGTGGATATTACTTTCGATAAAACAGGCCGCTTGAAAACAGTTGAAACCAATGTTGCTTATTCGCAAGTTAAGACAGAGTTTTTCCAGACGCCAAAGTCGTGGAGTAATAACAAACTTGTTATGGATAAAATCGTAACAACGACGAAACAAGGAACTGCTGTCGCAACGACAACAAACACTGTAGAGTATGCTACTTTCCAAGGAATGGGTTTTCCTTCAAAGGTTACAGTTAAAAACGTAACTGAAGCAGTGATCCCGGCACATGGAAAAGAAAAAGAGAAGAAAGTTAAGAGTGAATCTGGTTCAGTGATTCGCTTTTCAAATTATGAAGTTAATACAGGAAAAGCACAGCGCTTTATGACTGAAGGCTTAAGAAGATAGGTTAATTTGAAGTTAAAGATAAAACACCTCACGACAAGCTTGTTAGCAGCTTTAGTACTGCTAAACTTCTCTTGCTCTAAGCAAGAGTCGCCAAGCATTGATGGAGGTGAAGTGGCCACTCAGCAGGAGATCGAAAGACTCGAAGCTTGTAGCCAGGTTAATTTCAATAAAGGAGTTCTGCTTCACCAGAACGTTCTGATGCTCTTTAAATGTACCAAGTGGTCAGACGAATTTCCGTCAATGTATCAGTCCATTAAAAGAGTTCAAGGTTCTTCATGGAACCATTTCATGGCCCCGATCGATAAAGAGTTTGTTGAAAATCTAGCACGTCGAGATAAGGTTTTTAAAAATATCAGAGAGCTTGATTCTAAAAAGGGCCTGGATGACTTAAGTCGTGTTTTAGTTGCTCTTAACGAAACAAACTTTTTTGACTCTGTTAAGACCATGCTCAAGTGTGTGGACAATCCTTCAGATGAGGTTTGTCAGGATCGCCTGGCCAATATTCCGACAAAACGCTCATTAAAAAATATTATCAGGTTGGTTGATACACCTCCTGAAACGATTGATCGTGCCTCAATGGTGGTTAAGAGTCTTACTCAGGCCATTAGTGCATCAGATGAAGAAAAGCTTAGAGGTGAAGTTAATAAGTTTAAAACTGATGCGCTTTTTATTGCTCTTCGTTTGAAGTTAGTTGATGCCATGGCAGACAAAGTGAAAAAGGGACTGGGGCAAGAAGACCGCGAGTTTTTACCTAAAGTTCTTTTGACTGGGAATAAAAATGGACATCCGTGGATTTATGGTTGGCTTAATGATGTCAAAATGTCTCGTGAGAAATTCAGAGACTTAGTTGAATACCCAATCCTGGCCAATCCGATTTTTGTCGGAGAGATCAAAGGATTAAAACAGGCCTACGATGAAGGTTTTAATTGTACGATTAAAAACACAATGGACCCAAATGAGTTGGTCGAATTCAACTTCAAAACTCACCTGGCCGATTACGTAACAGTTCTAAAAATAAGAGATTATAAAGGATATTACGATTACTCAGCCTCGACAATTGTTGGTCTTAAAATGTCGACAGAGATCTGCCGCGAGCTTCTGACAAACAAGTACGATGTTAATTTCATCAGAATGATGACTAATCTTTCAACTTTCCTTGGTGAAAAGAAGTTCTATGATCTAATTAAATTCCTGGCCGCAAATACAACAGCGAAAGGGGATTTAGATAAAACTTTCGCAGAAAATCTCTATCTATTCGACATTATCGCCAGTGATTTATTTTCAAATGCCAACACACTAAATGAACAAATCATCAAGCGTACTCGCGATTTTTATCCGGTGCTTTTTGATGTCCTACAAAAGCTTCCACCGGAAGCTTACATTAATCTCGGCGAGCTTTCTCAAGAGTTCTTGAAGGAAGAGTATGATCCAAAATTTAAAGGCGTTGCCGATTTCTGGAGTTTCTTTAATTCAACAGAGAAGAACTTCGTTTTTAACTTTGTTGATCGTCACTTTGATAATGATACACAGTTCGTTCTTCTTTTTGATTTTTATACAAAGTTCATGGATGACATCAGAGATGTCCAGCCTGTTTTCAAAGATAAGTGGATGGGCTCTGAAGCTGATGAAGAAATGTCTTACCTTTCTCTGCAGGACATGTTTAACCAGTTTGCCGGAAAAGAAACACTGGCTGACTTTAAGCGTTTTTTTGGAAGAGACCAGATCTTAAAGGTGCTTGAAGTTATTTCTAACGGATCAAATATCAATGCCTCAGCAAAAGAGGAGTTGGCCTATAGAAAAGCTGATGAGTATGTCACTCGCTCTCGTATGGAGCGCTATAAGTTTAAAGTTGTGTATGATCCAGGAAGTGATCCAGACTATGACACCAAAGCTGTCGTTGAATGTATGCAAAAATTCAGCGAGCTTGAGAATGGATTTTATCAACTAGTAAGAAGACTTCCAGTGGCTTGTACAAAGGTTACCAGCGAAAACATTGCCTTTAGAATGTTTGGCTGGATGAACTCAATTGAAGAGACTTATAAAGAGTTTAATCCTGGTTCGGGAAGCGAAGACACTATTTTAAGTGAAAAAGGTCTAATGAGCCCTTATATGCTCAACACGACTCTCGGAACTGCAAATATTCTAAATACACTTCTTGGAGATATTGATTCTCAATTGCCAACGAAAGATGGTGTTCGTTATTTAATGACGGCAAGCCGTTATCATCTTGAAGATAAAAAAGCGGCCGCTTTAATCGAAAAGAATTTGGATTGGCTGACAAAATGGCTAAGTGTGAAACCAGAAGAAAACCTGATTCACAGAAATGCAATGCTTAAAACATTCACTCGCGAGCAGAATTTTGCTTACGCCAATACTGTTTCAAAAAATGCTGCCACATTAATGAATAATTACTCTGATTGGGTAAAAAGTGGAAAATTGGCAAAAGCTCAAACATCTCTTTCTGGTAGTTACGACCCGGCCTTTGAATGTGAAAAAGTCATCAATCAGTTTGTTGCTCCCAATCCATGTCCATCTAAGGAAGTGGTTAAAAAACACACGAACAATATTGCCAAATACCTGGCGACTGTTTGGGAAAAAGAGCAAGGGACAGCTGTTAACCAATTGTTAGTCGCGCTTAAGCCAGGTGAAGGATTAAATATTCCTCTTAATGGCAAAAAGACGAAAAAGTACCGCATGACTTTAAAAGAAACGATGAAGTATATGTACGATACTTCTGATAAAGATCTTTCGGTTAACCGTATTAAAAACACTTATGTTAACCCGGCCGGAAAATCGTCAAATGAAGTTCTGACAGTTCTGGAAAGAGTAGAAGTCGTTATCCGCGATGTGCGTTTTGGAAACAACTATCTTGGTGTTGCTTTCCTGAATGCCGTTACTCAGGCCGACGATTACAATGATGAAGTCGATAAAAGAAAAGGGCTTCTTGCAAAATGTCTTAAAATTCCTGGAATTCGTTGTGGACGCTCAATGAGTGACAGCGATCTTCGCGAAGGAAGAAATGCGCTTGAAACTTTTGATTCTCTTCTTGATGTTAATAACGGCCGCGGGTTAGAAAAGAAACTGACTTACGGAAATTTTTTGAAGACATTTGAACAAACTCTTGTTGCTTCTTCAGCGAAGAAGGCGCAGGAAGTTCAACTCTTCCCATTAAAAGATGAATACCTGGTTCAACATAATGGCCGAGTTTTAGGCGAAATGACTGCGATGAATATGTGGTCTAACGTGGCCCGAGTTATCCGCGATAGAGTTGGTAGAACGAGAGCTGAGTTTGATAAGTTTATTGAAAGCGATCGAGTGAATCGTGTCAATGATGCCCTTCTTTATGGTTTCGACCTACCTCAGGCTGTCCCTTCTGCTGAAAGACTCCTGAGAAAAGTCATTGCAGTCCCATCTGGTGAAAATCAAAATATGATCAATCAGACAATCGATTGGGCCGCTTCTCTTAACTACAATGAAACACGCTTAGTAGAAGATACAATTGCCAGAGTGTTATTAATTGGGTCTTATCTTGGGACTCCAGATGTAGTCTTTGGAGTGACGCCAAAAGATGAATCGCAATACAGTCGTTACAAAAACAATAATTTGCTACAAATGTTTTTGGCGCTTGAAAGAGTAGTCGATTACTATCCGACGCTTAAAAATTTCATGCCGACAGATATGAAAGTGATCGATGCTTTCAGGCCACTTAATACCGCCCTGACTTTCTTTATTGAGTCTCTTGAATCCACTAAGGTTCCGGAAAAGAACACAGCTTATTTAGTGTTAAATGATGTCTTCAATGTTCTTCAGACAGTACTTTTTGATGACCAGGCCGACCCAAGGCTTGCCGGCAACACTGGCAAAACTGTAAAGGGATTAGATTTACTACTTGGTTCTATGGAGAACCCAAAATTTGTTGCTCAGACGTATTTCCTAATCCGTGATGATTACCGTTACCTGGATGTTTTACATGAGAACCAGGCTTCATGGTTTAAGGCCGTAGGACAAAACCTGTCACGCGTGGCAAATGCTGAAAGAGTAGACCTGACTCCAATCAGAGATTATATGAACTTTACGACAAAAAACGTGGTTTGCAGTGGAAGAACTACAGATTGTCCGGCCAATTATCACTTTGATGAAATGGCCAATGTTGTTAAATACCTTAATAAGAAATCATCTAGCGGTGAAACTTACTTCAAAGTGGCCACGCGCAAGCTATTAGTCGAAAACTTTGATCAACTAACCCGCATGATCGATGACCTGCTCCCAGCGCTTAAGATCAAAGAAGTGAAGCCTCCTTTTAAACTTAACTGATTCAATCAATTAAAACATTTCCCTTCCTTGTTGAAGAAAAATAAACTCCTTCTATACTATAGAGATAACAGTATTTTATCTTCTCTCGAGGCCAGCTCTGAAAGCACTAATTCTCCAAAACAAGTCTTCTCTGAAAGTCGCTCGTGGTGAGCGCGAACTCTCTGAAAAAGATCTTTTTGAAATGCCAAAAGGTCTGCGTCCAGGTGAGTGGGTGATCATTGAAGATCAACAAGCCAAAAAAAATTATATCGCATACATCAATCCGTATGCTGAGAGCTTTTATAAAATTAAAATTTTAAAAGAAGATGTTCAGAAGAAAGTGAACATAAAAACTGATGAAGAAACTCTTGCTAAAGAAATCATCGTTGAACATTTACAGACTGCTTTCAGAAAAAGAGAATTTTTTCTCGACTATAATCATGGTGCAAGACTCGTTTATGGAATGAATGATGCCCTTCCGGGAATCATTGTGGATAAGTATCAAAAATATATTTTTGCTCAAATAAATACAGCAGGAATGGATAGATTTCGCGACTTGATTAAGGCCGAAATTGTAAAACGCTACCCAGATCAAAAAGTTCTTTTCTTTGATAACCCAGAGTACCGCAAGGCTGAAGTTCTACCGATTCATGAGCCGGAAAAAATCAGTGAAGACCTGGATGTTTTAGAGAATGGTCTGAAATATAAAATCACTCAGCAAGTTATGCAAAAAATTGGTTATTACTATGACCATCGTGAAAACAGAAGCAAACTGGCAAATCTTTTAAAGCGCACATCGTTTGTGAAAAAAGCAGGCCTTGATTTATTTTCTTACGTGGGAAGCTGGGGACTGCATATGCTTTCAGCTGGCGTTGAACATGTTGAATTCGTCGATCAAGGAAACATGGAAGAAGTCACCGTTAGTCATTTAAAGATGAATGGCTTTGAAGGGCGAGGGAAATTTACACGCTCGGATGTTTTTAAATTTATTGATTCTTCGATTGCAGCAGGAAAGAAGTACGATGTCATTGTTAGTGATCCTCCAGCTTTTACGAAGTCAGAGAAAAATAAAATAACAGCACTCCAGGGTTATGAAAAGCTTCACTTAAAGACGATGAAACTTCTTAATGACGAGGCTGTAATGGTAGTGGCGTCTTGCACTCACCATGTGAATTATGAAGAGCTAGATAAGACAGTTCAAGATGCGGCCATTAAAAATTCACAGAAGGTTCATTTGCTAGATTTGGGGGCACAAGGTTTCGATCATCCATTTAGTGGATTTAACGATAAAAGTTTTTACATTAAATATTTAGTTTATTTTGTTAGTAGAGGGTAATTTATGAGCACGGAAGTTCGCGCACGCATTAATGAAGCACTTAAAGAAGCCAAGGGAATTATCTTTGGACAGGATAATTTGCTGGATGCGATTATGGCCTCACTTATTTGCGAAGGTCACTTACTGATTGAAGGGATGCCTGGTCTAGGTAAGACGCTTTCAGTTTCAACCATCAGTAAACTTTGTGATCTTTCTTTTAAAAGAATCCAGTTTACCCCCGATCTTTTGCCATCAGATCTTATCGGGACGATGATTTATAGCCAGAAGAACGAAGAGTTTAGTACCAAATTCGGGCCGATTTTTACGCAGCTTCTGCTTGCCGATGAGATCAACCGTGCGCCAGCAAAAGTTCAGGCCGCTTTACTTGAAGCGATGGCCGAAAAACAAGTGACTATTGGGGATGAAACACACAGGCTTTCTTCTCCTTTCGTCGTACTGGCGACTCAAAACCCAATTGAGCAGGAAGGAACATATCAACTTCCGGAAGCTCAGCTTGACCGTTTTATGATGAAGATCAATGTTGATTACCCTTCATTTAAAGCAGAAAAGAACATCCTGGATTTAAAGAAGAGTGCTCTTAATAAACTTGAAGCTGTTCTTTCGACGGATGATCTGATTACAGCTCAAGAGATTGTTGAAAATATATATGTTGACGACAAAATCAAAGACCTGATTGTTAAAATCGTCCATGCCACAAGACCTGGTTCAGAGTTTTTCCCGAAAGAGTATAACGGGGTGATTATTTCAGGGGCTTCACCAAGGGCAGTTATCTGGCTTTATAAAGTTTCTAAGTTCATGGCCTTCATGGATGGAAAAGACTTTGTAACACCAGACCATATCTTAAAAATTGTCCCAAGTATTCTTGGACACAGATTGATTCTTTCTTACGAAGCTTCAATTGATAATTTTAAGGGAGCTGATGTAGCTCTAAAGATTGCTAAGTCACTAGTGTAAATTATGAATATTAACGAAGTCAGAAAAGTTGTCGGTAAACTTCGCGCCAATCTGTTTAGAAGGGCGAATTCCCATTCTATTGGGATGTTGAAGACTAACATCAAAGGAACCGGACTTCAGTTTAAAGAACACCAGGTTTATACCTTCGGCGATGACATCAGATTTATCGACTGGAAAATTCTCGCCAAAACCAGCAATCCTTACGTTAAAACATTCAACGAAGAAAGAAATGTTGAGATCGTTGTAGTGATTGATGCTTCATCGACAATGATGACGGGCTTTAATGGAGTCTCAAAACTCCAGGCTGCCATTGAAATCTGTTGCTTGCTTTATCTTTTGGCCAAAGAAACGAATGATTTTGTTCACGCACTTATTGTAACAGATGAAGTGATTAATGTGCCAAAGCTCTCTGGCGACCAGGGGATTACTCATCTGATATCAACATTGGAAGAAAAGAAGATCCTGACGAGTAAGGGAAAAATCAATACTGAAAGATATGTTGAAGAAAATGTGAATAGCAAACAAAAATATATCTCGATTATGAAGCATCTAAGTAGAAAAAGGGAAATCATTCTCCTTTCCGACTTTAACGATTTTGTAGACAGCGATATTTTAAAAAAGCTGCTTGTCCGCTCAAATGTCCACTGCTTCCAGCTTCTGTCGCCTTTGGATGAAGCTAAGACATTGCCTTATTCTCTTCACGCTTCTTCTGGGCCAAATACCAGATCGACAGTGGGGAAGTATGATTTCTCTGGGAAAAAAGATTTAAATAATGAGTTTGGAAAACGCTTTAGACGGCTGAGAATCCAGGAAAAGTACCTGGAAAATTTTGTAAAGGAGATGAGATGAAAACGATCTACTCCTTTGTGTTTTGTCTACTTTTGACCATCAATATTGTTTGGGCACAAACGATCAATAGCGAATTTCTTCCAGCACAAAATATCAGTCAGTTTAAAGAGGGAGATATTATTGAAGCCACAATTCGCGTGTGGCCGATTGAGAATGCCGACCTTACGCAGTTTAAAAAATTAGAAAAGGACACATTATTTAATGCTTTTTACCTGGCGCAGATCACAAGTCTTGCACCTTCTCCAAATAATGCCGATGTCGTTGAGCTTAAAGGACTTTTTATTATAAAGTCGACAAAGGTAGAACCTATCTATGTTTTTAAGTATAACCAAGCAATAATTGAGCTTCGCTCTGGCGATGTTAAAGTCACTCCTCTTGGAGATAAAAGCCAGGAATTTTATATTTTAGACCAATCACTTGATTCCTCAAGACTTTGGATGATCCTTACCGGGGCGGGAATTATTCTTATGATTTTAGGATTTGTTAAAAGGCAAAAGATCAAAGAACATTTGATTAACCTAAGACCGGATCAAGCAAAAAAAGACAGAAAAAAATACGACGAACTTTTTAGAGTCGCCAGCAAACGTGAAGATTTTGAAAAGTTATATAAAGAAAAAAACCAGTGGCTGGCATTGCTTACAGATAAAGCTCCGGCACACTTAGAGTTTTTAAAAACTCTTAATCAGTATCAATTTAAAAAAGACTGGAACAACGAAGAGTTAAATGAAGTGAGGGCTTCTTTTGATATTATCAGAAGGAGCTTTGAAAAATGAGTTTGAATTACGAATTTCAACATATTCATTACGCTATCTGGGGCGCCGTTGGCCTGATCTTTTGGATCATTAGTTTCTTTTATATTTTTAAGAAGCCTCAGCTTTTTATCCCTAAAAAATATAAAAAGAAGGGATTTCCTTTGTTACGTTCGATTTTCTTTATTGTTGGAGTGGCCGGATGGTTATATATCGCCTTCGCTCTTGCCGGGCCAAGACGTCCGATGGGAATGGATAAAAATACTATTGAAGTTAATGATATTTTTGTCGTTTTGGATCTTTCGCGCTCAATGCTGGCCGAAGACTTAAAACCAAACCGTTTTGAAGCAGCTAAGCAAAAGATTCAAGAGTTCGTTTCTCTGTTTCCACAGGATAGAATTGGGATTGTCATTTTTGCAGAGAAAGTTTTCACGCTACTTCCACTTTCAACAGACTTAAATTTAATTAACAAAATGGTCGCTCAAATTAAGCTGGGTGCTCTCGGAGATGGAACCAATATCGGTGATGCTCTCGCTTTAGGCGTAGGGCGACTTCTTCAATCACTGGCTAAAAACAAAGTCATTATTCTGCTTACGGACGGGGTGAGTAACGTAGGGACGTTAACGCCGCTGCAAGCTGCAGAGATGGCAGCTGAACAAAAAATTAAAATCTACACGATTGGTATCGGTGGGGCCCGCGATGCCAGAATCCCAGTTGGGCCAAATATGTTTGGTGTTCAACGCTACCAAATGATTCCAGGAGGAAGTGTTGATGAAAAGGGTCTTCAGGAAATCGCCAAATTAACTGGCGGGAAGTTTTACATGGCCCGAGATAACCGCGCTTTGGAAAACGTACTTAAAGACATCAATAAACTGGAAAGAACACAAATTGAGCAAAGTGGAAAAATTATTTACGAAGAGCTATTTTTTAGATTTCTTCTAAACGGTGTTCTTCTTCTTATTGCCGCTGAACTTGGTCGCCGCCTATTGTTAAGGGAGGGACCATGAATTTTGTTAACACTCAATATCTTCCCCACATTGTTGCTGGAGCATTGGCCTTTGCATTTGTGCTGGCGTTTCTTAACCGCAAGTATTTTAACTGGGTAAAAACCTACTGGTTTTTTGAAAGAAGCTGGATGAGCAGATTCTCAGCTTTCTTTTACATTGTGAGTATCTTTTTAATGCTGGCCTCTCTTTTAGACTTAAGAGGTCCTGAAGAAAGAGTAAAGTCAGTCCTGCCAGACCAGAGAACAATTATTATCCTGGACAGTTCTGCGAGTATGCTGGCCGAAGATGTGCGCCCAAGCCGTTTTGGAAAAGCGATTCAGCTTGCTCGTCACTTTGTAAAAAATGCGGCCGGACACCAGATTTCAGTGGTTCTTTTCTCCGATATTCAAAAACGACTTATTCCTTTTACGGATGATGTGGACCTATTAGATTCAAGACTGGCGGCAATGGAAAAGACCAACTCTGTTTCTGGTGGATCAAATATCTCTCAGGCCATTGCTGAGGCCGTTGGCTATTTTGATTTTGAAGGAGATAAAAAATCAGCGGTGGGAAATATTCTAGTTTTTACTGATGCTGAAGAAAGTGAAGATGGAATGGATGTTGAACTTGGAAATAATATCAACCTGGCCGTCGTAGGTATTGGTACTGCAAAAGGGGGAAATATCCCACTTCGCTGGGATGATGGAAGTTTTAGAGGTTATAAAACTCAAAAAGGTGAGCCGGTCATAACAAGGCTTGATGAAAACTACATCAAAAAAATTGGAAAAAATGTTAAAAACTATAAATATTGGATCGCTAACTCATACTCTCTTCCAACTGAGGATATTCTAAACTTTTTCCGCGGAACCTATAACAAGGCCCATGGAAAAGGTGATATGAGGATTCGCCCAGTTTTCTCGCATCTGATTTTAATTCCGGCCATCATTGTTTACTGTGTATCGGTCATCTTCGGTCGCTTTGGTAGTTTTAAAAAAATTGTCAGTATTGCTCTTCTTCTTTTCTCTTTCCTTGGAGGTAGCTCAGCTCATGCTCAGGATGAAGAGCAAAAACCAACAAAACAACTTCCAGCGGCTCTTTTAAGAGATATGGATAAGATGAAGAAAGGGAAGGCCAATCGTAAAGAAGTATTAAAAATTGCTGAGAACCTCATGAAAAATAATGAGGATCAAAGGGCCAATGAACTTTATAAAGAGTACGCCAAAGATGGTGATGAGCAAGAAGTGCTCTTCAACCGTGCAACTGCACTTTTAAAGACAAACCAACTTGATGCGGCCCTGCCTTTGATTCAGGATATTTTTAAAAATGCAAAAAATGAAGAAATTAAAAACCGAATGCGCCATAACATTCTTCTGACTATGAATCAGGGCGGAGGAAAGAGTAAGGACAAAAACGATAAACAAGACAAGAAAGACAAGGAAGATAACAAAGACGACAAGGGCAAAGAAGGAAAAGAAGGTCAGGAAAAAGACGATCAGAATAAAAAAGACGATAAAGGCAAAGAAGGCAAAAACGGCAAGGAAAATAAAGACAATAAAGATGGCAAAGGAAGCCAGGATCAAAATAAAAAGAAAGATGAGAGTGAAGGCAAGGATAAAGACGACAAAGATAAAAAAGATCCTAAAGATCTCGATAAACCAGATCGCCCGGAGCCGACAAAACCTCAATCGCTAGAAGAAAAAGAAAAAATGATTGAGCAGAAACGCCGAATGGTAAAAACTCCAGCGATGGTAAAACAGATAATGAGTGATGACCGCGAACTGCAAAAGAAGATGATGGATACCTCTACTAATGAAAGAGGCTCATCTAAACCAAAGAGAGATTGGTAATGAAAGTTATAATGTTATTAATGTTCCTTTTATTTTCCTTTGCATTAAGAGCAGAGGATGTTGAAGTCGAAGTTGAACCTAAAGAAGGTGTCATCAATGAGAGCTTTTTTGTTACATTCAAAATCAAAGCCTCTGGGAGTGAAGAACCTTACATTTCATTCACGCCATACGGAGCTTCTGTATTAGGAAAAAGATCACAAGGTCTTTCTATTTCAACAGTTGTTATCAATGGAAAATTTACGACGACAAAAGAACAAGCAGTCGTTTATGAACTTCAAGCTGAAAGATCAGGGCAAGTTTATTTAAGAAACATTAAGGTCGAAATGAATGGTAAGACCATTCCTGTTAAAGAAGTGCGCATTAATGTCTTAAGCGAACCAAGAAGAATCCCGGATGCTTTCATCGAAGCAGAAGCTTCTAAAACCAAGGTTTATCTTGGTGAAGGATTGGATGTTAATTACTACCTTTACTTTAAGAGCTCAATTGCCGCTAATGATGTTAAAGAGTTTCCTAAGTTAAATAAATTCATTAAAAGATTTCATCATATCAACTCCCCAGTGGAAACAGTTCAGTATAAAGGGCAAGTGTTAAAAAGAATCCTGGCCTATTCGGCCCGCTTGTATCCGGAAAAAACGGGAACTGCTGTCCTTGATCCAATGAAGATTTCGGTTCAGGTCTATGAAAATGACTATAGCGGTTTTGGTTTCAACCAGCGTGCGAGAAATAAAGATCTTTCAAGCTCTCGCGTAGAAATTGAAGTTCTTCCTTTGCCAACAGAGGGCGTGCCCGCAAGTTTTACCGGGCTAGTAGGGGAGCATGAGTTCTCTTTAAGCATCCCAAAGTCGAAATACCTGGTTAATGAGCCAATCGAAATCAAGCTGGAAGCAAAAGGTAAGGGAGCTCTGGAAAATCTGGATGCACCTGTTATTTATGCTGACAATAACTTAGAGCAATTTGATACAAAATCTGAAGTTACCGAGATCGGAACACAAGCAGCTAAAAAACTTTTTGAATACACTCTGCTCGCCAGAGGCCCGGTAAACATCGCGGCCAGAGACCTCGCGCTGTCTTACTTCGATCCTTCATCTGGAAGGTACATTGAAAAGAAGGTGTCTATCCCTGCTTTAGAAGTCAGTGGAACGGCCATGGCCAATTCTGGCAGTGGTGGAAATAAACAAGAAGCAGCTCAAAATCCTCAGGCACAAGGTTCTGATGATAACAATTTTTTGAACAACCTTTTTGCTAAAAATACGAAAACAATTGAGAAAAATGCCATTGGTTTAGTGGCCCCAAGCTTTAAGTCTCAAGGGCGCTGGTTTGACCGTGGCTTTATGGTATTAAATACCATCCTAGGTTTTACCTTAGTGATCATCGGTGTTCAGTGGGGGCTTTCTGGCATGAAGTCAGCAGGTCCTTCTGATCTTCACAGCTTGATTAAGCGCGACGTGAAGATGTTAAAGAAAAAAGGCCTTAACTACTCTGAGCTTTATAGGGTATTAGCGGCCCTGGATAAAACAAATAAGATGTCGTCGGGTGGTATTTCAATTATAAATGTTATAAATGAAAGTAACCTTAAACCGGAATCAAAAGAGTATTTTAGAAATGCTCTAAGCTTCACGGAAGGTGGAACCTACGCCCAATCGAGAAATTCTAACGGGCGCAACATTGTGTTTGAGAAAAAGCACTTTGATGAACTGATGAAGAATATATGATTGTAGTAAAAGACCTTAAAGAACTTAAAAGCATTTATAACGAAAATAAAATCAATGTGACGATTGGAAACTTTGACGGTGTTCATTTGGGGCACAGAGAGTTTCTTGCTCACATCAAAAAAGATAGTGTTCAGGATCACGCAAAATTCGTGGTTGTGACTTTTGTTCCTCACCCACTACAGATTCTCAAGTCTCATACAGGTTTTTTAATTAACACTTATGCAGAAAGAAGAGAACTGCTGGCAGAGTGCGGAGTGGATTACCTTTTGGAAATTGATTTCACGAGAGATTTCAGTACACTTTCACCAGAAGCCTTCTTAGATAAATTTATTTTTTCTTTTGATGGAATCGCCAAAATTTATCTAGGTCACGATTTTGCTTTTGGGGCCAACAAGTCGGGCGACTTTCACGTGGCCAAAACTTTTTGCGATTCAAGAAAGACTTCGCTTATCCTGCAACAAGAATTTAAAGTGAAAAGCTCTCCAGTTTCATCAACAGAAGTAAGAACAGCTATTCAGTCGGGAAGCATCGAGAAGGCCAGTGAACTTTTAGGAAGAAATTATTTTCTCTCTGGAAGAGTAATCAAAGGTGAAGGGCGCGGAAAAAAAATTGGTTTCCCTACTGCCAACTTAGGTTATGACAAAGAGCTGATCATCCCTGCCAAGGGTGTTTATATCACACAAGTTAAAATTAAAGACATGGTGTATAATTCAGTCACTAATATTGGAGTCAATCCAACATTCAATACAGGGTATGATGTCCATGTTGAAAGCCATCTTTTAGATTTTACTCATGACATTTACGGTGAAGAAATTCGTGTAAGCTTCATTAAAAAGCTTCGCGACGAAAAAAAATTCCCAAGCGTTAATGACCTGGTTGTACAGATTAAAACTGATGCAGACTTGGCAAGAGATTACTTTAAACATGAATAAGTATGCCCTGGTAGGAAAAGATATTGCTCATTCCCGCTCGCCGGAAATGTACAGAAAGCTTATCTCTCCTGATGTTCACTACGACTTGCTCGATTACAAAGATGAAAATGACATTCCAGAAGCCCGCGATCTGCTATCAAGATACGATGGAATTAACATTACTTCTCCTTATAAAAAACATTTCCTCTCACAGGTAGAACTGACAGATTCAGCAAAGAGCTTGGGAGCGATTAATTGTCTCAAGAAAGGGAAAGATAAAATCTGGGGAGAAAATACTGACTACCTGGCGATTGTTGATATCTTAAAGGATTTGCAGATCAAATACGGGCAACTTGAAGTCGTTATTCTTGGCGACGGAGTCATGTCAGTTGTCGCTCAACAAGCGCTCAAGAATCTGCAATTACCATTTCATTTGCTATCGAGAAAATTAACAAAGGATTTTAATCAACTTAATTTAAATGATTATTTTCATGAAAAAAACGCGAGGCCTTTGGTCATTAACACCTGTGCTCGAGAATTTGTTTTTAGTGGAAATCTTCCAATAACAGCTCTTTTTTGGGATTTTAATTACAATTTCACCCCTCATTCGTCACAATTGCCTGCTAAAACTCATCAATACACAGATGGACTCGAAATGCTTGAGCGACAAGCTTTTTATGCTGTAGCATTTTGGTCTGATCGTAAGTTCTCCTAATCTCGCAGAATGATTTAAGATCACTTCAACTTCATCCGATAAGTTATTCAAATATCGTAAAACTGAAATCAAAGAAGAAAACAACTTTATGTTCAGAAAAGAGTTTGTTGATGTAATAACTAAGACGGGGATGGTTCCTATCAAGGACTTGCGCCCTCTTATTATCGACAAAGATCAAATGATTATTTCTGAGCTTGGTTTACTTCAGTTCAAATTTTTTGATGACGTCAGATTCGCTAAGCAAATTGCAGATAATTACAATCTTACATACATTGATCTTTCAAAAGCTAAAATCCCTGAGAGAATTTTAAAGATTGTTAAGAAGAGTGACATTATTAAGTACCGCGTGTTGCCGATTCAAAAAAATGCTAAAGCGGTCAGCGTTGCGATCTACGATCCATCGTTAATTAAGTTGCAAGCAGAATTGCAAACACTTTTTCAGTATCCAATTGAATTTATCTTAACCAGTCTTTCATCGTGGGCGGATATCTTTACCCGTGTTCCAGAAAATATTGAAGATGTTCTGGAAACGATCAGGGAAATTAAACCTGATGCTATGAAGAAAGAGGAAAACATCAACGAAGATGATATCGGTGATGACGTTATCAGGTATGTAAATAAGATTCTGGCAGAAGCTTTCGTTATGAAGTGCTCTGATATTCATATTGAACCTTATGAGAACAATTTCCGTATTCGCTATCGTCAGGATGGAAGTTTAGTAGAGTCAGCAAAACCTCCGCGCACATTAATGCTTCCGATTATCTCGAGAGTTAAGATTCTTGCCCAGATGGACATCTCAGAAAGACGTAAACCGCAGGACGGGCGTATTAAACTTGAAATCGGTGGTAAACCAATCGATTACCGTGTGTCTTCATTGCCAACACTCTTTGGTGAGAAAATTGTACTTCGACTTTTAGATTCATCTAACCTGCAGCTTGATATGACCAAGCTTGGTTTTGAGCCAAAACAAATCGATGTATTTAAAGAAGGTATTTATAAGCCTTATGGGATGTGTCTGGTTACCGGGCCTACAGGTTCAGGGAAGACGACGACACTTTATTCTGCACTAGCAGAGCTTAATCAAATTGATACAAATATTTCTACAGCGGAAGACCCGGTTGAATTTAACCTTGAAGGGATTAACCAGGTTAACGTTAAAAAAGATATTGGTTTAACTTTTGCGGCCTGTTTGAAGTCTTTTCTTCGTCAGGACCCGGATATTATCATGGTTGGAGAGATTAGAGATCACGAGGTTGGTGAGATCGCTATTGAAGCGGCCCTTACTGGTCACTTGGTTTTATCTACTCTGCACACAAACGATGCGCCAAGTACGATCACTCGTTTGATCAATATGGGTATTGAACCATTCCTGGTGGCCGCAGCTCTAAACGTTGTTGTTGCTCAACGACTTTGCCGTAAAATTTGCAAAGACTGCAAAGACGTGGATCCAAACGTCACGAAAGAAGGACTGGTTTCACTTGGTATTTCTCCAGCATCAGCGGAGAAAATTACAGTGTACAAAGGGAAAGGTTGCTCAACTTGTAACAATACAGGGTACAAGGGACGTGTGGCCATTTATGAAGTTTTAGAGATGACTCCTTCGATAAAGGAAATCTTATTAAGAAATGGATCGGCAGATGAGATTAAACGTCAGGCGATCAAAGACGGAATGAAAACATTAAGAATGTCGGCCCTCACTAAGGTTGCCCAGGGGTTAACGACGGTGGATGAAGCAGTATCAAACTCAGCTTCGGATAAAATGTAGGGATGTTATGGAAGGCAAAACGCAAACAAAAGCAAATTCAACCAGACTGACGCAAACTGGGACTAATCAGGGGGCCGGAAATGAAAACCTGAAAATCCAGCAGCTCTTCAAGCTCATGGTTGATAGTGGTGCATCTGACTTGCACATCACTTCGGGAACTTCACCGGGACTTCGTGTTCACGGAGAGGTTATTAAAGTTAAAACATCGGCCCTTACAGGTGAGGATACAAAAAGATTAATTTATCAGATTCTTACTGAAGACCAAAAAAACGAATTTGAGAAAAAACTCGAACTCGATTTTTCTTTCGGGATTAAGGGACTTGCTCGTTTTCGTGCCAACGTCTTTAACTCAAAAGGTGCTGTTGCAGCCGTTTTTCGTATCATTCCAAGTATTATTCCGGATTTTAAATCACTGAACTTACCAAACGTTCTTTTAAAAATGTGTGACGTAAGTAACGGATTGATTCTGGTAACAGGACCTACGGGTTCTGGTAAGTCGACAACACTTGCGGCCCTAATCGATTACCTGAACCAACATGAAGCCGGTCATATCATCACTCTTGAGGATCCGGTCGAGTTCGTTCATGCTCACAAGTCGTGTTTAGTTAACCAACGTGAGATTGGAAGTGACTCACTTTCATTTAGTAACGCTCTAAAAAGTTTACTCCGTCAGGATCCGGACATCGTTCTAGTAGGAGAGCTTCGTGATATGGAAACAATTGAAGCTGCTCTAACAATTGCGGAAACAGGTCACTTGGTTTTTGGAACTCTTCACACCAACTCGTGTGTTCAGACCATCAACCGTGTAATTAACGTTTTTCCGGCCCACCAACAGATTCAAGTAAGAACACTTCTATCCTTCGTATTACAGGGAGTTGTTTCCCAGCAGCTGATTGCCAAGTCTTTTGAAAAGGGACGTGTGGCCGCGATGGAGATCCTGGTTCCAACTGCTGGTATTAGAAACCTGATTCGTGAGGACAAACTTCACCAAGTTTATTCACAAATGCAAATTGGTCAGGATAAAACTGGAATGGTGACCATGAACCAAAGCTTAAAAAAGCACGTTGAAACAGGAGCTATTTCTGTCGAAGTGGCGATGGGATACTCTAATGCCCCTGATGAGCTTGCATCACAACTGGGTGTGAAGGTAAAATAAAGTTAAATGGGAATTTATAAATACGAAGGCTTTGATGCCAACGGGAAAAAAGTTTTAGGTCAGGTTGAAGCCGCTTCTGAAAAAGAAGTGAGAAAAGTCCTGCGCGCACAAAGTGTGCGTGTGAAAAAAATCATTCCACCGACGATCCTTGAGTTTGATCTTGGGGCGTGGATGGTTGAGAAGGGGTTTGGGTCTTCGGTTAAGCCTAAAGAACTTGCTTCATTTACAAAGCAGTTATCGATCATGATTAGTGCTGGTGTACCTATTCTTCAGGCACTGGAGATTTTATACCGCTCGGAAAAAAATCCAACTCTAAAACTTGCAGTTAAAAAAATCGCAGCAGATGTTGGGGAAGGTAAAACGATTGCAGAAGCAATGCAGGCTCAAAAACCGTTTGATAAATTGTATTGCAATCTGGTTCGCGCCGGTGAAGCCGGGGGTATTTTAGATCAAATTTTAAAAAAGCTCTCAGTCCATATGGAGAAACAAGAGAAGACCAAAGCTCAAATTAAGTCAGCAATGATGTATCCGTCTATTGTCGTGAGTGTCGGTGCCATAGTTATTTGGGGGATGATGGTTTTTGTTGTTCCGCAGTTTACTGGAATGTTAAAAGAGACAGGTCAGGAAGTTCCGTGGATCACTCAGTTTGTTATCGACACATCAAATTTTATGGGAACCTATACACCGATTATGGTCCCTGGTGCGATCATTGGTATCGTTTTGTTTCTTTCTTATATTAAGACTCCGACTGGAAAAGTAATGTGGGATAACTTTAGTATGCGCATTCCTTTATTTGGGGCAGTTATTATTAAAGGAAATTTAAGTTCATTTGCAAATACCCTGGCCACTCTTCTTGGTGCGGGGGTTGCGTTGATTGATGCTCTCGACATTTGTATCGAGACTCTTGATAGCACGGTCATTGCTCAAGACATTCGCGAGGTAAAAAAGAAAGTTATTGAAGGTAAAACTTTGACTGAACCACTGAGCAAAATTGAGTATTTTCCCGAGCTCGTTACTCAAATGATTCGTGTAGGTGAACAAACGGGTCAGATTGATCAGATGCTTGCTCGAGTTGCAGAGGTCTTCGAAGATGAGGTAGACCAACTAGTTGGGAGCATGACTAAAATGATTGAACCCCTTATTATCGTTGTCTTGGGGGGGATCATTGCGACCATTTTAGTTGCCATGTATCTGCCAATGTTCATGTCTGCCGGTGGAGCGGAGTAGGAAAAATAACCACTTAAAATAAGTGTTTATTTTTTCACAGATGCTTTTATAATTAAGGCTAAGGATAATTTTGTTTAGGTTTAAAAGAGGACTCTTAATGTGCTTTGTTTAAATCAGAGGCAAAATTCTTAAAAATACCAAATCTTAATTTTGGTAAAATAAGGAGTGTAGGTTTATGAAAAAGTTTATGCAGAATCCAAGTGGATTCACTCTCGTTGAGCTAATGGTAGTAGTTGCAATTATTGGTATTCTCTCTGCGATTGCAGTACCAAATTTTAAAAAGTATCAAGCTAAGTCAAAACAATCAGAAGCAAAGATTCAGTTAGCAGCAGTTTATTCTACTGAAGTAGGTGCAAACGCGGATTACGATACTTATGCTACTTGTATTACAGATCTGGGATATGAAGTACCGCCAAAAGGATATTACATTGTAGGTTTCTCAGGTCATGATTCTACGACTGCTGGTTATATTACAGCTCGTGGAGGTACATGCGCTTCAACTGGTTCATTTGCAATTCTTCCAACTCAGTTACTTGAAGCAGCGGCTGCCAATACAAACGCTGCAGCAGGTGATATCCCTTCTACAGCACCAACAACATCTTCATTTACAGCGGCTGCAGCAGGAAACATTTCAACTGCAGTTGCCTTTGATAAATGGACAATTAACGCGTCTAAAAGCTTAGTTAATTCTGTAGTAGGTTACTAATTTATATGCCAGGAGGATTCTCTCCTCCTGGCTTCTTTTTAATTCTAAAAGGTTCCCAAGCATTTTGAGCTCTGTATTTACCATCTTTTAAAAGAAGATAGCGATTACCTTCATTGTCAAAATGAGAGCATTTGGCATGTCTTTCATTGAGACAGGTTAGGTCAATTTCAGCTTTAATTGAATAGAGTTGCAATTTGATTTTATGGGCCAAGAACCCATTCTGATCTTTTAATGAATTATAAGCCCCTGCCAAGAGATCATAAGCGTCTTGAAGATTCCCATTTTGAGATTCGATTCTTGCCAAAGAATTAAGCAGGACTGGATTGACGTTGGGAAGTTCTTTTAGGCGGCTCAGGATTTTATAAGCTTGATCATAATCTTGGACTTCGAAGTAAAAATGGAAAGAGGCATTTTTAAGTAAGTTAAAATCTTTTGGATAAAAATTTAAGCCCTTGTTATAAAGGAAAGTGGCTCCTTCAAGGTCATCTTTAATAATTGACAGGTAAAGCCCTCCAAAATTATATGTCTCATAAAACTTAGGCTCCAGTAATGAGATAGTCTGAAATCTTAGAAACATCCATGAATTAAGATTTCTGCTTTTGTAATGATCTTGGTCGCTTTCTAAGATAGTAGCTATCCACAACACTGAAGAAATAAGTCTTTTTTGTCCCAAATGGAAAATATCCCAAAACTTATTATCGAGATTAAAACTGCTTTCCTGTTTGGAAATAAAGATGAGGGGCTTCTCACTTCCTTTAGAAAAAAAATGAGAGATTGATAAAGATGCTAGGATAATGATCATCAATATGAGAGAGCTAATATGTTTACTAATCTGCATATGTTTCTATAATATAATAAAATGATTGAATTTGTGAAAGTAACTAAAAAATTTAAAAACAATTTTTGGGAAAAAGATTTTTTTGCTTTGAATGAAGTTTCTTTTGCCGTAGGTAAAGGAAATTTAGTAGGTTTTCTTGGGGCCAACGGGGCGGGGAAAACAACTTTAATTAAATGTCTTATGGATTTCAGTCAACAGGATTCAGGAGAAATAATTTTTGATCCTTCATTAGGCAAAACACCTCTAGAAATACGCTCCAGTATTGGCTACCTTCCTGAGAGGGCCTACCTTTATCAGCATTTAACCGGAAGAGAATTTTTAGAATATGTTGGGAGTTTAAACTCTCTGCCAAGACTTCGTTTAAAGGAATTAATTGAGATATGGTCAGAAAAAATTCAAATAGACCATGCGCTCGACAGGTACATTAGAGGATATTCAAAAGGCATGCAGCAGCGTTTGGGATTTATCAGTGCTCTTATGCATGAGCCTAAATTTCTAGTACTCGATGAGCCGTTATCGGGGCTTGATCCTTTAGGACGACGCGATTTTAAAAAAATTATGCGAGAACTTAACGATTCAGGAACAACAATTTTTTTTAGCAGTCATATCGTGTCTGATGTAGAAGAACTATGTAATGATGTTGTTTTTATAGAGAAAGGTAAGCTGATCTATAACGGAAGCATTAATGACTTGTTTTTATCGAACGCTTCCGATCTATATACAATTCGCTATATAGATAATGGGAGCTTAAGAAATCAAACTGTTAATGAATTGGAAAAGAATCAAGTTTTGAAGAAACTCTTGGCAGAGGGGAAAAACATTCTTGAATTGGAAAAAGAGAAAATTACCCTTGAAGAAATTATTTATAAAATAAAAAAATGAAAAAGCTCTTAGTCGTTTCAAAATTTACTATACTTGAAGTCTATAGGAGTAAGTTGATGCTCAGCTTGCTTTTTTTGGCAGCTTTCTTGTTGATCATAAGCTATGTGGCTTCCGAGTTTGCATACGGAGCACCTGCCAAGGTCACTCTAGATGTTGGAATAGGCATTATGTCGTTATCGAATTTGATCGTTGCTATTTTTATCGGAGCAACGCTTCTGAGTAGAGAAATTGAACAGCGAACTCTCTATATGATTATCTCTAGACCTATTTCAAGAGCTTCTTTTATCGTTGGAAAGATTTTAGGTCTTTCAACTGTCCTATTGATTAATTCCTTGGTTCTAGGAGCATTGAGTATAATTCTTTTTCAATATCATGGAGGAGAAGTTCAACCTTTATTTGGATGGGCACTTCTCTTTTCGTTTTTTGAAGCATTTATTATACTGCTGTTTGCAGTTTTGTTTTCACTGATTACGAATATAACATTATCGGTTGTATATACGATAGGAATTTTCATTACTGGGCATGCACTAAACGAGACATCAAAATTGTTATTTACTAAAATGTCTTCATTGTTTAGCAATATCGTGGACATTTGTTTTTTGCTTCTGCCAAATCTTTACAGGTTAAATCTAAAGGACTTTTTGCTATATCAGCAGAATGTTTCTATGGAATACATTTCAGCAACTTTGTTGTATACAGTTTTCTATATGACGGCTCTGTTAGCATTAGTTGTGCTGATATTTAAAAATAAAAAGCTGGATTAGAGATTGGAAAACCTACTTCATATATTAGCAACAATTTTCGGAGTTTTGATTGGAAGCTTTCTGAATGCTTTGATTTATCGTTTACCGAGATCAATCAATATAGCATTTCCAAGATCCTCGTGCCCAAGCTGTCAAAAAGTCATAAACTGGTATGAAAATATCCCGATTTTTAGTTTTCTCATATTGAAAGGGCGTTGTTCTGCATGTGGAACAAAGATATCATGGCAATATCCTGTTGTTGAGATTTTAGCAGGAATTGTGGCTTTTATGTTGGCCCCCAAAGTAATTGATCCCCAGGAATTGCTAAATTTCTTTTTCTTTTTTAGTGTATTTTGTGTGTTCCTAGTACATTTCATTGTTGATCTAAAACATCAAATTTTGCCAGACTCTCTTAATATTTATTTAGCAGTTTTGTTTCTCATGATTACAATATTTAATTATCCCTGGTCACATTGGCTCGTTGGCGGAGCTTTAGGCTTTGGTTTCCCTCTGATTGTGAGTTGGGTCTTCTATCAATTGAAAGGGCAGATCGGTCTCGGAGGGGGAGATATCAAATTATATGGAGCTCTTGGAATTTATCTTGGTCCTATAGGAATTATGCAAAACCTCTTCCTTAGTTGTTTTTTAGGAGCAATTGTAGGACTCACCTTGATTGGCACAAAAGTTATTAAAAGAGAAAATCCCATACCTTTTGGTCCGTTTATTCTTGTCGTAGGGGCAGTTCAAATTTTTGCCAGTGATTGGTTTGAGCATCTAATCTCATATATTCCTTGATCAGAGTTATTTATTAAATGTATAATTTCATTAATAATTAACTATCGCAGGGTATGTCTTGGACCTTAAAAATATTATCGATAATATTAAAGATAAAATTGGGGAAACATTTTATGTGGGCCCGAAAGGTGTTATCGGTATAGATATTGGCTTGAGTGCTATTAAGCTTGCCGAAATAGTTCATGTCTCAGAAGGTAATTATAAAATCAATCGTTATGCTTCAATTGATCTTCCAGAAGGGACAATTATTGAAGATGAAATCCAGAAAGAAGATGAAATTCTTCAAGCCTTGCAAAAAGGAATTAGGGAATTAGGTTCAGCAAATAAGTATGTCTGTCTTGGCCTGTCTGGGCCCAATACGCTTATTAAGCGTCTTCAATTGGCCGGTGGGTCTACAGAAGAAATTGAAGATCAAGTGACTTGGGAGACTGAACAATATCTTCCTTTTCCGGTTGATGAGGGAAATATCAGCTTTAGTATTGTTGGTGAAAACCAAGGAGGGGGGGTTGATGTCATTATCGGTGCAGCCAAAAAAACAGTTATTGCTTCATTTAAAGAAATTGTAGAAAGAACAAATTTAAAAGTTAAGATTATCGATCTCAATGCAGCTGCAACAATTAACGTTTTTGAGAACGTGATGGGAGCTGAAATCAAACAAAAAGGGAAAACCTGGATTTTGATGGATCTTGGTGCTCAGAAAACCCATTTCATGATTTATAAAAACGGAATTTTAGTATTTTTTAAAGAAATTAATATTGGTGGATTGACCATTACAGAAGAAATTCAGAGACAGATGGGAGTCAACTATAATGAAGCTGAAAGTTTAAAAATTCATGGTGATGGAAATGGCAATATCCCTGAAGAAATAGTCGATCTGATTAACCAAGTATTAGATACATTTTTTACTGAATTAAAGAAGACTATTGATTTTTGGGTGAACTCAACATCTGAAGAAAGTTTTGATGGATGTGTCTTGACCGGCGGTAGTGCTCTTATTCCAGGGTTTCCTGAAGCCCTCCAAGAGCTTTTAGAAACAGAAGTTCAAATTCTCAATCCATTTACGACAATGAGCTACAATCAAAATAATATTCCTGAAGAAATGATTAACGAGATTGCTTTCAAGGGAGTTTGTGCTATCGGTTTGGCCATGAGGAGTTTGCCAAAATGATTGAGTTAAACCTCCTCGAGAAAAAGCAGCCTCTTGTTTTACCTACCGTACTGGGAGTTGATCTTAATAATTTAAACTTAAAAATGCTGGGAGTCGCATTAGTACTTTATTATATGCCAGGTGTAGTGGTTTCTCAATTGTTTGATGAGAAAATCGCCGAGACGAATGCTGTCTTGTCAGGATTAAATGCACAAAATGCCAAACTTCAATCTGCTATTAACAAAGATGCAGATATTAAGAATCAAGTAGACGCCTATAAAGAACAAGTGGGAAGACTACAAAAAAGATCGAATCAGGTTGATGAAATTCTAAAGACCAGAACTAATCCAAAGAAAATTTTGGAAAAAATTGCTCGTAGTATTCCGGAAGATGTCTGGTTTGATTCAATGAGTATTAGTGATAGCAATGAAGTGATCATTTCAGGTGGTTCATATTCTCCTAGAGGAATAGGGGAGTTTATCACGGCCATAAATGACTCACCATACTTTGGAGGAACGATTACTCCCTCTAAGCAAGAAAATAAAAGAGAAAGTTTAGATGGCATTACGACAAACTTCGAGGCATTCGAGTTAAAAGGTAAAATTATTAATTACGACATGAGGTCAAGATAACTCATGGAAAAATTATTAAAAAATTTACACTGGTTCATTATTGCTTATGCTCTTTTTGATTTTTATACGTTGTATGAAGCTAAAAATGAGGAAGTCGTAAATCTTGATGGGCAAATCGAAATTCAACGAAATATGCTTGCAAAGAATAAGAAGACTCAGAAAGAGATTCAAAACTATTATTCTAATATTAAAGAAGAAAAAGATAAAATTGAAAAAGTAGCTCGCGAAATTGAGAAGATGCAGCAATTGTTACCAAGTGAGATTTCGGACACTGAAAATATCCATCTTTTAAGATCAATGGCCGAAGATGTAAATGTTAAAGATATTAGTATTGCTCCAGAGCAGGAAGTTGATCGTGGTTTCTTTTTTGCTCGTAGGTATAGAATCAAGGCTAAGGCTACATTTTTACAGTTTCTGATTTTGTTTGAAAAAATTGGAGAAAATAAGAGAATTTTAAACGTTGGAGAGGCGGTATTTAAAAAATTAGAAGAGCCTCAGCGTGGAAAGTTTCAAATTATTTCTGGGGATTTTATTATTGAAGCCTATCGCTATAACTCTCAATTTAAAGAGGATAGAGGAATTGATGCTATTGAGAAGAAATTCCAAGATCAACCAAAGGGGCCAGCACCAAGAAGAAAAGCGCCGAAGGAAGAGGTCTAGAATGAAAATGCTAATAGCTTTGTTCGGATGTTTATTTTTATTTTCGGATCTGTATGCTCAGGAATCTGGTGGGCAATACAGTTTATTTAAAAGTAAAACATATGTAAAAAATCCTCTTGATCTACGCGATCCTTTTAAGAGAAGAATCAATAAAAAGAAAAGTAATCAAACGAAAATGAAAGAAAGGTTGAATGGTATTTATACAAATTACAATAATTCTTTGGATTCAAGACCAATTGAAAGTCTTCATGTTATTGGTGTCGTTATTGGTGCAGAGAGAAGGGCAATGGTTCGTATTGGTGATGAAAAATCAGCCGACAGTTCAATTTATTACCTAAAAGAAGGTATGAAGGTCGGAGAGAATGGAGCGGAAGTAAAGGCTATCTTGCCTGGTGGTATTGTTTTAGTAGAAAAAATTCGCAACGTTTATGATCAAGATGAGTATCTGGAAACCGTTATCCCTGTATCAAACGATTAAAAAAGTCAGTTATTAAAAAAACGCTACAAAATTCAAATTGATGCTATAATGAATTAAGTCTTCAATTATAGAGGATATAACATGATAACTTAGGGATGAGTTGCATGAAAAAAGGATTTTTTCTTAGTGTTTTATTTTATCTATTTTTCCTTCTGCCTTCGCGTGTAAGCGCAAGCGAAATGAAGGCCATTAATTTCACTCAAAAAGGTGAAATTAGTGAGCTCGAATTTATATTCGATAATAACGATGTTCAGGCAAGTAAATTTCAAGTTAAAGAAGATAAGCAAATTATTGTAGATTTAACTGAAGTTGCAGCTACTGATCGAGTAATGCGTGCATTCGACACATCTGAATTCTCGGGTGGTGTCGTATTTGTAAAAGCGTATAAAAAACCTAAGTCAGATAAAGATATTAGAATCGCAGTTCAATTAAGAGATAATGTTCGTTCCACTCTTGTTCGCAAGCCAAATAAAGTTATCTTACAAATTGAAAATCGTTATGGTGTTTTCTCGCAAAAGAAAGCAGAGGAAGGTCAAAACTATAAAGAGAAAATCGCAGATATTTCAAAAGAAGAAGCAAATAGATTAAATATTCCTAAGTCTGATTCTATTGAAGATATTCTAGACAATTTAACAATGTCGGGTCGTAAAAAATACATCGGTAAAAAAATTACCATGAACCTAAAAAACGTTAAGCCAGAAGAAATTGTACGCATTATTGCAGAAACATCTGGTTTTAATATTATTCTCACGGAAGATGCTAAAGCCCTTCCTCCAATTTCTTTAAGCTTGGTGGATGTTCCTTGGGATCAAGCTTTAGATACAGTTTTGGAAATGAGCAAGCTTGTTGCAAAAAAGAATGGAATGATTCTTATTGTTAATACACTTGATAATGCTATCAAGGAACAAGAAGAAATTAAAAAAGCCAAAATTACAACTTTAGAGCAGGAGCCTTTATTAACAAAAGTTTTTCCGATTAGTTTTGCAAGTATTGATGAATTGCAAAAAATTCTTGCGGAGTATTCTACAGAAAAGCGTGGGAAAATCTCTAAAGACTCAAGAACGAATTCTTTGATCGTTAAAGACACTTCTGATGTTATTGAAAAAGTAAAAAAAATTGTTGAACTTCTCGATACTCAAACACCACAGGTTTTAATTGAATCAAAGATTGTTGAAGTGTCTGAAAGATACACGAAAGAAATTGGTTTAGATCAGGGGTTAACATTTGGCTATGACCCGCTAGGTGTTGGTGGTTCTTCTGGAAATAACGGATCGTTTGCTTTTAGTACGGCTCCAGCTGCAGGGAGGAATGTTTTTGGTTTAACAATTGGAAAGTTTAATCGTTTAATTGATCTAAATTTCCGTTTAAATTTAATGGAAAGTGAAGCAAAAGCAAAAATTATTTCTAGTCCAAAAGTTATTACAAAAAACAATGTTAAAGCAGAAATTGTCCAAGATGAAAATTCTTACTATCAAGTACAAACATTGGCAGAAAATGGTAGAACGACTAATACATGGACTCAGCAGAACGCAAAACTGAGATTAGAAGTAACTCCGCAAATTACAAATGAAGGAGCAATTTCTCTTGATGTGTCGATGCAAAAAGACTCTCTTGAGCCTGCATCGGATGTTACAACACCACGTAACGAAACAAAACGCACAGTCAAAACCCAAGTCCTAGTAGACAACGGAGCGACAGTCGTCGTCGGTGGTATCTACACATACACAACTGATGAAAGCCACTCGGGTGTACCTTTCTTAAAAGACATTCCACTTGTTGGATGGCTTTTTAGAACAAAATACAATCCAAGAAACGAAAAGAAAGAGTTAATTATCTTCTTAACTCCAAGAATTATTAACCAAGAAGAAGCTGGTTTAGTTGACAGAGGCTAAGCTTACCAATGAGTAAAGATAAACTACAGCTTCTATCACCACTGTTTCTAAAGTATCAGGCGGATTACGAAAAAAATCCGCGATCGAGAGTCTTTGCGCCTCTTGCTGAAACTTATAGAAAACTTGGTATGACAGACAAGGCGATGGAAATTCTCGCTCAGGGGATTCGTTTCCATCCAACTTATGTCATGGGTTATCTAGGGCTGGCATTCTGCTACTCAGACTTAAAACAATATAATCTTGCATACAATACTCTAAGACCTTTAGTTGAAAACAACCGCGATAACATTCGTCTGCAAAAGCTTTTTGCCGATGTTTGTCTGGAGCTTGGTTATAAAGAAGAAGCACTTGATACTTACAAATATCTCTTGTTCATTAATCCTCGCGATAAAGAAGTGGCCCTTCAGGTTTCAACACTTGAGCGCTCAATAGAAGAGCAATATAGGCCAGTTCATCAGCCAATTTACATTCCAGAATCTGAATTTAGAAATGACAGTAAGAAAGTTGAAGTTGAAGAACACCAATTATTCGACATTGATAAATTACAGAGTAAACCAACAAGTTCAAAAGCAGATTTCGATGATTGGATGGCCTTAGATTTAAGCCGTGAACAAAAAGCGCCATCAGCGGTAGAAGATCCATACGAATTTTGGAACCTAAAAAAAGGTGACATGCCATTAGACCTGGGAGCTTCTGCGGAAGAAGAAATTCCGGTTGAAGAAAAACCAGAAATCACAAAACCTACGTTGTTGGAAAAATTTGAGCAAGTTGAAATTAAAACTACTCCAGATTTATATGTTGCTTTAGATTTAGACAGTGAAGAAGAGGAAGAGAGCGAGCAAGAAGATGCGAGCGAAGTTCCACTTGTCACTCACACTCTTGTCGATCTTTACTGTGGGCAAGGTCACATTGAAAAGGCCCTGGAAGTTTTAGAGAAGATTTTAATTCTCAATCCAAAAGACGAAAAAACGATTCAAAAAATTAGAGAGATCAAATCACTGATGGGACCTTATGAGGCTGAGCCAGTTTCAACTCCAGCCCCAGTGAAAAAGGCTCCTGAAATTAAAATCGAAATCCCTATCGCCAACAAGCCTCACCTCGAAGCCTTGAAAGAAATTTCAGAGGAAGACGGACGTAGAAACCTGATGGATATTCTGGATCAGCAGCTTGGTCATGAAGAGGTGATTGAGGCTGAAATAGTTGCAAGTGATCCGATTCCAGATGAAATCGACCAGAAAATTGCCCAATCCGAAGAGCAAAAGCGCAAAATCGAAGAAAAATTAGGCCTATTCTTAAAGAAAATTCAAAAAAGAGCACTAGATTATCAATCGCGCGTTTGATAGGTTGTCCGTGAATGAATCAAACGAAAAATAGCGAATTTCTCATCATCAATGGGCCGAATCTCAATATGCTCGGCACTCGCGAACCCGAAATTTACGGGTCGTTAACTCTCGCAGAAATCAAAAATTATACAGAAAAATCGCTGGAACAGGACAATGTAAAACTCGAGTGGTACCAATCCAACATCGAGGGTGAGATTGTCACTAAGATCCAGGAAGCTTCACAAAAAAATTATAAGGCCTTAATTATTAATCCCGGAGCTTACTCTCACACGAGCGTAGCCATCTTTGATGCGCTTTGCCTTATGAAATGCCCGGTGATTGAAGTTCATATTTCTAACACTCACAGACGTGAGGAGTTCAGGCAAACGAAGTTGACTGCAAAAGCTTCAACAATCATAATGGAAGGCCTAGGAAAAATCGCATATCTTACAGCTGTTAAGTCTCAGCTTTTTTAAAAAGGAATATATTTATGTACGACACTACCGAGATCAAAAAAGGTTTAAAAATTGAAGTTGAAGGGAAACCTTACGTCGTTTTGAAATCTGATTTTACTAACCCTGGTAAAGGTTCTGCTTTCGTAACAGCTAGAATTAAAAACCTTGAAACTGGACAAGTTATCGAAAGAACTTGGAAGTCAGGAGTTTCAACTAACGTTACAGCTCCAGACCTAGAAGAAAAAGAAGTAGAATACACATATTCAGACGCTGATGGATTCAACTTCCTTGATCAATCAAACTTCGAAACAATCCACCTGACAAATGAGCAGGTTGGAGATGATAAATATTATTTAATGGAAGGATCTAAGTTAGTAGTACTTTACTATAAAGGTCGTCCAATCTCGATTGAGCACCCTCACTTCATCTTCATCAAAGTTGCTGAGACAGATCCAGGACTAAAAGGTGATACAGCTTCAGGTGCAACGAAGAGAGCTGTTATGGAAACAGGTCTTCAAGTTAAAGTTCCACTTTTCATCAAAGAAGGTGAGCTTCTAAAAATCGATACGCGTACAGGTGAATACATCGAACGCGCTAACGCAAAATAAGACTATTCATAAAGGCCCCATTTTGGGGCCTTTTTTATTTGTGCCCGCTTCAAAATATCTCCACCCAAAACTCTCAACTAAAAAAATTTGGCAGGCATATATTTACCCTCATTCTTCAGCCATTTTCGGGTTAAAATAAAAATAATCTCAATAACTTAACTTAATTTTAAGTGAGGGAAAATTTTTGGAATTTGAACAACTTCATCGTTTGATTGATGAAAAGAAATGGACATTAATTTTGCGCGAACTTGATCTTTTGATTTCAAAAAAAGATGCGGGCAACGACGAGCTCATTTTATCTGCATTTGAAAAAATGGATCGCGACTTTCGTGAAAGAAAAGCTCAAAGGTTATACTTCGAGATGTGGAAGATTGCGTATCGATCAGGAAAAATTAAGCTCGCAAAAAACTATGCTGAGTTCATTCTGGATTACCTGGTAGAACTTAAACGCGTTCCTGCCATCAAGCAAATCCTGGCGGAGTTTGCTGCTTACGGGATGTTGAAAAATCATAAAAATATTCATGCGGCAGAATACATTCTCGGGAAAAAAGATGTTTCTTCATTGGAAGAAGCAGAAGCTTTTGAATTTCATCCAGAGATGTGGAAAAACTCAAAAGAGTCATTGAAATACTTCCTGCTTCTCGAGGAGAATTGGCAGCTTCAACATTGGAAGCTTGCATATGAATTCATTCTCAAATTCTATTACGATAAAGATTTGATGCTGGCCTTGACTGAAAAAACATTTCAGCTCAATAAGCCGAATCATCAAAAAAAGTTCATGGCCTTTTTACAAGAGAAGAAGGTTAACACTAAACGCTTTGAAGAGAAGAAGCCAAAAGCAAGCACTGTTGAAAAATCAGATAAGCTTCATGCTGATTATGATCAATTGGCAATGGACGTGATGTCTGGTGCCGTTGAACCAAGCATTACTGAACAAAGAAAAATCCTTCTTTCAATTGAAGATTTACATGATGATGAATTGCTTTCAAAAGGCAAAGACATGATCGTGGCCTTTGGTCTTTTGGGGATGGATAAAGTTGTCGTTCGACTAAGCGAAAGAGTTATTCCTTTGATGACGAATGTGAAAGAAAGAATTAGCATCCAGTTCATGATGGCTCAGGCCCTTTTTAATCACGCAGAATACTACAAAGTTTCAGACATGGTGGATGACATTACAGGAAGCGAGCCGCTTCTTAATGATGAGATTCTGGCCTTCTATTATCTAAAGGCCGAAAGTTTACTTAAGTTAAAAAAGCATAAAGCAGCGAAAGATATTTTTATCAAAATTAAACAACAGAATCCGCACTATCGTTTGGTGGGAGAAAGGTTAAGAAGTCTTGAAGAGAATAAATAAAATTCTTCTTGTATTTTTAGTTATCACTTTTCTCACCCTATACGGTGGGTGGAGGTTCATTCACTCTGAAAGATTCTCACACGAAGCTTCGATGAAAGTTTCAAAAATTCTGACTCAAAAGTTTGGTGCTCAATTAAGTTTCTCAGGTGTTGATTTCAGCCTTGTTCCTTTATCGACAACTTTTAAAAATGTTCACGTTGTTAAAAAAGATCCGAATTTGCTTGATGTTGAAGTTGTGGCCAAAGAGCTTGAAGTGGCCTTCACTTACGCGAGTTTCATTTCCAGCGAACTAGAAATTGATGAAGTCAGCGTTCGCGACGGATCGGTTGATTTAGATATCTATAAAAAAAGCGAAGAAGACACGATTGTCAGAGAACTGAAAACCAGGGAGATCTTTGCCAAGTATACAGAAGTTCTTACTTCATTGCCTGTGCGATTGAATATTCTTGATCTCGAAAAAATTAAACTGGATATTGATTCAACATCACTCTACGTGAATAAAATTTTAGTTTCGCCATCACGCAAAGGTGTCCGTGTCAAAGGTGATGTCTCTGAACTTTCGATTCAACATGACAGCCCTGACCTTGCTCCAGTTAATATCACCAAGATTCAACTCCTGGGAGCGATGGAAAAAGAAGAGTGGAGAATTGATGAGCTTAAAGTTGAAAAAGACCAGAATATTGTTGAACTTAAGGGTGCCGCCTTTAACGAAGGAAGTTTGCTGCATTTAAAAACTACAGGCTCTTTAACGGCCAATGCTGAGAGTGTCCTCAGTAATTTTAAGACGCTTCCATCAGACATCAAAGCGATCAAGGGTGACTTGAAAGGAGAGTTTGAAACATCTGGAGTGATTGATAACCCGGATGTCACATTAACTTTTCATGCAACTAACGCCGATACTCCTTGGATCAAACTTCAGGCCGTCGAAGGAACAGTGGCAAAAAAGAAGAATTTCTTGATTGCCCAAAAGCTCCAGGCAAAAAATGGAATTGAAGAGTACTTGCTTAGAAAGCCTCAGGCATTCTTAGATCTGAATACCGGTAAGTTCACTGATTTTAATTTCAGCCTTAGGTTAAAAAATGCTTTCACTAATACCTTTTTATTAGCAGCCAAGGACTCACTTGAAACATTAAAAGGCTCAGTGAGTGGAGATGTGGAAGCGGCACTTTTTAGTAATAGAGCAGTCTTTACGATTAAAGAGAAAGCGAGTGTTCAGAATTTCAGGCTCACGACCCCTAATGGTAAAAGCGATATTCTAAAAAATAATGGTTTTAATTTAGAAAATACGACTGTTACGATTAACGAAGATTATTCAGTCAATCTTGCTGCTAAATTGTCGATGCCCAATACACTTTTAAGTGCGGTCGGGAAAATTTCTGAAAAAGGAATTAATGTAGATGTCACAAATTCAAAAATTGATCTTCAGGCATTGGGGCCGATTGCCGGCGTAAAACTCACTGGGTCTGGACCGGCCACTCTTAAAGTTTCCGGGCCGCTTGATGATGTTATGTTTGATTTCAATGTTGAATGGAATAACTTCAGTGTTGTTGAGTTGAATTTTGGTAAAGTAAAAGCCGATTTTTCTCTGGCCTTAAATGAACTCGAAATGGATATCAGGAATCTGGATGGTGTCTTTAATAAATCGAACTTCAATGCTAAAGGGCGTTTAGGGTTTGATGATAAGAACGAAGGGATGGACCTTAAGATTGATTTCCCTAATACGACTTTCTCTGATGCCAGAAAAATGTATCAGCTGGTTTTTAAAAATTTTAAGCTTCCGGTGGATCCAGAGTTTAATTTTGAAGCCAATTATGCAGTCAAAGGGGGCTTTGATCTCGATACTTTAAAAATTGACGGGCAAATTAAAGGGACCGATCTAAAAATTGCGGGGGAAGAGGCGGAGAAAATTTCGCTTAAGTTCTCTCTGGCCAATAGCTTGTTAAACTTCAAGCAAATTAAAATTAATAAATCACGTGGTGAACTTAATGCGAATGTAAATGTTAATTTAAAAAATGATTACATTGATCTCACCGGAGCGACGCAGTCTCTGCGTTTAAGAGATTTTAATTTTTATCGCCTCTTAAATTTGGAGTACGATGGAGACTTGTTCTTAGACTTTGACGGAAATGGAACAACGAAAGATTTCAGCTCACGTTTTAAAACCAGAGTGGCCAACGCTTTTATCGGAAATGCGCCGGCATCATCATCAACGGCAATTTTTTATATTAACACTAACGATATCGTAACCAACGCCAGCCTTTTGGGTGGAAAGATCAAAGTCGATTCACTGGTCAGTTTTAAAACCGATATTGCGGCCATTAAATCAAGCATTGAGACTGGTGACTTAAGAGAGTTTTTGGGAGTTTTCTCTGCTCACAATATGATCGATCGTGGGATTACTGGAAAAATTAAAGCGAAACTTAACACCCAGATCAGCTTAGGATCACTGGGAGTAAGACGTTTTTTCTTGGATGTTGAAGACCTGACTGTAAAAAAAGGCGATATCACTCTGCAGATTGATCCAAAATATAATGTGATTCAAGTTGATGAAGGGATTGTTAAAAGCTGGGACCTTCGTTTACATGATGGGAAAGATTTCTTTTTCAGTAGAGGACGCAATCTTTCTAATGGAGTCATTGAAGTCGATCATCGCTTTGCTCTTAAAGCGAGCCTTTTTGAAATGGCCACCAATTACATTGAGCGCGCCGTCGGTGTAATTAAAGGGCAGTCTAAGGTCGTTTTAAATAAAAACATTACCGTTAAAGATCTAAATATTTCAGGAGACAATCACTCATTAAAGATCAAAGGCCTTCCAGGTTACATCACTTCATTTGATTACACGCTTATTAAAAACGGTGAATCTTTCGAGATTACCAGAATGCGTGGGAATTATGGGGAGGGGGAATTTAAAATCGGCGGGAAGATTTTCTTTGATGACATGTATCCGCAAGTTAACCTCAATTACCAGATTGACCGCGCGACGGTGCCACTTTTTAAACGTTCGAATGTTATTGTTAGCAGCACTGGAACAGTTACGGGAACGGATCTTCCTTATAAACTCAATGGTAAAGTGACTTTCCTTCATGGAGAAATCCTGGAGGACCCGGCTGATCTAATGAAAGAAAACAAAGTCAGTATTGATGAATATAAAAAGTATCTTCCAGAAAAAGATGTTCTGGGAAATAAGGGCTTTATTGACCTGAACCTTTCATTTGAAACGGCTAGCCCGGTTTTAATTAAAAATAACATGGTGGAAGTCTACTTCCGTGGAAACGGCCAAGTGACTGGCGATGTGCTTTCCCCAGAATTTAACACCAGGTTAGAGACGGTTCCAAATATTAGTAAGTTTAAATTCAAAGGTCACGACTTTGCTTTAAGTCAGGGCTATGTAGAAATCAGGGACCGCGGTAAGAACCGTATATCTGATTTGAAGTTTGCTGGTGCTGCTAAAATTAATGACTACGATATGCGCCTGGATCTTTCCGGGACCATCAGCAACGTTAACGTTGAACTTTCATCAGAGCCTGCACTTTCAAAAGAAGATTTACTATCGCTTCTGACTTTAGGGGTTACCTCAGATATGTCAAAAAACCTGGAAGCTGGTGAGCGCAGGTTTGTTACGACTGTAGGGATCGGAACACTTTTAGTGGATCAGCTTAAGATCAATGAAGACTTAAATTCAACTCTGGGGTTAAAGCTCAGTGTGCAGCCGGAATTTAAGGAAGACGAAACAACTCTTATTTCTGGGAAGTCTGCTGTTAGTGATGGAAGCACCAGCAGGCTAAAGTCTGCGACAAAAGTTAAGATTAATAAGCAAATTAACAATCGCGTAGATGTATCGCTTTCAAGTACAATTGGTGGATCATTGGAACAAAAGCAGGAAATGAACATCAATTTTAATATCAATAAGAACTTTTCATTAGAAGGAGTTTACGAAGTTAAACCGACGGAAGATGAAAACACAAATACGCCAAACTCACTTGGTGCCGACTTAAAGTGGAGGAAATCATTTTAATGAAAAGCCTCCTTCTTCTTTTAATTCTTTTAAGCACTATGATGGTTAATCCGGCCATGGCCCAGGAGTCATCTGCTCCGAAAGGGGCAGTGTTAAAAGCAGTCGAGTTAAATAGCCCGGCGATGAAGAAGCGTTTTGGGACTTACTTTAAAGCGATTACTGGAAAAACGTACGATAACCTGACTTTAAAAATTCAAATTGATCAGATCACTAAAGACTTATTTAATAGTGGGTATTTCAATGCCGTTGTTAAACACGAGCTTCAGGTGGAAGGCGGAAATGTTTACGCCAAGATTATCGTAGAACCCAGAGAAAGAGTGAACTTTGAATTCAGAGGAAATAGTGTTTTTAGCCATCAAGAGTTAAGAACTAAGCTTTTGGAAAAAATTAAAAATGAATTTGGAAAATTTGATATCGCGGGTCTTGCTACTTATATTGCTGATCAATATGAGGAGACGGGTTATTATCAGACAGGTGTGAAGTTTTACCAAAATGAAGGCCAGGACCTGGAAAAAGGAAAAGTCATCAATTACTTCTTTGTCATTGATGAGGGCTTTAAAGTCATCGTTAAAGAGATAGTTTATAGAGGGAATTCTTATCTAAAAGCAAAAGAGATTGAAGAGATTTTTAAAAAGAATGGAACGCCTCTGGCCCAAGGTGGCTTTTACGATAAAAAATTCTTTGATGAGTTTTCTGATATTCTGAAAAAAGAATACTTAAGCCGTGGGTTTGTTTTTGTTGAAGTTTCAAAACCGAGAGTTGTGACTAATGACGAAGACGACACAGTCAGTATTGAGTACGGGATTGCAGAAAAACAACAAGTCACTTTAAGAAACATCACTTTTCAGAAAGTTCCGCAAGAGCTGGCAACAGGGGTAAAGAGCGCGCTGGTTAATAAAGAAGGAGCGCCGATCAATATTGTTGAAATTGAAAGTGATCTTCGCAAGATGATTATTCATTTTCAAAACGAAGGGTATTATTTTGCGACGATCTCTAATTTAAACCGCAATGACTTAATGGTTTATGACCGCGCCTATACTTATGTGGATTTAAAACCAGAAATTGCCCTTGATCGCCAGATTTGTTTTAACGAGGCCATTATTAATGGAAATGCGAAAACTAGATCTACTGTCATTAATCGTGAAATTGATATTAAGCCAGGGGAGCTGATCACTCCGGGGAAGCTGGAGATCCTAAGACAGAAACTCTCGGGGCTAAACCTATTCTCTTCACTGCGAATCACTCCTTATATGATGTATGAATCTGAACCAACTGGGTGTGCAAAAACCAATTTGGTAATTCAGGTTAAAGAAAAGGACTTCGGTCTGATTGAGGTGGCGCCAGGGTTTCGTACTGATCTGGGGGCTAAGCTCTCTACTGGTGTTTCATGGAACAACCTTGGTGGAATGAACCGCTCACTGAGTTTAAGGCTTCAAGGAAACGAACGTTTTAACTTAGATGGATTTGATGAGAGAAGAAGAAAAGATGACAAGGACTTATTTGAGTACTCGTCACGGCTGACTTTCACCGAGCCTTATCTTTTTCATGAATATATAAAGACCCAGGTAGAGTTTGAAACATCGGCCTCTTATCAGCGCATTCGCTTTTATGGATTCGATGCGGATATTTTAAGAATTTCACCACAGCTTTCTAAGAACTTTAATAGGTGGTTTTCAACATCTTTACGCTACCAGTTCGAGCGCATTGTTCAATTTGATGCCACGGAAGAAAAAGATAATGATAACTTCTCGATCGGAGGTCTTACTCCGACGCTTACTTTTGATTTTAGAGATGATGTGATTAACCCGAGAAAAGGGGCCTTTTTTACATTATCTTCTGAATGGGCCAACAAATACTTCGGATCGATGCATGAAAAAGACCTGGAAGTGAACTTTGTTAAAGTGATCAGCCGCAATCGCTTCTACTACCCGGTAGGGGATTTTACACTGGCGCTTTCAATCGCGGCCGGATATCAGAAAAACTTTGCTGAAGATGTCCTAAAAGACGCCAATGGAAATGTTCTCCTCAATGCTAACGGGCAGCCACGCACACGCGGTTATATTCCGAGTATTAAGGTGTTCAGGCTGGATGGCTATGATGAGATCCGCGGATACGACCAGGGAGAGATCAATAGGCTTATGGATGGAACTCCGATCGGGGAAGTCATTGTCCAAAAGGAAGCTTATTTTACGGCCCTTAAATTTGAGCCTCGTTATAACCTGACCGACAACTTAAGATTGGGGGTCTTTTTTGACGCTGGGCGGGTATTTGTCAGTGATTTTCAACCCACAAAACTGCGAACTTCCGTTGGAGCTGGACTTAAGTACTTGACCCCGGTAGGGTCTCTGGACTTCGATTATGGGTTTAAGTTGCAGCGCAAGACATATGCAGACAAGCAACGCGACTCGGTAGGTCGTTTCCACCTCTCAATAGGATTCTTTTAGTTTCCAGATTCTCTCCAAGAAGTGCTTGACGGAGGGCCGTAAAACTCGCTATAAGGGACAACACTTGCATTTTTCTGCATTTTATATTTGAATAAATACTTCGTAATTTTTCGTTCGCGAAAAACAATAATGAAGGGATCACTTTAAGGGAAAGCGTTTATGTATACTCAAAAATCGTTCGTTCTAAAGCCAGCTGAAGCAGACAAAAAATGGTTCGTAGTCGATGCTCAAGACCAAATCGTAGGAAGACTAGCAACTCAAATTGCTGACATCCTAAGAGGGAAACTGAACCCAAAATTTACTTACAACACTGATTCTGGTGACTACGTAGTAGTTATCAACGCAGATAAGGTAAAATTCACTGGTGATAAGTGGAATGCTAAGGAATATAACTGGCACACAAACTTCACAGGCGGGATCAAAACTAGATCTGCTAAAGAGCAACTTGAAAAGCACCCAGAACTAATCGTTATGGAAGCTGTAAAAGGTATGCTGCCAAAAAATACTCTTGGTAGAAAACAATTAACAAAGCTTAAGGTTTTTGCAGGCGCAACTCATGATCACGCTGCTCAGAACCCAGTTGAATATAAATTAAAATAATAAAAGGATCATAAGATGGCTGCAAAAGGTAAAACATACGACACACACGCAATCGGTAGAAGAAAAACTGCTGTTGCAAGAGTTTACATGGCTAACGGGTCAGGTAAAATCACAATCAATAAAAGAGACGTAAGAAACTTCTTTAAACAAGAAACTAACCTATACGTTGTTAACCAACCATTAAACCTAGTAAAACTTGCTGAGAAGTTCGACTTCGTAATCAACGTTGCTGGTGGTGGGATTTCTGGACAAGCTGGAGCTATCCGCTTAGCTATTTCTAGAGCACTTATTAAAGTTCAACCAGGTCTTCGTTCTGAACTAAAAGCTGCTGGATTCCTAACAAGAGATCCAAGAGCTGTAGAAAGAAAGAAAGCTGGACGCGCTGGTGCTAGAAAGAGATACCAATTCTCGAAAAGATAATATTTGTCTATATATTGTCCTCGCAAAAAGCCCACAGAAATGTGGGCTTTTTTATTTTCTGGGCCTAGAATTCAATCATGCAGAACTTTAATGTCATCAAGGTTCGCGGCGCACGAACTCACAATTTAAAAAATATCAATATTGATATCGCTCAAGGAAAGATCACTTGTATCGCAGGTCCTTCGGGATCGGGAAAGAGTTCATTGGCGTTTCATACTCTGTTAACAGAGTCAAAGAGGCGCTTTATCAATTCGCTTCCGACCGATATGAAATTTTTTTGGGAAATCCCGCATACAGTTGATGTCGATAGCATTTATCCCGTATTGCCGGCCTGGGGACTTCCGCAGCACAATCCGGTTATCAACTCCAGACCAGTGGCCTTGGATGTTTTAGGGGGCCATGAGAGGCTTCAGCGCCTTTTTATGGAGCTGGGCTCGTTTGTTTGCCCTGATCATCATATTCCCTATGAAAAATTCCTAGCGATGGAAAGTGAAATACTGAAACTGAAAAAAGATAAGGCCTCCGATGAAGAGGTGTATCACGTCTTTGCTAAGGCAGATGATTACCGCCGCACAGTTTCGAGTGAGATGAACCCGTCAAGGTCATTTGGTAAAACGCTCAATGAGTTTAATGAGGAAGACCCTTGGTATGAACTCTTTCGAGTGAAAAGAAAAAATATTGATCAGATTCTTCCAAAACTTAAGGAAGCGAAGCTGCACGAAAGTGCAGACATTTTACTTTATGTATTAGGGGCGAAGAAAAAGATTCAATTAAAAAATGCTTATGAATACCGTTGCCCGATTTGCAATCGTCATTCAGAGGCGCAAAAAGTCACCAATGTAGAGTCGCTTTCACCGCTTAATGCTCTTGGTGCTTGTCCGGCCTGTGAGGGACATGGAGCGATTTTAACTTATGATAGAGAGAAGTTAGTTAAGGACCCGACGAAGACGATTCGTGAAGGGGCGATTAACTTTCTTAACTTCTCCCATTTTCAGCATTTGTTTCCGACCTTTTTAAAAGAAGCAAAAAAAGCTGGTTACGACGTTGATGTTCCTTTTAAGGATCAGCCGCAAAGTATCTGGAAGTTCCTTTATGATGGTGCCGGAAAATACGAAGGCTTTAATGAGTATTTTGAGTATTTAAAAACCCAGCGCTATAAAAAGAACATTCGCATTTATATGAGAAGCATGCAGACCGAAGTTCTGTGTGAATCTTGTGAAGGGACGCGTGTTTCTGAGAGAGCAGGAAGTATGTCATTGGCTCTGAAAGACAGAGTCGTGACTTACAAAGATTTCTTAAAGAACAATTTTGTTGATTCAAGTGCCTGCTTGAAAAAAATCAAAGAAGACTTAAAGTCAGTGCTTCTTCATGAGAAGTTGATGACGACTTTTGAAAAGCTCGAGCGTCTTTATCTGGTCGGCGTGGATTTGGGATTGGGGCATTTACAAAATACCAGGAAGGTTCGCTCGATGAGTTCGAGTGAATACCAGAGACTCCTTTTATCAAAGTATCTTTCTTATGAAGGATCGCAGTCATTGTTTGTTTTGGATGAGCCAAGTTTAGGGCTTTCGCTTTCGACACAGAAAAAATTGATTCAGTACCTGCGCTCACTTCGCGATCAGGGGAATACGATCATTATGGTGGAGCACTCGGAGTATTTAAAATCGACTTCGGATGAACTCATTTTGATGGGGCCTTTTGCCGGCGGGCGTGGGGGAGAGGTTCTTTATCAGGGACCGTACAAAGAGGATAAAAGTAAACTGCCTAAGTTCGATTACAACTTAAATGGGCCGAAACATTTTATTGAGCTGGAAGAGGCCAATATCAGAGGGCTTAATAAAAAGAAAATTGAAATTCAAAAAGATGCGATCAACTGGGTTCACGGAGAGTCTGGGACCGGCAAGACTTCATTTGTGGTGAATATTATTGCCAATGAAATTCATAAAACTGTCTATGGAACCAGGCTGTCATTTGAGGACTACACGTTTAAAAAATTAAAAGGGATCAAAGACGTTTCTGACGTGATTGTGATTAACAGCAGTCTGGATAAAATCAGTTCACGCTCGACAGTGGCCACTTACACTGATCTTGGTGGATTTGTGCGCAAGTATTTTGCAGGACTGGAAGTTTCAAAAAAATTGGGTCTTAAAGAAGGTCATTTTTCTTCCAATTCAGAACTTGGACAATGCTTGAGTTGTGAAGGACGTGGAGTAAAAATTGTAGAAATGCAATTTATGGAAGACGTGGAATTTGTCTGTGAAGACTGCCAAGGGAAAAAGCTAAAACCTTATTACGCCAATATTTCAGATGGAACGATGACGGCCTATGAGGCTTTCAATCTTCCACTTTCCGAAGTCCTTGGACATATTAAACTTACGCCAAAAGGAAAGAGAATCTGGGAGTACTTTAAAATTCTCAAACTGGATTATCTTTCGCTCGATAGAACGCTCATTTCTCTATCTGGTGGAGAAAGACAAAGGCTGCAACTTCTTACTCTTTTGGATAAAAAAATCCAGGGGGCAATGATCATTTTTGAGAACCTTACGAGTGGCCTTTCTCATCATGAGTACGCTCCACTTGCCGAGCTTTTGCACCAATTATCTGGCAGTGGCAACACCGTGGTTGTAATTGACCAAAATACTTTTTTTGCTCAAATCTCCCATCATCAGATCGAGTTTTAAAAATCAGCAGCTTTGCAGGCATTTCTAGAGGGAAAAGTGTCTATTTTTTAGTCATAAAATCACTGTTTTTTTATCAATTTCCAAGAATGAAAAGCCGATAAAATAGTACTTAATTCCAGGGGGAAGACAGTGCTAAAGAAAGGCTTATTCATTTTAATTCTTTTAGTGAATTCATTGAGTGCATTGGCCACGACTTTCCAAATCATGCCTTTGGAGAAGTTAGTCGACGAATCAAACAGCGCTGCCGAGGTGGAGCTTAAATCTAAAAAATCATTCATGAATAAAATGGGACTTATTTTTACTGAGTACACATTTGCGATTAGTGAATCTTACAATGTAGACAATAGCGACCTGGATGGAGAGTTTTTAAAAATTACCATGACTGGGGGAACGGTAAATGGGGTGACTTCATTTATCGATGGAGCTCCAGAGTTTGCAGTTGGAGAGAAATCATTTCTTCTGCTTAAGAAAATTGAATCAAAAATTTACCTGAGCAATTTCACGATGGGGAAATATAAAATCGAAAATCGCGACGGGCAGATTTATTATATTTCGAGTGTATTCCCGTACGACGCCGATATTGGGCAGGTAAAAAAAGAGCGCATGATCGACATGATCAAAACGAAATTTAAAACAACTCGTGCGCCTGAGGTTGATAGTGCTTCTCCAGCAGAAGAATCAAAAAAACAGGGCGTTTTTGCAAAAAACGTAACTTTTGAAAAACGTGCTCCGGCGCAAGTTAATGAGCAAGGACACAATGACGGTATTGTGGCCATGTGGTCCTTTTTTGGTTTGATGGTTATTAGTGCCCTGACAATGTGGTGGAAGTTGAAAAAAGGAACGAGAACTTAAGTTGAAAAAAACAGTTGTTGCGATTCTATTTTCACTTACTATAGGTCTGTTTTTAACAGAAGCTAAGGCTTATGTGCAAAACCGTACGACCGGCGATTCTTTAGTTCACTGGACGAATGGCATTACGTTATTAGATATTTTTGTTAATAGCACTAACACTCAGTCTCTTTCTTCGGCGACGGTTCAGTCGATTGCAGCCAGCTCGATTGCTCAATGGGATGGGAAATCTAAAATCAGTTTGCGCAAAAACCAGACGGCCGGAAGCGGACAGACGGGATTAAATGAAATTTACTTTTCAACAGACCCTTCGGTTTTTAACGGGACGGGCGTTGTTGGTGTCACTCAGGTTTATTATAAAAATAACACTGGAGAAATCATTGAAGCGGATATTTTGATCAATGATAATTTTACCTTTTCTACAACAGTGACAGAGGTGAATTATCTAGGGAACGTTCTTACTCATGAGATGGGACATTTTCTTGGTTTAGGGCACAGTCAGGTTAATGGCTCGAGTATGTTTTATGCCTTAAGTAGAGGACAAAACCAAATATCGAGTGATGATAAGGCCGGAGTTTATTCTATTTACCCAAACGGTGATTCAACTAAAGGGTCATTGAGTGGAAAAGTTGTTGGTGGGCGTTCACTAATTAGTGTTTTTGGAGTTCATGTCCAGGCGATATCACTTAAAACCGGGCAAGTGGCCGGGTCTAATATCAGTGATTATGACGGAACTTTTGTTATTGATGGCCTGGATAAAAATGATAAGTATTACTTGTACACGTCACCAATTGTACTGGTAGGTCTTCCTAATAAATACTCCAATGCGCATTACGATTATTGTGATAACTCGAAAAAGTACCGTGGTAGTTTCTTTCAGAAATGTGGCTCTGCCGGAGAAGGTTTTCCTCAGGCCGTGAGTCTTAATTCTTCAAGTGTGAATGTGGGGAATGTAACGATTCGTTGTGGCCTTGATGTTCCGGTCGAGTACATGCAAAATAAAAACATCACTCCGGCGGGTTTTGATATTCAAAGCAGTGTGATGAGTGGGCTGGGTAACGCTTTCGTTGGTTTTTTTTCTGCTCAAGAAATGGGGCAATCGGGAAGTGCTGATTATTTCCGCATGGACCTCTCTGGCGTTTCAGATTGGGATGCAGTGGGGGCCGGGAACCTTTATGCTGAGTTCAGGATTTTAAATCAAAGTTTCTATTCTCCTTTCAAGGCCAATATTTCAGTTAAAAGAGATTCCGGAACAACTAGTGTCACGCCAAAATACATTCAGGAATCAGATGGCTGGTTTAATCTTGAAACGGTTGTGCGCGTTCCGATTAACAGATCATTTTTGTCGGATAATAACTTCGAAATTACCGTGACGCCTGAATCAATGGAATTTCCTAACTTCCCAAATGGCCTTCCGTACACTAAAACAGATTATTTCCCATCGTCGGGATACTTTGAAGATTCTCTATACTTCTATTTAGTCAGTGCATCTATTGTAAGAGACAATGGGAATTCGACTTTTTCATTGGTGTCTTCGAAGGAACAAGTGCTCACTGACAACTCTCAATGTACCGATGCAAACAACACTTACGCGTTAACGGATTTCACAACTAAGGGCACGACATCAATTGGGGCGCGCAAGAAAGACGACGGTATCGCTTGTGGAACGGTGGACCTTAACGGTGGATCTGGCAATGGGCCGGGTGGATTTTTTATTGGTCTGATTTTGAGTCTAATTCTTTGCCATCTAACCTCTTCAATCATTAAGCAGAATAAGCCAAAACATATAGCAAGATAACCCAAGCTGATTTATACTTTTTATGAGTATAATTAGCCGGGGCTTATATGAAACTTGCCGCTCTTTCTCTCTCTCTGTTTTGCTTAACATCGATCTTTACAGGATCAGCGCTAGGTCAGGATCTTTTAAAAGAAAGAATCAGAAAACTAAGCAATAACAAAACTTCAATCTACGTTGAAAAAGGAATCTTTCACAACGGCGGAGTTAAGCTTCAATCGACGCTTAAATCTCTACGCCAGTCGTATAATCCAAAACAAGGTTTTGAAAGAATCGTTATCGACTTCTCGACAAACCAGGTTCCTAAAATCTACGGACACATTTCTTCAGATGATAAAAAAATGTACCTGGATATTTTTGAAACAAGCCTAGCTAAAGACTTTAAAACCGTGGCCAACACTCGTTTTATTAACAAGATCAATTTTTTCCCAATCGAATCAAATCATTTGTCTATTGATATGCAATTAAAAGGCAAAGTGATCGCTGATATTTTTTACCTGGAAAACCCAGGCCGTCTCGTTATTGATTTGAAAAATTAATTTCCTGGAGTTTAATAATGTCTGATTTAGAAAGTGATTTCCAAGTAAAACTAAAGCCGTCGACAGGCAAGGAAGAGCTTCCAAAGCTTCCTGAAGTCGTTGTTATTATCCCTATCATGAACAGCCCGATTTTCCCGGGAATGATCGCACCTATTATCCTGAGCGAAGAAAAATTCACACCAGAACTGGATGAGTCTCTTTTAAAAACAGGTTATGTTGCTCTTAACTTGGTTAAAAACGACCTGAAGAATGATGAAGGCGAAGTGATCCCTGAGGAAGAAATTGATTTCGATAAAAAAGAAATCAAATCAGGCGATATCTACAAAGTTGGAGTTCTTTGTAAAGTTGTAAAAAAACTTAAACTTCCAGATGGATCAGTGAACGTTCTCGTTCACGGGATGAAGAGATACAGAGCTTCAGAAATTCTTTCTGAGTCTCCAATCTTAAAAACAAAAATTGAAGTTTTTGATGACATCCTTGAAACTGATGAAGAACTTGATGCTTACACAAGATCAGTTATCAATCAGGTAAAGAAACTTTCAGAAATTAACCCATACTTCAACGAAGAGATGAAGCTGGCGATGTTAAACTCGCCGTCTCCAGGGTCACTGGCCGACCTAGTGGCATTTGCTATCTCTCTTGATATCCCAGAAGCGCAGGACTTCCTTGAAACACTCGTTGTTAAAAAGAGATTTGCGAAACTTCTTGTTTATTTAAAGCGTGAAAAAGATGTAGCTGATATCCAGAAGAAAATCTCTGATGAAGTTAACGATAAAGTTAACAAATACCAGAGAGAGTACTTCCTTCGTGAACAGCTAAAAGTTATTCGTTCTGAACTTGGTATGGAAGAAGATGAAAAGTCTCGCGATATCAAGAGAATCAAAGAAGAAATCGAAAAAGTTGGAATGCCTGAGGATGTTTTAAAAACAGCTAAGGAAGAACTGGAAAGACTGGAACTGATTCCAGATTCATCTCCAGAGTACAACGTAGCGAGAACTTACCTAACATGGTTAATTGAACTTCCATGGAAGAAGTCGACAGATGACAACATCGATATCGCTGCTTCTAAAAAGATCCTTGAAAAAGACCACTACGGTCTTGAGAAGGCCAAAGAAAGAATTCTTGAATTCCTTGCCGTTAGAAAGCTTAAGCCTTCTTATGACGGAACGATCCTGTGTTTAGCAGGTCCTCCGGGAGTAGGTAAGACATCTCTTGGTAAATCAATCGCCGCCTCTCTAGGAAGAACGTTTTACCGTTTCTCTCTAGGGGGAATGAGAGATGAAGCTGAGATTAAAGGACACAGAAGAACTTACGTGGGAGCAATGCCAGGTAAAATCATTCAGGCCCTAAAGAGAGTAGAAGTGAACAATCCAGTTATCATGCTGGATGAGATTGATAAAATCGGGAAGTCGTTCCAAGGTGACCCGGCATCAGCTCTACTTGAGGTTCTTGATCCAGAACAGAACTCGACATTCATCGATAACTACCTGGACATTCCTTTTGATTTATCAAAAGTACTTTTCATTGCGACAGCTAACTACATCAACGATATCCCAGAAGCACTTCTAGACCGTATGGAAGTTATCGAGCTTTCTGGTTACACGCTGGAAGAAAAAGTGGCGATCACAACGAAATGGATTATTCCTCGTCAGCTTAAGAAGCACGGTCTGACAAAATCAGATTTCTCTCTAAGCTTAAATGTTATCAAAAAAATTATTGCAGACTACGCTCGCGAGCCAGGTGTACGTGTTCTTGAGCAACATATCGCTAAACTTTGTAGACGTGCAGCTCTTGAAAAAGTGTCTCGCCCGAAAAACAAAGCTAAGAAATTTGTTCCAGCTACAACGAGCCTGGAAGAAATGCTGGGAACTCCACGTTTCCACTCTGACTCAGCAGAAAAGAAAAACAAACCAGGTGTTGTTACAGGTCTTGCTTGGACAGCGTACGGTGGGGAAATTCTTTTCATTGAAACTCTTCCTTTAAAAGGAAAAGGATTCAAGCTTACAGGTCAGCTTGGTGGCGTAATGAACGAATCAGCCACACTAGCTTACTCATACGTTAAAAAACTTCTTCAAAACCAGATGGACGAGAAGAAGCCTGCTCCAGCTAAGAAGAAAGTGACTAAAGCTCCGGCAACTCCAGTTGTGAAAAAAGATGAGCATGAGAACGAAGATTACCTGGCAGCACACGAAGTTCACCTTCACCTTCCAGCGGGAGCAACTCCTAAGGATGGACCTTCTGCTGGTATTACAATGGCGCTTGCTCTCTACAGCTTGGCGACTAACAAAGCGGTTGATTCTGATATCGCTATGACAGGTGAGTTGAGCTTAACTGGTAAGGTTCTTCCGGTTGGTGGGATTAAGGAAAAAGTTCTGGCGGCAAAACGCGCTGGGATTAAAAACATCATCCTTCCAAAACAAAATGAGAAAGACCTAAAAGAAGTTCCAGTCCTACATAGAAAAGGAATGAAGTTCTACCCGGTTTCGCATTTTGATGAAGTTCTGAAAATTGCTTTAAAAAAGTAATAGATCTAAAAATAGAAAGGCCGGTCTCCACCGGCCTTTTTTATAAACACTCTTGATAAACACAATTCCCCGTTTCTTGTGCAAACATGAGATGTTTACACTTCTCATATCGGGCATTGATATTTATCTCTAAATGAAATTAACCTTAAGATTTGGGCATAAAAAAACCGCCTAAATTAGGCGGTTTTTTATATAAGAAATAAATGAAGAATAAGATCTTAGAATTCGTCTGAGTCGTATTCGCTGATTGGAGCGTGCTTGATTTTACCAGCAGCGATCTCTCTTAGAGCCGTTACAACTTCTTTGTTTTTAGACTTAACTAGAGGCTCAGCTCCTTCTCTTAGTTGCTTTACTCTCTTAGTAGCTAGGTGAACTAGCTCATATCTGTTTTCTACTTTTTCTAAGCAGTCTTCGATAGTAATTCTTGCCATTGGATTGTCTCCTAAAGCCGATTGGGGCTAAAAATAGATTTACGAACTTTAAGTTATAGTCTTAATGCCCATTTTTGTCAATTCAGCGAAGAAATGCTCCAGTGGAGCATTTCTACTACTTTTGAATAAATGAAAAGACTTGCGTCGTTTTTAAGAGCTCGCTGAATAAAGTAACTCTAAGATTCCAGCTTTTTATACAAAGCATCAATCTCTTTAGCGTAAGTTTTCAGGATAACCTTCTTCTTAAGCTTCAGGGAAGGTGTAATCTGGCCGTTTTCGACCGTAAAATCACTCGGTGCAATAAAAAACCCTTTAATACTCTCAAAGCTGGCCAGCTCTTTGTTTACGGTATGGATCTCCTGGTCGACGATCTCATAAACTTTCGAGTCCTCAGCGAGCTCTTCATAGGTTCTGCCGCTCACGCCGTCATCGCGGAAGGCTTCGTGATCGATACTGATAATCGCGACCAAGAACTTTCTCTGGTCTCCGACAACCATGGCATTAGAAATATGTTTTTGCAGTTTAAGCGTGTTCTCAATTTTTTGAGGGGCCACGTTTTTCCCTGCGCTGGTAATGATGATGTCTTTTTTTCTGTCGGTGATTTTAACGTAGCCTTCAACAGTAAGTTCACCGATATCGCCAGTGTAAAGCCAGCCGTCTTTAATAGCCTCTTTTGTGGCTTCTTTATTTTTGTAGTATTCCGTTAGCATCGCCTCGGTCTTCACCATGATCTCGCCGTCTTCAGCAAACTTCACTTGTACATCACCGAGAGGAAGACCAATCGTTCCCGGAATCTGTCTCACTGGAGGATTTAGGATACAAGGCGCAACTGTCTCAGTCAGACCGTAGCCTTCAAGAATCGTAAGATTCGCGTTTTGCATGAAACGGATAATTTCTGGAGAAATGGGAGCACCTCCAGAAACCAGGAAGCGAATACGTCCACCTAAGCGGTTGTAGATTTTTTCAAAGACCAGTTTATAAGCAAGATTCTTTTGTAAAATCTCATAGGTGCTTGGTGATTTATCCTGATTAATTTTTTCAAAATAATCGTTCGAAGCTTTAAGGGCCCAATCGAAGACTTTCTTTTTAAGGTCGTTTTCTTTCTGGATGTTCTCCAGAACCTTCGAGTAAACCTTTTCAAAGATTCTTGGCACAGCAAGAAGCAGAGTAGGTTTTGCAATTTGAAGGTTGTCGACAACTTTATCAAGGGATTCAGCGAAGACACATTCAAATTCAAAAACTAAGTTTAAGAGAGAGTCACAACGGCCAAAAACGTGTGAGAGAGGAAGGAATGTCAGCGTTCGGTCAGTTGGAAGAATGTTGGTTTTAAGAGAGGTGTACACGTTGTTTAACATAACTACAAAAGCGCGTTGAGAAATCACTGCTCCTTTTGGTTCACCTGTTGTTCCTGACGTGTAAATGATTGAGGCAATATCTTGTGGTTCACTAGCCTCAATTGTTGCTTCAAAAAGCTTGGGAGAGTTTTGCGACTCAGCTGTCCCATTGTCGAGGAATTGTTGAAAACTCTGAAAAATAATTTTATCTGAGAGTTTTTTTACTGAGTATTCAGTGACTTCTTTTAAAGCGACAATATATTTCAAATGCGTAAGGCTGTGCTGGATCTCAAGGATCTTTTGCATTTGAGCTTCATTTTCCAAGATGAGAATTTTTGTTTCACTATGGTTGAGAATGTATTCAACTTCGTGAGCAAGATAAGTCGGGTAGACGGGAGTCACCACCGCACGTGCACACATTGTTGCAAGATCAAAAAAGTGCCACTCTTTAGAAGTCTGTGCCAGGATAGCGACGCGGTCTTGAGGCTGAGTATCTAATTTAATCAGTCCGTAAAAAAACTGACGAACTTTTTGTTGGTATTCATCGTTGTTGTAGAAGTTAAGGTCGTTTCCATCAACCCATCCGATAGCTTTTCTGTGAGGTGATTTCGAAGTCTTTCTAAAAAAGAGTTTTGAAATTGTTGAATCTTTCATCATAAATTGAACCTTTAAATAATTTGCTTAACTTAATTTCGGCATCTTAGTTAAAAAACTTATGCTCGATTTCTGCAGTATCAAGGCATTTGATACTGGAGTATTTTATGCAAGATATGATCTTAATTCTCTCACGTTGTCAGGCCAAGAGAATCTCACCACGCAATAAAAAAACCTTCTTCAGGTTTCACTTCCGCGGTTTTTATAGTGGACTAAAAATTAAGGAAATTCATGTCTACCCTCATCAATCGGTGGCCTTGGATAAGGGTGAGGATTACCTGCTATGGGTTACTTTGAAATGCGTGCGAGAATCTGTGCTGGAAGTGACGTTACTTAAGTATAAAAAAATTGAGTAAATAAAAAACGTGATATACTTTCGAAAAAGAGGACAGACTATGAGTGATGAAACATCGAAAGAAACAACGGCTGAAGAAAGAAAGTTTCTTCATGATATTGCAAATAACATAGTCGTGGCCCATGGAATGACGACATTTGTTCTTCGTACATTACGAGATAACCCGAATGTAGATGCGCGCGAGATTGAGCGCCTGGAAAAAGCGCTCACGGCGATTAATAAAATGACGGAATCAATTCAGGAAAGAAGGGCAGTGCTTCACGCCAATAGCTAAGGCTTACTTAACTTTTACCGTTACGATATCCCCAATCATTAGTTTTCCAACTTCAAAGACTGGTGTTTCTTCGCCTTCTTCAAGCTTATTTAAAACGCCAATGGCAGAAGAGTCCTCGGCATGAAGAACCTTTACCTCACCGATTTTCACACGGTGGTTGAAGCGTTTTTTGCTTTCATACGGATCAAGAACAGAGACTACTCGGTAAACATCAAGGACGCTTCCTTTTTTCACGCCTTGGTTTTTACCCATGTCTACATAGAAGTTCTTTCTGATAATTTCATCTTTATTGCCCATAGGGATGTCTTGAGAAATGCTGTAAATGACGTAGTCTTTAGCAATGGCCATTGAAGCCGTGAATGTCAAAGCAATCATAAAGAGAACTGGTAGCTCAAAAAACTTTTTCATGACTAAACTCGCCGTTATTCAAAGTGCAGTCTTTGAATCTTAGTTTTTTATCGGCGCCAATGCTCACCGAGATAAGAAAGCGCAACGGAGGGAGAGTCAGAGAGGAAAAAGTTGCCTGAAAGGGTGATCAAATGAAAATGATCGGGTATCAGCGTGCTAAACTAAAAATGATGAAAACACTGGTTTTTCTTCTATTCCTTATGTCTGTGGCCATCGCTCATGAAGGTCACGAATCTAATGTTCCCTGCCAGGAACGGATGGCGGTTGTTTTAAATAAAAACGCCGAGACTTTAGATGACAGCGTGAAAAAGGCAGTAAGTTCATTGTCGGCCAAGGATTTCTACAAAAAATTTAAACTTACTAATGGACTGGGCATTAAGGGATCGAGCGCTATAGAAGATGAATCGCTGGATAAAGCGGCGGCCATTATTGAGAAGATGATTTCTAAGAGACCGGATATTAGAAAGAAATTGATTGAACTAAATGCAGAAGTGGTGGTGATCGCTAAAAGTGAGAACTACTGTGATATGCCAGAGGCGCGCGACTTAAAAGACAAGCGCACTTTTGATGGTAGAAGTTTTTGCGATATCTGCGGTGGTGGCGGTGTGATTGGAAGACCAATTACAACGGTGTGTGAAGATAATCTGCTTAAAACCCCAAACGATCCATATCATGGAACAGAAGATATCCTCACGCATGAATTCGCTCACACGATGCACGTCATGGGAATGAATGAAGGTGATCAAAAGAAGTTAACAAAGCTCTATGAAGAAGCAAAAAACAAAAAAATCTTTGAAAAGAACGCTGATAATGAGCTAACTTATATGATGGCCAATGAGCAGGAGTTTTTTGCGTGTTTAAGTGCTGCTTGGTTTGGCGTTCACAATCCAAAGAGCCCTTCAATTTCGCCAGAATTAGTCGACCGAAGCTCCATTAAAGAGAAGCTTCCGGCCGTTTATGAATTTATGAAATCAATATATCCAGAATAGTAATTACTTAACTCGTAAGTACTTTGGGTAGCTCCAGATTAAGTCTGAAGGGCGGTAGTTCTTTACGTAGTCGTGGTAAAGAATGAAGTTTCTTGAGTAGTATTGCATAATCCATGGAAGATCGTCGTTGACGGCTTTTTCCATTTTTTTAATCAATGCTTTCTTTTCTTCACCATCAGGAAGCTTGCTCATCTTCTCGTACATCGCATCGACTTGCGGATTAGAGTAGAAAGAAGCGTTCGGTCCCGGAGGATGATTAGAAGATGTCAGGAGCTGGAAAATGTTTTCAGCATCCGGGTAATCAAGAGTCCAGCCATCCTGGAAGAATTGTAGGTGTCCTGTTCTTGATTTCTCTAAGTATTGTTTAAAGTTGTTTTGAACAATCTTAATTTTAATTCCGATCATGGCCAGCTGAGTTTTGTAATATTCGGCCTGAGCATTACTGATTTTTGATTCTGCTCTCGTATCATAGATCAATTCCGGAAGACCTTTTCCTCCAGGATACCCTGCTTTGGCCAGGTATTCTTTGGCCTTTTCCAGATTGTACTCGTAAGGAAGAGTTGCAGAAGTGTCGTAACCTAAAATTCCTGGGGGAAGAATTGAGTTTGCTCTTTGCCCGGTATTGTTAGTGAAGAGCTGGATATATTTATCCATATCGGCCGCGTAAGCAATTGCCTTTCGAAGGTTCAGGTTCTTTCCTAATAGAGGGTCTTTCATGTTGAAGGCCAGCCACCAGTAAGTCAGAGTGGGCATAGTCTGTAGACGAATGTTTTTTGCTTTAATGTCTTCTCTTAGATTTCCGACATCATCAAAAACTTGAGTGTAGAAATCTTGGGGAAGAACAATGAAGTCTAACTTGTACTGGTTGAATAATTCCCAGCGAGTTTTATTGTCGTTAACCACAACGAACTTAATTCCATCAATAAATGGGATTTTCTCACCACTGTCTTTAAGAAGCCCGCGGCTATTAGCATAGCGGTCTCCTTCAGAAGGGTAGAAGCTTTCGTGGTAGTGTGGGAATTTTGCCAACGTGATTTCTTTGGCCGCATCCATCTTTGTCAGATAGAAAGGCCCGGTTCCAATCGGGTTGTGGCTTAAATCATTTTTATCATGCTCGATAACTTCCAGTGGTACTGGAGAAATAAAACTCATCGACAATTTATAAATGAACTGAGGAGAGGGTTGGGTAAGCTCAATAATTAATGTGTGATCATCTGGAGCTTTGATACCAGAGATTGATGTCGACTTAAATTTCTCGAAGTCATCGCCAACAGTCTTTTTAAACTCATTGACTCCTTTAATGGCCCCATCAACAACCCACCATCCAGTAGAGTTGAGTGGATTATAAGAAAGGCGCTTAAACTGAGTAATGAAGTCCTGAGCTGTTACGAAACGAGGCTGGCCTTTGAAGGCCGGGTGGTCGTGATAGCGAATATTTTTCTTAATCTTGATCACGTAGCGCTGGCCATTGTTTTCAATAACCGGCATTCCTTCAGCGAGCAGAGGCTTTAATTCATAAGGGCGGTTTAAGTAATGGTAGTCGTATAACTGCTCACAGATGTTGTAGATAACCATTCCCGAAACGTTATCGTATGAGTTGACCGGATCGAGGGTTGAGATCTCACTGGTCAGTGCCATATTCAAAATCTTGTCATTCTTAACGGCTTCTTTTTTATTACAACCGTAGAAAAAGGCCAGAACGAGAAAGAGACTATAGACTGCCAGTGATTTTTTCATCTATTACCCTAGTTTAGATTTAAGCACCGTTTTTGCTTGTGGAGCGATCTTCGCTAGAAGGCTAGCATCCCCAGAACCCTGGGCCATGTCTGGCTTTCCACCGCCTCGTCCGTTAACGACTGAAAGAATTTCTTTCAGAGCGTCTCCAGCGTTTAGTTTAGATACGCCTTTTGTTGCGCGAACAAGTACTGTCGCTTTGTCACCGCTAGTGTTGTAAAGAACAACAGCACCGTTTTGGAACTTGCTCACAAACATATCCGAAAGCTTTCTTAAATCGCTGTCTGCTGGAGCTTCAACAATGGCCACATCCACACCGCCGATATTTTCAACGTTGCTGAAGAGGTCTTTAGATTCGCTCGCCATGATTTTGTCTTTAAGGGCTTCGATTTCTTTTTGCTTATCCTTTAAATCTTTAAATAGATTTTCAAGTTTTGCCAGGGCACGCTCCTCTTTATCCATGAACATCCCTTCAACTTTCTTAAGAAGGTTTGATCTATGGCTTAAGTAATTAACCGCTGTCTCAGACGTTGTCGCTTCGATACGACGAACTCCAGTCGCCAGAGATGATTCACTTAAAATTGTGATTAATCCAATGTCCCCAGTGTTTCTTACGTGTGTTCCTCCACAAAGTTCTGTCGAGAAATCACCCATTGTTAAAACGCGGACAACATTTCCGTATTTCTCACCAAAAAGGGCCATTGCTCCTTTTTTCTGAGCTTCATCCATGCTCATATGATCAGCGCTTACGTTGTGAGCTTTTTGGATTTCCTGGTTCACTAAGTCTTCTACTTTCTGGATTTCTTCTTTTGTCATCGCTTGAAGATGAGTGAAGTCGAAACGAAGTTTTTCAGCAGTTACAACAGATCCAGCTTGTTTTACGTGTGCACCTAAAACTTTAATTAAAGCAGACTGAAGTAAGTGAGTCGCTGAGTGGTTTCTCATTGTTAAGGCTCTCGTGTGAGCATCAACTGAAAGTGTATATGACTTTCCAACTTCAAGAGCGTCTGCATCCTTTGAGATGTGAACGTGAAGTCCATCAACTGGTTTTTGAGTGTCATCAATATGAGCTAGAGTATTTTTTCCAGCTTTAACCACACCGATATCACCAACCTGTCCTCCGGACTCGCCGTAGAAGCTGGTTGTATCAAAAACTAGTCCTTTCGCTTCACCCATGTCGATAACGTCCACAAGTTTTGCTTCAACTTCTAATTTGTCGTAGCCTACGAAATTCGTTGCACCATTTTTTTCTTTAACAGCGTGGAAAACTTTATCAGAGTTATCAAGACCTCCTTTCCAAGATTTCTTAGAAAGTTCTTTTTGCTCTTTCATGGCCATTTCAAAGCCTTCATGGTCAAGAGCGATTCCTTGATCAGCAAGATACATTTCTGTTAAGTCGACCGGGAATCCGAATGTATCGTATAGTCTGAAAGCTGCTTTACCAGAGAAAACTTTGTTCGTTACTTCTTTAGCAAGAGCTTCGTTAAGATACTTCAGACCATTTTCCAGGGTCTCTCTGAATTTTCTTTCTTCAAGCTCAAGAAGTTTAACAGCTAGTTCAGCATTCGCCGCATTTTGCGGGTACTCAGCACCAAGTGCTTCAAAAACAGCTGGAACAAGTTTGTAGAAAGAAACTTCTTTTACTCCAAGCTCGTTTAAGTATTTTACTGCGCGACGGATAATTCTTCTTAGAACGTATCCACGTCCTTCGTTAGAAGGAATTGCACCGTCAGTAATAAGCATAGTAGATGAGCGGATGTGGTCGGCCACAACGCGGAAAGCCGCTTTTGTTTTTTCATCTTTTGAGTTTGGCTCATATTTTTTGCCAGAAACTTCTTCGATCTTTCTCATGATGGGAGCAAAAATATCGGTATTGTAGTTGTTATAAACACCTTGAAGAGCAGCAGCTACGCGCTCAAGACCAGCACCGGTATCAATAGATGGTTTTGGAAGAGAGAACTTTCCTTCTGGAGTTTTTTCAAATTGCATGAAAACTAGGTTCCAGATTTCTACATATCTTTTTTCATCTTCAAGAAGATCATTTGGATCTTTTCTCACTAGATCGTGATCCGTGTGTTCTTCACCGTGGTCAAAGAAGATTTCAGAACAAGGACCGCATGGACCAAATTCTCCCATCTCCCAGAAGTTATCTTTATCGCCTTTGTTAAAAATGCGCTCATCTGTAAGACCAGCAACTTTTTTCCAAAGTCCACGAGCTTCATCATCAGAGTAGTGAACAGTGACATAAAGTTTTTCTTTCGGGATTTTTAATTCTTCAGTTAAAAATTCCCAAGCAAACTTAATAGCGTCTTCTTTAAAGTAATCACCAAAAGAAAAGTTACCAAGCATTTCAAAGAAAGTGTGGTGACGAGCTGTGTGTCCTACGTTTTCAAGATCGTTGTGTTTACCACCAGCGCGCACACATTTCTGAATGCTCACGGCACGCTTGTTAGTCGCAACTGCTTTACCAGTAAAATAATCTTTAAACTGGTTCATTCCGGCATTACAGAAGAGAAGAGTTTTATCGTTATGAGGGATTAAAGAACTCGAGGCCACCTTCTCATGCGATTTTTTCGCAAAGTAGGTTGCAAATTTTTCTCTAATTTGTTGTCCAGTCAGTTTTGTTTCCATGTGCCTAATATCCTGTCAAAAGTACACTAAATTGAAGACTTAAGAGTACCATAGAACTTTATAAAACGGGAATGGATTCTCCAATGATAGGACCATGTTTTCAATAGGTTGAAGGCTCGCTGCATTGTTTTTTCACCACTTTTTTACAAAGGACTTCACGGCCGGTGAAAACAAATGTATTTGTTTTGTGAAAAATAATTGTGAAAGGGTTCCGGAGTTAATAAAACTCACTCATCGAAATAACAGTGAACTTATTAATTACAACTGGAGAAAAAAATGAAAACTATCGTACTTGCAATCTCTCTTCTAAGCCTTTCAAACGTATTTGCAGCTTCTGTAAATGACTCTTGGTCATCTCTTAACAAAGACCGCTCTCTTCAAATCGAGTGGCCATCTGCTCAAATGACTCATGGAGTTTGGACTGGTGTTGATTTCCTTTGTCTTGATGGAAATACAATCAGAACTAAAAAAGTTATCGAAAAATGTACAAAATACGCTGTAAAGCCAGGTAAAAACGGTGGAATTTACTGTGCAGCTACTTCAAAAGCTTTCGGTATCGTAAGCAACGAAGTAACTGGAACAAGATGTGTTGAATACAGACACTCAAAAGAGCAAGACGTATGTGTTAAGTACGAAGACTACTCATACGCTCAACCAACTTCTTTTGACGTAGACGTTCTAAAAATCGTTTCTCCAAAAGAAGGAACAACTCGTCACCTTTTCACAAAAGAATACTCAATCTCAGCTTGTGAGTAATCGTTTAAATACTGAAGTGCCCGCGCCCCTCGTGGGCACTTCTTTTAAAATTTAAGGGTAAGAATGGAAACGACAGAACTGCCACTTAGTCTATTTGATTTCACGGATTTTAAGGCTTTCATGTTAAAGAAAGGCCTTCCTTCCGGAATGTATTCGCACGACCATCACAATCTACAGAATTGGTCGAAGCGCTTAGGCTACAAGTCGGCCAGCTCTCTTTCTATGGTTCTTACAGGGGAACGTCTTCCGTCGGAAGATATGATTGACCGTCTGGTTAAAGATTTTAAAATGAGCGGAAGAGAAGAGCGCTACTTTAAGCTCCTTGTCGACCTGGAAAGAAAAAAGACAAAAAACCAAGACGTTAACGAGCACCTCAAACAAATTCAGAAATTAAGTACAGAGAAAAACTCTTACTCAATCGATCTTCAACAGTTCTCAGCTATCAGTGAATGGTATTACATTGCGCTCAAGCAGCTCATTTCTACCGATTCTTTCATTGAAGATGAGAACTGGATTCATAAACGTTTAAGAAAAAAAGTCAGTGTCGGACAAATCAAAAAAGCTCTTAAAGACCTTGAAGATCTTGAAATCATCAAGCGCGATGAAACAAATCGTCTGCGTGTTGTGAAACCAGGTCTTATCACTTCAAATGACATTCCTTCATCAGCTATTAAAAAGCACCACTACGGGATGATGGAGCTTGCTCAGGAAGCTCTTATGGAGCAGGAAGTGGAGCAAAGACAAATCAATAGTACGACAATGAGAATTAAAAAAGAAAACCTTCCAGAAGCAAAGAAATTTATATTTGATTTCATTAAGGAGTTTTCGAGTCGTTTTTCAGAGTTAGAGTCGGAAGATGTCTACCAGATGAACGTACAGTTTTTCGAATTAACAAAACAGTTGAAGCACTAGGGAAGTGAATATGAAAAATATTAAATCGGCCTTGTTACTGATTGCACTTTTTGTTTCTAAAAGCTTAAGCGCCAGTGTTTATCTTCCAGATGAAGATAGAGCTGAACTTAATCAGAAGTTTTTAAAAATCAGCCTTCAAGCAATGAAAGCTTCTGGTGGAGCAGATATTGTTGGAAATGGGGGAGGCGCTGTTGAGCAGGCTTCACTTTATATTTACCGCAGTTTGGATCGCTATATTTCTCAATGTCTTAACAATAAAGATTGTTATCAGAATAGTGAAAGGCGTGAAGTTCTTAAAAAAATCAGAGAAGTTGTTCTTAAAAATAGAGAAGAAAAAAATCGCTTAGTTTTCCTTTCTGGAGAAAACTTCGAAAAATATATGCAAGATGAATTAGACCCGGAAATCCGCGTGGCCAAAACTGGCTTTAGTGATGAGTTCCCGATCTTCATCAACCTGACAGAAGCTCATAATTATCCTAAAGATGCTATTTACTCTTCAATGGTGGCCTTACTTGTTCATGAAATTGGACACCAGGTTGGTGTCGCTTCTCATTCTTTCCTGGATGACCTGGCCTTAAGTGTACGCGCAATGATGGAAGCCAATACTAAGGAGCTTACTTATGATGTTCTTGGCGGCCAATTTATCTTCACTCTTTTTGCCAGCAGCAACCAATACGATTTTGCTCAATACGTACTAGAATATAACGGCGACAAATATGAAGTCCCTTCAATGATGACTGCTTATAAATGCACTAACGGTGACAAACTAGTTGGAGCAAACCTTGATAATATTTATTGGGAAAAAGGAAGAACGGTTAACTATCACTATATCCTCTCTCTTAATGGATGGGGCGAGTTTGCTTGCGAAAGAAAAAATAAGACGGTTTATTTTGAACAGGTCAATGTTCGCTTAACATGGGATTTCACACTGGAGAGGCTTCCAGGTGAAAAATATGTTTTCCTTCTAAATGACATGGGAATTTCTTTAAAATAATTCAGGTTCTATTTCGATTCCGGCGCTGTTGAAATTGCTTTTTAGGATTTTAAAAACAGCTCCGGGACTGTGTCCCTTGCTTAAAGCAAAACGAATCGCTTTTTGGCGTTCTTTGTGAGCTTCTTCTTTATCTTCTGAAAGGCCTTTTAATTTCTTAGCTAGGAGTTTTTTAATCTGTTCAGCTTCACTGACTCTGTGTTCATCAAAGATTTCATAAATATGATCTTCAGAAACATCGAGTTTTTCTTGTTGAAGCTTTTGCTTGATATAACTGGCCGAGTATCCTTTACTCATGAAACCTTTGATTCGTGCTTCTGAGTAAGCTTCTTCACGTAGAAAACCGCGTTCTTTAATCTCGTTAAGCGCAGCTTCGATATCGTTTGCAGGAAACTTTTTCTCACGGAGTTTTTCGCGAAGCTTGTGCTCAGAATAATCTCTCGATGAAAGAAGTTTTACGAGGTAGCTATACGCTTGTTTTGACATTTGTTTGGTTTAAAAACTTTGAAAGTCCCATGGCCTCAAATTCTCGAGGAGAGTGGGACTTCAAAGTCAGTATTTAATTATTGAATGTTCTTTTTAGATTTCTTTGGAGCTTTTTCAGTTTCTTCTTCAAGGATCTCACCAGTTGTTGTGTCAACTTGTGGAGCCGGGAAACCTTCTGCTAGACCAAATTTCACTAGAATCTTTTGTTTGATTTCTTCTAGCATTTCTGGGTTTTGCTCTAGGAAAGTCTTAGAGTTTTCTCTCCCTTGACCGATCTTAGAGTTGTTGTATGAGAACCATGCTCCAGCTTTTTCTACGATACCGTTGTTTGAAGCTAGATCAAGGATGTCTCCAACTTTAGAAATACCTTGTCCGTACATAATGTCGAATTCAGCTTCTTTGAATGGAGGAGCAACTTTGTTCTTAACGATTTTAACTTTTGTTCTGTTACCGATATGAGATTCACCATCTTTAATCGCAGCAGTTCTTCTGATGTCCAGACGTACTGAAGCGTAGAATTTAAGAGCGTTACCACCAGTTGTTGTTTCTGGGTTACCGAACATAACACCAATTTTCATACGAAGTTGGTTGATGAAGATAACTGTACAGTTCGAGCGAGAGATTGATCCCGTAAGTTTTCTTAAAGCTTGAGACATAAGTCTTGCTTGAAGACCCATGTGTGAATCACCCATTTCACCTTCAAGTTCTGCTTTTGGAGTAAGAGCAGCTACCGAGTCAACGATAAGAAGGTTAACAGCACCAGAGCGAACGAGCATATCAGCAATCTCTAGAGCTTGTTCTCCAGAGTCTGGTTGAGAGATAAGAGTGTTTGGGATATCTACGCCAAGTTTTGCAGCGTACGTTGTATCAAGAGCGTGTTCAGCATCTACGAAAGCAACTGTTCCACCTTGCTTTTGGCATTCAGCCGCAATGTGAAGAGTAAGAGTTGTTTTACCTGAAGATTCTGGTCCGTAGATTTCAATGATTCTACCTTGAGGAATACCGCCAACTCCAAGCGCTAGGTCTAGACTTAAACATCCTGTTGGGATGACTGCTAATTTTTCAGTTGCAGTTTTGTTATCTAGTTTCATGATCGCGCCTTTTCCGAATTGTTTTTCAATTGCAGATAGAGCTAGATCAAGGGCTTTTAATTTTTCTGGTGATGGAGCAGCAGATGTTTTCTGTAGTGACATTATTCCTCCGGAGGATCTCAATATGTGTGCTTTAACGCTAACACTCTTGTGGTTATTCGATAACTTAAAACTTATGCAAATTGATCAACTTATAACATAATCAAGTGTTTGTAATTATTAGACTAATGGGGTCAAAACATCACAAATTGATGGCTAAAGAATCAATTTTTTTCTTATATTCAGTTTGTGCGTAAACTTTGCGCAAGTCAAGCGTAAATTTAGCGTAAGTTAGATAAAGTTTAAATATTGGCCGAAAAGGTAGTTAATGCCCAAGTAGACAACTCCGGCATACACACCGCTGACGATATCATCGAGAATAGTTCCCGCACCATGATGCACTTCTTGATCGAAATACGACGCTGGCCAGATCTTCTTAATATCGAATGCGCGAAAGAGAATAAAGAGGACAAAGAGGTGAGCGAGGTTATGTTTTTGAATGAATAACCACGCAGTGGTCATTCCTAAAACTTCGTCGATCACGATAAACTGTGGATCGTGCAGATTGAATTTTTTTTGCACGCTATCTGTGACAAATGAAGAAATCAGGGTCACGATAATAATGAATGGAATGAATAGAAAAAACGGAGGATTAAATCTTCCGATGAAGTAGAGAAATGGAAGCGTAGCAAGAGTTCCCCACGTTCCAGGTGCTTTAGGCAAAAAACCTACACCAAAGAAAGAGAGGAAAAGAATATCTGGTCTTGTTCGTTCTGGTCGATTAGCATCATTCATTACATAATAGTCTAGCTCGATTATTGGATCTTAAAAAGGCTTTAAATGGAAAGACCGAGTTATCTTCATAAATATATGTTCGATTGGGAAATCTTCGACGTCGTTATTGGCGGAAAGTCGGCCCTCGATACAAAGAATTTTCTCGGACCTATGTCTACTATTGAAGAAGTTAACCAGTTTCTTAAAGGCTATGGCCTTGATCCCAACGACCGCGTAGCTAAATCAGAACTCTTTGGAAATTTCCAGGAGGCCATGCAGTTTATTCGCAGGTACTTCTTAAAAGAAGGAAACCCGGATGGGCTGGATCTTAAAGTTCCCAATTCACTTTTGATGATTTCGGATATCAGCCAGCTTTTTTTGATGGCGACAGACGACAACATCGTTAAGAAAGAAGATAAGCTTTGGGCGGAAGTTGTTTTAAAAGTTATGCATACAATTATGCACGCTGATAAAGATCTTCGTTCGAATTACTTTAATATCGTTCAGACTCAGATCTTTGATCGTTTCTATAAATATGTTTTTAGAAGTGATGATGACAAACTCTTTATTGGAGTCAGAGGAACTGATGACCGCGTGCCTTTAGTTGATTTTGAAACAAAATCTAAAAAGACCCGTGAGAGTGTTATCATTAAACTTCTGCATAAAGCTGAAAACGTAGCTGAAGAACTCTTTGATAGAGTTGGTGTGCGTTTTATTACTCACACTCGTTTTGATTCTCTTAGGTTGATTCGTTTCCTGATGGAAAAGAACATCGTTATTCCTCATAACAATAAACCAAGCCGTGCGATCAATACCATGATCAATATGCCGAAGTTTAAAGAGTCTCACCAATCACTTTTAAAAATGGCCATCAGAAACAATCTTTCTGAAGAGCGTTTTTTAGCTGCGATGGAAAGAGCGGCAGTAGAAGCACAGCTTGAGCCTTCAGAGAATGAGAGAAACAAACATACCTCTAAAGCTTATCAGTCAATTCAATTTACTTGTCGTCAGTTAATTGAATACAAGAATCCCTTCCTTCAGGAATTTAATGACCTAAGAAGAATTGCTAAAAATTCTCATCCGGAAGAAAACGAGCTAGCCCGTAGAGTTCTCAATATGGACATCTCGCTGGTGGCCAGAGATATTCGTTTCTTCTATCCATACGAAATTCAAGTTGTAGATCAGGAAGCTTTCAAGGCGAACTCACAAGGGGAGGCTTCTCACCAAGAGTACAAACGCCAGCAGGTGAGATCAGCAATGAAGCGCGTCTTCAAATCTATTATCGAGTACAAACAAATCGAAATCTAAGCTTTCAGTGATTTTTTAGTGAACTGATTGATCCTGTAGTTGATCATGTCGGGGAAATCCGCCTGAGGCACGTGCGAGCCATTTTTAACGATGTAAAGCTGGCTATTAGGCAGATGCTTCGTCAGGATATTCTGAAGATAATTGGGAATGATTTTATCTTTGTCACCGCCAATAACTAATGTCGGAGTCTGGATAGATTCCAGATGATTGATAACATCGTGGTCATGCATTAGTTTTAAAAGGTGAAAGAAGAGTGTTTCTGGAAGTTCGCTGATCTTTTTCATGTAGAGCTGAACGAATTCCATCTCAACTTGTTTTTTGTTGAATCCACCATCAAAGATAGCGTACTGAGCGATCGGGTTTTTAAAAGAGTGCTTCCACACTGACTTGTAAAGTTCCGGGTACTTTTTAGTGAAAGCTTCAATATAAGGCATAGTGATGTCGACAATGTTTGAGTCGAACATAATGTCCTGTGGAGGAAAGACTGTGCCGGAGATAAGCACCTGAGCGCTCACATCTTCAGGATAGCGGCGGGCATGCTCAAGACAGATATTCACTCCCATGCTGTGGCCAACAAACAGAGTTTTTTTGATATTGAGTTCAGCTAAAAGTTCATGAAGATCTTTAGCGATGTTGGGGAAGTTGCAGGTTTCCAGATCGCCGTCACCAGATGAGGCAAAGTGGAAGCGGTAATCGTGTAAAAGAATCTGGTAGCCTTGTTCTTCAAAAAATGGAATCTGGTATTTGAAGTGATTATTGCTGCAAAGTAGACCGTAGATAAACACTACCACCGGTTTTTCCGGATTGAATTCCTGCAGAGTGAAGTTCGTGTTGTAAAAGAGACGAATTCCATCGCTGGTATAAAAATAGCTAGGGTGGTTTTTCTTAAACATTTTGGTTTTTCTCTTCTACTTCAATCAACACTTCTTCAATGAAGTCCAGGGCAAATCTCAGCTCGCTGGCATTGGCGGCAAATCCTTTAAAGGCTTCGTTCAGGTCTGTTTCGTCATTGGTCTGGGCAAAGACGTGGATCTTAATTTTGTTTTCACCAAAGGCGATCACATCATTAGGACGGATTTTTAAAACACCGCTGATTTTCTTTCCGTTTACAAAAAAGAAAGGGGCGCGGGTTAAACTCTTCACGATAAGCCCTGGTCCATTTTTATCCTGAATAATCTGAATAGTCATGTACTGAAGCGGAAGTTCTCTATCCAAAAAAATGAGGTCATTTTTTTTTGATCGGCCAATATGTATATGATTAAACTCAAACTCGTAGAGTCCGACAGCAAGGGGATCGCTAGAAGTCAATATTTCAAGATGTATCATGACTTTGATTATAGCAAATCACAGGATTTTTACAGCCGGCATTTTTATTTGATGGTGTACATTGCTCGGGTATTTTTGAGACTCAATCAAGGTTTGTCCGGCGAAACCTGGACACAAAAAGGCCTGTCTCTAAAGATGTCCATAAGAGTGAAGCTGAATGATTAGGATTGATTGACGACAAAAAAAAGAAACGACTAGGATGGCGTCTCATTAATAACTTGTCACAGGAGACACACATGTTAAAAGCTGTATTACTTGCTACTCTAGTTCTTGGTTCAACTCTATCTTTCGCTAACGAAGCAGACGTTAATGACGTAGCTTTCGAAGCTGTAGAAACTCTAGCTGTTGACTGTCCAGCTAACTACGAATCTCAACCATACTACGTTTGGAGCAAAGAGCTTCGTAAGTTCGTATTCGCAGGATACAAATGCGTAAAAGTTATCGATCACAAGAACTAATTAATTCCCCCCTTGCGAATTAACTAGTTGCCGGCAGAGATAGATTGTTTCTATCTCTGCCTTTTGCTATTTTTACTCCAGAGCTTCGCCTTCTCTGTTACATTCAGGAATAATATAATCTTTTGAGAAGAGCTTGTAGCTGCGGTCTTTTGATTTCGCCATAACATCAATTTCATATCTCAGAGGGATTTCTGCTTTTACGCTGATTTCTTCTGCATTTCTTTTCTTTGAAGGGATTTTAGCCATGTAATTGCGGCTTCTTTCAAGAACTTCATAACTGTCTTTTTTATCGTCGCCAGTATAAATACTGCGGGCATTGATAGTTCGAAGAGTATCTCCATTCACACAAACTTCCATCACATCTACGGCAACCGTAATTTTCTCCTGAGAAACGAAGTGAATTTGAGGAGAGGCTATTTCCAGTCTCGGCGAGCGTTTGATTTCGCTCCATGAAGCACTAAGTGTACTTCCACCATGGCTTCCTCCAACACCTGGAAAGGCAGATGAAGTAAAACCTAGTACAAGAGTCATAAGAATCAATGATATTTTCATTTTTCGACCTCAATATTGAGAGAGTCTGTGGTCATAAAGGTAAATGCCCTTATTGACCCAAGATTATTTTTATTTGAAGAGAGTGCAACCTTTTTCCTAAAGGCTTCCTGATCTATTTTAAGCCATTGTTTATAAGCTTCATCCGAAAGACCTTCGGCATATAAACCCATAAAGTTCTGATCAAGCAGGTCGCCATTGATTTTTTTGACGTGATTTAAGGCAAGATGAGTTCCTAAATTGATAATGCTTTCGGGCCCAAAATTGGCCTGATTTTTACCTAATTCATAGACCTCAAACCCACTTTCTTTTAAGACCTGCTGTTTAAGCATTTTTTCTAAGATACTTAAACCGTAATGGCCAAAGCGAGTGAGCAGTTCTTTTTTGCTAAGTGGACCTGTTCCACAGAGTATATAGATTTCCCCGAAGACTGGATTTTTTGCCAGTTCCTGGTCGATGCCAGAGCTGAATGTAATTTGCTCTGTCAGGAGTTGGGGATTAGATTGCACGAGATAATTTTTAATTACTTCTGGAGCGAGGTCCAGGATTTTTGCATCATCATTTTCATCCAAGATGTAGCGGTAAAGCTTGAAGATTGTCATGTAGCTGGCACGATTTTCTTCGTTGAGAAGCCTATTGAGAGTTTTTTCGTGAATGGATGTTTTAACCGAGATGATTTTGAGACCTTTTTTAGGGTCTTTAAACTGGGCCAGAAGGTCTTTTAAGTCGGCAGCAACTTGCGAGACGACGGGGTCTTTTTTTGAGAGAGCTGGAAGAGGCTTGGCCCCAAGAGATGTTTCAATCACTATTTCCATGGGATTGGGTATAGCAGATTTTTGCGGTTCAGAGTTGGGTCTTATAAAAATTACTTATTAAACTGTTGTAAAAATTCGTGAATCAGATGAAAACTTCTCCAGAAGCCTGTTGATATCCGGGTCCTGGGCCTTAATTAACTCGAAGGCATCTTCGCGTGCCTGATAAAGAATATCGGCATGTAAAACAATATTGGCCAGGCGCTTTTGAGATAAACTTCCGGATTGATCTGTTCCAAAAAGATCACCTTCTCCACGCAGTTTTAAGTCTTCTTCAGCGATTTTAAATCCGTCAGTATTGTTCTCAATAACCTTGAGCCTTTCCATTGAAAGGGTAGAGATCTTTTTGTCATTAACTAAGAAACAAAAACCTGGTTTATCTCCACGGCCTACGCGTCCGCGCAGCTGGTGAAGAGAAGAGAGTCCAAAGCGCTCAGGGTTAATGATGGCCATAATGGTGGCATTTAAAACGTTGATCCCAACTTCAATAACGCTGGTTGAAACCAGGATATCGATGTAGTGGGCCTTAAAGTCGGTGAACATTTTTGCTTTTTCATCCGGCTTCATCTGACCGTGCAGCCCCTCTACGCGGTATTGTGGGAAATACTTGCGGTATCTCTCCAGGGTGTCCGTCAGGTTGTGAAAGTCCTGTTCCGCACTTTCATTAATGGCCGGAACAACGACATAAACTTGCTCTCCTAATGACAATCTTGTCATCAGGAAGTTTAAGTATTGCTGGTAGGTCTCTTCAGTCACGATTCTGGTTTTGTGGCCTTTGCGTCCACTTGGCATGGTTTTAATAGAAGAGATATCCAAGTCTCCATATTGTGTTAAGCTCAATGATCTTGGAATAGGAGTCGCAGACATAATCAGGCAGTGAGTGCCTTGGCCTTTGCTCGTCAGTTTTATTCTTTGATCCACACCAAACTTATGTTGTTCATCAATGATCGCAAGGCCCAGTTCTTTAAACTGGATAGTTTCTTGAATCAGCGAGTGTGTCCCAATGATAAAGTCGATGTCTCCGCTTAATAAATCAGCCTGGATTTGCTTTTTTTCCTTTGCAGGGGTTGAGCCCAGGATCAGACGGAACTTCACCGTGTCGTCGCCAAAAAGCTCTCTGGCAGAAGCAAAGTGTTGCATGGCCAGGGCCTCTGTTGGACACATAAGTGCAGTCTGGCCGCCATTTTCTATAACTATCATGGCAGCAATCATAGCGACAGTTGTTTTACCACATCCAACATCACCTTGAACCAGTCTCATCATCGGGTGCTCACTTTTTAAATCGCGGCGGACGTCGTGAAGAGTTTTGGCCTGATCAACTGTCAGTTCATAAGGATAGAGTTTGGCGAATGAAGAATAGACTTCTTCGTTCACTTCATATTTTTTAGCTTTTGGTTTTTTTAAGTATTTTCTTCTGAGATAAATCTTTAGTTGGTCTTCAAAGAATTCCTCATAGATCAGACGGCCTTCAGCCCGCTTTTCTAAATCCGCATTAGGTTTGATTTTAGCGTGGATGACCTTGAATGAGTCTCCAAGCGAGAGGAAATTGTTTTTTGATATCAAACTCTTTGGCAGAGTCTCTGGAATATTGTCCCAAAGATGCTTAGGGATTTTATCAATGAATTTTTTAACCTGCACTCCGGGAACAGTGTTAACTGTCGGGTACTGGATTTTAAGTTCGTTAGAAACAGTGACAAAAGGAGAAGGATCATCCGGAGTTTCCAATGGGAAAAAATCCGGGTTGGCGAATTGGTGTTGGCCGTTAAAAACAGAAGCTTCACCCATGAATTCGATATATGTGCATTTAGAAATTTTTGAAGTGACTGAGCCGTATGAGTTAAACCATTTCAGAGTCAGGATTTTATCTGAGAGTAAATCCTGGACGTGCACCATGATGTTATAGAGCATGGCCTTGCCGCGCCCACGGATGCGGAAGTTGGGTTTTGCCTGGACATTTAAAACCTTAGCGCGTCCGATGAAAATGCGCCCTTCTTCGATGTATTCAAAACTGCGAAGGGGAGGTAGTTCGACAACTCTTAAGGGGAAAACCCAAAGGAAGTCAGAAATTTCAGTGATGCCAGCGAGAACGAGTTTTTCGTAGGATTTTTTGGAAGCTTTACCCAGCAGGTCTTCAAGACTTGAAGACCATGCCAGTTCTTTCTTTGATGATTTTTTCTCAGTCAACGAATTCAAATGATTCAATCTCGTATTCTACGTCACCCTTTGGTGCTTTAACGATAACTGTATCGCCTTCTTCTTTTCCGATAAGCGCTTTACCCAATGGGCTGTTGTATGAAATTTTATTGTCGCGGATATCTGATTCATCTTCGCCAACAATTTTATAAGTGATATTAACGTTTTTTTCTACATCTAAAAGAGAAACAGTTGCACCAAAAACAACTTTTGTACTTTTGATTTTGCTGACTTCAACAACGCGCGAGCGCGCCAGGATACCTTGAAGTTGAGCGATTCGCCCTTCAATGATTCCTTGTTTTTCTTTGGCTGCATGGTATTCGGCGTTTTCTTTTAAGTCACCCAGTTCACGGGCTTCGGCAATCGCCACTTTAAGCTCTTCGCGCTCAACTTTAACAAGTTGGTTAAGCTCAGCCTCTAGCTTGTTTTTACCAGCTAATGTGATTGGCAATTCATCCATGGTCGTAATCCTATTTTTTAAAAAGTGAAGCTGCGTTGTTAATTAAGTCTTCCTTTGATGTCCCAGCTTGAGATCCATCTGAAAGATTGAAGTAGTCACAAAAGTTGGCCTTTTCTTTATCGACGATTCTATCGGCGTTTGATTCGCGGCACTCGTTGTAAACCTTCGGGTCATAGAAAGTACACATTCTACAACAATGCAGGCTCGTAGAGCAATAGGGGCACTCCTCAGTTCTGACGATCTTAAAAGCACCTAAAATGGGAATGGTTTTATGACAGTGATAACAGGTAATATTATTCATTTACTCAACCATTATGATTAAAAGGTCCATTGCTGCACAAGACCTAATTTAATATCCGAAAAATTGATCTGACTTTGCGATGCTTCCGGGCTGAAATAAATCTTTGGAAGATTGCGCTTGTTGTACTCTTCAATCGCTTTGTTCAAGTTGGCCTCGTTAGAAACTTCCAGTGTTCGTGCCACAAGAAAGTTCACCAGGATAGTTGTTGTCCCGGCAATGATAAAAAGCCTGCGGTCTTCAGAATTAGAATTAAAGAAACCGTAGAGCAAAAGCCCTGTTCCCGCCGTTCCTAATACAGCTGAAGGCCAGCGGATGCCTGAATTTTTTTGGTAAGTGTTGAGGTACTGTAAAGCAATTGGATCTTTTTGCAAATGGTAGCGAAGACCTTCGCCTTTTTCAGAAGTGTTTGAATCAATCAGGACTTCCTGATAGTTGATAATGGCCACGCGCGAGCATGTTTCAACCGCGTGAGCACTGATCGAACTAAAAATAAGCAAGAAAATCAAAAAAACGCGCAAAATCACCTCAATTGTTATTATTTTCGATTATAATATAGGCACATCTCATTCAAAAGGTTTTTTCATGGATTTGATTAAGGCTGGTATTGGAATTTCAAAAACAATCAGGAACGTCGGTAGACTTCAGGAAATCGTCATGGTTTTTGCCAGACACGGTTTTGATGAATTCATCACGAAAAATACTACTAATAAAATACCAAATTTTGTTTTACCTAAATCTAAAAAAACGATCACAGAGGAACTTGCGGATAAGTCGGAAAAAGATTGGAACCAGGTGTTGGGATTTCGCCTGCGCAAATGTTTCGAAGAGCTGGGGCCGGCCTTTATTAAGTTCGGTCAGTTACTAAGTTCCCGCGACGACCTTTTCCATCCATCTTTTCTCGAAGAAATGAGGATGCTCAGAGACAAAGTTAAGCCGGTCGAATTTGAAGATGTAAGATCCAGCATTGAAAGAGCTGTTGGTAAAAAAGTTGAAGATGCATTTAGTTCATTCAAAAAAGAAGCGATTGGCACGGCTTCAATCGGCGTTGTGTATAAAGCAGTGTTGCACGATGGAACTCCGGTGGTTATTAAAGTTAGACGCCCGGGAATTGAAAAAGAAATTGAAACAGATTTCTCTATCCTGATGTTTCTTGCTATTCAGGCAGAGAGAGTCAGCAAAGAGCTTAAGTATCTGGGGATCTCTCGTGTTGTAAATGACTTTGCCCTGACACTTCACCGTGAATTAAACTTTCATGTTGAGGCCCTTAACTGTGAGCGCTTAAGAAAGAATATTGAAAAACATGATGATCAGAAGATGTATTACATCCCAAAGGTTTTCAAAGAGTATTCGACTGAAGACGTCTTGGTTATTGAAGAGCTCATCGGTATTCCTTTCTCAGACAACGAAGCGATTCTTTCAAGAAAGAGCGAAGTGATTCCTAAAATGGAGTACGGAGTAAGGCTTTTTTTAAAGACGTTTTTAAAAGATGGCTTCTTTCACGCCGATCTTCATGGGGGTAATTTCTTTTATCTTGAAGATGGAAAAATTGGTCTGATCGATTTTGGTTTGATGGGAAGTTTAAGTAAGAGTGGACGTCATCATTTTATTGCCATCATTTATGCAATTCTTTCATACAACTACGAAAACCTGGTTTATGAATTTTTAGATGTCGCAGAATACGAGACAATCCCGGACACAGACGCTCTTATCCGCGACGTACGCGAATCATTAAGTCCGTTTGTTGGGCTTTCGGTAAAGCAGACAAATTTCTCTGATCTTTTAGCCGTTGTTTTAAGCACGCTCAAAAAACACCAGATATATCTTCCTCGCGAATGGTACATCATCTTTAGAGCTCTGATCACTCTTGATGGCGTAGGAAAACAATTGGGTATTGACCTGAATATTTTCGGAATCCTTGAAGGAGATATCGAAGAAATCATCGAGAGCACTTTTAGCAAAGATGAGCTTTTAGAAGAAGCTGCCTGGGCCGCGAGAGATTTAACCTCTACAATGCGTGTTCTTCCACGCCATATAAAGTGGTTCCTGCGCGATTTCGCTAAAAAGGGCTATGCTATTGAAGTCAAAAATACCGGATACGAAAGAGAGTTCAATGCTGCTGTTGGGGCCATCACTTTTATGGGGTTTGCTCTCGTAGCTTCAGTCATGTTCTTTTCTGGTATCTTTATAATAGGAGCAAAAGACATCTCTCACTGGAGCCAGATTCCGACAGGAAGCTGGATTATGTGGAGTCTGGGTATCCTATTGTTCTCTTCAGGTATTGCCAGCCTTCGCCGCTAGGGAAAGCTGGCCAAAATCTCCATTGCCAAGAAAAAGAGTCGTCTAAAAAACGGTCAAATTTCATCGGGCATTCATCGTTTCAACCGCTTAGGTAGGAAAAACATGGTTGTTGTTTACCCCAATCACATAAGCCCTTAAAATATAATTATAAATATTGATAACGAGGTACATATGCTAAAAATCTTAATTTTGTTTACCCTGACTTTGAATGTCGTCTTTGCAAAGGATCGATTTTCAAGTGACGACAGAAAAAAATTTTTAGATGAAGTGAAGCAAGAAATTGCAGAACATAAAGTTGAAAATAAAGGACGCGTTGATCTTCAGATTATTAAGCCAGGTCTTTATGCTGAGCTTGAGGAATATTTAAAACAAGAGAAGTTCACTCGTGATGAGATGCTTAAAATTAAGCAGAACTATGAAGCTTTCTCAAAAAATCCAGGTGTCTCACCAGATAGAGTAGAAGAAGCTTTTTATGCTTTCATCGAAAGAGAATTAGACGACATTAATAAGAAGGCACTCGCTAAAGTAGCAGAAGGAAATGTTTGTAATACCTGGAGCTGTGAAGACGGTCTTAAGTGTGCACCAGATCCAGTTCAAGTGGCCATTGGAAAAGGAAAGAAGGCCGGAGATAAATGTGCTGAAAGTTCAGAGTGTGCTTCTGGCGAGTGTGTTGAAGAAAAAGCAGGATCAAAAGTAAAAGTATGTGAAGAAGTCTTCCGTTGTTATAGACCACTGGACCTTGGTCAGTCATGTATGGCCAACCCTGTATGTGGTGTTGGTATTTGTCTTCCTTATAACTCACAAACTTCAGGTATTGGAGAGTGTGAAGTTCAAGGTAAGTCTTGTAAGAAAAATTCTGACTGTTGTTCAAATTCGTGTAATGGCGGTGTTTGTAAAGCAAACTTTATCTGTAAAGACTGTGTAAGCACAGGAGGTAAACCTCAAAGAGGACAGAAGTGTTGCGAGGGGCTTTATATGAATGGTAATGGCGTGTGTGTTCCAGACGTTCCACCTTCGGTTATCCCACAAGTTCGCGTTTCACCAATTAAGTCAATCTTCGTTGCTTTCGCGAGCTTCTTCATCTCAACGGCAGATGCAGAAGAACTTGAGGACGAAGAGAAGTTCCTTAAGAATGGCGCTAAAAATGATGGCCTGGACCTGAAGTCTGGGATCATGTTAGATAAAGAAAAGTATAAAAATTTCCGTGCAGAATCCAAACAGGGAAATGAGCTGGATATGGACGAAAACAAAGCGAAACTAGTCTTTGATAAGAAGTCTAATTTCATTACTTGTGATATCCGCTTCAGAGACGACTTTTATAATGGTCTAAAAGCAAACGGAACGATGGACCGTGAGATCGCAATGCTGGCCTTTGACTTCGTGATGTCAGGGGAAGCAGATGCTGACTACTGGACGACAAATGGAAATGCAGAGACTTCTATCTATAGACGTTTGAAGAAAGTAGCAAAAGCTCACAGGTTAGTCCGTGCAGATACGAATAAGAAAATCGAAAACATTAATAAGAAATTAACTTGTATGTGTATCGACGTTCAAGGATATAACAAACAAACTGATGAATCGAAAAAGACATTCTTTAAAGAAAACTGTGAAGAGTACGCTAAGTACACTGATCCATCAACAAACTTCGATGAGCTTGACGGTGATGCTTCAGGTATCAAAGCAAAACGCCTTTTAGCAGTATGGACATCAAACCTATCGTCTTTTTATGCTTCATTAACAATTGATAATAATGAAGCTTATAAAGCACTTAGCAAAGTTTCTAATTGGGCGAGTTCTGGAGCTAAGTGGAGAGATACAAAAACTAGAAAGTATGAACTCTTTAAATTCAATATCAAAAATCCAAGCGGAAGTGTGGCCGGACTAGGGGCCTTAATTGGTGCCTTACTAGCTGCCGGGGTTATTGCTATCCTGGGTGGTTTTGCGACTACTTCAATTCTTTCGACATGGATGACTGCTGGTATTATCACTGCTTCGGCTGCAACGGGTGCCGGAGGATTGTGGATGATTGCTTCCCTTAAAGGAGCATGGATCCAGGTAGGTCCACAGATCAACGACTATGACATCCCTCCAAGAAGTTATTCTTGCGGTAAGAAAGAAACATGTATGGAGTATACGAGAACTCTAGTTCAGCCATACAACGACATTTGTAAGATCCACGCTTCAGCGAGTGCGTGTTTAAAAGCTTTCACAGTTATTAGTGAAGATAATGAGTCTCGTTACATTGTTGACCCATGGATTCCAGCTGGGGTTTCTAGAAATGCCATCCTTTCAAATCAACCGGTTTATGCTGAGAAGATTGAAGAAGGATTCCAGGCCGCTAAAAATGCCATGATCATGAAAAACCCAGGTGCAACTGGTGGTGGCGGTAAAAAAGGTGGCGGTAACTTCGTGTCTGAACTTTACCTGTCAGAAGTTTTCATCGACGCTAACATTCTTGGAAGCTACCTTCCAAGATTAGGACAAGATTTAGAAAAAACTTATTTCATGAACCGCGATAAAGTGAAGCTGATTAAGGATGCTGCAAAAGCTTTTGCAATCAGTGAAGGGTTCTTGAAAAAAACTGAAACAGCAAACCTTGAAGCTTTTGCTAACTATGCTTACGAATACCACTTCCTATGGCCGAAGAAATCGAATCCAGAAGAAATCAGTTATCCAACAATTGGTCTTCTTGATTACCTTCGTTATATGGCGATAGATATTGCAGGGATGCTGACAACAGGGCTCGCAAAAGAGACAATCAGTTTAAATAAACTGAATGCTCAGTATCTAAAAGACTATCTGAATAACTTAAAGCTTTATGCGGAAAAACCAATCAATCAGACAGATGCTGTTAAAAAAGCTCTTCTAGGTAAAGAGATTGATAAAACGCAAAAGGCCCTGGATAACCTTCTGACGATGAATGCTCTTATTGATAACTCTGCTCTTGATGGCCAGCTATCGAATTTAAGCTCAACGACAGTTGCGGAGCAGTCAAAACTGGCCGGTGCTAACGGGTCAGCTAATTTTTCAACAGACCAGGCAAATTTCTTAAAAGCGGTTGGTAACTTGAGAGCATCAAGAAAAGAGCAGTTAAAGGCACTTGATACCTATAATAAGGCCATGGCCTCTAACGGAGACAAAGAGCGTACTGCTAAAATGGCAGCGACTTCTAAGAAATTCAGTAAGAGCTTTGCAACCGGAAGTTCTGCATTTGGAAGTGGAAGTTCATTATTTGCTAGCGACAACTCTTCTGGAGCTAATTCAGATGCAAATGCTGCGAAAAAAGATGAGAAGAATAGTTACGGAAGTGGATCGAACTCAGCTTATGGGACATCTGGAACAGGTGCTTTATTTGGTGGAGGTTCGGGTTCAAGTTCATCAAGCAGTTCTAGCAACAACACTGCAGACTCTGGATCGGGCTTTGGATCGGGCTTTGGATCGGGATCAAGTGCAGCATCGAGTGCAGACCAAGATAGATTAGCGGACGCAATCGATGCAAGAAATAAAAACAAAGATCAATATCAGTCCAAAGATGGGCAGAGTTTATTTGAACAAGTAACTAATGCTTATATCAGAAACTACGATAAAGTATTGATCAGAAAGAAAGACAAGGATGTCATTGAAGACAATCGATAATAATGAATTAAGCTCGAGAATTGTTAACTTAGATTTCTTACGCGGCTTTTTCATTCTCCTGGCATTACAACAACATTTCACGTACTACATTAACATGTGGTACGTGGATTATTTTCGCGACACCATGGCCTTAACTAGCACCTACAGTGTGCATTTTCCCATGATCGGAAAACAAATCTCCAGCGATACATTGAACTACTGGTTTGCCATGGTTTTTACTCCATGGGTAAGCCAGGTTTATCTCACCATGGCAGCTTTTAACCTGGCCAAAAAAGACCAGCTCTCTTTTGGAGAAAGCTTGGGGGCAAGGTTTAAAGTCTTCGGGCTTATCTTTCTCTACTTTGTTTTTGAGAACTTTATTGTGGCCCCGAATTTCGGGCAGGCGATTTCATTTTATCCAATTATGCTGTGGATGGTGGTCCTTGGGGCGCTGTCTTTAGTTTATAAGTTCCTGGGAATCAGGGGAGTGTTGGTTTTGACCCTGCTTTCTTGTCTGCGTTTTATTATCCCGGTAGAGCTTATCTCAGATTTCTTAGAATCAATGGTAAGAAGCACGATCCATCCAGGATATGAGTACGATGCGCGCCTGGAGTACTTCATTCTTTCAGGATGCCTGGGTTTTATCATGGGCTACGTCCATTATCATCTTCCGATGTATAAATATAAAAAAGACTTTTTGTTTGCCGGGATGGGGCTTCTCTTGGTTTTAATTTATGTTCTTATCGGCGATAAGTTTGTCATGTACCGCGATGATTTTTTCAGGACTGAGCACGACTTGGCCCGCACTTTTTCAGGGACAGCTTATGTCCTGGGTATTCAAGCAATCGTGATCTCAGCTTTCTTGTGGCTGGAAAGGAAAAAAATTATTTTCAACGTCCCACTGCTTAACTGGATGGGAGTTTATTCTTTAATGATCTTTGCTCTTCATCGCATTCTTTTTGTGAAGGTGATAGCTCCAACGAGTGTCATGTTTGGCAGCTTGTTTGGGAGAGTTTTAACTGCTTCTACGCTTGAAATTTATATCTACATTTTTATTACATTGGCCCTTTGTTATTTTGTTAGAGTGTCGCCATTAAGTGACATTATTCTGCAAAAAAGAAGATAGGTAACAGTATGGACACGAGGTCCCAGCATTTGTTATTTGATGCCGTCTGTGAACGCGATTTCACAGATGCGGACATCGAACACATAAAAGATGTCATTGAAAAAAATCTGACGGTGGTGAGTAAGATTGAACATAAGTTTACTCCTCATGGAGAAACAATTGTTTTTATCCTGGCGGAGTCGCATTTTTCACTGCACACATACCCGGAAAATCGTTTTATCTCGCTGGACATTTATGTCTGCAATATGGAAACGGACCTAAAGAAGATCGTAAACGAAATCTCAAAGGTCGTGCCTTTTGAAAAGGTTGACCAGCGTTTTCTTTCTCGCGGAAAAATCGGGACACCTGTTACTTCAAACAATTTAAACCTGATCTATCTTGTGACGGTTATCACTGCTTGCTGTAGTATTCTTTATGAACTTCTTTTAGCTCAAGCTCTTTCAACGACGATGGGGAATACGGCCCTTCGCTACAACACAACGATCGGTCTTTATATCGCAGCCATGGGATTTGGTGCTCTTCTTTATAAAAAGTTTGTGAAACGAGACGTCTTGGAAGAGTTTGTTAAGTACGAGCTTCTTCTTTCTTTGGTCGGTGGATCGGCCCCTGTCCTGGCCCTGGTTTTCGATTATGCTTTTAACAACATCGCTAAAAGTAGTGGAGTCCCGTATTTTTCAAACTGGATTCAAATGCCACTTTTTACTCTAAATCACGTTTTGATTGTGGTGATTGGTTTCCTATCAGGCCTGGAGCTTCCGCTTCTTATTGATATGGGGAAAAAATTTGATAAGAGAAAAGGAAGTTATGTTTTAGCTTACGATTATTTTGGAACACTCATTGGAGCGATTCTTTTTCCTATTATAATTCTTCCTCAGTTGCATATTTTCACCATCGGTTATGTCGTTTCAGCAATGAATATCCTGGTGGCGTTATTTGTGATGATTAAACTTAAAATTGACAATAATAAGTACAAACTCTTTATTGCTGTAATGCTCATTGGATGGGCACTCTTGATTTTCAATTCAGACACAGTCAATGAAATGATTATCCAGAAATTTTACTTTGGTGGTCAGCCATGAATAGCGTAAATAATAGAAAAGCTGTAAAAATTGAAATACTGGCCATTACTGTTATCCTGGCCTTTTGTAGTATCGTCTACGAATTGCTTTTGGCCAACACATTGGCCATCGTGACTGGTAACTATATTTGGTGGCAGTCGATGACAATCGGTATTTATATCGGAGGTTTGGGGCTTGGGGCCTATTACTCAGATCGCCTGCGCGACACTTATAAGAGCATTATAAACACTGAGATTATTCTTTCATTTTTTGGGATGATCAGCGTAGTGTATGTTTACCTGCTTCATGGTGGGTACAAATATATCGACAACCTTTTCTTTTACACCGGAAATTACCACTCGAGCATTTATCTACAGAATCTTTTTGCTTTAAAGATTGTCTTTTTTGTCATGGTTCAGGCCCTGACATTTTTAATTGGTCTTCTTTCAGGTTTTGAAATTCCGTTAATGGTGAGAATTGCGGAAGATAAGCTAGGTGAAGAGAACGATAACGAGTATCAGATTTTTGGGATTAACTACATTGGAACCCTGGTAGGGACGACCTTTTTCGCTTACCTGCTCCTACCTAAATTAGATGTCATTAAAACGTCAGTAACCGTGGCCCTGTTAAACCTTGCTGTTTGTATTTATTTTATCGTGAGGTATCTAAAGGTCAGCAAAAAAGTTTATTATGCTTTTTCATGTGCCATTTTAGTCTTAGGGATCTTGATTAGCAGTAGTGAGCATAAGATCACTCAGACTTATTTAAAGATTTTCTACTACATGCCTAAAATCTTAGGTGAGAGTAAGCAGGAAGTTGAGAATCTCTATCATAAACTGGATCGTTTACCAGAAGTAGAGCGTTCAAAGTCCCTTTATCAATACCTGGATATTTTTAGTTATCCATTTGTTTATAACGGCGAGGTTAAGGACTCGACGATTTTAACCTTGGATACAAACTTTCAGTTTAATACAGCGACAGAGTTCCTTTATCATCAGGCCTTTGCTCACGTCTCAATTGCAGTAAATAAGAAAGTGCCTAAAAAAGTTCTGCTGTTAGGTGGGGGAGATGGTCTTCTTTTACGCGAGCTTTTAAAATACGATGAAATTGAATCCATCGACTTTATTGAGCTGGATGAAAAGATGCTCGATTTGGCCAAAGGGCGTTTTGCTGAACTCAATCAGCATTCTGTTTCTAACCCTAAAGTTAAAGTTCATATCAATGATGGTTTTTACTTCTTAAGAAACACAAATGAGAAGTTTGATGCCATTTTTATCGACTTCCCTTATCCAAACTCATACGACCTCGCGAGACTTTATAGTGTAGAGTTTTACACTTATGTCAGAAAGGCCTTGAACCCAGATGGATTTGCTATTTTAGATGCTCCTTTTTTCGATAAGGAAAACGAGATCAAAGATAACATTCGCGGTCGAGTCATGGTGACGACGATTTTTAATGAAAGAAACCTTCTCAATAACAGTGTTCTGGCCAGTACATTTTACTACGCTGGTTTCAAGACATTCTTCCCTTATCGTATTGCTGATGAATCTTTTCTATTTGTAAAGCAGGATGCTGGGGCCATTGATTATGATTTTATGGAGAAGTCGGATCTGTCGCGTTTAAGCAAAGAGACGATTATTGAAATGAACAATATCAAAAATCAGAACTTCCCTTATGAGATTTCTTTGAAGCACATCAATTCGATCTTTAAACCGGCCGTGGTGAAGAGAAACGAATTCTAAATACTGTCTGTCCCTGTAATGTATGGGGACAACAGGAATTTTTCAAATTCCACAGATGGGCGAGGCCCAATTAAGTACTGCAAGAAATCCTGGTGGGTGGCCTGGTATTCTTTTTGTTCAAATTTAAATTTGATCTGATCGCCGGTCATATCATATAGCTCGAGAGCTCCATCGCTGGTTTTTTGCAGGAACTCTTTTAAGGCCTGATAGTTTCCAAGGCGCATGAAAGCAGTAAAAAAGATATCCTTGTTACTTGAAAGAGAAAGTTCACTTTCTGGGAGCCATGTTTTAAAGCGCTGAAGAGTCTTCATAAGAGATAGGTATTGATCAGGGAGGCAGCCAATTTCATGAATAATATTTGAAAGATCTCTTCCTTTGTTAACGCAGAAGTATTGTTCTAATACTCCATCTGGATTTTTTCTGATATAAAGATCAATCGAGGTCATCTCTTTAATGATGGACCATTCTTTTTCTTCTCTTATAACTGTAAAAAAATATTTTTCATTAAACTGCGAATACACACCTCTCAGGGAATCGAAATCCTTAGGAGAGAGGTCTTTAAAAGTTGTCTTTTGAAATCCGACGGGGCGGTCATTATTAGTGAAGACAGCGTGTCCTGTTTCAATCAGTCCACCACTTAAGTGAAATCCAAATTTTTCATAGAGGCCGGTGATCTCACTCCATAAAATAAAGAGTGCACTCTCTTTAGAGTGTTCATTTAAAGCATGATTCATTAGACCCTTAAAAAGATCTCTCCCTCTATACTCTTTCACTGTTGCGATACCACCAATAAAAGCAACTTTGATTTGGTGATTATTTTTTGTCATCACTCTAGGGCAAACTGCTAAATGTGAAACCACTTGATTGGTTGCTGTATCCACATAGAGATAACAATTTTCAAAATTAAGTGGATCCATCAGTAGAGCGAAGTCACGCGCGAAGGAAAGTTCGCTTGAGTAGTGGAACTCCCTCTCTATAAGAGCGATCACACTCTCAAAATATTCAGGGTTGGCAGATAAAGTGGTAAGGGAAAATGATGAATCATTCATATATGTCTATTTTAAAGGCAATTAACTTCAAAAATGACCAATTTTCTTTCATCTTTTTTGGGTGAGGCTTTTTATCAAGTACTAAGTTTTCAATAAAAACAAATGTTTACACCATGGAAAATGTCTAAAAAATAGTCATTTTTTTCTAAAGTTATTTTGGAATGGCGACGAATAGTTAAACATGAAGCCGTGGGATATTTCCCACCGAGAGACATGATGTTTCTCACACCAGAAATCAAGGAGGATGTATGGGACTTCGAATTAACACGAACGTTGCGTCGTTAAACGCACAAAGGAATCTAGGTTCAACTAGAATTTCTATGAACAAGTCTTTGGAGAAACTTTCTTCAGGGCAAAGAATCAACAGAGCTGGTGACGATGCTGCCGGTCTCGCAATCTCAGAAAACTTAAAAGCGCAAATTAAAGGTCTAGGACAAGCGGAAAGAAACGCTGAAGACGGTATCTCTCTAGTTCAAATCGCGGAAGGTGCATTAGGAGAAGTTTCAAACATCCTAATCAGACTTAGAGAACTAGGAGTACAAGCTGCTTCTGATACTATCGGAGCAACAGAAAGAAAGTTCCTTAACGTGGAATTTGAGCAGTTAACTTCGGAAGTTGACCGTATCGCAAACTCTACAGAATTTAACCGCGTGCCATTACTTAACGGAACTGGTGCAGTGTTTGATATTCAAATCGGAACAAGAAACGATCCTATCTCTGACCGTTTAACGTTTGACGCTTCATCGGCTGACGTTAACGTGGCAGCTCTAGGTCTAAACCTTGCTTCAGTATCTGACAAAATTTCAGCTCAAAACTCTCTGACGTCAATTGATCAAGCGATCATTTCAGTATCAGGGATCAGAGCAGACTTCGGTGCTCTTCAAAACAGACTTCAGTCGACAGTAAACAACATTCAAACAAGTGTTGAGAACCTGGCCGCTGCAAACTCTCGTGTAAGAGACACAGACATCGCTGCAGAAACTGCAGAATTAACAAAACAGAACATCTTAATGACTGCTGGTACATCAGTTTTAGCGCAAGCGAACTCAAGTACAAACAATGCATTGAGTTTGATCCAGGCTGCTTCTCAGAGGTAATAACCTCTGAGGCATCTTCCACGCCTGCAAGTGTGAGTTGAATGCAAACCAGTTACTAGGATGAGAATTAAACTTTTGAGTAGTTGCTAAGTTTAGTTAATGGATACGTGTGTACTTTAAAATTTAAAAACAAATAATAACAAATTTTCTGAACAAGATGTTCGGAGTATTACCAGGAGGGGTTGCGTGACAGGAGAATAACAATGGGATTAAGAATTAATACGAACGTGCCTTCGTTATCAGCGCAAAGATCTCTAGGGATCAATACAAGAAACCTTAACGATAACCTTAGAAAGTTATCTTCAGGGGAGCGTATTACTCGCTCAGGTGACGATGCAGCAGGTTTAGCAATTAGTGAAAACTTAAAAGCACAGATACGAGGAATGAGACAAGCTAAGCGTAACGCTGGCGACGCTGTTTCACTGTTACAAGTGGCAGAAGGTGGGATGAATGAGATTTCTAACATCATTATCAGACTTAGAGAACTTTCAGTCCAAGCCGCTTCTGATACAGTGGGACCTACAGAGAGAGGTTTCTCAGACATTGAATTCCAAAATCTCAAAGAAGAGATCGACAGAATTGCAAAGTCTACAGAATTCAACGGAATCAAGCTTCTCGATGGTTCAGGCGGAAAACTCGAATTCCAAGTTGGAACAAAAAATGATCCAGTCCTCGATAGACTTCACTACGATGGATCTGGAGCGGACGCAACCCTCAAATCACTTGGTTTGGAGATTGATGGGGTGTCTACGAAAGAAGGAGCACAGCAAGTGCTTAAGAAGCTTGACGATGCCTTGGTGCAAATCAACGGTACTCGTGCAAACTTCGGTGCCCTTCAGAACAGGTTGCAGTCAACTCAAAACAACCTTGAGATCAGCGATGAGAACTTATCAGCTGCCAACTCAAGAATTAGAGATGTTGATGTAGCTTCTGAAACTGCCGACATGACAAAGAATAACATTCTTCTGTCAGCAGGTATTTCGGTGCTATCGCAAGCGAATCAGGCTCCAAACACCGCTTTAAAACTACTCAATGGATAATTCTTAGGAAAGTTGCTCCGAATGGAGCAACTTTCCTTATTTTCGTTTATACTAAATCTAAGAGGAAGAAAGTCATGTTTGATTTAAACAGCAGTATGGATAAAAGAAAAACGGTTCTCATAATGGGAATTACTTCTTTTGTTGGATCAAACCTGTGTGAATTTTTCCGTAAAGATTATAGAGTCGTTGGAACTTACCACCGCAAAGGGCAACCAATTCCCGGCGTACTCGCACTTCCTTGCGATGTTTTGAACAAAGATGAAGTGCAGTTAGTCCTTTATGCTTTTAAACCGGACATTGTTATTTATTGTGTTGGTTTAACTAGTCTTAAAGAATGTGCCGATATGCCAAATGCTTCTGATGCTCTCAATTCGGCCGGACTTTTTAATGTGGCCGAGATTGCTCCTCGTTACGGAGCAAGAGTCATTTACCTTTCTTCACAATTTGTTTTTTCTGGTGCCAATAAAAACTACAATGAAATGGATAACGCTGATGTTATCACTCAATACGGAAAGTCCCAGGCATCTTCAGAATTCTATCTGCAGAAGTCATCGCTAAACTATCTCATTGTTCGCTGCTCTAAAGTGTACGGAAGGGGAGTGAGCGCGCTTCGCGAGTCTTGGTTTGAAAAACTACAAAGAAACCTGAAGGCCAATCAGGCGGCCATTTATGATGACTTTGTTCACCAAGGTTTTGTTGACATTTATTACCTGGGAATGATCTTAAAAATGTGTATTGATAAGAATGTGGCCAACAGGTTGATTCACTTCGCTTCTCAAGACAACATGACTTATTATGAGTTTGCTAAAACTTATTGTGAGATCTTTCACGAATCAGAAAGCTTAATCAACAAAGGTAAGTGGCACTTGCCGATCTTAAAGAGCACATCTGTAGAAAGAGTGGATGAGCACCTTCACTACAAACTTGATGTCTTGAACATTGAGGGTCTTTTAAAAATCAAAATGCCGACAATTCGCGAGTCGCTGGAGTTTACACTTAAGCGTTTAAATGGAAACCGCACACCTGCTAAAGGTGTTGTGAATAAAGGCGAAGGTCTATCGTTTATTTAATGTCGTTCTAACTAGCGAGCAGAGTTAACAATAAACTCTGTCAGGTAGTGGCGAACCATTGCATCCAGGTCGACAACTTCATTGTTAAATCGCCATGTGATCTTATTGAAAGGTCCCATGTGTGCTCTGATTTCGTGAATCGTTGTTGAGCCGAATTGGTCATTGAAAGAAAGACGAGCACCGTAGATGTCTTTTCCGTTTGCTAAAAATCCAATAGAGATACAGTCGTTAGCTTTTCTAGCGAAAATTAAACGAAGTGAATTTCTAAACAACATGAAGTCATTAACAGTATTTGAAATTTTAAAAAGTTTGATGGCCGCACTTGAATTGCTGCGTCCACGGTACTCATTAAATTTTGTCATGTAAGCTTCGAAGCGATCGCGAATATCATTCATCAATGCAATTGAAGACTCTTCAAGTAGCAGAGCAGGGTTTAAGTGCCCGTTGATGTTAACAATACCTGACTCGTCCATGTTGATTTCATCCATGGCTAAGTTTTCAATCCAAGAGTAGTTAAGTGGCTGGTATGTTTGATTATTTTCGATCATAGAAAAATGATCGGCGTATAGGGACATGCTGTCAAGAATTTAAAGGGGCCTAGTGGTGGACTTACTTATCAGGTTCCGCCCATTTTTGAATAGGTGGCTGCAGTTAGTAGTCTCTTTAGGCTTCTCACTGAAAAAACCCTGAGGGTTTAATATGAGCTTGCTCACCGTGACCAGGGACCGCTCCCGAATAAATCTTTATAGAGGAACCAGCTTAAATGCCAACTCCTAGACCCACTTTCATTATACACCTTTGGCAATTGACCCTCTAGGAAAGTTTTTTCCATGTAAGTATTTTTAATGGGTTAGATAAAAAATAGCTAAAAGATCGGGGATTCAGCAAAGAAATCCGACTCTAATGGTAAAATAATAGAGCAAAGAGCTAAAGATCCCGTGTGAAGAAACCGAGGAGTATCTTGCGTGAATTTCGTAAGTGCAGGAGACAGTAGTATGAAGAAGTTAATTGCATATTTGAAGGATGAAAGCGGACAAACATCTACAGAGTACATTCTACTCGTAGCTGTTGTTGCGATGATCATCTTTAAATTCAAGAAGACCGGGGGAGATGCCCTTGATGGTCTAACTACTAAAGTATTTGGTAAAGCAGAAACTATGGTTGATGGTATCGACGTAGGTAACTAGTCGAAGACTTTCGCTGCAATAGTTCTCTTTTGCCTTACTTTTCTACGATCATGTAGCAGTCGGCAACATATGCCTGCTGTTGTCTCTTTCTCCTCAATCTTTGATCCTTAAATCATGAAACTTAAAATCCGTATGAGGGCCTCTGGTCAGGCCCTCATCGAATATCTGCTCATATTTTGCTTTATGACGTTTATTTCTATCAGCATGGTAAAAGGGCTGAGTAAGACTATGTTTGCCTCTGTCGGGGCCATTGGTTATGAATTAACGGAGCAACTTACGGTAGGCGTCTGCAAGGAGCTTTGCTTCTTTAAAGGCTATGTTAATCAGGAAGAGTAAGCATGCTGCCAATTGTGGTCTATATTTTTATTTCGATCCAGCTGCTCTTTGTTGCTTATATCGATTTTAAATCCAAGAAAATTTCCAATATGTGGATGCTGATTAACTTTTTGTTTTTCTGCCTCCTGACTCTCATCTTCCCTCACGTTTACGTTTGGTCTGTACATACATTTATTTTCCCGCTGATTTTTTTACTGGTGGGTTTCATGCTCTTTATCATGAACATCATGGGGGGAGGAGATTCAAAATATCTTTCTTCGCTGTATCTTTTAGTGCCAGTTCAGTTCCAGGAAACGACCTTTACTTATCTTTTATATGCAACGGTTTTAGTAGGAAGCTCATTACTTTTATTTAATGTGCTTAAACACCTTGATATAATCATAGTTCATTTTAAAATGAGAGATATCGCCGGGATCAAGAAGATCTTTGGTAAGAAGTTTACTTATGCACCAGTAATCTTTATCGCTTGGATGTGGTTCGGATGGCAAAATTACAAAATTCTTTCTTTCTAAAAGACGAGAAAGGGCAATCCGTTGTCGAGTACATCCTGTTACTAGTCGTCGTTAGTGCTCTTTCAATCACAGTGCTTAATAATAAAAAATTCAAAGAGTTTGTCGGCGGAGAAACAGGTCTTTTTGTCGCCATTAGAAAAAGCATGGAGTACTCATACCGCTATGGAAGAGAACTCAATGCGGATGCAGATTACGATTCAGCGATGAGCTTTAATTATCAGTCTAATAAGCATGACACTTATTTTAATACCAAAGAAAATACTTCACGATTTTTTGGTGGGGCGGAGCCTTATGGGAAAAAATAAGTTCCGTCAAAATTCAGGTCAGTCGACGATAGAATTTCTCATGACCTTTACGGCGGCCGTAGGATTTATTTTCGTCTTTTTAAAAATGGCCTTGAACTACACTGACGGATACATGGTTCATCATGCTACTTTTCTTGCAGCTCGCAGTTACCTGGTTGCAGATGCTGACCGCGATGATATTGACGAAGGTGACCGCCTGGCAAAAACAACTGCAGAGAGAGTGTTTAATTCCTATCTGCCAGACGGGCTGATAAAGGGAGTCACCGGTGGTGATTTAAAAGAAAACAGTCCGAACCCGACAACAACTAAGTTTCGTGCTTTTGTTGGTCTTTACATTGAATACGCCCAAAGATTTTCGATCGGGTTTGTCGGTGGAAAATCCAATGTTAACTTCAGGTCGGAAGCTTTTTTAGGAAGAGAGCCAAGCAGGTCTGAATCAAAACAACAAGTCTGCGCGGCGATCAAGTCGCTGGGGTTAAGCCGCTGTGACGTTCATGTCACCCTGGAAGATAATGGGGGATGATATGAAGACTATTTTAAAAAACCAGAAAGGTCAGGCAATCTTTGAACTCATCATCTTTTTGCCGTTCCTGATTTTTCTCTACACGATTTATTCGACGACGGGAAATGCGATCAATGGTTCAATTAACCAGCAAAAAGCAGTACGCGGGTATTTTTATGGTCTGCTTAGGGGAAATTCTTATATCAACACCACAACTGATTTGGACGAATTTTCAGAAAAAGCTATTTCTGTAGTCGGTTTTTCAGCTCTGGGATGGAGAGAGAAATCGGCCTCTGGAGGTCAGCGCTCATTTGCTCCATGTTTTAGATTTTCTTCACTTTTAAAAAACGATTCGAGCGAAGAGTGTGATTCTAAAGAAAGAGATGAAGACAATGATGGACAGCCTATCAGCCGCTATGTCCGAGTGTTTACGTTTTATGGAATATGTGGTCCGGTTTACAACAAGATTTCCGATGGGGGAGCTGGTAACTACTACGACATCAATCCGGCCCAACAAAATAACCCCGGAAACTGCATCCTTTCCAACTAGGCCCTACTAGTCAAATTCTTCCCTTCCGCAAATTTTTTCCTAAATTTTGTTACTATTTAAAAAGCTAGTTATTTAAACAGGTTGGGAAAAAGTATGAACACACGCGCCCTCACTTTGGCCATTGCAATCGCAGCTTTTGCGATGATGATGGTTTGGACATATCTCGAAGATCAAAAAAGCGCGATGACAAAAGAATACGGTATTCCAATGTCTGTTGTTGTTGCAAAAAATGATATTCAAGAACTCGACCTGATCGATGACTCAAAAGTTGAAGTTAAAACTGTTCCTGCAAACTTCCTGGCACCAGGGCATTTCAAAACAATTAAAGAATTAGAAAACACAATTGCGACTGTTCCTATTATCAAAGGCGAGCAGATCACAAAACCACGTGTAACTTATCCCGGAATTAAAACAGGTCTTTCACGCCAGGTTTCTGTTGGTAAACGTGCTGTTGCGATCAACATCACTGAGAAAGATGCCGTGGGAAGATTGATTAAGCCAGGAGACCGCGTAGACGTTCTGGCGGCGATTGATATTTCTCAAGGGGCGAGAAAAGATTTACAAAAAACGAGAACATTTCTTCAGGACGTTCTGGTTCTTTCTACCGGGATGAGTATGACTAACTCAATCCCTATGTACGGGGTTGAAACACCTAAAGTTATCCGTACGATGAACTTAAATACATACACGACTTACAATACGATCACACTTGAACTTGATCCGTACGATGTGCAGAAGCTTGCTTTCATGCAGGCCTACGGTAGCGGTACTTTATCGCTGTCACTGAGAAACAATGCGGATAAAGAACCGGTGAGATTAAGAGCAACACAAATTTACGATGTACTTGGAGAGGATGCCTCTGAAGCCAAAGGTTTCTTCTCTGAGAAATATTTAAAAGAGTCTAAAAATGCTCAATAAATTTTTTATTATTCTTTTTTCATGGGTACTAATCGCACTTCCTGTGTTTTCTCAGGATGGGGATCCTAATGAGTCTTTGAAGGAAGTCGAAGTTATTGTTGGTTTGGAAAAAATCATCACGCTTGATTTCGTTCCAAACTCAGTTATTAAAATCGCTAACGAGAACTTAGTTTCATATCAGCTCGTTCCGCAAAAAAAGCAGATTCTTTTAACCGGGATTAAAGCAGGAGATACGACCCTAACAGTCCGTGACTTGGCCGGAGATATCAAGGCCCGTTATCTTTTAAAAGTAACGGCATCTGATCAGTCTAAAGTTGTTGTTCAGTTAAAAGAACTTTTAGGTGATGTTGAAGGTTTGGAAATTGGTATTAAAGGGGACGCCGTTTTTGTCGGCGGACAAATTGTTGTTCCAAGCGATATTGGTAAAGTTGTTGTTATCCTCGAAAAATATCCTGATGTTCTTCGTTTGGTTGAACTCTCTCCACAAACTCAGCTGGTTATTGCTAAGAAAATGCAGGATGAAATGCAAAAAAGTACACTTCGCGACGTTACTGTTCGAGTGGTAAATGGAACTTTTTGGATTGAAGGGGTTGTTAACTCACAGGAAGAAAGTAATAAGGCCGAGCAGATTGCCCGCGCTTATCTTCCAGATCAGATTCAGAACTTGGCAAGACGAACAGATACTGTTCAGACGACTAAAAAACCTCCATTTGAAAACTTGTTAACGATCAATACGAAACCAAAACCAGAACCTCTGGCGAAACTTTTTAAGATCACGGCCCAGTTCGTGGAATTAACAAAGGCCTACGATAAGACTTTTGGTTTTAGCTGGACTCCAACAATTGGTAGCGGTGGTGGATCAATCCAGGTTGGTAAAAACGGTAGTGGTGGAGTGGCCACTTCATCTCAAGGGACATTATCAGCGACGATCTCTAATCTTTTTCCGAAATTAAATTCGGCCAAGAGTGCGGGGCACGCTCGTGTTGTTCAGTCCGGGGTTATCATTGTTAAAGACAATGTTGAAGGTGCTATCAATAAAACTTCAAAAATCCCTTATGCCATCGGCACAGGAGACAACCTGAAGAGTGGTACGGCCGTATCAGGGTTTGAGTTGCGAATCACTCCCAATATGCTTCAGGAAGAAAAGATTAATTTAAAAATGGTTATCTCAGTTAAGGCAACAACGGGCGATTCCGTCCCCACAGAATTAGATAACACTGTTAACACGCAAATTATTGTGAAGTCACAGGAATCGGCAGTTGTCGGGGGTGTTGTACAGAATAAATTTACAACTGACTATGATAGAGACCCTCCTGTTCAGGAAACGATTGAAAATGGTTCAGCGCTGTTTTCATTCTTAAAGTCTAAAAAATACTCTACTAACCGCTCTCAGTTCGTCATTTTTGTGACTCCAGAAATTATCGAGTCAGCTTCTTCAGGAGCACAGGAAGTAGAAAGAAAGTTCAGGAAAAGGAGCAGATAGTGGCCGGACACATAATTTCAATCATCGGGGGTAAAGGAGGACTTGGTAAGTCGCAGGTTGCGGCGAACTTGGCCTTTGCTTACGCGATTGAAGGAAAAGTTAAAACGCTTCTTTTAGATTTCGATCAAAAAGCAAGCGGAGACCAGGACTTCATCACCGGGATGAAGGGGAAGAAGAATTTAAAAGAACTGGCGGATTTCAAAGGGGCCGTTGACCCGAATTCTATCCAGCAGTTCGTTAATATGAATCAAAACGTTTTCTACATCGGGATGCCTAACGACCCGACAGCTTCAGAAGGAATTGAAGTTGAAGCTTTAGGAAGAACTCTTAAGGCCGTAACTAATATTTATCCAATAACTATTATCGATGCAGGAAATGAGCTGACTCCGTTGGCGATAAAAGCACTAGAGTTCTCAACACTCATTTTTGTTGTGGTGACACCGGATATTCTTGCGCTTAACCAGACGAAGAGATTGTACTCTGACCTGGTGACGATGATGTTTCCTAAAGACATGATCCAATTTGTAATCAACCAGGCCCAGCAAGGCCACCCGGTTACAAACGATGTAATCGCCAAGACATTAGGAAAGCCTGCTTTTAGCGTTATCCCTCGCGATGATCAAAACTGTACGCTGGCCCTTAACCAGAAAAAACCGGTTATGCTGGTAGCGAGAAACAGTAACTTTGCTAAAGGTATCGTTGATACAGTCAGACGTCTCAATGAAAAAAGTATCCTAAGAGCACTTGAAAAGTTAAATAAACCTTCTGAAGTCGGTCAGAAGAAAGCTGATCCCGCAGCGGCTGCCGGAGCTGAAGGTGGACCGACTAAAGGTGGAAAGAGCCCTTGGACAGATTTAAAATCGCGCATTCACCGTGCTCTTGTTGAAGAGATGGATTTAAAGAAAGCAGACGATAACGATCCCAAGGCGCAGATCATTTTAAAAGAGCAGACAAAAAAAGTTGTCGTTGAACTCTTAGGAAAAGAAGACACGAAGGGGATTTTAAATACCCGCGAAGATATGAACCAGATCGTAAAAGAGATCCTGGATGAAGCTCTGGGGCTTGGGCCGCTGGAAGATCTTCTTCGTGATAAGAGTATTTCCGAGGTCATGGTTGTTGGGCCTTATAAGATTTATTACGAGCAGGGTGGAAAGCTTAAGCTTTCTGAAATTACTTTCACTAACGACCGCCAGGTTCTAAACGTTATTGAAAGAATTGTTGCTCCGATTGGTAGACGTATTGATGAAAAAACACCTTACGTTGATGCCCGCTTAAAAGACGGGTCCCGCGTTCACGCTATTATTCCTCCATCATCAATTGATGGATGTACGATTACTATTCGTAAATTCCCAGAGAAACGTCTGACGTACAAAGACCTGGTTAAATTCGGGTCAATGACAGAGAACATGGCCGATTTTCTTCGTATTGCGGTAGAGGCCCATAGAAATATCATCGTTTCTGGTGGTACTGGTTCCGGGAAGACGACGCTGATCAACGTTCTTGGTGGGTTCATTCAATCAAATGAACGTATTATTACATGCGAGGACTCGGCGGAATTGAACTTTCCGCAAGAGCATATTGTTCGACTTGAAACGCGTCCACCTTCATTGGAAGGTGATGGTGCAATTGATATTCGTTGTCTGGTAAAACAAACACTGCGTATGCGTCCAGATAGAATTGTTGTTGGTGAGTGTCGTGGTGGTGAAACTCTGGATATGTTACAAGCAATGGGTACAGGTCACGACGGCTCAATGACAACTGTCCACTCGAACAATCCACGTGAGTGTATCGGGCGTCTGGAAACACTTGTTCAATACGCCGGAACATCAATTTCTCCTCGTGCGATTAAAGAAATGATCGCCAATGCTGTTCATATGATTATTCAACAGTCACGTCTTGATGATGGATCGAGACGAGTTATGTATATAACTGAGATTGCGGGAATGCAGGGAGATACTGTTATCCTTCAGGATATATTCTTATTCATTCAAAAAGAAATTGATAAGAACGGAAAAATCCTTGGAGAGTTCCAGGCCACAGGATTTATTCCTAAGTTTATCGAAGTTCTGGAGAGAAAAGGTTACAACGTTCCAAGAGGGATCTTCAGCAACCGTCCACCACAAGGAGCGCCAGCAGCAGCTGCGCCTGCAGCGGCGGCACCGGCAACTGCTGGAGCACCGAAACCACCAGGGAGTGGAGGAGCAGCACCAACAGGTGCAGCAAAACCACCGGTGAAGAAATAGGTAGGGCATGAGTTTTTTCTTAGATTTGGTTGGCCGAAACGGACTCATCTTTGTGGTGGGAATGATGGTCTTCGCTCTAAGTTACAAGTATTCAATCAATATCTTCGACTGGATCGAGCGCCAGACCTATGGGACGCGCACGTATATTACAGAGAAACTTGAATTCCTTTTCATTGAAATCCCTCAAGACAGGCTAACGTATATGCTTTTGGCCTCTTCAGTGGGGCTTGGTTGTTTTATCTTTTTATTCATTGGTTTTTTTGCCAGCTGGATTTTAGGAGCTATTCTCGGTGGGATCATGGCCTTTATTGGCTTTAAGGCCCCGAGATGGATTATTGATTACATGGTGGAGAAAAGAATTAAGGCCTATTCACTGCAAATGGTGGACGCCCTTCAGCTTCTTTCCAATGGAATCCGCGCCGGTCTTTCGGTTCCTCAAGCCATCGGGATGATTGTTGAGGAAATGCCCGCCCCTATCTCTCAAGAGTTCAATGTGCTTCTTCAACAAAACAGAATCGGGATGCCGTTAGAAGAGTGTTTTGAAAACCTCGCGAAACGCGTGCCCCTGGAAGACAACGACATGTTCGTGTCTGCTGTGAATATTCTAAGGGAAACCGGGGGTAATCTTTCGGAGGTTTTTGATACGATCGTTGATGTAATCCGCGAAAGGGTAAGACTGCAACAAAAAGTTGACACTTACACTGCACAGGGGATGTTCCAGGGAATGACCATCGGGGCAATGCCGTACCTTCTGGGATTCGTCTATTTCCTACAAGATCCCAAGTCAATGACTCCGTTATTTACGACTCCGCTGGGTCTAGTATTTTTATTTGTAGCCTTAATCTTCGATATAGCAGGTATTTACGTTATAATGAAAATTGTAAAAATTAAGATCTAAAGAAATTGTTCAATTATACCGAATAATTAACTGTATTTTTCTAACAAGGAATGTGAATTATGAGTTTTAAAAAATCGCTGATAGCACTCTCTCTAATGCCGATGATGGCGTTTGGTGGTGTTAACTTAAAAAACGGAAACTTTTATATCACCTACACTGATATCATTGCTCCTGGTGGAGACCACGATTTAGAGGTGACGAGAACATATAACTCTAAGTCAACAGATAATGGCTGGTTTGGTTTCGGATGGGGATCTCTCTATGAAACAAAGCTAATGGTTTCTGCAGACGGATCAGTAGTGGTAATGGAAAACGGATCGGGAGCACAGACTCGTTTCGTTCCGAAAGAAGCAATCAACGTAGAGATTTCTTCTAAGAAAATTATCGAAGCTATGAAGAAAAAAGAACCGGTAAGTGACGTTATGGTTCAGTCGCTGATGAAGCGTTTGAACAGCGATGCTGAGCTTCGCCAGTTCTACTCGAAAAAATATAATATCGAGACAGTTTTAGCTGACGGAACAATGCTTTACTCAAATGACCGTGGAATCCAGACAATGGTGAAGGAGAAGACGGGATATAAGAGAACAGGTTCAGACGGGAAAGTTGATTACTTCGACAACGTAGGTAAATTGACAAAAATCTCGGATAAAAATGGATACAGTATTTCATTCGAATACAAGGGAGAGCAACTGTTTGCGATTAAAGACACGCAAGCAAAACAAATCCTTTTCGAGTGGTACCCGGATGGGAAAATTAAATCTGCAGCTTTCACTGGAGATAAAAAAGCGACTTACGCTTACGATACAAAAGGTAACCTTTCTACAAGTACAGACGTAGCAGGTAACACTTATAAGTATGACTATGACAGTAACCATAACCTAACAGGCATCACGTATATCGATACAACGAAGATGCAAGTGAAGTACGACAAGAACTCGTTTGCAACAGAAGTTATCGAAAGAAACGGGGAGTCTACTAAGTACAAGTACGAAAACAACCCGAAGAACCCGGATTTCCATTACTGGACAACTGTAACAAAGAAACCAGTAGATGGACCTGAGTCTTCAAGCCGTTACGAATACGAAATTAAGACAAAACCAGATGGTCAGCAATACACATACAGAATTGCGACTGATGTAGATGGAATCAAAACTGAGACGATTTACTCTGAGTGTTGTTCTCTTCCACTTAAAATCACTCGTGGAAAAGACGTAACAACTTTCGAATACAATGCGAAAGGACTTCTTACAAAGAAAACATCAACTCGTGGAGAGTATGTTGAACTTGCTTATGACGACAAGATCAACAAGATCACAAGAGTTGTAAACAATGACGGCTGGACGAACTTCCAGTACGACAAGATCGGAAACCTGGCAAAAGCTGTTAATAGCGCAGGGAAATCAGTTCTTCTGATTTACGATCGCTCTGGAAAGATCACAAAAATGATCGACCAGGAAAAAGATGATGCTAAGACGAGAAGAACACTTTCTTTTAAGTACAACTCACTTGGGAAACCAGTTGAGATTGAAATGGAGAATGTGGGAATCATCAACGTAGCATACGATAACTACGGTGAAATTAAGAAAGTTGAATCAAAAGCAGGCGCGAAAATGGCCCTACAAGTGACACAGGCATTCCAGTCACTTCTAAGCATTGTTAAACCTGCAGGTGTTAACTTAAATATGTAATGGACCTGGCCGGAGAAGGCCAATCGAAGGGAGAGAGTGTATGAAATTTTTATTAGTGATCGCGATGTCTACAGTACTTACAGGAACAGCTTTTGGTGCATGTTCATCATCATCACCAGCTGAGTGTAAGACAAAACAAGAGTGCGACGGAATTTCAAAAGAAGGACAGAAGTTTGTTTTCAATGAAAGTAGCAAAGTAAAATGTATGCTTCAAGAAACTTCAGTAGCAACAAACTGTCTTGAGAACAACAACTCAAGCCTGAATGTTTCTAAAACTGATGCTGCTTCAGGAAAAGACGGTACTACAGGAACGACTGGTACAACAAAATAGTCGCTGTTTTTCCTCTCTTCGACATACACTTAGATAATTTAAAAATGGACCGCCTGGTTAACAGGCGGTTTTCATAATCCGACCTGTCTCATAGAGACTTCCATTGTTAATCACTTCAGACACTTTCTAGGGGCACTTATAAGGCTTGTATGTGATACCCCATAATTTAGTGCTGATGACGAGGCAATACCTCTATAAAAGCCAAATAGCGTCTTTAATCAATATATGTATATATTTCACACAGTGCTGTTTAAAGTTTAAACACTTTTTCAGAGGGAAATTCCTAAGTTTTTAAAATTGCAGACACCAAATCTTGGCATGGAGCCTGCAACTTAAAATACAAACAAAACCAGGGGAATTTTATGAAAGCACTAATCATCCTATCTCTTACTATAGTTTCACTTAACGCTTTTTCAGCTGAAGTTGGAGAAGATAAAAAAGGTGAATGTATCTACTCTAACCAATCTAATAAGAGAGATGCAAAAGAAGTAGTGGCCACGTCTTCAGATGACAAGAAACCAGAATCAAAGGCCGTTTCAAAATAGATTTTAATATCCATTTCTGCATACATTATTCTCACACTCCTTTTAAGAACCCCGCGAATGCGGGGTTTTTTAATGCCCTGAAATAACAAAAAACTGTGTAAATATTTTTCATCCCTGTCTAAAGTTTGGACGAAAATAGCTGAGCAATTTCTTCTAACTCATCAAAAGATCAAGAACACGAAGTTGGCATTGTTAGTGCAACTACCAAAGCAAGAAAGCTTAAAAAACCAAAAAGGGGAATTATATGAAAGCACTAATTATCTCATCTCTACTTTTCTTTTCTTTAAGAGCAATGTCAGGTGAAGTTGGTGAAGACAAAAAAGGTGAATGTATCTACTCTAACCAATCTAATAAGAGAGATGCAAAAGTGGTAGTAGACACTTCTACTGAAGAAGCGAAGAAAGAAGCTATCAAGACAATTTCAAAATAAGTTTTAAAGACATTATTGATATTATAAAGAGGGGCCCACTGAATAGTGGGCCTTTCTTTTTTTATTCGTCGCTCAAAGCGCGTCTTAATCTTTCTTGTTCTTCATCACTGTAAGTATCATCGGCAGGTCCATTTTCCTTGATGATTGACTTCTTCTTTTTGACCGCGGCCATTTTAGATTTTACCTGGTCCTCTTCCAGTGAAGGTTCAGAGTTAGAGTAGAGTTTTTTTGAATATCTCTTGGTAGATGAAAACTTCTGTTTTGTGGCCTTGGCAGCATCGCGGGCATATGGGGTCACCATGCTGTAGAGCTTGTCGAAAACTTGTCTTCCTCCACCAATCGGAATGCACATGATGGCAAAACTTAGAGTGAAATAAAAAATAAAACGAATGATAAACATGATAGTCCCTTATCTATTATCTTTTTCAACCAGGCGTTCAACTTTTTCAACGGCCTTTATCAGGTCGTCTCTTTCAAATGGCTTTTGTAGGAAATCGCTGGCACCGTTTGAGATCGATTCAATAACAATGCTTTCAATATTCAGAGAAGACATCATAATAATGAATTTTTCTCCTGAGCTTTTTTCCTGAAGGTGTTTGGTGAGTTCAAGACCAGAGATTTCTGGCATAACGATATCGATAAAAATCAGGTTAGGTTTTGCAGAGTGGGCAATCTGAATGGCCTCTTCCGCAGATCCTGCCTGTCCGATAACGTTGAATCCTTCGTAAGTCAGAATATCAACCATGTTTTTGCGGTTGAAGTCTGAGTCATCCACAATAAGGATTTTGAGCTTGTCATGATTGCGAGGTGGTTTCATAGAATGATCCAAATTAAATGTTTCTTCTATGTTTATGATATCGCAAAAGAGGGATCTAAAAAAAGAAAAACCAACAATACTGTTGGTTTCTCTTTTTAGTCATACTAAATTTGTCGGAAACTAGGCTGCTGCAGGCGGCAGAGTTTCTTTTCTTGAATACACTTTCTTCTTTTTCTTTTCTTTCCATCCCACTAGAGCAACGTCCAGGACTTCATCAAACGATTTAACTGGGACGAAGTTTAGTTTTTCTCTGTATTCGGCCGGGATGTCTTCCAGGTCTTTTTTGTTTTTCCATGGAATAATGATCGTCTTAACGTTCATTCTCATTGCAGCTAGGGCCTTTTCTTTTAGACCACCGATTGGAAGAACTTTACCTGTCAGAGTAATTTCACCAGTCATTGCTACGTCTTTACTTACTGGTGTCCCAGTAAGAAGTGAAACGATAGCTGTTGCCAGCGTGATCCCTGCACTTGGACCATCCTTTGGAGTCGCTCCTGCCGGAAGGTGGATATGCAGTTCGTTCTTTTCGAAAACATCGTCTTCAATTCCCAGTTCCATTGACTGGCTTCTGATGTATCCGATAGCTGCCTGAGCAGATTCTTTCATTACGTCACCAAGCTGACCTGTCAGAGTTAGACCTCTTCCTTTCATCTTAGTTGTTTCGATGTAAAGAACTTCACCACCGTGAGCCGTCCAGGCAAGACCTGTCGACACTCCGATTTCATCTGTTTCTTTTTCATCGTCTTTTGTGAAAACTGGTGGTCCAAGAAGTTTGAAAACTGTCTCGCTCATGATGTGAGTCTGCTCAGCTTCACCTTTAGCTATTTTCATTGCTACTTTTCTACAGATAGCCCCGATTTTTCTCTCTAAGTTACGAAGACCAGCTTCAGAAGTGTATCCTTTGATAACACTTGCAACACCTTCATCAGTAAAGTTGATGTGTTTGTCGCTGATTCCGTTTTCATCCATTTGTTTAGGAATGATGTACTTTTTCGAGATCGCCACTTTTTCTTCCTGTGTATATCCAGAAAGATTGATGATTTCCATACGGTCTCTTAATGGAGCAGGGATCTGCTCTAAGAAGTTAGACGTGGCAATGAACATAACGTTTGAAAGATCAAAAGCTACGTTTAAGTAGTGATCGCGGAAGTTCATGTTTTGTTCCGGATCAAGAACTTCAAGAAGCGCCGCAGATGGATCACCTTTGAAATCTCCACCTAGTTTATCGATCTCATCAAGAAGGATAACCGGGTTGTTTGTTTTTGCTTGTTTCATGGCCTGAACGAAACGTCCTGGCATTGCGCCGACGTAAGTTCTTCTGTGTCCACGGATTTCGGCTTCATCTTTTACGCCACCAAGAGAGATGCGAACGAATTCGCGTCCACAAGCTTTAGCGATAGATTTACCAAGAGATGTTTTACCTACACCTGGAGGTCCAGAGAAACATAGGATTGGTCCTTTCATTCCTGGTCCCTTAAGCTGTCTTACAGCAAGGTATTCTAAAATTCTTTCTTTCACTTTAAATAGATCGAAGTGGTCTTCGTTTAAGATTTCCAGAGCTGCGTCCAGGTCAATCTTTTCTTCAGAAGTCTTAGACCATGGAAGATCGCACATCCACTCTAAGTAACTTCTAAGGATAGAAGCTTCTGATGAGTCAGGGTGCATTTTTTCCAGACGAGCAATCTGCTTAAGCGATTCTTTTTCTGCTTCTTCAGGCATTTTCGCTTTAGCGATCTTGTTTCTGATTTCAGCAAACTCATCATCTCCTTCTTTTTGACTTTCGTCTCCAAGTTCAGATTTGATAGCTTTAATTTGCTCTCTAAGGAAATACTCTTTCTGATTTTTTGTAATTTCTTCTTTTGCTGTCGACTTAATCTTGTTTTGCATCGCCAGGATTTCCAGCTCGCGTGCAAGGATGTCGTTAATTCTGTGCAGTCTCTCCATTGGATCAAGGATCTCAAGGATTGTCTGTGCTTCACCAACATGAAGATTCAGGTTAGAGGCCACCAGGTCAGCAAGTCTTCCCGGATCTTTGATATCTTCAAGGATCATCAGGATATCTGGAGAAAGCACTTTCCCCATATTGATAACTTTTTCAAGTTGCTCGCGGATGTTTCTCATTAGAGCGTTAGCAGCAACATTGTTCTCTTCAAGTTTTACATCTTCTACCTTCATCAATTTACACATGAAGTAAGGAGCTTCTTGAGTGAAAGCTGTAATGCGAGCTTTAGAAAGACCTTGAACCAGAATTTTGATTCTTCCGTCAGGAAGCTTTCTCATTCTCATGATCATGGCAATTGTACCTACTTCGTAAATTTCATCCGGAGCAGGTGCTTCAGCTTTCATGTCTTTTTGACTTGAAAGAAGAATCAATCGGTCAGTCTTTGTCAGCGCGTGGTCAACGGCCTGAATTGAAGATTCTCTTCCAACGAAAAACGGTAGTATCATAAATGGGTATACTACGATGTCTCTAATCGGCAGGAGAGGGAGATGATCTTTTAGTTCGATGTTGTCACCCTCATAATTAGTTACCATACATATCCTCCAAATTGGCCTATCTGCAAAATCATTTGCATTCAGTTATCCAAATCGGGTTATGGAATAAACTCTTTAAAATATTTTAAGATTTTGTGAATATTTATTCATTTTTTTTGGTTATACTTGAGGGCGATTATCACTGTATTAAATGAAAAATAGACGAAATACTTGAGCGGTTACATAGGGAGATACGAATGAAAATGACCATAGGGGCAGTTATTCTTGCAGCGGGCGAAGGAAAGCGTTTGAAATTAGATGCACCGAAGCCTTTAGCACCATGTTTAGATAAAAAACTCGTGGATTTTCCCATTCGCGAATTACAAAAGTTTTTTAGTCGGAATAATTTATCTGGTACTCAGACAGCTGTGATTGGTCACCAGAAAGAGTTAGTTCAAAGTTATATTTCTTCTCGCTACCCAGAGGTAAAATACGCTGTTCAAGAAAGACAATTGGGAACGGCCGATGCTCTTCGCGCGTACTTTAATTCTTCTCCTAATACACACGGATTCGACTACACGCTGGTTATCTGTGCAGACACTCCAGTTGTTTCTGAAAAAGAATTAACCCAAATGTTAGAGCTTTTAGAACATGAGAGCTGTGACGGTGTAGCGGCGACTTTTATCGAGTCAAATCCCAAGGGATACGGGCGTATCATTAGAGGGACAAAAGGCTTTCATATTGTAGAAGAAAAAGATGCCACAGATGAGCAAAGAAAGATCACTGAAGTGAACTCTGGTCTTTATCTTCTTAAGACATCATATGTCCTGGAACATTTAAAAAATGTAGATTCGAATAATAAGTCGGGTGAGTTCTACCTGACAGACGTTTTTAAAGACGGCTTTAATGTAAAGGCACTTTGTTTTCCAGAAGGGCACATCTTCTTAGGTGTAAATAACCTGGAGCAGTTGGAGTTTGTTGAGACAGTCTTAAGAAAACAAAAAATTGCTGATCTCCGCGAAGCGGGCGTGCGTTTTATTGATTCAGGCCATACCTATATTGATGACGAAGTTGAAATTGGGGCGGGAACCGTGGTGTACCCTAACACTTATATCACCGGCAAAACCAAAATCGGGAAAAATGTAGTGATTGAAATGGGGGCGCAAATTAAAGATTCTGAGGTCGCAGACAATGCTAAGGTTCTGGCTTACTCCATTCTTGAGGATGCCAAACTACATAAGAAGGCACACGCTGGTCCATTTGCCCGCCTAAGACCAGGCTCGGATATTGGGCCGGAAGCAAAAATCGGAAATTTCGTAGAAATTAAAAAAGCAGTACTTGATCGCGGTGTTAAGGTTTCCCACCTGAGTTACGTCGGGGATGCCTTCATCGGGGAAGAGACCAACATTGGATGTGGTTTTATTACCTGTAACTATGATGGTGCCAACAAACATATAACAAGAATCGGGAAAAACTGCTTCATTGGATCGGATTCACAGACGGTAGCTCCGGTTGAGATTGGGGATGAATGCTTCGTAGCTTCAGCGACAACTGTAACCAAGAATATGCCGGATGGATCTTTTGCGATTTCGCGCGGCCAGCAGACGACCAAAGAGGGCATGGCCAAAAGATTCATCAAAGTCAAAGAAAAGAAGTAGTGTGTAAAAAGGTAATACTGTAAAAACCTTAAACACAATTCAATGAATTAGTGCTATTCTTATCCAGCTTAAAAATCACTCTTAAGAGGTATACCTATGTGTGGAATTGTCGGTTATTTTGGACCTTCTCAAAAATCTGTTGAGATCGTTATCGAAGGATTAAAACGTCTCGAATATCGTGGATACGATTCAGCAGGTGTAAGCTTCATTGATCAAAACAATAAAATGCAATTTTATAAAAAAGCAGGAAAGCTTGATAACTTAAAAGCTGAACTGGTTGGAAAAGATACAATCGCACGCGCTTGTATCGGTCACACTCGTTGGGCCACTCACGGTGGTGTTACAGATGTAAACGCTCACCCACATAACAACGAAGTTCTTTCTATCATCCATAACGGTATCGTTGAAAACGCTAACGAAATTAAAAGAGAGCTAGCAGGACACGGAGTAAAGTTTAAATCTGAAACTGACTCTGAATCATTCCTTGAGCTAGTGACATATCACCTAAAACAAGACATGCCGATTAAAGAAGCGATTGCGACTTCTTTCAAACGCGTTGTGGGTAACTCGGCATTCGTAGTCCTTTACCCTAAAACGGGAGAGATCTTCGCTGTAAAAAGAGGAGCACCTCTAGTTTGCGGTGTAAATGAAGTGACATCTGAAGCTTTAGTTTCTTCAGATCCATACGCTCTTGCTGGAATGGTTCACTCGCTATACTTCCCGGAAGACGAAGTTCTAGTTCACCTTTCAGGCGAAAACAAAAACATCGCCAACTTCTATGAACTAGACCTGACAAAGACGACAAGATACCTTTCTAAGAAACAAGACATGTCAGTTGAAGTTTCTGAAAAAGGTGAATATGAACACTTCATGCTAAAAGAAATCCATGAGCAACCAGGTTTAATTAGAAACCTGACTCAGTATTACTTTGCTGGAGAGGGTAAAGAGTCATTAGAAAAAGTTGCGGCCTATAACCCTGAGAGAATTTATCTTTCTGCGTGTGGGACAGCAGCTTACGCAGGTCTTGTGGTTCGCGATTTCTTAGAAGGAATCAACAGAATTCCTGCAACTGTAGAACTTGCTTCAGAATTCCGTTACAAAAACCCAATCCTTAAAAAAGGTGACGTTGGTATCTTCGTTTCTCAATCAGGTGAAACAGCAGATACTCTTGCAGCTCAATCAATCTGTAAAAAGGCCGGTGTAAAAACCATGTCGATTGTTAACGTCGACGGTTCAACACTATACAGAGACTGCGATGACAACCTACTTATCCGTGCAGGAGTTGAAATTGGTGTAGCTTCAACAAAAGCTTTCACTCAACAAGCTCTTACTGGTCGTTTAATGTCAGCTGCAATGGCAGGGGACTTAAAAGACGAAGGAAAAAAAGTAAAATTAACTGGAAAGTTCGCGCTTCTTGCTGAAAGAATCGACAAACTTCTTTTAAAGTCAGATGAAATCAAATCAGTAGCAGAGTCAATCTATAACAAAAAAGGATTCTTCTATACTGGTCGTGGAGCTTACTTCCCAATTGCTCTTGAAGGTGCACTAAAGCTAAAAGAAATTGCTTACGTTCACGCTGAAGGATACGCAGCTGGAGAGTTAAAACACGGGCCAATCGCACTTATCGACGAAGAAATGGTTAACATCGCTCTTGTTGGACCTGAATTATTCGAGAAAACTGTTTCGAACGTTCACGAAATTAAGGCGAGAAAAGGGATCATCGTTGGAATTGGACCTCGTGGCAACGAAGAGCTAATGGGACTAAGCGATTTTTATATACCTCTAGATTTCGATGGTCTGGAAGAATTATCACCACTTTACGTAAACGTGGTGAACCAACTTCTTGCATACTACATGGCGAAATTCAAAGGAACGGATATTGATAAGCCAAGAAACCTGGCTAAGTCAGTGACGGTTGAATAATTCCTATGATACTTTTATGGGATGATAAAACTAGATAGTCTAAATCCCGTTCAAAAACAGGCCGTCTTAAACACTGACGGCCCGGTTATGATCCTGGCCGGTGCAGGTTCTGGTAAAACCAAAACTCTTGTCACCCGAATCTCATACTTATTAGAAGAAAAAAACGTAAGCGCGCACCAGTTGCTCGCGCTTACGTTTTCCAATAAAGCTGCCCGCGAAATGCGCGAGCGTATTGCCCATGAAGTTTCAATGGATGTCGGTGCTCTTCAGATCACTACCTTCCACGCTTTTTGTGCCAAGCTTTTAAGGTCTGAGGCCAATTACCTGGGCCTTTCCCGCAATTTTACGATCTATGACGAAGGTGAATCAAAGGCGATTGCAAAATCGCTTTTAGAGCGCCGTGGAATTTCAACGAAAGAGATCAATCCATACGACATTCTGACTTATATCGATTCGCTTAAAAACAATGGGTATTACCCTGGAAGAGTTATGCAGGATGGAGGCGGAGCTGATCCGTCTGATGAATTCTTTGGATATTTTGAAGAGTATGAATCAGAACTTCACCGCGCTAATGCTCTGGACTTCGGAGGACTAATCACGGCAGTGATTCAGCTCTTTGAAAAATTCCCGGATGTTTTAAACCGCTATCAAAACCGTTTCATCTACGTTTTAGTAGATGAGTATCAAGATACCAACCGCGCGCAGTTTGAGCTTATCAAAATGCTTTGTGGAAAACGCAGAAATATATGTGTGGTAGGAGATGAAGACCAGTCGATCTATTCTTGGCGTGGAGCTGATATCAGAAACATCCTGGACTTTGAAAAAGTATGGCCGGATGTAAAAGTTTTAAAACTAGAGCAAAACTACCGTTCGAGTAAAACGATCATTGAAGCTGCCTCATGTGTAATTGAAAAAAATACTATGAGAAAAGGCAAGCACATGTGGACGGACAATCCGGAAGGGGATGCCATTGAAATCGTCGAGTGCTTCAACGATAAAGATGAAGCTGAGTTTATTGCTAATGAATCAGCAAAACTTTACCGCGCAGGAGTGCCTTATAAGGAAATGGCGGTTTTTTACCGCTCAAATGCCCAGGCCCGCCAGATTGAAGATGCTCTAAGAAAATCAAAAATCAATTACCGCGTTGTCGGTGGTGTGAAGTTCTACGAAAGAAAAGAAATCAAGGATATGCTTTCTTATCTTCGTTTGATTATTAACTCAAAAGACTCTCTTGCCCTAAGCCGAATCATCAACGTTCCGGCCCGAGGAGTTGGTGCAACATCGCTTCGTAAGCTTGAAGTGGAAGCTGTTAATAATAACACTTCACTTTGGGATATTATTGAAAAGATCGTCGATCACTCTGGTGAATTCTCCCATATTAAACTCTCAGCAAAGATTAAGTCTTCGCTTTCAGAGTTTGTAACATTAATTAACGAACTTCGCGTTTTAGATCAGAATAAAGTGAAGCCTTCGACTATTTATGAGAAAGCTCTTCATGAGTCTGGCTATTATGCTTTCTTAAAGGCCAACAAGGATTATGAAACCCTGGCCCGTCTGGAAAACTTGGATGAATTACTAAATGCGATCACGCAGTTTGAAGATTCAGCAGAAGTGCCAACGCTTTCAGGTTTCTTAGAGACTATTACTCTGGATTCTAATACTGAATTTGATGAAGGAGCTAAGGCCGTTGATGGTGAAATCTCTTTAATGACTGTTCACGGAGCAAAGGGACTAGAGTTCACTCATGCCTTTGTTGTGGGAGCAGAAGAAAACGTTTTCCCGAGCTATAGAAGTGTCGATAGCGGCGAGATTGCCATGGAAGAGGAGCGCAGGCTTTTTTACGTAGCAATGACCCGTGCCATGATTAAGCTTTATATTACTTTTGCTCAAGGGCGTATGCTTTTTGGCCAGGTGAAGTTTAACGGGCCATCTCGTTTTATTGACGAGATTCCAGAGAAACTCTACAGCTGGAAAAAACTAAAAGGACATCAGGAAGACCGCTATGACAATTCATTCTCAAGTGGAAACTACGATCCTTACGATCAATCTCAAGAGTCGTATTACGATAGCGATGAAGTGGTTTATCAGGTTAAAGAAACGGCAGCTCAACCTCCAAAATCATATCACCAGCCAAAATTCCCAAAAGGGTCAAAAGTGGTTCACTCACTTTATGGTGCAGGATTAGTGGAGAGTTCGGAAGGAGCAGGGGCCGAAGAGAAAGTGCAGATTAAATTCACTGATGGAAATCGCAAGAAATTTATGGTGAAGTTTGCGCCGATTGTTTTAGCTTAATAACTCTGAACGCTTTTGGCAGGCTCGCTTCTAAGAAGAGCTGCCAGTAGTAGTAAAATCCCATTGGAAATAAAAAGAGCAGCATGATCACGCGGTCGATAAGGCTAGCGAGTAGTGCTGCTTCAAATTCAATCCCGTATTGTTTTCCAATATAAGCAGTCACGATCTCTTTAACGCCCATATTTCCAGGAAGAACCTGGAAAAGAGAGATGATTAAAAGAATCATACTGATTTCAAAACTATCAATGAAATTGATTTCAATCCCAATTGCAGTGAAGGCTAGGTAAACTTTCACTGGATAAAGAAGAAAAACACCAATCCATGCCAGAGTCGTAAGCGAAGTGAGCTTAAGATCTTTTAAATACAACTTAGGAGAGTAGCGGCGTTTGAATTTAAAAAGTTTTCCTGCTGTTTCTGTAAAAAAGAGCAAAGCTATCCCTGAGACAGCAAGGGCAAGAAAGACCGATTCTAAAAGGACCGACATCGCTTGATTCTTTTTTAGAAAAAAGTGACAGTATAAAAGCCCAACTGAACCCAAAAAAGTAAAGCCAATCATGATGACGGCAAAACTCATTGATAAAAACTCTCTAATGGCGAGCCCTTTATTATCTTTTAGGTAAAGCATGCGAATGCCCGTTCCTCCTTTGGCGGGAAGAAGCATGTTGAAGAGCTCTGCAGTCACACAAAGACCGTACCATTCTTTAAATTTTAACGAAATGTTGTGCTTAGAGAGTGGGAGTTTTTGAATGATCCCCACTAAGTAAAAATCCAGCGCATGCATTCCCAAGAGGAGAAGAATGTAATCAGGGCGCAGTGATTTTAGATAAACAAACACAGAGCTGTTTTTTTGTATATAAAGGCCCAGACCTAAAAGCAGGACTAACGATAAAAGCAGCAAAGAGGAATGATAGAGTTTTCTCGTTTGTTCACTCATTGCTGCACTATAGGAAAAAGCACTGAAATTGGCCCTGTTCGCTGTAAACTTTACACGAGAGACTTATGGGTTTAGTATGGCAACAATACGACTCATTCATCCAGTGAAATCAATAACATGAAAGATCTACCCCACCTAAAAAACCTGGAAGCTCTCGAACCCTCAATGTTAAAAAAAATGGTCGTTTGGTGCTCTCTAGGGACAGTCATTGGTGCTTTGGCAGGTGTCGCCTCAACACTTTTTCTTCACTCAATTGATTGGGCCATCACCTTTAGGCGCGCTCATTCATGGATTATCGTCTTCTTGCCATTGATTGGTTTTTTAGTGTCGTGGTTTTATAAAAAATACGGTCGCGAAGTTGAACGCGGTAATAATTTAATCATCGATGAAATTCACGAATCTAAAAAAACGATCCCGTTTAGAATGGTGCCGATGATTTTTGCAAGTGGTGTTATCTCGCATCTTTTCGGAGCGTCTGTCGGAAGGGAAGGGGCCGCAGTGCAAATGGGTGGCGGAATTAGTGACCAGTTTGCAAAATACCTGGATCGCTTTTTTAAAAACCGCAGACTCATTTTAATGATGGGGATGAGTGCTGGTTTTTCTTCTATTTTTGGAACACCTATTGCTGGTGCTATTTTTGGTTTTGAAGTCCTGTTCATTGGAACTATGATTTACGATGCTCTTCTTCCTTGTTTAATTGCGGCCATCTCTGGTTATTACACGGCCATATTATTGGGAGTCACTCATCCACACTACTTCTTTATGGATATTCCCCAGGTGTCTATCCCTGGAATTTTAAGCGCGGTAGTTGCCGGTGTTATTTTTGGTTATGCGGCCAAGTTTTTTAGCTGGATGCTTCACGCTGTTAAAGATTTATTAAAAGAAAAAATTTCTAATAGTCTTCTTCATCCAGTTGTCGGTGGGGTTATCCTGGTTATGGCTTATTTTGCGATTGGTTCAGATCGTTATCATAGCTTAGGTGAAGAAGTTATTCGCGCAAGTTTTACTCAGCATATGTATCCCTGGGACTTTTTAGGTAAAACATTTATGACGGCCGTGTCAGTAGGTTCGGGCTTTAAGGGAGGAGAGGTCATGTCTCTTTTTTACATTGGAGCGACGCTTGGAAACTCTCTCTCTTTTGTACTCCCATTGGAATACCCAATCCTCGCTGCACTTGGATTCGTTTCAGTCTTCGCAGGTGCTGCCAATACTCCAATCGCAGGGGTTATTTTAGCATTCGAACTCTTTGGCCCAGGCATTGGCGTCTACGCAGCTCTAGCTGTTGTTGCGAGTTATTTATTCTCAGGAAAAAGTGGCATTTATCATTCGCAGCGCGCACGCGTAGAGAAAAATATTTGAGCATTTGAGTTCAACTAAAATCTAGTTGATATAGACTTCTCTTTAGTCGATAATCGTCTGCATGATGTTGGAAGGATTACTCGGTAATAAATCAGCAGAAAAAGTTATGCTTGCGCTGTATGCAAACGAAGAGTTGCACGCGTCAGCTATCGCTCAAATGTATGAGACCGCTCTTGATCCGATCAAAAAACAATTAGAGAGATTTGAAGAAGCAGGCTTTTTACTTTCACGTGTAGTTGGGCGATCGAGACTCTATAGTTTCAATGAAGCTCACCCCATGATTGAACCGCTGAGAGAACTTCTGGCCATCGCTTACAAACTCGAAAAGAAACAAACAAAAAAGAATATTAAACGTGATTATAGACCAACGAGGGACCTGTGAACCGTAAATTAAAAATTATTGGAATTATCGTCGCTGTCTTTTTAGTTCTGGTTGGCGGAGTCGTGTATTACGCTTCGACAAAATTAAACCCGGAAGAAATTAGAAAGATTGCTATCGAACAAGCTGGGAAGGTTTTCCCGAACGCCACGACTTCCCTTGAAAGCGTGAAGATCGGTTGGGGTTTAAACTTTAAAGTTGAACTTCACAAGTTCGCTCTTAATACCAAGAACCCAGAAGGGGCAGCGGTAGAAATGATGGCGGTAGATGAACTGATTGTGAAAGTTCCCATCTGGGCCATTTTGACAAACGGTGGAGTGATTGAGATCCAAATGGATAAACCTTTGATGAACTATGCAGAGTTCCCGGTTGGAAACAACTGGACTTACGCAATGGGAGAAAAGAAGGAAGAAACAAAAGATCAAAAGACTCCTGAAGAGCAAGCGGCAGCACAAGAAAAAGCGATTGGTATTTTCGGAAAGAGCAAGATCAACGTTAAGTTAACTGATGTAGCTGTGAAGTACGCTTTAAGAAGCAACTCAAGTGGGCAAGTTGGGATCTCGCGTTTTTTAGTCAAAGGATTAAACTTTGAATCTTCAACTGCTTTTGAAATTGCTTCGGATGCAAAATTCGTTATGGCAGATCAGTCAGTGGTTTCATTTAGCACAATCGCGATTGGAGAAATCAACATTGCTGACCTGGTAAAAAACGGCTCAGTGAGCTCAATGGTTCTTGTTAAAGTCAATAACATCGCTAAAACCGGCCTTGAGTGGAAGTTCCCGGAAATTACAACGAACCTTAACCTGCTTCTAAAAAAAGATGGAGAGATTTCGGGTAATGTTCAAACATCTTTTGAAACACAAAATAAAATCGCAGCTGACTTTAAAATGACTAAGCAGATAGAGATTTCAAATATCAATGTTGACATCATTTTAAAAGATGTTGGTCTTATCATGGGCCTTGACCATGCAATCGACCTTTCAAAAGCTAAATTAACAGCGAAAGGTGGAGTCATTTATACAGAAGATAAGAAGATTGATGCCGACCTGGGATTCCAGATTTCACCGGGAATTGGTTACTCAAAAGAAGGAATTGTTGCAACAACAACTGTTAATGGGTCTTTCAAACAAAAAGACATCGCCATCAATGTAAAGACTGATGTGCTGAGTGGTTTGGTTGAAACAATCATCAACGGAGAGTTCGATCCTAACCAGAAGTTTGACCTAAAAGCGCTGAAGCCGTTTGATATTAAAGTAACGGCTTCGAGAATGAAGATTCCTGAAAAATTAATTCAGGCAAAACTGTGGAGTAAAAAAGATCCAGCTGAAGTGGCCAAAGCTGAAGCAGAAGCAGAAAAGGCACGTGCTAAAGCAGCAGCAGAAGGCAAACCTGCTCCAGGACTTCCACCGGCCAACGTAAACGTAGCATGGTCTAATATTAGCGTGGGTGGAGAGGATTTCTCTGGAAAAGGAAAGATTGTTGTAAGTTCACAAGCGATTGCGATTGATGGAATGACTTTCAAGTTCTCAAAAGGATCTGGAAAGCTGACTCAAACAATGAAGCTTGGAGTGAAATCTAGCGAGTCGACATTTGCTCTAGGGATTACAGATTTAAACCTGTCATCATTTAAGCCTTTCCTTCCTCCATTCATTGAAAACTTCTCTGGAACTTTCAGCGGGAGTGTAAATGGGAGCGCTACGATCTACAAAGCGGCCAAGGCCCCTACTTATGATGTCAATCTTGATGTAAACGCAAGAAATGGAGAAATTAAAAAGCTTAATATCTCTGAGTACATCAACCCAATCTTAGGAAGCATCCCGGTTGTTAAGGATCAGGTCCAAGACAAGCAAGTTAAGCTGGATGGGAACTTTGAGACGATGACAATGAAAGGTCGCTTCAAGCAAGACAACTACACAATCTCTTCATTCAACTTCATTGGATTGAACAAAAAAGTTGAACTCAAGGGAAGTGGATCCATTTATCCTCTGCCTGGCTCACAAAATTCAAGTATGGATGTTTACATGACAGAGAATGGAAAAATTGGTGAAGTTCTCCAAAAGAACCTGGGCTCAAAAGAACTTCCAGTTCGTGTAAGCGGACCGGGGTTTGCGATGAAACCGGAAATTCAATTTACAGTTTCTCGTGTTGCGAAGTCGGCCCTTAAAACAAAAGGGGTCGAAGCTGCTCAGAAAGTAATTGATAAGAATATTGATAAAGTTGTTCCAGAGAAAGCTCGTGAACAAGTAAAAGGACTATTAAACGGTCTGTTTAAGAAAAAATAAGAGAGAGAAATGAAAAACGTAGTAGAACCATTAAAATATGAAAACGGAGTCTTAAAACTCCTGGATCAAAGAGTTCTTCCTTTGGAAGAAGTCTATATGACAGCTAAAACAATTGAAGATTGCTTCCGCGCCATTCAGGACATGGTGGTCAGGGGAGCTCCTCTTATTGGTTTTACTGGAATTTGGGGATTGGCCCTGTTCTTAAAGAACAACCCGAAAGTTGTTCTCCCTCAATTTGAACAAGCGGCAGAGTACTTAAAGAGTGCACGTCCGACAGCTGTTAACTTAGCTTACGAAATCGATCGTTGTGTAGAAATGGCAAGAAGTGAAACTCATTTATCTGCTCTTTATCCAAAATTGGTTGATCATGCTTTAGCTGAAATGAATAACCTTTATGAAAAAAACCTGGCGATGGCCAAGTTTGCTGAAGTGGAGTTGCAAAAAATTTACGGTGATCGTCCAATTAACGTGATGACGATTTGTAATACTGGAACGCTGGCCTGTGGAGTTCTGGGAACAGCTTTAGGTGTCATTGTTCACCTTAACCAGCAAAAGAAAGTTAAACACGTTTTTGCTTCTGAAACGAGACCATATCTTCAAGGATCAAGACTTACGAGTTTTGAACTTATCAAAGAAGGCATCAATCACGAAATTGTAGTTGAAGGGGCCGCTTCGTACTTGATGAAAAATAAAATGGTAGACGCCATTTTCGCCGGCGCTGACCGCATCGTTGAAAATGGAGACACGGCCAATAAAGTAGGGACGTCGAGCCTAAGCATTATCGCTAAACACTACGGCATTCCATTTTTTATCGTGGCACCTGTAAGCTCATTTGATCTTGAGATGAAAACGGGAGATCAAATTGAAATCGAACTTCGCGACCCGAATGAGATTTTAAAATTTAAAGGCGCACATATCGCTCACCCGGAAGCCAAGGCACTAAATCCAAGCTTCGACGTGACTGATCACTCGTGCATTACTGCCATTCTTTGTGAAAATGGGGCCATCAATCCTGTGACTCCTGAAAACGTAAAGAAAGTAGCAGGCCAAAAATGATAAGAGCTAGTATTGATATCGGATCAAATTCTGTGCTGCTTTTAGCGGCAGAAATTGATGAAAGAAGCGGAACTATCACTCGCGAAATTTTAAATGAATCTTTTATCACATCACTTGGAAAAGATCTGGATGTGACAAAAAAGTTTCATCCCGATTCAATGAAAGCGACGTATGAAGCTTTAAGCGAGTATAAAAAACTCCTGGAGAAAATCAACTTCCCAGTGAAAGACACCATTATGACGGCAACTGAAGCCAGTCGTGTGGCGACAAACGCCAATGAGTTTTACCAGAAAATTAAAGATGAGTTGGGCTTTTCAGTGCAAATTATCAGTTCTGAAGGTGAGGCCTACTACACAGCTTTAGGCGTAGTCTCTTCTTTTAGTAATCAAAGAAACAACATCATTGTGATGGACGTCGGTGGAGCTTCAACAGAGCTGATTAAAATACAGTTAAACCCATTTAAAATTGCAGAGACTATTAGCCTTCCTGTTGGCTCAGTGAGGGCGACAGATTGGAAGAGTAAGGGCGAATTCGATCAACGAATGGGAGAGATCCTAAGCCCGGATTTAAGTCAATACCACACTGACACTTTGGTGTGTGTGGCCGGGAGTATGACGGCCCTGGCTTCAATGTACTTAGGTCAGCGCGTGTATGAAGACAAAAAGATTGAAGGCATGAGAATCGCTTTTAAGTCATTTCAAGATTTTTCACGCGATCTGCAGAATACGACAGTTGATAATCTTCTGCTTCTTTTCCCTTTCTTGGGCAAAAGAGCGCCGATGGTGGCCGGAGGATCAAAAGTCGTAGAGCTTATTGGCAAGAAATTAAATATAGATACAATGGAAGTATCGACACGTGGACTTCGTTACGGAACAGTGATTTCTGGAGGAATCGATGAGCAATTCATCAGCAGCAGGTAAGGGCACAGACGCGCCTATTCTATTTAAAGCAGGCACAGTGATTTTTGCTCAAGGAAAACCTTCAAAATATCTTTACTTGGTTAAAAGGGGCGAAGTGAGACTCATTAAGTTCAAAGGGCAGAACTTAAGCGCTATTCAACTCTGCGGGGAGCGTGAAATTCTAAATGAAGTGGCCATCCTGACTAATAAGCCAAATGAACTGACAGCGATTGCTAAAACAGACGTGGAGCTGGTTTTAGTCGATCAAAAAGATGTTCTCTCGGTAATCAACAGTTCACCGTCTTGGATTCCGGAAATTTTTGAGACCCTATGTGAGCGCTTAAAACACACACAGGACATGATCGAAGAGCACAATTTGGCGACGGAAAAAGACCCGCGCCTTATCATGTCTAAGGACGAAGAAAAGAAGTACATTCAAGCGCTAGCTGATTTTAATTCTCAGGGCTAGAACTGAACTTGTTTTCTCTTTTTAAGCGACACTAATACTTCAATAATTTTGTTTTGAGCTCTCTTGATGTCTCTTTTCTCAGTAGAGTAAGGAGTCTTCAATACGCGGAAAGCTTCTTCGGCATACTCGCGGTTTGCCAGAGAAAGGAGTCTTCTTTGGAATGAGCGTTCGATATTTTTCAGGGCCATCCCTAGAATAGGGGCGGTGATATAGTTAAAGATCATAGAAAGTTCTGTATCTGAAAGATTGTCCAGATCAGAGAATGTAAAGCATTGTTCAGTCAGCTCTTCGGCCAGTTGTGGGTTTCTGACTTTCAGGTTCTTTAGAAGTTTCGCACGCTCTTCTCTTGGCATATGTTGGAGCATCTCAATGATTTGAGCTTTTCCGTTAATAAATACACCACTAGCGCTGTTGTTATTGTTTTCCATTCTTTCTCCCACGATCTATCCTATGTTTTCCACTTTGAATTTTCTCTCATAAATTTTTCTCTGGCGTTATCCAGAGTGCGCTGATGAGATTCATTAATTTCTGTTAGTTCATTTTGCTGGCTGATTTTAATTTCTTCTACCTGGTCACCGTGAACCTTTTTAAGATTTTCCAGTTCCTGCTTCAGGCGAGTTTGCTCTTCTGCCATTCCTCTTGTGTGCTTTTGACGAATTTCTCCCAGCTTTCTTTCCTGTTCATTTTTCAGGTTGCTGATGCGAGTGTCATAGTCATCGCGCATCTTCTTAAGCTCCAGTTCTTTTTGTTTTGATTCTGAAGTGTAAGTGCGTTCATTTTCAGTCTTCATTTGCTTAAGCTCACTCTCGTAGCGCTTGCTTTCGGCCTCTACATATTTTTGAGCTTTAAGATCATTTATACTGGACATATGTTCCCTTCTTTTAATTCTTTGCTAAGAATTTAAGTACGTCTTAACATTATGATACGAAGACTAAATTCAGAAATGTAGGAGGCAAATATGTCCGTTCAGGAAAAGATCTACTTAGTTCAAGGGAAACGCACTCCTTTTGGCAAATTTGGTGGCTCTTTAAAGGACGTAACCCCTGTAGATCTGGCAGTGCATGCATCTAAAGCTCTGATTTCTGAAATCAAATTAGACCCGGCAAAAATTGATCAGGTTATTTTAGGAAGTGTTGTTTCTTCTTCAACGGACACGATGTATGGCGGTCGCCACCTGGCCCTGAAAATAGGTTGTAGGCAAGAAACTCCAGGTATTGTCGTCAATAGACTTTGTGGATCGGGTATCGAGGCCATTTTAAGTGCCGCTCGTCTTATCAAGTTGGGTGAAGCAAGTTGTGTACTCGCTGCCGGAACAGAAAATATGTCGATGGTTCCTCACCTTGTATACGGTTCTCGTTTTGGGACAAAATACGGATCACTAAAAACTGTCGATATGCTTTTAGATGCGCTGACTGATCAATACGCCCAGACACCAATGGGGATCACGGCCGAAAACCTGGCCGAAAAATTTCAAGTGACAAGAGAGCAGTGTGATACTTTCTCATACAATTCTCATGCGCGTGCAACACAAGCTTATAAAGATGGTCTTCTTCAAGGAGAGATCGCACCTTTTCCATTAAAAAAAGGTTCCTGTAATAGAGACGAACACCTAAGAGATGATGCTTCATTGGATGAAATGAAATCATTAAGACCAACATTTAAAACCGATGGAGTTGTCACTGCAGCTTCAGCTTCAGGAATTGTTGATGGTGCTGCGGCTGTAATTGTAGCCAGTGAATCTTTTGTTAAAAAAGAAGGACTCACTCCACTTGCAGAAATCATCGATGGATTTGTGATTGGTGTCGATCCAAAAATTATGGGGATTGGACCAAGTCCTGCGATTAAAGGTCTTTTAGCAAAAACAAATATGAAGCTTTCTGATATTGATCTTTTCGAAATCAACGAAGCTTTCGCCGGACAAGCACTTTCATGTATGAAAGATGTGGACATTCCGCACGAAAAAATTAATCTATGGGGTGGAGCTGTGGCCCTGGGCCACCCATTGGCGGCCTCTGGAGTGCGCATCACTCACACACTTGCTCGTCAATTAGCTCACTATAAAAAAACGTACGGTATCGCTTCGGCTTGTATCGGGGGCGGACAAGGGATTGCCGTCTTACTTAAGAGAGTTTAATGAACGAATTGGTTTTAACTCATAACGATTACCAGGAATTCAGAAAATGGTTGAACCTCAACCTTGATGGATTGACGTGGCAGGGAAGATTTAAAAAAGAATTTGAAGCTTTCTGGGACGTTTTCTTCGAAGAGAACCTGACGGTAAAAACTCTTATCGTGCGTTTTGATTATGCCTATTCACAAGTAAAAATCGGCTCACTTTCCTCTTGGTTTTTATGGCTAAGAGATAAATTTTTAAGTTACATTTTTCTTTTTAAAAATAAGACAGTGGGCGAGATTGCTCACGAGTCAGAACTAAGTCCATCTCTGGTTGCGACCATTCTTAGAAATTATCTTTTAGATGAGTACCCGCATCTCGATCAGTATTTCAGCGAAGTCTTTCAGGTGGGAAATGTCCTAAGTCCAAACCTGCACACTTCATTTGAAAAAATTAAAAAGGACATCAGCATTGATCGTCCGGAAAGTGGATCGCGCGAAGATGAGATCATGCCCTCAATGGAAGTCACCCTTTTTGATGAGTGGGGCGTTTTTCAAAAGCGCATGAAGGCTGACTTTGGGACTAAAGGTTTTGATCTTTCCAAAATTAAAGAGCGCTCGAGTTTCTTAAAACAAGTGCGAGTGGTTCAAGACATCAGCATTTTGCTTTTACTTTTTACACTGACAATTTATGGAGTTCGCCAGGGAAATATCTGGTATGAGAAACACCTCGCCAACCGAGTCAGCATTTATGAGCCGCAATTTACCTGGCTGAATAAGAGTGGTGTATTCAAAGGCCTTGAGAAAAAGCCAGTTAAAGAGTTTAAGTTAGACTTCGATGGCATTAAGGATATTTCAAAGAGTGATGACATCAACGAATTCTTCGACCCGGAAAAGTACGAAGAAGAATCGGAAGTAACGCTGACCTCGTTTGAAAATATTCCGCGTGATTTAAACAAAGCAGATAAAGAAGCTTCTCAATATGAAGGCGATGCTGAAAACCCGAACGGCTACCGTGAGACAACGGGTGGAACGACAAAGATTTATCGCTTGATGATGACGTCAACCAACACCTATGCGACTCGCGATCAGCTCAATGAACTGGTTAAAAAATACGAGGGGACTCCGGTTGGTGATTCGAATCCAGGTAACGATGTACCCGGTGGTGTCTATTACAATATCTACATTCCTCGCAATGGCTTCAAAGATTTTATGAGTGAAGCAATGAAAGTGAATCAATCAAAACTTTTTGAAAGCAACACTTCGAACGTAAAGAATGTGCCGGGGAAGACGCGAGTCTTCATCATGGTGAAAAGTATCTAACTTTTACATCTGGGCATCATTCATCATGTACAGGCCTTTGAGCTTGCGCAGAAGAATGTGTGATTTTCCAAGATAGTACCACTGTCTAAAAAAGCCGATCATCATGGCCACAAAGAATCCAAGGACAACACCAGAGTGAGTTGTCTTTTGTACTAGACCTGTGTCATGTGCACCGCCAAGCAAGAAAGCAATCATTCCCAAAATGAGCATTAGAATGGTCCATGGAATTGTTTGTCTCTTCGAACGGTCAGCCTCTTCAACAAATTTTTTTGTCTTTTCGATATACGGAGTAAGATCCGACGGCGGCTCATCAAAAAGCTCATTCAGGTTAATTCCACTTGAGACAATAGCGTAAACATTATTTGTTAGACGAGCTACGCCAATAAAGTAAAACATAACGAATGCTTGGGCGAAAATAGTGTAAATAAAGGCCGGAATTGCCAGTTGAATGTGCGAAAATTGCATATGGACAAGGCCTAACGCAAGTAGTGCTGTTAGGATAATACTGACGACCATCAGGATGATTAAAGTACGAAGTAGGTAGGCCATATTTTCTCGCTTATTTCTCTTTGAAAAGGCTCAAATAAATTGTCATGGTAATGTAGATTTGCTATTTATCATTAACAACGTTTTTAAGAAATAAAAAGTAACAAAAAAATAAGGCTTCGGCCTTTTGGTGCTAAACATGTCGACTGGATCTACTGATTCGAAAGCCCCTCAAACTCAAAAGAAAATTCTTGAGAATCCCTTTGTTGGAAGCCTTGTGGTTCCTATTGCCATCGTTCTTGTAGGCGCGCTTATCATTTTCGGTGTAACGAAAATGCTTTCAGCAGAAAGATCGTACAAAGATTTAGTAAACGAAATTCAATCAAAGACTTTTGGAAACAAGTGGGTCGCTGCTTACGAACTTTCAAAACAAATTAACAGTGCTCAGATTCCTGCGGAAGATTATCCTTGGTTAGTTGAGAATTTAACAGTCGCCTATAAAGATTCAGTGGACCCAAGAACAAGAGGGTTCATTATTGCTGCACTAGGTGCGTTAAGTACTGACCTTGCTTTACCGACATTGCAAATCGCATTAGACGATGTTGATACTGACGTTAAGTTTCATGCCGTGGTGGCCTTGGCCAACATGCCTAAAGGGATTTCCTTTGATTGGTCGAAGGTAACAGCAATGCTTAAATCTGAATTACCGATTTTAAGACAATCTGCAACATTGGCGCTTGCAACTCATCAGGTCCCAGAAGCACAAGAGGGAATCAGAGGTCTTCTTCGCGATGAGAGTCTAGTTGTTAGGTACGCTGCGGCGACAGCGTTGATTGCGTACAAAGATGAAATGGCAAAAGAGCATTTGGAAGAAATTTTAAAACTTCCTTATCCTCCAAAAGATGCACGCGTTTTGCCTCCGGCGTTGGATGTAAAACAAATTTCAGATTTAAAGTTGAGTGTTTTAATCACTCTACAAAAATATAATTGGAACATTTTAAACAATACTATTTTAGAGACGGCTGAAAAGGACGAGAATATTTCTGTCGCTACAAAAGCGAAAGAAGTATTAAATCTATTGAAAAAATAGACGATCCTTCGCATAATCTAAGTATTGAATTTTTTTAACAACTTTAGCTGAAACCAAGACAAAGAAAAAGTCTGATCGAGGTTTCGGCTTATTTGCGTCTATAACGAGGAATTTGGTCATGAGTGACACAAAACAGAGTTTAAATCGTCGTGAGTTTTTTAGTTATCTCACAGTTGGATGGGTCATGTTCACAGCTGCATGTGCTGGACTTGCAAGTATGGCATTCAGATTTTCATACCCGAACGTAAACTTCGATCCAGAAATGGAATTCTTAGCGGGAACCCCTGCTGAATACGCAAACGGCGTAGATGAAAGATACAAACAACTTTACGGTGTATGGATGGTTAAGCAGGAAGGAAGGCTTGTTGCTCTTTCAAACATCTGTACTCACTTAGGTTGTATTCCTAACTGGCTTCCAGCTGAATTAAAATTCAAGTGCCCATGTCACGGATCAGGTTACTACATGTCAGGTGTAAACTTCGAAGGGCCAGCTCCGCGTCCACTTGAAAGATATAAAATTTCTCTTCAACCAGACGGGAAAATCAAAGTTGATAAAACAAAAGTGTTCCGCGCTGAAAAAGGCGAGTGGGATAACCCGGATGCTTTCTTACCAGTGTAATTAGTAAAACAATAAAACTTAAAAAATATTTCGAACAAGGTTTTTAAAATGGCAGGAAATGGATTAGCAAAAAAAGTTCGCGACACGCAGGTTTGGAAATCAATTTTCAGACATGGCCCACCAGATAACGCTCGTAACAGAGCTGCTGTTATCGCTGGTAACGTGTTTCTTCACCTTCACCCGATTAAGCTTAAGAAGTCAGGGGTTCAACTTGGATACACATGGTGTATGGGTGGACTTACGTTCTTCATTTTCCTTGCACTAACAGTGACTGGTCTTCTTCTAATGTTCTACTACAGACCAACAGCTGAATACGCATTCAACGACATCATCGCTTTAAGAGAGCACGTACCTTTAGGGATCATGAGAGAGATTCACCGTTGGGGAGCTCACTCCATGGTTATTACCGTATGGATTCACATGTTCCGTGTATTCATGACTGGTTCATACAAACCACCTCGCGAATTCAACTGGGGGATTGGTGTTATCCTTTTAGTTTTAACTCTTCTTCTTTCATTCACTGGATATCTTCTTCCATGGGATCAGCTAGCTATTTGGGCGATTACAGTAGGATCGAACATGGCAAAAGCAACTCCATTCATGGGGAACGGTGGTCCGGGGGCAATGCTAGCTCGTATCGGAGACTTCGTAATGGTTTCTGATAAGAACGACGTTCGTTTCCAGTTACTTGGTGGACGTTTCGTAGGTGAGCCAGCTCTTCTTCGTTTTTACATTCTTCACTGTGTATTCATCCCGCTTGTTGTTGGGGTTTTAATTGCAGTTCACTTCTGGAGAGTTCGTAAAGACGGTGGGATCTCAGCTCCTCTTTAAGCTATACAAAAAACTATTAAGGAAAATAGAAAATGTTAAAAGAATTTATTAACCACTTAGCCGATCCGATTATCTCGTTTCCAATTACGACGGTATTGTTCTTCCTTATGGTGAAGTACTATCGTTTTGTTGGTTCGAAGAAATTCGCAATCTGGTCAACGATCATCGCGATTCCTGTTGTTGCATGGTTTTTCGCTGATCCAAACTTCTTTCTGATCATTAAGACTCCGGATAACATTCCTATCGGGATCCTGTTAATTCTGGTGTCTTTCACGACGTGGTTTTCACTGCACAAAGCAGCTGAAAACGATGTGAGAATTGAGCAGGGACTTGGACCGATTGAAGCTCTTCCTGAAAACAGAGAAAAAGTTTGGTCATGGCCTAACCTTGTATACACAGAATTATTCGCGATCATCGCGTGTACTGCTTTCCTGGTTATTTGGGCGATTATCTTTAAAGCTCCACTTGAAGAGCCTGCTAACCCGACTTGGGCACCAAACCCGGCGAAAGCTCCGTGGTACTTCCTTGGTCTTCAAGAAATGCTTGTATACTTTGACCCGTGGATGGCCGGGGTTGTTCTTCCAGGTCTAATCGTTGCTGGTCTAATCGCTATTCCTTATATTGATACAAACCCGAAAGGGAACGGATACTACACATTTATGGAAAGAAAATGGGCGATCATTTCTTTCTTATATGGATGGCTAGTTCTTTGGATCTACCTGATTATCGTAGGGGTATTCTTCCGCGGTCCGAACTGGACGTTCTATGGTCCATTCGAGTACTGGGACTTCCACAAAATCGTGGCCGAATACAACATCAACCTTTCTGAATTTATCTGGATTAAAGGTCTAGGAATTGGAATGCCGAAGAACCTGGTTGTCAGAGAAATCTTCGGGATCATTCTTACTCTTCTATACCTTACAGTTATCCCTGTTTGGTTTGCCCGCGCGACTAAATTTGGGCGCGACTTTTACGAAAACCTGGGATCAATCCGTTACTACATCTTCATGACTCTAGTTGTAGTAATGATGAGTTTACCGATTAAGATGGTTCTTCGCTGGTTATTTAGCTTGAAGTATATCGTTGCACTACCAGAGTGGGAGCTCAACCTGTAATAGGTTTAATGGCCGTAATTTAATTTTAAGATTTTTATATTATTAAGGATTATTGAAAATGAGTGAGAATAATAAGGAACCAGGAATGGCATACAGCATGCCAAAACTCCACAAGATCATGGCGATCTTGTCCTTTATATTTTTCGTAACAACTATCTGGGTTTTCTTAGATGACTACATGAGACCGTGGAAAGCGTATCAAGTAGAAGCGATGAAAATTCAAAGACGTCACTTAGATGCAAAAATTAAAGAAGCAGCTAAAAACATCGATGATAAGAAGCTTGCTGAATTAAATGCTCGTCTTGCTAAAGGAAACGAAATCGTTGCCAGCAGAAAAGAAGAGATCGCAAAAGCTGAGAAAGAACTAGCTAAAATTATCGCAAAAATCAAAGCTCAAACAATCATTAACGGGGTTTTAAACGGTAAAGTTGGTGCTAAAAACTTTAACTTTGAAACAGCTGAAGCTCACGAAGAATTCAAAAAAGTTGGTAAGTTCTATAAAGATCTTAAAGAACTTAAGGCCGATTTTGATAAAGGTAGAGATGACCTGAAAGCTTACCAAGCTCAAGAGAAAGAAGCTCACGCTAAAATCGCTACTTTAAATCAAGAAGTCACAGAAACTGAAAAAGAAATCAAAGATATCACAAACACTTTAGAGCTATTAAAGATGGCGAAGAAGTCGACAGATATCACGCCGGTTTTCGCTCTAAGAAACCTGCCGTTCATCGATTTCATGGACCCAACAATCAAGATTCACCAGATCGTTGTTAACAACGTAACTGATGACAGATATTTCCGCCAGGTTCCAAAAGTTGACCGTTGTATTACTTGTCACACTTTCATCGATCAACCTGGATTTGAAAAAGAAGCTAACCCTTTCAAGACTCACCCGAACTTAGATCAATACGTTGGTCTAGAGTCAAAACACCCAATGAAGCAAATTGGATGTACGGCTTGTCACGGTGGAGAAGGGCACAGAGTTAACGACTTCAACTCAGCGGCTCACATGCCTGATTCTGAAGCACAAGAAAAAGAATGGGTAAAGAAATACAACTGGCATGAACCACACAAGGTTCCTCAGCCAATGTTCACAAAATCTCAAACAGAAGCAAGCTGTGTTAAGTGTCACCAAGGTGTTGAACTTATCCCAGGTGCTACAGTTCTTAACGAAGGCCGTATGGCAATCGAGAAGTACGGATGTAATGCTTGTCACAAGATTGCTGGTTGGGAACATAAAAGAAAGATGGGACCATCACTTCTTAAGATCGCTGGAAAAGTTGATAAAGAATGGTTCAAGTCTTGGGTTTGGGAGCCAAAAGCTTTCAACAAACACACAAAAATGCCGGCGTTCTTTAGACAGTCAAATAATTCTAAACCAGAATTTGTTCGTCTAAACATTGCTGAAGTTAATGCTATGGCCGAGTACATTTGGGATAAGTCTAAGCCATACGAGCCGAACGAAAAATACCGCGGTGGAAACGCCGATAAGGGTAAGGAGCTTATTGCAAGTATCGGATGTATGGGATGTCACGGTGTAGATGGACTAGAAGATCAGTCAAAAGCGGTTAAAGCTTACGCTGGACCATGGTTATCTGGACTTGGATCAAAAGTATCTCCAGACTGGATCATGTCATGGATCAAAAAACCATGGCACTATCAAGAAGATTCGATCATGCCGTCTCTTCGTCTGACAGATGCTGAAGCTAACGACATCACTGCTTACTTAATTTCACTAAGAAACAAGCAGTTCGAAAGCTTAACTTTCGCACCATTTGACTTAAAAGCTCGCGACGAACTTTTAGCTGACTACTTATCTGCATTCGACACAATCGAAAACGCAAAAGCAAAAGTAGCTAAGATGGGCGACCGTGAGAAGACTCTTGATCTTGGTAAGAGATCAATTGGTAAATACGGGTGTTTCTCTTGTCACAACATCGAAGGTTTTGAAGACTATGCTCCTATCGGACCAGAGTTAACAAAAGAAGGATCAAAGCCAATTACTCAGTTTGGTTTTGGTATCCAGCACGACGTTGCACCTAGAAGAGATGCTTGGATCACTGCTCACTTACAGAACCCAAGAAGATGGGATATCGGTATCGATAAAGTGTTCCGTGACTTAAACAAAATGCCGAACTTCTACATGGGTGAAGCTGAAGCTAAGAAAATTACAGTTGCTCTTCTTGGACAAGTTTCTGATCCACTTCCACTGGCAGGGGTGAAGAGACTGAACGCAGGAGAGACACTATATAATGATGCAATGAAAGTTGCGAACAAGTACGGATGTGTGGCCTGTCACCAGATCGACGGTCTAAGAGGTAACATTCTTGGTATGTATGCTGATGATATCAACCAAGGTCCACCTAGACTTGTTAACGAAGGACATAGAATTCAGACTGACTGGTTCTACCACTTCTTAACAAACCCTGAGATCCAAAAGATCAGACCATGGCTGTCAGTAAGAATGCCAACATTCAACCTGACAACTGCAGAGAAAAACACTCTGATCGCAGGATTCCAGCAAGGCGCTCACCAACCAACGTTTGAAGAGCCGGCAGAATTTGTGAAGTGGGCACCAGGTGAACGTGAAGAAACACTGAAACTTTTCACAGCTCTAAACTGTGTTCAGTGTCACACTCAAGGATTCAATGGAGAAACTCCACTGGCTCCGGATTTAAGAAAAGCTAGCAAGCGTCTGAGACCATCATGGATTAAAAAGTGGCTTACAAACCCACAAGCAATCCTGCCTGGTACGACAATGCCAAGTTTCTTCGGTGAAAATGGTAAAGAGCCAATCGAACCAAGTTACTTTGGTGGAGATGCTGAAAAGCAAATTAACGGTTTAACTAAATACATTATTGAATTAGGACAATAGGAGTAAAGACATGGGACACTCTCATACTCATGATGGACCACAACCATACCACGAGTATCCACACGATCCTCAGTTTGCAAAAGCAAGCCCGGGGAAAATCGGGATGTGGTTATTCCTTGCAACCGACGGTATGTCGTTTTCAGGGTTTCTTATCTCTTATGCAGTTCTAAGATGGACTCGCGCATGGCCAAACCCAGCTGAAGCCCTTGGTGGAGTTGAGCTTTCAGGTTTCATGACATTCCTTCTAATCTGTTCTTCAGTATCAATGGTTCTTGCGATTGATGCTTGTAAGCAGAAAAATAGACAAGCAATGCTAAGATGGTTAGCAGCTACGATCTTTGGTGGGGTTGCCTTCCTTTCGATCCAAGCTTACGAGTACTGGCACCTTCACCATGCAATGGGGATGAGTTTCAATACTTATGCTCACGGTGATGCACTTTTCTCTTCAACATTTTTTGCAATTACAGGATTCCACGGTCTGCACGTTCTCTCAGGGGTTATCTACCTGATCACTATGTTCGTTCACGCTTACCGCGGTGATTTCGATAATGGAGACTACAACCAACTAGAGATCGCTGGTCTTTTCTGGCACTTTGTTGACCTTGTTTGGATTCTTGTATTCACGTTCGTTTACCTACTGTAAAAAATTTATGTTAAAAAAATTATCATTGGTCTCGACATTATTACTCATTACATCTGGCCAGGCGCTTGCCTGTCCAGTGTGTATGGGGTCGAGTCCAAATGATAAATACTATCTTTGGGTCGTTGGCGCTTTCATTCTGGTCATCTACTTCCCAATGTTCTACTTGTTCAAAACCTTCATTAAGTTCAGAAACATCAACAACACTGACCTTAACCCTAAAAGCTAAATCCTATGCGCTCTGATAAAACAGTATTTGCAATCATCGGACTTCTTAGTGCCGCTGTTATTGGTTTTCTTTTTTGGTTAATTTACTTTAAGACTGGGGCAAGTGTCGGTGACAACGGATGGGTGAGTTCACTTCCGGCCGTGAATGCTTTCTTGAATGCATTGACTGCTATTTTTTTAGTGACCGGCTACTACGCGATTAAAACCAATGACCGCGAACTGCATGTTCGTTTGATGTTGGCAGCAACTTTAACATCGGCCTGTTTTCTTGTAAGTTATGTAACTTACCACCATTTCCAGGGAGACACTAAGTTTCTGGCCCAAGGGTGGATTCGTCCTGTCTATTTCTTTATTTTGATCACTCACATTCTGCTTTCAATCGTCCAGGTTCCATTAATCCTGACGACTTTATACCTGGCCTTCACTAAAAAATTCCAAAAGCACAAGAAAGTGGCGAGATACACTTTCCCAATCTGGCTTTATGTTTCAGTGACAGGTGTTCTGATTTTCGTGATTCTGAAGTGGTTTAACTAAGATTTTTTAAGCGCACTCAGGTCGATACACTCATTTTGATAAATCCCAAATCCAAAACGCAGCCTGCTTCCGCGGAAGTCTGTCCATACATTGATCGCTCGAAGTTCATCATGAAGTTTTTTTGTATGTTCCGGGCTTGGCATAGCAAAAGTTAAAAAGTGCCCATGGTTATCGTAATCGACACTGAGAATATTCTTTTCAACTAAGTAATTGTGATCAATTTCCAGAAGATGATTGCGGAAATTTTTCTGCATCTTTTGAACGTGAGCATGAATTTTTTCAACGGTTAATCCTTCTTTTTTAAAGAGAGAAAGAACTGCGTTTAAGCGATAAAGAGCAGAGAAGTCCATTGTCGATCCGGCAAAACGATAACCGTCTCGAGAGTAGCCTGTGTTTCCACCGTCAGTGGCCAGGCTGGTGAATCCAGCAAACCATCCAGTATAAAGAGGGCGAAGAGTTTCAGCATGAGGGGGCACTACCATAAAACAAGCGCCTTCTCCACCTTGAGCGTATTTGTATGAACCCGCGATATAAAAGATGCGCTCTTCGATTGCACTTAAGTCTGTCGGCACGGCCATGAATCCGTGGTAGCCATCGATGACGATCATAGTATTTTTTTCTTTTATAGCATCGACAATTTTTTTAAGATCTTTAACCACCATTCCCGAATTAAAAAAGACATGACTTAAGAAAATCATATCGTAGTGACTCGCAGTAATTTTTTCAATAAAACGATCTTCAAAGTTATCAAAAGGCTGAGTGGCAATCTTCTCAACTGAAACAATCTTATTTTCACTTAAGCGATTCACCTGGCGGTCAAAACTATAAAACTCAGAGTCAGTTGTTAAAACAGAAATCGTTTTTCCTGGTTCAAAACAAGAAAAGAGCCTGTACACAAACTCATGTGTGTTGGGAGCAAAAACAATTTGCTCGGGACGAGAAACGTTTAAAACTTCAGCAATCAGCTTTTGAGTGGCCGGAAGTTTTGTTGAAAAAATCTGGCTCCATTTATCATCCACATATTTTGCCGAATCATCCCAGTACTCCAGTGTCGCTTCGCGAGTGACATCCGGCCAGTAGTGATGGCTATGGCTGGCGTAGTGCTGGATATGTGGGTTAGCCGTTAAAAAGTGTGAATAATATTTTTTATACATGGAAACTCATCTTCTTTTTAACTTCAACCGGAAGCTTTGGCAGTCTCGAGTTTGGAATTAAAAATGTTGAAAGGTTAAATAGGTCTAAGAACACGCGGTTGTTGTCAGCGGCCCTCTTTAAATACTGATGTCCTGATGATCCACCTGTTCCAATTTTTGTCCCCAGCATTCTTTGAGCAAGAAGAGCGTGACGGTATCTCCAGGTTGTGAAGTTCTCATCAATATTCATAAGCCCGGTGATAACCTGGAAAGGAAGAGCGAGCATCGATTCATGACGATACAGAAGAATGAAAAGGGCATTGAGAATCGCTTTTTGCGAAAGCTTTCTTTGATTTTTTTCAATTAAGTCTTTATGTTTTGTTTCATCAAATAAACTTGAAAATGTTTCGCGAGTAAGTTTTAGATTTTCTAACTGGATTTGTTTTTGTCTGTCAGAAAGGTGAGCACTGTTGGTCTCAATAATATCCTGGTCATCTTTTAGAATATCGTTGATTGATTTTTGATATTCACTCCAGAAGTTGAAGCCTTCCATGTTGGTATATGGAATTCTCTCAAGCCATCCTTCCAGGCATTTTAAAATCGTCGGTGACTTTTCTACTTGAGTAAGATGAGCTCTGTCTTTTTCATCCAGACGTCCCATGAAAAATTCACGGTCCACATCTAAACGATCATTCGTATGAAGGCCTAACTTGATTTCAATTTCTCTAAACTGCACACTCTGGAATCCTGAAGCCGGAATGAGGAGGTCTCTGAACTCCAGAAAATCCATTGGGGTCATTGTTTCTAAAACATCGAACTGGCCAATCAGGAGCCCCTGTATCTTTTGGATGCGTTCAAGCTTCTGAACAATTGAAGAGAGTTCTACCTCTGGGATGTAAGTTTTCTTGAAAACCGAAAGAACAGAGTCCAGGTCGTGGATAATTTGTTTAAACCAAAGTTCATAGACTTGGTGGACCACAATAAAAAGCATTTCATCATGACATTCGCCGTTAGTGCTATCGGCATATTTACGGCTCAAGGGCAGTTGTGAATCGAGGAGCTTAGGCAGTTGTAAATAGTCCCCATAATAGACCGGACCTTTGTTTTTATGCATGTGCTTACTCCTTACGAAAATGACCCTTTTTACAGCGAAATTATCCTCAAGAACTGTATGACTTTGCAAGAAAGATTTAGTATAAAATGGGGCACCGATTACAGCCCTAATACAGAGTAAAAGATATGCGTCTTAAGAATCTTTCACTGACTAACGTCATCTTCACATTTGCACTGCTAATGTGGGGGGCAGTTGTTCACAACACTCAATCAAGTCTTGCTTGTCCAGATTGGCCATTATGTTATGACCAGGTTTTTCCAAACATGGAAGGAGCGATTCTAATCGAACACGGCCACCGTCTACTGGCGAGCTTTGTTGGTTTACTGACAATTGGTATGGTGGTGTTTTCTTTTAACGATAGAAAAAAATCAGAAGCTCACTTACATTTATTCAAAGCTTCTCTTCTGGCCCTTTTCTTGGTTATTGCTCAGGGAGCTCTTGGTGGGATCACTGTTATCTATAAACTTCCTACTATTGTTTCGACATCTCACTTAGGTCTTTCATTAATCTTCTTTTCTTTTATCGTTTACATTCACCACAAAGCTGCGACGCTGGTTAGTCCTGCTCGCGAACTTTCGGCCGCTGTAAAAGAGAAGTTCCAGAAGAACTGGAAGCCTGTTGTTCGTCATGGAATTTTATTTTCCCTGGCACTTCTTTATTCTCAAATCCTTCTTGGTGCGTTCATGAGACACGCCGGAGCAGGGGCTGCCTGTGGTCTTGGGCCAAACAGTGCTTTCCTTTGTATGGACGTGGCGAGCTGGTCACTAAAGCTTTGGCCTTCGATGCACCCATCTCAACTTCACATGATTCACCGTATGTACGGCGTGATCGTGTTCCTTGTTGTTTCATTCTTCTCTGTTAAGACTTACCACTTTTTTAAAGGTGATAAGACTTTAAGATCAGCAAGTATTCTTCCTTTTATTTTTGTTTCATTCCAGGTGTTCATCGGAATCATGACTATCTGGCTAAACATGAGTGTTCTTCCAACAACTCTGCACTTAGCAGGGGCTGCTCTTTCTCTGATTTCCCTATGGAAATTAAATTTAATGATGAAGGATGTGGAAGACTCTTTTTTTTTAGGTAATCGTCACTCATTCTTATCTGATGTGGTTGATTTAACAAAACCAAGACTGTCGTTACTAGTTATGGTGACGGCGATGGTGGGGGCTTTAATCGCTCCGGACAAAATCAATTTCTTCAAAGCACTACTGGCATTCTTTTTAATTACGATGGTGGTTATCGGCGCAGCGGCACTTAACTGCTACATCGAGCGCGAAGTCGATGCGAAGATGAATCGTACAAAAGACCGCCCTCTACCAGCTCAAAGAATGAATCCAAAAACAGCACTAATCTTCGGTGCGGTTATGATCCTTGTTTCAGTTCCGGCCCTTTGTGTGTTTATCAATCTGACAACCGGGGTGCTGGCATTAATTGCCGCAGCTCTTTATCTATACGCTTATACTCCGATGAAACAAAAGAGTGAGCTTGCTGTCTATGTAGGGGCAATTCCAGGAGCGATTCCTCCAGTTATGGGGTGGACTGCTGTGACGGGTCAAATTGATATTATGGCCATCACGCTCTTCTTGATTCTTTTTGTTTGGCAACTTCCACACTTCTTAGCGATTTCTCTTTACCACGCAGATGATTATGGTGCGGCAAGCATTAAGGTTTATCCTAACCTAAAACGTGGAATCACTATTACGAAAGTAGGGATTTTCGTTTTCACAGGCTTTTTGTTTGTGACTTCGCTTCTTCCGTCGATTTTTTCTCATGCAAGTTTTATTTATACTAGAGCAGCATTCGTCCTTAGTGGCCTTTTCCTTGTTTACTCGGCCTTCGGTTTCTTTATTAAAAAAGAAGACCAGGCCCGTGAAAGAGAGTGGGCAAGAAACTACTTTTATGGATCGCTTTTTTACCTGCCACTACTACTGATGGCGCTCATCTTTTTTAAGTAGACCGAAAAAATGCTCCAGCGGAGCATTTTTACTATGAGTGAATGACTAATGAGGTCAGCTGGTGTTTTAAGGGTTCGGGCTACCCCCGAAAAAATGGAGGACGGATAGCTTATCATCGGACCACTTTTTATAAGATTAGCTAGTGGCTAAAATTAGAATTTTTGATTATGATATACATCAATAATTGATAATAATAACGCATCTTTAACTTTCCCAAGACAGGATTGCTGATATGAATCTTCTTTTGAACTTTTTTATGAAATACTTCGTGGCCGGCGCTCAAGCTAATGTTAGCTTTTTTGAAGCGATCAAACCACCAGTTGATATTTCAACAACAGGACACTTAATCGATAGCTTATTCATGCTGACGACTTGGTTGATCCTTTTCTTCTTCGTGCTGGTATGTCTTGGACTATTTGGTTTCTCATACCTTTACTCAAAAAAGAAACACCCTAAAGCACACTACACTCACGGAACAAGCAGAAAGCAAATCGCAATCGTTGCAGCTATCGGTGCCTTAGTATTCATCATGGTAGATATGCAAATTACGACTATCTCTAACCGTGACTTCGTAAACGTATTCTTAAAATACCCAGATGAAAAAGAAGATATCATTCGCGTGGAAGTACTTGCTCAACAATGGGCATGGAACTTCCGTTACCCAGGTAAAGATGGAATCTTCAACACTGAAGACGACGTTGTCACTCTTAATGATCTTCGCCTTCCAGTAGGTAAAAAAGTTATCTTCCAAGTAACATCTAAAGATGTAATTCACTCATTATACTTCCCGAACGCTCGTCAAAAAGTCGATGCAATGCCAGGAAGAATTTCAAGACTTTGGTATGAACTAACAAAACCTGGTCTATACGATATTGCCTGCGCGGAAATGTGCGGGACTTTCCACTACAGAATGCAAGCGAAGCTTACTGTTTACACTCAAGAAGAATACAACACTTGGATGGGTGAGATGCAAGAGCGCGCGCTTAACGTAACTGAAAAAGACAACGCTGACATCTTCTGGGGATGGAAGTGGGTAGCATCTAACTAATTATTTGATTTTGATTTATTAAAGATAGAGAGGAAACTCATGGCATTTTTTGAACAAGAAATTCACGACGCACCTACGACATTCTTGTCGAAGTACGTTTTCTCATTTGACCACAAAGTCATTGCAAAACAATTCCTGTGGTACGGAATTGCTTTCCTTGGAATTGGCGGGATGATGGCACTTCTTATCCGTTGGACACTGGCTTTTCCTGGAGAACCATTTCCAGTTCTAGGTCAGATCCTTTTCCCACACACGGGAGGAGTTGTTCCACCAGATACATACGCCATGCTGTTCACACTTCACGGTACAATCATGATCTTCTTTGCCATTACTCCAATTCTGATTGGTGCTTTTGGTAACTACTGTATCCCGCTTTTAATTGGAGCGCGCGATATGGTTTTCCCAACGCTAAACATGCTTTCTTTCTGGTTAGCATTCCTTTCAGCTATCCTTTTACTAGCTTCACTTTTCACTCCATTAGGGGGAGCAGCTGGTGGATGGACTTCTTATCCAACTCTTTCAACATTAATTGGTTCGGCCGGAGTTGGTCAGACTCTTTGGTGTTTATCTTTATTCGTTCTTGGGGTTTCTTCGACAATGGGTGCGGTAAACTATATCGCTACTATCATTACACTAAGAGCACCTGGAATGGGTTACTTCGACATGCCACTAACGATCTGGGGACTTTGGCTGACAGCAATCCTGAACGCTATCTTCCTTCCAGTTCTTGGAGCAGGTCTCCTTCTTCTAACTTTTGACCGCGTATTCGGAACTACATTCTTCCTTGCTGGAGCAGCTGCTACATCAGGATCAGGGGACCCGGTACTATTCCAGCACGTTTTCTGGATTTTCGGTCACCCGGAAGTATACATTCTTATTCTTCCAGCTTGGGGTATCGTATCTGACCTTCTATCTTTCTTTGCTAGAAAGCCAGCATTCGGTGCAAAAGCTACAGCACTTGCGATGACATCAATCACGATTCTTTCGACTCTGGTTTATGGTCACCACATGTACTCAACTCAAATGTCTCCACTGTTAACTCAATCTTTCATGATGTTAACAATGACGATCTCGATTCCTTCTGCAGTCTTCTTCGCTAACTGGCTTGGGACACTTTGGAAAGGAGCGATCAGATTCCAAACTCCAATGTTATTTTCTCTTGGGGTAGTATTCGTATTCGGTTTAGGTGGATTAACTGGTCTATACCTGGCAACTGTTTCAACTGACTTATATCTACACGATACATACTTCGTAGTAGGTCACTTCCACTACACTATGGCCGCTTCGGTTCTTCTTGGTGGATTCGCAGCTACATATTTCTGGTTCCCAAAAATGTTCGGTCGCATGATGAACGAAACACTAGGGAAGTGGCACTTCTGGATTTCAATGATCGGTCTAAACGGAATCTTCATGGGAATGATGGTTATCGGACACGCGGGTATGCACCGTCGTATCTACAACCCATTCGTCTATGAGTTCCTACAAAACCTGATCCCGCTGAACATGTTCATTACAATTTCAGCGTTAACAATGGGTGCTGCTCAGTTATTCTTCGTATACAACTTTGTTTACTCAATGTTCAAAGGTCCAATTGCAACTCAAAACCCTTGGGAAGTTGGAACACTTGAATGGACGATTCCTTCACCAGCTCCACACTATAACTTCAAAGAAGTTCCAGTGGTGAAGTGTGGACCACATGAATTCGGTAACCCGAATTTATCTGGTAAAGATTTCCAATATCAAACTGAAGAACTAGTAAGAGCATAATAAAGATGGCGCAAGTACAGGCACACAACATCGCACAAGCAAAAGAAGGGGATAAAGTTATCTCTTCGATTGCTATGATCGTGACTTTAGTGTCATTCGGAATGTTATTTTTAACATTGATGATGGGCTTTGCGATTTTCCGTTTTACTGCTCCCGTATGGCCACCGGCCGGAATGGAGAAGCCATCACTTCTTCTTCCAACAATCAGCACACTGGTTATTGTTCTGAGCTCACTCATCTATATGTCTTTTGAAAAGAATGTAGCAAAAGGAGTAGCGGATAAGAGAAGCCTGACGTGGACACTGATTCTTGGTGTAGCTTTCATGGTGAGCCAGTTTTTATTTTGGAACCAACTTAAGTCTCACGGGATTTTTGTTTCTTCTGGAATTTTTGCTTCGATTATTTACGCTTTCACATGGATTCACGCTGCTCACATTGTGGCAGGCCTTGGATTATTAGTGTGGTTATATAGCGCGCTTAAGACTGCGGACTCGATGACGGCTGTTAAAGTCGCGAATGTTGGCAAGTTTTGGCATTTTCTCGGAATCGTTTGGATAATAATGTTTGTGACTATTTTCGTTTTATAATGAGGAATACTATGAAAGGTTTGAAACTAACTTTAACCGTCTTCTCACTTCTGGCATTAGTGTCATGTAGTGAAACACACTTCAAAGAAGACAAAATTTTTGCAGGTGGAGTTTATGCTCCGGCAAAGAGTTTGAATGACGGTAAATCACTTTACACTGAATACTGTATGCCATGTCACGGTGTAAACGGGGATGGAAAAGGTGTAGCTGCAAAAGGGCTAACTGTTCCACCAAGAAACTTCAAACTTGGACAGTTTAAATTTGGTAGAGTTGTGTCTGGGGAACTTCCACATGATGAAGACTTCTACGAAATCCTGAAAAAAGGTCTTCATGGTACAGCTATGCTTCCATGGGATTTATCTCAACAACAAATGCATGACGTAGTTCAATACATTAAAACTTTCGCACCAGAAAAGTGGGAAGGGGCTGACAAAAAACTGGGTGACGTAATTGTTGCAGGTAAAGATCCGTACGGAGAAGCTCATAAAGAGAGTGCAATCCAAAGAGGAAAAGAAGTTTTCCACGTAGTTGCTCAATGTTGGACATGTCACAGAGCTTACGTTTCTCACGCAGAATTTAGCCAAATCGCTCAAAAGATTAACGGTGCACCGGTCACTGAATTTGACCCGGATATGTACCACGTAAAGTTACAGCCATCTGATTATGGTGTTGCAACTATGCCACCTGATTTCACATACGACTCTGTTCGTTCTGCAACTACAGTTGAAGAACTATACGTTCGCCTAAACTCTGGTGTAGGTGGAACGGCAATGGCTTCTTGGAAAGGCGTTCTTCAGGACGACGAAATCTGGGCCGTAGCTCATTATGTAAAATCACTAATGGATATGAAGAGAACTCCAGCAAGAGCTAAGCTTCTGGAAAACATTAAGAATTAATTTATGACAACAACAGCGACTGGATTTTATAGAGAAGATAATTGGTTTCAAAAACTAGTCAGAAAGAAATCTTTCTGGCTGCTTTTTTGGGTCCTATCTTTCAGCTATCCAGTGTACAGGACACTTCACCGTACACTTCCGCCACCGCTGCCTGTTTATTACAAGGTTCCAGAATTCACTCTAACAAATGAATTCGGAAAACCTTTTGGAACAAAAGAGCTTCAGGGAAAATTCTATATCGCTAACTTTATGTTCACTTCATGCCCGACAACTTGTCCGGCACTGATGGCGAAAATGGATCTGGTCCAAAAAAGAATCAGAGGACTTGGGACAAAAGCTGCGATCGTGACTTTCACAGTTGACCCAGAAGTAGATACTCCAGAAGTTCTTTATAAGTACGCCAGAAAAAGACATTCAAACCCTTTTATCTGGAACTACTTAACTGGAACGAAGGGCGACCTGGAAAAAATCGTTATCAATGGCTTTAAAGTTCCGATGGGATCAAAAGAGCCGATTGAAAAACAATTAGCAGAAGAAAAAATTACGTTGTTCGATATCGCTCACTCAGAAAAATTAGTTCTGGTAGATGATAAAGGACAGATTAGAGGGTATTACGGAACTGAAAGAGTTGAGATGGATAAAATGATGATCGATCTTGGACTTCTAGTGAACAACAGTTTCAGTCATGCTCAACCACAACCAGCAGTACAAAATTAGTAAAGAGAGGAGATAACAATGGGTGACCATAACCACAAAGAATACAAAAGCCACACGAAAGAATATATCATCATATTTTTTGTTCTGACTTTTCTAACACTACTTGAGCTTATGATTCCAGGTCTGAAAACAGAATACTGGCACAAGGTTGTTGCTCTTGTTGGTTTAGCTTTCGGTAAAGCTTTCGTTGTTGCTTACTTCTACATGCACTTAAAGGAAGAAACAGCTTGGATGAAAGTTATCGCGGCCGTTCCTCTTTCAGCAGTCCTTTACGCTGCGGCACTAATCCTTGAAGGAATGTATCGTTAATCTTTTTGGACATTTTAAATAAAGAGCGGGCCTTTCGGGGCCCGTTTTTATTTGTCTCTTCAAGTCTCACACGATAAAAAATTCCATCATTTTATCGGGAGATGTACATATGAAAACCCTGTCACTTTTGGCCCTTCTTATTACGAGCTCTGCGATGGCAGCGAGCGATTCTGTCGGCGTATTCTACCGTCCGGAAAAAGTTGTCGTTTTAGTTAAAGAAAGAGGCGAAGAAGCAGACCTTCAAAATTTAATTAGAAGATTAGGCGCAGGAAAAAATTCTTTCCAGGCCATCTCTCAAGATAAAACAATTAAAGTTGTTTGCGGAAAATCAGAAATCGAAGCGTCTTGTACATTTACATTCTTTCCAGGATCAAATGTTGTAATTAACAGCAATCGTTCAGTTGAAGCCCAAACTTCACTTCAAGACCTTGGAATCGAGCTGGTTGACGATATCTCTGTCGGATATGAAAGCTCAATGGGCGATAAATTTACCCTGGAAGTGGCAAATGGAAACATTCACTTCTTGGGAAGCAAAAAGATTTTAAAGTAATTTTGATTTTTTACAGCTGTAGTCTTTGAAATTAACTTTCGGAATCACTAGGCCTTTGCACATTGATTTTGAAAGTTTTTTTCCAGCATTTTTCTCAATAAGATCTGCCATCCCCATAAAGGCAGGAGTCAGTCCATCGCGGACCTTTTTTACGACAGAATAAATTTTAGTCGGATTCCCGGCCTCATAACCTTTATCGCACATCTCGTTTTCAAAGATTTCTTTTCTCGACTCATTATCTCCACGGTAAATTTTGTAAAGCCCCGCCAGGTATCCCGTGCGGTCTTCACCCAAGGTGCAGTGAAAATAAATTTTTTGATTTTGGGCTTCAGCATTTTTAAGCATATTAAGCCCATCAACAGTCATTTCACATAAAGCTCCATAATCGGTGATGTCTTTCCATGGAAAATCCAAGTGCATCATGTCGCTTTTGGCAACTCCCAGTGACAGGAGAGTTTCAATCTCGCGGGCTATATCCCCGTTTGTATCAATCTTAATCATTAAAAACTTCTCAACTCCTAAGTCTAAAAGTTTTTGTAGGTCTTTTTTATTTCTTGGGCCATCCCGCGGATTACGTTTTCTGAAACCAGGTGAGAGTTAGGTATTCCTGACTCGGTGAAAGTTGAAGGCATAATAGAAGCACTACCGGCAAAGGTCTGTGATTGAATTGAAACCAATAACACTAGAGAAAGGATACAAGCTTTCATATTTTACGACCTGTTTGAGTTGGCCGGACTATATACTGAATGAGAGCACCTTCCTATGCCGGTTATAAATATTTCACTCTGTTATAATATTCCCCATCACCTTTCGATTCGCTTATTGAGTCGATAAATTCTTTGAATTATGAATATTTACGAGAGAGGCTTAAAATAGAAGGATGGATAGAAGAACTTTTTTAACATTATCCGGAACAGGACTGATGGCCATGACAGCAACAACTTATATAGGATCAAAACCCACTCAAAAAATGCCGGTGCTCTTTATCGGACATGGAAGCCCTATGAACGCGCTGGCCGATAATGCTTTTACTCGCCACTTAAGAACTTTGGGGGAAACCCTTCCTCGCCCAAAAAAAATATTAATGGTTTCAGCTCACTGGATGACCAAAGGGGTAGAGGTTCAGGCCTCTCCAACTCCTAAGATGATTTACGATTTTTATGGGTTCCCAAAAGCACTCTCTGAAATCGTCTACCCGGCCCCTGGAAATCCTGAGCTTGCTGGGGAAGTGAAAAACAATCTTCACACTTATCAGGTCGAGCTAGATCTCGACTGGGGATTTGACCACGGAGCGTGGAGTGTTCTTCATCATATGTACCCGAAAGCAGACATTCCAGTGGTGCAATTGTCACTCAATCAGAATTTTATGAACCTTCGCGATCACCACAAACTTGCCAAGGAATTAAATAAACTGCGTGAAGAAGGTGTTCTCATTATAGGAAGCGGAAATATCGTTCACAATCTTCGACAACTAAGTCGCAGCGAAAGTGCACCGGTCTTTGAATGGGCCCGCGAGTTTGATGGCATTATTAAAGATGCGATTTTAAAACACGATGTGACCCAACTGTTGGCAGAAGACCCTTCAAAGTATCCACTTTGGAAGATGGCCCACCCATCAATTGATCATTATCTGCCTCTTTTATATGTACTGGGTGCGAGTGACCCGAATGAAAAAGTGATTTTCCCTTATGAAGATTTTGAACTTGGAAGCCTTTCGATGCGCTCGGTTTTAATCGGCGCTTAAGTCCTCCTAAGACTAGAAGGGGCCTTTTCGGGCCCCTTTTTTATTTGTGATTATTGGCAAGCTTGAACTTGATTCCGTATGTAAAGCTGTAGCTTTTTGCTACTTCTTTCATAACATTATACTGAGCTTCTAATGTATTTCTTCCCGTTCCAGATTTAATCAATTTCGCTTCTACGTTTCCAGCGAAATCTTTACATCCAGCTACGCAGTAATTATTTGCTTCACGGCTTCTGATATCTTCTGTCTTAAGAACTGCGATAACGTCTGTGCAAGAGTATTTCGAAGCTACACTTTGAGTTGATAGTGTTTCTGCTTCAAGTGGCATACGTTCTTCAGCCGATTGAAGAAACCTAAGCTTCTGCTATATCATCGATCTGGCGACGAAGATCCATGTTCTCTCAAATTAGACGATCAATTGAATCATTTAATTTTCTGTTTTCTCTTCTAAGTTCTTCAACTTCTCTTCCTCCATCTGGTTCAGATGAATACAGACAAGAGATCAGTTGTTATTGAAGGTCATTGATTCTTCTATTGGCGTTATCAAGATTCTTTAAACACATTGGAAGATCATCGCGCCCACCATTTTTAACTGGAATATTAATTCCTACGCGAACGTCTGCTAATGCTTGAAAACTTAATACTGCTAGACCAAGAACAAGTGCCTCCTTCATAAAATCTCCTCAGGGAAAGATCGCTAGTTGTTTGGGAAGTTTATGAATGAAGATGAGGTGAGGATATAGCCCCTCAGTATTTCTATAAGGGGCCGTCTAAGAAATGAACAATTTGATTAATTAGCCGTAGTGTCTTTTAGATTCAAAGTAATAGAAATGATTCGATCTCCCTTAGAAAGCTTAGGAAGAATGTCTAATCCATCAACGACTTGCCCGAAGACAGTATTCTTTCCATCTAAGTGAGGGAGAGTTGTTAAGCTGATATAGAATTGCGAATCAGCAGAGTCATTATCAATCCCATGGGCCATCCCCATAGTTCCTTTGATGTGTTGAAGTTCATTGAATTCAGCTTTTAATTTTTGTCCGCTTCCTCCTGTCCCTGTACCAGTAGGATCTCCAGTCTGAATAATGAAATTAGGAATCGCTCTATGAATAATAAGACCATCATAGAACTTGCTTTGAATTAATTGCATTACTCTAGCTGATGTTCTTGGAGCAGCTTTAGTATAGAAGCGAAAAACGATATCACCATGGACGGTTTTCATTGTAGCGGAAGCAGTAGAGAGACCACCGATATCTGTTTTTAATTTCTCAATATCAATTTCTTCACCGTTAGGATTCGCTATCACTTCAATTTTATGATTGTTTCTATTGCATCCAGCGAGTGCAATTAAAGTTGCGAATAAAAATAATTTAATGATTTGCATATTCCGCCACACGTTAAGCGATTGTTATTAGATAAATTATACCGAGAATCTGAGTTTAAAAAAGTTTTTTTAAAATTTATTAATATTTTCTTAATTTTGTGTTGACACTTTATCATCGTTTGATTAAATTCCTCTTCACGTTTGAAGTTAAGACTGATTGCCGAAACACAAAATCATCGTTATAGAAATATATAGATTTTTGGGCGTGTAGCTCAGTTGGGAGAGCATCTGCCTTGCACGCAGAGGGTCGCAGGTTCGATTCCTGTCATGTCCACCATTCTTTCAAAAGATCAAACGAAACTTAGTTCTTTAAAATTCTAATAGAGATAAAAGATTTGAAACCGCAAGGTTTCGATTCAAGATGAGAAAGGTCCCAAACAAAAAAATATCTGACGTAACTATTCAGTCACGCTGTTAAAAAGCTCAAGTTGTAATAAAGTTGAAAGTGATAAAAAGTCGGAGCCAGTACATTTCCTTGTCACTGGTAATTAATGAATAGATCAATCCGTATAGTAGTTTGTTAAATTAAATTTAAATCAAATTTTATATTGAAGCTTGGAGAGTTTGATCCTGGCTCAGAACGAACGCTGGCGGCGTGCCTAACACATGCAAGTCGAACGTGAAAGTCCTTCGGGATGAGTAAAGTGGCGCACGGGTGAGTAACACGTAGGTGACCTGCCTTTTAGAGGGGAATAACCAGAAGAAATTTTGGCTAATGCCGCATACGAAGCACGGTTTTAAGACTGTGTTTGAAAGAATGCCTCTGCATATGCATTCGCTATTAGATGGGCCTGCGGGACATTAGCTAGTTGGTGGGGTAAAGGCCTACCAAGGCGACGATGTCTATCCGGTCTGAGAGGATGATCGGACACACTGGAACTGAGACACGGTCCAGACTCCTACGGGAGGCAGCAGTGGGGAATATTGCGCAATGGGGGAAACCCTGACGCAGCAACGCCGCGTGAGTGAGGAAGGACTTCGGTCTGTAAAGCTCTGTTAATGTGGAAAAATGGTAGTTGGTCTAATAGGCCGATTATTTGATGGTACACATAGAGGAAGCACCGGCTAACTTCGTGCCAGCAGCCGCGGTAATACGAAGGGTGCAAGCGTTGTTCGGATTTATTGGGCGTAAAGCGCGCGTAGGCGGACCTGCAAGTCAGATGTGAAATCTCGGGGCTCAACCTCGAAACTGCGTCTGAAACTACAGGTCTAGAATCTCGGAGGGGGAAGGGGAATATCGCATGTAGGGGTAAAATCCGTAGATATGCGATGGAACACCAGAGGCGAAGGCGCCTTCCTGGACGAGTATTGACGCTGAGGCGCGAAAGCGTGGGGATCAAACAGGATTAGATACCCTGGTAGTCCACGCTGTAAACGATGAACACTAGATATTGGAGGATTTGACCCCTTCAGTGTCGTAGCTAACGCGTTAAGTGTTCCGCCTGGGAAGTACGGTCGCAAGACTAAAACTCAAAGGAATTGACGGGGGCCCGCACAAGCGGTGGATTATGTGGTTTAATTCGAAGCAACGCGCAGAACCTTACCTAGGCTTGAAATCCTACGAATCCCTTTTAAACGAGGGAGTGCCCTTCGGGGAATGTAGTGACAGGCGCTGCATGGCTGTCGTCAGCTCGTGTCGTGAGATGTTGGGTTAAGTCTCGCAACGAGCGCAACCCCCATTTTTAGTTGCCAGCATTAAGTTGGGCACTCTAGAAAGACTGCCTGGGCTAACCAGGAGGAAGGTGGGGATGACGTCAAGTCCTCATGGCCCTTATGTCTAGGGCTACACACGTAATACAATGGTCGGTACAAAGGGATGCGAACTCGCGAGGGGGAGCCAATCTCAAAAAACCGATCTCAGTCCGGATTGGAGTCTGCAACTCGACTCCATGAAGTTGGAATCGCTAGTAATCGCGGATCAGCACGCCGCGGTGAATACGTTCCCGGGCCTTGTACACACCGCCCGTCACACCATGGGAGTTGTTTTTACCTGAAGCCGTGGCCCTAACCGCAAGGAGGGGAGCGTCTACGGTCGAAACGATGACTGGGGTGAAGTCGTAACAAGGTAGCCGTAGGGGAACCTGCGGCTGGATCACCTCCTTTTAAAGGATCCAGCTCTATAGGAGCTTTATCCGGTCAAATTGTTTGGAAGACCTTTCTTATTTTTGAATTTCTTTAGATCTATAAGAGAAATATTTTGTTTCAATCTAATTATAAAAATTGGGTTTGTAGCTCAGGTGGTTAGAGTACGTCCCTGATAAGGACGGGGTCGCAAGTTCGAGTCTTGCCAGACCCACCATTAATTAGGACGAATTGAAACATTAGCTCTTTAACATTGACATAACAGGATCAGATAGAAGACGAGAACCCATGTAAGTAACGAGAGTAATGCCCTCGTTATTTGAAATTAAATTAAATATAACTTAATAACAAAATGAAAAAAGCTATTAAGGGTGTATGGGGAATATCTTGGCAGCAAGAGGCGAAGAAGGACGTATATTAGCCAGCGAAATGCATCGGGGAGTCGGCAAATAGACTTTGATCCGGTGATGTCCGAATGGGGAAACCTTCACACGTGAAAGCGTGTGAACCATGTGATGAGTAAACTAGTCACATAGGAGCGAACGCAGGGAATTGAAACATCTTAGTACCTGCAGGAAGAGTAATCAAACGAGATTCCGGCAGTAGTGGCGAGCGAAATCGGAAGAGCCCAAACCAGAATACTTGTATTCTGGGGTTGTAGGACTCACATACGGAAAGGCAATTATAGGAGAACGGTCTGGGAAGTCCGGTCAAAGAAGGTGAAAACCCTGTATCCGAAATGATTGTCCTCTAGTGAGTATCCTGAGTAGGACGAGGCACGTGAAACCTTGTCTGAAGCTGGGGGGACCACCCTCCAAGGCAAAATACTACTTGCTGACCGATAGTGAACAAGTACCGTGAGGGAAAGATGAAAAGAACCCCGATGAGGGGAGTGAAATAGATCTTGAAACCATACACTTACAAACAGTCAGAGGGTTATTGTAAAGCCTGATGACGTACCTTTTGCATTATGATTCAGCGAGTTATGATATGTTGCGAGGTTAAGCCGTTGCAGGTGTAGCCGTAGGGAAACCGAGTCTGAATAGGGCGATTAGTAGCATGTCATAGACCCGAAACGGGATGAGCTAGCCATGAACAGGTTGAAGCGGGGGTAATACCTCGTGGAGGACCGAACTCGTGACGGTTGAAAACGTCTGGGATGATTTGTGGTTAGGGGTGAAAGGCCAATCAAATTCCGTGATAGCTGGTTCTCTCCGAAATGCATTTAGGTGCAGCGTCCGACGAATACCAATGGGGGTATAGCACTGACTTGGCTAGGGGGCTTACCAGCTTACCAAACCATATCAAACTCACAATACCATTGAGTACTATCGGGCAGTGACACGGCGGTTGCTAAGGACCGTCGTGAAAAGGGAAAGAGCCCAGACCATCAGCTAAGGTCCCAAAATCGTCGCTAAGTGGAGAAGGTTGTGGAATTACTTTGACATCCAGGAGGTTGGCTTAGAAGCAGCCACCCTTTAAAGAAAGCGTAATAGCTCACTGGACTAGTGATTCTGCGCCGAAAATGTAACGGGGCTAAAGTGACGTACCGAAGCTATGGAATATGTAAATATTGGTAGGAGAGCATTGTGTTTGCCGATGAAGGCGTACCGTAAGGAGCGCTGGAGGTCTCACAAGAGCTGATGCTGAAATGAGTAGCGATAAGAAGTGTGAGAATCACTTCCGCCGTAAATCTAAGGGTTCCTGGGCCAGGTGACTCCGCCCAGGGTTAGTCGGGTTCTAACATGAGGCCGAAAGGCGTAGTGGATGACCAACAGGTTAATATTCCTGTACTTAGTAAAAATCGTTTGACTAGATGGAATGACGGAGAAAGGTAGTGAAGCCACTTATTGGTTGTGGTTTAAGTATGTAGGGGGTCGATTAGGCAAATCCGGTCGGCGTTAACTCTGAGATACGAATACGAGCGCAAGCGAAGTTCATGATCCTCGGCTTCCCAGAAAAGTTTCGCTAGGAGATTTTTATTAACCCGTACCATAAACCGACACAGGTAGATGAGGAGAGAATCCTCAGGCGCTTGGGAGAACTCTTGTTAAGGAACTCTGCAAATTGGTGCCGTAACTTCGGGAGAAGGCACGCCTTTGATGGTAAGATCACTTGCTGGTCAAGCTGTTGGAGGTCGCAGTGAAAAGGGGGTAGCGACTGTTTATCAAAAACACAGGTCTATGCAAACACGTAAGTGGAAGTATATGGGCTGACGCCTGCCCGGTGCTGGAAGGTTAAAAGGAGAGGTTATCGCAAGAGAAGCTTTGAATTGAAGCCCCAGTAAACGGCGGCCGTAACTATAACGGTCCTAAGGTAGCGAAATTCCTAGTCGGGTAAGTTCCGACCTGCACGAATGGCGTAACGACTTCCCCACTGTCTCAACAGGAGACCCAGCGAAATTGGTGAGCGCGTGAAGAAACGCGCTACCCGCGGAAGGACGAAAAGACCCCGTGAACCTTTACTGTAGCTTGGCATTGGGTTTCGATTAACATTGCGTAGGATAGGTGGGAGTTTTTGATCCGTGCATTCCGGTGTACGGGGAGACAACCTTGAAATACCACCCTATGTTAATTGGAATCCTAACCTACGATCGTAATCCGGTCGGGGGACAATGTCTGGTGGGCAGTTTGACTGGGGCGGTCGCCTCCTAAAGAGTAACGGAGGCGCACGAAGGTTCCCTCAGGCCGAATGGAAACCGGCCATAGAGTGTAAACGCATAAGGGAGCTTGACTGTGAGGCAAACGAGCCGAGCAGGTGCGAAAGCAGGTGTTAGTGATCCGGTGGTTCCGAGTGGAAGGGCCATCGCTCAACGGATAAAAGGTACTCCGGGGATAACAGGCTGATCTCCCCCAAGAGTTCACATCGACGGGGAGGTTTGGCACCTCGATGTCGGCTCATCGCATCCTGGGGCTGGAGCAGGTCCCAAGGGTTTGACTGTTCGTCAATTAAAGCGGTACGCGAGCTGGGTTCAGAACGTCGTGAGACAGTTCGGTCTCTATCCTCCGTGGGCGTAAGAAATTTGAGTAAATCTGACCTTAGTACGAGAGGACCGGGTTGGACGAACCTATGGTGAACCGGTTATGACGCCAGTTGTATCGCCGGGTAGCTAAGTTCGGAATGGATAACCGCTGAAAGCATCTAAGTGGGAAGCCAATTACAAGATAAGATTTCTATTAAGACAACTTCTAGACTAGGAGTTTGATAGGTTGGGGGTGTAAGAGCAGTAATGCTTTGAGCTGACCAATACTAATTTGTCGTTTTGCTTTTTTTTGATTACATGGGTTCTTCTTTTATTTGGTCTTGTTTTGTGAATGTTAAAGAATGTTCAAAATGAGGTTGATTTGTTGGTGTAAAAACCATATAACGGCTTCGAAAGTATAATTTGTTAACGATATATCCAGTTTGGGTGTGTTATTAGCGAAGAGGAAACACCCGATCCCATCCCGAACTCGGAAGTTAAGCTCTTCAGCGCCGAAGGTAGTGCCAGGGAAGCTTGGTGTGAGAAAAGGTCAATGCACCCTCTTATTTTATAAAAAACCCGAGCTTGTTCTCGGGTTTTTTTATGTCTTTTTTCAATTCACAAGAACTTTATCGATGTTAAACCTGCAGTATTTAATAAGGTGTCATGAGTACTTGATACGCGGATGTTTTCAGTTGAGTTCGACAAAGCATGATGTAGAATTTAAGTATGATGAATACAAAAATACTTAAATATGAGCTTTTTACTCTTTTTTTCCTGACGATTATTACTTTGGTGGTGTTTTATTACAGAGACACTTTGCCGGATAATTATCTTTCGATATCGTCAGCATCATCGAGTGGATTTTTCAGCTACTATGGGACAAGCTTTTTAAATTTTATCAATTATTATTCTGGGCCGTGGGTTTTCGTTCCATGTGCCATCTTTACTTCATTCTATGTTTTGGTCTTTTCAAAAAGAGCAGACTGGATTGATGCCTTAAATATCTTTTCACTTTCAATTTTTTCCCTACTTACTATTTTCTATTTTCAACCATCGCTTTTAGGAGCGGGTTTATATCAAATTCTTGATATGACGTTTTCTGCTTTTTCAATGTTCTTAGTTTGGGCAGCATCGGGGACGTTGTTTTTATGGGGGGCTTTTAGAGGTGGATTCACTGAAAAAGTTCAACAAGCGACTTCTGGATTTAAGAATTTTGATTACAAGACTGCGACAGCTCCAGTTCAGGAGAAGTTTTTATTACTTAAAGACAAGTTTATTAAACCGAAAGCTGAGGGCGAGGATGAGCTTGAAGAAGAAATGGCAGAAGAGTCAATGGTGGCAGCACCGGCAGCACTTCCAATGTCAAAAGCTGCTTTAAAAGCTAAAGAAGCTGAGAAAGCGTCTAAAGAAGAAGCGGCTCCGATTTTACTTCCGGATCATTCTCTAATCGCTGAAAATGCAGAAGAAGTTAAGACTGAAGCGTTCCTTGTTCCAATTACTGAGGCGAAAAAAGTTGAGCCGGCAGTGGTTGATGAAGATGAAATGGAAGAGCATTTACCAGTGGTGGTACAGTCCTCTCATGATGACGATGAGTATGTGGATGAGTCTGAGATCTCAACATTTAAAAATCGTGCTCATAAAGTTGATAGTTTTGACGATGATCAGTACTACAACCTGGTTAAGTTAGGGAATACGAAAAAAGAGACGAAATTTCATCAACCGGATGAAAAATATTTCCACGATATTATCTCTAAAATTCAGGCGAAGCTTGGAGAATTTAAGATTCAAGGTCAGATCATCAATGTTCTTAAAGGGCCGGTGGTTGATACTTTTGAATGGGAGCTTGGACCAGGGGAGAAGGTTTCTCGTCTGACTTCAATTGCAGAAGACTTATCACTTGCGCTTTCTGGATCGCCGATTCGTATGGTTTACCCAATGAAAGGGAGAACAACAGTAGGGATCGAGGTTCCAAGAAATCCGCGTGATTTTATTTTCCTTGATGAAATTATTGGATCGAAAGATTTTACAAATACTTCTCACCATCTTCCCTTGGCGATGGGGAAAGATGCTTTCGGTGAGCCGGTTGTCGTAGACCTGGCAGCAATGCCACACATGCTGGTTGCCGGATCAACTGGTGCTGGTAAGTCGGTGTTCATTAACTCGGTTCTGGTATCGCTTTTAATTAAGAAGTCGCCTAATCAAATGAAGCTGATCCTGATTGACCCGAAACAGCTGGAGCTTGCACTTTATTCTCGTCTTCCTCATTTGCTGATGCCGGTTATTACCGAGCCAAAGACGGCGGCGACTTCGCTTCTGTGGGCATGCCAGGAAATGGATAGACGATACACAATTATGTCGGAATTTGGGGTGAGAAACATTGAAGGTTTCAACCATAAATTAAAAAATGCTCAACCTCAGGCGCTGGAAAAATTAAGAAAGCATTATGAGTATGCGAGCGAAGACACGTATGAGCTTCCATTTATTGTTATTATTGTGGATGAGTTTGCAGATCTTATTCTTTCAGCAAAAGGGAAAGAGATTGAAACGCAAATTAACCGTCTGGCGGCGAAGGCTCGTGCCGCTGGGATTCACTTAATTGTTGCGACTCAGAGACCTTCGGTTGACGTTATTACCGGGGTTATCAAGTCGAACTTCCCAACCCGCGTTTCTTTCCGTGTGACGAGTTCGCAAGACTCGAGAACGATTTTAAATGCGATGGGAGCGGAAAAACTACTTGGTAAAGGGGATATGCTCTACAAGTATGGTGTGGATACGACCCGCATCCACTCGGCATTTATTGATGAGGCCGAGATTGAAGCTCTAGCCGATAAATTGTCGGAAATGACTCCAGAATACAACCCGCACATTATGGAATTCCTGGAAAATGGTGGAGAAGAAGAACCGATTGCAGCTGTCACAACTCGCGAGGGCGGTGACTCTTCATCGGGTGGACGAGATGACAAATATGATGAGGCAGTTCGTGTGGTGTTAGAGCATCGTTCAGCGAGTGCTTCACTGCTTCAAAGGCGTCTTGGAGTAGGGTATAACCGAGCGGCCAACTTGATTGAAGAGATGGAAGCTCAAGGTGTTGTAGGGCCTGCGCAGGGTTCCAAGCCACGTAAAGTTTTGATGGGTTCTGAGTCGTTAACTTAAATAGATTTTCATTGGAGATTTGAGAGGGAAAACCCCTCTTGAATCTCTCATATTCCTTGCAAAAACTTACTCTTCCGTGTTACATATCTAGCTCATTAATAATTTCAGTTGTCTGAAATGTTGGTCCGTCTTTGGCGGCTCACAGACAATTCGATTAACCAACGGAGTATCTATGTCAGAATTATCTCTAAAAGGCCTACTAGAAGCAGGCGCACACTTTGGTCACCAGACTGAAAAGTGGAACCCAAAAATGAAAAAATACGTTTATGGTGAGAAGAACGGTATCTACATTATCGATCTTGCTAAAACTATTCCTCTTGCAAAAGACGCTTACGATTTCCTAAAGAAAACTGCTTCTGAAGGAAAGCCAGTTCTTTTCGTAGGAACAAAAAGACAAGCACAAGACGTTGTAACAAAAGCTGCTCAAGACTGTGGAGCAAACTACGTTACTTCAAGATGGTTAGGTGGAATGCTTACAAACTACAAAACTGTAGCTCTATCTATTGATAAAATTCGCAAAGTTGAAAAAATGAAAGAAACAGGAGATTTCGGTCTTCTAACTAAAAAAGAAAGAATCAACATCGAGAAAGAAGTTATTAAACTTGAAAAAGTTCTTGGTGGGATTAAAGAAATGAGAAAGCTTCCAGGAGCTCTTTTTGTTATCGATCCAAACAACGAAAGAATCGCTATCCAAGAAGCTAACAACCTAGGGATCCCTGTTGTAGCTATCACAGATACAAACTGTGACCCAACAGGTGTTGATTTCGTAGTTCCAGGGAACGACGATGCAATCAAGTCTGTGTCTATGTTCACAGAATACTTCGCTAACTCAGTAGCAGAAGGATTAAACCTTGCTAAGAAGAACAACAAGCTTGAAAAAGGTTCAAAAGATTCTTCTCGTGACCTTGCTCTTGAAAAAGAAATCATCAGCAAATTCGAAAACGATATCGATCTTGCTGACGAAGAATAATTTTTAAGAACTTAATTTAAACGATAAAGGGAATAGATATGACACAAATTACTGCAAAGCTTGTTTCTGAACTAAGAGAAAAAACTGGTGCTGGAATGATGGACTGTAAAAAAGCACTTGGGGAAACTAATGGTGACCTTGAAAAAGCGATCGATTACCTAAGACAAAAAGGTCTTGCAGCTGCTCAGAAAAAACAATCTAGAATTGCAGCTGAAGGTGCAATCGGATCATACATCCACGGTGGAAGAATTGGTGTAATGGTTGAAATCAACTGTGAAACTGACTTCGTAGCAAAGTCTGACGATTTCCAAAACTTCGTAAAAGACGTAGCTATGCACATCGCTGCTGCTGATCCAAAATTCGTAAGATCTTCTGAAATGGACCAAGCGTTCGTAGAAAGAGAAATTGCGATCTATACAGCTCAGTTAAAAGAAGAAGGAAAACCAGAAGCAATGATCTCTAAGATCGTTGAAGGGAAAGTTAAAAAACTTTCTACTGAAGTTTGTCTTCTTGATCAAAAATTTATCAAGAACCCAGACATTTCAGTTCAAGACCTAATCAATGAACTAACAATCAAAATCGGAGAGAAAATCGACGTTAGAAGATTCGCTAAGTTCACACTTGGAGAAGGTATTGAGAAGAAAGTTGACGACTTCGCAGCTGAAGTTGCTTCAATGACTGGTGGAAAACAGTAATTAAGAATTTACCAAACACAAAAAGGGGCTCAAAAGGCCCCTTTTTTTTGACCCAAATTTGAGGAAACCTAATGAAGTATAATCGCATTCTTTTAAAGCTTTCAGGAGAGGCGCTTGCTGGTGAGCAAGGGCATGGAATTTCAGCAGACGTTCTTACAAACATTGCAACTGAGGTGAAAGAACTTCAGGCCATGGGTGTTGAGATCGCAATCGTTATCGGTGGTGGTAACATTCACCGCGGGGTAGCTGGAGCTACAAAAGGAATGGATAGAACGACATCTGATCACATGGGGATGCTGGCGACAGTTATCAACTCTCTGGCACTTCAAGACAGCCTTGAGAGACATGGAATCAATACACGCGTACTGACAGCGATCGATATGCAAGAAATCGCTGAGCCTTATATCAGAAGACGTGCAGTTCGCCACCTTGAGAAGAAAAGAGTGGTGATTTTCGCGGCAGGAACAGGGAACCCGTATTTTACGACGGATACCGCTGCGGCGCTTCGTGCAAACGAGATTGACGCGCACGTAATCATGAAAGCAACAAAAGTTGATGGAATTTACGATAAAGATCCAATGAAGTTTAAAGATGCTGTAAAAATTGATAAACTAAAGTTTATCGACGTTCTAAATAAGGGCATTTCGGTCATGGACTCTACGGCCATTAGCCTTTGTATGGACAACGAAATTGATATTCTTGTTTTCAATATGTTTGAAGAAGGAAATATCAAACGCGCAGTAATGGGCGAAACAATTGGAACGATTGTAACTAACAAATAGATAACATAACTATTTCTAACTAAGGGGACGTCATTATGATGAATGAAACAAAAACTTCATTAAATGATTCAATGAAAAAAGCAGTTGATTCACTTAAGCACCAACTTACAAAAGTACGCACAGGAAGAGCATCAGCTTCTATCCTTGATGGAGTACAAGTTGAATACTACGGGACAATGAGCCCAATTTCTCAGCTAGGACAAATTTCTACTCCTGAAGCTCGTCTGCTTCAGATTCAGCCGTTTGATAAAACGATGATTGCAGCGATTGAAAAAGCAATCTTCGCGGCAAACATTGGTGTAACTCCAACGAACGATGGAAACTTTGTTCGCCTTAACTTTCCTTCTTTAACAGAAGATAAGAGAAAGGATATCGCAAAAGAAATTAAAAAAATTGGTGAAGACGCTAAAGTTGTTCTTAGAAATTTAAGACGTGACTCTAACGAAGCTGTAAAAAAAGCAGAAAAAGATAAGATGGTTTCAGAAGATGAATCAAAAAAGATTCAAACAGAAATTCAGAACATCACTGATAAATTTACAAAAGAAATCGACACTGTGATTGCGAACAAAGAAAAAGAAGTTCTTGCAATCTAATAAGGAAAAGTTTGGAACCACTCAGCCACAATATTAAACACGTTGCTGTCATCATGGATGGCAATGGCCGTTGGGCAAAACAGCGCTCGCATCCCAGAGTCTGGGGGCACGTGCGTGGGTCTGCAGTGGTTTCAACTATTGTTGAAGAAGCGGATAACTTAGGTATTGAAGCTTTAACAATGTACGCTTTTTCTTCAGAAAACTGGAGCCGTCCTCAGACGGAAGTCCGAGTTCTTTTCAATTTGCTTTTTAAATTCCTAAAAAAGGAACGCGAAAGAATTCTAAAGAATAACATCCGCTTTAGAATCATGGGAGATGTTTCTAATCTTCCAGAACAAACCAAAAAACTTATCGCTCAACTGGAAGGGGAGACTGCTCACCATACAGGATTGAAGCTGACGTTTGCTTTTGGTTACGGAGCTCGTTCAGAAATTGCTTATGCGGTTAATCGCTTTATGAAAGCGAACCCTGGCAAAGAGATGAGCGAAGATGATCTGAATGAATTTTTAATGATCCCGGATCTTGGAGACGTGGATCTGTTAATTAGAACAGGTGGAGACCACCGTGTGTCTAATTTTATGCTGTGGCAGATTGCTTATGCCGAAATGTTTTTTACTGAAACAAAGTGGCCGGATTTCACGGTGACTGAATTCAGATTCATTATCGAGCAAGTAGCAAAGAGAGAGAGAAGATTTGGGGCCATCGCTCCGACGGCTAATCTTGAAACGAACGTGATCGTTGCCCGCGAAAATCAGAGAATAATTCGAGGGTAATAGTGTCTAATACAAAAGCAAGAATCATTTCCGCACTTGTTATGGCAGCGATTGTTGTCGTAGCAGTTATTCTTGGGAAATGGACGACGTTAGCAGTTATCCTGGCAGCAGCTTTACTTTGTATTGATGAACTTCTGGTGAATTTCTCGCAGACAAGAAGAGAGGAGTTTAATTACAAATATGTGATGGGATTTTTCATCATCCTTTTTGTGTCGGTGAATGTCCTGGGAGCAAAACTCTCGCTTGGCTTCTTCACTGTCGCTGCAATCTTTTTAAACCTATTTCTTATTTATTATTTATTTAAAATTCCAAGCTCGGTCGAGTTTATGAAAAACAGCTCGAGAAAAAATCCGGCCATCATTACAACTTTTGTTATGCTGCCGCTTCTTTCATTTGGAATTTATTTCGACAGCGAATACTGGAGAGAAATTTTAGGAATGCTGTTGATCGTTACTTACTCTATGGATACTGGCGCTTGGTTTGTGGGCAAAAATTTTGGTAAACACAAATTATGGCCGGCCGTAAGTCCCAAGAAAACCGTAGAAGGTCTAATTGGTGGGATGATGATAGCAGCTATACTTGCTTCATTGGCATGGTGGCAGTTTTTCGGTGATTTCAGATGGTATTACTCAGCTATTTTTGCTGTTTGCGGAGCTATGTCTCAAGTTGGTGATTTAGTTCAGTCTAAAATGAAAAGAGAGTTTGCGATTAAGGACAGTTCAAACCTGATTCCCGGACACGGTGGGGTTTACGATCGCATAGACAGTCTAATCTTCCTATCGCCTTTTTTCGTGATTGTTGTAAAATATCTGGGACAGCACTTACTTTAGTATTCTCTCCTTTTAGAGGCTTCCATGTTATTAGAAAAAATCATTATTTTTATTGTTTTCCTAGGCCCACTCGTATTCTTTCACGAATTGGGACACTTTCTTTTCGCCAGACTATTTGGTGTAAGAGTTGAAGTTTTTTCAATCGGGTTTGGACCGAAGATTTTCAAGAAAAAATGGGGTGACACTGAATACGCCGTTTCCGCTATTCCATTAGGTGGGTACGTGAAAATGTTCGGTGATGATCCGTTTAATAAAGACGATATTCCTGAAAGCGAAAGAGCACAAAGTTTTACTCACCAGGGTAAATGGGCGCGCTTTTGGATTGTTATGGGGGGGCCGCTAGCAAACTTCATCCTGGCATTCGTTATTTTCTTCTCGCTTCTAATTGTAGGAGAAAGAATTCCTGAAATTAAAATCGGATCGATTGCTCCTGAATCTGTTCTTTATCAAAATGGTTTAAGAACAGGGGACGTTCTGGTTAAAGTAAACAACAACGAAGTGTACAATCCATCAGACCTAATGGTTGAAGGAAGCACTGTTGTTAGTCAGCTGACAATCAAGAGAAACGGAGAGCTTCAAGACCTGAGTGTAAATTTTCAGGGCGATAAGTTCTTTGATGAAGTTTTAAAATACCCGCCAATTCTAAGAAAACCGTTAGTGGTTGATCCGAGCGCTAACCGCTATGTGGTTTCTGTAAAAAAAGGCCAGGTTGATTTCTCTCATTCAATTGAAGAGCTTGGAACATTAAGTGGAATCAAAACTCTTTATTTATACCCGGTAGCTAAAACTGAAGACCTGTCTTCAGATGAAATCAAAGCAGACCTGACAAAAGGACAAGAGATCGCGGTTGAGTACACTGACTTAAAAACAATGGTGGCAGCTCTTCAGGCGAAAGACTTTAGAACAATCGACCTCATGGTCAGAAGTGTAAACATGGGTTCTCCTGCTGATAAAGTAGGGATTAAAGGGGATGACGTTTTTGTGGCCCTTGAAGGTCAGAAAGTTTCAAGCTTTGAAGAGCTGAGAGAAAAACTTCAGACTTACTCAAAAGCTTCTGTTGAAGTGGAAGTTTACTCTCAAGGAGAGTTAAAAAAGTTCACAGTTACTCCAGATGTAAGCATGCAGGACGGAAAATCGACAAAACTTCTTGGGGTGTATAGCTTTATTGAAGTTCTAAGGACAAACTTCGTTCTGACTAAATCAAAAGGATTTTTCAGTTCTGTTTCTGTGGCGGTTGCCCGCACATGGGATTCGATGAAGAAGACTGTTGATGGATTCGTAAAACTTTTAACTAACCAGGTATCTTTAAAATCAATCGGTGGACCTCTGGCGATTGGTAAAGTGGCCCATGACTCTTTCAACACATCGCTGTCATATTTCTTCCAGCTAATGGCGTTGATTTCAGTTAATCTTGGGGTCATTAACCTTTTCCCGATCCCTGTTCTTGATGGTGGTCACATTATGTTTATCGCCCTTGAGATAATTAACCGTGGGCCGCTTTCAAGAAGAAAGATGGAAATTGCTCAACAAGTGGGACTATCGGTGCTTTTAATGTTAATGGTTGGTGCAATCTTTAATGATGTGACCAGGTTCTTCTAATGCATTCTTTATATGTGGACAGTACTTCTGGGCTGGTAATCGGCCTTCTCGATGAAAACTTTAAGTGGATTGAGTATCAAGACACTAGAGAGAAAAAACCGTCGGAAGTCATCCATATAGAGATTTATAATCTCATCAATAAGTACAAACTTAATTTAAAAGACATGAATTTCTTTTTCTCAGCTGGTCCTGGTTCCTATACCGGGATGAGGCTGGGAGAAGGGATTGCTCAGGTGCTTGCCTGGGATGATAAGAAAGTTTTTTCTTTCCTTCACTTCGATGCTCCAAGGCTCTCAGGTGTAGAGAAGGGGTACTGGGTGACGAATGCCTTTAAAGGGCAGGTGTTCATTTATAACTGGGATTCACAATCTAATCTGGCGGAAAAATCACTGGTAAATGCAGTTGAGTACACGATTGTCGATCCTGCACTAGGGTATACGCTTGCCGATGATGGGAAAAACTTTGTTGGATTAAAAACGACAAAAGAATTGATTCATCAATCGTCTGAAAAAATCTTTTCAAAAGTTTTCAAAGATAAAATGAGAGAAGCTCCATACTATTTTAGAACTCTGGATGAGGAGTTCAAATAGATGTTGAAGTCTTATCTTCCACCTCGATTTAATACACTGGCCATCGTGTTATTCATTATGCTTTGGCTTTTTAGTTTCTATAAGATCCTGGGCGTTTTACTTCTGGCTTATATAGTTCTGTATGTTTCTTTAAGAAGAAGCAGAAATGACTTCCGCGATGATCCTGTTGTGACCAAAGGGGTGATCTTTTCTCCGTCTAACGGGAAGGTCGTTCATATTGAACACAATGTTTCGCACGGGATGTACGGCGATCAATTAATCGAGATCCAAATTATGATTCCATGGTGGAAAGAGATGGGAATTAACCTTCCTCTTTCTTCTGAAGTGAAGATGCTTCACGTCCTAAAAGGACAATCTTTTCTAAGAACTCATGTAGCCTCTGAAGTGATCGGGACGAAAGAAGGAAAAGGTGTGAGCCTAGCCTTGGACAATCGTGGTGAGACAGTCGGCCTCACTTTTTTTAAGTGCAAACTTGGTTTGTGGCCTGAACTAATGGTCATGCCTGGAGATCGCGGTGGAAGAAGGGTAAATATCGGATACTTTCCCTTTGGTGGAACAGTGATGCTTTATTTACCAAAAAAATATGAGATACTAGTTAAAACAAATGATGAGATTACATGCGGTGAGACAATTATCGCGGTAATTCCTGACCACGCTTAAAGGTTATTATAAATGCTAAATACTCCGCGCAGGCTCGCTTTTTTTCTTCCAAACACGTTCACAGCACTAAATATGGCCTGTGGTTTTTTCTCGATCATTCTTGGCTGGAAAGGAGAGTTCTACCAAGCTTCAATGATTTTAGTTTTAGGTGCTATCTTCGATTCAGTCGATGGAAGAGTTGCGCGTATGACTGGAACTCAGTCTGCTTTTGGTGAGCAATTCGATTCTATCTCAGATGTAGTGTCGTTCGGTGTAGCCCCGGCTTTTCTTGTTTACAATAAATTCTTTAACGATCTTGGCCGCATTGGTTTGATCACTTCTTTTATTTTCCTTTTATGTGGAGCTTTAAGACTTGCTCGCTTCAATGCCAACATTGATAAAGTAAGTTCGGAATACTTCCAGGGGTTGCCGATTCCAAGTGGAGCGCTGGCCATGGTTGGGCTTACACTGTTCTCATCAGTTGTTCCAGAGATCATGGATTTCCGTCCATTAATTATCGGTTATGTTCTTTTTTATTCCTTCCTGATGATTTCAAACATTCCATTTAACTCGTTTAAGAAATCGGAGTGGGTTCGAAAGCACAAGAAGAGAGTTCTCTTTATTATTTTCTCAATCATCATCCTGACTTTCTTATATGAAGAAATCATGATTGGTGGAGTGATCTTAGTTTATGTTCTTGGCTCCCTTGCTTATTTCTTTAAGAACAAAGGTGCTATGGAAGACATGTTCAACTGGAAGAGTGAACATGATGACGATGATCACGTCGACTAAAAAAATTAAAAAGATACTTATGTAGGAGTATTGATATGCTTGGAAGGAATCTAGCTTTTCTTATCACTCTAGCTCTATTGTCAGCGCCATTACACGCTACTGATTTACGCCAGAATGTTTCTGCAGATGGAAATGTTGAGGACGTTTTAGGGGCGAGTACGGCTTCTGGTAATAGTCCTTTCCTAGTCGATGGTGAATCATCTGATAATGTTGAAAAATCCAAAGCACAAGGTGAAGACTACATCTTTAACCACGGGGTTAAAGAAGTCAGTGACAAGGTCACACCGAAGAAAAAGTACGAAGATTTTGGTTACACACTTCCTGGTACGTACGAAAAACAGGAAAACTATATTGAGCTGGATAAGCTTAAGATGGCCAAGGATTTCAGAAAAGCTTCATCAGGCGGTTTGAATATCTCCTTCATTAAAAACAATTTTATCTACCAGTCTCCAAACGACATCATCAATCAGACTGTAGGTACTGGTTATAAAAGTATTAAAGGTGGATCAATATTTGTTCGCCACGACTCTTATATTTTCAAAACTGCTGCACTTAATGGACATTGGTCTTTTGGAGCTGGAGTTGGCTACAACTCGGGGCGAGGGCTTTTTGTTAACGGAACAAGAAGTGATACGAAGATCAGTCTTTGGGAAGTTCCTATTGATGCCGGACTTGGATTAGAGATCCCGGTTTATTCCTGGTTTAAAATTGCGGGAACCGGTGGTCCAAGTGCGCTGGGGTTAATGCAAAATAGATCAGACATTCAGCGCGGAGAAAAAGGGAAAAGAAAGATTCAATACAGCCCGGGATACTTCGCCAACGCTCAAGTAAAGATTAATCTTTCAGGATTTAATGAAGAGACAGCGTACGATCTATTTACCTCTAGCCAAATCACGAATTTATTTCTAAACCTTGAAGTCCGTCATCAGAATTATGCAAATTTCCAGGACGATATCAAGATTTCGGGGACGTCGTTTGGTGTAGGTTTTACGTTTGAATATCTATAAGATTACCATTCAATACAAAGGCACGAACTATTTGGGTTTCCAGGTTCAGCCTTCTGGAAAAACAATTCAGGGAGAAATTAATTCTGCCCTGAAAATTCTCTCTAAGTCAGATGAAATTAAGTCAGTGGGATCGGGAAGAACAGATTCAGGTGTCCATGCTTTTGGACAAGTCGTGCGCATTGAAATTCCCGTTGATATTCCTGTGGCCAGTCTTCCAAAAGCGATGAATTCAAATCTTCCGGAAGATATTCGCGTGATTTCTGCCGAAGTGGCCCCTGAAAATTTTCACCCGATTTTTAGTGCTAAATCAAAAGAGTATAATTACGTCTTTTCGAACGAAGATCATCTTTCTCCTTTTGCTCGTGAGCTTGTGACTTACTTTCCTTTTGATCTTAATATTGAAGTTATGAAAAAAGGCTGCCACCTTTTTTGCGGTGAGCATGATTTTGTGAATTACCAGTGTGTGGGTACAGAGGTTGAGAGCACTGTGCGTAAAATTATCTCATGCGAGCTTGTGCGCTTAGAGTCAACAGGTCATTGGAGTCACTTGGTAGGCGAGTACTACATCCTAAAAGTGACAGGAAACGGCTTTCTAAAGCAGATGGTGCGCCTGATAATGGGAGCGTTAGTTAGCCTTGGCAGAGGGAAAATCACTCTGGAAGATCTTGAAAAATCACTCAAAATGCCTTTACCTAATCGCCTTGGAGCTACAGCTCCGCCGCAGGGTCTTTACCTTAAAGAAGTGCACTATTAGAGTCCACTAATTTCACCCCGTTTTCATTGGGGAAAAGTTGTCTTTACATTGACAATTAGGGCCCTCTCAAATACTTTTGGAGAACTATTTTTAAGCGAGGATTTTTATGTCTTACACAGTAAAAAGCGTCAACGGATGCACAAAAAAACTTGAGTTCAATTTCGCAACTCTAGACCTATCAAAAGAAATTAAGGCTGCAGTTGTTAGAAAACAAGCTACAACAAACATTAAAGGATTCAGAAAAGGTAAAGCTCCACTTGCAATGGTAGAGCAAGTATATGGACCACAAATCGAATCAGATGCACTAAACCAATTCGTGCAATCTCAACTTTTCGAAGCAGTTAACAAAGAAAAACTTAAAACTGTTGGTTACCCATCATTCGAAAACGTAAAGTACGATGCTGGTAAATCAGTTTCTTTCGACGCTGTTGTTGAAATCTTCCCAGAAATTAAACTTGGCGATTACTCTGGATACTCTTTCAAAAAAGACAGTGTTGAAGTGTCGAATGAAGACATGGAAAAACTAACAAAGAACTACCTTGGTTCAAAAGCAGAAATGACTGAAGTAACAGATGCTAAACACGCTCTTAAAAAAGGTGACTTCGCAGTGTTTAACTTCGAAGGTGTTAAAGCTGATGGATCAAGACCAGAAAACATGAAAGGTTCAGAATACCTTCTTGAAATTGGTTCAGGGCAGTTTATCCCAGGATTCGAAGACGGAATGATCGGACTTAAGAAAGGTGATAAAAAAGATATCAACCTTACTTTCCCAGCTGATTACCACGCAACTGACCTTCAAAACGCAAAAGTAAAATTCGAAGTTGAGCTTCTTGAAATCAAAGAAAAGAAATACCCAACTCTTAACGATGAACTAGCAAAAGAATTCGGATACGAGTCAGTTGCTGATTTCAACGAGAAGAATAAGAAGAACCTAGTAGCTCAAAAAGAAAGACAAGCTCTAGAAAAACTTCACCAAGAAATCCTGGAAAAACTTGTTAAAGAAAACAAGTTCGACGTTCCAGCGACTCTTGTTCAAAACCAAGAAAAATATCTTCAAGAAGATCTAGCTAAGAACCTTAAGGCTCAAGGCTTCAATGATGATATGGTAGGTGAGTACTTCGAAAGATGGAAAGGCGATATCAACACTAAAGCTGATTTCCAGGTAAGATCAGGTCTTGTTCTAGATCACCTAGCTCAAGAGTTTAAGATTGAAACTTCTGAAGCTGACTTCAACAAGAAACTTGAAGAAAGTGCTGCTCAAGCAGGAATCGATCTAGAGACAGTTAAAAAGTACTACGCTGGGAATGCGCAAATTAAGAACAATCTTATGTACGCTATCCGTGAAGAGAAGACATTTGAGGCACTTAAGAAAAAACTTAAGATCGCATAGTGGCTGAACGAACTCTTAAAGAAGAAGTTCGTCTCTTTAAATTTTCATAACAAATAAAAATGCAGCTTCGGCTGCATTTTTTCGTTCAGCTGTACACTATCCGTGAAGAGAAGACATTTGATGCTCTTATGAAGAAACTTAAAATCGCATAGTTGATAAAAATAAAAAAGGCTCCGTAAGGAGCCTTTTTTTTGTCATAGACTTTTATCTTTATTTTAATCATACTTTTTACTTTAGTAACATTTAAGTTGTTAAGTATGAAATATCGTCAAGACATAGATGGTCTGCGTGCATTAGCTATTTTAGCTGTCGTTTTTTATCACATGTTTCCACTCGTCGTTCCAGGTGGCTTCATCGGGGTAGATATCTTTTTTATTATTTCAGGATATCTAATAGGTTCAACTATTCTTTCAGAATATGATGACAATAAGTTTAGTTTTCTAAAGTTTTATCAACGTAGACTAATTCGAATTATTCCACTCTTGTTAGTGGTTCTGGCCACTGTAGGAATTGCTGGGTATTTCTTGCTTCTGCCTATTGAATTTAAATCGCTTGGAAGACATATTGGAGCTGCCAGTTTATTTGGATCTAATTTTCAATCATTAAAAGAAGTAGATTATTTTGCTAGTGCGGCCGAAACTAAGCCGTTGTTGCATTTGTGGTCATTGGGAATAGAGGAACAATTTTATCTTGTCTTGCCTCTACTTTTGACTTTTTTGGGACGTAAAAAATGGAAAAGCTTTTTACTTATCAATGTTCTTCTAGTGACGTCTTTTATTTATAGTTGTTATTTATTAAATACAAAACAAGAGGCTGCTTTTTTCAGACCTGAAAGTAGGTTCTGGGAATTACTTTTGGGTGTGGCCTTGGCGAGATTTGAAAAACTGCAAGGCGATTTTAATTTTTATTGGAAAAAAAGTTATGGAATTGTAGGTCTCATCTTATGCCTATTTGGAATTTTCACATTCACAGGTAAAGATGCTTATCCTGGATTTAATGCCTTGGTGCCTACGCTAGGAGCAGTTTTAATTATCTTTAGTGGGAGTAGTGGATATGTAAATAAATTAATTTTTGTAAATCCAATAATTATATTTATCGGAAAAATTAGTTATTCGCTTTATCTTTGGCATTGGCCACTTTTATCGCTAACTCACATGTTTTATCCAGAAGAGGTTCCAGCGCTAGTTACTTTTCAAGTTATTTTGATAGCATTCTTGCTCTCTGTTTTAACATTTTATGTAGTTGAGAAGCCTTTAAAATCTTTAAGTGAAGAAAGAAAAAAACTCGTATCTATGTTCACACTAAGTGGTCTAATTATTTGTTTTATTTTGGGGCGCTTAATATATAAACAAATCATTTTTCAAGGATTTGTAGATGATAAAACAAAAGAGCTAATGCAGGCCTCAACTCAATGGGTGGATTTTTCAAAAATTATTAAAACAGGCGAAGTTTACTATACTGAATTTAAGGATGGTTCAATTATAACCAGAGGAAAAGGTCCATATAAAATTGCATTTATTGGAGACAGTCATTCTGAGCAGTATTATCCAGTAGTAGAAAGATTTGTGGCAAAAGATGATTCACGCTTTAGTGTGTACTTTTTAACAAGGCCAGGGTGCAGTGGTCTTCTTGATGTGAAACATAAGGATACTTCTAAGAAGGATTGCTATGACTTTTTTACAAATGGATATAAAAATCTAATTGATAATAAAATAAATAAGGTTATTTTTTCCTCGTTCTGGGGGGCTTATTTTACTAATAAAATTGATGCCTTTATTAATGTTGATGGTAGGCCTTTTAAATTGGATCAACCTGAGGGATATGCGGCAGCAATGAAAAATCTTGGAGAGAATATTAAAAGATTTTCATCCAGTGGTATTCAAACTTATGTAATTGCTTCGATTCCCTTTGGACATGAATTTCATCCTTCGTCTATGTTCGAAAGAAAGCTCGGTTATCCAAGCTTCAAAACAAATTTTAGAAAATTTGATCTATTAAGATTTTATAAAAAATACGGAAAAATAATTTCTGACATTAAAGCACTTACAATAAATAATGATGGTCTGGTAATTGATCCAATGATTTCACTCTGTAATGAGAATAAATGTGATGTCGTTGATAAAAGTGAGCAGCCAATTTACGTAGATGCAAACCATTTCAGAGTGCCTTATTCTCGCAATCAGCTCAGTTTTTTGAATTTTCTATTTAAGGAAGAATGAAAGAGGCCTCTTTAAAGAGGCCTTTTTTAATTAAGACTTAAACTGAGCGATGTTTTCCAAAAGGCTTGCGATCTTCTCACCAAGCTCTTTTTCATTTTGCATAACTTCAGCTCTTACGTTTTCCGGAGCATTTTTCATAAAGTTTTCATTCTTCATTTTTGCTTCGTATTTAGCGTAGTCGGCTTTTGTTTTTGTAAGTTCTTTTTCAAGACGTGAAATTTGCTCCGTCAGATCAATAACTCCATCTAGAGGAAGGAAGATTTCCGTGTGAGTAAGAACGTTTACAATTGATTTGTTTGGACGATTGAGTTCTTTATTTCCAACTTTAAGCTCTTTTACACGAGCTAGTTCCTGGAAGTTAATCAGGTTGTCTCTGAAGTAAGTTACCAGGTCCTGATTGTCAGTGAATAACTCAACGTTAACTTCGTCTTTTGGTTTAATGTTAACACTTGCGCGAAGGTTTCTGATCGCCGTGATAACATCAACGAACTTATTCATTTGATCTTGATCCTGCTTGAATTCAAGAGCGGAGTCGTATTCCGGGTATTCCTGAGCAATCAGCAGGTCTTCGTTAGCTTCTTTTAAATATGACCACAGTTCTTCAGTGATGAATGGAGTCAGCGGGTGCATCAGCGCCAGGATCTTTCTGAAAGCGAACTTTAATACTGAAACTCTACGTGCTTTTGCGGCTTCATCAGAACCATTTAAAATGTTTTTTGAAAGTTCGATGAACCATGAGCAGTACTTATCGTAAACGAATGAATAAATGGCCGCTGAGGCGTCGTCATAGCGGTAAACTTCCATCGACTCGTTCATTAATTTAGCTGTTGTATTTAATTCAGCTAAAATCCATCTTTCATGGTGATCGAGTTTCGATATGTCAGTGATCTTCGCCGATCCTGTCTGTAGGTGAGGGTAGATAAAGCGGAAAGCGTTCCAAACTTTGTTGATAAAGTTTCTGTATCCACCGATTCTATCCGGGTCCAGGTTGATATTGCGGTTGTATCCAGAACCAGCTGCCAGAGTGAATCTGAAAGCATCTGTTCCGTACTGAGCAATCATATCGAATGGGTCAATCCCGTTTCCAAGTGACTTACTCATTTTTCTTCCCAGCTTATCGCGAACGATAGCGTGGATGTAAGTGTCTTTAAATGGAACCTGGTTTTGCGTCTGAAGAGACATCATCATCATTCTAGCAACCCAGAAGAAAATGATATCGTAACCTGTAATTAAAACGCTTGTCGGGAAGAATGTAGAAAACTTCTTTTCTTCCATCGCTTTTGGATCAGGCCATCCCAGAGTCGACATCGGCCATAGTCCTGAAGAGAACCATGTATCTAAAACATCCGGGTCCTGGTGAATATTTTTTGACTTACAAGTAGGGCATTCAGTTTCATCGTGCTCGCTTGCCCACTGATGATTGTTGTCACAGTAGAAAACCGGAATCTGGTGTCCCCACCAAAGTTGGCGTGAGATACACCAGTCTTTAGGATTTCTTAGCCATGAGTAGTAAGTATTTTCCCACTCTTTTGGATAGAACTTCATATTGCCGCTTTCAACAGCTTCAACTGCACGACGACTCATGTCTGTTACGTTAACGAACCATTGTTTTGAAATCATCGGCTCAATTGGAACACCTGATCTCTCACCGTGTCCTACCGGGTGCATGTGAGGTTTTTTATCTAGTAAAAGTCCCATTTCATCTAGTTTTTTTGAAATTACATTGCGGGCCACTTTTGCGGCCAGGCCTTTAAATTCTCCACCTTCTTCGTTCATCGTTCCATCTTTGTTAAGGATGTTGATGATAGGAAGATTGTGGCGTTTTCCGATTTCAAAGTCGTTGAAGTCATGGCCTGGAGTGACTTTTAAGCATCCAGTTCCTTTTTCCAGGTCAACGTGCTCATCACCGATGATTGGAACTTCGCGGTTACATAGAGGAACGATCGCTGTTTTACCGATTAGGTGTTTGAAGCGCTCGTCATTTGGATTAACGGCAACAGCAGTATCGCCAAAAAGAGTTTCTGGTCTTGTTGTCGCAACTTCTAAGAAGTCCTCTGAACCTTTGATGGCGTACTTAATGTGAAAAAAGTTCCCTTGAACATCTTTGTGTTCTACTTCGGCATCAGAAACCGCTGATTGTAACATCGGGTCCCAGTTAACGATGTAGTCAGATTGGTAAATCATCTTCTGGTTGTACATATCAACGAAGAATTTCTTTACCGCTTTATTTGGAATCGGATCAAGAGTGAACGTCAGGTAATCCCAGTCACAGCTTGTTCCCATTGCTCTTTGTTGGTTAAGGATATGGTTTCCGTATTCTTCTTTCCATGCCCAGATCTTCTTAACAAATTCCTCGCGAGAGAAATCGCGGCGAGTTTTCTTTTCTTGCTCGAAAACCATTTTTTCAACTACTGATTGAGTCGAAATACCAGCGTGATCTAATCCTGGAAGAAGAAGAGTTTCAAACCCTTTCATTCTTTTAAAACGAATTAGTGAATCCTGAGTTGTAATGTCCAGTGCGTGACCAGCGTGAAGTTTACCAGTTACGTTTGGTGGAGGAACGATGATACAGAAAGGCTTGTTGGCCTTTCCTTTTTTAGGTTTAAAGTATTTTCCCTCTTCCCATGTTTTGTACCATTTGGTTTCAACGTCAGCGGGAGAGTAGGTTGTTGCTAGTTCAGTTGTATTTGTTGTCATAATTAAGCCTTCATTGTTTTTAACATTCCTTCCAGGTCATCGATTCTGAAAGAGTGTTGTTCTTTAGTTGCAAGGTTTTTGATTTGAATCTCACCTTTTGCCATTTCGTCTGATCCCATTAACGTTACGAACTTGACTCCCTTTTTTTCTGCAGTCGGGAAGACTTTTTTAAACTTCAGCGCTTCTAAGCTGGTGACGACTTTTAAACCTTGTTTTCTCATCGCCTTTGCCAGTTTCATTGAAGCTTCTAGCCCGTTGTCTTCTTGGAAAGTAACCAGGACGTCATTCGTCGGGTTATCTAAATTTGGAAGGAGGCCGTGGACGGTTAAGAAATCCTCTAACGTCACGTCACCTAAACCAAAACCAACTCCAGGAAGTGGGTCTTCGTTAAAGATTTGAAGCAGGTTCGCAAAAGCCCCTCCACCACAAAGAGCGCGGCGGTTATCCGGGTGTTTGTCGAACATTTCAAAAACGATCCCTGTGTAATAGTCGAGACCTCTAACGATACTTGGATCGTAGACCAGGTATTCATTAAGGCCGTTGGCGTCTGTAAGCTTAATGAAGTCGCTAAAAGCATCAGCGATTTCATTTTCATTGTGCTTCTTTAGGAAAGCGTCTACATCAGCAAATGTTTTTAATTGTAGATAACTGTAAAAAATATTTTCAGCTTCTGGAGTTAATCCCACTTCTCCAACCATCTTTTTCACGGCTTCTTCATTTACCTTTTTTGATTTGTCGGCAATTTTATAAAGGCGGTAAGTTTGTTTCTCATCCGCTTTCATCATGCGCTTAAAGACGGCGTCGACAATAGCACGGTCATTTAAAACGATTTCAAAGTGCTTATTAGTTGCTCCGTAGCTTTCAAAAAGTTCGATAGCTACTTGAAGGATTTCAACTTCACCTGTTCTTCCTGGAGCTCCGAAGATATCGCAGTTTAATTGCCAGAACTCGCGCATTCTTCCGCGTTGAGGTTTTTCATATCTCATCATTCTTGGAATTGAAAACCAACGAAGAGGTTTACTAGACTCGCGGTGAACTTGAGCTACCATGCGGGCAACAGTTGGAGTCATCTCTGGACGTATGGCCACATGTCGATCCCCTCGATCAGTGAAAGAGTAGATTTGTTCATTGATTAGCTCTTCGCCAGACTTTGCCAGGTAAAGATCGACTTCTTCTAAAAGTGGACCTTCGTAAGATTCGTAACCGAAGCTCTCTGCCGTTTTAGTCATGACTGAAAAAAGATAATCTTGGACCCTTTTAGACTTTGGAAAAAAGTCACGGGTTCCGCGGTAGGGCTGTTTATTAAGCGCCATTGGTAAATTCCTTAAAAACATTATCGAAAATGAAGGCATTTTCAGAGTGTGATTTTATCACGAAAGGGACTAAAAGTCTTCTAGCCAATCAGCGTCATTACTTGGTTTTGGAAGATTTTGCAGAGACGCAGGAGTGTTTTCATCCTCAAGCCAATTTTCTTGGGTCGGCTGAGGAAGTTCTTCCGGTTTTATGTCGGTGACAGGGGCCAGGATTTCTTCCACGCTCTTAGACTCACTGGTCTGAGCAGCCGCTTTGGCAGGGGTGGGGGCCACATCTTTGACGGCAAAAAATTTAAGCTCAGTTTCGTCTTTAAGTGCCGGGGCCAAAGGTGAAAGGCTACTTTCTTTGGCCATGAGTTCAAAACTTCTCGAGATGTTTTTTAACGTCTCAAGCATTTTTGGAGTGAGGTCATTTTTTAGAGTGTCGGGAAAATCCTGGGCATTTGGATTGATTTTAGAAATCCAATACTGCAGAAGTTCACCTTTTTTCTCCAGCTTGCGGTATTCAACTTTTTCTATTTTAAGCCCGTTGTTTTTTTGCAGCAAAAACTCTTTATAAAGTTTGTTGCTCATCAGGTCCTCGCAGTCTTTTAATAAGGCCTGAAGAAACCATTTAGTGAAATTGTCTTTCGTTTTGCCCAGAGCTGCTTTGAGAGTCGTTAAACTCGTTCCATCGACCGGTTGTTTAATGGCGGCATCGTAATTTTTAAGCAATGTCTTATAAACTTCGATTTTTCCAACCAGGAAAATGTCTTCTTTACTCATCGAGCGGGCAAAGCGGTCGATTTTGAGAAGATCCGGGAGAATTTTTGGGAAAATATCCGGGTTACTGTTCTGAAGATTATCGACTAATAGGTTCACTTCCAAAGGCAATTCTTTGGATCCTGTTGCCACTTTTTCGGCGTAAGTGTTCTGCACGCTTAAAGCGAGAAGGGCAGACAGAGTGAATGTTTTAATCGCTTTACTCATTACCTAATTCATTATCAATCTGCTTAATAGCCTCACTCGCTCCGCTTGGAGGAAGGGCCTTAAGTGAGTCAATGTTCTTATAATCAATTGTTCCTTTAACAATATAGTATTTACCTTTATCCAGGGCCAGGAGTGTTCCATCCATGTTGATGACACTCGTAATGGTTTTCATTTCACTAAGCATTTTAATTTCTTTGTTGGACGGATTCAGATCGACAAGGTCGGTGCTGATTTGGTCATTGCTGCCAAAGTTTTTAATAAAAGTGATGTAGTCTTTACTAAAATCGCAGACTAATTGACCAAAGTCGTTCGTCGACGATGTGTAAATCGTTTCGCGCTTTTTAAAATCGCTTAGCGGTAAAGCCGCACGGGTAATGCTTGCGCCATTTTTAGAAAAGTTAAGTCCAAAAAGTCCCATCACCAGATAGTCGTTATGCAGGCAGATTTCTGCTTTTACCATGGGCGTGGTGGCCTTGAAGATAAGTTCTGCTTTTCCTGTGTTGCGTTTAAATTCCAAAAGCCCGACAGCTCCGTTTGCACCAAGGTCGGTATAATAAACAGTGTTGTCATCACTCATTACGACTTGAGGAGTGAAGTAAGGATTAATCCGGTTATTGAGTTTTAAACTGAATTTCAAGGCCGCGTTTGTTGTGTTTTCAAAACTCAAAACTTTTGAATAGTAGTCGTAATAAGAAAGCCACGAATCATTAAGATGAAGGGCGGCCGCTGATCCCATTCCCACTTCTTTTGGATTTGTCCCACCAAAATCCAAGAGGAAGATTTTCTCACGGGATCTGATAGAGTAGAACGTGTGGAAGTTTTCATTTTGCATGACCACGATCTTTTTTCTCGAAGGTGTACCGATTAAAGTATACTGCGTTCCAATTTGGCCTTTGATCAACTCTGCTACTTTATAATTGCTGGAGAAAAGAAGGCTTCCTGAACGCTTTTGATAATAAGTGAATTTTCCGTCCTGGCTTAGGAAGCGGATATTGTTAACGGCTTGTTTTGCTAAAAGCTCAGGTAAAATAATTTTGGCCTGGGCACTTTGGCCCAGTAGAAAGGCGAAGACTAATTTTAGTATCATATTCTTCTTATTTTCTAATGCCATATAACGTCCATGTATTTAACGGGTGTAGTTCCTGGTAGGCACTGACAGCGTTAAAGATATTCGGCCACATCAACAATCGAGGAGTGTGTACATCATCAATTGCCAGGCGAGTGACTAGCCAGGTTTCATTATTTTTCACAACGTGTCCATCTACGATAAATGGCATCGGGTGACACTGATTGATCGCTGTTCTCATAAATTGTTCAGGAATCATATCTTCAGCACAGCCAATTCCGTGGATGATTCCCGTAGGCATCTTATCCAGGAAAAACTTTACATCCGTGAGATTTCTGATCATGCGGTCTTGAGTTCCTTTGACTTCGTCTAATAAATTGGTGAAAGCGTAACGTTCATTCAAGTATGATGTCGGAAAGTAATCAAATACCGGAACACCGATAAATTTAATGTCTTGTTGAACTTTTTCTTCCCAGATAACTTTTTTATCACAAGAAAGAGTCGTACAAAGATCCGCACTGTAAACGATAAAACAGCCGAATTTAAACTCCGAGCGAGCAGGATTGTAAGTTCGGGAATCGACAATTCGACAAGTTGTCTTCTGTGGAGCTCCTTTTTGTTGGTAAAGGATTCTGGCCACAACTTGGTCTTCACTTAGAGGTTCATCAGCGCGCGAGCCTGGGATATATGTTACGCAGGCTTCTTTGTTGTCGATACGGTTCATGTAACAAACTTTTAATGGCCATCCTGCTTCGTGTTTCACGTCGAGGTTGAGTTTTGCCAGCGTGTAGTTAGCTTCACCAGCACAAGTGTCCCTTGAAGTCACAATTGTCCTAGGTGAGAAGTGGTTAACAATCCTGTGGATATTAGTCAGCCCTTCATTGTCAATGTTTCCTGGACAATCGTGGTAATCGCTAATCAATTTTGATTTGTTAAGGGCCAGAGAAATATTGCTACAATTTTGTAGAGGGAAGTTAGATGGGAAGTCTTGGTTTCCTCTGGTTTCACAGAATGTACTTTCTGTTGCCAGCTTGCTGGCACAGTTTTTCATTTCCATCGGAGTGAGCTTGTCTTTTTTGTTGTACATCTGCTGGCATTTATAACTCATCTTATAATCAGGAAGTTCTGAGTTTAAGATTTTGCTCCATACATCGCTTTTTAAATAACTCGAACAAAAAAGTTCGGGATTACTTAAAGAGTTACAGAGGTTATCCAGGTACACTCGCTGCATAAGAGGGATGCGTTCACGGTAGTAATCGGCTTGCCTTTTAAGAGAAGGCTTTTTAAAGACTTGTTGAATGCGGCACAGATAAGGCGTAAATGGATTGGCCAGCCATTCGTTGTGGATGGTTGAACATTCGGCTTTATTTTTAGGAACGCTGAATTTGATTCCTTCAATTGTCTTTTGAGCATTGATCTCACTAAAGAGAATTGAGAACTCGCGATTGTTTAAGCACTTTCTTTTATAAATCTGCTCAAAAAAATCATCTTTTAACATTGAGGCTGAATCAGTTGAGCCGTCTTTGTTTTTGTATTCAATCAGGATGTTGTCGATATTTCCTTCTGCTGTTTTAAGCAGGTTTGTTTCCAGAGTAGAAAGAAATTTACACTCATCTTGCTGAGCGTATTTTAAGAAACGCTCATCAGAGTGAAGGATGATAGACTTCACGTATTGTGGATCAAGCTTTACGTCAGCGTATCCAGCAAGACTAGAGACAGCTTTTAAGTTGGATTGAATGCGGGATTTATTTTTTTGGAATTGGTCTTTGTGAAGTTCCAAGAGGCGCTCAAAGCTTTCAATGATTCCGGGAGTAGAGGACTCTTGAGAAAAGGCCTTACCTGATAAACAGGCAAGGCCGATAAGCATAGCTATCTTATAAAACTGATTTTGCCAGAATAGATGCGATATCTTCAACTTCAAGGTTTTCCGTTTCCTTAACGTGAGCTTTCGATGAGTTAAAGTTAATCATACAATAAGAACAGGCCGTAGCCAATTTGTTAACTTCTTTTTCACCAATGTCTTTAAGTCGGTTATTCGCAATATGCTCGCCTTCTGGAAGCTCATACCACATATTTCCACCGCCCATACCACAGCATAGGGCCTTATCTTTACTTCTCTCCATTTCTTTAATCTTTAGACCCTGAATAGAGTTTAAGATCGCACGAGGAGCATTGTACTCGCCATGGTGGCGGCCTAAATAACATGGATCGTGGAATGTAAGTTCTTCGTTGATCGCTTTTTCTGGGAATAGCTTACCTTTGTCGATTAGTTCGGCCAGAAGTTCAGTGTGGTGAACAGTTTCAAACGCGCCATCTTCAAACTTAGCGTATTCTTTTCCAATCGTGTGTAGACAGTGAGGGCAGTGTGTAACAACTTTACCAAACTCGTATTGTCTCATGTTGGCGATGTTTTCAATGGCAATTTCGTAGAAAGAATACTCGTCACCAAATCTTCTAATAGGGTCACCGTTACATTTTTCAGTTTTCCCCATAACTGCGAAACTCACGCCTGCTTTTTTAAGCATCGCCACCGTATCTTTAACTACTTTTTGGTTAGAGCCATCGTAAGAACCAGCACAGCCAACGTAGTATAGGTAATCTACTTTTTTACCAGCTTCAATCACTGGTACATCAAGACCGTCTGCCCATTTAAAGCGATCGTGTTGAGCAATCCCCCAAGGGTTCCCTTGATTTTTGATTTTGTTTACAGCATCCGCGGCCGCTGGAGGAATGTCTCCAAGAGTTAGAGCTTTATAGCGTTTAGCTTCCATGATGATGTTGACGTGTTCGATGTTTGCCGGACACTCTTCCATACAGGCACCGCAAGTCGTACAAGCATCAAGTTCATTTGATTGGAAAATAGGATTGTCGCCCCAGATCTCAGCGTCTTTTTCGCCTTTAGCCTGAGTTTCAAAAGCAAGATCGCGAGTTTTAGTGATGATCTTTTTCGGGTCCAGGATTTTTCCAGCAAGGTTAGCAGGACACACTTGCGTGCAACGCCCACACTCAACACAAGTCAGAAGATCCAGGTTGTTTTTCATCGTTAGTTCAGAAAGTTTCCCTAAACCAAATGTCTCAGCATTTTCGTTTTCAAAGTTCATTGGGTTTAAAACGGCACCACGTCTAACTGGAGTTACCAGTGAGGCAACCGGCAGAAGGAAGATGTGAGAGAACTTTGTGTAACCAATACTTGCAATGAACGCCATTGTGTTGATCATGTGGATCATCCATAGCGATCTAAAGAAAAGAGCTAGAGTGGAATCATTGAAAGAGAATACTTTGAAGAAGTGAGCGATGGCCCATCCAACAGGTGACCAAGTTGCTTCGTTGATCGGCATTCCTGTTCCAAGAATACGCAGACCTTCAATCATGTATCCAAGAACAACCAGACCAATCAGCATCCAGTACATGAAAAGTTCTTGTTGTGGTTTTGTTGCAGATAAGTAGGCCGGGCGCTTGATGTAACGGCGGTGGTAAGCGATTGCAAGACCTGTTAGAATCATAATCCCAGCAACATCAGCAAGGAAAGAAACAATAATATAAACATTTCCTTTATAAATTTTAAAAGGAGTGTCGGCGTGAACCGCGACAATGTCTGTGGCAATCCATAGAATAAAAAATCCGTAGAAGATCAAACTGTGAAAAAGACCAACGTATTTAAAACGAGGAACTTTTCCAGTGAGTAGAGAAGTGTGAAGAAATCTGTCCCACTGAAGTTTTTCAGGTAAGAGACCTTTTAGTCCATCTGTTCCCTGGCCCTTGGTGACAAACATCAACTTGTCATAAAAACCTTTGATTAAAAATCCCATTGATGTCAGGAACATGATGTACATGACGATTTTAAATGAGTGTGGAATATTCCACATGACTTCTCTGGTGGCGAGTGTTGCAACATCTCCCATAGTTTCTCCCTTGAGTATGCTCGAGCAAATTAATCCGGTAATAAAAATGTAAGTGGGTCTCTGAATAGAATAGATGAGAATCGCAAAGAATTAAATGAGAAATTTAGTTAATTAGGGCATAATAAAATTCTATTATCCCTATCAGCGGAAGCGTTCCTATGAAAAGATTTTTAGCTCTACTCATTACTCTTTCGGCCTTTGGATGCGCCAGAGTACAAACATTAAATCTTGAGCCCCATGCATATTCGGAAAGGCCAGACCATATTGTCTGGATTCAGGTTGCTGGCTTTTCAGAAGAGCATATTCCACTTCTGCGCTTTAACGTGGCCGAAGCCACTCATAAAACCAACCTGGAGCAGGTGGATTGTGTAGGTAAAATGTGGAATTTTAACCTGTACCAGCTAAGACCTGAGGCCAGTAAGAGCTTTTTGTCGCAGATCACAGGATCAAAAAATATCAGAGGAACTTGCGAAGATTACACCGTCGTTCCTTCGTGGCAGTTCCTGCAAGATGTTGGCTATAGTGTCAGCGTCCTGGAAAGTGGAGCCTCTGTGGAGCAGAGTTTGGAGAAATCGTTAGGCTGCTCAAACAGCAAAATGATCGATTTAGGCAAAATGCGTTTTTACCGAATGGGGCCGGATATTGGTTCACAAAAAACATTCCACTACCAGGACTCACCTGATCAATCCAAAGAGACGGTTCGTCCGGGACTGTATTACGATCGCTCATGCCAAAAAGGGATTTGTTACTCAAGTCTTTCAAACAATTTTAGAACGCTTTGGTCGATGAATTCAAAAGATCACCGCCGCTCAGTTTTTGTGGTCCGCGATTTTAATTTTCAAAATGCACTTAAAAAGAAAGATATCAGCCTGGCGAAAGAATCACTTCAGGAAATCGACAGAATTGTCTCGGCTATTAAAAATGACAAAGGCGATGATCTTTTAGTTGTCGTCAGCGGAGCAGAGTCGATGATGCTGGAATTTCCTCTACAAGGAAAAGAGTGGTCAGACTTTGAAAAGGCCGGAAAAAATCTTTATTTCAAAAACTCATCTCTTATGTCGCCGGTTCTGGCCAAAGGATCAATGGCAGAAAACTTCTGCGGGATCTTTGATGAATCCGACATGTTAAAAAGGATGATTTATAAACCTGAAGATAAAAAATTCAACTGGGATAGTGTCAGCCCGTTCTAGTTAGAAAATTCTTCTCTGGTCATAAGGTAGCTGGTTTTGCAGTAGTCACATTTTGTTTCAATGCTTGATTCATCAGGAGCAAAAACAGCGTCAATTCCGCTAGCCCAGATGATTGAGCGAACACCTTCAAACATTCTTTGTCTTGAGCAAGTGCATTTGAATGAAACTTGTTTTGAACCAAGGAATGTAAGTCCCAGGTTTTCAAAATGAGGTTGAATATCACTTTGTTCAGTCGTACCTTTTTTGAAAAGATCTTCCACTTTTTCCTGAATACTCTTCCAGTATTGATCGATGTTCATTGTGTAGTTTGTTTCTACTTTGTTGACATTGATTTCAGGAAGTTTCATCAGCATGATACTTTGATCAGACTCCCCTGAAACATGAATAGCGCTCTTTACCTGGTATGAATCTGAAAGGATCTTGTTGACCATCGCATGGGCATCAATTTTATCCAGATTAATAATTGAAGTGTATGGATGAAGTTCGCCAGGAAGCAATTTGACGATACGGCATTTACCTGTAATTGCTCTTGGGAATTCATTAAATTGCTCAGGTAGAAGAAGTGTCCTCATCTGACCCTGGTCGCTCATTTCAATCTTTAAGCGAAAATATGGCTCTTCCGAATCGACGTAAACGCCCAGACCTTCGCCTGGCTTTAAGAATGAAATCATCGGTTGGAACGAAAGGATGGCATCGCGGAAATATTGAAATCCGGCACCAATGACTTCGTGAATAATCGCGAGATCATTAATTAACTTTTGACCCTCAAGGAAGTGGAGCGTGAAGCCCTCTTTTTGGTCAATAAAACTATACAATCGACTTTCTGGAAGCATAAAATAATTTTTACCAAATATTCCCGGTTTTGTCTTGGAGAAAAGCGTTGTGCTAGAAGTGGTTTTTTATAATTCTAACCAAGATTTACTTTCCAAGATGCAAAGGGAAAGTGCTCCTTTGGTTATTTGTCCAAGCCCACTGATTGCCGACAACCTGAGAAACCTCCTTCCAGAACTTGAAATCATTACCATTTCTAAATGGACTGCTGATCATTTAAAAGGCCTGGGTCTGGTTCGTGCCAGAAAATCAGAGCTGATGGTCAAGCTTTCGGCCGTGTGGAAACATTACTTTCCCAATGAAAAAACAACAATTTTCCTGGAGTCATTTGAGCTTTTTACTGAGTTGCGCTCATTTACTCTCAATCTGGAACTCCTGGCCGAGTTCTTTAAAGAGCTCGACGAGACCATCGTTAAATCAATTTTAGTGTTTTGGACTTACCTCGATCAGGAAAAACTTGTCGACGAGCACGCTAGTTACAAGAAGGTAACAGAATCTAAGCTTCATAGGCCGATGTGGTTTGTGGGTTTTAAACATATGAGCGGCGTTCAGCTGGATATGGTGAAAGTTTTAAGTGAAGAGCAGGAGGTCGATGTCTTTTTTCCGGCACCTGTTTACAACGAAGCTCTGCCTAACGACTGGATCAAATGGCTTTCGCAAGAAGGGCCAGAAGCGCGTGAAAAAGAAATCATCCCAACTCAAGTGAGTGTTCTTCCTAAGGGAAAGGGCAATGTCATTTTAAATAAATTTTTTGAGAGTCATTCGACTTACGATCTGCTTTTGGCTGGAACCAGAGTAGGTCTTGTTGGTTTTCAGGAAGCTCAAAGAAAAAATTCTTTTTTTAAAACGACAGAAGATCTTTTTGCTTCAGAGACTGAGTGGCTCATCGGGGATTTAAGACAAAAATTAAAAGACGTAAAAAGTTATACCGCCACCGAACTCGACTTGCATCTGGACGCTCTTAAGATCAGCGCTCAGGAAAAAGGAGAGTATCGCAAGTTTAAAGTGATCGACCTGGCCAAAGAAGCGCTGGCTTCTTATAGTGAGTTTCAATCACTGATTGACCACTTTGCCATTGATATCCTGGAAATCATCGTAGGGCTTAATTCTCCACGTGTGAGTTTTATTACCCTGGAAGAAGAAATTCAAAGATCGTTCTTAGATATGAACGCTTTGAATTTTAGAAATGATCAAAAACCTCTTGCCGTTTTGGCGACTGGAAGTCTTGGAGGCTTTAGGGCCAATGAAAAAATTTTAAGTGAAGCCATGACCAAGGCCCTAAGGGCCATTGGACCAATTAAGCGTGCGGGATTGGAATTTCTCTTTCACAAGTACGAGCTCCTTTCAGTATTAGGACATCCTGAAACAATTCTTCTGATTGAAGAGCAGGTTTTAGAAACGGATCTTTCCTGGAGAGAAGTTCTTAAGAACTTTGACGTTCAGGATTTAGACCTGGGCGTGAAGTATTCTATTAAAAAGATTCATGAATACTTACTGCCAAAAATGAAAGAAGGCCCTTTTAGTCAAAAGACTTTTTCGGCTTCTAAACTCCAGACTTTTATTGATTGTCCACAAAAATTTTATTTCACTCATATTGAGAAACTTGATAATAGGCCAATGGAGAGAGCAAGCCTGGGGCCTGATGAGCTGGGGAACCTGGAACATCAGATCATTGCTGATTATTTTCTTGAGATCGCAGCAAATATTACTGAAGAAATTAAGCTTGATTTGCATCAAGCGATTTGTGTGAGAGTTTTCAATGAATACCTCTCGACCAGCAAGCTGGTCTTAACAGAGACCGAAATGGCGAGAAGTTATAATGAAATCATGCACTACACTTGGAATGGAATTGTCTTTTTATTAGACCTCATTCGCCTTAAAAACATCACTACAATTAAATTTGAAGTTCCGCTGGGGCAGAATCCATGGAATCTTCACGGTTCTATCGACTGCTTGATGATTTCCGCTGATAACAAAGTCAGCATTTTGGATTTTAAACGTTCAAGCAGTGCTGCCGGTACTAAAACAGAGACGGTAGAGTTTAAGAAAATTCAGTTATGGGTTTATCTTCTAGTGCTAAAACACCAAGGACACGAGATCGATGCTTTCGGTTACTTAAATTTAAGTGACCTGACAGATGATAAATTATTCTTTGATACCGATGAGGCCCAAAAACTTTTAGGAGCTTCTTTGGAAAATGTTGCAACTGTCGTTGAAACGGCCATTGCCGATATTCAAACGATGAAAATTTTCCGTCCCAACCCTAGAGAAAATAAAGTCTGCTATTTCTGCCCGGTGAACTTGTTTTGCTTAAAAGGAGTAACTTGTGAGTCTTAATTCAGGCGCAAAGTCTCCGAATGCAGAACAAAAAGTGGCCATTCACCACGAGGGAGGAAAAATCCTTTCTGCGGGAGCAGGATCAGGAAAAACCTTCGTTCTGATTGAGCATATCATCACTTGGCTGGATAATTTGAGAGCGAAGACTCCGTCTTCTGAATGGTTACACGTTGTTCCTTTCCAGTTGCCTAAACTTGTCTTGATGACCTTTACTAAAAAGGCCGCAGGGGAAATGTCGATTCGTATGATGAAGAGAATCGATGACCTATGTGAAAATGCATCAGATGCAAAGACTTTGGAGTATTGGTCGCTTATCAGGCAGTATCTTTCGATGATGAATATCACGACGATTTCATCTTTTTGTCATCAGCTTTTATCTCAAGGCTACTTTGCTGACGTCGGTAGCGACATTCAGATTTTAAGCAGTGTGGAATTTAAAAATAAAATCTCCAACCTTTTTAACTTGTGGTTTATCTCTAAAAATAATCGTTTAAATCAAATCTTTCAGGCGAACTCGCAGGCCTTGATCGGAGCGATGATTGAAATCTACAACTCACCTGAATTAAGGCTGATGTGGAAAGAGCCATTAGTTAAAACCTCTCCGGAAAAAGAACTGGAATCATTTATCACTGACTTGATTTCGACACTTGATCTGGAAGAATTCCTTCGTTCATCAGTTGATATAAACGCTGACGCCAAAGAAAGAGAGAAGAGATGGTTTGTCTTCCTTCAAAGTTATGATGAACTTTATTCAAGACTTGGAAGCTTTAAGGCCCAAAACTTCCGCGAATACGCCCAATGGGCCTTAAGTGTGGGAACTCTTCCTCGCGAAGTTAAAGCGATGAATGAAGACCAGAAATATGCACTGGAAAAATTAAAAATTTTAGTTAAAGAATTAAGAGAGATTCATGAAGACCTGACCAATTTCATTGATCACTACGATATCTACTGGTCATGGGTTGAAACTTTTAAAGAAGTTTATAACTTTATTGATGAAAACTACTTCCTGGAAAAAGGTTTTGCCTTTTCCGATCTGGAGTACTTTGCCTGCGTTGGACTTAGACATCCGCAAATTAGAGAAAAAATAAAAAAGAACTACGACTATTTTATTGTCGATGAGTTCCAGGATACCTCTTCAGTTCAATATGAAATCATTAAGCACCTGATTGGTGATAACCATCAAAGACTGTTTTGTGTTGGGGATAAAAAACAGGCGATCTACGGTTTTAGAGGCGGAGAACTTCTGGTTTTTAACCAATGCTCAGAAATGTTGGGAACTGAAAATAATATCTGGCTGAAAAATAATTTCAGATCATTTGGAAAAGTCATTAAGTTTAATAACCATTTCTTTGAAACGGTTTTTCCGTTAGGTTATGGCTTTGAAGGACAAGATCCGAATACGGTTTTAATGGAGCCTCAGAGTATCCCGGAGATTAAAAATACTTTAGGACAGGTTGAGCGTTTTAGAACAGAGATTGAAGGATTAGAAAGCGATAAGAAACTCGATCTGGATTTTTATGAAGCTGAAGCCCTTTATGAAATCATTCGTGAGCTTTTAAACCGTGATGATATGCAAAGTGTTTGCGTGCTTTACCGCAAACTTCGTCCTAGTGCGCTCCTTTTAGATTTATTGGCAGAAAACGAAGTGGCCTTTAGTGCCCAGGTTAAAGTGCAATATGCTGAAGACCCGATCATTAATTTATTCTTAAGAGCGATTGAGTTAAAGCTTAATCTTAATGAAGAAAAGAAATTACGCTCGACTCATTTCCTGCTTAATTCTCTTTTAGAAGTGTTGAACGTAAAAAGCACAGCTAAAGAAATCGAAGAAAAGTTCTTAGGGGATCTCGAGATTTTAGGGCTTCGCCTGGCCTTCCATAAACTGGTTTACTCACTTGGAATCAGCAATTCTCAATACCAAGAAAACAGCGCACTGATTGATTCTATTTGCCGCGTTTGTAATGAAGACCCAATTAAGGTTTTCCATCTACTTTCAACAGAAAGCGAAGAACAGTACTCACTTGAGTTAATGAATGGGGCAAGAGCTAAAAGAGTTATTATTATGTCTGCCCACGCTTCAAAGGGGTTGGAATTTGATGCCGTTCTATTGGGTGGCATTCATAGCAATGGATTGCAGATGGGGAAGACTGAAACTGTTGGTAAATTGCCAAAAAGTTTTAGATGGAAAAAGGCCTATAACCAAAAGAAATTTTATAAATCACCAGTTTATTATTACGAAGCAGAACTAGACCGCGCTAAAGAATTCTCTGAAAGTAAAAGGCTTCTTTATGTGGCTTGTACACGTGCAGTGAAATACTTAGGATGGGTTGACCTGTGGGCCAATATTGACGGGAAAGAAAAGCAACTTTCACCCGGAAGCAACCACTGGATTAGAGCGATGAGACTTGCTCCATCCTCAGATGTTTTAACAGAAAGAACTCTGAGCTTGGGAAAAAATACGATTCATCAGGAAGTCGATATCCCCATTATTCTAAAAGATTCACTTGGGTTAATTGCTTCTGAAGAAAAAACAAAGCTTGGGGTGTTTGCAGAGACATCGGTAACTCGACTTGCCCAGTTAGCTCAGTGTCCATTTAAATTTTACCTTTCTAATATCTGTAAAATTCCAGCTCCCGGAATTGATAGACAACTATTCTTAAAACTTGATGAAGAAGAGGCCGTTGAAGCGGAAGAAATGTTTTATTCTTCAATGGAGCGTGGGACGAAAGTTCATGCTCATCTTTCTAAACTGCTTTTAAATCAAATGGCCCTTGAACAAATCAGTGGCGCTGACAAAGACAAAATAGAGTGGGCGTTTAAAGAGGCCAATAATATCTCCAATGGAAAAAATGTCATCAGCGAAAAGCAGATTAAGTTTTCTCTTTTTGGGCAAATGATTTCTGGAACACCTGATTTAATTTTTGAAGATCAGGATTCAGTCGTTGTTTGGGATTTTAAAACAGGTCTTCGCGATGAAAAGAATGAAGAGAGTTATTGGTTCCAGTTAATGTGTTATGGCTACGCATATGCAAAGCTGAAGCATTTTACTCCGGAAAAAATGATCCCCCTCTCATTGGTTTATGTCGACGAAAAAAAGTTAGTGAACAAAACTATGAGCCTTGCCCAAATTTCTCAAATTCTCTTTGAGATCTGGACAAAAACAGAGTCGCTTAATCAGGTTAATTTGAATCACTGCCCGGCCTGTGACTACTCATCAATGTGCGTTCACTATAAAAGAACTGCCACGAGTTGCGAGTCATAGGTCCTGTGTTAAAATAATACTAAATTCTAGACCTTGGATAGACTTTAGGAAATTTTAAAAGCAGGATGCGTATGAAATCAAAAGTTTTGGCTTCTCTAGTTCTTTTCTCATTAACTTTCACAACAAATTTATTCGCCAGTGAAAAAGACATTTACGAATTTTCGTGGCTTGATCCGGATAAAGAAGTTTTCGTTCTTCAAAACAGAAAGTTTAGAAAAGCTAATCATGCCCACATTAACGTTGGTGGAGGGATCACAACTTCTGGTGCATTCGTTGATTCAACGGCCATTCAGGGGCGTGCAGGATACTTCTTCACAGAAGACTATGGATTTGAAGTTCTATACTCAAAAAACTCAGGGAAAGAAAACGAGACAGCAAAAGGTGTTCGTAACTCTGGTGGAGGGGGAACTGGTACAACTCCATTCAGAAGAATTGTCGATAGCTACATGGGAGCAATGTTCCTTTGGTCACCGTTTTACAGCAAGATCAATACATTCAACAAGATCGTTTACATGGACTGGATTTTCGGTCTTGGATACGCTCAGTTAAAAGAGAAAAATAACAAGCTTCGTTTCACTCAAGGGCAAACAGCTGAAGGGATTGAAACGGAAGAAACACACAGCGGGATTATGTGGTCTGCTGGTCTTAAGTTTTATATCAACGAAAGTTTTAGCGTGAGAACTGACCTGACAGCAGTTCACTACAGTGCTGACAATATTTCTACTTCAGGATCAAGTTACAAGTCGAACTTTGATGCGACAGCGTCTATTGGTTACACATTCTAAGATTTTAGGGAGAAGTGAAAATGAAAAAATCATGTTTATTACTTTTCTTCCTCGTCCTTGGAATGAATGCCCATGCTTCAATTCAAGGTGCAAGAAGAATTTACCAAGCGGGGGATAAGTCCCGCTATCCGCAGCTGGCAGCAGAGCTAGTGCAAGACAAAATGTATTTCAGTGCCATTCCTTTCATTAAGGAATATATGGCCTCAACAAATAGAGTGAACGATGCAGCTCTTGATAAAGTTCTTGATGAACTTATCACTCAGGTTGGGGTTAAGCAGTTTGAGGTTCTTCCAGCAAATATCCTGGAAAAATCGAATGCACCAACAATCCGTTACATTCTGGCGAGAAAGGCTTTCCGCCAAGGTAAGTTTGACCAGGCCCTTAAGTATCTTGACCGCAAGATCGAAGACTGGCACCCGGTAAAACCATTTGCTCTTTTGCTTGAAGGGAGTGCTTACTCTGTAAGTAAGAGAGAGGATAAAGCGGCCGGAGTTTTTAGAGAGTGCATTGAAGTTGCAGAATCTCAAATAAAAAAAGAAAGCAACAAAGACCGTATCAGACAGCTAAATATCACCCGCGATTATTGTGTCGTAGGGATTCCTCGTTCTCAGTTTGCTTTAGCTAAGTTTGACCTGGCCTATTCATCGTACCTGGATCTTCCGAAGTCATCTTATATCTGGCCGGAAATCCTGTTTGAAGAAGCCTGGAACAGCTTTTATCAAAAAGACTACAACCGTACTTTAGGGAAGCTTGTAACGTACAAGGCGCCAGTGTTTAGCTACACTTTTAACCCGGAGATTGAAGTTTTAAAGGCCCTTTCTTATATGGAAATGTGTCTTTGGGATGACTCAAAAAAAACGGTAGAAGATTTCTATACATATTATGAAACGGCCAATATTGGTTATAAGAAGTTCATTGATTCTCTTGGGAAAGATTACCGTCAGTATTACCTTCTAGTTAAAGACCGCGAAGAAGGAAAGTATAGAGAGAATAAGATCCTAAGTACGGCGCTGGCTTCGATTGGGAAAGACCCGGCTTACCTGGAGCTTTACAACTCGTTTAATAACGGACGCGATGAAATCGAAAGATTAAAAGGTCTTCCAAATGATGCTCTCAAAGGAGCTCTAAACGAAAACCTTCGTGAGTCTCTAAGTTTACAAAGAAACCTGATTGGAAGTTATATCCGTGGGCAACTTCAATTATATGCTGCTCAGGTTGTGCGCGCTTTCGAGGATATGAGTTATATCAAACTGGAAGTTTTATCGAAGAGAAAAACAGAGTTATACGAAGACATCTCTATGCGCGGTGATGGCCGAGCAAGAGGGAACGTCGCTCACTTACGTAGAACAGATAAACAATACTTTTGGACATTTAACGGCGAGTTCTGGGCCGATGAACTTGGTGACTATGTATTCTCGCTTAAATCGGAATGTAAGTAATGATGAAAAGAAAAATGCTACTCTCATTTTGTTTAGGACTTTTTTTAACAAACTCTCTGGTCATCAAAGAGGCGAGGGCTGATGTTGAGCAAAGAAGAGCTGAGTTAATTAAGGTTTTAGATGAAGAACTTCGTGAGGTCACTCGTCTTAATAAACAAGTGGGTGCAAAAAGACCGGATCTAATGTTACGTATGGCCCAAGTTCTTTTAGAAAAGGCCCGTTTGCTAAAAGATCAGGAAAATCAAAAGTACCTTGAAGTTCCTGCGGCCCAAAGAGAGAAGGGCAGCAAAGATGAGTATTTTAAAGAATCGCGTCGTTATTTTGACCAAGCTCAAAAAACAGTTTTAGTTCTTTTAAAGAACTTTAAAAACTTTGATGAGAAAGGCGATGCATACTACATCCTGGCATATAATGCTAAAGAACTAAAACAAGAAGAGCAGTCGAGAAAGTTCTTCCAGAAAGCTTTGGAAGAATCAAAAAGTAATTCAGTGATTGCTGATAAATCGCGCATTGCTCTTGCTGAGATTTATTTCAACAAAGGATCATTTGATAAATCAATGAACCTTTATGAAACGGCACTTAAAACAAAAAGAGATAAGTGGTGGACGAAAGACGCTTTCAACCTAGCTTGGTCTTATTTCAAAATGGGTCGTCACGACAAAGCGATTGATGTCATGACAGAGTCATATGAACTCTCTAAAAATCCCAAATACATCGACATGACAAAAAGTATCGAACGCGACTTGGCCTTCTTTTATACAGAAGCTGGGAAATCGAATGAAGCGATAGCCTTCTACAAAAAGAACGGTAAATCAGTCTCAGACGTTATGTTAAAAGTTGGGAAGTACCTTAAGTCTCAAGGGAAATTCGCAGCAGCTGAAAAGACTTTAAGCGATGCTCTTCAATACAAAACCACGGAAAAGGAAGAAAACGATATCAATATTGAACTTATCAGTTTGTATGAAAAGTTCGGTCGCGATCAAAAGCATCTGGAAACCAGCCGCGCTTTAACTAGCCAATTCTCAAAAGGGAATTTAAGCCCGGATCAAATTGAGATCCTGAAATTTAACGTTGAAAAAATGTCAGCGCTTATCCAGCAGCAGCTGGTAGCCAAGACTTATGAAAATCAAAAAGAGATTCGCACGAAAAAAGCAGAAGCAGCCAATGAATATTTCATGATGAGTGCTCTTCTTTCTCCTGAAAAATCTCAGACGGCTTACTTCCATACGGGAGAGACATACTTCGCTATCGGCGAGTATGACAAAGCAGTTCCTCTTTATGCTGAATCAATTAAACGTTCACAGGCCAACAAAGATAAAAAGACTGAAGAGCTGGCGAGTAACGCTCTGATGGTTTCCCTTGGGAAAAACGTAAGCAAAAAAACCTCGGAAGACTACCTGATACCAGCTTATGAAGGATTCCTGGCCGTTAACCCAAAAGGTGAAAAGTCGAGTGTTGTTTACCAGCGTTTATTCTCAACTCAAATGGGGAAAAAGGATATTGCAGGGGCTGAAAAAACACTTATTAACTACAAGTCAAATTTTCCAGCAGAATCTGAAACTCAGGAAAAAATGCTGGCGCAGGTAATGGACTTCCATAAAGATACGGGCAACAAAGCTGCTCTTCTCGGATGGGCAAAACGAATTGAATCAAATGAATTCAAAGTTAACCCTGAGTACGGGCAAAAAGTTAAGACACTTATGCTGGGAATGCAGTTTGAGAAAGTTGAACAGGCGAGTATCAAAGGAGATAAGCGTGGAGCTCTAAAAGGCTACCTGCAAATTTATAAATCTCCAGAAACTGACAAGGAAGCAAAAAAGACAGCCGCTTACAATATCGCCGTTTTATTCTATGAAACAGGTGAGTGGAAGCAGATGTACGGATGGGCGGATCGCGCAGCTGTGATGATGGAGCCGGCTGAAATCGTGAAGTTTGAAAAAGATTTCATTCTTTTTACAACAGACCTTTTCCAAAGACGCCAGTTTGCTGAGTCAGCGGCTTTAAGTGAGAAGATCTTTGATAAAATTTGCACAACGAATTCAAAAAACATCAAAACGTACTTTAAGAATGCCAACGTTATTTACCTGGCCGATAGACAGTTTGATAAAAGCTTAAACCTGCTGGCAAAAGCTCCAAAGTGTGGCCTGGGAAATGATGTTGTTCTTCCCGGTTACCTTGATCATTTAAATGAGCTGGCAGCAGCGAGTAAGTGGGGATCATTTAATGAAGTGATCAAAAAACTGGAAGCGACAAAAGAAATGTGGCCTCAGTTGATTTATCCATCAAGCCTTCTTGCTAACGAGTTGGAAAATATCGGAAGAGTAGAAGATGCTGGAAAAGTAAGAAGTAAAATGCTGACTTATTTTGAAACAGCTAAAAAATCTAAAATGGATGTTCCACTTGAAGGTCTGGATGCGATTGCTCTTATTCGCTTAAACGCATTGGAAGACCAGGTGAAGAGATTAAATTCAGTGAGACTTGCTTTCCCGGAAGCTGAGTACAACAAGAATTTAAAAAATAAATTTGTGATGCTGGATAAAATTACGACTGAAGCGATTTCGATTGCTGAGCTTGGTTCAGGGATTGGTATCGTGAAAGCTTACCGCTACATCGTAGAGGCTCACGAAGGGCTACAAAAAGAAATCACAGAATTTACACCTCCAGGAAAATCCCCTGAGTACGTGTCGTCTTTCCAAAAAGGAATGCAGAAATTAGCAAGCCCACTGGATAAACAGGCGCAGGATTTCAGAGAAACAGCAATTAAGAAAATCGAAAAGGAAAATATCCTGTCTTCAGACAATGGATGGTTTCTGGTTAAAAATGATGCAATTATTCCAGAGTACTACAACGAAAAAGGCAATGCTCTGATGGATAAGGCAGGTGCGAAATGAAAAAACTACTACCATTACTTTTAATTCTTTCTGCGTGTTCGACAACATCGAATGTCTCCCGCGAAATCGCTTCCACTAAAAGAGGAGTGAGTTCAGCGGAAGAGGATTTTTCATGGGTAGAGCAGTTGGACTTCGATAAAAAGAAAGAAGAAAAATATAATGCTGATAAAGATGAATTTGATTTCTCTTCATCGGATGAGTCATCGTACGCTCTGGTCAAAGAATCTTTAGGTTCTTTGGCACCAGCGAAACTAGAAGAAGCGCTTAAAGGAAATGATGATCCTTTAACAGTGATGAATATCAAGTGTTATCAAGGCAAATACGACGAAGCTTTAAAGATTGCTGATGATCAGTATACAAAATTTAAAAACAACACAAGCTATTGGAACCAACTAGGGACTTGCTACTTTTTAAAATCTGATTACGCTAAAGCGATTCTCTTCTACAATAAGTCGCGCGACCTAGACAGCAAGTATATCCCTCCGGTCAATAACCTTGGTGTTGTTTACCAAAAGCAGGGGAAATACCAGAAAGCTCTTGCGGCCTTTAAACTGGCCTCAGACTTAAATACATTTGCGGTGACTCCAACTTACAACCTGGCACAGTTGTATCTGCGTTTTGGAACTGTTGGAAAAGCACTTCCTATTTTTCAAGGACTACAAAAGCGCAGCCCAAAAGATGTGGAGGTCGGATCAGCACTAGCGTCTGCTTATTTGATTAAAGGTGACTATCAGAGTGCTGTAGATATCTACGGCAAGTTTGATAAAGCAACGCTATCAACTCCATCAGTTGGTTTAAACTACGCTGTTGCACTAAAGTTACTAAATCGTCCGATTGATGCTCAGACTGTTTTATCAAACGTCTCAAGCCCATCGGGACCTATTAGTGAATATGCTCAAAAAGTAGAAAGATTTATCAGGAATTAAAATATGAAAACACTTGTTATCGCACTTCTTCTTTCATCAACGACTCTTTTTGCTCAGGACGATATCGCCGGAGAAGGAAAGAACGGAAACAAAAAAGTCATTTACACATACAAGCAGTATGAGAAATTTGATTTTGATGACCTGAACATTGAAGGGGACACGGGAGCGCCAAGCGATATCTCGATTTCACCTATTCATGAGAAACGTTTTACGAACCGTCTTCCTTACAGAAAGTCCTTCACAATGGAAATTAAGAAGGGAATCGAGCGCGTTCGCTAATCTATTTAGCTCTGACATCCTTTGTTGGCAGGGTCTTAGGTCCTGCCAAACCGTATTTCAAGGCTTTAGCCTAGTCTCAACGTAAAAAACAGATCATCAGTTATACTAGTCCCATGAACGTGTTAAAGAACATTTCAGGTTTACAATTGACCCGAGTGAAGATGGCATTACTTCTGGCTTTTAGCACTCTGTTACTATGCCAGCTTTTCATAGGGTTTAAGTCATTCGATGACTATCTCATCATCTTCGTTTACGTGCTTTTTTTAAACGATCTCTACATCAAATTGCGTAAGCCAGATCTGATCTTTTATCAGGATGAAAGAATCAAGCGCTCAATCATGTCGATTGTCTTCCTGGTGCTTTTTAGCTTACCTTTCTTACTCGATGTCTTTAATGTCAACGATGCCTTCCGCGGGTTTATTTACCGCGTAGGTTTTATGTTGTGGGCACAGGTGTTCTTGCTTGATGCTTTCATGAACTATCGCCAGACGCATTCAAAGCAGTGGCTGTTGATTACCAACATGGCCGCGCTGTTTATTGTGATGGGTGCGATCTATTAATTGTAGTTTTCAGGAAACAATGAGCGCTCAATACCTTCGATAAAGATATGGATGCACTTAATGTGAACTTCCTGAATGCGGTCGCTGACGTTTGATTCAACGATAAGTGGAACGTCGACCATGTCTTTTAGCTTTCCACCGCCTTTTCCAAGAAGGCCGATAACTTTCATGCCTTTTTTCTTAGCAGCTTCTACAGCAAGAAGAACGTTAGGTGAGTTTCCAGAAGTCGAGATTGCAAGTAAAACGTCGCCCTTATTTCCCCAAGCTTCTACGTAGCGAGAGAAAACGAAGTCGTACCCGTAATCGTTTGAAACACAAGTTAGGTGAGAAGGATCGTTGATGGCCATGGCCGCTAGAGGCTTTCTTTCTTTTCTAAATCTTCCAGTAAGCTCTTCAGCAAAGTGCATAGCATCGCACATAGAGCCGCCATTTCCACAACTAAACATTCTGCCGTCGTTTTTATAAGAATCAACCATTAGATTGATGGCCTTATTAATTAATTCAACGTTGCTTTTGTTATCAACAAACGCATTTAGAACTTTCTGTGCATCTTGTAGCGACTCTAGTGCAAACATAAATTATGCCATCTCTTCAAGTGATTTTTTGATTTCGTCTTTTGCTTGAACTCCAACTAGAGTTTTAGCTGCTTGACCATTCTTGAAGAAGATCATTGTTGGGATTCCGCGGATTCCATACTTTTGAGCTAGCTCAGGATTGTCATCAACGTTAACTTTTACGATCTGTGCTTTTTCGCCTAATTCTTTAGCAACGTCGTCAAGTATTGGTCCAAGTACACGACAAGGTCCACACCACTCGGCCCAGAAATCTACTAGAACTGGTTTATCTGCTTTTAATACATCTGACTCGAAGTGTGCTACGTCTGTTTTATTTACTGATCCCATGAGGAACTCCTTTTTGTTGTAAGATTCATTCTACATTAAGTCGTAAGGTGGTGAAAATGAAAAAATATCATGCCTCGCATACAGCATCGGTTTCACTTCTGTAACTGTTGGACGTAAACAAGGGTTTTCCTTTGCTTTTTCTTAGGTGTGTCACTAAGATTGATTTATGGATAGAAAATATCTATTGGAAAAAGCGATAAGAGTCGCCAAATTAACTCGTCTCATAGCCAAGGCCATCGACCTGTTTATCGTGGCCTGTTTTTCTATTTGGTTTTTTCCATTGGGTGTTGTTCTGGGAATTATCTACATGTCGCTGTGTGACGGTATGAGTAATGGACAGTCTGCTGGAAAGAAGTTCATGGGTTTTGCTGTGAAATCTTTGGAAGACGGCTCTCCTTGTTCGTACAAACAATCAGTCATTAGAAATTTGCCTTTTACATTGCCACTTTTAGTCGCTCTTTTACTTCCGGTTATCGGCTGGATTTTAGGAGTGATCCTTGCGGCCGTTCTTATTGGTTTTGAACTTTATCTTCTCTATAATCTCGACTCAGGACATCGTCTCGGCGACGTAATGGCAGACACTTCTGTCATGGCAAACGACGATAATTTTGCTGGGGTCAAAAATCGAAAGACAAGTTGGTTCACATCGAATACAACTGGTTCTATCTAGTTTTTTAGCCAATCATTCAGGATTAATTTATGTCGAAAAAACGTTTGATCATCGTCGACGTCTCAAATTTTATTTTCCGTGCGTTTTTTGCTATTCGTCCAATGCACTCACCGGAAGGCGTGCCGACAAATGCGGTGTACGGAATGTTCACGATGCTTTTAAAACTTCTGTCTGATCACAGACCGACACATGTTTTTCTTGCTCGCGATACCAAAGGTGGATCATTTAGAAATGAACTTTTTGATGGTTATAAGGCCAATAGGTCTGAGCCACCTGAGGACTTGATTCCGCAATTTGCTCTAATCGAAGAGCTGATTAAAAAAATGAACCTGCCAACTTTCAGCCACGACAACTTCGAGGCAGATGACATCATTGGTTCGGCAGTGGTTCAGTGGAAAGAGCAGTTTGATGAGATTTTTATCGCTTCAGGGGATAAGGATTTAATGCAATTTGTAGGCGGGAACGTAAAACTTCTCGATACGATGAAAGACAAACTTTATTCACCTGATGATGTTGAAGAAAAAATGGGTGTTCGCCCGGAACAGATCGTCGACTACCTTTCAATCGTAGGGGATACGTCTGATAACATTCCAGGGATGAAAGGAATTGGTGCTGTTGGTGCGGCTAAACTTTTAAAAGAGTACGGCACGCTGGAAAACATCATCGCCAATCGCGACCAATTGAAAGGAAAGAAAGTGATTGAAGCCTTCACTGATCATCTTGAGGCCGGTCTTCTTTCAAAAAAACTTGTTCAAATCGTTACCGATGTAGACCTAGGTCACACACCGGAACAAACAGCAGTCAGCTTCTATCCAACTAATGAGCTTTCTGATTTCTTAAAAGACCTGGGATTTAAATCAATCCTGGTTAAACTTCAGGAAATGAGATTCCAACATCACCTTGCCCGCGAAACAGATAAAAATACGGGTGGAACAACTGATAATGGACCAATTGAAAGCGCGCTCTTTAATCAAACAAAAGGTGCTTCAGTTACAGTCGTCGACTTAGATGAAAATAATTTCGATGAAATCCTGAATCAGGCAAAACAAGCTGAGAGTGTTGCGGTTTACAACCTGTTTGATAACGATGACATTTATGCGAGAAAAATCTCGCGCACTTATTTTTCATTCAATGAAACCCATACATATTCGGCTGACCAGAATCTAGTGGAGAGTGTACTTAAGGCCCTTTGGAACAACAAAGACCTTGAAGTGATTTCTGATAACTTAAAACGCGATTACGTTCATTCGGCCATCAACGGTTGGGGATTTGAAGCAAAACGTTTTGATGTGACTCTGGCGCATTTTAATATCAATGCAGGACTTCGCCATGACCTCGATGTCATTATGAAAGAATACCTGGATATGGAAGCTGGCCCTGATGAACATCAGGCAAATGGGGATCGCGCTTACGCGATTTTTGTTTTAGCGAGAATCTTTAAGCAAAAATTAAGTGACCTGAAATTGATGGATATTTTTAATAATATCGATCTTAATATTCTTTCAGTCCTGGGGAAAATGGAGAAAGAGGGAATCTCTCTTAATTCAAATTACCTGCGCGAACTTGAAGTTGAACTTTCGACTGAAATTAAAAAAGTTGAAGAGGAAATCTTTAAAATGGCCGGAGGGGAAATCAATTTAAATTCTCCAAAACAAGTGGGAGTTCTTCTTTTTGAAAAACTGAACCTTCCACCGGTGAAAAAAACAAAAACAGGTTATTCTACAGACGCTGAAGTACTAGAAGAACTTGATGGAATGAACATCAGTGAAGTCCCTGGTCTTCTTTTAACTTTTCGCGAGTATGGAAAAATTCTTTCAACTTATGTTAAGGCCCTTCCAGAACTGGTTAACCCACAGACAAAACGCATTCATACAAATTTCAATATGACTGTCGCGCAGACAGGACGTCTTTCATCGACGAACCCGAACCTGCAGAACATTCCGGTGCGAAGCCCGATGGGCGAGAAAGTGAGAAAGGCCTTTATCGCTAAGCCGGGAAAGATTCTGCTTTCTGCCGATTACTCTCAAGTAGAACTCCGTCTTCTTGCTCATTTTTCAGAAGACCCGACAATGTTAAAATCATTCCAGGATAATTTAGATATTCACGCTCAGACGGCCTCTGAGGTTTTAGATATTCCTATCACTCAAGTGACTAAAAATGACCGTTCGATGGCAAAGACAGTAAACTTCGGTTTAATGTATGGACAGTCTTCTTTTGGCCTGGCGGCGACTTTAAAAATTTCCCGCACAGAAGCTAAGCAATACATTGATAAATACTTTACTCGCTTCAGCTCGATTAAAACTTTCCTTGATACTCTAAAAGACAAGGCAGAGCAGACGGGATATGCGGAAACACTACACGGAAGAAAACGCCTTTTACCGGATATCCACTCACAAAATAGAACGATTAAGGCCCAGGCCGAAAGAATGGCCATCAACAGCCCGATTCAGGGGACAGCTGCCGATATCATTAAGCTGGCGATGATTAAGATCGACCATGAAATGGTGGCGAAAAACTTGAAATCAAGAATGCTCCTTCAGGTTCACGATGAACTTATTTTTGAAGTTGAAGAAGATGAATTAAATCTTATGAAAGAGCTGGTACGCGAAGGAATGGAAAATGTTGTCGATCTTCGCGTACCACTTAAAGTTGATATGGGTGTAGGAATCAACTGGTACGATTTAAAGTGATTGGTATGTGAATGTGACCGGAATCTTAACTTCTGAGTTTAAGCTTCTGGTTACAGGACACGTATGCGCAATCTCTTCCAGTGTTGGCCTCTGATCGGTCGTTAAGTGGGCCGGTAGGGTAATGGCCACTTCTAGTTCAGCAATCATCCTAGGTGAGAGCTTCATTTTTTTTATGACTTGAAAACTCGCCCCCTTAATATCAATTCCATTTTTTTCAGCGTAAATGGCCATTGTTGTCAGGATACAGCTTCCGAGCGCAGCACCCAATAGGTCTGTAGGGGAAAAGGCTTCACCGCGGCCATTGTTGTCCTTGGGCGCGTCAGTATGTATTTGGGTATTAGAGGGACCGTGGGTCAGTGTGCAGTGCTTGTCTCCTTCATAAATCCCAGTCATTGTGACCATATTTGTCTCCTTTTTAGTAGAAAATGTATGCCCAAAATAATGCTCTAATCCCCGTTAAAAAGCAAAAAATGACACTATTTGTTGTTTTAGGAAAAAATAATTTTTGGATCTAACCTTGACACCTATGAGGTCTGATACCACATTGATAGAGTTCAAATTATTAGGAGGACTTATGCAATTAAAGCCGTTACAAGACCGCGTTGTCGTTCAACGCTTAGACGAAGAAACAAAAACAGCTGGTGGAATTATTATTCCGGACAACCACACTGAGAAACCTTCTCAAGGTAAAATCGTTGCTGTCGGAACTGGCTATAGACTAACTGACGGAAGTGTTCGCAACCTAGACGTTAAAGTTGGTGATACAGTTCTTTTTGGAAAATACTCTGGAACATCTGTAAAAGTAGATGGGAAAGAAGTTCTTATCATGAAAGAAGAAGAGATTCTTGGAATCCTTCAATAATTTTTAAAGTAAAAAACCATTTAGGAGAAATATATGGCTAAGGAATTAAAATACTCAGAAGACGCAAGAACTCTGATTCTTAACGGTGTAAACGCTCTAGCAAACGCTGTAAAAGTTACTCTAGGACCAAAAGGTCGCAACGTTGTTATTCAAAAATCTTTCGGTGCTCCTCACATCACAAAAGACGGTGTGTCTGTAGCGAAAGAAATCGAACTTGAAAACAACTTCGAGAATATGGGCGCGCAAATGGTAAAAGAAGTTGCGCAAAAAACTAACGAAGATGCAGGGGACGGTACAACAACTGCAACTGTACTTGCTCAAGCAATCTACAAAGAAGGTGTTAAACTAGTTTCTGCTGGTCACAACCCAATGGATCTTAAGCGCGGGATCGATCTTGCGGTTACTAAAGTTATTGCTGAGCTTAAGACTATGTCTAAGCCAATCAAAACTTCTGAAGAAATCGCTCAAGTTGGAACGATCTCAGGAAACAACGATCACGATATCGGTAAAAAACTTGCTGAAGCTATGTCTACAGTAGGAAACAACGGTGTTATCACGATTGAAGAATCAAAAACTGCTGAAACAGAACTTAACGTAGTAAAAGGGATGCAGTTTGACCGTGGATACCTTTCTCCATATTTCGTAAACAACCCGGAAAAAATGGAAGTTGCTTTCGATAACTGCAACATCCTAATCACAGATAAAAAAATCTCTTCAATGAAAGAACTTCTTCCTCTTTTAGAGAAGACTGTTCAATCAGGAAGACAACTTCTAATCATCGCTGAAGATATCGATGGTGAAGCTCTAACTACTTTAGTTGTAAACAAACTTCGCGGAACACTTCAAGTTGCAGCTGTAAAGGCTCCAGGCTTCGGTGATAGAAGAAAAGAAATGCTAAAAGACATCGCTACACTTACAGGTGGTACAGTGGTTTCTGAAGAGCTAGGAATGTCACTTGAAACTTCAGGTGTAGACGTTCTTGGTTCAGCAAAACGCGTAACTATCGACAAAGAAAACACGACAATTGTTGATGGAAATGGAAACAAAGCAGAAGTTCAAAACAGAGTTGCAGCTATTAAAGCTCAAATCGCAGAAACAACTTCTGACTACGACAAAGAAAAACTAAAAGAAAGACTAGCTAAGATCGACGGCGGTGTTGCTGTTATTAAAGTTGGTGCTCCTTCAGAAGCAGAAATGAAAGAGAAAAAAGACAGATATGAAGATGCTCTACACGCTACACGTGCCGCTGTTGAAGAAGGTATCGTTGTTGGTGGAGGTTCAGCTCTTCTACACGCTTCAACTGTTCTAAACGATCTTAAAGGCCGTAACGAAGAAGAAAACTTCGGTATCAGAATTGTGAAACGTGCTCTTGAAGAACCTCTAAGACAAATCGCTACAAACGCAGGTCTTGAAGGATCAGTTGTTGTTAACGAAGTTAAGGCCAACAAAGACAAAACTTTCGGTTTCAACGCTCGCGATGAAAAATACGAAAACCTAGTTGCTGCCGGAATCATCGACCCAACTAAAGTTGTTCGTTCAGCTCTTCAAAACGCTGCTTCAGTTGCTGGTCTAATGCTGACAACTGAAACAATGATTGCTGACCTTCCAAAAACTGACGCTCCAGCAGGAATGCCAGGCGGAATGGGTGGAATGGGCGGAATGGGTGGAATGATGTAACCAAATAGGTTCATCAACCTCGATACAAAACCATCAAAGGGAGTCCTCGGACTCCCTTTTTTATTTCCATCATTAAACATCCCACGTCGCTGATTCTTATTTTTTCCTTAATTCAATTGGCCTCTCATTTACACTCATCACTTCCTCATGCCTAATCTTTCAATCGATAAATTTTAAGGAGGATTTATGAAAGTACTATTGGCCCTTTGTTTGTCTCTCTTTGCTTCGGCTGCTCTTGCGTGCACAGACTTCACTGGAAGGTATAAAAACGAACAGAATGAGATTTATACGGTCTCTCAAAGTGCTTGTGCGAGTGTGACCGTGACCGGTTCGGAGGGGTCAGATACTATTATTACTGATGGCCAGTTTAGACTGTCGGAAGAAAATGAGGACGTCAAAGTACTTACTGCGGCCGCTTTCATTGGGGCAAGCCTGACTCTTGATCACCGCATTCAATATAAAAAACCTTTACCTCCTGAAGTGCCACCAACATCTATCCCTTTAAAAATTTTAGAGGTCTATGTAAAAGACGCTCGTGGTAATGTCGTTTTGACCACAACAATTTTTAATTCGACAGGTGGCGTTCTAGCTTCAATGACTTCTTTGCACCAAAAAATCTAAATTTTGTCTTTATCTTACAATGGGCCCTTAGGGGCCCAAATAATTTGTCACAATCATGACTTGAATGCTTAAATACCTCTATAATCTATTGTAGCTGCATGTGAAGGATTTACGTGCAATAAGTCAAGGAGATGATTATGGAAATTATTCTAAGCGCAGGACTATGTGTTCTGATCGTTCTATGCCTCGTTGAAATTTCTTCAATGCAGTTAGCTGCATTCCGTGAAGAGATGCGCCTGAAGGTTAACCAATAATGAAGTTTTTAACTGCAGTGGCTGCGCTTGCCTTTTCTGCAAGCGCCCTTGCATGTCCTAATATCACTGGCTCTTTCTATGACAGTGATGAAGATCTCGTAAAAACAATCACTCAGGTAAAATGCGAAAGCACTACCTGGTCAGATGAAGAAAGCACCACCACATTACTTGCCGACAACGTTGAGAGAGTCCTGGAAACAGATGGAAAGATGACGGCCTATGCGACAGTTTCTTTCACTAATGATGACCTGATTATCGACATCCGCATGGACTGGGGTGGGAGCAATGAGTTCGATCTTCCTGTTCGCTGGATTACTTCGTACCACATCGATAAATTCAATAACCTGGTTGAAAAGATTCGTCCTTTTAAGGAAGATGGATCGGAGCTGGGAACCGACTACGTAACTTTTAGAAGAGTAAAATAAAATGAAAAAATTGATTCTGATTGCAGCTGGCTTTTTGTCGACAAACGCTTATGCTTGTCCTGATTTAACCGGTTCTTATATTGATAAAAATGGGGAGAGTATTATTCTTTCTCAAAAAGGCTGTGAAGAAGTTTCAGTTCTTTCAAGACCACTGACTCACACTTTACTTTTAGATAACCAATTTACTGTCGTTCAAGATGATCAGGAAGTGCGTGCTATGGGACGCGGAGCTTTTGCTGGAGAGGAACTTGTCCTGGAAGTTAAGGTTCAATACAAAAAAGACCCGGGCATTCCTTCGATCTTTTTACCAGTGAGGGCCGTGAATAAATACTCGCAGACATCATCTGGTGATCTGATGGAAAAGTCGACGATCTACAACGCATCTAATGGTGTTTTAACTAATACAAAAGCAACCTACAGAAGAGCTAATCAATAACGTAGAAGATATTGTCTTCTTCCTTCACACGCGCCTTTGTTAAATCCTTGGGAGCAAAGACTTCGCCATTTAACATGGGCGTGAAGAGTTTCTTCATAATCGGTTTATTAGATTCAAAATACCTGTGGTCTGTTTGCAGCGACTTTGAAAGGTCGATGTAAATAGCTTCAGGGTCCTGAAATTCAGCACGTCTCTTAGATGGAATTTTTCCAAATCCTAATCCCAGTTTATAAAGAAGTGGTTGTTTGGCCTTTAAGTCTAAGAGGTAAGACATAATCAGCATTAAATCACGGTTGTTCATTAATACATGCCTGTGGGCTGCAAAGTCTATTTTAGTAAGCCATGCTTTGTGGTCTGCAAGGCCGGTATCTGCGGCAGCGGAAATGTAGTTATCAAAAAGTGGTTTTCCATAAACTTCATTGAGATCGCGGGCGTAAATTTTTTCAGTGTACTCGCGCAAGACGATATGACCCATGCTGTGAGTGAGTAAAGTTATTTTCTTTCGTTCGAAAATTTCTGGATGCTCTTCCTTATATGTTTTGATTCCATGAAGAACCACTGAGAGATCTTTTGCCGAGGCTTTGGCATTTTCCACCGGTCGAGTTAAGAGAGATGACCACGACGGCCAGTGAAACATCGCCACTCTTACGTTGTGAACTTTTTCGAGGTTAGAAATCATCTGCCATTCTTCATCTACATGTCTTCCACGGCCGTGAATATAAAGGACAATATTTTTATCAGGGCTCTCTTCGTGGAATGTATTTAAGATTTCAGAGATTTTATTTACTGGCCTTAGGGCAAAAACGCTACTGGTGTAGAGTCCGACTGTTCCAGGATCTTCAGCGTGAACTGAGAATGAAAATGTACAAAAAAGGGCAACTATTAATGTCTTAATTGATGTTTTCATGTGACTTTAGTCGGACTTTCAAAAAGTTTACTTTAGTGATTTTCCCCTCTGTAAAAAGGTAATGAGGTCAAAATTTTGAAGTCTGACATTTTCTTTTGACACCTAAACAGTCTGTTTAGTGCCTTTTCGTCACTGATTAATTAGGAGGGTTTTAGGCTATCAAGATGTTATAAATTTCCCTCTTTTGGCATACAGCCTGCAATAGTAAAAGATAGGAGATCAAGGAAGATTTCCACCAAGGATTTGGAACCTCAAGGAAGAATATTTAAGTAGGGAGCTTTAGGATGAAGCAATTATTAAGACTAGGAAAGGTCGCTGTTACGCTTGTCGGTCTAGCTGGATCTCTTAGCGTAGAAAACGCACTGGCAACGTCGACTTTTAATCTTTCTTGTCCTGAAAAGTACATTGCTACAGTCACGAATGTAGAGGATGTTGAGTCCCAAGCTGCATTCCCTAAAGTCGAAGTTGATTTCCAGATTATTCAGACACTGAAAGGTGAAAAGGTCCTTTCGAAAAAAATCCAGGTAGTAAAAGATGGGCCTGTGAAATTCAAGAGCGGTGAGATTTACACTCTTGAATCCAACGATGTCTGGTTATGTTCGGCGACTCTTTTTTCAAAATTATAGTTATTAGATAGATATATATGTTTCCTAATGCTTTCCACGGACGGAAGGTTGTTACGAAGTGATAATTTTTACAAGGACGTAAAATGAAGCACACAAAAAAATTGGCCATTAGTATCCCCCTCTCGCTAATGGCCATTTTCTTGTTTCTGGGATTAAGTTCAAACGCACAAGCCTATACATTCACTTCTGATTTTAAGAATGGATTTTACTGGCGTGCCTTTCCTATAAAAATGGCAAAGTTCGCATCTGCCGCTGATTCTCAAAACCTTGAAACACTGGCCAATCAGGCAGTAGCTGAATGGGAATCGGTGATCGGTAAAGATATTTGGGAACTAAGTGCAGTTCAAAACTCAACTAGCTATTCAGGAAGCTACATCCGTTGGTCGGATAATTTCGGAGCTGAAACGGGATACGATCCTTCAAGAACTCTGGCGATTACGATTCGTTATAATAAAGGAACGTATTTCGAGCAGACTGTTATCATTCTTAACGGAAGCATCAGTACCCTTCGCCAAAACTGGGGTAACAATTTAAGAACAACAATCCTTCATGAGATCGGACACACACTTGGTCTTGATCACTCAGAAGATTCGGGTGCAGTCATGGCCGCAAGCCTTGGAACTGCGACATCTCTTAAGTCTGATGATATCCAGGGAGTGAACGCGGTTGTCGATGAAACATTAAAAAGACAATCGACTGGTTATGTTTCACCTCTTTCAACACAAGAAAAGAAAGTGGCGGCCTGTGGAACAATTGAAGATATATCAAAAAATTCAGGTGGTTCAGGCTTCGCTTTGGCAAACTTCTTAGGGTCCCTAATTATGGGTATGATGTTGATCGCTTTCATTGGGAAAATCGAGAAAAATAGAAGACAAAAGATTTTGATCAGGTATTAAAAAAAAGTAATTTTTTGCTGAGTTTCTCCGAATAGGAGAGCATGAGTGCAGAAAACCAAACCCACATTAATTACATTTTTTACCTTCAAACTAAACCCGAGCTAGATCATACGTATTATGTATTAGCAGAAGTACTAGGGAAGATTAATATAAGTTTACTTCCCATCGAATCTCACGACTTAAAAAACATGGATAAAAATAAAAAACATCATGTGATTGTAGTGAGAAATGATTTTTCTTCTGCCTTTGCATTTAACGATGCTAGAAAAAATTTTCTTGATAGTGCTATGGCCTCTGGTAAGCTTATGGTTTATGATATCAGTTCGTTTTCAGAGGTTGAAAACGCGATGAAGTTTGAAAATAAAAATGTCTACAGGTATTTCCAACTTCCACTGAACGTAAAACAAGTAGCGATGACGGTTGCAGTAGAATTTTACAAAGACCGCAATGCTCCTGTTGAATGGCCAGGCGGACGTAGAGCAAAATTGCCTTCTATGACTAATTCAAATTAAGTCGTAAAATAGAAACACTATGAAAGTAAAAATTAGTGAAGAAACGCAACGTATGCTCATGCTGCTAAAGCTTGATGCCAAAAGACTGTTTGAGAGAATCAAATTCAGGTCACCAGAATACATGTACGAGTTTTCACTAAAAAGAACCAGAGACCATTTCCCGGCGGTTTTCAACAACCGTTACGATTCAACAAGCATTAAAGAACTGATGCTTTGTGGAGAGGAAGTGCTTGTAGGGCTCGATTTGTTTTACAGCAAAGTCGATGAAATGCGCTGGTATCTTAATCACACACAGGACATGCCTAATCGAGTAGAAGATAGAGTGCATGCTTATGTGCGAGAGCTGGAAAAGCATTTCGAAACTCTGAATCTGTATATTGACGTTGAAATGGGACTTATTAAAGAACAAGCAGAACATGAAACAGACAATTAATATCGCCGCATTTTTTTTCGTACTCGCAATTCCGTTTGCACTATCTTCGCAGACGAGAAAAGCTATTCCTGCGGGAAGATATGAAGCGCTTTCTGGTGTGAAGAACTCAAGAAGCGTAAAGAGTACAGAAGCTCCTGCTGGAGAGAGAAAAGATTCGACCGCATTGTTCTGGAATGAAGTGCTTAAACATATGCCAGAGAACTCTCAGGAACTTTCATATTTCTCAACAGGGAAGATGGACGAGTTTTCTACAAACCTTTTGGCAACAAAAGGATTAAAAACGGTAAAGAAGCTTAACGAAAAAACCAACATTGTTTTCAGCGATGACCTAAAACGCGACCGCGAAGTTCTTAAAGGACTTAAAAACAAAAGCAGCCTGGTTGTTCTAAAAGACTCACAAGAGTTAAAAGACGTCATGGCCACACTTGGGCAGTTTGAAGTTCTGCTTTACCAAGCAGAAGATCAATCAAACTATTTCCTTCTGAAGCTTAGATAGTTAATCAAAAGACTCAAGTATAATCTTCCTCATCTGGACGAAAATCCAATAGCTTTGGATAATAAGAGAATGAAGTTATTGCGTTCATTTATTCCATTTTTGGGGCTGCTCTTTACTGCTAGTACAGTAAACGCCCAGCTTTCAGAAGAGGGGATTTTTTCAGGGCGCATTTCTAAAATTAGCCGCGATATTTCTATCGTCAGAGTGAAAGTCGATTTCGACAATGTTAAATACATCAATGTCAAAGATAAGATTGAATTCTGGGATGAGAAGAACTCCACACTTAAGTGCAAAGCTTATGTCATGGGGAGAACTGCTGATTATATTCTTTTAAAAATTCCAGACATGAAGTTCTGTGAAAAGAATCTTTATTTTACGGCCGGGGCTTACTTTAAGTTTTTTAGTGAGGATCTTCAGAATAACGTGAAGATGGGCCGTGAAGTGGTAGGTATACTTATTAAAAAACGCATGGCAGTTAAAGGCCAAATGGAGATGAAAAATAAAGAGATCCAAAGCCATGTTGAGAGAATCAACACCATCAATGCACGTTACCAGACGTTGCGCGACAAGTTGGAACAAGAATGGCAGAAGGAGCTCCATGCCCTGGATGAAGATAGAACGTACTCGCTAAGGTCTTATAAAGATTTAGAACGCCGTTTGGATGAAATCGACCAAAAGCTCGAGCAGTATAAGATTAAAGACGAGAATCTTACACTCGATAGATGGTCTCTCGACTCTAATCTCTATTTCAAAAAATAATTGAACTCTGCACACTTCTATTCTAAGCTGTATTAATTTTTTAAAAAGGTGGAAATACAATGAAAAAGTGTGTGATTGCTCTATCATTGACGCTTGGCGTGATGAACACTGCCTTCGCTGTCGGAAATGCAAAAGCTCCATTCGGTGGAGAGTTTAAAATCAACCTAGGTCAAGCGCCTACAACTTTAAATGCTCTGTCATCATCTGATGCTTACGCAAGTGAAGTTCAATCGATGATCATGGAAGGATTACTAACAAGAAACCCTGACACAAGAGAGTGGGAACCTGCTCTTGCAAAGTCGTGGACGATTTCAAAAGACGGAAAGACTTTTGAATTCACACTAAGAGACGGAGTTAAGTGGCACGACGGAAAACCGCTTACAGTTGAAGATGTTAAGTTTTCTTTTGATGCTATCATGGATCCAAAAGACACTTACAAAACGGCTCACTTAAAGCCTTACTACGAAAACATCAAGTCTGCTGAAATCGTAGCTCCAAACAAAATCAAGTTCACAGTTGGAACTCCATACTTTAACAACTTCACAGTTGCAGCTGGGTTAACAGTTGTTCCAATGCACTTATACAAGAACCCGAGCAAAGAGCAGGAAAAAATCCTGAACAAAACTCTAGTGGGAACTGGCCCTTACATGCTTAAGGAATTCGACCGCGCGAAGAGAATCGTGCTTACATCTAACCCTAATTGGTGGGGAAGAAGTGAACCGTCACTAAAAGGAATTCACAACTTCCAGACGATTACAATGAGATTTATCCAGGACTCAACGATCTCAATCCGTTCAATTGAAAACGGAGATATCGATTACCTAGCTCTTCAACCAGAAGAGTACGCTCAAAAAACTAACGGCCCTAAATGGGGTAAGTCTGTTCATAAGATCAAAACTCAAAACAAACAAGTATCAGGTTACGCTTTCGTAGGTTTCAACCTGACAAACCCAATGTTCAAGTCTGTTAAAACAAGAGAAGCAATGGTTCACTTGTTTGATAGAAAGAAGATGATTGAGAAACTTCTTTTCAACTTCTCTCTTCCGGCAACTGGACCTCTATACCAACAATCTGATTATGCTGATCCAACAGTTAAAGCTCTTGAATTCGATCCAAAGTTAGCTCTTAAGAAGTTAACTGAAGACGGATGGAAAGATACAGACGGGGATAGAATCCTTGATAAGATGATCGATGGTAAGAAGGTTAAGCTTTCATTCACAATCCTTGAGCCACTTCCAGACTTCGTAAAATTCCTGACAACGTTCCAGGAAGACGCTAAGAAAGTTGGTGTTGATGTTCAGGTAAAAGTTGTTGAGTGGAACGCCTTCATTAAACTTCTTGATGAAAGAAAATTCGAAGCAGTTCGTTTAGCATGGGGTGGTGGAGACCTTGATTGGGATCCAAAACAAATCTGGCACTCAGAGTCTATTGCTAACGCTGGATCAAACTTTGTTCAATACAACAATCCAAAAGTAGACAAGCTTATTGATGAGTCTCGATTAATTATGGATAAAGCGACAAGAGTTAAAAAACTTCGCGAAGTTTATAGAACAATTGCAGCAGACGTTCCTTATATCTTCCTATTTAACGGAAAGTTTAAGTTCTACGCTCATACAGACCGTATCGGTAAAGAAAAAGATACATACACTTACTCTATCGGGTCTGATTACTGGTGGATTGCTAAATAACTAGAGGTTTTTCTTGTTTACTTATATCTTAAAAAGATTACTGATCATGATCCCGACTTTGCTCGGGATCACTCTGGTCACATTCGTTATCATTAACCTTGCTCCTGGTAGCCCGATCGAGCAGCGAATTCAGCAAATGAAATTCGGTGGAATGGGCAATGAGGGCAGAAGTAACGTCGACAACTCAAAGAGTAGTGCTGTTTCTGAAGAAGTTATTGAGGCCCTTAAAAAACAATATGGATTCGACAAGCCGGTACATATCCGTTACTGGATTTGGCTGAAGAATATCGCCAAGCTTGATTTCGGTGAGAGTTTTACTTACGAAGAGCCGGTTCTTGATGTTATTACCAGTAAGCTTCCCGTGTCTCTACAGTTCGGAGTTGTCTCCCTGATCATGTCGTATCTGGTGTGTGTGGTCTTAGGGGTTATTAAGGCAGTAAAACACGGAACAACGTTTGATTATGTGTCCAGTTTTCTTCTCTTTGTTTTCTATTCGATCCCGGGCTTTATGTTGGCCATTCTCCTCATCGTTTATTTTGCGGGTGGAGGATTCTACAACTGGTTCCCGATGGGCGAACTTTACTCTGACAATTACTACGATCTGACTCTTTGGGGGAAAATCGTCGACCGCGTTCACCATTTCATCCTTCCGCTTATTTGTTACATGATTGGATCTTTCACAGTTCTAACCATGCTAATGAAGAACTCACTTCTGGATGAAATTAAAAAGGACTACATTCGTACTGCTCGCGCAAAAGGTGTTCCTGAGAAAGTGGTCTTCCTGAAACACGCTCTAAGAAATGCACTGATCCCAATCGTAACGGGTATCGGTGGATTTATTTCAGTTTTCTTCGTTGGTTCTCTTCTTCTGGAAAGCATTTTCCAATTAGATGGGATGGGGCTTCTAAGTTATAAATCGATCCTTCAGAGAGATTATAACGTTATCATGGGTCTGATTTTTATTCAGAGTGTGCTCATGTTAGTTGGAAACCTGATCAGCGATTTAGCTTACATTGCTGTTGACCCAAGGATTGATTTCAAATGATCGAACGTTACATAACTAATGAATTAACTCGTAAGCGTTGGAAGATTTTCAAAAAGAGTAAATCAGCGATGATCTCATCGTTTGTTTTAGTGTTTTTAATTCTAGCGACTTTCCTTTCACCATTCATCGCTAATAGCCGCCCATTGATTATTAGTTATCATGGGACGACTTATTTCCCGATTTTCAAGGACTACAATGCCTCTGACTTCGGGATCACAGATGCTCTGGACGTGGATTACCGTGCCCTGCAAATGGGGAAAGGCGATTATGCTTTATGGCCAATCGTTCAATGGGACCCGTTTGAAAGTAACTCAAAAGTAGATTCTTATCCGTCAGCTCCCTCTGAAACAAATATCTTTGGTACAGACGACCGCGGCCGTGACGTGTTTACTCGACTGCTTTATGGATTCAAATACAGTATCTCTTATGCTGTTGCTGTTTGGTTTATCTCACTTTCTATCGGGACTATTCTTGGTGGAGTGATGGGATTCTTCGGTGGGAAAGTGGATTTCATTGGGCAGAGGATTGTTGAGGTCCTAAGCACTGTGCCTCAGTTCTTCCTTCTTATCATTCTTATCTCGATCTTCACTCCTTCGTTGGGAATGCTGATTCTGATTTCATGCGTGTTCGCCTGGATTAACATTTCATACTACGTGCGTGGTGAGTTCTTAAAAAATAGAAACCGCGAATTCGTTGAAGCGGCCAAGTCTCTTGGGGCTTCAAATATGAAGATCATCTTTAAGCATATTCTGCCGAACTCATTAACTCCGATTATCACGTTTGCGCCGTTTACAATCGCAGCGGAAATCGTAGGTCTTGCAGCTCTTGATTACCTGGGCTTTGGCCTTCAGGTTCCAACGCCAAGTTGGGGAGAGCTTCTGGCCCAGGCCCAGAAAAACTATACCATCGCATGGTGGTTAGCATTCTACCCGTCACTGGCGCTGTTCATTGTTCTTACACTTTTAAACCTTATCGGTCAGGGAGTAAGAGATGCAATGGACCCGAACATGACCTAGAAAACGTATCTAAGTCCAACAGAAGCCATTCTTCCACCTGTTCCATAGCCGTAGACTTCTTCATAGTCTCTATCGAGCAGGTTTTTTACTTTCAGGTAAATAGAAGTGTTTTCTCTGAATTCTCTTTCGTATCGCAAATTAAAGATCAGGTACGATGGCATGTGAACAGTGTTGCCAAGGTTGTCGACATCGTTTCTTTTCCCCGTAAAATCTCCTTCAACACTGACTAGTTCTTTATTAGAAGGAGTGAAATCGACTGAAGTTTTAACATTGATATTCGGGCGTCTGGCGAGCTTTTGTTTGGCCGTCATGTCGCGAGCAGAAAGCCAGGTGGCGGACGTGTTAGAGCTAAAATCATCCGTTAGTTTTGCCGCAAAAGAATTTTCAATTCCGATGATTCTGGCGCTTCCTCTGTTTTGGTTGACGAAAGTGACCGGATCATAGCTTAAACGGTTTTGAATATCAGTATAAAAAAGTGTCCCGATATATTTGCCATTTTCAGTCACTGGAACTTCAAATCCAATTTCCGCAGTCTGGCTGTCTTCTGGTTTTAAGTTTTTATTACCGTAAGTCGGATCGTGCAGTTGATTTAAGCTTGGCGCCCTAAAGCCAGTTGAATACGCCATCTTCAAATTAAAATGAGTGAAAAAATGCATCAGAGCAATTTTATAAGTGATGTGTTCACCAAAGGATTGGTTGCTGTCTAATCTGACTCCGGCATTGGCCACTGCTGGTCCAAACTCGAGACGATTGTATAAGAAAAAACTGAAATTTTCGTTGGTGTTTTTCTTTTGGTCTTCTTCGTGTTGGTAATCGAAGTTGTAGTTTTGAGTGAAGAAATCATTAAGGTATTGAGTGTGGTTGAGCGCTACACCGTTTATTTCACCTTTATTTGTCGTTGAGGAAGCCGTGGTGTTTTTATTATCACTTCTGACGTTTAAGGTGCGATGGTGTTCAGAACGAGTCAAGTTTAGAGTTGTTTCTCCTGTTGACCAGGCCTGAGTGTATCCGGCCTTCATAAATTTCTGTTCAGTAAATTGTGAGTCGTTTGGATCGTCTTCGCCGGCCCCGCCTCCTTTATCCAAATCGACTTCATCATTCACATAACGGTAGTTGATGTTGAATTCTCCACTGGAAATACTTTGAGCAAGAGCGGCCGAAAGAGTGCTTCTTTTTTCGCCGTCCTTTTCAGCGTTAGGATTGCGGGAGTCATTAGCGGCTGAAAAACCTGTTGTTTTTAAGTGGTCAGCCCCAAAACTCATTGATGTATGGTTAAATTTTTTCTGAGCATTAACTCCGGCATTGAGAGTGTTGTGAGTTCCGTAATCAACAAAACCAGATCCGCTAAGTTTGTCGGAACCTTTTTTCGTTGTAATAACGAGAACACCACCAATAGCATTTGATCCGTAAAGAAGGCCTTGTGATCCCTTAAGAATTTCTACACGCTCAATGTTATTTAAACTAAGTCTTCCTAAATCAAACTGGCGAGTAGGGTTACTTGGGTCATTCATCACAATGCCGTCAATAACTACTAAAACTTGAGAAGATTCAGTTCCGCGCAGAAATAGACTGGTGTTCCCACCCATTGGCCCTGATTGTGATAGTGTCAGGTCCGACTCTCTTGCGAGAAGTTCAATCATTGAAGATGACTTTTTAATGTCATCCTGTTCAAACACTTTAATGTCTGAAGGCGACTTTTCAAGAGTGCTTTTGATTCTGTCTGCAGTCACGATGATATCATCATTCGCAAGTACTGTTTGTGAAGTTAAAAAGGCAATAAGAGATACGTGCGTGATTTTTCCAAGCATGGTTCCTCCACGGGTGAATAGGGAATAAAAAGGGATCGGGCTTTACCGTTGCGGGACAGCGTTGGAATCTCACCAAACTTCACTGCTTTTTATTCGTAGTTGAGCTTGCCTCTATTATAGAGAAAGCGGGACACTTTACAATAAAAATGAGGGGCCTTAGACTTTTTAAATGAAGTTTTATTGTTTCATTTTTATTCTGGCCCTTTCATTGAAGGCCCACGCAGCAGATTGTGAAGCCGCTAAACCAATTAGTGTTTATAAACCGACCTATGCTGAATATTTCACTATTTCTTATTACGATAATTACAAAATCATAGATGCCGGAAAAGCTCCTTCGCTTGAGCGCTACATCGTCGCAGATGGAGCACTTAAATGCGAAACGAGTCTGGCCGTCCTTACCTCCAAAACAAAAAGATTTGTTTCTTCATCTACGACTCATTTATATTTCCTCTCGGCCTTTAATCTGGAACACACTCTAGTTGGCTTTCAGGGAACTCGCTATATTTTTAATGAGAAAATCAGAGCGCAGAAAATGAAAGAGATCAATTACCAGATGAATGCTGAAGAGCTTTTTGCTCTTAGGCCAGACCTGGTTATGGCCTACTCTGCAAATGCAGGAGCGGAAAGAGCAAAACAATTAAGGAAGTTAAAAATTCCAATTGTTCTTAACTATGACTTTGAAGAAAGACACCCATTGGCGAGAGCAGAGTGGATTGTTTTTGAAGCAGTCTTTTTTGGTAAAGATAAAGAGGCCCAAGAACTCTTTAATAAAATCAAGTTAAGCTACAACGAATTTAAGCATCGAGCAGCTGGACTTAAAAAATCCAAAGTTCTAGTTGGCGATATTCAACGAGGCAAGTGGTCTACTTGTGGAGGGACAAGTGACCTGGCGATTATTATCAATGATGCTGGAGGAGAGCTCCTTTTAAAAAGCCAAAGTAATCAGACTCAGTATGTATCTCTGGAAAAAGTTTTAAAGATCAATGAAAGGCCAGACGTCTGGTTTTCACAAAACACTTGGGAAGATGCTAAAGCGATGGGCAAGGACTCTCGCTATAAAAAATTTCAATCGGTGCCTTTATTTAATAATACTAAGCTTATTAACAAAGATGGCTTTAGTGATTTCTGGGAAACAGGTGTTGCCCGCCCGGATCTTTTAATTAAGGATTTCTTTGCGATAATGCATCCTTCTCAATTTCCCAATGAAAAAACAATCTGGTATAAGGAGCTGAAATGAACAACAGACCCTTAGTCACCATTTTTAGTTTCGTTATGATCACTGCACTTTTAGCGGCGATTCTTCTGGTTTATGGAGACGCAGGCTTTAACGTTCAGGACGACTTGCTTTTATGGCAACTGCGTTTTCCTAAAATCATTGTAGCTCTAATGGCCGGTGGAATGTTGGCTGGCTCAGGACTTCTCTTACAAGTTTTTTTCCAAAACCCATTGGCAGGACCAGATCTTCTGGGAATTAATGCTGGCTCGTGCTTAGGTGTGGCCATCGCCATTATGGGGGCTTCATTTTTACCAGCGGGCATCGCTCCTTTTGGCCAGACATTGATGGCGATGTTAGGAGCTCTCGGTGTTTTTCTTCTGTTAACTTTTTTAGTTAGAAAGAATATCAACCGCATTAGCCTTTTAATCCTGGGGCTTTTAATTGCGAGTTTTACTGCAAGTTTTATCAGCGTTCTGGTGAATATGACCCCAAGTCTTCAGGTGAAGAACTTCTTAATGTGGTCAATGGGAAGTTTCCAGGGAGTCACGATTGAAGAGCTTCCCTACTTTGTAGGTTTTGGACTTTTAGGATTAATTTTCCTGGCCATCCTTCCAAAAGGACTCAACCAATTTATCATCGGTGAAAACTACGCCCGTAGCATGGGAGTAGATGTAAAACGTTTTAAAACCATTCTTATTCTTGTTTGTTCATTTTTAGTGGCAATCGTGACAGCTTACTGCGGTCCAATTGGGTTTATTGGGATTATCGCGCCTCATATTGCCCGCACGTTTATGAAGAGAAGTGATATCCGTCTGGTGATGCCGGCAGTGTTTTTCGTCGGAAGCTCACTGGCCCTTTTCACTGAACTCATTTTAATTTTTACCAGTGAATACTCGCTGGCGACCAATTCGATTCTTGGATTAATTGGAGCTCCGGTGATCGCTCTTTACTTATATCGCGACAGGAGAGTTGTATGATTACATTTAACAATCTCTCTGTTGGTTTTAACCATAAAACGGTTCTTTCTGGTCTCACAGGAGAGCTTCGAAAAGGCGATTTGATTGCTTTAATGGGGATCAACGGCGTAGGGAAGAGCTGCTTTTTAAAAACGATAACAGGACTTAATCCGCTCATTAAAGGCGAGCTAGCTTTAGATGAGAGTCCTTATTCAACTTATTCTGAATTAGACCTGGCAAAAAAAATCTCTGTGGTCTTAACCGATAGAGTGCAAGTGGATTACCTGCGCGTTTTTGAGCTTATTATGCTGGGAAGATCTCCTTATACAAACTTCTGGGGTGAAGTCTCGCCAGAAGATATGAGAGCAGTAAACGACATCATTAAAATGCTCAATATTGAATCTATCACTGAGAGATTTTTTTCTGATCTAAGTGACGGGCAAAAACAAAGAGCGCTGCTTGCGCGTGCACTCGTGCAATCGCCAGATTATTTATTCCTAGATGAACCAACAACGTATTTAGATATTCCTTCAAAGATCGAATTAATGAAAATCCTAAGATCAGTGAGCCAGGATAAATGTGTCGGTGTGCTTTTTAGCACTCACGATTTAAGCCTGGTAGAGAACGTAGTCGATCAGATCTGGCTGGTAGATTCCGAAGGTCTGCTCCATAAAAAAAGCCCCGAGGAAATGAATCGCTCGGGGCTCTTAGCTAAAAACTTTAATCTTTAATTTAGATTTGAACTAGAGTGACATCAACGGTTCTTTCTTTTCCATCTCTGACGATTTTAACTTTTACTTTATCGCCAATCTTGTACTTGTTTACTGTCGAATAAAGATCGTCATAGTTTTTTACTGAATCAGAGTTGATTCCTACGATGATATCGCCGATGTAGTATTGGCCGAAACGATCGCGGGTAATTCCTTGAAGACCTGCTTTTGAAGCGGGGCCTTTTGGATCGACAAACTTCACCATAACACCTTCGCGCAGTCCAAAGCGGGCAGCGTAGTAGTCTTCAAGAATCGCCACTCCAAGACCTGGACGTATCACACGTCCGTATTGAATGATTTGAGGAACGATGTCTTTAATGATTGCGACAGGAATTGCAAACCCAAGACCAGCAGAAGCACCAGCTCCACCAGCATTGTAAATCATAGCGTTCATTCCGATTAGTCTTCCTTGAGAATCAAGGAGCGCTCCACCTGAGTTACCCGGGTTGATTGAGGCATCAGTTTGGATCATTCCATTGATAGAAACTCCACCAAATCCTTTAATCTTTCTTCCCAGAGCAGAAACTGACCCTGTGGTTAAAGTGTGATCAAGTCCAAGCGGGTTTCCGATCGCTAGAGTCTTTTGTCCAACTAATAGCGTTCTTGAATTCCCTGGAACAATCGGTTTTAAATTTTTTGGAAGCTCTAACAGTTTTAAAACAGCGATGTCGTTTTTTGGATCACCACCAATAAGCTTCGCTTTGTATTGTTTTTGGTCTTCCCTGAAAGCAACCGTGAAAGAGTCACCACCATCGACAACATGGTAGTTGGTGATGATATGACCAGTGGTATCCCACACTAAACCAGAACCCATCCCGGCCTGAACTTCTGTGGCATCCATATCGAACATTCCCTTCGACTTGCGAAGGTTAGAAACGTTGACGACAGAATCGGCCGTATTTTGGAAAACACTAATAGAATTTTTTTCGTTATCCAGAAGCATGGCCGCTTCTTTTTTGGCATTTTGCTGTGAATACGTAGGGACAGCTAAAGCCATAGTTAGAACAACCAAAAGACTTAACTTACGCATGAACTCCTCCTTGCATGGAATGTACTCTATAGATATAATCCCGGAAGGCATTTTGAGCAAGGGGTTAAGGTGGAAATTAAATTTTACAACCGCGTAACGGGCAAAATAGATCACGAGATGGTTTATGGAGATAAATTTATTGAGTGGCTTTACGAATCTCCAAGTGGAAAAGGGCTTTCTCACCTTATTTGCAAAGCGCCAATCAGCAAATTTTATGGGGCCCTACAAGACTTACCTCTAAGTCAGCAAAAAGTTGCGCCATTTATTAAAAAATTCCAGATTCAAATGGATGATTATCTTCCTGAAGAGGGAAGAACTGAACAATCTCCGTATTCAACTTTTAATCAGTTTTTTATCCGCCGTTTCCGCCCGGGAAAACGTCCCATTGTTGAAAGCCCATCTGAGATGGCAGCTTTCAGTGAAGCTCGTTATTATGGCTATGAGAGCGTTCTGGATAACGAAACTGTGCCAGTCAAAGGTCACAACTTAAAACCAAAAGCGCTAATTGCTAATAGCAAATGGGAATCGACTTTTGAAGACGGGCCACTGTTGCTTGCAAGGCTTTGCCCGGTGGATTATCACCGCTACCATTTCCCAGACGATGGAAAAATCGTCGACGACTACCGCGTCTCTGGGCTTTACCATTCAGTGAACCCATTAGCTCTTAAGTCAAAAGAAGATATTCTGATCACGAATGAAAGACACGTCACCATTCTTGAAACAAAGAACTTTGGCAAGCTTGCTTACATCGAAGTGGGAGCAATCTGTGTTGGGAAAATCATCCAGTCAAAACCTTTAGATAAAGGTAGAGAGTTTGCTCGTGGAGAAGAAAAAGGCTATTTCCTTTTTGGTGGATCAACAGTGATCGTGATTGGTGAAAAAGGTAAATGGAAGCCAAGCGCAGACATTCTGATGAATACTAAAAAAGGAATGGAGACTTATCTTCACTTAGGAATGAGTGTCGCTGACCGTTGCTAAAAGCGGGTAGTGGTCAGAAGGAAAAAGTCCTTCAGTGCTTGTCATTTTTACCAGATGGATATCTTCGCAATTAAAACTCTTCGGAATTAAAATCCAATCAATGCGATCGCCTTCAGACATTTTATCACCGAGGAAACTATGATGACTGGTTTCCTCGGGAAGTTTCTTTTCTTTCCACGGGTCTTTTAAATCAAAATTATTAACCAGAGTTTCCATAAGTGTTGTCGTTGGTGACTCATTAAAGTCGCCCATGATGATCACGTCGCGCGAGCTTAATGATTTGATCTCTTTGATCAGGACTTCAATTTGCTTTTGTCTGGTTTCGCTCTTCACGTGATCCAGGTGAGTATTGATAATGGTCATCTGGCGGCCACTCTGAATAAAAGTCACATCCGCCCAGGTACAAAGCCTGGGGAACATGCTGAGAAAAGAACTCGAGCCCGGGATGAGGGGAGTTTCCGAAAGCCAAATGTCTCCGGATTTTTCAACTTTCACCGTTTTGGGGTTAACAAACAAACATGGGTACATGCGCTCATCAATCCAGCTTCGGTGGGAGTCCACCAAAACGAGTTCGGGAAGGGCATCGTCTAATTCTTTTAGTTGCCCGATTCTTCCTTCCTGAGTTCCTAAAATATCCGGCCCGAAATCCTGGAAGAGTTTTACCAAAAGAGGCATGCGGGCTTCCCAGTTGTGGATGCCGTCAGCTGGATTGGAAAAACGAATATTGGACGAAAGGATTTTTAGCTTCATAAATTGTTCTTATTTTAGAACAGAACATTCTTATCTGAGAACATGATTCTCTCTGCAGAGTTCTCTTTAGGGCCTGATTTCATAGCGTTACCCGACATAAGACCTTGGCATACCTTCTGCTTTAGGGCTCAGACCAAAAAGGGAGGGACAATGGACTTACAAAAAACGATTTTAAATCAGTATGTGCTCTTAAACGGCAAACCTACTTTAAAGAAAATTTCAGAAGACACTGGGATTCAAATCACCCGCGTTTTCAGGCTTTTTAACGGCAGCACAATGAAGCTCTCGGAGTACCAGATTTTTAATAAAAAAGTGAAAGAGAAAATGGGATTAACTGATGGAATTGAGGCGATTGCCTTTGAATGTTCACTCCGCTTAAGCCCGGAAGCAATCAAAGATTTGGAGCAATTTCTAAAGCGAAAACTCGAGACCTGGAAATTGATCCAAGTTCAGAAATCGGCCACTTCTGGCACATTAACCGCTTAATTAACGCAAAGAGGAATACAATGAACGACGGACTTTTGATGATTGAAAGAATGGTGATTGAATCGCTTTCTAAGAAAGAAAAGAACATCCAAGAGATTGAAATTGATACGAATTTAAGTCATGGGTTGTTGTTAAATATCCTGCCCAATTTGCTCATGAGGAATATGGTTCGCTATCGAAGTGGGATCTATTCCATCGATAAAGACCATTGTTTCGAATGGTTAAGTGAAGTGAACAAAAAAGAAAACGTCAAAGAAGAGGCCCGAGAAATCTTCTCTTCTTTGGTGAATCAGTATTTTAAAAAAGAAACTCACCAAGTTTCCCAAAATGGGCCGCAACTTAAAATCCAAAAGGTCTGGTTGACCAGAGAGGAAGAGTTAATTCTAAAATCTCACATGGCAACTCTGGAAGGTTTTTTCAGTGGAATAAAAGAGGCGAGAAAATACCATCCTCAGAGGGAAAAAACCTGTGAACAGCGTGTGGTGATTTGGGGATTGTCTCACTACTCGGATTTAATTGAGGGAGTTTTGCAGGCAGTTTAGGTTAAAATATTTTTAACTTTTTTAAGAAAGACAGTTGACTTCGATACAGCAAAAGTAATATAAATTTAGTAATCATTATTGTGCACGGTAACACGTCATCATCTAAACGAAACTTAGGAGATTTGAGATGAAAAAATTATTAGTTCTTGCTCTTGTTGTATCTGCTGTATCTTTCGGTTGCTCAAAAAAAGAAGAAGCAACTACTACTGAAACTGCACCAGCTGCTACTACTGAAGCTGCTCCAGCTACTGAAGCTCCAGCTACAGAAGCTGCTCCAACTGCAGAAGCTGCTCCAGCTGCAGAAGCTGCTCCAGCTGCAGAAGCTGCTCCAGCTCACTAATTAGTTATTAACCACTCGTAAGAGTGTTTTACTAATATAAAAAAGGCTCCGAAAGGGGCCTTTTTTATTTCTACCGAAGCAAATTTTTTTTAAAAGCTATCCTAAGTATCCATGCGTTTTCAGCATTTCTTCTACTAAGTCCAAAAACCTATGATCGATGTCTTTGTTCTCAGGGGATTCTTCACAGCATTGAAGATAGCCGAGCATTTTTTGAAATGAGGTTGTGCGGTTTTGTTCTGTAAGCCAGTCATTGAAAAAAGTAATGGCCACGAGCCATGCACCCAGAGAGTAATTAGAGTGGTCGACCACTTTGAAAAAAAGATCAATTCCAGGGACACCTACCGGACGCTCTTTGCTGTCTTGGTATAAAAGCTTCACCATGAGTTCCGTCTGAGGAATGGTTGCTGCTCCTTTAGTCAGGCGAATCAGGTTTCTGTCTGAGAGAAATTTTTCTGGAACAGTTTGGCGGGCGTGATCGAGTGTCTTTCGCCAGTCTTCACCTTTTTCAGTGATAACGTCTTCCAAAGTCCTGAATATTTTTTTCGGCGGATTATTTTGGTTCATATCCTAAATTGGGCGCAAGCCACTTCTCGACATAAGTGCGAGATTCATTTTTTCTTTTTGCGTAGTCTTCACTCTGATCTTCACCAATGCTTCCTACGTTGAAGTAGCGGGCTTCCGGGTGATTGAAGTAAAAACCAGAAACAGAACTTGGCGGGTTCATCGCAAAGTTTTCAGTTAAGGTAACACCAGTAAGTTCGTTGGCGTTTAAAAGCTTCCATAAGATTTCTTTTTCCGTGTGATCCGGACAGGCCGGGTAACCAGGTGCCGGTCGGACTCCACGGTACTTTTCTTTGATCAAGTCTTCGTTGGATAAATTTTCATTTAACCCGTAGCCGAAGATGTCGCGGACTTTTTTGTGCGCGAGCTCTGCCAGTGCCTCAGCTAAGCGATCGCCAATGGCCTTGACCATAATTGATGAGTAGTCGTCTTGCTTCTCCTGGAAGGTTTTAGCAAAGGCCTCAACTTCATGACCTGCAGTCACCACAAAACCGCCAAAATAGTCGTTGTGGCCTTCTGGTGCGATAAAATCAGACAGGCAGTAGTAGACTCCATCGTCGCCGATTTTTTCTTTCTGCTGGCGCAGAAAGTGAAGGGTTGTGTTGTTATTCACAATCACATCATCACCTTGTGAATAGGCCGGGAAAATACCGATCGCTACTTTTGGTGAGAAGATTTTTTCTTTTACGATTTTGTTGAGCAGAACTTGAGCATCATGGAAAAGTTTTTGAGCCTCTTGTCCATAAGTCGCATGACCCAGGATTTTTGGGTAAGTCCCTTTTAATTCCCATGTCCAGAAAAACGGAGACCAGTCGATATAAGGGACAACTTCTTCCAGTGCAATATCCAGAGTGAAGACACCAACGCGAGAAGGTTTTGCAATCTCAACTTGTTCCCAGTTTGTTTTAAATGAATGGGCGCGCGCTTCTTCTAAAGAGATCAGTTCATTATCTTGAGACTGGTTGGCATGTCTCTCTCTGATTTTTTGGAAGCTTTCGTTTAGGTTTTTAACATATTCACCACGGCGCTCTGGGGACAGGAGATTAGTACACACTTCAATAACTAGTGAAGCATCACCAACGTGAGCGATGGGAGAGTTATAGTGTGGAGAGATCTTAATAGCCGTGTGGGCCTTCGAGGTTGTCGCTCCCCCAATAAGTAGTGGCGTTTTAAATCCCTGGCGTTCCATTTCTTTTGCCACATGGATCATTTCATCAAGAGATGGAGTGATTAACCCTGAAAGACCGATGATATCAGCTTTATTCTCAATTGCTACATCGAGAATTTTTTGAGCAGAAACCATAACTCCTAAATCGATAACTTTATAACCGTTACACGCTAGAACAACACCGACAATGTTTTTTCCGATATCGTGAACGTCGCCTTTAACTGTCGCGATAACAAAGACACCTTGTTCGCGTACATTTTTATTTTCGAGCTTTTCTTGCTCCATGAATGGTTCAAGATAGGCCACGGCTTTTTTCATAACGCGCGCCGATTTAACAACTTGAGGAAGGAACATTTTCCCCGCCCCAAAAAGTTCACCGACAACTTTCATACCGTCCATTAAAGGACCTTCGATAACATTCAGTGGACGCCCAAGTTTTTTGCGCGCCTCTTCTGTGTCTTCTTCAATGTATTGGTCTAGGCCTTTGACCATCGAATAAGAAATGCGCTCTTCTAAAGGAAAGTTGCGCCATTCATCTACTTTGGTTTCAGTTTTATCAGATTTTTGATTTTTTAGTTTTTCTGCCAGCTCCAGAAGTTCTTCTGTGGCATGTGGGTGAAGGTTTAATACAACCGCTTCACATTTTGCTTTGAGTTCCGGTTCGATTTCGTCGTACACGGCCAGCATTCCGGCGTTGACAATCCCCATGTCTAATCCAGCTTTGATAGCGTGAAATAAGAAGACAGAGTGGATGGCCTCGCGGACGATATTGTTTCCTCTAAAAGAGAAAGACAGGTTAGAAACCCCACCGCTGGTTAAAGCACCTGGGCAAACTTTTTTAATTTCTCTTACGGCTTCAATGAAATTCACCCCGTAAGAGTTGTGCTCTTCAATTCCAGTGGCCACCGTTAAGATGTTGGCGTCGAAGATAATATCGCACGGATCGAAATCCAGTTTAGTGACAAGTAAATCATAGGCGCGTTTACAGATGCTGATTTTTTCTTCTTTTGTTGCAGCCTGGCCTTTTTCATCGAAGGCCATGATAACAACAGCAGCACCATAGCGTTGGATAAGGCGAGCTTGCTCTAAAAACTTAACTTCACCTTCTTTAAGTGAAATCGAGTTAACGATCGCTTTTCCTTGAAGGCATTTTAATCCTGCTTCAAGAACTTCCCATTTTGAAGAGTCGATCATGATTGGAACGCGGGCAATGTCCGGTTCGCTGGCCACAAGATTCAAAAAGTGAGTCATGCATGCTTTTGAATCAAGGAGGCCTTCATCAAAGTTGATATCGATAATGTTCGCGCCGTTTTCCACCTGCTGGCGGGCCACTGAAAGACCTTCGTCGAAATTTCCTGCTTTGATAAGTTTGGCGAATAAAGGGGAGCCGGTGACGTTTGTGCGTTCACCGACCATATAAAAGGGATTGTTGTGTGTAAGTTCAATTGTAAATGGTTCTAACCCAGAAAGCCTAGTGGCTTTTTTGATTTCTGCTCTTTTTCTTGGTTTTTTCGCCTGACATTTATTAACAATGGCAGCGATGTGATCTGGAGTTGTTCCACAACATCCACCAAGGATATTGATGAATCCACTATCGACGAATTCACCAACGAACTTCGCTGTCATCAGAGGAGTCTCGTCGTAACCAGTAGGAGAAAGTGGGTTAGGAAGACCGGCATTTGGGTAACAGCTCACAAAGCAGTCAGCAATGTTTGAAAGCTCTTCCAGGTAAGGGCGCATTTCTTTAGCACCAAGAGCACAATTGAGTCCCACTGAAAGAGGTCTCGCGTGACGAACTGAGTTCCAGAAAGCTTCTACCGTTTGTCCCGAAAGAGTCCTTCCGCTGGCGTCAGTGATTGTTACCGATAACATGAGAGGAAGTTTCGTCTGGATCTCTTCCTGGTATTTTTCAATGGCAAAGATCGCCGCTTTTAAGTTGAGTGTATCGAAAGTTGTTTCCGGCAGAAGAATGTCTGCTCCACCTTCAATTAATGCTTTTGCTTGTTCGTAGTAGTCTTGGACTAACTCATCAAAAGTGACAGCACGGAAGGCCGGATTGTTAACATCCGGAGAAAGAGAGAGTGTTCTGTTGGTTGGCCCTAGAGCACCAGCCACGTAACATTTCTTTCCGGGATTTTTGGCCATGAAATCGTCGCAAGCTTTTTTGGCCAGCTTGGCCGATTCATAGTTAAGCTTGTAGACGATATATTCAAGATCGTAATCTTTCTGTGCGATCTTTGTTCCTGAGAAAGTATTGGTTTCGATAATATCGGCCCCACCTTCCAGGTATTTCATGTGAATGGCGTAAATGACATCTGGGCGAGTTAAGCTTAAAAGATCGTTGTTTCCTTTTAAGTCACCAGCGTGGTCTTCGAAGTGACCTTTTCTAAAGTCTTCTTCTTTTAATTTGTAAGTTTGGATCATGGTCCCCATAGCGCCATCGAGAAATAGAATTCTCTCTTGCAGGGTCTTCTCAAGTTCAATCAGCGTAGGGTGTTTTTTCATAACTTACTTTTGGAATTTTTTAACGATATCTACAACAGTGTTAGTGTCATTCATAATGTAGAAGTGAACGCACGGGGCGCCTCCCTCTAAAAGACCTTGAACTTGTTTTGTGGCCCATTCTTTTCCGATGTGGGTGACGTTCTTCTGGTCTTTGGTGACAGCTTCTACCAGTTCATCAGGTAAATCAATGTAGAAGTTCTTCGGGATGCTCACCAGTTGAGTCGTGTTCTTTAGAACTTTAATTCCCGGGATGATGGGCACAGTAATGCCAGCGGCACGGGCCTCTTTAACAAACTCAAAGTAGTGTTTGTTATCAAAGAACATCTGAGTCACAACGTAGTCAGCACCAGCATCAACTTTTCTTTTTAGGTTGATTAAATCGAGTTTTAGGTTTGGAGCTTCGAAGTGTTTTTCCGGATAGCCAGCGACACCGACACAAAAATCGAACTTTGAACCACCTTCGATTTCGTCTAGGAACTTACCACTATTAAGGGCCTTGACTTGCTCGACCAAATCAGAAGCGTAATAGTTAGCACTTCGGCTTTTAGAAATTTCTTTTTTATAGTTTGGTCCATCGCCGCGAAGAGCGAGGATGTTATGAATACCCAAGAAATTTAGTTCAAGAAGAGCATCTTCTGTCTCTTCCTTTGAAAATCCCAGGCAAAGAAGATGAACGACAGTGTCAATCTGAAAACGGTTTTGAATGATCCCGCAAATGCCGATTGTCCCAGGGCGCTTCTTGTAAATCTTTCTTTCAATCGTTCCGTCTTCTTTTTCATTGTAATAAGCAGAAGAGGAATGAGCCGTTACATCGATCCATGCAGGATGAACTGGTTTTAATGCTTCAACGATATCGATGATATCTTGAACCGATCTTCCTCTCGGTGGAGGAACGATTTCATAACTAAACAATGGGTTTTTTGCGCGCTCTAAGTGTTCAGTGACTTTCATAGCACTAGTGTAACACAAGAGTTGTTATTTCACTGCTAAATTTTCCCTGCAAGATAGATTGGCATCGTAAGCATTTTTCTGTTTGGGTCATAACCCCTATTTCCTGCTGTGAGTTTTAGAGCAAGGTTTGGCTTATACCTGTCTATGTATGAATCCAGGCTTTTTGCCCGAGAGCTTCTTTCTGCAGATTTGACTTCTATGGGAATAATATCCTTTCCTTGAATCCATAAAAATTCCAATTCGGCCCTAGATTCCATCCATGAGTATAGGGTTCCTTTATTTTTAGCAAAAAGCTCCTGCGCCACGAAGTTTTCGGCCATATACCCTTTATAACTTCCCAATTCATTAGCGAGGGTGGCTTCAATTGGAATTTCCAGGGCAGCATTGAGAAGACCCACGTCCATGAAATAAAGTTTAAAGCGATTGTCTTCTATTTGGCCTTTTAAGGGATGCTCGGCCTTATTGTTAATCATGACTTTGATGACTAATCGAGCTTTCTCCAACCATGTTAGAGGACCTCGAACTCTTTCGAACCCTTTTTGATTGGGAATAACTCCGGTAAATTTAAATTTCTGAGTACTTTCATTATGTGCCTTTGCCAATTGGGAACTAACTGCTTCAAAGACGCTTAATATATGTGCAGAATTTACGGTTCCCGAGTGTTTGGAAAAATCCGCTTTGTAACCGGTGAGAAGCTGATTTTGTATCTCTCTCGCACGCAAAATAGACTTGAGTTCGCTGTGAGATTTTTTATATTCAATATAATTTTTAATAACTTCAGGCATACCACCTATCGTTTGATAGCGCTTCCATGATTCCAGGAGTTCTTTGTGAATGAGGGCACTGATAGTAGAATGATCTGCAATCTGAATATTTTCGTATTCTTCAAAAAGTTTTGGATCACTTGCCTCTAGAAATTCTTGATACGTCATCGGATTCATATTTTGAAAATCAACTTTTCCTACAGGAAATGAATCTTCATTGCTCATGATTCCTAAATAACTTCCAGCCGCAATGATTGCTAGCTCTGGCATTTCTTCCTGAAAAAATTTTAAAGAAGTAAGTGCACCGGCACACTCTTGAATCTCATCAAAAAAGAGCAGAGTGTTTTTTGGATCAAGCTCGGTTTTTGAAAGAAAACTTATGTCGCGAAGGATTCTTTTTGGCACAAGTGAACTTTTATCAGCAAATATTAAATGAGCCTCTTTTTGAGAAAGGAAATCAATTCGAATGAATTGCTGGAAGTTTGTCAGTCCAAAATCGCGCACGATATATGATTTACCAACCTGACGGGCTCCTTGTAATATTAAAGGCTTACGAGAAGGGGAGTTTTTCCATTTTAAAAGGTCTAATGAGATACGTCTTTTCATATATTTATCTCTCTTTTTATCAAAAAAGTCTATTCTTGATAAAATTATAGTATCAAAAAATACAAAAAATGGGAAATTTTGTAGGGGTATTTTAATCTTAATGAGGATAAATAGACGAAAAATTGAGATGGTTTTATACTTAAATTAAGTATGAGTGATTGGTATCAAATCGAAAGTAATTCTTTAATCGTCCAAGTGACGAGTCTTGGCGCAGAAATGAAGCGTCTTTTCTCCAGAGATTGGCATCGCGAGCTTTTATGGCTTGGTGATGAAAGAACCTGGAAGCGTTCGGCTCCTGTCTTATTTCCCATTGTCGGCAAACTTAAGGATGACGAGTATCATCTTCAAGGTAAGACCTTTAAAATGTCTCAGCATGGTTTTGCCAGAGATTACGAGTTTAAGTGCACTGAATGCGGAGCTTCGGAAATTGAATTTCTTCTGGTGGCCACGCAAGAAACATTTAATCAGTACCCCTTCTGTTTTGAATTGCGCGTTCGCTATAAAGTCGAAGGTTCAAAAGTCATTATTTCTTATTTTGTTAAAAACGATGACCGCCAGGATATTTATTTTTCTATTGGGGCGCATCCTGCTTTTGAAACGAACGTATTAACAAACTATGAAATCCGCTTTGAAAAAGAAGAAAAAGAGTATTTTCGAGTCGATAATGGCCTGGTGAATTGGACGAGACCTTTTCAATTGAATGCTCAAAACATGGAATTGGAAAAAAGCTTATTTGCAGACGATGCATTGATCTTTAAAAAAATGAAATCAAAATATGTTGAGCTAATAGATAAGAAACGAAATGAAATTATCCGTGTCCATTCTCACACGCCTTTTTTAGGCATTTGGGGGAAAGGTGATGTGCCATTCGTCTGTATCGAACCTTGGTACGGTGTTAGTGACTCGATTGATAGCGATAAGAATTTTGAATCTAAAAATGGCCTTATTACACTTGGCGCTGGGGAAATTTTTGGTTTTTCTTACTCTATTGAGATGGCCTACCTGGAAGAGACAGATCCTTTAAGGAAGAAGAAATGAGTTTTCTTATTCCATTGGTTAAGCGAGGAGCTTCAGCTTCTTCTGAGGACAATGTCCTTTGGAACGAAGGCAAAGTGTATGTCATGGATAACCATAGACTTGCCCTTTGGTGCTGGTTTCAAAAGATGAAAAAAGGACAGAGATATAATCTGCTTCACATTGATGCGCACCCGGATTTAAGTGAGTCGGCACTACCGCATTTTAATCATGATCTTTGGTCTATGAGTCTAGAAGACTATCGCACTGCTTGGCAGGACGATATCAATATGCCGCTTTTTAGGTGGGATAATTATATTGAAGTCCTTTTAAAAAAATATCCGGAACAAGTGGGAATGACCGTTTCGGCAACTCATCATTTGGGGTCTTCTAAGGAGCTTTCGCTAGAAGTTAAGCCCTATGATTTGGTGAAGTATGTGAATGGGGTTTTTTCGGGGGCAGCCTATGTTAATGAGCTTCCTTGGATTGTGAACTTGGATTTGGATTATTTTTATTCGGCGGCGCCGGAGAAGGTGCAGCTTTTTAGTGATGAGTATTTGGGGAGTTTGGCGGCTGCGATTGAATTGGGGATGGAGAGTGGGATGGTTGAGTGTTTGACGATTTCATTAAGTCCTGAGTGTTGTGGGGGGTGGGGGAAGGCGGAGAGGATAATGTCCCAGCTAAGTAGAAGTACTCAACTAACGCTGTTGGACTTAAAAGGATATTGAATTATTAAAAACATTTGTCGTTATTTTTGCTACGAATATTCAGTTAAATAATTCCAAAGTCATCGCAATAAAATTAGACATATATTAGAGAGTTTTTTAGAATTCCCGAATGGAAAAAATTAACTCTAAAGTGGAAGGAATTCTAAGCCAAATGACTTTTGGATCATTAATGATTCTAGCATTAGGACTTTTGACTTCGACGACACTTTTATCATTGTCGCATATTCTCATAGCGCTTCCGGCTTTATTTTTTCTCCTCAAAGGAGATTACAAGAATTTTTCGAAGAGTTCTTGGTCTCTTCTTATTTTTATAGTTTTAATTATTCTGTCTATTCTTGTGAATCAAGATATCTCAATAAAAGGGTATAAAACAATTCAAAAGTCAAAATACTTTATTATTGCCTTGACCTCAGTTGCGCCGATGGCTTGGCTTTTTAAGAAGTATTTAAGAACTAATGAAAATAAAGTTTCTTGGTTGTTGTATTGTTTTTGTATTGCAACTTCTTTAGCAACTCTTTCTGGTTTAATTGGATTATTGACAGGATTTAATCCTTTGTTGATTAAGAAAGTACTTCAGTTTAGAAACAGTGGATTGTTTGGAATGATAATGAATTATGCGCATAACATGTCGTATTTTTTAATTATTATTTCAGGTTTAGTAATTTATAAAAATGAAACAAAAAAATATATAAATACTAAATTTTTAATCTGCGTTTTGATAATAAATTTTGTAGGGATTTATTTTTCATATACCAGAGGCGCATGGTTAGCATTGTTAATGGGATTACCTTTTTATTTTTTTAAAGATCATAAAAAACTATTCCTAGGTGTAATGTGCGTGCTCTTGATGCTAGGAGGAGCCGCATTTTACGTTGCTGGAGAAAAAGTTGTTAGACCCAAGTCAGAAATGGAACGTGTTGGACAATGGAAAGCAGCTTTTTATGCGTTTAAAGAACGACCAATTTTAGGCTACGGTTATTTGAATTTCGAACCGCATTCTGGTGAAATCAAAAAAAAGTATAATTTAGGTTCTGTTGACTTTGTGAGTCATGCTCATAACAATTTTTTAGAAGTGCTAGGGGGAGTAGGTGCTCTTGGATTTTTAGCATATATTTCTTGGCTTATTTTTTGGTTTTATGAAGTATTTACAAGGGATGACTTGGTCGCCAAAATTTGCTTACCATTCATAATTGTTTTTGTTGTGGGGGGATTAACCCAATCAACAATTAGTCTTGGGATTAATTTGTTTTTTATTATGGCAGTTTGGTCGATTTCAACTGCATTTGAACGGAGTAAAGAATGATCCTAGTAACAGGTGGGGCAGGGTTTATTGGCTCAGCACTCATTAGATTTTTACTTAAACATACAAATGAATCTGTCGTTAATGTAGATGTCCTAACTTATTCTGGAAATTTAGAAAATTTAAGAGAAGTCGAAGGAAGTGACAGATATTTTTTTGAAAAGGCTAATATATGTGATGAAGCAGCCATTAGGGAAATTTTTGTAAAATATAAACCTAAAAAAGTAATTCATCTGGCAGCTGAGAGTCATGTAGATAGATCTATTGATGGGCCTAAAGAATTTATTCAAACCAATATTTTTGGAACTTATAACTTGTTAGAAGTCTCTAGAGAATATTTTTCAACATTAAAAGAAGAGTTTAGAAACGAGTTCCTATTTCACCATGTTTCTACAGATGAGGTTTATGGTGATCTTCATGGTACTAATGATCTTTTTACCGAATCAACTTCATACAATCCAAGTAGTCCATATTCGGCTTCCAAGGCATCAAGTGATCACCTTGTGAAGGCTTGGTATAGAACGTTTGGATTACCCGTGGTAATAACAAATTGTTCCAATAATTACGGACCGTACCATTTTCCAGAAAAGCTAATTCCTTTAATTATTCTTAATGCACTTGAAGGTAAAAAGCTACCAGTGTATGGAGACGGGTGTCAGATAAGAGACTGGCTGTATGTGGATGATCATGCCAAGGCACTTTACGAAGTTGCTACACGAGGAGTGGTTGGAGAAACTTATAATATTGGCGGATTTAATGAGAAAAAAAATATTGATGTAGTAAGAGCGATTTGCTCAGTTCTGGACACTAAGATGCCAAACAAAATTGGTCTAAAAAGTTATAGTGATTTAATTACTTTTGTAAAGGATCGTCCAGGTCATGATCATAGATATGCAATCGATGCTAGTAAGATCAATAAAGACTTAGGATGGTTTCCAAGTGAAACTTTTGAAACAGGATTGGAAAAAACAATTGATTGGTTTTTAAGTAATCAGGAATGGATATCTCATGTCAAAGATGGATCATATAGAGAGAGAAGAGGATTATAGTATTTTTGCTCTAGGTTTGAATCTGTAAAAATGAGTTTTAATTTTAAGGTTTTTTAAATTTAAATGTACTGATCAAAACGAGAATAAGGAAAATGGAATGAAAGGTATAATTTTAGCTGGGGGAAGTGGAACAAGGCTATATCCAGCGACATTGGCAATTTCAAAGCAGTTGTTACCTATTTATGATAAACCGATGATTTACTATCCTTTATCAACTCTGATGTTGTCTGGAATTAAGGATATTTTAATTATTTCATCGCCTGAACATCTAGATCTATACAAAGAATTACTAAAAGACGGATCAGATCTTGGTATAAAAATTTCTTATAAAGTACAACCAAGACCGGAAGGGTTGGCACAAGCCTTCATTTTAGGTGAAGATTTTATCGGAAACGATAATGTATGTTTGATCTTGGGCGATAATATTTTTTATGGAGTGGGTTTTGTATCAATGTTAGAGCGAAGTGCTGCCTTGAAAAATGGAGCTACTGTATTTGGGTATTATGTAAAAGATCCTGAGAGATACGGTGTTGCTGGATTTGATGAAAATAAAAAAGTGACTAGCATTGAGGAGAAACCAAAGAACCCAAAATCAAATTATGCTGTAACTGGATTATATTTTTATGACAATAGGGTTGTTGAGATTGCCAAAAAAGTAAAACCTTCTGATAGAGGCGAGCTGGAAATCACAGCAGTTAATAACGAATATCTAAAAAGTGGTGAATTGAATTTAGAAATCATGGGAAGAGGAATGGCCTGGCTAGATACAGGAACTCATGATAGTCTTCTAGAAGCTTCAAACTTCATTGCTATTATTGAAAAACGCCAAGGCTTAAAGATTGCCTGTCTGGAAGAAATTGCTTTTAACAAAGGCTGGATCTCAAAAGAAAAAGTAGAGTTCATCGCAAAGCAATTAAAGAAAAACGATTACGGTGCTTATTTGTATAACTTAATAGGTCAAAAACATGAATAAGGTTTTTGTTTCAACATATCCATTTTCAAGAGCTTCAAGTGAGCCTCTGGAAATTTTAAAATCGAGTGGATTTGAATATTCAATGAACCCATTAGGGAAAAAACTCACAGGGCAGGAACTTTACGATTTTGCTGGAGACGCGACGGCAATTATAGCAGGAACCGAAGACTTGTCTGTTCTTATTGAAAAAAGTAAATCTCTAAAACTGATTGCCAGAATTGGAATCGGTCTTGACTCTGTTCCACTTCAGATTTGTAAAGATAAAGGCATCAAGGTTTGTTACACGCCTGATGCAGTAACAGATGCTGTCGCAGAAATGGCATTGGGAATGATCATTAGCTTAAATCGTAAGTTTATCACTGCTGACCATTCCATTAGAAATGGAGGGTGGGAGAGATTTGAAGGAAAGGCCATCAAGGAACAAACAATCGGTCTGATTGGTTTTGGAAGAATTGGAAAACGACTTACGGAATTGCTTGCGCCTTTTAAACCTGGAAAAATATTAGTGTGTGATGTTTTGAATAAATCAGTAATGATAGAAAGCTTTAAAACACTTGGTGTAAATATTTCTCAAGTAAGCTTAGAAGAGTTGATAGCAACATCTGACACAATTTCTGTGCATACACCAAAAACTCCGTTAACAAACAATTTGATCAATAGAGAAATATTTCAAAAAATGAAAGATGGAGTTGTGATTATTAATACTGCAAGAGGTGGAATTATCAATGAACCAGACTTGATTGAATTTCTTGATAATAAAAAAATTATGGCAGCAGGACTCGATGTATTTAGTAAAGAACCATATAAAGGTGAACTTAATAATTATACACAAGTTCTACTAACTCAGCATATGGGATCTTGTTCGTTTGAGGCCCGTAGAAGAATGGAAAAAGAAGCAGCAGAAGATGTGATTAGATTTTTTAAAGGGGAAAAATTAATTTCTCCAGTGGACCTAGATAAAGAAATTGAATTAATTCGGAATTAAAAATATGAACTTAGTTGAAGCAAAAAAAATTAAACATAAAATCCGCAACAACGAACTTTCAGTTGGAACATGGATGCAAATCTCAAGTCCGTCTATTGGCGAGATTTTGGCCAGAGCTGGTTATGACTGGGTGGCTGTAGATATGGAGCATGGGGCTTTTGCTACATCTGAGCTTCCAAATATTTTCAGAGGTATTGAACTAGGAGGATCCCAGCCATTTGTTCGTTTAGCCGTTGGACTAAGGAAAGATATTAAGTCAGCACTTGATTCCGGTGCAACTGGGATAATTATTCCGATGATTGAATCAGCTGCACAAGTCAGAGAAATTATTTCTGAAATCTACTACCCACCAAAGGGAATAAGAGGTGTAGGATTTTCAAGAGCTAATACTTATGGAAAAAATTTTGAAGAATACTATGTTTCAATTAATAATTCTTTAACAATTGTTGCTCAGATTGAACATATTAAAGCGATTCGCAATTTAGATGATATTTTAAAAGTAGAAGAGCTTGATGCGCTAATGATAGGGCCTTATGACTTATCGGCTTCAATGGGGATCGCTGGACAATTTGATAATCCTGACTTTTTAGTAGCTTTAAATGAATTTAAAAATAAGTGTAAAAAAGCAAATAAAACCATTGGTTTTCATGTTGTAAAGCCAGAAATAAATCAACTAAAAGCAAAAATAAAGGAAGAATATAAATTCTTAGCTTATTCCCTGGATGGAACATTTTTAACTTTTGGTTCTGATTTTAAATCTGAATTAGGGGAATTGTAATGAAGGTTGTCGTTTTTGGGGGCTCAGGATTTTTAGGATCACACGTTGTAGATAAACTTCAACAAGCTGGTTATCAAGTCGTAATCTTTGATGTTAAGGACTCAAAGTGGAGACAAGAAGGTCAGGAAATTATTATTGGGGACATTCTGCAGTTTGACCAGGTTCTGGCAGCAGTAACAGGTGCGACTGCAGTTTTTAACTTTGCCGGGATCGCTGATATTGATGAAGCGAAAAATCTTCCAATTGAAACTGTAAAATTCAACATTCTTGGGAATGTAAATGTTCTTGAAGCATGTAAGCAAGCAAAGGTTAAGAGATTTGTTTTTGCATCGAGTGTATATGTTTATAGTAAATCAGGATCTTTCTACCGCGTAAGTAAACAAGCGAGTGAAGAGTACATTGAAACCTATAGTCAGGCTTATGGATTAGAGTACACAATCCTGCGCTATGGATCGTTATATGGAGGAAGAGCTGATAAGAGAAATGGTGTCTACCGTTTCGTCGAAAGTGCTATTAACAACAAGAAGATTATTTATAAAGGCGATCTTCAGGCGAGAAGAGATTATATCCATGTTGAAGATGCAGCGTTAGCTTCAGTAGAAGTTTTAAAACCTGAATATGTAAATCAGCACATTATTTTAACAGGATCTCAAACTTTCCATGTTGGAGATGTTTTAAAGATGATTAAAGAAATGCTCCATGGCGATGTTGATATAGTAAGTGAAAATCCAGGACCAGGCTCTGCGCACTACTTGATGACACCCTATAGTTTCAACCCAAAGCCAGGAAGAAAAATGGTTCCTCAGCTTCAAGTTGATTTTGGACAAGGTTTATTAGGGGTAATGGAAGAGATTTATCATAATGGCAAACCAGAATAAGTTAGAGTTTGATTTTGTCGTTTTTGACTTTGATGGAGTACTAGTAGATTCAACTGGTATGAAAACCAATGTCTTTCAGCAAGTGATTCAGGCATACCCTAAAGAGCACCAGGAAGCTTTTATTACTTTTCATAAGCTTCATGGTGGTGTTTCAAGATGGGAAAAATTTGAATATTTTTCAAGAACGATCTTAAAAATTACAGAACAAGAAAAAATTAAAGAGAATGTAAAGAATTTGGCTGATAGTTTTACTGTGATTTTGCAGGAAAAATTAGCAACTTTAAAACTTACTAATGGCTCTAATGAACTTTTAGAGTTTTTAAAAAAGAAAGATAAAAGATGTTATATCGCTTCTGGGGCTGCAGAAAATGAAGTAAGGCAGATCGCTAAATTAAACAATATTCAAAACTATTTTAAATTTATTCTAGGATCACCAAAGAGTAAGTCAGATAACTTAAATTTCTTAAAAGAGAACGGAGAGTTTAAAGGACGTGGCCTTTTTATCGGTGATTCTTTTACTGACTATAAATGTGCCAAAGACTTCGGCATTGATTTTATCTACATGAGTAATTTCTCTGAATGGACAGAATGGAAAAAGTACGAACAAGATTTTTTTCTGAGAGTAAGTGATTTAAACGAATTGGCTAATTATTTAAAAAAGGACGCATAAATGAAAAAGAAAGTTGTAACTATTATTCCAGCACGTATGGGGAGTTCTCGTTTTCCTGGAAAACCAATGGCTGAAATATTAGGAATGCCAATGATCGGACACGTTTACTCAAGAAGTAAAATGTGTGAATTATCTGATGAAGTTTACGTTGCGACTTGTGATGACGTTATTTTTGATTACATCACATCTATTGGTGGAAAAGCTGTCATGACTAAGGACACTCATGAAAGATGTACCGATAGAACATACGAGGCTCTACTTAAAATCGAACAACAAAATAACTGTAAATACGATGCAATTATAATGGTCCAAGGTGATGAACCTATGGTTTTACCTTCAATGCTTGAAGCTTCTGTTTCTCCAATAGTAAACAGGACTGATATTTCGTTAGTTAACCTCTACAGTGAAATTAAAACTAGACAAGAGCACGAAGATCCAAACTGCGTGAAGGTTGTTATTGATGCAGCATTTAATGCCCTATATTTTTCAAGAGAGCCTATTCCTTCTTGGAAAAAAGGAGGTAAGAACTTTCCTATGTATAAACAAGTTTGCGTGATTTCATTCACTAGAGATTATCTGATTCGTTATTCTGCATTAGCTCCAACAGTGCTGGAAGAGGTAGAGTCTGTAGACATGAACCGCGTTCTAGAAAATGGAGAAAAAGTGCATATGGTGAAAATTGAAAATGAAAGCCAGGCAGTAGACACTCCTGCAGATTTGACAAAAGCTTCAGAGGCAATGCGCAATGACCCTCTTCTAAAAAGGTATATGAAATAATGTCAAATATTATCTTCTTAAGTCATTTCCTAGATGATTCCACACCTGGTTATGGCGGAGTGAAGTCTTTTGAGAAAGTTCACGTTAGTGAAATAGCTAAAGGTGCAACATCGAATTCACAGAAATGGACACTTTCCAATCATGTTGGAACTCATATTGATCTGCCTTCTCATTTCGATGATCAAGGGCCTAGGTTAGAAGGTTTTTTGGCCACTGATTGGGTAATGGTTAAACCGTTTCTTCTGAATTTAGATGTGGTAGAAAATCAGATTATTGAACACTCTGCTATTTTTGATTCTATCCCAACTGATTGCGACATACTGCTAATAAAAACTAAGTATCAGGACTATCGCGACCAATCTAAATATTGGTCAAGTGGTCCTGGCTTATCTCCCAATCTAGCCGAATGGATTAGAAAAAATAGGCCGAGTATTAAAATTTTAGGATTTGATTTCATTTCTATTACATCATTTTCTAATCGCCCACTTGGTCGCATTGCACATCGTAAGTTCCTAGGCATTGAGGGGGAGAATTCGCCTCTGAGAGTCATTGAAGACATGAAGTTGGATCAGTTAACTGTTTCGCCACAAAGAATCACAGTGGCCCCTTTTTTAGTGAGAACAGCAGATGGGACACCTGTTACTGTTATTGCAGAATTCTAAAGTGTGACAAACTATTAAACAGATTGACTGCCTCCTCCCCAATGATTTAACCTTTTTCAATTATAAAAACATAGATTTTACCTTTCTCTATTAAAGTGAGTGTGAGCAGATATGAAAACTGTAATTTTAGCTGGCGGCCTAGGAACAAGGCTTAGTGAAGAAACAAGTGTTAAACCAAAGCCAATGGTAGAAATCGGTGGAATGCCGATTTTGTGGCATATCATGAAAACATATTCTCATTTCGGTTATAAAGAATTTTATCCGGCATTAGGTTATAAGGGGGAAGTGATTAAAGATTATTTCATGAATTATTTAAATCGCAGTAGTGATACTTCGATCAATTTAAAAACAGGAGTAATCGATTATCACAATACGCATTCTGAAGACTGGATTCTAAATTTGTACGATACAGGTAAGGATACATTGACTGGTGGAAGACTTCACCGTCTACACAAGTATTTGGAAGGCGAAGAAACGTTCATGCTAACTTACGGCGACGGGGTTGCGAACGTTGATATCGAAGCATTAGTAAAATTCCATAGGTCACACGGAAAGATTGCAACTGTAACAGCTGTAAGACCTCCAGCGAGATTTGGTGCATTGATTATTGAAAATAACGCTGTAACAGATTTCAGAGAAAAACCACAAGTTGGTGAAGGCTGGATTAATGGTGGATACTTTGTTTTCAACAAAGAAGTTTTTAACTATCTAAATGGTGACATGACTATTTTAGAAAAAGAACCTCTGGAAAATTTAGCTAAAGATGGTCAGTTAATGGCATATGAACACGAAGGATTCTGGCATCCGATGGATACAGTTAGAGACCGCGATTATTTAAATACACTTTGGGATAAAAAAGAATCACCTTGGAAAGTTTGGAATTAAATTATGTTTTCTAATATCTACGCTGGGAAAAAAGTATTGGTTACAGGGCACACTGGATTTAAAGGAACATGGCTTACATGTTGGCTTTTAGAATTAGGTGCTAAAGTTGTAGGTATTTCTAAAGATATTCCTACTGAACCTTCAATGTTCACTGAATTAGGTCTGGAATCTAAAATTAAACACTATGTTTTAGATGTTCGTGATCAAAAAGATATCGAAGAAGTTTTCGTTAAAGAAAAACCTGATTTCGTTTTTCATTTAGCAGCTCAAGCTATCGTTTCAACTTCATACTCTAATCCTTTAGAAACAATTCAGACAAATGTAATGGGTACTGCCAATGTTATGGAGTCTCTACGTAAGTTAAATAATAAATGTACAGCAATCATCGTTACTTCTGACAAATGTTACGAAAACGTTGAGTGGTGCTGGGGTTATAAAGAAACAGACGATATGGGGGGAAAGGATATTTACAGTGCTTCTAAAGGAGCTGCTGAACTTATTTTTCACTCTTACCAAATGTCGTTTTTTAATTCACCAGATTCAAAAATTCGCATTGCTTCTGCTCGCGCCGGAAATGTTATCGGTGGTGGGGACTGGGCACAGGATAGAATCGTTGCTGACTGTGTGAGGTCATGGTCGCAAAATAAAGTTGTTGAAATCAGAAGTCCATTGGCAACTCGTCCATGGCAACACGTTTTAGAACCTCTTAGTGGTTACCTTGCTCTAGGTGAAGCTCTTGATCAGAATAGCAGCTTCCACGGAGAGTCTTACAATTTTGGTCCAAGAGCAGAACAGAATCACACTGTAGAGCAACTAATTCGTGATTTATCAGTTTACTGGGATTTCAAGTCTCCATCAGAGTGTTACCAGGTTGTAGAAAACCGCCCTTTCAATGAAGCAGGTCTGTTGAAGCTTAACTGTGACAAAGCACTTTTCTTTATGAAATGGCAAGCAACTCTGAACTATAGCAAAACAGTTAAATTTGTTAGTGAGTGGTATTATAAATTCTATCGTCATAAAAATGAGAACATTTATAATTTTACTCTTGAGCAGATCAGACAGTATGAAAACTTTGCAAAAGAAGAGGGAGTGAAGTGGGCACAGCTTTAATCGAAGGTGTTACTCTTACTCCACTAAAAAGAATTCATCATCCCCAAGGTGATATTTATCACGCCATGAAGGCATCAGAAGCTACTTTTGATAAATTCGGCGAAGCTTATTTTTCTACTGTTATTTCCGGGCAGATCAAGGGCTGGAAACAACATACAGAAATGATTTTAAATCTTATCGTACCTGTCGGTGCTATTCGTTTTGTTGTCTATGATGACCGCACAGACTCTTCGACAAAGGGACGATTTTTTGATGTCACTTTATCTAAAGATAATTATCAACGCTTAACCGTGGCCCCTGGCTTATGGATGGCCTTTCAAGGCGCTGGGCCTGATTTCAACTTACTTTTAAATCTTGCAAGCCTTGAGCATAATCCCTCAGAGGCGACTTCAGTAACATTGGATAAAATAAATTATGACTGGTAACAAACGCAACATCAGATTATCAAAGTGCTCAATCGGTAATGAAGAGCGTGAAGCAGTCATGAGAGTTTTTGATAATGAATATTTTGGTATGGGAAAAGAAGTACAAGCATTTGAACAAGAGCTTAAAACTTATCTCGATACTCCCAATGAAGTTATTTGTGTAAACACAGGAACAGCGGCTTTGCACTTGGCACTACTTTGTTTAGACATTGGTGAAGGTGACGAAGTTTTAGTGCCATCATTAACTTATGTAGCCTCTTATCAGGCCATCTCGGCAACGGGAGCAATTCCTGTTTCGTGCGACGTTTTAGAAGACTGTGTCTTTTTAGATTTAGAAGATGCGAAAAAAAGAATTACGAAAAAAACAAAGGCAATCATGCCAGTTCACTACGCTAGTAACAGCAATCAAATTGCAAGCGTCTATGCTTTTGCCAAAGAGTTTTCGTTAAGAGTGATTGAAGATGCAGCTCATTCTATTGGATCTATGAGAAACGGTGAGAAAGTTGGAAAGACTGGAGATGTTATCTGCTTTAGTTTTGATGGAATAAAGAATATTACTTCAGGCGAAGGTGGAGCGATCATTACGTCTGACCTGGAATTAGCTCAAAGAATTAAGGATGCTCGACTTTTAGGAGTAGAGAAAGATACAGAAAAGAGATACCAAGGGCAAAGATCTTGGGTTTTCGACGTGAAATACCAAGGTTTTCGTTACCACATGAGTGATATTATGGCCGCTATCGGTAGAGCTCAATTATCTAAAATTGATAAACTTGCCTCTAGAAGAAAAGAAATTGCTCAGAAATATGTTAAAGGATTAAAAGACAATAAATCTTTAAAGCTTTTAGATTTCGATTTTTCTGCTATTGCTCCACATATTTTTGCAGTCAATGTAATGAATAATAAGAGAGATACTTTTTTAAAAGAATTAAATGAAAGAGGGATTGCATGTGGAATGCACTATTATCCAAATCATTTTTTAACAAAATATAAGACTAATTATTCTCTACCTGTAACTGAGAAATTATCAAACTCGTTAATGACACTTCCAATGCATCCAGATTTAACAAACGAAGATATTGATTATGTAATTGCTGAACTTAACGCAATCTCTTAATTAGTGCCCATAGCTTATAGAAATAAGGTTTTTCAATCAGGCTACTTTTCATAAGTTGGTTATAAGTAAGAGTACTGGCGCTCGCTTTTTCGCAAATGATCGGAATCCATGAACGAGAGTCATGATTTTTTAAAAAATACGTTAGAGTCTTTTCTGAAATAACTTCATAGTTATTTTTTAAATCTACAAGAATCTTATCCATTTTATTTCCATCATGAATATTTTCAGGTGTGATAAGTTCTCCAAGGTTAAACCACTTGCTTTCATATAGAAATTTATATCTATATTCACTTGAAACATGTGAGTAAGAAAAGTTCAGCAGGATAGTAGGAATACCTAGCTTAGCGCCTTCCAGCGCTGATGTTCCCATGGCAAACAATAGGGAAACTTTTGAAGTTAAGATGTCATTAATTTCGGTAGGAGTAGCGTAGGAGATATGCTCAATTTTAAAAAAATCATTTTGATGTTTCAAAAGTTGAGTTATGTCATACCCAGGACTATCGCCGATAATGATAAACTTGATAGGCTCTTCTTTATTAAGAGAAGTCATGGATAGATCTTCGAGAACTCTCTCCAGGATAAAGGTTTTAAAATCTCCAAGGCGCCCAATCCAGCACATTGTAAGATCATTATGTTTTGTAAGTTTAGTCGGATTAGCAGGTGAAGGGACAATCACTGGGATATAAATAGGTTCTGGAACTTTCTGGTCTAGGTAATACTCCACTGAATTTACATTGGCCTTATCCATAAAACACACAGCAGAATTCTTTAATAAAAGATTTACAAAACTTCTTGTTTTAATCTTTGATGGAAGTAGCAAGGTGTTTAGCAGAAGTTTAGCCCTCAGTGGAGTTTCAGACATCCATACTTTTAACTTACCTGGAAGAACTGGGACGAAATTAAAGGGATAGCAAGTCCAGAAAAAAACTGTTGTGTCGTTCAAAACATTAAGATTTCTAGGGAGTCCCCATGGTAAATCACTTTGTAAAATCAGTATAGAATTTGGCGGAATAGTAATTGAATTGTCGACGCCATATTCAATAAGTTCAATATCCCCAAACTTGGCCCTGTTCAATGCCATGTACCCATCTTGAAAGTCGATAACATGAGTTTTACAGTTTAAATCTTGTTTTATTGCTGCGGCCATACGAAGAAAAAGTATAGGAATTCCACCTACAGCATGTGAGGGAAAGAAGAAAATATAGTTAAAATCTTGAGGCATTTTTTTCATAAAAAAATTCAATATTTAAAAGGCATTTATAACTTAATATGATTATATTTTATAAATTTTATCAAGTATAATTAAATGCTAACGTGAGGGCTTATGAAAAATTATTTAGTGACTGGAGGGGCTGGCTTCATTGGTGCCAATCTCGCAAATAAGTTAATTGAAGACGGAAACTCAGTTTACATAATTGATAATTTATCAACAGGATTTATGAAAAATGTTAATCCAAAAGCGACATTCATAGAAGGGTGTGTTTCTGGTGACGATATACAAAAATTTTCTAATGTAAAATTTGATGCAATTTTTCACCTTGCTGGGCAGTCTTCTGGCGAGATTAGCTTTTCAGATCCGCTATACGATTTGAGAACAAATACTCAATCGACTTTAAATCTTCTAGAATTCAGCAAACAAGTTGGTTGCAAAAAGTTTATCTACGCAAGCACTATGTCTGTATATGGTGAGCCATCAATTCAACAAGTTAGTGAAGAGATGAATTGCATTCCAAAATCTTTTTATGGTGTTGGTAAATTAGCAAGTGAGCATTATTTAAGAATCTGTTCAAACAATTCAGACATTAAAACTGTAGCATTGAGACTTTTCTCAGTATACGGACCAGGTCAGAATTTAACGAATATGAAACAGGGGATTTTATCAATTTACTTGTCATTTCTTTTAAACAAAGAAGAAATTCACGTTAAAGGAAGTGGAGAAAGATTTAGAGATTTAATTTATGTTGATGATGTTGTATCGGCATTTATTAAAGCGCTTGATTCAAAAGATAATTTCAATATTTACAATGTTGGTACTTCTAAAAAGACAACGATTTTTGAAATGCTCGATCTATTAAAAAATAAAATGGGACAACCTGATTATCCAGTTAGATTCGATGGATCTACGAGTGGTGATGTATTTGGTATTCATGCATCGATTGATAAAATTGTTAAAGGTCTTAACTGGGAGCCAAAGGTGTCTATTGCAGACGGGGTGAGCAAGTTTGTCGACTGGGCATTACTGAATAAATAAGGGTAGAGAATGAAATATATTGATGTGTCGGGTTTAGGGAATTCAGGTAAGTCGGTTATTGTTGATTTTTTAAGAGAATTCGAAAATGTTCATGCTCCTCATAACTTATTCGAGTTTGATATCTTCAGACGACCATATGGGATTTTTGATTTACATCACCACATCTCTGAGAACTGGAGTTTGATCAGGTCTAATCAGGCCGTAATTGATTTCAAAAGGTTCACAAAAAGCATCGGTGGATACGGAAAAAGAAAAAGTGTTCGCTCTATTTTATTTTCTTCAGGAACTGAATTTGATCTATATTTTGGTCATAAATTTAATTCACTGTCGCGTGAATACGTAGATAGTTTTGTTATTAAAGATTATGAAACATTCTGGCCTTATTATCTGGACACAGATTCAGTATGGGTACGCTTTTCAAAAAAAATTAGATTAAAATTTTTCAAGAGCAACCCTCCATTATCAAAAGTTAACATTGTTGATGGGGTGGACTTTAAGAAAAAAACAAAAAACTATCTGGATAACCTGTATAAAACAGTTACAACAAGCAAAACTGAATATGTGGTTATGAACAATGCTTTTGATGCCTTTAATCCAGTTTATGGATTAGATATACTTGAAAATTCACAAAGTATTATTGTTATTAGAGATCCTAGAGATATTTATGTTTCTGCACTAAGTAAAGATAAGGTTTCATCACAAACAAAAAGTCTTTTGCCTCAGGAAAACAGTCAGATTAATAAAGCTTTCGTTGGTACAAATAATATTGATGAATTTATTTTGAGACAAAAAATTCTTTTCCAAAAATTATATAGGGGAAAAGACAGCAAAGTATTAGTTTTAAAATTTGAAGATATAATCTTGAATTATGAGGGCACTCGTTCAAAAGTAATGAGTTTCTTGAAAGTTGATGAGAGTAAACAAACTAAAAAATATCAATTCTTTAATCCTGAATTTTCAAAAAAGAATGTTCAGATTTACGAAAAATATGAAAACAAAGCAGAGATTGAATATATTGAAAAAGGTCTTAAAGAATACTTAATTGAATTTGGTTATAAGTTATAAGCGTGAATTTTTTTAGTAAATTAAAACATTTTCTTTTTTACGGACTTGGAAGTGCATCTCAGTCTTTGTCAGGTATTTTAATCCTTCCTATTCTTACTAAGAACTTAAGTATTGAGACCTTTGGTGTGTACTCTATGGTTACTCTATGTGGATCAATGGCGAGTTCTATATTTTATCTAGGGATTACTTCGGCCCTGCCACGTTTTTATTTTGATTCTAATAAAATCGAAGATCAACGTAGAATTCTTTCTAATGCTACATCAGTTATTTTGATTGGGGCTGCTCTCCAGATTATGTTTGGTTATGTTTTTTCTTCAGAAATTTCGCTACGCTTGTTTGCCACATATGACTATGCCTTGGTTTTGAGTCTGACTTTTTTAGGGTATGCACTACTATTTTTGAATCAATACATTTTGGCATATTGGAGATTGTTAAATTTATCTTCAAGAGTTTTTGCCTGGGCGATTATTAACATCTTTATAAATTTCATTGGAATTTATTACGGTATTAATTATGTGGCCCATTCAATATATGTTCCAGTGATTGTTTTTCTAATCGCTCAGGTTGTTCAGCTTTCAATTTCTTTAATTCAGACAAGAGAACTCGTTTCATTGAAGGCTGAAATGGGGCTACTTAAATCATTAACAAAATTTGGATTCGGAGCCGTTATCATTGCGATGGGGACTCTCGCGATTGATTGGTTTGATCGTTTTGTAGTTAATGATCAGCTAACATTGAAGGATGTTGCTGTTTATTCATTCGCTTATAAGGTTGGAACATTGATTAATATCGCATTAATCGTTCCCTTTGTGAGCGTATGGAATCCGATCATGATGGAAAAGAGAAATGATCCTAACGTACATTCAATATTTACGAATGTTACAAATATTTATTTTGTACTAGGTTGCTGCTGTACAATGTTTGCAACTCTTTTCTTTCAGGATGTTGTTTTTCTTTTTATTCCCCAGCGTAGCTATTCTGACATCGTAAACTATTTCCCAATTATCATGTTTGGAACTTTGATTTATGGTCTTTCAAATATTTTTTCTGCTGGATATTTATACGACAAAAAGATCTACGGTTTGACAAAACTCTATATCGCATTTGCACTAATCAACGTAGGGATGACTTTTGTGTTTGTAAAATACTGGAAACTTAATGGGGCAATGTGGAGTAGTTTTTTGACTTACGCTATGATTTCAACGGCCATCTTAATTGGAAGCAGAAGATATTTCTACTTTAGTATCAATGTGAAAAAAATTGCCCTTTATTCTGCAATTGTTTTTTTTACAGTTTTTCTAAGAAACTCTTTTTTTCAGGATTTAAGCTTGATGAACTTCTCGCTTAAAGTAAGTCTTTTTGCTTTATTCTTAGCTGTTGTTTATGGGCTTGAATTTAATTTTAAATTAAACAATATTAAGAAAATTATTGCTTCAAAGTAATCAAAAATGATTTTAAGAAATGAGCAAGGTGAGATACTGAATTACACGCTAAAGCTGCTTTTATCTTCAAGCTTTTAGCAACACGCTTTTGTTCCATATAATAACTGCTCAAGTGCATCAGAATATGGCTTCGTACGAATTCTCTTTTAAATTGTTTGTCCATTAATGGGTAAAGGTCACGGTAGCAAATCTTAGCTTCCTTGAGCCATCCAATACTGCTCTTTCGACTTAATTGTTTTTCATGAACTCGTGATAGAGATGTTACTTTTGAAAGGTAATAAGGCTTGATCTTATGGCTCAATAACACTTTTAAAAAGAAGTTAAAATCACCATAGAGATTAAGTTTTTCATTGAAGATAAAATTTTGAATGATTTCTTTTTTGACGAGTACAGTCTGCAAATTAATATCGTAATTTTTTGCCAGCTGGCTTGTTTGAACAAATTTGCTAGGTCGAAAATACAGATTAATTTTCAACAGGCCGAGATAAGTCTGGGCAATAAATTTCTTCAATGGAGACTTTTGTTCAATGATATTATTGTAATTAGAGTAAATGAAATTAATCTCCGGGTCTTTCATCACTTCTAATTGAGCAGTAAGTTTATCTGAAAGCCAAATATCATCAGAATCCAAAAATGCCAGATAGTCACCAGTCATATACTTTATGCCGACATTTCTGGCAGCATAAAGAGGGATGAGTTGATCTGTTTTTGTGTAGATAAGTCTTGAGTCGTATTCTTTAGCGATAGCAGCAGTACTATCAGTAGAGCAGTTATCAACTAAGATGATCTCAAAGTTTTGAAACGTACCCTGATAAATACTATCAAGCGCTTGCCTTAGATAGGCTTCTGAATTGTAGCAATTTACAAGTATAGAGACCTTTTTCATTAGCGACGAAAAATATAGTTTAAAATGTAGGGATAGTTGGTATCTGTTGGAACGTGCCTCGTGTAAGTAAAACCTAAGCCTTCCAGTGTGTTTACAATGTCATTTTCTGAAGTCTCACGCTCATTTATTTCAATTAAAAGACTTTTGATTCTTTTGTCTGCTAAAGTTTTAAGGGCACCTTTAATGATTAATGGTTCGACACCATCTACGTCAATTTTAATGTGATTTGGAAATTGAATATCTAGTTCAGTAATTGCCTCATCAACTGTGTAACAAATTGCGCCTTGGTTAAATACTACTTTGCGATTGCCAAGACCTGAATAATTAAAAGTTTCTGTAGCACTTCCGATTTGGTTACATGCACCACCTTCTTCAGTGTCACCCATGTTGAAATATGTAGCGATTTTTTGATCAGAGAAAGCAAGGTTGTAAGCAAGTACATTTTTATCAATTTTGTTGGTAAGTAAGTTACGATTTAGCAGTGAATAGTTAGCAAAAGAAGGTTCAAAGGCAATTACATTAATGCCCTTTTTGGCAGCATAAAGAGTATAGATGCCAATATTAGCTCCAATATCCCATAATACTTCATTTTTATTAAAACTGTTAATCCACTCTAAGGTTTCTGGTTCTTTTGATAAAAAAGTATCAGCCCTAAATATGCTATCGACAGATGTCAAATTGAATTCTATAAATTGATCGGGATTGATCTTTACGTGCTGGGTAATTTTGAGTTTGCTCAGTATGTCGATTAGTACGGTCTTTTGATTTTTGATTGGCACTATGTTGGCCAGGATTTTTACCATATTAATGATTAGCTTGAGATAAATTTCATAAAATTTGCGCATATGTTCCTTTTTTTTTAGTAGCTGTTCAAAGCTTCAATTATAGTGTCAATTTCTTTTGGTTCGAGCATTCCATTTAGTGGGATGCTGAGAATTTCGTTATGAATTTTTGTTGTAATTGGCAAATCCAAGTTCTCATATTCACTAAGCGCACTCTGATGATGAGGGGGAATGGGGTAATGTACAAGAGTTTGAATTCCTTTTTCTAGCAAGTAGTTTTGCAAATGAATGCGGTTTGCTGTTCTTACTGGGAAAATATGCCAAACATTTTTATTTCGTTCGTCAATTTTTGGTAAAATAATTTTGTCGTTTTTTATTTTATGTAAATACGTTTCAGCGATATCTTGTCTTTGCGCAGTTTCTTTAACCAGATAACGAAGCTTAACCCTAAGAAATGCAGCTTGAATTTCATCAAGTCTACTGTTAAGTCCACGAACTTCATTTTTATATTTTACTTTTGATCCGTAGTTTCGGAGTGTCATCATCATCTCGGCAAGATTGTCGTCATTAGTAGTAATGGCTCCAGCATCACCAAGTGCCCCTAGATTTTTACCAGGATAAAAACTGAAGGCAGAGGCATTAGATAGGTTCCCAGATCTTCTTCCGTTTAGCTCAGCACCATGAGATTGAGCAGAATCTTCTATAGTTATAAGATTGTGTGCCTTTGCAATTTTGTTAATCGTATCCATTTCAGCAATTCTGCCATAAAGGTGAACTGCTAAAATTGCTTTGGTTTTACTCGTAATGTTTGCACTGATAAGCTTTGGATCGATATTGTAAGTCTCTAGCTCTGGTTCAATTAAAATTGGAATTAAATCATTTTCGAGAATGGCTAAGATGGTAGCGATGTATGTATTGGCCGGAACTATTATTTCATCGCCATCTTTAAATAAGCCTAATTCTTTATATGCCCTTATGATAATTATGAGTGCATCAAGTCCATTTGCTACACCAATGCAATGTTTTGTCCCGCAAAAATTAGCAAACTCTTCTTCAAAAGAGTTTAATTCTTTTCCCATTATGTACCAACCGGAAGCAATCACTCTAAGTGCGGCCTCATTTAGGTCATTAGAATATTTTTCGTTCAATTTTTTTAAGCTTAAGTATTCGATCATGTTTAGACTCTGTTGTTAAAGATTCTTGCTGGATTTCCCAATACCGTTGCGTTGTCTGGAACATCTTTAGTTACGACTGCGCCAGCGCCAACCATTGCATTTTCACCTATAGTTAAACCCGGCAAAATTATAGCGCCAGCACCAATTGATGCTCCTTTTTTTACAACGGTTTTTAAAAAAGCTTCAGGGTATACTTTAGATCTAGGTTTTTTATCGTTGGTAAATGTAACGTTAGGCCCCAGAAAGACGTTATCTTCGATGACAATTCCATCCCATAAATAAACTCCACATTTTACTGTGACGTTGTCTCCAATTAGGACATCATTCTCAATAAGGCAGTGTGCGTTAATGTTGCAATTTTTTCCAATCTTAGATTTTGCTAAAATGACGCAAAATTGCCAAATTTGCGTACCTTCGCCAATGTTTTGCGTCTGAACATCCGACATAGGGTGAATCTTAGGATTATTCAAGTTTTCTTCCTTTAGCTATTTTTAAAAATTCATCATAATTACGAATGTAATCAGATTCATCGTATAATTCATCGGCCAAGATTAGCAAAACGCAATCATCTGAAAAATTATACATCTCACGCCATATAAAAGATTCGATCAAGATACCTTCATTTGGCCTGTTTAAATCTACTTCTTTTGAATTTGTTCCATCATCAAGCTTGACGGTACATGACCCACTGACACAAATCAAAAATTGCTTGAGTTTGTGGTGTGCATGAAAACCGCGACGTTCTTCATTAAGATGGTAAAGATAATAGACCCTTTTAATGTTGAAGGGAATGTTTTTTCCACTTTCCAGTGAAATCAAATTACCGCGATGGTCGCTTATAATGCTTACAATAGTTTTTTCCATGTGAATTTTTATACCATTTTATACTCTAAGAGTCTCTGCTAAGTTTCCGAATTTGACATATTCATACAGTATAGATTTAATATTCGTTATTTAACTGAATTTGGTTCCAGGTCATTTATTAAATGCTTTTTAATTCTGTTGGCTTTTTCTTGTTTTTACCCCTTGTTTTCACTTTGCATTGGGCATTTAAAAAAAAATTAATATTTCAAAATTTGATACTCATGGTGGCAAGCTACTTTTTTTACGCCTGCTGGGATTATCGCTTTCTTTTTCTTTTGGTTTTTTCGACTTTTTTAGATTATTTCACTGGTATAAAAATGTACGAGTCTAAAACCTTAAAAGCGAAACGAGTTTGGTTTTGGATCAGTGTCTGTATTAATTTAGGTGTCTTAATAGTCTTTAAATATTTTAATTTTTTTGTAGATTCCTTTGCAGAATTTTTTTCATTATTCGGCTACAAGGCAAATCCTTGGGTATTGAAAGTTATACTTCCCGTAGGGATTTCATTTTATACATTTCATGGCCTGTCTTACGTAATTGATATTTATAAAGATAGAGTTAAGCCTGAAAAGAATTTTGTTATTTATTCCTTATTTGTAAGTTTTTTCCCTTTGCTTGTTGCCGGTCCCATAGAGCGTGCAACGCACCTACTTCCACAGCTTTCGAGAAAGAGAGAATTTAACTACTCGCTGGCCGTCGAGGGATTAAGGCAGATGCTTTGGGGTTTATTTAAGAAAGTCGTGATCGCTGATAGTTGCGCAAAGTTTGCAGACGTAATTTTCAACAATTCAAGTTCGTATTCAGGTAGTACTCATGTTTTGGGAGCTCTTTTCTTTGCAGTGCAAATTTATTGTGATTTTTCTGGATATTCAGATATTGCACTGGGGGTTGCTAAGCTCTTTGGTATAGATTTACTACGTAATTTTGCTTATCCGTATTTTTCTAGAGATATTGCTGAGTTTTGGAGACGTTGGCATATTTCTCTTTCTTCATGGTTTAAGGATTACCTTTACATACCACTGGGGGGCAGTAGTGGTGGGTCATGGTCAAAAGTAAGAAATACATTTATCATTTTTTTAGTTAGCGGGTTTTGGCATGGAGCTAACTGGACTTTTATTGTGTGGGGATTTTTGAATGCACTATATATTACCCCTTCAATTTTTTTTAGTACGAATCGAAAAAATCTCAATATCGTAGCAGAGGGAAAAATACTTCCTACATCTAAAGAAATGGTGTCTATTTTTATTACTTTTTGCCTTACGGTTTTTGCATGGATTTTCTTTAGGGCCAATAATGTTAAACATGCATTAAGTTTTATTAGAGAAATTTTTTCAAAATCACTTTTTACCAAACCATCCTTTGAGGGGAGTGAGCAGGTTAAATTGATTGCTATTTTAACGATGATTTTATTCGTTACTGAGTGGCTAGGCAGAGAAAAAAAACACCCGCTTCAGGGTATTGAAAATATACTTCCAAAGTTTATTCGATATGGTGTTTATTACGCTTTAATAATTGCAATATGTTTCTTCGCAGGTGAAGAACAACAGTTTATATATTTCCAATTTTAATATGAAACATTTTTTAAAAAAATTGTGTATTTTTCTATTACCTGTTGTGATTTCGGGTTTGATTGTTGAGTATGCAATTAGAAAAATCCCCAACGATTACTCATATAAGAATAGTTATTTAAAAGCACATTCACGCGAAATAGAATCTATTTTTTTAGGAAGTTCTCATAGCTTTTATGGGATTAATCCAGAATATTTCCCAGGGAACTCATTTAATGCAAGTCATGTTTCTCAGTCTTTAGATTATGATTATGCAATTTTAAATATCTATAAAAATAAATGGGATAAGTTAAGATTTATATATATTCCAATTTCTTATTTCACTATGTATACAACACTTAACTCTGGTGCATCAACCTGGAGAACAAAGAGTTATAATATTTATTATGGTCTTTGGAAGACTACGAAGTTTTCTAATTACTTCGAAATTTTTAATCAAAAATTAAAAATCAATGTGACTCGACTGCGTTCTTATTATCGCTTGGGACAGACTGAAATTAGTTGTTCAAAGTTAGGTTGGGGGACTAGTTTTAGCTCTAAAATAAAAAATGATTTACAGGTTTTTGGAGAATATAAAGCGAAAGAACATACGGCAAAAAGTGATGAACTAGTTGAAGAAAATACACAGACGTTAAAAAAGTTAATTGAATTTGCAAAAGATCGAGGTATTTACGTTGTTCTTTTTACACCGCCAGCTTTCCATACTTATTATGAAAATTTAAATGTAAACCAGTTAAATAAAAGTTTGGAAGCAGTTAAGGAAATTACCAAATCTTGCACGAATTGCACATATATTAACTTTCTGAAGGACGATCGTTTTTTCGCTGAAGATTTTTATGATAGTGACCATTTGAATGAAATAGGAGCGAAAAAATTTACGGAGATTTTAGCAGAAGTGCTCAAAATTAAGCGATAGCATTTACATGTGGTTTTTTGCAACTTAGAATCAAATTTTGAGTTTGCTAAATTGAGGAGATTAAATGAACGGGTTTGAAACTAAGATGCAAAACGAACTGGATCTGCGGGATGTTTTAGCAGCTTTAATTAAACAAAAGTGGATTTTAATTGTCTCTATACTTGTTTCACTTGTTTTGGGTATTATCTATTGTTCTTTTGCCAAGAAGATTTATTTAGGGAAAGGATTAGTTGAAGTTGGAGAAATCGTATATAAGCGACCAGAGAGAGATAATGTAGTTATTTCTATTCAGCCAATCGAGCAGGTTGGTGATCTGGCCGAGTATTTATCACATCTAAAAAAGACAAATTTGGTTCAAGTCGAATTGGCGAGAGGAAGTTCTAAATTTATAAGTATCAAGTTTGAGAATGAAGATCCTAAAGTAATTAAAAATGCAATTCAGGACATGATACAAATTGTAATTGAAAGACATAAGGAAATGTTGGATTTTTACAAAGCTTCTGGTGCGGCCGGGAAGCCCACTGTGACCACTGGAGAAATTATTATTGGGACAGATCCATTAAGGCCAAATTTTAGATCGATTGTGACAGGTAGTGCTTTAGCAGGATTTCTATTTGGATTATTTCTAATCTTTATTATTGAATTTGTACCATATTCTAGAAAAAAATAATTATTTTTTATTTTCAATCCTTAGTACATCTTTAAAAATTTCAATAATGGAATTAATTTTTGTATTTTCACTTAATTTTAAATCATTTTGATTTTTGGAAATAATAGATTGAATTTCACTGTTGTCCATTCTCAGAATTTTATAGATGAGATCAACCAAAGACTCTGGAGTTTTTGTATTAAATCTTAAAATATCCTTTCCATAAACGCTGGTGGAGTAAAGTTCATTGGGGGCGATGGCTAAGCAGCCATTTTTAATTGTTTCAACTACGTGCAGCCCAAGTGTTTCTATGATTGATGTTGAAACTAGAATCGTGTTGTTCTTAAAATATGATTTTAACGTATCCTGCGAAGTATAGCCCAGAAATGTAGTTGAATCATTCAGGTTAGCATTCCACAATTTACTATTGTTTAATTGTTCTTTTGACAGAGTGATAACAATCTTAAAATCAATATTATTTTTTTTCAGCAAAATCATTGCATCTGTAAAAACTTCAAAGTTTTTATGGGGCATCTCAAAGTGTGGTCCAATTATGTAAATGAAGGTGGCTGGTGATGTTAAATTGTACTGCTTGGCGGGTGAGAATTCACCAGGAGATACGCTAATGTCGCTTTTGATGTAAAAAAATCTTTTTGCCTCTTTGGCAAACTCTAAAAAATAAGTTTTAACATGAGAAGATTGAATTTCAAAATATTTTTTAGAGCGATAAAGTTGTAAGAAAACAAATCGTTTAATGTAAATTTGCTTTATCCAACTCTTAAGAAAACCATTTTCCCTATAGTGATTATCCAGACTTCTAGAGTAAAACATTAAGTTTTGAAGTTTGATTACTTGTGGTACTGGTAGAAATTGAGCAGAGCCTGAAAGATTGTAAATCAACTGAATATTAAATTTTTTAATTAAATTATTAAATTCAATATGCTCGATCCATAAACGATGTAATAAGCCCTTTCTTTTAATTGAAATAAAAATAAAATTTTTATTTTTATTGAATTGTTCAACTACTTTTTGGGTGAGTGAATTTTCGTTATAACAAATCACGGATTGTATGTTTTCAAGTGAAAGTTCTTCTAGATACTTTATTAGAATGGTAATTCCGCCAGAGTCGGATATCCCTAAGGCATTAGTTAGAATTATCATTTCACTAAGGCCTTTTTTGTTTTCAAAATAAGATAAAAAAGAACTGTGGGGATCAAGATCGCATTCCAAACCAGAAGTTTAAAAAATGAATAAAGAAATTGATTGTAGAATTGAAAAATTATAAGAGGGATCGCCGAGAAGTAAATTGTTCTGTAAAAAACAGAAGAATTTGCTTTTCGGTATAAGTATCCAAATAATGCTCCAAGGGACATTATGTATGCAAAGTAAAATGATCCGAAATTAGAATAAAGGGCCACAAGAATGGAGGAAGCTCCAAATGGAGAAAATCGTTGGATGTTGCCCATAAATTGATTCAGTAAAGAGACTTTGCCTGGAAAAACGAATGTGGGAACAAAGTTAATTACTGATAGGAAAATTTCTTTAGGGAAGTGAAAAAATGGCCTAAAAATAATATTTTCTAAGTATAGTGAGGCGCTAGATAAAACAAAGATTGGCTCTGCGAATAATATTCCGAAAATGGTCGTGATTTTTAATTCAAAACCTGTGCGCCAGACACCAATAAAAAGTATCAATACTGCAAATGAAAACAAGAAAGCATAAAATTTAAAAGAAAATATTAGTTTTTTATTGAAGTAAATTAGACCGAGTAGTGCAGTAATGGTCCCATTCATTACAATATTTCGAGTTCCCAGTCCAAGAAGGACGGAAGATTCAAAAAGTATTAAAGCAAAAAATAAGATTTTAATTTTTGTTTTTTTAAAAAAATTTAAAAAGAAAAATGAAAGAAAGGTTATTGTAGAAAGTTGTCCCAGAAATGAGATATCAAATTGTTGGTAACCACTAAATAATATCCCTCCTTTTCTTCTGAAATTAAAGATTAAAATAGCATTTATAATAACCAGCAATCCTAAAAGAGATAAGGCTATAAAATTTGACTCACTCAATTTATCAAACTGACAATCTTGTTTCTTTATAGCAAAGCAAAGCGAGAGTTTGTATCCAGCGAAAAAGGCCAACAGAATAGATGCAATATCTACAAAATAATAAGCATTAAAAAAAGACGTATTTAAGTATGGGAGGACGTCTGACACCGGAGCTAATTCATATACGTCGAGATAATTTAAAACAATAAAGGGAACAATTAGGTAGTATATAAATCCCAAAGAAAAAAAAGTAACAGGCGAAAGTAAAAAATATTCTTTAGTTTTCATCATTTAGGCATGTATAGAAGATTGCAATTCTGTGATTAGGCGCACTGTTAATAAGGAATTATGATACTTAATTCAAAGTTACATGCCAAGATGTTAGTGTGTTGCGCTGCGCCCATGTCGTCTTTGCTCACATACCATTAAAGCTTTTTTCTATTAACTGTTTTGCTCTTCTAGGAATGAAACTGTAGAATTCTCGAATGAAAATTTTAGTATTTGGGGCCAGCGGGATGCTAGGTCATGTTCTTTATACAGAACTAAAAAAAAATCACGAAGTCTATGGAACTGTACGCTCAAAGAAGTGGAGTCCTGAGTTGTATGAGGGTTATGATACAAGTAATCTTCAAAAAATTGATCAATTAATTAGTTTGATTAAACCTGACTATGTAATTAACTGCATTGGTATCATAAAACAGCTCAAAGAAAGCAAGAATAAGATTGCTTCAATTGAGATAAATTCTTTATGGCCTCATAGGCTAGCGGAGTTGTGTGAAAAACATAATTCGAAGATGATTCACTTTAGTACAGATTGTGTTTTTTCAGGGAGTAAGGGGAACTATAAAGAAAGCGATTTGGCAGATGCCCGTGATACATATGGTCTAACAAAGTATTTAGGTGAATCTGACGCTAATAATGTTTTAACTCTTAGGACTTCGATTATTGGACATGAGCTTGATTCTAATGTCAGTTTAGTTGATTGGTTTTTAAGTCAAAAAAATGAATGTAAAGGATATACTCACGCGATCTATACTGGATTTCCGACGGTGGTTGTCGCAAAGTTTTTAAATGATTATGTTTTTCATAATTTCAAACACGGAGTTTATCAATTCTCATCAGAGCCAATTAATAAGTTTGAACTTATTAAGTTGATAGCTAAAGTATATGATAAAAAAATAACGATTCACCCAAGCGAAGAAGTTGTTATAGATAGAAGTTTAAACTCTGCTCGCTTAAGAGAGAGTTTTAATTTTAAGCCTCAATCTTGGGAAGAAATGATCATTCAAATGCATAATCACTACATAGAATCAGGATTATATAAAAATAAGGGAATAAATTAATGAAATTATTTGAAGGTAAAACAATAGTAATTACAGGTGGAACAGGATCTCTAGGAAAGGTTCTAACTAGAAGAATTCTAGAAGGAAAAAATGGAACACCTAAAAAAGTAATTATTTTTTCTCGCGATGAAGCTAAACAGCACTATATGCGCCTAGAGTTTTTGCAAAAAAAGGCTGCCACTGATGAAGTCATTTTCAAAAATTTCCAGTCACTTTTAGAGTTTAGAATTGGAGACGTGAGAGATTACTCTTCAGTTGTTTCTGTTCTAAAAAATGCTGATATTTGCATTAATGCTGCAGCTTTGAAACAAGTTCCTTCATGCGAATATTTCCCATATGAAGCAGTTAGAACAAATATCGAAGGTGCAGAAAATATCGTTCGCGCTATTCGTGAGCACGATATGAAGATTGAAACAGTTGTAGGTGTTTCAACAGATAAAGCTTGTAAGCCAGTAAACGTAATGGGGATGACGAAATCTATTCAAGAAAAAGTTTTCATTGCTGCTAACGTTACTTGCCCAAAAACAAGATTCATCTGCGTTCGTTACGGAAACGTACTAGCAAGCCGTGGATCAGTTATTCCATTATTCCACGATCAAATTAAGAGCGGTGGACCACTTACGATCACAACAAAAGATATGACTCGCTTTCTTCTACCACTTAACCGTGCAGTAGATACGATCTTCAATGCGCTTGAAAGAGCTCTTCCTGGTGAAACTTTTGTTCCAAGAGTTCCTGCTTGTAATATGGTAACTCTTGCTCAGGCGCTAATCGGTGATCGCAAAATTGAAATTAAATACACTGGAATTCGCCCGGGTGAAAAAATTGATGAGATCATGCTTTCAGATGAAGAAGCTCCCAGAGCTTATGAGTCTGGAGAATACTACTCAGTTCAACCAATGCTTCCAGAGCTAATAAAAGAATTTAAACAAGGACCTTTAACTAAAGAATACTCATCAGGAGATGAGTTAATGAATTTAGCAGAGACAACAGCATATCTTAAAGAGCACAATCTGCTTATTGATCAAAACTTTGTAGAAGATGGGGAGTTCTTAAGATAATGACGACTAAGAAGCTAAAAGTTTTAACAATCGTAGGAACGCGACCGGAGATTATTAAATTAAGTCTTATTATGGCCGAACTCGAAAAACATGTTGATCATGTCCTTGTTCATACAGGTCAGAATTTTGATTATGAACTTAATGAAATCTTTTTTAACGATTTAAAAATTAAAAAACCAAATCATTTTTTAAATGCAGTTGGTAGTACTGCCGCTGAAACAATTGGAAATGTCATTTCTAAGATTGACCCGATTCTAGATTCTGAAAAACCAGATGCAGTATTGTTATACGGTGATACGAATTCGTGTTTATCTGTAATAGCAGCAAAAAGAAAAAAGATTCCAGTATTTCACATGGAAGCAGGAAATCGCTGTTTTGATCAGAGGGTACCAGAAGAAATTAACCGTAAAATCGTTGATCACTTAAGTGATATTAACATGGTTCACTCTGAACATGCTCGCAGGTACTTAATTGCTGAAGGCCTAAGACCTGAGACAATTATAAAGTCGGGAAGTCCGATGAGGGAAGTGCTGGAGCACTATAAAGGTGATATCGAGCGTTCTGATGTATTAAAGCGCCTAGGGCTTTCAGCAAAGAATTTCTTTGTGGTTAGTACACACCGTGAAGAAAATGTAGACTCAGAAGAAAACTTCAAAAATTTATTAGAAACTCTTGAAGAGTTAACTAAGGTTTATAATAAGAAAATCATCGTTTCAACTCATCCTCGCACTAAGAAAAAACTTGAGGCGATGAACTATGAAACAAAAAATCCTTTAATTGAATTCATGAAGCCATTAGGCTTCTTTGATTATATTAAACTTCAGCAATCGGCTTTTTGTACTCTGTCAGATAGTGGAACAATTACAGAAGAGTCTTCAATATTAAACTTCCCAGCATTAATGATTAGACAAGCTCACGAAAGACCAGAGGGGATGGATCGTGCAAGCGTAGTTATGACTGATTTATATGCTGATAGCGTCTTAAGATCGGTCGAACTAGTGACTTCTCAAACAGGGCACATGCAACCAATTTCTGATTATGATGCTGACGATGTGTCAAAGAAAGTTATCAGAATCATTTATAGTTATACAGATTTCGTTAATCGCACAGTCTGGAAAAAATAATTAGATGAAAATTCTTGTTGTAACTCAGTATTTCTGGCCCGAGAATTTTCGAATTAATGACTTGTGCGATGGTTTGGTTGAACGTGGTCATGAAGTCACAGTCTATACTGGTTTACCTAATTACCCAGATGGTGAGTTTTTTAAAGGATATTCTATCTTTGGTCCATACAAGGAAACAAAAGGAAATATCACCGTTATTCGCTCTCCACTAGTGGCCAGAGGAAAAAACAAAAGTTTAAGACTTGCTCTTAATTATTTTTCTTTTTTCTTTTTCGCTTCAATCCTTGCACCTTTTTTAGTACGTGGAAAATTTGATAAAATATTTGTCTACGAACCTTCGCCTATAACTGTGGCCATTCCCGGGATTGTTTTAAAATATTTAAAAAGAGCACCGATGTTTTTTTGGGTCACTGATTTGTGGCCGGAGAGCTTAGAGGCAACTGGCGTAGTTAAAAACAAAAAAATATTAAATGCTGTAGCTGCCATGATTAGAGTTTTGTATAAGCATTCAGATAAAATCCTAGTAACATCGAAAGGATTTATTCCCAGAGTTAAAAACTTAGGAGGGAAAGACTCTCAGATTATTTATTTTCCTCAGTGGGCCGAAGCTTTATTTAAAAGAGATCCTGTTGCAGGTTTTGCTGATCCATTAATTCCTAAAGATGGTTTTAAAATCATGTTTGCCGGTAATATTGGCTCATCTCAAGATTTTGAGACAATTGTGAAGGCAGGGAATATTTTAAAAGAAAATAAAAACATTTATTTTCTCATCTTGGGCGACGGCCTAATGAGAAAGTCAGCGGAAGAAGAAACTAAACGTTTAGGAATTGAGAAAAATTTCATTTTTCTTGGTAGAAAGCCTGTTGATCTAATGCCCGAATATTACTCTCAAGCAGATGTTATGCTAATGAGTCTTACCAACACAGATTTATTCTCTATTACTGTTCCTTCTAAGCTTCAATCATATTTAGCAAGTAGAAAACCAATTTTAGCTTCGATGAACGGAGAAGGAGCTGAGATTGTTAGTGAGGCAAAGGCTGGTCTTACATGCTCTGCTGGTAATCCTATAGCTCTTGCAGAAACTATTTTAAAGATGTCACAATTGGAAAAATCTGAGCTTGAAAAAATGGCAATTAATTCAGCAAAATGTTACGCAGATCAGTTTGAGCGTGAAAAATTAATCTCTTTTCTATTAGAAGAATTTAATAAAGTTTAATAGGCATACCCATGAAAGTATTTGTTACCGGAGCTAATGGTTTTGTTGGGAAAGCGTTAGTCCAAATGCTAGAGAATAAAAATATTTCTTTTACAAAGGGCGAACGATCTTTGTATGGAGATTTTTATGACCAAAAAAAATGGAAGGAGTTTTTAATTGGGCACGATACAATAGTACACCTCGCAGCACGTGTTCATGTGATGAATGAAACTGAAATGGATCCTCTAAATGCTTTTAGGAAGATGAATGTTGAAGCAACGATTAAGCTTGCAAAAGCGGCAAAAGAAATTGGCTTAAGAAGATTTATTTTTGTAAGTTCCGTAAAAGTAAACGGGGAAGAAACAAATGAGAATCCCTTTAAAGAATCTGATTTACCAGCCCCTCTTGACCCTTACGGGATTTCCAAAATGGAAGCTGAGATTGAACTTATGAAGCTCCACGAAACTGGAATTTTTGAAGTTGTGATTATTAGACCCCCACTTATTTATGGGCCAGGAGTAAAAGCAAATTTTGAAAAATTATTTTGGTTGGTAAATAAAGACCTACCATTACCATTTGGTGCAGTTAAAAATAAAAGAAGTATGGTTTCTGTTTTTAACCTCTGTGATTTAATTGTAACATGCTTAAAACATCCTAAGGCTTCAGGAGAAGTTTTTCTTGTTTCAGACGCAGTCGATTACAGCTTAAAAGATCTTATTGTTAATATGGGAAAAGCTTTAGGGAAACACCCACACTTGCTTTATGTTCCAGTGAAGTTAATGACCTTTGGTGCAACCATATTAGGAAAGAGAGCTTACGTTCAAAGATTGTTTGGGAATTTACATGTTGAAATAACGAAGGCCCAAAAAATCCTCGGATGGAATCCGCCTTTTACTTTCGAGCAGACTTTTAAAAAATAATTTAATGTTGAATGTCTGCCCGAGCAATAACCTTGTAAACTGTAAGAGCAATGATTTTAATATCAAAGATTAATGACCTGTGATCCAAATAATATTTATCAAATTTAACTTTTTCTGGAATTGAAAGTTCATCACGACCGTTAACCTGTGCCCAGCCAGTGACTCCAGGTGGAATAGAATGAACATTAAAACTTGTTCTTAATTCTTTTAAATCATCTTGATTAAACAGAGCAGGCCTTGGCCCAACCAAGCTCATGTCCCCGTTAAAGACTGACCAGAGCTGTGGAAGCTCATCCAGGCTACTTTTTCTCAGAAATGAACCAATAGGAGTTAGGTAATTTTTCCCGTCTCCTAGTAAGTGAGTCGCGAGTTGCGGCGTGTCTATCCTCATTGTTCTAAATTTCGGCATTAGGAAAATTTGATTTTCTCTGCCAATTCTCTTGGACCAATGAATTGCAGGTCCTGGACTAGTTAATCTAACTAGTAACCAAACAATGCAGAATGGGATGCTAAAAATTAGCATTAAAACGAAACTCACCAATAAATTGAAAACGCGTATAGTCATCAAATCTCACATGACATCAATAAAATGGAATTATAAGATAAATTCTCAAAATTTACGAAGGGAAAGTGCTTAGATAATGCACAAATAACCTAAGGATGAATAATGTCTAATTTGTTCTCAAATTTTAGAAATCCTCGAGTCATGATGGCATTTTTTTTTGATTTGCTAATTGCTGTATTATCTTTTTGGTGCGCGCTTTATCTTCGATTTGATACTTTAGATATTTCATTAGTTCAGGACTTAGCATTTAATCGCTTTTTCTTCATCGCCATGTTTATTCAAGCGGGAAGCTTTATATTAAACGGTCTCTATAAAGGTGTATGGCGATTTAGTAGTATGCACGATTTAGTTAGAGTCGTTAAAGCTTCTGCTATTGGGATAATGGCTTCTCTTGTTGTTTGCTTTTTCATGACAAGATTAAATGGTGTTCCTCGCTCAATGTTCTTGATCGAATTCCTTCTCCTTGTCACTGGTCTTGGCGGAGGCCGCTTCGTTTACCGCTTTCTTAAAGACCAAACATCACTAAGCTCAGTGATCGGCGGAGCAGACGCCGAAGTTAAAAACGTCATCATTGTAGGAGCCGGTCGCGCCGGTGAAAAACTCCTTCGCGATATCAACGCGACACCAGCTCTAAAACTAAAAGTCGTAGGTTTCCTCGACGACGACAAATTCAAACGAAACGCTCTAATTCATAACGTAAAAGTTTTCGGCGACATCACTCTAATTCCAAAAATGGTAAAAGACTTCGCAGTTGATAAAATCTTCATCGCAATCCCATCAGCAAATGGTGACGACGTTAAAAGAATCGTAGGCTATTGCAACGAAACTAAAGCAGAAATTAAAATTTTACCAAAGATGGACCAACTTCTCTCAACTCAAGTTGGAATATCATTACTCAGAAATCTAAACATCGAAGACCTCTTAGGCCGCGACGAAGTAAAGCTCGACACCTGCCACTTAAGCAGTATGATCTCAAATAAAATAGTAATGGTCACCGGTGCCGGCGGATCAATTGGAAGTGAACTATGTATGCAAATTGCAAAGTTCAATCCCGCAATGATCGTCATGGCCGATTACTGTGAACTTTTCATGTACGAACTAGAAATGAGATTTAAGGATGAGTATCCAAATATTTCATTTTTTCCAAAAATTTTAGATGTGAGAAATGCAGAGAAAGTTGAAGCTGTATTCGCTGAATATCATCCTCATCTCGTTTTCCACGCCGCCGCTTACAAACACGTCCCAATGATGGAGCACAATCCGATGGAGGCCATCGAGACAAACATCAAAGGAACAAAAATTGTTGGTGAAGCAGCTTTAAAATATGGCGCTGAAAAATTTGTTATGATTTCAACTGATAAAGCGGTTAACCCAACAAACGTCATGGGTGCAAGTAAGCGCATCGCTGAGATGGTCATCACTGATCTATCGAAAAAAAGCACAACCACAAAATTTATCTCAGTTCGTTTTGGAAACGTTCTTGGAAGTAACGGATCAGTAATCCCACTCTTTAGAAAACAAATCGAAGATAGAAAAGACATCACCGTTACCCATCCAGATATCATTCGTTACTTCATGTCTATCCCGGAAGCTTGTCAGCTTGTCCTACAAGCGGGATCAATGGGAGAAGGTGGAGAGATTTTCGTTCTGGATATGGGAGCTCCTGTGAAGATCGTCGATCTTGCTCGCGAGATGATTCGTCTGGCAGGTATGGTTGAAGGTCGTGACATCAAGATCATCTATTCAGGCTTAAGACCTGGAGAGAAGTTATATGAAGAGCTTTTCAGTGATAAAGAAGCTTACGAGCTTACTCACCACGGGAAAATCAGAAAGGCCCTATTTAGATCGCTGGAAAATAGCTTCCATTCAAAACTGCAGCACCTGCTTGAGCTTCAAAGTCCAGAGCCAGATACTGTCGTCTATATGATCAAAGATCTAGTTCCTGAGTTCACTCACTTCCGTCTAAAAAAGGAAGTAGCTCAAGATCAAGACACTACTCACCAGTAAGAGAAAATTCCAAAAGGCGCTTAATCGTCGGATAGGCACCTCCAGATGCCATCTCATAAAGCACAACCATATTCGCATTTAAAACAGGAAATTTAGTCGATTTATAAGGCGAGAGAGCATCGGCCACATTGTGATGATTCCTCATTCTCACCAGTGGGAGAGTTGGTTTATATTCTTGCTCACTCTCTGGATAAAAGAGCGCTTCCAGTCTGCTTTGAAGCTCTCTTAATTCCTTTGTATTTTGCACTCCGATCCATATCATTCGCCCTTGAATTAAATCAGGATAGGCTGAAAGCCCTGAGAGTTTGAGATCAAAAGGGGGAGTGCCTTGAGCGATGGAATGTATTTTATCTTTGAAAGGGTCAATATGCAGAGCTTATCCATGTCGACAAACTTAAACTCATCTGTTTTCTTTTTCAGGCTGACCCTAAGTTTAGCAAAAGTGCTTTTATCAAAGTTCAACGACTGAGCATCAAGGGCCAGAAATAGTTTCATTTCAATACTACTTTAAAGGTTGTTCTTTCTCAGGAAAAAGATTTCTCTTCTTCGGTTTCTGATTATCATACTTGTTCTTTTCTGTAGGGTGAAAAAGTTTTTTGATGTAGTTCCAGATTTTCATGGGTCCTCCTGGTCATCAAAAAATAGTGCATAAGAGGTGCCACTATGAACAAATATCACCAATCGTTTTTCTATGTTGCTCTAAAATGCTCTTGTGCTTAAGAAAATCATTCTTGTGAGTCTCTTTAAACTCCATTGGTTCAATCGAATAAAAGTACTCAAGCACCTCAATCGCAAGATTCATTTTATCCTTCGCACTCGTACAATTCTTCCCAATATACCAAAAACTCCTCTTGTACGTATGTGAATCAAGCCTCAACCCAGGTTCATTCTCATAAAGACCAATAAGATATTTCTCAATGCGAACCTCTTCCAGCTCATAGGTGTAAAGCATATCAAGCATCAAACTCGTCCAAACTTGAATCGACTGAAGGGCCCTTTGCATATAAGACTGACCAGGAAAAAAACCAAGATTGCGATAAAGGTTCATAATTTCTTCGTAATCTTCTTTGGCGTTTCGAAGGCGCTCAATGTCTGCCCCTTCATCTTTTTTCATTTGCAACGGTCTATTTTTATCTATGAGCGCATGCCCCATTTCATGAGCAATCGTCCAGCGGTCAGCTTCACTTGAAAAGAGAATCGTGTCACTTTCAAGATCAATGCTTGAGTTGTGTTTAGAAAAATACACTCCCAATGTTGAACCCGTGAAAATTTCCTTATACGGCCCAAAAAGCTCCTGATCGACTTCTGGCAAACTTGCTAGAAAGGCATGGGCAATATCTTTTGATTGAGAGGGGATAGGGTCACTAAATTTAAAGAGTTCAATTTCTTTTTTATGAGCAAATTGCTTAATCTGACCGGGTGTCATGAGGAGAATGCTTCTGACTTCAGCTTCAGGGAAAGCAATAAATTGCGCCGACACAGGAAGGCTAATCTGAAGAGAGAGGGCAATCGCGATATATGTTTTCATCTATGTATAGTACTGCGGAATAGGCCAGCTATGTCCTTAGGTTATAAGATTTATGGGGGTGTCTAAAATATGGTCAAATCGACGGTTTTCTATTGGTAATAACTGTTATTTATGAGAGATAAAAGGCTTTACACCCACCTGTAAAATTTACAAGGCCCCTATCATTGGGCCTTAAAAGGAGTATGATGCCCCTAAATCTTTAACCAAGGAGACCCAATGAAGTCATTCATCGCTATCGTAAGTTTATTCGCCTTAATCACAGCTCAAGCTGCAACAGTTTCAGCTAAAGCTCTACTAGGAATCGAATCTAGAATTGAAATGCAAAGAGAAGCACTAAAAGAAAAACTTAATAACTTCGAGACAGACGATATTACTGAAGGAAAAATTGTAGCTGCAATCGTTTACTCAGTTGAAGAAAAACTTGCTAGAGCTGAAGAAGGTTTAAACTCAATCGCTTCTGAAGAGCAATTAACGGAAGAGAACGTAGATGCTATTAATAAGATTCTTGATGAATCAGAGAGATTAATCGAAGAAATCTAGTTAGTAACCAAATTGATAAGAATAGAAGGCCCTATCCCTAGTAGGGCCTTTTTTTTGCCAGACTTTGGAGATAGAGTCTTTAGAAATACTAAGCTTCAAAAAGCGCTTAGATAATAATCCAAGCTTCTCTATTCCAATCATTGAGAAGCTTATCAAGTCTGCTTAATTTTCATTATTATCTAATCTTCGTCAGCCTTTTACGAAAATGCCCTATCCCTTTAGGGCATTCTTGTTTTCTCCTCTGACAAAACCACTCAGCTACTCATTAAACCAATTAAGTATTTTTAAAGATTTTATATCTAACTTACGATAAACAGAGAGTTTCTTAACTAAGAGGTTTTGTTTGTTCAATCGTCTTTCTATGAAGTGGAGGGTTTTCCTTCCGATTATTATTCTGGTCGCTGTTGCTTTCACAGCTTTTAGCGTTCTTAACTTTCTCAACACTAAATCCACGCTCGAGAAAATGACTTATACGTCTTTGGAGCAGGAGTCGATTAAGACTTCAACTGATATCCTCACAGAGGTGAATAAGGCCTCTATCGAAGTCGATAACATGGCCAAGATGGTTCAGGCGTGGGTAGATCAAAAGAAACTTAATCGCGACGATTTCAGTGTTCATTTCAATTACTGGGTTAGTTCAAATAAATTTCTTAAAGGAGCTTGGGCAGACTGGGTTCCAGGAAAATTCGGTGATGATGAAGTAAAGAATGGCCGCTTCACATTATTTTGGGCACGCGATGATAAAGGAGTGCCTGTTCTCCAAGACCCATATAAATGGGAAGACGTCATGAATGAACCTTACTTCGCGAGACCTCAAGAAGTGAAGGACTTAATCATGATTGACCCTTACCTCGATGATGTAAACGGGAAGAAACAACTTCTCACTTCAATTAGTATTCCGATTTACGACAAGGGAGACTTCCTTGGTGTTGTCGGTTGTGATTTTGGAATCAGCTCCATTCAGGAAACATTTGAGAAGTCGCGCCCCTTTGAAAAAGGCCTTTCTCGCCTTATCACGAGCAGTGGAAAGATTGCCGCAGATATCGATTCAGGCAATTTGAATAAGCCGTGGCCAATCGAAAAAGAAGCGATCGAAATTCAAGAGAAGATGAAAAGGGGTGAACCTTTTTATATTCAGTCTTACGAGCCATTCTTAAAAGAAGAAGCCGTGAAGTATTTCCGCCCGGTAAAAATGGGGCGCTCTCCTGAACTTTGGTACTATGCGAGTGTAGTTCCGATGAGTGCCCTGAAAAAAGAATCAAACAATCTCTTCCTTTATCAAGTCGGTGGTGCGGTACTTGTAACGATCGTTATTGCTGCCCTTGTGTGGATGATGATTTCATCAATCAGTAAAAAGATTGAAGTGATCACTGAAAATGTTGCTTCCGGTGCAACTGAAGTGACGAAAGTATCGCAGGTCATCGCCGAAGCTCAAAAAGATTTAAATGCTGTCAGCCAGGAGCAAGCGGCTCTCTTGACTCAAACAACTGAATCCGTAAATCAAATTTCTGTCTCAATTACTGAGAACTCAAATAAGGCCAATGAATCAAATCAACTTCTGACAGAATGTCATGAAAAGGGAGAGCGCGGTTCGGCCATTGTGTCTGAGATGGTTGATTCCATCGTGCAGATCAAAGACAGCAACATATCGATGCTAAAGAAAATGGAAGAGAACTTTGAAGAGATCAACAGCATCATTCAGGTTATCAACGTCATTCAAGATAAAACCAACGTAATTAACGATATCGTTTTCCAGACAAAACTTCTGGCCTTTAACGCCTCTGTAGAAGCGGCGAGAGCAGGAGAGCTTGGAAAAGGGTTTTCGGTTGTTGCTGAAGAGGTTGGGAACCTTGCTAATATGTCAGGAAAGGCCTCAAAAGAAATCACAGACATTATCCTTGATGGTTCGAATCAAATTAACCGCATTATTGCCCAGACGAAAACATCGAATGAAAAAATGTCAGCGGATAACATGATTATTGTAGAGAAAGGAACTGTGGCCGCACAGAGGTGTGGAGAGGTTCTTTCAGAAATTATTTCTGGCGTGCAATTGGCCTCGACTAAGGCGACTGAGATTAAAGAAGGAACGAATGCTCAGGATCGTGAGGCGAAAGAGATTAATCAGGCCATGAAGATTCTGGAAGAGGCTTCTGAGAAGAATATGAATGTGTCTGGGAGAATTTCGCAGACGGTGGTAGTGCTTGGGGAGCAGTCAAGTGGGTTGAATGAGCAGGTGGATGAGTTGAATAGGATTGTGAGGGGGGGCTATTTATAACTTTTCCAAGGGGGAGACTTATCCCTGACCCCTTTAAGAAAAATAAATTCATGAAAATGTTCTTTGGGATGGCCAGAAGTAATATATAAATTAGAAAACCCTTTTTCGAATAATTCTAGGGCCAAGAGTTCACCTTTTTTATTATTTCCAAGATGTGAATCTATATAGAAAGTGGTTTTTATTGGTGATAATGTAGTAATTATTTCGAATAGTTGCTCTGGATTTGAAATTGTAATTAATTCTTGACCATTCTTTTTAGCGGAAGACTCCCACGTAAGCCTAACTAGTTCATCATCATCAAGTAAAATAGTTAAATCGTTGTCAGGTTCTAGCATCGGTAGAGAAATTAAAATTTGAGTCCCTTGATTTAACTTAGATGTAACACTGATCTCTCCATTCCAACTATTAATGCTCTCAAAGGCGTGAATAAGGCCAATACCATTGCCAAATTTTTTATTTGTAAATTCTTTTTTTCCTAAAATTGATAAAAATTTTGAAGGTATTCCTTTACCGTTATCTTCGATTTTGATCTGAATAAACCCTTTTTGAATAATAGTGAGACTGCAATGTATGTTGATTGGCGAGTTTGCAATTCGTGCCTCTATGGAATTATTGATGAGATTGGAAATAATTCGTTGCAACTCTGAATGATCTAATTCTGCCCAAAGTTGATAAGGAGGCAGGCTAAAATTTATATTTATATATGGTAGTGAAGAGTATTCAATTATTTTTTCATTAATAATATCTAGGACTGTTTCATTGATATTTTTTAGATGAAGCTTAGGAGGCTCTCGCGATATATGATTAGAGTCTTTTTTGCTTATGTTTAAGAGATTGTTCGCAATGTCGTTCATGCGTTGAATGGCGCTATTTAAAAGATTTTTGTCGTTCATGAGATCATCAGTGCTGCTAATAACAGTATTGATAGTTGCTAATGGAGATCGAATATCATGAAACATTTGTCTAGCAAGCTTATTAATTCTTACTTCATTTTGTCTTTTTTCTTCTTCTGATTTTTTTATTGAATAGATAATTGCAGCAATTAATACTGTTTGAAGAAAAATAAAAACAAAAAATAAATGTTCAATTTCTTGTGAAAGACGGGTTGTAAAAATAATCTGGATATCATTAGCTTGCGGGATTGTGATCATTTGCTTTTGTTGAAGGAGATTTGTTTTACAATTTCCCTTTTCCATTTTGAAAAAAGATTTCTTTGCGACATTTCCTTCTAAGCAAACCCAGTTAATTACAGTAGAGAGAGAGCTTAAGCGAGAAGAGATCTTAACGGTATCAGCAGAATAAAGTTCTTTATAGTTTTGATTTTTAAATTCTCTAATGAGTTGCTTAGAATTTGCATATAAATAATAGCGAAAAAGAGAGCTAACTATTAGTAATGACAGGGCTGCAAGAAAAAGCGGATTGAGAATAACGATAAATAATTTTTTCATGGGTACAAATCTTGAATTGATTAAAAATAAATTAATAGTATTTTATTCTAAAGTGAATAACAAGGGAGATGTATTGTGAAGAAAGCAATTTATTCTATTATTGTAATTATTTTGTCAGCTATTGGTGCCCAGGCAATGGCGGCAAAGTTTGATGCAAACGTTGAGAAAATTTCAATTGAATCAAGTGATGATACCGGTCAAACCAATGGACATGGAATAGGTGGAAATACTGGCGGTCCTTGTGTTACTCGTGAAAGATAATAAAATTAAAATAATTCTCTTGTTGATAACTGGGATGGCATTAGGACTAATGATGTATATGAATAACTTTGATGATAAACGTGAAGAGATCATATTTGGATCAACTAGCTTTCCTTTTTCCAGTGATCCAATAGATTTTGATTATTATATTCATCATTATTCTTTTTCTTCGGTATATGCACGCTTAATTTCTTCTGGCAAAAGAGGTGAATATTTCCCGATGATTTCTAGCGAATGGAGTCATTCTGCTGATTTCAAAATCTGGAAATTTAAGATTCGAAAAGATTTACAGTATTCTAATGGAGAAATTATTTTATCCAAAGATGTTCTTTTGAACCTTAAAAGAGTTGCGTTTTTAAATAAAAAAAATAAATCAGAATCTGGCTTAACTGAGTTTTTAATAGATATTGAACAAGAAAAAAAAATTATAGATGAATGGAATAGTCTTTATTTAGATGATGATTGGCTAATACTAAAATTCTCTAAGTCAATAAACAATTTACTAGAGATTATATCGTTTGGTTTTTATGGTATAGCTCACCCGTCGTTATTTTCACACGATACAGGTGAATGGAAAGATAAGAGTAAGGTGATTTCATCTGGGCCTTATGAGGTTGCGCAGTGGAATGAAAATAAATTTCAACTTATCTATAGGAAGGGAAGCCGTTTTGTTGATGATACAAAAAGAATTGCGCGAGTGACTTTTAGAAATTTTTTAAATGATCAAACAGCAGCGGATATAGAAAAGAACGATTTGTTAATCGCTGATAAAGAAAATTTAATGGTTAGCAAGAATTTCGATTTTATTGGACCAACTACAAATCTTAAAATAGCTTACGCGCAGTGTTCTTCTTGGAATAGAGCAGGGAGTCCTTTAAATGATATTGCGATCAGACGCTGGCTTAGGCATAAATTTTACAATGGAATTAAAAGTCTAAATTATCCACTCACATTTTCTTTTTTTCCTCAAACACTAAATAATGTTCAACCACTAAATGTAAGCGATGAAGCAAAGAAACCTGTACATAAAAAAATAGATTTAATAACTCATCCAATTTTAATTTCAGGAAAAATTAAAGAAAATATAGAAAAAAGAAGCATCGCTGACGTTTATTCTGTAGCTTTAAAATCTATGGGAGATGACAAGGATATTAATTTTGTTCAAAAGCTTGGAACCGATGAAGTATTAGATATAAATACAAAATCAACAGGGATTGAATATGACGATTATATCGATACAGTTAGATTTATGTTTCTTTCAAAAGATGGCATTCAATTGCCTGATGCTAGTGGAAAGATTTTAAAAGAATTAAAAAAAGAGAATCCAGACATTAATTTTATTAATCGTGAAATTTGGGAGCAATCCTTAATTTGGCCAATAAGACATTATACTTCAGGATTTTGGTTTAACAAAAGATCAAACATCAATTATGACGAAATTAATGTTGATTCTCCATCTGTTGACTTTCAATTTTTAAGTTGGAAGTAGTATGTTGAATTTAGCACCTTGGTACTATAGAAATTTATTAGGAAAAAATAATATCCTAGAATGTCCTGAATTTTTTGAGATCAATCTACTTAATGGTCAGCGTAACTATGAAGCGGTAGTTTCTTTAAAAGAAAATTTGCGGCCCAAGTGGGTTCCAATTTCAAAAATTTATCGGAATAGTGATGGATCGGGTACTTCAAAGTATAAAAACATTGCTGTTTACAAAAGCATATCTGAGGCACTTGAACGCTTAGCTTTTTATGAATTGGTAGATCAACAGAAAGCAGAATATTGTTTCGATTTAAACCCAACGACAACTGGCATGGCAGCATATCCTTCAATTTTTTCATCACAAGCTAGAATTCATGCCAAGCAAGAAGCTGTTGAAAGATGGGCAATACATCAATTCAACTTAAATCATCTCCCTCTTAAAAAATATGCATCTGAGATCGTGAACTTGACTCACTATGAAATTATTGTGCCTTTCAATGATGTCAAAGTTAGCTTGCTATCATTCATGTGCAATGATTTTTATGTATATGGATTTGCAGGAGGACAGAATCTAAAACAAAGTTTTGATAAGGCACTTATTGAACTAGATAGAAATATTCGAGTTCTGAAAAAGGCTTATTCGCTAGACCATAAAGAATCAGATTATAAATTGGCGACAGATAAAACGATATTGTTTTTTGCCAGTGAAGAAGGATATTTGCTATTTAAAGATAAAGTCATGCAAGCGCCCCGAAAGATATTTAACAAGGAACCAAAGGTTTTGTGTGATGTGGAATTAAAAGGAGAATGGTCAAAATATACAAGAGTATGGCGTTATCTACTTGAAGATTCGTATTTTAATTGTGCGTCTGATCGAAAATTTTTCATGTTTTAAAATTTTCAATATAATTGTTAAGAAATTTTGACTTTCACACTATAACCTAAATTCGACCTCCTTAACTGATCCACAAAACAAGCCTCAACCGCCATTACGTTTGAAAGCCCAGCTTTCTTCGCTACTTTACTCGCAAACTCTACACTCACAAACTGACGTCCTTTTTCAATGTCACACAATGTACCTTTTGCAATCCCTAAAAGATCTGCCATCTCTTGTTGTGTATGCCCTAAAGAATTTCTTGAAACTCTCATAAACATTCCAAAACCTAATGGACCTAATTCAGACTCTAGTTTTTTAGATAATAATTTAGTAGTCATGTTTATTAACCTCAATGATTGAAATAAGTGTTAGTGACTCATTTTCCTTTTCTTCATAAATTGCACGATAGGCTTTATTTAATCGTATAGATCTTTGCCCTGATCGTGCACCTTTGAGTGGCTCATCATGATATCCCTTAAGTTTTCTCGTTTCTTGTATTCCAACTTTTTCAATTGTTTTAACCCAAAGATAAAGTGCTTCTTTGATATGATGAGGAAGCTTTGTTAGTTGTTTTCCTGCAAACTTTGAATATGTGACTTTAATCACAGAGTATTCCTTTTTATTGTAAGGTATTTTGCCTTACCTGTAAAGAAGTGGGATATTCTCGTGTAGAGGCTTAATTTCAATAGGATAAAGGCTCCCGTAAGAGAGCCTTTTTGTAAAAAGAACTAAATTCGAACTTTTGTCAGGGCATAATCTTTCAAGATCTTTTTCTTATTAAAAACCAGCGTAAGCGTTACCGTTTTCGAAGCGGATTCGTTTTTCTCACCATCTAAAAAGCCCCCAACAACAGACAATGGGCCAGGGAGAAAAGCTAAGGCGCCTGCACCATATCCATTCGTTTCAGAGGCAGTATTATGCTTGCTGTAGACCCAGACATCTTGCTTCGTTTTGTCTTCAGTCGTAATATCTGGAGCCCCAAAGATTTTTAAGACTTCTGCTTGAGAGGTGATGCCTTCTTTTAGAGTTTCTTTTAGAGTCAAAGCGTCGAACGGGTTCTTTTCTTCTTTTTTGCTATTGCTCGCGCATGAGACTGTAATAAGAGCGATAGAGATCATTGTCATAAAAGTTTTCATTGGTCCTCCTGTGTTTAGACATGAGGTTTATTACGCTGATCAAAATTGTTTTGATATTTTCAGCAATTATCACAAGAAATTTTTTTCATTAATGAAGAGAGAGTCATTTTCTAACTTGAAAAAGGAGTAATTTATCTATAAAACTCCTCCAGAATAATTTAATTAATTCAGGAGCCTACCCAGTGCTACTAATCAAAAAAATCATCCTAGCAGTCGTTGCAGTTATCGCCCTATATTCCGCTGAAACAAACGCAGCCACAATCTCAGCTAACCAATGCACCCTAGGTCTGCTTCCATTCGGTTCGACAATGAATGAAGACACAAAAAAAGAAGAGATCATCAAGGCTTACGAGCAAAAAGGATATTTCGTTACAGTTCTTTCTCATCCATCAGAAGTTTCTTCTGTTGAATTCATCAGCGATGCTTCTGTTGAATGTACATCGACATATTTTGGAATTATGGCAAAGACATCTGTTCGTTTGGTTGAAACATCGACAAACAAAATCATCTCGACAACATCATCACCCGCAGTGATGGAATTATTTAACTGCAAGATCGATTTAGGATCAGCTATCAGCGCACTTCCTGATTGCAGAATTAAGTAATGAAACTTTCTCAGTATATTGAAGACCCGTCTTGGCTTGAAGTTCTAAAAGATGAATTTGAGGCGCCGTATTTTAAGGCGATGGAAGAGACGCTTCAGAAAGCTTATGCAGAAGAAACTGTTTACCCGCCAAAAAAAGAACTCTTCACAGCACTAAACCTGACTCCCTTTTCAAAAGTTAAAGTTGTCATTATTGGCCAGGACCCGTATCACGGACCAGGGCAAGCTCATGGGCTTAGTTTTTCGGTTAAGCCGGGGATTAAGGTTCCGCCCTCATTGGTGAATATCTACAAAGAACTTGTGAGTGATATGGACGTAAAAAAGCCCTCTAATGGCGACTTGGAGAAGTGGGCGAGGCAAGGTGTACTTCTTTTAAACAATCAGCTGACGGTCTTAGAGGGAAAGCCAATGTCTCACAAGGATATTGGGTGGAATGAGTTCACAGATAAGATTATTGAAGTGCTAAACGAAAAACGTGAGCATTTAGTTTTTGTTTTATGGGGATGTCCTGCTCAGAAGAAAGCGAAAGCTGTAAGCACTAAAAAACATCACATTATTAAATCGGTGCATCCGTCACCACTTTCTGCGCACAGAGGGTTTCTGGGGAGCAAGCCGTTTTCTCAAACGAATGCTTATCTTGAATCAAAAAGTATTAAGCCGATTGATTGGAAGCTGGACTAGGGAAACATCAAAATCTTGATGCAGAACCCGGCACAAATGCTCAACACCAATTTAAATGACCAACCAATGAGTTTTTCGAATGACATTTATTAACCCTCAAAGAGGCCTAAGTATCGAACGAAGGGCCAAAAACATTGAGGACTATTTTCAACAAATTCATAAGCTAGTGTAACGACAACACTGTAAAAAATTTGAACACCTCCGTAAAATTTTCACTTCTTTTAAGGCATTATTATTTTGGTGCTATGATTAGGGGGATTTATGTTTAAAAAGACATTATTTTAAATGATTTTAGGGTTAAGTTTTTCAGCGACATTACCAGCGCAGGATTTGGTTTCAAACCTTAAATTAGCCGTAGAAAAGTCTCAAGGCTCTAAATGTTAAATCAATCCATCTGAAGAAGATATCATCGCCATTTATTGCACTAATTCATCAAGCTACAGTGTTTTTAAATTAACGGTAGAAAACGATGTCGTCGCGGGTATTGGACAGTCGTGGCCTAAGTCAGGTGGTGAATCTGAGTGCTCAGTTGATGGTAAAGTTAAAGCGGATGGGAAAGCGAAGCTATCGATTCGTTGTAATGCTCTTTTTTAAAAACAGACTAAGAAAATAGCATCTCAAAATCTTTCATCGTCAATCGACCCGAGAACACTTGATCATCATCCGTAGAAAGAAGATCAGAGAAGAGTTGTTTCTTCTCTTCCTGAAGCTTTAAAACCTTCTCTTCAACCGAGTTCTTGATGATCGGACGATAAACCGTCAGCGTGTTTTTCTGCCCGATTCTGTGCGCTCTATCGATGGCCTGTGATTCAACAGCTGGGTTCCACCATGGGTCCATAATGAAGACATAGCTTGCCGCTGTTAAGTTAAGCCCCACACCCCCGGCCTTAAGTGAGATAAGGAAGATTGGAGTTTTTCCCGACTGGAACTGGTCAACTTGTTCCTGGCGTTTATTGATGCTTTGAGAACCGTCGATGCGCGAGAACTTCCAGTGTTTTTCTCTAAAGAAGTGCTGGATGATATCCAGGTAAGTCGTAAACTGAGAGAAGATGATGGCCTGTTGGCCTTCTTCTAAAATCGTTTCCAGTGTTTCTAGAAGGAAGTCGATCTTAGTTGAATCAATGTGCTTGTAGTTGTTATCTCCAGCGCGATTCTGCCATAAGCAGCTTTGTCTTAGTTGGAGTAGTCCGCGCAGGATTTCCCCGTATTTTGCGGAAGTCGTCGAGCTTTGAATGCGCGCGCGGATCGAAACGATGTTTTGCTGGTAGAACTTGTTTTCTTCCTCGTTCAATTCCAGGTAGACGTTGTTTTCGATTTTCGGTGGAAGATCGTGGAGAACCTGGGCCTTTGTGCGTCTTAAAATGAACGGGCTGGCCGTTCTTCTGGCGATCCCTCTGGTCTTTGTATTTGAAACAGCTCTAACGAATTGAAGATCTCCCCAAATACCAGGGATACTTAAATCGAGAATATTGTAGAACTCAGAAAGGTCGTTTTCCACAGGCGTACCTGTTAAACAGATTCTGAAATCAGCGTTGATCTTTCTTGCTGAGAAAGCACCAAGGGACCTGACGTTCTTTAAGTGCTGAACTTCATCCAGAACAAGAATGTCGAAGTTGATATTCGAGAAAACGGCTTCTGATTCTTTTTTCATCACCCCGTAAGAAGTCAGGATGATCTTTTTATCACTAGGGATTTCTCGCGAGCCTCCGTGATAGATGTGCATGCTCATCTTCGAGAATTTCTGGATTTCTTTTTCCCAGTTCAAGAGGATGGTCACTGGACACACGACAAGGACGCGGTCAATTTTATCGTAAATAGATTGTAGGAACGTAATTGTCTGCAGAGTCTTACCAAGACCCATATCATCAGCAAGACAGGCACCAAGCTTGTGCTCGTGCAGGAATCTTAGCCAATTGTATCCAACTTGCTGGTACGGACGTAACACGCCATCCAGCTCTTGTGGAAGAGGGTAGCTCGGCATTTCAGTTAGGTTAGAAAGTCTCTCGCAAAGAGCGATATCTTCTTCTGAAAGGGCCCCTTCAATTCCAAGTTTTCTAAGTTCGAATAATTCAAAAATTCTGGCGCGGTTAAACGGCAGGATGAATTTTTTAAACGACTGGCTTCCATCAATTTTTGTCTGAGTGTCAGTCGCTTCGTATTTTGTATACTTCTGCATGAAGCGGATCAGGTCTTTTTGTTCCTTCGTTAAAAGGATCAGACCTTTTTTGGTGATAACCATTCCGGCCTCAAGATCAGCTTCCTGAATAACAGCTAAGTCATCCTGGTCGATATTGAGTTCGAGGTCAAACCACTTCGTGCTCGAAGAACGGCGCTCGAATCTGATGCGCGAGTTCCATTTAGAAATCTCGTGGCGGTCGTAATAGATTTCAATGTTCAGAAGTGAGATCACGCGATGAAATTCTGATAATCCCTGGAAGACAACTCCAGGTTGAACATCATATTTCACTTTCTTTTCTTCACCGTCGAGGTGAGCGTATCTAAAGAACTGATCCCCAAAGTGCTCGATCATCGCCAGGAAAAGTTCGCGGATCGTTTGGTTTTCGTACAGGCAAACAAGGTGGTTTGTCTGGTCGTAAACAATAGTGTCGCGGTTTTTAGTGATCTCGCTGATTAAGCTTTGGGCCTTTACTTTCTTGTTGGCCGAGACAATAAATTTTTTATAGCTTTCGTTTCCGTTTACTAAGCTGTCTTTTACAGCAAGAACGAAATCGTAAGCTTCTTGTTTCTTTTTAAAGTGTCCTAAGATTCCGTGATTGAAAGTAAAGAACGACATGAACTCGTTTGGAGCGACAAGTAGTTCTGATTCATCAAAGAATTCTAAAGAGGCATGAAGCAGTCCTTTCTTTTCTGCCGGAGCTAAAGTTACACGGCATTTTGGTCTGCTCGTTCTAATTTCTTCCAGTGCTACGTTCTCGATAAAGATTTCTACTTGTGGGAAGAGGTCCAGCTCTTGAATGTTCGTCAGGATATCGTTGATCGTGTAGTTAAAAAGATTCAGTCTGATTCTTTGGATAAGAATCTTCAGGTCATTTGGTATGTGGAGAACTGTTCCATCTCTCCAATTGAAGATGTAAAGGTTTTCAAAAATCGAAACTTCAGAAATGGCCTTGTTACTTTCCGGAGAACGGTATTTAAAACGTACCTTTTCATCGTGGAAAAGGTGCAGTTGCAATTTCCCTCTGAATGTTTCAGGCATTGGGAAAGGAACGATTTTTTTATTGTGAAGAAGATACTGAAGTGAAGAGTAGGTAGGAGCTGCTGGGGCACCGATAAGCTGGTGAGGCCCACCGATAATAGTTCCGTACTCTGCGACGTTAACCCCGAAGCTTGAGTTGATAACAATTGGTGGAAGTCCACTCTCATTGTCATCAGCGCTTTCTTCGCCTTGCTCTTCTAAATACTGCTGAACTTGATAAGTGAGAAACAGTGCCACGACGTGCTGGCAGTGCGAGCCTTCTTTCCAGTGATGGCAATCACAGTTTGAAGAGAAAGGTCCCTCAGGCGTGTCTTCAAGACGTTTTTTATAGACGATCTTTGTTTCGTGAGCGCGGTCATCACGCACGATACCACTTACGATGTAGTACGTATCAGGTGAACCTTTTTTAAACGAAATAGAGACGCGTGAGAGTTTAAAAAATCTCAAGCCGTTTTGAATTAAAGCGGGCGTAAAAAAACGCTTACATTCTTCGTTAATTGTTTCAGGAATGTTCCAGGTGCGATCGTTCATGGGCCTTCTTTAGTAAGTAAATCAAAAGATAATTATACGCTATTTTTCGTCGATAGCGACTGTTAAATCAGAGGGAAATTCACATCAAAGGCCTTAAATTTCCTTGACAAAAAAAGAAAATTCAGTGTCAAAAAATAGGTAAAGTATTCTGCTCAGGTATGATGACCAATTTATAAATATAGACAGTGTGCAATCCGGCGTGAACTGCCCAATGCACAAGCAATTAAAGACAACGTTTGGCACGTTAAGCGTCCTATGAGTTGCTCCCTTTTATTTGCTGTCGAAGGGCCGTTTTATTGCTTTAATAAGTGTTCTTTCATACACTGCAGACGATGAAGTTTATAAGCCCTACACTTTCAAAACAATCAGAATTAGCGAAGGCACGTTATGTACTCCCTTTTACGTACTGCTTTGTTGCATTAGGGATATATTTTTTTCTCACTTACTATTTTAGATATGAGTCCAAGATTCTGGCGTTTAGTTGCCTGGCAGCTTCATTCGCAGTTATGTTTTTACCTTTTATTATGAAGACTTTTAAGTCTTATCTGTTAACAGCAAATTACATTATTCTCGTCTATTTTATCACGATCGAGATGCTCACCCTTTATACAGGTGGCATCAAGGCCAGCTCCATTTGGTGGATTGGTATTGTGCCTGTCTTGGCCGCCTTTTTACTGAATGCTTTCTACAGTATTATTTGGTTTATCATTATTGCTTTAAATATCGTTTTAATCAGCCAGCTTAAAAGACTGGATATGCTGCCGCTCAATGTGGTGCCGGCCCAGGGAATGGATCAATTCCTGGTAACTTCTACAGTGTTTGGAATCATCCTTATTACGGCCTTATGTATTCTGGCAGACATTCTAAGAGAGAAGACGACATCGGAAAAAGAAGAACTGCAAAATAAGTCATTCAGGCTCACGCAGCTGGCTTCCCTTGGTAACCTGGCCACCGGAGTTGCTCACGAAATCAACAATCCGTTATCTGTCATCAAAGGCTGTCAGTATAAGATCCGAAGAATGATTGAAGGTGAGAAGCCCATTGATAAGAAGGCCCTTGAAAGCTACATGGATAAAATCGAAAGAAATGTGAAACGCATCCAGGATGTGACATTTTCGATGAGAAGTATCTCCGATAAAAGCAATCGAAAAATCTCTCCTATTAATATGCAGGAGCTTTTGATGTCAGTTGCTGCCATGGCAAAGGATAGAGTTGGAAATCGTGATATTCAAATACACACTCACTTCAAACAAACCGAATTATATTTCTCCGGAATTTATAACGAAATTTTCAGGGCCATCTATATCATCGTTGAGAACTCTCTGGATGAGCTCATTGATCTCAACCGTGGAAATGGCCAGGTTGAAATCTCTTTAGATGACTATGGCCCAAACATGGTGATCTTTATCAGAGATAATGGGCGTGGGATTCCTGAGGAATTTACTAAAAATATTTTTGATCCATTCTTCACTACAAAAAGTATTGGTCAGGCGACAGGACTAGGACTCACATACTCAGCAAATATCATCACCTTTAATGGTGGGACATTGGAGTTTATCCCGACACCGGGAAAAGGTGCATGTTTTAAAGTTGTTCTTCCAAAACAAGCAATTTAATTCCATTGAAAAAGATACGGGTTCTAATAAAATCTAATTTAAATGAAGATTAGATTATCCAAACACTCGGAACGAGCTAAGGCCAAGTACATCATTCCTTATCAAGTATCAAGCAACAACGCTAGCGATCTCTTGTGCCCTGGCTTCAGCAACAGCTTGTTTTATTCCAGTTGTAAAAAAAATTCACTAAATCTCATTTGATCACGGTACTTTGTGTTCTTTCTGACTTGCTTAGAGAAAAGACTTCACTAGAAAAAGAAGAGCTACAAAAGAAATCATTCCTTCTTTCCCAATTTGCTTCACTTGGAAAACTTTCATTGGGTGTTGCCCACGAGATTAATAACCCACTAGCGGTTATCAGGTGTGGAGGATGGGATGACGACGTTTAAGGTGATGTTGCCTAGTGAGGTTCGAGAAGAGTAAAAAAAAGGGCCCTGAACGGGCCCTTTTTTATTTTTGATTACTGACTGCTTTCGCAGTGGCTAGCTCGAACTCTTGAAAAAGGCGTGAGCCTTTTCTTTTGCTCTGCTAGCGAAGTTGAAATGCTCCACTGGAGCATTTCATCGAGCTAGTTATCTACGTAAGACTTTAATAGTTTTGCGCGCGATGGATGACGAAGCTTTCTAAGTGCTTTCGCCTCGATCTGACGAATACGCTCTCTTGTTACGAAGAAGTCTTGTCCTACTTCCTCAAGAGTGTGATCCGATTTTTCACCAATACCAAATCTCATACGAAGAACTTTTTCTTCTCTTGGAGTAAGAGTTGAAAGAACTGCTCTCGTTTGCTCAGAAAGTGTAATCGACATTACAGCGTCTGCTGGAGAAATGATTTTCTTATCTTCAATGAAGTCCCCAAGAGATGAATCTTCTTCTTCCCCGATTGGAGTTTCAAGAGAGATTGGCTCCTTCGAGATTTTTTGAACTTTCTTAACTTTATCAACAGGAAGTTCCATTTTCTCTGCAATCTCTTCCGGAGTTGGTTCGCGACCAAGTTCCTGGATAAGTTGACGAGATGTTCTTACCATCTTGTTGATTGTTTCGATCATGTGAACCGGGATACGGATTGTACGGGCCTGGTCAGCGATAGCTCTTGTAATCGCCTGACGGATCCACCAAGTCGCGTATGTCGAGAACTTGTATCCACGACGGTACTCGAATTTATCTACGGCCTTCATCAAACCGATGTTTCCTTCCTGAATCAGATCCAGGAACTGAAGACCGCGGTTAGTGTATTTCTTCGCGATAGAAACAACGAGACGTAGGTTAGCTTCTACAAGCTGTGCCTTCGCTTTATCGGCCTTTGTTTCACCTTCGATGATGATCTTGTAAACTTTTTCAATTTCTACGAATTCCATACCAGCATCAATCGTTAAACGACGAAGCTTTCTCAGGATGTCTTCCTGGTTACGGATAAGTTGTTCGATTTTTGCGTCAGTCGTGAAAAGGTCTTTTGCCAGCTTTCTCTTGAACGCATCGTCTTCCATTACTCTGTCGTAAAGGATTTTGTAGTCTTCAGCATTTCCTACTTCAAGGAACTTGAAGATACGATCTTGTTGGTCGAACATTTCAGTAAACTGAAGGTAGTATTTCTTAACTGGCTCTACGAAAGAGTTGATGATTTTTCTGTTGAAAGTTAAATCAGCAAGTTCAGCTGAGATTTCATCCATTAGTTTTTTCTGAGCAACGTCTAGGGCCTTTAGAGTCCCGTCAGCTTTTTCAGTTTCCTGAAGGATGACTGCGATTTGGTCGATAACCGCGTAAATTCTGTCTTTAACTTTTTTAATGTCAGCTGGAGATGATTCGTCATCAAGTCCACGTACAAGTTCTTTAACGAATTCTTGTGGGTTTTCTTGAGTCTCGATCTTCTCGCGAAGCTTTCCAACTTCTTTTAGAGCGTGAGTTGAAGATAGGGCAGAAAGGATAATCTCTCTTTCTCCTTCTTCGATTTCTTTTGCGATCACAACTTCGCCTTCACGAGTTAGAAGGGCAACTGAACCCATGCGCTTTAAATATAGTTTTACTGGGTCTGTAGATGCTGAACGAAGTTCAGCCTTTTCTTCACGTGATAATGCTTCTTCGATGATTTCGGTACCGTCTAAACGGATCCCTTCTTCGTCTTCATCTTCTTCCGCAGCTGAGTCCATAACCTCGATCTTAAGCTCAAGGATGCGGCCCATGATTTCATCGATGTCTGATGCCAGGACAATGCCGGCAGGAAGTGCGTCGTTGATTTCTTCAGCTGTAATAAAGTTTTGGTCTTTTCCTTTCGTCAAAAGACGACTGAACTCTTTTGAGTTCAGGAATTGAGCCACTGCTGGTGAAATTGGGTTACTCATTAATCGTTCTCCCTAACTAATTTTTTCGGGTTTTGAATTCTTTAATTGTTGAATATTTTTTTCAACTTCAAGTAACCGGGTCAGGAGGTTTGTCATCTCTTCTTCTGACTCGCATGTTTGTTGAAGTCTTTTAATTTCGTCTTTCTTATTTTTTAACTGCTCCATGTGCAGTTTAATTTTTAGGTCAAAGAGTAGTCGCTGTTTTGTTTTGTTGTCAGCGTCTTTAGGTTTGTAATTATAGAATGCAGAAGTTACTACTTCTCTTAAATCAATCGAGTACTCTGGACTATTCGTCACATTGAGCACCACTGATTCGTATTCGCTATCATCAACTTCCATTGTGATTTTACGAATTTTTCCAATGTATTTTTTTACCTCATCATTGCCAACTAAATCAAGGATTTCATTCATTTTATCCATGTTTAATAGAGAGGGAAGTTGGACTACTTCTTGCACTAGGAGCTTCTCCATCTTCGAGAGGAAAATCTGAGGAGGAGAAATTTCAGCATCAAAGTGGAATTCTTCATTCGCATCAGGGATAAAATCACTGTCAGTGTAAGCAGGTTCTTCCGTAGGTTGTTCTTTTTTTGGTTGGATAAATTTCGGCTTTTCAGTCATTTTACTTAAGTGATCTTGATAACTTTTAACGATTTGAGCGCTATCGGCTTTTAAACCCAGACGCTTAGCAAAGCTTACAACTCGCTCAGTCGCAGACAGTTCCATTTTCAGAGGGGCCAGGACTTCGAAAGCTTTGTTTAGGATCTCTAGCTTTCTATCCAGAACCTCTGGGAGCTTCTCTGGGATCAGTGCGCCAAGCAAAATATCAAAGGCAGGAATGGCATTATCGAGCTTTTCCTGCATTGCAAGTGCACCGTTGGCCTTTAAGTAATCATCCGGGTCCTTTTGAGGGGAAAACTCGATGTATTTGGCCACTAAACCTTTTTCAGCGAGCTGTTTATTGATCCTTTCCATGGCAATAAAGCCGGCCTTATCGCTATCCAGGGCAAGGTAAACATTTTTTGTAAGACCAACTATTCTCTCAAGTGAGTTAGTACCCAAAGCTACACCCATAACTGCCACGGTGTTTTTAAAGCCATTGTTGTACATTGCGATTTGGTCCATGTTTCCTTCAACCAGGATGACAGCATCCTTTTCCCTGATGGCATTTTTAGCAAGATGGAAGCCATAAAGGATGTTGCTCTTGATGAAGATGAAAGACTCCACCGAATTCATGTATTTAGCTTTCTGATCGTCTCTGATTGCCCTTGATGTGAAGCCTACAACCTGGCCGAATTGATCCCAGATAGGGAAGATGATTCGGTCTCTAAAGGTGTCATATTGGGCATTAGGATCGTTTTTGTCTCTTCTGATAAGTCCAATATCCAGAGCTGTGCTAATAGCGAAATCGCGGTCTTTAGGATCGGGAATTGATTTTAAATAATCGGTAATCGAATTTCTATTGGGAGCAAACCCAAGCGAGTAGGTCGTCGCGATCTCTTCATTGAGTCCACGGTTTTTAATGAATGATGTGTATGGTGCAAACGCTCCTGATGAAGCTGTTTTGCGGTAGAGGAGAGCTGTTCTCGTCAGGATTTTTTTGGCCATCTCCACTTTGGGATTGGTTTTTTTTTCTTCCTGATAAGAATCGAAATTAATTCCCTGTTTGTTGCAAATTTCTTTAAGAGCTTCAACGTAATCCAGGTTTCTGTATTTCATCACGAAAGTGATGGCGTCTCCGGCAGCTCCACAGGCAAAACACTTGAAGATTTTTTTAGAGTCGTTGATGTTCATCGACGGTTTTGTATCGCCGTGAAATGGACATAGGGAAACCTGCGCTGAACCTGAGCGCTTGATCGCAAGATAATTGCCGATCACAGATGAAATCGGAATTTCTTCTTTAATCTTTTGTTTTAAGTCGTCTAATGACATTACTTTTTTGATCTCAATACGAACGCTTTGATCTTGATTCCCTGGCTAAGGAAAATCTTCTCGAAGCCCGTAGTATATTTTGCCAGCATATGATCTGGATATTCAGCTCTTAAATCCTTACTTTCTAGGATGACTTCAAAGAGATCGCTCTGAGCTTTGATCTCTCTTTCCATCCACGCTGCGTAATCATCGTGGTCAGTTTTAATATAGAAAATCCCACCCGGCTTAAGCGATTTATGCGCCGATTTCAGGAATGGCTCCTGAATCAAACGCTTCTTGTGATGCTTGGTTTTTGGCCATGGGTCAGGGAAGAAATAGAAAATTCCATCGAGTTCATTTTCCTCAAACATAAATTCCACTCTCTCACCTTTAGCGCGAAGATAGCGGAAGTTTGTAAACTCAAGAGTCGAAAGTTTTTTTGCCAGAGCAAAACTTCTTTTGAATCGGTAATCAAGACCTACGAAGTGGTGGTGTGGATGATCGGCACAATAATCAATCATGAAGTGACCAGCACCAGTTCCGATTTCTAAAAAGAGCTCGCCGTCTCTTTTAAAAATTTCTTTGTTCCACTTACCTTTGAATGCCTCCGCTTCGTTATCTCTTAAAACGAAATCAGAAAACGCACCCAACCTTTCATGATAAGGGTTCTCATGTTTGTACTTGAAATCTTCTTTGAAAGAATAATCAACCATAGTCTAAAGCCTTTTAATTTTAAAGGGTTTAGTTACCATCTAGGGGACCTCCTAGCAAGAGATGTCCTATAAAGATTTCATGCTCAATTGCACTATTTCTGCATTGCGATACGATTCCTCTACTTACAACGACAACGTAACAAAAAACGGCCTATCCCCGGAGGCAACTTTATGAAATCGACTATTTTGGCCCTTTTGGCCTTTGCTAGCATGAGCGCTATGGCGGCGACAACTACACCTTCCCAATCAGAAGATCAATTTTGCGCAGACCGTGATTCATCATCATTTGCCAAAGACCTAACTAAAAGTTCTTCAAATCTAATGGCCTTTCAAAACCGTGGTGGTCTGGCAAATGGTGGAGTTTGTTGGTGGCACTCGCGTTTTCAAAGAAATGCTCTCTATCTGACGATTTATAAACCGGCCGAACAAAAACCAACAATCAAGGATGCTGAAAAAATCATTGGGAAAATTCGTGAAGGAAAAGACATTGTCGAAATCCCTGGATTCAGCAATTTTTCTGAATTCTCTGGTGCTTATAAAATTTTAATCCAGCGCGAACTTGAAAAGTGGCAGAAGTCAGATGGTATCGTGAAATTCAACTGGGTTGTCGGTTTATCTGGTAGCAACGAAGTTGAGGCCCCAAAGTTAAAGGAAATGATGGATGAGCTTTATGACTATGTTGAAGTTCAAGGAAACATCGCTTACGAAAAACTTCAAATCAAAGGTGTAACCGCTCACGCTTGGTTAGTTGTTAACATGAAGCAAGTTGATGGTGGATATGACCTGGAAGTCATCGACAGTAACTTCCAACACCAGACGACGATTTACAAATACCGTGACGGGATGACGAGCTTCAACCACTACTATTACGGAAACTTTGTTCCATACCTGGAAAGAAAAGGGGAGATGGATCAACTGTCGATGGCGATTTTAAAGAAGTGTAAGCCGGAAGAGTACAAAGAGAGAAAGAAAAAAGAGACAGCTAACAATAACTCTAATAACGAATACTCTGGATCTTAAAGAAGAAAAGCCCTCGTAAGAGGGCTTTTTTATTTCAGCTATTTCTTATCTAACATTTCGGTGATGATCATCGCCGCTTTTTTCGCCAGCGCCGGATCTTTAATCTTTTCGGTAATCAGCTTTTTCATGCGTTCAATTTCAGCTTTCTGGACGATATTATCATCAACTACTTTCAGTTGTGTTTTCGCCTTTGGTGTTGAATCGCATTGAGGTTTTTTTAGAGCACCCATAATTTTTTATGCAGCCACTTCTGGCTTTCTCCCGCTTGAATAGTGTTTAGATACTTTTTGCATATGGTTTTCGATCACTTCGAATAGCTCAAGATTTGTCGTGTGTGGATCCATTCCGTACGGAAGAGCAGAATAAACCATATCTCCAGATACTTCTGTGAAGACGTACCAAGTGTTTCCTAATTTTTGAAAAAGAACTTCAGATGTTGCTTGTGTGTTTGATTTTGATGCTTTCATAATTTCCTCCGTGAAATTGTGATTACCTTTGTCTCTTGCATTACTTTTCGTGTGTGGGCCGTCAAAACTTTAGACATTTTTTTAATTTTTTTTATTATTTTTTAGACATTAATCTCTGAGTTTTTCACTCGGAGATCAGGTCTAATATCTTACCTGTACTCCTACAAAAACCGAGGCTTGCGCCTTAAGCCTGCTCGAGATCTGGTCTTCACTCCAGAGTTCTGGGTAAGTAGGTTGGTCGGTTGTTTTAACCGAGTGGGGAAGAAATAAACTTAGATCCACTCCACCGATTAAATCCGTGTTGGGAAACACTTCAGTGATTTGTAATGAGGTGCTGGTCATTGGAGAAAGAGAGAATCCAGAAAAGATTCTCTCTTCTCCAATAGAGGCGTTATCGATAAAAAGAGTAGAGCGGTGATAGTTAAAAGTGAATCCCGTCCCAATGGCCAGGCGGTATTTGTCGCTCTTGTAAGCATCGTAAGTAAACCAAGGGCCGACGCGAATCAGGTCTCGGCTTTCTTCAGCCACATTGTCATTTTTAAATTCAACAGTGTTTTTTGAAGAAGTGATGAAGCCAATCATCCCGAAATAAAAACGATCGTATTTATCGTAGCTGATTTTATGAGAGATCACTAACCGCCCACCCATCTCTGCACGGTATTTCTGCTTATCAAAAGAAGAGATATACGAGTAAGGAGAAGTCGTGTTGTTTCCAACAATAAAAGAAATAGAAGCGCGAAGAAAAGAGCGGTCTTCAAAAGGATAAGTCGAAGGAATGGGCTCTTCAATGCGATAATCAGTTGGATCGTGTGCCAGCCTGATCGGTTGTTTGCTTTCATTATCGGTTCCGGATATCACTTTGACGTATTTTGCCGGAATAAAAGCAGGATTTCCTGCGCGGTCAAATGTCGGAACAAAGTCGGGGAGAGTTCCATCTACATAGTATTCTCTGGGAATAAAAACGCGTTCACCTTTTCTAATTGTCTGAAGCACTGTTGAACTCAATGAAGGCCCTTTTAAAAGAGGAGCTTCCAATACGATCACCACGCCGTCATAGGCCAGTGCCGATTGAGTTGAAAGAGCTAAAAATGTGAATAAGTGGAAAAAATATTTTCTCATAGATCCCATTCATATTTGTAACCGACCATTGCGCCGATTGAATTGATAACGAGTTCTTCCGGAACTGGATTTGATCCAGGTCTGGTTGTCGAAGTAAGTGTTAAATCGTGTCTGCGAAAGTGTGTTCCGAGCGTCCATTTGCCATAGCCAGAATCCCACAGCGCTTCTAATCCCAGATCGAATAAAATCGCCTGGTACTTTTCTTTTGAAGTGCCTGATGTCGTTGCGTAGAGCGGAGCGAATTCTCCTCCCAGATGTAGCGACAATGCCGTTGTTTCACCTTGATAAATGTAGCGCTGGATTTGCGGTCCGAAACTTAGTATTGAAAGCTTCACTTCATCAATATCATTTTCCCAGGTCGCTGTTTGGTAATTGATCCCTAGACCAAAATTAACTGGAAGAGTAGAGACGTAAAGTGTCCTGATTTCCCAGCGATTTCCAACAGCAGAGGTGAGTTCCTGGTTGTAGATTGAGTTAAGGGGAGACATTCCCAAGCGATCTAAGTGCAGATTGAATTGCGTATCAAAAAAAGCATATTTATTGTTAGCTTTTAACTGCGAAGGAGGAGGATAACTGATTTCTGCATCGACATTAGGAAGAACCTGAACATCTTTTTCAATTTCAACGACTCCATCGGCCAGAGTATCGTAGATCGCTTTGCCGTTTTTATCATAGACTAAAAAATGGTCCCTTTTTGAAGTATTGGTTTCCAGGACATTGGCGTAAATTCCTTTTTCAATGGCAAAACTTTTTTTGTCTGAAAGGCGAGTGAGAATAGTGCCTGGTTTTAAATAAACGCGGTAAGGTTTTAATTCGGCGGCAGTGCTGGCTAAAGCAAAGAAAGCGAGAAATAAAACGAGTACCTGCTTCATTATTTTTTCCCCTCGAGGTATTTTTTCGCCATCACAAAAGCTTCGTAATTTGTCGGGAAGGTATAGTCTTTAGGGTTGACCTCATTGAAGGGAACCCATTTAAAAAAAAGATGTTCTTCATTGAGAGTGATCTCAGGTTTTTCATCTAAGTGACAAAGATAAACCTGCTCAACACACTGTTTTTTCCAGCGATCAAAGAACTCATATCTTAAATTGAGATCAATCACGGAAGCCTTAAGACCTGCCTCTTCCCAAAGCTCGCGCTTGGCCGCTTCTTCGTAACTTTCATCTCCCTCAACTCCACCAGTGATATTTTGAAATCCGACGTAGTTATTAGGGATTTGATTATTGAATTCAAACAATAAAAGGTGATTGTCGGCGATGACCACCACTTGGACTTTTTTCTTTAGATCTTGATCATTCATATTTTAAAATTTTAACATAATCTGACATTTTAATATTTGAGTCATAAAAATTGCCTAATTAGGAGGTTTCTTGCCCCCATAATTCGTTGCTACATGTTGACCAAAATGATATGTTTTCCGCTTATGGAAGATTTTATTTATAGAGTAGCAATTTCACTCCCTGCTTTCCTTCTGGCCATTGTGTGCCACGAGGCAGCGCATGCGTGGATGGCCAAGCGTTTTGGTGATACAACTGGTGAGCAATTAGGGCGACTTAGCCTAAACCCATTAGTGCACTACGATCCGATTGGAACAGTCATTTTCCCGTTAATCGGGGCCATGCTTGGTGGAACGATGTTCGGATGGGCAAAACCAGTTCCAGTCGACACAAGAAGATTCAAAAATATTCGCTCAGGTATTTTCTGGGTGAGTTTCGCTGGGCCTTTGGCAAACATCATCCTGATGTTCATCTCGGCTATCCTGCTTGCTTTCATGTTCACAAAAGTTTCTCCAGACTTCTCATACTTTCAGGTTTTCACTGAAATGCTTAAGAGTGCTGTAACTATCAACGTTCTGCTGGCCGTATTCAACCTGATTCCCTTTCCACCACTTGATGGATCGAAAATGGTTTCTTCAATGCTTGATTACAATGCCGCTCGCAAGTTTGAAGATCTTCAACGTTACAGTTTTGTCTTTTTAATTATTTTGATTATGACTCCAGTGCTGAGTTGGATTATGTCTCCAGCACTATGGGCAAGTAACCTTATCGTTAATATTTTTATTAACATCTTTGCAGGTTTTTAATGTTAGATACATCTATTCAGGTAAAGACAGATCATTTTGACGGACCTCTCGGGCTCTTGCTTCTTCTTGTTGAAAAAGAAGAAATGAACATCCGCGAACTGGACCTGACAAAGATTACAAAACAATACTTAGATTACTTAGCTCAGATGCGCGATCTGAACTTCGATGTGGCAGGAGATTACCTTTTCCTTGCTTCAACACTTCTGCTTTTAAAATCAAAAGTGTGTATCGCTGAAGAAGAAATGAAGTCACTTGAGTCTGAATTCGGTGTGGAAGGATTAAACATCACTTCTCAGTCGGAACTTATCAGACGCCTTGAAGAGCTTCAATTATACCAAAAAATGTCTAAGAAACTTTGGGACCTGGAAAAGAAAGGTCACGAAATCTTCGTAAAGCCAAAAGTAGATAGAAAGGCCATCGTTAATTCGATTTTAACTCCAATGGATTTAAACTCGCTGACTATGACAATGGTTGATTTCTTATTCAGACAAAGAAGAAAGTACACAGTCGTAAAACGCGATCGTCTATCCATTAAAGAAAAACTGAAATTCTTAAAGAGCAATCTTAAATTGGGTGAACAGACAACGTTTGACACTCTTTTAGAGCAGGATGGAAACGCACTTATCGGTGACGACCAAAATCCTGAGAACTTAAAGAAAGACAAAATTGATAACATCGTTATCACTTTCATCTCTCTTTTAGAGCTTGCTCGTCTAAAGCGCATCAATGTTTTCCAAAATGAAGACAGAAGCACAATTTATGTCAATGTAGTCAGATCACTTGAAGATTTCGATGTTGATCAGGCAAACGGATTTGAAGATGAGCAGCCAACACCGGCGCCTAAAGATGATGATGTGTTAGAAGTTAAAGCGGCCAATCCGGATGAAAAACTAATCATTGAAGACCTGGGCGACTACGTAGCAGAAGAAGAAACAAAAGAAGCTTCTGCCGACGAAGAAATTCCTTCAGAGCTTACAGAGACTGGTTTATCAAAAGAGCAGGAAGATGAGTTTATGGATCTTCTGACAACTCCAGAGAGTCCTGATAGCGGATCTAAATTAATTCAATAAGGGTAAGGGGATATATGGATAACGTTAACAATAATTCAGACGTACACATGGATGATATTGAACTTCCAGCTAAGTTTCCTTCTGAGGAAGATTTAGAAATGCCGATTTTCGAAATGGCCGAACTGGATGAGAACATTGAGATCTCTGCTGCTGCAACAGAAGTTAAAACCGAGATCGAAAATGAAATCGAAAGTGAGATCGAAAGTGAGATCATTGATGAGAGCTTCTCTGATAGCATCGTTTCAGATGAAGTCCTATGGCAGGCCCGCACAGGTTTAAACCTGGACACTCTTTGTGGTGCTATTGAAACAATCATCTTCATGAGCGATAAACCGGTTTCAATCCAAAAGATTAAGTCGCTCATAGACGCTGAAATGCCGCTTAAAGTAGTTCACGAAGCTCTTCAAAGACTTCAAGCTGAATACGAGCAAAAACACCATGGTCTTCGCCTTCTTGAAGTTGCCGAAGGATACCAATACCGTACAAAAGCGACGTACTCTAAGTACGTGCAAGATATTTTCAAAATCAATTCACTGGTACTTTCTCCAACTGCGCTGGAAGTTTTAGCGATCATCGCTTACAAGCAACCATGTTCAAAAGTTGAAGTCGATAAGATCAGAGGAGTAGATAGCGGACACATCGTTCGTGCCCTTATGGATAAACGTTTAGTAAAAGTAACTGGTAGATCAGATGAATTAGGTCGTCCGGTTCTTTATGGAACAACTCCAGAGTTCCTGGAAGTGTTTAACCTTGCGGACCTGGCAGCTCTTCCACCTGAGCATGAGCTGGATGAAATGTCTCGAGCTTCTTCAGTTGGTAAAATCGCTGATATTAAAACTCTGGTTAATGATGGAGCTGATAAAGCGAGATTCAAGTTCGACGAAATCGAAGAGCTTGATATGCTTTCTGAGTCTATTAAAAACATCTCAAGTGAAACTGATTTTACCGCTTCACTTAAAGTTGAAGAAAAGAAACGTATGTCAGAAGAGGGAGTGGAGGTTAAATCTGCTTTCGATCTTCTTGAAGAGTTTGTTAACAAGAGACTTATCTCTGAGCAAAACAAGCAGGCGATCGAATCTCTTCTTACAACTAACGTAATTGATCCAAGAATTATCGACGACCTTGAAGCTGGCCCATTCAACGTTCCTCAAGAAGACGAAGAAGAGTTCCAGATGATCGATCTTGATACTGGATTACCTATCGAGTACGACGCTGAATTTGACGGTGAAATCGATGAAAACGGAAACTATGAAAGTGGTTTAGATGAGAGCGAATTCGATATCATCGTTGACCTTGATTTCGATAAAGAAGAAAGCGAAGAAGAGGCCCTTTCAAAGGCCCTTGATGCAGCTTTTGAAAACCTGACTGGCGAATCACTTGATAGCCGCCTTTCAGACGAAGAGTTTGCTTTTGGTGGAGAGCTTGAAGAAAGAAGCCAAAGCATTGATGACATCACTAACGGCATGATCGAAAAGGCCCAGGATTTAGACCTAGACCTGTCTTTCTTAAAAGACCCAAGTGCTGAAAATGACGATTCAGACGATCGTTCTCAAGACTAATTTGACATTCATCGGACCATAGCGTAAAACTCTGGTCCGATTACATATTTAACCAAAAAACGGCCGTGATGGCAGATTGGAGGACCCGATGACTAAGTCAAAGACTAAAAAAGCCGCGCTCGCAAAAGCAAAAATCGCAGAAACAAATAACGAATTAAATGTCCGCCTTCAGAAATTTATCGCTGATTGTGGAGTTACGTCTCGTCGTAAAGCAGAAATGATGATCCGTGAAGGACGTGTCACTGTTAACGGTGAAGTGGTGACGGAGCTTGGAACGAAAGTAGATCCATATAATGATGTTGTTATGGTTGATGGTGCTCTTGCAGATTTAAATGCAGTTGAACCGATCTATTTAATGCTTCATAAGCCAAGAGGTTATGTAACCACTCTAAACGATCCGGAAGGACGTGAGACAGTTATGGACCTGGTAAAAGAAATCCCAGAAAGAATTTATCCAGTAGGTCGTCTCGATTACCTTTCAGAAGGTCTTCTTCTTATGACCAACGATGGTGAGTTCGCCAACATGGTAATGCACCCGAAATACAATGTAACAAAAGTTTACGAAGTAAAAGTATTCGGATCAGTCACTGAAACAATTCTAAACAAACTTAAGGCCGGAGCTTACCTTGATGAAGGTCTGGTGAAGCCGACTTCAGTTCGTGTTATTAAGCAGCTTCCTACTAAGACATGGATTGAATTCCGTCTTAACGAAGGAAAGAATAGAGAGATCAGACGTCTATGTGAAGCCGTAGGTCTGACAGTAGATAAACTTAAACGTCTTGCTATCGGTAACCTTTCGGTTGAAGGTGTTGCTCCAGGGAAGTTCCGTGTAATGAGCAAAGAGCAAATGCTTGGGTTTATCGGAATCAATGAAGATGGTTCAATGAGAAAAGTATTGAATCAAGAAGGGTTCATCTCTGCTAAGAAGACAATCGATCTTAAGAAAAAACGTCCTCAGCCAGGTACTGTTGCTGATGATGAGGCTTTCAAGAAGTTTAGAAGAGAGACATACTTCGATTCTCTAAAACAAATCGCTGAGCAAAAAGCGAAAGTTTCTGAAAAAATTCAGTCTCTTTCTGATCAAGTTTACGTTGAAGAGCAAAAATCTTACGTGGAAAGAAGAAAGAAGGTTGATGCGGTTAAGGCGATCATTAAAAATAACAACCTGAAGAAAACCAGCTTCAGAGTTCCAAAAGATCAAAGATAATAAAAAAAGCCCTCGAAAGAGGGCTTTTTTTTACTACAGGTAAGTCTGATTTGACCTCTTAGAACGTAATAAGACCAAATCAGTTATCGTACGACACGACTTTTGAAGCAGTCACGTATTCTTGTAAAACATCTACTGAGTATTCAAGTGCCTGTTGAGCATAAGGGATGTTGCTCTGGTCTTTAAGCTCTTCTGTGAAGCGAGCTTGTTTAATAAGAGCAGCACACATTCTCATGAACTCAGCGCTCCCTTCGAAATACTCTTCTTCATTCTCAGTTAATAGCACATGCGTGAGCATCGTATTAAGTGATTTAATGAGTCTCACTTGCTGTGGTGTTAGCTCGCTTCCATCAATCTCGATTTTGATCATGCTGTTTTTTAATGAAGTCTGGGCTGACATAAAAAGAATCCTCTCTCTAAATAGGGTTCAAAAGGGTCACTAAACTATTTATCGCCATATTTACGAAGGAATTTAGAACTTTATGTTGGAGCGAATAATTCGATTTCTTACTGGACAAACAGGCTCCGGCAATCTAATATCACCCTGCGGGATGGAGCAGTCTGGTAGCTCGTCGGGCTCATAACCCGAAGGTCATAGGTTCAAATCCTATTCCCGCAACCATTTTTTCCAATATACCACCCTTGGTCCATTGGATTATGGGATGACTTTCTAAATAATTCCAAAGACATATGAAACGCATCGCCACTGGCTTCTACTGAAGCTTGGGATTGGTGTTTTACGTTCATTTTCGTGGATTCTCGTTTTTCCGATAGATTCACTACCTTATTTTTTGATTTCCCATCGTCAGACCCTTGATTGATCTGACGATAAAAAACTTGAGCCTGACCTTCTTTAAAAATCAGCTTATCAACAACAACTCGTAACAAAGCCTTTCTCATTTTAGGATTTGCCTTGGCCCACGCCAATTGCAACCGCTTCAGACTATCCTAGGTTGGCAGTGGATGAATCAAAAAACTTTAATCATATCAAACTAGTAAAAGCTTTTTTCATTTAAAACTTTTTTACTTATCGTTGTAAATAGCTAAAAGTTTAATCGTATTTTTTAGTTTCAAAAATAGCCTTCCATTCAATTTTAAAAAATTGATATACAAGAATATTTTTTGGATAACAAATCTACTTTATCGGCAAGAATAGAGAAGTTTCAGCCTGTAATTTTTGAAGCTTCTAAATCCATACGCACATCTTTGAATCAACTTTGCCTTTCGATTGTATCCTTCTGTTCTTCCATTCGTCAGATTGGTAGAAAAATAATTTAATATTTCGTTAGCCCATAAACGCAATGTTCGTCTTAAACTTTGTATTTCTGGTATATTTGAATTGGCCATGGAATCAAGTATTTCAATCCAAATCTTTCTAGCCTTTTTTTGTCCTTTTATTCGATAAAATCTGTAAATCCTTTCTTTGAACCAGTAAATTTCTTTAAGGTCTGAAGAAAATTCTAAAAAACGATCAATAGTATTTTTAGTTTTCCATTGAAGTTTTGACCTATTACAAATAAGTAGTCTTCCAATAGGATTTCTAAAGCCAGCATTAAATCCTTCTTTCTCGATAAGATCTTTTCTGTACTTATGAATGATAGGATGAATCAGTTTAATAACATGAAACTTATCAGCGATAAGACGCGCTTCTGGAAAAAATTCTTGAGCAAAACTTCTAAAAGTTGGAGACAAGTCAAGGATGACATTTTTTACATTTTCACGTCCTGGGATGTCTTTAATATGTGATTGAGTTAAATCGCCTATGGCTTTACCGAGTACAACTTCTTTCATTCGCTTATTTGTATAGTCAATAAAAACGGTCACAAAATCTGTTTTATGTTTTTTTGCACTCCGAAGAAAACTATGTTCATCAATTCCAATTGTTTTAGGCCATGGAGATTTGTATTCACGAAGAACAAGTTCAACTTGTTGATAAAATGATTTATAGACTAGCCAACTTGAGGCATTGGTATATTTTGATACGCGCTTTAAATCAGAATAATTTTCAGAGGCCCACCGTATGTGAGATCTAAGTCTTTGAGTCGTTCTAAAGCCTTTAAAAACGCCTTGAACAGGTTCTCTGAAGGGCTTTTTACAAGTCTTACATAGAAATCTTCTTTTTTTGATTTTTAAAATGACATGTCTTTGTCTGATGGGAGCATCTCTTATAGTTACAAATACATGGTCATAAATAGTAGAGCATTTTGATGCACATTTTGGACAAACTTCAAATTCGGATTGCTTCTCACAGTAAAAATAGCGTTTGTCTTTTACGATTATTTCTTTAATAAATTTAAGTTCAGGAAGCAAAATACTTCGTGTTACACTTTCATTGAGCATAAGAATTCTCCTTAAAATTTGATTCGCAATTTAATTTTAAACGAAAAATTCTTATGCTTATTTGTTGATTAAAATACTATTGATTCGCAGCCATCCACTGCAAACCGAGAAGACCGCGAGTTGCACTGGCAGACGCATGTCGGATACGGCTAAACATTTAATTGAAGAAGTGATTCCGGAAGTACCGACAAGGCAATGGGTATTAAGCATGCCCTATGTTCATAGATTTTTGCTCGCGCGAAATCCTGATTTCTTAAGAAAGGCCTTGGCGATTTTTCACCGGACACTTAGTCGCCATTATGAATACAAGGCCAGAATCCACAATCTGAAAAATCCCAAAGCTGGAGCGATTACAGTCGTTCAGCGTTTTGGAGGAGCACTTAATCTAAACGTGCATTTCCATACGATCTATATCGATGGAGTATTCTATGAAAATAATTTTGGCGATGAAGTCTTTTTTGAAATTGTTCCAACGCATGAAGAAGTCGTTCAACTCAATGGCACATTGAAGAAACGCTTAATGAGACTACTGGAAAAATTTGAGCAAGTTGAAAATGACTATAACGATCAATCCGACTTTCAGGCCCAGAGTGTACAAAACCGAGATGAGAATTTTCAGCTCCCACTTAAGATCGGCAAGGTCTGGGACCCGCCATTCAGAGAATTTGTAGGGAAGCGTTGCTCCTACGATGATGGGTTCAGTCTGCATGCGAATGTAAAAATCTTGGCACATCAACGGGCCGAATTGGAGAGACTTTGTCGCTACATTCTGCGAGGTCCCATTGCAAAAGAGAGGATTACTTATGAGGCATCTGGAAAAGTAAGGCTACAGCTAAAAACACCTTACTCCGACGGGACAACTCATCTGCAATTCACTCCAGATCAATTCATCAAAAGGATTATTGCTCTTATACCGCCACCGAGACAAAACCTTATTCGCTATATTGGAGTTTTTGGGGCCCGTCATAAGAAGAGATCTAAAATAACGAGTTTGGCGTGTCCTAAGAAAGTGAAGACCAAGAAGAAAGTTTACCGCACGCCATGGAGCGAATTGTTAAAATACGTTTTTAAATATGAAGTTAGTAATTGTGATCACTGTGGCACCAAGCTAACTTTGGTAGCCACGATAACTTCCCAGAATATCTGCCAAAAAATATTGAATCATCTTGGCCAGCCGGCAAATGAAGTGATTATCAGGTCTCCGAGAGCACCTCCTGAGGCAGACTACTTTGATCAAGCAGTGGGCGATTTTTAAGCAAAATTAGTTGAGCAAGGGCAGGGGTGCGCCTAATTTCGGTCTTAAATAAGACCGTCCCGTAAATTTCAGCCGAATCCGACAAAAAGGCGTGAAGATTTCCTTTAAATAGAGAGACCGAAGGTCATCCTTTTCCTAAAAAAGGGGGGGGCCATGGTTCCAAGATGTAAAATCGAGGGCTAATTCAGGCTATACTTTTTGCTTCTGGTTTCTTTCTTAATGTAAAAGGGTTTGGTTCTATGGATATTTCATTTCGAGTTAAAGATAAAGAAGGAAAAGAAATTTGTATCTTAAAGCCAGCACTGAATTTTGGAGTCCAATTCCAGGAATTAAAAGTCGCTCAATAGTTTATAGTTTTCTTTATAATAATTTGTAATAATCATCTGTGGGAGTAAATTACGGTTACAAATGGTTAAGGGTTCATAACTAAAAGTAGTTCTGCTAATAATTGAGCTAAATTTATCCTTACGTAATTAAGCATGGGTCAAAGTTCGATGATTCAGCCAATACTTATATTTTTCTATTCTTAATTTTTAGAAGAAATCTAAATGTAAACTTCCTATTTAGTTTTATTCTCTTCGACTGATTTTTCTAATCTAGTTGCTTTAAGTTTCTGTAGAATAAGGATGTAATCTTCTGAACTTTTTATGTTAGAAATTCGAAGAAGGGTAGCGCTCTCTTCTTGAGGGGTTAGCAATGGAGCAGTTGTACGAAAAGCCATGTTTAGAGTTGAAGCATCTGCTTTAGCAGCAATATTCATTAATAACAAGGTGAAGTTATATAACGTAAATATTAATACGAAAGGAGTTAAAAGGTACTTCATCTGCTTCTTACTTGATTGGAGATTTTTTTAAACCTTTGTATATTATCCAATGAAATAATTCTCAATTTATTTTTAATTTCCAACAATTGTTCTTTACTCATTTGATCGTATGTCGCTAGTTCTTCATGTTCCTCTATCTTGTCATTTCCCTTCCTTATTAGACTTCTTAATCTAAAGTATAAAGTAATCAATACGGTATTTAAAAAGATGACCACCAAGACTTCGCTAAGACCTTCTGATGGAGAAAAAAATATTCTGACAACTGGAGTATAGTATTTAGTTTGCAAAAAGCTAGAGCTTGAAATAATCCAGGAAGCAATATTTTTCCAAACGAATGGGTAGCTATACTTAACGATGTCATAGATAAAATTAAGTAAAAGTGAACTACCAATGACATACCCAATTCTCTTTAGTTTTTCGTTGTCATAACTTGCTGAATCTTTCTTCATAAATCCCTCGAAATATAGCTCTAACTTGAACTATATCACTAATACAAAATCCGACACTGCAGGACGGATAATACTTAATGAAATTTTTGATCAAGTTTTTTTGATGCTTGGAACATTATTAGGATAAAAAAAATTGATAATAAAAAAATGATCTTATCAAAGCTTAGAATTTTGTGTTGGAGATTATTTTAGATTAAATTGAAAATGAACTCAAGCTGAACCTCAGCGGTAATGGTAATTGAGCGCATAGTAAGTGTATTGAAGGAAAATAAAAAAAAAGCCCCGTGGGTTAAACGGGGCTTTTAGTATAATTCACTCATTGCTGAGATCGTTATGAATTTAATGGGGTCGTGTTCATAAGTGTACACACTCATTAGCAGAAATCCATTTTCACCACGGACTTTCTAATTTTAAACTCCATAATTCATTTAAGAGAATTGAAAGAGATGAAGGGATTCAGAGATTTAATTTCTTAGGTTGCTTATGATATTTGGGCCAGAAAACATCCTAAGAATTTAGGGAAGGTTTCTGGTGGAGAGAACCTGTCGCGGGGTTTATTAAACCCTCCACCAGTTTTTATATTCTACCAAATACTGAAATCCAAGCAAGTTCAAAAAAAACACATAAGATTCAGCTGCTTAAGTTGCTGAAATCCCAGCGGTTTGATTATATTTAGGGTTAAGCATATAATGAATTTCTATCCTTGAAATAAACCACTTGAAAGGGGACTCCTAGAATGTGTGCAGTAACTAATAAGTAATCATAAATTTTGTCTATTGATTAATAACTACAATTTTTGAGGTCTTATGAGACAGTTGGCCATGATTAGTCAGGTGAAGGAATCTTCTTTGCTTGATCCTAACATCCGTTCAGTTTTTATGTATGGTTCTTTTATCAAAGGTGAAGGAGACAAATATTCCGACATCGAGTTCTATATTTTTTTAACTGATACAGAAAATTTTGATGAGAAACATTGGGTTGCTCAATTGGGTAAAGTCGATTTGTTCTTTAAAAATGAGTTTGGTACTAAAGTTGCGATCTATGATGACTTGATTCGTGCCGAGTTTCATTTTCTTGATATTAAAGAAATAGGAATTATCAAAAGCTGGGAGGGATTAGTTTCTTTTGAACTCAAAGATAAAATGATTCAGGTCGATAAAGATGGATTATTGAAGAATACACTAGATTCTATTTCCGTTATTTCACCAACAAGAAATTCTAAAGAATCAATTGAGTGGTTAGCACAGTCCTTAGTGAACTCTCTGGTATACACATCACATTTGATTGGAAGAAAAGAGTGGGCCCATGCACATATGACATTCTCATATATTCAAAAATTTACTTTATGGTTAATGAGGGTAGAAGCCTTAGCATTTGATCATTGGGAGAGTCCTTCTAAGAGTATCGAAAAAGATATTCCTAAGAAGATGTATGAGAAATATGAAAAAGTTTGTCCAGCTCTCGATCCGGAAGCGGTAACTGCCAGCTTTAGAAGCTCTGTCGAAATTGCAGGAGAATTATTCTTGAATCTCGAAGTTAATCAAGAGATTACTTTTGGAGTTGCCCCTGTCAAACCGGACCACCTAGCTAGCTAATGTTTTCTCATTCTCACGTCTAAATTGTCTCGGACTTTTCATCTTAAGCCCCTTGTGAGGAGCATTTTCATTATAATCCTCAAACCATTTTTCAAGTTGCCCCATTACTGTGGCCGCATCTTTTAAATCACCAAACCAAACATAGTCGCGTTTAAAAGTCTTCACGAGTGCTTCTGCCATTCCATTTGATTCTGGACTGTATGCAGGTGTCGTTCGCACATCAAAACCGATTGAGCGGGCAAATTTGACTGTCTCGTGACTAGTGTATTGAGGACCGTTATCCGAAAGCCATTGCACACGATGAGGTAGATAATCTATTTTTCCAAATCGAGTCTCAAGGCAATCAACCATAAGATCTCTAATTGCGGCACCATCAATTCCAATTGTCGAAGCAACGTAACTCATAACTTCACGATCACAAGTATCAAGAGCAAAAGCAACATGCACTCTATCACCATTAAAACATTGGATCGTAAAACAATCAGAGCACCAACGAGTATTACTTTTAAGAGTGATTACTTGTCCGTCATGAGTTTGTGTTTTCTTTTTATCGTAGCGAGCGAGAAGCATATCGTTTGTTTTCATAATTCTATAAACTCTCTTGTGATTCACTCTGTTTTTCCCAATAGAAAGCAGTTCTGAGCAAAGCAACGCTGTTACTCTTCGATATCCATAAGTTGGTCTTTCAGCGACAATAGCCTTTATCTTTGAAAGTAAAAACTCATCTTCGTAATTTTCTTTTTTGGGTTGATCAATCTCTTTTTTCATTTGCTCCGTGAGATTGCTTCTCGCGACTTCCAGTGTCTCGGCTATCTGCCTCACTGAAAATCGTCCATGCCGAGCAATGGTGCGCGCGAGATCAGTTTTTTTTCGCGTCCAATGCGTACTGCTTCTTTGAGGATCTCATTTTTAAGAGTAGCTTTACCAAGAGCACGTTCAAGTTCTCTGATTCTAGCAAGGGCCTTTTTATATTCTGATTCAGAAACAACTTCCTCTTCAGCTCTTACTGCTGTAACAGCACCATTCTCCATACATCTCCTCCAATAAAATAATTGTGAAGGAGAAATTCCGTTTTGTCTCGCAACTGATGATACAGATTGCCCTGGTTTAAAAGTTTCTTCGATCAAGCTCATTTTCAATTCCTCTGACCATTTTCGGCGTTTCTGAACACCGATGATGACCTTAGGACTAGTCATACTACTAGTCGTACTCATAGTCGTTAACCTCCGTTATGAAGCTAACTTAGTGGTCCGGTTCTATGAGGGGCTATCACAACTTTGATGTTAGAGAAAATCCGTAGAAGGATAGATTACTGATTTATTGCTTAATAATAAAAAAGCCCCGTGGGTTAAACGGGGCTTAATATAATTTCACTCATTGCTGAGATCATTACCAAAATAATGGGGTCGTGTTCGTAAGCGGACACACTCATTTATAGAGCAGTATTTCTGCCCCAGCGAAAAAAGTAATTGACCTTCTTAGTGTAAAAAATCCAATGAGTCGCTACTGAGTCTATAATTACTATGAGTTACTATCAAAGAAGAAGGTAAATACAACAACAATGGGGAGAACAGTAAGTTTTAGCCAACTTTTATTAAACGAAAGTCTCTTAACCCAAAAGGTAACTTTCTCAATCTTTTCTTTTCTCTTAATATCCTCAATGGATACAGTCCTGTCACCACTCAAATAAAGAGAGAGAAGTTCATGCGAAGTCTAAATAAGACCGTCCCGTAAATTTCAGCCGAATCCGACAAAAAGGCGTGAAGATTTCCTTTAAATAGAGAGACCGAGGGTCATCCTTTTCCTAAAAAAGGGGGGGGCCATGGTTCCAAGATGTAAAATCGAGGGCTAATTCAGGCTATACTTGTTTGAGAGTTGGTTTTAAACTTTACCAGTGCTTGACAACAATCAGGAATGTTGTTACGCTATATTAATTATGAATAGTGATCCCTCCTCAGATAAGTAAGCCGCAGCAATATTCTCTATTGTTGCGGCGATAATCCCACAGGCATTGTTCTCGGAAATATCGCCGGCGAAGTTTATTCCTTTTTTTAGGAGTTCTTATGTCAGGCAAATTGTCTAATGACTGGAATTATTCTCTTTCTTCGGCCCTATTGTTAATGGCGCCTTTTGATCTTTTAGCTTCTCTTGCTATGGACGTTTACCTCCCAGCTATCCCGAAAATGCCGGAAGCTCTTAACACATCACCATCAGTGATCCAGCTAACTCTTAGTCTCTATATGGTCACACTTGGACTGGGGCAGTTATTCTTTGGTCCTTTGTCTGATCGTACCGGGCGCAGAAAAGTGGTGCTAATAGGTGCTTTGCTTTTCACAATTTCCTCCTTCGTTCTAGTTTTCACGAGCAATGGTTATCTTTTTTTAGGAGCACGAGTTTTTCAGGCATTGGGTTCTTCAGCTGCTCTTGTGGCAACCTTCGCTACAGTCAGAGATGTCTATGCAGATAAACCGGAAGGAAATGTCATATATAGTCTCTTTAGTTCAATGCTTGCTTTTGTTCCAGCTCTAGGACCAATCTTGGGAGCCATCCTTGCCTATCTATATGGCTGGAGAATGATATTTATTTTCCTTGGAGGAATTGGTTTGATGGCGTTTATCCATGCTCTACTTCGATGGCGTGAAACGAAGCCTTCGTCTGTGACGAAGGAAAATATCTCGGTACCAGTGATTTTTAAAAGTATGTCCTTTTGGATTTATACATTAGGTTTTAGTACAGCAATGGGGTCTTATTTTGTTTTCTTTTCTACAGCGCCCAAGGTTTTGATGGAAAAAGTTGGACTGTCTCAAATGCATTTCAGTTTTGTATTTGCTTCGGTCGCAATCGTCATGATTGTAGTTTCACATTTTGCCAAATCTTTCGTCACAAAGTGGGGAACAAAGGGGAGTCTCATCAGGGGACTCATAATAATCCTCATGGGATCAATTATCCTTACCGGATGTAATAACTTGATGGATCTTTCTATCGCCTCTTTTGTTTTGCCTATGTGGGTGATCGCTGTTGGAATGATCTTTATTGTTTCCGTTACCGCAAACGGTGCACTTGAAGAGTTCCCGCATATGGCGGGAACAGCTGTGGCTTTTTATTATTGTCTTCAAAGTCTGATTGTATCTGTAGTAGGAACCGCAGTAACCTTACTTTTGCCTGGAGATAGCGCCTGGCCCCTCATCGCGTTTACCTCTGTATTACCGGTGTGTACTTTTATGTTAATGGGCGTGGAATATTTAATGAGAAAATCCATATGAAAAACCAGGCACTCGGAGCTATCCAGGTTTCGAGTGCCTGGTTCTGTGACTGAAGTTTGATATCGATATAAAAAGCAGGTAGATTTATAAAAGACGTGAACCAATAAGGAATACGACATGGATGCTTTAAATCACGACGGAAGTATTATTTTACTCAATGGTGCTTCTAGTGCAGGGAAAACAACTTTATGTAAAAACATCCGGGATGTTATTCCGGCGCCTTTCATTCACTTCTCGCTGGATTTTATTATGTTTGATGCAGATGTACTTCCAAAAAACAGAAATGTGCCAGAACTTGGTATTACATGGAAGCAAATGCGGCCAAAGATCTTTGAAGGATTTTATCGATGTCTTCCAGCCTTCTTGTCCGCTGGGAATAATCTTTTAGTTGATATAATCATCGAAGATGAAAATCAAAAAAAGCGCCTGCTTGAGCTACTTTCACCTTACGACGCGTTCTACGTGGGTGTTCATTGTGGCCTTGAAGTTCTACAAGAGAGGGAGAAACTCAGAGGAGATCGAAGAGTAGGTGATGCCGAACAGGATTTCAAAACAGTTCATTCATTTCTAAAGTATGATATGGAAGTTAATTCTGAGGAATCGGCGGAGATAAATAGTCGTAAAATAGTTGAGGCATGGCTTAAAAGAAAAAGCTTAAAGGTTAAGTAGAGCTTCTATATATTTAAATGATAAAAAGTTACTTGGACTTAAATAAGACCGTCCCGTAAATTTCAGCCGAATCCGACAAAAAGGCGTGAAGATTTCCTTTAAATAGAGAGACCGAAGGTCATCCTTTTCCTAAAAAAGGGGGGGGCCATGGTTCCAAGATGTAAAATCGAGGGCTAATTCAGGCTATACTTGGAGCGGTTGCATTAGGGACATTTGCAGGTGGACCAATAGGGGATCGTCTTGGAAGAAAAATGATCATTTGGATTTCATTTTTAGGTGTGGCACCTTTTTCGTTACTTCTTCCTCATATGGATCTTTTTTGGACATGCTTCTTAGCTGTTCTAATTGGTTTAATTATGTCTTCAGCATTTGCAGCACTTGTTGTCTATGCTCAAGAGATTATTCCTGGACGAGTAGGGACTGTGTCTGGTATAATGTTTGGACTTATGTTTGGCATTGGTGGAATTGGGGCCGCAGCACTTGGAAATCTTGCTGATGTATACGGTGTGATATGGGTTTATAAAGCAGTTTCTTTTTTACCTTTATTAGGATTTGCGACTGCTTTTCTGCCGAAAGTGAAAATATGAAGAATTTTTTTGAAAGTCCTTTTAGAGGAAAACTTTTATCTGATCAAGTAACGAACCCCAATATTATTGTGGGGAAGTATAGTTATTACTCAGGATACTATCATGGACACTCATTTGATGATTGTGCAAGATACCTTATGCCTGATAGGAGTGATGTTGATAAACTCATCATTGGCAGCTTCTGTTCTATAGGTTCTGGAGTTTCATTTATTATGGCCGGAAATCAAGGTCATCAATCAGAATGGATTTCAACTTTTCCTTTTCACTTCATGCCTGAGTTTGAAATCTTTCAAGATGCTAAGAATGGTTACGAAGCCGCTGGCGATACTGTTGTTGGAAATGATGTTTGGATTGGATCGGAAGCTATGATTATGGCCGGAGTAAAGATCGGTCATGGTGCGATCATTGGTAGTCGTGCCCTTGTGACAAAAGATGTCGAGCCTTACACCATTGTTGGTGGAAGTCCTGCAAAGCCCATTCGTAAAAGATTTTCAGAGGAAGAAATAGCATGGCTTCTCGAAATGAATTGGTGGGACTGGTCAGATGAAATGCTTAAAGAGGCCATGCCACTCATGACGGAGAAGAGCGTGAAAGATCTTTATTCGTTTTGGAAGAGTAAGAAAAATTCTTAGTCTTACTATTTCGGACTGAGTAAAGTAGCTAATCTTTCTGGATTTCTCATGCCATAGATACACGCAATTTTTCCTTCAAAGAATTCAAAAGAAAGAATCGTGTGAAAAATCCAAGTCCCATTTTTAGATTTTTCTGAAATTATAATCCCAGGTCTTGCGTTAACCTTATGAAATTCAATTTTAAAAAAAGGTGAATGAAAAATCCCTGAAGCACCAATTTGAAGCATAAATTTTAAATAAGACCGTCCCGTAAATTTCAGCCGAATCCGACAAAAAGGCGTGAAGATTTCCTTTAAATAGAGAGACCGAAGGTCATCCTTTTCCTAAAAAAGGGGGGGGCCATGGTTCCAAGATGTAAAATCGAGGGCTAATTCAGGCTATACTTCTACGTCGCCAGCGACGAGAACTCGGGGCAGTTACTCCTTCGCGCCGAACTTAGGCGACTGCTCGAACTCGATCAGCATCAACGTCAATCCGGACGCGGGTTCAGCGGCCAGCTAAAGCCACACGAGCGGGTCGTTGCGCACCTGGTCTCGCGTTAGGGCCGTTCCATCGCGATCGTCTGCAACGGGTCGCGAGCGGGCATCGCGGTGCCGCCCGGAAACGGACCTTGCCATCTTGCCGACAACTGGACCACCCCGAAGTCCCAGAGGGGTGGCTTGCAGACATCCCCGCGCTCAAGTCAGAATGATCTGATGATTTCCATTCGACCCGCGAGCTTGCCCGCCGACGCCTCAGCGATCGAAGCCATAGACACCTCATTTACTACGAGCGAGGTCTTTGATGTGGAGGCAGGATCCGCACAGATAAGCCTGCGTTTGAGGGCATTGGGCGCACCCCTCCAAAAGCGCTTTCCGCTTGATGACCTCCGAAGCGACAGTCGCCCCTACACGATGTCATGGGTGGCGCTACGTGGCGCCTCTATCGTCGGATTTGCAGCAGTTTCGTTCGAGACTTGGAACGGCCGGCTAGTGCTCTGGCATTTTTACGTCGATCCGACCTCTCGAAGGGAAGGCGTCGGGCGTCGCCTGATCGAAGTCGTGAAGGCGCACGCCGTCGACTGCGGGGCACGTCATATTTGGTTGGAGACTAGCTCACTGAATGTGCCGGGGGTGAACGCCTATGGCGCTTTGGGCTTCAGCCTAACCGGGGCTGACCTGACCTTGTATGATGGCACGCCCTCTGAAGGTGAGATCGCGCTGTTCTATTCGCGTGGCGTGAGAGCACAGCCACCTCTTTAGAAATCAGATGCGAACTTTCGCTCGGGGCCGTAGGCGGAAGCACGCCTTCTGCCGAAGAGCGGACTACGAGGCTCTTCGATCAGCGCCTGACCGATCACTAGAGGAACGCGTCATTCCAGTTCTTAATATAGATAAACAGTTCAAAAAAGCCAAATTTCCTTAAAAAATCCTAAAAAAAGAATTTTATAAGCGGCCATTAGGCCCTCATTTTTCTCTACAAGGGGGGATTCGATCGATTCCCTTATGGAATTATTGCTCTAATCCTTCCTATCGACTGCACAGTCACCTGAGCTGACGTTTGCAATACGCCAACCTCAGGTCCAAAATCTGCCCACACCTTAAATGCCGGTTTTTTTGCTCTTGGAAATTCTTCTACTTTCACAATCGTGCCAGAGCGCAAATTCACACGCTCAAATTCTTCATATGTTATTGTTGTCATTTGTTACCTTCAATCTGATCTATAATTTTTTCCATTTTTTCTTTTGCATCTGCTTTGGCACGCTGACTGGCGCCAATCTCTTCTTTTTTATCGTCTTCTATGTGGTTTGAAAAAATAATTCTTCTATCGCCTTTTTCAATCCAACCAATGAACCAGCCATGATATAAATCAGGATTTTTTGTGCCATCAGCATTTAATAAGCTGCCCATTCCTGTTTTGCCATAAAACTTCCAGCCGTTTTTTAACTCTTCTACAAATAGGATATTTTTTGTCATAGCTACTGCATGCGGCTTAATAGGCAATGTGCCCGCTAGCATCTTCTGTAAAAAGGCGACTTGCTCTGCGCTTGAAATCTGCAGAGAACTCGATAACCAAGCATTTGTAAGGCCGTTGTTTGATCCTTTGTCTCCTGTTAGGTCCTTATTGCCGTAATCAAATTTTGTGACATACTCTTGAAATTTTTTCATACCAAGTTCTTTTGTTAAAACTTGGCTATACCAAACACAGGATTCTTTCATCCAGCTTTTGGGGGTTTGATCTTGCTTCCAAACCTCTCGCCAATCAACATAGCCTTCTTTAAAAGGCCATACAGGGTGCATTTCATCGACAAGAATGCCCGAATCAAACCCTATTAAACTAAGTGGTATTTTAAAAGTAGACATAGGAGCATAGCGCTTTTCCGGGTCACCTTCGCTTTTTAAAACTTTTCCATTTTCTTTTGCAATAAAACAGCTGTCGGCAAACGCAGCACCCGCTGATAACATAATAGAACATAACAATAAAATAACTTTTTTCATGATTTACCTATCTAAAAATTGAATAATGGATTTTTGAATTTCATCCTTAATTTCAGGACTCCCTCGATCACATAAATCTATGTGCCGAGCTCCTTTCACATAAATAACCCCCACGCCGGACTCAGGAACAACGCCTTCATCTGGTTCATCATCTATTGCTCCAAAACGCAAAATCTCCAATTTCGGATTTCTTGGGAAAGGATACCTTCTGCTATCAAGTGAAATAATCTTTGAAACCATTTCGGGATGAGTCTGAGCCAGCATCATAGACATATCGCCGCCGTTAGAATGGCCTATTAAAATCACCTTGTTCAGATCCAACTGTGGCTCTATCTTTTTTAGTTCATTCATCACAAATAAAATGTTTTGAACGCCACGTTCCCACAGGGGTTTTCTTCTATCAAATAGATTTCCTGTTGTAGGAAGAGGTTTATCTGTCTCCAGATCATGCTGTATACTCACCACAAAATATCCATGTGTTGCAAGGGCATTTGCGATAAATGAATATTCCGTGTTTTTAACACCATAACCATGGCTGATGATCACCACAGACTTATTTATCGTATCCCCTTGATAAATAACCACGGGGACATTTCTGCCTCGACCCTTGTCAAACATATCGAGCGTTTTGCTTTCCAAAGCATAAGCATTACTTGCAATGATGAATGCGAATAATACAAGGTATAGATTTTTAAAGTATTTCATTAAACTACCGCCATGTAAATCTTATTTAAAATCCGTTGCTGAGAAACATATGTTTTTCTTAGAAAATTCATCAAGAATAAATTTAGTCGTTTCAGCAATCGCTTTATCAGCCTGCTGCGCATTATCTTTTTTATTTGAAAATGTATAAATTGCTAGTACTATTGGCTTACATGCAGGCGACCATACAATTCCTAATATAGATAAACAGTTCAAAAAAGCCAAATTTCCTTAAAAAATCCTAAAAAAAGAATTTTATAAGCGGCCATTAGGCCCTCATTTTTCTCTACAAGGGGGGATTCGATCGATTCCCTTATGGAATTATTGCTCTAATCCTTCCTATCGACGCTAAGCTTCAATTATCTAGAGAATTACGTCCACTTCCAACAATGAAAATAAATCCAGATGTTAAAGATATTTTCTCTTTTAAATTTGAAGATTTTGAATTAGTTGGATACGATCCGCATCCACACATTAAAGCAGCTGTTGCAATTTAATTAGCTTTAAAATATAAGGAAACAGAAATGGGTATTAAATATAGCTTAATTGTTGCAATTGGGAAACACCGAGAAATGGGTGCTAACAATGATTTGCTTTGGCACTTACCAAGAGATATGCAATTTTTTAAGGAAACGACAACGGGTCACGCTGTTGTAATGGGAAGAAAAAGTTGGGAATCTATTCCTCAGAAGTACAGACCGCTTCCAAATCGTTTAAACTTCGTTTTAACACGAGATAAAAACTATAGTGCAGAAGGTGCAACAGTGATTTATGATTTAAAAGAAGTCGCACAACATCTTGAAGGAAAAGACTTAACATGCTTCATTATTGGTGGTGCTCAAATCTACCAACTGGCCTTAGAAACAGGACTTTTAAATGAAATGTATGTCACACAAGTACATAACACATTTGAAGAAGCTGACACCTTTTTCCCTTTTGTAAATTGGGGAGAATGGGAAGAAGAAGATATTTTAGAACAAGATAAAGATGAAAAACATCTTTATTCATTTAATATAAAGAAATTTACGCGTTAATTCATGAAAGTTTGCATTGCTGAGAAACCAAGTGTTGCCAAGGATATCGCTGCCATTATCGGTGCTAATACTCGTAAAGATGGGTATTACGAAGGTAATGGATATCAAGTAACCTGGACTTTCGGGCATTTGTGCACGCTTAAAGAACCAAACGATTATTTACCAGAATGGAAATATTGGGATTTAAGAAAATTGCCCATGGGAGTATAGGAAGAATAAACGCCGTTTTTCTCTTAATATAGATAAACAGTTCAAAAAAGCCAAATTTCCTTAAAAAATCCTAAAAAAAGAATTTTATAAGCGGCCATTAGGCCCTCATTTTTCTCTACAAGGGGGGATTCGATCGATTCCCTTATGGAATTATTGCTCTAATCCTTCCTATCGACTTCAAGCATATAGCCCGACAGGCGCGTATCCTTGCCGATCACGACACGATGGCGGTGGTCACCGCGACGAAAGACACGGCCAGCCGCCATGCCGACGCGCAAGGCGGTTTCCGCCGTCATCGCGCCTTCGTTGGCTTTGCCACGAATACCGTCTGTGCCGAAATATTTGCGCACCATAAGGTCGATTATCCTGTCGTCGGGTCGCCCTCAAAGGGGACATGCCTGCTGAACCGCGAATATAGAGAAATATCCCGAATGTGCAGTTAACGAATTCTTGCGGTTTCTTTCAGCGCCGCCAATACCGCCAGCCCGTCGCGCAAGGGGCGCGGCTCGTGTGTGCGGATGAAGTCAGCTCCACCTGCGGCGGCGGCAAGCTCTGCAGCGAGTGTCGCGGCCCCGACATCCCCCGGACCACGGCCTGTGAGCGCGCGCAGAAAGGATTTGCGCGAAACAGACAGAAGCACCGGCAAATCGAAGCGCAGCCGCAATTCATCGAACCGCGCCAGCACCGAGAGCGAGGTTTCGGGAGCAGCCCCCAGAAAAAACCCCATGCCGGGATCAAGGACAAGGCGGTTGCGTTTGATACCGGCACCCGTCAGCGCCGCGATGCGCGCGTCAAAGAACGCCGCAATGTGATCCATGATGTCGCCAGCGGGTGCCTCGCGCCGATCTGCCTGCCCGTCTTGCACCGAATGCATAACGACGAGTTTGGCAGATGATTTCGCCAATTGCGGATAGAACGCAGCGTCTGGAAAACCGCGAATATCATTGAGATAGGCCACACCACGCGACAAGGCATAGGCTTGCGTCGCGGGTTGATAACTGTCGAGCGAGACGGGAATGCCATCTGCCTTGAGCGCGTCCAGCACCGGCGCGATACGCGCGATTTCTGTGTCGGACGAAACAGGCGCGGCGTCGGGATTGCTGGATGCCGGACCGAGGTCGATCACATCTGCCCCCTCGGCCATCAGCTTACGCGCCTGCGCAATGGCTGCGTCTGGCGCCAGATACCGGCCTCCATCGGAGAAACTGTCCGAGGTTATGTTGACGATGCCGAAAATGATGAGCGATTTATTCATGGGGGCTTCTATAATAATAATAATCGAGCATGAGTCTCATACGGATGCTCGGGTCGAAAGGGAATCCCCAGGCGAGTAACCTGTTTGCGGTGATCCATTAGCTGCAGGAGCAGAAGAGCATACATCTGGAAGCAAAGCCAGGAAAGCGGCCTATGGAGCTGTGCGGCAGCGCTCAGTAGGCAATTTTTCAAAATATTGTTAAGCTTAATATAGATAAACAGTTCAAAAAAGCCAAATTTCCTTAAAAAATCCTAAAAAAAGAATTTTATAAGCGGCCATTAGGCCCTCATTTTTCTCTACAAGGGGGGATTCGATCGATTCCCTTATGGAATTATTGCTCTAATCCTTCCTATCGACCTCCTTCGTCAACGCTTGACAATTTATCACCGATAAGTACTATGTCCATATACTTATCGATGATAAAGTCGCTCGCGCTTGAGCGGCACTGGAGTTTCAGGTGCACAGCTCTGCCATCATTGCCCTGCTGATCGTGGGTCTCGACGCCATGGGTCTCGGCCTCATCATGCCGGTCCTTCCAGCGCTTCTGCGCGAGCTTGTGCCGACGGAGCAGGTCGCTGGTCACTATGGTGCCTTGCTGTCGCTCTATGCGTTGGTGCAGGTCGTCTTCGCGCCCCTGCTTGGACAACTTTCGGATGCTTACGGTCGGCGTCCGGTGCTTCTGGCTTCTCTCGCGGGAGCCGCAGTCGATTACACGATCATGGCATCTGCGCCGGTCCTGTGGGTGCTTTATATCGGCCGACTCGTCTCCGGCGTCACGGGAGCAACCGGAGCCGTAGCTGCTTCAACCATTGCCGATTCGACGGGGGAAGGTTCGCGCGCACGGTGGTTCGGCTACATGGGGGCCTGCTATGGTACGGGCATGATTGCCGGGCCAGCTCTTGGTGGTATGCTCGGCGGTATTTCTGCTCATGCTCCGTTTGTCGCCGCTGCCCTTCTCAACGGGATCGCGTTCCTGCTTGCCTGCATTTTCCTCAGGGAGACTCGTCGCGGTCATGGCAAGACCGGAAAGTCGGTTCACATCGAACCATTGGTTCTGTTCCGGCTGGACGATGCGTTGCGTGGGCTAACTGCGCTTTTCGCAGTTTTCTTCATTATTCAACTGATTGGCCAAGTGCCGGCGGCCCTATGGGTCATATATGGTGAGGATCGTTTTCAGTGGAACACCACGACCGTCGGCTTGTCGCTCGCGGCGTTTGGAGCAACACATGCGATTTTTCAAGCGTTTGTTACCGGCCCTCTTTCAAGCCGACTTGGAGAACGGCGCACGCTGCTGTTTGGCATGGCCGCGGATGCGACTGGCTTCATTCTTCTGGCTTTTGTCACGCAGGGATGGATGGTGTTTCCGGTTCTGTTGCTGCTTGCCGCCGGGGGTGTCGGCATGCCGGCCTTGCAGGCAATGCTTTCGAATAATGTCAGCAACAACAAGCAGGGAGCCTTGCAGGGAACGCTTACGAGCCTCACCAATTTAAGCGCCATCGCGGGACCGCTTGGCTTTACGGCACTCTATTCTGCCACCGCCGGAGCATGGAACGGTTGGGTTTGGATTGTCGGTGCGTTTCTTTATGTAATGTGCTTGCCAATGCTCCGCAGGCCTTTCGCCACTTCGTCGTGATTGAGATCGTAGCGGATAGGCATGGGCAGGCTGAAGAAAAAGAGCAGGTTAAATCCGCCAAGCCATCAACTTAGTTTGGGGCGCATTCTTAATATAGATAAACAGTTCAAAAAAGCCAAATTTCCTTAAAAAATCCTAAAAAAAGAATTTTATAAGCGGCCATTAGGCCCTCATTTTTCTCTACAAGGGGGGATTCGATCGATTCCCTTATGGAATTATTGCTCTAATCCTTCCTATCGACTTTGCCTTCCTCTTTAAACTCTTCCCATAGGATTTGAAGAGGAACATCGTTGACCTGATAATCTCGATTGACGTCCTCCCAAGAGAAGAGGATTTGGGACTCTGGAAGTGTTGAAGATGAAGTCTCGGTAAGATACTTATGAACGGTTTTTCGTGACATTTTCAAAGTCCTAGCAATGGCCCGTTCTTTGAACCCTAGACCTTTGAGGCGGTGGATTTCTGATTGTTTGTTCATGCTGACTGGCCTCCGTGCCATGAGTTCTCCTTGATGAGTTTTGGAGAATTATCTCATGGCGAAAAGACCAACAGATTTGTTCGGGAATTAACTCAGAAAGTGGTCCCCATAATAGGAAATTGGGTGGTCCCCTTTGAGGAAATCAAGTGGTACCCATTCAGGAAATTGGCCGGTCCCCTTTCAGGAAATTCGGCACTTAAATATCTGAAATACCTTCATTTACACTTTGTCACTGTCAAATCTTTTGACATGTAATCTTTACTCAAATGGGCTGAAATTTTCCAAACTGATCAGAAAAGCAAATAGAATGTGTTCATAAGACGAATTTTAATCATTTCCTTATTGACCGCCGATCTAGAGCTGGGATATGTAGTTAGGAATTTTATTTGCATCCCCTTCTGCGAGACACTATGACTTCCGAGATCCCCGCATCCATCCAAAAACAAGTCGATGAAGCTGCTTCAATTATTCGGAAGCATCTCGGACGACACCTGATAGCTACTTATCTATATGGATCTGCTCTTGATGGAGGCCTGAAACCTGAGAGCGATATCGACCTATTCGTTGTCGTCAATAACTCGCTGTCAGAATCTAATCGCAAGCAGCTCATGACTGAAATGCTGTCAGTTTCTTCATATCCTGCTGCACATGGCATTCGACCTATTGAAGTCACGGTCGTCGATGCTCGAACTCTTAAACCTTGGGTTTACCCACCAAAACGGGAGCTTCAACTCGGAGAATGGCTCCGTAAGGACATCGAATCTGGCTCATTCGAATCTCCAAAAGCTGATCCGGACCTGGCGATCCTGATCACCAAGATTAGAAAGTCCAGCATCGCTCTTCACGGCCCATCTGCGATGGAAATCTTCGACGAGGTTCCGGAGGCGGACCTCAAAAAGGCTTTGCTAAGTACCCTCCAGCAATGGCAGTCAGTAAACGAGCTCCGGGGGGATGAGCGAACCATCGCCTTGGCGATCGCTCGCATTTGGTTTACGGCCTTGACCGGGACCATTACTTCGAAGGACAAGGCCGCAGAATGGCTCATTCCGCAGGTGCCGATACATCATGCCAAGCTCCTCACTGAAGCCCGCAATGGATATCTAGGAATAGCGCCTGATCGTCTCGCCGAGAAGCACCAGGAATTACTCAACTTTGTCACGTATGCTCAAAGCAAACTCGAAAAAACTCTAAGCGGCGATACGGCGAAGCGGCTCTAATTTATATTCCCGATCAGTACGAGAGCATGAGCCTTAAAACTTCAAACGTCGATATTCTCAAACTTTTCCCATCAAAATCATCCGAATAATGACACTAGATTTTAGTCTACATCGTGCTCATTTAAACAAATAATTGATTAATAAAATTCAGCCGTTGATTTTCTTCGGCTGATTTTCGCTACCTACTTGGCAATGTCATCGCCTTTGGCCACTTCGAGGCTTTCGATTCCATTATCAATTGCATCTGAGCCTTGCGAACTTGGATCAAGATTTTTGGTAGATTGCCACTAGTAACAGCGGCAAAGGCTAATACAACTGCAATTTTAATTAAGCTGTTCACTTAGTTCTCCTGTTTGTCGTTGTGTCTTTTGATGATATAGCCGACCGTTGGTTGGCTCCATTTTAAGGCGTGTCTTGGTTTTAATTTTTGTTCATTCAGTTTACGAGCAATTTCACAATGGCTTTTGCCTTGTTCAGCCCACTTCAAAATAAGTTTCAGTGTTGATTGTTCTTTTGGGTCTTTGTGAAGAAGTCCATCGACCAAACAGAAGCCATAAGGAGCGGTTTTAATACTTCTTGTTTTGTGCTTTTTATTATTACGGAGTTGGTTGTTGGAGTGGCTTCTCAATTCCACATTAGACGCAGTGAGATGGCTGTTTACGGTCGTTTTCCCGATACCTAGCTGTCTGGCAATCGCGCTTGTCGAGTAGCCTTTTTCATATAATTCGGCTGTTTTTTGTGAAACTACTTGTTTTACAAGGAGAGAAATGTCAATAATATCGTGAGGTTGGGCTTGGTGGTTTATTGGTCCATGAGCGCAACCAAAAATTTCCCCTTTAAAATCCGATACATACAAAATAAAATGACCATGACGCAATCATGTTTTTTCACTATTTTTTTCAAAAAAGTGCCACAAAAGTGCCACGGCCAACAGAATTTAACCGAAATCCACCGAACACTTTTAGCCTGAAATAGAAAAAAGCTCGGCCACTTTTTTAATATTGTCTGCAATTAAATGGGTGTAGTCATGGTGGTGGTGATTTCCTCATGTCTGAAAATCTAATGTCCATCTTTCCTCCTAGAAAGTGTTGTTGAAGTAAAAAAAAATTTTAATTGAGAAATAAAAAATTGTAGGCGAATGAAGATAGTTATTCGTGGTGAACTTGATTTATGTTCACCATGATCATGTCTGAATTAATTTGAATGTTTATCGTAAGCAGTGTTCACGGTTACCGTTAACACAAATTTTTAAATTGATTTTTTCCTTCTCATTTTTTTAACTCTAAAATGTGAACCACAACTCGATGAGCACCATTTTTGATTTAGTTTTCCGATAAAATATTTTTGGCACTCCTTTAATTCGCAAAGCTTTAATCCCTTAAAAGCTCCACTAGCAAGTAAGTGGGAGGAGGTCACGGCAACTAAGAAATAAATTAGTAGCTAAGTCTTTTCCAATTATCTGAACTGACGACTTCCAGATTTGAGCCATCTGGATAGTTAAAGGTTTCCTCATACATCAAACAGTTTTTTTCTGACGGACTGTTTTTGCAATTTTTCACTTTGTCGCGCTTTACATTCCTGTTGACTTGTAAAAGACAAGAAGACAAAAGAGATGTCGCCAGAATCATTAAGAATATTTTGAACAAGGGATTTATTTGTTTCATCAAAATGGCCTCACATAGTAAATACGAAAATTGTCTATCTGAATCTGTTCATTTCCTTTGGAAGATATTGGGTTTGCACTTGTTGTAGAAAAAGCGAAGCCAACCTCTCCTTTAGTTAGAATAGGATAATCCTGATTGGGTGTTGATCTTTCATTTTCAGTTCCAGAACCTAGGGTGTAGGTGACCATTAGTTTTCGATTGATATATCCACTTAGAACACCATCTTTGATTTCACATCCTATTTTAACATTGCCGGCCTGAAAGTCAGCAGGAGTCAAAACGTCATACTTTATAAGCTTACTTCTATCAGTAGGAATTGATGTATCTCCGTTGCGTTGAGTTGCTACGAAAAAATCATATATCCCGTTGCCATCGTAATCACCAAATCGGCAATAGTAACTATCGTTAATTGTTTGATGTCTCATAAGAATGAATAGCTCTTCGCCGCTATCAAACTTACCAGTGACATCTAATTCGACATATCCTTCTGTAAAATCCCCAAATCTCTTAAAAGCAACTCCAGGAAATGGAGTATTGTTATCGTCATTGTAAAAGGCAGCCTTACCATTTTTAATTCCGACTTCCTGACAGGAGTATAGAACAAACATCAAACACGCTAAAAGACAATTTAGTGAATACTTAGATCGTTTTAACATAAATAGAATTCCCTCGAAGAGGACCGTACTTTGTTTATGTTCGGTATAAACAGAATTAAACTATAAACTAAAATTTAACGTATAATGGTGTCATACGTTTTTTTAGGAAGATAACTTTGCCCTGTCGGAAAATTTAGATATGAAAACCGGCACAGAAAGTTGGCATCTAAGAGTCGAACCTGGCTGTTGTTATCTACTTGGCAGAGTCATTCCTTTTGGCCACTTCGATGCTTTCGATTCCATGATGAGCTGAAGCTGCGCTTTGCGGACTTGGCTAAGAATCTTGGGGAGATTGCCACTTGAGACTGCGGCAAAGGCCAATACGACTGCGATTTTGATTAGACTGTTCATGTGATCCTCCGATCAGGTTATTGTTCTTGATGACGTTTAATGATGTAGCCAACCGTTGGCTGGCTCCACTTGGTTGCATGACGAGGTTTAAGCTTTTGCTCATTGAGTTTTCTGGCAATGGCACAGTGGCTTTGTCCTTGCTTGGCCCACTTTAAAATGAGTTTTAAAATAGATTGTTCTTTTGGATCTTTGTGAAGAAGACCATCGACCAAGCAGAAGCCATACGGAGCGGTTTTAATGCTTCTTGTCTTAGACTTCTTCTTGTTATGAAGTTGGTCGTTGGAATGGCTTCTCAATTCCACGTTGGAGGCCGCCAGATGGTTGTTTACGGTCGTTTTCCCAATGCCTAGCTGTCTGGCAATCGCTCTCGTTGAGTAGCCTTTTTCATATAATTCGGCTGTTTTTTGAGAAACTACTTGTTTTACAAGAAGAGAAATGTCAATAATATCATGAGGTTGGGGATGGTGGTTTATTGGTCCATGACCGCAACCAAAAATTTCAAATACTTACCCCATCCATTTTTACCTAGTCAGATTTAGCAGAGAATAAATCAAGCGCGATTCATTTTGCGTTGGATTTTAGATTTTTGCGGCCTTTAAAGGGCGACAGAGAGTTCTTTGATCAGAAAAGTTAAGTTTCTTCTCGATAAATTGAATGATTTTGTGGACCCCGTTAGTCAAGGTTGGCCCTTGGGTAAGAAGAGCTTCGCGAATCATAGGATTCATGTAAGTGCTTTCGACTATTGTTTTTAATGAATAGGATCTTTGCGATAAAACCTGGACTCCAAGTGATAGCTTTTCAACTTGAACGGCATTGATAAAGTGATCATTGGCTATAGGGATGATAATTTGAGGAACCTTGAAGTAGAGGGCCTCGTTAATACTGTTCATTCCACCGTGATTGATAAAGATGCCTGCAATCTTTAAAAGTGCCTGCTGAGGAATAAATTCTTCTACGATGATATGCCCGGAAAGCGATGAAAAGTGATCTTTTATGAGCTCTACATTTTGAGAGCTGCCAACTGCTAAGACCAATTTAGTGTCAGTGCTGTCTTTATATTCTTTAATAAGTTCAATGAAGTGATGAAGGAGCTCTGGTCTCTCTTTTAAAACAATTGTTCCAAACGACATGACGATCATTTTTTGGTTTTTAGCTGGCAGGTATTTTGAATCGAGTTTTTCCTGTGGGAGTATTTGGGCCCCGGTGAAAAAGAAGTCTTTGCCTGAATAGTTAAAGTGGAGTGTTGAAGCCTTTTGTAGTGAAGACAATATTATGATCACCATAGGCCCCCAGGGCCAGTTCAAGCGAAATATTCAATTGGAAGTTGGATTTAAAAAATGCAATGGCGTCTTTATTGGCCTGATCAATCTCTATATGATTTTGAGAAAAGGCCTTCTGAATTTCTTCAGGTGTAAAAGCAAGAGTGGTCACTGTGCAGAAGGCGGGAATGTTATAGATTTGTCCTAAAATATACCCCCAAGGTGCCATAGAATCATAAAGAAGGAAGTCGGGACGAACCTTCTCGATCTCATCTTGAAGGAAGGGGAGAAGTCCTCTGGCCGCAGGAATGTTCTGAAGCACAAAGTTCTTATTGGGATTGTAATCACTGGCGGAGTAATCATCTCTGCCGTAGTTTTTAAATTTTGCACCAGTGCTCTCAATGTGGCCCTGACGTGAAGGAGAGGAGTGATAAATAATCTCGACACCCCGGCGGCAAAGCTCAGAGACAAGTGGGAGAGTCGGTCTAATATGCCCAACCCCAAAAATGTTATAGTAGATGGCCTTCATGCCCCTTTATTTATGATAGAAGGGGGATTTAAACAATTGATGTCGAGTTATAATGATTATAGGCAAAAACCTATATTTATAGAGGGATGAAAGACTTCTTTAGCTCCTCAAAGATCATTTTCCCTTCATTCGACTTAAGGATTTCCGGGTAACAAACCAGGGCCAGTTTATCTTTGTAAGTGGGAGTATGAGGTACTTTCTTTAAATCACATTTTTGGGCTAGGACGACTTGTGAAGGGATAATTCCAATACCTGCGCCTGAGTCAACGAGTTGGGCCAGAAGCTCAAGGTTTGAGACTTCAATTCTCTCTGTGGGAGCATTCTTCCATTTAGAGATAATGGCCTGAGATTGAATTAATTCCGGATTATAAATGAGTCTTTTGCGGTAGAGCTTTTTAGACTCGAAGACGGCAACTTCATCTTCACCGATAAGTTTAGTAATGAGTCCTGGGATTGGCAGCGGGTTCATGACCAGACCAAAATCAACTTCGCCAGAAGCAACCTTTTTGTTAATTTCCATTGAGGATTCATTGATAATTTGCAGGTCAATATTAGAAGCAAATTGATTCATTGATTTAAGAAATCTTCCTAAGAGAAACATTCCAACGGAAGGGTGACAGCCGATCTTAAAAGAAAGATTGGTGGGATTTCCTTTAATCTTAAATAGCGTTTTTAGGGCGTGATGGGCCTCAGGTAAAATCATTCTTCCTTGAGGTGTGAGTTTAATCCCATGTCTTCCGCGGATAAAAAGCGGAGTTCCAAGTTCACTTTCTAATTTCTTAATGGCCAGAGACAATGAAGGTTGGGCCATTTCCAGCTTTTCAGAAGCTTCTGAAAGAGTTTTTGAATTGGCCACGACAACGAAATTCTCTAAATCTTTGAATGTTACGCCCATATTTGTAAATACCTATATTAAACATTGGTTATATCTAATTTTTAAATGATTGGGATTTGTTTATCAATAGTAAAAATAAATTCCGGGGGGAAAATATGGAAGCAGTAAGAAATGAAACAATCCTAAATGAGAAAGAAGCGCTTTCAACAATTTACAAGGCCGTCCTTGCATTATCTAGCTACGATAACCTGGAAAGCGTGACCTATTCAGATATCCCAATCCTTAAAAATGTAACAAAGCAGATTTTAAATAATGTTCAATTGACCTTCTTGTTGCCGGCTTTTCCGGCAAAAAGCCCGAGTCCGGAAAAGACATCGGGGATTCACCCGGATTTGGGAGAAGTCCTGGCGTTAAAAGGCCTGGATGAAATGTGTAAGAAGATCTCTGCTGTTTATACTCCAGGAGCAAAGGTAGTGATCTGTTCAGATGGGAGAGTCTTTAGTGATGTCGTCTCGGTTCCGGATACTCATATTGATGAGTATGGAGAGTGGATTGAAAATATTATTAAAGAGTTCAATTTCTCTAACCTTTCAACTTTTTCAATGGATGACTTATACCCAGATACAAAGGGAGATCAGCTCCGTGAAAGGCTTATCTGGCGTTACGCTAAATCGACTGATGAAATTAGGTTCTTAGTTATCAACGATGACAATTACCGTTCACTGTTTAATGGAGTTCATAAGTTCATGATGGAAGATCATGGTGCTTTAAGTGAAAACAAAGCGCTTTCTAAAAACCAACTTAGTAAGAAAACTAAACTCTTAACTTATGAATTGATCAGAAGATCAGATGCCTGGTCTGAGCTTTTGACAGATAAATTTGGTGATGTGGCGAGGTTATCGATTCATGCTTATCCCATTACTCATCAAAAGTTTGGAGTAAAACTTCTCTCTTCATCAGATAAATGGGCAACTCCCTGGCATAACGTGACTGTAAAAATCGATAACACATTTCAATTAATGCATAAATCGAAGGCCATTGAATTGGGAGCGGTAGAGAAAAAGCACGGAGGTAAGTATGTTTACTTCGAAATCTAGTTCTTTAAAGATCCTTAATTTGGGAGAAATGAGTGATGAAGAACTACTGCAGTATGCTTCCTCTTTAAGTACTAAAGAAGGAAGTCTCAAGGATCAAGTTCTTCATTGGGATTTTGGACCTATCATGCATATGAGATTTGATGAAAGGGCAGCGAATTATTTATTTTCTTCTGAAGAAGTGCCTCTCCATTGGGATGGAGCCTTCTATAAAGAACCATCTCATTTGCTCTTTTATTGTGTCGAAAGCTCAGGGAGCGGAGGAGAGACTGTCTTCGTGAACACTGAAACTTTATGGGAAGACTTGTCTACAGAAGAAAAAAAAGAGTGCGAGAGCATCACTTTAAAATACCGGACGGAAAAAAAGGCACACTATGGAGGAGAAATCCATGTACCTCTTGTTCAGAGGCATCCAGTAAGTGGAAAAAGAATCTTACGTTTGGCCGAAAAAGTAGAAACTTCACTAAACCCTGTTGAACTCATTATAGAAAGTAGCTTGGGAATTGATACAGGCAACTTTTATAAGAAAATGTGCGCAAAGATGTACGACCCCAAATACCTGTATGAGCATTCATGGAAAAAAGGAGATTTGATTGTCTGTGACAACTTTACCTTTTTACACGGTAGAAGAGCGCTAGAGAATAATTTAAAGCGCAGTTTTAAAAGAATTCAAATTTTATAGGAAGATATTTATGCAAAAGGCTACGGGACAATCATTTTTAGACTTTAAGAAAGAATCAAAGACAGAGACATTTCCGCAGGATTTTTCAAATTATATTAAATCATTTGGCGAAACATATTTTTGGGAAAAAGGTAATTTTCATGTTGTGACGAAAGCTGCAGATGCCAGAATGATTTTAACTTCTCCCGAGTTTAGTGCAGATCGTGGAGGTTTTTTTATTTCTCGTATGCCTGAGATGGATCTCTCCTTGATTCAAGATTTTTTTGGAGTTATCCAGAAGATGATGGTTATGAGTGATGATGGAGATCATTCTTCGAGAAGGAAAATTGCGGCAAGAGGATTTGAGGATCATATTTTAGATCGTTTTGCCAAAACAGTTGAAGCGACTGTGAAGAGAATTGTTGCCAACGTAAAAGACAAAAGTTCATTTGAGTTTGTTGAAAGTCTAAGCAAGGAGCTTCCTTCGACTGTTCTTGCCGACCTATTCGGTCTTCCCGAAGAAGACAGGTCAGAGTTTTTTAAATCGGCCAATATTATGACTGGATTTTTTGGAGGAGCAACTAGTTACTTTAATGAAGATGGGATTAGAGTGAATGAAGCGGCTAAATCGCTAAAGAGCTATTTTCAAAATCTCATTAGTGAAAGAAGAGGTGGAAGTGGGCAAGATTATGTCTCGATTCTTCTAAAGGCACAGCTTCACACTGGAATGGATGATGATGAGTTGATCTCACAGCTGATTATGATGTTCGTTGCCGGACAAGTGACGACAACAGATCAGATTAACAATATCATGTTTTTGTTGGCAGCTAATCCTGAAATTCAGAGAGAACTCAAAAATGAGCCCGCCCTTATTGGCAATGCGCTGGAGGAACTAAAAAGAATTGATCCAGCAGTAACTTTTATTTTTAGAGTGGCCAGAGCGCATACAAAGATTGGAGATCAGGAGATAAATCCTGGTGATGTGATCTTTATTTCCAATCATGCTGTTAATAGGGATCTTCCTGCGGAAAGCAGACCAGATGAAATTAATATTAGAAGGGAAGCGAGTCATTTTGCTTATGGGCATGGACCACATTACTGCTTAGGTGCGAAGCTAGGCAGGTTAGAAATCAGGTTGCTTTTTGAAGAGCTTCTTAAAGAGCTTCCTTTGCTGATTCTGGATAAATCAAAAATAAGCAGTAGAGATCATTACTCCTTGTCTTTTTCTGGGTTCACGACTCTTTTTTTGAAACCGGAACTTTAATGAAGAAAAGTATTAAACTTCTTATTTTTGACCTGGATGGCACACTAATAGACTCTCATGAGGATATTGTGAGCACTGTTAATACAACGCTGACCTTTTTTGGAGTTGATGGATTAACTCCTTTGGAAATTAGAAACTCAATAGGAATTGGGATCTTTAATTTAGTCTTAAAAAAACTAGTGGCCAAAGGGATTTATCAAACTGATCTGGCGGCAAAGATTTATAGTGATAATTATCGCAAGTGTATGTTGGAGAAAACATCTGTTTATCATGGGGTGATTGAAGTTTTAGAAGAATTAAAGGCCTATCCAAAAATTGTCTTAACCAATAAATCTAATGAATTCGTAAGACCGATCTTAAGACAGCTTAACCTTGAGAACTACTTCGTGAATATTTATGGGAAAGAATCCTTTTTTAAGAATAAACCAGACCCATATCCTGTGCTGAAAATTGCAGAAGAGTTTGGTGTTCATTCTGAAGAGATATTAATTATCGGCGATTCTGATATTGATATTCAGGCCGGAAAACAGGCAAATAGCTGGGCGATTGGGGTCAGTTACGGTTATGGGGATCTGGAAAGAATGAGACATGAAAAAGCAGACTTTATTGTTCATCACCCTAGGGAGATTTTAAATTTACTTCGTTGATTTAACTAAGTGCTGTAGTGTGGCCTGTCTTGCTTTGGGAAATTTATAACGGAATAGAAATGAATCAATAAGAATGTGCAGAATATTGATCGTTCCGTAAAATGCGTAGGCCAGGTTTCTCACTTTGAACTGTCCGATATATTGATCAGTCACGCCTTTTTCTAAAATGTTAAAGTTTCCAAGGTAAACAGCAAGTCCATTGGAGCGGAATGCAAGAACAATGGCATAAACTGATACTAAAAGAACGACAGAGGCAATTCCAATGATTGTAATAATATCTTTTCTGGATTTTTCAATCTTGGCATAAACGAAGTAATACTCAAGACCATGGACAAGCCTTTGAGTGGCCTGGGCCACAACTGAAACAGGATAAAAAATCCATACAATCATTCTAAGAGAAAAAAGCCCTTTTGAAGATTTCAGCAGCATTCCACTTTTAACAGCAGAGTAAATATAGATAAGGGCCGAAAGGCAGGCCAGAGAAAGCCCAAAAATCTCAAATTGTTTGTTGTAAGCAAAATGAGAAATATCGATAGGGTTTTTGCGGAAGGCCCCAAAAAAACCAGCAATCACTACACCTGTTACCAGACCAGTCGCGCATCGGCGTTCCCAATTCTCCCACTTTCTTAAACCTTCAGAGCTTTCCCCAAAATTATTGTAGAGCAGGGATAGGCCTTTACTTTGATGGATCATGTGAAAGACGGAGATAAAGTAGAGGTCGAGTAGAATAAATGCAAGGAAGACCCATTTCATAATCGGGAACTGGGCTTCGAGGCGATTCATGCTGATGACAAATGAGAAAAAAAGAATAAGGCCTAGAAGAATAAAAGCGGCAAAGAATTTTGGAATGCTTCCAAAATGTTCCTTGGCCCACTCGGCACACTCCGGGCTCTGGCCAACAATATAGATTGTAATGAGATGGTGAAGAGCGCCAAAGTGACTAATGGCCACGAAAAAGGCAATCGAGAAGGCCCACCCCAATTGAAATTCGGCGAAGATGAAGGGAAGAGAGATTAAAGGAAAAATAAGGTTAATCCATTCTCTTTTCGGCGATAAATAGGAATTAGACACTATTTTCATTGAGCAATAATCCATGAGTTGTGTTGGTACATACTATAACTCAAATTCTGACTACAAAAGTCTTTCGTATCAACTAGCTTTTTCAGCTCTGGGTCTGAGCTTCTCTTAGAGTAGAAGATGAAATCCAGGTTTTGAACTTCACTTCTTCGGCAAAACCCCTGAGCGCGGCTAAAGTGCACTAATGGGTCACAATGGATACGGGTTCTAAGCCTAATAGTTCCATCTTTTTTATTTTTTCTGAAACCTTCATCCCAATCAAATTTGATATTCAATTTTTTAACTGATGAATCTTTCATATAAATGGTGAATTCACCATCGCAGACACTTTGAGCATCAAACATATTGAGAGAAAAATATCTTCCTTCTCCTGTCAGGGTGATATCCCCAGGGAAAAAGTACGGAGTGAGCTGAAGAAGAGAAAACAGGCCCAGATAGGTGGCGCCTTGCCAGCTTCCTCCAATAAAAAGAGGAGATTTTTCAGGAGAAGGGAAAATTCGATCAAGCACAAAAATGGCCAGAAGAGAATACATGACCATCGGATAAAAGAACCCAACGATCGGCCAAGAGAAAAGATGAAAGATAAAAACCTGAATGAAGGCAAAATAAAAAAGAGCTTTTTTCTTACTTAGTAAAAAGAAAACAATAAGGAGTTCAAGAATAACAACATATAAAAAGGAAAGACGGTGAAGGCTTTCTGGAAGCCATAGCTTTTCAATTCTATAAATGCCAGCTCCGCTTAACCATTCTTCGTTAAGTTTTATCGTCCCGGCCCAAACATAGAATAGAACAATAACCTGCGGGATAACTTTGCGCTTACTTTTTATAAGCAAGTAGGCAAGTGTCACGGCTAGGGCCATATAGTGTTGATTCATTCTCAGCTGGTAGTCTTGTGCGAATAAAAAAAACTTAAAAAGAGAGAGAATCACAAGTCCTGCATAGGCCCATTTTGTGTATCGGGCAGGAAGTAAAAACAAGACAGTGACGATCATTCCAACTAATAAATACAGGTAGAGAATAAGTTCTATTTGGTTGTAGTTAAAGACTCTGTAGTTAAAGCAGCTTTCAAAAAAAGGCCAGCAGATGGGGGCGATGTTGTTTGAAAGTATTTGAGGAACTCTTAAGTCCATTATCCAATAAAGGAAAGTCCAGATATGGGTTAGTGAAATAAAAGCACCAAACCAACTTAAAGCTTTATCATTTTCAATTTCATGAATGTTGTTTTTTATAAAATTTATCATTGATATTGATTTAAAAGGTTCTGGGTTAAAACGTTAGCTTGATTAGGGCTATAAATATAGATGTTACGGGTAATGATTTTATGATTTTCATCATGGATTACTAATTCATACTTTAAAGAATGAGGAACGTTGTTATAGCTGAAATCAATCTCTAATATTTTAATTGTAGAGGTGAATTCTCTGGGCTTCGTATCTCCCTGGTACCAGCGAGGATGCTTAAAGGTTTTTTCTTCGCCTTTTTTCCACCATCCCAAAGGAAACTTGATTTCATTATAGGCGTAATAGTTCCCTTCTCTTGTATCAAATAATCGTCCGATTCCTTGTAAATCATCGGTCAGTGTAAAGAGCTGAGTTTTAGCTTCAACCTTAGGTGTTTTTGGAGAAATTCTCTTATAGACCAAAAAAGATCGGTTCATTCTTGGGTGAAACCATTGCAGGGCCTTTGATACTTCCTTGGTATAGGTATGTCCTCTTGTATTGGTGTGATTGAAAATTTTATCCCTGCCTTCTTCCATTGAAAGAACCTGATTTCCATCCCATTCGCTTCCGTTCCAAAGTTGAACTGGAATAAAGCGTGAGTCACCCTTGATGGATTTCTTCCAGACATTGTCATTTAGCTTAGCAGGTGAAGTATCCCAGTTTTTAATCAATGTATCTTTTAGGTAGCGTGGAGAATCACAAACTTTCTTTATGGATGGTGTTAGATAAATTTCACTTATTGTTTCTTCCTGGTGAAAAAGAATTGGGCGAAGAGAAAGCCTGAGTCCTTTTTCATCCCATTGAACTTCTCCGGTCAAACTTAAAATAGGAGGAAGTCCAACTAAGCCTTCTTCTTTTAAGAAAGGATTGGCGAATTTTAAAGCTGCTGCCACTTCAAACATGGAATAAGTAAACGCTGAATGGAAGTCGGGTTTATGGTGAAAATTCTGTTCAAACTTTGATTCAAAATCACAGTTGGAAAGAGACCCGCTTCCCTTGTATTCAAGGTCTGGGTGCCAAAACAATGCTTGCCAGCTATTTTTATAGAGCCACGGATGATTCTTCACATAAGAATGAGCTTTCCCATAAGTGATAATCTTAGTGACTTCTGAAAAAAGTTTATCATCTTGAAGCGTGCGAAATGTATCTGGGATATTGTGAGTGATCAAAAATACCCAGTCTTCTTTCTTGATGTCTGTTTTTTTCCATTTTTCTAAGAGAGCAGGAGAGCCTTTCTCTGGAATCCCAATGTCTAATCCAATTGAGATAGAATTTTTACGTAAGTCTTTTCTGGCGAACTCGGCAACATCGTCAAGATAGGGAATGTCTTCGAGATGGATAATGTGTGCGCGTCTCGGTTTTTTTTCTTTTGTTAAAATGAAATCAATTACACCAGATAAATAATCTTCAGTTTTAAAAAAGACATTTATTTGCGATAAAGAAAAGTTCATTTTAGGAGAAGCTGTTACTTGATTAAGGAAGAATAGCTTTTTCTGTTCTCCTGGGGGTAGCTGCTTAACTGCTTCTAAAAATGCATCTGCACCAGATGAACCAGGAGGTCCAAAAATAATTTTTGGATCTTTTTCTTTTAAGAAGCTCATTATTTGTTTTGTGCTCAATTGATCATCTGACTTTGAATCAACAGGATGCAATTCTAAATTGGATTCAGGATGATCGTTGGTATAAAGTTGCGCAGCGTTTAGGATTTTGTATCCTTTCTCTTTCCCTGTTAGAGGAGTTGAGAAATAAACAGGGATAGGTTTTTTTGAAGAAGGAGAGCATGAGGCCAGAGAGCACAGAGTGATCAGACAAATAAATAATAAAAAGGGATTTTGTAATTTATATGTCTTCATCATCCGAACATAATGTTGTTGTCAATTCTCTATGGGATACTTAAAATTAGTTTATGTCTCTTCTAAAGCAAAGTCTACACTTGGTGGCAGCGGTCGTTGTCGTTACTATTCAAATTATAGCACAGCCTATTTTTTTTGGTGTTTTTGGAAGCACAACTTCTGTTGAAAGCATGATTTTAATTGCTGTCATGGGTGGTATTTGTCTTGGGCAATCAGGTTTTTTTAGTACTGCCTGGACTCGCATCGTATTAACGGCGTCAGGTATTACACTTACGACTCTAGGGGCATTTTACTCAAAGCTGATTTTTCAAGGCTCTCAGTCAGCTCTTGGAGAGGTGCTGGCAGGGATCTTAATTGTTTTGATTGTTCTTTCTTCTGGAATTCTTTCTTCAAGGGCAATCTATCTCGATTCTGACATTGAGAAAAATTACTTCTGGCACAACGTGATTTCTGCATTTGGCATCATCTTTCTTTTTTTTATTCAGGTAAAATTAGGAAATGCAGCTGTTTGCGGAATTGCTGGTCTGGCGCTTTTACTCATTTCTTTTAGTCATCGCATGTGGGATGTATCTAAACCTCCACTTAAGATCCATTGGAATTCTCTTACTCTCGCTTCATTAGGGTTGGGACTTTTTTCAGGGATATATCTTTCGTCAGTGTTTGAAGTCATGGAATTGTCTATTTTTCCTTCGGGATTTGAATTTCATGTTTATCTACTTCTGGTTTTTTTACATCTGGCCATTGCCCGCTATTTACCAGTTCGTAAAATTAAAACTTATTTGATTCCTGTTTTGGCCTGCCTGGTATTTGCGTTGATTTTAGTTTTCTGTTTTGGAGGGATTAAAGACTTTTTCTTTTTTGACCCTTCTTCTTTTATTCTGGCCATCTATCCTTTTCCTTTTAGAATTGCGTTTTTTAGTTTCTTGCAAATTTTTCTTCTGCTTATTCCTTATTCAGCTTTTGCGTATGTTGTTCCTAATAGACAGCTGGAAGTGCCGAATGAGAATCACTTATTCTTTGTTTCTTTAGGAAACTTCCTGGGATTTGCTGTGCCGGGGCTTATTTTAGGCCATCCCCCAATAGAGCTTTTACTTCCTTTGTTCTTTATTCTGTCGTTAATTTGGTGGCTATTCTACGGTCCTAAAAATAAGAGACTTGTTGTCGTAATCTTTTTATTTGTGATGGCTGGGACGTGGATCGTATTGCAACAGCCAAGCCGAAGGATTCTTGCCCAATCATTGAAGTCTCGTCTTTTTTTAACAGAGTCTGTTTCAAGAGATAATCAATTTGGACTGGATAGTGTTCAAACGATTTATCGTAAGGAAGGCAAAGTCGGTTTTGTTTACAAATACAACGAAATTCCGGGAATTGGTTTAGGCGGATATGCAGCACCGATGTATTCATCTTCAGATCTCGCAAAATCTCTGGTTACAAAAGATTTAGGCAAAATCAAAAAAATGAAACGCGTTTTAATTCTTGGTTTGGGCAATCAGCTTTTACTAAAATACATTTCCATTTTGACGGAAGAGACAGGCGAAAAAATTGAAAAAGTTGATGTGATAGATAACTTTCCAGCCTATGGAATTGAAGGATTTCGTGAAGGAATTGGGCGAGTGACAGAATTTAATTATAAAACGTTGACCAATCTTGAAATTCACACAGATGATGTTTTCAAATTTTTAGCAAAGAAAAAATATTCTGAGCCCTATGACCTGATTATTAATAATTTAACCTGGCCTCTTTATATGAGCTCGAGGCTTACTTATACCCAAGAGTTTTATAAACTCATCAATGAGGCACTTACAAATGAAGGAGTGTTTGTCACCCGATCATTTCCTGATGGTCAAATTAACTGCTTAACGGTGCATGCTTTTCCTTTTTCTGAAAGTATTCGCAAGCTAGGAGTTTCTTCTGTTATTCTTGGGTCAAAGAGCTCTCTTTCTCTAGGTGGGCCAGTAGCTGATCAAGAAAGTTGTGCAAAACTGGAAAATCCAAATTTATCCAAACTATTTTGGGGACAAGGTCTCTATGATTATAGCGGGCGCAAGCGTTCTTCTTCAAAGGATTTAGTTGATCCTCGATTCTTGATTTATCCAATGACTGGTGAATTTAAAAAAGAAGGGGAAGCAGTCGGCAGGGCCATTCAGCTTTTTAACGAAAAATACCAGAAGCCAATTCTTTCTTTTGATTCAAATAGCAGCGATGCATTTGCTCAATATTTATCGGGCTCTCTTGCTGCTAATTCGGCAAACTTGCGCCACAAGAAAGGCTTTTCTATCACACCATATGTGAGCAGTGAGATCAGGCAGGGCAAAGCTTCTTCATTTTTAAAACCATCTTGTCCTTTTTATAAGAACTACTTTAAGACTTTCTCTTCTCCACCAGAAGCGCTGGCCGTAAGTGCTTACTCAAAATTACTAAAGTCGTATGAAATTGAGGAAGAATGTTACTTGCCGTGATAGTTTTGTGGGAGACACGGAAGCCATTTTGAATTGCTCATTGTTGTCAGTGCTACTTTTAAATTAGAAACTGGTAGACTAACCGAAACTCTGGCATTTGCCCTTGTACCATAAAGATAAATTAATTCACCTTTCTGATTTTTTGTAGTCGCAATAACGCTAATAAAACCACTGATGTTTGATGCTAGTTCTGCATGCCATTCTATAGGTTTATTAAGATCAGTTATTTTAAAAGGGACAGATTTAACCATTTGAAGTTTTTTGTCACAAACATAAATATTTCCTTCAATCTGCTGAGTGTCTTCGAGTTTACTTTTAAGTAAGTAAGATGGGTAAAGCCAGCCAGACATAAGTAGAGAAGATTTTTTTACTGCTGTTGAAAACTTTGAACCAAACATTTCTGGTGTCCACCAGGAATTCAATTGGAAGTTGCGGACTTGCCCAAAAGATAATGGATAAGGTCTTCCCGGGTCACCCCAGGCTTCTCCTCCAGCAACTTGATTGGCCGAAAAGTCATCATAGCGTGGAGTTTTATTGGGCAAGTAGCGATAGTAGAAGACTTCCATGTAATAGGGTTCAAATAGACCAAATAACCCGATATTTCCGACAAAATCAGAAGTCTTGATTTCATATTTAAATGGAAATTTAACGTTATAAAAACGTTTAAAGATAAATGGGCGATAGATAGAAGAGATATTGACTAGTCTTAGGTGCAGTTCTCCACCTGTTGGAACTTTAATGTTGGGGTGAGAATTAATGGTGCCAGTAATAATGGTATCGACTTTCTTATTTGCAATCCATTTTTCAATCAGATCCTTCTGCTTTGGAGATAGGGTGTCAGCGACAAAGTCTTGAGTAATAACTTCATTTGCGGCAAAAGTAGGTGTGCATCCTAGAAACAATGAAGATGCTAAAAAAATGGATTTAATTAATTTAAACATACTTCTCTTATTACTTGCGTGGAGTACAGGCCGGTGTTGCTTTATTGCTCACAGTTGTTAGTACAATTTTAAGATTGGCAGCAGGAAGATCGATAACGACTTTAGGGCTTGCTCTTCCTCCGCGAAGATGAACCGTTTTACCGTTGGATTTCTTAGCAGTTCCAGTCACGCTGATGAAACCAGTGATCGTCGTTGGCAGATTAGTGTGCCATTCGATCGGTTTACTTAAATCAGTCATTTTAAATGGGATAGATTTTACGAGTTGAAGATTTTTATCGCAAATAATGACATTGCCTTCAATAACTTTTACGTCTTCAAGGTTCTTCTTTAAGAGGTTAGAGAGGTAAAGCCATCCTGACATTAGTGATGGGGAAGGTTTAACAGAAGGTGAGAACCTGGAACCAAACATTTCAGGAGTCCACCAGAAATTTAACTGAAAGTTGCGAACCTGCCCGAAAGAAAGTGGATAAGGTCTTCCAGGATTTCCCCAGGCTTCTCCACCGACAACTTGATTTGAAGAGAAATCGTCGTAGCGAGGAACTTTTCCCGGAAGATAGCGATAGTAAAATGCTTCCAGGTAAAAAGGTTCAAATAAGGCCAGAGGTCCGATCCCTCCAACAAAGTCAGATGTTTTGATTTCATATTTAAATGGAAAACGAACATTGTATAAGCGTTTAAAGATAAAAGGGCGATAAATAGAAGAGATATTCACGAGCCTTAAATGCAGTTCACCGCCTGAAGGCACTTGAATATTAGGGTGCAAGTTAATTGTTCCGAAAACAATCGTATCAATTTTTTTGCGTGAGACCCATTTCTCGATAAGGTCTTTCTGCTTTAGAGTCAACGTTTCGGAGACGAAATCTTGTGTAACTAAATCATTAGCAGCCAGAACCGACGAGAACCCGATTAATAATGAAAGCAGTAAAAAAAAGTTCTTATGAATACTAAACATTCAGATATTAGTTCTTGTACTCGGCACCATCACAGATTGTAACGATGTGAGTGACTTCAATCATATTCTTTCTCGGGATTTTTTTATTTAAACAACCAGTGAAGTACTTTTGAGATTTCTCGCAGCCTTTAACGGTGTTATCCGGAGTACTTAAAGCGTATAACTGTGAGGCCGGGTCATAGACCAGGTAGCTATCTCCACTTTTTCCAGTAAAGCTTGTTAAAGAAGCTCTTAGTTCAGGTAGGGCACCTTCAAAAAGTGGCATTTCAAGATACCAGATATTTTTTGCGTGCTTTTGATCAACATTCATATCCTTGAAAACATCTAGAGCTGTTTTTTGAGAGAAAGGAGCATTACCTTTTTGAAACTTAGAAAGAAGAGTAATCATCCCTTTGCTAGGAGCAGAGAGACCCAGAACTTTGCTGAACATTGGTTTTGAGAAAACAAAGTCGGTATCGGCCGCAAGCTGGTGACAGGCGTGGCATGAAGTCTGGAAGTCAGTGATCGATTCGTATTTTTCCGGCACTTCACCTTTTTCTAATCGCTCCAGGCGTCTGCGGTTCATTAGAGCGTATCCCCATCCATCTGTTTCAGGATATAGTTTGTGATCGCGCTTCATCACCATCAATCTTAACTGGTTTGAAGGTTTTTTACTTGAAGGGAATCTTTCATCTTCCTCAACATTGAAACCAGTTTTGGCAAACATCGCTCCATCGGGAAATGTTCCACCTTCGTTTAGTGCTTTCCATGCAATATCGTTTGCATAAATAACTCGAAGCTGATCGCGATCGGTTCTGAATGTTGAAGTGACCATTCGCCAGTCACTGTAGAAATTTTCGAATTCACTCCACTTCATTCCGTTAAGAACGTCTTCAGAAACTGGATTGGTTGTTTCTTTTAATTTCTTTTTAAGAGTTTCATTCGTGGTGTCTTGAGAAGTGAAGTTACAGGCCATTATTGAAAAAGTAAGGAACATAAAGAAACCGTGCTTCAATTTAAAAGAATTCACTTAAAATACTCCGACAATCCAATAGATGTAAGAAATTTTATCTCTCAGTAGAGGTGATTGTCCACTTGTTTGGAATATTTGAATTTTTCACATTGCACAACATGCTTAGTGAAATTATCCAGAATAAGTAATAAGAACTGGTGATGTTAGAAAAAGAAGCCAAGTAGAGGTGGGTGACTAATAAGAGAGGAAGGGCCCATGATTTTAAAGACAGTCGTCTATAAAAGATTTCTAGAATGGCGATGACCAAAAAGACCAGTGAGTTCCATTGGCTAGACAGAGGCAATTCCATCATTAAATAAAGAGCGTCAGGTATTTTCCTTGAGAAATGAAAAGCGCTTAGCCTTTCAATCGTCAATGCCACGACCAAGATAGCTCTGAGCCCACCAATAAAGACCAGGCCTTTAAAAAGATATTCAGACATTATTTCTAAAGGTCGGTAGAGATCTTTTAACAAGGCAAAAGCAAGAAAGATAACAACGAGGTAATCAGGGAAGGAAAAAGGAATGTTATAAATTAAGAAAAGAGTGGCATTGGTTATAAGAAAACCAAGAACCATGATACGTATGAAGTGCTTTTTATGCAGAAAGATACCTGCAAAAATCACTAGAAGATAGAGAATTGAGTAAGCGCGCAAGAGCGATAGCTCGCTTTCAGGTAAAGAAAGTGTGGTGAGCTTGTATAAAATCTGGCCGGTAAAAATGAGTAAAGAATAAAAAGTTAGAGCAATAATGCTTTTTTCAGTTCTGTCGGTATTTTCTTTTGAATTAAAAAAAGAAAAAGGCAGGATAATAAATGAAAAGAAGAAATTTATATTGAATAAAATCGTATTAAAAAGATGAAAGAGCAAAATAGAAGGCATCCAGATTTTTCTAAAACCAGGAGAGCTAATGGCAAATACTCCAGAAATTTGAAGTGCTATAACCAGAGGAAAGAGCGGGTATGTTGGTACATCATGGCCTTTTAGGAAAGGGATTAAAAAAGAAGTCTGATTGCTGAAGTACTCAACCTCAATAATCTTATTGAGCAGCATTTTATCTGTTAGGAATTGCTGGTAATGATAAATTTTTATTAATCCTGAAAGCACATACGGTGAGACGGCTATTGCGATGAGTGTTTTATACTTATCAGTAAAGAATTTTCCTTTTAAATCAAAAAAGAGAAGGGCAATTGAGAAATAGAGAAAGCAATAAGATTCATAAACATTGATTCCTAAAGCTGGAAAGCTATTCATGGCAATGTAAAAGAGGTTGGTCATTACAACCAGAACCTGAATGTATTTCTTCTTACTAAAAAAAATAGAAAAAAAATAAACCAGAAGGCAAAAGGCAACAATGATCCACTTGCCAACAATTTGATTGCCTACCATTTCCAGAATCAAGCGAATCGGCCACTGGTAATAAGACTCAGGAGTTGTGCTGGTTAAAAACTTTGAAAGGCGCGGAAGATAGAAAGCATGCGCCAGGTAAAAGAGATGGGGAATAAGAGTTGGATATTCAATCCAGTTTTCAACTTTAGATTTCATAGGTCGCCAATAGGGTTGTTGGTCCACAGGTATTGCGGACAAACCATTCATGAACGTCACAACTTATTTCAAACAAGGAAACACTGGCGCTTTCGCTCCCAAGGATCTCTTTTAATCTGTTTGTTGTTAACTGCGATCTTCTATGCATCGAAATGATTTCTTTTACGTTTTGAAAAACAATTTGATTTTTATTGTTTTTATTATCAAGAACTATTGTAGGCCCATTCTTTTTTTGAATTTGAATTTCATAATATTTTACATGTTGAATGTCTGATGAACAAAACAAGCACCAGTTAAAAAAAGGAAGAGATGATTTGTTCTCTTTGCTTGGCCCCAGTACTCCTACATTAATTAAGCAAAAGGCCAGAACGATAAGATAGGGAACATATTTGCCCCACTTTTTCATCAGAGGAAATCCTTAGTTATGACAAAGTTATTTTTACTTAATAGCCTACACTAAAATATTCCATCGCCCAAAATAATTTAGAAAATTGCTAGGAAAAACCCCATTTATCGTTGGGTACGAGAAATGCAAGGTAATGGGTGGGCAATGTTTGAAAGGAGGTGTGCGTGGCAAGAGGAATTTGGAGCGGGGCAATTAGTTTTGGGTTGTTAAATATCCCTGTTGCAGTCATGAGTGCCAAATAAGAAGAGAGGCTAAGTTTTTAGATGACTTCGATCTTAAAAAAGTCAAAATTTCTTCCCGTGAATTAAAAGCTGCTAAGGTTTTAGTTGATGAGATGACGGCCAAGTGGAAACCTGATCAGTATAAAGATACCTATCAAGATGAACTCTTAAAATATATTAAAAAGAAAATAAAAGCAGGAGATGTTGAGGAGAATGAAGAAATCGAAGAAGAGGTATGGGAAACAGACACAAATGTTATTGATCTACTTCCTTTCTTGCAAAAAAGCTTAGGTGAAGCATATGGGCATCACAAGGCAAAAAAAACTGTTAAGAAAAAGCGAGCCTCTGTTGTACTGGGAGATGCTTCTTTGTAAGTGCTATTTAAGGCCAGGACTTCGTCAGCTCTCCAACTTGTTTTGAGAAGGTAGAAGATGCATTTCACTTAATGTCTTAGGGACAATAATTGTAGGCTGAACACTTTTGTATTTAAAGATCGCTTTTAAATTGTCTTCCAGGATACTCCAATACGGAACTCCTTTGGCCGTATTGCCGGCAAAAGGTTCAGCACCTGCTTCATAGTACACTTCGACGACTACTTTTTGTGTAGAGGTAAAGTAAACAGAAGCTTTGGAATTAAGATAGGCCGCAGAGACACTGGTTCCTGAGGATCCATCCATTGTGGATTTTCCGCACCCGGAAAGGATGTATAGAAGTGCAGTTAAGAGCAGTAGAGTTGGCCTTTTCATACTGCTCTTGTCGCCAGACAGATAAAAACATTCCGACTGGAAATAAAAACCAAAGGCACATAACTGAAACGGTAACGATCTGCTCGGCACTTAAAACTTCCATTGTATCCTCCAGGAAAGTTCGAAAGGTTCTTGAATCGAGCTTAGCATAGAGAAAAATGGAATCTCACTGGCCTGGAATAAACTAAAAGTTAAATTAAAAAAGTAAAAGAGACAGTTTTGAAACAATGCTTTTAGCTTTCTTTAGTTTCATGTTCTTGCTGATCAAAGTCTAAAAGAAGAATGGCAGCAAGAATGATGCTTTGAAAGAACCAGACTTTAAGCGAGATGAGAGTCATTGTGTGAAAGAGAGCAATGCAAATAAAAGAGTATGCATATTTTCTTTTAAAAACGAAAACGAAAGGGAGAAGTTGGAGCGCAATAATAAACAGGGCCCCCAACGTAAGAAGAGCACTGCTGGATGGAGAATTGAAGAATTTAATAAAATGTGATGGGCCATTATCTAAAGTCGAATTGTTCACTTGAATACGCAGATAGTCTGCCAGAGGGTATTCTTTATAAGAAATCGCAAAATCAACAAAACCTCTGATTTTCCAAATGCCCGAGCAAAAATAAGTTAAGGTAAAAATTCCCGCAAGATTTTGTCTCCACCAGTCAATTGATTCTTTATTAAAAGTGCGGGGAATGGCCAAAACAAAGAGTATATAAAGCCATTGGTGATAACCGTGATTGATCTTTCCGTAAGAAAAGTACATTGCCAGAAGAAAAAACAAAGAAATAAAAGCAGTGACTCTTAGGATCTGTTTTTTAGTTTTAACAACTAATAAAAATGTGCTTGCAAGACAAAGTGCGAGCATAGTGTTCCCGGTAAAAAACCAGGCAGATTGTGGGATCCACTTTACCGGCCATAGGATGTCGGTAGGTCGTAATTTCATAAAGAAAATGAACTGAGTAGCATGAGTGATGATCAAGGTAAAAAGAGCCAAGTATAGAAGTGTTACTCTGTTTTTTGTCATCAGTTCTTCCATTGTCCTAAAACCTGAAGAGGCGTAATCGTCTTAGGAGATAGGGCCTTTGTATGATCAACTTCAATTCTCAGGATTTCAATTTGAGTAATGCGATCATCAAGGCCGGTGAAAAAATCAGGCTTACCTAAAGGACGTTGCGGATTTTTTCCCCAGTCAAGCACGCGCCAGATAAGTTCTTTGCGGTTGCCTGCAAAAAGCTCTCTAGGGCAAAGAGTAAGGTAGCATACTTGCTCTTCATTGTTGTTTTTAAAAGATACTCGTATAGTTGTGGTCTGTGTTTTGGGAATGCTGAAAGAAAAGATACTCCAGCTAAAAATTGGAAAAATGTCATTGCTTCCTTTGACCGGAAAAATAATTTGAGTGACGAGGAGTGCAATCGCGGCCATCACTAAAAGCGAATTTTTTTTCAAAAATATCATGAATTAAAGATAAGGCAGAATTAAAAATTAGTCTTTAATTATTTTGCTCATTCCTTTTAAAAAAGAAATGATAGCTGTTGACCAGAATGAATGAGACCGAAAGGAAAAAGGCCTCAGAGTACATTGCTTGATGGATTCCGTATTCATCGCTTAATTTTCCGACCAAGATGTGCATAATTGCCAGCATCATAGAGTCCGTGGCCATCATATATGAGACAGCTGTATCAAGGTCGTCCGGAAATTCAGATGAAATAAGAGATATGGCCAGTGGATAAAAAGGAGCAACGCTCATTCCGGCCACAATTAAAAAAAGAGGATGAGCAAATAAGCCTAAACTAATGCACAAACCGGTAATGAGAAGACAAGAAGAAAGCTGGAAAATAATAGAGCGGTTGAATTTTACGCCGGTAAAGATGAGTCGTCCGAAAAGCAGAGCAATAAAAAAATAGGTTACATATAAACTCGACATTTCCAGGTCGTAGTTCCAAACGCGTCTCATATAAAGGGCCAGTCGTGAAGAAAGCATAACTTCAGCAGCGACTGCAAAACTCACCATAAAGGCCAGGAATAGCTGAGGTTTGAAATTCTTTTTTCTATTGGCCTTGTGTTCTTCAGCAGTACGCTTGGGTTTTTCGTGATGAGGACTATGACTTTTATGAAGTGAGTAAATATAAAGTGCGGCCGGCGCAAGTGCTGTGAGGCCAAAAGTCACTCGCCAGTTTTTAGTAAAAAATCCGATGGCCGCAACTAACATTGGCGCTAGAAGACTGGCAATTCCATACATGGCATGAAGCCCTGAAAGAAGTTGCTGCTTTTTTTCACAAGAAGCTCCTAGTGGCACTAGGATATTAGGAATAAGACCCAAAATTCCAGAACACATTCCAAAAAGAACACTTAGGGCTAGAAAGATAACAAAATTGGGAGCGAAGGCCATACCCAATAAAGCAAAAGTTAAACCGAGACAGCTGGCCTGCAAAATTGATTTTCGATCAAACCTTCTTAGTAAATGCCTGGTAAAGTGACTGGCAAAAAAACCTGAAATTGAGCTTAAAGCGAACATCAATGACCCCATTGAGTCACTGACATTAAAGTCTTTTAAAATTTCAGGAAACAATGGCCCACGAATATTGTCACTAATTCCAAATACAAATAGGCTTGCATAGGAAATCAAGATGAGAGGCCATATGATTTTCATGTTAGATGTCAGTTACCGTTGGAAGTCTAAGTTTGAAACACACTTTACCCTGATAAACTTCATAACTCAATATTCCACCATTATTTCCGGCCAGTGTTTGAGAAATACTGAGTCCAAGTCCTGTACCTTTTCCAAGTGATTTGGTTGAAAAGAAGGGTTCAAAGATTTTAGACTCAACTTCCGGATCAATCAGCGGCCCACTATTGATAACCCTGATATCTACGGCCATGTTGACTTTATCTTCAGTGACGAGAACACAAAGATAATTATCTCCATGAACTTTAAGTAAAGCATCCAGGGCATTACTTAAAAGATTAATAATAATCTGAGAGATCTGCTGAGGGTTACATCTGACTATGGGGTTACACTGATGCTCGTAAGAAAAACGGATGTTTTCATTTTTTAGTCTTTCTTCAAAAAGCCCTAAAGAAAGCTCCAGAGCTTTTTCGATCGTAATCGCCTCGTGCTCAATGTGATCGTGTTTACTTGAGATACTTTTCATTCCTTTGACAATTTTGGCAATTCTTTGGCTGGCAGAATTAATTTTGGCGAGCTTAACTTTAGTCTTTTCATCAATTTTCATGTGGTCGTGAACCAGAATTGATTTAGTCACACCTTGAATGATGGTGAGAGGATTATTAATCTCGTGGGCCACACCGCCGGCCATTTCTCCGAGCGATGATAGTCTTGAAGCGTGAAATGTTTTAATGCTTTCTTCTTCCAAAGTCTTTTTACTAAAAGAAATAGCTTCAAGAGATTTTTTTAAATCGTATTCAGCAGAGAAGCGCTTTTTGAGTTCGTCTTGGATCACATTGGCCTGGCGGAAAATATAAAAAAAGTTAATGCACATAAATCCTAGCAACCAAAGGCTGCCGGGATCACCCGCTCTTTTATAGTCGACAACTCCATAAAGGATCTGAGGGACGAGTACACAGATGTTAAAAATCATAAGTACTGGCCAGCGGTGAGAGAGAGTCGTGAGAGAGTTGGCGCTGAAACTGATCAGAATAATAAATGTAATCAGAATTTGGGCATTAAATTTCTCGACGGTTAAGACCGCAAGTACTCCCATAAAGCCCCAAAGTATCCCGTTGAAAATGGCACTGAAGCTTGCCACTTTTACTGCATCATTCAAGCTAACTTTTTCTTTTAAGTAGCGGATGGCATTGTAAAGGCGAAGTAGGGAAAGGCAGATGATTCCAGTGAGTAGAATATAATTATATTTTTGAAGCTGTGGATGCTCTTTGAAGAGAAAAAGAAATAAAATGGCCGCTAATAAAAAAGCAATAGCAGAGTTTTTCGCCTTTACAACATAGTCGTTGCAAATTTGATCATAGACGAATTCTTTTTGTTCTCTGTGCATATTTCTAAATGGCCTAAATTATGGGTACCAAGTTTAATGCATAAATGATCTTAGCAACAAAAGCTTGTAAAATCGTGAGAATTTTATTGTTAGGATGCCTGCGTATTTCTTGCCACTCAGCACTTCCCCACAAAGTTGAATTCTTCTGAAGATCATCAATATATTTCACAAACTTTTTTAGATTTTTTGAATCGTGGGGAAGATTTTCAATAGTTGTTCCCACTTCAGAGTTAAGATGTCTTGAGATCGGGTCAAGATTCGATGTAGACACCGTGATTGTTTTGTTATCGGTAATAACCAGTTTTGCGTGCAGGAAGCCATACTTCTTGTTTCCACCTAAGACTTCATCATCAAGCTTTCCATAAGAATAGATTTCAAATTGCTTTTCATAGGGAGTCCCTTTCACTTTTTTGATAATGTTCTCTTCAAAGGTCGTGTCCACCATGGCCTGTGCCACAATATTGTTGGTTGTAGTGATTGAATTTGAAAAAATTCTAACTTTTCTATGGGGATGTTTTTTTGCCCACTTTATTAAAAACTCAACTTCTTCATCTGGGATCCAGAAATAAGGAGAGACAATATCGACGGTGTCTTCTGCTTTTGCGACCTCTGCATGAAGCTTGGCCACTAGAGAGTTTCCATTTTTCTTATTCTGTGGTCCTTGAGGGGCCATGAAAATTTTAGTTCGGCTTAAATTCTGAATCTCATTGATGACGGAAATAAGTCCGTCTTCGAAGTCGGTTTCCAGAAAATTATCTTCTTCCATCAACTTTAGCTGTTCTTCCAGAGGGCCATCTTTTCCATAGAGATTTCTAGCCCCAGTGAGCATTTCTCTAAATTCGTTTTTTACTTTATTGCGATTAGTTTTAAAGAGAAAATCGGAAAAATTTTTATTGGCCAGGTAGTAGTAGATTTTATTGTAATGATTTTCCAGCGCGTTTTGAATATTGCCGTCAGCATCTTTTTGTGTAAAACCCTTGATCATGATTTCAGCATCGAGAATCGGATTCTCTTCACCGGCATTAACTGCGTAATAATTGTCAGCAATATTGCGTCCACCAATAATGGCCATAGAGTCAGTTTCCGATTGGGCATCAATGAGGAGAATTTTATCATGGCTTCTGCGGTTAATGGTGAATGTTGCCAGAGGCAGTTTTTCATTTTCGCTTACAAATAAATTGTGAACCGCTTTCATCCAGTTGGCGACATGAGCGCGGATATTAAAGAGCGGATTAAACAGCATTGCTTCCGCATGGGCATATTCACCTGTCGGATTTCCGGCTTCATCAAGGAGAGGTTTTCCACTTAAAGCGACTAAGGCCTTGATGTCATCATAGAAAGGAGCTTTTGAAATTGATCCGGCAGAGTCTACCAGGATGCGAACTTTTACTCCGCGTCTAATGGCCAGTCGCAATTCATGCAAAATGGCCTTGCCGGTATCATCGTCTTTAAAAATAAAATAACTCAGGTCAATGGTCTTTTTTGCATTTCTAATCATCATGATTTTTGCCAGATACCCTTCGCGAGGATCTAGTAAAAGTTTGGTTTTCCCATTGGTAGGAATATCTTTTCCAATATGAAAATCGCGGATGGACTCGGTCACTTTGACGTATTTTTCGCGCAGACCTTTTCTGCTATTGATAATTTTACTTAATGAAAGTTCAGGAAGAGATTGTGAAGGAATGGATTCTTCATTAACGACTTCGACTTGTTTGGCAGTGATGATCGAAGAGACGAGGTTAGCACAGCTGTTGTATTGGGCCGGCTCGCGCAAAGACACAGCGATATCGGGCGAACTGCACGAGGCAATAAGTAGCCAGGACACCAGAAAGACTATGTGCTTGATTACTAAACTTTTCACACCTATTTATCGCCATTTTTGTAGGATTTCTTGACAGAAATGGTAGGGAAGTGTTTTATACCTCAAACTTTTATCACCATTAAGGAATTAATCTGTATGTCGTTGAATTTAAACGAGTCCTTCACCAACCCTCGTCGCGATTTCTTAAAACTTTCAGCCTTTACGGCCATGGCCCTGGCGATGCCGAAAAAGTCGCAGGCCGTTTTAAATAAACTGGCACCTAAAAGTCTTATGCAGGCATCACCCATTCAGGTGTTGAGCGCGGATCAGTTTGCGAGTCTGGATTTCAACGGTGACAACATCAATAGACCTCACGACATTTTATGGAACCTTGATGGCTACCTCGCTAAGAAAGGGGGAATTCCTATCCCAACAGAAAAGAGAAAAGTTATTGTTGTTGGTGGTGGGATGTCTGGATTAATTGCAGGCTGGGAGCTTCGCGATTTAAATCCAATCATTCTTGAGCAAGATCCAGTCTTTGGTGGAAACTCTAAAGGTGAGACATACGGTAATGCAACTTATTCAATTGGGGCTGCTTACATCACGATTCCAGATGAAGGCTCTGATATTGAAAAATTCTTAAAAGAGTTAAAGTTACTTGATGAACTTAAGCACGAGACTTCTGACGAAACGAAATTCACTTACAAAAAGTCGATCATGAAGGATTTCTGGAAAGGTGTAACCGATCCAAAGAATGCAGATCAATTCGTTAAGGTTGATAAAGAACTTAGAAGAATTTACGACGAATCTTACCCGGATATTCCTTGGACAACTGACAGTGCGATGTCAAAAGAAGAGTATTTATACTTAGACACAATTACATTTGATAAATGGTTACAAGATAAGTTTGGAAAAGTTCACCCGCACGTACTTGAATATTTCCAACTTTACTGCTGGTCATCTTTTAACGGCTCAATTGAAGAGCTTTCTGCACTTCAGGTTTTAAACTTTGTCGCTGCTGAAGTTGATGGTGTTCTTGCACTTCCTGGTGGAAATGCGGCCATTGCACAAAGAATGTTTGATAAATTAAATGAAGTGACGACACCAAACTCTCTTCGTGCAGGTGCTTTCGTTCTTCGCGTAGACAAAAAGAGCAATGGAGCAGTCTGGGTTACTTATGAAGACTCACTTGGAGTCATTAAGACGATAGAAGCGGAAGCTTGTATTGTTGCTTCTCCAAAATTCGTTGCTAAGTTAATCGTTAAAGATCTTCCGCAAGCTCAGGTAAAACTAATGGATGACCTTCCTTATCGCGGCTACATCGTAGGAAACGCCATTTTCAATAAGGCTATTGAGTCTTCTGGTTTTGATGTTTTCTGTTTTGAAGGGGAAAAACCAGAGCAACCAATGGCCATGAAACAATCTAAGCGCGCTTTTAGTGACGTTTGTTTTGGAACGTGGGCACAAGATGATAAAACTCAAAACGGCGTTCTGACTGTTTATAAAGCACTTCCGTTCGATGGTGCACGCCAGTTCCTGTTTAGCCCAATGGCACACGATAAACACAAAAACCAAATTACAGCTGAGCTTAAAAACTTTGCCCAAACGGTTGGTGTTGATTGGAATGACTTAAAAGGGATGCGCATGACTCGTTGGGGGCATTCACTTCCAGTGGCAGATAAAGAATTAATTCAAAGTGGATACTTAGAAGATATGTGTAAACCACACGGTGGAAAAGTCTTCTTTGCAAACCAAGATAACTGGGCAAACCCGGCGTTTGAATGTTCGTTTGCAGCCGCGGTTGAAGCAGCTGCTAGCGTAAGAAAGATTGTTAAGAAGTAATTTTCTTCACTCGAAACGAATTAATAATCACAGAAAAACTTGAAAGCCCCATGGCCAGGCTCGCCCACATTGGAGTGAGAGACATCTTTGTCCACGGATAAAAGACTCCCGCGGCCAGTGGGATGCAGAGGATATTGTAGAGAGAAGATAAAATGAGATTCTCTTTAATGATTCTCATTGTGCGTTTTGAGCGCGCAAAAAACTCGTGAGTTAAAAGGATCTTCCCGTCTAATAATGACACTTCAGAAGCTTCCAGGGCCACGTCAGAGCCATTGCTCATGGCGATTGAAAGATCAGCTTTAGCAAGCGCTGGAGCATCGTTAATACCATCACCGATCATCGCAACCTTAAAACCTTTTGCTTGAAGTTCGCTGACGAAGTCAGCTTTTCCTACAGGTTTAACTCCGGCGCGGATAAAGTCAGGTGAAATTCCCAACTCACTTCCAATCTTATGGGCAATTCCCGGATGATCTCCAGTGAGCATCCATACATTGATTTCCAATTCATGAAGATTTTTAATTAATGTGCGGGCCTCAGTTTTAATCGGGTCAGTGATGACAAAGGCCGCTGTCAGCTTTTGGTCAATCGACATAAAAACATAACTTCCAATATGCTCTTTGAAAAAAGTCTCAGGAATGTTTTCTGTGACACCTTCTTGTTTTAGAAGATCAGCATTTCCAAGAGCGATTTTTTTATCGTTTAATTCAGCGATAATCCCAAGACCAGTTAAGCTTTTAAACTTATCAGGGTCTAGAAGTTTAATATCTTTTTTGACTGCCGCATGAGCAACTGATTGAGAAAGAGGGTGAGTCGAATACTGTAGTGACGAAGCCGCGAGTTTTAATAAGTCATCTTCACTAGCTTCTTGATTAAAAAGAACAATCTCAGTTAATTCGGGACGTCCTTCTGTTAATGTCCCGGTTTTATCAAAGACGATAGTATCAATATGAGATCCTTTCTCAACAATGTCTCCACCGCTGATTAAGAGACCGCTTTTGGCCGCTTCACTGGTTGAGAGCATAATGGCCATTGGAACGGCTAACCCCAGAGCACAAGGGCAGGCGATAACTAAAACGGCAATCATGTGAGTCAAAGAGAATCCTAAATCCTTGGTCATCAAATACCACACGATAAAAGTCAGAGCGGCAATCAGAAGAATAATAGGAACAAAAATCTTAACGATCTTGTCAGCGTATTGTTGAATAGGAGCTTTTTTAAGCTGAGCTTTTTCTACGAAATGAACGATCTCAGAAATAAAAGTGCTATGAAGTGTCGCTGTAATTTTAATTGTCACAGACCCTTCAAGGTTCATACTCCCGGCAAAAACTTTTGAACCAACTGACTTGGCAATCGCCTGTGATTCGCCAGTAAGCATCGATTCATCAGCGTGAGTTTCGCCAACGATGATCTCGCCATCAAGAGGAAATTTTTCTCCCGGGCGAAGACGAATCATATCGCCAACTTTTAAATCGACGACTGGTGTATTGATTTCTTTTCCATCAACAACCAGTGAAGCAAACTTAATTTGCATTTTATAAAGCGAGCTTAAATTGTTTCTCGCTTTTGTTTTTGCCAGCCCGTCTAAGTAGTGACCGACAAGTGAGAAGGCGATGATAAAAGCTCCACCTTCAAAATAAGGGTGAGCGTGAGGTGACGCGAAAATAAGATACATACTGTAGAGGTATGAGCTTAAAACCCCCAAGCCAATCAGTGTGTTCATATTGGAATGAAAACCAATGACCGCTTTAATATAAGGCCAGCCAAATCCAAAAAGAAGAATCGTTGTTAAAACTGCTTGAATGGAGTTGTTGGGAACAACCATAGCAAAAAACATCGTGACAGAAGCAAGCACGATTGCAATAGCCGCTTTGATAAAGTCGCGGTTAAAGAGAGTATCGTTGCTTTGTTCACTTTTAGCGTTGGGATCAATAGCGCGGTAGCCGAGCTTCTTTAAAAGAGCATGAAAAGTTTCAAGATCAAAACCTTCACCAGTTTTAAATTCAGCAGACTCTGTTGCGAAGTTTACTTCGGCAGATTCAACACCTTTTAAAAGTCTTGTCTCTTTTTCGATGATGCCTGAGCAAGCAGCACAGGTCATACCTTCGATTTTAAATTTTAAATTATTCGAGCTCAACTGATTCCACCTGGAAGCCAGCTTTAGCAATGCTCTCTTTTAGTGTGGCAATCGAAGTTTCTTCAGAGTTGTACTTAATGTTGACCTTTCCAGTTGGCACATCAACGTTAAGATCGTGTTCGATATTGAGACCAGCTACGCTGTTTTTGATTTTATTTGCGCATCCACCACAGTGCATACCATTAACTTTAAAATTTACTGATTTATTGACTGTCACATATTCTCCTTAGTGTCGTATACTGAGTACAGCTAGTTTAACAAAAGGAATACGCTATGAAACTTGTATTTGTGACATTATTAATGACTCTCTCAACAGGGGTCTTTGCTCACGGCATGAATAAACCAGGACCTAACGGTGGTTATGTAAGAATGCCTGGGGCTTATCACCTAGAGTTAGTATCGAACGAAGCTGAAACCAAGGTTTATCTATTGGATATTAATTTTAAGAAAGTAGACATGGCAAAGTCGCAAGTTTCTATGTCGTTAAAGGGAGCTAAAGACTTTCCGGTAAAGTGTACTAAAGAAGCTGAGTTCTTTAGATGTGATATTAAAGGTAATGAACTTAAAATGTATAAAGAGCTGACGATTACATCAAGTAAAGCAGGCGAAGCCGGCGTTGCTTCAACTTATAAACTTCCACTAAGTTTTGATTAATCATTTATTGTACGGATGGCCCGCTACAATCGTTTGAGCGCGGTAAATCTGTTCGACGAAAAGCAGCCTTGCCAGTTTATGCGGGTAAGTGAGTTCAGAAAGAGACAGCTTGAAATGGGCCTTTTTAATGACCGCTTCCCCGTGGCCAGAAGCTCCCCCGATCACAAAGACCATGCTCTGCCTTTCATAAACTCCCGATAGCCATTTAGAAAAATCCACACTCGTAAATTGCTTTCCTTTTTCCATCAACAGCACGATGTAGGGATTTTCGTTTTTAGCAATGTCATCAATTTTAGATATAACTTCGCGGGCCTCTTTAACGAGGTCTTCTGAATGGGCCTTAACTTCATGGATGAAGAGTTTAGGAGCTGTGATTCTCTTGAAGTAATCGCGTTCAAGCTCTTCAATATTTTTATCGTTTAATTTTCCGACAACAATAAGGTGAAGATCTTTCATGAACTAAAAAAACTAGAAGTAGTTGCGTCCGTCGTCGCTTCCACCTTTTCTCTCGTTTTCAGGAGTAGAGAAGTAGTACGACTCAGGGATATCAACAGCTATTGCGTTTTTGTATAGGTGCTCAAGATCATAAACAGTTCTTGATGGCTCATGGAAAACGTGAACGATAAAATCGCCGTAATCTAGAAGGATCCAGTCTGTATTTGTTTTTAGTCCTTCGCGAGAAAGGGCCTCGAAACCATTATGTCTCATTTGATGAGAAATTTCTTCGGCCATCGCCCCTGCCTGAGTAGGATTAGATGCTGAACCGATGACAAAAAAGTCCGCGATCCCAGAAACTTTACGAAGATCTAAAACCTTAAGGTTTAAACCTTTGAAGTTTCCCATAATCCAAGCTGATGCCATCGCTGCATTTAATGGTGCTTCGAAGTGTTTGTCTTCGATAATAGCGGCAACTTCTTTTGAAATGTAATCACGATTCATTTTTATTCCTCATCAATAGCATGGATGCCATCAAGGTTTTTTCCACGCTTTTCTTTCTCTGTTGCTTTGGCCATGTCGATACATTTGATCATCAGCGCTTTTAGCTGGTCAATATTGCGTCCAGAAACACCAGAGATTGGTAATACTTTTTTATCCAGTTGTTCTTCAAAGAAGTCCTGGAATTTTTTAATTTCTTCTTCAGTCATCGCATCGATCTTAGTCAGACACACGATTTCACGTTTTAGAGCTAAGTCTTCACTGTATTTTTCAAGCTCTGTGCGTACAGTTACATATTGCTCAAAGGCTTCGTATTCATCAAGACACCATGAAACATCCACCAGGTGAACTAGTGCTGATGTTCTTTCGATGTGCTTTAAGAATTTTGTCCCTAGCCCTTTTCCGATGCTGGCATCTTCAATAAGTCCCGGGATATCTGCGACAACAAATGATCTCTCACCTAGAGTGACAACTCCAAGGTTTGGTTCAAGAGTTGTAAAAGGATAATCTGCAATTTTTGGTCTTGCTGCAGAGATCGACGAAATAAGCGTCGACTTACCAGCATTTGGAAGCCCGACAAGAGCAAGGTCAGCAAGAAGCTTAAGCTCAAGATCAAGGACTAACTCTACTCCAGGAAGACCTGGTTGAGCGATACGTGGAGCTTGGTTAACAGACGATTTAAAGTTGATGTTTCCGCGTCCGCCATTACCACCTTCAGCGATAACGACTTCTTCCCCATGTTTCTTTAAATCGGCGATAACTGCGCCTGTTTCAGCATTTCTTACGATTGTTCCAACTGGAACGCGAAGGACTTGGTCAACTCCATCAGCACCGTTTAACTGTCTTCCGGCACCTGGTTCACCATCTTCAGCTTTAAAGACTTTCTTTCCGCGGAAATCAATCAGTGTATTGATACCTTCATCTGCAATAAAGATAACAGAGCCTCCGCGGCCTCCATCACCACCATCTGGTCCTCCAAAAGGAATCGACTTTTCTCTTCGAAAAGTAACGGCACCTGGACCACCGTGGCCTGAAATTGCAGTAATTCGTACTTCGTCTATAAAACGCATTTTGTCCTATTGGGAAACCACAAAAAAAAAGGGAATCCAGTGGATTCCCTTTATAACACTTTTTGCTATGAATCTATAAAAAACTAAGCTGGAACTACAGAAACTAACTTTTTATTTTTAGTGTAGTGAGAGAACTTAACTTTTCCTGGGATTAGAGCGTAGATTGTGAAATCACGACCCATACCTACTCCAGTACCTGGAAATAGTTTTGTCCCTTTTTGTCTTACGATGATGTTACCTGGAATAACGTTTTCTCCACCGTATTTTTTTGTTCCACGCATTTTTGGGTTTGAATCCCTACCGTTAGCTGTGGACCCGGCGGCTTTTTTGTGTGCCATTGTATAACTCCTAAAAAATCTTAATTAATTATTTTAAATATTTTGTAGCATTCTTAGATGCTTTATCGATCTTAGCAACATTTCCGTTCCCGTCGTTGATCTCAGTGATCAGAAGGGCTGTGAAGTGTTGTCTGTGACCGTTCTTTCTCTTGTATCCACCTGGTTTTCTCTTGAAAACGATTAGTTTTCTTGAGCGATCGTGCATAATTACTTTTGCTGTAATTTTAGCACCACCGATTGTTGGAGCACCAACAAGAGGCTTATCTCCACCAATGAAAAGAACTTGATCTAGTTCAATTAGTGAACCAGCGTCTTTTGCTAGTTTCTCAACGTCAATTAGATCACCTGCTTGAACTTTGTACTGGTGACCACCAATTTCTGCTACTGCGTACATGAAAACTCCTAAAACTATAAATAGCAAAATCCAGGGGTTTATAGCTGACTTTTTTAATCAGACATAAAGCTTGTTGGCCCTAATTTTAACCACTATTTATGAACCTTGGATTTTTATGCAAATACCGTCTTAATGTCAAGGGAATACTCGTCCGATAAAGGGATAAGTTTCCGAGGGAAAACCCCCCGGAGTCGACGAGGATGTTGCCATGAGTAAAAAAACCATCTACCAATACCAAAAAGATTTAGGGTTACCCGTTTATATCGCCGTAGATACGCAAGGCTTTGAATCCGGGTTAAATGACTTCCTGCTTTTGATGAAATTTACCAAACTTCAGGACAAAGAAGAAGCAGCGGCCCTGGAAATCATGAAGAAAAATAACGCATCGAGATGTCTAAATATCACCGAGGCCACTCCGGCTGTTGCGCGTCAAATTCACTCAACCATGGAAAGTGACCGCTACGGGTTAGAAAGTGTGATCCCGAAACCAGGCTACCAGGTTTACCGCTACAAAGATGAAGGACTGATGGTTTATTCATTTGGGGTGAAATCGTGGGAGTTTGGAGCTTTTCACGATTTTGGTTCAAGTAAGGAGCCAGCTAAGCGCCTGGCCCATAAAACAATCATTCACCGCTTTTTAAGCTGGGCATTGGTTCATCACGGGATTCTTGGTCTGTGGGGAGTGACGGTAGATGATGGAATGGTTTTACAGAGATCTGTTGAATCAAAAGGGGAGGCCGTGTTTGTCGACGTCGTCGGAAACCGCATTCTTTCTCTGGATGGAATTAAAAAACTAGGGCCGAAATTTAAAGTGCTAAGACTCGATCCAACTCTTCACGGAAGAAACATCCGCATGACCAATGAAGAGCTCTTGAGTTTTATCTCAGCACATTGCTCATACCTGGATTATACCGGACTCTCTGTTCCGGTGAGACAGATGATTCAAACGCTGGCGAAAATGACGGTGGGATTGATTCATCCGGAAGAGAGCTTCAGGCCGAGAACTGATTTGTCATTATAGTCAGTCTTCGTTATCCTTCTTAAAAATCAATTTTTAAAAAGAGATAATATATGGGCTCTCATTACGTTCACAATCTTGATCCAGTTATTTTAGATCTAGGAAGTTTGCAGATCCGTTGGTATGGATTGATGTATGTTGTCGGTTTTATCATCGCCGGCGTTCTGTTAAAAAAATTAGTCAAAGACAATTTCTTTAAAGTTGAAGAAGCAAAAATTGATTCACTGATTACCACGATGATCGTGTGTATGTTTATCGGTGCTCGTTTTGCTTACGTCTTCATTTACAACTGGGATTATTACGCCGATCACATGATGGAGCTTTTAGCGGTCTGGAAGGGAGGACTAAGCTTCCACGGAGCCCTCGCTGGTCTATGTGTTGGTGGCTATATCTTCGGAAGACAAAATAAGCTGACATGGTTTGAGGTTATGGACAGTATCGCACTGGCCGGAGCTCAAGGGTTATTCTTTGGAAGAATGGGGAACTTTATCAACGGAGAGTTGTATGGGCGTCCGACAACTTCATGGGTTGGGATTATCTTTCCAAACGGTGGAGGATTGGCCCCAAGACACCCATCACAACTTTATGAAGCAGTCCTGGAAGGAATCGTGCTTTCAATTATTCTGTGGATGATGAAATCAAAAGTAAAAGTATACGGGATGATCTCTGCGGCCTTTATCGCTGTTTATGGAATCTTCCGCTTTATTGTTGAATTCTACCGCGAACCAGATACACAGCTTGGGTATTACTTTGGTTTTTTAACAATGGGTCAGATTCTTTGTTTCTTAATGATTATCGTAGGTGTGGGCGTAGGCATTTACGCGAAGAAAAGAAACGTTACCATTTAGGCAAAGCTTCATTTAATTTCTGATAGAGTGGTGTGACGGTTTTATCTGTGCTCACCACTTCCACAAACATTGGAAAGCAAGTTATAGAACACGAACCGTGATAGATGACATTATTGCCATCGCGGTTCATCCATACGTAAAGGGAATTCATGTCCTTGTTGACGTATTTATCCTGTTTTTTATAGCGCTTTTGTAAATCTGCTAAAACCTGGTCGTGGGAAAAGTGTTGGGGAAGACGCACATACATATCGGTGATCTTGTCGTCCTTAACCTGAGCATAGATGTCGAGTATGTAGGATTTTTTGTTAACCTTGAATCTCCAGATTTTAATGTTGCCGTTGTCTTCAAAAATATCAGACTTGATTGCTTTGTCTTTTTTAGCTTCTTCGATCCCTTTGCCGGGGAAAAATGATTCAATAACCGCCAGATTAAAATCGTAGTTTGGAGATTTTATTTCGGCCTTCGCTACGATCGAAATCCCTGCTAAAAACAGCATAAGCGAAAGATATTTTGTAAACTGGTTGTACATTCGACCATTTTAAGCGGAGCTTTATTTTCGCACTAGCCGGGAAAAAACTTTTTTTTTGAGGGAATTAAGGTTACACTTTTATTTGTATCTGTGCTCGATTCAACAGGAGCGTTGGATCACCTATTGTGACTTCATCAGGATGATAAATTTATGAAAAAAGACCGACTGATTCAATCTGCCTCTTCTAAATTATCTCTTCTTGCGGCCGCTCTTATCCTTTCTTCATGTGCCTCTACAACTCAAACACCGAAAGCTACGACAACTCACGTTGCCGCTAAAGATGGTTTTGCATCTGAAAGTGTCCGTGAAGCTTATCTGCGTTTGAAGAAAACGGATTACACTGAGCAAGATAAGAAAATCGACGAAGAAGAAAGTGCGAAGATTGCCAAAGCTCAATCAAAGTCAATGATCACTGGAGCTTCAACTCTGGATGGTCTTGGAAACTATAAGGGAAAAACTTATTATCTTGAAGGTGCAGAAGAGCTGAACCTTGAAAATAATTACTTTGATATCCCGGTTGTTTACAACGATCAGGTTAAAAAGTGGATGGATTACTTCCTAAACAGAGGGCGTCCTTTCTTTGAACGTTACACTGAAAGAGCGGGAAGATATGCGCCGATCCTAGGAGCGATCCTTGAAGAGCACGGGCTTCCACGCGATCTTATTTTCTTAGCTATGGCCGAAAGTGGATTCAACAACGTGGCAAAATCTTGGGCGGCCGCTGTTGGACCGTGGCAGTTCATGCCTTACACTGGAAGACTTTATGGTCTTGAACAAGATTGGTACCGCGACGAACGCCGCGACCCAATTAAGGCAACTGTTGCAGCGGCAAGATACTTAACAAAACTTTACGATGATTTCGGACAGTGGGAAGTTGCAGCTGCTGCTTACAACGCTGGTGAAGGGAAGCTTGGACGTGCGATTAAAAAGTACAAGTCTGAGGACTTCTGGCACTTAACGAAAGGAAAGTATCTAAAAGCTGAAACGAAAAACTACGTTCCAAAAATTATGGCCCTGGCAATCATCGGAAAAAACCTGAAGTCATTTGGATTTGATGACGTTGAATTCCACGAGCCTCTAGATTTTGATGAAGTAACAGTTCCAGCAGCAACAGACTTAGTGAAACTATCTGAGCTAATGGGAGTTGATTTCGAAGAAATGCAACGTCTAAACCCTGAAGTTCTTCGTTGGTTCACTCCACCGAACATTGCAGAGTACCGTTTAAGACTTCCACCAAACACAGCTGAGAAATTCGCAGAATGTTGTGCAAAGACAAACCTGATTGCGACGAACTTCCAGCAATATGTTGTAGGTGGGAAGAAGAGCATGACACTTGCTCAGATTTCAAAGAAATTTAAGATCAGAAAAGACTATGTTATTGCCAGTCTGAACAATGTTTCAGAAGGCGCTCGTTTCCAGCCAGGAGATGTGGTTAAACTTCCATTCAGAGATGGAGAGCTAGTAAGCCCGTCGAATAACCTTTACGCTGACTTATTTGAAAAACCTCGTCGTGAAGTTTTGAAAAAGAACAGCCGCGCTTACAGAGCAAAGAGGTATGCAGCTAGAAAAAAGCCTATGCGCTATTACACCGTAAAAAAGGGAGAAACACTGTTCACCGTAGCACAAAAACACGGAATATCAGTGAAGCGGTTAATAGCGTCGAACGGAGACGTCCTTAGCAAAAAATCGAAAAAAGTTAATGCGGGCGTAAAATTAGTTATCAAGTAATCTAAATAAAATTTTTCTCTTATAAAAATGGCCCCTCTGGGGCCATTTTTCGTTTTAAAACCTCTTCCCAGTCTTATTTTCTTTGAAGTACACTTTGTTTTTAAAATAATTCCCGAGTGCCCTTCTCAAGGAAATATCTATGGCCTTTAAAGATCTTCATAAACTTAAGAAAATTGCGGTTGTTGAAAAAGAAAGCATCACAACTCCATACCTGGTGGTTGGAAAAGATATCTTCGCTCTTTCCTTATACAACGATCTGAAAAAAGCCCATGGAGATGACAAGGTACGCCTGCTTTCTCAGGATGCTATTTTGCGCTCAGATCTTCTGCCAAAAGGACCAAGTACGATCCGAGGAGAAGTGAATAAGAAATTCTTCAACGAAACATTCCCGGATATCGCCCGTACTGAAACGACGGAGAATGCTCTCTTTTATAAAGATATGACGTGGAAGAGTTTTGGTGGAAGAAGTAAGTCTGAAGTCCTGAAGTACGATGAAGAGTTTTATACGGGCGGACAAATCACTCCGGACTATGAACAAATCTTTAAAAACATCCCTCATTCTGATGAATACCTGGAAGGGATTAATAAGGAAGCTTACCAGGTAAAAATCAAGTCTATTAAAAGGGAAAACGAAGGATTCATCGTTGAATGTATCAACGGAACTGAATTTCACTGCGAGTTCCTTTATTTTGGGCTTTCTCCTTATCATTATATGGAGTTTTATTCTGAAAAGAGTGAGTTTTCTGACAGATTTATGGAGTTCTGTGAAACCACTAAGACTTCTTCGGCCCTCTTTGTGAAGTTTGTCTTCGATAAAACTCCACTTTCAGATATGAAAGAGACGCTTTTCATCCCTTTAAGTTATACCCATGATTGGGGGCATTTTGTGGGAGAGTTTAGGGCCTCTAAAGACGGGCAGGAAATCGAATTCATGCACTTTATGGAAGATCATTTGATGTCGGAAGAAGACGTTTCAAGAATAATTCGTCTTTTAAAGAAGAGTATGGAGAAGATTTTTGATAATTTTTTAAAAATTAAAAGCCATGAACACATCGCATTGGAGCAAGAAATTGGGTGTCTTAAAATTGACGATGAGCTTTTTGCCAAAAGTTTAGAGAGCGGCAAAAACGAAATGAAAAATCTATTTTTCATTGGAGTCAATGCGCCGGTAACGAGCGAGCAGTGTGCTAATTATACATTCGAATATTCCAAGAAAGACCTAAATGGGGTGATGCGTGCCCTCGTCATTCAGTCTAACCATACGAAAAAATTTGACTAGGGTATGTTGACAAAAGAATCGACTGCTCACAACATTTAATGAAAGACGTGATTTATTAGGACAAGTATTAACATACTTAGTTTAACTTCAAGGAGAAGATTGAATGAAAAAGAGCGCATTAGTAATTGCAGGACTTGCACTACTATCAACAAACGCATTCGCATCAAAAGCTAGATTAGAAGCTTTAAGCGGATACAACGGAGCTGCTGGCCTTTACGTTTCAGACAAGGCTAACGTTTTCAGAAACGCAGCTACAATCAACACACACAAAAACTTCGTAGTAACTGAGTGGGGAGCGAACGTAGACGCTGATACTCAAGCTGCTCCAAGAGCTGAAGGTGGATTCTTTAAAGACGCTGGATCTCTAGCTTACGGTCTATACCTTGGAAACGATGGTGTTAACGATCGTCCAGCTGCTTACCTAGATCAAGACAACGCTCTTGACCTTTTCCTAGGTGGTGACGCTGGTATGCAATGGGGAGCTCGTCTTCACTATGCATCTGGAAAAGATGACACTGCAGCTGTTAAGAAGAAAAACTCTGCTTACGGTGTAGGTCTTGGTATGGTAATGGGAGCTGCTGAAGGGTACGCTAACGTTGACATCGCTGACAAATCAGAAGGTGGAGCTGCTGCTGGTGACGAGTACAAAGTAAAGCCATCTTTCACAGTTGGTGGATCATATGACTGGTCTGGATACACTTTCTTCGGTGAATTCTCTAACGGAAAAGTTGAAGAAAAAGTAGGAGCAACTACTTCTTCTACAAAAACAACTGAAGTAAGAGTTGGTGCTGGACGTATTTGGGAAATCAACCCAACTGCAAGAGTACTTGCTGACGCTTCTTTTGTTTACACTGTTGAAAAAACAGCTACAAAAGATAAATTCATGGGACTACCTGTTACTTTCGGATTCGAAGCTGACGCAACTTCATGGTTAACTCTTCGTGGATCAGTAGGACAAAACGTAATCCTAAACAACAGAAAAGCTGGAGCTAACAAGTCTTCAGATGCAAACACAACAACTGTAAACGGTGGAGCTACTCTTAACTTCGGTAAGCTTGCTGTTGACGGTCTAATTGGTACAACTAAAGGTGATGGAACTCACAATGCAACATCAAAAACTGGTGTTCTTTCAACATCTAACCTACTTACAAGAGTTGGCGTAACTTACAACTTCTAATTCTTAACTGAATTGAATGGGGCCCACTACGGTGGGCCTTTTTTTTAACTTTTTTTTAAACTAGACAAATTTGCTTAAAGGGGAACCCTGCAATGAAAAAATCTTTATTAATCGTAAGTGCTCTATCACTTATCTCTACATCGGCAATGGCCACTCAAGCTAGACTTCTAGCTTTAGGTATGAACGAAACTGATAACGAAGGTATGTACCACGTTTCAGACGCTCGCAATATGTTCTTAAACCCAGCTTACATTAACCTATACAACGACCAAGCGATTTTCGAGTGGGGATCTGTAGGTCAATACGCTTCAGCTGGTGGAGCAACAACTGCAACTCTTAACAACAATGCTTTAAGCCCAAAGGCTCAAGGTGGGGTTTTTAAGAAGCATGGAGACTATGTTTACGGTCTATACTTCGGAAACGAGTCAAACACTTCTTCACTTCTAAGAGTAGCTGGTACATCTGCAATCGCAGTAATGAACGGTACAACGGCTCTTCCAAACACTGGTACAGCTTCAAAAATGCTGGCTACATCTGACAACCAACTAGATTTATTCTTTGGTGGTGGAAATGAATTAAAGTGGGCTGTAAACCCAGTTCTAACTTTCGGAAAAGATGATGCAAGAAAGTCGAAAGACTCTGGTATTTCACTTCGCGGTGGTGTTATCGGATCTGGATGGGATGCTCACTTAAACGTATCTCTTAACAGTAAGTCAGAAGCATCTGAGACAATTACTACTGGTGCAGCTCTTGGATCAGTAAACACAACTGTAAGCCAAGAATTCAAAGGAAAACTTGGTATTCACGCTGGTGGATCATACGTGATCTCAGGAAACAACAGAGCTTTCGGTTATGTTAAGCACTACGGATGGGAGCAAAGTGATAGCTTCGCTTACTCTGGAGCTCAACAAGCTGGTATCGGTGGACAGCAAGGTACAGTAAAAGGTGATTTCACTTCTTACTATCTTGGATGGGGATCTCACACAGACGTAAACACAACTGATAAACTTTTCTACTCTTTTGCAGCTAAGAAAACTGATATCAACTTAAAGTTTACTAACAAAGGTGAAATCCGTCACATCATTCTTCCGCTTATAATCGGGTACGAAGCTCAGGCAACTGAGTGGTTAACTCTTCGTGGATCAGTAGTTCAAAACATTTGGGGTCAACAAGACAACAAAAACGTAACCAACTACGGAGCTACAGGGACTCGCTTAAACAAAGCAGCAAGTACTCTTATCTCTCAAATCTACGGTGGATCTGGAAAGAAGACTCTTGCAAACTCTACAGCTGTAAATGCTGGTGCAACTCTTACTTTCGGTCAACTTTCAGTTGATGGTCTTATCGGGACAACTAACACTATTGGTACAGCAAACACAAAAGTGGGAACACTTTCGTTTGCTAACCTAGAAACTAGTGTTGGTGTTACTTACAAGTTCTAATCGAAAATCTTAGGAATAGATTTTTAATAAAAAAGCCGGGTTAACGCCCGGCTTTTTTTATTTTAAGCGCCAAAAGAGATATTTTGTTGGATTACAAAGTCAGAGCATCAATCCTATGATTAACTTCACAAGAAATATAATCCAAGGATGGTTTTATGAAATTTCTATTAACGCTGGCAACGTTCGCTCTTGCTCAATCTGCATTCGCTTTTCCTACAGCTCCATTTGATGCTCTAAAGACAACTATCGTTCATTCTGAAAAATCAACTGATGCTTTAGCTTATGATTTCGAAGGTATCATCAAGCTCAATAACTGCTCAGGGTCTTTAATCAGATTCCAGGGACAACCGACATCTTCTAAGGCAATCGTTTTAACTAACGGTCACTGTTACTCTTCAGGAGTTTTCGGTGGAATGATGAAACCAGGTGAAGTTATTTATAACAAGTCTGTTTCTCGCGACATGAAGATCTTCAACAAAGAAATGAAAACGTTCCCGGTTAAAGCTACTCGCGTGCTTTATGGAACAATGACTGATACAGATATCGCACTTTATGAGCTTTCTGAATCATACGATTCAATCATGTCAAAATACAAAATCGAATCTTTCACTCTTGATGCTGTTAGACCGTTCGAAGGTGTAAATATTGATATCGTTTCTGGATACTGGGAGCGCGGATATAGCTGTGCTATTGATGCATTCATCTTCATGTTAAAAGAAGAAGGGTACACAATGAAGGATTCAATCCGCTATACAGACGGATGTGCAACAGTTGGTGGGACATCTGGTTCACCAATTATCGCTCGCGGAACTCGTTCAGTTATCGCCATCAACAACACGGCCAACGAAAACGGAAAGAAGTGTACAATGAACAACCCATGCGAAGTTAACGAGCAGGGGACAATCACGGTTCTTCGCGATAAAAAATACGGGCAGCAAACTTTCAATATCTACAGCTGTCTTCGTCCAGATTTCAACATTGACTTGAGTATTCCAGGTTGTGTGTTGCCAAAACCAAGAAGCTAATTAAAAAAATGAACTTTTAGGCCGGGCTTTGTCCCGGCTTGATTTAATGATAAACAAAGTAAAACTATTGTTTCAAGAGCCAGTCTTCTGCCCTAACTAATGGAATACCATTTTTCAATTGCTCTCGTTTTAGATTGTAAACGATCTGGGCCGGCATGGCCGGCTTCAGTTTTTCATTGTAATAACTAAGACTGGTCGATAAGTTTTCATCAGAGAGTTTAACTTCAACCAGGTCTATTAATTTATTATCAATCACAGTTAGAAAATCAACTTCACGTTTTTCCTTATCTCTAATGTAGTACAATTGAGATTTTTCACCTTTTAAGTCTTGTCCCAAATGTAATTTTCGAAGCAGGGCATTTGCTACGATATTTTCAAAGCGTGCACCTTCATCATTTTTGACTCTTCCGTTGTCATAAAAATAAATTTTAGGTTCACGTAAGATTGCACGTGCCAGGTTTTTTGAATAAGGAGGAACGACAAAAATGACATAGAGTGATTCTAGAATGCCGATCCATTTTTTTACAGTATGAGGTGAAATTTCCAAGTCTCTTGCGAGTGAGCTGTAGCTCACTGAAGAGCCAACTCTGTCTGAAAGTAAGTCGATAAGAACTTCGATAAGTTTGAGATTTCTTACTTGCTCTAGCTCTAAAAGATCTTCTTTGATGATTCTGTCGATATGGGTTGATCGCCATCTCTTGGCAAAATCTTCTTCTCCGTTGAGAAAAGGCTCTGGAAAACCACCGACTTTCATTAATCTTACGAGGGATTCTGCGGCAGGCATTTGGTCTTTTAATTCAGCGACACTAAATGGATGTAAACGGTAGTTAAAGTGCCTTCCGGCAAGTGAATCACTGCCTTTTTTAAAAACGTCCATGCGTGCTGAGCCCGTTACTAAAATTCTTGGTTTTACTCCTTCAGTATCATAAATGCCTTTGATCCATGATTTCCACTTCGGTTTTTTGTGAAGTTCATCAAAGATAACTAAATCGACATCTCGTCTCCATGCTCGATTCATTATGATTTTTCTCAATTCAGAATCATCAAAGTTAAGATATTCAAATTCTAGAGCGAGATTCTTAGACAATGTCGTTTTTCCGACTTGTCTTGGGCCACTTAAGAGAACGATTTTAGAATTGAGGTCAAGCTTTAGGGAGTTTGTAATTGATCTATCCATGCCTCCATTATTGCACAGTACTGCAAAATAGTCATGACTATTTTGCAGTAGCATGCACACGCTCGTAACCTCTTGTTATTACTTATATTTTTCTAGTTAAAATCGATCTGTCTTAAAGCTTCATAGGCCGCGGCCGTAGCGGCATTAGAGAGATTGAGCGATCTGATATGCTCAGAGTTCATGGGAAGTGTTATAAGCTGGGAAGAGAACTGGTCCTTAATCGCCTGGGGAAGCCCCTTTGTTTCCGAACCAAAAATCAGATAACTATCTTTAGTAATCTTCGTCTCAAAAATTGTCTTCGTTGCAAAACGTGAAAACAAAAACATTTTATCGGCAGCTGGTTTTTCGGCCGCAATAAATTCATCCCAGTTCTCGTAGGTTTTTAACTGAACGTATTTCCAGTAGTCGAGTCCGGCGCGCCTGACGGCCTTTTCGTCGATATCAAAAGCAAGTGGTTTAATAAGAATGAGTTCGAGGTCGAGAGCGACCGCAGTGCGCCCGATACTCCCGGTGTTTCCGGGAATTTCAGGCGCAACTAATACGATCTTAAATTTGCTCATTATTTAGATTGTGATCTTAAGTAATCAACTAGAGTTCTGATGATGAGGCCAGAAGCTCCTTTAGCAGAACAGTATGGAAGGTGTCCTTGAGAGTCACCGATACCAGCGATATCTAAGTGGGCCCATGAGATACCTGGTTCAATGAAAGCTTCAATGAACGCAGCACCTTTAGCAGATCCACCGAAGCTTGCGCCACCGATGTTTTTCAGGTCAGCTACCACTGACTTCATATCATTTTTGTGTTCGTCGATGATTGGAAGTTGCCACATATACTCATCAGAGTTCTTCGCTGATTTTAAAAGAGCGTCAGCAAGCTTTTGGTCGTTTGAGAATAGACCACAAACTTCATTTCCTAGTGCAACTAGGATTGCTCCTGTTAGAGTAGCAGCGTCGATAAGTGCATCTGGTTTATCATCACAAGCGTAGTTAACAACGTCACCAAGAACTAAACGTCCTTCAGCATCTGTATTTAGGATTTCAACAGTTTTTCCATTGCGGGCTTTAACGATTGAATCTGGCATAGTTGCTTTTTCGTTAACAGCGTTGTCTGTCATACCAAGGTAACAAGAAATTTTAACTGGAAGCTCTAGAAGAACTGCGGCTCTAAAAGCAGCATATACAGTTGCAGATCCTGCCATATCGAATTTCATGTTCATCATTGAAGCCCCTGGCTTTAATGAGTATCCACCTGTATCGAAAGTTAATCCTTTTCCTACAAGAGCGATGTGGCGAGTTTTTGATGTCGCTTTTTTCGGAGTGTAAGTTAAGTGAACAAGACGAGCTCCGTAAGCTGAACCAGCGTTTACAGAAAGGAACATGTTCATGTTTTCTTTCTTAAGTTCTGGTACACCAAGAACTTTTACTTTTACGTTCTTAAGTGACTTAGCGTCTTTCTCGATTTCTTTTGCGTATGTTTCAGAGTTAAGGATGTTTGGTGCTTCGTTAACAAAGTTTTTAGCTACAGTGATAGACTCACCAATTTTAGAAGCTTCAGCGATAGTAGCTTCGAATTTCTTCTGAGCTGTTTTCTTTTCGCTTGTAACCAGGTTGATCGTTTGAAGCTTAGCTGTTTTCTTAGCTGAAAGGTGACGGTCGAAAACGTAAGAAGTCATGTGAAGAGATTCAACGATCGCTGCTAGTGATTCTTCTTGTTCACCTTTTAGCAGGAACCCATCAAGGTGAAGGTTCATGTCTTCATATCTTCCAGACACTGCTTTATAGATGTGCGCGATTTGGCGTCTTAGAGTTTCTTTAGTGACTTTGTTTTTGTCGCCAAGGCCAAGGATGATTGCGCTTTGTCCGTTAACCAGTGTTAGGGCGAAAGTTTCTCCAACTTCACCTTTGTAGTGTTTGCTAGCTACTGCGTGCTCGAAAGCTTCAGTAACTTCTTCCGGCCAGTGAGAGTGGACCAGGACTTTTTCAGCTTTTGCTTTAGATGCTGGAGCTTTTTTAGAGGTCTTTGTTGTTTTTGCCGCTTTTTCTTCCTGTGTCTTGTTAAAACAAGAATAAACATTGAGTTCAGCGGATGTTGGTGCGAAGCTTAAATTAATTTTCATCGATACATTCCTATGTTTTTGATGTTTAAAAAAAAGTATTCAGGCTAAAATAGCACAGTCTATGTTAAAAGTAACCACTAGGTATTTAGCAGCAAATTTTATCCCTCCGTTCGCCATAGGCTTTGTGTTCTTCGTGGCGTTCCTCATTACCTTCTATATGTTTAGGATCATCTCGCTTATTGTGAATAAGGGAGTTGAAATCGGAACAGTTTTAGGGATGGTCTCTAATTTAAGTGTTTCGTTTTTTCCTCTTGCGACACCATTGGCCGTGTTTTTCGCGACTATCTATACTTTGAACAAGCTAAGCGAAGACTCTGAGATCATTGCTATGCGCTCGTTTGGGATCACGAAGCTTAAGATTTATCTTCCTTTTCTTCTGGTAAGTTTACTTATTGGAGGAATGATTTTCTCACTTAATAGTGTTTATATTCCTAAGGCCAACGCTAACTTTAAGAATACCATCCTGCGCCTGACATCAACGGGGATGCTGACCAGTATTAAATCAGGACAATTCTTTACCGACATTCCAAATGCAACGCTGTTTGCTGAGGACGTGTCAGAGAATGGAGACAATTTTGATGAGGTCTTCCTTCACTTAAAAGATAAGTCAGGAACAGAGCAGAGAATCATCTTTGCTAAGAAAGGTTCGCTGGTAAAACTTTATGCCGACGAACAACAGGCCCCTAGCTTAAGGCTTCACTTGAGAGACGGGAATATCACCAAGATCAATGGCGATGGGGATCAGGTAGAGAAGGTGCTATTTGAGCAGTATGATTTTCCCATCTTTAACGCCGACTTTGTCTCGAGCAGTTTAGATAAAGATAGTATGAAGACTAATAAAGAGTTGTATAAGACTATCGAGGATAGGCTGAGAGACTACAACTACATGATGCAAACTCCGGCCAAAAATGAAGATGAGACAAAAATCAGAAAAGAGGCTAAAAAGTCGATTACGAAGTCTCAAATCGAATACTACGGACGCTTCATTACTCTTCCGCAAATTATCTTATTTGTGCTTTTGGGTTTTGCTTTAGGAATCAAAAAAGGAAGAGGCGGAGGAAGTGGAAACACGATCCGTGCTATTTTAATTCTGCTTGGGTATTATGGTCTTTATTTCTTTCTGATCAGCTTGGCACAAAGAGGAGCAATAGGTGCTGCTCTTGCGAGCTTTTCACCTAGTGTCCTCTTGTTATGTATTTCTCTTTATTATTATCGAAAATTAGATTGGGTCGGATAAGTTAGATATTATTAACTTTGCGTCCATCAGTTCTTGGAGCTTCGGCCGCCGGTGCCGGTGGGGGAGTTGGCGTTTTCTTCTGGTTAACTTTTAAGTATTCATCACTCGTTAAAACAGAGCCGTCATCCTGGAAAACAAAGAGTGGTGCCATGTACTTCGTTTTCATTTCTTCCGGAAGAACGATGTTTTTCACTCCACCTTTTGCTCCAGCTGTTAGGTTCACCGGTTTGTTGTTGTAGAAAACCTTTAGTGAACGAGTGTTCCCAACGAACAGGCGAATTAAAGAACCTCTTAGGAAAAGAGTTCTTCCCTGGCGTAAAACAAACTTTTTAATTTCTTTGTCATCAACTTTGTATGTCAGCCACGAGTCTCCTTCGCTGGCGTTGATAAAGACAGTTTCCTGGCCTTTCGTTGGTTGAATGCGATACTTTGCCGGAAGAAGTTCATCGTATTGCTCTTTTTCCATTTTTTCTTCAGCGAATTGCTTTTCAGCAATAGAGATCGTTGAAAGATTAATATCATTAACAGTGACGTCTGCAGGTTTTGGATTTTTATCCTGAATTAAGTTAACTTGAATCGGCTCTTCTTTTTTGGGTTCAACTGGTTCAACTTTAGCAACCGGCTTAGGGGCAGGTGCTTTTTTCTTGTGAAGAGTAGAGAGAACTTCTGGGAGTTTTACTTCTGATTCTTCAGAAGACTTTTCCAGGAAGTTTTTAACATTGAATCCAACAATCCCTACAATCAGGATAACGACTGCTGACTTCGCCAGAAAAACTGTTGAAGAAGCTGTTACTGATTTTACCGTTTCCAGTGGAGTTGTCGTAATTGCCGAAAGAGTGTTTCTTGCAGCTTCCGTTTTCATTTCCTGATTGGGAACAGGATGGTGCATTTGAGGTGCACTTTTAGCGTAAGCAGTATCAAGAAGCTCAAGGGCCATCTCTTGGTTGATGCCCAGGATTTTTGATGTCGATTTTACGAAACCACGGACATAAGCTTTGCTTGGAAGTTTTTCAAATTCGTCAGCTTCCAGACTTTCAAGTAGTCCAATGTGGATTTTCGTTTGCTGAGAAATAACTTTTAAACTAAGTCCCTTATCTTCTCTGCTTTTTTTGATCAGTTGTCCGATCGTCAGTTTTGGTTCAACGTGTACAGGTGTTTCTTGTACTGGCGTTGTGTTGATTTCATTTTCAGGTGTATTGTTTTCTTCCGTCATAGTTTCTTAAAAGTTCGGAGTCTCGACTGCACGTGATTCTTTAATCACTTCAGTCTGAGAGGCTCTGGTTGATGATTGGCCTTCCGGCATACTTTCCAGCTTGCGAAGTTGAGCAACGGCCATCGAGCTAAAACGAGTTGATGGAAACTTGTCTGTAATTTCGAGTAACTTTCTTTTTGCTTCTGCTGGTTTATTTAAATTGATAAGTGTTAGCGCTTGTTGGTAGTACGGAGCAGGCTCTTTTACACAAGTTCCTTTTCCGGCATTTCTAAATGATTCAAGCGCCTGAGAGAAGCGGTATTCTTCCGCATACATTTCTCCCAGCTTGTAGTGAGCAGCACAGTAGTCTTCTCTTTCTTTCACTGATTTTGCCAGGTATTCAAAAGCTGAACGTCTGTCGCCTTCTTTAAGTGAAAGCATGGCCAGGTTGTAGTAGTTTCTGAATTGATTGTTGAATGTCAGGTCTTTTTCTACGCGTTCAAATTGCTCGCGTGCTTCTTTGAATCTGTTTTTTTCCATGTACAGTGAACCAAGGTTAATTCTGGCGTCGCTGTTTTTTGGATCGATGTTAATAGCTTCTTTTAGTTCAGCTTCAGCAAGAACCGGCTGCTCTCTGAAATAGTAGGCCATTCCAAGATTGTTTCTGATTTGTGAATCTTTTGGATTTAAATCTCTGGCCTGAGTTAGGTAGGTTAAGGCCGGACCATAATTTTTAGAAATGAGTTCTTCTGTTCCGCGACCGTAATAAACTTCGGCCTTTTTTTCTTCAACAGTTTGATCTTTTAGTTGATTGCTTGAACAAGAAGTTACAGCAAGTGTTGTAAGAGTTAAATATAACGCTTTTTTTAGCATGGGGATCCTCACATCTCAATCCATTAAGATATGAGTCTATTTTAATCGCTCTAAGCTCTTCTTGTAAATATCCCGATTGTTTCAAAATGCTGTGTTGAAGGGAAAAGGTCGAATATTTCCACACTCTGAAGATCGTAATTGTTCAAGGCACCCAGTGTGTCTCGAGTGAAACTAGTCGCTTCACAGGCAATGAAGATAAATCCAGCAGGTTTAAATTCATTTAAAAAATCTTGTAAATTTTTTAATCCAGAGCGAGGAGGGTCAATAATTAACCAATCAGGACGAGGGTAACCGTCTTTTTTAAGAGCGATGAGGCTTCTTACAGCGTTTTGGTCGTATAAATCGAGAGAAAAGAACTTCTGGTGGGCCGAAGCCTGAGGAGTTGTGCGGTACTTATCCACCACGAGTGTCGGGTTTTTAAACTTCACGCTCAGGTTTCCATTTCCACCGAAAAGATCGTACACGACGGCCTTTGGAGGAATGATTTCAAGGGCCTTTTTTTCGATCCAAACGCGAAGGCGCTCATTCATTTCTGCGTTTACTTGAGTGAAGCCGCCATTGGCGTATGGGTAATTCACTGACACTTTTACGTTGTGTCCGCCAGTGTGATTGTCTTTTGAATAAAGCTCAATGTGGCCGGAAACCGGCTCTTTTGTCACTAGCTTTAACCAGTTCTCAGCAGCGTAAAGAGCGCGCAGTTCATAAGCGACACTTGGCTCGATAATCTTACATTCAGGAACTGGAATGATTTCGTTTTTATAGTTTAAAAGACCGAGCTGTCTCTTCTTTTTGTCATAGTGAAGCTGGATGCGATTTCTGTATGAAAGTCTTCTTTTTGCCCCGTGAACAGTCACTGGCACTTCCGGGAATTTGAACATATGGCGTGCCAGAGCTGCTTTTTTGTATTCAAGTTCCTTTTCGTAACTAGTGTGTTGGAAATCACAGCCATTACACTCGTTGTAGTGCGGGCATAGTGGTGCAATTCTCTCTGGTGATGGAGTTAATACGTCGCAAAGCTTAGCAAATTGAACCCCTTTCTTCGAAGAGAACACTTCCGCAGTGACTTTTTCCCCTGGCAGGGTTTTTTTTATGAAGGTTACACTGCCTTCTTGTTTAGAAACGCCTTGCCCAATAGGATCAATATGCTGGATTTCGAACTCGTTTTTCATGAAAGGTGCCCTAAGTTTCGTATAATAAATTCAATTTTTAAGTATCTAATGATATGGTGATTGCTATCTTTAATTTTAGGGATTTATGGATCAAAAATTTATTCGCAATTTTTCTATCATTGCTCACATCGACCACGGGAAATCGACTCTCGCTGATCGTATTATGGAAGCAACAAACGCCGTCTCAAATCGTGAGAAAAAAGACCGCTTACTCGATAACATGGATCTAGAGCGCGAACGCGGAATTACCATTAAAGCCCAAGCTGTTCGTATCCCTTATAAGGCGCAGGATGGCAATACTTATTATTTCAATTTGATCGATACTCCGGGCCACGTAGACTTCTCATACGAAGTTTCGCGCTCTTTAGCTTCTTGTGATGGAGCTCTTCTGGTAGTAGACGCCTCTCAAGGGGTGGAAGCTCAGACTCTGGCCAATGTTTATATGGCCATCGACAACAACCTGGAGATCCTTCCAGTTATTAACAAAATTGATTTACCTCACGCCGATGCTCCAAGAGTGAAGAAGGAAGTTGAGGATATTATCGGAATCGACACAAGTGATGCTTGTGAAGTTTCGGCAAAATCGGGAATCGGGATTGAAGGTTTGTTAGAACAAATCGTTCAGAAGATTCCATCGCCAACTGGAAAATCAACCAACCCTCTTCAGGCCCTGATCTTCGATTCATGGTTTGATGTGTACCAGGGTGTAGTTATTCTGGTGAGAGTGGTTGAAGGAACATTAAAAAAACGCGAGAAGATTTTCCTTAAGGCCGGAGGCCAGGAATACGAAGTTTTAAAATTAGCGGTGAACTCACCGTTTTTCACTGAGCTTGATGAATTAACGGCCGGTGAAGTAGGGATGGTAATTTGTGGTATTAAAACTATTCGTGACGTTCATATTGGCGACACTGTTGTTCATGCCAACAAAAAAGAGACTCCAAATCTCGCTGGATACGTTGAAGTCAAACCCATGGTTTTTTGTGGTATCTTTCCTGTTGAGTCTCCTGATTATGAAAATCTAAAAGAAGCTCTTGAGAAACTTGCTCTTAACGATGCTTCATTTACATATGAGCCGGAGAGTTCGGCCGCTCTTGGATTTGGTTTCCGTTGTGGGTTCTTAGGACTTCTGCACATGAACATTATCCAGGAAAGACTAGAGCGCGAGTTTGGTCTGGCCTTGATCTCGACAGCTCCGTCGGTGAGTTACAAAGTTGTGAAGACTGATGGAACAGACCTGATGATTTCTAACCCGTCAGAGATGCCGGAAGTTGGAGAGATTGAATCTATTTCTGAGCCAATGGTTCGTCTGTCGATCCACGTTCCTAACGAATATGTAGGACGCATGATCACTCTATGTGAAGAGCGCCGTGGGATTCAGGATCAAATTAAATACATTACTGAAGACCGCGTTCAAGTTATTTACGATCTTCCATTATCAGAAATGGTTTTTGACTTTTACGATAAGTTGAAAGGTTTAACGAAAGGGTACGCCTCGATGGACTACGAGTTCAGAGATTACAAAGAGGCTGACCTGGTTAAGGTAGATATTTTATTGAACGGGGACAAGGTAGATGCCCTGTCGATTATTTGTCACCGCGACAATTCTTTCTATAAAGGTCGTGACCTTGTGCAGAAACTTCAAAAATTAATTGATCGCCAACAATTTGATATTGCAGTACAAGCCGCAATTGGTGCTAAAATAGTTGCAAGAGAAACAGTCAAGGCCCTGCGTAAGAACGTACTTGCCAAGTGTTATGGTGGTGACGTCTCACGAAAGCGCAAACTTCTAGAAAAACAAAAAGAAGGAAAGAAGCGCATGAAAATGGTAGGATCTGTAGAGGTTCCGCAAGAAGCGTTCCTCGCTGTTCTTTCAACTGATGAATAGTTTTTAGGTTATATAAAGGATTATATGCACCCACTGTTAAAAGAACATTTTTTAAAAGCATTGGACATCTATACACAAGGTGTACATTACGACACGCTTTTAGAGGCTAAGAAAGAATATTTCACAATCACTGGTCAAGCTAACGACGACGATGATGATTTTGAAGCGCGCATGAACTCTTTTAACGAGTGGTATGTTCTTCAGTTTATTTCAATGCGCGGAACGAGAACTGTTATCAGCGATTACCTGATCAATAATCCGGTAGATGATTTCCTGGCGAAATCTCTTTCTGGTGTTAACTATTCTCTATTTGAGTATGTCGGTAAAAACTTCAGAGGATATGATACTCTGTACGATATGCTTCACGATAAAAAAATCACTCTTCCAAAAGGAGAGTCGCTTCCATCAATCATTAAAGATGATATTTTCGTTGGACGCGTTCTGACTTATGAAAACCAAAACTATCTGATGAGTGGCCTTTGCGTTATTCCCAAAGATGTTCGCGGTATCCTGAAGAAGGAATGTAAAAAAGTTAGAAAGCTTAAAAATCCTGGTGAGGAGCTAAAATTCCTTCTGAAAATTGAATCTTTTAAGACGAAGTGGATCCGTTACGGACACGTCGATGCCACAAAAATCTTCAAATTTAGTTAAGCTATACGGTTTTACCTTATTAAGAAATGGCGTGAAATATGATTACTCTTTTAGAGAATCGTTCACGTCATTATCTCATATCTCCGAGGAAGTTTATGTTGCTTTGGACAAAGGTGATGACAATTCTCTGGAAGAATCACAAAAAATTCCCGGCGTAAAAATTATACCGAGCACTTGGGATATGGCCCTGAAAAAGGGACTCGTGCTTTCTGTTGAAACCAACAAAGCTCTTGAAGCTTTGAGAAAGGATCATGGCCAGGAAGACAATGCCTGGGGAATTTACCTTCAGGCCGATGAAGTTTTACATGAAGACGATTACGAAAGATTAATTAAAGATATCGAAGAGGCTCAAAGAACAGGTTGTGATGCGATTTCATTTCGCTATTTCCATTTCTGGCAGACTCATCATCATGTGGCCGTTTCTAAAAAATGGTATCCGCATGAAATCCGGGCCATCAAATTAAAAACTAATATTGAATCATGGGGTGATGCTCAAGGATTCAGAAATCAAACCAAGGTTTTCTTCACAGAGGCGCGTATTTTTCATTACGGTCATGTGAGAGAGCAGGACTCATATAAAGAGAAAATCCGTGATATGGGGAAGCTTTATCATGAAGCCCAGGTGCTGGAAGAAAAACTTTTTAAAGGCCAGAAAAATGCCAGCAAGAACAAGTGTGTTGAGTATTTCGGCACTCATCCGTTGGTGATGAAAGAGCGCATCCTGCGCATGAATGATATTTGGGAGCTTCCGGTTGTCGAAGAAGTGGCGATTGTGGGTGACCCGAAAAAATATTCACCAGCTCTGCTTAAAACAATCGGGGCCAAAAAGGTTTCGTGGTTTGCGACAAGCAGTGAAGTACCATCAGCTTTAAAGAAGTCAATGGTGCTGACTGAGCCAGGATTGTTTGATTACCTTTTTAAGAGAGCAGAGCCAGGACTTGAAATGAAGTCAAAACTTCACCGCAAGTGGAGTGATGATTTTAAATTGATTTTCCAGTTATCCAGCAGACATATTGGTCTTCGTCACCCGTCTTAAATTTCTTTTAGCGTCGAATCTTACAGAGAATTAATTTTTTGCATTAAGGCTTTTGTGAAGGCCTCTCAAGGTTTATGATCTAGGAAACTAATTTGAGAGGTCTATGTGGAACCACTATTCATTGTGTTTCTGATTTTTATCGCTATTTGCTTATTTGATTCATTGTTTATTGTTAACTCGCAGACGGCCGCTATTATCGAGCGTCTGGGGAAGTATCATGCCACGGCCCACGAAGGTCTGAATTTCAAGCTACCATTTATCGACAGGATTGTTATCAGAAGAAATCTAAAAATCGTTCAGCAGGATATTGAAGTAGAAACTAAAACCAGAGATAACGTTTTCGTGAGAACAAAAGTTTCTGTTCAGTACCAGATCATCAGAGATAAGGTTCACGATTCATACTACCGTCTGTCGGATCCTATCGCGCAGATTGAAAGTTATATTTTCGACGTTGTTCGTTCGGAAATCCCTAAGCTTTCTCTGGATGATGTATTCGTCAGCAAAGACACCGTAGCTCTTGCCGTAAAAGAATCTCTTGAAGAATCTATGGATGATTTCGGTTTTATGATCATCAAGACACTGATCACAGATATTGATCCTGATGAAAAAGTTAAGCAGTCGATGAACGAAATCAACGCGGCAGAAAGACTAAGAGATGCAGCGATGGCAAAGGCCGAAGCTGAAAAGATCAGCATTGTTATGCAGGCCGAAGCTCATGCTGAAAGTAAACGTCTTCAAGGTCTGGGGATGGCCAACCAGAGAAAAGAAATTGCTTCAGGTTTAAAAGCTTCTATTGAGGATTTAAAACAATCTGGAATCAACAATGAAGAAGTCTTAACAATTCTTCTTATTACTCAACACTATGATGCACTTGAGGCCATGAGTAAAAATGCTCACTCAAATACCATTATGGTTCCTTACAGCTCAAGCAATGTAACGGGAATGAGAGACCAGATTCAGGAAGCTATTTTAACGTCAGTAAATTCAGTGAGGGCACAGTCGTAAAGACTGTGCCCTTATAATTTTATAATCGTAACATCCATTGAAGTCACAGAAACATTTGTCGCAATTGTGGCATTGCTTGCGACGTAACTAGCATTGAAAGTAAAGTAGAGAACTTGCCCCGCCTTTAGGTAGAACTTTTTGATTTCAGGCGGTGAAGGTGGATAAAGATTATTGGTATTGGTGTCAAATGCGGCGTCTGAATTTAAATCGTTTTTGTTATCATAGACACCGCTCCAGCCCAGCGATAGACCCTGGGAAGTACTTTGAGCGCTTGTTAAATTATTTGCGTAACTGACAGCTATATTTAAATTTATATTGGCCTGACATCCGGGACTATCGCACGTTGTCCCACTTAATGTAACTGTAGGATTGGCAATAAACCTGAATTCATACCAGCCATCAGAAGGGATAGAGATATAGTTAAAACTAGAACCAACGGAAGCTGACTCACTGTCAGTGTCGGTAGCACTTAGTAGATTTGCCGCTCCAATAGAAACCGAGGACAGTGTTAATTTTTTTGAATAATTGTGACAAGTCGGACACGAGGCCGGAACGATAAAGTTAGATTCATTGGCCGTAATACTTCCAGTAAAAATACCCTTAACTAAAATGGTCCCGGTCAATTTCTCAAAGTTTGAATTGATCTCACTCGAAGAGATCGGTGTTCCCGAATTAAAGATAAAAAATCCAGGGAAGTTGGTGGCAGCTATCGAGACCAGGGAAGTAAAGCCAATGGCCATAGCGGCTCCTTGAAAAAAACCAGGTTTAAAAAATTTCATTAAGGCCCCCAGTAACTGCAATCCCACTGGTCAGTGTCCCAGCTGGCAGTTGTATTGGATTTAAGTTTTAACAAAAAATCATTGTACCGAGCATTTTGGCAATTGCTGGTATTTAAATTAATCACCACGGTCGCTTCAGCTGCACTCAAGTCTACGGCTTCAGTGTATCCACATTTCGGAGTGCCCGATTTGAACTCTGGCCCCGAAAAAACAATGGCTAGAATGGTGTATTTTCCCTGGACGATAGTCGCTGAATTGTTTGAGTCCAGAGTATAAATGGTGCTGGAGTTTTTTGATGAATCGATGGCGTTGACAAAAGATCCACCCGAAGCGCTTAGGTTCTGGCCCAAAACAAGCTGAAAGCCACTTTTGGTAGTGGGTTTTTGTGAGCAGCCTACAGTCATGAGAATCAATAAACTCAAAACATATTTCATACGTGTATTGATCGTATAAATAAGAATAAACTTAATTCAAGAAGTGCTCTTAATCTCAGATTTGACGAATAAATAGGGGATGATTCCAGTCAGGTTTGTGAGAGTGTTCGCGATGAAAAATAGATTAAATAATGAAGCGCCATGATCAATTTGCAGCATTTTAAATAAGTTCTCAAATAACAAGTGGCCGACGCCTAATCCTGCCGGAGTAATGGGCAAGGCGGCCCCGATCATTCCGATCGGGAGAATACTGATGATATTTAGTACCGAAGCTTCGGCCGGAACAAATGGCCTAATGAGAAGCCAGATGCAGAGAAAAAGCAGTATCTGATTTAAGACGCTCAGAAAGAAGGTGTTTAAAAAGGATCTTAAAGACAGGTGGATCGAAAGCATATCAATCAATGAACCAAGGATTTTGGGCCATTTTGAGAGGTATTGAGTGAGTTTGGCAATCAGCTTATCTTTGTTGATCAGGCCGCTGAAAATGACTGCTATAAAAAGCGCGAGCCCTACAAACAAGACAATATTCGCAATGATAAAAGTTAACAAGGCCGGGTTTAATTCCATGAGACTTTTATACTGTAGGCAACTGATAGCAATTCCAATTCCTAGGAGTCCAAGCAATCCGATAAAGCGGTCCAGGGCAATAATCGAGGCCAGTGTCGTGGCCGAGAGGCTTTTATCCAGGTTTCTAAAATAGAAAAACTTTATAAAATCTCCGGCACTTGAGCCCGGTAGAATAACAGAAAAGAAATTACCAATTGCATTAAAGGCAAAGAGCTTAGAGAAAGAAAGTTTGATTTCAGACTTTGTTTCCAGCAGGATCTGGCAACGGAGATTGGCAATGAGTAAACGAGCAAAGAGCAAAATTAAGGCCAGCACCCATAAGTAACCACTATTCAAGGTCTTTGTAACAAGTGAAAAGTCCAGCTGACCATTTTTAAAAAGCCAATAGCATAAAGCGAAGGCCAGGAGGAATTTGAGGGTAGTTTTGATCATATAAAAATTTAGCATATTCCCCCGCATAATGCTATTGTAGGGGGGAAATTGCTAATTTTGAGAGAGAGGAAAATATGAAAGTTTCAGTTATTGGTACAGGGTATGTAGGACTAGTCAGCGGGACATGTTTTGCTGAAATCGGACACGATGTTACATGTATTGATATCGATCCAAAAAAGATCGAGATGCTTAAAGCACACAAATCACCAATCTATGAACCAGGGTTAACAGAGCTTCTGGAAAGAAATATTAAAGCGGGCAGACTACATTTCTCGACAGGGTATGAATCTGTGGCCTCTGCTCAATCAATCTTCCTGGCGGTTGGAACTCCATCTGCAGATGACGGAAGAGCTGATCTTAAATATCTTCGTGCCGCAGCTGAAGCTGTCGCCAAGAATTTAACTGACGGAGCGATCGTTGTTATCAAATCAACTGTTCCAGTTGGGACATCAGTTGAAATTAGAAAGCTAATCGCAGAAAAAACGACAAAAAAATTCCACCTAGTCAATAACCCTGAATTCTTAAAAGAAGGATCAGCTGTAGAAGATTTTATGCGCCCAGACCGCGTTATCATCGGTCACCAGGATGCTGGGGCGATGAAAGTTATGGAAGAGCTTTATGCTCCTCTTGTCCGCCAAGGTAACCCGATCTACGGAATGAGCAACCTTTCAGCTGAAATGAGCAAGTATGCAGCGAACTGTTTTCTTGCAACTAAGATTTCTTTCATCAACGAAATTGCCCGCCTTTGTGATTTAACAAATGCAGATATCGAAGAAGTAAGAAAAGGGATCTCATCTGATAAGAGAATTGGTGGACACTTTCTATACCCTGGTCCAGGTTACGGTGGATCGTGTTTCCCTAAAGATGTAAAAGCTCTAGTGGCGACAGCAGAAGACTATGGAATGGATTTAAAAATCATCAATGCAACTGAAGAAGTTAACGATGAACAAAAATCATATGTCTTCTCAAAAGTTAAAAAACACTACGGTGATAATTTAACAGGTAAAGTCTTCACGTTCTGGGGAGTGGCCTTCAAAGCAAACACTGACGACGTTCGTGAAACAGCAGCTATCGCTATGGCGAGAAAACTAATCGGTGCAGGAGCGACGATCAATATCTTCGATCCGGTTGCAACTGAAAACTACCTGCATGAAATGAGTCAATACAAAGAGTGCGAAGGCAAGATTAAAGCTTTTGACAACAAATACGATGCACTTAAAGGATCAGACGCTCTAATCACTGTAACTGAGTGGAGAGAGTTTACGACTCCTGATTTCTCTGAAATCAAAGCGAAGCTTAACAAGCCAGTGATCTTTGATGGAAGAAACCTGTACGACACGAAAAAAGTTCAGGCGGAAGGATTTACTTACTACGCAATTGGGAAATTCATTAAATGAAAATCGCAGTACTACAGCTAACATCTGTTCTTGATTATAAAACGAATCTTGAGACAATCAGAGGCCTTTTAAAAGAGGCTAAAGCTCAAGGGGCCGAAGCATTCTTTATGCCAGAAGTTTTTTATTCAATGAGCGATGGAATCACTCCTACACCTTACTTAGTTGAAGAGGGCAATGAGCACTACAAAGAAATCCAGAAGCTCTCTACGGATTACGGTATGGCCCAGATCGGTGGTTCAGCTGCGACTCTATTAAACGGCAAAGTTGTTAACCGCGCCTATAATTTTGATAAGAACGGTAAAGACCTTGGTCACTACGATAAGATCAATCTTTTTGCCTGTGATCTTCCGGATAAGAAAATTTCAGAAGCAAAGAACTATACTCCTGGGAAAGATTATAAAGTCGTTGATTTGAATGCTGTTAAAGTGGGTCTGGGGATCTGTTTTGATATGCGCTTTTCAGAGATGGCCCTTCACTATAGAAAAGAAGGGGCAAGCATTATTACTTATCCTGCGGCCTTTACAGTGCCTACGGGAAGAGCTCACTGGCATACGCTTCTTCGCGCCCGCGCGATTGAAAACCAGTGTTTTGTGGTAGCGGCAGCTCAATGGGGATACCACAACGATAGGATGCAAACTTATGGTCACTCGTTAGTTATTGATCCGTGGGGAGACATTCTTATGGATCTTCAAGAAGGTGTGAAAGTAGGAGTGGTAGAACTTGATTTCCCGAAGATTGAACTCATCAGGAAATCAGTTCTAATGAATCGTCCTTATTAATCAACTTTGCAATCTAAAACACTAAGCGAATACGCGGCCACTTTCATAGTGGCCTTTTTATTTTCCTTCATCGCCTTTTGCAGACAAGGTGCGAACTTTTCTTCAGCGAAGTAGGCAGCTGCCAGCTCTACTAATTCCAGACGGTAGACTTTTTTAGGAGTCATGAGCATCTTGGCAATATGAGCTTTGATCTCTACTGTTTTTTCCTCACGTTTTCCAGTTTCCTGGGCAAGTGTGAAAGAGGACATCAGAAGTGTTAAGAGAAGGATTGATGTTTTCATTGTCTTGGCTCCAGTGGTTTGTACATTCTCATTGTTTCATTCGCCATATCCATTTTCTCTTCTTCAGAAAGATAAATGCTATCGCTAGGAAGGTAAGGATCAGAGCTTGAGAAAGATAAAGCTGATCTCTCCATTTGAGCGGCGTTTTCTGGGAAAGGGAAAGCTGTCACAACTGAACCACGAGCTGTGTTCTTTGACATCTTGTTGTCCCATTCCTCAACAGTTACTGGCTTATCAAACAGAGAAGGATCGATAACCATTTTCTGTGTTTCACCTTTGGCATTTTTTACGTAAACGATAGGAGCGACGTGGAAGTTCCATTGAATTAATGGCTCAGTCCCTGGGACATAAAGATCACCTTTGATCCAGACTTTATCAACGCGTACACCTTCTGCTTCAAAACGTCTTGCCATCAAGTGAGCGCGGGCATAACAACCGTCTGGTTTATACTTCCAGGCGATATCATCCATTTTCTGTGCCTTTTTAAATAGCTCAGAAGCTCTTTCCATCGTGATCGTTTGATCAACGTGTTTATCCGGGTGAATATTTTTCTTAATGCGATCAAGGTTTTTTGCTGCTTCTGCGTTTAGGAAAACACCTTGGTAGATACATCCTAATTCAGGAGCTTTTTTCGGATCGATAAATGTTCCAACCAGGTTTCCGTTTCCGACAACCTGAATGAATTCAGCCAACTCAAGATCACCAAGTTTTTTAAGAACTTTCTTTTTTCCTTCAACGAGTCCGTTTAAAGCGTCGTTGTCTTTACAGACATTTTTGTAATAGACAATCGCCTGCTCAAAGTTTGGATCTTTGTAAGCTACAACCTTTTGGCGGTCTTGTCCCAGAGATTGAGGAACAGCGGCTTTCATGTAGTCAGCGGACATTGGAAGTTTTTTGTAATCGTACGGAACATCAAGCAGCGGAGTTTGAGATTGTTTTGAACTGATCTTCTTAATAGATACCGATGGGCCAATCCCATCTTTTTCATCTAGAAGATGGATGCTTCCCGGGATCATTGAGTTTGGAGAAGAATCATAAAGCATAGTTGCTTGGTATGTTTTCCCATCAACTGTCACCGGATCACACTTAAAGCTTCCGCATTTGATTTGAAAAATCATCTGCTGCTGATAATCTCTTTCTTGATTAGTCAGCTCTCTCGTTTGACCGCGCTCGCATGAAACTTCCTGGCCATCAAAGAGTTGAACTTTATATGACTTCTCATTATAGGCCCTATCAAGTTCTGCTTTCGCTTCATCTCTATCGTGCATAAAGGCTTCAACAATAGCTTTGTATTGAGGAGAGCCCTTCATTTTTAGTGTTTCATCAGTGCGGTTTTCAGGATTGGCGAAAAAAGAGTCAACCAGCATGACGCTTTCGTTGTACTTAGCATTCAGATCCTTTGATTTAGCGGCGCCAAACCCGCCCATCATTCCACCACCCATTCCCATTCCTGGAAATGTTGGGGCCGCATAAAGTGTTTTTCCTTCGGCCTCTATATTTTCAATTGCTGCGTATGAAGGTGCGTTTTCTTTGTCTCTACCAAGAGCTGTAAAACCTAAGACGCTATTTTTTATCAAAACAGGTTTACTGCCGTTGGGGCAGATGTAAACTTTGACATCTTTATCGAGACTACATTTTACAGAAGATTGATTGCCTGAAAGTTTGACTGTGATTTGAGGATAATCTTCAGGATTGATTTTTGTAGAGGGTGAACCCCCGGGAAATCCTCCTGTCATTCCACCGAATATCCCACCACCATAAGGGTTGGTGCTATTAGGGTAATTGAATGAATCTTTTTGAGAGCTTTGCTGTTGCTGTTGACCCGGATACTGATTGTATTGATCCAAGTCTTGCACTTGTTGAGCAAATACCGTCGATTGTATTAAAACAAACGAAAGAAGAAGTAGATTAATTCTCACATAGACCCCCAATTAGGAATCTTATCGGCCAAACAAAAGCAAATGTGACAATCTAATGTCTGAGGGATTTGATCGACTTTTTAATGATGTCCGGCTTTAACCAAATTGCAGCTAACACTCCGATAGAACATCCAAGGATGATATCGATAGCGCGCCAGTAGGCTAAGTGATGAGTGGCCGTTGATTGAGGAGCGGCGATTTCCAGGAAAAAAAGAATCAGGGCCACGATGTAGATGTTTCCGACCCAATAGTTTTGGGAAAGACCCAGAGGCATTAAAAAAGAGCAGATAAAAACAAAAGCAATGAGAAGCAATTGGTTGTGGGCATAAGTTAAGATAACTGAAGCGATGACAACTCCCAGAATAGTTCCCAGGACTCGTTGAGCACTCTTGTAAATGCTCTGGTAGCTATCGGGAAGAATCACAATGAGTGCCGTACCGACAATCCAGTTGGCGTGGGAGAACTCAAAAACTTGCGCGAGGATATAACCGATCGTTGAAAAGATAGCACATACCAAAGGGAATTTGATCCCGCGGTTGTGGGCCATGATTTTTTTAACTGTTGCTCTTTTACTTTCAGTCAGCTTCGTTTCATGTTTGGTGATTTTAAAAATAATATACGCCCAAAAAAGGTAGTTTAAAAAAGCGATGCTTGAATAAAGAAGAAGCGATGTGAGTTTAAGCTTTATCACGACTTCTGCTGATGCTGTTAAGAACTGTAGCGTGATAAAAAGCATCATACGCTCAAGTTCAATTCCATAATCCTTCGATTTTCCCAGAAGGAAACTTAAGATGAAAAGAATGATGGCAATGGTGTAGAGACTGCCGACCGAAGCAGCTCCGACAGCAAGACTAATCATTAAAAGAATGAAAGTGACGACAAGATGGCGTGTGCGAACAAGAAAATTATCGAAGTGATCATTAAGATAGAAAACTAAACTCATTAATGAACCAAACATTGAGACAAAAAGCTCATTGTTAAAATGCCCGATAATTAGTGGAGTGGTAATGGCCAAGGCAGAAAGAAGCATTTTAAAGAGCGGTGTCGGCTCTGGATTGATACGAAGTGTGTTTTCGACATGTTCTTTAAATGGCATAGCTACTCTATTTTAAAAAGGTAGTAGATTCTCGGCCCTTTCAGTAAATTGAAAAGTGGGGTTCATCTGATTCAGACTCTCTCCGTTGATCACTCTCTTGTAAAGTTCCAGATAACTTAAAGCATGTTTGTTCACGTTAAAGTTGTCTTCAACATACTTTCTGATTTTATCTGGATCAAACGTTTTAGAATGATCTTCACGCACAAATTTTTCTAATTCTTGATAATTGTGAGCGATAAAACCCACATCCTTAGTAATCAACTCTGGAAGACTCCCGTAAGGAGAACCAATCACAGGTAGACCCTGTGACATCGCTTCAATGACAGCGATCCCAAAGGGCTCAGGCCAGCGAACTGGAAAAACCATGAAGTCGCAATTTCTAATAATTTCCATTTTTTTATCACCGCCAACAACACCGTGGTTGTGGACGTAACGAGACAGTCCCCACCAACGTCCGCCAGCAACATGCAGATGCCTGCCAGTGCTTCTTGCCGCCTTAACTGAGTCCTTTAAGTTTTTCACTCGCCATGAAGCTTTGGCCAGGAAGAGAAAATCATTCCATGCGCGTTTAGCTTTTGGTTTGTAAGGGTATTCGGCCAGGTCGATGGCATTGTGAACGAATTGATTTGAACCATGAACTTCAGCATGTCTTTTAGAAACAAAAACAGAGTTCTTGTCGAAAATCTCTCCTGGTTGCCCATTACCGTGAACGGTAATGATCGTCGGAATTTTTCCAGGCACGCGGTAGTTGTAACTTAAGTGAATAATGTCGGCGTCCTGTGGGATTTGTGTTGTCCACTCTTTTCCTTCCATTTTCATGGGAATGAGTTCGATGCCGTATTCTTTAACCTTTGAATCGGGGTGTCCGATTAAAACCACTTGATGGCCCAAGCGAGCAAGCTCTACCATGTGCCAGAAAAGAATGCGTTCGATTCCACCATAACCAATGACCGGAAGAACACCAGAGTGAGAGAAAACTATTTTCATAAAGGTCCTAGATTTTTTTACCAAGTTGCAGCTCGTGAAGTTTAGAGTACTTCAAAAGAGCGTAGAGAGAGTTGATACAGCAAATGATAAAGCCATATCTCCCGTCGAGAAATCCGCCTTTGATGAGATAATCGCGGAAGAATTTAAAGACAGGCCTTGTGACAATTTTAAACACGCTTGAGCGCTTGCCTTGTTTAAAAGCGGCATGGGCCGCGATTGTCGTGAACTTATTTGTTTGGTTAACGTGAGCAGTGATTGAGTCGTAGCTGTAATGAAGAAGGTCGCCGTTTAAAAAACCAGTTCCTTCATTGACAGTCATTTGCAGAATATCGTGTGGGTTTTCTCCACCCCAACGAGCTTTACCTTTTTTGATCAGACGAAGTTTTGTATCCGGATACCAACCGCAGTGGCGGACCCAGTGGCCGTTGTAATTTGTTAAGCGGTTAAAGCGATAGCCATTCATGTTGAAATTCTTTTTGACCATTTTTATTTGGGCAAGAAGTTCTGGAGAGAGAGCTTCATCGGCATCAAGAGACAAAATGTAATCGTGAGTTGAAAGATCTAAAGCAAAGTTCTTTTGTTCAATGTGACCGGCAAATGGATTCTTAACAAAGCGGGCACCAAGGCGGGTAGCGATCTCTTCAGTTTTATCTGTAGAGAATGAATCCACTACCAGGACTTCGTCGGCGATTTCTTTAACTGAAGTGATGCAACGTTCAATGTTGTTCTCTTCGTTGTAAGTTATGATGGCCACTGTTAATTTATTCATCGTTGGTATCTCTTTGGTATCTCTTTTTGGGCACCTAATGCGAAAACTTTCAAACATTCTGTTAGTTAAAAACCGTGCTTTAGGCGACTCCGTTATGGGGCTTAGCTCGGTTACCTACACTCGTGCATTGTATCCCAAGGCTAACATCATTTATGCTGTTCCTCAATGGGTAGCGCCGCTTTATAAGAATGTTGAAACAGCGGCAGATTCTATTTATCCACTCTCACTAAAGTCTCTCAAGGATCTTTTTAAAACTTACCAGGATTTGAGAAAACTAAAAGTCGATCACATCCATGAAATGCACCAATCCGGTAGAGGGGCCAAGGCCTTTAAGCTAATTGCTTTTCTCATGGGAATTAAATACACCGCCCATAACCACCATTTAAAAGAAGGTGGAGAAGTTCTCGATCAAGGCGTGATTAAACCGCTCATTCAAAGAGACCTGGATGGTGTGTATTCTTTTTTAGGCGAAAAAGAGATTCCAACATTTTTGGATTACCCGCCGAAGATGAATGTCATTAATTCCAACGCCAAAAAGGCGAGAATTATTTTTGGAGTGGTGGCGACGAGATTAACGAAAATGTGGCCTTTGGAAAATTATATCGTTCTGGCGAAACTTATGGCCTTAGCTTTTCCTAAGTTTGAAGTGGTTATCCCACTTTCAAAAAGTGCCGATGATGAAAGAATTAAAAATGAACTGGAAGCTTTGGGGCTTCCATCTAATACCTCTATCGTCCATATTCCTCTGGCAGAGCTTCCGAAATTTTTCGAGGAGTCGGCTTTTTATATTGGAAACGATACAGGATTAAAACATATTGCGGTTGCAGTTGATTTAAAGAGCTTCACGCTTTTTGGACCAGAACCCGCCAATGAATGGCATCCATACGACTCAAAAAAGCATCCATACTTTTACGTGGAAGAATTGGCGTGTAGAACAAGAGTGCACCACTACTGTGGTCTTTCGGTCTGTGATTTAAAAGATGAATACATGCAATGTTTGAAACTTTTTACGCCACAGAAAGTGATGGAGGCCATCACAACTACATGTAAGGATTTTCTCCACTCTCGTGATCTGTAATATCAATCACGTCAGTGATTTCCGGAAAATTTTGTTTTACCAGAGTCTGGATACCTTGTTTTAAGGTTGCGCTCGAGCTTGAGCATCCCTGACATCCACCTTGAAGGCGAAGGAAAAGAACATTGTTGTCGAGGTCAACGATCTCTACGTTGCCACCGTGAGCAGCTAGTGCCGGGCGAACTTGTTCATCAAATAAATTTTCTAGTTTTCTTATCATATTAATATCTTCCTCTAATCAATTCTAACTGAGAAACGGCTGAATATATAGCATGTTCCACTCTAAGAATGCTAGACGATATCTTGACACTCTTAAAGCCAGCCTGATGAAAACGCTCTATATCTTCAGGGATAAAACCTCTTTCCGGACCGATAGCTAACGTAATGGCAGTATCAAAGTTAATACTATCTTTTAAATCAAGGAAATTCTCTTTACCTGAAAGATCCAGAATGAACTTCTGAGGCTCGTTTTTATAGTGATCTGCTGGGTTATATTTATCGACCTTAACACCAGGAAGTTCACCATAGATTGCCGACTGGGAAAGTCCTGCAAGCAGGTATTCTTCGCATTCACGGGACTCAAAAACTTTTGAGTCCAGGTAGCTTTTCTCAGAAAGTGCGGCCTTAAAAAAATGGATATTTTTGGCGCCAAAAGTAGTGGCGTGCTCGAGAACTTTTTTACTGGTTTGCGGTCTTGAAATCCCCACAACCAAGTTAAACCATTGTGGGTGAGCTTTCGTTAAAGAAGAAAGCTCAAGAATGCATTTGTCTTTTGCCAGGTTAATGATTTTTCCCTGGCAAAGGCCTTGTCCTAAAACAGTGCACTTGAAAGTGTCGCCTTCCTTCGCTTTAAGTGTCTCGTACATATGTGCGAGAACTTTTGGATCGGCGATGACCCCGTCAGTGTTTTTTAGTATTAATGAATTCATGCATGACTAAATCTCATCTGAGATTGAGACCGTCAAGTCAGATTCGATAGGGGAAATCCCTTCGTTTAGGGCCCCCTGGATTTCAAGGGCATTTTCTACAAATTCCCTTTGGGTTACACGTTGTTGTCCGGGAACATTGTAATTGGTGATAGCAATAAAAAGGACTGAAGCTGTCGCGCAACCGCTCACGGCCCAGGTAACCCAATTGCTAAACAGGCGAGGCTTTTTACTCTTTTCAAGCTTCTCAAAAAAAGCTGAATCAAAGTCAGACGATGGCGTGACATCCATTTTCTTCTTAAGTGCATCTTTTAATTGATTGCTCATTTTGAGCCTCCTAATTTAGTTTTCATTCCTGACTTCGCACGGTGGACCAGGTTCTTTACGGCCTGGGGAGATTTATTTAAAACGCTTCCCATTTCTTCAAAACTTAAGTCATCATTCATCCACAACAAAAGAGCTTCTCTTTGTGTGAGTGGAAGAGTGCCAATCACATTGTTAATTTCTTCTTTGGTAGATTCATTTACCATCTTTTCTAAAACTGATTCATCCTGGTCGGTGAATTCAGACTCAATATCCTCAAAACTTTGATCCCTTTTTAGTGGATTTTTATCAAGAGCATCGAGATTGGTATTTTTACAAATGGTCCACAACCATGTTCGGAATGTTTTTTGTGGATCATAATTTTTTTTATAGCGATAGACCTTTAAAAAAGTATCATGAACAATTTCTTCTGCGCGGGCCTGGTTAAAAGTATACCCATAACTGAATCTGATGAGGGATTCTTTGTACTTATGGTAGAGGCGCTCGAACGCCACCTGATCATCGTGATCAGCAAACATCTGCATTAACTGGTTGTCGGACATAATGCCTTTTGTGGCCTTGGCAGTTTCCATTCACCTATAATACGCAAACTTTACTCAAAAGTTTCGTGAAACTTTTATTAAATGCTGGCGTAAAATGGTTGAGAGAACAAAAACGGAGGTTCTAACATGACGATTTCATTAGGGGTGCTAAAAAACGCAATTCTTACCTTGGTCCTTTTAATGGGAGGCACTATGACCTTTGCGGCCGATGAGCAGGTCAAAGAAGACGTAGCTAAGTTTTCTCAGCAGTGTTCAAAACTCCGCGAAGACCACATTCAGGAAATGCGTGAATTGCATGTTAAACATATTAACGAAATGTATGACCGCAAATTGGCCAATGTAAGAGAGCTTGAAGAGCTTTATAAGCATCTAAAGCCGGGTGACAAAACTCACAACAAGGCTTTGCGTGAACAGATTAAAGAGAAACAAGACTCTTTAAAAAAAGAAGAAGAGAAAAATAGAAAAGAGTTTAAAGAAAATGTCCTGAAGAAAAAGAATAAAGAATTTCAGGAAGCTATGAAAACTCGCATGAAAGAAATGAAATCAAAATACAAAGATTAGAAGTTCGTTTGGAGTCACGTCCATAATCTTCCTAGGTTGGGGATAAGGGGCATGAGGTAGCATTGAATGATGCCATTTCATGAAACTTATCCCCGCTTTATTTTCTCCCTCATGTTTTACACTTCTGACAGCTCCAGTTGCTTCCGGGAAAACCAGAATGGTCGTGGAGTTTTACCGCGAAGAAGATTTTAAAATCGTCTATCTCTCTCCCTTGCGGGCCCTCGCCAACGAAGTCCATTCCAATTTAGAAAAGGCCGGGGAAAAACATATTTTTCTCGCTGGTGGTGAAATGCCACTGGAGGATTGTTTAAAAGGCTTTATCAAAGCGAAGAAGAGTTTTCTGGTCTCAACGATGGAGCTTTTGAGTGAAGAGTTCCTTGAGGAATTATTTGAGCTTGAAGAAAAGGTCATTTTTGTCATTGATGAGTTTCATTTGTTTTATTATTGGGGGCAAGGTTTTCGTCCAGTTCTACACGATCGATTCCTCGCCATTTTGAATTGTTGCTTTCCCGTGCTGGCCGTAACGGCGACAATGGATCAGGAAGTGATGGCTGGATTAAAAAAAGACCTGGAATACTACCAGGATTTCTGGATTCATCTAGATTACGGCAATCATGCTCTTCACAGAAAACCTGAAAAGCAGCTTAGCTTTTATGGGATGAAGCCGGCCTATATACAAAAAGCTTTTTGGAGAGAGTTAAGACAGAAGGAGAGTGAGCACATTTTTCTTTATTTCTGTGCTTACCGATCGCAGGTGGATGAACTCACCGATCGGGCAAACCGTTTGGGGTTTAAGGCCTTGGGCTGTGTCGGTGGAGAAGTGGAGTCCTTTTTAGAAAACGTAGAAGAGAATAAAGGCGAGATCGACTGCATCTTTTCGACGACCACTTTAAGTCACGGAGTGAATCTCCCGGAGATTAAAAAAGTTTTTATTGATTATGAAGTGAAGAATTACGACTTCTGGCTGCAGATGATTGGCCGGGGTGGAAGAAGGGGGAGTGGTTACGAAGTCTACACAACTGATCGTTTTCATACGACTAAAAAAGAAAGACTAAAACATAAAGCAAAAATCGTTTTGGGAGACCTCCTGGGAATTGAAATCTAGGAGACAAACATTTTCTCCTTCAGGTAAGATGGGGGGATGCAAACCAAAGTTGAAGGGCTCGTCCTTTCGAAAATTCCCTATGATGAACGCCATATTATCGCTCATCTACTGCTTAGGACAGGAAGAAAAATTTCTGTGGTCTTTTACGGTGGACGCGGCGGCGGGAAAAAACAAAAGTCTTCGATTATTGAACTTGGTTTCATGCTTTCGGTAGAGCTTTCTCAGGCAAAAAATCATTCTGATATTTATCATGCTAAAGAATGGAACTTGATCTGGCATCACGATCTGATCCGTTCTAATCACAGTGCCTTTTACTTGATGTGCTTTTTCTTAGAAGTTATCAACCGCATTTCTCCGACAGAGAACCTGCATGATGTGCATGAAGAAAACACGGAGATGGTGGGACTTTTTACATCGCTTAGTAATGCTTTGGTGCACCTGGAAAAATCCCTTAAAGAGAATTCATTTTATATTCACTCGCATGCTGTCATCTTTTTAACGAAGACCTTGCTTCATCTGGGAGTCTTTCCAGAGCGTGAGCATTGCACGTTGTGTGGCATTGAGTTGGGTGGATTCAATGATATGTACTTGCTTTCAGAAGAAGGAGGCTTCTCTTGTCCTCCTTGCATGAATCAGAGGAAATCTTACTCCGTGCAATCTGGTCGTGAGCTTTGGGAAATTGTCGGCCACATTGCCCATACGAAGTACTCAGAACTCCATGGGCTTAAGCTGGAATACAAGTCACTTCCTAAAATGCTCTTCCACTATTTTTGTTTCCAATTTCATTTTGAAGAGAAAGATTTTAAGACCGCTCCTATGGTATTTTAGCCTCTTATGGGCTAATCTGGGGCATGATTAAAAAACTTATCCAGCAGCTATGGCCTTACATTAAGCCATATAAATCTATGGCCCTTGCGGCCTTTTTATTATCATTCGTTTTAGCGGCCCTAACGGGAGCGCAAGTAAAGCTGATCAAGCCTATTTTTGACAGCGGTCTATCGGGATCAGCGACACTTCAGGAAGTTCTTACTCTTTCAGGTCTATTACTGCTTTTAGGTGTGATCAACTTTCCGGCAAGATACTTTCACTTCTACTGGATGAGATACGTTGGCGAAAAAATGAACTCAGACATGAGGTCAACTCTTTTTGCGAAACTTCAAAGACTGCCGACAAGTTTTTACAATCAAAACAAACAAGGCCGCATGCTTTCGACTGTTCTAAACGATGCTGAAATTTTCGCGCAATCGTTTAGAGCTTTGATTGATATTATCAGAGAGCCGGTAAAGGCACTGGTTTACCTGGGTCTTGCGATTTACAGTGACTGGCAGTTAACTCTGGTTATTTTAGTTGTTGGTCCGCTTTTTGTTATGATTTTCCAGATCAGTGGAAAAAAGATTAAAGCAAACCAAGCCCAGGTTCAGGAAGGACGAGCTGAATTAACTCATAATTTAGCTGAAGGTCTTTCAAGTCATAAAGTGACAAAAGCTTTTAACCTGCAAAATTTCGTGATGGAACGTTATGAGAGATCGCAGGATTATTATTTTAAATTTCAAATGAAAACGACGAAAGTTGAAGAGATTGCTCACCCGTTTGTTGAGCTTATCGGTGCGATTGCGTTTTCTTTGGTTATCGTTTTTGCTTACTACAGAATTAAATCAGGTGCGATGACTGTAGGGGATTTTATTCAGTTCGTAGCAGCTCTTGCGCTTTTAATGGATCCAATCAGAAAGTACTCTCAGGCCAACGTAAAACTAGGACAAGGATTAGCAGCTGCAGATCGTATTAACCAGATTCTTGATCTTGAAGAAGAAGTTGATAGAGGGACTTACGAGATTAAATCATTTAACGATGAAATAGCAGTTAACAACGTGACGTTTGGTTACGGTGAAGCTGATGTCTTGAAAGATTTTTCTCTCAAGGTTAAAAAAGGTCAAAAAATCGCTCTGGTTGGTTTATCAGGTTCTGGAAAGTCGACATTGATCAACCTGCTTCTTGGTCTTTATCCGCTTTCAAAGGGCTCGATCACGATTGATGGAAGATCTCTTTCTGATATTAAGCTTAAAGAATTAAGAAAACGTTTTGGATTAGTGTCTCAGGATATTTTCCTGTTCCACGATACAATCAGAGAAAACTTAACTATCGGTGGAACATTCAGCGATGAAGAAATTCAGCGCGCCCTTGAAGTGTCTTACGCTTCAGAGTTCGTAAGCAAGCTTCCACAAGGTTTAAATACAGTTGTAGGGGATAGAGGAGCGAAGCTTTCAGGAGGACAACAGCAGCGTTTAACGATTGCCCGTGCCTTCTTGCAAAACACTGACATTCTTCTTTTTGATGAAGCGACTAGTGCCCTTGATAACGAATCAGAAAAAGTTGTTCAAAGAGCTCTTGAGTCTATCGCTGGGAACAAAACAGTTATTGCTGTTGCTCACAGGCTTTCGACGATTCAGGACTATGACCGCATTTTCGTTTTAAAAGACGGGCGCCTGGTTGAAGAGGGCACTCACAACGAACTGATGTCAAACAACAGTGAGTATAAAAAACTTTACGAGCTTTCGCTAAAAGCCTAGGTACGAAGGATTTTTAAGGCCCCTCTGAATTTACTCATAAATTCAAAAGGTGATTTGGTTTTGACTGCGCTTCTGAAAATGTAGCGCGGTCTGAAATAAAACTTGCGGTAGGCATACTTATGCAACTCTACCAGCCTCTTCATCGGCACATACTCTTCCCAATGATCCACTTTAAAATCTTTTGTCGGATTCATGGCAAACTTCTGCCATCTTCCACCTTCGATTAATCCTTTGGCCACTGCCTGATCATAAGCTTCGGTGTGGGGATAAAGAGTCATAATATTAAACTGGGCATAGTCCGGGTCTAAGTCGACCAGGAACTGAATGTTTTTGATGATGTCTGCCTCTGATCTTTCATGGGGAAGACCAATCATATAATCGGCCACAGAAATGATTCCAAGCTCTCGGCACCAGCGGAAAGCATTCTGGATTTTTTCAACGTTGCAGCCTTTCTTTAAAACTTTTAGTCCTTCATCGCTTCCGGTTTCCACGCCAAAAGAAATTAAGCGGCATCCATTTTTTTTAGCAACGGCCAGGGCCTCTTTGGTAAGCGAATTCACGCGTCCTCTAAAATCCCAGGTGATCTTGAGCTCTCTGCGCTCAAACTCTTCACAGATTTCAATAAGGCGTTTGGGAGTGATGTTAAAGAGGTCGTCGTAGAAATGAAATTCATCGTAACCGAGTTTTAAACATTCTTCGATTTCATCGGCGATGAGTTTCGGGCTTCTCGCGCGGTATTTTTTATAAGGAACGTTACAAAATGTACAAAGGTAGGGGCATCCACGGCTGCTGATAATCGTCGCCAGGTTACTGCTCACTCCTAAAATGCTGCTGTATTTGATATGTTTTATAAATTTTCTATTGGGAATAGGAATCGTGTCGACATCATCGACGTAGGCAGGATTGACGATCACGGAATTTAAGAAGCGATTGTCTTTTTTTGGTTCTTCTGCGCGTTTTATAGATTCTTTTGTATAGACGCCGAGAATGTGTTCAATGGGTTCTTTCTTTTCCAGGCAATTGACTAATTCAGTGAAGGCCTTTTCTCCTTCACCTACGACAATCGAGTCAATGTTAGGCATGGCGGCAGCTTCGTTTGGATACGAAATCGCATGGTGCCCGCCAAGGCAAATATGGCAATTGGGAAAATTGGCCTTCACATTTTCAGCGACCATTTTGATGTCGACTAAAGAAATCGTGAAGCTAGTCATCCCTAAAATATCGGGTTGAATGATTTTTAATCTTTCAATGAGAGCATCGTGATCCACTTGTTCGGCCACACAGTCGATGAAATGAAGATTGTGGCCTGTGGTGTTTTTTTCTAAGTAAGATAGAACATAGAGAGCACCAAGCGGAGGGAAATAACCATAGTCGTCAGCCTCTAAAAAACTTTCGCCTTTTTCGTCGGGAAATTCGACGATGGTGTTTTTATCCGGCGGGTTGATAATAACTATATTCATAAAAAGTATTATAACATAAACTTAATTTACGTATTTAAAAAATAGGAAAAATGAGGCTCATGATTTCGCTGGGGATAATCTGTTATCAGGGACATTCATCATCTGCCGCATTGGTAAAAGATGGCAAGATCTTAGGAGCGGTCTCTGAAGAGCGTTTTAGCCGTAAGAAATTCGACGACGCTTTTCCCGAAAAATCCATTGAGTACCTGACCACAGAACTTGGCATTTCTTTCGAAGAGATTGATCACATTGCCATTGGCTGGTCACCGCGCTTAACCATACTCGGTCAGTTAAAAAGTTTTCACAAAAAATCACTGCGTTACTTTTTGGAAAAAAGAGAAGGCTCACAAGTGCGTTCGCGTTTTGATAAATTTATCCTGATTGCTAATTTGAAAAAAGAGATCAGGAGGCGCTATGGCTACAAAGGAAAAATATCATTTGTCGATCACCATTTAAGCCATGCTGTTTCAGCTTACATTCAGGCCGAAAGAGCTGACGCCATTACTATGGTAGCCGATGGAATGGGGGAGTATGTTTCGACAACGATCTTTGAGTTTACAGGAAACCAAAAGAAAGTTTTATATGAAGACCATTTTCCGCATTCGCTGGGAGTGCTTTACTCAAGTGCCACTCAATTTTTAGGTTTTATTCCTGATAGTGATGAATTTAAAGTTATGGGGCTGGCCGCTTACGCGAAGGAGCAGAGGTTTCATGAGCTTTTTAAAAAACTTTATCAGATTAAAGATCATCACCTGGAACTCAATTTAGAATTTTTTGATATTCATAGGAAAGGAAATCAATTTTTCTCACCAGCTTTTTCTGAGTTATTTAAAGATGTCAGAAGTGAGCAGGATAAAATGGATTTTGCCCAGGCCCTGCAAGATCACTTGAGTTTTATTGTGATTGATATTTTAAAGCATCATCAAAAGCAGTTTCATTCAAAACATTTTACAGCTTCAGGAGGGGTGTTTCTTAATTGCCTCTTGAACCAAAAGATTGCCGACAGCGGGCTTTTTGAAAGTTATACCTTTTTCCCAGTGGCAGATGACAACGGGACAGCTGCAGGGGCCGCTCAATGGGTTCAAATGAAGGCCGGGATAAAAATGCAACAGCTCACGCATTTGTATCTGGGGCCCCTTCATGGCGAGATTTCTCCTTCGCATTTAAAAAAATTGCAACACAAAAAAATTGAAAATATCAATGAAGTGGCAAGATTACTGGCCGATGGAAAAGTCGTGGCCTGGATGCAAGGACAGATGGAGTTTGGGCATCGCTCTCTTGGGAATCGCAGTATTTTAGGCGACCCGAGAAAAAAAGAAATGAAAGACATCATCAACGAAAAAGTAAAATTCAGAGAGCCTTATCGTCCATTTGCACCAAGTTTTCCGGCCGAGAAGCTCCATGATTACTTTCACGCCAGACAAAATCATTTTCCTTTTATGATTGAAACTCTAAAGGCCCGCGAAGTGACTAAACATCTCGCTCCGGCCATTGTCCATGAAGACGGAACTTCAAGAGTTCAAACAGTTTCCGAGAGCGAAAACCCTAAGTTTTATGAGCTTCTGATGGAGTTTTATAAACTCACTGACTGTCCAATTCTCTTAAATACATCATTTAACATTAACGGAATGCCGATCGTTTTAAATGCCGATGATGCCGTTGATTGTTTCCTGAAGACCGAAATGGATTACCTGGTGATTGGAGAGCATTTGCTGTGGAAGTGAGTAAAAAACAGTTAAAGATTTTTTACATCGCGCTGACAGCTGTTTTCATTTCAGTATGGTTTTACATTCAGGTCTGGATGTTGAAATTTACTGATTACCCTTACCAAGATGAGTACCATTCGATTCTTAGGGCACTGGGAAAAAATACATACCCAAGCAACTTGCATGTGAAATTTCTTTCTTTGTTTGCCGAGATTTCAAAGAATTTTTATGACGTCTTTACCTTGAATTTTATTTTGTCAGGTTTCTTTTTGACCGCGATCTTTTTTTTCTACCACCAAAAAAAAGGAATAAGTCTTCCAACAAATATTTTTTTCACTTCCATGCTGGCATTGTGTTCTTTGCATATTGCCCTTTCCCGAAAGATGCATTTTTGGGCGGCCGGTTTTTATTTTCTCATTCTTTTGAGTGCTGATTTTTTTTCCGGGAAAAAACGCGAGTTTTACCTCCTGATCTGCTTTAGTATTCTGGCCTTTTTTAGAATGGAGTTTGCTTTTGCTGCTGCTTGGGCACTGGCTTCTTTAGTTGGAATACCTAAAACAAAAAAACAGGTGCTGTTTTTTGCTATGGCCCTCTTGATTGGATCGGCCCTCGCCATTGGAATCATTTACGAGTACGTCGGTGGAATGAAAGATCTGGTTGCCATCACTTTTGGCACTAACAACCACTCTCAGAATTTTAATCTTTTTGACCGCGCGATGAATGCTTTATCGATTTTTTTCGCCAATATTTACGACTATGGACGGTTTAGCATTTTTACTTTTTTAGTCACTTTCAAGCATTTCTTTTTTACTTTGCTCAATGCTTTCGTCCTGCTTTTTTTCTTCCAAAGGCCTTTGAGGGATAATTTAAGAGGCCTGTGGCAAGAGATTAAAAAGAATCAAATATATTATTTAGCGGCCATGATTCCGCTCCTTGCCCTTCGCAATATAGATTCTTACATCATCATGTTCTATGTTCTGATGTTGAGTCTGATGAGTTTTTTACTCAATACCCGTCCGTCGAGAGTTGGAGTACTGGCCATTTTCCTAGTTCTTCCGGCCTTTTTTGTGGGCCTTCCGGATTACTCGCGCAATTTTGAAGTCAATTTTCCTTCGATCAGGGGTTACAACGGCCTGGTCAATCGGCCTTTTCATGAGTTCGTTCAAAGTTTGCCTAAGAAAACCTACGAAGAGCGATATTATATTCTGTCTTACGAGCGCATGACTGAGGTTTTGGGCCATGAAGGCGTAGAGTTTTTCCTCTATCCGCACTTGGAAGAGGTCTGTAAAGAAAGAACCATTGCTTTTGACGTAGTGCTAATCCAGGATAGCTGGAAGTACGATCCCAATAGAAAAGGCATCGAAAAGTGTGTTGTTCCCGCGATGTCTTCAATGAGAGGGTTTCCTTTTGCTCGTGGATTTCTGCTTTATTTGAGCCCGCGCGCAGAGGAATCTTACCGGGCCTACAAGATGCATCATTAGCCTCTTATTTCTAGAGTCTAAAGCAAAAATTTTAATTACAAAAAGCCCCTTAAAAAGTAATCTTTCGTAAGTCAAATTTTGGAAATTTCATCCTGGAGAATTAGCCGTGTCTAATGAAAGCAATTTAAAATCAATGAGTGATTTAGTGGCCCTATGTAAGCAACGTGGATTTATTTTTCAATCATCAGAAATTTATGGTGGATTGAACTCATGTTGGGATATGGGACCTTACGGAGTTGAGTTAAAAAATAATTTAAAAAATCGTTGGTGGAAATCAATGACTCTTCGTCAGGACGTAGTAGGAGTTGATGCTTCAATTCTTATGCACCCGACAGTTTGGAAAGCTTCAGGACACGTTGATGGTTTCTCTGATCCAATGGTTGACTGTAAAGTTTGTAAAGAAAGATTCAGAGCAGACAATATCGACATGACTAAGCCATGTCCGAAGTGTGGATCAAAAGATTCATACACTGACGTTCGTCAATTCAACTTAATGTTTAAAACTCAGATGGGAGCAATGGAAGACACTGCTTCTATGGTTTATCTTCGTCCGGAAACAGCTCAGGGGATTTTCGTAAACTTCCTGAACGTTCAAACGACCATGAGAAAGAAACTTCCGTTTGGTATTGCTCAAATCGGTAAAGCATTTAGAAATGAAATCACTCCGGGGAACTTCATTTTCAGAACTCGCGAGTTCGAACAAATGGAAATGCAATATTTCGTAAAACCAGGAACGCAAAAAGAGTCGATGGAAGCTTGGAAAGAAATCCGTTGGAAGTGGCACTTGGAAAACGGACTTCGTCCGGAAAGACTAAAGTGGTCACCACACGGTCCGGATTCACTAGCTCACTACGCTGACGCAGCTACAGATATCGAATATGAATTCCCAATGGGATGGGGAGAAATGGAAGGGATCCACTCTCGTACAGACTTCGATTTAAAACAACACCAGGAATACTCTGGTAAAAACATGAACTACGTTGACCAGGTCAACAACGAAAAATATCTTCCATACGTAATCGAAACATCAGTAGGAGCAGACAGATGTCTTCTGGCTATTATGTGTGATGCTTACAGATTGGAAAACGAAGGTGATGCGGACAAGGAAAGATCAGTAATGAAGTTCCATCCGTCTCTTTCTCCGGTTAAAGCAGCAATCCTTCCGCTTTCTAAGAAAGCAGAACTTGAAGAAGTATCGACAAAACTATTTGAAGATATCGGTGGTGTTTATAAATCAGAATACGATGTAGCGGGAACAATCGGAAAACGTTACAGACGTCAGGATGAAATCGGAACTCCGTTCTGTATTACAGTAGACTTCGATACTCTTAACGACCATGCAGTAACAGTTCGCGACCGCGATACAATGGTTCAAGAGAGAATCGCAATCGCTAACGTACAAAATTATTTAAAAGATAAATTTAAGTTTTAATTTTTAGTTTAAGGCCTCAATTGATCGAGGCCTTTTTAACAGAAGGGAAAGTATGACGAAACAATGGGTTTATCTCTTTAGCGCAGAAAAGACCGAAGGGAACAAAGACATGAAGGATCTTCTTGGTGGAAAAGGTGCAAACCTTGCCGAGATGTGTTCTTTAAAACTTGCGGTTCCTCCAGGATTCACAGTTACGACAGAAGCTTGTCTTGACTATGAAAAAAATGAAAAGGCTATTAACCAAGACGTAAAAGCTCAGGTGTTAAAAGCAATCGCAGAAGTTGAAAAACTTACTGGGAAAAAATTCGGTGACAACGCCAATCCACTTCTTTTCTCTGTTCGTTCAGGGGCCCGTGCTTCAATGCCAGGGATGATGGACACAGTTTTAAACCTTGGTCTTAACGATCAGTCGGTTTTAGGTTTAGCAAAGCTTACTAACAACGAAAGATTTGCATGGGACTCTTACAGACGTTTCATTCAAATGTACGCAAACGTTGTTATGGATTTCAATATCTCGCTTCTTGAAGCGACAATGGAAGATTTAAAGGAAGCTCGTGGAGTTCACGACGATACTCAGCTTTCAGCAGCTGATTTAAAAGAACTGGTCACAGTTTTCAAAAAAATCATCCTTGAAGAATCAGGGGAGTCTTTCCCAACTGATCCAATGGAACAATTATGGTTAGCTATAGCAGCAGTATTTAACTCTTGGGGAAATCCAAGAGCAGTTAAATACCGCGAGATTTACGACATTCCTCATAACTGGGGAACAGCTGTAAACGTGCAATCAATGGTATTTGGTAACATGGGAGACGACTGCGCGACTGGTGTATGTTTTACCCGCGACCCATCTACTGGAGAAGCGAAGTTCTTCGGTGAGTACCTAATCAATGCTCAAGGTGAAGATGTTGTAGCAGGGATCAGAACTCCTCAACCAATCAACAACTTCTCTAAAAACGACTCGAACAAAAACTTCAAAACTCTAGAAGAAGCAATGCCTAAAGCATTTGCTGAACTAACTGAAGTTTACAAAAAACTTGAAGGTCACTACAAAGACATGCAGGACATCGAGTTTACAATTGAAAACAAAAAACTTTATATCCTTCAAACGAGAAACGGAAAGAGAACTGCAGCAGCAGGAATCAAGATTGCCGTAGATCTTGTTAGTGAAGGAATCCTGACAAAACCAGAAGCTCTTCTTCGTGTAAACGCAGAAGACTTAAACCAACTTCTTCACCCGCGCTTAGACCCAAAAGCAACTAAGAAAATGATTGCAAAAGGTCTTCCAGCGTCTCCGGGAGCTGGAGCTGGTATTATTGCTTTCTCTTCAGAGCGTGCTCACACACTTGCTGAAGAAGGCAAAAAAGTTATTTTAGTTCGCCAGGAAACTTCACCAGAAGACATCGCTGGTATGGTGGCTTCTCAAGGGATTTTAACAGCTCGTGGAGGGATGACTTCTCACGCGGCGGTAGTTGCCCGCGGAATGGGGAAACCATGTGTAGCTGGTTGTTCTGCACTTATGATCGACTATGCTGCTGGAACGTTAACTGTTGACGGGAAACGCTACAAAGAAGGCGACTCACTGACAATTGATGGTGGGACAGGGGAAGTTATCGAAGGAATCGTTCCAACTATCGACGCAGCTATTACAGCTGACTTCGCGACTTTTATGCAATGGTCTGATGAATATAGAAAACTTGGCGTAAGAACAAATGCTGATACTCCAGAAGATTCAAAAGTAGCAGTGAAGTTCGGTGCAGAAGGTATTGGTCTATGTCGTACAGAGCATATGTTCTTTGAAAAAGACAGAATCCTTGCTGTTCGTGAAATGATTTTCGCAAACACGCTTGAAGACAGAAAAAAAGCACTAGCAAAAATTCTTCCTTTCCAAAGAGAGGACTTTGTCGGGATTTTCTCTGCTCTTGATGGCCTGCCAGTTAACATTCGTTTATTAGACCCACCTCTTCACGAGTTCCTTCCTCATGCAAACGAAGAGAAAAAAGAACTTGCTGATAGTTTAGGTCTTGATATGAAAACGATTGAGCACAGAGGCGAGCAGCTTCACGAGTTCAACCCGATGTTAGGACACAGAGGATGCCGTCTGGGGATTACATTCCCGGAAATTTACCGCATGCAAGTTCAGGCGATTGCTGAAGCAGCAGTGATCTGTACAGAAAAGGGAATGACTGTTCTTCCAGAGATCATGATTCCTCTTGTTGCTGTTGAAGGTGAATTAACAATCCTTAAAGAAGACGCAATTGCTGAAGTTGAGCGCGTATTCAAAGAAAAAGAAAAGAAAGTTAAGTACAAAGTTGGAACAATGATCGAGCTTCCAAGAGCAGCGATCATGGGTGGACAAATTGCTAAGCACGCTGAGTTCTTCTCGTTTGGTACAAACGACTTAACTCAAACGACGTTTGGTCTGTCTCGTGACGACGCAGGTAAGTTTCTTCCTGAATACGTTAATAAGACACTCGTACCAACTGATCCGTTTGTTTCTATCGATCAAGACGGTGTAGGTTTCCTAATGAAACACGCTGTAACTGAAGGAAGAAAAACGAATCCAGATATGCACTTTGGTATCTGTGGAGAGCATGGTGGGGAGCCGAAATCAATTGAGTTCTGTCACAAGATTGGACTTGATTACGTTTCTTGTTCACCTTACCGCGTTCCAATCGCTCGTCTGGCCGCTGCGCAAGCAGCAATCAAGAACACAAAATAGTAAAAATTTAAAAGGCTCGCCACGTGCGGGCCTTTTTGCGTTTTATGGAGGATGAATGAAGAGAATGATTCTTGCCCTTATGCTGGTAGCTTTCTCGGCCAATGCATACGCTGAAAAGTGCGAAGGGTTTAATGCTTGTTCAGAGCTTTTTTCAAGGCTGACAGGAAAGAAACTTTCTATCGACAGCACAATCTCTGATGAGATGACAATGGCAGTTGAAGATGCTGACCTGACAAAAGAAAATGCTGAAAGTGAGTACGCTCTTTACCTGAATAAGAATGTGATTAGTTACTTTAAAAAAAGTGGACAGCTTATTTCTCAGAGAAATGGTGAATTCATTTCAGCTCCGATTTATATCGTGAGCAAAGGAAATATGCCTCAAATGTTCAGTAAGGAAGGGCTGGTGACTTTAGTGTACCACTCGCAAATAGACCCGGATAAATTCTCTGCTAAAACCAGAGGAATGCTTTCTAAGAAAATGCCAAAACCTAAATCAGTTAACAAAGTCATTGCTTATAGAGAAAGTAAAATCTTTGTAGTCAGCGACACTTTTGAAGTGGCCCAAAAAGTCATGGAACAAGTTTTTAAAATGGATAAATAATATGATCACAGGGTACAAAGACATTTATTACAACGTTAAAGACATGAAAAAAGCTGTGACTTTCTATCAAGAAGCATTACAGATGTTTGTTGAAACTGGAGACGAGTATTGGACGAGCATGGTTGTGGGAAACCTTTGCTTAGGACTTCACTGGAATGAAGGTCAAGATGTTCCAAAAACTGTACGCGACGATCACGGGCAGGAAAATGGAGGAACATTAACACTTTCTTCGGACAACATCGAAGAGGACCGCGCGCGCATTGAAAAATATGGCGGGAAAATCCTAAGTGAAAACAAGCAGCCTTGGGGGCACATGCTAGTGTTTGAAGATGTTGACGGGAACATTTTAAAGTTAATGAAGTAATCTTTTTTAACGGCAGAGTGTCCGCAAATTGGATACACTTCCTGCCGTTTTCTCCATTTTGACCATGCCGGTTTTTTAAATCCCTATTAAGATAGACGAGAGTATGAAAGACAAATTAGTAAATTTAGGCCTTGAACTTTTAGATCAGCAGCACTTTGATTCATTAGCTGTTGGCGTGATTGATTTTAAGAATAACTCATTTGAGAGCTTTGAGATCGCTGCCACGAATGTTGTATCGCCAAAGCCGTATTTATATTTTGACCTGGCAAGTTTAACGAAACCTCTGACTAATTCGGCGGTGAGGTTAAAGGAGCCAGGACTTTTTGATGAAAAGAATTCGCTTCTTTTAAATCACATTGCTGGCCTGCCAAGTGGAGGACTTCTCTCTAAAGATACATGGAGAGATGAGCTATGGGCCTACGATATAAAATTGTCTCCGACTTTATACTCTGATTACTCCTCTCTTCGCTGCATGTTGGAGATTGAAAAGAAGTCCGGAAAAAAATTAAAGGAACTATGTTCGTATTACTTTGATCCTGAAATGCTTCACTGGAAAGAGCTTCCAGATGGCGCCTTTTCACCGGAGTATGGAATCAGAAATAAGCGGGTAGTCAGTGGAGAAGTTCATGATAATAATTGCTACAACATTGGTGAGTTTATTTCTCACGCTGGTTTATTTGCGACTGTCGGAGGCCTGTGCCGTTCACTCCTTAATTGGAATAAGACGGTCAAACTAAACGATCAGCTGGCGGAAGCCTTTAAGACACATAAAAATGAAGACCGCTTTATTCTGGGTTTTGACCATGTCATGGACCCGGAAAATACACTGGCAGGAAAGGGCGCGACGACAAAAACTTTTGGGCATTTGGGATTTACTGGGACATCGTTCTGGATCAATCCTGAACAGCAAAAAGGGGCAGTGATCCTGACTAATGCTACTCAAACATACTGGTATGAACGATCGGGACTAACCCATTTAAGAAAAACACTTGGTGAAGCTATCTGGAGGATCTAATGAATTCAGTGTCGAGTTTACTTGTTGCATTTGGAGTTGCTTTAGGCGGATTTTTTATCGGAAACGGGATTATTCAGTTTAAGAAACTAGACCGCGTGGTGGAAGTGAAAGGACTTTCAGAGCGAGTGGTTGATGCCAATGAGGCGAGATGGTCACTGACTTACAATGTGGCTTCAGACAATATGAGTGATCTCAATAAGAAGATTAGCGACACTCAGAAGACAACATTAGCTTTTTTAGAAGCAGAGGGTTTTACAAAAGAAGAAATCATTAAAGACGCTGGGAATATCACTGATAAAGAAGCGCAAGAGTACGGTGAGAGAAAAGGCGCACGTTTTGTGGCCCGTGGTGGATTTGTGGTGACGAGTACAAAAATTGATAAACTAGTTGCCGCCAGCCAGAAGACAGATGAACTTTTAAGTAAAGGTGTCGCTCTCTCTGGAAGCCGAGTGAGCTATTACTTCACAGCTTTAAATGATATCAAACCTCAGATGCTGGAAGAAGCAACTAAAAATGCCAGAGCGGCAGCTCAGAGTTTTGCGGCCAATGCAGGAGCAAAGGTCGGAGACATTAAAAATGCGTCTCAAGGACTTTTTTCAATTGGGTCGCCGATTAATGATTATGATGCTGATTCGTCGCTGAAGAAAAAGGTGAGAGTGGTCAGTCAGGTCATTTTCTATTTAGATTAAAAAATAAAAAGGGGCCCGAAAGGCCCCTTTTTTATTTTATTGTTCTAGTTTTTTTACTTCGGCAAGAGAAAGTGATTTAATAACGATTCCGTTGTATTCACCGTTATCATCAGTTTGAGCGTCAGCTGACTCGCCGATTGTAACCATATAAGAAACATCGAAGAATCTTCCTGTTCCATCACTTGTGAAACCAACAAAGAACGTGTATCCAGCACCAGCTGAAGCCCATCCACCTCTTCCAAAAGATGTTCTTACTTCTTTTGTGATTGTCACTTCACCACATCCATCGATCCAAGAGTTATCCGGAGTGCTTTCAGAGTCACACATATCATTTTCAATTTTTTTTGCGATTTTATAAAGTGGAGAAGCAGGGTCTTTTAAAAGTTCACTGATAAATCTTTCATTTTCTTGAGCATCAACATAACCAGCGGCCTGTGCTCCATCAGTCTCTTCAGTTTTAATGGTAACAGTGGCTTCAGTTGCACTGATTTTTTTGTATGTGCGTGTTTCAGTGTCTGCAAATAAGTTGTTTGATAGAGTAAGAACTAATAGTCCAAGAACGAATGCCTTCATAAAGACTCCTAATAAGTTTTATTTGTGCCGGCATTATAGAGAGGCTTAGAAAAAAAGGGGAAAAAGGTGGTTTTAGCTGTAAAAATTACAGAATTTGGATGGCTTAATGATTATTTGTAGGAAGGGATTTTTGTGATTTGCTGACCTTCAATGCGCTCTTTAGTTCCCTTTATAGGACGGTGAAAGATCATTTGAATAGAGTCAGGAAGAACTGTTTGTGATAAACCGGCCGGCACGCGGGTGCTGCCCATATTGATTGTACGCTCGTCGATTTCAGTTTTTACGATGAAAGGCATTTTGCCTGCATGTGATCGGTTCCAAACCGCCATGGTTCTTTCTCCTGTAGTAGGAGTGGCCATAAATTCAGTTTGCTCAGGACCAATATACCTGTAGGCATTTCTTAAAAAAGAGTAACTGCCTTCCAGGTCTGGATGGACAAAAAGTTTGTAATATTTTGTTCCACTCACCACAAGGAAAAGTTGGCCGGTGATTTTTGTTTCAAAATCAGAAGAATACAAGATCTTGGTGTCTTCTTCCTGGATAAGGTAGTAAGCCAGAGGGAATTTAACTGGCTTTTTATTCGTTAAGGATTCACGTTCAAGTAGTGTGCGCACTTCTTGTGGAAGGGCGTCCAGGGCCGTCAGCTCAGTTACGTGTGCCTTCACCAAATATTTTGATGATTGGGTTGAGATCGTGACATTGTTGTCACAACTTACAACCAAGGCACACAATAATAAGGCCGTACGACCGTAGGAAAACATAGAGCTCCCCGAAAACTATAAGATCTTCATTAACCTCGACATCGCTTCCATACAAGTTCCGCCAACATCAAGGCCTTTAACTGCGGGGACAGCTCCTTTGCCTTGGTAGAAAGCTTCCAGAGCGTTTTCCGTCTGGCTTGTAGGTAGAAAATCTAATGTTACGTTACCGTTATAAGTGACATTCTTGTAAAGACCGGCATTTTTAAAACCTGAAAGTGAATAAATCTTCACCAGGAAGTCCGGGTCTGTTTTTTCAGGAACTTTTAACCAGACCATGCCTGGGTCATCAATGGCCGTTTTAACGTCAATGACTGCAAAAGCTTTCATCTTGTCTAAGAAGGCCTGATTTTCTTTCAGTGCTTCTTTCATGACTTTTTCACTTTGTGGGCTTTTTGCTTTAAAAGTCACGGCCAATTTATCTTCTTTAGGGTTCCATGTTCCTTCAACCAATGACTTTGAGAAGGCCACTTCAAATTCACCCGCTTCTGGGTAACTCTTTTTCATTTCATGAATCACTTCACCAATCTTCACTAAGCGATCAAGCAGGAAGCTGTCAGTGAAAGAAGCTTTTTTCTCAGCAAAGGCCAGGATCTCCTGTTGAGTCAGGTTCTTGTTTCTTTTTAAGCTAGAGTAAACGTAGTAACGGAAGGCCGGAGTTTTCTTTTCCAGTGTTCTTAAAACTAAATTTTTAATTCCTTCCAGTTGTGTTGGAGGAGTGTACTTTGTTGCTGCCGGGATTCCTTTTGAATCTCTTTCAAAAAGTTTTGCTAGAAGTTTATTTTGAGAATTCTTTCTCTTAGAGCTCGTCGCGTGTGCAAGAGTTTCAGTCTCACTTCCTAAAATATCAGAGATAAGAAGAAAGATTTCCAGGTTGTCTTTTGGACCATTGAAAATTCTTCTCAGGTAAGACGTTTCAACTTCAACAAACTCAGATCTCGCCTGAGCTTTTGCCAGCCACGCATGGCTTTCTTCAAAAGGAGATCCTACATGTTCAACTGTACCACCATACTTAGCCCCTTCGATTTTCATTGGCTGAGACATCATCTGTAAAGAGGCTTCACCATCTCTTACTTTTGCCGGAGAAACCAGGTCTCCAACTTTGTATTCTTTATTAGCGAAAGCACCAGCAGTACCCATGTATGTTACATTTGTGTGCCCTGTATTTTTTAGGGCCTGGGCGATAGGAATAACTTCATCTCCCCAAACGTTAGAAACAACACGCCAGCGGACAGGTTTTCCATCATTTCCTTCAAAAACGTAGTCACACATTTCAATAGTAAAGTTGTCATAGTTATAAAGTTTGAATTTACCTGGAAGCATTGAAGGATTTTTTGTAAATTCCGGCTCAAAGAGGGCATAAGTGTCTTCGATAATCTTTTTGTCTTTAAAGATCGCTTCGTGTCCACCAACACTGTTCATCATCATAAAGAATTTTTCGCGCTCTTTTGTTCCGAGAGATTCGACTTTCTTTTCAAAAGCAGCACGGTTACTTTGGTAGTAGTTCTTCAGCGCTCCCATTTTCCAGAAAATGTTGAACTTTCCATCGATAGATTCTTTTTGCCCGATGATAACACGGTCAGCTTTTGGAAGCAGGCGAAGTTGCATAGCATGTTCTTCTGCTTTGGCCGCGTGGAATTTTTTTATATCACCTTTAACGATAACTTTGCTGTTTAATTTTCCACCAGAGAAATTAGAAAGAGAGATCTGGTGAGTTAAGTGGTCAAGACGATCTTGTCCACCAATGTTAGTGATCGCATAACGATAAGTTTTTTCACCCGGGTATTGGATGATGTAAATCTTATTGTAGTTTTTAGCAAAAGGTTTTACTTCATAAAGAAGCTCACCATTTTTGTCTTTTAACTCTTTTAAAAACTCGCGGCTGTCTCCAAGGTGGAATTCGATAGGGCGGTTATTCTCGTTAGCTTCCCAGAAGATCGCTCTGGTTGTTCTGTTTGAAATGTAGTGACCTGAATCTAAAGTCATATCCTCAGGTGTCAGGATTTCTGGATTTAATACAGTCCCAGTATTGATATCTGTGCTCGTGCTCGGCATTGTCAGCGCAATGTCTAGTTTACTTGGTGCCAGGTTGAAAGCTTCATTAAGTTTAGTCTTAAAGAAGTTGTAGCCCCACTTTAATTGAGTTTGAGTCACTCCATCAGTAAGCTTCTCATCTTTTAGTAAGTCCCAGATGATCTTATCGTAGTTGTTAGCGTCTTTAAGCGCTTCAGTATCCAGGTTCATTTTCATAATGTCCTGAACATCGACACTGCGAAGATATTTAATGATTGGCTCCGGGATTTTTCCTTCCTGGGCCACAGAGTATTCATTCAAATAGTATTTGAACTTATCCACAGAAAGGTAGTAAGCAATTTCTTCAACACTTGAGGCAGGTAGACGTTCAACTGAAGGAGTTGACATACCTGGTTTTCCAAACTGCACAGTCGAGCAGCTGGTGATGAAGAGAGAGAGAATCAGAAGTAGTGATGTAAGTTTCATATCAATTCGCCATCCAGAAAAGTTCGATGAGGTCCTTGCAGTTCATATCTCCCTTGGGAGAGATGGGCGGCTTCGGGTCACCTTTCGTTAAAAATTTTTTATAAAAAGACAGATTGGAAGCGGCTGGGCTTTTCCCCTGAACTGCAACCATCTCGTCATATTCACTTTTAAAGAAATCGTAAGTATTCTTTCTGATTTTAAGTAGAATCTCTTTCTTCTTAGCTTCACCATATTCACTGGCAATCAGTTTTTCCAATTGAGAGTTTAAGTGCTCCTGTCGGGCATATCTCATATTATCCGGAAGAAGATTGATATCTGCGATTCCTACAAGTTCATCGGGAAAAGTTGTAAGCGGAACCAGGTATTCAATCTCGCTGTCGAAACTTGAAGCGTAGTTAAAACTTAAAAGTCTTGGGTCAAACAGATAGGCCGAAACTCTTTCTCCTCCAAAGTTTTCCGCCACCCCAAATTTTGGAGTGTAAGAAAGGAATGGGCTTCCTTTTGGATCTTCAGAATGACGCTTAAACATGGTGCTAATTCTGGCTACCTGAGCGTACTCATCACTGCCGTCAGTTGTTGTTGCAATAAATTTTCCGTTCATGGCCTCAAGAGAGCGGAGTCTTCTGTTCCACGACCCTTGGTTTTTTACCATCCCCGAAGACATTACAAAGGCCTTGTTCAGTGTTATGGCCTCTTTTTCAGTAAGTTCTTTTCCTTTAACAAGGCCGCGGTGAATGTAGTCTTCATCAAGCCCGCGATAGATTAAAACTCTTTGCTCAAGGGGGACTGGCTTTTCGATGACATCAATATAGGTTTCCCAGAAGTTCTTTTCAAAGGGGGCCATCTCTTCCCATGGAAGATATTTTTTTAAGACAGCGGCAGCACCCGCTCGGTCATTTTTAGCAATGAGAGTTCTGAATTGTTTTCCTTCTGGAGCTTTATCAAGAGCATCCAGGAGACTTTTTCTCTCGGTCTTGTCTTTTGCTCTTTGAACTTTTAGCGCCTTGATCTCTGAAGCGATTTCACTTCTTTGGGCTTTTACGCCTTTGGCAGCTTTTTTATATTCATCACTATCAAAGACGGTGTTGTCGACCCCGTAGATATAATGTTGTTCAGAGTCGCGCAGTTTTAAAAAATTATCAATTGCAATAGGGTCACCTTGTCTGGCGTTGTAATACATTTCAAAAACAGCTTGTTTCGTATCGAGCTTTCCAGTAATCAGAACCTTGCTCAGAAAATCCATTAATGAATAACTGGCGACATCGTCTTGAAGTGCGCCTGGAGCGTGATAGATTCTGTAGACGAGTTGAGACGTTTTTGGATCAATGTCAAATTCGAGGTGAAACGCTTCGCCTTTTGGCAGAGACTTACTGGCGATAAATTCAGAGCGTGCTGTCTCTGTCTTTTTATTTGGGTAGTGACCACCTATGCCCATGTTATCTGAAAGAACTTTTTCAATTGTTTCTTTGTGATTTATTTTTCCCTTCACTGTTGCGGGAAAAGAAAAGGCATTGTGAAAATATTCACTATCGGCTTGAGCAGGTGAGCGCTCAGTAAAACTTGAACATCCTGCTTGAATAAGCAGTATGCTTAACATGAATATTGATAACAAGTTTTTCATAAGAGTATCCAAAACCTCAGTGTTTCTTCGGTAACATTTGGCTTATGTTTTAGGGTTAAATATGTTAAGATACAGGTAGAATTCACCATTAGTTGACAGGAAGACTCATGAATTTAGCAAACAAACTTGACTTTAGTGCTCTAAGAAAACTGCAAAAAGATATTAAGCGAGTGTTTTTTTACAGAGTGTGCGGAACCGGAATGGGAGCTGCAGCTTGTTTGTTAAAGGAAAAAGGATATGACGTTGAAGGTGGGGATATTAATTTTTATCCACCGATGAGCACATATCTTGAGTCAACTGGTATTCCATTACATAAGCTTGATAAAATTACTCAAGAATTTTTAAAATCTTTTGACCTGATCGTTGTTGGGAACGTTGTCCCAAACGGCGGACCTGATGCGCGCATGATTGAAGAGCTTGGAGTGAAGTTTTCATCTTTTCCAACGGCGATTGGTGCACTTGTTTTAAGTGACGTAAATGTTATCGGGATTGCCGGGACTCACGGCAAGACAACAACAACATATTTAGCGACACAGGTTTTTGAAAACTTAAATGCTCTTCCGGGATATTTAATCGGTGGAGTTATGGAAGGACGCCCTTCTTCAAAGCTTGGAAGCGGGAAGTACTTCTTCATTGAATCAGATGAATACGATTCAGCTTACTTTGAAAAAATCTCTAAATTCAGATCATACTCGCTGGACAATTTGATTTTAACTTCGCTTGAATTTGACCATGCAGATATCTTTAACTCAGTTGAAGAAATCAAAGATCAATTTAGAGCAGCGATCCCTCATATTGAAAAGAAGTTCATCATCACGTCTGATTATGTGGCGGCCAATGAACTTTTCTCAGAATTCAGCAACGGAGACAAAAGCCGCTGGATGAAATACGGAGAAAACTCTGAAGTAGGACCAAAGATCTTATCGGCCGATCCTTCAGGAACAACTTTCCAGTTAAAACTTAATAAAGAAGAATACACTTTCCAGACAAACCTAATTGGAAAGCATAACGTTTTAAACCTTGCTGCTGTTATCATTTACGCGCTTACAGAAGGTTTTACTAAAGAAGAAATTGCCAATGCCATCAAAGACCTGCAAATGGTTAAACGTCGTCAGGAAGTTCGCGGAGTTTACAAAGGCGCTCTAGTGATCGATGACTTTGCTCACCACCCACGTGCAGTAGAATTGACTCTTGATGGAATCATCACAAAGTACCCTGGAAAAAACATTCACGTTATTATGGAGCCGAATTCGGCGACAGCAAGAAGTGCCATTTTCCAGAAAGAGTTTGAAGAATCTCTAAGACGAGCAGCTTCGGTTATTTTCACTAAACCAACAAGACCAACAAGTGTAAAAAATGTTGGTGACCTGGACATTTATAAAATCGTTGAAGAAGTTAAAAAATCGGGAAGGCCTGGAAGTGTTGTCGGGACTCTCGATGAATTGATGACTGAGATTGAAAAAATCACCGGGCCACAAAACGTCGTACTTATTTTAAGTAACGGAACTTGTCTGGGCCTTTGGGAGTCTGACTTCGTTAAAAATCTTTCTAAATAAGAATGTATTTTTTTATTCACGTCATTTCGCTCTTGTTTGCGTCCCCTGATTTGTGGGCGAAGAGCAAACTCGACCAAGCGGTACTCGCAGAGTACTTAAAAGTACAAAAAGAGTACGCTGAAACGACTTGCAGTCTGGCGGCCGAGCAGACCTATAAAGAGCTGGATGTGAAGTACCGTGGAGATGGGAACTTCATCCCGATGGCCTTTGATCAAAAGGTCGATCAAAAAACCATCAAGGCCAATCTGCCTTTAATCAAAGAAAAAATCGCCTGGATTAAATCTCAATCAGAGTTGATTAAAAAGATTTCTTCTTTTGAAGAAGTTCAACAGATTTTAAAGCGTATTGAAAACGAAGTGTTGGTTTTACAGGAAGCTAAAAAAGATTTTTTCTTTGCTAAAACTAATGAGCAAAAAAAAGACATTGAAGAGCGTGCTCAAAAGCAGTTCACTCAAATGATGAAAGAAGTTGAGAACTTAAAAAATGCAGCACCATATCTGCAGAGTTTTAAATTTCCATTGGATCATCTGGGCCTGCGTGCTGAATACGAAAAATTTAAAGGGATGAATACGAAGGAAGCCAGAGCGAAGGCCAATTCGATTTATCTTTACCGCCGTATTGTTCAGGATGGGTCTTATGATGAAAACCTGACTCGCAATGATTCTGTGATTCGCGCAGGATTTGATACGCTTTATCTTTCACTCAATAAAGACAAAAACCGTACATTTTTAACTGATAATGAAAGAGCGGACTTTAAGTATGTTCTGACTAATTTTAAAATACTCTTGGATTTAGGCAAAGAAACGCTCATGTCTCGTTATGATGAATGGGCGTCAAGGACAGAGCGCAGTTTAACTTTTTATCAAGACCTGGCAGATGGAAAAAAAATTAAAACTGATGGTGCGGTAAGTGCTGCAGATGTGGCCACGGTTTTAGAAGACAGGGCACGCTCGTTATATAACTTAAAAGAATTCGTGCTGAAGAAAGAAGCCGAAGCTTATACCTACTGGTCAAAAAAATCAGAACTGTTTCAGTACCTTTATGCCATAGAGACAATCCTTTATGCTGAAGTTGGGCGCATTGATGCTCCAGATGCTCTGGAGAGAAGAGATGTGGCCCAGGTTGTGATCAATCGTTTTTCTCATCCTGTTTATAGTGAACTCACTGCAGCTGATTCGATTTTTGATTACCTTCCAAAAGAGTTGAAAACAAAAGACAACAAGTGGCTCAATGTTCTCTTTAAAGAAGGCGAGTTTTCGTTTACTTATTTTTACATTCCAGGAAACCTGCACATCTATTGCCCGGACATGACAAAAGTAGGGCAATTTTTAAGAAGGGAAAACGTGCGTATTGCTCTTGAGTTGTTAAATAACCCTCGCAAAAACTTTCCGGCCCTTCGTTATTTTTCGCGAATGAGTATGTATGGCCGTATTGAAATGGACACTCTATGGGACGGTTATAAGCCTCTGGGAGAAGTGCCTGGTAAACTTACCCGCAATACTAAAAAGCTCGCGGAACTCTTCAAGCAGGACCGCTATAAATTCCTTTATGACTTCACTGTGACCGATAAGAAAAAGACTTATTTGGTGGTGGAAATCCAGGGAAGGCCGTATGTGGTCGACTTTAGTAATCCTAAACAGGTTTATTACTACCGTAACCCCAATCAATTTCGTTATTTTGCGCCCGTAAAATAGTTGCTCATCGCCAAAAGCGGGTGTATATTCCCACGAAATACACTAGAGTATTATTTATTTAGGTAGAATTTATTTACCTGTAATTTGCGGAGAAACGTTTATGTTAAAAGATTACATCTTTACATCTGAGTCTGTTACTGAAGGTCACCCGGATAAAATCGCTGACCAAATCTCTGATGCGGTATTGGATGCAATGCTAGCTCAGGATCCAAAATCACGTGTTGCGTGTGAAACACTAATCACTACTGGTCTAGTTGTTCTAGCAGGTGAAGTGACAACAAACGCTAACGTTGATTTCCAAAAAATCGTAAGAAGTACTGTGGCGAACATCGGATACGATGATTCAAGAAAAGGGTTCGACGCTCATACTTGTGGTGTGACTGTTGCTCTTGGAAAGCAGTCTCAAGATATCGCTCAAGGTGTTAACGAAAACGAAGGGACGTACCTTGAACAAGGTGCTGGGGACCAAGGTCTAATGTTTGGTTACGCAGTTAACGAAACAGCTAGCTTCATGCCACTTACAATCGATCTATCTCACAACTTAGCTCGTAGACTTTCTGAAGTTAGAAAGAATGGAACTCTTCCACTTCTTCGCGCTGACGGTAAGACTCAAGTTTCTGCTCAGTACGTGAATGGAAAAGTAGCTCGTCTAGATGCTATCGTTGTTTCTACTCAGCACGCTGAAGAAATGACTTTAAAGCAAATCGAAGAAGGTATTAGAGCTGAAGTAATCAACAAAGTTGTTCCAGCTAACCTAATCGATAACAACACTAAAATCTTCATCAACCCAACTGGCCGTTTCGTAATTGGTGGACCAATGGGAGACTGTGGTCTTACAGGAAGAAAAATCATCGTAGATACTTACGGTGGACACGGAGCTCACGGTGGTGGAGCTTTCTCTGGTAAAGATCCTTCAAAAGTAGACCGTTCAGCTGCATACGCTGCTCGCCACGTAGCGAAGCACATCGTTGCTGCTGGTCTTGCTGAGAGAGCTCTAGTACAAGTTGCATACGCAATTGGTGTTGCTAAGCCAGTTTCTTTCCTAGTTGATACATTCGGAACAGAAAAAGTTGATATGACTAAGCTAAACGCTGTTATCAACGAAATGTTTGATATGAGACCAAAGGCTATCATCCAAAGACTAGATCTTCTAAGACCGATCTACTCTCAGACAGCTGCTTACGGTCACTTTGGCCGCGATCTATTCCCATGGGAAAAACTAGACCGTCTAGAAGAATTAAAATCACACTTCTAATTTCTGATAAAAGGCCCTCGAAAGAGGGCTTTTTTTTTATCTAAATTATTGAATAAACTTTAGAGGGGCAACGCTTCCCCCCTTGCTCCTTAAACAATCCAATGGCAACATTTTAGAGATGAATAAATTCTTATTATTCACATTCATACTTTCTTTTTCGGCCCACGCAGAGAATTCGCGCTCTCCAGCTGTGCTTGATGGCTCATGTAACCTGGACATTCCGACGACCTATAAAGTTGTGATTAACGGCAAAGAAGTTGTTAAGGAAAAGGATGCAATGGAAGTTCAAAAAGAGCAGTGTAAAGAAGTGAAGAAGTGCATGAACTCCGCTGAAGAAGAGGAAATGGAAGAGTTAAAAAGTCTGGAAGCGGTTGCGTGTAGTAATACTCTTTCGGCCGTCACAACAAAAACTCCAGGTCCAGTGGTTGATAAAAACTTCGATGGAAAGAGAAAGGCTAAGCCAAACACTGAGCTGGAAAACACTCGCCCAGAAGCGCCTAAGACTGAGACAGTAACCAGATGAGGCAGCTTCTTTGAATATCTTCGACATCGTTCTTTTTACTTGTAAATATATTCCATTTTGGGCCGTGCCTTGCGGACTCATCAGCTTACACTTTGCTTATACATTTTGGTTGAAGGACTACCGAGACATTGCCTACTTTTGGGTAGGAATAACCTTATTTTGTCTTACAGCTATCGCGGTTTATTTTGCGATGGGTGGACCAGATGGAATAACAAAGAATTTAACTCAAGCTTTTAGCTAGTTAGCCTATCTTATCAAATCAGTCGGAAATTGTTGCCCTGTTTAAATTCGGATGTTGAGAAATTGACACTGACTCCATTTCATTGCTAGCATTTTTCTACGAGGTCAAATGGATTGACCTTTTTGGTAAAGCTTTAATTTCATAATTTCTTTCAAGGACGCGAAGAGTGAATGATTTTCAATTTCTCCATACTTCTTACGAACAAGATCCCACGAGGGATCAAAAGGGGTCTGGACTGACAAATCAAATGAAGCTCCCGGATATTTATCTGGTCGAAGATGATCGCGTTTTAGGAACGACGATTAAGAAATACCTGGAAAGAAAACTCAATCTCAATGTTCACTTTTTCCTTACTCCCACTGAATGCCTTTTAGAACTCGATAAAAAAATCAAAGCAGAAACTGTTGTTAATCAAAGGCCATTTTGCCTGATCACCGACATTAGCTTCGAAGCTGGTGGCTCGGATGGACTTCTTCTTATCGATCTTTTAAAAGAGCGTGGACACCACTTTGTTTCAATCGTTATGACGGGCTTTGCTTCAATTGAAACGGCCATCAATGCGACTAAAAAAGGGGTCTTCCACTATTTAACAAAACCTTTCGAGCTGGATGTCTTAAGCGATCTGGTGACGAAGGCCTTCACTAAAAAATTAAACGTTCCCGCTTCTGCTTTTGCAGCCGCTGAAACGATGGCCCAGAAGTCGGTTGTCACGCAGTCGACTCAAGCGCCTCACTTGTTCCAATCAAAGTTTAAGATCGAAGCTCCAGGCCCGGACGATATTTTCTGTGGCATGGTTGGGCGCTCTAAGCAGATGAAGCAGGTTTTTGAACGCATTAAAAAAGTAGCAGCGAGTGATTCGACTGTTTTTATCTCTGGGCCATCGGGAACAGGGAAAGAATTAGTGGCGAATGCTCTTCATAATCTTTCTCCAAGAAAAGCGCACAACATGGTTTCAGTAAACTGTGGTGCCATTCCTTCGGAGCTTTTAGAAAGTGAATTGTTTGGACATGAAAAGGGAGCCTTTACTGGTGCGATCTCTTCTCGCAAGGGACGTTTTGAAATGGCCCACAGAGGAACGATCTTCCTGGATGAAATCGGGGATATGCCGCTTCTTCTTCAGGTAAAACTTCTTCGCGTGCTTCAAAACAGAGTGATCGAGAGAGTTGGGTCAACTGAAACAACTGAAATCGATGTTCGTATCATCACTGCGACTCACAGAAATCTTGAAGACTCTGTCTCTGAAGGAAATTTCAGAGAAGATTTATACTACCGATTAAATGTTATCCCGATTAAGATCCCGGCACTATGTGAGCGTCGCGAAGATATCCCGCTAATGATTTCGTACTTCCTGTCGAAATTCGTAAGTGCGGATGGAAGAAACAATATTGAGTTTGATGATGAAACACTAGAGCTTCTTATCGGGTACGACTGGCCAGGAAACGTTCGTGAACTGGAAAACCTCATTGAAAGATTAGTCATTTTAAAAGGTGGAAACCAGATTAAGGTTTCAGACCTTCCAGCAAAATTCTTAAAGACGTCTCCACAAAACGTCGAAGCCTATAAAAATATTATTTCTTTACCAGACGAGGGAGTTGACCTTAAGCAGCTTCTTTCAGACATCGAGGACTCGCTCATTAACCAGGCCCTTGAAGTAACTGGTGGAAATAAAAATCAAGCTTCTAAACTTCTTTCAATGAACCGCACGACGTTAATTGAAAAGATGAAAAAGAAAGGGTTTCTTCAACTCAATTAGTTAATGAAATCTTAACGATTTCTTCACACTCATCCTCATTATTTTAAGTTATAAGTCCTCCAACAAAAAATTGGAGGATTTATGAAACTAATCGCTTTTTTATTAGCTATGCCAGCTCTTGCATTCGGAACAACTTGTTACAAGGCAGAAACTGCTACTCCATACAAAGTGCCAAGCGTACTTTGTCTTGAATCAATCGTAGATGGAACAACTTACAATCAACTAGATGTTGTAAGCCTAGATGGAAGCTTTCCAGCTGCTCTAAAAATCACGGAAACTAGCCGTCACAACGAAGACAGACTTAACTTTAAGGCAGAAGCTGTTCTTGTTGATATTTGGGAGTCAGGATGTGGAGACGGGATCTCTGCAAAGCTTAACGTTAAAGGACAACTTGCCTACGGTGAAATCAGTGCAGAATCTTTAGCTGTATCTGTAGACACTGAAGTGACAAACGATACATGTCACTCACACCCATGGCCAGAAACAATCAATTACAAACTAGTAAAATAGTTAAACAAAAAAAGGCCGCTTATAGCGGCCTTTTTTATTTCGTCAGAGTTTTTTATTAAAGAGAAGCTTTCCAGGCCTTAAGTTCTTCAACCAACTTAGCAGAAACTCTTTCGCCTTTTCCAATCGGTGGCATCGGGCGGTTCATTTCTTCGAAAGCATCAGTCATGCGATAGAGGATTTTATCGTAGTTTTCAACGATAACTTCTTTCGAAGTTAAATCCATTCGGCGTTTGTTGTTTGGGTTGTGACATTTTGTACAGCTTGCTTCAAAAACCGTCTTTTGGATGTTTAGGTAAGCCTGATCTGCCTTCCATGCTTTAAGCTGTTTAATGACCTCTGGAGACACGCGGTTTCCTCTAGGTGGCATATAATCTATGCCAAGATCGAAAGCATCAGTCATGCGGTAAATGATGTCGTCGTAATTTTCCAAGATCAATTCCTTCTTTGTTAAATCGAGACGGCCTTTTTTGACGGCGTTTTCAGGGTTGTGGCATCTCGTACAACTCAAATCAAAAAGGTTCTTTTTGATGTCGAGGTACACGAGATCTTTTTCAACTTCAGTCTCTGGTTTATCTGTATCAGTTTCGATTGGATTGATGATGGCCTTGCCTGATGAAAACGCGAGAGGTCCTTTATCAGGATCGATAAAATTACATCCGGCCAGGGCCAGTAAAAGAGTTCCCATCATTACGTTTTTCATATGGGCCAGGTGTACCCTTAAGAAGATTTCTTCTCAAGAGAGTTGAAGAATTTACAGGTGATTTTTGATGTTTATCTTTTAGGCATATGACTAATGACACGGCATCAGACACACTTGGGATAGAGAACTATCTACTGGATATGTTTAGGATGGAAGCTTGATCGTTTCTTTGCAATAGCTTAGGTCATATGAAAACACTACTGTTAGTATTCTTGCTGCTATTTATGAACTCGCAGGTCTTTGGGGAAGAGGAAAACAGGCTTAACCCCTTTGAGTCTGATGGCTGCTCGATGGTTCCAGACATGGAGATGGGGTTATGGATGGGAGAAGTCTCGTCCTTTTTCTCCACTGTCGAAAAAAGACCTAAAGAAGATCAATGAGTATAAAGATCTGCTTAAGCTGCCAGTATACGTTCGTTCTCAGGAGTTAGTTGAGGCAATCGTTGATGCTTGTACCACGAGAAATACGTGTAAGGATGACATGAGAAAACGTATTGAAAACATATGACGATTAAAACACCAGTCAAAGAATTTAAAATGCATAGAATTGAAGGTGGTGAGGACTGCTACCAGATTTTCTCACCTGAATGTAAAGCAGGCTACATGGTGGTGGATTTTCATCCGCACCCGTTTGCGCCTGACCTTTGTGTATTTAGCGATTACTATTACTACCAGGTCTAGCGCATTAAGAGTTTCTTAGTGTATGGCGATTGCCAGAACTTCCTGAAAAACAAATAGATTATTTATTGTCTTCTTTTTTAATAGATTCTCTGATGAAGAATTTAAGAACCTTGTTTCTATTGGCCCCACCGACCAGCGATCTTAGGTCTTCATGCAGGCCTTGATCGTAGATAAGCGCGTGGAGAGTTCCTGGCCCTTCTTCAATTCTTTTAGTCATGCGGCCGATAGATTCGCTTGAAGCTTTTAGATTTGCCAGTGATTGACCAAGGTTTTTGTCGTTTAAGCTCATCATGACTTTATTGCTATTAGCAGTCAGGTTTTCAATGTTGCTTAGAATTTTATCTAGTCTTCTGTCTTCAATGCTTGAAACTAATTTATCAAACTTCGTCAGGATGCTTCCTGCTGCCACCACCAGGTCTTCGCTTTTAGTGATGATGTGATCAATTTGAGAAGCTTCATTCGTCGCTAGAACGTCTCCGTCTTTAATTCCTGGAGCCGAGTCTGTACCACCTGAGATCTCAAGGAATTTATCTCCTAAAACCCCTTGGGTTTTAAAAGTCATTGTTGAGTCTTGTTTGATCCATGTGCTGTATTTTTCAGTTACACCAACTGTGATAACCAGAGTGTCCAGGTCTTTAAAGTCGATCGACTTTACACTTCCAACTTTAATTCCTCTTAGTTGAACAGCTGCTCCTTCCTTTAAATTTTGAGCACTCTTAACTTCAGTGCTGATATAAACTTTACTGGAGAAAAGCGGGTTCTCTTTATTGAGCATAAAGACTGTCACCATCACAACCACCAAGAGGACCGAGATGAAAATACCAGAGATAAGATAATTTTTTCTATCAGATGGCTTAAACATAATCTATTCCTTATGCACGTGAAACTTCATAACAACAGGGTCATTAGAAGCTTGAAATTTTTCAGGGGTATCATTAAAGATAATTTTCCCTTGGTAGAGAACGACAATGCGGTCGCAAAGGCTCAATGCTGAAGGGATGTCGTGAGTAACAAAAATAGAGGCCAGGCCTTTTTCTTTCAGACGTTGCATAAGAGAGACAACGTTCAAGGTGTTGGCCGGGTCAAGACCCGCAGTCGGTTCATCATAAAGAACGACTTCTGGATTTAAAATCATGGCACGGGCCATTCCCACGCGCTTTTGCATTCCTCCGGACAAATCAGAAGGCATGATTTCTTCTTTTCCCGGGAGGTCGATGAGTTTTAGCATCTGAGCTACTTTATCTTTGATTTGCGTGTAACTAAAACGAGTGTGTTCAAATAAAGGGTAGGCGATGTTTTCAAATACGTTGATTGAATCAAAGAGGGCCCCGCTCTGGAAAGAGTAGGAGATTTTGATTCTATATGGAGTCAGGTCATCTTCATCCAGGTGATCAAAACGTTCGTTGTGAAAGAGGATTTGACCTTTATCAATGCGCTCAAGACCAATGATCGAGCGAAGAAGAACAGACTTACCTGTTCCAGAACCACCTAAAAGACCAAGGCTCTCTCCTTTTTTAAGAGTGAGATTGATTCCACGGTGAACAGCGTTTTCTCCAAAGCTTTTATGAATATCTTTTAGCTCTAATATTACGTCGCTCATTTTATCCCCAGATAACCAGGAAGATTTTACTGATAAAGAAGTCTGTGATCAAAATTAAAATAGAAGCAGTCACTACAACCCACGTGGTTGAGACTCCAACTCCTTTCGTTCCGTCTTTGGTGTGTAGGCCTTTGTAGCAGGCAAAGATAGTGATGATTCCGGCGAAGATCGCAGACTTCACAATCCCTGACATATAGTCGTAAAACTTTACGGTTGAAAAAACTTTGAAAAAGTAAAAGCCAGGAATGATGTCGAATTCAGACATACAAACGATCATTCCGCCGAAAATACCGACAGCAAATGAAAGGGCCGATAATAAAGGAAGTGAAATAACCAGTGCCCAAAAGCGAGGGACAACCAGGACTCTGACTGGGGATGTTCCCAGTGCTCTAATGGCGTCTACTTGTTGAGTTACGTTCATCGCTCCAATTTCCGCAGCGATCCCTGAACCGACCCTTCCGGCAACCAGTAGGGAAGTAAAGAGTGGGGCCATCTCGCGGGCAAGAGATAAAGATACAACGGCCGGAACATAAAGAGTCCCACCAAATTTTGTTAAACCATAACCAAAGTTCAGGGTCATAACCAGACCCATGGTTAATCCGATAACTACGGTAATAGAAGTAGAGCCAAAGCCCAGTTGGTTGATCTGCTCCATTAGTCTTGAAACATAAAACTTTCCGCTAAAAGTGCATTTTATCGTCTGGTAGAGAAGATCAAAGATTTCGCCCATGAAAATAAAAAACTCGCGGGCCTTTTTGATTCTTCGGTCAATTGTATTTTGGATCAATGCTTTCATTTAGTTTAATTTTAATAGTTCAATGAATTTATTAAAGTCAGGTGTGTCTATATCCAGGTTCTTTTGGCCTGTAGAGATAAGAGCGAAATCATAAATGCAGTTATTCTTCTGAGTTGTTAAAATGCGGAAGTATCTCTCAACTCCATCAACTGCACCTTTTGCAATAACAAGAGAAGCATCTCTTCCTTGATGAGAAACGATGCTCTTTTCTGAGATCTCAACGTTGCTGATGCCACTTAGGATAGAGTTCGTAAGAGTTGGCAGATTGCTTTGATCGTATTTTCTACAAGCGCTATTAAAAATAAAGAAGCTGTTTGTTTTTGTATTACTTAGAGCAAGATCTGAGCCTTGGTTGTCGACTTCCTTCCACGGAGCTTTGATTGTTTTACTTAAACTGTTTTCTACTGTCGTACTTTTTGTATAAGCACCGTTGTCGGTTTCACTCGATGAACAAGCGACTATAAAAAGGAGAGATATAAGGAATAGGTTTTTCATAAAACAGTTTAAAATGCTCGGTTACTACCAAATTTATTACCTTTATTAGAAGATTGTTCTAAATGATTGTAAATAGATTATTTCTTTCATCTGTCAATGAATTGACCCGGCATTTTATGCCTGCGAGAAAAATTTTCCTTTTAAAAAATCCAAAAAAGGGTAAGATTAACAAGAAGTCACTTCAGGATGAAGAGGACAAATACAGCCTTAAACTTTAGGACAATTTGATGCGAACAGGATGTTTCGTGAAAATGTGCCCACAGAAAAAAATCTTCAAATTTTTGACGATTGCTTTTATCTTTGCCGTTGTTCTGGCAAATAATGCCTTTTCACAAGCTCTTTTAGACCAAGAAAAAGCGACAACGTACCTTCGTTGGAACCTTTTTACCGGGCGCGACCAACTCCAATTCTCAAAAGTCGGAAATAAAGTTGTTATTAAGACTCTTAATGTTGAACTATTTAACAATTTAAAGAACGAACTATCAGACGTAAGACTTGATCCTCAGTATTTAAACGGAATTCAATTTAAAGATAACGCTAACGGGGCAAATGCTCTTAATGCGATGGCCGTGGAAATCGAATTAAAGGATGCAAATGTTGAAATGTTCAGCTTCTACCGTGAAAGAGACAAAAAATATGTTGTCGATTTCTGGACTGACAGCTCAGATGCAGTAACGTTAGGAAAAGCTGCAGTTTTAAAACCGGAAGAAACAAAGACGGCTGAGGTCGCGACTAAAGCTCCGGCGTCGATTCCAACACCTAAAATTGAGATTGCACCGAAAGTAACTGAGCCAAAAATCGTGGCGGCAAAGTCAAAAGTAACAACTGCAATCGCAAAAGAGCAGCCAATGCCAAAAGCAGACGTTGCACTGGAAAAGAAAGTTGAAGCAGACAAAGTTCTTTCAAGTTTCGTAGTTGATCCTTCTAGAATCAGCAAAAAATCAGCGGCAGAGCTGGATGCTGAAGAAGAGGCTTCAAAAAAACCATATAGAGACTTCAGATATGGAGCGACTTTTGTTTGGGATTACGATCCTATCGCACCAGCTTACAAACAATTAGTGAATTTAAAGACGAAGATCCCTGAGATCTTCTATCCAATTGCTAACCGTAACTTTAAAAAAGACGATAAAGAAGCCCATCTTCAATTAACAATCAATCTATACCGCAAGAAAAAATGGGGATTGATGTACAAGTCTATGAAGCTTTTCACTGAGAAATACGGTGCAACGGCTGAGTGGGAGCTTCTTGAGTTCATTAAGGCAAACGCGATCTTAAGAGAAAACGTTGATGTACCAAATCCAGAGCTTTTCAAAAACGCTCTTACTATGCTGACAAACCTTTCTGAAAAATCAGATAACTACGAACTAAAAAAGGCGATCTACAAATACCTTTTAAGTTACTACATCGAAAAGAACGAATCTCTTAAGATTCTTCAGATCGCAAAAACATACTATGCGGGAACAAGAGATAACTTCGATTTCGAAGAATCAATTATTCCAGCAGAAGCAATGCTAAACTCTCTAGCTAAACTTGGTCAGATCGATAGAATCAGAGAGCTTTCTCAAGAAAAGACGATGAAGAAGATCCTACCGGCCCAACTTCTTCTAGCTTACCAATCTTATGCTTACCTAAGAGGTGGAGATTTAAATGCATTGATTTCATTCTATGAAACAAACAAAGTGGCACTGGCCAAGCCAATTGATCCAGTTATTATGTACAACACTGCTGAAGCTTACTTCAGAGTTGGTCGCTTCCAGGAAGCCATGAACTTATACACAGAGTTCACAAAAAATTATTCATATGAATATGTTGCTTCAAATGCCTACCTGAGAATGGCCCTTTGTTCAGACTTAATGGACAAAAACTACAATGAAACTCTGGACCTGTACAAAAGAGCTATCGATACTTCAGTTGATGGACAAGTTAGCTACGAAGCCCGCGTTCGTTATGTAGCTTTTAGAAGCGTGAGAAAGAGAGATCTTGATGACCGCGATAAAGAAATTAGAATTTTCTTAGAGCAGGATAAGAATGCAACGAGCCCTGATAAGAATTTAACAAAGCTTCTTCAACAGGTTCGCCTAAGAACTCTTATCGTTGATGGAAAATACAAAGAAGCTCTAGCTTATCTGAGCCTGATCCCGACAATTGGTATGGCGAAAATCGATGCCCGCATTTTTGACGGTGATGGAGCGGAGATTGTTTACGGGATCATTTCTGATTTCTACCAGAAAGCGGAATACTCGCAGGCAATCAAGGCATGGCAGACATACAAAGATAAATACATCGATAAAGTGGCAATGGATCCATACATGAACTTCGTGGTGGGAAGCTCTTATGTAAAGCTTGGCCTTTATAAAGGGTTTGACGATGTTTATGCCGCTTTTGAGAAGCTTAAAGACACTCCTAACAGAACTTTCCCTATTTGGGTTGCTCGCAACCAGGAACTTAAGGCAAGTGATTTATTAAGCGAATTAGTGATTGTTAAAGACATTAAACTAAAAAACTGGGATCTGGTTCAAAAGAACATTGCTGCTTTTGAGAAGAAACTCCCAGCGTATAACAAGACAAATTACTACAAAGGTCTGGTTTCTTTTAACCAAAAGGACTATGCAGGAGCTGTGACTCACCTGGAGAACTTCTTCTCTAAACAAGATCAGAGAATCATTTACGACCCGTCGGATGTAGCAGATATGATCCGGGCCTATACTGACTCCATCTATGAATTAGGGCAGACTGATAAATTCTTGAAAGTTAGTGAGGCAATCTTAAATGACACCACTTCTTTCGGCACGGATAATGCTTATATTCAAAATGTCCGGGAAAGAATTGCCTACCTCGGTATCGAAATAACCGCCGGAAAAGGGACACTAAACAACTATATGCTATTTGAAAAAAAGATTAACGATTTCAAAAAAGCTTACTCAAAGTCGATTTACACAGGACGAGTGAACTATCTTTTGGGGCAAGCAATGGTGGCTAACCAGAAAGTGAAAGAAGGAAGAGAGATCTTTACTTCACTGGTTAACGATAAAAACACCTCAGATTATTTGAAAGAGTTAGCTAAGAGTGAACTAGGGTTACTAAATCTTAAAGAAAGAACTTTATAACTAGCTTCAGGATGGAAGCGAGATTCGTATGACAGGAGGTCAGATGGAAGCGATTAGGGTAGAACTTTTTGGAACAGATGCAAGAGTAGAAAGAGCTGTTCAGCAGGCAAGAAACTTATCTGTTAGCAAAGCTGCCGTATTAATTGTTGGCGAAAATGGTGTTGGTAAAAGAACTCTGGGTCGCTACATCCATGAAAATTCAGGAAGATCAGCTCAAGCTTTCGAGCTTGTAGACTGCTCACTTCCAGCACAAGAAGTTGAAAACCGCATTCTTGGGCACAGAGATAATGCTACTGGAAGATTCAATAAAGGGATCCTTGAAGCGGCCAACAGAGGAACTGTTGTTTTCGCTAATATCGACTGCCTTGATGAAGAATTCCAAAAAAGACTTCACAAAATTATCAATGAACTTGAAGACTATGATATTGATGTTCGTTTAATCGCTACAACGACAAAGAACCTTTCTAAGCTTGTTGGAGCTGGAAGATTCTACCGTGGTCTATACACGATCTTCTCAAACAATGCTGTAACAATCCCGGCACTTCGTGAAAGACAAGAAGACCTTGAGCGTCTTGCTCGTCACTTTATGAACGAAATGGCCGAAAATCAAACAGTAGAAATCGATTCAGTTGCTATGGATAGAATCAATTCTCACTACTGGGCAAACAACATTCATGAGCTAAAACAAGTTATCTCTAGCTCAATCTCAAACAACTCATCTCTACTTGATGAAAGCGCATACGAAGTTTCTGATAAAAAATCAGTTAACTTCATGAACGAAGACGACTCTGACGGTGTAAGACTAATGTCGCTTAAAGACGCTGAAAAGCTTCTTATCAAAAAAGCGCTTATCCATACTTCAGAAAACAGAACTCAAGCTGCTAAGATCCTTGGTGTATCAATCAGAACTCTTAGAAACAAGATTAACGAGTACAGAACTGAAGGTTCTTCGTACTTTGTTAACCTACGCTAATTAGAGAAAAGGAGAAGGGACGATGGAGATTAGTGATAAAACAATGCAGGCCCTGCAAGCTTCGCTGAAATTCAGACAGCTTCGTCAGGAGTTACACGCATCTAATATCGCTAACGCTGAAACTCCAGGATACAAAGCAAAGAAACTTGATTTCGAAGAAGCTTTGGCCCGTGCTCTTGATACAGATGAACAATTACAAATGAGAACTACCGACTCTAAACATTTCAATGTTGGAGGCGGTGGTTTTAACAATTTACAACCAGAGATTTACGAAGACTCAAATGGAATCGTAGATCCAACTGGGAACACTGTTGACCGCGACCAGGAAATGGCCGAAATGGCAGAGAACAAAGTTATGTATGATGCCACAGTTCAGCTGATTAACAAAAAACTTGGCCTATTAAAATATGCCATTGGTTCTGGGCAGTAGTTTAGGGGGATGAATGGATTTATTAACTAGTTTAAAAATTAGCTCATCAGGATTGGCTGCCAATAAAAAAAGAATGGGAGCAATCACTTCGAACATTGCCAACGCTCAAACAACAAGAACTGCTGAAGGTGGACCTTACCAGCCAAAAGAAGTTGTTTTTGGATCAGAGCCGGCAAGAGAGAATTTTGCTGAGATTTTAGAAGGCGAGCTGGAAGAAAAAGCGCAGGCCGTTCATGCAACGGAAATCGCTAACAGCAAAAAAGCGCCAATTATGAAGTATGAACCAAACCACCCGGACGCAAACGCTGAAGGGTATGTGGCCTACCCAAACATCAACACGATGGAAGAAATGGCCAATATGATTGAAGCTTCTAGAGCATATGAAGCGAACATCAACGCTATGAACACTGCAAAGAGTATGGCGTTAAAAGACCTTGAAATCGGAAGAAACTAATTTTTTAAAATATTGAGTATTAGGAGACATGTATGTCGATTGAAAACGTAGGAAACATGAACAAGATGCTGTCAAAATACAGCACTCAGGATTGGACGAAAAGTGCGTCGATTGATCAGGCGAGCCTTCCGAACTTCAATGAATTAACGGCCGGGCAAGCTCAAGGCGCAGCAGCTCCTCAAAGCTTTTCTGAAATCATGGCCTCTTCACTTGCTGAAGTAAACAACATGCAGGTAGAAGCTAACAAGGCGATTCAGAAACTAGCTTCAGGACAAACTAAAAATATCAGCGAGACAATGCTGGCGGTAGAAAACGCGGAAATCGCTTTCAAGACAATGAACCAGGTTCGTATGAAAGTAATTGAAGCTTATAAAGAGATTATGAGAATGCAAATGTGATTTTAAATCACGGCTTCTTTGGTTACTCGGTTACAGGTTACTAGGACGATATAAGATTTCATAGGATGTGAAATTGGATTATCAGGAGGATTCCCTTGCAAGATATTTTGGAAAAGATTGTTAGAAACTTCAAAGAATTTTTTAGTGGATTAGATGCCACTAAAAAACTTGGTTTCATCATTGTTGCCTGTATGATTGCAGCTGCGATGGTGGGGATTGTTGTTTGGGCCTCTAAGACAAGATATGACACTCTTTACACTGATCTAAACAAAGAAGATGCAAGAAAGATAGCAATCATTCTTGAAGAGAAGAAAATCCCATACCAAACATCAGATGACGGTAAAACAATTTCGATCCCAGAGGATCTGGTTGGAGTATGGCGTCTGGAAATCGCGAAGCTTGGAACAAGCTTCTCTGGAACTGTAGGGTATGAAGTTTTTGATAAACAATCATTCGGAACAACAAGTTTCGTTCAGAAAGTTAATAAGCAAAGAGCTCTTGAAGGGGAGCTTGTTAAGTCAATCATGTACATCCAGGGTGTAAAGCGCGCACGCGTTCACATTTCAATCCCTGAGTCTTCTCCATTTGTAGCTGAAAAGAAAGCTCCTTCAGCTTCAGTTGTTCTTGAACTTAATAACGGTGTTTCATTAACTCCGGCAGAAATTAAAGGGATCGCATCTCTAGTAGCTTCATCTGTAGAAGAGATGAGATCTGAAAACGTAGTTATCTTAGATGACCGCGGTAAGAAACTTTCTGAAAACATCGGTGACCCGATGACGGCCACAACGGCAAATAGACTTGCTCTTGAAGCTCAACTAAACCAAAAATACGAAAGACAAATCGAAGACATCCTAAGCAAGGTTGTTGGAGACGGAAAAGTTGTAGCAAAAGTAACAGTTGACCTGGACTTTACAGAAGCAGTTTCAACAGAGACGTCCTACGATAACGAAAACGCAGCAGTTGTTTCTGAAGTAAAGAACTCTCAGAACCTAGCAGGATCACGCCCATCACCTCAAGGTGTAGTAGGAGCTCGCTCGAATCTTCCAGGTGAAGAACCACAAGCGGGTGTAGCAGAAACAAAGAACAACGTAACAAAAGAACTTACGACGAGAAACTTCAATGTTCCAACAAAAGTCACTCAGTCTAAGAAGCCAGCAGCAAACGTAAAAGCAATCTCTGCTGCGGTTATGATCGACGGTAAGAGAGTTCCAGTATTGGATGAAAACGGAGCAGCTCAACTTGATAAGCAGGGGAACCCTGTTATGAAGTATGAAAAGTGGTCTGCAGCTGATCTTGAGAACTTCCAGCAAATCGTTGCCAGCACACTTGGGACAAGTGACAAGCGCGGTGACAAGCTGATCATCAAGAATATGGAATTTGCTAGAGAAGACATGACGGTAGCTGATGCAATCTTAAAAGAGCAAGCGAACCGTGAACTTATCAGAAACATCGTAAAGTACCTGGCGGTAGGGTTAACAATCTCGTTATTCTTCTTCCTGGTAGTTCGTCCTTTCATCCAATGGGTTACGGACAACACGATCGAAACAGTGGAAGATTTCTTACCTCGTACACTTGAAGAACTTGAAAAAGTACAGGCCAACCAACGCCTACCAGGTCTTGAGGACGCTCTTCCGCAGATTGAAGAAAAACTGAACCCTGAGAAGATTGAAGGGAACATGCTTCGTGAAAAAATCATTGCTCTGGTTGAAAACAACCCAGGTAAAGCAGCTCAGATTATCCACGAGATGATTCACTCTTCTGAATCAGATAAACAAATTGCGTAATTAATCCTTATTGAGGAATAAACGATGGCAGCACTTAACGACAACCAATTAGATCCCGACACAGAGTATGGCCTTTTAAATGGCCAGGACAGAGCGGGACTTCTTTTGAGCTCACTGGGAATGAACATTACCCAGCTTATCTTTCAAAATATGAAAGATAACGATGTTAAGAGAATGATTAACGCTATGTCGAACGTTAAGCGTGCTCCAATTTGGATGGTAAAGAGAGTTCTTGAAGATTTTTACAAGCAACTAAACGAAGAGAACGATCTTCTATTCGCGGAAAACCGCGGTCGCGATTTCATCATCAACACTCTTGGTGAAGATAGAGCGAAGCAACTTCTTGGTCAGATCGTAGAAGTTGGACAATCAAATACACTTGAATCTCTTGAACTGGTAGATACAAGAACACTTTCAAACTTCCTAATCAACGAGCACCCGCAGACAATCGCGCTTATCGTTGCTCACCTTGCACCAGAAAGAAAAGTAGACGTTCTAAGACGCCTACCAGAAGGTCTGCAAGCTGAAGTTGTTCTTCGTGTGGCTAATCTTGACTACGTTTCTCCTGAGCTTATCTCTCAGCTTGACGACGTACTTAAAACTGAACTTTCGACTCTGGGTTCTATCGACACTAACCAGCTTGGTGGTGTTGAACCGATCGCTGATATGCTTAACCTTATGGATAAAAACACTGAGAAGAACATCATGTCTCGTGTTGAAGAAAAAGATCCAGAGCTTGCAGAAGAAATCAGAAAACTTATGTTTACTTTCGAAGATCTACTTTACGTGGACGACAAAGGTATCCAGAACCTTCTTCGCGAAGTGGACAACGGAAAGCTTGTTATTGCAATGAAGACGGCACCAGACGAAATCAAGCAAAAGCTTTTCAAGAACATGTCAAACCGTGCGGCTACGCTGCTTAGGGAAGACCTTGAGGCCCTTGGACCTACTAAACTTTCAGACGTTGAAAAAGCTCAAGCTGAAATGGTTGCTAAAGTTAAAGAACTTGAGGGACAAGGTAAAGCCTTTATCGCTCGCGGTTCAGACGGCGACTCTCTGGTATAGTTTTTGGTTTAATAGTTTAAATAAGGAATTTATAAAATGGTTAAAGCGACCGGCGAAATTACAGAATATAAGTTTCAGAATTTCACAGAAGTGGAAGAAGGGAATGAGTCTGTTAAATTATTCGAGTTCAAGCCACTGCTTACTGCGGCTCAGACCATTGAGAAAAGTGAGTTCCAAAGAGTTATTAAAACTGAAAGAGAGTTTGCAAAGAACTCTCAGTTTAAAGTTAACCCTATCGTTGAACAGTTCCGCGGTCTAAAAGACCAGGAAGACCGTGAATATGAACACCGTGTAGAAGAAGAAGTTAAAAGAAGAGTTGCTGAAATCCAGGACGAAGCTTTTAAGGCCGGATTTGATGAAGGTGTAAACCAAGGGCGCGAAGAGATCTTTGACCAGATGAGAAGCGCTGTTGATGAAAAGCTTGAAGATTTCTCACAAATGGTAACAGCTGTTTTAAAGACTCAGGAAGAAATTCTATTTAACCAAAAAACAGAAATGTATCAGTTACTGAGAAACCTTTCAAAGTGGATCGTCCTAAGAGAGCTTCGGGACGATGGAAAATACATCGAAAGACTGCTAGAAAGACTGCTTTTAGAAATGCAAGCAAGACATAATCTTTTAATCCAGGTGAATGCAGATGATTTTGCTTCAATGCCGGATGTCCTGAATCATGTTCAAGGTCGTTTAGGAGAAATGAAGAACGTGAGAGTGGAGATCGATTCATCGGTTACGACAAGAGGAATTGTAGTAGAGTCAGAAAACGGAATTATCAACGCGACAATGGAAGAGCAATTCAAGTCACTTGATAAACTGTTTGAAGACGTACTGGCAAAAGTCTAAAGGGGGAGTAAATGGACAAGAATCTTGATCTCTCTTCAATCCATAAAAATTACGAATACGCTTCTCCTTTCCAGAAAATCGGAAAGGTGTTTGCTAATAAAGGAATGGTTTTTGAAATTAACCTTCCAAGAGCTCCTATTGGTGCGAACGTTGAGTTCGTTACTGAATACGGGGATAAGTCTTTAGGTGAGGTCGTAGGGATTAATGGAAACCGTTGTATGGCGATGCCATACGATGAACTTTCAGGAATTAACTCAGAGACTCGCGTTTACTTAAAAGACCTGACAACAACGATTAAAATCTCACAAGGATTCCTTGGACGTGTTATCGATTTCCAGGGAAATCCTATCGATGGTAAAGGCCCGATTGAACAAACAGGTGTAGAAGCGAGAAGCATCTACGGTGTGGCCTTAAACCCACTTCAAAGACCACCAATCAGTGAGGCCCTGGATACAGGTATCCATGCTATTAACTGCTTTATGACAGCAGGAAAAGGACAGCGTTTTGCCATCATGGCCGGTTCGGGAGTTGGTAAGTCGGTAACCATGGGGATGATCGCTCAGAACTCAAGTGCAGACATCAACGTTATCGCGCTTATCGGAGAGCGTGGTCGTGAGGTTTTAGAATTCATTGAACACGACCTTGGACCTGAAGGTTTAAAGAAGTCGGTCGTTATTGTTGCAACTTCAGATTCATCAGCGTTAACGAGAATGAAAGCGGCCTACGTAGCGACAACTGTTGCTGAGTATTTCCGCGATCAAAACGCTGACGTTCTTTTGATGATGGACTCAATCACGCGTTTTGCGATGGCAAACCGTGAGATCTCTCTTTCAGCTGGTGAGCCACCTGGACAGAAAGGGTATACGCCTTCAGTATTTGCGAAACTTCCAAAACTGATGGAGCGTGCAGGAACAAAGACTGGAGCTGGGTCAATCACTGGAGTTTATACCGTTCTCGTTGAAGGGGGCGATATGGATGAGCCGATTGCCGATGCGGTAAGAGCGATTGCCGACGGACACATTGTTTTATCAAGAGAGCTTGCTTCACGAAACCAATTCCCGGCCATCGACGTTCTGGCTTCTCTATCCAGAGTTATGTCGAAGGTTGCTTCGAAGGAACATAGAATTGTTTCATCTCACTTAAGAGATTTAATGGCGTCTTATAAGGCCAATGAGGACCTGATTAACGTAGGTGCTTATGCCAAGGGATCAAACCCTAAGGTAGATAAGGCGATGCTGATTTATGACGATTTAATGACTCTTCTGAAGCAGACTCAGGGGATGACAGAGTTCTTAACAATTGATGCGCTTTTTGACCGCATGGTTGAGATCGCAAGAAAAGCTGAAAACATTAATAAGTAAAAAATAAATGCAAAAGTTTAAATTCAAACTCGATGGTCTTCTAAAGGTTCGCGAGTTTAAAGAAAAGAAAATTAAGATCGAGCTGGGAGAAATCCTGAGAGAAATCACTGCGGTTGAAGACAAGATTGCGGAAGCAAATAAAGCAATCGAAGAGACTTATGAAGCGCAGGAAACGTTCATGAAGGACCCTTCTGCAGGACAGATGCTTCAATTTTTCCCGCTGTTCATTCAAGGGAAAAAGGAAGACATCAAAAACAAAGAGAACCTATTGTGGTCTCTAAGAAAAAAATACGATAAAAAAATCGCCGAACTGGCACAGGCCCGTGGTGAGGTAAAGGTCATGGAAAACTTCAAAGAAAAAAAGAAGGACGAGTGGTCTAAAGAAAGAAATAAAAAAGAACAAGAGGCCATCGAAGAAATTCTGATGATGAGATCAAACGGATCTAAGGGCTTACTCTAGGAAATATTATGAGAACGAGAAAAATTTTATACACAACTTCAATTGTAGCGATGCTGACAGTGGCAAGCTTAGTCTATGCAGCGACAGCTAAAAAAGCTCCAGCAGCGCCTGCTGCTCCTGCAAAACGCGAATACACTGAAGAAGAATTTAAAGCAGCAGTGCTTGAAGAAGCGACAAAGTTAATGAAAAAAGCAGGAAGCGCTAACCTCGTGGATTTTTCTAAAGAGCTTTTAGAAAAAGAAGAAGCGATCAAGGTAAAAGAGCTTGCAGTTAAAAAAGAATCAGAAGAACTAGAAATGAACAAGGCCGACTTTAAGAAGAAGCTGGTGGAGTTTCAGGATTCACAAAAGAAGTTCTTAGGATGTGTTGACGAAAAAAGCGCACAGGCCGATAAAAGAGTGTCTCAGATGGTAGATGTTATTTCTGGTATGAAGCCACAAAACGCAGCCGATGTACTGACGGTTCAAGATCCCGACCTTTCAGTTAGGATATTAAGCCAACTGGATTCAGCGAAGGCTTCAAAGATCTTCAATTTGATGGATAAGGAAGTTTCTGCCCGACTTCAAAAGCAGTTTCTTCAAATGAAAAAGTAAGATAATATAACAAGAAGCGTTGAAACTTTAATTAGGATGATTAAAAGGAACGTATGCAAGGATTGCCAGTAAATTTATTAGCACAAAATGTAGCTCCAGCTACAGGGAAAACGGATGCAGCAGCATCTGTGAATGCTAATGGCAAAGTTGCTGGTATTCTTGGTCAAAATAAAGAAGGAGAGCAAAATGCATTTGCTTCTTTATTTGGAAACCTTCTTGGCAACACAGAAACTAAATCAGCAGAAGGATCAGCTCAATCACAAACTTTAAAAGGTGAAGTGGCCACAGAAACAAAAGCTTCAAACTCTGAAGCAAAAGTAGATGCTCTTCTAAAAAATAAATCACAAGAACAAGATAAGAGAGTAGAGCAGACGGCTCTTTCAACTGAACAGGCATTATCTCCTGAAATCTTAAAAAACATCGACGGACTTCTGGCAAAGAATCAAATTCCGGCAGAAGGACAAAAAGGCGCACCTGTAAAAGGTGAAGCTATCGATGGAAAAATCGCTTCGGCTTCAACAAACCTTGACCAGCTTTTAAAAACATTAAAAGGTGAAGAAGGAAACGTTCAGGAAGTAGAAGGCGAGACTCTTCCAAATACAAATTCTAAAGAAGTAAAAAACACTAAAGGAAGCGCTCTTGATTTCTTAATTAAGGAATCGAAGTCTAAGGACGTAGGAAGCTCAACAGTTGCTACTGAAAAAGTTCTGGCAACAAATCCTGAATCTGTTTCAAAACTTGGACTCTCAAGTGAAGACTTCATTAAGAATTTGACTGAAGCAAAAGCTGAAAAAGCTCCAGCTCAATTGACAGGCGACGTTGCCCAGGACTTCGATCCAAAGGCATTGATGCAAAAACAATTAAACCAGTCGATGAAAGCTTACGGTCAAAAACAAAATCTTCTAAGTGACAATGTCATCAGAAATACAAAAGACCTGGCCTTCAAAGAAACAAAGCCAAAGTCAGCAATCGATGAATTAAAAAATCCAGACTTAAAAATCGGAGCAGAAACTGCGATGGTAAAAGAGCAGTTCGTCCCTTTAATGCAGCAGAAGCAGGAAATGGGGCAGAATATGCAAGCGCAGAATTCTGGAAAGGTTTTAGACCTTTCTAAGATGAATACATCTAACACTGAAGAAATCATTAAACGCATCAGCGATTACGTTCAGCAAAACCAGGTGGCCAACCAGGATAGTATCGACTTAACTGTTAAGCATGATACTCTAGGGCAGTTTAAGATTCAGGTGACGAAACCAACGACGCCGGGAACGAACCAAATGGATATGCAGATCACGACATCAACAGCAGAAGGACATGAGTTCTTTATGAAGAACGAAACAGGTCTTCTGAAAAATCTTTCCCAAGCAGGAATCCAGCTTTCTGACTTAAGAATTGTTTCTGGTGGTGAGTCATCTAGCTTCGCTCAAAACGATTCAAGACAATCAGGAAACTCTCAATATAATCAAGCTCCAAAAGAATTTATGAGCTTTGATTCAGGTGACTCATCAAATGGTTCTCAAAGAAGAAGAGAGCTATGGCAAGAGGCCCGCGATAATCAACAAAGATACGGAGCTTAAGGTATGCCAGAAATTGGAAGACCAGTAGAGCAAAACGCATTCTCAGATATTAAAATCAATAGACAACCGTCGACTGGAAATGGCGCTGTTACAAACAGAGCAGTCGGTGATTCACTAAACCAGATCGCTGGAAATAAACCAGAGACGCGTTTTGTCGATAGAAGAAAAAAAGAAGAACTTGGTCAAGATGGTTTTATGAAACTTCTTGCTCACCAGTTAAAAAATCAAGATCCAATGAAGCCCATGGATCAAAAAGATTTCTCTGCCAACCTTGCTCAGTTCTCGCAGTTAGAGCAGTTAACAGCAATGAATAAAAAAATGGATGCTGTTAACCAAAATGCAGTTGATGATAAACGTGTTCAGGGCGCAGCCTTCTTAGGAAGAAAAGTTGTGACATCTGGAACGAGCATTGACTACAAAGGTGACGGGAAAGATGTAAGAGTTCCTTTTTTCCTTGATCAGCCAGCAAAGGCCGCAGTTATCAACATTCTTGATAACAAGAACCAGCTTGTTGCCAGAATTGAAAGAGAAAATTTACAAAAAGGAATGCAAGACGTAACGTGGGATGGAATTGGATTCGACGGACAAATTGCAGCGAAAGAAACTTATCACTTTGAAGTGATTGGTTTCGATGAAAACAACAATAAGTTTAACGGTTCGACTCGCTCAGAAGGTTTAGTACAAGGTGTACACTTCGAAGACGGTGAGACTGTATTAGATCTTGCGAATGGAAAAAAAGTTTTCCTAAAAGACGTTCAAAGTTTTTCTGTAGCGGAAAATAATGATCAGGGAAAAAATATTCCTGCATTGCAAAAGCAAGCGGCGCAAGCTTATAATCAAGTAGAGAAACAATAATTTTTTCATAAGAAAAAATATAAGGTAAAAAGAAACTAAAATGGCGAATCCTAAAATTAACAACATTCTTATTCCGAACGTCACGCAGTTGCCGTCGCAGAAGAAGACTGATGACGTTAACAAGTTAAAGCAAGGGGAGACGTCAGAGTTTAAGGGACTCTTAGACTCACAGGTAGCAGAACAGGAGCAGCAGTCTGCTTTAGCTCCTAAAAAAGGCATTCAGCTTTCGACTCACGCGATGAGAAGGCTTCAAGAAAGAAACATTTCAATTGATAAAGAAGAATACACAAAATTACAAACAGCAATGGATCGCCTGAAATTAAAAGGAGGGCAGGATTCGTTAGTTATTACGGGTAAAGCGGCGTACATAGTAGATGTTCCGAAAAACACGATTGTAACTGCGATTGATAAAGAAAGTATTGGAGAAAACGTTTTTACGAAAATTGATTCTACGATTTTAATGAATTAACAAATTAATAATAAAAGTCTTAAAGAAAACGGTTGGTCCTTTCCGGAAACCTGAGTTTAAAGCCTGTAGTGCTATAAACATCTTTAAGCGATTAGGTCTAGGAGGGACATAATGGGTATTCTACGTTCATTCACAATTGGTGTTTCTGGTTTAAATGCTTCTGGTCAAGGTATGGGTGTAATCGGTGATAACATCGCTAACGCCGGAACAAACGGATTTAAATCTTCTAGAGCTGAATTTCAAGACGTATTAGCAGTATCACTTAAAGGAATCGAAGGGGGAGACCAATTTGGTGCCGGTACAAAATTAGGTCACATTAAGCCTCTAATGACTCAAGGGGATATCTCAAGAACAGATTCAGTAACAGATCTTGCACTTTCTGGTGACGGTATGTTCACAATTGAAGCTCCAGCAGGAAGAACGTTTACTCGTGATGGATCTTTCCACTTCGATAAAGAAGGTCAGCTTACAACTATGGACGGATACAAAGTTCTTGGTTTCCAAGCTGATGAACACGGAAAAATGGTTAACAAAATCGACGCTATTAAGCTAGGGAACACAACAATCCCAGCAAAAGCAACAAAAGAAGTTATCATGTCGATGAACCTTGACTCTCGTATGAACAAGATGGAATTCAACATCGAAAACCCAGAGAAAACTTCTAACTTCTCTAACTCAATGACAATTTACGATAACATCGGTACAGCTAGAACTGTAACTGCTTACTACAACAAAGTAGATAACAACACATGGGAATACCACGTTGCTGTTGATGGAAAAGATGTAGAAGGTGGAAAGCCGGATACTATGTATGAACAAGCTTCTGGTACTCTTATATTTAATGACAAGGGACAACTTGAAGAAGAGAAAGTTGGAAAGAACTCTTTCAATTTCAACAAAGGTGCTGCTAAAGACCAAAAAATCACTCTTAACTTCGGTCAGTCGATTAAAGAAGGTGGTAACGGTCTTGATGCTTCTACTCAGTACGGATCTGATTCAGCAATGGCACGTCACACTCAAGACGGAGCTTCAGCTGCAACATTAACTTCTCTTTCATTCAACGATAAAGGGATTTTAACAGCTTCTTACGACAACGGTGAAACAAGAGATGTAGCTCAAATCGCTGTAGCAAAGTTTGAAAACAACGAAGGTCTATTCAAAATTGGTAAGAACCTTTTCAAAGAATCTAAGGCATCTGGACAAGCTGCTCTTGGAAAACCAGGTGAGTCTGGACGTGGAGAAGTTCTTTCTAAGTCAATCGAGCTTTCAAACGTTGATATCGCTAACGAATTCGTAAACCTGATGACAGCTCAAAGAAACTTCCAGGCTAACGCGAAGACGTTAACAACAGCGGACGAAATGCTACAACAAGTTCTTCAGATTAAGAGATAATTTTAGCTAGCTAAATAATAAAGGGGCCTAGGAAGGGCCCCTTTTTTTTGGGAAAAATACCGGAACAAATAATGAAGAGAAATACTTGTTTAATTATTTTAATCGCTTTTGTCCTCTCATCTTGCGCCTATTGGTCGAAGAGTTGGAGAGGGCCTTCAAGCGTAGAAACATCACTGGACCTCCTGGAAAAATCCCAGGTGATCATTGATCGAGTTGCAACAAGAGATTTTAATGTTCAAAGCTGTAGCCGTGATTTAGACCTTTTGATTGAACAATATAGTAAAGCGCCAGAGACTTTGAATATCGAAGTCATTAAAAACCAGGGACAGGAAATCCTGGACCAAAGTTTTGATGCCAGAATGGCCATTCATTCTATGTTGGATGTTCTACCGGTTAAATGTAAGGCGAAAGTTAAAGACCTTTACCTGAAAATGCGCATGGTAGAGGATTATGTTGGAGTTCATTACTACAGTGACGCCCAGATCTCTGCTGATTCAATTAAGTATCAGAAAGAACCTGTGCCGGTTTATGAAGCCGATAAATACCGTCCTTACCATGTAGGAGCGGGGATTGATCCAAAGGCTAAGTTCGAGTTTAAAAACGGCGATATCATGATCACTAAAGGGATCAGCTTTGTTTCGAGCACTATTTCGGAGCTGGCAGCACCTAAATCAGTTTTCAGCCATATTGTTTTTGTTCATGTTGATGAAAAAACAAAAGAAGTGACTACGATTGAATCTTATGTCGGAAAAGGCGTGAGCATTTTCCCGATTGAAGAGGCGCTTAAAAACGAAAACGCCCGCATCCTGGTACTAAGAGCAAAAGATCAGGCCTTGGCCTCGAAAGCGGCCAACTATATGTACAACAAGGTTCAAAAGCTTAAATCTGAAAAGAAGTACATTCCGTATGACTATGAGTTAGATTTTTCCGACAACAGCAAGATGTCATGCGAAGAAGTGGCCTACGATGCATATAAAACGGTTTCTAACGGAGCGATGATTATTCCGGAAATGGAGTCTCAGATTCTTTTAGATGACCCGAAATTCTTAAAGCGCGTCGGTGTTAAAAAGGGGCCGATGATGGTTCCGACGGATATGGAGACAGACTCACGTTTTGATGTGGTCTTAGACTGGACAGATTACCGCGTGATGCGCGATTCGTGGAGAAAGGACGCTCTATTAGGTGAGATGTTCAGATGGATTCAGGATTACGATTACCGTATTTATGAAAACATGACGAGCGTTGCTGCAAAGGTGATCTGGTCGACACGATACATCCCGGGACTTTGGGGGATGATGTCGAAAATTTCTGGAATCCCAAAAGATTTTACGAAAGATGTTCCAAGTTTAACGATTACGACGATGGCGAGCTTAAAGTCTATTGGCGGTAACTTACTTCCAGTTGTCACTAAGGCCGACCAGGAACATTTTGAGAAAACTGGCAGATGGATGACGACAGAGGAGCTGCGCTCAACACTGGATCAATATCGTCAGACAAATCCAAAAGACCTAAGAAAAGTATTCAGAGAAAAATAACCCAATTGTTCATCAGGTTTGTGCCAACACAGACTTGATGATTTCCTGACATCCACGCATCTTGTTTTCTTTTTAAATCTAAGCGAAACTCTTAAGTAATAAATAAAAATCAAGGATGATTTCAATGATGAACTTAAGACTAGGGCTTCTTGCCTTATGTATCGTCGGCCCTTCGCTGGCCTTTTCGGGCGATTTGTTTAAGGTGGCCCCTTACACGCTCAAGCACACTAATGGACAGCTTCTTTTAAATTTTCAGTTAAATGTAGATAAGAAATTAGTGATTGAGGACGGACAGAAGATTAAACGTTCTTTTGACTACAAAAAAGGAATTCATTACCAAACGGAATTGGGAAAAGAAGAGTGCGGAGTCAGCAAAGACCTGCGCATCCGCGATACCGGGACCAATGAAGTTATTTTCACAAAAAACTATGAAGGTCTCTCTTGTTCAGAAGGATCGAGTGCTCCGGATTACACATTTGGTTTTATCAGCGATACTCAGCAATATAAAGACCGCCACGAAGCTGTTGCTAAGGTTATCGCTTATCACCATTCAATTGACCCGCTTCAGTTTTTAATTAACGGCGGAGACGTGGTTCAAAATGGACAAAAAGACGAACAAGAATGGATTGAGTACTTTCTTGGTGGGAAAGCTTATTTAATGGATGTTCCGCAAATTGCGGCGATTGGAAACCACGATTACCGTGGACACAAAGTTGATTACGCTCTTCCAAAGTTTTTCCAGAAATACATGAGATGGGAAGGAAGCCCGACAAACGGAAACCTTTTCTTTGAAATGCCAGGCTTTCAATTAGTCATCTGGAACAGCAACATTGGTGATTTAAAAAGCGATGAAGAAACTCAGATGTGGAAATGGTTAGAGCAGAAAATGCAGGCTGCTCAAAAGAGCAACACTCCACTAATTTTCGCGACTCACTTTCCGGTTTATTCATCTTCATTAAACAGGTTCACAAGTTTCGCGGTCATGAAGTTAAGAAGAAAGCTCGTTCCGTTAGTTGAAAAGTACGGTGTTAAGCTGGTCTTGAGCGGACACACTCATATGTATGAACGCTCATTCAAAGACGGTGTCCATTATCTAGTCGCCGGCCCTGCTGGTGGGCGCGCTAATAAGCCAACTTTTAATAATCCATACGTACAAAAATTCGATTCAGAATCCTTAACTTTTACTAAAGTAAAATATTCTAATAGAACATTAAAGATTGAGACGTTCAACCAAGATAATACATTGATTGATCAATTATTTTTGAATCTTTAGATATCACTTCTAACAGGGCCTGTTTTCATGCAGGTCCTGTCTTTTGTACCGGTCAGTAAATCTTTTTTCAAATCTTAAGTTTAGAAAAATCCTCTCTGTCTCGATAGGAGTTCGTTGCCGAATCTTTGAGGTCTATTCTGATGTCAAAACTACTTAATTACCACAATATTTCCAGAATCAATATGATTCTACTTGCTCTTCTTTTGGGCTCGATTGGCGCCTCATTGTGGACTTCTTTTGAAATAAATCAGTTAAACGAATTCAGGCACACTTCAATGGAGGGGATCCAGGAGTTACAAAAAAGTTCTGATGATCTGGCCCGTCTTGCGCGTTTATATGTTGTGACCGGTGAAGTGAAATGGGCACAAGAGTACGATGCTATAAAATCATCTAAAAAAGAATGGTCAAAAAAGCAGGGATTCACTCGCAATGAATTAAATAAAGTAGAGCATGCAACGAAGCTTTCAAATGATTTAATGAATGCTGAAGCTGAGGCCATTCACGCTGTTCAAGGTTTTTATCACGATGTAAATGGTGGCTACAAAAATAAAGGTGTGCCGAATTTAGACCTGGCAAAGAGACTGTTGCATAATCAGATTTATCTTAATTTTTCGGCAGATTTTAGTAAGACGATAATGGATTTCAAAGAGACTCTAAGGGCCCGTCTGGATCAAGAAACAAAAAAAAATAAAGAGAGAATTTTTATTTTTCAATGTATGACGACGGCGATGGGGTTCTTGATGTTTTTATCATCAATGCTCTTAAACAAGTATTTGAGAAAGTCTCCGGTTCAAGAGGAGACTGGGTTGCATTTTAGTGAAATGATCGAGACCATGCACGCGATTAAGGAAGAAAACAGAACAATTAACGAAAGTATGTTTCAGGCCAAGCAGCTCTTTTTCAATGCCTCGGTTGAAGCCGTTAAATCCGGTGAGAATGGGAAGGATCTTTTACTGGTCATCAATGAGTTTGAAAAACTTGCCGAAGTCAGCGCCAAATCGGCGACGGAGATTTCTGGAATCCTGGATAAAACTCTGGTTAGTGCGGTTGAATTATCAGAAGGGAAAAAGGTGGCCTAAGCTTCACCGTCGTTGCCGATAGCTTCGACAGGGCAGGCTTCCATGGCGCTCAGGCATTCTTCAAGTTCTACTTGAGTTTTTGGCTGCAATTTAACAAAAGCATGGCCGTCATCATCATTCATGGTAAAAAAATTCGGGGCTTCCATAACACAAGCATCGCAAGCGATGCATTGGTCATCAACGTAGAATTTCCCCGGTACATTTAGATCCCATTTTGAGTTTTTGTCGGCCATTACTTTCTTATCTCTTAAATTACATCTGTAAAACGTTATGGTTGATTTTAACCTTTGTGTTTGCTTCAAGCTCTTTTAGGATGTTATCCATCATTTTACGAGCCAGGGCGTTTTTAAGGCCGGCTTCATCACTTGCAGTCTTCGCTTGGGCGTTTAGATCTGTAGCTTTTGCAGCCGCCGTGCTTCTTACCATAATCAGGTTTGCACCGTCATCAAAAGAATTGAACTTCGGCTTAGATAGGTCTCCAGCGAATAGTTCCTTCATGTTATCAGCAGAAACGTAAGCTCCAGTTGAAATCCCATCAATACGGTTAGCAGTTCCTTTGTTGTATTGAAGCTTGTATTTTGCAGCTAAGGCCTTAACTTCTGATTCGTTTCCAGCTTCAAGCGCTTTTCTCATACTGTTGGCGATATCTACAGTGAGTTTCTTTAGATCTTCAACTTTATCTTTTTGGATAATTTCACGAGCAAATTTTTCGCGGAAGTCAGCAAGCTTAGCTGTCATACCTTCGTTTTTCTTTTCAACAAAGATTAAGTGGTAACCGAATTGTGTTTTAACTGGAGCAGAGATTGTTCCTGGTTTTTGAGTGAAAGCGACTTGATCGAATTCAGGAACCATTCTTCCTCTCTGGAAGCTTCCAAGTTCTCCGCCTTTACCTTTTCCAGATGGGTCTTCAGTGTATTGATTAGCTTTTGCAGCGAAGTTCCCAGGAGTCACTTCTTTAGCGATTTTTTCAATTTGAGCTTTTACTGCTGCTTCATCTTTTCCTTCTGTTAAAAGCAGGATGTGACGAGCAGTGACTTCTTCTGGTTTGTTTAAGCTGTCTTTTCTTTCGTTGAACATTGATTCAACTCTTTTTTGGTTTGTTTCAACAGCAAGGAACTTTGCCAGTTCGTCTTGAGACACATCAATGAATTGAGAAAGAGAGTGTTTTGAAATCTGAACAACTTCAACATTCAGTTGATCTTCACGGAATTTTGCCATGTCGGCCATGTAGCCTTTTGACAGCGGGAAGTTTCCAGCTAGTTCTTGAACTTTTTTCATTCTGATCTGGTCGACAACATCTTGTTCGAATTCAAGTGGAGTCAGACGGTTTGCAGAGAGAATTCCTTTGTAGCGGTTAACGTCAAATTGACCGTTAGTTTGGAAGTATGGAAGCGCCTTAATTTCGGCTTTAACTTCTTCATCTGATGGAAAAGTTCCGAGATCTTTCGCGAATTTCACCATCAACTTTCTTTGGACGATGTTTTTAATCGTACTTTCTTTGATTTTCAGGCCTTCAAGTTGCTTTGCAGTCAGCTCTCCACCCATAATTTGTTTATAAAACTCAATCTGGCGATTGTATTCTTGCTGGTACTCTTCAGGCTTGATTGGCATTCCACCAACTGATCCAACTTGAGAGACAGATCCGCCGCCTTCAAATTGTTGGTAACCAGTAAACATGAAAGCAAGAATGATGAGACCGATTAAAACAGTAGCAAAAACGCCGGCTGTTTTGTTCTTTGTGAATTCAGACATAACTTTTTCCCTTTGGTTCGCGCTTTAAAAAATTTCTAACTATTGTAACGATTAAAAGTAAAGTTCGTAAAGTTTATTGGCTTTTTAAAAAAGATTACTTAAGCTTAATTATTAATTGTTTTTCCCATCAATATTTACGGAGTGAATCACTTGAGATTGTCTGATTCAGAAGAGCGCAAAACCAAGATTGTGATTAACAGCATAATCTTAGCGATTTCCCTGTATGGGATGTCGCAGCGAGACTACGTTTTCCAAAAAACATCTATTGCTGAAAGAGTCATTATCGACCTGATGGCCCCTGTCCAAAGTTTTGTGACCGGAATTCAAGAAGGGATGTCTTCGTATGTTGAACACTACGTCGCCAACCTTAATGCCAGCAAAGAAAATAAAGTTCTAAAAAATAAGATCTCTGACCTGCAAAACGAAGTTTTCAGCTACCAGGAAGCGGTTAAAGAAAGTGACCGCCTTCGCGAGCTGATTAACTACGGCGAGCAGTTAGAAAGAAAGAAAATCGTTGCCCGCGTTGTTTCGTGGGATTCAGCGGATGATTACAAGGTTATTCGTATCAACAAAGGTGTTAAGCACGGAGTGAAACTGCACTCAGTTGTCGTGAGTGCTGAAGGTCTGGTTGGGTACGTTTATCGTCTGACAGCTCACTTTGCTGACGTTATCACAATCCTTGATGCCAACAACCGCGTTGACGGGGTGGTTGAGCGCCTAAGATCTCACGGGGTGGTTGAAGGATACAGCCGTGGTCGCTGTATTATGAAATATGTTAACCGTACTGAGCCGATTATCCTGAATGACATCGTTTTAACAGCGGGCCTAGGGAATGTTTACCCAAAAGGACTTAAGATCGGATACATCTCGCGTATTGAGCGCGAAAGTTACGGGATCACTCAGCACGTAGAAATCACGCCAATCGTAAATTTCTCAAAACTTGAAGAAGTTCTGGTTCTGGTTCAAGAGCAAGAAGAAGATAAACAACTCGAGTGGAAGGCCTTAGACCAAGAGCCGGAAGCAGGCGAGATTAAACGATGAAAACAAATTTAAAAGATATTATTGTTCCACTGATTAAAACGCTCATCCTTCTTTTCTTTTTAGAAGTTATGACGACAGCAGTATTCCCGAATATTGGTCTTCTACACTATAGAATTCCGTTCAATATTCTACTGGTTTTATTCCTTGGTCTAAGACTTGAAACTCCATACCTGGCCATCATTATTATGATCGTTCAATACTTTCACGGATTTTTCTCCGTTGAAGGTTGGGAGATGGGAACAGTTACCGGAATCGTGATCTGTGTTGTCGTTTCTTACGTAAGAGAAATGATTCACTTCTCGTCTTGGACGATGACGATCTTAATTACCCAGGTCTTCCAATTGTTATGGTTTTTTGTACAATCAATTCTCATCTATATTCAGCTTGGAAGTTTGAATTATATTTTTGAAAAAGGCTGGCGCTTCCTTCCTCAGTCCGTCATTATCGCCCTTTTATCGCCGATCTTTTTCTATATCTTAAATAGAATCTGGAACGTTGATGATCGCGGTATGCTAGGAGATAAGGTCTAATGTTCGGTGAAGACGATCTGGTCAAATCCCACCAGGAAAGAGCAGATTTATTATTTAATATTATTGTTATAGCTTTTGCGATTTTGCTTGCCCGTTTGTGGTACCTGCAGATTTATCGTGGAAAGCAGTTCTTTAACTACTCTCTGGAAAACAGACTTCGTAAAGACGTTGTCCGTGCTCCACGCGGGATGATTTTCTCGCGCAATAACGTTCTTCTTACTCACAACGTTCCACGCTTTGATGCGATCGTGACGCCTCAGTATTTAGAAAGTTCAGACGAGACAATTGCTTACCTTGGTCAAATCCTGGAGATGACTCCAGATGCGATCAAAAAAATCCTAAAACGCTATCAGGGACAAGCAAAATACATCCCGGTTGTTATTAAGAAAAACATTTCAAGAAAAGAAGTAGCGATCATTGAAACTGAATCGGCAAGATTGCCGGGGGTTTCGGTTGAAACATTCATTTCCCGCGAGTACACCGACCGCGATGCCGGTGCCCACTTATTGGGATATATTTCAGAAATTTCTCAGGAAAAACTACCAAAACTGCGCGAGCGCGATAAGTACGATTACAAACAAGGTGACTTCATCGGGCAAGCGGGGATCGAACAGCAGTTTGACTTAGAAATCAGAGGACAAGACGGCTACCAGTTCATGGAAGTTGATGCCAGAGGACGCGCCAGAAGACACGTCAGCTCTGATGATCTTTACTCTGGAATTGAAAACAAAATGGCAGAGCCTGGGAAAAACGTTCGTTTAACAATCGACCGCGATGTTCAGTTAGCTGCATATCACGCGCTTGATGGAAAAGATGGAGCAGCCGTTGCTCTTGATGTTGAAACAGGTGAAGTTATCGCCATGGTTTCTCGCCCAGCTTACGACCCAGGAAACTTCTCGACAGGTCTTACTTCAAACTATTGGGGTGGACTGGTTATGGATGAGAAGAGACCTCTTCGCGACAGAACAATCCAGGAGCACTATTCTCCGGGATCAACATTTAAAACTTTAACTCACATTGCAGCTTTAGAAGAAGGAATCATCAACGAAAACACGAAAGTTGTTTGTACTGGTGGTTACAGAATGGGGGGAAGGGTTTTCCACTGTTGGAAAAAAGAAGGTCACGGTGTTGTTGACGTTATTAAGGCGCTACAAACTTCATGTGACGTTTTCTATTACACAATTGGTAACAAGATCGACATCGACGTTATTTATAAATACGCGACGATGTTTGGTATGGGACAGAGATCAGGAATCATTCTTCCTCGCGAAACTTCAGGTTTAATTCCAAATAAAGAATGGAAAAAGAAACGCACAGGGATCGAGTGGCAGAAAGGGGAGACTCTTTCATGTGTTATCGGTCAGTCATTCGTTAACGTCACTCCACTTCAGCTGGCGATGTTCTATTCAACTTTAGCAAACGAAGGGAAGTTATACCGTCCACACGTTGTTAAGGAAGTATTCTCAAACACTGGACAGGTATTAAAGAGATACGAACCAGAACTCATCAATGAGTTTAAGATTTCAAAGAAGACACTTGATCTGACAAAACGTGCACTATTTGACGTAGTAAACGTGCCAGGTGGTACAGCTTACTCACAAAAAGGAGTGGGGATTCAGATGTCTGGTAAAACCGGGACGGCCCAGGTTATCAGCTTCTCGGCAGATAAAATTTTCAGTAAGTGTGAAAACCAAGAATACAGATTCCGTCACCACGGTCTATTTACAGCTTATGCACCAAGTGTGAATCCAAAAATTGCTGTTGCGGTTGTTGTAGAGCACGGTTGTCACGGTGGTTCTGCCGCAGGTCCGGTTGCCCGTGCCATGGTTTCAGCATACATGAATAAGTATTATCCAAAATATCAGGAAAAGCTGATTGCTGAAGATAAGATGACTTTTGAAGAAGCAATCGAGGATAACAGAGTTAATCCATTCCCGATGGTTCCAGAAACTAACCCAATTGACTTCTATGATGAGCAAGGGGTTCTGGTGCGCAATTATGTATTAAATAAAGATGGCAAACGCGTGCCTCTTGCTCCTCAAGCTGAAGGAGCGGGGACGGATGGTGAATAATGATTAATTTTAGAGAAGAACTCAAGCGCTACGATTATTCGTTCTTCGGAATTTGTACTGCAATTTTCGTGATCGGTATCTTAAACCTGTACTCAGCGACTCACTCACACGGTGTTGGTCCAGAGCAAGGGATTTATAAAACTCAAATCATGTGGTTCTGCCTTTCCTGGATGGTGGGAATCGGTGTGAGTTTTATTCAACCAAAGAACTTTTATCGTTTAGCTTATCCTTCCTATCTATTATGTATCATGCTGTTGATTATGGTTCTCTTTGTCGGTCACTCGGCCCTGGGTGGGCAGCGCTGGATCGGTATCGGTGGGATTAAATTCCAGCCTTCGGAGATCGTTAAGATGTCCGTGGTTCTCGTACTGGCAAGATGGTACTCAAAGGCTTCTCCAGAGCAAGAAACTGGTTTTAGAGAGCTCATCATTCCATTTCTTATTACTTTCGTTCCAGCAATCATGGTTATTATTCAGCCCGATCTTGGGACGGGAATGTTAACGCTGCTTATTTTCTTCATGATCACTTTCTATAGAAAGTTAAAGTGGAAAACGATTGTTGTTATTGGGATGATCGGAGTTGTTTCAGCGACGGTTATGTATAACTTTGGTCTTCGCGAGTACCAAAAGAAAAGGATTATCACTTTCCTTGATCCGGAATTCGATGCGAAGGGATCAGGATACAACGCGATTCAGTCTAAAATTGCTATCGGTTCGGGACAATTTTTTGGAAAAGGATTCCGCCAGTCTTCTCAGGGGGCGCTGAACTATCTTCCAGAAAACCACACTGACTTTATTTTCGCGATCTTCAATGAAGAGCACGGGTTTGTGGGATCAGTTTTCCTGATCGCTTTATACCTGGCACTGTTCTATCGATTGTTATGGCTCGCTTCCAACGTCAATAAGATGTTCGATTCCATCGTTGTTGTCGGAGTGCTCGGGATTTTCTTTTGGCACACCATCGTCAACATGAGCATGGTTTCCGGATTGATGCCTATCGTTGGTATTCCGCTCCCACTTATGTCTTACGGGGGGTCAAACCTTCTGACATTCGGTGTGTGTTGCGGCGTCGTGACATCTATCAGCAACGCGAGAAATTTATTCTAAAGTCTGTCATTTGGAATTAGTACCGTTGTAAGACTTGACTCTCTTGGAATCTTCGTGGGAAACTATTTTAGTCTCAGTAGGGGACTATATAACCAATAACCACGGACGTTTCATGAAGAAAGTTTCGAGTATCGGAAGTTTAGTAAAAAAAATTTACAGAACTTACTCAGCAGAACTACTAGTGTCATTACAATCAAGAGGATTCACCGACCTAAGACCATCGTTCTTAGAAGTTCTTCTATTTATCTGCGAGCACGACGGACCGTCTATTAAAGAGATTGGTGCTGGTTGTGGCCTTAAGAAGCAAACAATGACTTCTCACCTTAATGAGCTTGAAAGCCGTGGCTATATCGAGCGCAGACTTAACTCTCACGACAAACGCGAACAAAATATCTTCCTTACGGAGTATGGCCTGAAATTTAAACTGAACTTGTTTGAATGCATTGGCGATATTGAGAAAAAGTACACCGACTTAATTGGTGACCTTGAACTTAACCGTGTGGAACTCATTTTAAAGAACTTTCATTCTAAGTTGTTAGTTCAACCAGGGCTCTTCGAGCACTTTTCGGACCACTGAGTTATATCAGCAAACTTCCTATTGATTATCCTCCGTACTAATAATAGTATGCGGTAAGTTAGTCTATTCAAATTTTTATTCCCGGGCTGGAATTACTGTTACCTTGTTAGGACGGTTTATGAGTTTAACTCTTGCAGATGTTCCTGTTGGAACTAAAGTCGAAGTTGTTGGTTATGAAGGCGAGAGCCTTTATGAATTCAAATTTATTTCTCTGGGGATTCTTCCCGGAGATCATGTCGAAATCAAATCTAAAAGTCTTTTCGGTGGCCCGATTGCTCTTAAGCATGGTGAGTGGAATTTTCTGGCACTAAGAAAAGATTACGCTAATAAAATTATTGTAAAGAAGTTGGGAGAATAAAATGGAAAACGTATTGCTCGTTGGTTTTCCGAACTCTGGTAAATCAACCATTTTTAATATGCTGACAGGCCAGTTGAGAAAAGTTTCCAACTACTCGGGCGTCACTGTCGATTCAGCAAACGCAGAATTAATTTCAAATTCAATCAATGATAAAAAAATAAGTGTGGTTGATCTTCCGGGTGTATACAACCTTGTTCCCACAAGTCTTGATGAGGGAGTCACAACAACTTCATTAATTAAAGACATGTCAAAGTACAAAGCGATCGCCATGATTCTGGATCTTGACCGCTTTGAAGCCTCTCTGTCGCTGCTTTTAGCGGTAAAAGAAATCCTTCCAAAGAAAAATATCATTGTTATCGTGAACAAAAATGATCACCTGCTCTTTACAGCAGAGCATGCTAAAAAACTTGAAATCAAAATTGGTTATCCAGTATTAAGTATCTCGGCGATCAATGACGATGAAAAAGAGCTGGATAATTTCATCCGCAAATTCGTGACAGATAAAAAAGAAGCAGACTCTGCTTTTGAAAAAATCAAAGTTTACCCTGAGTCGACTCAGTATATTCCTGAGTTGAAATCACAGGAGCATTTTGTAGAAGTGGCCGTAGGTGACGTTGTTAAGACAATTAAATCTCACCAGGCAGAGGCCAGAGAGATCATCAATGGAATTTATTCTCACTCTTCTTCTAAAACTAAGTTCACTGAAAAGTTAGATGCAATTATGCTTCACAAGTTTTGGGGAAGTTTAATTTTCATCGCCATCTTCTATATCATTTTCCACGCTATTTATTCTTGGGCAGGCCCAATCATGGATCTGACTGAAGCTGCTGTAGGCGCTCTAGGTGATTTCGTTGGACCACACCTTCCGGAAGGACTTATCAGAAGTGTCGTCATTGATGGTGTATTTGCCGGAGTGGGGGGAGTTATTGTTTTCCTTCCTCAGATTATGATTCTCTTTTTCTTGTTAAGTTTATTAGAGCAATCGGGCTACATTTCAAGGGCCGCTGTTTTAACTGATAAAGTCATGGGAACATTCGGACTTAATGGAAAAGCTTTCCTTCCTTATATGTCTGGTTTTGCCTGTGCCATTCCAGCGATCATGGCCGCAAGAAGTATTCCGGATCACAAAGAGAGGGCCTGCACGATCATGACGATTCCAATGATCACTTGTAGCGCCAGACTTCCGGTTTATGTTCTTTTAATCGGGACATTTATTCCAAGTGTAACTTACCTGGGCTTTTTAAATTCTCAAGCACTGGCCTTCTTCTTCCTTTATTTCCTTGGAAGCTTTATGGCCTTAATCATCGCTAAGATTTTCAGGCTGACGATTTATAAAGGTGAAACAAGTAACTTCATTATCGATCTTCCTCATTATGAAAAACCTTCTTTTAGATTTGCTGTAAGACAAGCTCTGAGAAAAGGAAAAGTTTTTCTTAAGAAGGCCGGAACAATCATTCTGGGGCTTTCGATTTTAATCTGGATTCTTTCTACTTTCCCTGGATTAAGTGAAGAGCAAACTATCAATAAAACTCCTGAAGAAGTTTCAGCATTAACTCTTGAGAACTCTTACCTTGGTCAAGCAGGGAAGCTCATGGAGCCGGTGCTTAAACCGATGGGTATGAACTGGAAAATGGGAGTTGGGGTTCTTGTAGCTTTTGGAGCACGTGAACTTTTCGTTTCGACTCTGGGAACTGTTTACGCTCTTGGTGATGTTGATGAAGAATCAAGCTCTCTTCGCGATAGACTAAAATCTGAAGTTGATCCGGTTACAGGGAAACCTGTTTTCAATACGGCAGTCGCATGGAGTCTTCTGATCTTCTTCGTCTTTGCTCTTCAGTGTATCAGTACATTGGCGATTCTAAGAAGAGAAATGGGCTCGTGGAAATACCCGGCATTCATGTTCACTTACATGGGGCTCTTGGGCTATGCCGGCGCAACGATTGCTTATCAATTACTGAAGTAAATTCTTTTAAACGGGTGCATCTTTATCAGGTGCACTCTTCTCTGATGATTTCCCAGGCCAGAATTCATAGCCCCCCGAAATATTATTGATATTAAAAAATCCTTTTTTTACCAATAACTCACAGGCCGAAATAGAACGCAGTCCGTTTTCTGAGATAACTAAGATAGGAACAGTTTTACTTGGGATTTCAGAAAAACGCACATGTAGTTCTTCAATAGGAATGTGAACCGCTTCTTCTAGTCTCGTTCCCTTAAATGACTTTGACGTTACATCTAAAACAAAAAAATCAATGTTTGGATTATTGTAGATACTCCATGCTCTTTGCGGAGAGATGTCGTTATAAGGTCTTCCCATCAGGATCATGTGGTCGTCGATTTCTTCGCCGTTTTTAACACGCACTAAATGGTTTCTTTGAAGAGTGATGGAGAAATCAAGCTTTTCATCAATTCGAGAAATGTTCTTTTCAATGTTGTTCAATCTTGAATTGATAAACTCTAGCATCTGGAAGCTTTTTAAATCCACAGTCGACTCCTTCTAGTGTGTGATCTTCCTTCCATTCTACAGGGGAAGACCACCACTGGGGGAGTCGGGCAAAAGCTTCTATGCGGGCCTTTTAACGGGCGTGAATGAGTTCCAGGATTCTCTTCTGCTGAACAGGAGAAAGGGTCTCAAAATCGCAGTGAAGGCGGTTAACCGCGTGAGATTTAGCAAATTTAGTGAAGAGGTCAGTGGCTTCATTGATATCGAAAGTGATTTTTTGGTCGCTTCCAAAAAGCTTTCTGACAACTTTCATCGGGTACTTCGAAATGCTCGTTTCATCGACATAGTACTTTGATAAACGTCCACTTGAAGAGCTTCTGATGAATTCGATATTTTCCTGTGCCAGGTAATTCAGGATTTCAGTGAGCTTCTTTTCCTGGTTATCGTTGAAAGACTCGAAGATCTTTTGTGGAACTTGATTCTTAACAACCGCTTCAGCGTATTTGTTTTTCGATTTTCTTAAAACCTTCATCAGGAATTGGTCATCGTGTTCGATATACTCTTCAATGCTCGCCGGGATGACGTACTCAGAAGGTGAAGTCCTGAAGTACTTAAAGAGCAATTGCTCTAGGCACACGGCACGGTAGTGGAAATACACCATGATGAACATGTGGTAGCGAGACAGAAGGAAATCATCGAAAGTCACCACAGCTCTTTCGTTAATCCCTAAGTAGGCCATGTCGTTTTCTACGCACACTTCAAGGTTATCCAGCATCCAATCCAGGTCGTATGAGCCGTAGCTTACCCCACAGAAATAACTATCGCGAAGCAGGTAGTCCATGCGGTCACAGTCTAGTTCACTTGAAACCAGCTGAGACAGGACAGGGAAGTAATTAATTCCATCGACTTTAAAATAATCCGGGTCACTTGTATGTCCAGTGATTAAGTCAGCAATGTGCTTTCTCTCTAGTCCGAATTTTTTTTCTACAAGTGAGAATGAACCGGCAAATGAACTGTCGACGATAGACTTGATTGTGTAGTCTTCGTGAGTCGCCTGGCGGTCATTTTTTTGATCTTTCAGCGAAAGGAAGTCTTTCGGAATGTTTAGTTCTGAAAGTTTCGGCATCACCGTTTCTGTCGAGTGAGACAGGGGAGCGTGACCGACATCGTGAAGAAGACAGGCCAGCTTAAAAGTTTCTTTTAAACGTTGGATGTTCTTGTCTTGTAAACGATGTTTGAAAAGTCTGTCGAAAGCGCTGTTGGCAATATTCATAACACCAATAGAGTGAATGAATCTGGTGTGAGTCGCTCCAGGAAATACGTATTCAGAAAAACCAAGTTGTTTGATGTTTCTTAAGCGTTGAAAAAAATCATCACGGATAATGGGAATTTCTTCATCGAGGATGTGGATAGAGCCATGAACGGGATCGCGAATTTCCATTTTTTTCCTTAAGTTGTCTTTGTCAGACGGTCAACGTTTGCTTCTAACCATGCCATGATATCTGATGACTCATGCATAGGATCTCCATCGATAAACAGGCAAGGGACCGTTTTTCTTCCCGTGATCTGGATAAGCTTTTGGAGCGCATTTAGATCTTCATAGATGTCGATCCAGTTAACTTTAATTTTGTGCTTATTAATGACATTTATAACTCTTTGGCAATAAGGACAAGAGTCGAAGTAATAAAAATCTAATTCAGGGGCTTTCATTTTTTAAGGCCTTATATAGCAAAAAGGGCTTCCGAAGAAGCCCTCTATAGTTTTAGTTTCTAGTAATCGTCATCGAACGAATCTTCATCGTCACCTGATTTCTTTCCAAGAGCGTATTGCTCATCTTCATCAAGCTCGCGGTCTAAGTCGTCATCTTCCGGCTTATCGAAAGCGTCGTTATAGCCCCATCCGTATGAATAGTTTCCTTCTGTCTGGCTATTGCCTTCATCGTCTTCAGGATCGAATTCTTCTTCAAACTTAGCTCCGCCGCCTTCGCCTTCTTCTTCATCGTCGAAGTCTTCGTCGCCCATAGCTTCGTCTACAGTCTCAGTGTCTTCATCGTCACCAAGATCAGAGTCCAGATCGAAGTCATCTTCCAATTCGTCATCGAAGTATTCATTCTGCTTGCCTTTTGTGCTAACAGGAGTAGCGATGGCGCTTTTATATTTCTTGATAGCTTCTTCTCTTGAAAGAACAGCGTCTTTTTTAGTGGCCACTGCTTTAGCAGCTGTTTTTGGTGCTGCCTTTGTAGCTGCTGCTTTTTTTGGAGCAGGAGCGGCCTTTTTAGCTACTGCTTTTTTAGCTACTGCTTTTTTCGCAGGAGCGGCCTTTTTGGTTACTGCTTTTTTAGGAGCAGGGGCTGCTTTTTTAGCTACTGCTTTTTTCGCAGGAGCGGCTTTTTTAGCTACTGCTTTTTTTGCAGGAGCGGCCTTTTTAGCTACTGCTTTTTTTGCAGGAGCGGCTTTTTTAGTAACTGCTTTTTTTGCTTTTGGGGCTGCTTTTTTGGCCATTCTGATATCCTCGTATTAGGAAGGGTTTTTTCTTCAAAACTGGAGAAGAGTATATATGGAAATTTGAACTTTTTTCAAGAATTAAAAATCAAGAAAAAAGGGGCTGTTAAGATTAGTTGTGGCATCAGATTTGACCGGGTTTTGCATTGGCAAAACAGGCAGGTCCGAGACGGGCTTTGTGTCTGATTCAAGGTACACATTGTCCTTATAGCCGCTAATAAGCTTATTTAGAGCAACAAACTTAGTTGAATAGAAGTTTCTGCGCAATGAGTAGGTCCCCGTGTCAGTAGCAACCCCAATAGGGTTTTGAGCAGTCGCATCGGCCCCGGCACCTTGGCGCATCCCTGGGTAATATGCAGTCATAGTCGTATTATTCGGCAGTGGGTTGTAGTAGCTGGTCGTATAGAATAGGTCGCCGTTAGGTTGGTTGACCTTCTTGTCAATGTACTCAATCATCAGCGATTCAAGCGGAACGATCCCGCATTGAATCTGAGATTTCGTAAAAAAATGATAAAACTTCGAGGCCATATCGCCGTGGTTACAACCTGCAGGACTAGTTGGGTCAGGGCTGGAAATTTCAGGTGGAATTGCGCTACCACCGGCCGCATTGGCATGGATACTTTGACCGGCCTGGGCACTGAGGTTAGTTGAGTTTCCTTTCCCTTGGTCAAGGCTATAAATCTTTCTGGCCACTTCAAGTAAAGCGGCCGTGTAGGCTTCAATCGCGCCTTGGTTGGCACTCATGTAAGTCATAACGATTGTTCCAACTTCAGACGATGTTTTGTAGAGAAGTTCTGGCCCAAGCAAAGGAGCAAAAAGCTGGTATTGAAATGAGTTGGGCATTCCAGTATTCGGGTCCAGCGTTTTTTTCACTCTTGGAGCAGCATTACTCTTAGCTTCACCATCGTGAGAAAAATCGGGGATCATGTAGTTGGCTGCATCGTATTTTGTCACTCTTCTGGCCGAGACAAGAGCGCGGATCAAATCAGAAGACGTCATGTTTTTACCAGTGAAATCTCCACCCAGTGCCTGTTTTAACTTTCTTACCTGGTAAGAGTTATAAAGGCCTTGTGATTCTTGAGTGCTCATAAAAGCAGAAATTCTTGGAGTGATAGTCTGAATGCGAGTGACCCCACCAGTGTTTTGAGCTGCAAGGTCGCTGTCTGTGTCGAAATCGTAAATCATATTAGGGATACCGTATGAAATCGGTGAACCCGAACCTGGAACTCCACCAACCAGAGAGTTGAGGTCATTGGCCCAGAAAGTTTCGCTTGAAGGAATTGGCATACCCGGAGCATACCCAGTCGATACCTGGATTCTAATCCCTCCGATATATGAACTACTTCTCGCGTTTTCGTCTTCTCTTGGGACAACTGATCTGTCACCATCCGTGAAGTTAAAAAGTCTTGGACCAATTCTTCCACCGTATGGTTTAGCAGCAGCATAGGCAGTCAGTTTAAATGACCCTGATTGATCGCCTTGTAAGCGAGGGAAGAAAAGCCCGGTGAACTCAGCTTCGCCTTTTACTGCATAGTAAGTCACGACGGCAGGATTTTTAACGAACCCTAAAAGGTAACCAGGAACAGGCATTGCTGATTTAGAAACAAAGCAGCTCGATTCCATTGCTACGTTTGATTCAAACTCATTTCGAGTCGTCGCAAAAGTAGAGAACATCGTAGCGTAGTTAACTGGCACGGCCTGTAGATCGAGATAGTGTTTAGTCAAAGCACTCATACTTGATTCACCTGGGTAGGTGAATGTCGTAGGGATTAAGAATCCTGAGACTGATTTCTCCGGTGCTTGAAAAGGTTGTGGAGAAATTTCTGTGAGCTTAAAAGTCGCTGCTAATTCATCTTGAGCACCACCACCAGAAGAGATGTTGTCTTTGTATTTTCCTCCACCCAGGTTCCTAAAGGCGGACATGAAGGCCTTGGTTGGTCTTTCGTTAAGTCCAATATTTTGTCCGACGGAGGCAAAGTTATTCATGTTGTTTGCAGTGATCTCAGCTACCGGAGGACGATTAACAATCATTTCCAGGTTTCTCATTCTCATTGCCAGCTCAAGAGCTTCTGGCCATGCCCCAGTCCTGTTTGTTGCAATCAGAGGTGCACCAGGAATTTCTTTTAATCCTGAACTATAGGCCCATGAAAGAGCTGCAAGGAAGTTAATCTGTGTTCTTGCCGAACAGTTGGCCCCTTTTTCTTCTACCAGTTTGTTGACGAATGCTTCGTGAATTTCTGAAATTCCTGCTACACCAATTGCTGGGAAACGAGGGATCCCCGGTAGGTTATAAAGTGTACAGATGTCGTTAGAAGAGTTGTTGTGAATACAGATCGTAGGAACGTTGTATTTATCGTAAGCGTTTCCACCTGAACCTAAGTTTGATCCTGAGACGTCGGCGTTAGGTGTTTTTAAAATATAATTTACACGAGTGTTCGATGATAGAACGTTGTCTGAAAGATTGTTGTTTACTCCCTTAACCAGACCCATCTGCCCTAGGATGTAGTATTTAAACATCCATTCTTTGTAAGTGTTTCTCATCTCCCAGTTTACGTAGGCGATGTTAGAGAGTTGGCGTGCCTGAGTTGCGGCCCCTGAGAAGGCGGCGGCGTCCACAGCATTTTGCAGGTTGATTTTGGCCTTTACGAAAAGTCCTACGTTTACGATAAACGCAAGCATCCCCATCACCAGTAATAAGGTGACTCCCATGAAGATACTGAGCTGTCCGCGGTTACTTTTAATCACTCTATAAAACTCACTATAGTGTCTTAATGCTACCGAAGGCGAAATTCATGGTCAAACAATACATTGAAATCAGGTACCCGTAGGACCAGAATGGTGGTCCTATGACTTGGCCCGATTATTGAAGTTGATAAAAACAGTTCTAGAGACCGAGTCTAGATAAAGCGGAACGTTGGTTGTATCTCGGAAATCCCTTCACTACCTTCTTCATACCGTGCACGGTGCACTCCACACAATTTCAAACACCAGAACCCGCGGGGGTTCTGGCTCGCCTTATTTTATTGCCCGACTTTCCTGGTATGGGAAAAAATGTGCCCTCTAAAAATGGCCGTCTTCATTGGGTAGAATAGGAGATGGAGGATCATGTGAGAAATCAACCAAAACCCTTAGTAGAGCGCGTATACAAATATAAAAACAAAGACCGCAATTTTTTCTGTCCGCTTTGCCGTACAGAAAGAAACGTCACTGTATCGCCTAAACTCACTAAGAAAAACCTCCTGCAAATCACCCTGACAACTATCGTTTTAGGGGCCGCTCTATACCCATTTTTTGGGGTAGAGAGCTTCGTGATCTTTTTTGCGATCTGGGGAGCTTTTGAGCTTGCCGTTCGTTCGGATTATAAAAAACAAGTCCCGTGCCCTCACTGTGGGTTTGATGCGACTTGGTATAAACGTGACGTAAAAGTCGCGCGTCAAAAAGTTGCTGAATTCTGGGCGCAAAAACAGCCGGTTAACCCGTCAGTTTCTAACAACCCAGCAAAGCCTTCTTAAGCTTTTCGCTCAATTACAAATTGTAAGACATTTCCTCTTTTGCTCCTGTAAAATTTAAAGTTTAATGGCGGTTCATTAAACACACACAATGTAGCGGTCAGTTTCATACGTTAGTATTGACCGTGAATAAAACAGGAGAGATCTCATGAGTGTTAACAAAGTAATTATCCTTGGTCGTCTAGGACAAGACCCAGAGTTGAAATACACTCCAGGCGGAATGGCAGTTTGTAACTTCACACTAGCTACAAGCGAATCATGGGCAGACAAAGCAGGACAAAAACAAGAAAGAACTGAATGGCATAGAATTGTTGTTTGGGGAAAACTTGCTGAGCTTTGCAACCAATACCTAACAAAGGGAAGACAAGCTTACGTTGAAGGATCACTTCAAACTCGTTCATGGGACGATAAGAGCGGTCAAAAACGTTATACAACTGAAATCAACGCTAAGACGATTCAGTTCATCGGTGGAGCAACTGCTGGTGCTGGTGCAAACGCTGGAGCAGGTAAAGATATGAACCAAAGCGGTCCATCTTACGACTCAAGCATGGTTAACCAAGACTACGACATTTCGACAGACACAAACTTCACGTCTGACGACATTCCGTTTTAGTCTTTAGTTTTTTTAATGAATCTAAAAAGAAGAAGGGCCTCGATTGAGGCCCTTTTTTATTTCTTGTGACTATTTAAGTAATACGACATCGTCCACTGAGTCCAGTTCGGATTGTGATCCATTTTCTCCACTGTTTGAAGAATGTAGGCAAGCATATCAGTTGTTGTCACGATACCTGTAATATCGTGTTCATCATTTTCAACAATCAGCGAAGAGATTTTTTCTCTGATCATTATTTTAGCAACGGCCTTCAAGTCTGTTTTTTCATTCACCATATAAACAGGTGAGTTCATAAAACTTGAAACTTTGCTATCCAACGGAGTCTCAATGTAGTATTCATCAAGTTTCTTAGCGACCATTGCTTTTTGAACATCACGGTCACTTAAGATTCCGATAATTCTTTTGTTTTGATCAACAACTGGAAGATGGCGAATATCTTTTTCCTTCATCAATCTATAAGCATCGATGATGGGGACGTCGTTGTGAATAGTGATCAGATCTTTGGACATAATACTTTGAGCATTCATAGTGTCTCTCCTTAATAGTGATAATCTCACTTAGGAAGATGAGCCTCTATGATCTAGCTTAGCTATTAAAATAATTTGAAACATCCTTGAAGTCGGTAAGTGACGGATATTTGACTCCCCGGCAATTTTTTCTCATTTTTTCTATTATTTTGCTCAACTTTTTATTTCAAAGCCCGACTTGTTCATTAAACAAGTGAGGTTTTTTATGAAAAAGATGATCGTTTTGATCGGCCTTTTAATGTCAATGACTGCAATGGCAGACGATATTATCAAAATGCCAGTGCAAGACTTCAATCCAACACCAGACATGGATTACATCTATGAAATAAAGACCACGAAGTTTGATAAAGTCTTACTCGATTGCCAGAGCCTTGTCACGGGAATGACTTTTTCTGATAAGGGCCAGTTAAAGAGCAATGTTTATCTGGATATGTTCATGTGTGATGAACTTGTCACTTACTTGATTGAATCCAAGAAAGAAAATCTTCCGGTGTGTATTGGGCTTGATGCTGAGTATAGTGAGCTTTATATTACGCGTGAGACTGGGGAAGAGTGTAATTAATCCGCTTTAAAGATTAAAACCGCCCCCGATTTCCCAATAGAATCATCATTCTTTTTCCCGGCCATGACATAAAGTCTCTCGGCGCTAATTCCTTTTTTAGCGAGAAGGTTTTGAACGAGCTGAGCTCTTTTAAGTCCAATTTCTTTGTATTGGGCTTCTTCAATAACCGGTTGCTCTTTAGCACCTTCAACTACAAATTCTTTTTCAGAGCAAGTTCCTAAGATTTCCAAACGAAGCTCCGGCCTTTCTTCCAAAATCCTGGTGACACTGTCAATCTTGGTTTCATCCCCGGCCTTAAAAGTAATTAGCTGATTTTCAAATTCAATCAGCTGGACTTCTTTTCCAATTCCAAAAGCATCTGCCAGAAAATCAAAAGGGGACAACGCGATATTAACAATCATATTAAAAAGCACAGTCCTGATGGCACTGCCGTAAGAGAACTTGGGAGAGTTCGTTTCCCCTTCAAGAGGAAGAATGAATTTGATCTGACCTTTGCGGTCTTTTAAAAGAGCGACGGCAAGCTTTAGAGGAAGATTGGTTGAGTTCTTACTTTCAACTTTTTCTCCTAACGTAAACTGATCTAGGCGAACTTTGTTTTTCCCTACAATCCGGTTTTTCTTTAGAGTGTAATTGACGTCAAGGAAGAGCTTGCCTTTTTTGATCTCATAACCCATGAAGTGGCCCGAGTAGGGAGTGAATGTGGTCATCTCAATATTGGCAAACTTCACATCGAGGTTTAAGTCGAGAGGTTTGATACTTTGGAAGTAATAACCTTTTGAGGTGAATTTTCCTTGGTCTTCCACCATTCCGTTAAGGGCGATATCAATTTTATTTTCTGGATTATTAGAAAGAGGGCCAATATCACCATTGAGAGTGTGAATGTGGGCGATAAACTTCGGTTTTATTTGCCAGTCGTTGTAGTCGAGCTGGCCGTTAATGAGTTTAATCTTGTTAATTTTGTAATTTAAACCAGGCTTCTTAGTTTCGGCAGTTGCAATTTCAGAAGTTGTCGGCGCAACTTGAGAGACTCGAGTTGGCTTCATCAGTTCTTTATAATTTAAAGTTCCATCTGGCTTTAGAAGAACATAACTTTTAAGTTCATCAAAGACCATCGCTTCAAGGGTAAACTTCGCTGGCGCTGTCGAATAGAAAAGCGATTGGAAATCGGCCTTCTTAATCTTTAAGATATTAGTTTGATCTTTTGTTGAAATAAGAGAGAAGTTATTAACTTGCGCATCACCTTTAATGCTAAAGACGGCTTTTTCGTAATCAATGCTTCCATTAAAATCGAGGCTGCCGTGGTTGAGGCTTAAGTAAGTCGTATTCGACATATAAGCCGTTAGGAAATTAAGTGGGAACTTCTTTGCCGTTAAGTGAATATCGGCCGAAGGAGGAGAGAGACTCACTTTTCCTTTGAGAAGTAGGCTTCCCTGGTCTCCAAGATTGATAAAAAGACTTTCTAGTGCGGATTGATTTCCAATCGTCGTGCTAACATTCGAAGCCTTTAAACTCAAAGGTCCAAGAGGAAGATTAACAGGAGTAGGATAATTAAAGTCTCTGAATTGGAAATAGTCTTTATCGAAAGAAAGCTTCTTTAAAACCAAAGTCCAGGGAGCTCCTGAGGATTCTTTTTTCTCCTCAGCTTTTTTAGGTGCATAAGATGTCCAATTGTTTTTTTGTTGTTTGTAAAAACTTAGGTAAACGTGAGCGCCCTCGAAGCTTGCTTCTTTGAAAGTGATCTCTTTAATGAAGAGAGGGAAGATTTCAAGGTTGAGATAAAGGCGATCAAAGGTCAGACGGTTTTTATCGACTCCACCAGATGTCGTGTCAGGGATAGCGAATTTTTTAACTTCTAATTCAAAAGTGTAAGGATTAAAAGAGATCTTTTCGATGTGGACTTTTTCCTTATAGCTCTCGTTGATGAATTTCTCAACTTGAGATTCCATAATGAGTGGAACGATGAAAAAACCAAAAAGGGTGTAGAGGACAATGATCCCAATAATGATATTGCGTGGAAGTTTATAAGTTAAAAACGTCAGAGCATTAAATAGTGTTTTCATTGGGAAAAAGTTTAAACTGTTTAAACCTTAAAGACTATTTTTAATCGCATCCAAAACATCTTTAATCTGACTAGTTTCGCTAATCTCGATAAAGATATCTTCCTGTCCTGCATTACCCAGAACCTCATTGATTTTCTGGAAAATTTCAAACTGAACTTCCGGGCTATCATCCATCTTGGAATGCATGTCAGAGCGTAACTCATTAGTGACTTCAGTGTATTTTGTGTTGCGGGCAACCGTCGGGTCGCCATGAACGAAAGGAAGAATTCCTTCGCCAAAGAAGTTTAGATTACTTTTAACGTTAATAGGAATGATGGTTTTATTCATCCCAACGGCATCGATTGAAACCAGGAGGTCAATAGGGCGGAAACCGTTTTTTGCTGAGTTTAATTCATTGGCCACTTCAATGGCCGTGTCTCCACCAAAGCTGTGTCCTACGAGAACGACAGGTTGATCAGGAGCGTGCTTTTTGATTTCGCCGACGATCTGGTCGTGTTCAGTCCAGTCAAAGCGTTTAGCGCCTGGAAAGTTATCAGACATTTCTTTAATGCCATCGCCATTAGAAATTCCAAATGCTGAAAAGCCCTCGATGAAAATAACAGCTGGCTTTTTAATGAAGTGAGGTGGGGCATCTGGTTTTTTATCAGAGATTTTATTTTCAATAGACTTCGTGTTTTTTGGTACAATCACTGGCATAACAGGAGCTTTCGCAATCGCTTTAGCCACTGATGCCGCTTTATCCATTGCCGATGAAGAAGGAGTTGATGGTGATGACGATGGCTGCTCTGGTGCTGTTTCAGGCGCGGGTTCTGCTGGATTTGTTGGAGTTGTCGTCTCCTGAGCTTTCAGCATTTTTGCCTGGTCAGTGATTTCTGCTTTAGGCAGACCTTCAGCAGTCTTAGCAGCTTCGGCCGGAAGCTTTCCATTTCCACGGAACGGTTTTAAATTTTGGAGATTGGAATTTTTTACGGGAGCTTTGTCTGCTACTTTCGTCATAGCCTTATTATAAAGTCCCTCTAAGTTTTAATCCTACATAGGTAAATACTCACTGGCCTTAAAAACAGACTATGATACTCAAGTAACGTTTAATCTTCCACAGTTAGAAGCCCTGAGCTTCGGCCCACCCAATAAAGCATCAGGTAGTCCGATGAAAAAGACTTCGTCGATTTATCAGAGTTGATCTGAACTGGGAAAGGGATGTCCTTCCTGTAATAAGTTGTATTCCACGTGCTTCCTTCCAAGGCTGGCGATCCCAAGGTTAAAACTGCGCTCTTCAATAGCGGTCGCATTTGGAAATATTTTAACGGCCTTTTTAATTCTCTCAATAGTCCTCGAAGGAGCATAGCTTTTGTTAAAGTGATAAAAGCAGACAACCGCAGGGACTGCCAGAACACAAAAAAAAGAAGAGTGAATGTTTAGTCCTCGACTTTAAAGTCCTTAAGTAGGTTTCCAAGTGATGATTTTAACTCTTTATTATTGCTACCTGAGGCCTTTGGGGCCGGTGGAGCTTGATGAGTTGGAGCAGGAGATGGTTTCTTGTCCTCATCTATATAATGAGTGAAACTTGGAAGCTCGCTCTTATAAACGATGCGGTCCATGTGTTTAACAAATCCACTCCAGTGACCTGTGCTTGAATCGTGTTTTTTGATTTGTTCAAGTGAGCCCATCTTTGAGTCCATTAAATCAATTAAGTGAACGAGATAAGCTTCTGATGTATTCGGGATTTTTGGAGACCCGTATTCGTATTCACCATGATGAGCAAGCAGGATGTGCTTGATGTGCATCTTCATGTTGTATGGGAAATTTTTAATTTTAGCAGCAAAGTGATCGACGATCTCAAGGCCTTTTACTAAGTGACCAACGAGCTTACCTTCCTCTGTATAATCGACAACCGGGCCTTCAGTCAGTTCATAAATTTTACAAAGATCGTGAAGGATACAACCAGCAACAACATATGAGCGGTTTACTTTATAATGAGGTGAAAGAATCACTGCGAGTTTTGTACAAGAAAGAATGTGTTCTAGAAGACCTGATTGGTAAGCGTGGTGAATGCTCTTTCCCGCTTGCCAGACCTTTAGTCGGCGAGCGATTTCCTGGTCGTGAAGAATCGAGTTTAGCAGGTCTTTTATGTAAACTTCATCGAGCGAGTCGACGATGTCTAAAAGTTCCTGGAACATTTTCTCCGGAGCACTTCCGGCCTTCTGAATATAGTCCTCGCGATTGAATTGCTCTTCCCCGAGTTTAGAAAGTTCGTTTACGATGAGCTGTAGACGCCCCTGGAATTGATTGATCTTGCCGTTGACGATGACCACATCACCTGAGCGGATTTGTCCGATAATCGTTTCGGCCCCATGCCACTTGCGGGCCTCTATTTCCCCAGACTTATCGGCCAAAATGATATTGAGATAGCTTTTTCCGTCCTTTCCTTCGGCACTATTGATGTATTTAACTAGAAAGGGAGAGAGAACTTCGTCTTTTGAACCGAGCTGGTTAATGAATTGGGTCTTATTCAAGCGGAAACTCCTAAAGGTCTGTGACATTTAAACCGAAAACCTTTAAGGAGATTTTCATGTCAAAACTAATGTATTTAATCACATTTTTATCGGTTGTTCTTTTTAATTCTGAATCTTCTTTTGGGCAAGAGCTAAAGAAAGAATTAGGTATATGTGGAAAGAGCATGAGCGCTATTTTTAAGATCGCACAAAAAGCACCACCAGTGCTCGATGGCGCTTTTATGAAGGAAGATGAATTCTGTGACAAAGGTCGCTATGAAGAGAATGCTAACTTCATCATTAGGCTTTACAACGCTGAAGATAAACTTGTTTACGACAAGCGCGTCTTCTTAAATCCAATGGTTTTTCATGAAGGCTTCACTGATAAAAAAGACCCTGGGGCAATTACGAAAACAAAGATCACTCAAGATGCAAACTCACGCATCGTAAAATTCCCGGTCTCTAAAGAAATGGGAACAATCACAAAATATAAAATTGAATCGCTTGAAGATAAAAAAACTTACGAAATACAAAAAATAAAGTGGTAGTTATGAGAAAGAATGTAAAACAAATCGTACTGACAGCTTTCGTCATGGGAATGACTCAGTCAGCTCATGCTTACAAGTATGTCATTTACACAGATGAAACAGTAACAAAAAAATCAGAAGAAGTCGCAGAGATGATTAAATCAACTTACCCTTTCAACAAGTTTGATATTGAAGTTGAAATTGTTCACGTTTCTCCTGATGAGTTGGATTGTGGAAGCACGCATGGAATTGATCGTCTTGTCTCTTGTAAAAATTCAAACAAGATACAGGCTCTTGCTGCCAAGCGCGGTGGGGATCAGGCCATGATTGTAAAGAATATAAGCAAGTGGGGTGGTTCGAGCTCTGTTGGTGGCGGTGTCCCTGTTATTACGACGGGAACAAGCTCAAAGGCGATGTTACACGAGTATATGCATACACTTGGTCTTTGCGACGAGTATGAATATAGCCCTTCTGAAGCCGAGATTTATTGTGAAAAAGAAAGAATAAGGCCTAATCTCGTCTTCATCACTCCGCTGCCTTCTTATGGTAGTGATCCTGAAGCTAAAGGATTGCACGGAGGGAGTATTCCTTGGAATAGTGACATTTTACCAACAACTCCGATCACCACTGCAGGGCAGTTGGGGACAGGGGTTGTGGATTTTAAAAAGCAAGCTCCATTAAACAACTCGACAATGGCGATGGTTCTTAGTGAACCAACAGGCCTTTATCGTGGACAAGTCTGCAACCAGGCCAAGCCACCAAGATATTCATGGCAGCCGGGGGGAAGTTCAACGGTTATGAATAATGTCTACGCTGGGCTTGGTGCTCCGCTTGAAAGAATTGTTGAAAGATTACTTATTTCCAAAGGGGTCGACAAAAAACTTCAGTTTGCTGAGAACGAACCTAACGTTTCAGATGAAAAGAAAAATGATGAAAGGGGAGGAGATATCGTTGTAGATTCGAAGCCTCAAACATCAATTAATGACACGGGCAGAGGCCTCTTCAAGTCGTTCTTCTCGTGGATCAAGGAGCTCTTTGAGTCGATTGGGCGCTCACTGTCTCGCTAAGCAAAGTAATTCAGTCAATTTCCGGGGCGAAAGCCCCGCATTATTTAAACAAATCATGCTTAATCGCCGGGAGTTGCCCGGCGCGTTTTTTAGGTCTAATTTTCCTCTCAAAAACTTCTGTCAAAACTTCCATTGACCTTTTACACTACACTCTCTACAAGTATAAAAAATTGACGAATTTTCGCTTTATACGCCTACATATTTCATGGAGTTTTTATGACTAAAATTAAAGTTGGTATTAACGGAATGGGACGCATCGGAAGAACTGTTTTACGCGAGTTCTTCAACCGTAATGAATCTGAATTCGAAATCGTTGCAGTTAACAACCCAGGTAAAGCAGAACAATACGTTCACCTTCTAAAATATGATTCTGTTCACGGGCCGTTTCAAGGTGACGTTCACCTTGAAGGTGATAGCCTAAGCATCAACGGTAAACTTCTGAAGTTTTACTCGCAAAAAGACCCATCAGAAATTCCATGGGGAGAACTTGGTGTTCAAGTTGTTATCGATTCAACTGGTGTATTCAAAGACAAAGAAGGTCTTTCAAAACACATGCACGGAACTGTTAAAAAAGTTATCATGTGTGCTCCTGGAAAAGGACTTGATGCAACTTTCGTAATGGGAGTTAACCACAACATTTACGATGCTTCTAAACACCACGTGATCTCAAACGCATCTTGTACAACAAACTGTCTTGCTCCAATCGTAAAAGTTCTTAACGAAAAATTTGGAATTGAAACTGGATTCATGACAACAGTTCACTCATACACATCAGACCAAATGCTTCTTGATGGATCACACTCTGACCCAAGAAGAGCACGTGCCGCTGCTATGTCGATTATCCCAACAACTACAGGTGCAGCTAAGACTGTAGGGGAAATCATTCCTGAACTAAAAGGGAAACTAGATGGATACTCTTTCCGCGTTCCAACTCCAAACGTTTCTTTAACTGACTTCGTAGCAACTCTTAAGAAGCCTGCTAGTGCTTCTGAAATCAATGCTGCTTTAAAAGAAGCTTCAGAAACTTCTCTTAAGGGAATTCTACGTTACGAAACAGAAGAACTAGTTTCAGTAGACTTTATGGGAATGAGACACTCTTCATGTTTAGATGCTTCTTTAACTAACGTAATTGGAAACACTGTAAAAGTTGTTTCTTGGTACGATAACGAAGCTGGATTCTCAAACCGTGTTCTTGACCTTGTTAAGTTCATCGGCTCAAAAGGACTATAATCCATGGCCTTAAAATTTATTACTGAAGAAAGTTTTAAAACACTCGCTAAGGACAAAAGAGTCCTGGCGAGATTTGATTTCAACGTCCCAATGGATAAAAAAGATCCAACGGTTATTGCTGACACGACAAGAATCGATGAAGCGATCCCGACGATCAAGGCGATCCTTGAGGCTGGAGCAAAAAAAGTTATCCTGATGAGTCACTTCGGTAGACCAAAAGGAAAGATTGATCCAACTTACTCTCTTGAACCAGTAGCAAAATGCCTGGCAGAGAAGTTAGGAATGGAAGTGACATTGACTGAAACGGCACTTGACCGTGGAATCAAAACGCTTCTTGGATTGAATGAATCAAAAATCATTCTACTTCAAAACTTACGTTTTCACCCGGAAGAAGAAAGCAATGACCGCGAATTCGCTCGTCAGCTTTCAACTTACGGAGACGTTTTTGTGTTCGACGCTTTTGGTGCCGCTCACAGAAAGCACGCTTCAACTTACGAGATCAATGCATTCTTCAAGAATAAAGCTTACGGCGGACTTCTTCTGAAGCGTGAAGTTGAATCACTTGATCGCATCGTAAAAGATCCAAAGAAACCATTCGTGGCAGTTGTTGGTGGAGCAAAAGTAAGCGACAAGATCAAAATTATCGAAGCGCTTCTTATCTCTGTTGATAAACTTCTTATTGGTGGGGCAATGGCCTACCCGTTCTTAAAAGCTCAAGGTCACACGATTGGAAAATCACTTTGTTCAGACGAAGATGTGGCACTGGCAAAAAGAATTCTTGGTATGCCATCTAAAAACAAAATCGTTCTTCCAAGTGATCACCTGTGCTCTCTAACTTTTGGTGGAGACCCGGTTGAAGTAGGACAGACAAACATTGGTGAAGACTTAATCGGTCTGGATATCGGTCCATCGACAATCGTTAACTACAATGATTACTTAAGAAACGCTAAGACTGTTCTATGGAATGGTCCAATGGGTCTTTTTGAAAACAAAGCATACGCAAAAGGAACACTAGGGATTGCAAAAACATTATCAGAACTAGATGCCTTCACTCTTGTAGGTGGTGGTGATTCAGTTAATGCTGTAAACCAGTCAGGTCTTGCGAGCAAAATGTCTCACATCTCTACAGGTGGTGGGGCCTCTCTTGAGTATATTGAAAACGGGACTCTTCCTGGCATTCAAGCTCTTAAATTCGGTATTGATTAGTCTTATTATTGCCTTTTAGCAGAATTAGTTGTTTCATATTTAGAACACAACGACATTCTGGTAAAAGGCAATGCATAGGTCCACTCCTAAAATTCTTTCACTCGGTTTATCACATCCCCAAAATAAGTTCTCTCAGAATGAAATCGCTGCTCTTATGAATGTGACGAGCGAGAAATCCAAACGCTTTTTCAAACACGAGCATATTGAAAACCGCTACCTGACATTGTCTAAAAATGATTTTGCTGAAGAGTCTGTCTTTAACCTTCGTGAGAAGTTTAAACAGAATGCCATTGAACTTATCGGTGTTGCCGTTGAAGAGGCTCTAAAACAAAAAGGTCTAAAACCTTCAGACATTGATTACATTTGTTGCGTGACTTCAACCGGCTTTCTTGTCCCAGGGCTCTCTGCGCTTATATTAGAGCCGTTAAAATTCAGAAACAATACACAGAGACTCGACATTGTCGGCATGGGCTGCAATGCCGGATTAAACGGTTTAAATGCAGTGGCAAGCTGGGCGAATAATAACCCAGAGAAAAAGGCCTTACTCGTTTGTTGCGAGCTTTGTTCGTCGATTTATACACTAGATGAAAGCGAGAGCACGGCATTGGTCAATAGCCTTTTTGGAGACGGTGTGGCCGTTGCTTTGGTTGAACAAAAAGAAGAGAGTGGAAAGGCTTCGATCTTAGGATTTGAAAGTTACTTAATCCCTGGTTCACTTTCGATGCTGCGTTTTGATTGGGATGAAGAGAAAAACCGCTACCGCTTTTTTATCGACAAAGAGACTCCAAAGTTTCTGGCCCGAGAAGTAGAAAAACCACTGAGTGCTCTTTTAGAGCGTTTTAAATTAAAAAAAGAAGACATCTCTCATTGGATTGTTCACTCAGGGGGCGCGAGTATCCTTGATGGCATCGAAGAGAAACTAGGATTTAAAAAAACAGATCTTCGTCATACGCGCACGATTCTAAAAAACTACGGCAATATTTCCAGTGGCAGTTTTCTTTTTACCTATCAGGAATTTCTGAATGAAGGGAGTGTTAAAAAAGGTGATTACGGCATCATGATCACCATGGGACCTGGGCTTACAATTGAAATGGCCCTCGTAACCTGGTGATTATGAAACACGTTTTAACTCGCCAAGAAAAAGATATTTACTTCATTACTTTAAACAATCCTGAAAAAGGGAATTGTTACGATGCTAATATGACGGAGGAAATTGCGAGTGCCTTTTCTCATGTCACATCATCGGCTAAAGCTATTCTTCTGCGCGCAGAAGGGAAAAACTTTTGCACTGGTGCCGACTTGAACTGGATGAAGCGCGCCTGTGAATTAAGTGCAGAAGAAAATTTGCAAGACATGGCCAAAGTTAAAAGCATGTATCAGCAGATTTTAAAATGCCGTGTCCCAGTTATCTGCCAGGTTCAAGGACAGGTTTCTGGTGGAGGAATGGGGCTTGTCGCCGCGAGTGACATAGTGGTATGCGATCAATTTTCTCAGTTTTCTTTGCCGGAGAAAAAATGGGGGCTTATCCCGGGAATCATCACACCTATTTTAAAAAGCAAAATAGGAGAGAGGGAATTTGAACATCTTTCAACAAACGGTGATAAAATTGATGTGGTCGAAGCTCAAAAAATAAAATTAATTCATTATTTTAGCGATGTGAAAAACATCGAAAAATATATTGGAGAGTGTTTCACTCTGGCCAGAGAAGAAAAAATTCAAAGACCAGTTTTGAGCCATGAAATGAATAAGGAGCTGGAGAAGTATTTAATACTATCAGCACAAAAAAGGCAAAGCGGAGAGTTTTGTGAAAAAGTTAAAAGACATTTTTCATAATTACTGGCTCACAGGAATTCTGTGTGTGTTTCTTGCTGCCTGGGCATGGACGAAGTCGCTGCATATCTCACAGACCTACATGGTTAACAATCCCTATTGGTATAACCTAAAAAGCCAAATGATTACGTCGAACATGATGGGCTCTACCGGCTCAGCACTTTCGCGCTCGAACATTGCGGGCAATCAATTGAATTTGAGAGCTGGTTATGGCGCTAATGAAATTAATTCAGTTCAGGCCGTTCAACTTTCTTCTTTGAGCTTTGATGCTTCAATCCCGCTGAATTCTTACCTTGATGTGATCTTTAACGTCACTGATCAGAATCTGACAGCTTTTCGTTTAAGCCGCAGTTCGCTTTTTTCTTCAATGTCTTATCACAGTAAGCGCGAAGGAGATTTTTTAACTGTTCAGGCATTTCATATTGATCTCCCTTCATCGGGAAAAATTCAAGTTAAAGTGCAAGAGAGTGAAGAAGGCATCACTCTTTTTGTCGATGGGCAAAAAGCAACAGTCATTCTCAATGACCATTTCCAGTGGGCCCAGTTTGGTTTTAAAACCGGAATGCGCGGGGCCTTTGTCTCGAATATTGAAGCATTGGATGTTTCGGGAATTAAGATTGGGACCTCCCTTGAAAACAACCGCGATTATGAAAAACATTTCATTGGTCACTTCTTCATTATTTTAGCAGGAGCTCTGATCATTGCTTTCGTTATAAAAAAGCTGAGAGACATTCAATATTCAAAGTCATTTGCTCTTTGCACGTCCTTTATGTTTCTTCTGGGTGGTCTATGGCTCGCCTTTGACTACCTTTATTTCTCAAGGCTTGAAAGTGACTGGAGTGACAAGAAGCTCGCGACTCGAAGGATTAGAGGAATATCTTTGGCTGAAGAAGATTACGATTTTGAGGTTGGACGCTACAGGGTTTTTAAGGCCTGGTATGAGGCCTGGGGGGGAAGAGTTCTGATATTCATTCCTTTGTTGCGAGGTTTGGTGAATCAAAGTTTGAGTCAAGCTACTTTTACTGTTTTAATGAAAAGTGCGGGTCAATCAAAGAACGTGGAGCGATTAAGGCCCTTGATAATGGCAAGCCCACGGTAAAAATTGGTTTAGTTGGGGCGAGTTTTAGCTATAGCAGTGGAGTCACTCATCCAGGTGATGGTTTTATGAATGTGGCTCATAAAAGAATTTATGAGTCAGTTAAGGATCGCTATAATCTTGAAAGCATCAATTTTTCAATCGATCAGTTTTCATATAGAGCAGATCGCAAGCGCATTTTAAAGAAAGTGCAGGAAGAAAAAATTAATTATCTACTTCTAACAAAAAATACAGATTTTTCAGTTATTCCAGAGCAGGACCGCGAGTTTAATAAACTTTTGAAAGAAGTCACTCCAATGGGAGTCACTCCCATTTATCTTTCACTTCAAAAGAATCCCGAGAGCTTTATGAGAACTAATAGTGAGGTAAAGCTCGATCTGCTGTTTTTTAGCAAGGCAATGGAAGAGCAGACTTCTTTAAAAGAAAAGGGAATGACTGATCGCTGGACGCGAGAGTTTGGATTAATTGTCTTAAATCCCAATCCATACCTCAATCGCGACGATCATATCAAAAATGGGAATATGTGGTGGGATAAGGCCCATTTAACATCTTATGGCTACAGGCTTTATGGCGAATGGCTCGGTGATGAAATGACGAAGATCCTAGCTCAACATAATTAGGTAAATGCATGACAAAAACTTTTTTTATTAATGTCGCCCCATCAAATGACCGTCGTGATGAAAAAGGATTTCATTCACAGTTTGATCATTATGTCGGTAAAACGAAAAAAGAATTTTTTAAGTACACTCTTATTACATTAGGTGATAAGCGTCTTGATCCATGGGTTGTGGCCCAAAGGGCAATGGAAAAAAACCCTGAATTTCATCCATTGATTGCAGTGAATCCACTTCACCAGCATCCTTTTCACATTGTGAAGAAACTTGCATCACTACAGGATTTTTATGCAAGGCCAATGGCCCTCAATATGATACCGGGGTCATTCCCGAATGAAATGAGTGCTCTTCATGATGAACTAAGTTTTACTGAACGCTTTTCTCGTCTAAAAGATTTTTCAAATGTTCTTAAAGACTTCTTTAAAGAGAAAACAACAGGCAGTTTTCAAGGCCAATATTACCAAGTTACAGATGCAAAGTTATTTCCTCCTTTAAAGGGGGATGTTGAATTGTTTTATTCTGGTGTGGCCACAACGCCAGAACTGTCCGGCAATTACGTAAAAGGTATTAAGCCCCTAAGTGAAATGAAAAAAAGTGAAGGAGAGGCTCAAGGGCTCTTGCTGGGGATTTGTGCCAAGGCAACTAATGAAGAAGCACAGGCCAGCATGCTGAAGCTTTACCCACAAGATAGAAAGGGGCAGATGCTTTTTGATATGGTCTTAGGAGGACACGAGACTTCCTGGAGCCAGTGGATGAAAGATTATCTGCAGAATAACCCGGAAGAAAGAGATGATTTTAATTTAACAGCGATGAAAAACTTCTGGACCTCGGCACCTTTTATAGTGGGAAGCTACGATGAGTGCGCAGGGCTTTTAAAGAAGTATAGCGATTACGGATACGAATTTTTTATTACAGATTTTCACCACGAAGATTTTTTGCACGTTGAAGAATGCATCAAGCGATATAAAAAACTTTAAATCCTGAAATAGACAGGTGGCAGATCATAAGTCTGAATAAGAGAGTTGTCGTCGAGCTTCCATCCGAAATAAAAGAGAACAAGGACAGCAAGGGCCACTTTGATCCACAGAGACCAGCTGGTAAAAAAATCACTTTTATTTTTCTTTTCCTGAATGAATTCAAAAACAAATAACAGACCCACGGCCGCTAAAAATAAGGACAAGTTGATGTCGTAGGCTCTCAGTTCAGGAATAAGTTCAAAAGAGCGAGTCATTCTGTGCCAGAAGTCTTTGTGTTGAAAAAGACCATTCCCAACCCATATAGAAACAGATAAGATGACTCCGATCCCAGGCAGAGACCATTTTCTCTGAGAAACGTTAAAGGCATAAATGGCCAGTCCGTTTAAGAGACCAAAGCATAACCAATTTAATCCAATCCCGTGCCACAATCCCATTAAGAGAAAAGAAAAAAGGATGATGAAATCAGGATTGATTTTTCGCCCCCATTTAAACATCGCCGGAAAAGTGACGTAGTCTCGCATCCATGTTCCCAGCGTAATGTTCCAGCGCTGCCAGAATTCATTGGGGTTTTTAGCGTAATAAAATGGTCTAAAGCTGATGGCCAGGTCAATTCCCATCGCCTTGGCACAACCTCTTCCCATTTCACTGTAGCTGCAAAATAAAACGTAAGTGATAAATGTATCGAGCAATCCCTGGTAAATAAAATTATCTATTCCACTGCTACTTAAAACTGATCTGCTATACGGATCAACAATCAGAAATTTCTTTAAGTACCCAATGCTGAAAATAAGAATACCATCGACCAGGTTATTTAATGAAAAAGGTGGGATTGTTTTTAACTGAGAAAAAAAATGCTTCCTGCGTTCAATAGGGCCGGCCATTAATACAGGGAAAAATAAAGGCATGACCATCGCAGGAAGAATATCTTCTTTTTGAATTGGTGTTTCTTCTCTCCAGTAATCAATAATCATCCCTAAAAGAATCAGCATAAAAAAGCTGGTGCCGTAAGGAGTCCTGAAACGTATGAACTCGGGAAGGACTTTCAAAAGGACAAAGATAAAAATATTTAGTCCGACTATATAAGGGAAGAATTTTTTATCAGAACGCTTTTTAATCACAAATAGTATTCCAATATTAAAAATGATAATCCCTGCAAAGATATTAAACCATAGAGCGCCCCAGTTTAAATACCAGATTATGCTCGCTAGAAAAACGCACCATAGTTTAAATCTCTTCGGAGTGTAGTAGAGGGCCAGGAGAACAAAGGCCGTATAAAAAATAAATCGGACAGTCGAATACATCATATCTTTTTGTCCTTTTTAAAACGAGAAGTGATAAAAGGCTCGCGTGTGACAAAAATCTTATGCGGGCACATAAAACTTGGCAGTTGTGTTTCACAAAATACTTTAAGTCTTTCTCTAAAATCTTGTTCATCGTAATCCGCGGCAAGTAAAAACTTGGCGACAATCACACTTCCAATAAGTGCATTTTTCTCTGCCGTCACACTGATATCTTCTGCTCCTTCAATACGTATGAGCAGGTCTTCTACTTCATAAGGGTAAAACTTCCTTCCGGCCAGATTGATCAGATCATCTGTCCGGCCAAGGATCTTGATATACCCATCGCCATCGAGCTCGGCTGCGTCGCCAGTTTTAAACCAACCCGGCGCTTGATTGACGTAATTGAGATAACCCAGCATTCTGGTTTCTGTTTTAATAAAGAGAGCATCTTCTTCAATCTTAAAGTCATTAATGTCTTGATTGAATTTAAAGCGTGCAGGATCGCTTTGATCAGTCGTAGTTGAGAGGATTCCAATCTCGCTCATTCCATAAGTATGTTTGAATTCAATATGAGGAAGAGCTTCTTTTATTGCGAGCAAATAAGATGAAAGTGCGGGCTCAGAACCATAAGCAATCTTCTTTAGCATTTTCATCTTTTCTTGACTAAAGGCCTTGGAGATCAGCATTAAGTTAAGAAAACTAGGTGTCGTTTGAAAATAATCAATCTGCTCTTTATCAATCAACTCTGAAACCTTTAACGGAGTCATTTTTTCTCTATCGCTCACCAGAATATTTTGATGAGTAATCGCTTCCATTAACGTTTCAATCCCTGCGATTGTATCAGCAGGAGAAAAGGCCATGGTTGTTTGAAAATGATTTTGAACCTGGAGATACTTTCTAACGAAAGCTTCAGCACTATGGCAGATAAATTTAAATTTATTTCCAGACGTCCCGGATGTTCTGACTAAAAAAGGAGAGAGCTTATCTTGGATAGCTTGGAGTATAATAGGATTTTTAGTCGCACTGGCATTTGAAATGTCATTAAAGCTTTCCTCTGCAGCGATATAGATAAAACTCGATTGAGTTTCATTTTCTAAAAGTATCCGGAATTCTGGATCGACAAACTGATAAGTTGCCGACATAAACACGCAGTGCTTTTCCAGCAGGCACGAAACAAACTTAACGTAGGTTTGGTAATCGTTCGAAGCTTCTAAAACAAAAAGTTGTGTATGGGCGAAGATCTTTTTCAGGTGCTCACGGCTTTTTTCCAGATCGTTGAAAAAGTCGGCGTAAGTCTTTTTCCCACTCTCGGAAATATTGAAGATTTTAGATGAATGCTTCCAGCTGTTGTATAGCTCTTCCATTTACTTTAATTTTTCCGCGAGAAACTCGCTCAGGGCCAGAGAGTTGGCAAAGGGCGGTCTGTCTCCGTTGAGAACATCGGCCGTAGTGATTTCAATTTTTTTCTTGAACTGACCTTCAATGAAGTTTTCCAGCAGGAAAACAAAACTTACTAAATTGAGCGAATCCAGCACTGCGCCGGGTGGCCCATACAGTGGAGTCGTGTCGTTGAAGCTTTTGAAGTTGAGATTGGGAATTTCGCGCTCAGCTTTTGCAATCGCGGGCAAAACAATCTGCTTGTGGATTTCTTCTGCTGTCATGGCTAAAATTATCCGATTAATAAATTTGCTTTGTCTAGTTTTTTGGTACTATTTGGGTTATCACTTAGAATTACATTATTACTTAGGAATTATCTATGAAGAAGCGCGAAATTCACATTGTCGGCAACTGGAAAAGTTGACCGAAAAAACAGTCCTGTGGACTGTTTTTATTTCGTCTGTAATGAGTAAACATATAACTTAGTATTTAAGAGTTTGGACAACAAGGAAACTATTTATGAAATCAAGACCCATTCACATCGTCGGTAACTGGAAAATGAACCAAACTCTGCACGAGATCAGCGAGTTTTTTATTCAGATGACTGCAATGAAAATGGAGCTTAAGTGCAAGGCGTGGATTGCTCCTCAGTCTCTGCATATTCCTATTTTAAAAGAAATCGCTTTTACAACTGGTGCGATTCAAGTTGGAGCACAAAACTGCTCACATGCTGATTCAGGCGCATTCACAGGTGAGATTTCTCCGGCCGCTCTAGCTGATATGGGTGTGGAGTTTGTAATCATTGGTCACTCTGAAAGACGCACTATTTTTAAAGAAGACAATGAAATCTTAAATCAAAAAGTATTGGCTGCTTTGAAACACAACTTAAAAGTTATTTACTGTGTTGGTGAAACACTGGAAGAGCGCGAATCAAATACAACGTTCAAAGTGATCGAAGAGCAACTTGCTGTTGGATTAAAAAATGTCCCGGCAGATAAAGCGCACTTACTCTTAATTGCTTATGAGCCAGTGTGGGCCATCGGTACTGGAAAAGTAGCGACAGCTGAACAGGCCGAAGAAGTTCACGCTTTCATCAGAGGAAAACTCACTCAAAACTCTGAGCAGACCATAATCCTTTACGGGGGGTCAGTGAAGCCAGATAATATTGACTCGTTGCTAAGGAATGAGAATATTGATGGTGCGCTTGTTGGCGGGGCGAGTCTAAAGGCGAAGGATTTCAAGCAACTGTGTACAAGTGCTAGCGTAATCTAGCCAAAACTCTTAAAATAATTGGAAAAACACGGCAATTTTGTTATCTATTTAGGACATTTATTTTTTTAAGGACAAAAGTTCATGACTACAGCATTAATGGTACTTCAAGCAATTATCTCAGTTCTACTTATCATCACTGTTTTACTTCAATTCGGTAAAGGTGCTGAAGCTGGATTAATGACTGCTGCTGGTTCTGAATCAATCATGTCGAGTTCAACTCGCGGAAACATCATGACAAAAATCACTGGTGTTCTAGCTTTCTTATTCCTTGCTAACTCAATCTACCTCGCTCGTCTTCAGGATTCAAAATTCCAAAAATCAATCCTGGATTCTGAGGCTCCAGTTTCTCGTCCATTAAACTCTGATGCTACAACAGCTCCAGCGCCAACAACAACGGCACCAGCAGCACCAGAAACAACGGCGCCAGCAACTACGCCTGCGACGAAGTAAGAAAGGGCGGCATCATGGACGCGGCCACCAGAAACTTAATCGATCAAGAGTACGCACATTTAAAGACACTTTATTTTAACTCGGCCTATTTCGGGCCTAGTCCTATTCGTGCGAAAGAAACCATCACGAAAGCGATGAACCGCGAATTAGATCCGTCGTTCTATGCTTACGATGATTGGATGAGTATTTCAGAAAAACTTCGCGTGAAGTTTGCTGAACTTATTCAAGTCTCTCCGGACATGATCACTCACTCAACATCTTCGTCTGATGTTATCAATATTATCGCGAATGGATTTATCTTCGAAAATGGAGACAGAGTCGCAGCGATTAATAAGGATTATCCTTCTAACATCCTTCCGTGGATGCTGGCCCAAAGGCATAATAAATTCACTTTCGATATGATTGACCTGGGAAGCGAAGTGGTTCCCACTCCTGATTGGCTGGAGAGAAACCTTAAGCCTCAGACGAGAATCTTCAACATGTCATACGTGACGTTTGATACCGGTAAAAAAATGGACCTGGTATCAATTGGAAAATTCCTAAAATCAAAAGACATTCTTTTTGTTGTTGATGCCACTCAGGCCCTTGGGGGAATGGAAATTACGGCAGAAGAACTCTCATACATTGATGTCCTGACAGTCTCTTCATATAAGTGGATGCTTGGGCCTTACGGGCATGCGTTTGCTTATTTCAGCCAGAGAGCACAGGATTCAATTTACCATCTAAATGCTAACTGGATTCTAAGCCCGAACTCAAAACAAGTTTACAACCTGCTGGACTATACAACTGAAACACTTCCGGGTGCTCGTCAGTACGATAGAGGACAGGCGGCCAATCTTCTTTGTTCTGGGTGCCTGGAAGGAAGTCTAAGTTTCCTTCAGGAAATTGGCCTTTCGAACATCAGAAAGTACAATGCTGAAATCAGAGATTACTTTTTAGCGAACTACCCGAAGAAGAAATACAACCTAGTTACTCCTCTTGATCACATGGGAAATATTGTGTGTATGAAGTCGGTGAGTGGAGACAGTATTGCGCTTGAAAAAGAATTCAAAGAACGCAATATCGACGTGTCTGTTCGTCAGGGGAACATTCGTCTATCGTTCCACGTTTTCAATACAAAATTACAAGTTGAAGAGTTGATTAAGGGAATGGATATTTAGGGAATGCTTGTGCATTCTATCCGACTTTCTTTTTGATTTTTCCAAACGACTGGGGCTTATCTCCAGCACCGAATCCTTCTACCTTATATCCTCTTGGGTTTCTAAAAGGTAAGACGTTTTGCGGCTGACATGGATCGAAGTCTTCAGGAAGCTCTTTATTTAATTTTCCATTGAACACTAACTGCTTCACACTTTTTGTGAATACTTCAAAAAGTTGTGGGTCAAGTTTTTTCCCAACAGTTTTGGCCATAACCGTGATGGCGTCTTCTGTGGAAAGCACTTCGTGGTAAGTTCTCTTCGTCGTAATGGCATCGAAGAAGTCAGCAATCGCTGTTACGCGGGCAAGCAGGTGAATGTCTGCTCCAGAGAGTTTTCTCGGATAACCACTGCCGTTGAAATTTTCGTGGTGTTCGTACACAACACGCTTAATGATGTTGAAGTCGACACCTTCGCAGTCACATGGATTTTCTGCCAGAAGCTCAAACCCGAAGGCCGGGTGAGTTTTTATGATATTAAATTCTTCGTCTGAAAGTTTCTCTGGTTTATTAATGATGTCGGTAGAAATTTTAATTTTACCAATGTCATGAAGAAGACCGCCAAGACCGGCCATAACAATTTCATCTTTTGTCGCATTTGGTTTTGCCGCTCTATAAAGAGAGATGCAATACATCGAGACGTTAATCGAGTGATCGTAAGTATAAAAGTCGTGGAAGCTTAAAGAAGCAATCAGCCCTTGAAGCTTTGAGACGTCGTAGTCTTTAATCACGTCAACCATTGATTCAACCGCCACTTTACACTCAGAAATAGTTTCTGAAAGAAGCTCTGTAGTAAACTCTTTATCTTTATCAAAGAGTTTATCGAGATAATGAATCGCTGATGATTTAATAACTTCAGTTTTAGTCGTATCAGCGACACCGCTGATTTGAATTAAACTCTTTAAATAGTCTTCGCGCTGGAATTCATGCACGTAGAGCTGAAAGTACTTTTTCTTAAATAGCTTCAGGTCCTCTAAACTTAATAAGTCGTTTTTTGGATAGATGCGAACGAAGCGTTCACGTTCTGAAGAGGCCGAAGAGTTGACGTAAAGGTCATAGGGAATCGATTTATCCAATAAAATCAGATCAAAAGAAACTGAAAAAAAGTTATTCCCCATTTTACTCATGCTAGTCGTATCGGCGTAAGGGTGGCTTATGTTAAAAATTGTACTGGATCAAAAGCCTTGGCTAATATACAGTATAGCAAATTCTCATGGAGCCTGCTAAGTAGGCGGAAATACTCATATGAATACCCCGATTCTAACCAAAAAAGACCCATACGCGGCACTCAGATACCCCGATTACCGATTCTACATATTAACCAGGATCTTCCTGGCGATAGCCCTTCAGATTGAGGTGGTTAGTATTGGCTGGCACGTTTATGAGATCACCAAGGACCCGATGTCTCTGGGGATGATTGGCCTGGTGGAAATCCTGCCAAACTTTGCGGTGACTTTGTTTGCCGGCCACTATGCCGACATTTACGACCGAAAGAAAATTGTTATCTCATGTCTCTTTGTCGTGATGTTAAGTGGTATTGGCCTTTACACCATCACTCACATGGTACCTGATAACAATCAACAGCTCTCACTCTTTTATGTAGTGATTGCGATAACCGGCCTTGCCCGCGGAACACTTTCTCCTTCCATGTTCTCTATTCTAACTGAATGTGTACCGAGAGAAATTTATGTCAACTCAACTTCATGGAGTTCAACTATCTGGCAAATTGCTTATATGCTAGGAGCAGGAGTGAGTGGATTTTTATTCGCTTATATTCGTTACGACGCTTACCTGGTAGTGAGTGCATTGGTTCTTTGTGGAATCATTTCATTTAGTTTTATTTCGCCGAAACCGCATTTAATGACAAAAGAAAAACGCGCACCAATGCTTGATTCAATTAAAGAGGGGATCTCTTACGTCTTTAAGAATCAGGTTTTTTTAGGTGCTCTTTCTTTGGATCTCTTTGCTGTTTTATTTGGTGGAGCTGTCGCTCTTCTTCCAATCTTTGCTAACGACATTTTAAAAGTGGGTCCTCAAGGTCTGGGCTTTTTAAAAGCAGCACCAAGTGCGGGGTCGTTTATTATGGCCGCCATTAATATCTACTGGCCTCCCGTGAAAAATACTGGAAAGAAACTGCTGCTTGCTGTGTTTGGTTTTGGTGTGTGCATGATTATTTTTGCACTCTCAAAGAACTTCTACCTTTCAGTCTTCATTCTCGCTTTGAGTGGTGCTTGCGATAACATCTCTGTCGTTGTCCGTGGAACGATTATGCAGACTCTTGTGCCTCCTGATATGAAAGGAAAAGTCTCTGCTGTTAACTCTGTGTTTATTGGTTCTTCTAATGAGATTGGTGCATTTGAGTCAGGGACCGCTGCGAAGATTATGGGGGTCGTACCTTCGGTGATTTTCGGTGGCACAATGACACTCCTTGTGGTGATTTTTACAACATTTAGGGCCCCAAAACTTAAAAATCTAAACTTTGAGTAAATATCAGCGACATTTTTTTGACATCAATTTTTTATAAGATATAGTCGCCTTCGCTTATTTAAGAGCAAGGGGAACTTATGAAATATTCAGCATCATTACTTCTGTCTTTGGCGCTACTTGCATCATGTGCACCGAAGAATTCTAATCAATCATCACTGGATTTAATCGCCAGCAAATATTTCAGCATGAGACAACAGACTCCAACACAATATGTGGGGATCGTTCAATTATCTCATCCTGCACTTTTAGCTGAAGCGCAAACAGTTGATGGTAAACCTGTTATCGATGAAGAGCTAAAAAAAGCAATTCTTGATGAACAAGAAGAAGTTATCTCAAAACTAAAAGATATTTCACCAGATATTAAAATCGTGGCGACATATAAGATGGTTCTAAACGCGGTAGCTTTCGTAGCTCCTAGTGAAGTGGCCGGCCAAATTGAAGGGATCGAAGGCGTTAATAAACTTATCCAAAACACAAACTTCGCTAGACCACAAACTGTAGGTCTTGAAAAGAAAGTAACGGCTGCAATTGAAAGCCTGAAAGATAAAAACTCTGTATCGTTCATCGGTGCTGATAAAGCTCATAAGATGGGGATCTCTGGTCAGAAGATGAGAGTAGGGGTTATCGATACAGGTATCGACTACACTCACGCTATGCTTGGTGGGACTGGTAAAAAAGAAACTTACGATTCAATCGATCCTTCAGCACCAAATGATTTTTTCCCGAACGCGAAAGTTGTTGGTGGAGCTGACTTCGTAGGATCAAAATATTCTGCAGGTGGAGCTTCTCTTGAACAACAAGTTCCAGTTCGCGATGAAAACCCAATTGATGAAAGTGGACACGGTTCACACGTTGCCGGCTCAGTTGCTGGTATCGGTGACAACATTGTTTCATACTCAGGTGTAGCTCCAGAAGCTGCTCTGTACGCTCTAAAAGTTTTCGGTAAAGAAGGAAGCACGTCTGATATCGCCGTTATCCAGGCCTTAGAATACGCAGCTGACCCAAGCGAGAAAATCGAACCAACAAACCGTCTTGATGTCGTTAACCTTTCTCTTGGTGGTGGATTCGGTAAACCAAAAATCCTTTATACTGAAGCAATCAAGAACCTGACAAAAGCAGGAACTATCGTAGTAGCTTCAGCTGGTAACTCAGGAGACAACCCATATATCACAGGTGCTCCGGCAACTTCTGATGAGGCAATCTCTGTTGCAGCTTCTATCGATTACATGCCACAAAACATCGCTGTTCCAGCTGTTGAAGTGTCAATCGAAGGATCATCAAAACTAGTTGAGAAAGTAGAAGGAAACGGAACGATCCCAGCTGATTCAAGCAAAGTAAGTGGTGCTCTTATTCACATCGGAACAGGTGTTGAAGCGATTTCTGAAGAAGTTAAAACTCAGGTTAAAGGGCGCATCGCTCTTATGGACCGTGGAGCAATTTCATTCGAACAAAAATTCCAGGTAGCTAAAGCTCTTGGTGCTTCTGGTGTTGTTATGGTTAACAACGTTGATGGGGCTCCAATCGCGATGGGATCTGAAGGGAAATACGATTTCCCAGCTGTCATGGTTACAAAATCTCTAGGGGACGCGATTAAAGCTGCTCTAGCTAAAAAATCAGAAGTAGTATTTAACTTCTCTCCAGGACAAATCATTAACCGTGACGACCTGATCGATACGATGACTAACTTCTCGTCTCGCGGTCCTCGTTCAATCGACTCTTTAATTAAACCAGAAATTTCTGGTCCAGGGGCAAACGTTATCTCGGCCGCTTTTGGTACAGGTACTGAATCAGTTCAGTTCTCAGGAACATCTATGTCAGGACCACACCTTGCTGGTGTTATGGCCCTTATGAGACAAGCTTTCCCGAAAGCTTCAGTTCAAGAACTTAAAGCAAGAATCTTAAACACAGCTAAAATCATGATGGCAAACGGTGCTCACGTAGCTGTTTCTCGTCAAGGTGCTGGACGTGTTCAAGTTGAAGAAGCTCTTAAAGCGAAGGTTTTAGCAATGCCAGCAACTCTTTCTCTTGGAGAAGTTCCAGTAGCTTCTACAAAGACAGTGGCGAAAAAAGTAACGTTAACAAACTCATCTGATAAAGATGTTCTATTCTCAACAAGAGCGATCAACAGTAAGAACATTAAAGTGTCTCTGCAAAGCGCTCTGAAAGTTAAGGCAAAGACTTCTCTTACTTTCACTGTAAGCTTCACTCTTGCTCGTGAAAACGCTGCTCAAAACAACATTGAAGCAGACGGATTCGTGATCTTAACAAACGCAGATGATGGATCAAAAGTTTCTCTTCCATTCCTTGCGGTTCTTAACAAAGTAAGTGACATCAAAGCTTCAGACCTTGTGACTCAAACTGACTCGAAAGTAGATAAAAACGGATCAGAAGTAAAAGTAACGCTGACAAATTCAGCTAAGTCTTCTGGTGATGCTCTTATCTTCAACCTTCTGGGAACAGATGAGAGAAAAACAGTATTAAATCCAAACAACATGTCAGCTTCAACTCTATGTGACCTTGAAGCAGCAGGGATTCGTATCATCGAAAAAACTGACAAAGGACAAACAACTAAGGTTCTTCAAGTTGGGGTGAAGTTATACGATGCTATGACATTCTGGCAGCCATGTGACATCTCTCTTCAGATCGACGCTAACAACGATGGAATTGCTGACCAGGAACTTCTGGCGATCAAAGCTAACTATGTAAGTGGGATCACAGCTGATATCTTCGCTTCTCTTCTTCTAGATGCAGAGATGGCAAGAAACCTTCGTATGGCGTTTGAAATGGACCCAGCGAACACTCAAGAAAACTACCTTCCGGCCATCCTTGATGCCCGTGAAATGAAATTCTACAACCACTCAAACGTTGCTGTTGTAGAAGCAGATCTTTCGAAGATCGCTAAAGGTAAAAATGGAAAAGTAGGAATCAAGCTTTCAGTCACTCACTTAGAAGCTGATTCAAAAGGTGATGACTTCTTAGCTAACCATGGTGAAAAGTGGCAATCTCTAAACCTTTCTGAAAATTCTCTGGCCTTCTACGATATGCCAGAAGTGGTAACAGTAGGTGCAAACGATCTTGAGCACGTGTCGATGAGAAGAGGTCTAGGGAACATGAGAGCTCTAATCCTTTACCCGCACAACTCGCCAGCGGCGCTTAAAGACCAACAGTCACAGATTCTAGTAGAAAAACTTCTTAAATAAAAAAAGGGCCCTCGAAAGAGGGCCTTTTTATTGCCCACACCTACATAGATTCAACATCTTTACTCACTGCGAACACGGGCAAAAGCAAATACAAATTCTTGACGGTTTTTGTCGCTTAGGGTAATTCTAACTATTCGAATTTTATTACTTATTTCAAACATGGGGTACAGCAATGTTCAGTAGCACACTGATCAATTCTCCGATCTACGTTGGGGTTTTTGGTTTATTAATCGCCGCGTTTTTTTACTTCCGAGTAAAATCACAGCCAGGTGGAAACGAAACAATGGAAAGAATCGCTTCTTACGTACGTGAAGGATCAATGGCCTTCCTAGTTCGTGAGTACAAAGTTCTAGCAATCTACTGTGTGGTAGTTGCAGCGGCTCTTTATTTTGGTCTTGGAGCAGTTTCATCTGTTTCATTCATCGTTGGAGCTTTCCTTTCTCTTCTAGCAGGTTTTGCTGGGATGAAAGCAGCGACATACGCTAACGTTCGTACAACTCAGGCAGCTTCAACTGGATCAAAAGCAGCAGCACTTCTAGTTGCTCTTGATGGTGGTGCGGTTATGGGTCTTGCTGTAGCTTCTCTTGGACTTGTTGGTCTAGGAGTTATCTACGTTGTATTCAAAGACTCTGCTGATCTTTCAACAATCCTTCACGCTTTCGCAGTAGGGGCTTCATCGATCGCGCTATTTGCTCGTATCGGTGGTGGTATCTATACAAAAGCTGCTGACGTTGGTGCTGATATCGCAGGTAAAGTAGTAGAAAACATTCCTGAAGATGATCCACGTAACCCAGGTGTAATCGCTGATAACGTTGGTGACAACGTTGGTGACGTAGCAGGTATGGGAGCTGATATTTATGAATCTATGGTTGCAGCAATCGTTGCAGCAATGGCAATCGCTCTTACAATCCCGGCTGCAAGTTTAACAAATCTTGTATCAACTGCTGATGAAGTAGCCGCTCGCATGGCGGGTGTTGCTCTTCCTCTTCTTCTTTCAGCTCTAGGAATGGTTATCTCTATCGCGGTAATCTTCCTTGCGCGTATGTTTAAAAACTCAAAGCCAGCAACGGTTTTAAGAAACGCTCTAATTGTCCCACCAATCATTTTAACAATTGCTTCATACGTACTTGTTCCAATGTTTGGAATTTCTCAAGGTGTAACTGTAGCTCTAGCGGCTGGTGCATTCTCGGGTATGTTCATCGGTCTGATCACTGAGTACTACACTGCTGGTAAACCAATTCGTCTTACAGCTGAAGCTGCTAAAACTGGAGCTGGTACAGGTGTTATCCGTGGTCTTGCTGTTGGTATGGAATCAACTGCTATCCCAATGCTTCTTGTCGTAGCTGCTGCGTACATCGCTGACAGATACTTAGGTCTATACGGTATTGCTCTTTCTGCTGTTGGTATGCTTGCAGGTACAGCTGTTGTAATGACAGTTGATGCTTACGGGCCAATCGCTGACAACGCTGGTGGTATTTCTGAAATGTCAGGTCTTGGAAAAGCAACTCGTGATATTACAGACGAACTAGATGCTGTAGGTAACACTACTGCTGCTATCGGAAAAGGATTCGCTATCGGATCTGCTATCCTAACAGTTCTTGCACTTTTCTCTGCTTTCACAATGGAAGTAAACCACGTAAGAGAAACTGCTGGTCTTGCTAAGATGTCACTAGAGTTAACTTCTTCTGGAGTTCTTCTTGGTATCCTTATCGGATCAATCCTTCCATTCCTAGTTGGTTCAACAACTATGACTGCTGTAGGTAAGGCTGCTCAGGCGATCGTAGTAGAAATCGCTCGTCAGTTCAAAGAAATCCCAGGTCTTCGTGAAGGTAAAGCTGAACCTCAACCAGCAAAAATCGTAGATATCGCAACTCTTGCAGCTCTAAAAGAAATGATTCTTCCAGGTATCATCGCTGTTCTAGCTCCAGTTGTTGTTGGTTTCGCAATGGGACCGCAAGCTCTAACTGGTATGCTTGCAGGATCTCTAGCTGTAGGTGCTACAATGTCTCTATTCATGGCAAACGCTGGTGGAGCATGGGATAACGCTAAGAAGTTCATCGAAAAAGGTGGAATTCCAGGTCACCCAAAAGGATCTGACACGCACAAAGCTGCTGTTGTTGGTGATACAGTTGGTGACCCATTCAAAGATACATCTGGACCAGGTGTAGCGATCCTAATTAAAGTTATGTCAGTAGTATCTCTTCTAATCGCTTCTTTAATTGCAACGATTGGATAGTCTTTCTACGAAAACTAGTTTTTAATAAAAGGGCCCTCGTAAGAGGGCCTTTTTTTTGGAGGCTTGATGAAGGTCATTTCCATTACAGCATTTGTCGCTTTTATGGCATTCGCCATTTATCTTCTTCTGCATGAAAAAGAATTCATGGGAGAGAGTAAGCCCCGCAAACTTCAGCCCGTTTCAAAATCTAAAATTATCGGTCAAAGACAAGAGCGAGAGCTTCAACCTTTTGAGCTTCAGCGACAACGTATTAACAATGAGGCCATCTTTAAGTTTGAAAACTCTGACACTAAAGAGACGTATGAGTTTCGCGAAGATGATATGGCCGAGTTTGACAGTGCTTTAAAAACCTTGAAAGAAGTTAAGCGAGAGATCAAAGGGGATACGACTGATCCCAATGTCATTAACAACACCAAGGTGATTAAAGAGTACTACGAAGTCGACTAGTCTTTCTTTTAATCTTTTTTCGCGGCCATCTTTAAAGGCATGATAAATTTGTTTCCAAATTTGGCCTTTAAAGAACGGTAGTCGTAGGACTGAAGTTTTTTCACTAGGCAGTTCTTTACATTTTCATCCAGCTTGTTGACTTCATCGGCTACATCGACAAAATCCAGTTTTGACTTTGAATTGATTCCTACTGCCAGACAGGCATAGTTGTCTTTAAGTCCTTGCGAGCAACTTAGAAGATCTTTTTCTTTTTCCAGGAAGAAATCGACGGTGTGAGTTTGTAATTGATTATGTTCATAAAGAGTGATTTTCTTTTCGCGAGCTTCATCTCTTTTGTTGATATATTCGTAGGCCTTAGGAGAACAGTTCTTCTTATCATGAAAGGTCATTGGTTTTGCAGTTGGTTCAGGTGTTGGAGTAAAGAGAGAGCAACCAGCAAACAGGGTCAACGCCATTAGCATAAGTGATGTTTTAATAAGAACTCCTTGGATATGAATCTAGAAGTGAAACAGATCGACAGAATTTGTATAAGCTTTAGTTAAAACGTCATCCAGAGCGATGCCTTTTACTTCGGCAATCTTCTCTGCAATAAAAGGCAGGTAATAAGGGGCATTTTCTACTCCACGGTAAGGATCGGGAGTCAGGAAAGGGGAGTCTGTTTCCAGGAGCACTCTTTCAATGGGAGTGATTCTTAGAGCGTCTCTGACATTTTCAGCATTCTTAAAAGTGATGATGCCGTTAAAGCCGATATAAAAGCCTTCATCCAGGCAGAACTGTGCCAGTCCCAGGCCGGAAGTAAAACTATGAATAACGCCTTTTCTTTTGAGTGTTGTGGAGAAATTTTTTAAGACAGCAATCGTGTCTTCATCAGCGTCTCTGGTATGGATAACAACTGGAAGGTTGAAATCGACAGCAATCTGCATTTGCTCTTCAAAGGCCTTGATCTGTTCATCACGAGGAGATTTTGAATAGTAGTAATCAAGACCAATCTCACCGACCGCAACGATTTTTTTATTCTCAGGATTTTTTAGATTGGCGATAACGTGAGCTTTGACTTCATCATTCCATTCTTTTCCTTCGTGTGGGTGAAGGCCTTGCGTGCAGTAAATTTGCGGGAACGTTTTAGAGATGGCGATCACTTCGTCCAGGTTGTTGGGAGAAGTGGAGATGGTGATCATCTTTTCAATTTTATGAGCTTCGGTTTTAAGGACAATATCTTCGCGCGAAGCTGTTTTTAACATATCCAAATGGAAATGGGTTTCGATGATAGGGTATGCTGGAATAGGAATTTCGCGACGACTTTTACTCATGGAAGTTATAGTAGCACAGTTGATATAGGCTTTAAACCCCTAGGGTTCGACCGATTTTATCGAGGAATATATTGTAGGTAAAAGGTTTGACAATAATATTGCTAATTCCCATTGAGATAGCGGACTTCACATTATCAGCGTCAATAGTTCCCGAGATAATCAAAATAGGAATGTCTTTATACTTCTTTCGTGCCTTGAGTTCTTTAATGAGCTGCAGACCGCTCATCCTGGGCATCACGATATCGACAATAATAAGACCAAAATCCTGGTTCTGAATTTTAGATAGAGCTTCCTTACCGTCAGAGGCGGTGACAATGCGGTCTTCTTCAATTCGCGATTTAATAAGATAATTAGACATTAACTGCTTAATCTCTTCTTCATCATCGATTAAAAGAATCGCTTTATTATTTAAGAACTTTTCAACAAGTTCATATATAAGGTTAGCTTTACTATCTATTCTATCCATATCCATACTCATTCCATCTTTAGGTTTTATTATAACTCTATGTTCAAGATCCGCTAAATTGGAGAAAGTTAAGTGCAAAAAACTGTGTGATATCCTAAGCAAATGGTGGAGATTATAAGAGAATTAAGAATGTGCATTTTCTCTCTAGACACGATTAATCTGCCAACTTTTTGAGCTGAAAATTCACCAAAAAAAAGAAGGCCTGCCTTTAAAATGAGCTTTTATTTAGACGCTTTAACTCCTTAGATACGCGTTCATTCTTTATATAAAGAGTCGTCCTGATCAGTATTTGTTCAAGAGGCCTTATAATGCTGACATGACAACAAATACTTTTAAAACAGCGGCTATGTTAGTAACCCTGGCGATGATTTCGCTTCCAGTTTTTGCTCACAACAATAACGATAATAATGATTATGCTTATTATATCGTTAGCCCAAAGAGCTGGAACAATAAGAAGGATGAATCGTGGCTTCGCATGACGAGTAAGTCAGGTGAAGTGAGTAACGTAACCTTTAATGGTTCGGTGCAAATTCCGGATTCAATTAAGGTGAACGCTGGTTTATTAAGAGAAGGACCTTCAACTGTTTATTTAGTATTTGATAATGTTCAGTGTAAATACGAAACAAAAGTCACAAGATTCTTTTTTAATTTCACTTACCCTTTTGTTGCTTGTTCTGATGGATCTCGCGCTAAAGAAGACATTCGTGTAAATTCAAAAATCTCTTTATACCTTAAAGAGACAAAAGGTTTTCCAGCGACAGCGTATGCTTCGGTTAAGGTTCTAGAAAAATACGTCAAAGGTATTACTCTTCCTCAATTAGATTCTGAAAAAGGACAAATACTTCGATTCGATGGTGAGCTTTGGGTGCCGACTGATTACATTCCAGATGGACAGGCCGCAGGTGATGTCCTGGTTTGGGATGGAACAGGTTGGACAGCTTCGAAGTTGACCTCAGGTGGAGCAGGATCAAAAGGAGAAAAGGGAGATAAAGGTGACAAAGGTGATAAGGGAGATCAGGGGGAAAGGGGTCTAACTGGTATGGTTGGTCCGGCCGGTCCTCAAGGGCCTGCAGGAGCAGCGGGTGCAACTGGTGTTGCTGGTGCCAAAGGTGATAAGGGTGATAAAGGAGACAAGGGAGATAAAGGTGATGTGGGTGCTGTTGGTCCAAAAGGAGCAACTGGTGCGACTGGCCCTGTTGGCCCACAAGGTCCTGCAGGCGCTGTTGGGCCAGCGGGTGCAACAGGTCCACAAGGTCCAGTAGGTGCTGTTGGTCCGCAAGGTCCAAAAGGTGACACTGGTGCAGCCGGAGCAGTAGGTGCTCAAGGTCCAAAAGGTGATAAGGGTGATACTGGTGCAACAGGTCCTCAAGGTCCAGTGGGTCCTTCTGGTGCAATCGGTGATGCCGGTGCCGTAGGTGCTCAAGGTCCAAAAGGAGATAAAGGTGAAACAGGAGCAGTAGGTCCACAAGGACCACAGGGTCCTGTTGGTCCAGCTGGTGAGCGCGGTGAAACTGGTGCTGTTGGTGCGACTGGACCTCAAGGTCCACAAGGTAACAATGGTGCTGACGGAGCTGTTGGACCGCAAGGGCCGCAAGGGCCTGCAGGAGTGGCCGGGGCCCAAGGTGAAAAGGGAGACAAGGGTGAAAAAGGTGAAAAAGGTGACCCAGGTCTTGTCAGCCTAACTGCAGGTGCAGGTATTTTAGGTGGAACAATTTCTGGCAATGGTGGAACGATTGCCGTGAATGTTGGTACAGCTGCCGGGCAAATTCCGGTGATTGGGTCCAATGGAAGACTTCCAGCTTCAATTGTTCCAGATGCAGTTTCAAAAGTTGCTTTTATTAAAGACGTTAAAACAAATGGTACTAACGGAGGATCTTGCGATTCATCTAAAGGGTGGGAGCAGGTTCGCGATTTAAATAATATTAGCGGAGACACATCATTTGTTTCTCTTGCTTCAAATCAATTCACGCTACAAGCAGGTACATATGTGATTGAAGCCGAAGCTCCAGCTTACTTAGATGGTTTCCATAAAGCAGTCCTGGTTAATGCAGGAACTGGTGAGATGGTTATCTTAGGATCAAATGCCAGAAGCCATAACGTGGCCGGAGGTATGGAGCCTTCAAAAATCCTGGGATCAGTGACGATTACTGAAGCGACGACTTATGCTATTAAACACAGATGTGCCAGCACGATGGCCACTGTTGGTTTTGGTAGCCCGGTGAGCTTCGGAGTAGATGAAGTTTATACTCAGGTAAAAATTACTAAAGCGAAGTAAAATTAAATTTGGGTTAACATGTATGTATGAAATGCATGTTAATCCTTTTTCTTTTGTCTCCCTCAGCTTTTGCTATCGACTCAGGTGATGGATCTGATGGTGTTTGCAATATTTCTGGCGGGGCCGACACACAGATCACATCTGCAAGAAGTACCTATCAATGTAAATCATTAAACATCGATGCCACTTTAACTGCTTTTAGCGGCAGTGGAGGAGCTTTCAATGGTGATCCTTTAATTATTAAAGTTCAGGAAGATGTAACTATCCAGGCAGGTGTAACCGTTGATATGAGCGGAGCCAATGGCAGTAACGGCTCAATTGGTTCTGTATCAAATGGCGGACGCGCAGGTGCTGGTGGATTTGCTGGTGGAAATTCAACGATCTCTATTGGCAGCAATGGAAACGGAAGCGGGGCCGGAACCGGCGGACAATATGGAACGGGCTCAGGGATCACTGATTCGTATGGTGGCGGTGGCGGTGGTGGAAGTTATAAGACGACTTCTGCGACTCAGCCTTCAGCTGGAAACGACAACGACAACAGTGTAACGATTCCTGCAGGCGCCAACGGAACAACATACGGACCCGAAAGCGCGTTTGATACAAGCTTTGTTGGAGGCTCGGGTGGAGCGGCCGGTGGAGCAGGTTTAGCATCTGGTTCAACGATATGGTTTGGAAGTTCAGGTGGCGGTGGCGGCGGAGCGATCCGTATTATTGCCGGTGGTGATATTACAGTGGATGGGGCTATTATTTCTAACGGCGGAAACGGTGGTGGGAATGGCTCGACGACAAGTAGTGGAGGCGGAGGAGCGGGCTCAGGTGGAGCTGTTTGGCTTCAGGCCGGAGGAACTCTGACTGTCAGTGCATCAGGATCAATCAATGCCACTGGAGGAACGGGGGGAACTAACGATTCACTCTTCTCTGATGGATTTGGCGGAGATGGTGGAGACGGACGCATTCGTCTCGATGATGCTGATGGTGTCGTCACTATTGCCAATCCAGCTTCTGTATCACCAACTCCTTATAGCACTTCCTTTACTCCAACACCGATTTCATCAGGAACATCGGGAGTCTCGAGACAATACAGTAGTTCTGTTTCTTGTGCGAAAGTTGCACTGGATGAATCAGGGCCTTCTTTTGTCATTAATATGTTGGTTGGTTTTTTAGCAGCGGCACTTCTTCATTATTCAATATCTAGAAAATCAAAAGTGTAATTGAACATCAGACCAAAACTCATGAATGAGTGTTTGTTTTCTTCTTTGGTGAAAGAGACATTCTCTACGAAGACCCCAGCTCCATAATGAGACTTGATTTTCACCATGGCATCAGCATGAAGAGAAAGCAGTTTCCCAAAACCTGCTTCAGCATTTAAATCGAAAGCTCCTAACTTTGTACTAATGAAAGCTCCAGCAAGGGGGGAAGAAAAACCTTCATCGGTGATTTTTAAATTAGACTCTACATAAATTGTCTTTTTGACAAAGGCGATCATTGGCCCCCATGAAAAGCTATCGGACTTTCTGATCATCTTGAGATTTAAGTCCATGTCCATGAAAGTGATCTCTTTAAAAACTTTTCCTCGGGAAAAAGAAAAAGCAGGGGAGATCAATTGAAAGTATTTCATTCCTATTGGTTTTTGATAAAGAACAGACCAGCTATTTAGAACTGTTCCACTGACTTCAGCAGAGTATTGGTCTGCTTTATTTTCATAACTCAATTGATGAGGCTTAAAAGCAAGTCTTAAATAGTGTTCATTTTCTTTTTTGACAATAGGAGCGACTTCGTTCTTAACTTCAATAACAGGAAGCTTTTCTTCAACGACAACTGGTGGTTCTATTTTTTTCGTAGCACAGCCAATTTGAAGCATGCGGCGTTTAGACGTATTGTCTCCTGCTTCTACTTTCCAAAAATATTCACCTTCGCGGTTATCAAACATCTTGCAGTTGATTTTAAAGTCAGTCGCATTAACCTTTTTTGAAAGTAGAACTTGAGTGAATTCCAAATCTCGCGAGATGGAGATTTGATAAGTTTTAGTCTCAGCAATAGCTTCCCAGCTTAAGAGAGCTGAGTCCTCTTCTTCCGGCATAACTGCAGCACGATGCCTTGGTAAAAGAAGTTGAATCTCAACAGGCTCAGGTTTTAAAAGCTCAGGATTCACTTCAGCTTCTAAAGTTGAAATACGCGAGAATTCAGTTTTTCGCCCCCAAAAATCTACATAAGAAACACGCCAGTAAAAAACACCCGGAGTGGCATTTTTCCAAATAACATGGGGGGCTTCAGTTTCAATTCTAGTAATCAGAGTTTTTAGATCACTATCTTTGTAAATTTCGACGATATAGCTTTTTGCTCGAGAATTGGCCGGTAGATCCCATTCAGCGACAGCGACTGGCCCTTCAGCGTGAGCTCTGCCGATAAAAAGATCAAAAATATTAAATGACGTTGACTCTTCTAAATACTTCAGCTTGATTTTTAAGCTTGGAGTGATTTCCGGACGAGAAAGTGGAGGAGATGGTTTAATCTCAACACTCACCGGGCTTGAGTACTCTACATTTTCACCTTTTTTCACCTTGACTCGCCAGAAGTATCTTCCAGTATTGGCCAGGCTGGTTGAGGCATTGTTCGTGTCTACATCTTTAGCGACAATAATTTTCTTAAAGCCAGGGTCATCAGAGAGCTCAAACTGATAAACTGAAGAGGCTTCAACTTTGTCCCACTTAAAAGACACAAGCTGGTCTGGTTTTTCAAGCTCAATGACTGCGCCTTCGCTTGGCATTTGAGCTAAACGAAGGGGAGATTTGATAACAATTTTTCCGGCAATCTTATTTGACGTCACTCCAGAAAGTGTTTCTCCTTGAACTTCCCAACTGTATTCGCCTTTATCTTTTAAGTTAATAGGCAGTGATGTTTGCTCAGTTTCAAAATCTTGAACAATGTCGTCTTTAATTAAGCGGACTTTATAATGAACAGATGAAGGGCCAGTCCATGAAAGAACCTGAGAGGTCTGTTGATCGTTGTAATTTACTTTTTCTAAGAGTGCTGGAGTGATCGCCGTAATACTCACCGGACGCGCTTCCATCACACTCAGTGAAAGAGGGGAGCTCCAAAGTGCAAGCGGCCTTTCGGGAGAGTCGATTCTGACTGAAACTTGATAAGTCCCAATTTCAGAAGGAGTGAATTCATAATTGTTTTTAGAAAGCTTAATCTCTTCAGTCTTTTTATCAGGAGATTCAAGTCTTAAAAGAAAGTTCGCAATATTATTTTTGGGCCAGCTGATAAAGGCCTTATCTGTAAGTTTGGGCCCTTTATAGAGAATACTTTCGCGGGCATTAACGGCTACTGGGATTTCTTCAATTAAGGTAAAAGTCTTAATTGGGCCAGATAACTGGTCTTGTCCCGTGAGTCTCCAGAAATAAGTACCTGCTTCAGAAAAACTCAGAGTTTTTTGGTTCGCATCTATTTCTTCAGAGTAAAAAATCTTTTTGAAGTTGGCATCTTTGGCAATGGTTAAAGTGGCCGGTGTATCGTCAACGACAGATTTCCAAGAGAATTCAAGTGCGGTGTCTTTTACGAAGTAACGTCGCAAGTTGTGAGCAGGAGATTCAGGGATAAATGGTATCATTTTGACTTTGATATTTCCCGTTCTAAGGTCCTGGATAACAACCTGATTGGGTAATATTTCCTGATCTTTCAGGCGGGCCTTTCCATCGAGCAGAAGAAATTTATTTTCACCAGTGCCTTGTTCGATTTGGATGTTGGCATTATCCGACTTAAATGAATATTTTTTCCCGCCTAATTCAATATCCAGGTTAGGGGAGTCCTTGTTAAGTTTAGCAATCAGGTTTCCCTTGTCCAAGCTGAAGGTGTTAGTCTTATTTACGGTCTTAATTCTAAGAAGTGAGTTTTCAAAAAGACTGATTTCCGGGCCATTAATAAAATTAATCTTCGCTGAAGATTGTCCGTGGGTGTAGATTTCATCATTTGGGGATAGGGAGTCGCCGGGTTTTACATCGGTCCATCCCTGATAAAAATCGCGTTTTCGTTTTACGGTTTTGAGTTGTTCTACAATTGAGGCGACTTTCATTTCATCGCCGTTTCCCTGAGATTTAGGCGCGTAGAGCACATAGAGACTCATAAGCGCCAGCGCACTCATAAAGACGAGTAAAAAATTGTCAAAAGTCTTAAGTCTCAAAAATTTGCCGCATATTGGGTTTCTTCTAAGTTATTGTAACATTAAGCTACAAAAACTTTTTAGCTAGGAAGAATAATCTTGATTAGAAAAGTCAAATTTTCTTTGAAATACAAATTCGTTGCGGCGATCTCAGTATTGCTACTGTTGACGATGGGATTTTATCTTTCCTATGCTTTAAACATATTTAAGGAAGATAAGGCCGCTGATGTTTATTCAATCGCACTTACAAATTCCATTTCCGTAGCAGAAAGAACAAAACTTTTAATTAACGAAGACACCAATCTTTTAAACTCGCTTAAAGACAGTGAGAGTGGTGATGATATCGGTCAGAAGATGCAGACTATGGCCTCAACCCACGATGAGATCCTGGGCGTTGAGTGTCTGGTGAATAATGAAAATTACTTAAGTGCTAAGAACAATAAAAAATTAGCAGAGCTTACAGGTAATGATGAAGAAAAAATTCTCGATCAGGGGCACGGTGCTTTTGAGTGGATGAAGTCTATTCCAACCGGGACGACGAGAGTGGAGATGGACAGAGTTCCGGGTTTTCCTTCGCATTTCACTATCATTAAAGCATTGGAGCAAAACTTAAAATGTGCTCTGCATATTTCCTATGAAAAGTTGATGCCTCTCATGAACGAGACACTTAATTACGGGACTTACATCCTGACAGGAAGTGGAAAGGTTTTCTTTAAACTCAACAATATTAATGTTCCAAAAGATTTAAAGAAGATTGTGACGGACCAGACAGTAGTCGATATCGAGCAAGGTGTAAAAAAATTCAATGATAATGGTGTTGCCGTCATCAGGGCCTTCTCGAAGGTTCCGGGGTTAGAGCTTATTTCAATTACTGAGATTGAAGAGAGTAAAGCTTTCCTTGCTTCGAGTTTGTTAATTCAAAAATCCCTTTTCTTTGGAGTCCTGATCCTGTCGGTCGCCGTCATTGTCGGTATTCTTTTTACCAAGAGAATGACTAAAAATGTGCAGACACTTTTTGAAGCGACAACTCAAATGTCCCAAGGGAATTTCGATGTAAATCCTTCTGCTGAAGGAAATGACGAGATCGGCGCCCTGACAGACTCATTTATCGACATGAAAGATAAGATTCTTATGTTCATGGATGAAATGAAAGAGAAGGCGAGAATTGAAAGTGAGTTAAAAGTAGCTCAACTAGTTCAGAATTCTTTTTTTCCAAAGCACGCTATGGTGAAGTCGACTTTCAGTTTTGATGGTAGATATATGCCGGCATCAGAGTGTAGTGGTGACTGGTGGGGGTATTTTGAGCAAGGGCCTATCGTGACTATGATCGTCTGTGATGCCACTGGGCATGGAGTTCCTGCGGCCTTGATTACAGCGGCGGCCCACAGTTGCATTTCTACACTTAGAATTGATTCAGAGAAAACTTATATCTCACCAAAAGTTGTTTTGGAGAAACTTAATAAAGTTGTTTGCTCAATGAATTCCGAAATCCTGATGACAGCTTTTGTTCTGGAAATCAATGAAGAGAAAGGCGAAATTAAGTATTCAAATGCCTCTCATATGAATCCTTTTTTAATTCATAAAATCAACGGTGAGTACACCAAAGAAGGAGTTGATCCGTTAATTGGAAATAACGGGGCAAGAGTTGGTGAAAAGATCACATCGTCTTATGAAGAAACGTCAATGGCGATTGCTAAAGGCGATCGCATTATTATGTTCTCAGACGGTTTAACAGAGATGGAAGTTGAAGGGAAGGCCTGGGGACAGAGAAATTTCTTAAAAAGTGTTCTAAAGGGATGCCATCGTGAAGCGAGTGGACTTCTGAACGCTATTTTGGAAGATTTTGGAGAACATAGAAAAAATGCTCCATTGCAAGATGATATCACGCTTATTACGGTGAGTTTTGAAGGTCAGCGCGTGATTATTGAAGACAAGAATTCAAAGACCGATGACTCTTTATATGCCATTTCTAAATTAACAAATCAGGAAAACCTGGAGTTTTTAGCTGGCAGTAAGATTAACCATCTTATTGGACATAATACGCTGGACTTGAATCGTGAGATTCGCTTAGTGGAAGTACTGGAGTCCAAAAAAGAATTCTACCTTCCAGACTATATAGATGATGGTTATAAAAAACAGAGTTGGAATCTCGTTAGCAATTTTAGAATTCCTGCCGTTTTAAAGGAAATGGGGCAGAAGTTTAACGATGATTTTACAGAAGCGATTAAAGCCGATGTTTTAAAACTCGTGGCCGAAGAGCTTTTATCCAATGCCTTTTATCATTCAAACGGCGACCAGGCGGTAAGAGGAAAAGAAATTCTTTTTACACCGGATAGAGAAGTGGAGTTCTTATTTGCAGTTAGCAATGAAAACGTCATCGTATCTGTGAAGGGACCAAGTGGCTTTTCTTCGAGAGAAAAATTAATCACTAGTATTTGCCGCGCCTATAAGGAAAAAGCCCCATTGGATGGTAATGGGGGGGCCGGACTTGGGCTCTATATGGTCTATGAAAAGAGTAACCAGTTTTGGGTGATCAACGGTGGGCCAAACGCCGGGCAAATTATCTGTGTTTTTGAAAAATTTAATCGTTATAAAAAGGCTAAAGAGCGAGTGACATCGTTTCATTATATGGCCAAGGAGATCCGATCATGAGCGAAAAACTAACTATCACAACTCGAATTACAGATGTTACAGCGAATGTTGCACTAGAAGGAGTGATTGATGAGGACGCAAACTTCGATAAGATTAAGTCTCTGGGGATGAATCAGTTTATTTTTGACTTTAACAACGTCAGCATGATTAATTCATGTGGGATTAGAGAGTGGATCAAGTACTTAGACGGGCTGGGATCAGCAAGTATCACTTATATTAATTGTCCACAGATTATTATCGAGCAAGTAAATATGGTTCATGGCTTTATCCGTAAAGGTGTGGCAGTAGAATCTTTTTATGCTCCCTATTTTTGCACAAATTGCGACACGGGAAAGAAGATTCTTTTAAAGAGTTCGGAAGTTTTAGGGACCAAGCCACCTCTCAAACATTGCAACACTTGTAAAACAGAACTGGAATTTGATGCGATTGAAAAACAGTATTTTAGTTTTTTAAGCCAAGGGAAATAAGATGGATGCTTTTGAGTACCTAGACGATTTATTTGAGCCGGTAGTAGTAACAGAGCTTGATGGCTCCATTGCTTATTACAATGCCAGTTTTTTGTCTTTTTTTAAGACGACACCAAGGCTTATGCAAAAACAGAAAAACCTGGTGGAGTATCTAGGAATCATTATTCCAGACTTCAAAGAGTTTTTTACAAACGTCACTTCGCAAGGGCAGGCGATCACTCCGGAGTTAAATTTCTTCTTTGAAGGGCAGATGAATACCCTGATTGTCAAAGGAGCAAAAAAGGAACTCGATTATGTCTTATTTGTTTTTAAAGATGTAACAGTTGAAAAGCAGCTCAACGATAAGTACCGCGCTCAAATGGAAGAGCTAAAGAACACTTACGCTCAGGTGCTTCAATTTGACAAGCTGAAGGTTATTGGGGAAATGACAGCAAATATTTCTCATGAAATTAATAACCCGCTTACGGTAGCAGTGGGGAACGCAGAACTTATTTCTTTTTGTCTGGAAACGGCTGATTTGAATAATCAAAAAGACAATATTGAAAAATACAACAATAATGTCAATCACTCACTGGAGAGAATCAATAAGATCATATCTAATATGAAAGAGTTCTTACACAAGAGTGAAGATAAGAAAGAATACAGTGATGCCAAAGAGATCATTGAAAAATCGATTGCCCTTACAGCACCTTCATTAAAAGACACGGCAATCAAGGTCAATTTAAACATTCAGGGAACAGCACCAATTCTTCTAGTTAATAAAATTAAAGTTGAACAAGTTTTTGTTAATTTGATTCAAAATGCCATTGATTCATTAAAAGAATCTAATGTAAAGGACCCGGCCGTATCCATTGAGTTGACGACAGAAAAGAGTGGAAACTTTATTCGCATCGACGTCAAAGACAATGGAGCTGGAATCACGGACGAAAACCGCGAAAAGATCTTTAATGCTTTTTTTACAACTAAAGATATTGGAAAGGGGACAGGACTCGGGTTGTCTATTTCTCAGCAGATTATTCAGTCTCATCAAGGGAAGCTAGACTTGATTAAATCTGATAAAGGGGCCCATTTCAGGATCATTCTTCCGGCCATTGGTATTGCCGGTTTAGTTAATGGAAATTGGGAAAAACTGATCAACGAAGGGGATAAGGTTGTCCGTGTTTTAGTTGTTGATAACGAAATTAACATTCTGAACTTATGTATGAATTTTTTGTCTGAGAGCCGTTACGCTTTCCTCGGGGCTTCAAGTGCAACAGAAGCGTTAAGAGAAGTAGAGCGTACGCCTGTGCATATTATTATTACTGATTTTAAAATGCCGGAAATGGATGGAGAGAGTTTTATCAGGGAGCTTAGAAAACGCAATATCGAAGTTCCTGTCCTGTTTATGACTTCGAAAGACTTTGTTGAGAAATACAAGAAAATGAAAGATGAACTGGATTTAAAAGGGATCATCTTGAAACCATTTACCAGAGAAGAATTGGTTGGGGCCATTGGTGCAGTTGTAGATGAGTAGTGCAAAAAGAAAATATGCTATTTTAGTGGTCGACGACGACCCCAAGATCAGAGAGCTGGTGCAGGCCTTTTTTTCTTTGCGAAGTGATGAGGTGACCTGTGTAACGGCCGCTGATGTTCAACAGGCTGGGTTAAAGCTGTCTAATCAAGACTTCGATATGATTTTGATCGACAATATTATGCCTGTGAAAACTGGAATTGATTACGCTCTTTTTCTTCGCCGTTCGATCAAGTATGCTCGCACACCAATTGTTTTAATGTCCGGGGCCTTGTCTCAAGAGGATGTTTTTAAGGCGATTGAAGGCGGTATTAAAGATATTCTGGTGAAGCCATTTACTCTAAAGCAGTTGAGCGAAAAAATCACACCGTATGTAAAAAAAGCTTTAACGAGTGAACTTGGGTAAAAAAAAAGCGGCAGGATGACTGCCGCTTTGAGTGATAAATCTTATTTTCCACCACGTTTAATGATTTCATCCATGATTGCAAAAAGCTGATCTGGAGGAAGAACACCTTCGATTTTAACTCCGTTTAGAAGGAATGTCGGAGTCGATCTGATGTTGAATGGAGTCGCGGCATTGATAATGCTGACAACTTTTGCTTTTGTCGCCGGATCGGCAACACACTTTGCCACATTGTTTTTCTTGATAGCTTCGTCCAGAAAATCCGGAAGTCTTTCCTGATTGTGGAAGATTTCATCGTGAAGAGTGCCAAATTTTTCAGCAGGCATACAAGTTGCGTAATAAGCTGCACGACAAGCTTGTTGGTGAAGAGGTCTCTCCATTGACGGGTTACAATTGTGATCTAATGGATAGAAAAAATACTGAATATTAATTTTCCCACCGTAACGTAGAAGAAGCTGAGGCATAACTTCAGAAAGGGCCTTACAAGCAGGGCATTCGAAGTCAGAAAAAATCTGCATCTGGATCGGAGCATTTTCAGCAGTCGCGATCTTGTATTCCGATGGAGGATTAGGTTCGCCCAGTTTTGGAAGTGCGTAGTACTGTCTGATCAGGTCGTTGGCAACTGCAGAAATGTTTTCAGTTTTTTTATCAACAGTTGATTTTGTAATGAAGGCCGCAACCAGGATAACTGCAGCAAAACCACCAAGAATTGCAAAGTTTGGTTTGTAGTCTTCGCTGTCTTTATAGAACATCCAAAGAGTGATTCCTGAAACCACATAATAAAGAGAGCAGAATGGGCATAGGCCACCTAGGACAAAAAGCGAGTAGAAAAATAGCACCACACACCCAAGCATGTTAATCATCAGGGCGAAGTACATTGTTTTTTCATAAGCTTCATTCTTAATGAAGAGTCCAAGCATTACCAGAGCACCTACCACAATTCCAAAAACAGAGATTGGAACACCCGCGATATTTGACATTGGTGAAAGAGTTGTCTTGTCACAGTTAAAATAACTGTTCAGGTTACATAGTGAGCCTGATTCTAAACCAGTTGGGAATTTAAGTTCAAAGTAGTGGCCGGTTAAGTAGATTGAAAAACCGATCATGAGAGCGCTCAGTACAAATAGAGCGATGGTCGTATTCATCGAGCTATTGTACACAGATCTTTTTGTCATAAGGTACTCCGTTTTTATTCAGGAAAATAAATATTCCAGTTTCGACTTGCTGTTTGATTTCTTCTGTAACTGTGAAATTTAGGATCGGCAAAAGTGCAAAGACCACAATCTTCTATTACTATATCGGGGTAAGCGCTTTTTAGTTGCGCCTTTGAGACAAAAGAAAGATCAAAATAAATCTTTCCATCGATGGTCTTAAAAGCTTCCTGGTGAAGAGGGAAATTGGCCAGAAAATCCTTTTGAACCTCGTAATTGCCCTGGCGGATGTGAGGGCCGATAAAAGCAAAGACAGGGTTGATATCTTTAACCAGCTTATTGGTTAAAATATTCTGTGCTAGTCCTCTCCAGCCGGCATGGATGACAACGTGATGGTCTTTGCCAATTAAAACAAGAGGCACACAGTCGGCAGTTAAAATCGCTTTGGGGGTTGTGCTCTCGCCGACGATCCCGTCGCCAATTTGTTCCGGGCCACATTGCCCTTCAGCAAGAACGATATCCGAATGAGTCTGCTTAACTTTCAAGAAGTCCAGGTCAGGCCTTTCGTTAAACACAATGAAGCGTCCTCTTAAAAGGGGAGTTTCATAAGTGATGGCTTCGTTCATTGAGCAGCGTCCTCACTTTTCTTTTTCGAGTACTCCAGTACTTTTTGGAAAAGCGGTGGAGGTGGAACTTCAAAACGAAGCTTTTCTTTGGTGATTGGATGAACCAAACCCAGAACTTTGGCATGCAGGAATGGATAAGGGTAACCGTCAATGATTTCCTTATAGTCTGCACCCAGTTTCATCATCTGCTCATTTGGTGATCCATAAGTTGAATCGCCAATAATCGGCATGCGCAGAATTTCAGAAGTGTGCACGCGGATCTGGTGCGTGCGTCCGGTCTCAAGTTTGAATTCCATGTGAACATGTTTATCAAAGAGCTCCAGGACTTTATAGTTAGTGATTGCCGGTTTTCCACGAGTGGTTCCGGTTTTCATTTTTAAGCGGTTGTTTGGATCGCGGCCGATATTGCTTTCAATAGTGCCGTAAGATTGACACTTGTATCTCATAACTAAGGCTTCATAGTATCGCTCAATATCATGAGTAGAGAAAAGCAGAACCAGACCTTCGTGGCAGGCCTGCGTTTTAGCAATAACCATGACTCCGCTTGTGCCTTTATCCAGGCGGTGGACAATCCCCGGGCGCTTTTGATCGCCGATACCTTGAATGTCTTTGCAGTGATAAAGAATAGCGTTGACTAATGTTCCAGTGTAATTTCCTGGAGCGGGGTGAGTGACAAGTCCCGCTGGTTTATTAACAAACACCAGGTGCTCGTCTTCATAAAGGATTTCCAGCGGAATGTTTTCCGGAAGTGCCGTTGAAGGCAATAGCGGTGGAACTTCAACCTGAACAATAGCACCGGCCGGAGGCATTTTCTTTAATTCGATTTTTGCCTGAACCGGAGAATCTTCACTGAGAGTGATTTGGTCTTTTAAAAAAAGATTTTTTAAAAAAGTACGGGAATAGCCTTCGACTTTTTCAGCTAAATACTGATCAAAGCGCTTATAGGTTTCCCTATCTTCATTCGTAATCGTGAAAGTTAAAAATTGTTCTGAGTCTTCTGCTGATGAATCGATTTGATCTTTTTCTAAGTCATTCATTATGGTTTCAGTTTTTTCATCCTTGCTACATAAGAGTTAGCAACGACTTCAGGTTTTAGCTTTAAGCATTTAGCGTATTGGAAAACAAACCCACGAACATAAACAGGTGCGGGAAGTTTACCAAAATCTTCCATCTCAATTCCTTGAAGGTAGAGACGAGAAACTTTAGTCATATCGCTTAAGCGGTCAAGATCAAGATTTTTATATTCGCGGATCTTGCGCAGGAAATCTCCCGTGAACTCAGTCGCTTCTTCGATTTCTTTTTCAAAGTCAGCATTGATCACGTAATCAAGAGCAAATCTTTTTTGAGTCACAAGTTTATTTACGTTAGTTGCCGTAGATGAAGCGCTGTCTGAACCAGTTGATTGCGAGTTCAGGGTAAAATCTGCACTTGGAAGCACAGAAGAGGCACTACTCACCTGATGAGTCGGCATCACTTCACGTTCAATTCTTAAAGGGGCCACACGGTCTGAAAGAGAATTGTAGTTAAGTGAGCTGAAGTCGCGGTTAAGTCCACGGGCTTCATCGTAACGTTTTCTTTTTGTAGGGTCAGAAAGAATTGAATAGGCCTCTTCCACCATTTCCAGGACGTTTCTGCATTCTTCCGGGCTCATCAGCGAGTAAAGAGCAATTGAGTCCGAAGAATAAGCTGCTTTTGCTCTCTGGTAGCTGTGATAGATTTCTTCCGAACGGGCATTGGCCGGGATTTCTAAAACTTCATAATAATTTTTTAAATCAGACGTCGGATTATTCATAAAACTCTTTTGGGCTAAAAAAATAAATAATTAGATTAATTAATGTTTAATAAACGATGAATGATACGATCAAAGTTATTAACCAGAGTAGAGTTAGGGAACTCCATCAGAAGAGGTTTTCTCTTCTTCACACTCTGCCAAACTGTCGCATCGTAATCAAGGTAACCAACATAATCTAAGTTGATACCGAAATATTTTTTACTAATCAGCTTCATCGAGAAACCGATATCAATATCAGACTGAGTTCTTACCTGGTTAATGATCAGCTTTGGTTGAAGACGATTGATCTCCGAGCGTAGCTTCTGACCGACAACCGGATTGATTTCAATCACACGGTTAATTAAATCAGCAGGTGTAGAGTTTTGAGAAAGTTTTGCGTTCATTGCCTGGTCAATCAGTGGCCCGATTTCCAGTAGCTCTTCGGCCATCTTTAACTTTCTATGGTAAACCGTTTTAATGAAACGGTATGAGTTCTCAATTGATGTCGGCTCAGGAAGAGTGGTAATGATTCCCTGATCGGCCGAGATAAAGAAGTCGATTGTGTTAAAAGTTGTCCCCGCACCAAGGTCTAATAAAACGTAATCCACAGGCAGTTCGCTGAACTGGGCCAGAAGTTTCGCTTTATGCATTTGTTTTAGGTTGGCGATTCCCAAATCATCCTGAGCACCAGAAATAATGAAGAGGTTGTTGATCGCTGTAGGGGTTAAAAGTTCAGTTAAGGTCCTGACTTTTTTAGAAAGATAGTCAGATAAGGTCTTTTCAGGTATAGGTACGCCCAAGCAAGTGTGGAGATTCGCTCCACCTAAGTCCAAATCAATAGCAGCTACTTTATGTCCCATCAAGGCCAAGCAGATCGCTAAATTGGCCGTCACAAGGCTCTTTCCAACCCCACCTTTACCACCACCGATGGCCCAGATTTTTTGTTGCCCTTGGGGCGACAAATGTGTTTGAAATTCGCTACTTAGACTACTTTGGTCGTTATTATTAAACACTAGATTCCATCCTAAATTATCTACGGCAATAACATTCAATTGTATTTGCAATAGATATTATAGGGATAAAAATATCGGATTGGTAAGCGAAAAAATAGCAAAGTGGTTGATTACATTATTGTTGTAATTAATGCAGGGAGATTTACTCTTGTCACGTCTTAAGTTAGTCTTAAAAACGATAAATTAGATACTTGAAAGGAATAGGCGACTTGCATGCTAGGTTTTTGTAAGCGGCCTCTGACTTAGGAGCCTTAAATGGGTCAAGTGAATATGTCACAATTTAGAATCACATCGCCACTGCGTTTAAGAACTGATCTGCACTTAACTCGCAAAATTTGGCACATCTCTACAGGACTTGCAGGTCTAGTTGCGTATAAGAAATCAGGCATTTCTGTAGATAATGTGGCTTACATTCTCTTGGCCTTTGCCGTTACTGCTTTCTTGTTCGAGTTTTTGCGTTTAAGAAATCCAAAGGTGAACCAAGTGGCCATGCTTCTTATGAAGCCAGTAATGAGGGAATCGGAGAGGAACTCAGTAAGTGGGTTACCTTTTTATGCTCTAGGTGTCTCTCTTGCGCTTTTCTTCTTCCCTGAACGCATTGCTATTCTTGCTATCTTATTCTTAATCTTTGCTGATCCAATCGCCTCATTCTTTGGAATCCTTTACGGAAGAGACAAGATCCTTCCAAATAAGTCACTTCAAGGAACGATTGCAGCATTCTCAGTTTGTTACTTAGCAACTATCGTGTACGGATTGATTTATGTGGGGCCAAGCACACACCTTTTAGTGTTTGCTATCTTGGCCGGAATCATCGGTGCGATTTCTGAGATGTGTTCTCAATTTGTCGACGACAACCTATGTATTCCAGTTGTGTCTGGACTAGGTCTTTACCTGGTGAACTTCATCGTTCCCCTGTTCTAAAAAATTAAATAGCATTTTTAATATCAGTATCAGGTTCGAGGCGTTCAAAGTTTTTGATCGCCTCGCTCATGGCCGTGTCTTCTATCTCCGGGGCTTTTCCACGAAGAAGAGCGTCCATCATGCGAATGCGCTCAGAGAGTGAAACACTCGTCAGGAAGATTTCTTTAAGCTCCACATCTTTTAAAACCAAGAGACAAAGGTTGTTGATGAGCCTGGTGGGCGAGTTCATTTCTTTTAAAAAGCGCTCGCGCTCTTTGGTGCTGGTGATGTGGCGGTTGAGCCAGTTTTCTAAAATCACATGCAGGCGTCCAACTGAGTCGTCGAGAATGACGGCCTGGTCTTGGACGTCGAAGTAGTCTTCGACTTGGAAAATAGGAAAAGGAAGATGCTGTTCTTGAGTTAGAAGTCTCACGCGCGCAAGCCCCTGTACAAGTACAGTCATGCTTTTATCGTCGTTGTGCTCTAAAAGCAGAATGCGCCCGACCGTTCCAATCTTATTGGCCCGCAGGCTCGGGTGATAGAAGGCCAGGTGCTGACCTTGTTCATAACACTCCAAAAGAACCTCTTTTGAGATTCCATCATTCACCGTCAACGGGATCACCGTCTGAGGGAAAAAGACGTTATTGAAGAGGTAAAGGGTTGGAAAAGAGTGCTTCATTTGGCCATTTTAGCAGAGGGTCCTAAAACCCTGTAATTCGTGCTTACACCCTTGAAATCTCATGCCCCCCCTGAGAGAATATCGCCAATTCTTAGAGGATTTATGATTTATTATTTAACTCCCTCTGCCCATAGAACAATTTGGGGGGGAAAACATTTAGAAAGTTTAAAAAATCTCCCGGTAGAAAAAGGGGCAGACCCCTATGGTGAAACATGGGAAATTTCAGTTCATCCTCAAGGGCCAAGTTTTTGTAACGGAAAAAAATTAGAAGTTTCTTCTCACGCTGAACTTCCATACTTGGTTAAAATTCTCGATACAGCAAAAAATCTTTCTGTTCAGGTTCACCCTGACGATGAGTACGCGCGCCTCCATGAAAATAGCAGTGGTAAAGCTGAATGTTATGTCATCATCGCGTGTGAAAGAAAGGCGATTTTATATTTAGGAATGAAGCCTGGTGTGACCAAAGAATCATTTCTAAAAGGCCTGGAAAATAAGAAAAACATGAGCGAGTATATGAATGCTTTCGAGGTCAAACCTGGAGACTTTTTCTTTACTCCTCCTGGATCAATTCACGCTATCGGCGCTGGTATTACCATGGCCGAAGTTCAGCAGAGTTCAGGGATCACTTACCGTGTTTGGGACTGGGACCGCCTTGATTCCCAAGGTAAACCAAGACAACTTCACGTGGAGAAATCTCTCGATGTGATTAACTTTGATCCGAGTGCAAATACAAAAGAATTTTTTAAATTCACTGAAAATATTTTTAGTCATGATGGGGCAAGGGTTTTAGCTGAGCATCCGGATTTTAAATTAACATTGGTGAATTTGAAAAAAGGACAAAAGATTTCGCTTCCATTATCTCAATCCAAAAGACTACCTTCGATTCTAAATCTGCAGGGGAAGTTGTCTGTGAATAATCATCTGGTCGAGGCTTATAATTCTGTTTTGCTTAAAGGTGAGACGGAGTTAAATGTTGTCGGAGTAGATGGGACTTCGTTTCTTTTCATTCAGTAAGAAAAAAGCCTGCTGCCAAAAAAATGCGAGAGCATTTTTACTTGTTACATAAATGTAGCGAGATGGATTTCTTTTTTTGAGTTTTGGCAGCCATTGGAAGTAGGGAGAAAGAAAAAAGAAAAAAGCCTTGCCTCATTGGGGGAAAAGACAAGGCTTTGATACCGCTTTTCGATGGGGGGGGGATAAGCGGTGTTAAATTATTTTTTCTCGCAAGTTAATGGATACGTCACTTCGTGACCAGTTCTCGATTTGATAATGATGTAGTCATTAACATCAGAAAAACTGTTCGTATTTGCAATGTGGATTGTGTGTTTTTGGTTTTCGAAATCCACAATTTTAGTAAGTCCTAATTCATTAGACTTTGTTCTTCCTACTACAGAAGCTAATTCTCTTTTTGCATGAGAATCAAATTCATTGAAGAAAGTTACTTTTTTATCACTTACTTCAAAAATTTTATTCATACGTGGAGTATGGCAAAGGATGCTTGCTTCTACTTCAGTGTTGAATGTTAGTAAGGCTAAAAATGTAAAAACTAATGCTTTCATAACGTACTCTCTTTTGAGGTTTGTTACCTACACATAGAGCAAGGGGAATGCCAATTTTGATGTTGTGTATTTTAGGGGTTAGAAAGGCGAGGGTGTCTAAAGATTTACGACTGTCTAAAAAGTTGTCACTTTTTTAGACAGTCAGTATAAAAATTACTACTTAGAAGGAATAAGTTCAAACGCCATAAAAAGCGTTCTTTGGGTCTTTCCGAAGTTGTTGTCACTTACGACTACTAATGACCTGTTTCCGTTGGCCAGAACCGGCCCAAAGGCGATTCCTTCGATATTATCCAGCTCTTTTATAGTCATTTGTGGGATGAAGTCATCCAGGTCAGCGACCAGTTCTTTTTCTACGGCTACAAAACTCTGGTCTTTGAGAGACTCCATCTTAGAGATGTCTGTCGTTTTGTCAGTGATCGTACATTTAAAGATGCGGATGACGTTCTTATTAATGAAAGGAATCCAGCTGCGCTCCATTGAATAGAAAGTTTTATCATCAATGGCCGCGATATCAACCAGACCGTTTTCTGCTGTTGATAGATCGGCCTTCTCGTCAGATTTTTCTGCAGAAGGTGCGGCCTTGATTGCTTCTACCTTATCTAGTTGGTAAGCAATTTCAGTTGTTGGTTTTAAGTCTTTATAAAGAATAATGCGCGTGTGTGAGCTATAAGAAATCGTTGTGATTTGCCCATCTTGGAATAAGGCCTCTTCACTTCCCATGTAAGTTGTCTTTCCATCAAGGCTCGTTGAAAGAGCTTCAAAGGAGTGGTTGTCGCGTGAGCCATATAGTTTATCGGTGTGCTCTTTTCTTGGAAGCAGGAATTTTTCAGGAATAGAAACCATTCCCTGGAAATCTCCCATGCGGTTAAAGCGGTAAAGTTCAGGAGGTGCGGGTTTCGTGCGGTTGATGGCGCCTTCTGAGCTGATTAAAACATCATTTCCGTAAAGAGCGATTCCTTCAAAATCGGCTTCGCCTTTCTTGAAAAAATTACCGGACTTATTTTTTAATCTGACAACGACGGCAGGTTTAACTGAAAAAGATTTTTCAGTTAAGGAGATATCGAATTCGTAAAAGCGCGTCTCATTAACGAGAGATTTATCGTCGCTTACAACTAGCATGCGCTTCTTATTTTTGTCGTAGGCGATACCAGAAAGACCACCTATTTCAGTTTTAGCGAACATCTCTCCAGTGGGAAAAGTCACGTCTCCGATAAAGCGAAGTTTGTCGGCAGCATAGGAGTAGTTGAGAGTTGTAATAAGAGAAAACGCCAGGAGAGTTCTAACTGTTTTAGTCACATTATGTCCTTGTGGTAAGCCCTAATATAGCGGTAAAATATTAACCACAAATACCTTCTACGACAAAGAGTTTATATGCGAAAAATCACTCTCAAATCTTCATTAATTTTATGTTTTTTATTTATTAGCAAAAACACTCATGCAGGTGCTCAGGAAGATTTTCAGAAAATCATTAAGAAACATCACTTCGCTGAGTCAACTCTCGGTATATATGTCGAAGATGATGGAAAGAAAGTTGTCGATATTAACGCTGGAAAGTTGATGGTTCCAGCTTCGCTGACAAAAGTTGTAACGGGAGGAGCGATTCTTACTAAGCTCCCACTCAATATTAAATTTGTCACAGAGTTATGGAGCAAAGCACCCATTGATGGAGAGAGCTTAAAAGGGGCCCTTTGTATTAAAGGCGGAGGAGACCCTTCGTTTGTTTCGGAAAAAATGTGGTATCTGGTCAATGAGTTCACCCGCAGTGGAGTAAAAACAATTGAAGGAGACATCCTAGTTGATGCCAGTCGTTTTGATTCAGAGCTCTTTGATGCTGGAAGAGATTCTGTGCGCGTTGACCGCGCTTACGATGCACCGGTGTCTCCGATTTCTTTTAACTGGAACAGTGTAAATGTATATATCCGTCCGGGACTAAAAGAAAACGAGCCGGCCAGAGTTTTTCTTGATCCGATTAATGACTACCTCGAATTAGAAAATAAAACAAAAACTGTCGCTAAGAGTGGTGTAAAGACAATTGATGTCTCACGCGTAAAGATGGGCTTAAGAGACAAGATCATTGTCTCTGGAAGCATTTCTCAAAATGCAGGTGAAGCAGTTGTTTATAAGAGTATTTCCAATCCAACATTATGGACAGGACATCACTTAAAGCAGTTCCTGCTACAGCGTGGAATTATCGTTAAAGGAAATATCAAAGAAGGCCAGTGTGAAAGCGATTCAAAAATTCTGGCAAAAGTGGATTCAAAATACCTTAACGAAATGACCAGCGATATGCTGAAATTCTCAAATAACTTCGTCGCGGAGATGCTAGCTAAAAACCTGGCGGCCGAAGAAATCACTAAAGGAAAAGGCGCTTCAATGAAAGATGGCATTGAAAGCATCAAGTCTTATTTAGACAAGCTGGGTCTGAATAGAAAAGATTATGTGTTGGAAAATGTCTCAGGCCTAACTCGCGATAATCGTTTTACAGCTAAACAGCTGGCCTTAGTTTTAACGAGTATTAAAAACGACTTCCTGATCTTCCCTGAATTCCTTTCAGGACTTCCTATTGCTGGAGTCGATGGCACGATGAAAAACCGTCTTAAGACGCAGGACTTTAGTTTAGTGCGTGCGAAGACCGGTTATCTTGACGGAGTGGTCGGACTTGCAGGATATGTAGGAAGAAAAGATAATTCTCCGTTGATCTTTGTTTTTATGTTTAATGGTGGATTCGATCAAGGCCTGGCGGCCAGACCGCTCTTTGATGCCCTCATTTCTGAGCTTTTTAAATTATAGGTAAATACGTATGTCATTAGCACAAAAAAGAACGCAGACACTCTCGCGTGAAGAATTAAAAAATGTTTTAGCTGTTGCTCGTGGAGAGCAGGCGGCGGATTTAATTATTAAGAATGTAAAAATTCTCGACCTGATCAATGGATCAACGTTTGAGTCAGCGATTGCCATTGTGGGAAAAACGATTGCAGGTATCGGGTTAGAGTATTTAGATAATGATGTCCCAAAAGCGAAACGTTATTTAGATGCAGAAGGGGCAGTGGCCGTTCCTGGCTTTATTGATGGTCACTTGCATATTGAATCTTCAATGATGAATCCATTTGAATTTGAGCGCATGACTCTTCCGATTGGAACGACGACTGCCATCTGTGACCCACACGAAATCACCAACGTTATGGGTGACAAAGGTTACTCGTGGTTTTTGCGTTCATCAGAACTAATGCACCAGAATCTTTTCGTGCAAACCTCTTCATGCGTTCCGGCCCTTCCGGGGTTTGAGAGTAATGGGGGAGAGTTTAAACTTGAAGAGATGCTCAAATACAAACAGCACCCTAACGTTTTAGGTCTTGCTGAGATGATGAACTTCCCTGGCGTCATCAATGCCAACGATGCTGTTCTTGATAAGATTGAAGCTTATTCAGACTACAATCTCGATGGGCACTCGCCACTTGTTCGCGGGAAAGCGCTGAACGCCTATATCGCAGCAGGGATTCAAAACTGTCACGAGACAGTGACAAAAGAAGAAGGTTTTGAAAAACTACAAAAGGGAATGGCGCTGATTATTCGCGAAGGCTCTGTTGCTAAAAACATCAAAACTCTTGCACCTCTAGTAAGTGAATTCAATTCGACTCAATGTCTTCTGTGCACCGACGACAGAAACCCATACGAAATCCTTGAAGAAGGACACATCAACTACCTGATCAAAAAAATGATCAACGAGATGAAGATGGAGCCGCATATTGCTTATCGCCTGTCTTCTTATTCAGCGGCAAAGCACTTTGGATTAAAAAGACTGGGGTTAATCGCTCCGGGAAAACAGGCCGATATCGTTTTATTAAATGATGTCCGCTCAGTTGATATTAAGGACGTACTAATTGCTGGAAAGAGAGTGGCGGAGTTAAAGCTCGACGATTCAATCAATGAGAAGTTAACCAAGTCTCTTCCACCTTTAGAAAATACGATTAAGAGAAAGCCGCTTAAAGAAAGCGATTTTGATTTCAATTTAAAGGTCGGTAAATATAACGTGATTGAAATTGTTAAAGACGAAATTATCACGAATCACTTAGTCGTAAACTACGATGGAAAGAAATTCGATCAAGACGACATTCTTTTTATGGCCAACATCGAACGCTACGGCTCTGAGCTAAAACCAGCCCTAGGTCTAGTGAAAGGGACGGGACTAAAAAGAGGAGCGATTGCTGCTTCTGTCGCTCACGACTCACACAACTTAATGGTGATTGGTGCTTCTCTGGAAGATATGGTGACAGCAGTTAACGCTCTTATCGCTTCAGGTGGAGGATTGTGTGTGGCCCTGGATAAAAAGGTCACAGGGATTTTAGAACTTCCGCTTGCTGGCCTTTTGAGTTTAAAAACAGGTGGAGAACTCTTCCATGATATTAAAAAGCTAAAGAGTGCCTACAAAGAGTGTGGAGTGATCCTGGATGAACCATTTATCCAAATGGCCTTCCTTGCTCTGCCGGTCATCCCAAAACTAAAACTAACTGACCGCGGTTTATTTGATGTCACGACATTCTCGTATATTTCGCTCGAGGCTAAATGAACTGGTACGTCTACGTCATCTTGACCACTAAAGGAAAACTCTACACGGGAATTTCCACTGATCCGGAAAGGCGCTTTGTGGAACATCTTTGCGATGTGAAAAAAGGCGCCAAGTACTTCAGGACTGATTCACCAGTTATGATTGTGCACCTCGAAGAATTTGACACAATGTCAGAAGCATTAAAAAGAGAAATCGCTATCAAAAAATGGCCTGCAAGCAAGAAGCGTGGCCTAATCCCATCAGAGATTAACTAATATCACGAAATAAAAAATTCCCATTATATTTTTTATCTATAAACTCTTTAGGTAATAATATGAAAGGGATTTTTTATGATTATCTTTAAAAAGACAATTCTCGCTCTTACCGGACTTTTCATCTGCATTTTCTTAATTGCTCATCTCGGAGCAAATTTCCTTCTTCTTTTGCCAGCAGAGCAGGCACGTGTGATGTATAACAATTACTCTGCGGCCTTAAGAGGAAATGTTTTCATTACAGTGATTGCATATATTAATTATGCCTGCATTTTATTTCATATCGTTTATGCCATTGCAGTCACTCGTAAAAATAAACTCGCCAGAAACGACCGCTACTTGATCAATCATGCTTCTGAAAATTCTAGCTGGACGTCTCAGAACATGATGCTTCTTGGGGCCATTATTTTTTGTTTCATTGTGATTCACATGGCGAACTTTTGGTTTAAGGTAAAAATCCAAGGGCATCATGAGGACCTTTATCAAATGGTTGTCGATCTATTTAAAGATCCTCTTTACCTCGTTATTTATGTCGTAGCTTCTTTGCCGCTTGGACTGCATCTTTCTCACGGTGTTCAAAGTGCTTTTAAAACACTTGGGCTTTATCATAAAAAATATATCGGCTGGATGGCCCGTGTTTCTGTCACGTACGCACTGATTGTCGGCTGTGGTTTTGGCATCATTCCCATCATTCTTTATTTTAGGTAGGTGTTTTATGAAATTAAATGCAAAAGTTCCAACTGGTGACTTAAAAGATAAATGGAAAAATTATCAATCTCATTGCCGCTTAATTAATCCTGCCAACAAGAGAAAGCTGGATGTTATTGTTGTAGGCTCTGGACTTGCCGGTGCCGGTGCAGCCGCAACACTGGCCGAGGGTGGTTACAACGTCAAATGTTTTTGCTTCCAGGACACACCAAGAAGAGCGCATTCTATTGCCGCTCAAGGCGGAATTAACGCTGCTAAAAATTATCAAAATGATGGGGACAATACTTGGAGAATGTTTTACGACACTTTAAAAGGTGGAGACTTTCGTTCCCGCGAAGCCAATGTTTATCGTTTGGCAGAGCTTTCAGCTCCTTTGATTGACCACTTTACACAACAAGGTGTTCCTTTTGCCCGTGAATATGGTGGAGTCCTGGCCAATCGCAGTTTTGGTGGTGTTCAGGTGCAAAGAACATTCTATGCACGCGGACAAACAGGGCAGCAGTTGCTTCTGGCAAGTTACTCACAGCTATCGAGACAAATTGCTGCTAAAAAAGTTCAGATGTTTTCTCGCCACGAGATACAAGAAATAGTAGTCATTGATGGGAAGGCCCGTGGAGTGATCGTTCGCGATTTAGTCACCGGTGAGTTAAGTCGCCATAGTGCCCATGCAGTTGTGTTGGCCACAGGTGGTTATTCAAAAGTCTTTTTTCTTTCTACGTTGGCCATGAATTGCAATGGCAGTGCTATCTGGAAGGCCCATAAAAAGGGGGCCTTGTTTGCTTCTCCAAGTTTTACTCAAATTCACCCGACAGCTCTGCCTCAAGGAAGTGAGACTCAATCAAAATTAACTTTAATGAGTGAGTCGCTTAGAAATGATGGTCGCATTTGGGTTCCAAAAAATAAAGATGAGAAGAGGGCGCCTAATGAAATTCCAGAAGAGGAAAGAGACTATTACCTGGAAAGAAGATACCCGGCCTTTGGCAATCTTGCTCCAAGAGATATCTCTTCGCGGGCAGCGAAAGAAAGAATTGATGCTGGTCATGGAGTCGGTCCTCTAAAAAATGCTGTTTACCTGGATTTTAAACATTCTATTGCCCGTTTAGGAAAAGAGACCATTAAAAGTCGTTACGGCAATTTGTTTGAGATGTATTTGAAGATAACTGGTATCGATGCTTATGCCGAACCAATGAAAATCTCTCCGGCACCTCACTTTTCGATGGGTGGTCTTTGGGTAGATTATGAATTGCAGACAACGCTTCCTGGTTTATTTGCCATTGGCGAATGCAATTTTGCCGACCATGGGGCTAATCGCCTGGGGGCCAACTCATTATTGCAGGCAAGTGTTGATGGTTATTTTATTCTTCCTCTGACCATTGGAAATTATCTTGCTGATGACCTGAAGACTGGAAAAATTTCTACAGACCATGCTGCCTTTAATGAAGCGGAAGCTTCCGTTAAAAATAAATTTGAAAAAATTATTAAGAATAACGGTTCTAAAACGGTTGATTCACTTCACCGAAGATTAGGGAAAATTATGTGGCAGGAATGTGCCATGAGTAGAACTAAAGAAGGTTTAGAAAAAGCGATTAAAGAGATTAAGGAATTAAGAGAAGAGTTCTACAAAGAAGTTAAGGTCACTGGCGTTGCCCAAGAGTTTAATCAGGAGCTGGATAAAGCTTCACGTCTGGTGGATTTTCTGGAGATGGCCGAGCTTATGTGTGTGGATGCTCTTGAGAGAAATGAATCTTGTGGAGCGCACTTTCGTGAAGAGTACCAGACTCCAGATGGTGAGGCCCTTAGAAATGATGAGTCTTACTCGTATGTTTCAGCATGGGAGTTTAAAGATGTAGGGAATTTTGCTCTTCATAAAGAAGAATTAAAATTTGAATTTGTTCAACCTTCAGTCAGAAGTTACAAGTAGGTAGAAAATGAAAATTAATTTCAAGATTTGGCGCCAGAATAACAGCAAAACCAAAGGTGATTTTAAAAATTACTCGATTGAAAATATCACTCCCGATATGTCTCTCTTGGAAGCTTTAGATCTATTAAATGAAGAGCTGGTTGAAAAAGGAGAAAGCACAGTTGCTTTCGACCACGATTGCCGCGAAGGAATTTGCGGTCAGTGCGGAATTTTTATTAATGGACGAGCTCATGGGCCTCATGACAATCAGACAACTTGCCAGGTGCACATGAGGAGCTTTAAAGACCAATCGACAGTTGTCCTTGAGCCTTTTAGGGCCAATGCTTTTCCTATTGTTAAAGACCTGGTAGTGAATCGTTCAAGCTTTGACCGCATTATTCAGAAAGGCGGATTTATTTCGGCCAACACCGGTGGAGCACCTGAATCCAATTCAATTCCTATCGGGAAAGAGCGCGCTGATTATGCTATGGACATGGCCGCTTGTATTGGGTGTGGCGCCTGTGTGGCCACTTGTAAAAATGCTTCGGCAGCTCTTTTTACTTCGGCAAAAATAAATCATTTAAATGCACTACCTCAGGGACAGGAAGAATCATTGAGCAGGACTTATAACCTGGTTGCGCAAATGCAGGAAGAAGGGTTTGGGCATTGCTCTTTTACCGGCGCCTGCGAAGTTGAATGCCCTGAACATATCCCTTTAACTTCTATCGCTAAAATGAATTTCGACTATATGAAAGCTGTGGCCTTAAAAAAGTAGACTTCGCTTTTTCAGGCCATATACTTTTTGACATGGAAGAGTTTGAAAAGAAATTTGCAGAAAAGATCAACGATGTTTTAGGGACAATGGATCCCGCCCATGACCTGGCCCACGTTCAGCGTGTGGTGACGATGGCCAGGCGTTTAGCTAAAGAAGAAAATGCTGACGAAAATATTGTTATCCCTGCGGCCTGGTTACACGACCTGGTGAACCTTCCTAAAAATCATCCTGACAGAAAAAAGGCCTCAACTCTTGCGGCCGATGAAGCCCTGATTTTTCTAGAAAGTGTGAACTACCCAAAAAAATATTTCCAAGGTATTCATCACGCGATTTGCGCCCATAGTTTTTCTGCGTCGATTAGGCCTGAGACAATCGAAGCCCAGATTGTACAAGATGCAGACCGTTTAGATGCTTTAGGGGCCATTGGAATCGGAAGACTTTTTTCGGTTATTACTCAGTTGCAAAGACCATTTTACGATTTAGCAGACCCTTTTGCTGAGAATCGTCCATTTGATGATAAGTTATACGGAATTGATCATATACATATCAAATTGAAGTCCATTGCCAATACAATGAATACTGAATCTGCCAAGAAAGAAGGCAAAAGAAGAATGATGTATATTGATGAGTTTTTAAATCAATTAAAGTCAGAAGTTCTTTTTTAACGCTCCGACATTTCCTTTGTGTTTTTTTTTGCAGTAGAATTTGCTCATGAAAAAGCAAAAGCTCACCATTGCGATTGCTGGCGCCTCTGGTTTTATCGGTCAACGACTGATAGAGCATCTTTTAAAAAATACTGATCATGACCTGGTTGGTTTTAGTCGTTTTAGCAGAAAAAGTGATAACCCTCGCCTGGAGTGGAGAGAGTGCGATTTATTTTCATTGCTTGAAGTCGAACGCGCCTTAATAAATGTTGATGTTGCCTTTTATCTGGTCCACTCAATGCTGCCTTCAGCGAATCTGGATCAGGGAAGTTTTGTTGACTATGATTTGTTACTGGCCGATAACTTTGCCCGTTCGGCCAATTTAAATCAGGTAAAGCAAGTGATTTATCTTGGGGGACTTTTGCCTTCCAATCTTGAAGAGCTGTCTAAACATTTAGAGAGCCGCCTGGAAGTTGAACAGGTTTTTAGAGAGAAAAAATTTGCGCTGACAACTTTTCGCGCAGGTTTAATTATAGGACCAAATGGATCCTCATTTAAAATCATGTATAAACTGGTCAAGCGCCTACCAGTAATGATCTGTCCTCAATGGGTGAATAACCCGATGACTCCAATCGGTGTAGATGATGTGACCAAGTGCCTGGCAACAGTGGTAGATGATGATCGTTATTTCAATAAGACTTTTGATCTTTCTGGGGGCGGGCAATACACTTACCTGGATCTGATGCGCATAATTGGCGAAAAATTAAAATTAAAAAGATACTACCTTAAAGTTCCAGTGCACTTCGTAGGATTTTCAAAACTCTGGGTGAGATTGATTACTCAGGAAAATAAAGAATTGGTTTATCCTTTACTCGATTCTATTCGCCATCCGATGATTTGCAATCCAGAACGCAAGTTTAAATTAGAGAATTATCGCTTTAAGAATTTTGAGGAATGCCTGGAAGAAGCTCTGGTTGCGAGCGATGTGAATGACAGGAAGCCTTTCGTAAAAAAAAATCATCGCTTTGTTCGTTCAGTCCAGCGTCTGCCCGTTCCTACATTTATGAATGCGCGAGATGCGGCCTTGGAGTATATGCAGTGGCTTCCTAAGGTTTTTTCTCCACTTATAAAAGTGCAGGTCGAAGATGATGTGGTCGACTTCTCACTTTTTCATCATCAAGTTGTTCTCCTAAAACTCAAATACTCCAAAGAAAGAAGCACAATGAATCGCGCTTTGTTTTATATTGTGGGCGGAAACCTGGTTCGCTTCAATGAAAAGAGCCGACTTGAATTCAGAGAGACGATGCCGGTAAAAAATAAGCGTTACATTATTACGGCCATACACGACTTTGAGCCGGCACTTCCCTGGCATATTTATGTCATCACCCAGGCCCTGGTGCACTTGGAAGTGATGCGCGCCTTTGGAAGGCACCTCGAAAGAAAGTCGCAAAATGCGCAGAATATGACTAAAATTTAGTATTGCGCTACTTGTAAAGGACAGGTCTATCCGGAAGTCTCTTGACTATAACTTCTCATGCGAGTTTTATATTAGCATTAACGTAAAGAGGTTTTAGACAATGAGAAAGGCAGATAACTGGCAAGATGCATTTAAACTTTTAGTTGAAGGTAACCGTGCTTTCTATGAAGGACAAACGACTCACCCGGAAAGAGGAAGAGAAGTTATGTTCTCTCAGTATCTTGGTCAACAACCCTTTGCTGCCATTTTAAGCTGTGCCGATTCCCGCGTTGTACCTGAACTGGTATTTGACGTTGGTATTGGTGATTTATTTACATGTAGAATCGCTGGAACTGTTTTATCTGACGCCGTTATCGGCAGTATTGAGATGGCCGTTGAAGTTCTTGGGGTCACTCTAATTGTTGTTATGGGACATGAAAACTGCGGCGCTTTCCGCGCATGTATGAACCCGGAAAAACACCCGAACATCAAAGGGATTTCTTGGCAGCTCATTCCAATTATTGAAGAACTTCGCCCGGTTCACGGACACAATCCTACAGACCACTTGTATTATTCAATCATCGCCAACGCTAGAAAAGTAGCTCAACAACTACAGACCGTTGGACCTGTATTAAGTCCTGGGATCAAGTCTGGAAAATTAAAAATTATTCCAGCTTATCACTCACTGACAACTGGTAAGGTGACGTTCTTCGAACCGATTAATTAATCGAGAAACTCACTTAAATTTTGTGCACCCATGACGACGGCAGCAATTCCCTGTCCAGGGTATTGTGTGTCTCCTAACATGTAAAAGTTTGGCAATGGTGATTTGGCAATGAGGAAATCCAGTGGATTTCTCTTAAGGGAATGGGGGATTCCCCCGACTAACCCATTATATCGATGGGTGTATTTGATAAAAGTCTTAGGTGATCCGCTAAAAATATTTTTTAGATCTTCATCTTTCAAAGAAAATTTTTCTTTTAAGCTCTCCAGGATAAACTGAGCGCATTCATTTTTTTTCTTTTGGTAATCTTCCTTGCTTAAATTCATCCATTGACTGGTTTTTGTGTGAGTCGAAACTGTGACCACCTGTCTTCCATTAACTGATCTGAGATGATCATCTGGATGCGAAAGAGAAACAAAGAAAGAGCGTGTCCCACAGTGTGGAATAGGAGCAGTGTGGATTTGATAATACAATCCTTCACGATTTTTATTCAGTGGGATTGTCAGATAAACCATAAAAGCTGACCAGCATTCAGAGGGATCTGGTGCAGGATAACGACGAAAGAAGTTTTTAATTTTCTCTTCTTCAAAAAGATCTAAATGGTTCCAGAGAGGGATGGTAGAGACGACGTTTTTACCCTTAAAGGTTTCTTTATTGGTTACCACCTCAAAACTAGATTGCTTGGACTTAGGAGGAATAATTTTTTTGACTAATTGACGATAAAATAAATGAGAGCATTTAGCTGCCAGTGCTTCGGAGAAAGCTTTCATTCCTCCGGTTGCATAGTAAGTGTCATCGGGATACGAAAGTCCCATTGCACCCATTAAAAGAGGCGTATCATCCAGGTGATTTTGAGCTGTAATAAAAAGAAGTTCATCGAGCATCGAGAGATACTCAGGATCATCTATTTTTAATGAACGAAGCTCGCTTCCCACACTGGTTAAAAGTGCTGGCAGTGATGAAAGGGCCTTAACTGTATCGAGCTTGAGAAAACCATTTATGCTTCCGATTGACCTAAGCGGAATGTTTTTAAAGGAGCGCGACAGATGCCATCCTTTTTCCTCTACATCACTTAATTTCTCCCAGAGTTTTTTGTGATCAATGGCAGGGAATTTTTTTTCTAATTCGCTTCTCCATTTCTGTGGATTTTTAAAACGCGATACTGTTTTATTTGGCAGGATAGAAGTAAGCCCAGGATCAACTGGCTTGAGACTTAATTTTAAATCCAGTTGTTTTATCAGATTATAGAGTGGACGATTTTCTTTGAGTCCAGAAAGAGTTGTGGCCCCGGCATCAAAGATGTAGTCTTCGCGCTCAAAATACGAAGAGCATCCACCCGGAAGCGAGTGGGCCTCAAGCACAGCAACTTTAAATCCTTTTTTCTCCATTAGTGCAGCAAAGGTAAGTCCTGAACTGCCGGCACCAATGACAATATAGTCGAATTCCATAGGTTGATTTTATATCTCAAATAGGGCGAATGGAATGGTGTCTAAGGAATGGTTAGATGTTAATCGTCGTCTTCTTCGTTGTCGTACGAATAATCGTCTTCCCACGAGTCATTAAACTCCGCAGGAACGTTTGGATCGGCCTTATCCTTGTATCCGTAAGGGCAGTTAAGACAACCGCTCTGACAGCAATGTCCGCGCTTTAAAAGATAGTGAGCAGTGAAGACCAGGTTGCCGTCCTCGTTGATTGTGTAGTCGATGTTTTCAATGAGAGTAGGAGTGTTCATTTAGCTCAAATAAAAACGGCTCCCGAAGGAGCCGCCGTATATGGATAGTCTTTTAAAAAGATTATTCTCTTCTTCCGCGTCCGCCGCCGAATCCACCACGTCCACCGCCATCACGGTTTCCGCCACCGAATCCACCGCGTGATCCACCACCAAATCCACCACCAGTTCTTTCTGGTTGAGGTTTAGCTTCAGAAACTCTTAGTGAACGTCCTTCGAACTCTTGACCATCAAGTTGTGATACAGCGTTTTGAGCTCCATCATCTGAATCCATTTCTACGAATCCGAAACCTTTTGATCTACCAGTTTCGCGATCGATGATGATTTTCACAGATGCAACTGATCCAGCTGAAGAGAAGTGCTCTTTTAGCGATTCTTCTTTTGCTGAGTAAGGAAGGTTTCCAACATACAATTTAGTAGCCATACAAAAAACTCCAAAAAAATGGTCAAAGACAGGTAATTGCTTAGGACCATAGTAACTATTAGACCTCAGGTATAACACGATTCATATTCTGTTCAAACATAAAATTAAAGAAATTTGCTTCACAGCACTTTGCGTAATCTTACATTGTCTATTAAACTTTTATGGAACACTTTTTCGAGGGGATTTTATGGAGAAAATTTGGCTTAAAAACTATCAGTCTGGCGTTCCTGCGACCATCGAAGATCAGATGCAAAAGTACCATTCCTTAGGTGACTTAATGGATGAGAGTTTTAGTAAATACTCTCAAGTAGAATCCTTTAATTGCATGGGTAAAGGCCTTACTTATCAAGAGGTTGATCACCTAAGCCGCCAATTTGCCAGCTACCTTCAAAACGATCTTAAGCTACAAAAAGGGGACCGTGTGGCCCTAATGATGCCCAATATTCTGCAATATCCAGTGGCCTTATTTGGTATCTTAAGGGGTGGATTCGTCGCAGTAAACGTCAACCCACTTTACACGGCACGTGAACTTCAGCACCAGCTCAAGGACTCGGGAGCTAAGGCCATCGTTATTTTCGAAAATGCCTGCCACACCCTTCAGGGGGTCCTGGATAAGACCGACTGTAAGCATGTTTTGACAACAAATATTGGCGATATGCTTGGTTTCCCAAAATCGCTGATCGTGAACTTCGTTATCAAGAAGATTAAGAAAATGGTTCCGGCGTGGAGTATTCCAAGTGCGAAGAGCTTTATGTCTGAACTGCGCATGGCCGATGCAAGTAAATTTAGAAAGCCAAGTATGAGTCAATCAGATATCGCTTTTTTACAATACACTGGTGGAACAACTGGTGTCGCAAAAGGTGCTATTCTCACTCATCAAAATATGGTGGCGAATTTGTGCCAGGCGCGCGCGTGGCTCTATCCTGCAATTGGCGGACAGACAGAAATTCTTATTTCACCTCTTCCGCTTTATCACATTTTCTCACTGACGGTTTCAATGGTGTTTGTTTCGATTGGAGCGACCAACGTTCTCATTACAAACCCAAGAGACATGAAAGCTTTCATTGGTGAATTAAGAAAATGGAAGTTTACAGTCCTTCCAGGTGTAAACACTCTTTTTAACGGTTTGTTAAACCAGCCAGATTTTAAAACGTTGGATTTCTCTTCTATGAAAATCGCCCTCGGTGGAGGGATGGCTGTGCAAAAAGCCGTTGCTGAAAAATGGAAGAGTGTCACTGGAAAAGTTTTACTTGAAGCTTATGGGTTAACGGAAACATCGCCGGCAGCATGTATTAACCCGATTAATATTAAAGCCTACAATGGTTTTATTGGTTTGCCGATTCCTTCGACTGACGTTGTGATTAAAGACGATAATGATAAAAATCTAGGCATCGATGAAGTTGGTGAGATTTGTATTAAAGGACCTCAAGTTATGCCGGGATACTGGAATCGCGACGATGAAACGGCTAAAGTTATGACGTCGGATGGATACTTTAAGACAGGTGATATCGGAACGATGAATAGTGATGGTTTTGTCAAAATCGTCGACCGCAAAAAAGACATGATCCTGGTGTCTGGATTTAACGTTTACCCAAATGAGATTGAAGATGTCGTGGCCACTCACCCGAAGGTTTTTGAAGTGGCGGCCATCGGTGTTCCTGATGAGAAGACAACAGAAGCCATTAAACTTTTCATTGTGAAAAAAGATGAGAGTTTAACAGCGGAAGAAGTCATTGCTTTTTGCCGCAAAGAACTGACTGGCTACAAAGTCCCTAAACTGGTTGAGTTTAGAACTGAACTTCCTAAGAGTAATGTAGGGAAGATTTTAAGAAAAGACCTAAGAAACTAAAATAAAAAGGCCCCAGATGGGGCCTTTTTTATTGTCCTGTTAATTCATCGATATGAACTTCAATAACACTTGAGTGAGAATCAGAAATTTTTTCTTCTTCTTTTTTAGTGCGGTCAAGTTGCTGTTCGTGAGCACCATTGGTCTGAACCCCTTGAACATCATTGGTCTCAACGGCCCTTGCGCCATTGACGTCGACACTTTCTGATTGGTCAGTGACTTCTTCTACACGAGCAGATCCTGGATCAGTATGGCTAGGGTTATTTTGTATCCAGAAATATCTTTCAATACCAATTCCGGCAACGGCCACAGTACCACCGGTAATCGCCGCCTGCTTAGGCGTGATGCTGGTGATTTTGGCATAAATACGTTTTAAAATTCCTACTTTTTCTTCATCCGTTTGGTTTTTAATCGCACGGTTTTTAATGTAGGCGTTTACAACTTCCTTTACCTTTAAGAGTGGAGTCTCAACGAATTTTTTGTAGGCCACATCGGCCTTAGTAAGAGAGGCAAGCTCTCTGATAAAGACTTTATTAGTGATGCGGTAAACTCCATACGTCGTCGGTTGGAATTCTGATTTTTGAATCATGGCCGTAATGCGCTCAAGTTCTTTTTGCAATTCAGGGTTTGGTGCCTTGGTATTTTTAATCCCGTATTCAAATTCTCTTTGAACAATCGTTAACATATCAGTCAGCATCGCTTGTCTGATAATTCGGTCTTTGATTTTCCCGTTTTTTAGAAGAGTTCCATCAAGGGCCTTGATCTCTTCTTTAAATCTTTTCACCTGGTAATCCAGGTCTTTTTCATTTTTTCTCAACGTCAGGATTTCTTCGACCATGACACCATTGCGTTTCATAGTCACTTTAATATCGCGAACTTCATCTTTTTTAAGTTTTAATTTTTTTAGCAGAGAAAGATTATATTGAAGAGAAATACGCTCTTCTAATAAATTGTCGACATCCTTTTGATAAGATTCAAAAGACTTCATCCATCCTTCAACTGTTGCCATATTTTTTGTTGCAGCAGGATTAACGGCAACGTCAGGACTTACGATGCTATCAATCGTCTGAAAATATCTTTTAGCTTCAGTGACAACTTCTTCGTCGCTGAAAATATAAAAAGCCGGATACTTGTTGTTGTTCCAGTTTTTAATCGATTTATTTAGAGAGATACGTGCTTTGTTGAGCCAGTTAAGTTTCGGATGCTCAACTGTAACGAACTTACTAGAGAAGGTGATAAGTTTTTTATCGACTAAGGCCTTCTGTAAATCAGGTTCGTAATTCTCTTTTAAGAATAGACTTTGTGCCAGCTCTTGGCATGAGCCTTTTGCTTCTGCAGGCTCACGCACAGACACTCTTTCTTCCGGCATGTGTGAGCAGGAAGCAAGCAGAACGAAAGAAGAAATAAGGAGTGACTTTTTCATAATCATACCGATCTTGTCGGCTATTTCTTTAAATAAGTTTAATCTTTATTTTAAGGCCTAAGTCTCTGAAATCTGAATTTTAACTAAAGTAATACCCGACAAGACCGATAAGAGATTGATCTTTAATGCTGTGGAGTAACTATGAAGTGGTTAAATTCTAGTGTTCTTATTTTGTGCCTTATTCTTCAGTCGTGTTCGCTGAATTTCAGTGATTGGGGAAGGAAGCCGGCATCAGCTGCGAACTTTGATGATTTCGTCAATAAGATGAAAAGTTTCAAGACTCGCTTGATTGGTACAGAACAGGATGCGAATTGTTCTAAAGAGCAAATGGACGCTGACTTTAAGAAGCTTATGGCCTCTGTTAAACGCGATTCGTGTTCGGTAGATAATTACAGTCTCGACCGGGAAGAGTTCAATCAAAAGGCCTGTCCAAAAGTTAAAGTCGAAGGATATTTTGATAAAGTAGTTAAAGCGACGATTCAAGAAGAGAAATCAAAAAAGAAACAATTAACATATTTTCAGAATAAAATTGATCCGAAGTTTGTGGCCTTTACAACTGAGGCCCAAGGTTATTTAAAAGCACTTGGACCTATTCTTCACAATGAAAATTACTCTCATGCAGACCGCGCGGAGCTACTGGCGACTTACGTTGAAAACGTTCTTCTTCCTGTAAGAGATGTGGTCGTGATCATGCGTTCCTATCTTCCAAAAGAAGATGACGGAAAGATTTTTTACCTTGGCCTTCAACCTTATATGACTCCTGCCTTCGTTAAAGGGCTTGATCAAAGTGAGCTTGGACTTATCACTCAGGGACCAAACCCTGCTTCAAGTCCATTCTATTTAGAAATTCAACCAGCAGAAAATGGAATCTATCGTTTAAGTTTCTCAGCGACTGATATTATCAGACGTGATGTTATCACTTTATTAAAAGCGCCATCATCGAAGAACTACGTTATGGCCTTAAAGTGGATGACTCTGCATATGATGCTTTCTCAGGTGTATCTTTACGATACCATTTTGGGAAGTCGTGCTGATTTAGCAATTCCTAATTCATGTCAAACACACTTTAACGGAAACCTTCCTTCGAAATTCAAATTCACTTACGAAGAAGGTGTTGGTGAACAGTTCCTGGAAAACATTCTGGCGAGTCATGGTCTGACATATAAAGAAGACGATAGTTCTTATCTTGATTACTACATCGATAACGTTAACAAAGACCCGACCAAAGAAGGTTATAGTGGTCTTGTTCCTTTCGAAAACTATAAAAACGCTCTAAGAAGTGCTGAAGGCTCTGGACCTCAGGCCCTTGAACCACACTTTGATGACGTGGCCCACTTTCAGACGATCATGTCTTATAAGTTAGGTGAGGCACAGAGTGCATTCAGGGGAAAAGTAAAAGGCCAGAACGTCACGTATGCAGGATTTGATATCTTCCAAAAAATGTTAGGGGATTTTCCTGCAGATGATATTGCCGAAGTGACATTAAAGAGTGGTGAAGTGAAACAACTCTACCCGGGGAAACAAAACTTATCTCCTTATCTGTTGGAATTAATGCAACAAAACGGTTTTGTGGATTACAGTGATTTAATCACAGAGCGTATGAAGAAAAAATTTGTTGGGAGAAAAGTTAATGTTGATTTTCCATCAATGTACTCTTCACCGGTCTGGAGAGACTGGAGCTTAAGATACCTGGCGGACACTCTTTATCAACAAAGAAGCGCGCCAACAAACTCAGCTCTTTATAAAGTCGTACAGAATGCTTGTATGATGGGAAGCCGCAGGTCTCCAGAGCTTAACAAAATCTGTTTCGAAGGAAATAACATCCTGGCAAACCTTGCAGACTTTATGTCTGAATTCCGCACTGGGGAAAAATACGTTCCAACCAGAAGACTGGAGGAAACAAAATTCAAAGAACTTTATCCATTCCTGGGATTCATCTGGACCAACATGAGAGACAATTTAGCTCTTCTTCCAGAAGCAAAACCATTTGAGCTAAACTTCCTTTTAGATCAGATGGCCGCAGGAAACCCATGGGCGAGATTGAAATTTAGTTACATGGTTGCCCTGGATCAGCTGGAGTATCAACAGGAAGGTATTCTACCTCAGTACGATACTAAAAATTATTTCTCAAAGGCCAACGATCAAGTTATGTGTAAGATCAATAACGTGAGCGTTCAGTATAATACTCTTCAAAAAGCGGGGAAAGTACTGGGACTAAACATGGCGCTTAGTTACAACCATGCCGGAAGACTGCTTAACTCAGGAGAGAAGAAGCAGATCTGGAGAAACATCCTCGATGATATTCAGCAAAGAAACGCACAGCTATTCAGTGTAAAGAGAAACAATCAAGCCTATTACTCAATTGCTGAAAATATTTCTTATAAGACGATTCTATCTGAACAAGCTGCACTTGGAACAGGGACAACTCTAAGCCAGAAAGCGGTTTCAGAAATTAAAAATGTTTCTAAGAAGACAGAAGCGCAGTTAGGGAATTTTTTCTTGAAGTTGTACAACCTGCGCGACCCAGCTAAGCAGCAAGCGTTGTTTGAAGAGTTCTCAAAAGTAAACGGTATCGACAACACGTTTAGTTTAAAACTTAATTTCCTTGCTCTGGATGATGCCTATAAGAAACCGATTTATAAAGACATCTTAAAACAAGCGGCCCAGACAAGAAAACTGCAAATCCTACAGGAGCTGGACCGTTTCTGTAAGATGGATATTAATGATGAAACTCAATTCAAAAACATTTTCTACTCGACAACTAAAGCACAAAACGACTTGAACCAGATGGCCGGTCTTCCGGCCGTGCCAGAAGAAGTTTTAAGCAAGATCAATGAAATGAGTTCAAGCGAATGGCGTGATATGTGGTGGGGGATTGGTTCCGGTGTAGCCGGAGTCGCAGCGATCATCGTCGGTGGTGCGTGTACCACTTTAACCGGTGGTATCTGTGCTCCGCTTGGTGGCGCGATGGCGGTTGCTGGTTTAGCTTCTCTGGGAATTCAGATCAAGTTAACAGGAAACGAGCTGGAGAGAAAAGCTGAGGCCGATGTTTCAGAGGCCCAGATTAAAGTGATGGAAGATTTAGGTTTTGCCAACACAGGTAGTGCGGATGAAGTTCACCGCTCATACGCTTGGGCTGCCTTTGAGGCCATCAGTATTTTCCCGCTGATTGGTGTCGCGACCAGGTCTCTTGCCCTTGGACCTAAGCTTGTTTTTGTCTCAACTCAGTCGATGATGAGACAAACAGGTAAAGCTTCTTTTAAAGCGGCAGCTAAGTCAGTGACTCAGGAAGAAGAGGTAAGAGCAGCGCACTTCTTATTAGGGTTCTCGAATACAGCGAAGAACGTAGGTGTAGATGCTAAGACTCTACAAAATGCGACGACTAAAATCTCAAAAATAAGAAAGCTTTATACATCTGGCGAAATCAGCATGGAGCAGATGATGTCGCGAATTGGAGCTGTTCTCGATCCAATCAAGCGTGCTAAACTTGCTGTGGCCAAAACAGTAAAAGCTGAAATTGGTAAAGTGACGATTAAAGAATCAAAAGAGCAAATCGACCGTCAGGCCGCGACGATGATGGCCAACTACTTTGGGGATAACCCTAAAGAGATGCTTCGCTTGGTTCAAGGTTACTCAGGTGAGCGTTTAAATAAAGCTGTTCGTATCATGGGAGAAATCAACTCGACGGATAGAATTGGAAGACGTATCCCAATTTATAGTGGAGTGAAAGACTGGTTCCTGCGTATGAGAAACGAATCGTTAGCAAAAAACGCAGCGAAAATCCTGCGCATTGAAAAAGAACTCAATGCGATGGGAAGTAGACCTGGGCAGCTCAATGCTTATATCAATAAGAACATTGAAGACCTGACAGATATCTTTATCGATATCCCAATGAGAAAACGCGAAATCCCATATTTCGTTTTTGTTCAGGGGATGCCGGAGTTTAACTTCATCAAAGGAAGAAAGATTCCGCTTCTGAGTATGATGTCTGAAGGTCAAACACTGCGCAGGCTTGTTACGGCAAGAGCGCGCTTGGTACATGAGACTTATAAGTCACAGGCGAGATTAACGCTTAAGTTAAAGCGATACGTAAAATCTGAGACGGCCTATGATGCTTTTAAGTCATTCCAGCTTTCAGTTGCTGAAATGGCCAACCGTAAGACGGCAGCAGAGTCAGTTAAGGTTATGTCTCAATACCGTGCGGTTGAAGAGGCGATGACGAGAAAACTTTATGTAAGCTATTCTAAGAGTGGTCAGAAGATGGAGTACAAGGCCTTTAAGGAATTGATCCTGAATCCAGCGACACTAAAAGATAAAGCAACAGCTGAGGTTATCTGGGAATCTGTTCCTGCTGACGAGCTTCTTGGAATGAAAGAAGTAGGTGAGTTCGCTCACAAAGCAGTGCAAGAACTGGCGAAGTATTCGGACATAGATTCATTCGAGCGATACTTAAATGCACTGAAAGTTTTAACGATCAACCGCAACGCCGCTGTTCTTGAAGTTATGTAATTACTTTTTGTTCAGGTGGTTTTTAAGATTAAGGGCGACATTTTCAAGATGTTTGAAATTGTCCCCTTGTCTTAATTTCAACTCTCTTTGATCCCCATTGAGTAAATCTTCAACGTACTTCTCAAAAGCGTAGAGAGGGCCTGCTGTTCTTTGTGACAGGAGGAGTCCTGCAATAAAAGAAACGGCAGTAAAAAGCAGAGTGATGGCCAGATAGCTGATCGCAAAACCAATCACTGTGGATTTACTGTGAACGTTAATTGATTGAAGAGTCAGAGTTAAGTAAGAAAGAGAGAAGAGTCCCAAGACAAGACAAGTGCATAGTGAAATAGTGGCAAACTTCAGGGCAAACTTCATTTGCTCTTTTAGATTGACCAGTCCAAAACCTCTTTGATTCTCCGGATACCAGATGATCTTTTCTTTAGTGATAAGTTTTATGACAATAATGGCAGCACCAATCCATTGGAATACATCCGCCGGGTTAAAGACAATAGGAGGGAGCCCCGGGAGTTGCATCGGCAGGAAGTCCAGTGTCCCACCATGAATAGCACGGTCAACCACATTTCCTAAAACTCCTCCGGCAAGAAGTCCCAGCCCTGCTTTTAAAAGCAGAAGTTCTGCAGGAAGGAGAATGATCATCATGACATAAAAGAAAACTAAAAGCCCACCCATCGAGCAGAGAGTGACTAACGTCAAACTGGCCGGTAGGTCTTGAAGAGTGCCAAAAATAAATCCGCGGTTGATATGGGCCGACTCCCCCGTCATCATTTGAGCTTTCCAGACAAAATCGATGACGAGGACAAGGGCGAATAAGCAAAGAGAAATCAGAATACCTTTTTTAAACATCATTTACCTGAGAGATTTTTCCAAATTGTAATCTGGCCTTCGATTTCTGCGGCGTTGGAATTACAATCGCTCCAGCAGTTGTGTCTATTTGTTTTAAGTTTTGTAGAGATTTTTGAGCTTCCAATATTGGTAAAATTCACCAGTCCACTTTCCACTACATTCGTGTGAGCTGTCGTTACGTTAGAGTGTGAGTGTAGAGGAGGCTGACTTTCGCCATGGCAGTTCACACAACGAGCGCGAAGAACCGGCCAGAGAGTCTGTTTAAATCCATCGACAGATGAAATCTTCGTTACTGGAGTTGTCGGTGTTGTTCCCGTACCAGTTGTCGGAGTGGTCGTCGGCGCCTCTGATGTCCCGATGTGATCAAAAGCAAATGAAAGTTTGTCGCTGTCTAATCCTTTATCTTTTAAAAGAATCATTGAGTAATTTGAAAGGACTCCATCGGCCGCTGAAACTTTTTTATTCACAACTGTGTAAGTCGCGTGCTGTGGATTGTATGAGCCGTTCACCAAAACTTTTAACGATTTAACGTAAATATCCTGTGTCGTCCTGATTCTTGGATTAGTCAGCTTGTAGCTGTACATGTCGTATTCTTCAATATCAATATCTAGTATTGACCCACTCACGCCAGAAAGAGAAGAAATAGGCATGCTGATTGTTGACTTCAGGGCCTTTGTTGCATTTGGATTGAACATCGGGTCATTAGTGATCGTGATTTTTGAAATTTTTAACCCGTCATCGCGTTGGCGAAGTTCAACTCCAAAGTTAGACCCTCCGGCGATATAAAAAGGAGAATCCTGGTATGAAGTGGTGTTGGTCACTTCACGCCATTCAAAACCTTTTGTCAGCGTTCTGATATGCCACTCTTTTGTATCTGAACCTGCCACTTTTACATAAACAGAGTCAGAGTTGGCATCTGGTGCATTAACGAGCATGTGCACTTTGTAGAAGTCTGAGTTTGTCAGCTTGAAATTAACATAGGCCAAACCAGCATCAGCACTCGTCAGGTTTTTTGTCCCTGTTCCTTCCGGTGCCCAGATATAACTTGTTCCATTATCTGTCGCTTTAACCATTGGTGTGCGCAGCGATCCACTTTCGGCCATCAAGGTAATTGTTCCCTGATCAATCAGGTTTTCCGGGCTTAGGATTTCTGCGATTGTTTTTGTTTCTGATGTTGTGTGAGTTGAAACGTTTGATGAATCCGTAGCATCCGGTGCTTTTTCATCAATAATGCGTTTCCATTCAGTGATCTCTTCCTGCATTTCATTAGCATTGGCCGTACAGTCGCCCCAACAATTGTGGCGTTCGTTTTTAAGCTTTAAGACCATGCGAGAGCTAGGAATGTTATTGAAATCAATTTTAAAGTTATCAACCAAAACATTGTGAGCTGTTTCTAAGTTAGAAGAAGCATGCAGTGGCGTTTGAGTTGTCCCGTGACAAGAAACACAACGGGCGCGGGTGATAGGGTAGACTGTCGTCTTAAAGGCCTCAATTGAAATCGCCCTTACTTCTGCAGATGAAAGGGTATTTGAATTATTTGGTGCTTGCCCTGTCCCTGATCCATTACCATCAGCTGAAAACTTCATTGCCGATTTATTTGTCGCTTGCATCGGATTGATACACTGGTTGTATCCAATAAGGACTAGACCCAGGCATAAAAAAGATGTCAGTTTGTACTTGGTTGATCTCTTCAAAGTTTAGTCCTTATTTAATCGGGTTAAAAAATAAATAACTGTTCATGCTTGATCCAAACGGATTGTCCCCAACTACATCAGCAAGTTTTGACTCTTGTCCTGAAAGTGACAAGTAGTTGGCCACGACTGCTTTTGAAAGGTTAGTTACGCTGTTACTTACCATTGTTGCATTAGTATCAACGGCACCATTGTCTTTAAAAGCTCCAATTTGTCTCTTATCAGCTGTTCTTAATGTCGCCTTACCAGCATGACGGTAGAGAAGCATAAAGCTTGATGAACGTTGAGAGCTGTCTCCTGTCCAAGGAATTTTTCCGCGTCCACCTGTTGAGTCGTCTGTCGCACCACTGGCAGAAACACCACCGTCAGTAAAGACGTAGATAAGAATGTCTTTTTGTTTTAATGAAGCAAGCTCCATCACCCGGCCGATCATTTCACCAATTTCAGAGTCGCGCGTTTCACCGCTTGAGCGAGTGTTATCGTGGTAGTCGTATCCACCTTTTTCTACAGTTCCGACTCCAACATATCCATCGAGGATAAGTTTTGCCATAGTGGCTGTTCTTCTTTGATCGTTGTTGTTGGCGATATTAGGGAAGACCTGTCTTACCATTGCATCCTGAGTTGGATCAACAGCAGTCGCTGAGAAGCGGTTTAATAAATCCTGAGATTGAATGTATCCACAGTTCACCAGGTCTTTGATTTGATCAGGAAGGGCCTTGGCATTGAATTGTTTTAATTTCTGCGCACTCAGGTTTTCAATAGTCTTTAAAACTTTTTGCGCCTTCTCTTTGCCATAAAGTGAGCCCAGGCGGCCGATATTAACTAAACTCAGTGCATCTTGTGGCGAGTTTAAGGTAACAGGTTTAAGAGTAGGGATGAGTGAACTTTGTGGCGCCATCGAGTTTCCACCCGATTCGCTGTTAATTGTCCCGGCAATCGGAGCAAGCTCTCCGACAACTCCGGCCTTTGTCAGCCAGTACATCGGGTTGTGTGGATTGTTTTGAGTGTCGTCGTTAGAAGCTGCACAGAAAACTCCGCCTTCAACTTTTGCTCTGGTTGTAACAGCTGTCGTGTTTCTGATCCCGCGAAGAATCGCTGAATCGTTATGGAAAACAAGTCCTAGTTCATTGTTGGTTTGCCCGGCATTTTTCGGGTGCATCGCTGTTGGAAGACCCAGAGATTCATAGTTAGTAATGAAATCCATCTGACCTCCGGCCTTACCAACCATAACATTTGATCCCACTAAGTTCGCCCCACCAGAAAGATCGAAGATCATAACTGGGATGCGGGTGATGGCCTCTTGGTTTCCAAAACCACACTCAAGAGCGTGGGCCGAATTCATCTTCAAAAGAGGAAGAAGACCTGGGAGCATGGTGAAACTCATCCCGGTTAGAAAACCTTGTGAAAGGAAATCTCTTCTGCTTTGAAGAGTATGGTTTTCATGTTTTAAAGGAGCGTCTTGATTTTGATCTTTATTTTTGTTCGTCATCTTATCGTTCCTTAAAGTAGGGTTGAGTGCGCACTTGCCAGAGTGGAAATGCACATCGCCTTCACTAGTTTTCTTGTCGTTACACTTGAAGACAGGTTTTCACCTGTTAAAAGCTCATCAAAAAGTTTTGTCAGTTCGCTCACCGTCGATGTCTTTGTTTGTGTATCAAGCGGTGGAAGAAAACGATCGATGGCCTGGTTGATGATTAACTGCTTATTGGCAGCAGAAAAAACCTGAGTTGGAGTCTGGCTAAAGTTAATGGTGGGCCAGATGACTGCTCTTAATGTTCCATTTTCTACCAGCTGCTCACAGAATTCAGCAGCAAGTTTCGTAATGGCCACCTGATTAGCTGGAAGAAAGCTCTTTACGTTGTTATCGGTCGGAAGTTGAACAACAATTTCTTTATAGAGGTTTTGAACGTTGGTATTTGTCGCGGGAACACCCGTTACTGCAACCATTGATTGGAAAACTTGTTCAAAGTTCTTAACCCCAACATCAACTTGATCGAGTTCTGTTTCTGTCGTCGGGTTGTTCATTGGCGGCATGACCAGTCCATCAGGAAGTTCTGCATCACTGTCGATATCTCCCGCATCACCAGTTGCCGTAGAAGGAGCAGTTGACTTCGAAGCGGTGCTTCTCTTGTTTGCTTTCATAGGTTCGAAAGTACACTGGTTAAAGGCGATAAGCACTGAGGCCAGAGTTCCGATGGCGATAGCAATGCGAACGCCGTTAGGTATAGTAGATTGTTTTTCGTTGTTTTCTGTATTCATTGTTATTCGCCCATGCAAAGAATAGATGTCTCTGCAAAAAGATTTTTCATACTAAAATTGTCGTTTGCCTGGAAAAGATCAGCGAGACGTTTGATTTCTTTTTTCTCACTGTCGATTTTAGGCTTTCTCACACAAACAAGTTCAAACACTCGCGTAGACATACACTCAGCAAAAGCGCGTGATCTTGAAATCATCATTCCTAATTCTCGGGCACCTTTTCCTGATGTTTTATCCGGCCACCCTAAACTGGCGTTTTGGCCATCCGCCCACAGGTTGATCCATTCATCATTAGTAGTGACGTACCCGTCTTTATAAAGAACGTTTTTATTGATTTTTGTAACGACTGTTCCCGGAGTGTATTTGATTTCATTGTCGACAAAATCAAAGTAGGCCCAAGCTCCACCCAGTCCATCTTGTCCGGCATGACATCCCACACATTGGTTGCGGTATGTGCGGCTGTCTCCACCTGGGTTTCTTTCAACGTCACGTCTTACGTGATAGTCGGTGATGTTGATGTCGTGAACCGCTTCGAAATCGCGGCAAAGGAAATTCATGAAAGTAAAACGAGTCATTCTTCTGTTGGTTCCAGCAGAGAAGAAGGCACTGGCCGCAGCTCTGGTTGTAAGAACTCCCGCAGTGTCTTTAACGCCGGTTACTTCAGATTGATTCACTCTCATTAAATTGTCTTTTAATGAGACGAATTTATTTTCCAGTTCAATGTACTGGTTGTTGTCTTTTTTGTTGTAAGCAGGAATCGTTACCGGAGTGGTCGGTGCTGCGATATAAAGGTGGTCCCCATAAAGAACCTGATCAAAAGGTATATTGTCACGAACTATCCCGATAACTGTCGCTACATAATCATTCAGAGGAACGCGAGGAGAATTATCGACGTTCGTCCAACGTTTTACCCAGTTTTTTAAAGTGATGTTATAGAAGTTTTGATCGTCCATCGCCTTAAGAGCAGCATCTTTAGCATTGCCGTTCTTAATGTATGTCTCCATTTGGTTTAAGACCTCTTTCGTGGGAGGGACACTCGCCAGACGATTATGCAAACGATACGCCTGGTCTCTAGCTTCACCGAAAGCTGAATTTAGTGACAGGGAGACAAAAGAAATCACGATGAATTCTTTTTTAAAAAATTGATGTAGTTTAATGGAACTCCCCCTTATAAATAAATTCACTCAAATTATCGTAACATAAGGATGATCAATTACTGCGGACGTGCAAATAGTTCCGATGACCGAGTGTTTCTCTCTGAAAAAGGGGTTAAATTGTTAATGTTATTGTTGAAATTATAGTTTAGGATTAAGTGATATTTTTAGTTTTATTTAGAGAAATCATGCTGAAAACAATTTCATTATTCTTTGGCCTTTGTGCTCTGATGATCTCAAAAGTACAGGCTTATCCCAATTTTATCGGACATGGATACAACTCATGTATTACTTGTCATTATAACCCTTTTGGAAACGGACCCATCAATGATTACGGTCGAGCTGTTTCGGCCACGGCCATTGGAAGCAGAGGCTTTTATAGTGATAGCAAACCAGAAGACTTAATTGGTCAGGAATCAGGTTTCTTTTTTAAACAGCCTGAGAACAAACACTTTAGACCTTTTGCCAGCTACCGCGGTCTTTTACTAAAGAGAAACTTTGGTGAAGAGAGCGAGAAAACAGAATATATCCATATGCAGGCAGACCTGAATATGGTGGTTAAGTTTGGTGAAAACGATAAATACATGGGAAGTTTCAGCTTTGGTTATGCTCCCATCCCAAGGTCACTGCAAAACACCAAAGCCGCCGACAGTGTAAAAGAATATCGCACGCGCGAGCACTATGTGGGTTACCGCCCGAGTCCGAGCTGGGGAGTGTATGCAGGATTAATGGACAAGACTTACGGAATCAGAATTGTAGAACACACTTCTTATGCCCGCACGACTCCACAGGTGACGATGGACGATCAGTCTCACGGTGTGATTCTTCATTATAACAATCCGGCCTTTGAAGCAGGTGTAAACGTCTTTGTTGGAAACCTCACCCAAGACGCTGATCTTCGCATGAAAGGATTTGCGGGAACGTTTGAGTACACCTTGCTGGAAAAAAACCGCATTGGTCTTTCAGCAATGAGTGAAGGAAACGATTACATGGACCTTACGGCCTTTGCTGCTCACATCCGTTCAGGAATCGGCAATGGAAGCAGCTTGATGTTTGAAATCGGTAAGGTTGATAAGAAACCAAAACTAGTAAGTGGTGATAAGACTGAGTACTACGCAAACTTTCAAAACCACATCAAGGCCACTCGTGGTGTTTATCTTTTAAACTCTGTTGAGTATTACAAAAACGATGCGGATAAAAGTTACCGCGTAAGATTTGGGCCGAGTATTCAATACTTCCCGATGTCTAAAGTAGAACTACGTGCTGATCTATATAACACTAGAAACTTTAATCAGCAGATCAGTACAAAAGATAGATGGGATTTGATGGCCCAGATTCATTTATGGTTATAACGATGAAGATGACAAAACTAACATTCTTAGCTTTCGGACTCTCATCATTTGCCATGGGAGCTGATAATACAGTTGAAAACGTAAAGCTGATGCAGCTTTACTTAGACAAAAATCAGCCGGAAAAAGTTGAAGACTTATACGATGACCAGGAAGACAGTCTGGTAAAAAGCTGGATGGCCCTTGAGCGCTTGGCCATTAGTTTTGAGCGCAGAGAGAAGTATAAAGAAGCAATTGAGGTCTACCGCAAGATCATCATCAACTTTAATAAGACGGCCCACGAAAAAATCCTGGCAACTCCACCTTCAGCGATGGAGAGCTCGTATTATGAAAGAACCAAGCTTCCACTTTATTATTACAAATTGGCCTTCTTAAACACTCAACTCTTTAGCAGCACCAATGATTACACACCGGAAAACGAGCGTGGTAAGTATAAAAAGAATGCAGAAGGCTTTATCGGTCTTGCCCGCAAAGTAAAAGTTGAAGAATCCGATTTAAAACTTCTTGAAGATCTTCTCCAGGAAAAAGTCACTCGTGATGAAAACCTGGAATACAAACCTGGCTGGTACGCGACTCTGGAAATTTTAAGCTGGCAGGATAGAGTGATCCTGGTTAATAAAAGTACTAACGTGAAAAATAATCTTCTAAGTACAGCTATCGGCTCATGTGTCGGTGGGGGGAAGAAGTGGGAAAACGTTAAATACGAATTCGATCTGGAAGGCTGTTTTGCCGTAGCATCAGCTACAATAAGTTCTGAAAACAGAACGATTAATTACCAGCAATCATCTGTTTCAGTAAAAGGTCTTTTTGTTGGACCGGGAATGTACTTTAAAACAATTTCCGACAACGTTTTATTAGGATTTCAAATTCCGGTGAAGTACCGCACGGGAGATTGGACGAATCCAGATGAAGCTACGTACCGCTTTGAAAGGGATACGGCCCTGGAGGCCGGTTACTTTCTTCAGTCAAAAATTAAAATTAAAAATGTATCTCTCAGAACCCGCTTAGGAAAAGTGTTTCCTAACCCAGGAAGTCTGTGGTCAATAGGCGCAGTTTACGATTTTTAGGAGTCTTATATGAAAAAAATGATCGCTCTTTGTTCAGGTGTTCTTATGATGGGTTCAGTCATGGCCCATGAAGTGACTGTGAAAGTTTCACTTTCTCCAGCGGGAAGTTTTGAAGCGAAGTCAGCAAAAGTAAAAGGTGATGTAAAAAAAGACGGGAACAAGTTCACAGCAGAAAATCTATGGGTAAAAGTTGAAGAACTTAAAACAGGAATCACTCTTCGCGATGAGCATTTCCATAAGCATTTAAATTTTGAAAAATCACCTAAGATCACGTTCACTCAAGTGAGTGCAGTTGATGGAAAGGGGACTGGTACACTGACAGTTAATGATGTAAAGAAGCCAGTAGATTTCACTTACAAACAAGTGAACCCAAATAAGATTGAAGCGACTTTTAAAGTTAAGCCTTCTGACCTAAAACTAAAGCCAGCTGAATACATGGGCGTTGGTGTAACGGATGAAGTGGAAGTTGTAGCGGTTATCGACGTTTAATTATGATGAAAAAGATCCTGACTTTAACATTTACGATGCTTGTCCTTTTTGGCTGCGGCCAGGATTACAACAGCAATTCTGGAGATGGTGGACAGTATTCACCAATTGAAGGAATTGATTCATCAACAGCAGATGGAGCTAGACTTCTGGCCGCTTATAGAGTGGCGCAAACGAAATGCTTTCAGTGCCACCAGTGGTCGTCTTATAAAACGTCGGCAGCGTGGGTGAGTGCAGGACTTGTAGTGGCAGGGAATTCTGATGGATCTGAAATGTGGACCATCTTAAAAAATAACGGTGGAAACATGCCTCCGGACCCAATTGCCCAGCTGACTCAAGAGGAGCTGGATGCTATCAAGACCTGGATTGATAATATGTAAAAATAAAAAGGCCCTCTTGCGAGGGCCTTTTTTATTTTTAGAATGTCTTTAATTCTATCTGAAGAAACATCTCTTCGCTTTAAGAGTCTCATACTGCTTAGTAAGGTACTCGTTTCCAGAAGCTTTATCTTTTAGTGTACGATAGAAAGCTTCTTCAGCAGAGATATTATCTTTTTGAGCACGTGTAGCTACTTCATCAAGAGTTCTCGTCCATCCGGCCATGTCTTGAGCAGACATATCGTCAGCTAGAACCTTCCAGAACTTGTGTGGGTTCTTTGGGTCGATGATGTTTGTTTTACCATTCTTTGTAGAAAGTTTTTTGATTGAAGAGATAAGTGCTTTTTGCTCAGCTGATCCAGACTCTGCAAGACCAAGAAATAGAGCAAGTGATTTTTCATCTTCAGGAGCAACCAGGTCTGGAGTGACTTTTGAATAGTCTCCCATTCCAAGTCTCTTCATACGTCCAGAGATGAATGTGTTAAGTTGAGCTGGGTTCTTTGGAATAACATCGTTAAGAAGTTTTGAAGCAGAAGCGTTTTTAATAGCTTCAACTGTAAACTTGAAACCATCGCGAGCAAGGTTTTCGTTCACACACTCAGCACATGTAATGATAACTGATTTACCGTGACGGTTAGCCAGGTAGATGATGTTGTTGATTGCGTTTACGACATCTTTCTTCTGAATTTTATCAGCAGGAGTGTCTAGTAACATTTGCAGACCCTTTCTTACGTTAGCGTCTTGTCCTGTTACTGGCAGTTTGCTTAAAACATCCAGAAGTTCTTGCTTAGAAAGAGTAGACCCTTTCGAGCTTAGAGCTGCTAATGATGAAGCGACATAACTTTGTACTTGCTTAGCATCGTTTCCTTTAATTCCATGCTTTGCCAGGATTTCGGCAATTCCAGATCCACTTACCATGTAATCAACTAACTTCACCGCCGAGGCGTATGAAACGTTAATTGTTAAACATAAAATCAATAAATACTTATACATAGATATTTCCTCGCTTTAGTCTTAGCAACTTGAGCTAACTATCGGCATTGTGAGTCAAAAACTTTAGCCGTGTTGTCTTTACACACCTTCATTTTTTTTCTGTTAAGAACAGGGTATCAGCTACTTAGGAAGAAATCTTCCCACGGCAAAAGTTGAAGATCAGTTGATTAAGTTGGTAATCTAATGGCCAGTATTAGTTGATCTTTATAGTTGGAGTCCTGTTTGAAGGAATTACTACTTTCTATACTAGTCCTTTTCGCTTTCACACTGAAGGCCCAAGATGCTGTGCCTAAGGTCTCCAAGTCGCTAGAAGACGACGCTCAAAAAATCGCTGAGTATCAAGAGCGTTGTGAAACGATCAAGATGCTGATCGTGAATGAAGAGTACAAAGTTGGGTGTTACACCAACTACAATCAATACGGACCATCATCAAAAGCACAAAGAGCGACCGGCTCTCTAAAAATTGCCAACTACAATCTTCTTCACCCAGGGACATCAAAGGCCCTTTTTAAAGATTATGCTCTAGTGGCAAAAATCATGAATCAATATGACATCGTTTCAGGACTAGAGCTTTTAGCGACAGTGGGTCGCGATGAACAAAGCAACAAAGCTGTCGTTTCTTTTCTTCAAGATTCACCAAACATTTTAAAGAAGTACCAAGACCAAAGAAGTAAGTTGAAAGACGCGGCAAAGATTAAAGAGCTCGACGCTAAAATCGCCAAACTTAAAAGTGATACATACAGAGCTTACGATCTCTATAGAGCTCCAGGTTATTTGAGAGTTCTTCAAGAGTTAAAAAAATTAGACCCAAGCTGGTCATTGCTTCTTTCTCCTCGTGGAGACTCGGCACTGATTGGATCAGTTGAGGAGTTAGTAGGGTTCTATTACCGTGCAAACTCGGCAACTCCAGTGATCAATCCTCACTGTCAGGAATATGCTCAGGAAGGAGCTGGTTCGCCAGTTGCTTGTTTCATTACTTTAACAGAAGACTTCATGGGAAGAGACCTGGTTCAGCACTTTGCAAGACGTCCCTTTATGGCGAGCTTCAAAGCGGGAAACACTGCTTTTACATTAGTCGCTTCACACATGGTGTTTACTTATTCGGGTGATGAGGACGCTGAAAAAGACCTGATGAAAAAAACGTTTGGAGTTGAAAGCCACAAAGAGCTTGGAACAGGAATCAACTCTGCAAACTTCGCCCGTTACGCTGAAGTAAAAAACACACTTGAGTTTATGGATCGTTATAGAAAAAAATATAAAGATACAAAGATCATGCTGATGGCCGATATGAACCTTGTTTCAAATAACGCTTTTTGGCCGGAAGTTCTTAAGGCCTTCCCTGGTGGAGAGTTGCTTATCAGTGAGGCGACGACCGTTTCTCCAACTCGTTACAATTCTAAAAAAGAAGAAACTAATGGTGTGGCCAATGACTACGACCATTTTATCTTAGATAAAAAGGCCTTCTCTGCCTGCGATGAAGGGAAGGTTTACAACTACTATAATGAAAAGATCTACAAGGATATCGAGTCTCGTTATGTGATTAGAAAAGAAGTTGTAGGGCTTTCAAACAAGAGTTTTGAGTCTCCTGTTGTTGAAGCTTATCTAGGGCTGGATCAAATCGACGTTCTTAATACAGAAGAAAACCCGATCCTTGATGGCGATATCCCACCAGTGGATGATCCTGCCACAATCAAGCTTGAATACCCGCTGACACCGGCAGGGCAAAGTAAAATGGATAAGTTTGTTGCTCAGTTTGGAAAGTACTTAACAGGTCTTGAAACCGTTAAGAAAAACGAAATTGTAGCAGATGATTTCCAGATCGATGAGAGACTTGAAGGGATGAAGAGAAGAGTGTTTTTAAGACAGTTGACGAAACCGTATTACTTTAGGTTTATTCAAGAAGTTTTATCTGATCACTTCCCGGTTGTTCTTAACTGCAAGTTTTAATTGCCGACAAAACTCTTAAAAGCAAAATGAATCTCATTATATTTTCATAAAAAGTAAAAATGCTCCACTGGAGCATTTTTTTTATCGGCTATTCAAGAAGTTTTATCTGATCACTTCCCGGTTGTTCTTAACTGCAAGTTTTAATTTAAAACTAAAAAAAAGCAGCCCGCGAGCTGCTTTTTTTATTTCTATCCTAAGGCCGCTTTAACCAGCTCATTTGCAAGTTTACTATCAAATTGCCCTTTAATTTTAGGACTCAATTCCTTCATAACTAGACCAGCATTCACACCTGGGTTCGCAGTGATAATATCTTTGATGTAACCCTTCACTGTTGCTTCATCTAATTGCTTTGGCATGTACTCAGCAAGGACACTGATTTCAACTTCAGTCTTCTTTCTGATTTCGTTTTCTGGTGGGAAATTCTCCAGAGAGTCTTTAAGTTTTTTGACGTGTTTAATAAGGACGTCCATCTCAGCAATTGGTGCTTTAGACGTTTTATTTTCAATCAGCATCGCCTTAAAGTAGCGTAGAGCATCCAGACGCTCTTTATCTTTGGCGAACATTGCTTTTTTGATATCTTCAGTGATTTGTTCCAACATAATAGCCTCCCTATAGGAGGCTATTATTGATTAAGAAGAGAGGGAATACAATAGAGAAAGCTATGCGTGGTAACGAACAACTTTGTTGTCAAAGTCAGTCACTTCCCAGCCGGCCCCTTTACCGCCTTCAATAACAGGAATGATGTCTTTTACGTCGCCTTTAATAGCGACTGATAACATAACTTTACGGATGGCCACTTTTGCATCCATAACGGCCTGAGCTCTACGCAAATCTCCATCGCGCTCATTTCTCTTGTACTTTTGTAAAAGAAGGTTGAGGCCTTCCTCTACCAGTGCCAATTGTTCTTCGTCCATAGTCCACCGTTGTCGTTAATATTCGCTATCCCAACATTCTAATCTCTTTTTCTATGATCGACGTAGAAGGTTGATTTCTTTATATGAAAAGACAGTATTTTTAGTCTGTTAAAGATCATGAAGGAGAATAAATCTACTTCTGTCATCAAACGAATTTTAGTTTTTTTAGGTCAAAAAAGTGCGTCTTTTTAGAGGCAATAGAGAAGGAGCGGTACTGGCCTTTAAGAGGCAGTACCGCGCTAAATAAAATTAAGATTCTTTTGGTTCTTTTGGAGCTTTCGGTTGTTTTGGGGCCTTAGGCTTCGGCTCTGGTTTTGGTTCAACCGGAAGATCAATTTTTGGGAACAGTGGCATTGGCTCAGAAAGCTCATACGTTGTTGTTCCAAACTTCACGTCTTCATACTTGCCTAACTTCACTCCAAGAGGCTCTAACGCCTTCTTAGCAGTGTCTGGAAGGAAAGGAGACAGAAGGGTAGAGATCGCATGGATCGAGTATAGGCAGTTATAAACAACTTGTTTAAGCGCCACTTTATCTTCTTTAAGTTTCCATGGCTCTTTCGTGTTTACGTACTGGTTCATATTGTTGACACCTTCCCAAAGAGCTTCAAGCGCTTTGTTGTGTTCACGTTTTTCCATGTACTCTTTCATCTTCTTGAAGTTTTCATCGAAGTTAACTTCTTGTGTGATGCCTGCGCCATCAACCGTTGGAGCGTTGTCTTTTAAGTAAAGCTTAATTACACGCATGATCAGGTTCCCAAAAGAGTTCCCAAGTTCAGCATTGTGCTTTTCAATTAATTCTTTCTCAGAAAAACGCCCGTCACTTTGAGCAGGAAGCGCGCGAAGAAGGTAATAACGGAAACTATCCAGCGGATACTTTGCCAGCATATCGTTTGGATCAATAACGTTGTTAAGTGACTTCGACATCTTTTTTCCGTCTTCAGCAAGGATCATTCCGTGAACGTAAACTTGTTTTGGAAGAGCGATACCAGCAGCGTGTAGCATGATCGGCCAGATAACGGTATGGAACCAAGTAATGTCCTTACCAATAACGTGCATTGAAGCTGGCCAGAATTTTTCATTCGGAGTTCCAGCAACAGCAGCATAGTAGTTAATTAAAGCATCAAACCACGTGTACATAACAAACTTAGGATTTCCTGGAACCGGGATTCCCCATCCTTCGTTTGGACGAGAGATTGGAAGATCTCTTAGTTTGTCGCCTTCTAAACGCGAAAGCATTTCATTGTATGAAGAGCTTGGCACGATGAAGTTTGGATTCGTCTTGATGTAAGCGATGATCCAATCTTGGTAAGCGCCCATTTTAAAGAAGTAACCTTCTTCTTCTTTTTTTGTAAGTGGTGTGTTGTGGGCTGGACAGATATTGTCCGGCGCCTGAGTGTCAGTGTAGAAAGACTCACAAGCAAGACAATAGTTCCCAGAGTAAACTCCAAAGTACACGTCGCCTTTAGCTTCAAGTTTCTTCCAAAGATCAACGCACACATCGTGGTGGCGTTTTTCAGTTGTCCTGATGAAGTCGTTGTTTGAAACGTTTAAGTCAGCGCAAAGCTTTTTAAAGATTGCTGAGTTGTCATCGACAAACTTCTGCGTCTCAAGGCCTTGTGCTTTTGCCGACTCAATAAGCTTTTGTCCGTTTTCGTCTGTTCCAGTTAGGAAGTATGTTTCATAACCTAAGAACGCGTGCCATCTAGAGTAGGCGTCGCTGACGATTTTTTCGAGGGCATGGCCCATGTGCGGTCTACCGTTTGGGTAATCAATCGCGGTAGTGATATAAAATTTTTCGCTCATATAAATCCTTATGCTTTTACAACAAAGTTAACAATTTTTCCTGGAACGTAAATTTCTTTAATGATTGCTCCAGTAAGGTGCTTCGACACGTTCTCATCTGCTTTTGCCATCGCGATCGCATCTGCTTGAGTGATCCCTGGCTCAACTTCAAGAGTTGCACGAAGTTTTCCATTAACCTGAACCGCCACAGTGATCGTGTCGTCTTTTGCCAGGTTTTCGTCAAACTTAGGCCATGATTCATAAGTAAGCGTCGTCTTTCCACCAAGTATTTCCCAAAGCTCTTCACCTAGGTGAGGGGCCATTGGAGCAAGAAGAAGGGTGAATGTCTTAGCCGTTTCATTTGTTACCTTCCCAGCTTTGTAGCAGTGGTTAACAAAAATCATCAGCGCAGAAATTGCTGTGTTGAAACGAAGGTGATCGTAGTCTTCAGTCACTTTTTTAATTGCTTTATGAAGAGCTTTTAGAGTTTCATCAGTTTCAGCACCAGTTGTGATGTGTGCAGGATCAGCAAAGAATCTGTAAGCGCGAGAAAGGAAGTTAAATACCCCTTTAACTCCGTTTTCATTCCATGGCTTAACTTTTTCTAGTGGCCCCATGAACATTTCATAAAGGCGAAGAGAATCAGCTCCTGATTCTTTAACAACCGCGTCCGGGTTCACAACGTTACCGCGGGACTTTGACATTTTTTCGCCGTCAGTTCCAAGGATCAGGCCTTGGTTCACTAACTTTTGGAACGGTTCTTTTGTTGAAACAAACCCAAGATCAAAAAGCACTTTGTGCCAGAAGCGAGCGTATAGTAAGTGCAGAACCGCGTGCTCAGCTCCACCGATGTAAAGGTCAACTGGCATCCAGTATTTTTCTACGTCTTTATTCCATGGCTCTTTTTCGTTCTGTGGATCACAGAAGCGTAGGTAGTACCAACAAGACCCTGCCCAGTTAGGCATTGTGTTTGTTTCACGTTTTGCTTTTTTACCTGTTTTTGGATCAGTAATCCAAAGCCAGTCTGTAGCGTTGGCAAGTGGAGACTCGCCGTTACCAGATGGTTTAAATTCTTTTAGGTCAGGAAGAGCAAGTGGAAGTTCATCAGCGTCTAAGCATCTGATCGTTCCATCTTCAAACTTTAAGATAGGGAATGGTTCACCCCAGTATCTTTGACGAGAGAAAATCCAGTCGCGAAGTTTGTAGTTAATTTTTCCTGTCCCAAGCTTTTTAGACTCAAGCCACTCGATCACTTTTTTCTTAGACTCAGCAATGTTTAATCCATTGATGAAGTCAGAGTTCATGTGCTTTCCGTCTGCCGTGTAAGCCGCTTCGTCAATATCGCCGCCTTCAATAACTCTCACCATCGGAAGGCTGAACTTTTTCGCGAACTCATGATCTCTTTCATCGTGAGCAGGAACGGCCATAACCGCACCTGTTCCGTAAGTTGCAAGAACGTAGTCCGCAATCCATACCGGGATTTGTTTTCCAGTTGCCGGGTTAATGGCGAATGCTCCAGTTGGAACTCCGGTTTTATCTTTGTTAAGTTCAGTTCTCTCTAATTCGTTTTTAAGCTTACAAGCTTCAACGTAAGTCTCAACTGCTGCCTTTTGAGAGGCCGTCGTGATTTTTGCAACAAGCGCATGCTCAGGAGCGATGACCATGTAAGTTGCACCAAAAAGAGTGTCTGGTCTTGTGGTGAAGACTTCGATCTCTTCCCCTGATTCTACTTTAAACTTGATGGTTGCCCCTTCAGACTTTCCAATCCAGTTTCTTTGCATTTCTTTAATTGATTCCGGCCAGTCAACATCTTCGATGTCGTTAAGCAGTCTTTCAGCGTACTCAGTGATTCTCAGTACCCATTGTTTCATCTTCGTTTGGATAACCGGATGGCCTCCAACTTCAGACTTTCCATCGATAACTTCTTCGTTTGCTAGAACTGTTCCAAGCGCCGGGCACCAGTTTACGTTCATTTCAGATTCGTAAGCTAAACCTTTGTTGTAAAGCTGAACGAAAATCCATTGAGTCCACTTGTAGTAATCAACGTTACTCGTCGCGATCTCTCTGTCCCAGTCGTAAGAAAACCCAAGGGCCTTAAGCTGACGAGTGAAAGTCGCAATGTTCTTTTTAGTCGTGATATCCGGGTGAGTGTTGGTCTTCATGGCATAGTTCTCTGCCGGTAACCCGAAAGAGTCCCATCCCATTGGGTGAAGAACGTTATAGCCCAGCATTCTTTTATAACGAGACATGATGTCCGTCGCTGTATATCCTTCAGGATGACCTACGTGAAGTCCATCTCCAGATGGGAAGGGGAACATATCGAGAGCGTAGTACTTTGGCTTCTTCGAATTGTTTTCCGCTTTAAATGTTTTGTTGGTTTCCCAAAACTTTTGCCACTTGGCTTCGATGGTTGCGAAGTCGTAGTCGTTTTGGTTTTGTTGGGCATTGGTAGTTTCAGACATGAATGAAATCCTTGGTAAATGAACCTGATTATTTTGGAAGTCAAAATTTTAACACTAGGAATGCTTTTTATCAAAGTGTATAATAGGGGAAAGTTTGTACATTCCCTGGAGCTTTTATGAATGAGAAAATTATCGTCTACCCAATTAGCGCTAACCCGCCAACATGGGGACACGCCGATATCATGATGAGGGCGGCCACTCATTTCGACCACCTTTACTGGGTTGCTGCGACGAACCCTAAAAAAGCTTACATGTTCACAGTTGAAGAACGATTGGAAATGATGCAGGCTTACGTAGATTACTATAAACTAAAAAACGTCACTATTGTCTCGCACGAGGGGACGATTGCTCGCTTTGCAGAAGATAAAAAGGCCCAGTTTTTACTCAGAGGACTCCGAAACTCTTCTGACTATCAAATGGAACTTGAACTCTCTGTCGGTAACCGCGGAATCAGCAAAGACATCGAGACCATCTGTCTTTTCGCTAAACCTCACTTTGCAACAATCTCTTCAAGCTTAATTAGAGAACTGGCCCAATTAAATGAGCGCATCGATCAATACGTCATGCCTTCAATTGCTAAAAAAATTCTGCATAAACTTCACGGAGATAAAGCGATCAAATGAGAACGCTGATTATTTTAGGTCACCCTGATAAAAAATCACTGTGTGCCGCGATTGCAGACAGCTATGAAAAAGGCGCAAAAGAAAAAGGGGGAGAGATAGAGCGAATCAATCTCTCTGACTTAAATTTCAATCCCAATTTAAAAAATGGCTACAGGGTAGTTCAAAACCTGGAACCTGATTTAATCGAAGCTCAAAAAAAAGTAAAATGGGCCACGCACATCGTGATCGTTTTTCCGGTCTGGTGGGGTGGGGCTCCGGCACTTCTTAAAGGTTTTTTAGACCGCGCTTTTTTACCTGGATTTGCTTTTAAATACCGCGAGAATTCTCACAATTGGGACAAGCTTCTCACTGGGAAAAGTGCACGTTTAATCGTAACGAGTGATGCTCCCGTCTGGTGGTTATACCTGACGTACTTTCACCCCGCCGTCAACATGATGAAAAAAGCGGTGCTGGAATTTTGTGGAGTGAGCCCGGTTGAAGTCATGAGTTTTGGATCAATCAAAGATGCGAGCGAAAAGCGCATTGAGGGGATTATCTATAAGGCCTTTAGAGCAGGGCTAGACGAAAACTAAAGACGTTCTGCCATTCCAATAAATTCTTTAATCTTTGCCTGCGAGAATTTGTTGTCGCAGTTATTTTCAATTGCATCAAAAAACTTAATTAACGATAACGAAAGCTTATTTCCTTTTGCTGTTAAACTATAAGCATAACCTCTTAAATCATTGTCTACCATTTCACGGGAAATGAACTTTCTCTCTTCCAGAAAAGAAGTGCAATGGCTGATATTGCCCTTAGTTGTCGGGATAATTCCCGAGAGTTCATTAAAGCGGATTGTCTTTTCTGGTTCAAAAAAGATCGCCAATAAGATCAATGCCTGGTTGAGATTGAGATCAAACTCTTTAAGACCAAGATTCATTTCTTTTTGCAGTCGCATACCGTTGGAAATCAATGAAATCGTAGCACTTTCAGTAATGAATTTTTGTAGCTTAGGCTTTTTCATATTGTTTAGCAGTAAATAGTTTAGCAATAAACTATGTCAGTTGATGATGTTTTGCAATTGTTTTTCATTGGAAGATTTCCTAATAATTGTGAACACAGGAGAAAAATATGCAGACATCAAAGGCCTTGGTTCCCGAACTTATTATAAAATTCCCGGAAAAGACAAAGGCCACCGTCATTTCTTTTCTATTAGGATTGGGAATGCTGAGCGCACTTGCTCAGCTTAAATTCGTTCTACCATGGACGCCCGTTCCGATTACTGGGCAGACATTTGGTGTGGCCTTATTAGCTCTTCTTTGGGGAAGCCGTTTATCTTTTTCAGTTTTTGCTGCTTACCTGGGAATTGGTTTTTTAGGAGCACCTGTCTTTGCAGGCGGAGCTTCTGGTTTCTTGATCGGGCCTACGATGGGGTATCTCGGTGGAATGTTCATCGCCTCTTGGGTGGTTGGAAAATTAAGTGACAGGGGATGGACTGAAAGTTTTTGGAAAGCTCTTTTTGCCTGCTACATCGGAAGTGCGATTACTTTTTCTTTTGGTGTCTTTGGATTATTGTTTTTCATTCCAACAGAAAAATTGTTGATCGCTGGAGTACTGCCGTTTTTGCCTGGGGATTTATTAAAGAATCTGCTGGCCGCAGGAATTACCACTCGAAAACTAAGTCGTCCGAAAACCACTTCTTTTTAACTTTGTAATCTTTGAGCGAGTCATTAGCCAGGTAGTTTTCTAATTGATAGTTCTTCATGGTTTCGGCAAATGCATTGCTGCAGCCTTTGTGGGTTTTTCTCCACAAAAATATATTGTTTTCTTCTGCCTTTTCTTTTTTCTATTCGCTCTTCATGGCAGAGGCATTTACTTTTTTAAAGCAGGCCTGCTCGCCATTGACTGAGACGGGGACGTTGACCGTATTTTTATCGTAGAAGCCCGCGCTGCTTGAACCTCCACCAAGAGAGATACCAAAGCCAGTTTCTTTGCGGTAGCCGATAGCTTAGCTGTTGCATTTGGCGAATGCTTCGGAAAAAGAGATGGTGAATAGGAGCAGAGTTAGGGTTGTTTTCACTTTGAACTTTCAGGTCGGTTTGCTAAATAACTTTAGTTACTTGCGGGCAATGGTGTTGACTGCGTGACCGGCGGCCATAAGTCCGAATAAGGCCGTAATATGAGAGACTGAGCCCATGCCTGATTCACAATCTAGCTTGAGATTCGTTTCTGGGTCGGGAATATTGCAAGTACCACCTTCTGCTGTCGGATAGATAGTGTCTTCAGGTGAAAAAACACACATCATTTTAAATTTCTGCGGCTTCAGGTTGCTGGTTTTTGTTCCAGCTGGAAAGTCGAAATCGCGGCGTAGTTTTTTTCTCAATCTGAAAAGAAGAGAGTCATTTTTGCTGGAACCTAAATCCGCCAGCGTGACTTTTGTCGGGTCAACTTTTCCTGCGGCCCCCCCAGTGATAATCACTGGGATTTTTCTTTGGTGGCACTTAGATATAAGCAGAGATTTATTTTTTAAACTATCAATAGCATCAATCACAAAGTCGTAAGGCGCATCGAGAATAGCTTCAGCAGTAGACTCCGTAAAAAAATCTTCAATTAAATGGACATGGCAATCAGGGTTAATGGCCAAAATGCGATCGCGCATAACGTGGATTTTAAGTTTCCCATACTGGCCGCTCATTGCTGGAAGCTGACGGTTAGTATTAGTGATACAGACGTCGTCCAGGTCTACCAGAGTGATATAACCTACACCCGAGCGGGCCAGGGATTCGGCCGCCCATGAACCTACGCCCCCTAATCCTACGACCAGGACGCGGGCCCTCATCAGGTTTTTAAGCCCTTCGACACCATAGAGCCTGGCGATCCCGCCAAAGCGCTGGTTGTAGTCGGTTGTGACTTGTGATGGGGTTAAATCAATTGTCATGGGCGATTTATACCTATTTTATGGAGTTTTTCCAAGGGGGAAGGGCCTAAACAAGTATAAAAATTACAAAGGGGCTATTAAGCCATGCTGGTTGCTCTATACTCAGGCATCACACATTTTTTTAGAGGATTTTATGGCATTAGAGAGATTTAAGATTGTTTCGCCAAAAGATGGCCAGTCAGTCGACAACATTTTTGAAACATTACTAATCAACCTTGATCACATCATCAGCCTTAAGCCTATCCGTATGGTAGTGGAAGAGAAACTGGTAATGGGTTACTGGATTAGAACATCTAACGGGAAAAAATACCGTGCGGTGGAAATCCCGGACTCTTTAAAAGCTACCCTTGGCTCAGATGAGATTGATGGATCAACGACAGTGCTGAATGTACTAAGTGACGATCTAAATCAGCAGGAACTTTTAAACTAAGAACTTTTCTTAATTCATCCGCACTTCCCCCGGCGAAGATTACTTTTCCGGGGGAAGTTTTTTTTATGACCTCTAAAATCACAGCTTTCACATAGATTTCTGTTGCTTTTAAAATCGCTTCATCCGTCGTGTGAGGGAGTTCTTCATTACCTTTAAACAACTGGTCTGCTTTTAAATGTGGCAGCTGAGCGCTGTCGGAATAAGTTTTTAAGAAGCGGTTTAGTCCCGGAAAGATATATCCACCCTGGAAACCATCGTTAGTCACGAGGTCGCAAGTGATAAAAGTTCCGGCGTCAATCACCAGGACTTTTTCATTGGGTTTAAGTTTTTTGTAAACGCCATAAGCGGCAACCATGCGGTCTTCACCCAATGTTTCGCTATAGTCCACTTTCATATCGAAGAAATGCGTTTTTGTTCTTTTTGTTTTTAAGTCGAAGCTTGGCTTAATAGATAAGCTTTTGCCCACGCTGGAGATCAAAATAAAATCAGAAGCAACAGGAGTGTACTGATCGAGAGGCACAAGACTCTGCATCACACCATTGTCATGAATGGCGACTGTCGGATTCGTATTGCCGTTATCGATCGTAACTAATCTCATGCTTTTAAGTACTCGTTGATCAGTTTCATTTTGTATTCGTACAGGTTGCCGATTGGCTTGCAGAATTTAGGCGGATCTTTTTTTCCGTTGTGAAGCAGATCGTTCACGACTAGAACTTGCCCATCCGTGTGTTTGCCTGAACCGATACCAATTGTTGGGATTTTTAATTTATCTGTGATTTTTTTCGACAAAGACTCTTCAACAAATTCTAAAACAACACAGAAGCATCCGGCAGCTTCAAGCGCCTGAGCTTCTTTCATTAAACGAGTTTGAGAAGCCGTGTCTTTTCCGTGAGTGTAGTATCCGCCTTGTTCGTGTACAGACTGAGGAGTCAGGCCGATGTGCCCCATAACAGGAATCCCGATATGAGTCAGGCGCTCGATAATTTCCAGAATAAAAGGGAAGGCACCTTCAAGTTTTAGAGCTTCAACTCCCGATTGCTGAAAAAGTTTAATGGCGTTTTGCACACCAAGCTCCATCGTAGCGTAGCTTCCAAAGGGAAGATCGGCGACGACAAATTTTTCAGGGGCTCCACGTTTAACAGCTTTGGAGAACGTGATCATCGTTTCAGTGTCGACCTGAATGGTGTGGTCGTAACCTAAAACAACATTTCCTACACTGTCGCCGATTAAAAGAAGATCAAGGCTCGTTTCATTCATCAACTGGGCCATTTGATAATCGTAACAAGTCAGCATCTGCAGAGTGCGTTTTGCTGTTTTCTTTTTAAAGGCGCGGATTTTTCTGGTGTCTAATTTCATATTTATCTCACTAATTGATAAGATCAGCTTTTAATCTTTTATAAACCTGAGAGAGTTCTTCATTTTCCCAGTCTTTGGTTACTTTAGCTCTTAGTTCGTCGGTGTATCCCTCTACCTCTTTGTAGAAAGTGCGGTCGTTGATATCTTTCATGATTTTCTCCAGACCTTTTTCGAACTCTTCGCCTAGAAGAAGTTCTTTGCCTTTTAGTGAGCCTAAAAGAGCATTGGGAGAAATCAGGTTGAAAAAAGCTTCAGGTCCTAATGTCACGATGGCCTGAGAGATTGATTTCAACTCTAAAAAACATTCCATAAAAGCGACTTCCTGAGAGATGCCGTTTTTTCTAAGAGTGTTGAAAGATTTTAAAGCGACGTAGGGAAGAATCGAGCAAAGGAATGACTGCTCAGAAAATAAATCAGCAGCGCACTCTTCATCGAAGTTACTTTTGTAAAGAGCAGTGAAGCCTGCTGCTTTAGCAATCATGCGCAGGTCTGCTTCAAGGGCCGCTGAGTCGGCACAATAAGCAGCACCGATTTTTCCTTTGATCTCGTACTGGTATCGTACTTCACTGGCAATCGCCTTTGGAGCGAGTAGTGAGTGATGAATGTTTGGATATGCTTTCTTCAAATCAAACTTTGAAACACTGAAACCGTGAGCATAAATTAAATGGGCCCCGGGTGCTAAGTAGGATTGATTTTTTTGCAGGAAGCTTAGCTGTTGATCATCAGGGATCAGCATCACAAGCAGGCGCTCGTTTTTCAAAGCGTCACTTTCCAGATCAATAATTTGAAAACCCATTTGCTCGGCAAGAGCGCGCGATTTACTTCCTTTGTTTAAAGCAATTTTTAAGCTCTGCTTTGAATCTTTGAGGTTCAATGCCCATGCTTTTGCTTGCGAGCCAAAACCGACGATTGTCACGCTGGATTTTAGAGACTCCATAAACTTTCCTTTGTCAGATCTTCATGAATAAAGCTACACTCTTAGGAAGAAAGAGGCTAGCATTTCATTGAAAATAATATCGCAAGATTCCATTCCATTTTATCAGTCAGAAGAGCTAAACCGCGGGGTTTGGACCTTCACTTCTTTTCTTTCAGGGCAAGAGCAGTTTGTCTTTTTAAACGAGCATTTAAACCGATTGCTAAAAGGCGCAGATCACTTATTTCCTAAGGCAAATTGGATGAATTTTAGGGGAGAAATTGAAGCTTTTTTACAAGCTGAATTTGTCCCGGCACATTATTTTCGTCTTAGTATCGCTGGGGATACTTTGCTTTTTACCAAGAAGCCCCATGCACCAAAAAATCCTTATTTAAATTTGGGAAATGCCACATCAATCAAGGCCCAAAGCCTCGTGCCCTCGTTTGTTAAATCTCCCAACTATTTAGTGGCTGATCTGGAACTTAAAGAGGCCTTAAAAAGAAAATGTGACGATGTCATTTTTTTCGATCATCAGGGAAACTTAACAGAGGCGAGTACTTCGAATGTTTTTGTCTGGGTGGATGATAAAACGGTCCTGACACCTAAGCTTTCCTCTATGGTATTGGACGGTGTGACCCGCAAGAAATTAATTGAATACTTAAAACGCGAAGACTTTCATGTGATTGAATCCGACATTTCTAAAAGTGAGCTTGAAAGCTCCAGGGAAATTTGGTTAACTAATGCCATACAAGGCATTCGTTTGGTTGATCAATATGAAAAGATCAATTTTGTGAGAGAGAAAAATCTTTACCAGACTACGTGCCTTAAATTCGGCCGATTCGGAGAAAGGTATGAATAAACTGCTAAAAGTTAAATGCCCACAGTGTGATACTGCTTTTACTTATTACGAATCAGAGTTTCGTCCTTTCTGCTCAAAGAGATGTCAGCAGATTGACCTCGGACACTGGTTCCAGGAAACGTATACAGTCCCGACAAAAGATGTCGTCATGGAAGAGGAACAATCAATCGATCAGGATAGCGATGAAAGAAATGAAAGCGAATACGAAAAATAAAAAAGCAGTTGTTAAAAAAGAAGAAGCACTTAAACTGGCGATGGATCTTGGAGTCAAGGCTTCAAAACTTCTTTTGGAAAAACAAAAAAAACTATCCAGCTTAAAAATCACAACGAAAGTGGCCCAGGGAATTGCCAGCAACGCCGATGTTGAATCGGAAAAACTGGTGATTGATGGGATCATGAAAAAATACCCGGATCATTTTATCCTGGCAGAAGAGAGCGCCTATAAAGAATATATGGGCGAGATGAATCGCTATAAATTTCTGAAAGAAAAAGACTGGGTGTGGATTATCGATCCTCTGGATGGGACAAATAATTTTTTAAACGGACTCGATTATTACGGAGTCTGCATTTCTCTGGTTCATTTCGGAGAGCCGGTAGTCGGAGTGGTGATCAGACCGACTAACGGAGATTGTTTTTATGCCATCAAAGGCAAGGGAACAAAATTGATCAACTTTTCAAAAGACTTCAAAAAGAAATCCAAACCTATCAGCTTAAAAAAGACATCGACGAAAAAAACACTGAGTGACTCGTTATTAGTTACTGGATTTGCCACAGAAAAAGGCCCGGTCTTTGATCAGGAATTTGACCTGTTCAAAAAACTCATGGGCAAAAGCCGTGGTATCAGACGAATGGGAAGTGCGGCCCTGGATTTATGTTATGTGGCCCGCGGAGTATTTGACTGTTTTTGGGAGAGAGGATTGGCGGCATGGGATGTTTCTGCTGCCGGATTAATCTGTCTTGAGGCCGGTGTTTTAGTAACTGATTATGACGGTCAGAAATTCCATCCTTTCCAAGCGACAATCGCAGCGGCAAGAGCTCCTTTACACAAGGAAATGTTGTCTTTATTTGGGAACAGATTATAATTCCATATAGATGCGATTAGAGATTAAATCCTAGGAAGGGACCGTGACAGAAACAATACGTTTGATTCTCACCAAATTTACTGATGAAACCATCACAGTGTTTAGTTTGCTATTACTGCTGACGATGGTGGCGATTATTATCTATTGGTTTTACAACCGCAAAAAGTTTCATCAGCTCTCACACGAAATCCCAGCGAGTGTTGTAAAAAATTATTTAGATTCAATTATCCAGAATTCTAATTCACTTAAATCATCTCTTTTTAGAGGCGGTGGCCTTGATATGGGCAACGGCGTTCCTTCTGTTGTGCCAGTAGGGGATCTTCCCTCTTCAATGAATATCGGTATTGGTGCCGGTGCTGAAGAAGTGACACAAAAAAATGCAGAGATCGCGGCACTTACCCAAAAACTAAGCGACCGTCAGAGACAAATCGTTGACCTCGAGAGAACTATCCAGGAGCTTTCTGCAGGAAAAGGTCTGGGCGCTGAAACTGAAATCCTGAAAAAAGACTTAGGGACAGCTCAACAAAGAGTGAGAGACCTAGAGGCGCAATTAGCAGAAGCGATGACAAAAGCTGGTGGAGACGCTGGTCTTCAAAAAGAGCTGGCCTCTGTTACAAGTGAAAGAAATGAAATCCGTGAGCGCTTAAAAGAATACGCCATTATCGAAGAAGACCTGGCAAACTTGAAGCGTCTTCAGCAGGAAAATGACCAACTTAAAGCTGAGCTTCAGGCCTTAAGAAAAGGAGCTCCAGCTCCAGCAACTGCGGCTGCTCCAGTAGCACCACCACCTGCAATGGAAGAAGTAGAAGATTTAGAAGCAGCTATGGCCCAGGCCATTGCTGATAGCAAACCAGCACCTGCTGCTGAAAAAGCTCCTCAGGTTATGGATATCCCTCTTGAAGACGTTCCTCAGGAAGAAGGGGAGCAGAAATCTGCAGAAGAACTGTTATCTGAATTTGAAAAAATGCTGGGATAATCCCGCGGGAGTTTTTGATGAAGAATGTAGCTCGTATTATCTGTCTTCTGTCTCTGACTTTTTCTGCTTATGCACAAGCAGCGATTAATAATTCAGATGTAAAAAATGCTCTTCTTCAACGATATATGCTTAATAACGACAAGACTCAAATGGCGAGCCTTAAGAGTGAAACTCTTAAGCACGGTGGAGAATCTGTTGCAGCCTTGATTGAAGTTATGAAAAACGGAAAGTACCCGGATAAAAACCGCTGGATGGCGACGTTCCTACTGGGACAAATCATGGGTGATAAGTCAGCTCCTTTCCTTTCAAAATTTTTAAAGCACCCTCACTGGGTTATGAGAATGGCCAGCTTAAAGACGATGCTTGCTCTAAAACAACGAGGGTACTCACAACAATACGCGAGCCTTTTAAAAGATGATTCATTCATCGTTCGCGCTCAGGCCCTGGATAACATCAGGACACTTAAGACGGTAGACGCCGCTCCACAAGTATGGGCAATGTTATACGATAAGAAAAATTACTATCAGCCAACAATGAACGGGAAAGCTCTTAAGGCAAAACGTTCAAATATCATCAAGTCAGTTATCTCAACAGTAGGGGAGCTGAAGTTTGAGAAAGCTCGCCAGCCACTTCTAAAGATGATTCAAAAAGAACGCTACAACGATATCTTCCCGGAGATGGATGCAAGTCTTGCAAAGATTACTGGACAGAAATCACCTAATGGGGACATGAGCAAGAAGAGAATCTTCTGGCAACGTATGGCCTTGAATACAACAATCTAATTTAGATATTTTTTTAGGAAACTTAGAAGTTCTTTTCGGCTTCTTTTGTTTTCTTATCTTCGATTTCTTGAAGCTTGGCTTCGATGGCCAGGGCTCTTTCAAGACGATAGAGGATAGATTTTTCTAAGATTCCGTCAGTTCTGATAATCTTCCAGCCTTGCAGGAAATCCTGCTCAACTCTCTGGCGTTTAAAGACTGTGACCTTCGCCACTTCTTTTGTTCCACGATAACCTTTGACGACGTTGATGATCAGTTTGAATTCCGCTCTTTTTACAGAGTCACTTGACCCGAAAGAGTCGGCGAAGTTTAGCTCAAGAGTGTTGTCGATCCAGCGGGTTTTAATGACTCCGGCATCCTGGTTGTAAACTTCTCTGGCGTATTTATTAGTGAGCTTCATCACCTCTTGCCAGACCTTGTTGTAGTCGGCACGGTAGACTTGACTTGGAATTTCAAGATCTTCAGTGACTTCCTTGAAATTCTCATAAGAAGAACAGCTGTAAGTCCCAAACAAAATAGCTGTGACTACAATGGTCTGTGCCATGATCTTTGGTAATCTTTGCTTTAAATTGTTTGAAAAACTTTTTATCATCTTCTTAATATTGTAACGTAAGACCCAGTAGTTTCAAGATTTTCACTTAAAAGGGAAAGTATGACCCACTCAAAAACCATGGCGGATGTTCTTAAATTAGAAGCAGAATCGCTTCTTAGGGCCGCTGAAATTTTAGAAAAGAATCATTCAAAAGATGCAGATAAACTAACCAGCTTGTTTGATCAATTGAGAGCGACAGGTTCGTCGATTATTTTTTGTGGAGTAGGAAAGTCCGGCATTATCGCTCAAAAGTGTGCTGCCACTTTTACTTCTCTTGGTCTTCCGGCCCTTTTCCTTCACCCGACAGAAGCTCTTCACGGAGACCTGGGACGAGTAGGGAAAAACGATGCCATCGTCCTTTTAAGTAAATCAGGAACTACAGAAGAAGTCTTAAAGCTTATGCCATTTTTACAAATCCCAAAAAGCCACCGCATCGCTCTTGTGGGAAAAGTGCCTTCTCCTATTTCAGAGTACTGTGACATTATTTTTGATTGTTCGGTAGAAAAAGAAGCCTGCATCAACAACCAGGCACCAACGACGAGTTCAACACTGGCGCTGGCAATGGGCGACGCCATGGCCGTGCTTTTTGAAAAATACATAGGTCTTTCAAAAGAAGGTTTTGCCGTTAATCATCCGGGAGGAATCCTTGGTAAATCTCTGCGCATGAAAGTGCGAGACCTGACTATCAAAGAAGACCAGTGCCCGGTTTTAAAGAGCACACAGACACTTCAGGACGCTATTCTTATGATGACTAAGTTTCCAGTGGGAGGCTGTGCAGTTGTCGATAATGGAGAGTTTAAAGGCATTCTGGTTGAAGGCGATATAAGACGAACATTTACTCGCGAAAACCAAGGGCTGCAAACAAGTGTAGAGTCCATCATGAATAGGACTCCAACTAGTATTCACCCGGATCAATTAGCTTTTGAAGCTCTGGAGCTTATGGAATCGAAGACAAGGTCATTTCAAATACTGCCGGTCTTAGAAGGGAAAAAGTTTTTAGGCTTTATTCGTCTTCATGATCTCTTGAAAGAAGGTTTTTCTCTTAAGGGCTAATTCTACTAATCCTAAAACCAGTGCGATCGCAAGAAAGCTCAACAGACCAAAAGTTTGAAAGAGTGTTTTTTCTCTTTTAACAAAAGAAAAGTCGTGATCGAGATACGTTTTTTCACCCAATGATAAACGAGGGCTCTCGCTTCCATCAGGATAAATGACCGTTGAAATTCCCGTATTCGTTGACCTGATAATCGGCAGGTTGAATTCAAGTGCACGCCATTTACTTAAGAATAAGTGCTGATGAGGTTCCGCGGTGTCGCCATACCATGAATCATTAGTCAGGTTGATTAAGAACTGAGCTTCTTCCTTTTGATGGTTAAGCATATCAGAGACAAAATCAGGGAATAGAATTTCGTAACAAATAACTGAAACAAAACTATGATTGTCTCTGGTTTTAAAACCAGTATAAGTGTCACCTTCAGCAAAGTAAGAGATGTTAGTAATGATACCACTTAGGTACTGATTAAGTGGCCCAAAAGGAAGCCCTTCACCAAAAGGGATCAGGCGCATTTTGTGATAGACTTCTTTCATGTATCTATCGCTGCTAAAAAGAAAAGCAGAGTTGTAGTCGCTTTTGTAATTTTGCTCGCCTGGCTTAAGACTTGAATCGTAACCACCAATAAAAAGTTCAGCTCCTGTTTTTTCGATAATGCTGTCGATCACTGACGGAGGTGGGAAGTTTTTATTATTTTTCATCCCTTCACTTAAGAAGAGAGTCGGGAACGCTGTTTCGGGCCAGATGACTAAATCTGTTTTTTCTGGAAGTTTATCAGTGCTTAGAAAGTAATAGCTGTCGTAGACACTCTTGATTGAGTTAACACTTCCGCGTTCAGAATCAATTTTAAGAAAGTTTCCGATGTTGGGTTGGACCATGCGGATTTTTAGCGTGCTTAATTCCTTGGCACTGCTCGGGTATAAAAAAGGCAAGTGAAGCACAATCACAACTAAAACAAATCCGTAGTAGAGTTTAGGTTTTTGTTTGGTTTTAAAGTGCTCTACCAGCGCCAGAGATAAAAGGGCCGTGAAGAATGAATAAAAAGCAGCTCCTGCCCATGGTGCAAAGACCAGTTTCACTGTCGGAGCCAATGAAAGAAACGAATGCCCTAAGTGCGCCGGGAATTGCTGAGGCACAAAGCGCTCGAGTAGAACATACCCTACGGCAAGAAAAAGCGGGTGTTTGATTTTGTTTTTTAAAACGACATAACAGTAGACTTGGGGAATGATGACAAATGAAAATACCAGGCCAAGCAGATAGTTTAAAGGAAAGAAGAGACCGCCGAACTCTTTAAGAGTATGCGGGATCCAGTAGAAACCAAGTAGGTAAAAACCAAGTGAGTAGGCTAAACTTAAAACAAATTGTTTTTTGAGAGATGTTTCCTGATCCAGGGCCCAGTTAAAAAGAGCAAATCCGATGATCGGAGCAATAAACAGCGATGAGCCGTTAAAAAGTGGGAAGCCCAAAGCATAAAGCATTCCGGCCAGGAGACAGACGATAATTGTTCGGTATTTTAATAAAATTGGCATAAAGAGATACTAGTTTTATTCAGATTATTTGCCAATGAGAGACTCTCACTTTAGAATTTTATTATGAACAATGATGTTTCTAGAATAACTCCAGGAAAGGGAGAGTCTCTCGATTATTTTGAGGGCCTTCGTTCATCCATCCCAGAAGCAGCTTACAAACCAGTTAAGCGCTGCCCGAATTGCCAGTCGGTTTATTTAACCGATACAAACTGCGAAGCATGTGGGCGCTCACTCCTTTATCATCCGATCGGAGATCCGTTTAGCGCTAAAAGCCTTTATGGTTTTAAAGAGCGCTACTACGAGAGTTTCTCAACTTTCATTAAGTATTTCCCGGTTTTTGAAAACAAGACTGGCAATGAAGCCAAAAGCTACGTCAGAAAACTGATGAAGCGCTTTGATGATTTGTTAGAGGCCTTTGGTGATGAAGAGGCCATGGATACAAAAAACCGCAGGCTTTTTTATGTCGAAATCATGGAACTTATGGATGAGCTTCTTCGTTATGGGACGAGCCCAGTGCTTCTTCAGCAAAAAATTGAAGGCAGCTCATTTGAGACCGGTTCTCTTTTATCTGAACAATTGCTTTTGTATTTAAATGAAACGAAAAAAGAAAATAAGCTTGAAGCTTCGTGGAGTGTGCGCTTTTTAAATCATCGTTGGTTTGGTTTGAAAGTGGACAGGATTTTTAAGACGTTTATAATCGCGGCCACTGTGGTTGCAATGGCCGTCGCTTATTATGGTGTGATTAGTTCGCAAGTCGGTAGATAATTTTCCCTTCTTCTTTTTTAGCCTGAGACTTAGAGTCGTTAGCTAGCTGACGGTTTGGAGTGTCTTCGTATTGAGCAGCAAGAGTGATCGCAGCTGAAGCATCAAGACGTCCACCTGTTGCGCATTTTCCTTCCATCGTTACTTCTTTTTTAGCAGAAGCTTTGATGATTTCCTTAATTTTTTCAGTCGGAAGGTTAGGGAACTGAGACTTAATTAAAGCAGCTACACCTGTTACGAATGCTGTTGCTTGAGAAGTACCAGTTAAGTATCCTGCACGTCCGTTTTGTAGAGAAGATTTAATACGGTAACCTGGAGCAAAGATATCTACACTCGAACGTCCGTAGTTTGAAGAGCTAAGGATTCTTAAGTCTTCATCGTGGGCCGTTACAGTAATGATATTTTTCAGTCCGTAGCTTGCCGGGAAGTAAGCTTTCTTTCTATCGTCAATGTTAGACTCTTCGTTACCAGCTGCTGCAACAACCAGGATTCCTTTTCTTTCAGCTTCTTTAAGGATGCGCAGTTCTTCTACTGCGGCCTCAGGTCCACCACCAGAATAGTTGATAACATCAACGTTGTTGTCTACAGCGTATTTAAGAGCTTCAACCGTAGAGTTCAGGTTATCAAGTCCTGAAGCGTTTGGGTTGTAGTATTTTAGAGCAAGGATTTTAACGTCTGGGTAGATACTCTTAATGATCCCAGATACGTGAGTTCCGTGTCCGTGTTGATCAAGTGGAGCACCTTTTAGTTTTTTATCTTTAGAGAAGTCGACACCGAAGTTGTTCTCATCAACTTTTCCATTTTCTACGAAAATGTTCTTTTCAAGGAAAGGGTGGATCGGGTCGATACCAGTATCAACTACAGCAACGACGATTTCCTTTTTCTTCTTAAATTTCTTCCAGGCTTCTAGAAGATTAATGCTCGATGGATTTTCTGGATTAACTCCCCAGCTTACATAACTAGAAGTTAAATCACGTGGATCAAAATAAGACTTCTCTTCCATCTTTTGAGATTGAACTCTTGGAAGATTTCCCTGAATGTTGGCAGTCTGTGACCATGCACCAAACGAGATTGTTGCCACTACATTAAGTACAACAAGTCTGGTGATCATCTTCTTCATTTGATTCTTCATACTAATCCCTTAATTCGATCCGGCCAAGGTTCATTCTGGCCTAATTGGTTCTCCCCCATAAAAAGCAAGCTTCTTGCCAAGGAGTTCCCCTAATAATCTAGGGGGTTAAGGTTCAAAGTGATCAAAGAGTTGATAAAAAACTAGTGAGCTGTAAAAAGTTTAAACACATTTTTAGTGATGATTCCTGTTTTGATCCTAGACCAGGTTCTAAAAATTTTGTGAAAGGGTGAAAAAATGACACTAAATAAGTGGCAAGCAGATTGCTCTATATATTGGTAAGAGGCCCAAAGTGGGGCCACCCCCTCAAGGATGTAGAGGTCACTGTATGAAAAATGGATTACTTAGATTTTATCTCGTCTTTATGTTCGTCAGTTTAGCGCTTTTTTCATGTGAAAATCGCGACCTAAGCAGCGATGCCAGAGAAGCCAAGCAAAGCATTATCGACAGAAAGCCAGACATGCGTCATCCAGTGGAGCCCAACGAGGCACCAGCTGAACCTCAAAAAGGGAAGAAGTCCCGCGGTAAATACATTGCGAGATCGAGCAACTGGTGCTGATTCCCCCCTCAGCACTGCTTGCCCGGTATCAATAAAAAAGCCTCCAATTGGAGGCTTTTTCTATTTAGATCTTGTTGTGAGAGAAATGTGATTAGATAGCTTTGATAAATTTTTGGTTTTCTCTTTCTTGTTCTTCAGCGTGAGTGATACACAGATTTGTCCACGGTTGGTTTTCCAGGCGTTTTTCACCGATGGCCTCATCACACTCTTCGCAGTGACCGTAAACGTTCTGCTCGATCTTATAAAGGGCTTCATCAATGGCCTTAAGCTTTACCAGCTCTCTTTGGCGCATATTAAATGTTACTTGTTGATTGATGACCGATGTGGCCAGGTCAGCTTCGTCAGATAGGTCGTCTGAAGAAACAGTCAGGTCTTCTGTACTACGTAGAATACCACCGTTCATGATCTTCATCTTCGCCTGAAGAAGTAGTTCTTTGAATTTTTCCATCTTAGCTTTGTCCATACATTCCTCGTTTAAACTAGCAATCCTTAGAAACTCGGTCTGACGTGTGCGCCAGAAGAAACTTACCAAATAGTTTACCTTGTTTTCTGAATTTGACACAAGGGAAAAAACTACCATTACCTTTCATCTGGCCCTGAGTTTTGACTGAATAATCGACAAGTTTAGGCGCCATTTTGTCAAAAAAGTTTACAAGGTTTTGGGGAGCCATTATTATTGGGGAAATCTATAGAGAGGACGATTTATATGTTTGCTGAAGAGTATCTGGCGCTAGTGCGTGAATGCCGTGACGAAGAAAAAATGTTTCAATTTCTAAAAGAAGACAAGCCGGGAGTGGCCCTGGAACTGGCAAAGTCAAAAAACGTGAGCCCGCGCATCCTTGATATTCTCACTCGCCATGTATCAATCACTGTTCGTCACGAAGTGGCAAAGAACCCTCTGACACCTGTGACGACACTGCAAAGACTAGCAAGCGATAAAGACATGCTGGTAAGAGACTACGCTCGCAGAACTTTACTTGCTCAAAACTAAATTTTACGGTTGAGCTGGCGCCTGTGGAACTTCAGGTTTCTTATCTTTATCGCGCCAGCTTTTGCCTTCACGATTCTTCGCATTCTTCTGCCATTTATTGACCGCTTCTTGATGGGCCCCATAGCTCTCTGAAAAAATGTGTGTTCCGTCGTTTTGACTCACAAAATAGAGATACTTGTGTTGAGCAGGGTGTAGCACCGCTTTGATTGATTCAATTCCTGGATTGGCAATCGGCCCCTTTGGTAAAGCTTTAACTGTATATGTATTGTAGTCAGTTGGAGTCAGTAGATCTTTTTTTGTAATGTTTCCATTATAAGTCTCATAAATACCATAGATCGTCGTCGGGTCTGACTGCAGTCTCATTTTAATTCTCAGGCGATTTAAAAATACTCCGGCAATTAGCGGTCTTTCACTCTTATCTCCAGTCTCTTTTTCAACCATTGAAGCAAGAGTGATGACATCTTCTTTACTCATTCCCGCCAAAGAGTAATCAACTCCCGTTGTTTTTTTATTAAACTGTCTCACCATCGTTTTGATGACATCTTCTGCCGGAAGTCCTGGGGCAAAGTCATAAGTTTCGGGGTAGAGGTATCCTTCTACAGTTGCACCTTTGATTCCTAAACTTTGAACGAAGGCCGGGCTTTTACATAATTCAATAAACTGATCATAGGTCGTGATTGATCGCTCTTCTAGCATACGACCGATCTCATACATGTTTTTTCCCTCGGGCACAGTGAAGTACATCGCCAAGGATTTTTCATTGATAAAAGTATTGTAGACATCCATCAGGTTTGATCCAGTCTTAATCTGATATTGTCCTGATTTAAACTTGGTCATCACTCCTCTCATTTGAGAAAGGCGGTGAAAGAGTCTTGGAGAAGAAATAAGTTTTTCTTTGTCTAAACGGGCATTAATAGATGAGAAGCTCTCGCTCGGCTTGATGTAAAAGAAGGTGTCAGGTCCTTCATATCTCCAAATGTAGGCAGAGTAATAAATCCTAAGTCCTACTAACAATAAGGCAAATAATGGGGCACCTAAAAGAAATAATAGATTTTTTTTCATAATATCTAGAGGTTAATGAATATCATCCGGGCTTACAACGAATGGCCATAAATTCCTAGTATTGCGTATGTTCGTTCGGCCCTAGAATGGAGGCTGGAGAAAGTGAATGAAGATTATTTTGGCCGTTACTATAATGATACTTTCAATATCCAATGTCTTTGCTCGGCCATCATGTCCTGCAGTTCAACCACAAACAGGTGTTGAGAACTTTGCCAAAGATGCAGCAGGTTTGGCGTGCGCAGCGACTCGAGAAGAGTATCAGTGTGCAAAATTAGAATCAGAACTTGAAGATAAAGAAAAATACAAAGTCATTAAATGCGACAGCAAATCTCTTGAGGCCAATAAACTTTCTAATGTGAGTTTGAGTGATTGTGTTTGGAATGGATTAAAAATCAGTGGCGAGCAATTGGTGGACCTGGGAAAACTACCGGGAAAAATTGCTGAGAGCATTGCCAAAGGTTTTAGTGAAACTCAAATGTGTAACCAGAGCATTGAGAAAAAAAGAGAGATCTTAAATGCTTTCAACTTAACAATTGAAGATTCGCGTTTCAAATTAACAGAACAATTTTTAGGGCGCTGGCTTGAAGAGGCTCCTTGTTCGGAAATTGAAAAATTGGTTTTTAACCGCTATCAAAATTATCAGAATACGATGATGCGTGAGCGCCAGGCCGCTATTTTAACTGGAAAAAAACCAACTGCACTTAAAACGGAAAAACAAGGTCCAGCTCTGATGGAGCTTCTGAAGTCGGCGATGAAAGAGGCCGGCGCTGTCTATCAGTGTTACACGCCAAAAGTAAAAGCTGAAATGGTATGTGCGGGAGTGACTTCATTGTTAGCTGATGCTGCTTTAGGTGGTGGTGTGCTGATGGCGGCGAAAAAAATCAGCATGGTGGTTAAATCTAAAAAGGCCTTGGGTAATATCGAACGAGCAGTGGCCTCTGGAAATAAAGCAGACCTAAAAGATTCAGCAGCTCTTTTAACTAAAGACAGATTAAAAGGTGCTCAGGCCGTTTTAAAACGTGAGCTTTCGGAAGCAGAAAAGAAAGCGATCATGGAAGCCCATGAAGTAGGGATTAAAGAAGGGCGCGGTTTTTATTCATACACTCAGGAGGATATCTCGAAGAAGGCGCGTATTTTAAGAGAAGCTGGCCTTTCTCCGAGCGAAACCCGCGAGTTAATGGAAAATGGTATTACCGGAATGTTCCGCGATCCGTTCTTTAAAAATGCGATGGTCAAACATTTTGAAAAAACTATTGCTGTTGCCATGACTGAATCGCAGAAAGAAGCGATGGTGGCGATTCACGAATTAGGGAAGTCTTCGGCCGCTGGATTTGCAGATAAAGCAAAAGCGCTTTTAAAAGAAGCGAAATTTACTGATGATCAAATCGCTAAAATCCTAAAAGCGAAATCAAATGAAGAAAATGGTATTAAAACGGTGGTCGCTGCTGCCGTAGAAAAGAAAGTGGAATCAGCGGCAACGAAACCAATGACAGAAGTGGCCAAGCCACAACCGACAACTCCTGCCGTAAAACCGGTGGAAACACCAACTCAAGCCGTAGTTGATTCTCCAGGCAGAAAAGCCGTTTTAAACAATTTTAAAGACGATAAACTTGTTCAGTACAAGCCGATGGAAATCGACGAAAAGTTAACTGGTGAAGCGCTTGAAGCAAAAAAGCGCGCAAGAACTAAAGAAGCACAAGAACTGATGAAGAAACTGGAAAAGGCCAACGGTTTTGATGTCCAGGCCTCAATGTACTCTGATGCTGAAAGTATTTCGAAGGCCAGAAAGTTTATTACTGAATTTGAAGAAAAGTTAGCGAAGCTTCCAGCGAAGGGAGCGGATATGACGAGAAAAGATCTACAAGATAAACTCGATCGTTCAATAACATCTTTGGAAATGTACCAGAAGAGATGTAAAGGAGCGCTGGAACTTTACCGTGACGCTTACGGGATTGTTCAGTACTTAAAAACGTACGAAACCGTTTACGAAAGAAGCTGTAAATAAGTTAAGATTTGATAAAGTCTTCGAGGATGATGGTCGCTGAAACGCAGTCGATTTTAGTGACATCAACCTTGAAGTTGAATTGAGGAGAGTTTTTCATTCTGTCCTCTGCCGCTTTGGTTGTCAGCGTTTCATCCTGCTCAAAAAACATCTGATCTGGACAAGCTTTTTGCAAAAGAGCGCCGAACTCTTTCATGCGTCTGGTGTTATCGCTTTCTTTGCCATCAACGAAATAAGGTACACCTAAAACGATGATGTCGATGCCTTCGTTATCAACCAGCCCTTGAATTGATTTGATGGATTCTTCGTGAGAGCGGTAGATGATTTTTTCAAAAGCGTAGGGAAAAGGGTCATGTCCCGGGCAATACATCGCCGTCCCAATGACCTTGCTGCCAAAATCAATCGCCAGGATTCGCTTTGCAATGAATTGTTGGTAGCGGGGGTAAAAAGAGTAATCTTCCATGCACTGGGGTATATCTTACGGCGCAATCTCTGTAAAGAAGCTGTTTTTAAGGGGTTAGGTCATGATTTTGACTCGAAAAAAAGCGTGTTTCAGGCCATTTATCTTGACAGTTTTCCCTACAAGGATAATATTGGATGTATATTTACAAATACCTTCCCGCTAATAACAATCCCCGAAATTTTCAACACCATGAGGTTTTTCAAAATTCGGTCTTATTTTCGTTCATTAAAATTCAATCAACATTTAGATAAATAATTTTCACCGCAACAGGAGTCACCTTCAAATGCATCTTAACGATCTTAGAGAAAAAGAAATTGCCGAACTCACGACCATGGCCGAAGAGTTACAGATTGAAAACCCAAGTAACTTAAAGAAACACGAACTCATCTTCGCTATCTTAAAAGCGACAGCAAAAGATGATAAAGCGATTTTCGGAAACGGCGTTCTTGAGATTCTACCAGACGGTTTCGGATTCCTTAGATCACCACTTTATAACTACCTTCCGGGTGCCGATGATATTTACGTATCTCCATCTCAGATCAGAAAATTCGGTCTAAGAAAAGGGGACTCTGTAGAAGGTGAAATCAGACCACCGAAAGAAGGTGAGAGATACTTCGCCCTAGTTAAAGTAAATGAAATCAACGGACAGTCTCCTGAAAAACATAAGAAGACAGTTCTCTTTGATAACTTAACTCCGCTTTACCCAGAAAAGAAAATCAACCTTGAGTACCACCCGACAAACTACTCAACTCGTCTTATCGACCTGTTTGTTCCACAAGGGTTTGGTCAACGCTGTCTTATCGTAGCTCCTCCAAAAGCTGGTAAGACTGTACTTCTTCAAGATATCGCTAACGCTATTACAACTAACCATCCAGATGCTGTTCTGATCGTTCTTCTAATTGACGAACGTCCAGAGGAAGTAACTGACATGAGAAGAAACGTTAACGCTGAAGTTGTTTCTTCAACGTTCGATGAACCTGCTACTCGCCACGTTCAAGTTGCTGAGATGGTTATCGAAAAAGCAAAACGTTTAACTGAAGCTGGCAAAGATGTTATCATCCTTCTGGACTCGATCACTCGTCTTGCCCGCGCATACAACACAGTTGTTCCACCATCAGGGAAAATCCTTTCGGGTGGGGTTGACTCAAACGCTCTTCACAAACCAAAAAGATTCTTCGGATCTGCTCGTAACATCGAAGGTGGTGGATCTCTTACGATCATCGCTACAGCTCTTATCGATACAGGTTCAAGAATGGATGAAGTTATCTTTGAAGAATTCAAAGGTACAGGTAACTCTGAAATCCAGCTTGATAGAAAACTTCTTGAAAAGAGAATTTTCCCAGCTCTTGATATCAACAAATCTTCAACTCGTAAGGAAGACCTGCTTATGGCACCAAACGATCTACAAAGATCGTACCTGCTTCGCAAGGTTCTTCACCCAATGGCGCCAATCGACGCTATGGAATTTATCCTGAGCCGTGTAACGAAGACAAAATCAAACTCGGACTTCCTGGATTCAATGAACTCATAAGAGTAAAGTATGAAAAAAGCGCTGCTTAAAAAATTAGTTCTTCTTGTTTCAAAACAATACGCTTCAATTGGCGGCCAGGCCGTCATTGAAGGCGTAATGATGAGATCTCCAAACGCCTTCGTTGTTGCTGTCAGAAAGCCGGATGGTTCAATCCGCCTAAGACGCGACCAATGGTACGGTCTTTCAAATAAGCTCGCTTTTTTGAAGAAGCCGTTTCTAAGAGGTGTTTTAGTTTTGGTTGAAACGATGGCCAACGGGATTGTGTCGCTGAATTATTCGGCCAACATCGCGATGGATGAAGAGAACAAAAAAGAAGCTCTTAAAAAAGGGCAGACAGAAGAAGAATACGAAAAGACAAAAAAATCAAAAGAGAAGGTAAGTCTTGAGACTTTCCTTTCAATCGCGGTTTCTTTCCTTTTCGGTATTGGGCTTTTCGTTTTCGTTCCTCACGCAGCAACTGCTCTTATTGAAAAATACTCAGGGGCCACTTGGGATCTACAGAGCTGGCAATTCCACGCTGTAGATGGAACGATTAAAGCTTTTATCTTTTTAACTTATATCTGGCTTATCAGCTTCATTCCAGACATTAAAAAGGTGTTCCAGTACCACGGTGCTGAACATAAATCGATTTCGACATTTGAAGCAGGTGAAGAACTGACGATTGCAAACGCGAGAAAATTCCCGACTTTCCACCCTCGTTGTGGAACGACGTTTATTTTCTTCTTAATGTTTGTTTCAATCATTCTATTTGCCATTATTTTCGCGATCATTCCGGTAGGATCAAATTCTCCGGTTATCTTAAAGCACCTTTACGCAATCCTGTTTAAAGTGGCCTTAACATTCCCGATCGCAGGTATTTCTTATGAGCTAATTAAGTTCCTGGGGAAAAATCCGGATTCAGCTTTTGGAAGATTCTTAAGCTACCCTGGAAAAATGCTTCAGAAACTAACGACAAAAGAGCCTGATGACCAACAATTGGAAATCGCTCTAGCTTCAATCAAAGCGGTGCTTTTCTTAGAAGAAAAATACAACTTGAAGGACGCGAGCTCAAAAACGATCACTGTGGACGAAATCGATCTTCGTACACTTGCTGATATTGAAAACAGTAACTTTAAACTTAAAGACTTTTTAGAAGGCTAATATCCATGTCAATGTTTGATAAACTAGAAGCAGTTGTTAATCGTTATGAGCAACTCACAGAAAAACTTGCAGACCCGTCGATCTATGATCGTCAGAAAGAATTCAAAGAAATCTCTTCTGAAAGATCTAACATCGAAGAGGTTGTAAACGTTTATAAAGAATACAAAAAAATGAAAGAAGACCTGGAAGGGTCTAAAGAAATTCTTCGCAATGAAAAAGACGAAGACATGCGTGAAATGGCGAAGATGGAACTGGCCGAACTTGAAGCGCAAATCCCACCAATGGAAGAGAAACTAAAAGTTCTTCTCCTGCCAAAAGATCCATTAGATGACCGCAACGTTATCATGGAGATGAGAGCTGGAGCTGGTGGAGATGAAGCGTCGATTTTCGTAGCTGATATGTTCCGCCTTTACCAAAACTATTTCCGCCACCTGGGATTCAAGATTGAAGTAGATTCAATGTCTGAAGGAGACCAGGGCCTAAAAGAAATTATCTTCACTGTAACAGGTGATAAAGTTTACTCAAAACTTAAATGGGAAGCGGGAGTTCACCGCGTTCAACGTGTACCTAAAACTGAAACAATGGGACGCGTGCACACTTCTACAATCACGATTGCCGTTATGCCGGAAGTTGATGAGGTAGAATTTGAACTTAACCCGAACGATCTTCGTATCGACGTTTACCGCTCTGGTGGATCGGGTGGTCAGTCGGTTAACACGACGGACTCTGCGGTTCGTATTACTCACATTCCTACAGGGATGTCGGTAGCTAACCAGGACCAAAAGTCTCAGCTAAAAAACAAAGAAAAAGCGATGAAGATCCTTCGCTCGAGAATTTACGAGCAAATGGTTAAAGCGCAAAAAGATGAAATCGATTCTGAACGCCGCGGACAAATCGGTGAAGGGGATCGTTCTGAAAAAATCAGAACGTATAACTATCCTCAAAACAGAATTTCTGACCATAGAATCGGACTGACTGTTCACAACCTTGAAGGGGTTATGAACGGCGATTTAGGTGACATTACAGATGCTCTGATTGCCCATCACCAGGCCGAGCTAATGAAAGGACAAGAAGAGTAAATCCTAATCCAGCGAGTGCCGCGTGAGTATTGTCAGTTTAGATAATTACCTAAAGGGATTTTTTGATTCAGAAAAAAAGAATCTGATGCAAAACTATCCGGGGCTTACGTTGCACCGACTTCGCCAAGACATTAATCTTCATGCTTTCTTGCACGGGATTGATTCAGAGGAGATTTTTGATTTCCCTTATCTTCCTCACCGCACACATCCACTGACTATTTTTTTCGAAAAGCTTAAAGAAGGTGTACCTCTGGAATACATCACAGGTTACGCTTATTTTTATCGCTCAATTTTTAAAGTCACCAGCGACACACTTATCCCGCGCAGTGAAACTGAAATCCTGGTAGAGCTTGCTTCCCAGGAAATTAAGAAAAACTACCGCAAAAGGCCATGCCGTGTGGCCGATATTGGAACGGGAACAGGGGCGATTGCCCTCTCGCTTATGACTGAAGAGAGCGCTGCTCTTTCAATTGTTGCCAGCGATATTTCTCCAAAAGCGCTTAAAATCGCCAAGGAAAACTACTTTAACCAACGTTACGGGCTCTCGAACATTCACCAGATCGACTTCGTTCTTAGTGACCGCTTTACCAATATTACTGGCGAATTCGACCTGATTCTTTCAAACCCTCCTTACATTAAAAAAGAAGCGGACATGAAAGAGGTGCACCCACAAGTGGCGTCTTTTGAACCACACCTGGCCCTCTTCCTGGAAGATGATTCGTATGACCAATGGTTTAGAGAATTTTTTGAAAGTATTTATGAAAAGTTATCGGCCACAGGTGTATCATTGATCGAAGGACACGAACACCATCTTGAACATCTTTCGGCCATGGCCAAATCCGTAGGATTTAGCGAAGCCGTTGTGATTCAGGATTACACTCAAAGAAACAGATTTTTAAAGTTAAAAAAATAAAGGAAGGATCATGGACAAATTAATTATCTCTGGACCTGCAAAACTTTCTGGAACAGTGAGAATCGCTAGAGCAAAAAACGCTTACCTGCCAATTTTAGCAGCTGTACTACTTTCAGATAAACCTATTCACTTAAAAAACATTCCTGAACTTCAGGATATTAAAACGATGATTAAACTTCTTTCAAACCTTGGTGTAACTATCAAGAAAGAAGGGGACATCACAACATTTGATGCTTCAACTCTAAACTCGCACGAAGCGACTTACGACATTGTAAAAACAATGCGTGCTTCAATCTTCGTTCTTGGACCTCTTTTAGCGAGAAGAAAAGCAGCGAGAGTTTCTCTTCCTGGTGGATGTGCGATTGGGACAAGACCAATTGACCTTCACTTAACAAACTTAGAAAAACTTGGTTGCGAAATCAATGTTCACTCTGGATATGTTGATGCCAAAGTAGACAAGATGAAAGCAACTCACATCACTCTGGCATTCCCATCAGTTGGAGCGACTGAAAACCTAATGATGGCCGCAGTTTTTAGCGATGGTGTAACGACGATCGAGAACTCTGCTCTAGAGCCGGAGATTGATGATCTAGCTCACTTCCTAAATGCAATGGGAGCAAACGTAAAAGGAATCGGAACAAGAACAATCGTTGTTACTGGAGTTAAAGAACTTAAAGAAGTGACTTACGAAGCAATTGGAGACCGTATTGAAGCTGCGACTTACTTAATGGCCGCACTTGCAACTGGATCTGATATTGAAATCCTTGGAGTGAATCCTCGCCACTTAGATTTCGTAACTGAAGTCCTTCAGCAAATGGGCGCAAAGATTGTCACTGGTGAAAATTCAATTAAGGTTTTCAAGAGTGAACTTAAAGGCTGCTTAATTGATACAGCACCATTCCCTGGTTTCCCAACAGACGCTCAGGCCCAGATGATTGCTCTTTGTACGCAAGTTAAAGGCGCTTCTGTTATCACTGAACATATTTTTGAAAACCGCTTTATGCACGTTCCTGAGCTTGTTCGTTTAGGAGCAGATATCACTCTTAAAGGTAAATCTGCCTTCATCCAAGGTGGAGAGAAGTTAACAGCGGCCCCAGTAATGTGTACTGACCTTCGTGCAAGTGCTGCTTTAATTATCGCAGCTCTGGCAACTGAAGGAGATACAGAAATCCAGCGCGTTTACCACCTTGATAGAGGGTATGAGCGTTTAGTAGATAAATTCTCAGCTTTAGGAGCGAAGATTAAACGCGTTCCAGGGAACCCGACATAATGAGTGCTGATTGTTTATTCTGTAAAATCTTAAAGGGCGAAATTCCTTCGACGAAAGTTTATGAAAAAGGAAACGTGATTGGCTTTGTGGATATCTTTCCACAGGCAAAAATCCATTTGCTCTTCGTTCACAAAAACCACTCGTCAGATATTAATCATATGTCATTAGACCCGCAAACAATTGGCGAAGTCTATCAGGGAATTGCCGAGTACACGAAGGCCCAAGGTCTTGATCAAGGCGGATTCAGAGTTGTTACAAATCTTGGTAAAGATGCCGGTCAGACGGTTTTCCACACCCATTTCCACGTTTTAAGTGGAGAGAAATTGGGTCGTTTCGGTAGCTAGTTCATTTTTGAAAATGACTGATTGCTTACCGTATTTTTAATTTAATATAAGTCGATCATTTGTTAAATCTTCTGTGTTCTCAAAAAACACAGGAGATTTTTATGCCTTATGTACTCTTCTTCTTATGTTTACTTCTTGGTGCCTGCGGAAAAAAAAGCAATATCATCAGCGCTCCTTCCGTCGTCTCAACTTCAGAGCAGAGAAGCTTTATTGTGATTGCTCACGAAAAAGGAAGTTCTGTATTTAGAAACAAAGCTCTCAACTCAATCGTAGAGACAAAGTTTCCTTCAAACAATCCAAATTTTGAGATTAAAAAAGGTGATGAACTTCTAGGTTATGACATGAGTGAGCGCGACCGCGCTTTTTATGAACACAATGAACGAACCATGGCCAAGGTCATTGTTTCTTTCACTGACAGGCTGGAGATTTATTTTGTTCCTCGCAAAGTCGCGATTCCTGAAATCACATCTCAATTAAAACTCACTGCTGAAGCTCAAAGAAAATTTAAACTCATCAATCCCAATGGGCGTTACACTGAAGAGGGAAATACTCTTTACTTGATTAGCGTAAATTATGAAGACTTGATGGAAAACGACAAAAAATTTTATCAGGAGAATTTTGATCTTCAAGACTTAAAAGAAAGATCGGCCTTTTATGTGGAAAGCTATAAAGAAATGGTTTTGAGTATGAGTTATGAGTTTTTTAAAGAAAGAGATATCACAAAACTTTTTACCGGACCGACCATTAAGTGTTCCCGAGATTTGATTGAGGCCGGTACCTGTGGGCGTTGTGAGTACAAAAAAAGTGTTCCATCAGGAAACTTTGACAAGATTGCCAATCCTTCTTTGGATGATTTAGGAGTTGGGTTAAAACTAGATGGAGAGACCATTAAAATGGGAAATTTAACTGCTGAAATGCTTGCTCCTGGTTCAGTAGTTTTTCACTTGGCCCCACAGGCCCTGGATGTTTCTGTCACACTTAGAGTGGAATTGGAAAAGAAGGCCTTGCCGACATATAGGATTTCAGAAAATGTAGAAGAGCTTACTTATTGTGCTTCTGTCCCTAGAGGGTATATCACTCTCGCTTCAAAATCATCGATTAGCTTGAAAGTAAAAATGTTGGGAAGAGGTGAGAAGTTAAAAGACGTTAAATTATAAAAAAAATGCAGCCTCGGCTGCATTTTTTTATTAACTGTTTAGCCCTTCAAAAAGGGAAGTTAGAATAGCTTTTTGTAGTCTGGTCAATTGGTAGATATTAGTCATGATAAGAACTGGCGACTTCTTAATAGAAGCACAAATGACCAGCTGGCCTTTGTCTTTATTGTAATCAGTGATTTCAAAAATGTTTCCGAAATCTTTTTCGTAGCTCTTTAAAACCATTTCATCCATATCATCAATTGATGTCATTTCAGGGAAGCGATCGCCAACGATTTTAACTTTTACAAGTTTGTTTTTTTCGTTTTCGTTTTTCGCTTTGATCATGTCGTTATAGATCAGCTTCAGGTTTGTTGCACCTAGGTTTGATTTTAGGATAAACCATAATTCTTCAAAAAATCCTGAACGGTCATTTGGAAATAGACCAAGGAGGTGAGTCCTGACTTTAAAAAGCTCTTCGATAAGCGAGATGTTGTTTTGAAGAATCCAGTTCTCGCGCATTTTATCAAAAATAGGTTTTGCTTCGTCGTAGCTTAATTTATCGAATCTTTCTGCTGAAAGACTGAACTCTGCACTTGAGCGGATAGGATAGAATTTTAATTCGTTTTCAAGGCCAACCAGGAATTCATCATTTTTTAGTTCTTCAGAAAAGATAAATCCTTGCAGTGGAAGGTTTTTAGCTTCGTTGATGTCGATGATTTTTGAACTTGGAGTTTCGTTGTGCTTGAAAGAGCGAACGATTCCTTGTTCCTTATTCTTAGTGTAGAGGAGATTAAAATCCATGTTTTTTCCTAAAAGTCTTATAGAATTTAAGCATTTTACTAAGGAAATCCGCCACTTGGCTAGGAAAAATGTGCGAAATTGCTCGTGATTCGATGTTCGTATAGACTTGAATATATGAATAAGTTGCTAAGTTTATTGATTGTTTGTGTTGTGTCGTGGCAGGTCCTGGCGCAAGACGAGCGCTATTTCAGGCAGCTTTTTTCCGGAGAGCTCAATAAAAAAGGCAAGTCAGATGCACGCAAGTATTCCTGGAGCGTCCACACTCCCTATTACTCACTGGACTTAAACCGCGATGGAAAAGAAGAGCAGATTGTCTTTGTAAAAAAAGACAATGAGGACTGGATCGAGATCTTTGATAGTGAGAAGAATAAAATCTTCGGCCATATTTTTGAAAACAAAGGTTATGATTCAGAACTCTTCAGGATTGAACTTAAGACTCTCAATGTAGCAACAGATGTGTTGCTCCTTTATTATTACGAAGGTGTAAGCAAGTATATCGATTTTCAGGGGACGGCACGCATTTACGCCATCACGATTGATAACCGCGATCTAAAAACTCTGAGTATCTTTAAGGGCTCAAGTTTCTTTGATGAAGTGAAAACCTTCAAAGGGCATTATCACAAAAGAAATTATGAAGTGTATCTTGAAGACCTAAACCGCGATGAGACTAAAGAGCTCATTATCAAGCATAGAAATGCCAGCACTGTCTTTATCTACAAAGGACAGGGGAAGTGGATGACTTTTAATCAGGACCAAAAATAATTAAGAGGCCTTTGGGAAATCGACGTCATCGTCGTCTTCAGAATTTTGCTGATAGTCCGTTTTGTATGGTTTGAATTGCTGAGTTTTTGGATAGTATCCAACGGCCTTCTCATCAGATTTTTTGCTGAACTTTTTTGAAATCATAATCCATAGAGCAATAGGAAGAGCGATTAAGAAAATAAGCGGGCCGACGTAATTAGATGGAGTTGTTGCTTCTGCTTTGGCAACGATGTTGGCCGGGAAACGCTTTGGAGTAGGGGCCTCGTTTTTAGCGAAGTCATATCCTGAATCAACTTTTTTTGCATCTTCGATATCAACTTCAACTACCGGTTCCACTGATGGGCCACGATGAATACTATCAGGTTGTCCGTGAACAACACTTGAAAGAGTGATAAAAGTGAAAGCGAATAATAGAGCGCAAATCTTTTTTTCCATCGTGAACTCCAGAGAAAAATTTCTCTATAAGTCTTATCGAAATGAAAAAGGAAAAGATTAAATTAGTCGGGTATTTTATTTTTCGAGCTCTTCAAGCTCTTGATAAAGCGCCAGGAGTCTTTCCTCCAGAACGTTTTGGGCGTCTGTCAGGATCTTTAATTCGCCATTTTTAGGATCGGCGAGCTTGGTGTAGTCCAGGCCTGCGATCTTTTCTTCAATGATTTTAACCTTGGATTCAGTCGCTTCAATGTCGGTGTAGATTGTTTCAAGGCGAAGCTTGTTTTTATTGTTGTTCACCTTTGGAGCTGCTGCTGGTTGGGCAGAGGGGGCCGGAGTCGTTTCTTTAGAGTCTTTTGAGCTTTCTCTGAGTTCTTTTTCAATCTCTAAAGCATCAAGGTAAGGAGAAACTTGATCGTATCCACCTTCGAAGTTTTGCAGTTTCTTTTCATCAATCAGCCAGACTTTGTTCGTTACTGTACTTAAGAAAGCACGGTCGTGACTGATGAGGATGACAGCGCCTGGAAACTCAGCGAGTTTTTCTTCCAGGATCTGGATTGTTTCAAGATCGAGGTCGTTGGTAGGCTCATCGAAAATGAGAATATCACCCGGCTTTGTTAAGTTAAAAGCAAGTTGAAGCCTGCTCTTTTCTCCACCGGAAAACGTTTTTAGTGGACGGTTGATATCGTCGCGGTCAAAAAGGAAGCTTTCAAAATAAGAGATGACGTGTTTTTTAGATCCATCTGGAAGGGCCACGAAATCATTTCCATCGCCGAGCAATTGGTAAGGAGTTGTGTCGATATCGAGCTCGTCGCGCTTTTGTGAGAAGTATTGGATTTGTAAATTATCAGCAGTCTTCATCTTGCCGCCAGTTGGAGCAAGATCACCTTTGACTAATTTTAACAGGGTGGTTTTTCCCACACCGTTTTGGCCTAGAAGACCAATCTTGTTACCTTTGTGGATTTCTCCGCTGATTTGTTCAAAGAGAACTTTTGATTTTGAATACTCAAAATCAAGATCAGTGAAGGACACGAGAACTTTTGTCTGTCTGCCAGATTTTTGTAAGCTTAAATCGAGGGTCTTTTTGGCTTCACTCTTAATTGTTGAAACTCGGTCTTTTAAATCGAGGAAGTTCTCTACGCGCTTTTTACTTCTTGTCCCGCGGGCCTTAACTCCCTGGCGCATCCACGCTTGTTCGCGCTCAAGGTTATTTTTAAGCTTGTTGAGTAAACTCATCTTGGCCTGCTCTGATCTTTCCAGGAAGCCTAGGTAGTCAGTGTAAGAGCCGTCGAAGTTTTCGATACGTCCGTGCTGAATATGCAGAATTCTTCTCGTTAGTTTAGAAAGCAGGTAGCGGTCGTGAGTGATAAGCATAAAAGCTTTTGAAGTCGAGTTAAGCTCATCTTCAAAGAGCTTGATGGTTTCAATGTCTAAGTGGTTGGTAGGCTCATCCCATAAAATGAGATTGGCGTTACTTGAAAGACCAAGGCTTAGAAGAATTTTCTTTTGTTCACCACCGGAAAGGTCAGTGATCTTTTTGTCTAAATTCTCGTGGCCGAAATATTTTAAATACGATTCGTAATCTTGAATCAACTCCCATCCGTGAAGCCTCTCGAATTCGTCGAGGTGAGTTTCATAAAGCGCTTTTAGCTCTGGATAAAAAACGAAAAAGTAGTCCTTAATCGAGACATTCTCATGCCCGGCGACTGGAAGTTCCTGTGGGACATAAAAAAGAGTGAAGCGTTTTGAGTCGTCTCCATCTCCGCGCGCCTTATTAAATTCAAAAGGAGGCGTAGAGTGATCTGGAACCACCTCTCCAGAGAGAATCTTAAACAGCGTCGATTTTCCTTTCCCGTTTAGACCTAATAATCCAATACGGTCTCCTGTTGAAATAGAGAGCTGGGCATTTTTAAAAATGGTTTTAGTTCCAAAGGTAAGGTGAATGTTTTTGATGCTGCAAAGTAAACTCATTCTGCGATTATAATGAGTTGAATATCAATCGGCAATTAATTCCCAGTTGCGCAGGGAGATTCCTATAGCGTGCTACTATTAAGTTAGGTTACCTCTAAGGGTGGCTCCCTGCGGGAGAGAGTATGAACATTCCAGCAATCGCAAAAAATACTTTTGAGTTGCTTCGAAATCAGCCCGAATTCATGAACATCACCAATTCGGTGGTAGAGCACCTAAATAAAATCAAAAGTAAACTCGAGAAGGCCCGTTTTGTTCACAACGTTGTTGATGAATACAATAAAGAAGTTTTCGCTCATCCTCTTTTAAAGCAATTTGTCCCTTGTAAAGCAGGGTGTACTGGCTGCTGTCATACTCAAGTGAGTGTGACGGAAGATGAGGCCGAGCTGCTCTTGCACAACATTGATGAAGGGGTCGTGATTGATTACAATCGCTTGAGTCTTCAGAGTGAAGCAGGCAACGATTCTGCTGATTTCTTTAAACTTTCATACAAAGACCGCGCATGTGTTTTCCTCGATGAAAACGGAGCATGCAAAGTGTATAAAGACCGCCCTTCTGTCTGCCGCACCAATGCAGTTGTAGGGGAAGCCTCTCAGTGTGATACCAGCTCACAGGCCCAGGGACCTCTTCGGTTAGTTAAAACTCCCAAAGCCGATATGGCCATTGTCGCAGCTTTTGCTGTCGCCGAAAGCGGAACTTTGCCCTATATGCTCTCTAAGGTATTAAAAGAAAGAAACGCCAGAGAAGATAACGGCTTTTTCAAGAGTATTTTCGATCGTTTGACTGGGCGAAAACCAGTTTCCAAAGACACCGAACTATAGTAAAAATCCCCAATGGATTGCCTCTTATGTCACTCTGATTCAACATCTTTTGTTGCCGGTACTTTTATTTGCCCGGAATGTGCACTGGTGTTTAAAAATCCAGCTGACTTTCTGAGTGCTTCAGACGATCACGATCGCTATGCTCAACACCAAAACAATAGCGAAGACCAGGGATACCGCGATTTTTTAGGTAAGCTCCTCAATCCACTAAAAGAATTTCTTCCCCCTCATTTTTATGCGCTCGATTTTGGATGTGGCCCGGGACCAACACTCTCACTTCTTTTGGAAGATGAAGGCGGTGACGTCGAAAACTACGATCCTATTTTTTTCCCGGATGCTCATCTGCTCATCCCTGAAACTTATGATCTGGTGACATCGACTGAAGTTGTCGAGCACTTCAAAACACCAGAAAAAGATTGGGAGCTTTTAGTTGGGCTAGTTAAAGACGGAGGTCTTTTAGGAATCATGACTCAGTTTTACGTCGAGTCTATTGATTTCCAAAAGTGGTGGTATAAAAACGACCCAACTCATGTGGCATTCTACCAGGAGAAAACACTTAATTACCTGGCGGAAACCTATCATCTCGATATGATCTACAACGATCACAAGTCAGTCGTGATTTTCAGAAAGAGAGGCTATTAATGTTTACCATGTATGCAATTCCTAATTGTGACACTGTTAAGAAGGCACGCACTTTTTTAGATAAGAAAAAAATTGCTTACGAATTTGTGGATTTCAAAAAAACACCACCAACAAAAGATCAGATTAAAAGATGGGCCGATTTTATGGGGGAGCTACCCGCTAATAAAAAAGGAACGACTTACAAAAAAGTAAAAGATGAATTTGAGTCCCTGACTCCAGCGAAGAAAATTGATTTCATGATTGAAAATTCTTCAATGATCAAAAGACCAGTCTTAGAAAAAAACGGCAAAACGCTCGCCATTGGTTTTGACGAAGAAACTTACGGCGGGTTCTAGTTTGGATAAGGCGACCTACCTCAAGATTAAAGCAGAAAGAGAAAAAGCATTTTTAGAAAGTAAAAATGCCAAGGAAGATTTTTGTTTTAAATGCCATCGTCTGCAAAAGTATTGTCTGTGCCCACAGATTAAACCCTTCGATACCAAGATGAAGTTCGTTATCCTGATGCATCCAATGGAAGCTAAAAAAGAAAAGCAGGGGACGGGAAGAATCTGTCTGGCCACACTTAAAAACTCACACATGATAATGGGTGTGGACTTCACTGAAAATGAAGAGGTCAATGCTCTTATTAATGACCCGAATAATTACTGTTTCACTATGTATCCGGGAGAGCGTTCACTCAATATTTCTGAGCACGACGTCGCTCCTTTAAATAAGCTTCTTGATGAGAATAAAACCATCGTTCTATTTCTCATTGATGGCACCTGGCCTTGCGCTAAAAAAATGATGAGAGAGTCTAAAAATATCCAGTCTCTCCCGCGCATCTCCTTTACGGCCAAACACACTTCTATTTTTGAAATTAAAGAACAGCCGGCCGATTATTGCCTTTCAACTCTGGAGTCGATCCACTTCTTCATTCAAGAGTGCAGCCGACGTGGAGTTGAAAATACCGCTGGGGCCGAAGACAATCTTATTGATGTTTTCAAGGCCATGATCAAGTTTCAAATGGACTGTGCTTTAGACCCAAACAGATCTTCTTATAAACGTGGATCGAAGCTGGGTTATTCTAAAAAAGAAGACCGTGTGAAGGCCAAGAAGTGGCTGACAAAAAGCCGAAGTGTCATTCTTCCTGACCGCTGCTCTTAATAAAGACCCTGATGGCCACAAATATGGGCATTTGCTAACCTCCTAATCCTACACATATCTGACTGAATTTCTAAGACTTAGGTCAATATTACCTTCCATCTTTTAAGCCCTTAACCGTTTATAATGTAAAATAGAATATAAATAACCATTGTGGTGGGTACCCGTATGCTTAAACACCTTTATAAGACATTTTTAGTTTCGATCCTGACATGGTCGCTTTTAATGTTTAATAGCGCAGCTGTTTTTGCAGAAACAAAGGCAACGGTAACGACGGATAGTAAAGGCGTTATTTCAGCGACTAAAACTCACAAATTCGAAAAAATTTCTGACACTGATATGTTAGCTTCTTTAGGGATGTTGGCCGCTGGTTTTATTACCGGACGAATGCTGAAGAACTATAAAATTCTTGGTGGTGCGACCGACGTTATTCTGGCGGGTGCTGCAGGGGTTGCCTTCATCGCCGGTGAGATTATTTCTAACGTTAAATTCAAAGGTACGATCGATGAGATGACTGAAACGGTTGTTAAGAAGAGTGATGGTACTGTTAATGAAGAGCAGATTCAAAGATTGAAAGATTTACGTCAATCTTATGAAGAAGCAAAGAAGACGACAAAAACGAAAAAGACCCTTCAACTTGCTTCGGCCGCAGCTTTTACAGCAGCAGCAGCTGTTGCCACTTACAATGCCATTCAGGAATCCATGGCCGCAGCGGCTTGTCTTCAGGCAACAACAACTAGCTTAACAAATCTTGGAACATGTCCTGAAGGAAATACTCCGCAAACTTCATTTTATCGTCCTTACTGCGCACAGTGTGCGACAGAGGTTACGGCCTATAAAGCAAACGTTGTAAAATTTGAGGCGGCCAGAACTTCACCTGGTCCATCATTACTTGAACAAAAAGAAATTTCACCTGCACAAATGAAAGCAAATATGCCTGTTTGTGAAGATATGCTTCCAGGATCAATCACTCCTCCAGCAGCAGGTATTTCTATTGCTGCAGCTTGTGGAGCAATGGTTAAAATGGAATCAATGAATCAGGTTTTTTCATACAACCCTGCTGCACTGGGAAGTACAAATCAATTGTTAGATGAAATCCTTTATAAAGGAAACGCTCCTAAATTTACTTATGAAGACGCTAAATCAGTAGAGCTAAAAGGTGAGACGATTTTAAATACTGTTTTAGATGTTTTTTTTCCTCAAGCTAAGGCGAGCTGGCTTCCAATGCTTGGTTTAAGTGCTGCGACTGCAGCAAGCTTCTTTTTAATTACTGGAGAGACAGCAACGCTAGTTGACCTTTATATGTTCGTTCCAAGAAACCGCGCGATTGCCTTTGCTGCACTTGCCGGAGTTGCTTACCTTTCTTCGAAGTCATCTGACAATGTTATTGGTAAGCTTGATGATAATATCAAAAAGATCGATGCTATTCTTGGCGATATGGAGAAGCTGACAAAAGGTGTGAAGGCACAAAATTTAAGCAACCAATCAATTGCTATTAAGACAGTTAATCCTGCGATTAATTCAGCATCATACTCAGCTACTGGAAAAACTAAATCGCAGTGTATGGCCAATAATAGTACAGAAAACTGTGCTAGCCTGACTGATCAATTAAAATCAATGCCTGGATTTGCGGGCCTTCCTGACTCATTTAAAGACATCGCTACTCAGAGTACAACAATGGCAGATGGATTAAGTGGTTCAACTGGAGTTTCAGGATCGACATTAACGACTGCTGAAGCTTTAGGAAATAAACAAAATGCGATCGCAAAAGTTTTAAAAGGCCAGCAATCTAAACTTGAGAAAATTTCTAACGGAAAAATTAACTTTGAGAAAGGAAAAAACGATTTTCTCAACAGTGTTAAAGCAAGTGTAAAAAAAGGACTTGATAAAAAAGGAATGAGTGCTGCCGGCATGATGGCAAGTATCGGTGGAACACCGATTGATTCTTCGGCAAATAAAAATGCAGGAGATGACGTTAAGAAACTTGGAGCCTTTGAAGGCAATGTTGTGAGTACTGCTCCAACAGGTGAGGCAGAAAAGGAAAAAGAAGACTCTGGTCTAAAGTTAGAATTTAAAGATAATTCAGCCGTTGGTGATGCAACGATCCTAGGGGCGCCTCAGGTTTCAGGAGCTGACCAATACGATGTTAAGACCGATGAAATCAACGGTCAAAATGGACCGTCATTATTTGAATTAATTACCAGAAGATATATTAAATCAGGTTACCCAAAACTTCTTGAGGAAGAACCAGTTAAAAACTAAGTTCTCTCTAAGAAGATCGAGGCACGTATGTTGAAGTTTTTTTATAAAGTGTGTTTGGTATCAGTTCTGTCCGGCTCTTTGATGCTGGTTGATTTCAGTTACAAAGGGGCAATCCTTCAGTCTGCACAGGCTGAATCTGTAAAAACTGAAGCCATTAGTGACAAAGACTTAATGGGAACATTGACCATGACTGCTGTCGGGACAATCGCTTCACGTCTTTACTCTTATAAGATGACGACTGACGTAATGCTTGCTGCCGCCGGTGGTGCTGCTTTTATCGCAGGTGAAGTTCTGGCCTATCTGAAACTTAAAGAAGTTATGAAAGGTATGGAGCAGGAAATTACCAGAGATAAAAATGGTAATATTAACCAAGAGCAAATTGCGGCCCTGGAAAGATTGAGAAAATCTTATGAAGAGGCCAAGAAAACAGCGGGTACTAAGAAGATGCTTCAAATGGCAGCAGCAGCAGCTTTCGCCGCGGCGGCAGTAACTGCTTATACAATGGCCGCAGGTGATATGGCCGCGCTGACAACTTGCTCTTCAGGAATTACAACAGCTCTTAGTACTATTTCTGGTCCAGTCACTGCCACATGTAAAGGTTTACTTGCTGGAACTTATACCGCCGCAGAAGGTGCTCGCTGTATGACGGAGGTGGGAACATGTACGGCCGCTGTGACAAAATATCAGCAATCATTGATGACCTATGAAATGGCGAGACAGGCCTCTGGTCCATCAGCTCAAGGTCTAGCGACAACTACAACTCAAGGGACAGCTCTTCAAGGTGAATTAGCTGCTCTAACTGGTTCATGTACGACCTATACAGGAGCGGCAAATGGCTCGTTACAGGGGGCATGTCAGGGACTAATTCCAACTAATAATATTGCCACTAGTGGTGGGGCCGGATTAGTTGCTCCTGCCGGTAGTATGAATCAATATGACTTGCCTCCAGTATTGAAAAAGTATTACATGCAAAACCGTATGGATGCTAAAGAGATGGCAAGCGTAATTAAGAAAAATAAAACTTTCTTAACGAATTATTTTGATAAGGCTTTTGATGTCATTTTCCCTTCGGCCCATGCTGAACTTTTTAGTGCAATGGGGATTGCTTCTAAAGCTGCTATTACTTTTCTTCTTACTACATCTGCAACGCTTGGACCATCGATTGACTTATTCTTATTGATCCCACAAAAGCGTGCTATTGCGTGGGGAGTTTTGGCCGGATTAACATTCGCAGCAACAACAGCTACAGATAATGTTATCAGTCAGATTGATGCTAATATCAAAAAAATCGATACGATCCTAAGATCAATGAAGTCGTTAACTCTTGGGGCGACTGGAAGTCAGTTGGCGACACAAAAACCAATGATTCAATCGACTATTAAGCCTAGTGCAAATGCCGCCATTAGTGGTGCAAATTACGATGAAGTTGATCTATCGAAAATGGGGAATGGGACTGTATTGCCTTGTTATACAGGATCAGATTCAAAAAATTGTAAATCATTTGATGAGTCGGTTAAGAACCTTCCAAGTTACAACGGACTTAATGCTGAATCACAAATGCAGCTTTCAACACTGTTAAAGAATGCAAACGGCTTTAATGGGACAAGCAAGATTACTAAGGGGTCTCTGGAAGGAGCTTCTAATCTTGCAGGACAGGCAAATGCTCTAAGAAGTGCTATGGAGAAAGCGCAAAAAAATGCAGCTGATCGTCTGCTGAAAGAAAAGAGCAAAATCAATCTGGCACAACAGGGTAAGTCTTTATCTGACTCTATTGAAAAAGGCGTGAATGCCGCTTTAAAGAAATCAAACTCAACGGCCGCAGAAATGTACGCTTCAATGTATGGTGGACGTTCTGGAGCTTCTGCAGTGGGATCAACTGCTTCAGCAAAAGGTGATGATAAAGCAGAAGAGTTAAAGAAAAATCCAATTAAGGCCGGAAATATTGTTGATATCGGTGCTGCTGGTTCAGGTGAGAAATCAGACCTGGGACTTGGTGGTCTAAGCGATGGACAAAAAGGTGCTAACGAGGGTGAGCTTGCGGCAGAGGAAACTCAAAAAACCGCTGGTTCATCAATGGATGACTACGATTTAAAATCAAATGAGATCTCAAAAGACTCATCGACATCGATCTTTGAACTCATCTCAAACCGCTACCAACGCACAGGTTACCAACGACTGTTTGAGAAAGTTAAGACCCAAGATCCGACCAAAGCAAAAGAATAAAATACTTCATAAGCCCCTCATTTGAGGGGCTTTTAGTTTGCGGCGCGAACTATTTTTCAAACCCTCTTTACATGGTTACGATTGTATACTAAGCTCTCGTTAGGAACTGAGTCTAAAATGAGAGGTTATTATGAAATTAGATACTTATAGTCATTCAACGCCAGAAGTAGCGGAAACTAATACAATTAATACTGCTAAAATGGCCACTACGGAACAATCAGGTAAGGACTTCTTCGTACAAAACACATGTAAAGATAAGAAGGACAGCGAAGGCCATGGTGTATGCCCTCTAAGAGAGCTTTTAAGCCGTCTGGGAGACAAGTGGAGCGTGCTTCTCATCCTTACTCTTGCAAGAATGCCAGGCGAGCGTGCACGTTTTTCTGAGCTAAAAAGAAGCCTTCCGGATATTTCACAAAGAATGCTGACAGCGACTCTTAGAAATCTTGAGAGAGACGGTCTTATTTCAAGAGAGATGTTTGCTGAAGTTCCACCAAGAGTTGAGTACCAACTTACAGAATTGGGTGTGAGCATTCTGAACCCTATGAGAGAAATTGTTACCTGGATCGAAGGAAACTGGACAACGATCATCACTTCGAGAGAAACTTTTGATAAGAAAAATCCAAAAGAGGAAAACGGGCTTCAGTAGTGCTACAAAACATTGATAAAAAAAAGATTGTTGAAGTTTTAATTGAAAAGTTAAATACAGAATTAAAAGAAGTTGAAGGCGCGGCCAAATCCACTCGTGATTTGGCCACTGCTGACGATCTTAAGTCGGAAGGAAAGTACGACACTCGTGCTATCGAAGCTGGGTATCTTGCCAGTGCTCAAAGTAAAAGAGTCGAAGAAATCAAAATGGACATTCAAATGCTCGAAGACCTGGCCACTCAGATTGAGCCGGCGAGCAAGCTTCAATTAGGCTCGCTGGGTCTGATTAATTGCAATGGCCAGGAGAGATTGTATTTCCTATCTACAACGTCTGGCGGGTCGATGCTGATGATCGACAATCATCCCATTCTCGTGATTTCGGTTTTTTCTCCTATTGGCGATGCGGCCTTAGGTCTTGGTGTCGGGGAGAGTTTTGAAGTCGAAACTCCAAAAGAGACAAGACAGTACGACATTGTCGAAGTATATTAATCCAAGAAATTAACCATAGATAAAAGTAAGTGAAGTCTGGTGAAATTCCAGCACTGTCCCGCAACGGTAAAGTCCGATCCTTATTCTTATCTCCATTTTATCCCGCGGAGGAATTTATGACTGAGCCATTCTCATTATCTGCCCTTATTTCTGCTAAGATTGAAAACTCAATCACCAAGCAAACAAAAGCAATCTTTCCCGATGTTACGAACCACTATGAAACACTGTTTGGTGGGACGGCCTTATCCTGGATGGATGAAATTGCTTTTATCTGTGCCACTCGTTTTTCTCGATTGAGAGTCGTCACCGTGTCTACTGATAGAATTGATTTCAAGAGGCCAATCCCTGCAGGGAAAATTGCTGAACTAGTCGCCAAAGTTAAAAGAGTCGGTGAGACCAGCCTGGTTGTTGGAGTGGAAATGTTCACTGAAGACATGTATGGAGAAGGAAGAGAGCTTGCTGTCAGAGGGGATTTCACCTTTGTGGCCATTGATGAAAATAAAAGACCAACGAAGGTTTTAGCATAATCTTAAGGCCCCATTTTAGGGGCCCTAAATAGGTTATGACGTATTTTAGACAAATCTTATTTTATAACGATTGTCTAATAGTCCTTTTCGAATAAGAAACTTAAGGTCTAAATAAAATGCAGGGAATTTTTCTCTAAATGAATTTCTTGTTTTTGTTCATTCTTTAACCACTCACGAATCCAAACTTAATGAATCCTCAAGTCACTATTAATTTTCCTGACCTAGGTTAACTATTCTGATTCATTCTCGATAAGCCTTGCAAATAATCTCAGTTCGAAAATAGGCGCGGCTTTAACCAAGGAATTGTATTTGAAAAATTTTAGTTTAAAAGCGAAGTTGCTCTCGCTCTCTGTTTTCCTTGTAACTATCTCGATAATTATTGGTGGAATTAGTTACTGGGGAATAAATGCGGTAATTAAAGATTACTCAGTTATTGCAGATGTGAGTTTCCCAAATAGTACAGGAATGCTCCAAATGTTCTCAAATTTCAGAATGGCACGAATTGAAGCATTTCAGATTGTTTCAGAATCAACAAGTGTTGAAGAAAAAAATATAGCCATTGAAGAAATCCTAAAAGTAATTGAATCAGATAAAGAATCACAGAAAAAATATAATGAAGTAGAATTTCTTCCTGGTGAAGAAGTGCTTTATAAAGAATTTAGAAAGGATATTGATGCAGGTTTTGCTCTATTGACTAAGATGATAACTGATTACAAGAGCGGGAAAACAGACCAGGCGTCTTTGGATAAAATGAGTGTAATGCTAGAAACAGAGATGTCAAAGATTGGGGCACAAGGTAGAGTTGCGATGCAAAACCTTAGTAAGTTCCATTATGATTATGCTGATAAGTCAGAGGCAAATGCCAAGGCTACAGGTGAACTAGCAAACAAAGTTAGCATCGGATCTGTTTTAATTCTTGGGTTTATTGGGATTGCTGGTTCTCTATTATTTTCAAACTCTCTTACTAAATCACTTAAAGCTATCAGTGACGCTCTCGATGAATCAAGTACACAAGTGTCGTCAGCAGCGGGACAAATCGCTTCTTCTTCAGAAGAGCTTTCTCAGGCAGCGACAGAGCAGGCAGCTTCTCTGGAAGAAACGTCGGCTTCAGTAGAAGAAATGAGCTCGATGATCTCTATCAACTCAGAGAACGCTAAAAAAGCTTCTGAAAACTCTGTGTCTTCTCATAAGCAAGCAGAGAGAGGACGTCAGGTCATAAGTGAAATGGTGGCTTCAATGTCACAAATCAATGAAAGTAATAATAACATTATGACTCAGATTAATGCTTCTAACGAGCAAATGGGTGAGATCGTAAAAGTTATCCAGGAAATTGAATCAAAAACAAAAGTTATCAACGACATCGTATTCCAGACAAGGCTTCTATCGTTCAACGCTTCTGTGGAAGCAGCGAGAGCTGGTGAGCAAGGGAAAGGATTTGCGGTTGTAGCTGAAGAAGTCGGTAACCTGGCACAGATGAGTGGTAACGCAGCTAAAGAAATTTCCGAAATGCTAGCGTCTTCAATTCAGAAAGTAGAAAGCATCGCGAATGAAACAAAAACAAAAGTAGATATCCTGATTACAGATGGTGCTGAAAAAGTAAGAATGGGTACAAAAGTTGCTGAAGAGTGTGGTGAGGTTCTTGCTGAAATCGTAAAGAATGTTTCGAGTGTTAGTACAATGGCGAGCGAGATCTCAAACGCAAGTTTGGAGCAGTCTAAGGGGATTCAGGAAATCACAAAGGCAATGGGACAGCTTGATCAGGTAACTCAGACCAACTCTGCGACTTCAGAAGAAGCGGCGAGTGCGGCAGAAGAATTATCTGCACAGGCAGACTCTTTAAAGAACCAGGTATTAACTCTTGTTTCAGTTATCAACGGGACATCTGCTCCGGTGAATACTGGCTTTGATAAAAAACCAGATGAACCAAAGCACACAACAAAAGCACCTGTGAACACTTCATCTTCAGCAAACGTTATCCATATGAAAAAGCCAGCGGTTAAAGTGGCGACAACTGCAGCCCCAGCAATGAAAAAAGCGGCCAATGGTGGAACTAAGGATGGAGTACCAAGCTACGACCATCCAGGATTTGAAGAGGTTTAAGACTTGAACTTTGCATTGCCAGATTTTTCAAAGAATTTTGAAGAAGAGAAACATATTCAGGACGAGGACTTTGCCTATTTTCAGGCCCTCGTCCTTTCTATTGCAGGGATTTCCCTAAGTGAGAAAAAGCGCGATCTTTTAAAGACGCGCTTAGGTCCTTATATCCGCGACAATAATCACGGCAATTATAAAGAATACCGCCGCTATCTTGAAGGGCTGACAAAAGATCACCCAGAATGGCAAAATCTAATTAATCTGATTACAACGAATAAAACAGATTTTTTTAGAGAGCCTGCTCACTTTGAATACATTGAAACCAAGCTGATCCCTGAATGGGTGAGGATGGGAAAAAAAGAAGTGTACATTTGGTCTGCTGCCTGCTCATCAGGGGAAGAGCCCTATACACTGGCAATGTTTTTAAAGAAGAAACTTCCTAATGAAATGAATTTTAAAATTTTGGCATCAGATATTGATACAAATATTTTAAACCGTGCTCAAAATGGTGTTTATCCAATTGCAAAGGTTGATGAGATTCCCGAAGAGTTTCGTAAAGATTTTCTGGATAAAGGGACTGGTGCTATTGAAGAGTGGTATAGAATTAAGCCGTATTTGAAAAAACACATTGAGTTTAAACTCTACAACTTAATTGAGGACACTCTTCCAAGTGATGAGCTTTTCGATTTAGTTCTTTGCCGTAACGTGATGATTTATTTTCCAAAAGAAGTCATCAAATTGGTGGCCGATAAAATGTATAAGGCCACAACTAAAGAAGGGTGTTTATTTATCGGTCATTCAGAGTCTCTCCAGGCCGTCAAAAGTTCATGGATTTCAGCGGCGCCTTCGGTTTACAAAAAGACAGCGCTCGGAAAAAGAAAATGAATGAGAACATCCTTTGCCTCAATATCGGTGAATTAATTGTGACGGGCGAGGAAGTGGTGATCAGTAATACTCTTGAGTCTTGTGTCTCAGTTTGCCTCTATTCTCCCAATAAAAAAGTCGTGGGGATGATTCATTTTGCCCTGCCTTATTTTTTAGACAACAGTGAAGAAGGAGATGATCTTCGTTATGGAGACCGCGCGATTCCGATTTTAATTGAAGAAATGGTTAAAGCAACCAAAGAGCCGGTAACTGGTTTGAAGGCAAAGATTGTCGGCGGTGCCAATTGTTTTACTCGCGATTCAAAAGGTGGGCAGAAAAATTCTTTATCACAGTATCGAAGGAAGATTGCAAGTAGCAAGTTTAACTAAGCTGGATTAATGCCATGGGTGTTTGCTCGACAAGAACTTCGATTCTCTGTGGTTTATTAAGCAACAGGTAGAGCAAAGCTAAAAACGGTTCCATTGGGATTTTTATTCTGTGCTTTGATTTCACCTTTATGTAAGTGAACAAAGTCGCGGCAAAGAGTAAGGCCAAGTCCTCCTTTATAAGACTTCATATGAAAGCGGCTTAAGAACTGATTCATTTCCATTTCATTCACACCCGGACCTTCATCGGAAATCATGATCGTTACCAAATCTGCATCTATCATAGCTTCAATATGAATATTGCCATTTTGAGGGGAGTACTTGATAGCGTTTGAAATTAAATTTCTCACCACTGTCTGGATCATATTGACGTCAATTTTGGCCGAAGTGTTTTGTTGGATATTAAGGGTGTAGCCGATATCTTTTTGCATTGAGATTGGACTTAGGTAAAGAATGGCCTCATCGATAAGATCGTAAAGGTCGACTTGAGTCGTTTTTAATTGGATTTTTTCCAGACTGTCTTTTGACCAACGAAGTAGCCCTTCAACAAACTTAGTCACGTTTTGAGAGGAGTCGAGCAGAAGACTTAAGCTCGCCTTTAAATCTTCATCTGCTTGAACTACAGGATGATCCATCAGGGATTCCACCAGGAGCGTGTGACTGGCCACGTTTCCAATTAAATCATGGGCCATAACACTGATAAACTTAGTCCTGATCTCTGCCATTTGAGTGAGTTGCATTTCATAATTCTTTTGACCGGTAATATTCTTAATAATGATAATTCTTCCGGCAAAAGTATTATTAACTCCTAAAATGTCTTCAATGGAAATCGTGAAATACTCTTTATAAGTTTTGTAATTAAGAAAGAATTCACTGTTTGGTTTGTTATCTTCTATGGCCGCGATGATATGGGAGATAAACTTATTAAATGGCAGATCCGACAAATTTTTATCATACGAAGAATCATCCAGGCTCAAGTTCGATCGTGCGCAAGCATTGAAATCGACCAGTTTATTGTTTTGATCAAGGCTGAGGTAGATGTCACTGATTGAATCGAGAATAAGTCCCCTGGCCACTGGTATAATTTCCAGGACTTCGCCTTTTAAGATGATGTAGCAAAAGCATCCTGCAGAAAAAGTCAGAAAAACCGGAACGACTTGAAGAAATCTAAAAGTAGGAGAGAGTCCTACGGCAAAAGCATCAATGGCAAATGGAATGAGAATACTGAAGAATAGGATCCAACTGTAACGTCTTTGAATATAGCCCTGTCCTTTTATTCCAGCAACGAGCAAGGCAAGGGCCCATAAAACGACGACTCTGCCTGTGATGTTATGAAAGAAAAAGATTGGTCCGTTAGCAAAGGTCAGGAGATTTGTCCCGAAAATATACCGCATTTCATAATGATTAAGGAAATATTCATGGTAGGGGCTAATAATGGTAAGAATTGAAACGCACGGTATAATGAGTAAGCTTATTTTTGCGTATAAGGGAAGAGGTTTATAGCCCGCAAAACATCGAATGAGATAGAGTAAGCTGATCGGGATCATGGAAATCCCAACATGTCTCATCCTGACGAGGTTAATTTTCAGTTCTAGAGAGGAAACATTATAAGTGAGAGCTGCACTAAGAGACCAGATTGAAAGTAAAAAGAGAAAGAGGCAAAGATGAAATCCAAGTTTATTTGAGGCCTTTCTCAAACAGTAGAAACTGAGTGAGATAAGTGTTAACCCTGAAATCCAGTGGAGGATATTGAACAAGATAGGCATATGTTCAAGTATTCCTCATTTTTATTGATTTTGCTTGCACAAAATGAGGTTTTTTTCTAACGTAGATATATGAATAAAATAAATGTTGTCATTGTGGATGATCATCCACTCTTTCTTGAAGGTATTACCTCTGTCCTGTCTCGAAACGAAAGATACAATGTCGTAGGAAAAGCTGAAAGCGCTACAGATGCGATGGATCTTTTGTCTAGAAACAATGCTGAAGTTGTTATTTGTGATTACTTAATGCCAGATATGAATGGTCTTGAGTTCATGAGTAAGATGAAAGCTGCCCGTTCTCCAGCTAAATTCGTCTTTATCTCTCAGTATCAAAGTCACGAAATTCTCTCTCAAATCATTCAGGCCGACATCGACGGGTTTGTTTTTAAGAGTGATTCAACTGATGAAGTCATGAGAGCAATTGATACAGTTGTTCAAGGTGACAAGTTCTTAAGTCCAAAAGTAAGCAATGTTCTGCTGGAAAAAACGAAGATGAATCCAGTGTTCGAGGCCGAGTCGCAAAAGACAGTTGATGTGACTGACAGAGAGAAAGAAATCTCTCGTTACATCACTCAAGGTAAAACAAATAAAGAAATTGGTGTCATTCTAAATTGTTCTGAGCATACAGTTAAGTGCCATAAAAGTAACTTAATGAGGAAATTAGGACTGAAGAATGCAGCAGAGATCAGCGCATGGGCCATTAGGCAGCGATTGTAATTAATCCATATGGCCTAGTATTTTTTTTCTAAAAAAATTATCTAATTATAAATAAAGGCCCATCAGAAAGATGGGCTTTTTTTATTTTGTCGTCCAAAGTGATGACAAGAAAATGTTTCATTTGTTTTCTTGACGCTGAATTATAAAAGTTCACAGCTCTTAGCTGCATTAACAGCATCAATATGACCGAAATATTCTGGAATTGAGATCATAGTGTCGATGTATGTTTTTGAAAGATTGTAGTAGATGTCACTATTGTAAGCTTGAAGACGGTTAGCGATACATTCATAGTCGCGACCTGAAGAAGCCATTGCGTTTGAACCGATAATACCAAAAGCTAGTACTGCCATTAAAAGTGCTTTAATACGTTCCCCTCATAAGGATGATTTATGGGCCACGTTTTATCACTTTTTTTAAGGATAGTTTTCAGGATTTGGTTATATGTAGGTTTTACCAAGCGCCAAAAAGCGGACGAGGAGATGGGGTCCGTCGTCCGCTTTTAGGTGGAAGTAGTGGTAAGTTAGGAAAGAATCGTTGTATTACCTAAAAGAACCTATTTAGGAGTTCCGTTGTTAATAATGATCCATTCCACCAGATCTAGGTTATTGGGAATGTGACTAAAACACCTCTCTGTTAAGTCGGGCCTAGTAAGGAAGCCCTGGGAGTTACAGTTTAAGAGAGATTGCAAAGTTTCAAAAAAGCAGGGACTTAGCTCTGAGCTACCTCCACAAATATGCCACTTTTTTAAGGTGAAGAGTTTTAAAGGTGCAGGAGTACATAAAAAAATTGATGGGGAGCTTTTCGTTGCGAGCTTTATACATGCAAACTCTTTATAGTCGTTCTGGAATAATTGTTGTATACCTTTTCAATGAACCCAAAGGAAAATTTGCTTAATGACCTCTTGAGACTTGAGGTTGCTAAAAAAGGACAATCGGCAACCTTTGCGTTTGCTGGTTTTGCTATATTTTCTTTTTTCTACGGTTACGGTTGTGAGAGATTCCTTTCTCTTATTAAGATTATCTCTTTAGCTCTTTTTGTCATAAGTATTTTCCGTTTTTTCCACTACAGAAAAATTATTAAGCAGGGGACTGTGAGCGCTTCTGAATGGCTCTACACTATTGCTCTGGTAACATTAAATGGATTGGGTCTTGCGGTGATTCTGAGCTTGGCCTCTTTTGAATTGAAACTTAGTGGTGTGCATTTTGTTGTCGCAACGACATTGCTTGCGGGCCTTGTGGGCTCTTCAACTGTAACCCTCTCTTATTTCCCGATTCTCTTTTTACCATTTCAAACTTTTCTGCTCTTGCCTCAAATCGGAATTATTCTTTATTACTATTTTGCTGAAGACCTTAACTTTTTACCGTTGATTGTTTTGTACGTTATGTATTACGGATACCAAATAAAGCAATTCCGCGCCTATCGCAAAGATCTGGTTCAGCTTTTTACATATCAAATTGAATTGGAAAGAAAAAACCGTGAACTTAATGAAAGCCAAAGTGTGATCATTGATCAGACAGTCAAACTTGTTCACACATCACGCCTTGCTGTTCTAGGGGAAATGTCAGCAGGCATGGCCCACGAGATCAATAATCCTCTGACTATCATTTCTTCATGCGCACAAATGCTCACGCGCTTTGGAATGGCCGATAAAGTCGACAATCAATTATTAATTAAACACACAGAAAAAATTTACAAATCCGTTGAACGAATTTCGGCAATTGTAAAAGGACTTAAACATTTCGCTAATCAATCAGACCGCGTCCCTAAAGGTAGATATTTTATTCATGAAATCATGAGTGAAACGACTCCTTTTTGTCAGGAGCATATCAATTCCTTAGGTATTGCTTTTAAGATTGATGAAATCCCTGATATTGAAATTCACTGCCACTCAGTTCAAATTTCACAGGTTCTTTTAAATCTACTAAAAAATGCTTCAGACGCTCTTGCCGGTGAACCTGATGCTTTCGAGCGCTGGATTTCCATCAACTTCAAACAAGATGATCAATACTTCTACTTCCTGGTTTCAAACGGGGGAGAGAAAATTTCTAATGAAGTGGCCGAGAAGATTTTTAATCCATTCTTTACTACTAAAAATAGCGGAACTGGGCTTGGGCTTTCGATTTCTCAGACGATTATGAAAGATCATGGTGGAGAGCTTTACTATGATTCGGATGGGTATGAGAGAACGACGTTTGTGATTAAGCATCCTCTCATGAATCTTTAATTAGGGAAGTTCTGTGCAGCTACTGGCCTTGATAGCGCTTCATGTTCTTGTCATAATCTTTTTAACAAGAACATAAAGTAAGGAGAGCACATGGCACGTTATGTTGACGGTTTCATTATTCCCATTAAAAAGAAAGATTTGAAAGCTTATAAAAAGATGGCGGCCATTGGTTGCAAAGTTTGGATGGAGCATGGAGCTCTTGATTACCATGAGTGTGTTGGAGAGACTTTAGATACTCCCTTTGGAGTGTCTTTTACAAAACTGTGTAAACTCAAGCCTAATGAAACGGTGATCTTTGCTTTCATTGTTTATAAATCTAAAGCTCATGCGACGAAGGTGAATAAAAAAGTTCACAGCGATCCACGAATGCAGCCAGAAAATTTTTCGTCGATGCCTTTTGATATGAAGAGATTTACTTTCGGTAAATTTGAGACTCTGATTAGAGCATAACATTTAATGAACGATTTTATTCCTAGATTTGTTCAGGTCCTAGGAGTGCCGAGCGAAGCCGAGGAGCGTACAAATGGTACGTGACGAGGTTGAGTCGAGAGCAACGACGACGGAGATGAATAAAAAAGAACTTACTTTGCCGAACTCATTGGAAAGCGTTTTGTGTTTTAAAATCTTCGGAAGTAGTAAAAATGTCCGCTGGACATTTTTTCGGCAAAGAATGGCGCACTCGTCAGGATTCGAACCTGAGACCTACCGATTAGAAATCGGTTGCTCTATCCAGCTGAGCTACGAGTGCATGATTGGATAATTTTCGAAGTGAGAAGAAAATTAATGGTTTGAAGGCCTAATGTCAAGCGAAAGATGAGGTTTTAGGCCTTCTAAGTCCTTGGAATTTTAAATAAATCTTTCCCAATTCGAGATTCTTCCTTAAACTAGAGGGATGAAGACAAAAAGCTTTTATTCCGTCCCTGAGGTCGTGGCCCATTTGAAGACTGGGCAGCCGACGCTGTTTCATTCGTCGCAAACTTCGACGGTCATCCCGTTTGAAAATTTGAGCGGGCTTAATGGCGAAACAGTTCTGGGAAATCTTTCGACAATTAAAGGTCATCTTGAAATGTTGAAAGATGGAAACTTGAAAGTCACAGGTTTTGTGACGTGGAAAGAGGCCAAGGAATTTTGTCTGAGTCATGGAAGAGAGATCATGACGTCGCCTACAGAAGAGCTTGCTGGTGTGCTTGCGGGAATTGCTACAAGCTGCACAGGTGAGAGGTCTTTTGGTTTTAAAAACCTGCGCTCGCAAATCGTGGAAGTAAACTATCTTGATCATAAAGGTGAAGAGAAAAAGCTTCTGGGCGATAAAAAATTAGAATGCGGCATTGACCTGTCTTCGTACCAAAAAGATTTTAATCATTATAGAAATTTTAAAAACGCCCCTTACCCGCGACTGGAGTTTGAAACTGACTTAATGACAGGGACCGAAGGACAGTTGGGAGTGATTACTTCTGCTGTTTTAAAAACGGTAGAGCATTTCCCGGAAACGTATGTCTTTATGCTTCTTCCTCGCTGGGAGGAAAACTTTGAGCCGCATTTAGAAATTTATCATGCTGTTCAAAAATTTAGAGATGAAATCCGCGCGTGTGAGTTCATTGATGCAAACTCGCTTTCTTATCTGCCAGCTGAAAAAAATCCAGGAAATAACCAGGATGTTATCTTTTTAGAAATTAAAAAAGACAACTTCGAATCTATCTATGAAAACCTTCTAAGCGCACTGACATTAGTCAACGAAGAGCATATCTTCGAAATGAATGCCTCTAAGTGCCGCGACCTGCGCGTAAGTGTTCCGCGTGCGATTTTTGAAGTGAACAGCCGTATGGGGGTCACTAAAAAAGGGACTGATGTTCAAGTAGGGGAGGAGAAGTTTAGAGAGCTTCTTTTATTTTATAGGGAGCTTGCTAGTAAGGGTGTTGCCTATAATTTATTTGGCCACTTTGGAGACGCTCACTTGCATTTCAACTTTATGCCAACTCCGGATAAAAATGATTTTTGTAATGAGCAGCTAGAAACTCTTTACGCGAAAGTTTTAGAGTGGAAGGGCTCACCATTTGCTGAGCACGGCATTGGTTTATTGAAAAGAAAATTCATTGCACCTTTTTATACTGAGACGGAAAAAACTGTTTTCCGCTCTTTAAAAAAACAGTTTGATCCCAAGGGACAATTTTTTCCTGAAGGATTTATGACATGTTAAAAAAGGGACGCGTTTTTAAATCAGCCAAGAGAGAATTTGACTGCAAAGTCATCGACACTAATGAAATGGTTGTGGCCACGGCATTGGGGAACCTTTTAAAAGGTGATGAGAACTCTATCGTCGTTGGCGACTACGTTATGATCGATGAGAAAAATGTCATCACGGAAGTTCTTCCACGTGACAATGAAATTTATCGCTTGATTATTCGCGAGCAAAAGAAAAAAGTGACAGCTTCAAACTGTGACCTGATGGTTATTGTCAGTTCTGTGTCTCGACCTGAGTACAAACGCGGGATCGTGGATCGTTTTTTAGTACGTGCTCACCAGTGGGGAATCAGGCCATTAATCGTTTTTAATAAGATGGATCAGTTTGATCCGAATGTGCTTGATATGAAATTTGAATTTGATCGCATGAATAATTTAGGGATCGAATGTTTTGAAATTTCTGCGGCCAATCCAGATTACAAACCTCACGTTCTTTCATTAGGTCTTAACGATCTTAAAGAAAGGCTTCAGGGGAAAACGTCGATCTTTTTAGGTCAGTCGGGTGTTGGAAAAAGTAAACTCATCACGGCTTCTTCAGAAGGAAAGATCAAACTTTTATCCCGCGAAGTGGGGAAGGTTGGTAAAGGAACCCATACGACTACCTGGAGTGAGATTGTTGACTGCGAAAGTATGTCTTTGATTGATTCACCGGGGATCAGGTCTTTTGGGGTTGAAGATTTACTTGAAGAAGACTTAATAACGTACTTTCCGGATATCGAAGAAGGGGCGGTTCAGTGCAAGTTCTCGAATTGCACTCATGAACCGGGGACGGCAGGGTGTTTTTTCTACACAAAACTTGACCAAAACGCTTATGAAACAACTCTTATCATGTCGAGATTAGAATCATTTCTTCGAATGAAAGAAGAAATTTCCCAGACTCCAAGTTATTTAAAAAGATAATAAATAAATTCGCAAGTTTTCCGATGAGACCAATAGAACGGACCTTATGGTCAAATTGGGAGAACTAGCATGTCAGATTTTAAAGTATTAGATTTCAATAAAAAGAAAGCAGATACAATCGAGCAAAAGCGCAGAGCTTTTAACCGTATCGTGTTCCAAAACTTTTTGGGAGCGTACTCGGTGATCGATGATAATGGTTCAATCTATCCAGTAACGATGGTTGATATCGCAGGGGATGGTTGTTCATTCCAGGTTCCATGGAACCCAAGAACAGATAAAAAACTTGCTCAAGGTTTTGAAGTGAACATGAGAATGTACTTCACAAACGCTTCATACATTCCAGTGATCATGCAAGTTCGCCACGGGAAAGAAGTCCTTGGTAAAGATGGCAATACTTACATGCAATATGGGTGTGAATTCGATAAATCAGTAGCTAGTTTTGAAGCTATGCAGAGCTTTATTGACTTCATTTACAAGTTTGCAGAGCACTCGGCAATCGATAAGGGTGACACAAAGGTCTATTTCAAATAATAGCACCGCGCTATTTAGTGTAATTTCATATTCAATTATAAGCTTCATATGTTAGATTTGTACTCCTGATTCGGGAGTACAAATCTTATGAAAATGGCCATCGTTGGCTCTGGTCCACTAGCAATTCTAACCGCACATTATTTTGATCAAATGGGAGCGACAGTGACTCTGTTTCAGCGCGCGCCTTTGGGTGGAAATATGCGCTTTCTACTGGATCACTTCCCGGACTTCAAAATCGGTTACCAAAAAAGTATTGTGACAGTAAAAGAATTCTTCGATAGCGAGATTGTTCCGGCCGTTTTAGAGCTGGAAAAATACAACCTGACAAAACGTGGGGATGTTCTTCGCGTTCACAAGCGCTTCTTGCACACAGATGAAGCGGTCCCAAGTCGCACGCGTATGCACGATTTGTTTCGCGTGGTTTATACCCTGAATCCAAAAGAAACAATTTTAAAACAATTGGAAGAGAACCCAGACTTCTTTAAGCAGTTGGGTGAAGACGTAATCAATTCACTTCACCGCCCGGTGGAGAATTTTGAAGACTTCGATATTGTGATTGAAGCTCAAGGTTTAGGAAAAAAACCGACTCCAATGGGAGCGGGAAGAAGCCTGGCGCTCAATGAGTACAATCTGCAGGAGAGTTCACTTCTGTATTATGAAAAAGATATTTTCACTAAGCTTGACCTGAGCAATAAAAAAACCATCGTCTTGGTGGGCGAGGGTGTGTCTTTAAAGCTGGCCCTTTTAAAAATGAAGGATTGGTTATTCTCTTCACCAAAACATGAGCTTCACTGGGTGACTTATCAAACAGCTTACACTTCTTGTGGGATTGGCTGGCTTGATGAAGAAGTGGAGAAGTTTCTTGAAGAGATCAAAGCTCGCTTTGAAAAAGATAAGGAAGTGTTTGAGACGAAGCTGCGCGAGTGGCGCGATCTTGAAGACTACGTCAAAGTTAAAATACCAAAGCCCGTTGAGCCGACTCCGCCGCTTATCGTGCACTCTGGATACGATGTGACTGCGGTAGACCGTTTATTAGACCGTGAAGGCGTCTTTGCAACGATTGAATCACCTGACTTCAGGGATCACTCGCGCGTGCCTTCAGATATGATGACGTTGGCGGCAGATGCTATTTGCGTGGCCCGTGGAGTAGAAGACGAGAAGCTTGCTGGATCTGCCCTTCTGTCTGAAGAACCAGGTTATTACGTCATGAATGCCCGCGATCTTAACGAAGGTCTTGGCATGATCAAAGATATTGAAACTGATATTTTAAAATTCTTTAAAAAAGCGTGAGATTTATGAAAAATATTTCTTTCATCATTGTGTCTGCTTTATTCCTTTTCGCTGGTTGTTCATCAAAGGCCTTAAAGCCTAGAGAAGTTGATCAGTACTACACGAGCACTGGTGTTCAAAAATATTTTCTCTCTGATATCCCTGACTGGGCTAACTTCAGCCAGTCGGCCGGATGTTTTAGATCAAAAGGGATTCGCTACTTTGATATTGAAGCGATGATGAAGAGCTTTTCATTAAATTACAACCAGGCCCTGCAAATCCAGGCTTCGTATAACGAAGAGTTCCTGGTAATGAAGAAGAACCCAAAAGTTAACCTGACTTTAAAAGACGAAGAAGTTCTTTATTTTAAAGCAAGCGATAGAGTTAACAGCAAAATTAATTTCTTTGATGCTCCGACGTTTAAAGAAATTCACCTGATCTGGTTGGATGAGGCCCTTTTAGGGAAAAAACAAGAAGAGCGCTTAAGAGCATTTTTGCAGTCTTCAGTCCATGACAGCGGAGTGCCCGTTCTCGTGTCGGCCTGCCTGACTAAAGAAGAGGCCGAAGCCAAATTTCCGAATCTGGCCTTAAAAGTCATCAGCGCTGAACTCTTTTCCATTTACGATGTTAATGGCGTAAGGCAGCCGAGTCTGCACGTAAACGTGAATGCTTTTTTTCAGGAAGGGCAGAAGTTGATTTTCTACAAACAAGATACAAAAAAAAATGTGGATGATATCCGCGGAACATTTAAGACATCAAACTACTAGAAGGAGAACAATATGTTTGGATTTGGAGATGTTAAAAAAAGTGAACACAAAGAAAACCTTGATCGCGTAAACGCAGTTTTTACGACGACAATGGGAGAGTTCGAAGTAGAACTATTTGCTAAAGAATGCCCTGAGACAGTATGGAACTTTATTAACCTTGCTGAAGGCAGACAAGAAACTCCAGCGAAAAAAGGGCCTTACTATGACGGACTGATTTTTCACCGTGTAATCGACAACTTCATGATCCAGGGTGGATGCCCAGAAGGTTCAGGAAGAGGCGGCCCTGGATACAGATTTAAAGATGAAACTCAACCTGGTCTAAGACATTCTGGCCCGGGAATTCTTTCGATGGCAAACGCAGGTCCAGGGACTAACGGCTCTCAGTTCTTCATCACTCTTGTTCCAACTCCACACTTAGATGGAAGACACACTGTCTTCGGAAAAATTGTAAGTGGGATGGATGTGGTTTCAGCTATCGGAAAAACTGCTGTAGGACCTGGGGATCGTCCAGTAAAAGAAGTTAAGATCGAGAAAGTAACAATTAAGAGATAAGCATTGATTAATTTTTTATTTGACACCAATGCAAAGGCGGGATCAAAATTAATTGCTGTTTCTTTTTGTTAAAAACACTCGAGGAGAGAAAATGAAAGCTTTGACTATCGTAGCTGCTCTTGCACTTACTTCAGGTTCGGCAATGGCACTAGACACTGTAATGGGACTAAAAGGACGTTTTGATTACGTTCGTACTGAAACTGACAACAACCCTGGAAAAGATTCTTCAGGTGTGTTGACAACATCATACCTTAGACTGGTAACAGACGCTAAGTTAAATGATACAATGACTGCTAAGTTAACTCTTGATTTCCAAGAAGCTAACAGCTCAAAAGACAATGGTTTAACAAACTTTGTATACGAAGCATTCCTAACTAAGGATTTCGGACACGGGATTTCAGCAATGGTTGGTAAGCAAGCTGTTTTAACTGGTGGACATGAGAACGAATATTCTTCAAGAGATGTATACTCAACTTCAGTTTTCAACGACAACATTGCTGATAACCTAATGGGTCTTACAGCTGGTTACTCTGTAGCAGAACAAAACATCTACCTACAGTACCTACAACAAACTGATACTGCTCAAACTCCTTTCACAGATAAGAAAGTTGTTGGTGCAGCTTACTACGGATCATTCATGAACAAAATGATCGAGCCAGTTCTTTCTTACCACAAGCAAGGGACAACTCGCGCTGGTCAATACGACACTTTCATGTCAGCTGGTCTACGTTTAAACGTTGCTCAATTCACAGTTGAAGCTGATTACCTTGTTCTTGAACAAGAAAAACTTTCAGCTGCTGGAGACGCAAAACTTAACTCTATCGTAGCTACAGTTCGTTACAACCATGAAAACTTCAAACCATTCGCTAAATTCATTAAAGAAGATGGGGAAAAAGGATTTGATGGAATCGTAACTGGATCAAACGAATCAGAAAGAACTGCTTGGGAATTAGGTCTTGAGTTCGTTCCAAACAAAGATGAAGACTTCCGTTACCACGTTGTATACGCGAACTCTGAAAGCAAAGAAACAAAACCAGCTTCTTCAAAAACTGAAGAGCAAAAAATCTACGCTGGTATTGCTTTCAACTACAATATCCTGAAGTAATCAAAAAAAAAGGGAGCGAAAGCTCCCTTTTTTATTTGTGGTCTGTTAACTAAATTCCAATTTATCGACCATCAACTGTATCGACTCATTCCCATTAAAACGATTCAATCCCAACGTAAAATACACCGACAGGTCTTCTTGTTTTAAATTCTGAGTTAAGTAGACCTCACTTGGAGTGATGGCCTCATGTTTGCCGATATAGTTAAAGCTGATCCCTTTTAATTTCACCTTTTCTTTTGAAAGGCTCCATCTCACGTGGACATCTTTCATCAGGTCAAAAGAATCCAGCTTAACGCCTTTTATGCGGAATTTTGGCTTCTCATTGCCCATTCCAAACGGCTCAAGCAGGTCGAGGTCGCGCATTAGTTGAGGATTGATTTCTGTAGCATCAATATCCAGGTCGTAAAAATCAATTCTCGTGCGAGTGATCGCTGGAATATCTTTTAGGCTGGCATTCATATTATCAATGAACGCGCGAAGGTTTTCTTTTGGCATTGAAAGCCCGGCAGCGGCCTTGTGGCCTCCGAACTTAATAAAGAGTTCGGACTCTTTTTTGAGGAGTGAGAAAATATCCAGGTCACCAGCGCTTCGGCATGAAGCTTTGATAATTCCTTCATGTTCAGAGTCTGTGAAGACGATGGCCGGTACTTTAAAGGCCTCTACTAATTTTGAGGCCACAATTCCAATAACGCCTTCGTGCCAGTGAGGCTGATAAACGATAGTGATTAAGTGTTCGCCGTCGTGGTGTTTTAATTCTCTTACGACTTGTTCGCGGGCCTCATTGTAAACTTCACTCTGAATAAATTTTCTTTCAGCATTACAGCTCACCAGTAAATCATAGTACTCGCGCGCTTTTTCTGCGTTGTCAGAAATCAGGAGTTGAAGCGAAGCTTCCGGATGCTCTAGTCTTCCTTTAGAGTTGATTAATGGTCCCACATGGAAGGCCAGTTTTTCAGAAGGAATGCTCTTTGCTTTTAATTCTTCACTGGTAAAAAAGGCACGAAGCCCCGGGTACTCAGTGTCTTTTAAAAGTTTAAGTCCGTGACGGACAAGTTTTAAGTTTAGTGGTGATAAGTGGGCAAGGTCACAGATTGTTCCAATGGCCACAAATTGCAGAAGCGAGTAGATCGAAGGAATCTTTTGATTCATCTTAATCAAATCATTTCTGATTTGCACGGCAAGAGCAAAGGCAACCGTTACTCCCGCCATCGTTTTTAGTTGGTCATAGTGGGGATTGTCGATTTCATCACGACGGTTTGGGTTGATAACCGCAAAGGCGTTCGGCATTGTTTCGCGCGCATCTTTGTGGTGGTCGGTAATAATCAGGTCGAGACCTTTTTCACGAGCGTAATCGGCGGCTTCATTATTTGTGATCCCGCAGTCGACAGTGATTAAAATTTTTAGATTGTTGGCAACAGCTTCATCAATGCTTGAAAGGTGCAGACCATAACCTTCAACAAAGCGTGAAGGTTGAACTGTGCTGACGTTTACTCCCAGCATGTGGAAGAAGTGATAGAGAAGAGCACATGACGTTGTCCCGTCGACATCGTAGTCGCCGTAGATTCCAATCTTCTCTTCTTTATCAATGGCCTCAATAATTCGCGCTGAAGCTTTACCTAAATCTTTAAGCGAGCCCATATCGGGAATTGTTTTTAAATCCCATGACAGAAAGTCTTCAATCATTGAATGAGTAAAGCCTTTTTTCTGAAAGAGCCTAAGGACGACTGGATGAAGTTGTTGCATAACTATTCATAGCATTAAAACTACGAAAAGGGAGCAACTACCAAAGAACTGTAAGACCTTTTATGACGTCTTCGTCATGAAGTTCATGACCGTAAGCGAAAAGTTTTTCGTAATCTGATTGATTTTTAGAGTGAACTTTTGAAAAGTAATTAGAAGGAAGGAAAGATTTCTTGCATTGCGTACATTTTTGCGGTTCCTGGTGAGATTCGTTAACCTGACCGCAAATGTGGCATTTTTTAATGATAAGTTTATCGTTTTTAATCTGACCTTTTAGTTCTACTTTCATGGTGAAATCCTATTCACTAAATTGCGTCCCTACTAGTTGTTCCTGAACCGTTCCTTAGCTCAAGAATGCTTATACAAGCTTGTCGTGAGTGTAATGGAAAAGATTTAGGAAAAAGCGGTAAATATTTCCACTTTTTCACTGGAGTTTTTTGGTCGGATAAAAAGAATAAGGCCGAAGAAGTTAGGGGGAACTCCTTCGGCCTATGTGTGTAGTTTCCTGGGGGAAAGAAGCTAATTATTCAAAACGTACGCGGTTAAAGTCATTTGATGAATTTACACTGAAGTTGAATCCATCATGAGGCATTGATTGCTGCTGCTGTTGTGGTTGGGCCTGTGACTGTTCCTGGAACTGTGGCTGGAAGTAGTACCTTTCCATTTTTTCCTGAGAAGGTGCGCGGTCCATCCCACCAAGTTGTTGTTGGTACGGAGAGCGTGCTGTTGGGTAACCAATCCCAATCCCTTGGTATCCACCCATTTCGCTGAATGGCGCGTATGGAATGTAACCAAAGTTATTAAAGCTATCGTGCATATAAGCGTATGGGCTCATGTATCCACTCATTGGCGAGAATGAATCATAAGGCGATTGGTATTGTGGTTTTTGTTGCGCCATCATTGAGAACATCTGCTGCATCATCATTTGCTGTTGTTGCTGCTGAGAGATCATCAGTGATGTCAATTGAGACATGATCATCAAGACATCTTGATTCGTATCAGCCTTAACTACTTCTTTTTTTGGCTCGTCCTTTTTAGGAGCGTCTTCTTTTGTATCTTCTTTTTTAGCTTTCTTTAATTCTTCAAGCTCTTTAATAATGGCCTGTTTATCGGCCATAAGCTTTTTGATTTCTTCATCAAGCTTTGATGACTTATCGTCTTTAAGACATTGAACGTTGATTTCGTTCTTTTTTAATTCTTCTTTTTTTGCGGCTTCTTTTTTCTCTTGTTCAAGTTTTTCCAGACGGTCTTCTTCTAAGCTAGAAGGAGCGCGACCAGTTGTTTTCTGTTGATCCCAAAACATTTGAGGAGCGAATGCATTCACTGTTAGTAGAGCTGAGAACGTAAGGAACATCATCGACTGCTTTTTCATATAATCCCCTTGGTGAGAAACGTAAGTGATATGCAGTTCTTATTACAACTAATGTGCCAAGAGGTAAGGGGCTGATACTAATGATTATTGAAGGAGAAGAACTGTCTAAAGTATTAACAGATAAAAAATTCCTGTTAAAACTTTAGACATTTATAGAGTTAATCGACCGTCTGGTATGTGCGCTTTAAGATCTTATATGACTCATCATCCGTGTGAACATAAATGGTTGTTCTAAGTACGGCTTCTTCGCCTGATGAGCTTAAAAGGTCACTCAGGGTCTTCATCTTTCTTCCTTTTGCCGGGAATTCAAGCACTAGAGGAGTTTCGGCCGACCAGCCCATTCTTAGTTCACTCTGAGGGATGAAGTACTTGTAGGTCTTATAGTAATTCTCTCCTAAAAGAGTGGACTCTGGAGATGAAAGGGGAACTAGAGTAGAGTTCTCATCGCCTGGAAGCTCAGTGATTAGGCGCGATTTTTTTGCCAGGAACGAACTCACATAAACAAGTTGTCCGCTGATATTTGAAATAGTTCCTGTGGCTTCCACTTTTAACGAGACTTCATCTAGCGATGCCGTCGCTGCAAAGTCATCCATTTTAAAATATGTTTTAGCATGGTCTTCAGGAACAGAGAATTTTTCTGTTGCCTGCGCCCAGTATAGAGGACTTGTTACGTAACGATCGATCATTTCAAATGTCATTGTCCCATATCCGTCTTTACCCCAGTCCTTGCCCCAGCTGTTTTTAAAGAAGAAAACTTTCTTATTAAGATCGTATCCCGTGATAAGAACCGAGTGTCCACCGCATTTATCCGGTGCTTGTAAACAGGCCTTTCTTAAGTCAGCATTATAAAAAACATCTCCAGTCTGCGGCCAACCATCAAAGTTTACTGAAACGTCAACAGTTAGTGGTCTTTGGTATTTAGCTAAAAAACGGATGATCTCGTTGGTGTTTTTCTGAACGCTTCCGTATTTAAAGCCATCAAAGGCAATAAGATTTTTTTGTGTTTCTTCACTTGGTACGTTGTGCATGAAGCACTCTTTAGGTGCTGCTGAATTTGACGATTCATATTTTTCACATGGTAGTCCCTTCTGGAACCATGAAGGCTGATAGCCCCAGTCTCTCTCCAGCATTACACCGTAGTTTTTAGTTGCTGAAAGATTAGAGCTTACCGATGATCCTTCTTCAGTATTGAAAGACCCTGAGTATTTAGTTACCAGGTTCATAAACTCTTCAGAAAGGTTAACGTCTTTTTCCAGGTCGATTTTAATTGCACTCTCTAAAAGAGCAGTTGTTGCAAAAAAAGTACAAGTTCCGCGGTCACTTTGATTTTTGGCCGCAGTCGTCTGGTCATTTAAGTTAATAGTTCTTGGAAGGTCTGTTAGTTGAGACTCATTAAAAGTAGAGTTGGCAACAGCATCGTAGAATTTTCCTAAGATGACTTTATCTTTATATGCACCAGCAGTTTCCGCTTTTTTAGGAGCGCATGACTGCATAACAGTTGTTAAAGCAAGAGTCGCTAGAAGCATCTTCTTCATAAGAAATCCCGTTTAAGGTTTAAATTTGAACTATTATCGCAATTTATTTAGGAAAGAGTGGCGGGGTGAAAGAATTACATAGAGAGTGTGTTCAAGAGATAGACAAAAGGCGCCCCGTGGTTCGGAGGCGCCTTTATAAAAGAGTGATTACTTTACGTTATCTAGTGCTTTTAACTGTTGGTTCATTGATTGCTCAAGTTGACGAGCAAGCGCCATTTCTTGTTGGAATCTGATTTGTTCCATTTTCTTTTCAACCATAATACGGTTTCTTTCTTCAAGTCTTTCTCTTAAAAGTTTTAGGCGGTCAGAAGCCGTTAACTTCTTAGGAGCTGGTTTTCTTACTTCAACTCTTTTTGGAGCTGGAGCAGGAGTTGGTTCAGCTACTTGGTATTGTCCTTCAATGTTCATTGTAGGAGCTTGGATTGCTTCGTCAGCAAGTGTTAGTTCGTCATTGATTGTTAGGTCAGTGTCAGCTTTAACATTAAAAGCAAACATTAAGCTAAGTAGCATTAAGTACTTCATAGATCCCCCGTGTGGTTATATGCGGCGTTTTTATGACTTCTATAAAGATCAGTAAAGAGCATGTGTAAAAAAGATAGTGACACCATTTTCTCAGGATCATTATGGCACCAGTGATATATAGTCACTGCAAGATTATTGGCGATCTTATTGAAATGTAATTCAAACACCTGATGTTTTTGTTGGCACAGGCCTTGCCCTAGGAGTCTCGTGCTTAATCAAGCAAAAAAAATCTGAGGGGGATTTTCATGAAAAAAGCAATGTTGTTATTAGGTGTTCTACTGCTATCTGTATCATGCGTGGAATTAAATGGTTCACTTCAAGTTCGTGAAGCTATGAGCGTGAAGAAGAAATCAGGATTCCTAAATCTAAAAACAAAAACAATTAAAATCGAGCCAGGATCTTACTCAACTGAGCTGAAAGTTAAAAGCCAGAAAAATATCAACCTTGAACTTAAAGGGGGATCACTGGGAGAAGTGGATATTCCAATCAAATCTGAGGAGAGCTTAAAACTTCCACTAAATGGACAATTCTATATCGAAGGAAGAAAAATTGAGCAGCCATTCAATGTAAGTGGGACAATCACAACAAATGTTGACCACTGGGGATACACAGACACAACTGAAAAATGCGAAAGACAAATCACAGAAAGAAGATGTGAAAAAGTGTGTGTAAAAGAAACTGGAAAGTGTGATGTCGTTTGTAAAGACGTAGTGATCACTTTATACGGGCTAAAAGATATTTCTTACCACTACAAGAGAACAGACCGCGAAGTTCGCATAGAGTTTATGCCAGAGAACTCGACTGCCGTTATCGCTAGCCTTCCAGCTCGTGGAACAGAGTCTGAAAAAATCATCGATAGAGAGACAATCTGTCGTTAATTTGAGAGTGAAAATTAAGAATGTTTACTAAATGTAAGGGAAGTGAAAGCTTCCCTTTTTTTGTCTTAATTTTTATTCATCGTCAAAAATTTAGTCAGTGCCCTTTCTAATTATCAAATGCTTATTTTAATTATTCGTGGCCATTAGTTTGCATCTGAAATCATATTTTATTTCTTGAAAAGGATGTTGAATATGATTTCAAAATTATTTTTAGTTACCTTGCTCTCTCTTCCATTCGCGGGTGTTTCTAACTCACAGGCCGCAAGCTGTAACCCTGCCATTGTTTCCAACCGCGAGTTGGGTTCTAGTCTTTCACCAGAAATGCTGGGGAACCTTTATGGGCGAGCGATGCTTAATATGGCCAAGATTGCGGTCCTGGAAAATTACGCAACATTTGAAGAAGCGGCCCGCGATATTGTCAGTAAGGCCCAGGGGAGAGTTTATGAGTCTTTAAAAAATAGGGCGAAGAATTTTAATTACTGGCAAAAAAATAACCGCATCAACAATGCCGACTTTGTTCTCGTTGCCTCTTTGATGGGGTTAGACCGGGCCGAGATGGGGGCTCTCTACTTGGCTTACCTTGCCGACAAGGGAGATCCTAGTTTTTCTTTTAGTGATGTGATTTATAAAATTATTTCTAAAAATGATAATTCTGTCCTGGTGACATCAGGTCAGTTAGACCAGGAATTAGCTCAGTTTCCCACTGCTTGTTTGCAGCAAAAAATTTCTAAAACTCAGCTGGTTAATTTAATTAATAAATTAAATATGGCCGTCTCTGAAAATCTAAATGATGTCAGCATTGATGGAGAGCTGGTGAGATATGCTCAAACGACACTAATGCGTGTTCCATCTTTAAAAGTGACTAAATTTAAATATAATCCATCTGAAGTCGAATCATTGCATGTCGGATTCAGGCTTCTTTCTGAAGTCGGCGGATCTTTTAATTCATACAGAAACTCGAATGCAGTCATTCACAGTGTTTCTAATATAGAGACGATTAAGCACTTTCATAAGTTTTATGGATTGTCTGATTTTGCTGTCTTAAATAAAAAAGAAAAAACACTGACCTTCTATGATGAGTCGGCGAGACTGCAAAGAAAAATAAATATCGACGTTGCATCAACTGATGACCGCATGAATGCGGGAGGCGCTGGTATCTATTACGGACTTATTGAAAAAGGAAATACTTATTATGCCAAGGCACTATCAGACAAAGGGATGAGAGAAGTTTTTAAAAGTAAACAAGCTCAAGGAATCCGAGTTCAGGGTCCTCTTTACATTCTACCTCAGGATGTGGGAGCTCACAAATTCAGAATTAAAAATAAGAGACTTGCTTTTAGTGGGTATCAATTTTATCGCAAAAGCCGAAATTTGAATTACTCGATTGATAGTGCAATTAAGTTCAAATTGGAGATCAGACATAGCTACAAATCTAAATTTGTCTCTGATTACATTAATACATTGGAGAGAGAGAAAACTCATCTAATGCAGGTTCTGAAAGTTGATAATGATGATTATAATATCCTGGCCGGTTTTGCGGTTGGAGTTCTTGCTCCTGAATCTGATTTTGGTAAAAACTGGAAGTATGTACTAAAAGAATTTTTGCCGGGGGCCGTTTCTCTGGCCAAAGGAAACGGGCTTGATACGAGTAAAAACAGTCGCGGACCGACTCAGCTAAAAGTTATACCAGAAGTGATCATGGAAGATTACGGCATCAGTAAAACCAATCTGACTGATCCGGAGAATGCAGCAGTCGCCACGATTGCTATTAGTGCGGATTTTTTAAAGCAATTGAGAAACTTAGGTGTGAACCACAAAGCAATTAATGAAGAGAATATTCAGACATATCTTTATTACCTGTACCAGGGAAAGCGAGTGCAGATCAAAGAAGCACTGGCCACACCAAATGATAATATTGCGATAAAGAAGATTGTAAGTGTCGTTAATGGACTAGAGTTTTTAGAATACTAAAATAAAAAGGGCCTCTTTCGAGGCCCTTTTCAAAGTTACATTTTAAGTGCTTTTTTTAGATTTTCATCAAGAGCATCAAGGAACTTCTCAGTTGTTAAATACTGATCAGCTGCTACTTTATCTCCATGAATACAAACCGCAAGGTCTTTAGTCATTTTTCCAGACTCAACAGTTTCAACACAAACTTTTTCCAGTGTTTCACAGAAGTGAACAAGTTGTGCGTTGTTATCTAATTTACCTCTGTGAGCAAGTCCTCTTGTCCACGCAAAGATAGAAGCGATTGGGTTAGTTGAAGTTGGCTTACCTTGTTGGTGCATTCTGTAGTGACGAGTAACAGTTCCGTGAGCTGCCTCAGCTTCCATTGTTTTTCCATCTGGAGTGACAAGAACTGAAGTCATAAGTCCAAGAGAACCGAAACCTTGAGCTACTGTATCTGACTGAACGTCACCGTCGTAGTTCTTACATGCCCAAACGAAGTTACCATTCCACTTTAGAGCAGAGGCAACCATATCGTCGATTAGTCTGTGTTCGTAGACGATTCCTAGGGACTCGAATTTCTTCTTGTAGTCTGCTTGGTAGATTTCTTCGAAGATATCTTTGAAGCGACCATCGTACTTCTTAAGAATTGTGTTCTTAGAAGAGAAGTATAGAGGCCATTTTTTAGAAAGGGCCATGTTGAAACATGAGTGAGCAAATCCTCTGATAGACTCATCTGTGTTGTACATAGATAGAGCTACACCTGGACCTTTGAAGTTATAAACTTCTTTTTCAATTTTTTCGCCGTTTGCTCCAACGAAAGAAATCGTAAGCTTTCCAGCTCCAGGAACAACGAAATCCGTTGCACGGTACTGGTCACCGAAAGCGTGACGACCGATCATGATTGGTGCTGTCCAGTTTGGAACTAGGCGAGGAACGTTTTTACAGATGATTGGTTCACGGAAAACAGTTCCATCAAGAATGTTTCTAATTGTACCGTTTGGTGATTTCCACATTTCTTTTAGGTTGAATTCTTTTACACGAGCTTCATCTGGAGTGATTGTCGCGCACTTGATACCAACGTTGTACTTTTTGATCGCTTCAGCAGCATCAACAGTTACCTGGTCATTAGTCGCATCTCTGTGTTCCATTCCAAGATCGTAGTACTTAATATCTACATCAATGTATGGAAGAATTAGTTTTTCTTTAATGAACTTCCAGATGATTCTGGTCATTTCATCGCCATCAAGCTCCACCACAGGGTTAGCTACTTTGATCTTTGTCATGCGCATATTCCTTACGTTTGTACGTTGCTAAAATTTAAGTTGATTCTATGGGAGAAAAGGGGGGATCGTCTATATTCAGCGCCGTGGGTTAAGCTGCATTTACCTTCATTTGTTGAAGATATTTTTGAGCTCTATCCAGAATGGGCTGATAGTTGGCCGTTTGGACGATGTAGTCATTGGCCCCGTTGAAGATCATGTCGCAAATTTCTTCTTCGTCGCCATTTTTAGATATAAATAAAATTGGTAATTCGGCCTTAGTTCTAGACTGTCTTACCATCGAAATGATTTCATGGGCCGGCATGTCGGCCATGTCTTCGTTACAGATAATCATATTGTGGTCGCGCTTGTGTTCAAGAAGGTGGAGTAGGTGAAAGCCACCAGTCGCAAATTCGACTTCAAAGTTGCCAAGCATGCGTAGCTTACCCGCGAGAATGTTTCTAAAATTAACATTCTCACTGGCCACTAGTATTTTAAAAGTCACAGCTTTGATGATTGCCATTTTTTATCCGTAATTTTTTACAGCTTTAGTTACTAACTTTTCGGCCTCTTTCATGGCCTTCTTCTTCTCTTCATCAGTTTGAACTGTTCCCTTGAATTTTGGTTCAAGGACGTATTGTTTGATGTAGGCTTCAGCTTTTTTCCCGTCTTCAGTCAGGCGAACTTTTTCCCACAACAGAGCGTCTCCTCCGTAAAGAGTTTTAGCGAAGAATTTAGTTACACCGCCCATTTCATTTATCTGGTTTTGAATACTCATCTTAATGGCCTTTTCACCAAAAGAAGGAGCATCAATTAAAAGCTTCACAACATTGTCTTTAATGGCATCCATGTTGGCCTTAAATCCAGGGCCACTCATGTCAGCGCCATCAACTAGTGCTGGCTTTAAGATTTTTTCCATTACGGTGTCTTTAATGCGAGAGCCTTCCGGAGTATTGAAGATTTCTTCAAAGTTTTCTTTCTTAAGCAGCACGTCTCTCAATTCCATTGGAACGTCTTTTTCAGAAATTCCAGCAAGAGAGTCCTTAACTGTTCCTCTTACGATGGCCTTTAGGAATTGATCTAAACCACCACTTTGGTAAAGGAAGTCTAGTAAGTCTTGTTTTGCCTTTTTTGTTTTAGCAACATCGTTTAAATCAACAGATAGATTTTTAATAATCCCATCAAGCGTGTGTTTGGCGTTTTCAGGGTTGTACTCGATGTAGTGAGACAGAAGAATTGCCAGCGGTTTTACCGATGAATCAATGTTCTGTTGCATTTGCTGTGTATAAGGCGAAGACGGAAGAAGGGCACTTAGACATGGAAGGAAAGTTGAGAACTCTCGCTTGATCATAAGGGTTGCTGCATCTTTTTGTTCTGTCGTCATCCAGTTGTTGATGTTGCTTCTTACGATGCTCATCCCGCGGTTGGTAAGCGCATCTGTACAAACGCTTAACTTAGCAGTTACCTGGGCCATTGGGTATTGTTTTAAGTCATCAAGACATTTGTTGTATTTAGCAATAGAGTCGTCAATGTCTGCTTTTTGAGCATTAAAATCTGCAGTCCCCAGCGCACCTTTAAGAAGAAAGTTAAGTTTCAGAGCACCAAGTTGTTTTGCAAAGTTGATGGCAAAGTTTTTTGTACATTCATCAAGGTGAGCAGAAAGAGCGTCACCAGCAAGGTCTTTATCCGCACAGGCCATGAATTCATCTTCAACCGGACGTAGGGCAGAAGGAGTCTTCGCTGCATTTAGCTGCACCTGAGTTTCCACGCGTCCATAGTTAACTACGATTGATTTCGTCGCTTCACGCTTTAAGCTGTCAACACACTTGTCTTGTTTTGTTTCTTTGGCCATACAAGACTGGAAGTTTGTCATCAGAGTTTTTCTGATCGTTGCGCGTTTTTCAGAAAGATCCATTCCCGGACGGTCTTTCAGGTAATCATTTAATGAAGTGTCGATCTGATCTTGTCCAACTAACATCGTTGTTGAAGAAGAAACCTTGTCAGAACATGTGTATAAGTTCTTGGTATAATCAGAGATTGAAAATTCTTTTCCGTCTTTTGTTCCAAGACAGTCGCCAAGCGCTTTTTTGAATTGGTTTTCAACTGTTTTTTTATCAGCATCGCGGCCGGCGTACATATTTCCAACACTCTTGTTGAATTGAGTTTCCCCAAAAAAGAAGGCGATCTTTTTAACAGACCCCTTAATACAAGAGTTGACCTGATCCATGACCACGCCAGTTGTTTTTTTGTCGATACACTCGTTGTTTGATTTCGTCAGGTTTGAAATAAAAGTATCAACCTGAGCTTTAGTTAAACCAAGAGCGGATAGACCACCGGACTTTGCAAGATACCCGTAAACTTCTTTTGAGAAGCTGGTGCTTGAAATTTGTTTTGCTGCTTTAATTGTAAGAGAGTTGCTACATTTTTCAAGCTCGTCGTCCTCTGGAGAGTCGCCGATACATTTAGAGAATTCACCTTGAACCAGGTTTTTAACCAGCGCGTCTGCTTCGGCGTTAGTTAAGTTTCCTTTGGCCGTATCTCTGATCTGGTGGTCGGCAACTTTCATCGCCACAGTACGGGTTAATTTACCAGTACAGCTTCCCAGTCTCTTATTTAAGTCAGGAGCTTCTGAAATATTATCAGGCAGAGTTTTATCAAGACATTTTGCCAGATCACTTACTGATGATTTGTTTAAGTCACTTTTCCCCGGCATACCTGCAGGGATGGCCTCGTTAAGTTTAATCGTCGCTACATTTTGTGAAAAGGTAAGAATGGTTTTTCTTAAACAGTTCTCGCGCGCACTTGGTGTTTGCTGATTGCTCCAGCACTTATCTAAAAGAGCAACACCTTCATTTCCAACTTTAATTGACATGGCCTTATCGCTCTTAAGCGAGGTTTTTGCCGTATTTTTTAAAGTTGCACTTACAACTTTATAAGTTACTTCGTTCGTGATTGCATTTTCACAAGGAGAGATATCCAGCATCCCGTCGTCTCTGGCCCCTTTTTTCTTTTGAGCTTCAGCACAAGTTTTAAACTGAGCACTCTTATCGCTTGCCAGTTTTCTTACCTCTGCTGCACTCATCGCATCTTTGACGGCCGGAGTGTTCGAAATTTTATCTTCAACTAAAAGTGATCCAGTGCTTTGAACCAGGTTATCAATACAGCCCATGAACTGGTCTGTATAAGTCACTTTGCTGGTAATGTTGCTGCCAACTTTGTCTACACATGAATCGAAATTGATCCACACAGTTTTTTTAATCAAGTTGCCGTTGGCCTTAGAAGAGGCCTTTTCTCTAATTGTTTTAGTCAGCGAGATGTCTGTAACTTTAGAGACACCTGTCTTCATACTCGAGAGCGCACAGTTTTTTACATCTGTTGCAGTCGACTTGGTTTTAACAATACAAGACTTATAAAGATCGGCCTGGCTTTTATTGAAAGGAGTTCGTTCAATGGCAGGAAGGGCAGAGTTAAGGCTTGCACGTGAAAGTTCATACACGATCCCAATACCAGCACTAGGTACTAAGCTTGCCGAAAGAGCATCAATACAATGACTGGCATCGTACTGTGAGTTTAATGACGTCGAGATACAGTCATTAAAAGGTTCAGTCATCTTGTTAACCCATAACTGACGTCTGGCCGGGTCAGTGACTCCTTCTTTCTCTAGAATTTTATCAGCGAATTTTCCAATCAGGTTGTTACCTAAGTAGCCATAAAAACCAATGAGGTTTTGATCAGAAACAGGGTTTAGGTGTTTTTTGATTCCGGCCTGGACTGTACTTTTTACAAAAGCATCCAATTCTCCCGCCTTTGGGTAATAGCTTGCGAGATCACTCTTATAAGGCGCAATTTTTTCTGTAACTTTCTTTTCAATATTAATGTTGAACAGATCGGCCGCACCGGCCGCCATTTTAGACTTCATCGTTTGTGAAAATGAAGACGGGCGTTCATAGTTTGTAGGAGTAATTAACGCAATTGAATCAAGCTCCGCAGAAAATGACTCAAATGACAACCCAGTCAGCACAATTACGAGTAAATTTTTCATGACCTGTTCCTAAACATAGTTCCTAGTGGTTTAACGGCAAAAATTGACGCGATCTTTAAAAGAATCGGGGTCGTTATGCGACTAATTTTCTTTCACGGACTGTAAAAAACTGGCAGCTGAGTGAAAAAGTCGACTATAAAGACTAAATAGTGTTACTAGAGAGACATTAATTGTCGGGTATCCGACACACTTCACAAAAGGGGTTTTAATGAAGGCATTTTTAAAATTATCAATGTTAGCGATGCTTGCTGTACTTGCTAGCTGCGGTGGCGGCGGCGGAGGCGGCGGTGGTGGACACTCGACTTACGGGACGTACTACTCACCAAACATCCTTGCGAGTGAGTTCGTAAACTCACTTAACTCAGTAGATGGAACTTATTCATCTCACGTTGAACTTTACACAAACGAAACTCTTAGATCTCAAGTTCCAGGACAAGAAGACTGGTTCGTAATCTGGGATGCAAAATACAGCGAATATAAAGCTGTGTCCCTTCAGTATATCCGTTCAATCGTTTACTACGATTACTATGCTAACAACAGAGCTGTAGCTTCTGAGTTCAGATCTATTGAAAGAGGGGATATCCTTTCTGGTAACCTAGACGGTGACTATTATGGAAATGATTACGAAGTAGTAGACAGACTTTCATCTGGATACTTCGAAGGAAGAAACTCTGGATACCTATATGAAGACGAAGCAACTTCAACAGACGTTTCTCTTCTTGCTAAAGAACAAGAGCAAAAGAAATTCTTCGACAAAGCTGCAAAAGTATCTCTTGTTTACAACGTAAGCATCGAGACATCTATGTCGATGGTGACGTTAGGATCAAAGATCGAAAAAATGCTAACGCGAGCTAACGGAGAGCTTACTCAAGAAGACCAAGCCGCTCTTCTTGGAGACATCAAAACTCTTACAGGTGTAAGCCTTGAAGAACTACAAAAAGCGGGAGAAAACTCTGTAGCTAAAGAAGAAGTTCTTGCTAAGGTTGCTGCTAAGATTGGAACTTCTGCTCAAAACCTAGAGCAAAAATTCCTTCCAGAAGTTTTTGGTATCACGCTTTAATTAGTTCGAAAGAGTCTTAATTAATAAAACGGGCCCGCTTCACAGCGGGCCTTTTTTTTGCCCAAAATCCACAAAACCCGACCAAATTGGTGTCATAAAGAAACTAAACTATCATCGTTGGTGTCAGCTTGATTCCGAAAAAATCTGCAAAAATCTTAAATACTTACAAGTTGAGTGAAAAGATCGACTATTTTTTTTACCCCTGTTACAAATCGAATATGTCGAATTAATCAACCGACATTTCCTGAGGGGGGAATTAATTATGAAATCGCTTTTTAAACTATCCATGCTCGCACTTTTAGTAACTTTAGCTAGCTGTTCAGGCGGCGGCGGTGGCGGAGGAGGCGGTGGAACATATACACCTCCATCAACAGGCGGTGGTGGATCAACTCCAACATCTACATATGGACAGTATTCTTCAGCTAATATTATAGCTTCAGAATTCGTTTCATCACTTAACTCAGTAGATAGCACTTACTCTTCAAGAGTGGAGCTTTATACAAACGAAACACTAAGATCACAGCAAGCGGGCCAGGACGACTGGTTTGTTATCTGGGATGCTAAATTCCAGGAATATAAAGCCGTCTCACTACAATATGTTCGTTCAATCGTTTATTACGACTACTACTCTAATAACAGAGCCGTGGCTTCTGAATTCAGAAAGATCGAAACTGGTGATGTGACTGCTGGTAACCTGAACGGTGATTACTACGGTAACGACTACGAAGTAGTAGACAGACTTTCTTCTGGTTACTACGAAGGAAGACAATCTGGCTATCTATATGAAGATGAAGTTGGATCAACTGACGTATCTTTAATGGCCAAAGAACAAGAACAACAAAAATTCTTCGCGAAAGCATCAAAAGTGTCTTTCGTATACAATGTAAGCTTAGAGACTTCTATGTCGATGGTTACTCTAGGATCAAAAATCGAGAAAATGCTTTCACGTGCTAACGGTGAGTTAACTCAAGAAGATCAACTTGCACTTCTTGGGGATATGAAAACACTTACTGGAGTAAGTCTTGAAGAGATCCAAAAGGCAACTCAATCAACAGAAGCTAAAGAAGACGTAATCGCCAAAATCGCTGAAAAACTGGGAACAAGCGCTTCAAACCTAGAGCAAAGAGTTCTTCCAGAAGTTTTCGGTATCACTCTTTAATCAACTCTTAGACTTAACCGTCTAAGTCCTTGAGGCCCCCGCAGGATATGCGGGGGCTTTTCTTTTTGTGGCCGTAAAAATTACCACCCATCTTCACTGGCCACACGGGCAGAGGTAGAACCATGCGAGATTTATTTAACTCCTTGGGGGATGTATGTTTAAAAGTGTCGTTGCTTTTTTAGCTTTGGCCGTGATCTCTACAGCTCATGCTTCATACCATGTAGCTTCTTATAATACTGAAAATCTTGATCCTAATAAACCAACGCGCGTGATGGTGGTTGGTAACGGCGATGACCTGGGACTTCTCTTTGAAGAAGTGGCAAAGGCCAAGGCCGTTAAATACACTGAGAATTATCCACAAGACCAGATTGCTTTGATTGCCATTAACGAAAAAGAAATGGGGAGCGAATGGAATTTAAAACGTTACGGTTTTAAGATTGAAAGAAATGACAGCTCAACTCTTGATGGAAAAGAATTTATTAAGGAAGTTTCAAAATTTAAGAAAATTCTTTCTCTGGATATCTTTAGCCACAGCTCTGCTCAATTCGGGATTCACCTGGATGGAAGAGCGAACCGCTTAAACATTACAACAAAAGGTCTTGAATCCTTAAAGCCGAATTTCATGAAAGATGCTTTTGCTTATCTTCATGGTTGTAATTCAGGATTTAACCTGGCTCCATTTTTATCAAACATCTGGGGGATTCCAGTTGCAGGATCGATGACATCGACAAACTTCCAAAGACTGCATTCAGATGGAAACTTCTATCTTTCAGAAGAAGGGTATGCACCAAACTCTGACTGGGCAAAAACAAACGCTCTTTCATATGATAAAGAAGTTGAATGTAAAACTGGAACATGCCAAAGACTTAAGCCAGACAACACACCTTATGTTGGTTTCTGGGGAGCGTACAGAGCTGGAGGACTTCCTTTCTACAAGTTCTTTTGTGTGAAAAATTCAGAAGCTGACTGTCAGAGAGTGATGGCAAAATCAATGTTGTCTCACACGCTGACAATCAATCTTAAGAAGAACAGCTCGCTTGCTGAGTATAAAAAAGCAGTCTTTGATTTCCTTTGCCCGGTAAGCTCGAAAAAAGACTTAAGAGGTGAGTGTGAAGCAAAACTTGATGAAGCTCTAGTGACAGGGGATATGACGTACAACCCATTTTCTCGCCCGCAAGTAGAATGTAACTTTAAAGAGTGTAAGGTTGAGATCGATTGTGAGAAGGTTCTTTTCACTGGAGTTCCAAAACCAGGAACGTGTGAGCTTAAAAACAACACGCCAGCTCCGGCAACAACTCTGGTTCGCGAGTACAAAGCTTACCTGGCGGCCTTTCCAAGCCTTTCTAAATAAACGAACAGCAAAAATACAGGTGTCTAAACTATAGACACCTGTCCCTAAAATTATCCGGTCCTAATCTCTTGATTTAATAAAGCGCTACAATACCCATTATTTGGATCATTTCTTGCTTTTAGGACCATACTATGAAAACAAAATTTAATAGGCTAATGAGTTTTTGCGTCCTTTTTACGTCTTTTGTTTACGTGCAAGCGTATGCAGGAGAGTCCTTCATTCCTCTGCAAAAGGGATTGAGGATGGCCAGTGACGATTTAATTTATAACGATCAAGTTTTATCCAGCCGCGAAGCGGATATCTTAGGAAATTCTCAGAAAGTGGATTTATCGCTCTTAAATCCGCGACCTAATGATCTTTGGGACAGCTCTGTCACTAGTGTCGATGACCAAAGCGAAATCGCTATCCGCGATAACGATGTCCTTTCATATGAAGGTTCTATTCTTTCTAATACCGGCCTTTACCGCTTTAACGCGATTCCGACTAATGGGAATAAGGTTTACACCATCCATTTAGATAAAACTCTGCACACGATGCTGATGAGAAAAAATCTTCTTCGCGCTCTGGGATATAAAATCCCGGCGATGAAGTACTTAAGAAAAGTGACTATCCAGTTTAATTCAAAAGCGGCGATGGAAAGTTTCCTAAAAAGAGAAATCCCAGAAGCCACTCTTGGAGCAGCTGACAGATGGGCCGCTACAGATTTAGTAAAAGCTGATCAATTGACAGTAACTTTAAAAGACGTTGCTGTGACTGAACCCAATGAATACGATTTTTATAACGTATCGATGGGGATCCCAACTCAAACAATCAACAGCCGTTCTTTAAGAGCACTGGTTATCCCTTATTCACTTGTTGACCTGTATGAAAGTGTGAACAAGTTCAGTTGGGTTGACGGAAAGATTGATAACAAGTCTGTTATCCTTTCGCATTTTACGGCAAACGATTTTGCGACAACTGTAGATGATGCTGTGTGGATGTTAAACCGTTTAAATAAACTGACTCGCGCCGATTTCCAGAAGATTGTTGCTGATGCTCAGTTCCCAAAAGAAGTAGAGCTGGTTCTTGTTGAAAAACTCATTTCAAGAAGAAACTCACTTAATAAGCTCTTCTCTTTGAAGACGGCAGAAATTGCTTTTAATGCCAAGATCACAATGGGCTCAGCATTAAGAGAAGGTAAAATCGTTCAGAAGGAGTACCCTGATTATGCTTCTCGTTTTGCTTATGGAGACGCTGAGTCTCCGCTTGAGCAGATGAGATTTTTTCTTTACTCAAAAATTCAAAGTAACATCATTGATAACCTGGTTAATAAGTTAAACGGAGAAATGTCGATCTTTGACTTAGGTGAAAAGAGAACAGAATACTTCCAGAAACAATTTAAGGAAGGTCTGGATCACTTCGTAGAAACAGGTGAGCTTCTTCCAATTAAAGTTGGTTCTTGGTACAGCCCGGTGGTTGACGTTAATTTACTTCTTTCAAGAGATATCATCCTGGGGAATTACCTGGGGACGGATAACTTAGTTCAGCTTGCCGATACATTTGGAGCAAGTGCAGACGTCGGTATGTTTGCCGGAATTGAAGGTCTTGGTTACGACCTGGCCGGAAGTGCAAAAGCTTCTGTATCGCTGGTGCGTTCATATTCACATCTAAAACCAGTCAGGAATCTAAAAGAGAGTTTAAAAGAGCCATACAAAAATATGTTTGTGGGACTTTTGAAACGTTCATTAAAAGAAAAGTTCTTTTCACTGTCAGAGTTGCAAAAACTTGGAGAAAAGGCAGATGAAACCGGCTCAGCTAAAGATGAACAGAAAAAACGCATTGAAGAAATGTTTGCAGAAATTGACAAGAACCTGGATGTTGGTGAATCACTTATCATCACTGACCGATTAGTTCCTTCCGCAAGCGTGCGCTTGAACTTTAACCAAGGTCTAATTGGAGCAGGGATTGGAGTTTCTGGAAGTGTTTCTGTTTTAAAACGTATTCACTTGTACAAAAAGAGTCCTAAGGTTCTTCAGATTTATGATGACTCAGGATTCGTAAGAAACGTCGACATCAGCTTTACTGTGAGCAGCTATGTAAACTGGCTTAAGGTAAGTGCTAAGCTTGATAAAGGACACTATAACGTTAACTCGTACATGGTTAACCTCTCAACTGACTTATCAGAAAACCCAAATCTGTTCTCAAATGCACTGGGGGTTTATAACGTTCTAAAGAATAAAGACTTTGAACTTCTTGATAAGAACAACCCGCCGGTAAAACTGGACGTGCAGTTTAAAGACAGAACAAGAAGTTTATCTCTTCTTTTCTGGAGAATGAAATCTTTGACAGGAAAGACGTACTACGACTTAAAAGCAAAAGACGGCGTGGAAGGGACTTATTACAGTTTAGAAAAAGACTTCTTAACAGGTCTTAACCCGGAAGCTTTCTCAAAGCAGTTATTGAATTACTACCTGGCTAAGGAAGAAGTAGAAGACGTAAGAATCACAGAAGACGGAAATCGCAACCCGGGAGAGAGCTTCTTTGGGCGCTCGCACACGCAAAAGCTTCGTTATGAAGCAAGTCTTGATACTAACAAACGTTTTGCCCAGAAATTCTTGTCTCTTTCTGATGTCAAACAAGGTTGGGGAATGAGCGAGAAGAAAGTCAGAAAGTTTATGACGAACGTAAACGAGAAATTTCAGTACCCACTTTTTGATATCGGTCAGATCGATTTCAAAAAACTTCGCCTGTTTAATGTCGGTTACCACATGAACCTTTACAATAAAGGGATCGAGCGACTGCACTCAATTAAAGAGTCAGACATACTGCCTTTAGAAGTAAAGTACAAAAAAGAAAGATGGTGCTCTGAAGACGATAACAGAAAGAGAAGTGCTGTGTGTGGAGACCTTTGGTCACTTAAGAGTGTTATTAAAAAATGCCCAAAATCGAAAAACGATGAGGTGATGGCAGATTGTAGCGTAGAGCTTTTTGAAAAGATGATGGATGACTTGGACTTCAACGACTTTAAGAAACTTATTGGTGTAGACAATATGTACATCTACGGAACTATCGATGGTTTCAGAGAGAAGTCTGAAGTGTTGAACGACACTTTATACTCAAATACAATTGGTAAAATCGGCAGCAAGCAGTGGAACGGACCACTTGATGTCGTAAAGGATTTATTAGGACTTTCTGGCGGAGAATTCAGCGGTGGCTGGATTCGCGAAGGACTATAGGTGGTTGTCATGAAAAAGATTATTTTTACAACTCTTGTTCTTCAAAGTTTAACCGCAATGGCCACAACCAACGACCCGCTTTATAACAAACAATGGGCATTGGAAAATAGCGGTCAGGTTATTTTAAAAAACATCTCAGACCTGGAGCGTGTACAGGTAAAAGGTCTTCCTGGAGTGGACATCAATTGGGTAGACACTAAAGAGGAAAAAACTGAAAAGAAAGAATTAATCGTTGCCGTTTTAGATAGTGGGCTGGACTTGGAACACCCGGATTTAAAAGAGCGTATCTGGTACAATGAAAAACTCTGTGCTGGAGCAACAAACGCGGCCAACCGCCCTTGTTATGGTTACAACTATCTTGATAACAACACAATTCTTACGGACGATGTAGGTCACGGGACACACGTCGCAGGTTTGATCGCGGCCAATAGAAACAATGCTACCGGGATCGCCGGAGCGGCCGATTCACGTATAAAGATCATGCCTTTAAAAGTTATCAACAGTTCAGTTAACGGGTTTGTGTATAACGGAAAAGTTATTACCGATGTTATTGCTGATGCCATGACATTTGCAGTAAAAAATGGTGCTGAAGTTATTAACTTATCTTTAGGGTGGCCAAAGCTGGTTGATCTGGCAAAAGTTCGTCAGGCCTTCGACTACGCTGAACAAAATAACGTGATCGTTATTGCGGCTTCAGGAAACAACAATAAAGATCTTCCGACATTTCCATGTAGTTACGAAAACGTTATCTGCGTTGGTGCTATCGATAACCGTGGCGACTTGACAGATTTCACGAACCATGGATCAAAAGTCGACGTAGTAGCTCCAGGTGAATCAATCATAAGTACTTACCCGCGCGCTCTGGAGTCGCGTGTTCTTCGTATCAAAAACTATGAAGCAAAACGTGGATCGAGCCAGGCCGCTCCTTATGTGACAGCGGCACTTGCAAACTTAAAACTTCTTCACCCTGGTTTAACTAACGATCAGGTGAGAAGCCTGCTTTTTAGAAGCGTAAAGAAACTGGCAAAAGAATCATCTTCTCGTTTCGTGAAGTTTGGCTCTCTTGATATGAAGGCCCTGCTTGAACTTGCCGCGAAAGAAGAGGAAAAAGCTTTCGTTAACCCTTTAATGAAAGGACTGACAGAAGTTAAGTTCAATGCTGGAGATAGAAGATTTGCTTTTAATCTTGAATTAAAGAATCTTTCAAACATCGATTACAAAGGACTGGTGTGCCTGCGTTCAGGATCAAAGGCCATTGAGCTAGATCAAAACTGTGTTAGCGTAGAAAATATCCAGGCAAAAAAATCTTTGAGTCTTCCGGTGAGCGGATTGATTCAAGACATGAGCGGGGACTCTCACATTCTTTTCACTGTGCAGATTGATGATCGCACTTACACAACAAGTTTAGTTTTTAGCCGCAATCTAAATAACGATGCAGCTTTAATCGCTCACTCTCTTGGTCAGGCAAGTTTTGATGACATGGCCGTTATCAGTGGAGACAGACGCCTTTCAAGAATGACCCGCGTTTTTGATAAACACAGACAAACTGCTTTCCCTGAGTATTTTTACCAGGAAAAACTAAAACAAACTGAAAACGCTTCAATTGTGTCTCTGTTAACGAATGAAGGCGGAAAGTTTACTGTGAAAAAGATCACCCTTCCAAAAGTAAACAAGGTGCTTTCAATCCACCGTCAAGACATCAACATGGACGGCAAGCTGGATTATTTCATCTACACACTCTCAAACAAGAAAGATGAACTTCAGTTCTACATTCTTGATGAAAAACTAAATCCGTTGTTTAAAGAAAACTCGACATGGTCGATGACACTTTCAACATTTGAAGGTCTGCCGATTGATGGAGGTATGGAGAAGTTTGAGTGGATTAAGGTGAAGAACCCGACACTTGGAAATATTCTGGTTCCTTCAATTTACCGCTCATACACAATGCCGGAAGCAGATAACTCAAAACAGATCTCTGATCGCGTGATCGGAGCGATGTCTCACCAGTTCTATCTGAATCCAAAAGTGACAGATAAAAAAGTAGAGATCGAGCTTCGCGTAGTGGACTCAGTGAAAATGATGGCGGCCCTTCGCAAAGAGATGGGCATCCTTGGAACATTTGATACGAAGTCAGTTTACTTACTAAAACCATTCCCACAGACGATGGAAGAGTCGAGAAATGGTGTGATCAGGTCACTGATTGTTGTAGACGAAGATGGTATCGGTCAGCTTCACCAGGCGACGATCTCGCTTGAAGGGAATAACTTCTCTAAGCTTTCGAGTTTATCGACGGAAAAAGCAGTTGATCAGTCGCTGATTTACCCAATCATCGATTCGAAAAACGGAAACGTGACTGACGAAGCGATTTTTACAACTTTACTCAATAGAGCAACGGCTGAGTTTTTAGTTAAAAACGATCACGAGATCGGATCGATTCAGCATTTAAACGAAGATTGGGAAAACCCAGTGATCGCTCTAACGGCCACTTTTGCTGAAAATGGCGCTAAAACTTATTTAGTAGAAAGTCGCTCGAGCCTTACAGTGCTGCGTGACAACGGCAAAAAAGCGTCACTTCCGATCTACCGTGACTCAAGTTTTCCGGGCCAGAGCTTCTCAGAAACGATCACTCCGATCCTCTCGGAAGGCCGTCCTGGGGTTTATATTAACTCAACTCTGATCTACGGTGAGCGCCTGTATAGTATGGTAGATACTGAGAATAACGGGTTTATTAGGCCACTTTCACTATCGATCGGGATCCCGAATGGGTGTGTGCCTCTGCTTCCAGAAACCCTGGCAGATAAGACCCAGTACAATTACGTATTCTTGTGCACAAGCCCATCTAAGGAAATCACTCTCAAATTCCTTCCAATGTCGCACCTTTAGTGTTAAATTTCCCAGTCTAAAAACATACTCGTCCTGGCCCATGGTGGGTCAGGACCTAATTTTTATTAGTCCAGGGGGATTTATGATTTATGAATTGTCAGTAGTGACAAAGCCGGAGCTTGGCGCAGAAGCTCACGCACAGATCGCAGAGATCGTGAAAGACGCACTTAAAGGCTTCGATGGTGAAGTTCTTATCGCAGACGATTGGGGAAGACTTGCTCTTGCTCAACCATACGCAAACGGTGCTCGTCACGGACACTTCCATTACTTCATGTACAAATCAAACACACAAGCTAACACTGAGTTAACTCGTCGTTTTGGTATCAATGAAGGCGTTCTTCGTACAGCTATCTTCAACATTGGTCTTGATGAAGAAAAAGAAACTCTAGTGAAGAACTTCAAGTCTCCACTTTCGAAAGCACACCGTGGTTCAGTTCTTGATAACAAGAACGAAGACGACGATGAGTCAGGATTCGAAGATATGGAAGACGACCGTCGTAAATTCGCTAAGAGAAAGTCTTGCTGGTTCACAGCTAAGAAAATCAAAGCTGACTGGAAAGATCCTCAAACTTGGAACTGGTTAGTTTCTGAGTTCGGAAAAATTTCTCCAGCTCGCGTTTCAGGTATCTCTAGAAAACACCAAAGATTTGCTAACGCTGCTATTAAGCACGCTAGAAACCTTGGGATTTCAAGCTACCTATCTAACCGTACAGCTGATAGAGCTTAGTTAGAGTAATAGCGATGACTAAAGTCGAACAAACCTCACAGATCTTTGATCAACAGGCTTCAGTTCCAAAACTGTTGTTTTTGGCGATCATGACTATTGCGCTTTGTTCATTTGGTCCAATGAGTATTTTTGCTTCAGTTCCACTGGCAATTGCTTTTCTTCTTTACGGCCGTTTGATCGGTTTTGGTTTAGGAGCTTTTTCAATTGCACTTCTTTGGGGTCTTTCATTAACTGTGAAAGGTTTTCCAATGGGGCTAGTGGGATATTATGGATCGGCCTTTTTGTACGCACTAGTGACGGCTGAGATTGTCCTGAGAAACATCAATCCGGTAAAAGGATTGATCTATATGGGGCTGATCCTTGTGATCATTTCAGGGTCTTTAGTAGTGGCTTACGACAGGTTGAGCCCGACTGGGTTAAAAAGCGAAATCAGTCAGTATGTATCGTCTGTTTTATCGCAGCTTAAAAAAAGCAAACAAGAGTCTTCAGAGGTTTCTGGAGATGAAGAAAGGGCCTTTGATGATTTCGTTAATAAGCCAGAAGCTTTGACGAATGACATCTACAGCTCACTTCCTTTGATTGTTTTTTGTGTTTCTTATTTTGGTTTGTGGGTGAGCTTGTATGTTACTCTTCGCAACGCCATTGTATGGAGATACAAGGCCGCTTATAAGTATAGTCTGCGCGATTTGACTTATTTCAAGGCACCTGAGTTTTTTGTGTACCCGCTGATTCTTTCTCTGGTTTTATGGCTAGGGGCGGACTACGGACTACCGAAAGAGTCGGAAGTAATTGGTAGAAACCTATTATATTGTCTTGGTGTTTTTTATTTGTTCCAGGGGTTTGGAGTCTACAATGACTTCCTGAAGTTTTTAAAAATCGGCGGATTTATTAAGACTCTGTTTATTGCTTTTACATTTCTTCTAGCGTCTAAGTTCCTCGCGATCTTGGGCATATTTGATTTATGGTTCGATTTTAGAAGATTTTTTACAAATTCAAAAAAAGATGAAGGAGATACTATATGAAAGTTATTTTAACTGAAAAAGTTCCTACTCTAGGGAACATCGGAGAGATCGTTAACGTATCAGCTGGTCATGCTAGAAACTATCTAGTACCAAATGGCTTCGCAATGGTTGCTGACGAATCAAACAAGAGACTACTAGCTGCTCAGCAAAAAAGTCTTGGAAAGAAAATCCAAGCTCAAAGAGACGGGGCTCTCGACATTAAAAAGAAGATCGAAGGTCTTACAATCGAACTTATCAAGAAAGTTGGAGCTTCTGGGAAACTTTTCGGAACTGTTACAAACGCTGAGCTTTCTAAAGAACTAGAAAACCGCGGTCTAACTGTTGAAAGAAGACTAATTCACCTAGAGGCACCAATCAAAGGTCTTGGTACTTTCACAGCTAAAGCTAAAATCTTCCAAGATATCGAAGCTACTTTCAAAGTAAAAGTTGCTATCGATCCTAAGCAAGCTGAAGAATTAAAACTTGCTCAAGAAGAAGCTCTAAAAGCTGCTGAAGCTCGTAAGAAAGCTGCTGCTGACGCAAAAGCTGCAGGTGATTCTGCAACTCCAGTTGCTGAAATGACTGAAGAGCAAAGATTAAAAATGGAAGTTGATAAACTTTTAAGATCTTAATTTCTGCTTAAAAAGATGTTATAATAAGAGGGACCTCGTTATGAGGTCCTTCTTTGTTTTTTGAGGTGAGCAATCATGGCTTCAATGAATCAACACAATGAACTTCCTCACGATCTACTGGCCGAAAAAGCTTTAGTAGGCTGTTTAATTATTGATGGTTCAGTCTTTGATGAGATCTCTAACCTTAAAATCAATTCGTCTCAATTCTATGATCCACGTTACGGGATCGTTTTCGATATCATTGCCGATCTCTCTCTTGCTAACCGTGCGATTGACTTCGTTACTGTATGTAACAAGCTCAAAGACAAAGGAAAGCTGGAAGAAGTAGGTGGTGAGTCTTTTGTATCGAGTTTAACAGAAGACCAGGCTTCATCAGCAAACGTCTATGAGTACGCGAAGATCGTAAAAGATAAAGCGTCGATGAGAGAGATCATCAAGACGGCCATGCGAGTGGTGCAGATGGGGATGAGTTATACTGGTGAAGCTGATGATTTCATCCAGGATGTTGAGTCGAGCTTCTTTAAGCTCACTAACGAAGCCAAAACCGGCGGTATGGTTAAGATCAACGCCACTTTAAGACAAAACTTAAAAGAACTGGAAGACACCACAAGGATCATGGGAGAGATCTCAGGGCTCTCGACAGGCTATCCTCGTCTTGATGAACTTCTTCTGGGAATGCAGCCAGGTCAACTGATTATTTTAGCTGCCCGTCCAGCGATGGGGAAGACCTCTCTGGCACTAAACGTGGCGATCAGCTCATGTCTTCAATCAGGACTTCCTGTGGCGATCTTCTCTCTCGAGATGTTAGCGACGGAACTTTCAATGAGATTACTAACAGGTCGAGCGAAGGTGGATTCAAAACGCGTTCGTAAGAAGGCCTTCTTAGATACTGACCTTCGAAGTATTGCAAAAGCCACTCAAGAGCTTTCAGCGCTTCCAATTTTCATTAACGATTCAGGGAATACCACAATCCTTGATATTCAATCACAGTGTAGAAAAATCAAAGCTGATCAAGGTCTTGGTCTGATTGTTATCGACTACCTTCAGCTGATGGGTTCTACCAACAAGTCTCTTCAAAGAGAGCAGCAGATCGCCGAGATCTCGAGAGGGTTAAAGACCATGGCCAAGGAACTTGGCTGTCCGGTTATCGCACTTTCTCAGCTTAACCGTGGTGTTGAATCCCGTCCAAACAAACGTCCTACAACTGCCGATCTTCGTGAATCTGGAGCTATCGAGCAGGATGCGGATATCGTCATGTTCGTTTACCGAGATGAAGTTTACTACCCGGATACAAAAGAGCCGGGTGTTGCCGAAATCATCGTAGGTAAAAACCGTGCAGGGGAAATTGGAACGGCAAAACTTGCGTGGGTTGGTGCCTACACAAGCTTTGAAAACCTCGCTCACCGTGACGGACCATAATCTCTATACAGTTTTTCCGTATAAAGATTCACTGCTAATGTTAAGCGGGGCCAAAGAGGCGCGCGCGTATTACAAAGACCACTACATTGATCTCTTAACTGGAGAGTCTCATGAGTTTGCTGTTGAAGGATGGCTATCACTCTTAAATTTCCCAGTGACCATGCATCCGATTGAAAAACGTGTGGTTCATCTTTTTTATGAGTTGGGTTTTCTCTTTGAAAATCTTTCAGAAGAGATCATGAGCACTGATCTTCTGGCCCTTGATATCGAATACTCCGAAAGAGAAGAATTCCAGGTCAATCCAGACCACAAGAAAATCATTCTTTCACTTAAGTCCGCTCCTCACTATCACGAATATGAAAAACAATTCCAGAAGGGCTATAAAGAGCTGACAGAGGGCAATTGTTATCAGTTTAACCTGACAGGTGAATACACATACGATTTTGAAGATGATGTTGAGGCGGAAGATTTTATTTCGGCCTTGTGGAAAGACCCAAAGAAGCGTGGAGCTTTTGCTTCTGCTACCTATGTCGAACACTTCGAGCAGCTTTTTTTAAGTAACTCACCAGAGTGTTTGTTCCGTTATGAAGGAGGAATGCTTTCAACGATGCCAATTAAAGGCACAATGAAACGAAACACTGATGACCCCAAAGAAATAAAAAATCTCTGGAAAGAATTAGTCTTGGATAAAAAGAGTGAGGGCGAGTTGTTTATGATTGCCGATCTTTTGCGTAACGATCTTTGCCGCATTGATCTTCCAAGAGCTATCGTCACAAGAAAAAAAGCAATGCTACTTGTGCCTGGACTTATTCATCAGTATTCAGAAATAAAAGTACCTCTTTCACAACATGTGACTTTGAAAAATATTTTAGAAAAAATTTTCCCTGGGGGAAGTATCACTGGTGCACCTAAAAAAAGAGTTATGCAGATTCTAAAAAAATTAGAATCGCGCACTCGCGGTTTTTATTGTGGATCAACTTTGCTTTTTTCTAAGGGGCAAATAGAAGCTTCGATTAATATCAGATCGAGTGTTGTTGATTTCAAAAAAAGATCACTTTCTTATCAAGCGGGGGGCGGTATTACACTCTTAAGCCAACCTCAACACGAGTTTTTAGAGATGACTTACAAGCACGACAGCTATATTGATACCCTAACTCTATAAAATTGCTTGATTCTAATAAAAACTTACATTCATAATTTTCTAGGCGAGAAACATTGACACTGTTTTCTTACACTCGATATGATTTTTTTGCGTCATAGTAATTGACTTTTTTAGCCAAGAAAAAGTCCACATAATCTCCGTCGACGGATCGGCAAAGGATTAAGCGGATTGGCTAATTAAATAAGACAAAGGAGTGTTGAATGGGAACTTTAGGTTTAAAGGATACGGGTAAACCAGAGTCATCTGAGACAGGAGTCTCTTTAGGTTCACTTGCTGAACTAACAGGCTTTCCGATTGATTACATCAAAAGGGAACTTCTTTTAGACAGCGAAAAAGACCTGAGTGTTGAAGAGTTAAGAGAAAAGGTTCTTGCTTACCTTAATTCTGCAGCAGTTTAAAAAAATTAATTATTAAACCTTTTGTCAGTAGGACTTTTGGTTTTAGTTACTAAAAAGCCTAGCTTATGCTAGGCTTTCTAGTTTATGGAACCAAAAACTACTGATTATTGTCTTCTTCAATCAATCGACTCAGTCGAAGACTTTCTTAAATCCACGTTCCACTCAAGCTCCAACAAATTAAAGAAACATTTTAAGAAGCCTTTTCTTTCAAGAAGCTTCAAGGCAAGAGCGACGCTTTCTCTGCCACTTAATTTTATTAATGATGGCGAGATTAATCCGCACTATGAAGGTGAGGAGATCAGGATCATCGCTGAAGATGAAAACTTTTTTGTCTTTGATAAAAACCCCAATCAGTTTGTTCACCCACTGACTTACGATGAAAGCGACAATTGTTTGTCGTTTATCAGAACTAAAAGACCTGAACTCTTGAATGTTAACCGCGCTCAATATGACCGCGGATTGTTGTACCGTCTGGATTATGAAACTTCAGGCGTGATGATTTATGTAAAGAGTGATGAGCTTTATAAAAGGCTTCGTGAGAGTTTTTCAACCATTGCTAAGGCAAAGATCTATTGGTGTTGGGTGGAAGGCGAAATGAAGCTCTCAGGATCATTTAAGCATTCATTTTCTTCAGGTGAGGAAAAAGGAAAGAGAGTCTTAGTGGGCGAGGACAGAGTTCACTCACAAGAAGGTGAGCTGTCACTGAAGGCCCTTCGTTACGAGCAAAGTTTAAATCGCACATTGGTAGAGGTAAGTTTAAAGAGTGGCCTTCGCCACCAGATCCGCGCCCAGCTGGCCCATCTTGGATTCCCTTTGGCCGGCGATAAATTTTATGGAGGAAAGGAGGCCAAAAGGCTCTATCTCCATGCCCAGACCTACCGGCTAGAAGTGGACGGAAGAGATTATTCATACGACTCAACCCCCTTAAATTTCGACGGTTTTTGAAAGACCAACGTTTTTGTTCAAGAAAAAAGTCAAGCCCTAAAATGGATTAACCGACAAGAATAGTATGATTTCTTAAACCCCTATTTTTTAGGAAGATCGATGTCGGACCAGCAGATTATTTTAGAGAACAGTTTCTGGAAGTTTTTAGTGTCGCTTGAAGAGCTTAAAGAGAAAAAAGAACTCGTGTTGTTTTGCTCTTCGCTTGCCATTGATGAAGACACCCTTACCACGTATTGCGAATTTTTAGCGCGCTTTAAAGTCGCCGCTTTCAGAGACGCAGAGTACATCTATCCGCTTAAAGAACAATGTCGCATTAAAATGGAATTTTCGTTGGCCGAATGGCTGGCCCTTCAGGCGATGGTGCCAAAGGACTCTCAAGCAACGGCTTATTTCCAGCAGATCGTGCAGGATAAAATGAAAATGGCCCAGCTGGCCCATGCTCAATTCTCACTTTATAAAGCTCCGAAAGGAACTCCTGTGGAATTCTCTTCCTTTGAAATGTTAAAAAAGAAAATTGATTACGATATTATCTGTCGCAAATCCATGAAAGTTAAATTCTTCACGGAGAAAGAATGCGATGTTTTTCCACACAGACAGGTTTATCTCGACGGTATTCTGTGTGTGGTGGGAGAAAGTATCTCCGATAAAACACTGGTGTACTTCGGACTTGAAGACATCAAGGACGTTGAAAATCTGGATCTCATGTATGAACCGAATTTGAGTCAGATTGAAGTGAACGAATTTATCGGACACCTAAGATTAATTAACGGCAAAGAAGAAAGACTGGTTCTTAAAATTTATAGTCAGGATCAATCGGATCTTCTTCCTGAACACCATTTTCTTGGCAACCCTTTTGTTACCTCTAGCACTGAAGGGGACATGATTTGGGCCGCTACTCTTGAAATGTGCGATGATGTTTTTCATTGGTTATACAAAATGAAAGACAGAGTTGAAGTCCTGGACCCAGGCCATATTAGAAAAGAGTTTTCTCATTACTGCGAACTTAAAAAAGAAAACAGCAATAAGAAAGCGTCATAACACAATGACCCTCGACAGAAGCGCTTAAAGGCGAAAGACTAGTTCTAGTCTCATTGGTCGAGGGTTCACATGTCTCATCCAAAATTAGGATTGGTTTTAAGCGGTGGTGGCGCCAGAGCTGCTTATCAGGCCGGCGTGCTTAAAGGCATCGCTGAAATTGTCGGCGACAAAATGGGCGATGATCCTTTTCAAATCATCACCGGGATTTCTGCCGGCGCCATCAATGCGGCCTATCTCGCTTCAGCAAAAAACAGTTTTAATGAACAAGTTCAAAGTCTCATCCGCATTTGGGAAGAACTCACACCTGAAAATGTTTTAAGAACAGATATCGCTTCTTTGGGAAAACTTAGTGCAGGCTGGATCAAAGATCTCAGCTTCGGTGGAATGTTTGGGAGATCTGAGTCTACTCATTTACTCGATTCAACACCACTGCGCGATCTTTTAGAAGAGAGCATCGACTTCGACCAAATCGAAAAAAATATTATCAACAATAAACTTCATGGTATCGCAGTTTCAACGACCAGTTATGCCACTGGAACAAGTGTGACATTTTTTGATTCTCCGTCAGTCAAAGATTATGCGCGAAGTGCACGCATTGGTTTAAAAGGACCTTTGCGCCTGGAGCACGTCCTTGCTTCGTCGGCCATTCCTTTTATCTTTCGTCCGGTAAGAATAAAAAATAGTTTTTACGGAGATGGCGGAATCAGGTCTAACGCTCCTTTGAGCCCGGCCATTCACTTGGGGGCGGATAAACTCCTTGCGATTGGCGTCAGGTATTTTAGAAAAGAGATGGAAGTCAAAGAGCTCAATCAGCAAGTAGAGATGAACAATATTGTCCTGGCCGACATTGTAGGGGTTTTATTTAACTCGCTTTTTCTTGATGCTATCGAATTTGATTATGAAAGACTTCAGCGTATTAATAAAACCGTTTCTCTTCTTAGCGAAGATGCTCTTGCTTCTCACCCCAGTGAGTTAAAAAAGATTCCGACACTACTTATTCAACCTTCAGTGGATTTAGGGGAGCTTGCCGGAGATCAGTTTCATCGTTTTCCTAAAATGCTCCGTTATCTTTTAAGTGGTATTGGAGCAACAGAGGCACGTGGAGCAGATCTTCTCAGTTACATTGCCTTTGATAAGGCCTATACCCAAAAATTAGTGGAAATCGGCAAGAAAGACGCTCACGACAGGGCACAAGAGATCAGAGAGTTCTTCCAATTGTAGTGAATTCGCATTATTCTTGGTGGATGGAGCAACAGCCTAAAAAGTCCAATAACTTTTTTCTTATTTCGTTTCTTCCGGCCATTTTGTATTGGTACCTGGAGACGAAGTATCCGGTTAAGATCGCCTTAATGGGTGGTATCGCGCTTTCTATTGGTGAGATTCTTTTTGAAAAGATTTTTACCGGCCACATTCACCAGCTTTCTCGTTTTAACTTTTTTCTGGTTGTTTTTCTCGGTGGTTTTTCGCTGATGGAAGAAAACGGGATCTGGTTTAAACTTCAGCCGACATTTTCTCTTTGGGCCGTGGCCGTTTACATGTGGGTTAAGCTCAGAAAGGGGTCGGGCTTTTTTAAAGAGATGATGATGGAAATGAGGCCGGTTGGAAAAATGCCTCCCGATCACATCATCTTGTCTATGGAAAGAAACATGGTCATCCTGTTTTTTTGTTACGGACTTTTAATGGGCGTTCTGGCCTTGTGGTTTCCAACTTCATTATGGGCCTTCTTTAAAACAGCGGGGCTCTTTATCGTCATGGGGATTTTCATGGTGATTCAGACCATCCTAAACCGTCGAAATATGAGAAATCCTCCCATGGAATAACTGTCGAAAGTTTTTACAGGGCCGTTCTTTTTTCATTTGTTAACTATGCTTTTTTAGAATGGATTAAGATAATCCAGATGAAAACTTTTTATAGGACATTGTTGATCTCCATCCTGTCGCTCACGCTCTTGATGAGTGGAGTGGGCGCTTCTGAGCGAGTGGAAAATGTCTTACTGGAAGACAGCCTGCTGGCACTGAGCAAATTGGAAAACAAGTATATTACGATAAAAAAACAACGCTCTGATCTTGGAAATATTGAAACCAATTTACGCCGCACTAAAAAAGGGCAGAGTATTTATTTAAAGTTTGAAAGTATCGCCGGCTCGTTGATTGTCATCGGAATTATTATTGGAAGTTATAAGGCCTATTTTCCACCTGGGTTCAGGGCCATGGCCGGAGCTTATGTTACGGTAACGGGAATCAGCCACGGACTCATTAAACTGAGTGCAAGTGATGTTCAAAAATTATTAGTAGATATTGTTAAATTAAATAATGTTCTTGATAAAAGTGAAGAGTCAATTGAGGGCCAGGCCGAGTATCATTGTGCCTTAATTGAAGGCAATTACTATCACACATTCTGCCGTTAATAGATCATTCTAAATGTTAGATTCACCCTGGGGCCAATAAGCTTTTTGGTCTTGGCGATTTTGTGTTGCCAGAAGTGCTGGAGTTCATCTTTCATGACAACCAAACTTCCATCAGTGATAGGGATGATGACGGTTTTCTTCTCCAGATCGAATTTATGTTTTAATTGAAAGGACCTGGTTTCACCAAAGCTCAAAGAGGCGATGATTGGATTTGGTCCCAGTTCTTTTTCATCATCAGAGTGATAAGACATATGATCATTGCCGTCTCGATAGTAGTTCACTAATACAGAATTAAACCGCGTATTCAAATCATTTTCTAATTGAGTCTTAAGTTTTAAAAGAACAGGAGTCCAGGGCAAGGCCTGCATGTGAATGTTGGAGTAGCTGTATTTCACTCCTGAATCACCATACCAGGCGGTGAGGCGAGGCTGAGGAAATGTTTTTCCATAGAGAGTGATAGAGTCGTTTCTCCATTTAATGCCTTCGGTGACTTCATCGATGTTTAGATCACAATACTGCTCAAAGTACTGGAGAGTTCCGTCTTCAGTGATGATATCGATAAGGCCTTTAGGCAAAAAGTTCATGACTACTTTTTATTCTTTTCAAAAAGGTCTGTCTGGATTTGAACTGATTGCTCGTGGATTGAATCGAAAATTTCTTTGATGAAGTCAGGAGAAAGTCCCATCTTTTCGGCCGAGACCAGGCGATCCTTCATCAATTCTTCAAAGCGCCCTTTTTGTAGAGCAGTGATGTTCTGGTTGATTTTTGCTGTGGCGATTCTCTCTACCACTTGCTGTCTTAGTTTCAGTGTGTGGATCAGCTCATTGTCCAGGCGATCAATTTGTTCGCGCAGGTCATTTAACTCTTCAGTATAGTTTTTATCCTGAGAGTATTCTCTCTTGTGAGAAAGAGACGAAATAATATTTAAAAGTTTTTCTGGTGTCACTTGTTGAGAAGCATCTGACCATGCTCTGTCCGGATCAGGATGAGTTTCGATGATCAAACCATTCATATCAAGGTCCATCGCTTTTTGACAGACTTTCTGAACCAGGTCTCTTTTTCCAGTGATATGAGAAGGATCGCAAAGAAGAGGAAGCTCCGGGAACTTTACTTTAAGTTCCATCGGGATTCTCCATAGAGGATCATTTCTGAATTCTAATTTTTCAGCGACAGAAAACCCGCGATGAATAGCGACGAGTTTTGAAATCCCTGCTTGATTCATTCTCTCTAAAGCACCAATCCACAATTGCAGGTCAGCGTTGATTGGGTTTTTTACCATGACAGGAATGTCTACACCCTTAAGAGCGTCGGCGATTTCCTGAACCGAGAATGGGTTGGCCGTCGTGCGAGCACCGATCCACAAAATATCAATTCCTGCTTTTAAACAAAGCTCGACATGTTTTGCAGTAGCAACTTCAGTCGTAGTTAAAAGACCTGTTTCTTTTTTGACTCGAGCAAGCCACGGAAGAGCGATTTCTCCCAGACCTTCAAAGTTGTTTGGACGCGTTCTCGGCTTCCAGATTCCTGCGCGGAAAACTTTTACTGCAGGGATTTCTTTTAGCGCGTGCGCAGTTCTTAGAACTTGTTCTTCAGATTCAGCAGAGCACGGGCCGGCAATAACCAGTGGTGTGCCTGGAGTCGGAAGAGGGAGCCATTCATTAAGTGCGTCGATTTTCATATATGTCCTTGGGCTGTACCTTACTCCCTTTTTAGGCTAATGTTAAGGGGGCCTGTAATAAGGTTTTTCTTCTAATTTATCCAGCTAAACCTAAGGAATTTATATGCAAATAACAGACAAAAGAATTGAAGAATACTGTATCTCTAAAAGTAACATTCCGGGAACGGACTGTTTGACGATCGAAGACTATACAAGAGCAAACGTCCACGGGGCGGGGATGCTGATTGGGAAAATGGAAGCCTCTTTCATTGGTTTTCTTCTTCGTTCAATTAAAGCTAAAAGAGTCCTGGAACTAGGGACATTTACCGGGTACTCAGCGCTGACAATGGCCGAAAATCTGCCGGATGGAGCTGAGATTATCACCGTTGACGTCAACCAGGAGACAGTCGCACTTGCTAAAGACTTTTGGGGAAAATCAGCTCACGGGCACAAGATTAAAAGTATACTTGGACCAGGTTTAGAAGTGATCCCAACACTTACGGGAAAATTTGATTTTGTTTTCATTGATGCTGATAAAAGAAACTACATTGATTACCTGAAACTGACAGTGCCTATGCTTTCAGAGCATGGAATGATTGTCATCGATAACGTTCTTTGGGGCGGTCAAGTTCTTCCGGGAAGTGAATCAACAGGAAGTGACCTGCGTGATCGCAACACTGAGTTTATCCGCGCGGTGAATGATTATATTGCAGGAAATCCAGAGCTTTATGGGACGCTTATGCCTATTAGAGACGGGATGTTCCTGGTTCAGAAAAAAGTCTACTAATTTATAAAAGGCCCGCTTTAAACGGGCCTTCTTTTTACATTACATCGTCTTCAAAATAAGTTTTTTGAGCAGTCACATCGAGTTTCTTTGTAATCGTATCGCAAAGTCTGCGACGGCAAGGCACTTCAAAAAACAATTCTACAGTTGAGACATCCTGCTCGTTTAAGAGTTCTTGGCTTAGTACTGGATAGAATGAATGGATGGACTCTTTAGCTAAATTAACCGCTGTCGCGTTCGAAGTATCTACAGTCGCTTTCACAATATGATCCACTTGAGCTCCACCGTTAAGCAGGTGTACTTCGTAAAGGTCTGACGGTGTTCCAAATAAAAGATAATGATTTATTTGCCCAGAAGCTTTAATTAGTGAGCGCTGATAGAGAACTTTCACATTATCCAGAGTCACTCCTTCCATCACAACTTCACCATCTTTTTCAAAGTGGCCCAAGTACACAGCACCGGTCAGGGCGTGTGGTTTAAGCAGGAAAGCTTCCAGATCAAATGGAGCTGGAACAAAAGTTAGAAGCTGCCCTTCGCTGGTGTAAGAAAGAAGTTTTACTTTTAAGTTTTCAGGAAGAGTGTACTCTAAAACCACCTGTTTAGCGTGAATCTTGTGATACATCGGCAGGTGATAGGGCATGAGTTTCTCCTGGCCAAAAAGCACCATTCCGTGTGTCGCTTCTACGGCGAAAGTTTTGAAAGATAGTAGACAGAGAAAAAGAAAAGACATTAGTACTTTCATTATTAACCCCCTTTTGAAAGCACAGGCAAGGTAACTTCTCACTATGCATTTGAATAATTCATAATAATGATTTATATATGAATATAAATGAGTTTACTTCATCCAAACTTAGTTGCATTCATGGCCGTGGTTGAGCGCAAGACTGTTCAAGACGCCGCTAAAAAAATCGGGCTCACCCAAACTGGTGTGACCCAGAGAATTCGTGCGCTGGAAAAAGAACTACAGACGACATTGTTTATCCGCTCGCGTTCAGGAATGAAGCTGACGATTGAAGGTGAGTCCTTACACCGCTATTGTCAGAGTGCCGTTGAACTTGAAGGTCAATTAGTTTTTGAATCGACTCAGCAGGAGATTGCTCTGACTATCAGTGGCCCTTCGAGTTTGATGCGCTCTCGAGTGATTCCTAATGTTTCAGGTCTTCTAAAAAAATACCCTTTTTTACGTGTTCAGTTTGACCTGATGGACCAGCAGTCTGCGGTCTATAAACTAAAAAATGGAACATCCCAAATTGTTTTGGTGCGCAGACCGAATGTGGCCCTGGAAATGGACTCGAGGATTTTAAAGGCAGAGCGCTATATTCTTGTGGGGCCCTTGGCCTGGAAAAAGCGTGGGATTAAGGACATTCTTCAAAACGAAACCATCATTGATTTTGACCAGAATGATACATATACCTTTGATTTCCTAGAAAAGTACAAGCTTCAAGACCAGGTTCTAAGCTCGCGCCACTACGTCAATAACACCGATGCTCTGGCATCGATGATTGCTGATGGAGCGGGCTACAGTGTGCTGGCCCAAGAGTTGGCAAGTGACCTGATTAATCGTAAACTCCTGGTCGATTTACAACCTGGAAAATTCCTGGATTTAGCTGATATTTGCCTGGCGTGGTATCCACGTCCAGAAATGCCGCCGTACTTCAAAGACATACTCAACGTTTTAAAATAAAGGCCCTGCTCATGAGTGACACTGAAACTAAAAAACCGATAGCTTTAGAAGCTTACGAAAAACTTGCGGAAGCTTTTTCTGAAATCGCTCCGGCAAAAGCGGAAAATGCTTACATCGAACAACCTGCGATGAGAAAAGCAGTGGGGGATGTGCGTGGGAAAAAAATTTTCGAAGCGGGTTGTGGTCCGGGAATTTTAGCAGAGTACTTAGTGCACGAAGGGGCAAAAGTTGTGGGCTTTGATGTAAGCCCTAAGATGATTGAGCTGGCAAAAAAGCGCGTGCCTGATAATGCAACTTTTTTTGTTGCCGATATGGCCAAGCCTCTTCCTATTGATCAGGACGGACAATTCGATATGGTAGTGGCGAGTCTGTCAATTGACTATATCGAAGACTGGACGACACCTCTAAGCGAATTTTATCGACTACTAAAACCAAAAGGGAAATTTGTTTTCACAATCCAGCACCCGATTGGGTCTTGGAATTGGTACAAACCAACATCTGCTTTTGGTGTTCAATATGTAGAAGCCTCGTGGAAGGGGTTTACTGAAGAGCCAGTGATTATGCCGGATTACTATCGTTCTTTTGAAGAAGTCATCAACCCATTAATCAAGGCCGGGTTTAAAATCCTTAAGGTTGAGGACTTAAAACCAATTGATGCCCTTCGCACACTTGATCCTTACAAGTTTGGTAAATATTCCAAACTGGCTACATTTATGTGCATTATTGTTGAAAAGGAATAGCGACATTTCATACCAGATTTTATAAAATAGGCTTTAATTCATTATTTTAGTATTTGGTATTTTCCTGGAGTGAGCCGTGTCAGCTAGACAGGACGAAAAAAATCTTTCTACGCGCTATAAGTACTTAATGGCGCTTTCTGCATTAGGTGTAGTGTACGGAGATATTGGAACAAGTCCACTCTACGCACTTAAAGAATCATTCCACCATGGCCACAATATCGGCATCACTCACGATAACATCTTCGGAATTCTTTCACTGATTTTCTGGTCACTGATTATCGTTATTTCACTTAAGTATCTTCGTTACGTTTTAAAAGCAGACAACAAAGGGGAGGGGGGAATCCTTGCTCTAACGGCTTTAGTGACTCCAAGAACAGATAAACATGCAACAAAAAGAAAGAACCTGATTCGTTTAGGTCTTTTTGGAACGGCCCTACTGTACGGGGACGGAATGATCACGCCTTCGATTTCAGTTTTATCTGCGGTTGAAGGGCTTGAACTTATCACGCCGGTTTTTTCTCCTTACATTATCCCAATTACGATCGCGATTCTTATCGGCCTTTTTTCTGTTCAAAAATACGGGACAGACGCTGTAGGAAAAATCTTTGGTCCATTAACTCTTTTCTGGTTCTTAACTCTCGGAGGGTTAGGGATTTATAACATTGTAAAAGAGCCATCTGTTCTTATGGCGATGAACCCATATTATGCTTTCCGCTTTTTTGCGGAAAACCAATGGAACGGATTCTTAGTTTTAGGTTCTGTATTCCTGGTTGTAACAGGTGGAGAAGCACTTTACTCAGACCTTGGACACTTTGGAAGACAGCCGATTCAACGTGCTTGGTTTGGTGTGGTTCTTCCGTGTTTAGTTTTAAACTACTTTGGACAAGGGGCCCTTTTAACTCACAACCCTCTTGCGGCGAAAAACCCATTCTTCTTAATGGCACCAAGTTGGATGTTAACTCCACTGGTAATCTTAGCGACACTTTCAACAGTTATCGCTTCACAGGCCTTAATCACTGGGGTTTTCTCAATCACGATGCAAGCCGTGCAACTGGGGTATATTCCTCGTGTTCTTATTGAGCACACATCAGAAAAAGAATTCGGACAAATTTACGTTAAGAGTATGAATCGCATGTTAATGGTGGCGTGTATTCTTCTGGTCTTTTTCTTTAAAACATCAAGTAATTTAGCCGCCGCTTACGGGATTGCTGTAACTACCACTATGGGAGTTACGACCATCCTCTTCTATTTAGTCGCAAGACAAAAATGGAGATGGAGCAGATGGAAAGCTGGTCTTATCTGTGGCTTCTTCCTGATCATCGACCTTTCATTCTGGGGTGCGAACCTGCTTAAAGTTGTCGACGGTGGATGGGTGCCATTAGCTGTTGGTGTGTTTATCTTCGTGATGATGACGACGTGGAAAAAGGGAAGAAAGCTTCTTGCCCAAAGAATTAGAGATGAAGTTATTCCTCTAAGTCTTTTCTTAGATAAGATCGATACGCAAAAGCCATACAGAAATCCGGGAATTGCTATTTACATGGCAAGCGGACTTAAAGATACGCCATACGCTTTAATCCAAAGCTATGAGCACTACAAATCAATTCATGAACACCTGATTTTCCTTTCAGTTGTTACAGAAGAAATTCCACAAGTCCCTCAATCAAGACGTGTGGAAGTCAACAGCATCGGACACGGTTGTTATACTGTTTATGTGCATTACGGATATATGGAAAGACCAAACATTCCTAAAGAGCTTGATGGTCTACAGATTGGAAACATTCTTTTAAATCCTAATGAAGCCACTTACTTCATCGGAAAAGAAAGACTGTTTGCCACTGAAAAACCCGGCATGGCCATCTGGCGTGAAAAGCTTTTTGCTTTTCAAACGGCCAATGCTCAGGACGCAACAACATTCTTCCAGCTGCCTAGAAAGCGCGTAATGGAAGTCGGAGTTCAGGTCGAACTCTAGAAGATATTAAGGAGACTCCCTGTGAAAAAATCTCTTCTGTTTATCATGTTTGCTACACTCGCTTCATGCGCGTCTGTTGATAGCATTCATAAAAACGCAAACTGTGTTGTCTGGAGAGACCAAAAATACTGGGGACCTTATTCTGTTGAAGTTGTAGAAAATAAAATCTTCTGGAACGGAAACTGCAAAGGATACAACTCTGGCTGTAAAGAGCTAAGCCTTAAAGTAGATGAAAACAAAAACCTTCTTTCTGATGAAGCAGTTATTGGAACAATCGCTAATAACGAATTAAAGCTGGTTGAGAAACACGCTCTTGCAACTATGATCAACTACACAGTCATGTCTGCCAATATGGAAGGAAAGCAGTTAAAAACTCAAACAGCTGCAACTGAACCATTTGTTGATTCATACAAATTCAATGATAAATGCTCTGTGGAAGCGGCCCTTCTTGGTGGCGTGGCCCTTGATGCAATTTACTTCCTTCAAATTAACAAATAATGAAAACAAGAAAAATTCTCGCTATGGGTGGTGGGGGATTTTCAATGGAGCCGGGCAACCTGCTACTTGATCAATTCTTCTTTTCTCTGGCAGAAAAACAAAAACCGAATGTTTGTTTTATTGGCACGGCCAGTGGCGATGCTCAAGGTTACATTGATCGTTTTTACGATTATATGAAAGACCACGATGTCACCCCATCTCATCTTTCTTTATTTAAAGCTCCTGTTGGCCCTCTTCGCGATTATGTTCTCTCAAAAGATGTGATCTATGTCGGCGGAGGTAATACCAGAAACCTTATGACCCTTTGGAAAGAGTGGGGGCTGGATAAGATTCTTTGGGAAGCTTATAACAATGGAGTCGTTCTTGGGGGGCTTTCGGCCGGAGGTCTTTGTTGGTTTGAAGAAGGTGTGACGGACTCTATTCCGGGAAGCCTGACAAAACTATCATGCATGAACATTTTAAAAGGTTCATTTTGTCCGCATTTTGATGGAGAGGCAGAGAGACGTCCGTCTTATCACGATCTGGTTTTAAATGGTCTTAAAAGTGGTTATGCCTGCGATGACAGCGCAGCTGTTTATTTTGAAAATGAAGTTTTGGTGGAGTCGGTGTCTTCTGTAACGACGGCTTCGTCATACTACGTGAAAAACGATGGCGGGAAGATCCAGGAAGAGAAAATTCCCACTCGTTATCTAGGCAAATAAACTAAAGAGCAAAATCGTAACTAATTTCAATATCGCTTTCGACTCCCTTAACTTTGATCGTTTTAAGGGCGCATGTAGCGTCCCCGCACGAAAGGTTGTATTGACCATTTTCGAACTTAATGCTCTTCCATTTAGTTCTATCCAGAGCTTCATTGAGAATATTGATTTCTGATTTATCTTCTGACGGAATCGCTCTTAATTCTCTGAGCGCTTGAATTAAAATGCGCTCAGGTTTTTTTGTGTTTAATTTGCGGGGGCGTATGAGAAAAGAGAAGGCGTAATGAGCACATCCGCCTTTTTTATAAGTGATCACTGTGCCTTTATGGGTTGTCACTGTTTGCGTGAGGATTTTGTTTTTTAAGTCTTTACTGACTGGAGTGATGTTTTGGTAGAGCTTTGGGTTTTGGTCAAAAATGCTTTTAGCATCGGCAAAATTATAAGTGCAGTGGTCTTCAGTTGCGTAAAGGGGAAGACTAAGCAGTGAGATCAGCAAAAACAGTAAAAACTTCATTGGTTTTCCTATGTTGGTTGATACCAGTATAAACTATAAGAATTTTCTTTAGGCACAAATCCTACAGATTCATAAATCCTGGCCGCGTGATAATCAGGATCGGCCTCCATACAAAGGGTTTTGACTCCCCAGTTTTCTAAAGCGTATTTTCCACTTTCATACACGAGTGTCCCACAGGCACCGATCCCGCGATGATCCTGATGAGTTACAACACTTTGGTAGCGAGCGAGATCGCCTTCAAAATAGATTCCTAAATCAGCAATGAGTAAATCACCTTTGAAAGCTCCAAAACGTCCACCGCGGTTTTCTGCGATGAGTTTTTTGTAGGACTCATCCTGATTTCTTTTGAATTCTTTAAAGCCTTCATAAGAATGTTTAGGGTCGCGAGTGATTGTTTGTAACTCCAGGGCCTGATCCCAATCTGAAGAAGAGGTGAGTAATCTTATCGTCAGGTCGCGGTTGTAATGTTTAGGAGGAACAACAGAAGTGGCCTGTAGTGAAACCGATTTCTCTAGTGAAAAGCCATGGCCTAAATACTCAACACTATTTGGTTCTGTGTCTTCATCCCAGGCAAAGACATAGTGCTTAAATGTCTTATAGTGAGCAAATTCTCTTTGAAAGATATTCATCCAGTTGACGATATCTCCATCGACGGGAGCTTTTTTAAAGATAAGGTAATTTCCCCAATGGAAAGTTGGGTTGCTTAATGTTTTGACGACAGTATAGCTTTCGCGAGGAATGATCTCACTTTCATTCCTGGCAAAAATCATATTTGTTCGAAGTGAAAGTGAGTTCAAATTCATCATTTTTCCTTAGTTGTCTTTAATTTTCTTTACGCCCACTTATCTGTGTATTCGATAAGTTTAGACGTGATCCCTTTTTCTGAAAGCGAGTGACCTGCATCACCGATAATATGCAGTTCTGCCTCCGGGAAAGCACGGTGAAGGGCCCAGGCGCTGTCTGTTGGGCAAACAACGTCGTAGCGTCCTTGAACGATCACTGTTTTAATCTTTCTGATTTTATCGACGTTGTTTAAAAGGAAGTTGTCTTCCGTGAAGAAACCTTTATTTGTGAAATAGTGGCACTCGATGCGGGCAAAAGCGTCAGCGAACTCATCATCACCAAAGCGTGAAGCGGCTTCAGCATCGTACATAAGTTTTGATGTTGAACCTTCCCACACTGACCATGCTTGAGCTGCAGTCTTTCTAACTTGAGCATCCGGAGATGTCAGGCGTTTGTAGTAAGCTGTCACGAAATCATGGCGCTCATTTTCTGGAATAGGCTTAACGTATTCTTCCCAAAGATCAGGGAAAATCTTTGAGCATCCTTCCTGGTAGAACCAATCGATTTCTTTTTTGCGAAGGAGGAAAATCCCGCGCAGAAAAAGCTCTGAGCATTTTTCAGGGTGAGTGATGGAATAAGAAAGAGCAAGAGTTGATCCCCATGAACCGCCAAAAACGGCCCACTTTGAAATATTCAAGTGAGTTCTTAGTTTCTCAATGTCGGCAACCAGGTCCCAGGTTGTGTTGTCTTTTAATTCAGCAAAAGGAGTGCTTTTTCCACAACCTCTTTGATCGAATAAAACAATTCTCCATTTTTTTGGATCGAAGTAACGACGGTAATTAGCGATTAATCCTCCGCCTGGGCCACCGTGAAGGAAGACTACTGGTTTTCCATTAGGGTTTCCTGCTTCTTCAAAATAAAGTGTATGGAGATCAGAGACTTTTAAAAAGCCTGTGTTATAGGGTTCAATTTCTGGATACATTTCTTTCATGATATTTCCTTTTAATTCAAATTTGATGAGGGTATTCTAGCCTAGATGCAGACACAAATCGAAGCATTTATTCTTACTGGAAGTAGTTTTGATCTGGAGAATCGCCAGATTTTAAAACTTTATGGACAGTCCAATCAAGGCTCATTTCTTGTCACGATTGATCAATTCCAGAATTATTTTTTTGTGGAAAGCAAAAATCCTACTTCTTACAGAAGTCTTGATGGACTTTGGGGGAGAAAGTCCTGTGTCACAATCAGGCCGATTTGAAATCAAAAAAACAAAAGTTTGAAAGTGATGGACTTAGGACTTTTGAGGCCGATGTTAAAGCGGTCGATCGCTTTTTGATGGACAAGCATATTTATGCTCAGGTGAAAATTGAGGGAGAGGCAAAAGTTGTCAACGGACTTTTAACTTTTAATAATCCTAAAATTACACCGGGAAATTACTATCCTGATTACAAAATTTTATCTTTTGATATTGAGACCGGCAGAGATGGAAAACTTCTTTCTCTTGCTTATAGTTTCCGTTCAAAAACACTGAATGAAGACCGCACTGTCGTTTTAGGTGAAGGAAAAAATACTCAAGATGTGCTTTTTTCCTTGAACGAGAAAGGACTGCTGCTTTTTTTCCAGGAAGCGATCACTCGATTAGACCCAGACATTATCACCGGATGGAACGTTATCGGATTTGACTTTCATTTTATTAATCAGAAATCAAAACAATTAAAAGTTCCGCTTTATATTGGCAGAGGCTCGCGCTCTCTTGACATGTTCCAAAACGCGCGTGGCGAATGGCAAGTGAACCTGGAAGGGCGAGTTGTTATCGACGGCCCTCGTGCTTTGAAGATGAACTTCTTTTCTTTTGAAAGTTTTAAGCTCAACAATGTAGCGAAAGAACTTTTAGGAGAAGCAAAAGACATTGATGAAGATGAGTCTTACGATAAGTGGGATGAAATCGAGAGACGCTTTCGCGAAGATAAAATGGCCCTTGCCCGCTACAACGTAAAAGATGCTGTTTTGGTTTTAGATATTTTTGAAAAAATTAAACTTATGGACCTGCTGTTAACCCGCTCTTATATTTCAGGGATGCTGATGGAGAGAATCGGGGGATCTGTGGCGGCCTTTGACCATTTTTATTTACCAGATTTACACGATGCCGGAGTTGTTGCTCCGAACGTAGATGATATTGGATGGGTCAGACAGGCCAAAGGTGGATTTGTTCTTAATCCAAAAGTTGGGATTCATCCCAATGTGTTGGTTATGGATTTTAAAAGTCTCTACCCGACAGTAATCAGGACTTTTTTAATTGATCCTCTTTCACGATTTCAGCGCCATATTGATCCGCTGAAAACTCCCGTCGGACTGACATTCTCGCGCACTCATCATATTTTGCCGGGAAAAATCACTGAACTCTTAGAGCGCAGGACTCAGGCAAAAAAAGAAAAAAATGCTAACCTTTCACAGGCCGTTAAAATCCTGATGAACAGTTTTTACGGAGTGATGGGATCAAGTGGCTGCCGTTTTTATCAGGAAGATTTACCTGACGGGATTACGGGAAGCGGGCAGTGGATTTTAAAAACAGTGATTGAGTTTTTGGAAGGAAAAGGATTTACCGTGCTTTATGGAGATACGGATTCACTTTTTGTTCAACTGCCAACTTATGACCACTACAGCGACCAGGCCAAAAAATTGGTGGCCGAGGTAAACACATTCCTTACGCAAAAACTAAAAGATGACTTTGATGTAGAGTCACATCTTGAAATTCAGTACGACAAATTTTTTAAGACACTGATTCTAACCAGCACCAGAAATATGGAAGAAGGGGCAAAAAAGCGTTATGCAGGTCTGGCGGAAAAAGAAGTAGATGGAAAAAAAGTAGAGGAAATCGTTCTTACTGGAATGGAGTACGTCCGTTCAGACTGGTCGCTTTTGGCCCGCAACTTTCAATACGAACTGGTCAGACGAGTCTTTTATGGAGAAGACATCCAGGAATACATCGATGATACCATGAAGAAACTCGAATCTCACGAGCTTGATGATCAGTTGGTTTTAAGCAAACGCCTTTCAAAACCTCTGTCTGAATATATAAAAAATGTTCCACCTCATGCACGCGCGGCCAAAATCCTTTTTGAAACCAAGGGGATTTTACAAAGGCGACCTCACTATGTGATGACGTTGAGAGGAGCGATTCCGGTGGAGCTTCCTCACGAAGATATTGATTACGACTATTACATCGACCGCCAGCTCGCTCCAATTGCCGATAGCATTCTGGGACTTTTTGGAAAAAGTTTTGAAGAAATGCGCGGCCCTCAGCTTTCCCTTTTTTGATCTTTCAGTTAGCATAGAGTTATGAAGCTAGTTCACGATTTAATGAGAAATGCCAAAGATGGTGCAAAGAATTTGTACAGAGGCGCTCTTTTGTTCCACGAGAAGAAGGGGACGACACTGGCTTCATCGTCGACTTTCTATGCATTGATTACGGTTATTCCTTTTTTACTTTTGACGGTTAGAGGTCTTGGGTACTTTTTAGGAAACATCAACCGTGTGCAGAAATACCTTTTCGTTCTCGGCGGACGCTTCTTTCCGGAAGTGGCACCACAATTTCTTCTGACTCTGCAAAATATGATTAAGGGACCGCTTTTTGCCGGAACTCAGTTCACAGTTTTAAACTTTTTTGTTTTAGCGGTGTCTACGATTACATTTTTAAATTCAATCTGGATGGGGATTTATTTCATCACGGAAGACAAAAGCATTCTTTCGATCTGGAGGATTCTAAAGGGATTCGTCATTATCGGAATTACTCTTTTGATGGTGATGCTCATTTTCATGTTGCCACCTGTAATTATTTATGTGGTGAAGTTTATCCAGACCAATATCATCACTCAGTTTTTCTATGAAAACTTTGATTTCCTTCGTCCGGTTCTGACTTTTATTAAGAAGATCAATTTAAGAAGATCATACTGGCTGAACTCGAGCTTCCTGCACATTACGATCATGATTGCTTACTTCACGGTGCTTTACCGCTGGTTGTTCTCATGGAAAATCCAGTTAAAAGAAGCTTTCATTGCCGCTTTGGCCTTTTCAACTTCGGTGTTTATTGGAAAATCCCTTTTCTGGATTTACATTTATTACGTTCGCGGAAGTTTGATGAGAAATTACGGTGACCTTTATACTTCGGTGATTGGAGTCATCTGGCTGTTCTATTTAATGTGCTTTTTCTTTTATGGGGCCTGTGTTTGTCATGTGTACCGCCAGAGAAGAGAGCTGGCCTCTCGCAAGTATTAAAGAGGATTTATGATAAGATTCATCATCAGACTTTATACAATTCTTCTTATGCTCGATGCGATCCTGAGCTTTTTTCCTGAGACAAACAGGTATCAGTGGAGACAAAAACTTAAGAAAATTTGTGATTATACATGTGATCCGGTTAGAAGATATATGCCTCAAGGGCTACCATTTGATCTCTCTCCCATTGTGGTGGTGTTTCTTCTCTACATCTTCGTCGAAATTTTTTCATTTCTCTGGTGAGAAAACTGCAGATAAAATCTTGTCATTAGATTGATTTTAATTTTACAATTATTACTGAGATTAAAAACCCTCCTTTCATAGGATTTGAATGGACCAAAATGATTTAAGTCTGGATTTACTTTTACAAGAAACGTTGGCGCTCTCTGAGTACCTGCGCTCAAATACACCTCAGAAAAATACAGACCCTGTTCAAACTTCTTTTTTACCGGAAGAAGATGACACTGATTATTTATTAGACCTGGCAGACAGTATGATCAGCGAAGAGGCGGAAGTCACGGCTTCGACCCCGGTATCATCTGAGATTCCTGAGTCGGTTACTCAAGTGGAAATTATTGCTCCTGCGGTTTCAATTTATCCAGAAACTCCGGGGATCATTTATAAGATCGACAATGGGCCAAGCACGTTTTGCGTGCGAGGGTATTCAGTCGCCAACATCAAAGAAGCTTTCCAGGAACTCGCGAACAGCGAATCAAGCAAAAGGCCTATTCTTAAACTTTCACGTGAGGATGATTTTTCACAGGTCATGTTTTTTGAGACCAGAAGTTTCGAGCTGGCCGAATCGGTGAGAGAGCAAATCATCAACCGTCGCTTTCCGCACCAGGAAGATGCTGTTTGCAACATCAGCGATCCAGGGTTTAGTTGGTGGATGGATGTGAGTGACGTTAATGAAAACGGGCACAAGCAAGGGCGTTTTGAAATTTTCTTCCGTTCTCATGGAATCAATCGTGCAGAAAAATACATTCAGCTTGGTCCTATCGGAGACGGGAGTGTCGCGGCCTTGAGAATGAATCAGGCGCGCACATTACTTCGCAGTTCATTTCCGATCAGCGAATTTTCTTGTGACGATAAAAGTTTTACGGTGGCTTCACAAAAGCCTGACCATTTAAGTTTTGTTTCTTTCAAGAATATTTTCTTAGAAGGTATCAACAATACTGAACTAGAAAATTTCCCTGACAATTCTATGGGGCGTACTCTGTTTTACTATTTCCACGAACTGGCCATTGTGCGCAAGTTTTGGATTGAAGTCAAAACCAAGCTCGGTTAAAATGAATTAAAACAACAGGATGTTTTGTTTTAGTTCCTTAACTACAGGATGTTTGCCTTGGAATTTTCATTTGATCGTTCAAGAGATGCCCATTTACGTACCCCTTCTCAAGCTGCGCCACAACCGCAAGCACAGCCTCAGTCACAAGCCGCTCAACCAGCGCAGAGTGCAGGCGTAAGACCGGGGCCGGATTTAAATACGGTTGATCCATCGACGATTGCCAATGAACGTTTAAGAAAAGCGATTGAAAGAAATCGTGCAAAACAAGCATCACGCCAAGAACCGCAAATGGCCGGAGCTCAAGCTGCGCCACAGGCCCAATACCAAGCTCCTCCTGTTCAACCACAACCGCAACCAGTTCAACCAATACAAGAAGAACATCAACAAGCTTCATTTTTTAATCAGCCAGTTGAAGAACAACCAAGACCATACGCTCGTCCTCAAACAATGCAAGCTGAAGCTCAAGTCGCAGAGGCGACTCCAATTTCTTCTGTTTCAGAAGAGTCGAGAAGGCCACGCGTGAGAGTAAGAGAGAACGTTTCAACAACGCCTCCACCTCCACCAGCTGGGACAAGTGTAGTGAGCCGTCGTTCAGTGGCAAAACCAGAAGATACAGAGTTTGTTCCAGTTAAACGTGGGACTCGCAAAGTTGCTTCACAAATTAGCTACACAACTTCATCGGCAACTTCTCGCAAGAAGCAAAAGAACCTGGATCCAAAATACGTTACATGGTTAGTGAAAGGTTCATGGATTTTCTGTGCACTAATGATTTTAAGACTGATCTTTGCAAATGGTGGAGTGACGGATTTCTATTCACAAAAAGGCACAGTGAATGAAAAGCTTGCAGAGCTGACAAATATTAAAAAAGAAAATATGCAGCTGGTTCGCGAGATCGAACGCATGAGATCAGATTCGGGCTTCCAGAAGAGACTGGTTCGCGACAATCTGGGCTTTATTGCGAGCGACGAGTTTTTAGTACTATTTCCGAAAGAGAGATAGGACTAATCCATTTTAGTTTATCCCCAACCTTAAGTTTTTTGGAAAAAGGCGAGCCGCCTTTAGTCTCGAGGACAAATTGCGCTTCGTAAGATTTGGTGCGGTAAATAACTGGTGGCTCGGCAAGCCCTGGATGAAACGGCACATCCTTTTCAATCCCCACGACTTTTAGTTGTGAGTCTAAAAAAACAATATCCAGTTTGAAGTAGGTATCGGGCATCCAAAAACGACGTGTCCCCATGGAATCATTAACAAAAAGCATCGCTTCCGTTGCGGGAAAATCAGCATCTTTAATTCCACTAAGGCCATGTTGGTGTTCTGCTCTAGTTAAGGCCAGGCGCACAGTCACTTTTTTATTCTCAGGATTGGCCATTTGGTAAGTGACATTTGACCACGCTATCATAGGCAAAAGCGCAGTGAGGAGTGCGAAATTTTTAATGAGCTTTGAAGCCTTTTGATATATAGTGATCATTAGCATTCCTGGGAATAGTTTCCAGTGAATTGTCTCTAAAACTGAAGGAGAATGCAAATGTCTAGCTCGAAAATCCACGGACTCTTAAGAACTCATCACTGTGGAGAGTTACGAGATTCGGACGTGGGCTCTACAGTTGTTCTATGCGGATGGGTTAACAAATACAGAAACCTTGGCTCACTTCATTTTATCGACCTGCGCGATAAATACGGTGTGACACAACTTGGGTTTGTTAATTTTAAAGGCAACATCGAAGACTTAAAAAAATGTTCACTTGAATCTGTTATCCTGGCAAAAGGTGTTGTTCAAGCGCGTCCTAAAGAAGCGCAAAATGCACAGATGGATACAGGGATGGTTGAAGTGCAAGTTGAAGAGCTGACACTTCTTTCGAAATCAGATATTGACTCAATTCCATTTTTACCATTTGGTGCAGTGGAAGCGACAGAAGATCTTCGTCTTAAATACAGATACCTGGATTTAAGAACGAAAAAGCTTCAGGACATTTTAAAACTTAGATCAAAAACAATGAACACGATTCGTGGTCTTCTTTCTGATTTAGATTTCATCGAAGTTGAAACTCCGATACTTTATAAGTCGACTCCAGAAGGAGCGCGTGACTACATTGTTCCTTCACGTGTTCACCCTGGACAGGTTTACGCTCTTCCACAATCACCACAAACGCTTAAGCAGCTTTTAATGATTGGTGGAACAGATAAGTATTTCCAAATCTGCCGTTGTTTCCGCGATGAAGACTTACGTGCAGACCGCCAGCCGGAATTCTCTCAGGTGGATATTGAGGTTTCATTTGCCACTCAAGAGTACATGAAAAACTTAGTTGAAAAGATTTTAAAAGCGGTTTTCAAAAAAGATGACAGCTTCAAACTTCAGACGATGAAGTATGTAGATGCGATGAACCTATATGGATGTGATAAACCAGATTTACGTTTTGGTTTAAAACAAATGATTGTGACTGACGTTTTCAAAGGATCAGATTTCGCAACATTTGCTTCTGTTGGCGACAACGGCGGTATTATTAAGGCGATGTTTGTTCCCGAAGCGATGGGGCAGTTCACACGTAAAGACACTGATGGATTTGTTGAAATCGTCAAACCTTACGGTGGTAAAGGTGTGGCCTTCTACAAGCTTTCAAAAGGTGAGAGATCAACTGGGATTTCTAAATTCATTACGCCAGAGATTGAAGCGAAGCTTTTTGCACTATCAGAAGAAAAAGGTGACGGAACTTGGTTATTCTTTGCAGACAACAACCACTCAGTGGCGCACGCAAGTGCAGATGCTCTTAGAAGAAACCTTGGGCATAAACTAAACCTAATTGGGAAAGAAGATGCTTTCCTATGGTTATACGACTTCCCACTTTTAGAGTGGAGCGAAGGGGAAAACGGAGCACCAGGACGATTCACGGCAGCTCACCACCCGTTCACAATGCCATCTCGTGAGAAAATGGATATCTTCATGAACTCCGATCATACAGATCCAAATGGGCCACTTAGAACATTAACAGCTGAAGCGTACGACGTTGTTTGTAACGGATACGAAATCGGTGGTGGATCGGTGAGAATTTTCGACAATGCTGTTCAAGATAGAATGTTCAAAGTTCTAGGGTTTACTCCGGAAGAAACAAAAGCACAGTTTGGTTTCTTTATTGAGGCCCTAAAATACGGTGTTCCTCCGCACGCTGGCCTTGCTTTTGGTCTGGATAGATTGATTATGATTTTAACTGGTACAGACTCAATTAGAGATGTTATCGCTTTCCCTAAGACAGCGTCAGCGAGTGATTTAATGTCACAAGCTCCGTCTCGCCCAAGCGAAGCGCAGTTAAAAGAACTTCATTTCAATTGGACAACGAAAGCTTAAAGCAGAAACGCTTTTACTGAATCAACAATACTTCGAGAGTTGTACGGCTTCTTCAAATAGCCGTCAGCTCTCAAGTCCTTAACCTTCCCTGAAATATCATCTGAACCTGAAGCAATAACTACCTTGAACTTTTCGCGGTCTGCTCGGTTGTTCAAAAGAGGAATCAGCTCTGATCCTGACATTTTGGGCAAGAAGAGATCAACCAGGATTAGATCCGGGATGGAGTTCTCTTTTAAATGCTCAAGTAATTCTTCGGCCGTCTCCATGAAATGGACATCAAGTCTTTGGTTGCGAAGAATCGCTTCAAGTAAATCTCTTAAATCCGGATCATCCTCAACAATCGCAACTTTTCTTTCCTGGATTTCGTCGCTTACTTCATCGTTAATGAGTTTGAGGATGGTTTGGATGAGTTCATTGGCATTGATTGGTTTCGGTAAAAATCCCGAGAACCCAAAGTTCAATGCCCTCATACGCTCTTCCTTCATCGCGTGTGCAGTGAGTGCAATGATTGGCAGAGTTTTTCCGGATTGTTTGATTCTCTTGGTGACTTCATAGCCGTTCATGAGCGGCATCTGGATGTCCATCAGGATGAGATCAAAGTGATTCTCCAATGCTGTTTTAATTCCCTGATAAGGGTCACTGATGGTGGTCACATTCGCGCCAACATCACTTAAAATCACATTGATTAATGTTAAGTTGTCTTCCAAATCGTCGATGACCAGGATGTTTGTTCCTTTAAGTGCGGTTTTATTGGCAAACTTTTCGGAAGGTTTATAGAAATGTGAGCGAGGCTCACTAAAAAATTTTGTATCATCAACAACATCAACTTTCATGGTGGCCACGAATGTACTACCGACACCCAGCTGACTTCGTTGCAGATAGAATTCACCATTCATAGACTCACATAAACGTTTTGTCAGAATCAGGCCAAGACCTGTTCCACCATATTTTCGCGTGGTCGAAACATCGGCCTGAGTAAATGGCTGGAAGAGTTGAGTGGCCTGCTGCTCAGAAATCCCGACACCGGAATCGATGATAGAGAATTTCAAGCGAGAGTTGCAGAAACCGACTTGCAGTTCAACAGTTCCTTTCATCGTAAACTTAATGGCATTACCGACGGCATTCATAAGAATTTGCTTAATGCGGGTCGGATCAGATTTGATGATTTCCGGAAGTTCATTCATCGCTTTAATTTCAAAACGAATCCCGTTTTCCTGTGCTCTAAATTCCATTAAAGAGGCAACATCAGCTAAAAGCTCCGGCAGATTCATATCGATTTTTTCAATCACTAGTTTTCCGGCCTCGACTTTTGAAAGATCGAGAATATCGTCTATAATTCGAAGAAGTTGCTCAGAGTTTTTCTCCGCAATCGAAATGTATTTGTTTAATTCAGATTGTGAAAGGTCCGGGTTTCTCATCAGGTTTACAAACCCCATGATTGATCCCAAAGGAGTTCTAATTTCGTGACTCATATTGGCCAGGAAAGCACTCTTGGCATGGTTGGCACTTTCAGCAAGCTGTTTAGAAGACTTAACTTCATCAAGAACAGCTTCAAGCTTTTGAGAAAGTACTTTTTGTTCGTGAATATCAGTGTTGGTTCCAATCCACTTTTTAATGTTGCCATTTTCATCACGCATTGGAAGTGCGCGCGCCAGAAACCATCTGTATTGTCCTTCATTCCCGCGCAGGCGAAACTCAATCTGGTAAGGAGTCCCATTGGTGATTGATTCTTTCCAGGAAAGAGCGATTTGTTTGATATCGTCTGGATGATGAAAGAGATACCATCCTTTTCCTAAACCTTCCTGGGCTGAAGCCCCGGTGTAATCTTCCCATCTCTCATTGAAATAAATGATATCTCCTTGAGGATTAGCGGTGAAAATAATTTGCGGCATAACTTCAGCGAGTGCGCGGAATTCTGTTTCACTTTCCTGAATATGTTTTCTGGCTTGAACTTTTTCAGTAACGTCTGTCGCAAAAACAAAAATCCCATAAGGGTTTCCACTTCCATCAGACATTCTTTTATAAGTGATGTCCGCGTATTGTGAATGATCTTTTCCTTTGTTGGCAAAAGCAGAGAAGATGGTTCTTGCTTCTTTGACTGAATAACTTTCACCGGTTTCAAACACGTCTTTCATTTTTGTGAAAAATTCAGGACGCGTATGCAGCTCTGGCAGTGCTTCTAAAATAGGAAGACCAATCACCGAGCGGTGATCAATCATCTTAGAATACTCTTCATTGATTTTTTCAAAAATAAAACTCGGCCCCTTTAAGATGGCCATCGCAGCAGGTGTGCTATTAAAGAGTGTTTCGAATTTTTGTCTTTCAGATTCTACGGTTTGATGGGCGATCGAGAGCTCATTGGCCAGGGTGGCGAGCGCTTCTGTGCGTTCTGAATTTTCCTGCTCCATTTGCATCATATGCGATGAGTCCCTATTCAATAAGTTACATTTAGGTGAAAAGTATATCTCTAAATTTTATTTACCGTCCTCATTTTTTTGGGATTTTTGCCACTATTTTTGAGGAAAAATTGGTTTGTAAACCTCTGATTGAATAGAGTTTTAAGGGGTTAGGAAGGTATTTAGATTGCATTAAGTTAGAGGGGGTGTCTTGCGTCTAAAAACAGATGGCAAAACATTGATTTGAGGAAAAAAATGACTATAGCTTGTCTTTATCACTTTATCATTCCTATCGATTTTATCGAAAACCTAAAAGGTGCGATATTTAATCAGGGAAAAGATAAAAGAGCTTTCAGGGATTGATGGTTGGAGGAAAAATGAGCGGATTATTATTAGGATTAATTGGTGGTGGAGTTTCTGGTTTAGCAACGACACTCGGTGGTGCTCCGATCCTAATCAAAGATTCTAAAATTGGGAAGGTTCTAAAAAACATTAATATGGATTTTGTTACTGGATTAATGCTTTCGGCAGCGGCCTTCTCTTTGATCTGGCCAGCATATGAGAGAGTTTATTTCAGTGCAGAGAGATACTTCCAGTTCTTAATAGTGAGCTGTGCCTTAGTTGGGGGAGTGATCTTTATCAAGTCCGTAGGGAAATTTTTAGAGTATCTTTTAAGGCATAACGAGAACGCTCGTGAAAATAAAAAGGCCATGCTGTTCGTTATCGCGATGATGGTGCACAATTTTCCGGAAGGGCTGGCCTCTGGGGCATCAATGACTTTACCAGGATCTCAAGGTGTGTCTCTTCTGAGTGCGATTGCTATGCAGAACATTCCTGAGGGATTCACGACAGCGCTTAGCTTTATTACTCTTGGAGTAAACCCAGTTATGGCCTTCTTCGGCAATATGTTGACTGGTGTCGTTGAGTTAGTTGGCGGGATTGTCGGAGGATATATGAGTTCACAAATTGATGGTGTGCTTCCGATTCTAATGGCCTTCGCTGGTGGAGCAATGATGAGTGTGGTTCTTGGAGAGCTCGCTGATAAATTGAAAGAAGGAAGTTATCGCTTCCTGATGAGACCAAGCTTTTTAAGCGGAATGGCTTTAGTAATTATCTTTAATAGCTTATAATACAACCAACTAATAACAACGATGGGAGAATACTTGTTATGAAAACTAAAATTGATATTGGAATTGATGAAAAAAATCGCGTTGAAATTGCCAATGGTCTATCAAGACTTCTGGCTGATACTTACACTCTTTATTTAAAGACTCACAACTATCACTGGAACGTAACTGGTCCAATGTTTCAAACTCTTCACACGATGTTTGAAGGGCAGTACAACGAACTAGCTCTAGCCGTCGATGAAGTGGCAGAAAGAATCAGAGCTCTTGGCGTGAAAGCTCCAGGGACATACACTGAGTTCTCAAAGCTTTCTTCAATTAAAGAAACTCATGGAGACCTGAGCGCTCAGCAAATGATTGCTGAACTGGTAGCTGGTCAAGAGGCAGTGGTAAGAACTGCACGCAGTATCTTCCCGGTTGTTGATGAGTCAAATGACCAACCAACAGCTGACCTTCTCACAAGAAGAATGGAAGCTCATGAGAAGACAGCGTGGATGTTAAGATCAATGCTTGAGTAATCACAAAAATAAAAAGCCTCCTTTTCGGAGGCTTTTTTGTTTCTTGGGCCGGATGAAATTATGTTTTTACTAAGATCACCAAGACTAGAAATAAACTTCTGTTTATCTCTCCAGTATTAAGCAGCTTCTTTTTCGTCGTAGTATGATTTATCAATTGTCGCTTCAGCGTCACCAGCTTCAACTAGTGCCAGTTCAAATTCAGTACCAGCATCTTTATCTGGCGTATCCAGCGAGACATGCGTTCCAGAAAAAACATCAGCTAAGCTCTTTTGATCTTTTCTAATATAAGAAAGAGCAAAGAGAAAAGAGCCAAACATCGCACATGTAAAATAGGCCAGGGCGCGCGACATCGACTGCCACAGTGTCAGTTCACTTTTATCAGCGTTTTCAACTTTAAGACCCATCAGGGTTTTACCCATCGTGCGTCCGTTTGTGACGTAGTAAAACAGCGAGAAATAAGCAAAGGTTAGTGACATCAAAGAGATTGAAGACATAACACCCATTTTGTTGATGAGAAATAATTGCATTCTCATTGGAAAGTGAAAAAACACTGTCTGCACGAAGTGGGTGAAAGCGGCCATTAAAAAATAGTTGGAAACAACGATGATTGAAAGATCGGCAGTGAATGCGTAAACGCGCTTTTTTAATACTGACACATCTTGAATCATGCTTTCCTCCTCTGATAGCACCTTACTTTCTTATCGAAAAAAGGCGCTAAAAGATGAGAAAAAGATTACTGAATTTCTAGATTTTTCTTCATTTCATTGAGCTTTAGAAGGGCATCAATTGGAGTCATTCTCATAACGTCCAGCTTTTGCAGGTCGGCTTCCAGCTGTTTTAGGTGCTCAGGGATTTCTACTTCGGCAATAATGCCATCAAAGAAGCATAGCTGAGCGTTCTTGTTTGGTTTTAAATTAGCAGCACTCATGGCCTCGGCCGGAGGTGCAATCGGAGTCGTGTGGTTCTTTTCCAGCTGGTGAAGGATCTCTTCCGAGCGGGCAAGAACAGATGCTGGAAGACCTGCTAGTTTAGCAACGTAAATCCCAAAACTTTGTGAAGCAGGTTTTTCAATCAAGCGGTAAAGGAACTGAACATTGCCGTTGTGATTGATAGTTTCAACTGTCAGGTTTTTTGCAGTCTGGTAACCATGAACGACATCAATAAGTTCGTGGTAGTGAGTGGCAAAAAGAGTGAGTGCTTTTGTTTTTTCAATGAAGTGTTCAACTAGTCCCCAGGCAATTGAAAGACCATCGTATGTTGATGTACCTCTTCCAACTTCATCCAGGATGATAAGTGATTTTGAACTTGCGTGGCGAAGAATTTCAGCTGTCTCGGCCATTTCCACCATGAATGTCGACTGACCTTTTAAGATGTCATCACTTGCACCAAGGCGGCTGAAAAGGAAATCACAAAGCCCAAGCTCTGCTGATTTCGCCGGAACAAATGATCCGATCTGCGCTAGTAGTTGAATGATGGCCACTTCTCTCATAACCGTTGTCTTACCGGCCATGTTGGGACCGGTGATTAAACCAAAGTACGCGTCCTGATTTAAATTTAAATCGTGGCAAACGAATTGGTCTTTGATCAAAGATTTAATCAGTGGGTGAAAGCCTTGCTTGATATTGAGAACTTGCTTTTTCTCGTTGATATTTGGGCGTGTGAATCCTTCGGAAAGAGCAATGGCCGCCAGACCCTGAAAAGAGTCGATGAAAGCAATGTGCTCACTCATTAAAAGTACTGAGTGATTCATGTCCGCAACACTCTGGATAAGCGCTTTAAAGATTTCTCTTTCAAGTTTTTCCAGTTTTGTTTGTGCCGTGATTGTATCTTTTTCCAATTGAATCAGATCAGGAGTCGTGTAGCGTTCAGCGTTTACTAGCGTCTGTCTTCTTTCAAAATATTTTGGAACTTTAACAGTGCTTCCTTTCGAAACTTCGATAAAGAATCCGGAAACGTTGTTTGATTTAATTCTTAATTTTAGAATGCCGGTTTCATCTTTTAGACGGTTTTCCATCTTCAATAATTCTTCGGCCACATTCAGGTGAAGTTTGGCCAAGCGGTCGCGGTCTTTATTGACGCCCTCTTTGATCAGGTTTCCTTTTTCAAGACTTGCCCCGATTTCATCATTTAGAGTGTTGGTGATGTCTTCAGCAATCGCACTTAGTTTTTTGATTTCAGCTGTAGCTAATACCGCTTTGATTGGAAGAGTCTTCACGTCTTTTAAAATTTGCGTGTACGAGTTAATCGCGGTGGCCAGGTTTAAAAGATCTGAAGCAGAGCCTTTGTTCATTGAGATTTTAGCCAGGATGCGCTCGATATCGCGGATCTTTGAAAGTTCAACTTTGAGGTCTTTAATTAGTGAATCGTTGTCAGTTAGTGCTGTCACGATGTCTAAACGCTCAGTAATAGCGTTCATATCAAAAAGGGGATTTGAAAACAGAGAGCGAAGGTATCTAGCACCCATTGCTGTTTCTGTTTTATCAAAGAATCCTAAAAGTGATTCACGGTATGTCTCGCGCGACTTTGGAAGGATTTCCAGACCCACTAAAGTAGGAAGGGTCACTTTCATTACGTTCGCTTGTGAAGTCATCTTAAACGGACGGATGTGAATGAAATTCTCTAAAAGTTGAGTCGAGCAAACGTAGTAGGCAAGAGCTCCAATTGGATTTAAAACGTCTTCATCAAGTTTGATGATTTTATCACGCTTAAATCCCGGAATGATTTTTTCAATGTAGATATCAGTGAACTTTGGATTGAAGTATTCTTCTGATAGGTGAGTTTTTAAAACATCGTAGTGATTTAGAATCGCTTCAATGTCTTTAGCTTCCTGGCCTTCATTCCACTGACCCATGAATGTGATGAACTCGCGAGGAGCAAGCATGCGCAGGTTCTCAACGAACTCTTCGAAGTTGTCGTGTTTATATCCACTGAAATCTCCAGTGGTGAAGTCGAGAGCGACTAAATAGTACTTCGCATTTTTTTTGAACGCACTCACCATAAAGCGGTGATCATGTCCTTGAGTTTTTTCCAGGTCAAAAGGCATTCCGGGAGAAACAACCTGAGTGACTCCACGTTTAACAATTCCAACGGCATCTTTTGGATCCTGGATTTGTTCGCAAATGGCCACTTTTAAACCACGGTTAGTGATGCGGTCGATATAAACAGGAGCTGCGTGGTGCGGGATTCCCGCCATTGGGATTGGTGTGTCGCCAATCTTTCCACGGTGAGTAAGTGTTATGTTTAAAAGGCGTGCAGTTGTTTTTGCGTCCTCAAAAAAAACTTCGTAGAAGTCGCCCATTCTAAAAAGAAGAAGTGTATCTGGATAATTTTTTTTGATTTGAAAATACTGATCCATCATCGGAGTCAGTTTTGTCCCGGAATCAACAATAGCTTGCAAGTCTTTCAATGACACAAAACAACCTTGTTTAAAGCTTGATTAATATGCTCAAGTGTACCTGAAATTAAGCACATTTAGCAAGGAATGTAAGAGCTGATTTGAAAAAATAAATGCTTAATTTTATAAGGATTTAGGCCAAGAAATGCGATAAGATATGTGGTGGGGGAATACGCTTGAAACTAGGCCAATATACAATCATCGCATTTTTCATTTTGATTACCGCGGGGCTTTCGGTTTATTCTTGGGTTGGTCACTTTGATGAGAGTGAAAATAACTCCGCCGAAAAAAGTTCTGAACCGGTAAAAAATAAAGACAGTGATGAGAGTTATTTTAAAGTTGTAGATTACTATTTGCTCGATGGTGGAAAACCATTTTTACAATTAGAGGCAAGTGAATTGACAATTTCAGCACAAAACACCGTCGTCATTGGATTTAATCCCAATGGTGTCATCTATCGCAGAAACCAGAAAGGTTTCGAAGAAGAACCTATTTTTTTTAGTGCTAAAAATTCACGCGGATTAATGACTAATAATGAACTTTATTTGGAAGACACCGTTGATGTAAAAGTCGGCACCTCAAATTTAAAATCAGATAAGATGAATATTTACAGCGGTGGTAAGCACATGGAAGCCACTGGCAATGTAAAGACAAATAGCCTTGATGCTAAAACAAAAGACCGGCTCTCAATCACTTCCGACTTTGCCGTGTACCGTCCGGAGCAGGAGTTCTTTGAATACCAAAAGAATGTCAGAGGCCTGGTTCAGCGAGCGCGCCAATATGAAGAAAATGTGACTTTTAAAACAGATTTGTTGACCCTCTCTGGCCCGGAAAGCCTGGTGGAGATGAAGGGAAATGTGGCCTTTAAAAAAGGGAACTTAGACGCCTCATCTAATAAAGGCACGGTATTCCTGGAAAACTATAATAAAAAACTCAAGTATTACTCACTTTCTGACGATGTGAGATTACAGGAGACTCTAACCATGGACGGAAAACCGTTGGTTAGAAAGGCTTTTGCCGAGAAACTTGAAGGGTTTATTAGTGAGAAACGCGTAGTGCTCACAGGACTTCCAAAAGTGTTTCAAGGCAGGGATGTTATCAAAGGAAACCGTATCATCATTCGCGAGAATATTGAGACAGTTGAGGTTGACGACGCCAATACAAACATCACATTGGAACGTGAGAAGGAAAAACTTTAATGGATGAAGTGAAATTAGAAGCCTTTGATTTAAAGAAAACTTACGGCGGAAGAACAGTAGTTAAAGGCGTAAGTTTAGAAGTGGCCCAGGGTGAGATTGTAGGACTTTTAGGGCCAAACGGTGCGGGTAAAACCACAACGTTTTATATGATGGTAGGTCTGGTGAGAGCAGACGAAGGCAAGATTCAGATGAGTGAAAAAGATGTGACGAAAGAACCGATTCACATCAGAGCACTAAACGGAATCGGCTATCTTCCTCAGGAAGCTTCGGTGTTTAGAGACTTATCGATTGAAGAGAATATTTTAGCAGTACTGGAAAACAGATCGATGAGTAGACGTGAAAGAATGACTGCCATGGAAGACTTGATCCAGGACTTTAAATTAAACCACGTGAGGAAATCGAAAGGATCGGCCCTTTCAGGTGGAGAAAGAAGACGCGTGGAGATTGCCAGAACGCTGGCGCTTGAGCCGAAGTTTGTTCTTCTTGATGAACCGTTTGCAGGGGTTGACCCATTAGCAGTAGCTGATATTCAACAACTGATTCACGGGCTGAAGAAGAGAAATATTGGAGTATTGATCACTGATCACAACGTTCGCGAAACATTAGGAATTGTGGATCGCGCTTACATTATGAACAGTGGAGAATTATTAGTTAGCGGAACACCGAACGAATTAATTAACGATGAAAGAGCAAGGAAGTTCTATTTAGGAGAAGAATTCAGGATGTAATTCAAATGGGCTTATGGCCATTAAAATTTCACAGGGCTTAAAACAGTCTCAGAACCTGGCGATGACACCCCAGCTTCAGCAGGCAATCAAACTCTTAACCCTCACACACTTGGAAATGACCAATGTGATTGCGGAAGAGATGGTTGAGAACCCAATGCTCGAAGAAGCAGGCGCCGAAGTTGATGTAGAAGCGCAAGCTGAAAGCGACAACGAAGTCAGAGAAGCAACTTCAGAAGATTTTTCTGAAGCTCCACTCATGAAAGAAAAAGATGATTTTGACTGGGACTCATATGCAGACTCATTCAATTCAAATTCATCAACTCCAAATATGGCGACATCATCAGGTGATCCTGATGAAATGCCTAGCTATGAAAACATTGTTTCAAAAGGGATGACTCTTGCTGAACACTTAGAGTGGCAACTTAAGATGGAAACTCTCTCAGATGAAGAGTGGAAACTCGCTCACCTGATCATTGGAAACATTAACGACGACGGATACCTGGACGTAAATTTCGAAGACCTGATCGCTGAAAGTGGTCTGGAGCGCGAAGATGCTTTTGATGTCCTGGAAATCATCCAGCGCTTAGACCCGGTTGGGTGTGGAGCGAGCAATTTACAAGAGTGTTTACTTGCTCAGGCAAGAATTGCTGAAGAGAGATCACCTCTTCTGGAAAAACTGATCCGCGATCACCTTGAAGATCTTCAAGGGAAAAACTTTGAAAAAATCTCAAAGGCCTTAGCGGTAACTGTTGAGCAGGTGAAGAAAACTTCACTTCTTCTTCAGAATTTTCACCCGAAACCAGGGCGCTTGGTAGCGACTCCAGACACTCATTATATTCTTCCCGATATTTATGTTGTGGAAGCTGGTGGAGAGTTTGTGGTTCAGGTTAACGACGAAGGGATTCCTCGTCTTAAAATCTCTAAGCTTTATCAGGAAATGATTAAGAAAGGTGCTGGCCATAAAACCGATGAGGCAAGTGAGTTCGTAAAGGATAAACTTCGCGCTGCTGAGTGGTTGATTAAGTCTATTCAAAATAGACAAAAAACCATTGAGAAAGTATCGAAGGCCATCGTGGCAAAACAACAGGACTTCTTTAAGAAAGGTCCAAAACACTTAAAGCCGATGGTTTTAAAAGATGTTGCCAATGAAATCGGGATGCACGAGTCGACGGTTTCAAGGGTAACGACAAACAAGTATATGCACACCCCATTAGGGACGTTTGAACTTAAATATTTCTTCAACACTGGTATTGGAGGTAAAGACGGCGGTGTTGACATTGCGAGTGAAGTACTGAAATTGAAAATTAAGGCTATCTTCGACGGAGAAAATCCAACGAAGCCGCTCTCAGACCAAAAGGTTGTGGAGATTTTGGCTAGAGAGAACCTTACAGTAGCAAGGAGAACTGTAACGAAGTACCGTGAGATGCTAGGAATCGAACCTTCATCGAAACGAAAGCAGAAAGATTGAGTTATCTGACAAAGGCGTTTTCTATTACGAACATGTTGTCTTTGCGGGGCAAAGACAAAAACGAAAAGAAGGGCATTTTATGAAAATTACTACATCATTTTTACACTTAGAACACACAGCTGCACTGGATGCAAAAATTCAAGAAGCTTCGGCAAAGCTTGAAAAATTTTTCAAGGATAAAGGAACGATGAAATGGTCGTGTTATGTAAAAAATGGTCAGCACTTTGCTGAGATTTATTATCACGCACCACACTGCGAATACCACGCAAAGGCCTTCTCTGAAAACCTTTACCACAGTATCGATTTAGCTGTGGAAAAAATTGAAAAACAAGTTTTCAAAAAGAAAGAAAAATACAACAAAATGCATCGCCAGGCATCTGATGTTGTGATTCTTGATCCAGAGTCTGCTTGGACAGACTATAACGATGATGAAGACGTAGCTTAATAATAACCCGGGTGCTTTTTAAAGTGCTCGATCATAAGTAAATATTCTTTCGGGTGAACCACGTAGTCTTTTACTGGTTCACCCGTTTTCGTTTTAGGCACTAAATCAACAAATCCACGGGTGATTTTCTTCACGGTTTCAATATTCATCACTACAAACTTATTCGTGGCGATTTTAATCGGCCTGTCGTAGTCTGCGAGGTCTTTTCCATTGAGTTTAATATCGTAAATGCGGTTGAGAAAAGGGATGCCCCATTTCCTGATTTTAAAGCTTAAATTAGGGGAGATGGCCGGGGAAAATGACGTGGAAATATAGGTATAAATCTCCATGAAATTGATCACCAGTTTAACGTCTTTAGGAGAGAGATAGAAGGATACGACATCTACACCAGGAGTTTTATTTTTATCAAAACCAATAGAAGTTGCTTCGAAAATTTCAGCGCGCGAATAAGGCGTATTTTTGTGAAAAGAAGTGCGCACTAGCCCCATTGAAGTGAAGTAGGCATCGATCTTATCATCCTTAATAGTGTCATTTAGTTCAGTGAGAATGGCGTGTGTAACCAGCTCTCCCATTGGATTGGGAATAGCACTAGAGCGGATATAACTTTTTTTAGGAGTAAAAATAATCTCAGATGGATCAGTTGTTTGCCCCATTAGTTCAAAAGACCTTTTTCTCCACTGGTCAATGCGCTTTTTCCACTCTTTATTTTCAGCAATTTTCTCAGTGATGGTGATGACGTGATTGCCAGTGGGATTGGTCATTTTCACTTTTTTAAGTTTTGTATCAAAAGTAAACTCCATCAGTCCCAGGTTTTCGCCGTATGAACCAGTTTGATTAACCGGCACTCCATTGACGATGGCGAACTCTTGTTTGTGAGTGTGCCCGGAAACAAAAACATCCAGCCCTTTTAGTTTGCTGGCCAGTTCGTGGCTTTCTTTTCCTCCTCCGTGCATTGATAAAATCACCAGGTCAACTTTCTTATCTCTTTTTAATTCGATAATGAGCTTGTTTAAATGATCGGCAAGAGCGCCCAGTTTTTGTTTTGATTGTTCATCATCAAATCCAATGAAATGGACATCGCCTCTTGTCGAGCGACTCACCAGGCATCCATCGGGTCCAAGAATTCCTAAAAAACCTACGCGCAGACTGCCCTTGGGACTTTGAAATTCTTTAACCAAATAAGGTTTTACTAGGTCGGGATTTTCCAGGTATTTCCTCAGAGGAGAATCGTGGTTGACGTAAAGATTACTGGCGACAAGCGGAGTTTTACCTGGTGTGTGCAGCATCTTTTTTAGCATGATTTCCAGCCCGTCATTAAGCGGATCGAATTCGTGATTTCCGAAGGTCAAAAGATCGTACTTGTTTTCCATAAAAAACTGATATTCTGGGAAGTCTTTTAATGAAGAAACACCAACAGCAGAAAAAATAGTTCCGGAGAAAAAATCCCCTGCATCTACACCGATGACGATTTCATCTTTTTTCCTCTCGCGCAGCTCGCTGATCACTGAAGTCAGGCGGGCAAATCCTCCGCGTCTTTCATAGGTTTCACCTGAAGGAACTTTGACCCCATCGAGATGGGAATGAAGGTCATTGGTGTGAAAGACTGTAAAGGGGATTTCCGCTGAAAAGAGTGGAAACGATAAAATGAAGAGGCCTAGGAATGTTAATTTTTTCATGTAAAAACTCTACAAAAAAAGCCTATCTTTGCCTATGGGATTTTATGGCACAGGCCTTGTAGTAAAGGATGTTATAGGAAGGGGAAATCCCCTAAATATGAGGAATGAGAAAGTGGATTTTTCTCTTTCTTAGACGGCTGTCAAAAAATGAGACACTTTATGCGTATTGCTCTTAAAACTATCTTTTTGGGAATGCTCCTTCTGGCACTGGCTGCCTGTGGGAGAAAAATAAACCCCGAAGCTGGTGGAGCCTTTGAGAGCGATTCTTTAAGTTACTTGCAGCTGGAAAATCAGTGCGCAAAAAATCAAATAGTGCAGGAGCCGGTCAGTAGAGAAATAGCCTATATGTATGCTGATTTTCAGGCGCGTTTTCCCATGGCCTTTTTCTCTATTCCCGAGCGTTTTTACGACTATAAAACACCGCTTATTATCAGTGTCGATGATATGGAAAAAAAGCTTGCGGAGCTCAAGGCAAAGGCCTTAGACGAAGCCGTGCTTAGTAAAAATCTCTCAGACCTGGCCATTGATCTCTTTTATCTTTATCAGCACAGCATGAGATATGAAGGGCAGAAATGCCAGTTCGGAATGCTAATGAAAAAACAATTCAACGACACCAGACCTTACCTGGAAATGAAAGACTATTGCCGCGAAAAAGATTGCTCGCCAAAAACTATTGATGCACTTACTGGTTCAGCGTCCCAGTTTATTCAGGAGCGAGTAGTGAAAATGTGCAGGTCTTTTGACCCGAGCAATACTAATTGCCAGGCCCAGTACAATGTCCAAAGTAAGAATAGGAAAGTTTCAACGTTGTTAAGTCATTATCAAAAACGCTTTGAAAAAGAGCGCTTCGATAAGCTTTTTGTCTTGAGAGACTCGCACCTGAAGTTTCAATGTGATCAGAATGAAGCACTGGCCGTGACAATGAACCTCAAGGTGTTAAGTAACGGATGGGATACTGAGAAACTTCGTGGAATGTTATCGTATGTCAGTCAGATGTGGACCCGTGGTTCTTTTAAATTAGCGATTGAAATAGTCGAGGAAAAGGGAAGCGATGTGATAGAAATTATCCCTACAAATGGCGGAATTTCTTACGTTCCCGATGAAGACAACACTCAGGTTTATTTGAGCCAATCTTTAGACGCAATCACGCAGAAAAAGGTGCTTGCCCACGAGTTTGGTCATGTTTTAGGTTTTCCGGATTGTTATACAGAATTTTACGAAGGTCAAAAGAGTGATCTCGTATACTATGAGATTTCTGCCGAAGACACTAACATTATGTGCTCACTAAAAAGCGGTGTGAGTGTGCCTGATAACTACCTTCAGATGCTACGAGAGAAGTCTTGCGTCTTTAACTAAAAAAGAGCGATAATTAATCTATGACTGAACACAATCACCAACATGATGAAGAAGGTGGCACGGCCACCATCACTAAAAAGAAAGTACAACTTCCTAAGAAATATAAAGTCCTGTTACACAACGACGATTATACGACTATGGAGTTCGTTATTTTTATTCTGCAAAATGTTTTTCACAAACCTCTTCCAGAAGCTGAAAGAATCATGATGGAAGTTCACAAAAAAGGAACTGGGATTTGTGGAGTCTACACCCACGAGATCGCGGAGAGTAAGGCGAGGAAAGTTGAGCGAATGGCCAAAGAGCACGCTCATCCTCTTTTATGTACGATCGAACCTGAATAAGGACGTCATTTATGAGCATTGGAAGCAATCGAAAAAGCAATCTGAGACTAGAGGCCATTATCAACTCAGCGGTCATCAAGGCCAACATTTTAAAGCATGAGTACCTCACGCTGGAAATCATGTTTAAGGCGATGTTGGAAGACGGCGAAGTGAGAAATATCCTGGAGAGCTGCGGGGTGAATCTCGCGCAGATGGAAAAAGAGCTCGATACCTTTATCGCCACTGAAGACAATTTTAGTTTGTTGTCGGAAGAAGCGATTGAAGAGCTTTCGCGCAAGCAATTCGTCGACACAGAATTAAGAGAATTGGCCCGTGAAAACGGCATCAGTTATCAACCTGAAATTTCCATGGGATTACAGCGTGTCATTCAGCGCGCCGCTATCCACGTCCAATCTTCGGGAAAAAAAGATATTTTAGGGGTGAACTTATTAGTGGCCCTTTTTAATGAGCCCGAGAGTTTTGTTTGTTACCTGCTTGAATCCCACGAAGTCGAAAAGTTTGATGTCGTCAAACTCATTGCTCATGGAGTGGACCGCTCTGTTAATACAGATTCGGGAGTGCATGAAACGATCCGCACTGAGTTGGGAGATATGCCAGAGAAAAAACAAAATGCGCTCGAAGAATACTGCACAAATTTAAATGAAGAAGTGGCCAAGGGAAGAATTGATCCGATTGTCGGACGAGAAAGTGAAATCGAGCGAGTCGCTCAGATTTTATCCCGCAGAAGAAAAAATAATCCGCTGCTTGTTGGAGAAGCGGGAGTTGGAAAAACAGCGATTGCAGAAGGTCTTGCTTACCGTATTGTTCAAGGTGATGTGCCGGAACTTTTAAAAAATGCCGTTGTTTTTAGTCTAGACCTAGCAAGTCTTCTGGCCGGAACAAAGTACCGTGGAGACTTCGAGCAGCGCCTTAAAAATGTCATGAAAGAATTAAAGACATATAATGAGGGCGGAAAAAATGAGGCCATCCTCTTTATAGATGAAATTCATACCATCATGGGTGCTGGTGCAACCAGTGGTGGATCAATGGATGCTTCCAACTTACTAAAGCCAGCATTAAGCAGTGGTGAGCTTCGTTGTATCGGCAGCACGACTTACGAGGAATACCGCAAGTTCATCGAAAAAGACTCTGCCTTCAACAGAAGACTGCAAAAAGTGGACGTGGCCGAACCTAGCCCGGAAGACACACTTAAAATTCTTCTTGGCCTAAGACAAAAGTTTGAAGATCACCACAACGTTAAATACTCAAATGCGATCATTAAGCTGATCGTTGACCTTTCAACTAAACACATTTCGGATCGCAAGAACCCGGATAAATCAATTGATGTTATTGATGAGGTCGGAGCGATGATCAGGATTCTTCCAGAATCCAAGCGCCACCAGAATATTACTAAGAAGGATGTTGAAACCGTCATCGCTATGATGGCCAAGATTCCTAAGATGTCAGTGGCCACTGATGAGCGCGATAAACTTAGAAGTCTAAAGAGTAACCTGAAGCTCCTTATCTTTGGACAAGACCAGGCCGTCGAAAAAGTGGCCGATGCTATTCTTCTTTCAAGATCAGGACTATCGAGCGACCAAAAGCCGATGGGTTCATTTCTTTTTACCGGGCCAACCGGAGTAGGGAAAACGGAGCTTGCCAAGCAGCTGGCGCGCGAACTTGGGATTCATCTCGAGCGCTTTGATATGTCGGAGTACATGGAGAAGCATTCGGTGGCAAAATTAATTGGCGCTCCTCCGGGTTATGTTGGATTTGATAATGGTGGTCAGCTTACTGATGTGATTAAAAAGCATCCGCACGCTGTTTTACTTTTAGACGAAATCGAAAAGGCCCACCCAGATATCTTCAATATCCTGCTTCAGATCATGGATCACGGAACATTGACAGATTCACAAGGCCGAGCGACGGATTTTAGGAATGTCGTCATTATTATGACATCAAATGCTGGTGCTAAAGAGATGGAGTCGGGCTCAATCGGTATCGGTAAAGGATTGGACAACCAAGCTTTCAAGCGCGATTCGGCCATTAAAAACTTTTTTACGCCAGAGTTTAGGAACCGTTTGGATGCCATTGTCCATTTCAACAAGCTTTCGGATGAGCAAGTCTTAAAAATCGTCGACAAGTTCCTTATCCAGCTTGAAACAAAGCTTGGCGAGAAGAATGTAGAGCTGATTGTTGAAGAATCGGCGCGCGCACATCTGGCAAAAGTGGGCTTTGATCCACAAATGGGTGCCAGACCTTTGGCCAGAATCATCGATCATGAGATTAAGAAGCCTCTTTCACATGAAATTCTTTTCGGAAAACTCGAAAAAGGTGGTGTGGTTGTCGTGTCGTTGGATGAAAAAGAGCAAAAAATCGTCTTCAGATTCCAGGATTAGGTTAAATTTTGCCCAATTTAGGGCCTTGCCATGAACTTTTTTTAGGTCCTCTTCATTTTTTTCAATCCCATTAAAATTTTTTTTCGGCAGACCTCAGGGTCTGCCTTCTTCATTTTTTTCAAGCCTCATGCCAATTGTGGAAAACGACTGAAATATCGATGAATAAAGCATTTCAGCGATTTCATCAGAGGGAGAAAGAGATTGGATGAAACATCGTTTGCGGCCTCTTTTATCATTTCATCACATGCTCGATGATGAAAAACTTGAAAAAAAAAATTAAAGGATTTGAAAAAAAATACGAAAAATAAAACAAAGATGTATTTTTTGTTTGCACGAAAATAAAAAAATGATTATTCTTGAAAAAAGAATAAAAACTTTTGGAGGGTTTTATGGCTGTTAAGAAAGCAACAAAGAAAGCTGCTAAGAAAGTAGCAAAGAAAGCAACTAAGAAAGCTGTAGCTAAAAAAGCTACAAAAAAAGTAGCTAAGAAAGCAACTAAAAAAGCTGCTAAAAAAGCTACTAAAAAAGCTGCTAAGAAAGCTTAATTAATTAAGTGATCTAGTTAAAAAAGGGACCTTCGGGTCCCTTTTTTATTTGTGCCGACCAAACCTTTCCCGAAATAGTCCAAAATCAGCCTCATTTTCTTCCAAATCCGTGAAAAAAGACCCCGATTCGTTTACTTCCAACCCTGATCCTGCTAAGTTTTGCGCCTAAATTCATATTCAATTTGAGCAATAAGGCTTTTTAACAGGGTAAACTTATGGCAGCAGGTCTTGGTACTAGAGGCAATGGTCCTCGCGAACAAATTTCTATTGATCCAGTTACAGGTGAAAAGACAGTCGTTATGGGAGATTTAACCTTCCCACCACGCAAAGTTTGGATGAAAACCTTTGGTTGTCAGATGAACTATCACGATTCAGACCGAATCGCAGCCCACCTTGAAGATCTAAACTTCACTAGAACAGAAGAATTAGATGAAGCCGACATGGTTTTATTCAACACATGTGCGGTAAGAGACCTTTCAAATAATAAGTTTTACTCACAACTAGGTGAGATCAAACACGCTAAAAAGAAGAAGAATGGACTAGTCGTCGGTATCGGCGGATGTGTGGCCCAAACTGAAGGAAAAGAGCTGGTGAAAAAGTATCAGCACCTGGACTTTGCTTTTGGAACAGACGTTATCGATACGATCAACGACATGGTCTTTAGAGTTTATGCCGGTGACAACAAGTTCACGATCAACTCATGGGATAGAAGCGAGAACTTTTCGATCGAAACTAAGATCCCTGTCGGTTCACCACAGGCCTTCGTAAACATCATTAAAGGCTGTAATAAGTACTGCACGTACTGTATCGTCCCTTACACTCGCGGAAAAGAAAGAAGCCGTCTAATGGCCGAAGTTGTGGCCGACGTAACAAAACTGGTGAAGTACCAGGGCATTCAAGAAGTGACTCTTTTAGGTCAGAACGTAAACTCTTACGGAAAAGAAAACGGAGAGAGTTTAGCTGAACTAATTATGGAGCTGGATAAGATCGAAGGCCTGGAGCTAATCCGTTATACAACTTCTCATCCATATGATGTAAGCGATGAACTAATCGCTGTTCACGGAAAAGCTAAAAAACTTTCAAAACACCTACACCTTCCGGTTCAATCTGGTTCGGCAACGGTTCTTGAAAGAATGCACAGAGAATATACGCCAGAGCATTACCTTGGACTTCTGGATAAACTTCGCGCAGCTCAACCAGAAATTGTCCTATCAACGGACATTATCGCCGGTTTTGTTAACGAAACTGAAGAAGAGCACCAGGAAACGATGGATCTTCTGACAAAAGCTCAGTTTGATTTCATTTACTCATACGTTTATTCGCCAAGAGCTAAGACTCGCGCGGCAAAAATGGAAGATAATCTTCCAGATGACATCAAAGGTGCACGTCTTCGCCAAATCCAGGCACACCAGTTGAACATTCAGGATAAAATCCGCCAGACAATGGTAGGGAACACTTACAGAATCCTGGTTGAAGACTTTGGAAATATGGGTGGAGTGAAGAAGTGGAAGGGGCGTACAAACTGTAATAGAATTGTCCACTTTGTACCGGTTAATGATGAAATCGATATGAAATGGCACTGGGTAGACGTAAAAGTCACGTCTGCTACATCACTTTCTTGCCAGGGAGAGCTTATTGCTGATCTCGGGAAGAGACCACCGTCGTTATTACAATAAATTATACTTATAAAAGGAGGGGAAAATCTTCCCCTCCATCTTAATCAAGATCACAAATTGGTAGAATAGAATCGAGGTGATTCTATGAAGTCTCTATTAGTCTTAATTGTTATCCTTTTTCCTCTTTCAAGTTTTGCTATCGTTAACGAAGTCGCATTTGATTTTGGGTACGATCGCCAGATTTACGGTCTGCAAAGACAGAACTCAAGTGTAAACCGCACTTATTCAGCGGCCCTTTCAACTTATATTTTTGATTATACGGCTATTGATTTAAACGCTTCGAGATCAAGCGACATCACGACAGAAAATGAACGTTACAATGTCACAACTGGAATCGATGTTGTTGGTCAGCAAAACCGCGTGACTTCTAATGTCTATGGAGTAGGGATTAAGCAGATGTTTGCTCCACGAACGGCGAGATTGATTCCCGGGATTTCTATCGGGTACGCCAAGCAGTTTTTAAATTACAATTCCGACTTAACGATTGAAGATACATCGTCAAAAGTCAGGACAAACCTGGCGGGAAGAACCACTAAACAAAGAATTGATTCAGTTTTTGGGACGTTGTCGCTTCAACTGCGAATGACTGAAAGATTGTCATTAAAAGGTTCGGTCAAGACACTATTTCCGGCCTTCGAATTAGATAAGGCCCGCGACAACGTGAAGTACGCTATTGGGTTTTCATGGGTGTTCTAAAAAAGACACTGCTTTTTTTCTCGTTACTTTCTCTTGTTTCCGGATGCGCTAAGTTTGAGTATCTGTATGAGCAGGGAATGGGGCAGATGACTCTTCTTTCTCAGGGAAAGGACAATAAAGACGTGCTTAAAAGTGTGCGCGTCCCAAAAACTCAGAAAGAAAAAATTAAAAAGATTCAGGAACTCAAAACATACTTTTATAAATACTGGGATAAAAAAGAAACCAGGATCTATTCCCAGACTACAATGCTCAAAAATAGGGCCGTCACTTATCTGGTGATTGCTTCTCCTTATCAGGAAATCAAGGCCGTTGATAACTGCTTTCCTCTGATGGGATGTTTTCCTTACCTGGGGTTTTTTAGTCAGGCCTCTGCTAAAAAATTTGCGAATGAAAAAGAGAAGGAAGACTACGTGACGTGGATTCGTCCGGTTTATGCTTATTCAACATTGGGGTATTTTACCGACACAATTCTCTCTTCGTTTTTTGAATATGATGATTATGAATTGGCCGAGCTGATTTTCCACGAACTCTACCACACTATCTTTTTTGTAAAAAATCAGGTGGATTTAAACGAGAACCTGGCCATGTATTTTTCGGAAAGAATGTTGCCTGAGTATTTCCTTTCTATCGGCCAGGCCGATTACCTGGTTTTTGAGCAAAAAAAGGTTGAAAGTGATAAGAAGATAAAGCATCTTGTCGTCCTCCTGGCCAACGAGCTGCAGACTACGTACAAAAGCCTTTTGCCAAAAACAAAAGAAGAAGCACAGCAGATCTTAAATGAATTCATGGAAGAGCGTTTTAAAGTAGAGGTTATGAAAAAGTGCCAAGCACTCGACATTCAACCCAAGGACTGTTTTCCGTTAAATCGTACGTGGAATAACGCGAGTTTTGCAGCTTTCCTAACTTATGAAAAGAAATCCAATGACCTTGAGAGTCTTCAAAAAAAACTTGGGCTCTCTCTAAAAGACTACTATAATTGGATAGTTCAAAAATATGAAGACTTCCAAAATCAAAGTGAGGAGGAGGACTTCGAAGTTTATCTATTCAAATAGGACCCTTTTATGAAACATGTCCTTTTCATTGATCCCATCGAAAAATTAAATCCCAAAAAAGACAGTTCTCTTATGCTGGCCACCACTATGAAGGCACAGGGAATGGAGGTCTATCTTCTTTTTGAAAAAGATTTTTATATTAATAATAAGGCCAAGAGTGTCTTTAAACTTTATATGTTTGAAGGAGATTTTTATGAGGATGGGGCCTACTTAAAGCATTTTGCTTTAAAAGAATCTGTTACTCTGGAAATTAATAAAGGCGATGTGATTCATATGCGCATCGATCCTCCTTTTGACACGCGCTATCTTCGTTACTTATGGATGCTTCGCTATTACAGCACTCACGGTATTAAGGTGATGAATTCGCCGGATGGAATCCTGAAATACAATGAAAAGCTTCACGCTTACACGCAAAAAGCTTCACTTGAGACTTACGTTGGCAGTAGCGTGGAAGGTTTTATGGGGTTTGTTGAGTTGATGAAAAAAGAGCATCAGGAACTAATCCTAAAGCCACTGGATCTTTATCAGGGATTTGGGGTGGAGAAGGTGAGTATTAATGAACCAAATCTTGCTGCTAAATTTGCTGATAAGGTAAAAGAAAATAACGGGGCGATTGTTGCTCAACCCTTTTGTAAAGAAGTCGTTAATGGAGAAATCCGTTCACTTTATTTTAAGGGGCGTGAGTTAGGATCAATTTTAAAAGTTCCAAAAAAAGGAGAGTTCCTGGCCAATATTGCTCAGGGGGCTGCTTTTCATGCAATTGAGCTGACGCCGTCGGTGAAAAAAGAATGCGACCGCATTTGTGCTGAACTTGTAGAAGAGGGTGTAGATTGGGTGGCCTTTGATATCATGGGAGACAATGTCTCTGAGATCAATATCACTTGCCCGGGTCTTTTAGTGGAAGTGAGTTTTGCCCACAAAAAGAACCTGGCGCTAGATATTATTAAAGCGCTTTAGCCTTTTTTCCCGTTAAGCATAATCACCAGGTCATCAACGATTTTTCCCAGGGATTCAGACTGATCATTAAGTCGTGCTGACATTTGCAGCGATTCCTGGGCGACTTGTTCACTCTTGTTGGCCACATCATTGAGTTGAAGCATTGATTTATTCACTTCTTCAATCCCTTTACTTTGCTCTTGAGTTCCCGCATTGATTTCTTCCAGGATATTGCAAATATTTTCCGATTCAGAGCTGATCTGATCAAAAATCACGTTACAATTTTCAGCGTTTTTATTTCCTTCTTCGATTGTATGGCGACCGCTTTCAACGATCCCTACCATCGACGTCTGGGATTTTTTAACAATGTCGTTAACACGCGAAACACTCGTCCCTAAAAGAGAAGAGATTTCATTGGCCGCCTGACCGCTCATGATGGCCAGGTTTCCGATTTCTTCCGCTACAACCGCAAACCCTTTACCGTGTTCTCCGGCGCGGGCCGCTTCTACTGAAGCGTTAAAAGAAAGGAGTTTTGTTTGAAACACGATATCGTTAATAACTTTCGTCTTTTCATCAATATTTTGAATAACGTTGACCACTTCAGCGAACTCTTTGTCGTTTTTAGTGATCTGTTCGACCATTTGTTTGTTTGAAAGGCTGATCTGATTGATGGAAGAGAGCATCTGAGAGATGGCCTCTTTTCCTTCAGTGATTTTGACCTGGCTGTCTTTGGCATTTTTGGTTGAGATCTGGACATTGTTGCGGTTAATGTCTGTCATTTGCGAGATTTCCTGAACGGCCTGAGAAGTCGCTTGGATTGTCGCATTTTGCTCTGTTGATGATTCAGATAAAAAGTCGCTGGTTGTCGCGACTTTAGCAGATGTTTCATTGAGAGTGACTGTGCTTAAGCTTAGTTGCTCTGAAATTTGTTTTAAGACCTGGACAAGCCCCCTGCGGAAACTTAATCCTCCAATAATGATCACAAGAATCATTAAAACACTTGAAGCGATTACAGAGTACTTTAGCTTTACTGCCTGGGCCTCTGATTCCTGGATAAAGGTTTGAGTTTTTTGCCTTACACCATCACCTTGAGTTTCCAATTCTTGCAGTGTCTGCAGATAGAGTGGGCTGACATCGCCGATAAAATACTCTATAGCTTCTGATGTTTTTCCTAGAAGAATCAACTTGTCTACCAGGTGATTTACTTTTTCTTCGTAACTTTTATCAATCTCAGAAACTTTCTGGCAGTCAAATTTACACTCTTGGATATCTTTTTGAACTTCTTTCATTTTATCTTTAAGCTTGGCAATACCTGCTTCAAGATTATCCGGGTCCTTTTCTGTAATAAGAGGAGAAATCCCAGACTGAATAGAGGAGATGTCAATTGAAAGTGCAATAATGCTGTTGCTTGAAGCGGCACTTTCCTGAGAGGCCTTAAGTAGGCTTCCCATGTTTTTCTGAATACTCGTCACAGTGAAGAGAGAGGACAAGAAGCTGATGACCACGACCCCAAAGATCACGGTTAGAAGGTATTTTTGTAATCCTAGTTTCTTTAACATTTATTCTCTCTCTTCTCTGTAATAACGAATTATTTTAATTTTGTAATTGAGTAACCAACTGTCATTGAACCGATGGCCTTTCCACCATCCATTACTGGAACAGCAACTTGAATAGACTTAAGTCCTGTCGACTCATCCATTTCAATTGACCCTTGCCATGTTTTCCCTGCCATTGGATCATCGTGTTTTGGTTTTCCTTTGTGTGACCAGTTTGATGTCTTAGAAAGGAAAGCGACTTTTGTTCCGTCTGCAGCGTTAACAAAAATTTCAGTCATCATGTCGTTCTTTTTTGATTTTAAGAATTCACCAGCTGGGTTCTTAGAGAAATAACGAACCTTTGGGTCAAGAACTGGAAGATCCTTCCACTTGTCTTGAGTCATATCTTTGTAATCAGCAAGTGCTGTAGCATTAACTGCTTTTACTGCGTCTACAATTTTCGGGTCGTTTGCCAGCTTCTTCATTTCTTCAACTTGCTTGTTAAGAGCAGTTGTTTGTTCAGGTGTTAGTGCTTCGGCAAATGCACTAGACATAAGAAGAGTAGACAACATTAAGCTCAGAAAAAATTTCATGTGTGCTCCTATGGATTGAGATTAAATGTGTGCTTATCTATCGAATCGTATACGGAAAAACTGTTGAGTTTTAGGGCGAAAAAAGCAATATGAAGAAAAAATTAAGTTGTTAGGTAAACGTAGGGTCAATAGTTTTATTTTAATTTGAATTTTGCTTAGGTGAAAAAAAGGCAAAAAAAAGGAGAGGTGAACCTCTCCTTTTAATTTTTTTAAATGTCTTACAGCGTAGCGTATTCGATTTTTAAGCCTACACATTCTGTTGGCCCGCCAGAGTTATAAGGAATGTCGGAGTATGGACAGTATAATTTCCCACTAGAAGCCGTACATCTATGATCTGTTAGGACTTCAACCACTTCAAGAATGAATGGACTACTACTTCCATTTGGAACAGAAAATTCACCTACTGATGAATAAGCACTCGTAGAAGCGTCAGCGACTAGAGTTACTGTTTCTCCAAGGCTTGATCCTTGTTTTCTAAGCATCAGCTTAACCTGCATTTTTGTAAAACTATTAGTTGTAAAAGTAGAGCAGGACTTATTTGTTTCTGTATGTGTTGGGTTCGCTAGCGCTGTTCCCCCAGTGACTCTAAAACCTTTAATTCTGACTGCAAATTTTGCATCGGCCTTGAATGAGTCAGGGTCAATGTAAGAAGGAAGATTGTTAGCAGATGACCAGTATAGACTATTGGTCCCTGGCCCTTTGATAACTAAATCCGGCAGACCTGTTTTAAAAGTATAAGAAGTCGAGGTTGATCCATTAGTCGTTGAACCGCTACTGCTTGAACTATTTGAGTAATAGTTATTTGTCACAGATTTCCCTGTTGTCTTCTGCCCACATCCGGTAAGTGCTGCGACCGAAAGGAGTAATACAAGGAAGGACATCTTTTTCATATTCGTCATAAAAAACCCTGGGTTTTTAAGTTTCTCCATTGTCTATTCGACTGGTTTGGTAAATTTCTTGAAAATTATATAAATCTTGGGCCAAAACTACCTTTCATTTGTCTTAAGTTACTGATTCTACATCGGGCGCCTAGTTGTAAACAATTTGGGGGAGGGGTAGAATAGAGGGACTCCCAAACCTATGGATGGTTTTGGCATAAGAATCAAGATGAAAACTTTAGACCTAGAAAAATACATTCAAAATTTAAGCACTGACCTCTACAGCTTCGCTTTTATTTTAATCCCCGACGACCTTCAGGCCACACAGCTGATGATTGATTCAGTGAGTGCTTTTATGATTCAAAAAAAGGATCTGATTGAAAGCCTGACTAAAAAAGGTGAGTCGCACCTGCTGGCCAATACCGAAGATATCAAGATTCAGCTTTATAAGCTCATGTATGAGATGTCGAAAAAACGCTATCACCAGCTGCGCATGAGCTTCAAGAATGTAGAAGACAACTCTGGCTTTTTTGCCCTGGAGTTTGATGATAAAGCGGTTCTGTTCTTACAGGAGAGAACTGATTTTTCTATGGATATTATGGAATTCATCCTCGGGAAAACCAAAACGGAAGTTCTCGCTCACTTATATTCGGCCCGTATCGCTATGGTCTCAGAATTGACTTCGGCGCAAACGGCGTTCGTTCAAGGCCCACGAGGCCACAACTAAGGATCATTGATTGGATAGTAGTAGGCGCAACGTAATTGTATCAGCACCATTTTTAAGACCTGCAAGTGACAACTGTATTCATACAAAAAATGTTTTCTCTCTTTTGGATTTAACAGAAGAGGAGGAGAGTTTTCATAAGATCAAAAAGCACTTGGACACTTGTCCGGTGTGCGAAAGTGCTTTTAGAAAATTCGAGCAAAAAAGCCTTGAAACCAAAGTGTTCATTCCGAAGCCGCAAATTGATTCGGAAACAAAAATGGTTTTTGAGAGTGAAGTGCACGAGCTTTTTAAGACATTTGATCTCAATGAAAAAACTCGTCTGAGAAAAAAGATCAAATCTAACTTCAAAAAAATCGACATGGCCGGATTAGATTTTGTTAGAAATCTGGGCTCAAAAAACATGATAAAGACCTACGCTTTAGGCGCAGTACTTTTTGTTATCCTGAGACAATTTTTTAATTAATATTGATCTGGTAAAAAATGGAAAATTTCTTTCCTTTCTTATAACTTTTGGGAGGGTTGGGAAGGTTGAGTTGTTTTAGGGTTTCTTCAAAAAAGTAATGAAGGTCATCGTTGGTTGAAGATTTAAGAATCTTCACCACCATAATGTTTCCTTCCTCATCGTAATCGACTTTTCCCAGTAGAAAATCTTTTTTATCAAAAGCGCGCATGATGCCCGGACGCTCAAGAGCGACCTTGTCAAAAGTGGCTTCGATTTTTGAAGCGTAGGATGTGTACATTCTTACGTAGAAACTGTAGTTGGCCTTTTCATCTGAGTTGAGTTCGTCTTCTGAAATTCCTTCAGGACGCTCTGATCTGATTTCCAGGTTGGAAATTCTCTGTGTTGGTCTATTTGGTGGAGGAGTGTAATTTCTGGCAGCCTCCCTTTTAATGATTTCCTGCTCATTTGATTTAGGAATAGAAGACTGCTTTTTTGGGTTGAAGTAAAAGTGATTTCCGCTGTCGTTGACAGAAGGAGCAGGGGCCTTGATCAGGTCACTTGCTGAAAAACTTGGTTTCTGATTTCCTGAAGGTTTAGGTCCAGGGAGATCGGGAGCAAGGTTGGCCATTGAGAGCTGATTTTGAGGAGCACCAGGAGCTCCTCGCGTTGGCTTTGTTGGTACTTGCGGGGTAGGAGGGGCCTGTCTTTGGGGTTTCGTTTGAAAAGAAAGATCAGGTTGGTAGTCTTTTTTCTTACCATTTTTGACGCCCACTCTTCTAAAGGGTTCGACCTCTTCAGGTTTCATAATCTTAATTTGATCAAGTCTCAGTGGAGTCTTTAAGTTTTTTGTCGTTTGCGAAAGCTGATTTAAGAACTCAATATTTTGTAGATCACCTTTTATAAAGGCAAGAATTGCCGCATGCAGGACGATAGCGGCGAGAAAAGAGAAGAGATATTTGGACTTTGAATCCTTATTCCTGATCATTTCGATATCTTACAACTTCTCCCTAGGAAAACACAGGTATTTTTATCCTATATGTTGACCCTGATCCGGCTCAGGGTAAAATTATAATGGGCAAGAGTGCCCAGGGTCTCTCAAACTTTGCAAGGATTGCAATTTCATGAAAAAGCTAGCCAATATTCTCGAAAGCAAAAGAAGTATCGCCGGCCTTTGCCTTCTGGCAGGACTGATCTTCACAACATATAGAATTCAGGAAAATTCGGGACAGATCAAACGTTTAACAAACTTTGAAAGTGGAATTCAGACGTGTTTTACGCGTGTGAACCAAACATATACTGCTAACCTTCTAGGTGACACAGGATCAAGTTACTTAACACAGAATTTCCAAAATCTAACAGAAGAATGTTTAGCGGAAGGAATTTTGACTGTTGAAAATTCTTTTTCAAAAGAGCTTGCAGGAGCAGCAAAACAACTTTCTAATCTTGCTTCAAATGTTCACTGGTTCCATGAAGATATCCTTGCTCCTAATGGAGCGAAGTCGATGGCCGGTAGTGGTGAATCGAGAGATGTAGGAACTCGTTTTGAAAAAATCGAAACAACTAAAGATGAGATCCTTGAGTCGACAAACTTATTTAAAGCAGAAATTACAAATTCTTTAAACCAGCAGAAAAATATTTTCTATGTTTCAGCGACTCTTTTAGTTATTCTAATGTTAGCTGAATACATGAGTCTTACTCGCCGACGTCTTTCAAACAATGCACGTGAAAAAGAAGCGCAGGCTGAACTTCTGGATAACGGAGGGGCAACCAGCGTAAAAGTAGGAGAGATTATCCGCGTAGCTTTAGAGCAAAACGACCTGATCAATTGCTCGAAGCTTTTTGCTAATTTCCACGCTTACACGACACTGGAAAAAGGAAAAAACAAGATGTCGCTTGAAACACTTGTCACTCCAATGACAAAAGCAGTGGCCTCTACTTCAGTAAAAAATATTGACCAGATTTGGGAAGATGATTCGATTGGAGTTTCTGCTGATAACACTATGAATACGCAACTTAATGATATTAACCTGGAGCAATTGAGCTCTTCTGTTGTAGACCTTTTAACTGAAAAACTTTTCTCTCAAGGTGTACAGATCGATATCAACATTCCTGAGAACCTGATGATCAAAGGGCGCCAGGAAGATATGGAGCAGACTCTTTATCACCTGTTTGCTTATGCGATCAATTCAACTCAATCAGAAAACGGCGAAAAGAACATTTCTGTTTTTGCTCATAAACTAGGTGACGTCGTTGCTTTTGACCTGATCCATTCAGGGGCAGGCTTCGATGAAGCGATCTTAAAGCAGAGATCGGGATTAAGTGATGGAAATGGAAACCTTGACCTTGATCTACAAATTTGTCAGTCACTTCTAAGTGAAATCCAGGCAAAAGTTCAACTAGACAATAAGATGGACCAAAACGGAAACGTGGTTGGTGGACGAGTGAAAATCATCTTTAAAGCGGGAGCGTCTGCTCAAATCGCTTCATCTGCTCAAGGAAAACTTGTTGACCTTAAAGTGGGAAGTAAAAAAGAAATTCTTGCGGGATTCGCTGCTGGAAACGGCCAGATCAACTAACGACTAACTTCAGTTCTTAAAATGCCAGCGATCAGCTCTTCTGTATCTTTCAGAAGGGCGATCTTGGTAGATTTCAAATCTTCAAATTTATTTGTCGCAATTTCCAGGTCGTGAGAGCTTGGGATTCTTAGATTTAAAAGAATGTCAGCAATCTTAATTCCAACTGCACCTTGAAGGATGAACTTAATAAAGTGGATCATCGGCGCATTGGCGTGAAGGTGAATAATGTCCTTATCCTGGAATTTGAAAATCAGGATAGTTGAATCGTCTGTCGTCTTGATATGCAGAGAAGACAGAGGAAGTTGAAGGTCCTGGTTGCTCTTAATTTTGTATTCAACGTACACATCGTCGTTCTTTGGATAAATGGCGTATGTTTTAAGTTTCACCAACTCGCTTGAAATCAGCGAGTTTCCGAAGTTAAAGCTTTGAGGCTTACCATCTTCCAGTTCTTCAACCAGTGACTTCATTTGCAGTTTAAAGTGCGACAGAAGACTTAAGAGGTGCCAAGGGTACTCAGCAGCTTCGCGCGCTAGCTGGCCTTTTAAAACTTCAAATCTTTGCTTTAAATCAAGCGGGTGAAGATTCTTGATCTCGCGTGCTTCAAGATCCAGAAGACTGAAGGAATGCTTTGTTTTTTCCGGCATGAAGTGCGCTTTTGCAAAGAAGCTTGGAACAAGGAGTGATCTTAGTTTTGCTTTTAATTTCGTCGGTCCATCAGAGAGCTGAAGTTGAATGATCTGGTGACCAAGCATCGAAGAGAAGTATTCTCTGAAGACGTTCAGGTTAATGGCCGGGTGTTTTGGCGTCAGACCAAAGTAATGGTAGAAGGCCGTCCCGTATTGCTCTAACTTTCCACGGTAAGCATCAATCGGTGTTAACTCGATTCTGATGTCCATTGGGTCATTTTGGTTTACGATCAGAAGAAGAGGGAATTGTTTTTCCGGTCCAAATTTCAGGCCTAGAAGTTCACTTGAAAGGCTTCTTTTCCCTTGAGTGAAGTCCTCATGAACAATCGGCTCAATAGCAAAAAATGTATCAAGCGATGTTGAACTCTTCGTCAGGTTTTTAAAGAAGCTTGGGTGAGGAAGGTGCCCTGATTCTTTGCTCGATACAGAAGATACAAGTTTTCCACCGATGATTGCGTCCTGGTGGAACTCAAAGAAAATATCTTTTTCAACTTCGCTGACAAAAATCGGCGTCGTGATTGGGTTTTTGTGCTTAATAAAACTTTGTAGCTCTTCAACCAGTTTGTTGAACTTGTTAAAGCGAGTCAGGTTTCCTTTAAATTCAAATGAAAGACAAGACTCTTTTGTTTTGCGGCTGACTTCGAATAAATGCTTGTTGGCCAGAGGCTCTGCAGTTCTTCTCGTCAGGATATAAGCGAAATGAGCGATTTCACCTTTTCCTTTAAGCTCTTCCATATTGATCGCAGCTTCAACTTTAAAATCTTTTAAAAGCTGTTCTACGCGGTCACTATGGCTTGGAACGAAAAGTTTCTGGTTCGTAAAGACATACACCATCGCATCTTTTTTCAGCATCGCTTTTTGAGCAAGGATTTGCTGAACCAGGAAGTGATGTGGGTTCGTCTTTGGAAGCTCAGTTAAATTTAAAACGATGCGGTTATAAAGTGTATCGCCGCTTGGAAGCTCGCCCAGGTTAAAGAATGAAGCCTGGCCCAGGCCATCGACTGGATCCTGCTTGTATTTCTCGCGCATGATCTTACAGATGAAAGGGACAATCTCATATCTGTGTTCGGCGGCAATTCTTGTCAGGAAGCTAAGGAATTGAAGCTCCTGGCAGATTTTAAGGAACTGGCCATCGATAAATTCAGAGCCTTCAAACTCCGGACAAATCAGGTTGTTCCATTGAGAAATTTTTACGTTTGTCTCCTGAGCAAGCCAGTGAGACAGTGCCATTGAAGAGACGTGATTACCCACAAAACGAGTGTTGATCGTTTTAGGAAGGATGCACACTTTTTCGCCTGCAAATGTTTTCTTTTTGGTTTCTGGTTTTAACCACGTCGGGAACTTGATTAAAAGTTCGTTAACTAAAAGACCAAATGTTAAGTGAGATAGTGAGTGAGAGTAATTTCTGATTGAGTAGATCTTATCGTCTTTTGGAGTCGAGATCAATTTAATCAGCTCTGTCAGCGTCACGTTTTCAAAAGCGTCTTTTAGTTTTAGCAGCGAGTCTTTGTACTCCAGAGTCGGGCGGTACCAGCTGTACTGGTTGATCTGAAGTGAGTCGCAAAGAAGTTCAGTCGAACTGTCTTTTACAAAGATCTTTCCTAAGAAAGAAAGTGGGTTCATCAATACGTCTTCAGTTACAACTAATCTTTGTTCCTTAGCAAGATCCATGATGAACTTGATTCGGAAAAGATAAATAGCAACAGCTCTGAAGCAGTGAACTTTTAAAAAGTCGTCGATGTGTTTTTTTAGGGGGGAAGACTCGTCTTGAAAGTGCAGCCAGAAATCCTGGTGCTGTCCAAGAAGAGATTTGTCTAATTTAGCGTATTCAGCAAAATGCATGAATTCGTTATACGTCTGAAGCTTCATCGACTTGTTGATCGAGCACGATTTTTTAAATAGTGCTTGAGCATCGATAGAAAGATTGCTTAGCGTGTTTTTGATAACGATGGCCGAAGCGGTGATAAGGCCTTCGCCCTTCCAGCCCGGGATAAAAAATTCAGAAGGATTAAATTGGGTAGACGACGCCGTCTCGTCATTTACTGACGACGTGAAGCTGTCTTTCATCCAAGACTGTTGTGGTCTACTGTTGTGATCCAACTTTTTAATCCTAAAAAATAACCAACCAATTCAATTTGTTTTTGGCATAAAATAGTGACAAACACCCCACGGGAAGTCATGGAAAAAGTGCAGTTTTTTTGGAGTTTTTTTTAATGGAACCTACCGAAAATACTGGGATATGAGAAACATCTAAAGATATTAATCCCTAAAGTCGATATGAAACCATGAAAGTCGCGTTAATTGCGTAGTTTCATTAGCGTTTATTTTGTTTTTACGAGGGGCGTCTATGGCCAGTGATATTTTTGATGATGTTGATGCAATCTTAGCAGAAGAAGAGGGTCTTGAAGAAGATAAAAACTTCAATGAGTCCGAACTTCAGGACATCATGTCTGAAATTGAAGACCTCGAAAAAGAATTTACGCAAGAAGAAAAGACCATGAGTCTGCAAGACAAGATCGAAGCAGAGCTTGCGATGGAAATGGAGATGGGCGCGTTTGAAGAAACGGCACCAGAAGCTTCAGTTGTTGAATCTGTAGAAACTGAAACTGTAGAAGTTGAAGCAGTGACAGAAAATGTTGCGCCAACTGCACAAGTTTTATCATTTGAAAAACCAGCAACACCAGCACCTGTGGCGACAACGACGACGACAACTTCGACGTCTGGTGTGTCTTTCCAGGCGCAAGGTTCAATGGCCCTTAACCTTGATTTCAAAGTCGGTGAAGAGAGCGCAAAACTTACGATTGACCCAGTAAAAGGATTAGTTGTGACAGTTTCCGGAGTGGAACTTTGTATCAGCGAAGATTCTGGCTGTACGGTTTCGATGGAAAATGGAATGAAGTTCACAATTCCTTTGTCGTCACAAAAAAATTCGCATACAAAGAAAGCAGCTTAACTCTAAAAAAATCTTAAAGTGGAGATGCTTTTTTGAGCCTAAAAATCCTGGGCGGTTTTGCCCGCGGACAAGTTCTTGCTGTACCTAAAGGCGATTTAATCAGACCAACTTCTGTCATGCTCAGACGTAGAATTTACGATTTCTATCAAGACATGGATGGTGTGACGTTTGTCGATCTTTGTGCAGGGTCAGGAGCGATGGGCTTTGAGGCATGGTCGAGAGGGGCCTTTCGCATTTATCTTAACGAAGTTAACCGTCACGTTCTGAAAATTCTCGAAGAAAACCGTGAAAATTTACTGGTTCGAAATCATCATAAAAAAAATGGAGAGATTGTTTGCACGCATTTTCCAGCGGAAAAACTCATTAAACAATTTAGAAATGACTATGAAAAACTCACTGACGCTCAAAAAGAAGAAACGGTGATTTTTCTCGATCCGCCTTATTCAGAAAAAAATATTTATATCGACGTCATCAAATTCCTGCAGGCAGAACCATGGTTTTTTGGTCAACTTTGGGTGGAGTCAGATCCTAAAAAAGGAATTCCCAAAGAGGCCCTGAGTGATATGGGACTCAAAGCAGAGAAGATCTACGAGCAGGGCGACAGCTATATCTTTGTCACGAATTTTCCCCAACTTCCTTAAAATATGCTCTAATTAAATAGTACTCATTAAGACAAAAGATTTGTCGAAGGATTTGCTATGGAACTTAGTTCGCGTGTAAAAGGCATGGCCGAAAGTGTGACCTTGAAGCTTAACTCAAAGGCAGTGGAGCTTTCTGAAAAAGGGCAACAAGTCTACAACCTGACTGCGGGACAACTTCCTTTTAGACCTCCTCAAGACTTTATCGATGCTATCAGAAGTGAACTAGATTTTTTAAAATCATACCAATACTCGCCAATTGGCGGATTTGTCGATCTTAGACAAAAAATTATTCAGCACATTGAAGAGACCAGAGGAATTAATTTTTCTGCTGACGTTTTAGATGGTGTTGATTTTGACTGCGTGATTTCTAACGGTGCAAAACATTCGATCTCAAATATCCTGGGAGCTTTAATTAACCCGGGTGATGAAGTGATTATCATTTCTCCTTACTGGATTTCCTACCCTGAAATGATCAAGTTCTGCCGTGGAGTTCCGGTTGAAGTCAAGTCGTCGATCTTCGATGTTTTCACTCCGCCACTTACAGAAATCAGGAAGGCCATTTCAGTAAAAACCAAGGCCATTATAATCAACAGTCCCAATAATCCGGCCGGTGTGCATTACTCGGATGAGTGGATGAGTGAGTTTGCCAAGCTTTTACTCGAGCATCCAGGAATCGCGGTTATTAGTGATGAAATTTATTTCGAAGTTTGTTACTACGATCCGAAACCAACCTATTTTTACCAGAAGAAACCTGAACTTTTAAAGCGTACAATTATTGTCGATGGTATTTCAAAGGCCTTCGCTTCAACAGGTCTTCGCATTGGTTATTGTGTGGCCCCAAAAAATATTTGCAAGGGGATTGAGAATCTTCAAGGACAGTTAACCAGCAGTGCAAACTCTCTGGTGCAAAGAGCGATGATGAATTACAACTTCGCCAACTCGGCCCAGTTTTTAACTCCGGTTAAAAATCACCTGCGCGATAATGCGACGATTATCAGAGAGAAATTAAGAGAAAATGATTTGATGAAGTGCTGGTATCAGCCAGTTTCTGCTTTTTATTTTATGATCGATTTCACCCAGACTCCGGTCTTTAAAAAATACCAAAAGGACAAAACGGACACCACGGATTACGCCATCCAAATTTGCGAAGATATGCTTAATAATTTGGGAGTGGTGATCGTTCCTGGAACTGATTTTGGGATGAGCAATTCCGCCCGAATAAGTCTGGTACTACATAAAGAAGTGTTTTCTGAGGCCATCGAGAAAATCGTTAAATTCCTGCACGGATAAGAGCGACAAAAATTGCCCCTGATATCATCTTATACCTCAAAAAGGCATAATTTTAGGTAGGGGAATTTTACCATGCTCAAATCTCTCGTTAAAAACTCACTTTTCATTCTTGCCTGCACGCTTTTTGTGGCGTGTGGAAAAAGCACGGAAGAGGAAGTGAAGGACGCTGTTTTAAGTGCCAACATTCTTCTTTCAAGAAAAGAGTGTCAGCCGGCCATTGATCTTTTGGAAGGGATGGGAAGACAAAACAAAAATGCTTATTACCTGAAGGCCTTATCGAGTGCTTATGCCTGTCGAGCAGGTTATTCGACGATCACTTTTTTTGCTGACGATATTTCTAAAACGGCTTCGCCGGCCCCACTGGGAGGAATGACTCGTTATTCAACTTCACAAATCACCGCAACATCTCCTTTAACCGATGACGCTCGTTTCAGAGACTTGCAGACAGCGATAGATATTCTTTTTTATGCGGGCGGAATTTCTTCAAGTACAGAACCTAAATCTTCAGAAAGGTTAAAATATTTCTCAGTAAATCAGGCCGGTGATATCAACACTCAACTCGCTTTCATGATTCTTGCCCAGACGGGAAAACTGATGAAGGTTTATTCCGATGCAGACACCAATGGAGTCAAAGGCGCTGGCAGTGGATCGAATAATTGTTTTACAGATTATACGGCTACGGATGCCTCAACTGTTCAAGCTTATCTGGGAATTGGAGAAACAGGCGCATGCACTTCAGCTAATTCGTCACATCCTCAACTTGCCCTTGGAGTAACTGACCGTAGAAAGAGATTGTGTGAAGGTGTCGTTCTTTTGAATGCTGTTTTGGATCTTTTACCCAGCATATTGGCAACGGCCAGTGGTGGTGATTTAGATTCAATTGCAAATATGACAGCTGATATTCAGGAGAAAAAAGATGAATTAGCCGCTATGGATTCGTCTTATGTACCAACGATGAATGTTTTAAGTCAGACTAATTGTGAAAATTCAACGGATATTACAGAGGTAACTCTATCCTCTTATTATGCGGTCTTTTTTGAGTCGTTGGTGAAATGAGGAAAAACTTTTTTAGTCTATTCATCGCCCTGATCTCGCTGAGCACTTTTGCCCAGGAAGTAGGTTATATCGGCAGAAGCCCGCGCGCTCAACTCATGGGTGACGCTTACACGGCCATTGCAGACGATGAATACACATTGTTTTATAACCCGGCCGCGCTTGGACGAAATAAGGGAGTGAGTTTTACTCCGCTTGCTTTTAATGTTGGCGGTACAAATATCATGGATGACCCGGATAAGTTTAAAGACTTTCCCAAGAGTGATCCGGCAGCTATCGCCAATAAAATTCTCAATTACCCGGTTTCTATCCAGGCCTCGACTTTTCCTGGGCTAAAAATGGCCACCTTTGGTTTTAACCTCTTTGCCAGTTCGAAAACCAATATGGTTTTAAGAAATGCGATTCATCCAATTCTCGATGTGGATTATCGCTATGACCGCGGCTTTATCGCTGGTTTTGCTTATAACATTGGAAGTGGAGCTTACTCATCACGAATTAATAAAAGATCTTCTAAAACCAAAATTAATACTGGAAAACGCCTCTCGATCGGGATCGCTGTTAAGCACGTCGGTCGCGAGGGGATGGCGGATCAGTACGATCTTTTCGGAACGACTCTCTTAAATAAGATTAACTCTGGAAACACCGATATCAACGATCTTAAAAAAGCTCTTGGCTATTCAAAAGGAAAGGCCTGGGGAGTGGATCTGGGAGCAGAGTACGCTTATTCGTCAGGGCGCAGCCTTTTTACGGCCGGCGTTTCTATTTTGGATGTCGGGACAACTCGTTTTACAAAAACAGAAGGGATTGGAGAAGTCCCTGACCAGGACATGACTGTTAATACGGGTGTGGCCTATAAGCAGGATTTCGGTCTTTTTGATTACACTTTATCTGCTGATATTCGTCCTCTGACGAGCACCATTGATATTTCACGCAAATTCCACTTTGGAACAGAACTCTCACTCCCGTTAGTTTCGCTCAATGCAGGCTGGAGTGAAGGCTATCTTTCTTATGGTGGGTCACTTAAGTTATGGCCAGTTAAACTCACTGCCGGATTCTACGGTATCGAAGTGGGTTCTAAATTCCGCGAACAGGAAGCTAAGAGATTCGTCGTCTATTTAAGTCTTTTCGACTTTTCTTTTGATATCTAATTCTCTACAATTTTTATCAAGAGACATCGAATAACCAATAAGGGAAATCCGACTATTTCGCTCTGTCTTTAATACACGGAGGTATTGTTGAAAAAGACTTTTGTCCTGGACACTAACATTCTTCTTTTTGACCCAAGCGCTTTTAGAAAATTCGGTAAGAACACAGTCTTTATTCCCCTCATTGTAATCGAAGAGATTGACCGTTTCAAAAAAGACCAAAACGAGAACGGACGAAACGCCAGAAATTTTTCACGCTTCATTGATGATTTAAGAACTCAAGGCTCACTTGCTGATGGTGTTGTGCTTGAAAGTGGTGGGACACTTGTTATTTCGGTTGACCTTTTTGTCGACAATAAGGCCCTTCCGATCGACGTTACATTAAACGACAACCTGATTCTCTCTTCTGCTTTAGCACTAAAGCAAAAAGGCGATGATGTTTTCCTGGTTACTAAAGATATTAACCTTCGCCTTAAAGCAGATATGCTGGGAATCAAGGCCGAAGATTACGGGCAAGTTGATGTAACTCTTGAAGAGCTTTATGCTGGTCAACGAGTTCATGAAATCTCTGGTGAAAGATTAAAAGAATATGAGGCTAACCGCTTTCTTGCTTTTGATGAAGAAGAGCAGATGGGTGTTTTCCCGAATGAATATTTCATCCTTCAAGAATTCCATAACCCAAGAAGAAGACTTCTGGGAAGATACCACGCAGGTAAAAAAGGAATCGTTCCTCTTATTTCTCTAAGAGAAGGAATTTGGGGAATCTACCCAAAAAACATCGAGCAGCAGTTTGCTCTTGATGCTCTATTAAACGACGAAGTGGCACTTGTCTCACTTGTTGGTAAGGCCGGAACTGGAAAGACACTTCTAGCTATCGCTGCAGGTTTAGAGAAGGCCATCGTTCAAGGGAAATACTCTCGTTTACTAGTTTCTCGTCCAATCCAACCGATGGGACGCGACCTTGGATTCTTACCAGGGGACGTAAACGAAAAACTTGCTCCTTGGATGCAGCCGATCTTCGACAACATGGATTTCCTTTTCAACCAAAATAGAAAACAGGCCGGAACTTCTTATGAAGAACTGATCAACCAGGGAATGTTACACGTTGAACCGTTAACTTATATCCGTGGTCGTTCAATTCCTGGTCAATACCTGATTGTCGATGAAGCACAGAACCTTTCTCCACACGAAGTTAAAACGATCGTTACGAGAGCAGGGGAAGGCACGAAAATCGTTTTAACAGGGGATCCTCAGCAGATCGACTCGCCGTACTTAGATGAGACTAATAACGGTCTTGCTTATGTAGTTGAGCGTTTAAAAACTGAAGAAATTATCGCGCACACAACTCTTAAAGTTGGTGAGAGATCTCCACTTTCAGAAGTGGCTTCAAAACTTTTATAGGTGATCGAGTAAAAAATGGCCGACCCTAGACTGCAGAGAAAATACCTACGTGCCCCATTAAAGTCGCAAGCTCTTTATGTCGACGATGAGCACGTTTTCAAAGCACGCATCTTAAACATTTCAGAAGGGGGAGTTCTTTTATCGGAACTCCCTCATATTCCCGAAATCAATTCACTTCCGATTGCTTTAAACGTTATTCAGTACCCCCGTTTTCACGGGATGCCGTTAGACGAATTAAAGCAACTTTCAGTCGAAGATTTCCCGCGCGTGATTCTAAAAACAAAAGTACGCATGGTGAGATCATTTGAAAATCAATCTAACGTTGACCGCGTTTTTATCAATTTCATTGGCTGTGAGTTTTATAATCCACCTGCAGATTTCAAGCTGACTATTTTCCAATACGTGGAAACGTTTGCAAAGAACACTGTTTATCTTTTGAGTTTGTTTGAGTCGCTTGGAAACAGGACTGAACAGCTGGAGACACTAAGAACAGTGGCGCATTTATTAGGGTATGACCGCCGAATGAAAATCCCTCTTTTAAGAGCGAAAGTCCTCCATGACTATCAGTCTCTCGAAAGTTTATAAAAAAATTATTTTGTAAGACCTAGCGACTCTACAGTGCGTAGTTCAGAGTAGGCCCATCCAGAAACAATCACACGTACAGTTGTCGCGTTCAGAATACCTGTTACTGTTGCTAATAGTCCGTTTGAAAGATAAACAGAGTCCTTAACACAAACATTGCGGCTGGCACACCCTGAAACCCTACTTAGAACTCCACCTTCGCGGATTTCAGAGTAAGACCAGCCTCTGTTAAAAACAAAAAGCTTATTGTCTTTTCTAATACCGGTGATTGTCACAGCATAACCAGAGTTATCAATCACACTTTGGCCTACACAGAATTTTTCATTATTACAGCCCTCTTTTTTTCCAAGAGTGACCGAAGTTCTACTTTCAGAGTATGACCATCCAGACTTGTAAACCAGGATTTCTTTATTTTTCTTTACTCCTGTAATGACAGCATCGTAGCCACCGTCCAGAATTTTCTCACCAACGCAATAGCCATCAACACATCCATTCAGGTAGGCAATGGCAGATGTTGTCGTCGTAACAATTTCTCCGCTTGATTTTTTAACCATAATAGAGCCATCAGCACGGACAGCAACGATTGAGGCAGGGTAACCCCCAACTAAAACAGTGTCTCTAATTTTTAGGTTGTCATCAATTCTTGTTTCTGTTGACGTTGATCCCACCGGGCTTGAGTCTGTATTTTCAGTAGAACGCTCTTCTTTTCGAATCCCAAGCTCCATTCCTACAGTGACTTTTTTCATCTGGCGGATAAGAGCGATAGACTCAGTATCGCGCATTTTTCTTACCGGGAAGAATTTTAAATTATTATTGATTTTTACAATCTGAGGAGCAAACGACTTATTGTTTAAGTCGCGGTAAAGATCCCATTGTAAAAATTCAAGGGCAGTTCTTTGAATATTGTATTGAGCAGAGGCGTCGAAGATTGAATTATTAAGATTTGTCAGGAAGTTGAAGTACTCAACAGTCTGTCTCAGGATTCTGAATTGAGCATCGATACTGCCGATAGCGTCCATTTCCACTTCTTTAGACAGGATATCGTTAACTGCCAGTCCGCGGTTAAGAATGTATCTCATAAAAAGTTCAGAGTTTTTTGAACCGCTGTCTTGAACGACTTGCTTAATTGATTGTAGAAGTCTTTCCACTTTCAGTGACATTGGACTGCTGTCTAAGTCGTTGAGTGCATCTGTTAAAAATAGTTTTGAGTCCTTTGCCCATGGTAGAAGCTCTGCAATTTGATCCGGTGAAAGCACTCTTTGAGTTCCTTCATCCAGGATGGCCGGCTTTGTGATAACAGGAAGTGTGATTTCTTCTGCTGCTTTCAGGTTTTGCCCTAACAGTAGAGCAGTCATTATCATAGGAATTACAAATTTTGTTAGTTTCATAGTTATCTCCATTTCCACCAAAATAGATTAAAGCTGGATGGACTTCAATCAAGGCATGTGACTGCTGTATTTTTTCTGTCATACAATAGTCAGCACGTGAGTTTATTAATTTCCTGATTATGACCTATTTAGGGTGCAGGCTGTTTGAGTTCGGAAAAAGAGGATAAGGGTGTAAAAAGATTGAATAGAGATTGGAGTGTCAGGAGGTAGTAAGTGTTGGAATTGATAGAGAGGTTAAAATTGAAATTCTCTTCTCTTGGGCCATCTCAAGAGAAGAGAATTCTCACGCTAGTGAAGCTTGTTTTCGATCTGTTTTTTAAGGTCTTTTACAGAGTCTGCTAAATGTTTTGATTCTTTTTCCAGACGATTTGTGAATTCATTCATCATCACGCGCGTTTTTGAAAAAAGGTCATCCATTTCTTCGCTTCTCTTCAACTGATCCATCAGGCTGTCTGATTCGTTCATAAGATCATTGAAGCTTAAAACTTTAAGATAATCAGAGAAGTTTCCTTCTCTCTTGTGCGTTTTCCACTGATCTAGACTGACTAGATTCTCACCGTCGATATTCATTTTCCTGTCCCCAAAAGATTTTGAGCGTTTTAAGGCACTAAACACGAATTTTCAAATTTATTGTGAGGGGGATGTAATTAATTCAAGTGGAGATAAATAAAAAGTAGAGAAAAAGGGCGGGTTTTGGATCCCCGCCCTATGAAAATATTACTTTAGCGTAGCGAAATACTCTTGAGATCCCTTTGGATCTGCCTTCATAGTCTTTGAACCTTTAGTCCAACCAGCAGGGCAAACTTCACCGTGCTTAGCTGTGTATTGGTAAGCTTCTACAGTACGCAGAACTTCTTCAACATTACGTCCAACTGACAGGTTGTTTACTGTGCATGTTTGGATAACGTTTTTATCGTCAATAACGAAAACCCCGCGAAGAGCTACAGCGTCGTCAGCGAGAACGTCGTAATCGCGTGCAATCGTCTTTGTAAGGTCAGATAGCAGAGGGTGGGCCATCTTACCAAGGCCACCTTTGTTGCGCTCAATTTGAGTCCAAGCAAGGTGTGAGAAAGCAGAGTCTACTGAACATCCGATAACTTCACAGTTTAGTTCTTTGAATCTTGCAAGGTTGTCTTCGAAAGCTGTGATTTCAGTTGGGCAAACGAATGTGAAATCTAGTGGGTAGAAGTAAAGAACTTTCCACTTACCTGCAAAATCTTTGTGAAGAGAAAGTTTTTTGATTTCGCCATTAGCAACAGCATCTGCAGTGAAATCCGGAGCAATTTTTCCAACTAATCTAGACATGTGAGCCTCCATAAAAAATAGTTAGGTTGGTGGTAATAAAAAAATATAGGCTAACTTTAAATGGATAAAGCTCAGAGATCAAGGCTAAAAAACCTGACAAAAACCAAAAATAACGCACACTTATGCCTTGTTCTTTTTTGCTTTAAGAGTAAGCTAAATAGTTAAAGATTTAAGGCCTTCGAGCCGATAAAGAGACGAAATGTATTAAACGAATCAACTTCTTATGGAGAGAAAGATGGATCCAAAAGCCTATATCCCTAACCCAATTGTTATCGAACAAACAGCGAGAGGGGAGAGACAATACGATATTTATTCAAGACTTCTTCTGGATCGTATTGTGTTTTTAGGGACAGAAGTTAACGATACAGTAGCAAACCTACTGATTGCCCAAATGCTTTTCCTAGAGCAATCTGATGCAGACGCTCCAATTCACTTCTACATCAACAGTCCAGGGGGATCGGTTTACGCTGGTCTTGGGATTTACGACATTATGCAACATATTTCTTGCCCAGTGTACACATACTGCGTGGGGATGGCGGCATCAATGGGTTCACTTCTTTTAACTGCGGGAGCAGCGGGGTTCAGACACTCAATGCCACACTCGCGCATCATGATTCACCAACCATTGGGTGGAGCTCGTGGACAGGCCTCTGATATTCAGATTCAGGCCAATGAGATTCAGGACCTGAAAAAACAACTTAACGGGATCTATGTTCGTCACTCAAGCGCTGGTATGACTATGGAGCGTATTGAAAAAGAAACTGACCGTGATAATTATCTAAACCCAACAAAAGCAATTGAGCTTGGGTTAATCGACGTTGTTATTGATAAGAGCGGAAGAAAACTTAAAAAGTAATTAATAAATTATAAGGTCAGTGGATTTAGAGAAAGGAAATCAAAATGACAAAAGAAAAAGCGAATTTCGGTAGTGCTCTTCACTGTAACTTCTGTGGAAAGTCACAAAAAGAAGTTAAGAAACTGATTGCTGGTCCTGGATGTTATATCTGTGATGAGTGTATCGAGCTTTGTAACGATATTATCTTTGAAGACTCACAAAAAAATAATGCTAAGGCCGTTGTAGATAACGTTCCTAAGCCTCACGAGATTAAAGCTCACTTAGATAACTATGTTATCGGACAAGATAGAGCGAAGAAAATTATCTCGGTTGCCGTTCACAACCACTACAAGAGAATTGCTCACAAGTCGGGCGACACTCGTAAAGGTGATGTTGTTGAACTAGCTAAATCAAACATTCTTCTAGCGGGTCCAACAGGATCTGGTAAGACGTTAATCGCCCAGTCTCTGGCGAAATTTTTGAACGTTCCATTTGCTATAGCTGATGCAACTTCATTAACAGAAGCAGGGTACGTAGGGGAAGACGTTGAAAACATCATCCTAAACCTTCTGCAGAACTGTGACTTCGATGTTGAGCGCGCTCAACGCGGAATCGTGTATATCGACGAGATCGATAAGATCGCTCGTAAGTCTGAAAACCCATCAATCACTCGCGACGTTTCGGGTGAAGGTGTTCAGCAGGCACTTCTAAAAATCGTTGAAGGAACAATTGCTTCTGTTCCACCAAAAGGTGGACGTAAGCACCCTCAACAAGAGTTCATTCAAGTTGATACAAAGAATATTCTTTTCATTTGTGCTGGAGCTTTCGTAGGTCTGGACAAGATTATCGAAAAGCGTATGACAAAAAGACCAATGGGTCTAATGGCAGAAAAACAAGAGGCTGAGCAATCAATGATTGAAAAGCTTGGAGGGATCGAGCCTGAGGATTTAACAAAATTCGGTCTTATTCCAGAGTTCATCGGACGTCTTCCGGTAAACGCTATGCTGACTGAACTTGATGAAGCAGCACTTGTTTCGATTTTAACAGAGCCGAAAAATGCTCTTACAAAACAATACGCAAAGCTTTTTGAATACGAAGGAATCGAACTTGAGTTCGAACCAGATGCTCTTAAAGAAGTTGCTCGCCAGGCACTAGAGAGAAGAACAGGGGCCCGCGGTCTTCGCGCGATCCTTGAGCAGTCAATGCTTGACGTAATGTATGATGTGCCGGCAAACGAAAAGGTTTGTAAGGTCATCGTAACAGTAGACTCGGTTTCTGGAAAAGGATCTCCAAAAGTAGTGGAAGGTCCAAGAAAAGTTCCAGCACCTGCTACAGGAACAGCGACAGTCGCTACGAAAAAAACGGTAGAGTCGGCTTAATTTCCTGACAAATTCCTAATAATGAAGGCCACCTAAACGGTGGCCTTTTTTATTTTGAAAGTTTTGAAACGACTTCAGTCTCAAGTACCAGCATTTGTTCATCGGTTAGGATTAGGACTGAGTCGATATTTCGCCTGTGAAGTGTATACAGAGGAGAGAGTTCGCTGTTAAAAATTTTCTTGGCTTCGACCAGGTCATTTTTATCCAGGGCCTTAAGAAAGCTGTTTTTTTGGATGTTAAAAAAGACTGACATATTTCCAGAAACGAAGGCATCTTTTAATTTTTTGTCATCCAGGTTTTTTTTCCAATAGTCAAAACGGGCCGTATAGGCCTTTTCCAATTCTACGCTTCTTTTCTTTAGCCCTTCAAATTCTTTTCCCGGACTGCCATTTCTTTCGACTTTATAAATCATCTCCAGATCATTGAGATAAGACTCAATAACAAAGGCCGGAGGAGGAAGGATATCTGAGATTAAGTCTTTTAAAAGGAGAATCTTTGTATAAGCTTCACTCTTAATCATTTTATCTTTTGGATTTTTGGATTTGAGCGTTTCTTTTTCCAGTTCTTCAATATCTTTGCGGGCCAGCTGAACGGCATCTTCGACAATTGTCTTATGCATGTTGTAGGAGCTGCTTATTTCACCTAAGATAACTTTGGCCTCGCGGACATTGCCTTTTAGAAGCAGGGGAATGAACTTTTTTTCAGCAATGGAGTAGAAGTTCTTTGCTTCCTGAGCGGAGTGAACAACGATCAGCTCTTTTAAGCGCGATTCAGGCAAATCCTGTTTCCAGATTTTTATTCTCTCAAAGTAGCCTTCGATTTCATCTCTGCCGCTAATGCCTTCTTTTAGCATCCTAAGCTCTTCGATCATGCTTTTGATTTTTCTCAGTTCGAGAGGATCAATCTTTTTGTCCTTCATCGCCATTTCTGTTTCATTTAAGAGTAGAAGGGTCGTGAGATAGGACTCAATAATAAAGGCCGGCGGAGGCATGATGTCGGCAATGAGATCTTTCGTATGGATGATTTTTCTGTAATAAGCTCCACCAATCTGCAGTTCTTTTTTGGGAGCTGCCAGGGCCAGTGAGCTTAATGTTAGAAGGCAAAGAGCAATCAGGGTTTTCACACGGTCTCCATTATCTTGTGTAGGTATCGAAAATTCTGCGAAAGCTTTTATTGCGCCTAAGTTGACTAAGGCCGGCTTCGAAATCTTTTTTTATTTATTCATCCTTAAAGGCCACGGAGAATTTCACTTCTTCTGGGATGATGACATAGTAGCTGATATCGATTGAAGTGTCATAAGCCGATGAAAGTATTTTTTTATAATGGTTAAAGGTCACCTTATTGGTGATGCTAACGTCAAAGCGGTTAAGCCATAACATTTTATTCTGCGACTCGCTGGTGACGGGCTCAGTATAGTTGAAAGCAGAGGAGCCATCGGCCTTTGGTGTATAAAGTCTGCGGTATTCATCACCACAGTATTTCCTGGCAAAAGGCCAGGCTCCGACACTGTACTTATGCTGGTCATTGATTTTCTCCAGATGGACTTCTTTGCTGAGTTTGGCCACAGCGTAGTACTTCATTTGCAAATAGTCGCTAGAGTAGAAAAGATTGGGTCTTTGTTCTAAAACACCTGCGGCAATATCAAAGGGCATTTTATTACTGATCATCTCCAGACGTTTGGCAGGAAGAGTGGAGAAGAGCGGATAGTGCCAGGTTCATTTCAAATTCCTCATGGATTGCAATGATAAGAGGCCAATTGCCTAATAAAAATTTAACTGAAGAGATGTTAGTTTTATAGGTGATGAGAGGTCAAAAATATTCGCTTGCTAAAAAGAGATCTAATCTTGCCTTTAGGTTCTTTTATTCAGATCGAGATGGTGTTTTTTTCACACTAAAAATAGGAAAAAATCTAAAAAATAATCCGAAAGATTCACTCGGATATAGGTGCATTTTTGCACCTATCCTGCTGAATTTTTTTCAACTTACACTTCCTTACAAAGTGCCCCTATGAATGTTCCTTGGAAATACTGAGAGTTAGGTATTGGTGACACGAAATACCCTATAAAATTTTTCCCCCATAATGGGAGTTTGTTTAAGAAAAAAAGCAATTTATACCATTTCTTTTATTTTGCAAAAGAATCGAATTTCGTGTCATGATTTTATTAGACCCTCCCAAATCCTACTAGGAACTCAGGAAGTGAGCCTAGGGAGTAGGGAGAAGTAACAAATAGTGCAGGAGGTACTATGTCGCAAGGTTGGTCAGAGTCTAAAAAGTTCCCGTTATTACCGCTAAGGGACATGATTATTTTCCCACACATGGTAGTACCTCTCTTCGTTGGAAGAGAAAAATCAATCTCTGCTCTTGAAGAAGCACAAAGAAACAACAATGAAATCTTTCTTGTCACACAGAAAGACGCTAGTGTTTTAAACCCAGACCGCGAAGATATTTATGAAGTGGGTGTGGTGGTAAACATTATTCAAATGCTTCGTCTTCCAGACAATACAGTAAAAGTGTTGATTGAAGGGAAGTACCGTGCACGCATCAAAAAATTTGAATCAGGTAGCGAAGGCTACTTTGCTGAAGTCGAGAAATGCGTATCAGAAACAAAAGACCCAGTTACTCTTGAAGCAACCATCAGAAGCATCAAAGGAATCTTTGAACAGTATGTGAAGCTTAATAAGAGAATTCCGCCTGAACTTCTGATGAGCATTTCTTCGATTACGGATCCTTCTCGTTTAGCTGATATCATGGTTGCTCACTTAACTATGAAAATCGCTGAGAAGCAAGAAATCCTTGAAGCTGTTGAAGTAGGAAGAAGATTAGAACTTCTACTTGAAAAGATGCAAGGTGAAATTGAAATCATCAACGTTGAAAGACGTATAAGAACTCGCGTAAAAACTCAGATGGAAAAGTCTCAAAAAGAGTACTACCTGAACGAGCAAATGAATGCGATTCAAAAAGAGCTTGGGCAAAAAGACGATGGTAAGACTGATATCCAGGAAATGGAAGAGAAGCTTGCTGCTAAGAAAATGCCAGAAGAAGCTCGTGAAAAAACAGCTAAAGAACTCAAGAAACTTAAGTCTATGTCTCCAATGTCAGCTGAATCAGCTGTTGTTAGAAACTATGTAGACTGGATGCTTTCACTTCCATGGGATGAGTACACTACAGATAACAACTCTGTTGCGAGAGCAAAAGAGATCTTAGACGACCACCACTACGGAATGAAGGATGTTAAGGAAAGAATTGTAGAGTACCTAGCGGTTCGTTCACTTCTTAAAGAAGAGGGTAAAGGAACAATCCTATGTCTTTCAGGTCCTCCGGGAGTTGGTAAGACGTCAATCGCGAAGTCTCTTGCTGAGTCTTTAGGAAGATCATTCCAACGTATCGCCCTTGGTGGAGTTCGTGATGAATCTGAAATCCGCGGACACAGAAGAACATACGTAGGAGCTATGCCAGGGAAGATCATGATGGCCATGAAAAAGGCCGGAACATCAAATCCTCTGATCCTATTAGATGAGATCGATAAAATGTCATCTGATATGCGTGGCGATCCTTCAGCTGCAATGCTTGAAGTACTAGACCCAGAACAAAACAAGAATTTCGCTGACCACTATATCGAAGTTGAATACGACCTATCGAAAGTTATGTTCGTTATGACAGCTAACGATCTAGGGAAGATCCCAGGTCCGTTAAGAGACCGTATGGAAATCATCCACCTTTCTGGTTACACTCCACAAGAGAAACTGGAAATCGGGAAGCGCTACCTTCTGAAAAAAGCTGTTAAAGCTAATGGGTTAACAGAGCACGAAGTTCAAATTGGTGATTCATGTATGATTGACATCGTACGTGGATGGTCAAAAGAAGCTGGTGTTCGTGAGTTCGAAAGACTGGTTAACACTGTTGTAAGAAAAATCGCTACTGAAGTTGTAACTAAAGAAGTACCGGCAGGGAAGAAATTCAATGTCACTTCGAAACAACTTTCTAAATATCTTGGGCCGAGAAGATTCGACAACACAGATATTGAGGCGGGAGCACAAGTTGGACTGGTAAACGGTCTGGCATGGACTTCGGTTGGTGGTGAGCTACTTCACATTGAAGTTGTGACAGTAGAAGGAAATGGAAAAATCCAGATTACTGGTAAACTTGGCGAAGTAATGCAAGAGTCGGCTAAGGCAGCTCTTTCTTACGTGAGAGCAATCTCGCCAAAACTTGGAATCAGTGCTGAGTGGTATACAAAGAACGATATCCATATCCACGTACCAGAAGGGGCGACTCCAAAAGACGGTCCATCTGCGGGTGTGACGATGGTAACAGCTCTGACTTCAGCTATCACTGGAATTGCAGTTCACCAGAACGTAGCAATGACTGGAGAGGTAACGATCAGAGGACGTGTTCTTCCAATCGGTGGATTAAAAGAAAAACTTCTTGCTGCTAAACATGCAGGTGTGAAGACGGTTATTATCCCAGCTAGAAACGTAAAAGATCTTGCTGAGGTACCTGAAGAAATCCAGGCTGGCCTTGACATCCATCCATGTGAGCACGTAGATCAAGTTCTAAAAGTAGCTCTTGATCTTACGAATCCAGAGAAATTCCTACAGGCCGTTACACCAAGTCTTACTGTGGTGGAAGGGGCAAGAGGAATGGAAGTTGCCAATTAATATAGCCATCTAAAAATTATTTAATTGAAACTAATTTTCAATAGAAAGAGCCCCGTAAGGGGCTTTTTTTATTCCAAAAGTCCGGTCCATGCTACTATGGATACATGACCCAGATACTCCTTCTTACTGAAGACCAAAAAGTTAATAGTATAATTAAAAGCGGCCTGTTCGAAAAATATGGCACCGAAGTGCTTGTGCGCAATGGAGTGAGTGAAGCCATCTCCATGCTCAATATTCTTCCTGCGATTGAAATGATCGTTTGCCGCGATATACTCGCTCCAAGAATCTTTGATTATCTCATCAAGAACAAAGACAATTTTGAAAGTGATGTTAAGGTCGTGGTGCTTGGAGAATTAGAAAGCAATTATCCTCACGTTTCTTTTATTCCCAATAAGGCAAGCTTTCAGAAAGTCATTGCTCATTTGGGATTTGTGCTGGGAAAAGAAAATTCTCCACAGAGCTTTGAAGTGGAGCAGCCACTGGCCCCTGCGCCACCGTCGCCGGTGTTGACGCCGATTCCTGCTCCTATGGATGTCCAGGAAGAAAATCCGGAAAACGAAGAAGACAATAGCGATAAAACGACCGTCTTTAGGTCACCTCTTCTGGAAAAAAAACCTCCCACATTAAAAAAGACCGGCGACCCTACAGGCTCTCCCGTTTATATTGCCATCAGTATGAAATACTTCCTGACTCTTCCAGAGACAAAAATGGATTTCAATTTATACTCGAGGGTCAAAAGAGGTGAAGGCTTTGAGTACAACGTGAAGATTGCCAGCGGAGCTAAAATCGCCCGTGCAGATCTTGATCGCATGCTGGTGCGTGGAGGAAAAGAACTTTACGTTGCCCAGGAAGATTATAAAAAGGCGAATGAACTTTTAAGTGGATTTTTTCTCGATCGTTTTAAGCGCGTCTCAAGCATTCAAGTGAGGATGCAGTTAAACTCTGATAGTTATGAAATTTTGCTGGATGTTTTTAAAAACGGCACCCTTGATAAGTACAATGTGGAAATCATCAAAGAAGTTTTGAAGTCGATGGACTTTCTTCTGAAGTCTCCTAATCCTCTGGAAGCTTTTTTAGTTGGATTTAAAAATACAAAACTCTCTTATGGGTACGCTCATAGTTATATGGGATGCCTTTTACTTTTTGCGGTCATGGGAAAATTCTCATGGAGCCAAGATCAGACCAGAAATAAGATTCTCTACCTGGCCCTCTTCCACGACCTTTCTTTAAATAGTGACCGTTTGATTAAGGCCCACCATTCATCAGCAGAAAGAGCAAAACTTTCAGAAGACGATCTGGCCGTTGTTAATGGGCACGCCGATGCCGCAGCTGCCATTCTTGAGACGATTATCAAATCTTCCAAAGAAGTTCCTTCTATTGTCCGAGAACACCATGGAATGAGGAATGGACGTGGTTTTCCAGAATCTTTGAGCCTGGGGATTTCGCCTTTAACGATGTCATATATTGTGATTGAAGATTTCGTTACACGTTTTATGGAAAAGGCGGAGAAAGAAGAAGTGACAAAAGAGATGATGGTGGCAATTTCAGAAGAATTAAAAAATAAGTATGTGAAGCTGACCTATGCCGATGTGGCGGAAGAGTTACAAAAGTTCTTAAAAGACCGGTGATTTCTCACCGGTCCATTAATCATGAATTAAAGAGAAACTGTACAAGCGGCGTATGTGCTTGCATCGTTTCCTCTGTGGTCCAGAAGAATTTGAGAAATAAAGAATTCTACCTGGTTCTTATCGTTTCCTCTTACGTTAAGGATTTTTGATCCACCTTGAAGGTAACGAGGGAAGCTAAGTTTTTGAGAAGCAGAGATTTCACCAGTTACAGCGTCAACGTTGTAGTTAGTGTATGAGTTTAGAAGCGAGAAGTAGTCGCTCTTGTTGTTTTTGTCTTGGATTGCGATTGTAACTGAGTCAGTTGAAGTTGTTACACTTACAGTACATTTCTCAGCGCCGTTTTTACCTTGGTAAGTTCCAGAAGCGATAAGGTTAGAAACTGCTTCAGTTGCAGTATTTGCAAAAGCAGAAGCTGAAAGAACAAGTGTCATAGCAAGGACGAAAGATTTCATAATAACTCCTATTTGATGGGCCAGTGGATTGACCCCTTCGTAACTTTGGAGCTGTGATTTACCGCAGAAAAAAGGGGGTGGCAACCTTTGTGTCCATCTTGTAAAAACAACACAGTTAAGAAGGGACTTGGCCAAAAAGCTCTAAAAATTAACAGATTTTCACTTTTTTAAATTGACAGAAGAAAGTGGTTTGACTATCTTCTTATCCACTCGACGAATTCAAATGGGCGTTTAGCTCAGCTGGGAGAGCGCTACCCTTACAAGGTAGATGTCGGGGGTTCGAACCCCTCAACGCCCACCATTTTTATTCTTCTTTTAATCCCGTTTATTCATCTTTTAAGATTTCATCCCTTTTAGGGACTCTTCTTCACATTCAAAACAGCTGCATGTTAATTCCATGCAAACTTCAACCTGGAATTCATATGAAAATGCTTCTGCCTTTGATTCTTATGACCTCGATGAACCTTCATGCCAATGAGATTAAATTCATCTCGTGCTCCGACAACCAAGAACAGTATAATGCCTTCTTTAAGATTAAGAATGATAAGGTTCTTTCTTATGCTTTTAACGATTATGTTGGATGGAGTGAAGAAATTGAAGTGACACCAAAAGACATTGTCAATGGTGAGCTTTGGATTCAGTGGGGAGAGTTTATGGACACCAATTACGGTTTTGTTGTCACCATAAAAAAAGACCTTCTGAGTGGCTGGAAGGCACTCAATTGGACTAGTGGAAACGACTCTGACAATTATGAAGCAGTCGTTAATGATCTACCTGTTGCCTGCCACCTCTTAAAGCACAGGCCATCTAATGTTAATATTGACTCCCTCAATATCGAACGCAGCCTTTAATTATCTGACTACAACTCTTGGTGTTTATGACCTAAGCACCAAGAGACTTAATTTTTAAAAAAATCCTAGTAATAAATTCCACATAGATAGACAATAAGCTATGTCTAAAAAGTTTTTTTGCTTTGATCTTTGCCTTGAGTGCAACAGTTTCAGTAAATGCTGAAGAGGATACTTCTTATAAAAATGCTATCGTGGCAGAGTTTCTTTTTGCAGAAGGAAACTATGATATTAGCGGCCCGGGGATTGATTATAAGTTCAGCTCAGACTTTGTTTCCCGTTTTAAATTTTCTTACCTGAGACGTCTTAATGAAAGATTCGTTCTTTTTGGAACGTTCTCGACTTATGAAATCACCGTCCTCAATACGACTGATAATTCTAACCGTCGAAGCAAGATGGGAGGTTATGAAGTTGGGACGAGATATTACATTTCCCAGAGATGGTCAGCGACAGTGAGTGCTGAAAGTAAAAAGGAAATCTACTTTGAGAGTAGGTTTTATCCTGCCATCAGGGGAACAGAAAATGGGTACTTCTTATACCATTAACAGCAACTTCAATTATTTCTTCCCAAAGGTCAGAGCAAGTTTTGGGGTAGGTTATGAGGCCCGCAATCAGAAGTACAAAACCATCAAGCTGACAGAAAGCGGATTACAGTTTGCTTTCGGTGCAGGCTATAGCTTCTAGACTCCTACAATATTTTTCTTAATCAGGCGGATGGCCATCGCTAGAAGAATAGTCCCAAAGAACTTTCTTAAGATAATACTTCCGCTGACGCCGATTTTTTTATCGATGAAATCCGAAGACTTTAAAACGAAATAAACAAAAATCAGGTTAAAGAAAACACCCAGAATGATGTTAATTCTCTGGTATTCAGCATTGAGTGAGATCAGAGTCGTCATAGACCCCGCTCCTGCGATCAATGGGAAGGCCAGGGGCACGATAGGAGAGGTGTAGGCTAGTTGTGGGTCGTGTTTAAAGATCTCGATGTTTAAAACCATTTCCAGACCTAGAAAGAACATGATCAGACCACCGGCCACTGCAAAAGACTCAACGTCTACGCCAAAAAGGTGAAGAATTGATTCTCCGATAAATAAGAAAGCATATAAAAGAACACCGGAAACAATGGTGATCTTGAAAGCATTAAGCACTTTGAATTTCTTTTTGATGTCGAGGATAAAAGGAATTGCTCCCAGAATATCAATGACTGAAAAGAGAATAAGTGTAACTGAAAAAAATTCTTTAAAATTTATTGAGTTCATATCTGTTGATCCTATCTCAATATCTGTAAAAAATACAATGCTGTTTTGAAAGCCAAACTTGTTTGATAAACCCGACAAAATTCAGGGGGATTCTAATGATCAGGCAAGCTATTGTCTCTTCAACTGTTGCTGTGCTTTTAACAATGTCAGTTCAAGACGTTTACGCACAAGCTGCATTGGGGAAAAATTCACTTTTAACAAATCAGTTAGTCGTTCCGGCCGAAGCGGCCAATAAAGTCGTAGGCGTAAGGCTAGATGACTTAGTTAACAATTTTCCTTCTCTTGTTCCAGGCCTTGCGAATGTTGCGGCCAACATCAAGAGCAACCCACAGGCATTTTTTAACAGCGGAACAATCGAAGTTGTTCACAATGTTTTCTTAAATAAACTTCCAGAAGTGACTCCTGGAATGGTTCGTTTATCAGTCACAGCTTATGTTAAGTATAAAGGCTTCTCAAATTTTGAACGCTTTACTGTTTCATATAACAATGGAGCTAAGAAACTGGCCGATATGTTGATTCAACCAGAAGGCTCTGTGAACTTAAGAGACACAGCTTTTTCAATTAGTGTTGGATTAATTGATAGAAAAGTGATCATCGAAGACTCGATGTACGATATTAAATTTGTCTTCCCAATCGGTGTCGGTGGATTTGACGAAGGTGTTTTAAATGAAGGTCGTGTAAGCCTTTTAACTCCACGTTTTCAAAATGGAGTGATTGACCAGAGAGCAGTCATCTCAAAAAGAGAAAAGCCTCGTTACTTTGATGGAAAACCATTCATCAGATTATTAAAAGGAAATGATATTAGAAACGATATGACGGCGATTGGTTTCCACACTGAAATCAACGACTCATTCGTAAGAGGGTTTGACTCTCACGGGTGTATGAGACTTCGCGTTCCTGATTTAATGGCGCTTCACGACCTGATTTTGGATAACGATGAACAACAGACTCCGATCACTGTGTCTTATAAGACAAAAGACCAGGCCGATCACCCGGCGGGGAAGAGAAATAAAACTTATAAAACAGTTTTAAATAACGGAACAAAAGAAAGCCCGTTCTTCCCGCTAGACAGGGACAACCTGGTGCAATTGACTTACAAAGAGACGGGAGCTCCGGTTGATAAACTACTCGATCAAGCAGATGATAACTACGAAGACATTTTTAGCTACGACACTCAAGAGCAACTAAAAGAGCAAAATGACCGTCGTAAAAATGAGTGCCAGGCCAAGCTAATGGCCGGTCTTATTGGGACAAGTCCAAAGGACATGGAGAAGTGTTTGAACGCCGGAAAACGTGAAGATTCGGCCAAAGACCGTATCTACCGCAAGTTCATGGGAATTGATTCGATTACAGTATTAGACTTATTCTAGGAACTTAGAGGGTTTATCCTTGAATCTAGGCCTTAAATAGGTGATAAATTTTACAAGCTATATGGTGAGAACCACACCATTTGCTAGAGTTAAAAGGAATCACTTATTTAAGGCCTTTTTATTGGTGAAAAAGCATGAAAGCAAAAATCCTTTTTTTAAGCGCATTCCTGATTGCCTCAATTCAATCTCTTCAAGCAAAAACATTAATCGTCAGTGACGTTGATGACACTGTTAAAATGACCGATGTTCTCGGTAAAAAGAGAACCATTGTTTTCAACGGACTTTTTAGAGAAAAAGCATTCGCGGGAATGAGCGAGCTTTACAATAAAATGATGAATGAGGACACGTCGATATATTACGTCAGTGGTTCCCCTAAAGTGATCCGTGTGCGCGTGAGCGATTTCCTGGAAGAAAATGATTTTCCTCAGCAACATAATCTGGTTTTAAAAGATTCAATGGATGATGACACTTTTGAATTTAAGACAGCAACAATTAAAAGATTAATCAGAGACATCAATCCGGATAATTTAATTCTTATTGGCGATGATACAGAGTATGATCCTCAAGTTTACGAACATATCAAGGGAGAGTATCCGGAAATTCCAGCAACTGTTTATATCCGAGCTGTAAGCAACCGAGAGGGAGTAGAGACATCATTCTTTTCTCCAATGGAAATAGCAGGGCATGAGTTTTTAAAAGGTCGTTTGGACAAGCGCGCTTTTAAATCAATTTCGACTGGTTTTATTAAGCAAAAAAATGGAAGTGGTATTGTTCTTAAGTCCCGCTATTGCCCCAAAAAAGGTCGTGAGGCAATAGAAGAACTAAAACATAAGATTGCGGATCAGGATATTGCCGAGCTCTTAGCAAAAACTCAGACAAAAATCATCAGGTCTTGTAATTAACCGATGAGGTGATCCGGAGTAAAGGACAGTGGAAGCAGTTCAGTGAACTTCATTGTGACTTCCTTTCCGTTCTCGTCACCCATGATAACTTCCATATCTTTAGCTGCAAATTCACTCATTACCTGGCGGCATAAACCACATGGTGGCCAGCCGTCTTTGGTATAAACGTAAACTTTAGCGATTTTCATTTTTTGGTCAGAGACTGCTTTTAAGATCGCGACTCTTTCAGCACAGATTGTCCCACCGTAGCTGGCATTTTCAATGTTGCATCCAGTGTAGATAGAGCCATCGCTCATCTCAATGGCACTTCCTACTTTCGCTTTTGAGTAAGGAGAGTAGGCCTTGCTTGCCGCATCTTTCGCTTTTTCGCGTAGTACTTTTTTGATTTCCATTATTTTACCCTCGAAAATTTAACGATTGAGCGGTTAAGAAGTTCTGTAAAGTTGCTCATCACTTTATTTGCTTCGTCTTTAATGTCTTCGTGTTTTAAAGTCTGGTCGATAATTCCGGCACCCATATTAGTTACACATGAAACACCACAAACTTTAAGACCGATGTGGTTGGCGACGATTACTTCGTGAACAGTGCTCATTCCGACAACGTCACCGCCCAGGATTCTGAACATTCTGATTTCAGCAGGAGTTTCATACGTTGGCCCTAAAACACCGACGTAGACACCTTGTCTGTTGTTCATTTTTAATTCAGCTGCAGTTTCTGCAAGAATGTCGATGTATTTTGCATTGAAAGCATGAGACATATCCGGGAAGCGAGGACCGATTGAATCATCGTTTGGCCCGATTAACGGATTTCTTCCTGTCAGGTTAATTTGATCTGTAAGAATCACTAAGTCTCCAGGAGAGTAACTCAAGTTCACTCCACCAGCAGCGTTTGTCACGATGAGTGTTTCGATTCCAAGTTTTGCCAGAACGCGCACAGGGTAGACAACGTCTTCCATGTCATGGCCTTCATAAAGGTGAAAACGTCCCTGAAGAGCGACAACTTCAACACCACCAACAGTTCCTAGAATCATTTTTCCATCGTGCCCTTGCACAGTCACTTTTTTGAAATGAGGAATGTCATTATAAGGAATAACGGTTTTATTTTCCATCTTCTCAACAAAGTCTCCCAGTCCTGAGCCCAGGATAACTCCTACGCGTGGATTAGTTTTTTTTACGTGGTGAATATGAGCGACGGTCTTTTCTAGTTTTTGTGTTAGTGATTCCATTGTTTACTTCTTTTTCTTTGTTGGTTTCTTTGTTGGCTTCTTGGCCGGTTTCTTTACAGTTGTTTTCGCCACTTTTTTTGGGGTGGTCTTTTTAGCACTGCTAGTTTTCTTTGTCTTCGTATTTTTTCCAGCAAAGCTTGTATTAATATCTATAATCAATTTCTTTTTAGGAGGTTTAATTGCACTTATAGTGATGTCACGGCTTGTTACAAGCTCAGAGATCTCCTCAGCAATTTTCATTTGATTGTCGTGACAGTAAATCGTCATCAGTGCTTCACCTTTAGCGACCTTGTCTCCAATCTTCTTATTCATCACGAAGCCTACGGCAAAATCCACCGCGTCTCCTGTTTTTTGTCTTCCACCCCCCAGGCGTACACAGTGCTTACCAAGTTCTGTACATTCCATCTTTGTGACGTAACCAGCTTTCTTAGACTTCACTTCGAAAGTTGTTTTGGTCAAAGGAAGAAGAGAGTAGTCATCAACAACTCTCGCGTCTCCACCTTGATTCGAAATCAATGCGCGGAATTTCTCCAGCGCACTTCCGTCATCAATTGAAGCCTGAGCTTTTTTAATTCCTTCTTTTAAGTCTTTTGCCAGACCTGCCAGGTAAATCATCCCGCCAGCAAGGGCCACTGAAAGATCAGTTAAATCTTTTGGTCCTTTTCCTTTTAGGGTTTCGATACTCTCAATGACTTCCAATGAATTCCCGACAGCTAACCCTAAAGGCTCTGACATGTCTGTGATCATTGTCATCATATTTTTATCGAATCTATGTCCTGTTTTTCTGATCGATTCAGCTAATTTCTTAGCATCGGCAAGTTTAGACATAAAGGCCCCGTTACCGGTCTTGATGTCCATGACGATTCCTTTAGCTCCTTCGGCCAGTTTTTTACTCATGATCGAAGCAGTGATAAGTGGAATGGATTCAACAGTTCCTGTTACGTCTCTTAAAGCGTAAATCTTTTTATCAGCAGGAGCGATTTCTTTGGTTTGTCCAATGAGAACAACTCCGCGCTCATGCAAAAGTTTTTCAAATTCTTCCAGAGAGATTTCTGTTTTAAAACCTGGGATCGATTCAATTTTGTCGATTGTTCCACCAGTGTGTCCAAGCCCGCGGCCGGCGATCATTGGAACTTTTACACCGCAAGCCGCGGCGATAGGAGCCAGAATGAAAGAGGCCTTGTCGCCAACTCCACCAGTTGAGTGCTTGTCGATAAAATGTTGTTCTGGAAAGTTGAGAACTTTACCCGAGTAAAGCATAGCATCTGTCAGTGCTGCTGTTTCCTCGATGTCCATTCCATTGAGATAGATGGCCATAAGTAGAGCACTCATTTGGTAATCAGCGATTTCACCTTTAGTGAGTCCATCAATGAACCAAGAGATTTCTTCTTTGCTAAGTCTTTCTTTATCTCGTTTCTTTTGTATAATACTATAAGCTGAGAATGATTGAGTCATACGTCCTTTAAACCGTTCCTTAAAAAATTAAGAGTAAGGGGTAAAGTGTATTGAAAAGACTCGTGAAAATCAAACATAACATATCGCCCAAGGTTTAAGGAAAAACTATGAAATCGACACTAACTAAAAAACTTCTTACTTGTTTAGTAACTACAGTTATTCTTTTAAACCCACTTCAACTAAGGGCACAAGACTCAAATTCAACTGGTTTCGTCGATGAATCATTGAATGACTTATACGTAGTATTAGGTTCAGGTGCTTTTGGTGCTGTACTGGGGCTTTCAACTCTATCGTTTGTTGAGACTCCAAAAGACCATATGAAAAATATCGCTATCGGTGGAGCTATCGGGATTGTTTTTGGGGTTGGCTACGTCATTTTTAACCAAGCAACGAAGTCTCAGGTCATCACTGAATTGACTCCATCTCCAATGACGGCCGAAACAAACGAGAGCCTGGCAAGAATCGATTTTTCTAAACAAAAAATCGCCGAAAGTTACCTAAAAGACCCTACAGTGGGTTTCTCTTTTACGTTCTAATTATCATACAGAACTGCGACATTTTCCTCCTTTGTCACTTTGGTCAAGGTAAGGTATCCTGAACTAGATTTAAGTTTTTAAGGATTTTACGATGGCCAAACAATTAATTATCAACCAGACACTCAATGAGTGTCGGGCAGCGCTTATTGAGAATGGTGAGATTCTCGATTTTCTAATGGAGCGCTCATTTCACCACAGACCTGAGAATAATCATGTAGATTTTCCCTTTGTAGGCGACATTTTCAAAGGAAAAGTCGTGCGCGTTCTACCCGGAATGCAATCGGCCTTTGTTGATATCGGTTACGAGAAAGCGGCCTTCTTGTATGTAGATGATGCATATATTCCTACCATTGAAGAACAAAGAGACATGGCGGAAAAAAGCAAGAAGTCGATGGAAGGAAAAGAGAAGCAGGGAGAAGTTATTCCTGACGAACTTTCTACACTATCTGAAGCGGTGAACATGCGTTTCCGTCCAGACATCTCGATTGAAACTTTCATTAAAGAAGGTGACGAGATCCTGGTTCAGGTTGCCAAAGAGCCGATTTCAACAAAAGGTCCGCGAGTCACTCGCCATATCACTTTTGCCGGAAGACATATTGTCTTCATGCCCTTCATTGAGCACACAGGTGTTTCAAGAAGAATCGAGAGTGAGAAAGAGCGCGAGAGACTAAAAGAAATTTTAGAAACGATTCGTCCGGAAGGAACAGGGGTTATTGCCCGTACTGTGGCCGAAGGACAAAGTTATAAAACTCTGAAGTTCGACTTCAATATGCTGATGAAACTTTGGAAAGATGTTTCAAAAAAAGCAGAGAAGGCAAGAGCTCCAGCAGTTGTTCACCAGGATCTAAGTTTCATTCAAAGAGTCTTCCGCGATATCGCTGATGAAGATGTTGATGAAATCATCCTCGATTCAAAAGAAAATTTAAAAGAAGCTGAAAAATTCGTGCAGAAGTTCCTTCCAACAATGAAAGGAAAATTCAAATTCTACGGCGAAGACTCAACTCCGATTTTTGAAAAATTTGGAATTGACCTGGAAGTAGAGCGCGCTATCGATAACAAGGTTTTCCTGAAGTCAGGTGGATCATTAAATATCGATCAGACTGAAGCTTTAGTTTCTATCGACGTTAACACCGGTAAATACATCGGGAGAAAAACGTTTGAAGAAACCATTCTAAAAACCAACCTAGAAGCGGTTAAAGAAATCGCTTACCAATTACGTTTAAGAAACTGCGGTGGGATTATTATTATCGATTTCATCGATATGGAAAAAGAAGAAAACCGCATTACAGTCTATAACGCTTTATTAGAAGCGCTGAAAAAAGACCGTGCAAAAACCAACGTGCTTCCGATCTCTGGACTTGGGCTGGTTGAGATGACTAGAAAGAGAACGAGAGATACGCTTTCTCGCATCATGTGTGAGCCATGTCCATACTGTGAAGGAACGGGAAGGGTGAAGTCGACGTTGTCAGTTTGTTACGAGTTGATCCGCGAACTCAATAAAGTCCTGGCAAAAACAAAAGGTTCGAAAGTTTCGATCTACGCTCACCCGGAAGTGACGGCGACATTAACTGGCGAAGACTTTGATTTAATCGACACGCTTGAAGAAGCACACGGTAAATCAATCCAGATTCGCTCGGAAAATAACTATCACATCGAGCAATACGAGATTTTCCCGCAGGAATACTAAAATGAGAGTGGAGAGTTTTTTTGGTAAAGACATCGCCCCACTGATTCCTCGCCTGGCCGAATTGCGCATAAAAGTTTTTCACGACTTCCCTTATCTTTATGAGGGAAGTCTTGAGTATGAAAAAGATTACCTGAAAATTTATACCAACAGTCCTCGCAGCGTTTTAGTTGCAGCCTTTGATGGCGACATTCTTGTGGGAGCAGCGACAGCTCTTCCTTTAAGAGATGAAGCCGATTATGTAAGAGAGCCATTCTTAAAAGCTAAGATGAATCTCGATGAGATTTATTATTTTGGTGAGAGTGTCCTGTTAAAAGAATACCGAGGTCATGGTCTGGGTCATCAGTTTTTTGACGGCAGAGAAGCCGCCGCTAAAAAATTTGGTTTTCATACAACGGTGTTTTGTGGAGTTCAAAGACCGTCTGATCACCCGATGAGGCCAGAAGGTTACAGCCCTCTGGATGAGTTCTGGAAAAAACGCGGATACGCCAAACAAGAAAACCTAAGAAGTGAATTCTCATGGCAGGACATTGGTGAGAGTGCAGAAACTAAAAAGCCTATGATCTATTGGATGAAATCTTTATGTTAAAAATCGCCACTGCTCAGTACTCAATGAATAAACACAGTTCTCTCAACGCTTTTAAAAGCAATGCTGAAGACTGGGTGAAAGAGGCGGCAACACACGGCGCTCGGCTGGTGATTTTTCCAGAGTATGGCTCGATTGAACTAGTATCTTTGATGGCGCCTGAAATCCAAAAGAATCTGGCCGGGCAGTTAAAAGAAATTCAAAAATATAAAGATGACTTTTTAAACTGCTATCTCGACCTGGCAAAAAAATACAAAGTTTATATTATCGCTCCAAGTTTTCCTCTGGAGCTTGAAGGCAAATATATCAACCGCGCTTTTTTCATCAACCCTGAAGGCCTTTATGGTTATCAGGACAAACAGGTGATGACTCGTTTTGAAGATGAAGAATGGAAAGTGTCTTCACCTGATCAAAGAAAGTTAAACGTCTTTGATGTGGATGGCGTGAAGGTGGGAATTTCTATTTGCTTCGATGTTGAGTTTCCGGATTTCTCACGCGAACTCGCTTTATCTGGAATCACTCTTCTGATAGCGCCTTCATGCACTGAAACTCCGGCCGGGATGAACCGCGTGCACGTCGGTGCTCGTGCCAGAGCTTTGGAAAATCAAATTTACGTTGCCGTCTCTCAGACAGTGGGAGAGGTTGATTATTCAGAGGCCATCGACAGGAATACGGGCATGGCCGCAGTGTACTCAACTTGTGATAAGGGCTTTCCTGATAATGGCATCATTATTCAAGGCGAAGTGAATTATCCAAAATGGGTTTATGCCGATATCAATCCTGACTTAGTTACTAATGTCCGCATGAATGGAAGTGTCCTTAATTTCAAAAAAATCACAACTCTAGTGAAATAGACTAAGTAGTATTTTACTGTCTATAGCTTGTCTCAATCCTATCTACGCCAAGTGGTATTATCCTCAATACGTTATCACTCATGCTTATATTCCTGAATTAGCATTTGATAAGGACTACTATTTTTCCCCACAACTGTGGTGTTGCGCCCCGCTTGTGGACACAAAATTGATCAGATAACGGATTAAATAAGTGGCACAAATCATGCTGTATAAGTTTTGAAACTTGATACGAGGAAGGTGTTAATGTATCCAATCAATGTCGTAGAAAAAGAAACCAACATCAGTAAGTATTTACTGCGTATGTGGGAGAGACGTTATTCTTTTCCCAGGCCAGGTCGTGACCAAAAAGGTGAACGCGTCTATACTAATGAAGACCTGGAAAAACTAAAACTCATTAAAGCACTCATGATAGAAGGATACAGACCTTCAAAGATCATCGATCAAAGCCTTAATGAGCTCAGAGAGCTCTCAAAATCCTTCGGCCTTACCGAAGGTAGTCTGAAAGATGAAATCGTAGTATTGGTCACATCTCAAGCCTTAGAAGCCGATGTTCATGAAGCTCTTAAAAATCATAGAGTTAAACGCATTTTAAAAGTCTCTTCTCACGAAGATATCAAGAACTTAGCTCTGTAAAAACGATCAATACCCTTTGACTGGAAAAAGGTGCTTTGATAGGGTGTCCCTAATTTTAAGGGAGGCCCTATTATGAAAAGTCTGATTGCCACAGCATTATTACTAGCATCTGTTTCAACATTCGCCGCAGAAAGTGCAGTTGATACATTTCTTTCAGTTCTTCCACTTGGATCTCACACAGGTGTTGATGATAAAGGTAACGCTTGTAAAGTAACTGTAAGCGAAGCCAATTTCCCGGCAAAGGCCATTTCTGTTCAGGCAGAAAATGCAGATCTTAAAATCTTCAAAGTGATCAACGATGCTTCTGAATTCATGTTCAGAGGATACAAAAAAGAATTCATTCAAACTGACCGCTACTATGTAGATTCAACAAGAAACTCATACGTAGACAGAGTTGTGAGAACTGTTATTGCGGGTGATGAACTTCTTTATGTTGTCGTCGCTAACGAAATCACAGTTAACAGAGACCGCAAGGTTGAGCTTGTTGAATGCGTAGTTAATCTTTAATTTTTTTTAGAATCCATTATACTTTATTAAAAGGGCCTCATTGAGGCCCTTTTTTTATGGGGGAAAATGGGAATGAAAACGCTCGCACTGGCCATGATGGCCTTACTTTCTTCTTCATGTGCTCTTCATTACAAAATGCCTGATAACCGATTTGAAACGTCAGAAACTACCGGGAAACTCTGGGGGACGCATCTTTATGCAGGGGTGGGAAATGGAAAAGACATCACGCTGACATCAAGTTACTCACAAACCTGGGCCGATCCTAACAATCCGGATTTATCGCGAGAGAATTTTATCACGCTTGGTGGTGACCTTGGTCTGCATGAGCGCATTGATATTGGACTTCAGTACATCAGCGATTTAGGGACAGTGTTAAAAGGAAAATACCAGTTAATCGGAAAGAGTGGCACAGAAGGGTTCCAAACTTCTATTGCGGCCCATGCGGGTGGTGGAAGCGAGAGCATGAGTGAAAACTATCACACTCCGACTAAGGCAGAGTTAGATAATTCAGTTGTGGGTGTGGATATCATTGCAGGTTATCGCTTTAATAAAATCGTTTTGATCTATGCTTCTTTTTTTCACGATAGTTTCAGTTACGATATTGAGCAGACCAGAGGGACTGATACAAGGAAGTTTGAAGGGAAGTCGAAAAATACTGGCGGAACTTTTGGAGCGAGCTTTTTATTCGGCAATACTTTAGAGTTAACGGCGGAGTATTCGGGAGCAAATGCTAAGTCAGCTAATCAGAGTTTATGGAATAATTCATTTGGCGGAATTGTAGGATTTCGTTTCTAGAAATAAAAAAGGGGCCTTCGGCCCCTTTTATTTTATGCTTTTTTCAAACTTAACGACAATGTGTATTCATCAATTTCATACTTAAGGCTTAATTCACCAGAAGCTTTTTTAAGGCCAGTTGCCAGCGTTTCACTCGCAATGTGAGCTTCGTGAGCTAAGATTGCCTCAACAACTTCAGGAGAGCCGCTGTATTCAACAGCAATGCGATCTCCAACGTTGAAGTTAAGATCCTTTCTCGATTTCTGAATTCTGTTAACAACTTCACGTGCCAGACCTTCTTTAATAAGTTCTGGGTCAAGAGTTGTGTCGATATCAACCGAGATGAAACGGTTACTCATCGCCTGAGTCCCTTCTTTCGCTTCTCTGAACACTAAAATTTCTTCAGGGAAGAAGTTTACACCTTCAAGAGTTAAGACACCTTCTTCTTCAAGCTTAATCAGGTCAGAGCCTTCCAGCTTTTCGATGATGGCCTTAAATTTCCCCATGTCCTTACCAAGCTTTTTACCAAGAGCTGGAAGATTTGGTTTAGCGTAAAGCTTGATAAACTTCGACTCTTCAGTTGATAGCTCAATGTTCTTTACGTTAAGCTCTGTCTGAATGTATTCAGCAAGCTTTGAAATCTCGTTTAGTAGAGACTTATCTTTGTGGATGATTGTTAAGCGCTTAAGTGGCGTCTTAACTTTAATCTGCACCTGATTTCTCTTCTGGCGTCCAAGAAGAATAATCTGCTGCATTCTTCCTACTGCAACTTCAAGTTCGCTGTTGATTAAGTTTTCTTTAGCAACTGGATACTCACAAAGGTGAACCGACTCCGGCTCCTTTGGGTTCATTTTTCTTAGTTCCTGGAAAACGTACTCAGAGAAGAATGGAGTAAATGGCGCCATTGAAATTGTAAGCTCTCTTAGAGCAGTATAAAGAGTCGAGTAAGCAGCACATTTATCATCAGTCAGACCGTCACCCCAAAAACGAGAGCGGTTAAGACGGATGTACCAGTTCGTTAAGTCTTCAATGAAAGTAAAGAGAGCAGGAACCACGTTGTACAGGTGGTACTCTTCCATTTCCTTAGCAATGTTTTTCTTTAACGTTTGCAGGTTAGAAAGAAGCCATCTGTCGACGATGTTATCAGACGTTTTAAAGTTAGTGACCGGAGACCAGCCATCAACTTCAGCGTATGTCTGGAAGAACTTAAATGAGTTCTGCCATGGAAGAAGTGCTTTTCTTACCATGTCTTTTACACCGGCATCAGTAAAGCGTTGCTCTTCAGCTTTTACTAGCCCTGAGTTGATGAGGTACAATCTTAGAGCGTCAGCTCCGAATGTTTCCATCAGTTCATCTGGTGCCGTGTAGTTTTTCAGACGCTTGGACATCTTCTTGCCATCTTCGGCCATAACGATACCGTTAACGATAACGTTTTTAAAAGCTGGCTTGTCGTATAGAGCAGTTGAAAGAACTGTTAGCGTGTAAAACCATCCACGAGTCTGATCCAGACCTTCGGCGATGAATTCAGCAGGGAAGCCTTCTTTGAACATTTCTTTGTTCTCAAAAGGGTAGTGCAGTTGAGCAAATGGCATTGACCCAGATTCAAACCAGCAGTCTAGGACTTCTGGAATTCTTCTGTATGTCCCTTCTTCACCTGTTTGCGTGAAAGTCAGGTCATCAACGTTTTCTTTGTGAAGATCTGTTACACGCACACCAGTTCTCTGAAAAAGTTCTTCAACAGAGCTGATGCAAACACGGTTGTTGGTTTTGTCGTTAATCCAGATAGGGATTGGTGTCCCCCAGATTCTGTTTCTTGAGATCGACCAGTCACGCGAGCCTTCAAGCCATTTTCCGAAACGTCCATCTTTAATGTGTGACGGAGTCCAGTTGATCTGTGCGTTTGAGGCCAGCAGTCTGTCTTTGATTTTTTCTACACTCACATACCAAGACGGGATCGCCTTGTAGATAAGTGGAGTATCAGAGCGTGGACAGAATGGGTAACTGTGAACCAGAACCCCTTGGTCATAAAGTTTATTTTCATCTTTTAATTTTTTGATGATGTCTTTATCGGCAGTCTTTACATGAACACGGGCGAAGTCGCTGACTTCAGCTGTAAATTTACCAGCATCATCAACCGGACACTCAAGAGCAGTGATGCCTGCTTCTTTCATGACACGGTTATCGTCTTCCCCGAAAGCTGGAGCGATGTGAACGATACCAGTACCATCAGTTGTTGTAACGTATCCGTCGTTTAAAACAACGAAAGCGCCAACAGCTTCATGTTTTTTAAAGTATGGGAAAAGTGGTTCATAACGAAGACCTTTTAGTTGTGCTCCAGTGTAAGACTCAAGCACTTCATAGTTTCTCTTCTTCGAGTAAGCTTCTACGCGGTCTTTTGCGATAATGAACTTGATGTCCTTATCTTTGTCGTGGATTTTTACGTATTCAATTTCTGGCCCCATACACAGGGCAAGGTTTGAAGGAAGTGTCCAAGGAGTTGTCGTCCATGCAGCGATGTAGAAATCTTGATCTTTCACTTTAAATAAAACAGTGACTGCCGGGTCTTGAACATCCTGGTAGTTTGAACTGGCTTCGAAGTTTGAAAGAACTGTTCCAAGCGCAGTTGAGAAAGGAACGACTTTTGTTCCTTGGTAAATTAAATCTTTTTTCCAAAGTTCTCCGATTACCCACCAAACTGATTCCATGAAATCAGCATCCATAGTTTTGTAATCGTTTTTGAAATCAACCCAACGGCCGATTCTCGTGATCGTTTTTTCCCACTCGTTAGTGAAACGTTGAACGATCCCGCGGCACTCATCGTTGTAACCTTTGACTCCGAATTGTTTAACTGCATCTTGAGCAGACATACCTAATTTTTTATCGATCTCGTGCTCGATTGGAAGACCGTGACAGTCCCAACCAAAACGTCTTTCAACGTAACGACCTTTCATCGTGAAGTAACGAGGAACGATATCTTTTAGAGTTGAAGCTAAAAGGTGACCGTGGTGAGGAAGACCTGTGGCAAAAGGAGGCCCATCATAAAAAATGTAAGGTTTCCCCTTTCTTGTCTGATCAAGTGACTTCTTGAAAATGTCATTTTCTTTCCAGAAATCTAAAATTTTGTGTTCGCTTTTTACGAAAGAGAACGAGGTATTTTCCGATTCATTTACTTCGGTATTAAGATCAGTTGACACGAAAGGCTCCTTTGGGGTGATTCACGGGGGAAATTTTATCATAAAAAGGGGGAGTATTCCAGTGAGAACCTATACTTATCAGAGGATCGTTCCGATAGAGTGAACATGAAAAAGACTTTGCTCATTCTACTGCTTGCTCTGGCATTTTGTGCGAATGCACAAGAGGTCATTCCCGGGCCGAAATTGGAGTTCAAAGGGCAAAACCAAAGTGTTACTCCTTGGGGAAATATCCCGCTTAACTCTTTTTTGTCGTTTAAGGACTGGAAAGAAGAGAGTGATATCAGAGACCAGGTTCCCGATTGGGAAAAGATCATCAGAGAAAGAAACAACCGCGAGCTCGTTGGTCGCATCTATCAGTGTGTCGGAATCTGTCGCATTGACCGCGGAGAGAGCTTTTTTAACGGTTCATACCGCACAGGTCTATACGAAGGGGATGAAATCCAAACGGTAGGCGATAGTTATGCGTGGATCTTTTTGTTTGATGGAACGATGGTGAGGCTTTCACCTCAGTCGTCGGTGACGTTTAACGAATTCAATGTAGGTGTTAAAGAAAATTTCATTAATGCCAGAATCAATGCCGGCAACGTCCTATGGCTTTCTCGCCATGAAAACACTTTTGAAGAAGTAAACGTGCGCGAAACAGATGTGATTTTCTTTCCGTATTCAGAATATGAATCTCTGCCGGTGAATGATAAGAAACAATATATTGAAGATGATTTATTTGAACTCCTTTCAGAAAAAAAGACCTTCATCAACCATTACAAATCACTCAATGAAACGATTGAGGCCAACAATAAACTGACTAGGAAAAAGCCGACCTATGCTTTTTTAGTTATGCCCAATGCGACGATCATGGGTGAGTCTCCGAGTGTTGAGATGGTAGTGCTTCTTGGTGGAAAATCATTTTTTAAAAAGCGCTCGACAGAATTACTTGGAATGAAGGCCACTGAAGACACTCCGGAAAATCTCAATTTGCAGTTGCGCGGTTTTGATAATAAAACACTCAACACAATTCAAGATGATCTGTGGATTTCTATTGATGAAAAAGGAAGAAATTACGCTCATGCTGAAGAAGTCAGATGGCTGAATGTCGGTGAATTTTTAACCAAAAGAATTCCAAGTATCATGATGGGGCGTGAGATTTTTTTAATGCGTTACTCTGAATTTGCCTTCAGGGAAAAATACGATCCGATGGTCCTGGCCAAAAAAGATGGCTACAGACTTTGGGGTAAAATCAAAGCAGATGAAGGTGAAAAAAAGGCGGACCTGGAGCTGCGTCTGGATTTCTTAAAAGAGTATTTCCGCAGAGTGGAGACTTCAAACCTTCTGGCCAGTTCGCGCTTCAGGGAGCGCCTTGAAGAAAGGGGAGAAAAGACGCAGGCAATGATTTACGGAAATTATTTTTTCATCACCGCGCTTAACCGTTATTATAAATACGGCGAGCAATTCAGAGATATTTCTGATGACAAAGAAACCGGAGAAGTTTTAAACTCAACTAAAAAACTTCTTTGGAAAAAAATGCATGGGATCAGATAAATACCACCTTGTTCTCGGCTCACAAAGCCCGCGTAGAAAACAACTACTCTCTTACATCAACATTCCTTTTCAGATTTTAACAGCTGATTTGGATGAAGTGTCCGATGAGACAGCGCCCGATCGCATTGCGATGGATTTAGCTTCACAAAAAGCACGCGCGGTTATGGATAAGGCTTCTGGAATTGAAAACCCTTTTATTATTTCTTCCGACACCATCGTTGTCCTGGATGGGAAGCTTTACGGCAAGCCAAAAGACAAAGACGATGCACGCGCTATTTTAAATGAGCTTTCCGATAAGACTCACCATGTGATTACTGGAGTGAGTTTTCTGTTTGTTGACCAGTTCACGAAAAAATTGCGTGAGCACTTATTCTTTGATTCGACTGAAGTGACATTTACAGAAATTTCGAAAGAGTTGATGGATGACTATATTGCGACAGGGGAGTCGTTGGATAAAGCAGGCGCCTACGGCATTCAGGGGGCAAGCTTAACATTTATTTCAAATCTCTCAGGGTCATATTCCAACGTAGTCGGGTTTCCCCTCGATAAAGTCGTAGGCGAGCTTGCAATTGTACTTGGTGAAAATTACCGAAGTCAGTTCCTTTAAGCTATCTAAGTTTCTTCGTCGGTTTAAAACTGCTGTTTTTCTTAACAGACTTCGTAGGTCTTAAGCTCAGCGTTTTAAGTGTCGTCGAAGTTTTCTCAACAGCTTTAGAAGCAGAATTTCTGCCGATACCAGCAGCTTTAGAATAGGTTGCAGTGTCTTCGATAGGGGTCAGTGAATTGGTCGTTTGATTGTCAGTTGTCATGTCATCCTCTTTGTTAAATCGTTAATGGTAGATCCGGTTTTGTAACCCTTTCAACCAATAACAATTCCACGCAAGGAAGTTGTAGAAGGTTCAAAAAAGTTACTTAGAAGGTAAAGTCGTCAATAGAGTCTCCTTTAAAACAAAACCGACTAAAGTGCTCTTCTTATCGGTCCTGGTGACTAAGTACTTAAGCTAATTATACTACGGTATAGAGCTTTTTCCTATCCCCCCTGTAATAGGCAAACTTTCCCACTCTGCTAAGGTTGTAAATCATTGATTTATAGGGCAATCTAAGTAACTGAAATGGATTTTTAATGCCAACAAAATAAGGTGAGCTTCATGAATAAGCTTCGTTTAGCAGTTACTGCAATCACGCTGGGAACTCTTCTTTCTTCATGTTCTACATTCAACAAAGTGGCCGTCGGAGGAGCAGGGGATCTGATTTACACCTCAGGAAATGGTGTTTTACACGAATCAAACTTCGACGTTTTTAAAGATGGTCTGCCAGGCAACTTACTTTTAATCGAGGGGCTTCTTGCTCAATCACCAAAAAATATGGACCTCCTGGCAACTCTGAATAAAGGGTATGCCGGCTACGCTTTTGCCGTGAATGAAACGCTTATGTATGAAGAAGAGTGGGCCGAACTAAAAAGCGAAGAAGGTAAAAAGCAGGCGCTTTTTAATTACACCAGATCACTTAATTTCGGGATTCGTTACCTGAAAGAAAAAGGCCTCGATTTAAACGACATCATCTACCGCATGAATGAACCGCAAGGAATTCACCTGCTCTTAGACAAAAAGATGGGCGACGATAAGAGAGACCTGGAGATAGTTCTCTTTACAGCGCAGTCGCTGGCCGCATTAGTGAACATTCAAAAAGACAATATGGGATTAGTGTCTCAACTTCCTGCAGCTAAAGGAATGTTTGATTGGGTTTGTTTAAAAGATCCGTCAATTAACTACGGCACGTGCGATATTTTCTACGGAGCTTATGAAGCGGGACGCCCGCAAATGCTTGGCGGAAATCCGGCCAAGGGAAAGGAGATTTTCTTAAAGGCGATTGCTAAGCATCCACACAATTGGCTGATCAGAACAAGTTATATGCAGTTTTATTTGATTCCTCAGAACGATGAAGAAGGTTTCAAAGAGCAGATGCTGGCGATGAAAGGCTTCCATGATGAATTCCAAAAATACTACATCTACGACCAGAATCCAAAAAACGAATCAGCATGGACAAGAGAGTCGGGGATGAGATTTTATCAGACGCTCTCACTAAAACGTTATGAATTAATGAACCGCTTTCAAAAACAATTTTTTTAATAGGCAAAATTTAAAAAGGTAATGAACATGAAAACACTTTTACTTTCAATGACTCTCTTTGCATCGATGAATCTTCATGCGGCCATTAAGGTTGGCGTTCTTGCTCCTGAAGGAACTGGATGGGCAAAGAACATCAAGAAGATGGCAACAGAAATTAAAGACGCAACTAAAGGCAACGTTGAACTAAAAATCTACTACGGTGGTTCTCAGGGAGACGAGCAGGACGTTTTGAGAAAAATTAGAATTGGTCAGTTGCAGGGAGGAATTTTTACCGGAAAAACTCTGGGAGAAATTAATGGAGATGTCCGCGTAATGGAAGTTCCATTTACTTTTAACCATGACCGTGTGAAGGCCCTGAAAACGCTAGAGGCAATGACTCCATTTTTTAATCAGAAATTTGAGCAAAACAAGTTTAAGAACCTGGCAACATTTGAAATTGGACATGTTTATTTTGTTACTCAAAAAAAGGTGCAGGACTTAAATTCAATTAAGTCGCTCAAAATCTGGACTTGGGATGGTGATCCAATTGTTGCAACTCTTTTCGAATCAATGAACCTTATCGGTGTACCTCTTGCACTTCCAGATGTATTGGCTTCTCTTTCTACTGGTGTCGTTGAAGCTGCTTATGCACCACCTATCGGGATTATCGCTCTTCAATGGAACACAAAAGTAAAATACATTGTTGATTTTCCAATTTCATATTCAATCGGTGCTTTTGTTATCACGAACTCTGCATGGGCGAACATTGCTCCTGCTGATCAAAAGATTGTGTCAGATATTGCAAAAAAATATGAAAAAGAGATTAACTCTGGAAACACCAAAGACAATGATGATGCGATGGCTGCCATTAAGTCTCAGAAGATTGAATTTGTGAAATTTAGTGACTCAGAAATCAAGGTTGCTCAAGGTTATAGAGCGACTATGATTAAGAAACTGACTGGTAAGTTATTTTCTGCAGAAGCTCTAAAGAAGCTAGAATCAGAAATGGCCAAAAAATAAACAGGAAAAGATATGTTTAGCTTAGTGAAAAAATGCGACAACATTGTTGAAAAGATCGCAACTTGGCTGCTAGTTATTTGTGTAATGTCTATGTTGCTTTTTAGCTCCCTGAGCATCGTGGCCAGGTGGTTTCATCATAACATTACATGGATTGATCCATTCGTAAGGCACCTGGTGTTTATTGGGACATTTCTCGGTGGTGTCGTTGCTACTGGAAAAGGGACACACATTGGAATTGATATTGTCGGTAAATTTGTGGAGAGCAAAGGGTGGCACTCTGCTAAAACGGCAATCAGCAGAATTATCATGGTGTCTTCAATGTTTGTTCTTATTTGGTTGATTAAATCTGGTGTTGATTTCACTCGCGTTGAGATGGAATTTTCGAAAGAGGAGTTTTGGGGGATTGGAAGCGGCTACCTGGTTATGATCATTCCAGTAGGTCTGGCCTTCTTGTTAGTTAGATTTTTTTTAGTTTTCCTTTTAAGTTTTGAAGCAAAAAAAGAGGGGGCGCTATGACTGGTACCGTTGCGGCCTTAGGGATCGTCTTTCTAGCAATTCTTGGAACTCCACTTTTTATTATTATGTCACTTGCGGCCCTTGTGGCCTTTACGTTTTCTGGAGTAGAGGTTTCGGCCGTTGCTCAGGAATTTTATAGAATTTCGTCTGCGCCCACATTAATGACTATCCCACTGTTTACTTTTGCCGGTTATTTAATGGCCGAAAGCAAATCCCCTCAAAGGCTTCTCAAATTGGCTGAAACCGGATTGGGCTGGCTTCCAGGAGGAATTTCTATTGTGGCCCTGGTAGTCTGTGCTTTTTTTACGGCATTTACCGGAGCTTCTGGCGTAACAATCATTGCCTTAGGTGGATTGATTTATCCTATCTTGATGAGAGACGGGTATTCAGAAAAATACACTTTGGGAATGATTACGGCCTCAGGTTCTCTTGGATTACTTTTTCCACCATCACTTCCTATCATTCTTTATGGGATGGTTGCTAAAGTTGATATTGATAAGCTCTTTAAGGCCGGAATTGTTCCGGGAATTGTTATTATGGGCATTCTTTCTTTTTGGGCAGTTTATAACAGCCCAAAACATACAGGAGAGAAGATTAATAAGTTTATTTTAAAAGACTTCGTTGCGGCCTTAAAAGAAGCCTGGCTTGAAGCTTTACTGCCAGTCGCTGTTCTTGTGGGCATTTATGGTGGAATTGTTACAGTGACGGAAGCGGCCGCTTTTACGGCACTATACATTTTTATCGTGGAAGTTTTTATTTATAAAGATCTCGATTTGTTTAAGGACATTCCTAGAGTTATTGTCGATTCGATGAGCCTGGTAGGGGGGATTCTTCTGATTCTCTGCTGTGCTCTTGGGTTTACGAACTTTCTGGTTGATGAAGAAGTCCCGCTTAAAATTTTTGCACTGATGAAAGAGTTTTTACATGATAAATACTCTTTCCTTTTATTCCTGAATATTTTTCTTCTCATTGTCGGCTGTTTGATGGACATCTTCAGCGCAATCATTGTTGTAGTGCCATTGATTATCCCGATTGCGAATGATTTTGGTGTTGATCCAATTCACTTGGCAATCATTTTCCTGGCAAACCTGGAAATTGGTTATTTAACTCCACCGGTTGGAATCAATCTTTTCATCGGCAGCTTCAGGTTTAATAAGCCAATCACGACTTTGTACCGCGCCTCTGTGCCTTTTTTAATTTTACTAATTATTGCACTGGTTATTATTACTTATGTACCTAGCTTGAGCTTGTTCTGGTTTAAATAGATGTTTATGTTTTCACGATTCCATACATTCACTCTGACGCTTTCGATGTTATGTACATCGGTGGCGTCAGTTGCTGATACTAAAAAACTTGATGATTATTACCGTGATGTGTTTATGGGTGAGAAAAAAACCATAAACTATGCAGGGCCACTTGATCCACGCAGCCAATATAGTGATAGTGTAGGGGATTTGATTTTTTTAGACGACACTTTTAAAGACGCCTACATGAACCAACAGATTCAAGATGAACCGTTTGTGCTTCACCGTTACTGGTTTAATGAGGTGGTTGAAAAATCGACTTGTCCAGATGAAACTCTCGGTGAGAATATTGATTATATTCGTTATCTTTATCGCCTGGTCACTATGAGTTATTTGTTTGAGGGATTAAAACTCAACAACAAACTCTCTTCTCAATTGGGTGGAAAGAATATCTGTTCAATGAATTTTAAAGATGTCTTTGGCGGGTGCACTCCTGAATCTTCAGATATGAAGAAGTTCCATGAAAGAGTGTATGGAAAATTTGTTAACGAGATTGAAAAAATCCACACGCCGGCCTTTAACAAAAAAGAAACAGCGGCATGGCTCAATGAATTCCAGGACTCAACATCTTTGACGACTGAACCCACATTTGCCCGCCTTCACGAGTGGTGTATTGCCAATAAGAAGAACTGCCGTGCCCTTACGGTTGAAGAAATTAAAGATGCACTAGCTGGTTTCTGCTCGAGTGATACTAAAACCATCAAGATGCTTTGTTCTGAAAAAGACAGCTTCTATGGACTTTCAGCAATTACAACTCCGACTGAATTGATTAAAAAATCAAATGCCTTTAACCTAATTAACCAATCGGGGATGGGAGAAGAGTGTCTTCGCCGCTACGTGAAACTTTTCCAGAACAAAGAATCGAGTTATTCGGTTCTTTCGAGACAGTACCCACTTCTTTATTCGTATTTATTAAAGTCTAATAGCCGTTACCAGCAAGGGGAACTCTTCCTGCCAGGTGCGCTTAAAGAATTTGATATGAAGGGGCTAAGTGACTTCCTGACGGCCTTAAAACCGCCTAAGATTGAACCTGTCGTTGTCATTGCAAAACCAAAACCTAGGCCAAAAGCAAAACCAGTGGTTGTAGAAGCACCTAAGGTAGAAGAGAAGAAACCTGAGGTTCCTGTTGTTGTCGTTGTAGAGCCGCCAAAGCCGCAAATCAGTGAATTTGAAAGGGCCGCCCAGGAGCTTCAACAAAAAGGACTTTCGAGTATCGATGTGGATATGGATATTTTCCGCGACGATTTTGAATTTACTCAAGAGATGATCACAGAATTATCTGGGCCGATTAAAAAATTCCAAACCAGATCGGCCTTAAACGATATGAAGTCTTACGATATGCTGGGTTCTAAAGATGCTCCGGTAGGTCTGATCTTCCTTAAGTTCTTAATTGATACAGAAAACCACCAGGGGCTTTATAACATCGTAACGGTGTTAGGGGAGAAGTTCTATGTGGTCAACGATCTTGAAAAGAAAAATACGCCTCATTACGTTCAACTAAAAAACGACGCCTCAACAAAAAACCGCTGGCAAATCATTCTGCTTAAAAAATAAAAAACCCCGAAAAGAACTTTCGGGGCTAAAGAAGAAGATTATTTTTTTATGGATTAGTTATATTTTTTAGCAACAGATTTCAGCTGAGACTGAACACTTGATGACATATCCAACATTAACAGGATACCAGCGTTTTCACCGTTCGCGTCTTCACCAACTAGAGAGATGTTACCAATTCTGTTTGAACCTGTGTAATATCTTGCTGTAATGATCGAGTTACCAATTCCTAAACTCTTAACTGGGATGAATACACCAAACAGTTTTGGCCCCAGGTAGAAGCTCATATTCTTAAACTTCTCGATCGAGAAAGCTACTGCCGGTAAACGTCCGCCAGCTACACCTGGTAGAGAACGTCCACCAGGAAGTGTTGCAGGGTCAAGCGTTTGAAGGCTAGTATTAAATACGTCTTTTAGAGAAACAGAGATCGCCATTAGAGTTCCAGCTGATTGAAGGTCTGGAGAAATCTCTAGGTACGAGTTTGGATACTTCGGAATGTTGTAACGAAGTCCACCATCAAGTTGTAGGTTTTGGAAAACCATTGAGATTAAAACATTGTCTTGAACTAACGTTACAGACATGTTGTTTACACCCGGTACCTGGATGTTAGATGAGCTGGTACCATCACCACATGAAGTTGAGAGAACGCCTGCAGTAAGAGCGACTGACAGGACAAGGGCCTTAGTGTTCGAAAAGATCTTCATCATACGACTTCCATTAGAAGCTTGTTGTGGTTCTTCTTATCAACTAGGGTCAACGTGAACAGACGTACCGTAGAAGACTCACAAACGTTTTTTCAAAGTAAGAGAAGATTACTCGGATATTTAACCAGCTTCAAGGAAAGCAAGCGTGCTAAGAAATTTGAGGAGTTACAAAAAGGGCACCTTTTTAAAAGTGCCCAGTATTTGTGTGTTTGTTGAAAAGGGCATTGGAATAGTCAAGAGTTAGGACTAAAACACGGCCTTGAGTGTAAGGCTTCCAGCGTGTTGTTTGTAATCACCAAAAAAGTGTCCGTAGGAAGCCGCTAGTGAAAGGTACTGAGAGAAACTGTAGCGTGCAGTAGCATCTGCAAGAGTGTTCTTTTCATCTTTTTTTGTCGTAGTGTTGTAGAAAACTCCGTAACCACCACCAACAGTTGCACTAAATTCTTGCGTGAAGATTTTTGAGAAACGAAGCATGTGTAATTGATCATCAGATTGTTTGTTTCCTAACCCAAAACCAACTGTTCTTAACTTAATAGAAGACTGGTTGTGATCTGGAGAGTTGTTAACAACACTTGAAAGTGAGTCGAATCCGCCTGCAATTAAACCACCATCAAGTGTGGCCATAGACTGGAACTCAACTTTGAAGATTTCAAAGTCGTGCGCTAGTTTTAAAGCAGCAGCGTGGTGCTCGTCTTTGTAATAAGCAGATCCACCCCATAAAAGAGTGTAGTAGAAGTTGAAATCAATTCCAGCTAGTGATCCTTCAAGTTGAGGAGAGAATTGTTTTACGTTATCAAGATTCACGCCATTGAATCCTGATGTCGCTGCATTGTATTTTCTCGCCGTCCAGTATCCTGTCTGAAGCGCGTATTTCATTCCTGAGAAAGCACCGTAGTAGTTAAGCGAGTACATATCAACATCGTCTTTAGCGTTGTTTAGTGCACCTTCGGCTCTTTTGTCGTAAGCAAAAGCTACGGCATCGTAGTTGTCACGGATTTTAATCACCTGAATTCTGTCTCTTCTGTCATCAGAAGTAACGAAGCTTCCTGGAGTCGTTACTGCATGGCGACCAACAGATGTGATCCAGTTGTTTTTTGAGTATTCAATAACTGCGTGGTCTAAGCGAGTAACGTTGTCGTTTCCGAATCCATCATCATTTGTTCCACCAACAGCAGTTCCTGTGTTTTGAGTTGTTGAAGAGTAGATACCTTTATGGTTATCACCTTCCCAGCTATCACTAGCTAAAACAGCTCCGATTTTTACTGACAGGTTGTCATCAGGTTTTGCGATGACATTCAATCTGAAAAATTGATTGAAGGCCTGAGTTCCGTTGTTACCTGTTGAGTTTTTGAAGTAACCACGAACGTAAGCATCACCAGAATAAGAAAGTTTTGTTTCTGCGTGAGCAACAGAAAGAAGAAGAGTGAGTAAAAACACTAATGCTTTCATTTAAGAAGTCTCCTGAATTTTTGAAGGCAAAAGAGTCTATCAGGCATCCTTTGTTGTCAAAGGAATAACCCTATCTTTTTGACTTCTCAAGGACTTAATGCAAGGAGTATTTAATAGTCGGCGTGAAAGTTCACCAATTCGATGTATTCACCTTCGATTGTCTGGGCGCCGCCATGATGGGCAAAGGCCGTGACTCGAATCACTTGAGCACCTGAAGCGTTCCCAGCTTTGATACCGGTCGGTGAGTCTTCAAAGATGATTGAGCGTTCGTGGTTAGTGTTTAATCTCTTCATGGCTTCGATGTATGGATCGGGGTGTGGCTTGGTTAAAGTTGTTTGATTGCGGCCCATCTGAATTTTCATAAAGTGATCCAGGCCAAAACATTTCATCGTTTCATGAACGATGATGTCTTCGCTGGCACTGACAACCGCGCACATTTTATTTTCTTGTTTCAGGTGATTTAAAAATGGAAGAAGACCAGGAGTGATGTACTGGTCTTTTTCATGGTCTTTTAATTGTTTAAAGAGATTGATCAGGTGATAATTTTTCTGTTGGATCGCACGGTCGATTTCTTTGTCAGAGAGCTGAGGGCAAACTGTCTTTAGCACTACGTGATCGGTCATTCCGTAAAACTGATCGATACAGGCCATGAGGTCAACTTTCACTCCCATTTCCGCTAAAACAATGACGGCTGCCTTGGCGTGCAGAGGCTCTGTATTGACGAGAGTCCCGTCCATATCAAAGAGAATCGCATCTTTAAGTCGTACTAGAGTCTTTAAGTCGGTCATGTTTTGCCCGGTAAAAATTTAAGGGAATGTTTGTTATAATCTTACTAGAGAGAGTAAGGACTATACCATGAAAATCTTCCGAAATGAATCGACAGTTTCATCCTCATCAGCAAAGACCGAGAAAGTTTCTTCGAAAGAAGGCAAAGGCATTTCTCGCAAAAAGCCGACACCGCCGGAAAGAAAAAATATCAGCGCCAGCGAAATAAAAGAAAAGCTTGCTGCTCATGTGGAAACATCGGATGCTGCTAAAAATATGGCGATTAAAAGCAACTCTAAAAAGTTAGGTGAAGGCTTTCTTAATGACAGTGTAAAACCTGAATTTATTAAGCCCTCTGCTGTAGATGAAGTAAAAGTAGAGAAGCCTGACATCGATGAGGACAATGCTCCCAATACAAAAAACCTAACCATCAAAAGCGATATCGCTCTCAATGACCCTAAAGACACCAACACTCAGGAGAAGTTAAAAACAGTGCTTTCAAAAGGCGCTTTTAATTTCAACCCTAAGGAGAGAGAAGCTCTCGAGAAGATCCTGGGCCAGTAAACCTGTAAAAATTACAAGACCTCCCAGTCTATTCCAGTTTCATAGTAGAATAGGACATCAATTTTTTTAAGAGGTGTCCCGTGAAAGCTATTTTATTATCTTTTTTAATTCTAAGCTCAAACGTTGTTCTTGCTGACACATTAGTCTGTTCAAATGAAGAAGTGACAGCTTCTCTTGAATCGGGAATCTTAAATGTAAATGGTGTATCGCTTGAGTGTCTGGAAACAGAAGGCGATGTATGTACAGCTATCAACTTTGAAACAGTAGAAACAACTGTTCTTACCCATAACAAAGAATCAAACACAGCTAAGCTTGAGTTAATGCCAGCACCAGGTGCAGGTAAAATCACTGTGATTGATTTAGTTTGCCGTTAAGAGTGCTTAGGCGCTTCTTTCGCTTCTGCAATTAATAACATTTCATGAAGTTTATCGACTGTTTGTTTGATAACAACATCAAGTGACCCATTGATAATGGCCGCTGCTGAGTGATCGTGACCTCCGCCTCCAAGAGCGCGTGCCATAACCCCAACATCAACAGTTCCAATTGAGCGAAGTGAAACTTTGATATCAGGTCCCATTTCTCTGAACATGATAGCAACTTTGATATTGTCTAAAACCAACAAGTGGTTGATGAAAGCAAGCGTATCTTCCGAATCAACGTTGAACTTGTTAAGCAGTTCTTCAGTTAAAGTCAGCCAAGCGACTTTCTCATCTTTTGTAGTGTGAGCGCTTGCCAGGACTTTTCCCAGAAGTTTCATATAAGAGATTTTCTTTGTTCCGTAGATCATGTTGTAGGCGTGAGGAGGGCGAACTCCTGTATCCATCAAACTTCCAATCAGGCGGTGAGTGTTTCCAGTTACAGTCGGGTAGCGGAAACTTGAAGTATCAATCAAGATGGCCGTGTATAAAGGCAGGGCCATTTCTCTATTTAGTGGAACATCAAGAGACTGAATCAGCTCTCCGGCCAGCTCTCCCGTCGCCGCTTTACTTGTATCGATGCAGTTTTCGGCCATGACTTCTTTCGGGCATGGGTGGTGATCGATAAAAAGAAGGGAAGGAGCTTTTTTAGCGATGGCCTTCATTCCTTCTCCAATTCTCTCTAATGAGTTTGTATCAGTGACGATGAAGAGATCAACTTCGGCTTCCGGGTAGAATGCCAGGTAATCTTCGCGTGAAATGACCACATCTTCCGGATCGAGGTACTTGTAGCGTTCAAGTAATGGTTCCTCGTTTACACAAATAGCATTTTTGCCTAAAGAGCGCATTGCAAGACAAAGAGCAATCTCACTTCCAATACCATCAGCATCAGGAATGATGTGAGTAGAGATGACGATGTTCTCGGCTTTTTTTGTGTAATGATGAAATCTTTCGATAATGTTCATAGCATTAATAATTTACACTAAATTTTTTTCAAATGCTGTACTTTTTGTTACGATTTTCCACATTAAGCCGCTTTTTAGCGACATTTATTCATTAACACTACGTGGTCCTATGGAATTAGCGATAGAAATTCAAAATTTATGTAAGAACTATCCTGGACGCATGGCTTTAGATAATGTGTCTTTTGCTGTGAAAAAAGGAAGCATTCATGGCTTTTTAGGGCCAAACGGCGCAGGGAAATCCACGACGATGAAGATCTTAAGTGGTCTTATTCCAGAATCGAGCGGTTCATTTAAAGTGAATGGGAAAGTGGGATTTTTGCCGGAACATCCTCCAGTTTATCCCAACATGAGCGTGGAAGATTATTTAAAATTTGTTTTTGCCATCTATGCAATCGTTATCAACGAAGCACGAGTTGATGAAGTTATGCAGAAGACTGGTTTGACGGACGTCAAAGACAGACTGATTGGCAACCTTTCAAAAGGCTACCAACAAAGAGTAGGGATTGCTCAGGCGATTATTCATTCACCAGAAATTATCATCCTCGATGAGCCTACAGTTGGTCTTGACCCTGTAGCGATTCAAGACATCAGGTCCCTCATCCTGGAATTAAAAAACGAACACACCATTTTATTTTCATCTCACCAGTTGCATGAAGTTGAACTTCTATGCTCTGAGATCACACTGATTAATCGCGGAGAGATCGTTGTTTCAGGTTCAATTGAGACGATTTTAAGCAGTCTTAAAACAAATATGAGTATTAAGGCGCGTGTTCTTTCTTTTTCGGAAGAACAAAAGAAAAAACTAGAAAGCACTTTTGCAGTTGAACATGTAGAAGCTACTTTTGATGAAGAACAAAAAAACACCTTGTTAAAAATTGTAACAAAAGGCAAGGCCGATATTCGCTCTGAACTTTCTCGTTTTCTGGTGGCACCAGAGATTGGACTTTTAGAATTTGCAGAGGAGCGCGGTGAGCTTGAAGATCTTTTCAAACGGATTCACGAATGATCTATTGTAAAAAAATTATGGTTTTGGCCAAAAAAGAGCTTAGGGACGCTTTTTCTTCCCCTTTAGTTTATGTTCTCGCGGGATTGTTTTCTTTAATGATGGGCTGGTTGTTTTTTAACTACCTGGTTCAGTCAAAGCAGATGACAACAACGACGATGACGATGGGAGTGATTACTCCAATCTTTGGAAATATTAACTTCATCTTTATTTTCCTTTGTCCGCTGATTACGATGCGCTCATTTGCTGAAGAAAAAAAGCAACACACACTGGATCTTCTTTTAAGATCGGAGCTGACAGAGATGCAGATCATTTTAGGAAAATTCATTTCCAACGTGGCGATGGTTCTTTTTATGCTGTCACTGACTCTTCTTTTTCCACTCATTCTTTCTTTTTCTGGTTACAGTGACTGGGGAGTGGTGTGGAGTTCTTATTTAGGAATTGTTCTTTCGATTATGGCCTATACGGCTGTAGGGCTTTTTTGTTCAAGCTTAACCGACAACCAGATCGTGGCCAGTCTTTTGACGTTTTGTATTCTTTTGGGATCAATGCTGCTGGTAATTTCCGTCAATGCAACTAACAACTATCTTCTAGCACTGATGGTTCAGTACCTCACAATTCCTTTTCACTATGAAGGTTTTACCAGAGGCCTTCTGCGCTCATACAGTGTCGTGTACTTCTTGTCTTTTTATGCTTTTTTCTTTTTATTAACCCTGAAGTCTCTTCAGTCGAGAAAGTGGTAAGGGGATAAAAATGAAAAAATGGTACAACATTCTTCTAGCTATTATTATCAGTGTCCTTTACCTCGTGGTTGTTGCTTTGTGGATTTCAATCCCTGAGGAATTGACCTTAAATATCGCCGTAACGGCCGTGGCAATGGGCCTGACGTGTGTTTCGATTTATTTAAACCGTGTCAACCTCTCGGTTTATTACCAAAGCAATCACTTTAAAAAGCTTCAGGAAACGTTAGTTTTTTTTGCACTCTTATTTTCCCTTTTTGGAGTGGGGAATTACTGGGCATATAAACACCCGTCGCAGTTTGACTGGTCGGTGATCAAGTTAAATTCGCTGACAGACCAGACCAAAAATATCCTCAAAGAAATGAAGGAGCCGATTACCTTTAAAATGTTTGCCAGAAAGCAGGAGTCGCTTCCGTGGATGGCGCTGTTAGAATTTTATCGTGCAGAAAAGCCTTCAATTAATATTGAAAAAATCGACATTGATGTCCGCCCGGATTTAGTGGGGGATTACCAAATTAGCGATGCAGCCACTCTGGTTATCGAATACAATGGCAAACGCCAGAAAGTGACTGAAAGAGATGAGCTCAATATCACGAATGGACTGATTAAGATTTCCCGCAACCAGGACCCGGTGGTTTATTTTGTTCAAGGTCATGGTGAAGGGGATATTAACTCTCAGGAAAATGAAGGATTGAAATTTATCTTCGAGTCAGCAAAAAACTCGGCGATGGATATTCGTCCGCTTAATCTTCTGACAACTCAAGTGATTCCTTATGATGCCAAAGCAATTGTTCTTTGGGGACCAAAAACGGCACTTCACGCCTCAGAGATTAATGTTCTTAAAGAGTTCTTAGAGAGAAAAGGAAACCTGATGGTGGCCATTGATCCGGAACTTAACGGTGACGTTCATCAAGACCTAAGGACCCTGTTAAGAGCATATAAAATGATCGTGAGAAACGATCTGGTGATTGATAGAAAAAGCTTCGTTAACGGCTCAAACGGCTCTATTCCACTGGTTGATCATTTTGATCACGACAGTGAAATCACTAAAAATTTTAAAGGACAAATTTTCTTTCCTCTGGCAGCTTCGCTGGACCCGATTCCAGACCAAGTGGTACCGGGAATGAAAGGAGTCGTGAAGTCTTTGGCCTCTTCAACTCCTTTTCCAGATTCATGGGGAGAGACGAGCTTAAAAGAACTTGCCGCTCAGAATATGCAGTACACTCAGGGCGAAGACCGTCCCGGCCCACTAAGCCTGGCGCTGACATTTGAAAGTGACACTAACCGAATTGCTGTTTTTGGAAACTCTTCATTTGTTTATAATGCTTACTCAAAATTTGGCAGCAACTATGCTTTCTTCTTAAACTCACTGTCATGGGTTGTTGGAGAAGACCGTTTGATCTCGTTTAACCTTCCTATTGTTCAGAGTGAGCCGATCTTTATTTCTGCTCCTCAGATGGGGATTATTTTTTATTTCTCAGTGCTTTTCTCTCCGCTTGTTCTTTTTGGATTGGCGATTTTTATGTACAGAAGAAAGCGCGATAAATAAGGGAAGTAATGAAAGAAAAAATTTTAAAACATAAGAACCTGGCACTCTTTATCATTCTAGTGATTGCACTGGCCGGGACTTATATCTTTGAAGAAAGAAGCAACAGGATTAAAGAGGCCACTGAGGCCAAAAAAAATGCGCTTTTAAATTCTGAAGGACTGGGAGAAATCACCAGCATTCAGGGGATCAAACTCAATTTTGAACGTCGTGGAGGTTTCTTTTATGATAAAGAAACCAACATGAGATTAAGGGAAGAAAGACTAAACGAGTTTTTTACGATCTTAGGCGGTTTAAAAGTTAAGACATTCCTCAATCAGGAAGAAGTGGCCAAAGTCGGCGAGAGTTTTTATATCCCAGACCCTTCGATGAAGATGACTTTTAACTTTGATAAAGGGCAAATGACTTTTATACTGGGAAAAAAGCTTGATTATGACCAGACATTTTATATGCAGGTTGTGCGCGATAATAAATCGCAGATCGTGATCGTGAGTGATGAATCACCGGACCCTGGAGTTTATGAGAGCGATGATCAATACAAAAGATCAGACGCCAAGTTTAAAAGGCTCCAAGTCGTTTTTTTCCTGACTAACAAGTATTTCTACGACACCAGAGTCTTCAGGGATTTTAGTTACCCAGAGGATAAAATCAATTTTGAAACCATCAGGATTGCGACGTTTAGAAATAAGGCCTATTCAATTTCTTTTAAAGATTCGACGACAAAACCGGCCCCTCCAAAGGGCATTGAATACTTTGATGAAAACTGGGTGTCTTTTCACCAGTTCCTTTCAAAGCTGGAAGGAAAGAGCATTTATTATCCGGCCAACCCGGCCTTATTAGATGAGATCCTTTCACAGTTTGAAGTGGTCGATAGAGAAAATCGCAAGTACACGCTGAGTGTTTATAAGAAGTACGGCGAAGATAACGGCTACTTTTTAAAGACGAGTCTGGATAATATCGTCTATCAATTAAAGCCTGAAGACGCGCAGTACTTTTTCGTCAATGTTCAGGATTTCTGGCGCAAAGTGATTGCTCCAAAAGAAAAGAGTTATAACCTGAGCGTTTCTTTTTATGATGGGAAAACTGAAACGGTAAAAGTGGAAGATAAAGAGCTCTTCAAAGTTCTTCCGACAAACAACAAATACACTGAAGCATCAATTAGAGCTTTGGAATTTAAACGCCTGATTGAGTTCTTTAAAATGGAAGGCAATCACGTCAATGATTTGGATATAAGTCCAACTGATTTACTCAAGAAAAATATCCTGAGAGTTCAGTTTGATAATAGGCATTTGAGTGTTATTCTGGAAGAGAATGAAGCGATTATTGTCGACCTGGATAACAAAGTCATGGTTCACCATCTGGTCGGCGAAAAACTTCCTTTTAGTATAAGATACGAAGACTATTTTGTAGGCCCTAAAAAATGATTCACTCTCTCACTTTATATTTCCAGACCTTCCTGAGACCAACGCAAAGATCGGTGGAAGGCGAGAGGATTTCTTATTTTGAAGTGATGGGGATTTCATGGTCCCTGCATATGATCTATGCTTTTTACTCGATCTTCGCCCTTTATTTGGGAATCAAAAGCTACGAGTATCTGTCTAATTCGGCCGATTTCTCTCATTTACTTTTTGAATCCATCAATGTGACTTTCCAAAAGATCTCCTTGATGATGACCTTATTTGAAGTGATCTTTTATCCCTTCATTTTTCAATTTGGTTTTAAATTTTGGGCCTACGTTTTAAGATTTTATGCTCAGATTTTTGAATACGATGGAGAGCGCTCACTCGATATTGAAATAGAAGAGCTGCTCAATTCAATTTTTACTGCCAATTTTTTTTTAATCATCCCGATTTTCGGAAATATCTTAAGCATTCTGACGATGGGTTATTATCTCTTTAGTGGCCTTCGCGCTAAGCTGGGTTTTACTCGAGTGCAAGCTTTTTTAGTGCTTCTGACTCCACTTTTTTTGATGTTTTTAACGACTATACTCGTCGCGTCTTACTTCACGTTTCTTATATCCCTGATCTAACAACTTAAATTTTATTGATGTTAGAATTTGAAGGCCTAAACCCGATTGAAAACGGGTCATCTATCTGCCAAGATGAGAAAACACACACACAATTGTTACGATATTTTTGAGACATTTTGGGGAGAGATCTATGACTCTATTTGCAGGGATGCCAGGTAGTTCTGGAAGTATTGAGGTCGTTTGCGGACCTATGTTTTCAGGTAAAACAGAAGAGCTTATTCGAAGAGTAAAGAGAGCGCAGATCGCTCGCCAAAAAGTCCAAATTTTCAAACCAGCAATTGATAACCGATACCACGACACAGAAGTTGTCTCTCACTCATCACTTTCAATTGAAGCGACTCCAGTGAACTCTTCTATCGAAATCCTGCAAAAGGTTTATGATTCAACGAGAGTTGTAGGCATTGATGAAGTTCAATTCTTCGACGAGAGCATCTCAATTGTAGTTGAGAAACTTGCTCGCCGTGGGATTCGTGTCATTATGGCCGGTCTTGATCAGGATTATACGGGGAAATCGTTTGGTCCAATGGCCAACCTTCTGGCGATCGCTGACAATGTCACTAAGATTCAGGCCATCTGTACTGTGTGCGGAGCACCTGCTTCTAAGACATTTAGAAAAGATCCAAAAAACACTAACCAGGTTCTCGTTGGGGAAACTGATCTTTATGAGGCACGCTGCCGTGCTCATGCCGATTTCTTCGGTGAAGACCAGGACCAGTTAGCATTCTTTGTGAATTTAAACGAGTCTCGTTCCAAAACACAAAATTTATAGTACACTAGTAGGCAATATCAATCCTCCTCGCACAGGGTATTAGGATGACAAAGCCTGCTCCTATTGGTGTCTTTATTTCTGAAGAACAAATCCAGACGCGCGTGAAAGAACTCGCTGGCATGATCAATCGTGACTTTCAAGGTCAGGATGTGGTGGTTGTCGGAGTTTTAAACGGCTCTTTTATTTTTTGTGCGGATCTCGTCCGTCACATTAATACTCCAGTTAATATCGAGTTTGTTTCTCTGAGTTCATACGAGGGGACAAACAGTTCTGGTGAAGTAGCGTTCCGCATGGACGTTAAACAGTCACTGGAAGGAAAGAACGTGATCGTGGTGGAAGACATCGTCGATACGGGACTCACGATTAGTTTTCTTTTAAAACACATGAAATTAAAAAACGTGAAGAGCTTAAAGCTTTGTTCACTACTAAGAAAGAAAGCGCGCCTGAAAGTAGAGGTGCCGATTGATTACTTAGGTTTTGATATCGAAGATAAATTTGTTATTGGATATGGTTTGGATTTTGATGGGCGCTACCGTGAACTTCCATACATTGGAGTTTATGGTGAGTAAGGAAGTACTAGTAGAAGGATCTGTTCGCGTAGATTTGTTAGGGGGGACTTTGGACCTTATCCCTATCAATCTTATTTTGCCAAATGTAGTGACGTTAAACCTGGCAACATCTCTTAAAGCAAAAGTAAAAATCACTCACATCGATTTTGATGGAGTGGAAATCGTTTCAAAAGATTATAAGACTACTGATAAGTTTAACCGTGCTGATTTCACAGCAGAGAATCTTCAGAAGAATTTCTTCGGGAACTTAACATTCATCGCTCATATCCTGAATCTATTTGCTTTAACAAAAAACGTTCGTATGGAGCTTGAGTCTGGTTCTCCTCCGGGAGCAGGTCTTGGTGGTTCATCAGCGATGGGTGTAACTTGTTATGCTGCTATTTCAAAATACCTGGGAATCGAATACAACAGAATCGAAGCCATTCAAAAGATCAACGCACTAGAGGCCCTGATCATTGATTGCCCGGCCGGATACCAGGATTATTACCCAGCTTTATTCGGGGGAGTTTTAGGATTAGTTCCACGCCCGGGAGCGGTTCATGTGGAGCAGCTTTACTCAAAAGAATTAAAAGAAGTTTTAGAAAATCACATCACTCTTGTTTACTCGGGTGAGACGAGAAATTCAGGAATCAATAATTGGGAAGTCTATAAGGCCTTCTTTAACAAAGACCAAAATGTAAGACATGGTCTTGGAGAAATCGCCCGCCTTTCTCATGAAGCTTTTAAAGCGATTAAGGAAAAGAGATACAACGATCTGATTCCTTTAATTGCAGCGGAAGGGGAAGAAAGAAGAAAATTATTCCCGGGAATCCTGACTCCGAATATGAATCAACTGCACATGGTTTTAAAAGATCAGTCAGCGCATTTTGGAATGAAAATTTGTGGTGCAGGTGGAGGCGGATGTTTCCTGATTACCCATAGGCCGGGAGACCGTGAGTATATCGATCAGCTTCTTGGTAAATTCCAAATGAAGAGACTGACGTTTAATGTAGAAGGCCCACTTTAATGGATACAAATAACATCGGAAGCTTAAGTATGAAAGGTGGTAGAAATGATAATTTCTACTTCTGTCTTCTTGAATACTATCCAGACAGCAAACGATGGTTTCTTAAATCACTTCTTCCGGTTAAAGACGAAGAAGTTAATCACAACGACGACGCTATTCACGCCTGGATTAATAACTATGATGTTAAACAACTGGTAGTTGATTTCCCGCTTTCAAAACCAGCGATTGAATGTGCGAGCGATGCTGAAAAAAAGATCGACGTTGTTCAGGAAAAAATTAAAAACCTTCTTGATGAAGACCAAAAACTCATCAATGAAAATCCAAAAAGATACGAACAGGAAAGAAACAAGGCCGACGAAATCGTCTACAACCGCGACATCTTTTCAAAAGAGACGGCCCATCATCTTTTATCGCGTTCATTTAAAAGACGCCTGAAAAAAGGATTTCTTCCATACTGGAACAGGACTTTGGATTTCTGGGTTTGGAAATACTACTACGACCAGATTTTAGAGATGTTTAACACATCGTTTGATTCTTTTGGGAACGTCTCTCTTATGGTTCTTTTCCGTTTTAACTATATTAAGCGCCATTTCCCGAAGGAGCTGGAGCTTTTTGAGGCCAATGCTCACATTATTATCGTTGAGCTTCTAAGGTCTAAAATCATCCTTAAAAAAGACGTTGAGCTATTATCTGACATCGACTTAGGTTATGAAACCCGTCTTGAGACGATTAAAAAAATTGAAAGCAAGCTGGATATCTTTATCTACAACCACGACTTAGAAATCCTGGTTAAAAATCCGCGCGCTTTTGATTCTTTCCTTCTGGCCCTTGCCGGACAAAACGTGCTTTTAAAGAAAAACAGAGAACTTCCAGACTGGACAATGCCAGAAGAAACAAAATTCATTATTCCGGATTTTGGAATCTAAGCGCGGGCCAGAACTCTCGAACTGATCTCTACCGTTAAAATCACTCCCAACACAGCTCCTAAAAGCCATAGAAGAGAGAACTCGATAAAGAGGTTAGGGTTCATAATCCCGAAGAATCCAATGGAGCTTAAGATTAAAACAGAAGCTGCAAGAACTTCTTTATGTCTTAAGGCCCTGACTTCGTCACGGTTAAGGACGATACTGGCAATGAGCATTGATGTGGTTGTAAAGAAAAGTCCGCAGAGAAAGTTGCAGACAGGGAGCCCAAAAACCATAAACGTATGCATCAGGTTGATAGGAAGCTTAAAAATTTTAAAACCAAACTGCGGGCACACTGAAAGCGTAATGATAGAAGAAAGAATGTGAGCAAGAAAAACTTTTCCCATAAGATAGCTAACTTTTGGGTGTAGCTTTGCATGCACACTCGTTAGGATTTTTTCATTCACTGATGGTGGAATTTGATTCATAGGGCTTCACCTTTTCTCAATTTTGCCATAAGACGGCTGACAGTTTTTCTTAAAGAGACTTCGCTTTTACCCAGCACTTGTGAGATTTCCTCATAAGAGAGGTCGTCGATAAACTTCATGGCCAGAAGCTCCTCTTGATCGGCCTCGAGAGAGGCGAGGGCGCTGGTGTCCACCATGCTTTCCTCCTGGATGTCAGGAGAGTATTTATCAAGTCGATCCTTATATCTCTTGGCACTTCTAAAGTGATCCAGTGCCTGGGTTCTGGCGATGACAAAAAGCCATTGCTCAAATTTAAACTTATCTTTATAGAGGTGTTTGCTTTCGTGAATCTTGAGAAACACTTTTTGCAGCAAATCCTCACTCTCTGCCTGATTCCTGGTCTTCTTAAAGAGGAAATTAAACACACGTCCGCAGTAGCGGGAATAAAGCTCGCTGAAAGCTTCATAAGCTTCTGTGGGTGAATGTGTCTGGTAGATGAGCATAAGCTCCTCCGCCGAAAGCGCTTTTAAGTTGGCCAGCGTTTTCCTCTCTCGTAAACGCATACGTCACAAACCTTCAGGATGTGACGTATAGGGGGTAATACTAGCTTTATCATAGCAAGGGGCGGACGTGTTCACCAAATTTTTAACAGTTACCGGTCTATTTTTATCAATTTTCATGGGGGAAAAGGCCCATGCCCACCCGGTGGCCTATGCTGGGTCCACATCAATTATGACCTGGAATAGTAAGGAGATGAGCGACTGGATGTTGACTCATAGTTATACTTCCAAGTTTTCACTTGCGGCCCGCTACTTGCGAATGGATACACGCGATGGAGAAAGAACATTCTATATGCCTCAAGTGAATTACCTGCTTAAAAGATGGAATGAGCTGGACTCACAGGCCAACATCTATCTTTCTCTTGGGCACGGAGGGGAAAAAGTTAACTCTTCTTTTAAGAACACAACAGGGGCGGCTTTAGAAGCGGACTGGGAGTCGAGAAAATACTACGTCTCTTTTAGAGAGGACGTTCTTGTCTCTCATAAAGATTCAAAACGCAATATCTATCAAACGAAAGTCAGAGCAGGCTTCGCGCCTTACCTGGCAGAGTTTAACGAAATGAATGCCTGGTTCATTTTACAGGCCGATAAATCCAACAAAATGACTGATGAATATAAACTCACTCCTTTTATCAGACTCTTCTATCACAACATCCTCTTGGAGTTTGGATCGACGATGAAAGGGGACTCACAATTTAACTTTATGGTGCACTTTTAGGCAGGAGATTTTCATGAAAACATTATTACTAGCTACATTACTTATGTCAGGAAGCGTTTTTGCCGGAGATAAAATTGATATCACGGTAAAAGGAATGGTTTGTTCGTTCTGTTCACAAGGGATTACAAAAAAATTTAAAGAAGAAGGCGTAAAAAACGTCAACGTGGATCTGGGAAAACACTTAGTAAGTTTAGAGCTTGCTGACAATCAGAAACTAGACAATGCCCGCATTGAAAAACTTCTAACGGACGCAGGATACGGAGTAGAAAAAATTGAAACCAAATAGTGATTTACAAAAAAATATCTGGATTTCTTTTTTCAGTTTATTCACATCTATGAGTACGCTGGTGTGTTGTGCACTTCCCGCACTACTGGTGTCGATTGGATTGGGGGCGACGATGGTGGGATTGGTTTCGGCCTTTCCTGGACTCATCTGGCTTTCTGAAAATAAACTCCTGGTTTTTTCATCATCATTTGTCATGCTGGCAATTAGTTCTTACATGCAATACAGGGCGAGGTTTCTTCCTTGCCCGATTGACCCCAATGAAGCGCGCGCATGCACTAGTGCTCGTCTGTGGTCAAAACGTATTACGATCTTTTCAATTGTCGTCTGGGCGATCGGGGCTACTTTTGCACTACTGCCGATGATTCTTTAAAGAGTTTAGAGAAAACGTAATAGCCAAAAAGGTAGATGATCATCGGCAGAAGGCCAAAGCCTGAGTGCATGATTGTAATAAAAAAGAAGGCCGCGAATCCCGCAACAGAAAAAAATTTTAGGTATAAAAAAGCGGCCTTAAAGTTCTTGATCGCCAGAGCATAGACAATAGTCTGAGCGAGAATAAAAACCAGCAGGAAAAATGTCAGGCTTTGCAGCAGGATTTTATAGAGCTGGATTTGAAAATCGGGAGAGTCGATGCTCTTGGCCGCAATGCTGTTGTAGTTGTTATAATTAGTGGCCATAAAATAAAGCCACGCCATAAGTGTGAGGTCACTTAAAAAGCTAAGAGTGATCGCCAGGATCTTTTGTTGCTTTCTAGTTAGATTCAATTCCACCCTCAGGAGAGATGACGAGGCTGATCTCGCGGGTTTTATCCGCAATCACTTTCGCGACAAATTCTTTGTTTTGAATATCTTTTAAATCGTTTGAATCCATTTCACCGCTCTCTTGCCCCAGGAGATAGAGCTCTCCCATGATACTTCTTTCTAGCTCAGTATTTTTTCCGATTAAAATGATTTTATATGCACAGGTTAAAAGTCTCCACCCTGGAAGCATTTCTGAAAGCGAACCTTTTTTTACAAAGAGTGAGTACTCATCGGTCGCTGTTTTTTTCAGGATGGTTTGCGGGTAACGAATCGATTCTTTTCTCACACCTTTGACATCAAAGTGGCAGCTCATCACTGCTTGCCAGTCTGTGAGGATCAGGTTTTTTGAAACACGGATTTTGCCGTTAACTTCGGGTGCTTTAAAAGACACGACGTCGGCATAAGCTGTGCTCAAACAAAAAGCGATGAGTAGAAGAGAAAGACGTAATTTCATGCCAAAAAGTTTAGAAATTTTAGAACTCAATGAATAGTTTTTTAGTGAATAAATTTTAAAATAAGTGATAATTGACTCATGAAGAAAATAGTCATTATTCTCCTTCTCACTATATCAGCAACGGCCCTAGGTCTTTATTTTAGGCCTTCTTATCCATTAATTGGGCAGTTAGACTGGTGGAATGTACTGACTAAGGGGTATTTTGTGGGGGCAGTCTCAGGCTTTTTCAGTCAGGGGTTTCTGGATGAATCTTTCTGGTACGTGATGCGCTATACGATGGGAGGACTGATTGCAGGTCTCGTGATCGCTATGGCCTTCGGTGGAAAGTCGTCGGGTTCTGCTAAAAAGAAGAAGGCCTAACTATTCGTCGTAACTTCCGCGCTGAAGTTTTCTCTTCACATCTTTTTCTTTATCGCTTTCGCGTTTGTCGTGAAGTTTTTTACCTTTTGCCAGAGCGAACTCTAGTTTTACTTTTGAGTCTTTAAAATAAATTTTAGTGACAACTAAACTCATCTGCTGAGTTTTCATCGTGTGGTAAATGCGGTTGATTTCCAGTCGGTTTAAGAGGAGTTTCTTAACCCTTGCTTCCTGGTGGTTGTGGATATTTCCAAAGGCGTATTGGGGGATTAACACGTTGTAGGCCCACACTTCACCTTCGCCGTCGATTACGACATAGGCTTCGCCCAGGTTAACTTTGCCTTCGCGTAGAACTTTAACTTCCGTTCCTTGTAAAACGATTCCTGCTTCAAAGAATTCCTTTAAAGAGTAGTCAAAGCCTGCACGTTTATTTGTTCCAATTATCTTCATTAGAAATTAAATTTCACTCCAAAAGTTCCGGCGATTATATAGCCGCCAATGTCGTATCCAGGGGCCCCAAGTTTTGAGCCTGCTGTTCCATTTTCTTGCCCGTCAGCTTTTGTGACGTGCTTTTCCAGAAGATGATGATACTGGAGACTTGCTCCTAAGTGAACATCTTTTGTCCAAATCACCATGCGGTACTGGATTCCACCAGTTCCCACAACTGTGTCTACGTCAATAGAGTTACCCGCTTGTGAAAAATCTCCTTTAAGTGGAGTCATGCGGTATTGAGCTCCAAGCAGAGTACTCCAACGGTCAGTCCAGTTGTATTTGATCCCAAGGCGAGGGTTGATGGTGTCGCGAGTGGTGATTTTTTCATAGTTATTACTTGGAACAACTGCACCCGATGTTTTTTCAACCTTCATGATCGGTGTTTTGTAGTTTGACCACATCTGGTACTCAAGACCGGCGTAAAGCTCGGCATCGCCCACAATGTATGTTGAACCTAAACGGAAAGTGTGTGGGTCATAGTAAATCATCGATGTCAGTGTCGAGTTGATCAGCGCCAGGTTCGGGTTTGTGATTTCCCCAAATACTGTCGTCTTTAAGTTCGACTTCATTTCTTGCTGATAAGTGAAATACACCGAATTGGTATCAAACATTTTTGTCACAGAAGCAATGGCCGCAATTGAAGGGGAAACCTTCGCCTGACCCTTGGCCCATGATCCGTAGCTGGCCCCGTTTAAGCTCATATTTGTTTTAACTTCAGCTGTCGCTTGAAAACCTAACATTGCTCCCAGAGACCAGGCGAAGTCATCACTCCACTTGCGAGCGAAGTTTAAATAAGATGATGTTCTTTGGTAGCGCGAATGAAACATGACGTACTCAGGAAGGAAAGCATCCCCAGAGTTGGTTTGTGTCAGGTGGCCTATAGGCATGAAAATCGAAAGGGCCAGAGTTCCTAAGTGAACTTTTCCACCAACAGGTATGGCCGCGTGAAGAGCACTTCCGTAAAACTTTTGGTAATCCGTTTTTGCACTTCCGTAAGTTGTCCCACTCGTTGAGTTGGTGCTGTTGGTGACAACGATATTGTTGATTGGTTTAAAATGAGTCGCTGTCGATGTCGCTTGCGCTAGAACGTTAAACTTATCAGAAAAACCAAGCACCGATGGAGCGTAGTAGTTGTTACTTGGATCGTTGGCATTTAAGTTGGCCTGGTTTCCAATCCCACTGGTTGAAAAACTCGCACCGAATAATTCAGGGTAAGCAGCATAAGCATTCGTTACAAGTAAGCATTGAAGTAGAAGAATCCATTTCATTTTTTTAACATCCTATAAAGTTCGATCACTTGATTGAGCTCCAGAGCTTCTGCTCTGATCGTTAAAGGAATCCCAAGCGTATTAAAGCTTGATTCAATAAGTGGAAGCGGAAAGCTTGCTTTTAAAATCCCACCCAGCTGTTTTCTTTTTTGTGAGAAGAGAAGGCGAAGGAATTTTTCCAGCGCATGGAACTCTGAGAGTGGAACAAGTGGCGTTTCACGACGAGACATTGTGAGAACGGCCGAGTCAACTTTCGGAGGTGGGTTAAAAGCTCCGGGAGGAACTTTACACAGAAGCTTGCAATCAAAGTATGTTTGCGTGATGGCCAAAAGAGATCCCATATAATTTTTTGTTGTCGAAAAAGGAAAGACCTTATCGGCCACTTCTTTTTGAAACATCAAAGTCATGTATTTAATTTCCGGCGCCTGCAGGAAGTTAATTAAAAGCGGAGTGCTGATGTTGTATGGAAGATTAGACACTAACCAGATATTTTTCTGGTCGATATTCTTCTCTTTTAAAAAAGCACTCAGATGCACAGCTAGTGCATCTGTCATGGTGATTTGATTATCGCTAATAAATTGCAGAAGGTAAGGAGGAAAGCGGTCGTCTTTTTCGATAACAAAAAATGGAAGACCTTCACTCTTTGATCTGAGGGCCAGAAACTCAGTGAGAATCCCAGGGCCCGGGCCAATCTCTAAAACAGCTTCTGCTTGTCCTTTGAAATCTGAACAGATTCTGTCGATCACGCCACTGTCGCGAAGAAAGTGCTGGCCTAGGCTTTTATTAGCTAAAGGGAGTTCCATTTTCATTAAAGTTTATCCCCTTTGCGTTGGTGCTCAAGTTTCTCTTTCTTAGAAACAAATTGTCCGCGGGCATCCAGTCCTAAACATTCTGGGAATGAAATGGCATCGTGATAAGTTCTAAGTGCGTAGTTAGCGATCATCGCGCCGTTGTCTGTACAAAAGCGAGGAGCAACGACGTGAACATTTTTATAATTGTTTTTTAAAGTTGTGCGAAGACTTGAGTTACAAGCAACTCCACCACCAACAACGATTGGCAAGTCGTGAGCGCCAGCAATGTCCTGGGCCTTTTTTAATTTTCTTGAAAGTGCTTCAACGATGGCATACTGATAAGAAGCACACACATCTTCCATTTTGAAGCTTCCTTCTGGGTTAGCTTCAATGAAATTTCTAAGCGATGTTTTTACACCAGAGAAACTTAGAGTCGCATCTCCAGAGTCCAGCATCGAAATAGGGAAGGTGTATTTTTTTGGATCGCCGTTAACAGCGAGGTCATCAATGATTTTTCCAGCAGGGTACCCAAGACCTAAGAGTTTTCCACCTTTGTCGAAGGCCTCTCCAGCAGCATCGTCAATGGTGTTGCCCAGAATTTCAAATGAAGTCGGACTTGTGACTTTTAAGTAAAGGCTATGGCCACCACTTACCAGTAAACCTAAGTACGGATATGGCACGCTTTCAGTGAGGTGAATGGCCTCAAGGTGCGCATATAAGTGATTTACCGATGCAATTGGCAGATTATGAAGCAGTGCCAAAGTTTTAGCACAATTAATTCCAGTTAGGAGGGGGCCCAATAGGCCTGGGTGAGTTGTCACGGCGATGAGACTTACATCTGTAATTTTCACACCCGCAGTCTTAAAACACGAATCTAAGAGCGGAGTGATCTTCTCGAGGTGGTTGCGCGCAGCGATTTCTGGCACGACTCCTCCCCATTTTTGGAGCATTAATTCTTGGGAAAATGACTGGTGGGCCAGGAGTGTCGGCTTCTCCGAAAGATCATCGGGATTCCCTTTTAAAAGGGCAAAAGAAGTGTCGTCACAGCTAGTCTCGATACCGAGGATAATTTTTTCTTTCATTCGTAGTTTTCTTATTGAGTTTTAAGCCAATATACCTGAACCTATTCATTATGAAAACTTTCATAGTTCAAGGAGGACTTAAATGAAACTTATTATCGGACTTTTCGCACTTGTAGCAGCTTCTTCAGTATTTGCAGCAGATACTTCATCTGGATGCGGTATGGGATACGAAGTAGCTCCAAAGCAATCTCTAGTATCTTCTTCAACAAGATCACTAGTTAACGCGACTTTCTCTAACTCAATCGCAATGACTCTTGGAACTTCTGGATGTGCTAAGCACTCAATCGTTAAAAACGACGCAAAAGGAATCCACTTTGCTGAAGCGAACATGAACCAACTAGCAGTTGAAATGTCTCGTGGAAACGGTGAGTTCGTAGCTGGATTTGCTGGTGTTTTCGGTTGTCAAAACGCAGAAGCTTTTGGTTCAATGGTTCAAGCAAAATATGAATCAGTTCTACCATCGGCAAACACTTCTGGTGTAGAACTTTACAACAACGTAAAGGCTGAAATCAGAAACAATGCAACACTTTCTGCTTCTTGTTCTCTTATCTAATTTTTTAATCGCTGCCGGGCCCGCCTCGGCAGCGTCTTTAGATTTCGATCACAAATACTGGCTCAAACTCCTTCATTACAAAAACGGTAAATCTCAAGTCGATGGCGAGAAGTTTTTCTTTGCTCCTGATGGAAAAACTAATCCAGAAGCTGAACTTAATTGGACGATACAGGCCTTTCACGAGCTTGATTCGAAAGTTGGCTGGTTTGGTTATCCTGCTCAGTGTGTGTTTCGTGAAAGATATGAATTCTTAAAGGCCCAAGGACTGCTCAGTGGTGTTCCGGACATTGCATGTCCGGTGTTCGACGAATGGAAAGCGGGACTTAATGCTGAATCAGTGACTCTCATTTTCTCATCTTCATATCCTAACAATCCCTCATCACTTTTTGGCCATACACTTTTACGACTGAACCAAAAAGGAAAGTCCAACGATCTTCTTGATTACGCTGTCGCTTTTTCTGCCGTTCCCGAAACAGAAGATATGGGGCTCATTTTCGCTTTTAAAGGAATGTTCGGAGGATATAAAGGGCTTTTTGAAGTCACTAAGTACTACACGAAAGTTAATGAATACAACAATGGAGAGTCGAGGGATTTGATTGAATACAATCTCAATATGACTCCCGCTGAACGCGACCGCTTAATTAATCACCTGTGGGAATTGTATCAGACGACGTATTTTGATTATTACTTTGCCGATGAAAACTGCTCAGCTGTTCTCGCTGATCTTTTGTCTGTCGCTTACAAAGATGACGACAAGGTCAATGTCCACGCGCGCTGGTATTATCTTCCAGGGGAAATGGTTAAACACTTTGAAGAAACTCCGGGGAGAGTGGCCTCAACAAATTACCGCGCGAGTTTGAAAAAGCAAGTGGCCAAGATGTGGGAGCATTTGTCTTCTGAAGAAGTGGCGCAAGTTAAAAAGATTGTCGATGATGAAGTTCTTCCAGAGGATGTGAATAATCCTAAAGTGCTCGACGCTGTTGTGGCCTATTTGGATTTCACTCACTACCGAACAAAAAATAAACTCAATGAAAAGCTCGCTAAGCTTCAAAGAGCAGCGCTGGTTAAAAGGGCCAAACTGCCAAAAGCTGAAATCGTCAAAGAAGTTTACGACCAGACCAATATGCCGGAGAACTCTCACGACCCACAAAAGATTTCGGTTTTTGCCCGCGTGGAAAATCATACGACACTCATGGGATTTGAATTAAAGCAGGGATACCATGACCTCATGGCCCGCGATCAAGGCTTCGATCCTTTTTCTCAATTTGATTTTTTAACAGGTTCATTCATTTACGATGTAAAAAACAAAAAGCTCGATTACGACAAACTGGTTTTAGTGGATCTTATCTCTCTTCACGAATACCGCTTCTATGATCCTCAGCTTTCATGGAGAGCAAAGGTTTCAAGTGAAAGGCTTTACGACTTAGACTGCTCACTTTGCCATAAAGTTAATGCCAACGCTTATGGGGGAGTGACATTGAGAGGAAAAAACACCGTCGCGAGTTTTATGGCCGGAGCTTTTGGAGAGGTGAGCTCTCACTTGAAAAAAGGTTTTAGAGCAGGACCTGCGGCCGAAGTGTCTTTTTATGCTCAACTTGGAAATAAGTATAAAATCGGACTTATTGACGAGCTTCGTTTTGATGCCACTAAAAAAATCTCTGAGGACTACTACAACAAAGTCACTCTTAAACATTCACTTTTTTTTGACCGCCAACAAGACGTGCGTTTTGAAAGTTCGGTCATTTCTCGCTTTGGAAGTTTCTCAAAAAACACAATTATTCATGAGGTGAGTTATGGGCACTATTTCTAAAATCGTTTTATTGTGTCTCTTTCTCACAAGCTGTAGTTCGATTATTTACCAGCCGGATAATTACCTGTATGCGACTCCTGAGCAGTTTAAAGTGAAGTTTGAAGCTTTTACAATTCCTTCTATTGATGGAACAAAACTCTCAGCGTGGAGAATGTTCTCAAAAAATAAAAATCCTAAAAACCTAGTGCTTTATTTTCATGGCAATGCCCAGAACCTGACGTCTCATTTTGCCAACTCTGTTTGGATGATGGATTACGACTATGACAGCATTATTTTCGATTACCGCGGTTATGGACTTAGTGAAGGGAAACCTGAACCAAAGGGAGTGGCCGAAGATGGACTGGCATTTTTAAACTACGCTTATGAGCAGTATAAAAAAGGCGGTTTTAAACGCTTTATTGTCTACGGGCAAAGTTTAGGAGGAGCGATCCTTCTGAAATCCCTTGAAGACTTTAAGCACAGAGATGAGATTGCTCTTCTGGTTTTAGATTCAACTTTTTTATCGCCAAGAGAAGTGGCGCGCGAAAAAACATTCTGGCCTCTGTCTCTCATTATCACTAACTCATATACAGCTGACCCGAAGCTTACTCACTTGACTATGCCGGTTTTATCTATCCATTCAACCGAGGATTTCGTGATAGCTTACAAATTGGGGCAACAATTGTACAACCGTATCACCACGTCCCCAAAGAAGGATTTCTGGACCTTCAGTAACCGCGGGCATGGGGACGTCTTCTATGTGGAAAACAAGAAATATCAACAAGAATTCTTGAAATATGTAGAAGCACTTCCCTAGGTTTACGCCCTTCTTTACTAAATCTTTACTCCTCATCATGGGCTTTTGATGAAATCTTGATCCGTGATTGGCTATTCTAAAGACGTCTTAACGGAGGTCTTTTTATGGATTTTGCTATCGTGGGCGCCATTGCCGCTCTCACATTCATCTATCTTATTTATTGCTTAATTTTTCCGGATAAATTTTAGGAGTCCCTATGAATGGTTATGATTTGTTACAAGTCATCATTGCGCTTTTTTTCCTTATTCTTTTTACACCGATTTTGGGTGCCTTTTTTCATAAGTCGCTTTCTGGTCAATCTACACTTTTAGGGAAGATTGCCAGACCTTTTGAAAAATTGCTTTATCTCCTAATCGGAGTCGATGAAAAAGAGGAGATGACCTGGTCGCAGTATTTAAAAGCAGTCTTAGCTTTTAACTTTATCGGTTTTCTTTTTGTCTTTTTCGTTCTGCTTTTTCAAGGAAGCTTGCCACTTAACCCGGCCAATCTTCCAAACTTAAGCTGGCACCTTGCTTTCAATACCGCCGTGAGTTTTATGACCAATACCAATTGGCAGTCTTATGCCGGAGAAGCGACGATGAGTCACTTTTCACAGATGGTTGCTTTGACAGGACAAAACTTTTTATCAGCGGCCACTGGTATCTCAGTTATGTTGGTGGTCATCCGCTCTTTTAAAAATAACCAGTCAAAGAAGCTGGGAAATTTCTGGGTGGATCTCAACCGCTCGGTGATTTACATCCTTCTTCCATTGGCAGTTCTTTGGGCCGTTCTTTTATCTTCTCAAGGAGTGATCGATAACTTAAGTGCTCCAGTCACTGTTAAAACATTAGAGGGTAAAGAGCAGGTGATTGCTCAAGGGCCAGTGGCCTCTCAAATAGCGATTAAACAATTGGGAACAAATGGTGGGGGATTTTTTAATGCCAACAGTGCCCACCCGTATGAGAACCCAACTCCTTTTTCAAACTTCCTGCAACTTTTGGCGATCCTCATCATCCCAGCAGCATTGACGATGACTTTTGGGTATATGTTAGGAAAACCTCGTGAGGGATGGATTCTTTTTTCAGCCATGCTGATTGTCTTAGTGTTAGGACTGGGGATTTCCCTGTGGTCTGAATTTCAAAGCAATGCACTGACAGCTCATCATTATGCCATGGAAGGAAAAGAAGTCCGTTTTGGTGTGACTAATTCTGTTTTGTGGTCAACATTCACGACTGCCGCAAGTAACGGTTCAGTAAATGCTATGCACTCATCTCTTACTCCTATGGCCGGTGGAATCGCCATGCTCAACATGCTCTTTGGGGAAATCATTTTTGGTGGAGCGGGAAGTGGTCTCTATGGGATGCTTTTATATGTCATCTTAACTGTGTTCATCGCCGGGCTTATGGTTGGTAGAACACCAGAGTACCTGGGGAAAAAGATCGAAGCGTTTGACATTAAGATGGCCATCATGGGGATTCTTGCTCCAAGCTTTGTTATTCTTTTTGGGACAGCTTTTAGTTTATTAACTCCCTCAATTATGTCGAGCTTGATGCATAAAGGCTCTCACGGCTTTAGCGAAATCTTCTATGCCTTTACATCGACAGCTGGAAATAACGGGAGTGCCTTTGCCGGGCTTTCGGCCAACACTCCCATTCTCAATACACTACTGGGGATTTCAATGTTGATCGGTCGTTTTGCCGTCATCCTTCCGGTTATGGCATTAGCTGGGAACATCTCACAGAAAAAAATCATGCCAGAATCAGTAGGGACTTTTAAGACCGATAACTTTTTATTTGTCTTCTTATTAGTCGGAGTCATTGTCATTGTTGGCGCATTGACATTTTTTCCGGCATTAAGCCTAGGGCCAATCATTGAGCAAATCATGTTTATCCAAGAGAAAACTTTTTAAAACGAGACTTATATGAAACAGAAAATCTTAACGAAAGAAATTTATATGCAGGCGATAGGTGACTCTTTTAAAAAGATGAACCCTAAAACCCTGATAAAAAATCCAGTCATCTTTATTACTGGACTAGGTGCCCTGATCACGACCATCACCCTTGTCGCTCACGGCTTCAATTGGTTTGAATTCCAGATTTCCATCTGGCTTTGGTTCACAGTTTTATTTGCCAACTTCTCTGAAGCGATTGCTGAAGGAAAAGGAAAGGCCCAGGCGGAATCCTTGAGAAAATCTCGCACACACGCTGTTGCGAGACTCCTAAAAAATAAAGTGGAAACAAAGATCAATGCCACTGAATTAAGTAAAGGGGATCTAGTCGTTTGTGAGGCCAACGACATCATCCCGGCCGACGGGGAAATCATTGAAGGTTTAGCTTCAGTTGATGAATCAGCGATTACTGGTGAATCAGCACCAGTTGTCCGCGAAAGCGGAGGAGACAGAAGTGCGGTAACTGGTGGGACGAGAGTTTTGAGCGACCGCATTGTGGTTAAAATCTCTGTTGACCCGGGAGAAGGATTTTTAGATCGTATGATTTCTCTGGTTGAGGGCGCAAGCCGACAAAAGACTCCCAATGAAATTGCCCTTTCTCTTTTATTAACGGCACTAACTTTAGTTTTCCTGGCCGCAGTCGTAACCTTAAAGTTTTTTGCTGATTACGCAGGAGAATCTGTCTCTATTCCTATTTTAGTTTCTCTGCTGATTTGTTTAATCCCTACAACCATTGGTGGATTATTAAGTGCAATCGGGATTTCAGGAATGGACCGCTTAATCCAAAAAAATGTTATTGCCCTTAGTGGGCGCGCGGTCGAAGCTGCCGGAGACATCGACATTCTTCTTCTCGATAAAACAGGGACCATCACTTACGGAAACCGCATGGCCAGTGAATTGATCGCTGCCCCTAATATCGGTGAAAAAGAAATGTATCGACTTTCATACTTAGCTTCAATGAGTGATGACACTCCAGAGGGGAAGTCGATCATCGAGTTTGCAAAAAATAAATACAGTGAGCTTGAGTCATTAAGCCTTGCCCCCGACAGAGAGTTTGTTGCTTTCACGGCACAAACCAGAATGAGCGGGATCAATATGAATGGCGGCAAAACCCAAATCAGAAAAGGGGCCGTTGATGCCATTGAGAAATTTGTCGTCTCTCTTGGCGGGCAAATGCCAGAGGCCATCGTACGCGCCAGCGAAAATATCGCAAGGGCCGGTGGAACACCTCTCGTTGTTTGTGAGAACGAGCACGTCTTTGGTGTGGTTTATTTAAAAGATGTCGTTAAAAATGGCATCCGTGAAAGATTCGCTGAACTTCGCCGCATGGGAATTAAAACCATCATGATCACTGGGGATAATCCTTTAACGGCCGCTTCCATTGCCGCTGAAGCAGGTGTCGATGATTTCATGGCCCAGGCAACACCTGAGATGAAATTAAAGCGCATCAGAGAAGAACAGGAAAAAGGCCACCTGGTGGCGATGACTGGGGATGGAACTAACGATGCGCCGGCCCTGGCGCAAGCCGATGTCGGAGTGGCGATGAATACCGGGACTCAAGCGGCCCGCGAAGCAGGTAACATGATTGACCTCGACAGCAACCCAACGAAGCTCATTGAGATCGTTGAAACAGGAAAACAAATCCTCATGACCAGAGGAAGCTTAACAACTTTCAGTATCGCTAATGATGTGGCCAAATACTTTGCGATTATCCCGGCACTCTTTGCTGGTCTTTATGCCGTCCACCACAACGATGGACCACTTTCTATTTTAAACGTCATGAAGCTTGGAACTCCCGAGTCGGCGATTTTAAGTGCTGTTATCTTTAATGCCCTGGTGATCGTGGCGTTAATTCCTCTGGCCTTAAGAGGAGTCGCTTACCGCTCTGTCGGAGCAAGAGCTTTACTGCAAAGAAATATTTTAATTTACGGAGTTGGTGGTCTCATCACTCCATTTATCGGCATCAAGCTTATTGATATGCTGATTAGTGCTTTTTAAGAGGGACTTATGAAATTAATAAGACAATCAATTCTATGTTTTGCTGTTATGACCGTGATTCTCGGTGGCGTGTATCCAGCGGTGGTTATGGGGATTGCTCAAACCTTTTTTCACGACAAGGCCAATGGGAGTTTCCTGAGTGTAGACCACCAAAAAGTGGGTTCAGAACTTATCGCACAGGAGTTTACTCAAGAGAAATTCTTTTGGGCCAGACCTTCGGCGGCCGGTTACAACGGCTCAGCGTCTACAGGCTCTAACTATGCACTTATAAACAAGGACCATCAAAAAGCTGTTGCTGAACGCAAGGCTCAAGGATTGGACTTCGATCTTTTGACGACTTCTGGAAGTGGTCTTGACCCGCACATTACACCTAAGGCCGCTTATCTACAAGTTCCAAGAATTGCCAAGTCTCGCGGTATTGATGAAGACGCTCTTAATCAAATGGTGAAGGATGCAATTGAAGAAAGACAGTTTGGACTCCTAGGAGAAGAGAGAGTAAATGTGTTATTGTTGAACATGAAATTGGAGAACATCATCGATGAACGATAATGGTGAGCGCCCGAATCCCGAGATGCTCTTAAAGGCCATCAACCGCCTGGAGACATCAACTGTCAGAGGGAAACTTAGAATTTTTCTAGGAATGTGTCCTGGCGTGGGAAAAACCTACGCCATGTTAAAAACCGGGATAGAGAGAGTTAATCGCGGTGATAAAGTTTTTATCGGTATCGTTGAAACTCATGGGCGTATTGAAACGGAAGTGATTACGAATCACATTCAAAAAATCCCGCGTTTAAAAGTTGAGCACAAAAACACCATTGTCGAAGAGATGGACTTGGAAGAAGTCCTGCGCTTAAAACCTGATTTGGTTTTAGTAGACGAACTTGCCCACACTAACATCGGGTCGATGAGACATAAAAAACGCTATCAGGATATCGAAGAAATTTTAAATCACGGTATCGACGTTTATACGACAGTTAATATCCAGCACATTGAAAGTATCAAAGACTCCGTTTTAAAAATTACAGGAGTTAATGTTAGAGAGACTGTGCCGGATTTCTTTTTTGACCTCGCTGATCAAGTTGAAATCGTCGATCTCTCTCCCGATGAGCTTCTTTTGCGTTTAAAAGAAGGAAAAGTTTATCTTGGCGATAGAGCAGAAAGGGCCGCTGAGAATTTTTTTAAGATCGAGCATTTGATTGCTCTTCGCGAGCTCGCCCTAAGATACATTGCTCAGAAAGTTGACCACGACCTGCAAGACCAAATGGTTTTAAAAGGTCTAAGTGGCCCATGGAAAACCAATGAAAAATTATTGGTAGGAATCAGTCACAGCCCACATTCGGAGCGACTGATTCGCGCGACCAGAAGAATGGCCTCGCTGATTGATTGCCCTTGGTACGCTCTTTACGTGCAAACCGGGGTGACCTTGACTGAAGCCGATCAAAAGCAATTAAGAACGAATATTGATATGGTCCAGGATTTAGGTGGTGAAATTATCACCAGCATGGACACTGATATTCTCAATGCCATTAGAAGAACCTGTCATGATAAACACATCACCCAGATTCTCTTGGGGCGCCCTGATAAGAGATTGTTTAAAGATCTTTTCCAGCGAGGAAACCTGCTGGATCGTTTAGTGAATTCTAAGAGTGAAGTAGACATTCATGTGATCAGGTCAGAAAGGCTCCCGGTTTACACAGGTTTTTCATCTAAATTTTTAAGACATCTCCCGAAATTCACCTCTTCGCTTTATAGTTACTATGGGGCAAGCTGGATGATGCTCGGGCTCTCAATTGTTGGTTACGGTTTTTCTCCTTTTATGGGATACCGTTCAATGGGCTCGCTCTTTTTAGTGGCGATGCTCTTTTTCTCAACATTTTTAACTAAAGGCCCGCTGATTTACTGCGCGTTCTTAAGTGCATTTATCTGGAACTTCTTTTTTATCCCACCGCAGTTTACTTTTAATATCCAGGCAAAAGAAGACATCCTGATGGTTGTCTCGTATTTTATTGCTGCCTTAGTGGGTGGAATGCTCACTTCAAAAATTAAAAAGCAGGAAGAAATCCTGGAGAGAAGAGAAAAGCAGACTCGCTCCCTTTATGAATTCACCAAAGAGCTGTCAGGACAAGGTGACGAAAAGAAAATCATTTCCTTTTTAAAAGGGACACTGGAAGACCACTTTGGATCAGGAATTAAAATTTTAGTCAGCGACTTGAAAGAAAAAATCCTGGTGAATAATATTTTATTAAACGAAAAAGATTACTCAGTAGCTTTATGGTCATACCACCACAATAAAAAGGCCGGCTGGTCGACAGATACACTCTCGGCCGCTGATTGTATCAGTATGCCTCTATCGGGAGAAAACAACGTCCTGGGAACAGTGCTTTTTTATCCGAATGACAAAAAGAAACTCCTGAGTATTGACCAGGAAGTTTTAATTGATACGTTGATGAAGCAAGCTTCACTTGCGCTAGAAAGAGTGATCTATGGAAAACAAGTTCATGAATTAAGACTGGCGGAAGCTTCCAAGAAGCTTCACCAGACTCTTTTAAACTCAGTGTCTCATGAAATGAGAACGCCTCTTACAGCTCTCATTGGCTCGGCTTCAGCTCTACAAGAAAAAGCAGTTGGAGAAAATGCAGAAACCAGAAACATCCTCACATCTGAGATCGTGTCTTCGGCTAAGCGCTTAAATCGCGTAGTCGAAAACCTTCTGGATTTAAGCCGCTTGGAAAGAGAAGACCTGGCACTAAAGAAAGAATGGTTTAGCTTTGAAGACTTTTTCCATGAATTAAAATCTCAAGCGCAAAATGATTTAGGTGAAGTAACATTAAAAAGCGAAGGAAATTTAAGTGGCCTCATCGAAGCAGACTTCACTCTTCTTCTGCATTCCTTTGCCAACTTAGTGTCAAACTCTGTCCGTTATGCGGCAACCGAAGCACAAATGACTTTCGTCGTTAATGATAAGGCCTCTAAAGATTATTTCGACATTTACTTCTATGACAACGGCCCGGGAATCCCTAAAGAATATAAAGACCAGATCTTTGAGAAATTCTTCAGGCTCCCAAATTCAAAGGCCGGAGGTCTTGGTCTGGGGCTTGCGATCGTAAAAAGTATTATCGAACTTCATGACGGAAGCATTGAATTGAGTGATACTTATAGTGGAGCTTGTTACAAGATCAAGCTTCCAAAAAAACAGGTGCCTAAAAATTTGGTTAATCAAGAAGCCTAACCAAGAGACTGAATATGAACACCAAAATCCTGGTCGTCGATGACGAAACATCTATCCGCAAATTCCTCAAGGTTTCTCTTGAGGCCAATCAATTTGAAGTGGTGGAGGCCCATAACGGAAATGAAGCTCTTCAGAAAGTGATTGAAGCTCGCCCTGGATTGGTCATTCTCGACCACGGTCTTCCGGATATGAATGGGATTGAAGTGCTAAAAAAGCTTCGTGAGTGGTCGAGTGTCCCGGTGATTTTTCTCACGGTCAGAGACGCTGATGAAGATAAAGTTCAGGCCCTTGATAATGGCGCAGATGACTACCTGACAAAGCCTTTTAGCTTACCGGAGCTGATGGCGAGAATCCGCGTGGCCCTTCGCCATTCAAAAACTGAAGAGACTGAACCGGTTCTTAACTTTGGAAAACTTTCTTTAAATCAGGCAACACACAAGGTTTCTTACGACAACCATGAATTAAAACTTACCTCAACTGAATACGATCTTTTAAAACTCCTTTTAAAAAATGGAGAAAAGCTCGTTCCTCACCGCATGATCTTAAAAGAAATCTGGGGGCCCAACTCTGTTGAGCACAACCATTACCTAAGAGTGTATTTTGGCCAGATTAGGAAAAAACTTGATCAAGTCCATGCGGGAGCAGGGGAAATTATCGAGAATGAATCAGGGGTAGGATACAGGCTTAAAAACGTACCCTAGGATTTACATCCTAGGGCAGCTGACTTTCTTATAACTTTCTTCGAATTTTGCGTTTACTTTAATTCCACTTTCATACCATTCAGGTGACTGATCTGGAGTGTGGCATCCAAGACATTTATTTTTAATGTTGAACTCGCGGTCCTTCTCTGCCAATTTTGGTTCAGTGCGAACCGGGTGAGCGTCTTCTTGCGTGTGGCAGTTTAAACACTGAACATTAGCGAAGTTACTTTTTACACCAGCTTTTTTATCCAGAGCAAACCACTTCACAGAAACTTTTTTGATCTCTTCTGGTGGAAGCTTTCTAACAGTCTCCACGTGTGCGCCCATCTTCTGCACTTCATCCCAGTACGTCTTTAATGGTTTACCTTTAAATGCCACCATATTTTTCTGAGTTGTATAACCTTTTGGATCATTGAGTCCTAGAGAGTGGCAACCAATACAAGAGAGATTATTCGGCTCTTTTACATTGATTAAAGTCGTGTAGGCGATTGAGTGCGGAGTCTTTTGCCAGAAATCAGTCTGAGGTTTGTGGCACTCAATACAGCTTGCCGCTGTTTTAAATTTCTTCACATCCTTGTGGATTTCAGCATTTAAAATATCACTCATTCCCATCTTCGCCTGCTCTTTAATCTGCAGGTCATTCATTTTTGTTTTGTGGTCATCAATAAATGAGCGCATTGGGTTGGGAGAGAGCTTTCTTTCTAGTTCATCACGGATTTCATGAAGCTCGTAGGTGTCAGTTTGCTTTTTTGAGTTCACGTCGATCTTAATGTCACCGATGTAGTGGTTTTTAGAAAGCGTCTGAACGATTTTAACGTTTCCTTCATCAACCGAGTAACGAAGAAAGCTTTGAGAGTGAGCACCGATAATCCAGTCCACAAATGGGTAGGCCTTAGCCAATTCTTTATCAGGGTCAATCCCAGCATGTGAGAGGATAACTAAACGGTGGTAGTCATTATTTTTTTCGTATCCGGCCGCTTTAAGCTCTTCCATAATCCCAGGAAGGGCGTCCGCTGGTTTCATAAAATAATCAGCATGAGGGCCGTTAAAAACTTCAGGATCAACCAACCCAACTAAAAAGATTTTTGATTTGTTTCTTTCAATAACAGCAAACTTCTTGTGTTTGATTAAATTTTCATCTTTTAGGTTGGCAATTAAAAACTCAAATTTTCTGGTGTTAGCAATTCCCTGAAGGAATGTAAGTCCCATGGCAAAGTCCTGATCTCCTGGAAGATAGTACTTAAGACCAACTTGCTCTAAACCAAGGGCCAGGTTTTCTCCGGCAAAAGTCAGCGAGTCCTTCATCGTTACAGGAACTACAGATGAAGGAAAGAAGGTGTCACCCGTATCAACGTAGATGAGCTCACTGTCTTTTGAAATATCAGCAAAAAGCCCGGCAACCTGCGGAAGACCTCCAAGCGGGAAGTTTCGACAGCCACACGGATGAGTTTCACCGCTGATATTGTGAGAGAAGACGATAGAGACTTTCTTTTCGACTGGCGCCTTCACCACCGAGTTCTTGTCGACTGTCTCGATAAAGTAAGAACAAGAGGTGAGGGCCAGTAGAGAGAGGAGAAGGTATTTTTTCATACTATATCTCTGGAAGTTATTTTTTTAGCTTTTGGGCTTCCTGTGCTTCTTTGCTTTTTGGGAAACGTGAGATCAGCTCGTCAAATGTCATGCTGGCTTCGTCTTTTGATTTTAGCTGAGTGAATGTTTTCCCCAGGTTTAAAAGCGCCTGAGGAGCGTAGCTTGAGTCTGGGTTGTCGCTGAAAACTTTTGAGAAGTACACTTTAGCACCTTCATAGTTTTTCTGTCTGTACTCAGTCATTCCCAAGTACAGTGTTGCACCTTCGCGGTTTTTCTTACTGGCCTTTTTGTTTTCAGAAACCTCTTTAAAGATTTCCTTTGCCGAGTCGTATTCTTTAGCGCGGAATTTTTTCATCCCGTTATCAAACGTAGCTGGAAGATCTTCATCCTCCATTTCTACGCTATCTGGATTTACCGCTTTTTTTTTGAAGACGTCTTTTCAACCGGCTTTTCTGCAAGCGCTTTTAATTTTTCAAGAACTTCTTCGATATATCCACTTTGATTGTTAACTTTTTCAGTTAAAGCTTTTAGGTATTCAACTTGTTCTTTGTTTGATTTCTCCAGAACGTTGATGCGATCGTTAAGGGCCTGGTTGTCTTTAATTGATTGCGAGCGAGCGTGGTTAGCTTCTTCAAGTTGCCCTTGAAGTCTTGAAACTTGCTCTTCGATTGATTGAAAACGAGTATTTCCTGAAGCTGCCATTTTCTTTGATTGTTGAACTTCTTCGTTTAACGTTTCAACAGTTCTTTCTCGGCGGATATCTTCTTGTGTTTTACAAGCTGAAACAAAAATAACTAGAAATGCACAAATGAGAATTTGAGAACGTTTCATGAATCAATACCTCTTCCAATGAGTGTAGATAAATAATAGGGTTGCCTATAAATTTTCTAACGTCTTCTTCCTAATAGCAACATATTCTGCACGTTCGGAATATTTTTTGGATAGTAGAGCGTATTGTTGGGCTTTATTAAAGTATTTGCGTTTGTATGAAGACTTGGCCTTTAGATAGTAATACTCGGCTTTTCTGTAGAGACCGGGAGCTTTGACATCTGCCTGGGCTTCTTTGGCGGCCATGAAAGCGGTCTGGGCCATGGACATTTCAAGTTTCGGGCGTGTGGTAGTTAGACCACACGCTGAAACTAATAGAACAATAAGAATTAAAGCTAAATTATTTTTCAAAATCTTTTAATTACTTTTCAGTTACTACGAAGTTCGCTCTACGGTTTTTTGACCAAGACTCTTCATCGTGTCCGAAAGATACTGGTTTTTCTTTACCAAGAGAGATGATGCTGATTCTTGAAGAAGCTACACCTTGAGCTACTAAGTAGTCTCTTGTTGCTTTCGCTCTTCTTTCTCCAAGTGCAAGGTTGAATTGAACACTTCCGCGCTCATCACAGTGACCTTCAACTTGAACTCTAACTGATGCGTTTGTTTTAAGAAAATCAGCGTTTGCATTTAGTGTATCGCGAGTAGAACCTTCGATCGCTGAAGAGCTGTATCCAAAGTATACAGTCTTAAGAGCACCAGCACGGTTTGAATCAGAGTCACCGTTTAGCTCTAGAGCTACACCAGAGTTGTTCCCATTGTCGATTTGAGAAGAAGTATCTGTACCATCTACACCATCAGTAGGTTTAGTTTTTTTGCTCGCACAAGATGTAAGAGTTAGAGATGCTGCCAAAAGTGTTAATACAAGTACCGATCTGAATTTCATGAAAAAGCTCCTTAATGTTTAAAAAAATCAAAAGATATTCCAAATGATCTTAAAGACAGATATGATTATGCCAACTTTACTGTATATAAGGAAGAAAAAAATGGTCGGAATTCGCGTTTCTATGTTCGCGCTAATTCTTTTTGTTTCTCTCAATTCTCCAATGGGATTTGCAAAAAGTGTCACTTTAAAAACCATCAATGTCAGCGTTCAATCAGATTACGGAATTCTTCAAGCAGAGATTCACTTTGACGAAAGGGATCTTGATGTTGCGCTTAAAGCAGAACGAGTGATAAAAACAGACCTGATCAAAGCGATCAACTACTTCCAGTATGTCCCTAGAACTATTGTGCATTTTAACGTAGATCCTTACTTAAGACTGACAAATGGGAATGCGCGCACATTCCCGACTGATATTATCAATCTTTACAAGTTTCCACCTAGCAACAATGAGCACCTGGTAGTTATGGAAGATTGGCTTACGGGCCTTATCTTTCACGAATACGTACACGTCACACATCTTGATCAGACGAGAGACTTTTTAGAATTAGGCCGCAATATCTTCGGGTCAATTGCGAAGTTTCCAGTGATGGTAGTTCCAAGATGGTTTACAGAGGGGATCGCGGTCTGGGCCGAATCTCATCTTTCAAAAAATGGTCGATTGAGCAATCCTCTTTTTAGAAAAGAATTGTTAATTCAATTCCTGCGCGCTGATTATTGCAAGACGATCGATTGCCTTGATGAGCCAGGCCTTTATCCGAATGGGTCTCTGGCCTATTGGGCCGGTGCTCATTTTATGGAATATATGGAAGAAAAGAAACCGGGGACAATAAAATGTCTGGTGGAGGAGAACTCTTCAAAAATCCCTTTTCTTCTTAACCGCGTCTTTAGTATTTGTACGGGACAAAATGCAGAAGATTCATTTACAGAATTCCGCGAGCGTTTGATTAATTCACAACCGCCACAGACGCCGGAAAATGAAGCATGGGGTGATAAAATCAGCAACGCTTTTGGAAGTGATGACCTCCAAAAAGGTATTTATCTCGACGGAAATACACTTTTTAAAGTTGAGCAGTATAGAAAAAGTGAAGCACTGGTTAGTTATGACCTGCAAGAAAATGTGAATATGCTGGTTGCTCAATTCTCGTATCCTATCTCTGATATTTCTGGAATGACGACAGTCCCGCAAGTAGACAATGAGATCAGTGATAACGGAAAATTTTTAATCGTCGCTTTTAATGAAGACCCTTATTTCCGAGGCGCAAACCGCGTTTGGAAACTGGTAAATACAGAGACGTTACAGGCCGATTACACTCTTCCTCTAAAAAACGACCCAAGTTATGTCATTGGTCTGGGGAATAATCGTTTTTTAACGGCCAGTTTTGTGAACAACCGTTGGATCATTGAGAGACAAAAAGTTGATATGGCAAAAGGGGTAGTGACGGATAGTGATATTCTTCATTATTTCGGAGCTGACGTGAACCTGGCCTTCTTTAAAAAAGTAGGACAGAAGATCCTGGTAAAATTAAACCGCAAGGAATTGGGAACGGCGCTTTATGTAAGTGACCTGACCTTGGAGAGTTTATACAAGGCCTACGAATCAAAAACGTTTTTTGATCTGCCTATTCAAAATGAAAACTTCTTTGTTTTAAGAGAAAAGGATTCATTAAAACTTTTTGAGTTCACTGACGGCTTTAAAAAAGTTTCAGTCAGCGAAATGGGCAAAGACCTGCTAAACCGTGTGACTTCAGCAGAGATCGGCGATGAACGCGTGCTGGTTTTAGAAAACCGCCTAAAGACAAAAGACATGAGTTTAAAAGAGAGCATGGCCTACTTAAAAAGAAATGCCGGCAATGCTCAAAATGTTGAAATGACCCAGGCTTCTTTTAAAAATGAGGAAGTGCCGTTAACGTTGGATCAGGCCAAGGCAGAGTCATTCCCGAAAGCTTACCACTTTATTCCTCATTACTGGTTTATCGCTTTTGGATCGAGCGAAAATCTCTCAAGTTATGGGGCCATGACAACTTTTTCTGACCCAATGGATTTAACGATTTTAGATGCCTCAGTCCTCACTTATCCTTCAGAAAGTAAAGTCGGTGGGCATTTCACTCTTAATCACAAACTTGCACCTGTGAGCGATTTATGGTCATTGAGTGCTTACTTCAACCACGAGTATTCAAAAACAGATTTCAGCTCCAATGTAGATCAGACGACAGAGTGGAGTGTCGGAACACACTACGCTATTCTAATGAAGCGCTGGACGATGGTTCCGGGAGTTTTCTTTGGTCAGACAAAAACAGATGACTTCATCTCTGATAGAACAGTTAAAAGTGTTGGGCTAAGCAATGTTTTAAGTTACAACGCTCAGACTTTTGATGATGTTTTCCAAAAACTTATTTTTCAATTGAAGTTTGAAAACAACCAACCAGATATCGGGGATGACTACTACAGCGTGCAATCTCTTTTAAAGTTAGAAGGCCGCTTCTATGAAAGACTTGTCGGTGGATTAAAACTTTCTTACGGTAAACTTTTTAAAGACGGTTTTAGACAAGGAGTTATCTACGGTGGGGGAGTGAATTCACTCGACTCTATTCGCTGGCATGAGTTTTATGGACTTCCATATAACAACGCTTACGGAAACGAGATTTTCACTTTCAGACTGCACCTGGATTATAACTTCTGGTACATCAACAGAGGGTGGGGACTGGTTCCGGTGTTCTTTAAAGAAGCTCACTTACTCCTAGGGAGAGAGTCACTTTACGCTGACAGAATCATTCTGGATAAAACTCTTTATAGAGAAAAAACAATCCATTCTGTGTTTGCCGGGGCCCGTTTAAAGACGAACATCTTTTATTTCATTCCAACAGATATAGATGTGATTTATTCTAATATTCAACGCCCTAATAACGGTGGAAACGTCGGCCAGGTCGATTTTTTAATTAATGCTTCTTTCGAATAGATAAAATAAAACAAGGGACCTAAAACGGGTCCCTTGTGTATTTCCATAGATTGTCTTTGATAATTCCCGGAACAAAAAACGACATAAATCTCGCCACTCTTTTGAGACGGGCAAAACTCTTCATTCCCCATGGATAGTGAGACAGAAGAATATTTTGATCTAAAACACTGAAAAAGTAATCCAGGATGAGTCCAAGGATAATCACATCGTCAATCAGACCAAATATAGGTATCCAGTCTGGGATAATGTCGATGGGAGAAAGCAGTAAGGCGACCATGGCCAGCAGAACTTTTTTATCGCGCATTGGGATGCGTTCATCGTTGGCAGTGTCTTTGAGAAAATTCTTTAGATCAATAAAAAAAGTTTTCATATCGGGTATGATAACACTATCATTGAGTGATGGAACTAATAATCTTAATCATCTCTCCTTGTTTGAGAGGCAAAAAGTAAGATAAGATAAACTATGAAAAAAGCTCAACTACAATCATCTCTCTTTTTTATTGGCCCAATCCTAGCTGTCCTTTTTGGGATGTACACGGTTTATTCAATGGGAATTCCCGCTGAAGTGTTCTACCCAAATGCTATTGCGACTGTTTTAGGTATCCCTTTAGTTTATCTTCTGGCTTCGCGATGGAACGACAGAAGACCATCTCTGGTTCTCCAGTTATCGTTTGTGTCACTTTTACTTCTGCTTCTTTGTTTCTTTTTTCCTGGACCAAGCGAAGTCCACCGCTGGATTGTGCTTGGGTCATTTAATATTAATGTGTCGATGATTGTGCTTCCGCTTGTTCTTTTTTGTATGCACCAATTGCTTCATGAAAAAAAATACCTTCACGGTGTGATTCTTTTTGCAGCTGTCGCAACCGTTCTTGGTTTCCAACCCGATGCTGGCCAGACAACATGTTTTGTTTTGGCAGGGCTAGTTCTTTTCTTTAGAAATAAAATGAGCGCAAAGATCCGCGCAGCCGCTGTTTTAATTGCAATTGTGACAACTGGTCTGGCCTGGAACAGAGTCGATCTACTTGAGCCGGTTGAATACGTTGAAGATATTTTTACCTTGATGGAAAGTCTGGGGCCTCTAGGTTACATCGGGATGGTAGGGATTTCGCTTCTTCTCTTTTTCCCATTTATTTATATGAGTCTTAAGCGCATTGAAACGGTGAGAACTCTTTCAATCGCATTTATTGTTTATCTTTCAGCTGCTTTTATCATTACTGAGTTTGGTCACTACCCACCACCGGTCATGGGAGCAGGAGCAAGTCCAGTTATTGGATGGTTTCTCATGCTGAGTTTTGTTTTTAGACCAGAATAGGTTTTATGAAATTACGTAACGTCTTCTTTTTTTTACTCCTTGCAGGTTGTGCGACAAAACCGACGCAGCAACCAGTAGAGACTCCAAAATCAACAACAAAAGTTGTTAAGTCTGTTGAGAAATCTCAGCCCGCTGAGCTTCGTGATACGATTGTGCTCGATCATAAGTTTTTTAAGATTTCATACAATATGAAAAGACGCCTGCCGAATTTCGTAAGCTACGAACTCACAGCAGAGCATTTAAAAGCAAAAGAAGCCTCACGTGAAGACAAGTTCATCCCTGATCCACTTTTAAAACAAAAGAATCTTCCTTTTGTTGTCAGCGCTGAGTATGTCAAAACAGGTTACGACAGAGGTCACATGGCCCCTTCTGCGGATTTTGCTTGGAGCCAGGAAGCTAACGATTTAACTTTTGTTATGTCGAATATGGCGCCTCAAAAACCTAAACTGAACCGCGATGCCTGGAAGAGACTTGAAGAGCAAGTGAGAAAATGGGCCTGTGGAGAAGAGAAGCTAACAGTTGTCACTGGACCCGTTTTAAAAGAGCGTCTGGCGACACTTCCTAGCGGATTAGAGATTCCCGAAGCCTTCTTTAAGATCATCATCGATGAAACGCCTCCGAAAAAGGCCATCGCTTTTATGTATTATCAGGAAGACAGCGGTGACATGCTCGCAGAAAGAATGATCCCACTTAAAAAGATTGAATCAGCAACTGGCATTGCTTTTAACCGCGAATTCCCTGACCTGAATGGCAAGATCAGAATGCCGGCCAGTACGAATGAATGGAAAGAAGCAGACTGCAGCAAGTAGGTTTATATGCGTTCACTTCTATTGTCCCTTCTCGCACTTTCAGTGGCGGGATGCTCTTCAACTCCTGTCATGGAAAAAAGTGTTCAGGAAAAATTCATGCGCGATTTCTCAAGTACAAACCTACAAATCGCCAATCGTTATTACAGAAATTTCCAGCAATACGAAGGATTCTCTCAGACTTATTGGGAGACAATTTTGGAGCAACTCTCAAGCGATAGTGCTCTAAGTTTAAAAAGAGACATCAGGGCCTTTAATGTGATTAAGGCCAAAGGCTTTGAGAAGGGGACAGTGATCTGTGTTTACTCAGAGTATTTCGAACTCGGTTTCTGTGACAACACGAGATGCGAAGGAACTGAACTTTCTGGAATTAAAAAGGAAGAAGAAATTCCTGAGGCCATGGCGAGAGTGACTGCTTACACTTGTTCAAAATAAAAAGGCCGAAGATTTCTCTTCGGCCCTTTCATCGAAACTTATTTTTTGAGAACTTATTTAGAAGCTGAGATTGTTTCCATGATCCATGGGTGAGCTACAGCTACGTTTCCATAGATCCCATAGTACTTAGCTCTTGCACATCCTCTTCCCCAGCTTACTACACCAGCAAGAACCGGACGTCCGTCTGTTCCAGTGATTGTAAGTGGTCCACCAGAGTCACCTTGGCAAGAATCTTTTTGTCCTTCAGGGAAACCTGCTGCGATCATAGTTGAATCAACTTGACCATTGTATGAAGTTGGAGCGTTTGCTGTTTCATTGCTTACGATTGGAACATCAACCATTCTTAGAACGTATGAAACACTTCCGTTCTCCCTTGTAGCTCCCCATCCTAGAACAGTAGAAACTACACCAGCATCGATTGCCCCAGTTTTAACTAGCTCAGGATCGATCATTCCAATGCTTCTTAGACCTGTTGCTTCGAAGTCGATTGGGTTTTTAAGCTCAAGAAGAGCGAAGTCGTAGCTGTATTTGCTAGCGTTGTTTTTTGGGTGAATATAAGATTTCTTCACTTCAAGCTTAATTCTTCCAGATGCGTTTAGGTCAACGTTTCCACCTGTGATTGGGCGAGTGAAGATCGACTTACAGTGAGCTGCTGTAAGGATCCATTTTTCATTAATGATTGAACCAGCACACCCACCACCGATAGATACGATGTATCTTGTTTCAGTTTGAGCAGGGTCAACAACGACACCACCAACGATCTTATCTTGAGAGATCGCTGCGTTTGAGAAAAGTACTGTTAGAGATAGAAGAGAGAGATTGAAAATATTTTTCATAAATTACCATCCTTGATAGATAAGATGATAGACCTCATGGAGAAATCTGCAATTCATTTGCAGTAATGTAATATTTTGTTAGGGTTTGGTTAGAATCAAAGCCGAGTAGAGAACTCGGCTTTGTTATTTTTGTGAAATTTATTGATCAATAAATCTACAGTTTGAAGTCGTAACTGCAGTCCCTTTAGCGTTGATCCACTGAAGTCCGTCTTCTTCACCTTTTTTTCCGTGCTTGATTTCAATTTCACCAGTCACTTTTTGACCAGATCTTGCAGGGGCATAGATGCCAACGTGTTTTTTAGAATCGATTGCTTCAGTTTTAAGTGTGCTCGTTAAATCAATATCGCACGTGATTGAACGTGTGAATGGATTCAGAAGAACCGCTTCATACTTAGCTTTTGCTTTTTTAGAGAATGCTCTTTCGTTAACATCTGTGATTGTCACAGTGACTGCATTTCTTAATTGGTCAGCTTGTTTAGCTGTCATTGGCCCGTCTTCCGGACGCTCGTAACCAAAGGCACTTACTACAGTTAAAAGAAGAGAAGTTGCGATTAATGTTTTCATAAAACCTCCGGGCGTTTGTTTATAATGCAGGCGCTAGAGTTGCAACCCCTTTGAGGCTAAAATTTATCTTATCGAAGGGGTTAAGTTATTGATAATTTGTCTGCTTTTGAAAGAACATCTGTCTTGAAAGCTCTTCGAGTTCCTTGGGAGAGCGCTGCCTTTGAAGCCGAGTAGCCAGCAATGAAAGGGAAGTTGATGTATTTTGCAATTGAAGCGATGCTGATTATGCGGGCTTCTTTCTTTTTTCTCAGAACAGGAAAAAAGACCCTCATCATTTCAATTGTCGCAAAGTAATTAATCTCCATATCGTCTCTAAAATTGTTCGTCTCATTTCCAAACAAACTACCAGGGTGAAGCACACCTGAATTATTGATCAAGATTTGCACATCGTTGGCCGTAACACTTGCCGCGATTGGCCCCGGTGATTAAAACTGTCTTGTGACAAAATTCCATAATGACCTCCTACTGATAAGAATCATAGTTTTAATCACCAGTATTTTCTCGCTGTAAGCGGACCTCATTGTTTTACAAGGAGAGTATCTTTGTTATAATTCTCGGAAGATGAAACACACAAACCTAAGACCAAAACCAGGCTTCCGAATTATTAAATCCAGCGGAGAGATTGAAAATTTCTCTGAGAAAAAATTGAGAAATTCTCTAAGGCGTTCTGGTTTAAAAGAAAAAGACTGTCAGCGAATTTCTAAGACTGTCTCAAATACAGTTCTTGATGGAACGACATCAAAAGACATTTTTCGCAAGACAATGAGGCTCGTAAAACAACAGTCAGCAGTGGCAGCTGCTCACTATTCACTTAAGCGCGCTCTCTTAAACTTAGGGCCGACAGGTTATGAGTTTGAGCATTTCGTAGGAAAATATTTTGAGAATCAGGGATTTCAAACAAGTGTTGGTGTGATTCTTCAGGGAGGCATCGTCCGCCATGAAGTAGATGTCGTGGCCTCAAAACCTAATTACAATATTTACACTGAGTGCAAGTTTCACAATAACGGTGGCAAGAAAAACGATATTAAGGTAGCACTTTATGTTAAGGCGAGATGGGATGATTTAAAAAATGGTCCGGATGGAAAATACTTGCGCGGTTATGCCCTGGCCACTAACACTGTTTTTACAAAAGATGCCATTACCTATGCCGAAGGTGTCGGGCTTATGCTCCTTGGAGTTAATGCTCCAGCAGGAGAGACATTTTTAGATATGATTAAAAAACACAAACTCTATCCCATCACGGCGCTTGTGCGTTTAAAAAAGACCTATTGCAAAGAATTGTTAAAAAGAAAAATCATTCTTTGCTCGGAACTTTTAAATGAAGACAAGCTGATGCTTAAAATCGGCATGAAACCCGATGAAGTGAGCACGGTGATCAAAGACATCCATACACTACTTGGATTATAGGAGATTTTATGAAACTTACCTTTGTCGGAGCTACTGATGAAGTCACTGGATCAATGACATTAGTGCAAACTCCTGCGGGAAAAATCCTGATTGACTGCGGGATGCACCAGGGAAGTTTTGAGAGTGTTCAAAAAAATCTCAACCCTCTTCCATTTGATCCAAGAGACATTAAAGCGATCTTTCTCACTCACGCTCACCTGGATCACTCGGGTTCAATTCCACACTTAGTAAAACTTGGATTTAGAGGAAGCATCTTCTGCACACGTGCAACGATGAAACTCGCTCTACTCATAATGGCCGATAGTGCTCACATTATTGAAGAAACAGAAAACCATCCGCTTAAAAATTATTACGGAGTGGAAGAAGTCGTGAAGACAACTTCTTTTTTTGTGGTGAAAGAAATGGGATCAACATTCTCTTTTCTTGATTTAAAAGTAAGCATGCTTCCGGCAGGGCATATTTTAGGTGCCGTTTCATACCTTTTTGAAGATGAAGACAAAAAACGCGTAGTCTTTTCTGGAGACCTGGGAAGACACGATGATCCGCTTAATTCGCCACCACCGCCGTGTCCGAAAGCAGATGTGGTTGTGCTTGAATCAACTTACGGTGGGAAGTTAAGAAGAGGGGATTTGCAAAAAGACCTCGCTGACTTTTTAAAACTCGTAAAGAAAGAATCAAAAGTTGGAATCATCGCGAGTTTTGCCGTCTCTCGTGCCCAGCTCTTAATCACACTCATTCACCAATACAATTTTGAGCATCCGGAAGATAAAGTCCGCTTTGTGATTGATGGACCGATGATGAGTGGAGCGAATCGCATTTACCAACAATTCACCGAACTCACTGAAATGGCCGAGGAACTTAGGCATGCTCTGGGGGATGTGGAAGTAATCGACAACATCCGCGAATGGCATTCCATTCAAAAACAAAAAGGTCCGATCGTTATCATTTCTTCAAGTGGAATGATTACCGGGGGAAGAATCTGGCGTTACCTGGAAAATTGGCAAGGTGATAAAAATGCCGTTCTCTTCTTACCGGGATACCAGGCGGCCAATACGGCCGGAAGAAAACTAAGCGAAGGAGTTCGTGAAGTTAAGAATGAAGAAGGAAAAATCATCCATTGGTCAGGAAGTGTGATTTCATCTCAGGCCTTCTCTTCGCATGCGGATCAGGATGAACTTATTGAATGGATCAGCGAGCTGGATAAGTCGACTCATATTTATCTTAATCATGGCGACCCTGATGCCAAGGTCGCCCTGAGAAAGAAGCTTAAGAGCTTAGGGTTTGAGAAGTGTGATATTGCTCAGGCAGAAAATTAATTGGTCTTAATAATCGCACCTGGAAGTTTTGGAAGAGACATTTTTGCTCTATAAAGATCGATTTCGTACTGGGACGATAGCCAGAAGTCTGGCGTCGTTTGAAAAGAAGAAGCGAGTTTTAAGGCCATTTCGGCAGATAATGTCGTTTTTCCATTTACCAGTCGATTAATCACTTTGATATCAACTTGTATATGGTCGGCCAATTCTTTCTGAGTTAATCCTAAAGGTTTTAAAAATTCTTCGGAAAGAATTTCTCCTGGATTCGTTGGTGGTCTTTGATAGTTTATTTTATTCATAAGGCCTCTTTAAAAGTGGTAATCAACTATTTCAACATTCGCTGGACCATCTTCACTCCAGATAAAAATAATTCTTCACTGGTCGTTAATTCTTATGCTGTAGTGACCGATTAAATCACCCTTAAGAGCTTCGAGCCTGTTTCCAGGTGGAGCTTTTAAGTCATCCAATCGTTTTGCGTAGTTTAACATATCCAGCTTTCTTAATACCACTTTAGATAAAAATTTCCATTGGCAATTCTTGGGTGGAATTCCCGTTTCTATAAAATCTTGAAGTTGAATCTCCCTGAAACTGACAATAACCATTTATACCTCATCTAGGTATACCCTAGAGAAACTTTTTAATGATTTAGATAGTGCAAGATTTCAGAGGCGGTAAAAATAAAAAGCCCCTGAAATAATTCAGGGGCTTCGATGAAAATTTAAAAATTTGATAAAGGTTAGAGTGATTTATATTTCTCAAACGCCTTCTCTGCAATCGCAATAGAACGAAGCCAGAAATCACTCTTTGAAATGTCCTCATTGAAGTGCTTCTTCACTAAGTTCTCTGCCGTCATGCGACCTGTGTCTTTAAGTAGCTCTACATAACGAGCATGGAAGTCTTTTCCAAGGGCCTCTCGCTTAGAGTAAATCCCCAAGCTAAACAGGTATCCAAAGAGGTAAGGGTAGTTATAAAAACTTCTCTCCGACATTGAGAAGTGAAGCTTACTTGCCCAGAACATCTCATCGTATTCAGAAAGCGTGTCGCCGTACCAGATTTTCTGGGCCTCAACCATGATGTTTTTTGTTTCTTCAACAGTGACATTCTTTTCTAATCTCTTTTCGACAAAACGCTTTTCAAATTCATAGCGCGCGGGAATGTTGATCATCAGGCTTTGAACGGATTGGATCTCCTGCCATAGGATGGCCTTTAGCTCATCTTTTGATTCAGATGTTTTTAAGAGGTAATCGCGCACAACGGTTTCTGCAAAAATCGAAGCTGTCTCAGCTAATGTCATAGGGTACGAGCATTCGCTAATAGGCAACTCTTTCATCACCCAATTGTGGTAAGCATGGCCGATTTCATGAGCGAGTGTGATCACGTTTTTCATACTTCCATCGTAAGTCATAAACACGCGGGTCTCTCTGACTTTGGCGTACCCTGTACAGTAAGCTCCCTGAGCGCGGTTTTCAGATGGAGCACAATCAATCCATTTTTTATCGGCCATCATCTGAGCGAAGTCTGCCATCGAAGGATCTACTTCACTGAAAGCGGCCTTGATGATTTCAATGGCCTTTGGGAAACTGATTTTACTTGCTGTCGTCTTAGCAGGGTAAGGCGCCATTAAATCCCATGGGCCCATTTGAGGGACATTAAGATCGCGGGCCATCGTCTTTAAAACCTCTTGCCCAAAAGCTCTTTTGTCAAAAGTTGTGTTCATTAAAGCATCAAGAGTCGTTCTTGTGATGTTGGCCGCATGACAAGTTTGATCCAGGTAATGCAGTTCTTTTGTTGTCGATCTCACCTTGTAGTTTTCATTTCTCCAGCCGTTAATCGAATTTAAAATCGCGCACGCGCTGATTTCTTGCCCGCGCCAGCCTTCGTTGATAGCACGGTAAGCTTTTTCTCTTTTTGTCCTGTCTGGATTTGAGTAAAGATTGTTGGCACTCGAAAGCGCCATTGTTTCACCATCGACATTAACTTTAAGCGCTCCAGAAATTTCGTTATAAAGTTTTCCCCAAGCAGAAAGACCATCAAGGGCAAAACCTGTCAGAAGAACTTCTTCGTTCGTACTTAGCAGGTGATCGTTTTGTTCACGTTGTCTTCCAAGAGCAAAGTGAAGCTCTTTTGTTCTCTTGTCGTCCAGGAATAGAGTTAAGAAGTCAGTAGGCGAGCGTTGCACACAAATGGAAATGGGCTTAAACGCCTTCAGGTAATTCGTCCAAAGTTTTTGTCCTCTTGCTTGAAGGTTTTTTGCTTCTTTGTTTTGTGTGTTCACCGACAGGGCCGTCATTGAGTAGACCATGACCTGGTAGTAGGTGATGTTGGTTTCAAGATAACGGTGGTAGAGCTCGATAGTGAGTTCTAAGTTTTTATAGAGGTCAGTGGTGTTGTTCGTTTCTAATTGGTTGATGAGGTTTTTATAAAGGGCCTCTTTTGATTCAAAAATGGCCGTTGATTCTGCAACGAGTGCTAAGTCTTTTTCAATTTGAGGGTCGTTAAAATCTTTGTAGATGTTTGTGTTGTCCCAGGAAATTGTTTGTAGATCGTTCATTTTAACCTCGGGTGAAGATGAAATAAGGTGCAAATCATAGCATAAAACTCGGGTGATGCGATGTTGAATTAAACTTGTACAGTTTTTCCTTTCTATTTTTCTAGTTCTAAATAGAATTTAATGGACTGTGTCTAACTTACCAAGGCCTTAAATGAAAAAATCACAATTAACAGTGTCCGAATTAGCCGAGCAAAAAAGAGATAAACATTTCCCAATCAAGTTTAAAGACTACACAATCGAATACGCCGCTGACAGGGATGTTTATTATAAAGAGCAAATGAAGATCTTTAAAAAAGTTTTCCCTCCCGGGGTAGGTTTCACTCCCAATAAAAAAGAAGATAAGGCCCTTGATCCTTGTTACAGAGAGTACCGCAAGATTCATTCAGAGCGCTTTCTTATCACTCACAAAGGAAAAGTTGTGGGATGGATGCAGGGAGAGATGGAAGATTTTGAAACTTTTTATATGAGAAACACGGGTATTCTTCCGGCCCATCAGGACAAGGGCGTTTATAAAAAATTTCTAGCTGAATTTGAGAAATATATTTTCGGTCTAGGTTACGCCAGAATTTCTTCTCAGCACGCGCCGACAAATGCAAGAATCATTTCACTTAAGTTAAAAGCAAAATACGTCATTGTGGGCTCAGAGACTCATGAGCGTTGGGGAAAATTAATCAAGCTAGTGAAGTTTAAGAGCAAAGATAGGTACGATTATTACTTTAAGAAAGTGGATTAATTATGAGTGAAGTGAATTCAGTTACACCAAGAGAAGCAGAGTTATCGGCTAAGATCAGTGAAATTTACAATTCAGGGAATGGCAAAAAAGCAGTTGAAATGGCGATTGATTTTTTAAGGGAATTTCCTGAAAGCCGTGTCGCTCGTTATCAACATGCAGTCATGCATGGAGATTATTCAGTGGACATTATAGTGCTTGTGTTGGGGCTTCAATGTTGGCATTTAAAAATCTAAAGAGTGGAGATATAGATGTTTAAAAATATTTACCTGGATCATAGCTACAACTGCGACCAGAACTTTAAGTTTTTTAAAAAATTAGAAAAGCTAGGCTTCACTCTCGACAAACAATTTGTAGAACACCCTGGAAAGGCCTTTTGTAAATTCATTATGCTAAAGGGTTACAATAAGAGAAAGAAATACTACTTGGAATTCGTTTCATTCGGCAAAGGCGCTCCTCTTATCGAAAAAGAAGCAGGTCTGTCTTTTGGGTACCAAGAAAACTTAGAAAAGTACTTTAAGAAAATCAAAACAAAGCTGCCTTCGACTTTCACTCACAAAAACTATGCGTGGAAAGCAAATTCAGTAGACCGTCTGCCTGGTTGGAATATGCTAAATTTCAAGAAGCGACCAATTCAAAATACTTTTACATGGTTCACTGAATATGAACCACACGCGAAGAAACAAAAAATGGCAAAAATCCCTAAGCATAAAAATGGCGTTGAGAGTATTCATGGAATTCTTTTATCACTTACTCCTAAATCTAAAAAGAACTTAGAAACGATTTTAGGAAAGAAGATCAAGGACAAGGTCGAACTCAACGACGGAACGTTTATTTACGTTGAGAGTGGAAAGACCGATCGTTACAAATCAATCATCGTTAATGCTCAAAGCTTAAAGAAAGTGAAGAAGGTCGTAGGAAAGTCTGGCAAAAGCGAGATGTTTCATGGCCAGGAAGTCGTAAGAATCGATCCGCCAGTTTATGAGAAATCACTTTCGTGGAATCTTCTCATTAGAGAGTAGATTGTGGGACCAGTAGATCCTCAAGGAAAAAGGCCGAAAGCTCCGACCTGCTAGAAAGCCCCGCCTTCGCATAAATGGCCATCGATTGCACTCGTGCTGTTTTTTCTGTTGTATTTCTCACGCTGGCAATTTCTTTTAGGCTAAGGCCCTTGAGTAAGAGGAAGGCCACTTCTTTTTCAGCTGCCGTGAGTTCCCATTTACTCAACTGATCATCAATGGCCTGAGACAATCCTTCTAAGTATTTTTTAGATTCAGTTCTCCATTTCTCCGCTTCCTCACGGTAAGCAGAAAATTTCTGACTAGTTTCAATCAGGCTTTTTTTGGTTTGAAACGAATCTCTTAAAATATAAAAAATCCCAAATAAAGAAAGAAGACCCACACTGCCTTCAAGGAGCAAGTGCCAGATAACTACACCTTCTTTGGAATCACTTATAATGTCCATTGAGACAAGAAGAAAAACTGCACTTAAAACGCTTACTAAAACCCATTTTTCTTTATGGCTCACAATCAACCTCTAATCATCATGTTCTTTTTCGCTTTCATTTTCTTTGCCTTCATTATCGCCTAAAGAAAGTGTCTTTCCAAAGATTTTTAACTCGCGGGCAGAAGTATCATAATTTTTGACAATGTAAGTCCCGGAACCAATCATGAGAAAAATCAGTAAAAGAGCGACCATCGGTTTGTGGCCAGAGATACCGCTTAGGCCATGGTCTGTTTCTTTTTTCCCATGAAGCATGGAGAACGCAATTCCATCGACATGACGAAGAGTGTGGAGAAAAACTCCGGCGACATGTAAGAGAGTTGTGATTAAAAAGAGATTGGCAAAAAGCTCATGTAAATCTTCGAAGGCTTCCTTATGTCCCGAGGTCATGAGAATTCCCGTGACGGCCAACATGAGGGCCGAAGTGAGCATAATAAGGGCCGCCCAACTTGAGGCCGGGTTGTGACCGCTCCAGCGTTTTTTATCACCAGAAAACAAGCTCTTAAAGTAATCTATGACATCTGTAGGATAGAGGGCAAACGATGAGAATCGCGCATATTTTGTCCCGATCACTCCCCAGATGAGTCTTAGGATCACCAATACACCCAACATTAACCCTGCCAGCATATGATAAGAAAAAACGGGGCTTTCATCGTCAACTGTTTTAGCGACCGTAAAGGCGAAGACAAAAAGGAAAGCAAAACTCCAATGAAAAATCCTGGTAGGTAAGTCGTAGATAAGTTGTTTGCGCATAAGGCCTCCTGATGCTCTTAGCATGCCTCAAACCATGAAAACTTCCATTGTCCATATGACCTATAAGCATTTATTCAAGCTCTTAGGTCATTTGGCCAATGCTTATTTTTCTAAATGGGAATAGTTTTTAATCAAACAGAAATGATTCTGTAGAAAACAATCAGGAGAAATAAGATGCGTAACTATTTATTGGCGATTATGAGTCTAATGCTTGCTTCAGGGGTTGCCTTTGCAAAAAAAGATTGCACTGATCAACCAAAAGAGAAGTGGATGTCGGAAGCAGACTTTAAAAAGAAGGTCGAAGCCGAAGGTTACACGATCGCCAAATTCAAACAGCCTGGCACTTGTTATGAAATTTATGGGACTAACAAGGAAGGCAAGAAAGTCGAAATTTACTTCAACCCGGTCGATGGCTCTGTGAAGAAAGAGAAATAAACCGTCTTCAAAAAAGGCTCCAGTAGACTTCGCAACGCGAAGTCTACTGGAGCCTTTTCGTTCAAGAAAACAACGACCGATAAAGCCCTTTTCTCAAAACTTCTTTTTCCTTTTCTGCAATCTCACGATTCATCCAGTTGAGTCCATATTCATCTTTAAAGCCATAACGGTCGTGTATTGGAATTACAAAAGCACCTTTGCCAAGCAAGTGGTGAATTGTACTATAAGGATAGCTTTGGCAATCCCTAGAAATCCCGGCCCGCACAGGATTTTGATAAACATAACGATAACAATTCATAAAATAAGTTTGCGATTGAATGAGGCACCATTTATATCTTCCACCGAAGACTTGATTAATTCTTCCCGAAAACTTCTGCACTTTTAAGGCAAGCCTCTTATTAAATTCGTAAATGAATTCATCAAGATTTCCTTCTGGAGTCACAAGAATCATGTGGTAGTGATTTGTCATGAGAACAAATGAGATCAGTTCTACAGGGTGAACGGAGTAGGCTTCTTTTAAGCTCTCAGTCGTCAGTCGCCACATAAGAGGCATTGGAACTGCAAAAGGCTCTTTATTATGTGATCGAGAAGTCACATGATAGGGAAGATTTTTTGATCGAATTAAAAGTTTTCTAGGCATACCCTATAAACTGCATACCTAAGAATAATTCTTTAAAAATAGCCCACTGAAATCACAAGAAATTTTTCTCCGCGCTTTGCAAAGTCTACAGGAGACTATCAAAAATCTAGGATGTGCTCGTCGCTGATATTGATCAGCGTGAACTCATTGCTCATGATTTTATCTTCGCCTACAGTGATGCTTCCTTTGAAGCGAAAGAGTTGCGCGTTTTGTTCAATCAATCGCACATGAATTTCAAGCTTTTCTCCAGGGCGAGCAAACTTCTTAAACTTTGAATGATGAACAGATCGCAAGACTCCTAAAGCATGACCTTTGGTCGCTTCAGAATCATAGTCGGCCACAGGCGAGTGGTGTTCAGCAATTAAAAGACCCGCTGTTTGCGTTGTCATCTCTTGCATCATCGCTCCCGGTACAACGTGAGCTCCGGGAAAGTGCCCCTGAATGTAGAAGTCTTCAAGTGCAGGAGTTTTTGCAGCGACAATATGTTCACTTGAATGCTCAAGAACTTTATCCACCATCAGGTAGGGAGCGCGGTGGTGAAGACGCTTATGAATGTTAATACTCATGTGGATTCCTTTTTCTTTAGCCGAATCGGCCCTTTGATATTGGTGTAATCGATGACTTTTTCTTTTTGTCTTCTGAAGGAAGTACCTCACTAGGACAAATCGTCTTGGGATAGCGCGCGCTTGTGAGAGCAATAATCTTTTTTCTAATACTGTCTTTGTCCATGATTCATCATAGCGGAAGGATCATCAATAGAGAGGTAGACATTGACCGGACACGGTCTAAGAGTTGTGAAGCTCTCATTTATCTTTTTTTGGATTAGAGTTTCCCTAAGGAGTTTTTATGACAAAATACCCTCTCGTTTTTAACGCAACTACCAACGCTACTTCTGGCCTTAACACAACTTGGGAGTCAAACGCTTTTAATCAACTACCTCTTACAATGGCCATCCCGAAGGAGTTTGAAGGCGAGGGCGGAGGATATTCCCCGGAAGATCTTTATCTTCTGGCACTCACAAACTGCTTTGTGGCGACTTTTAAATTTGCCGCCCACAAGTCGGCACTGACATTTAGCGACCTCAAGGTGGAGACAAAGCTCATTGTGGACCTGGATGAGAGTGGACGCCCTATAATGAAGGAATTTTACCTGGATTCCTACCTCTCTGGGGCCAGCCACGCCGAGAGAGCGCAGCGCCTTCTCACTAAAATTGAGGGAAGTTGTTTAATCCTAAATTCCGTAAAAACTAAAGTGATTTTTCACCACCATTTGTGCTAAGCTAACCTATCTCTAAATGGGGGTGCACCGGTTTCGACAGGGGGTACTGAAATTTAGTGGGCGTGTCCAGGTTGATCACCACGGTCCTGGTAAAAAGGGGATCAAAAATTAAATGCTGAATCTAACGATTACGGCTATGCTCTAGCTGCTTAATTAATTTAAGCCTAGTCATTGCGGAGGCCACCTCCAATAAAAACAAGCGTGGCAACAAGTCTGTCTCGACTTAAAGGAGGCAAGCGAGTAGCCGGGAGTGACGCTTAATAATCACCGGGCTTGAAGGTTCACGAATCTTATAGTCTTCGCTTTGAGACGAGAATTCAAAGCTACACACGTAGTCCGCTTTATAGATGGCCTTTTGGACGTGGGTTCGATTCCCACCACCTCCACCAAATGAACTAATTAACCACCGAAAGGTGGTTTTTTTGTTTTCTTTTTGCAAATTCCTTTTAGAATTTGAGCCTAATTGTTAAACTGATGAAGCTTAATATTGTCAGCAATTCAAAAAAGCATGCGAGGAATTTTTGATGTATCGGCATGTGATAAAGAATGGAATTGTTGTACGTTCATAAATTGAGAATTTGAGAGATTATGACAAAGAGAAAAAATGAGTTAGGGACTTTTAAGATTGGAGTAAGGGGAACAAGAGAAAATGCTCAAGGAGAAGTGAAGAATTATTACTATACTGTTACACATGACCAAATTAGCTCAGCTCTAAATAGGTTCGTACAAAGGAATTTTTTAACAGATCCATGTATTATTTCTATTCCAGCTACAGGGCGAGGTATTTATCAAAAGATTTGGATTGATAAATGTGTCAGAAGCGTACATGTCGGAATCGTCTATTTTCATTTTTCTGCAAAGTTTATTTTGCGTGACCAAGCAAATATTGACACGGTAGACACAGAGAGCTTGGAGACTGAGGTGATTGAAATTGCGGGTTCAAGGTATCAATTTGTGCAATTGCATTTTTCTCTAGTGCCTCATACAAGCTCGATTATTTCAGATACAAAATGCTATAACAAAAATATTGAATATTTATTGAAAAATCAGTTAGCTGAGTTGTTAAATGAAGTTGACTATCAAGTTGATGATGGTTCAAGTTTTATTGATTGTATTAAGGTTGTAATTAAGGGAGATGCAAAAAGAAACTACGAAGATGTCTTAAGAAGCAATTTTAATAAAATTCAATCGTTTGGATTAACTTTTGGGAAGCCTAATAAAAATTTAATTGATAACGATACTGAGATAGATTCGGATGAACAATGGGAAGAATTGTTGGGCGAAATGATAGGTGGTTTAGTTGGAGTAAATTTAGACGCTGAAAATAGTCCATTTGTTGGCGTAAAAATCGAGTTGAAATTCAAAGAAGTTCCCAGAGGGATGGCTGAACAATTTACTGGCTATAGGCGTACTTTAAAAAACAAGTTACTTGGCCTTGGACAAAATAAGTACCTCAAAGAAGGACGAGTCGAGTATTTGGATGATGAGGATGAGCTTAAGTATGCGATTAAAAGAGGCATTACAAAAAGTTTAGATGTAAATGTTGCTGATAATGAATTAAAGAATGAAGTTGAAATGTGGAATGAACAACGGCGTACATATAGAGAACTCTATGACTTGGAATAATTTATCGACATTTTTTCTTTTATTACCATTTGTATTATCACCGATAATGGCTTTTTTTAATTTCCAAATAGATATAAGTAATACGCTTACTTTATTTTTAAGCTTAATCTGGGGAATTTTGATTTCTCTCGGAGGTGGATTTATTTTTTTAAGCAACTTTGACTATGAAAAACAAGCAAGAAATAAGTCATTCATGAAAACAGTTTCTGAAAATATAAAAGCAGTTTCGTTTTCGATTTTAATTCATGCAATTCTCTTTATTTTTTTATCTTTTTTGTACCCTGTACGATCTTATTTGGAGTCAGTAATTGGGCATCATTTTATTGAGAAATGGCATTTAGTCTCTTTATATAAAGCACTTGTTTATGTCGAAATAGTTATTCCTTCGTTGGCATCTGTTTTAGTTGGATCTTGGTGTATACTTTTGTTGATGAATCAAAGAGGTAAATAGCACATCTGTTTTTTTGAAAGTTAATTTTGCCAACAGTAAGAAGCGGTGCAAGATTACTCTAATGTACTATTCAAGAGATGATAAATTATGAGACTATAAGTAATAAACTCTATTTTCTTTAAAAGTTTATAATTGCACAATAATTTATATTTCGATTGAAATATCTTGCAGAGATTTAAGGATGAACTTCATGCAGCCGACTCCAGAAATTGGAAGTACAGTCTATTTACGTCAACGACAATATATTGTTGAAGAAGTACGAAAACCAACTGATAAACATTCATCACATGTTGTAACACTGACATGTATTGACGATGACGCCCAGGGGCAAGAAATCACAGTTCTGTGGGAAAAAGAATTAGATAAAATTCCCGACTTCGGTGAAAACTGGGCCGACCTTTCTTCTCGCGCGTTTGATGATCCAAAAGTTTTTTCAGCTTTCTATCATAATCTAAATTGGAACTCGATCACTTCAACTGATCCTGAGCTTTTTCAAGCTCCATTCAGGTCAGGAATCAAAATTGAGCCATATCAGCTTGAACCTCTTTGGAAGGCCCTTAAACTTCCAAGAGTAAATCTTTTTATCGCTGATGACGTAGGTCTTGGTAAAACTATTGAAGCAGGATTGATTGCGAGAGAACTCCTTATTCGCAAAAAGGCAAAAGACATAGTGGTGTTTGCACCACCATCAATGCTGTATCAGTGGAAAGAAGAACTTGAAAATAGATTCGGCCTTGTCTTTGAAATTATGGACAAGAAATATATCGCTAAAATTCGCCAAGAGCGTGGCTGGGCCGTAAATCCTTGGGAGACTCATTCACGCTTTCTCGTTTCACACAGAATGTTGATTGATGATGAGTTTACTTCTTTACTTCGTGACTGGCTCACAGAGTTTAGAGGTCGTTCACTCCTGATCTTAGATGAAGCTCATCATGCAGCCCCAGCAAGTGATGGCGTTTATGCGGTAGAAAGTCAGTTCACAAAAGCGATAAGAGATTTATCTCCTCGATTTGAACATAGATTATTTCTTTCTGCGACTCCGCATAACGGACATCCAAATAGTTTCTCAACGCTGCTTGAGATTCTTGATCCAAACCGCTTCTATCGTTCAGAGAAGATCAAACCAGAGATGACCCAAGAAATTATGGTTCGTCGCTTAAAAGAAGATTTACGAGGTATTGTTGGAGGCTTTCCTGATCGAAAAGTCCAAGCCGTTACAATTACCGAAGACTCTTGGCCTGAATTAAAACTATCGGCATTGTTACAGCAATACAAAGAAGCCAAAGAAGCTCGCGTAAAAAACTCTAAATCAAAAGCTGGAAAATCTGCTGGATTAGTTTTGGTAGGATTACAGCAACGTCTTCTTTCTTCTCCTGAAGCATTTTTTAAAACACTAAAAGTTCACAAAGCGGCTTTTGAGAAAAACAATCCTAATGCTAGTACAAAGGCTTTCATTGAAGAGAATTATTCAGCTCTTAGTAAAGGAATAGATCAGGATTCTGATTTAGCGGAACTCTCTCAAGAGGAACTCGATGGAATTGAATCTTCAATGGTGGAAGAGCTAACTCAATTCAGTAACGAAGAAACCAATACGGAACTTTTAGTAAAAGAACAAAAGCTCCTAAATGAGATGATGGCCATTGCTGAAAAGAATCGTTATGCGACCGACGGAAAAATGAAGCACTTACTTGAATGGATTAAAAACAACCAATGTCCAGATAAGAAAAGCTGGAACGATCTTCGAGTTATTATCTTCACTGAGTATGAAGATACAAAAAATTATATTAAGAACCAATTAGAACATTTCTTCGATAACCACCATGACTTTGAAGATCGTGTGTCCGTATTTCATGGGCCAACTTCAATGGAAAAACGTGAAGAAATTAAAAGAGCCTTTAATGAACATCCATCAAAAAATAAATTAAGAATCTTAATTACAACTGATGCAGCAAGAGAAGGTCTGAACTTGCAGACTCACTGTTGGAACCTCTTCCATTATGACATCCCTTGGAATCCTGGTCGCCTTGAACAAAGAAATGGTCGTATTGATAGAAAACTACAGCCAAACAAGGAAGTATTCTGTCGATATTTTGAATATGCCTATCGCGCCGAGGATAAGGTTCTTTCAACTCTTATTCGTAAGACTCAAACTATTCGTGATGAGCTTGGAAGTTTATCCCAAGTCTTAGACCCACAACTGACGGCTATCTTAGAAAATGGAATTGATCTTAGAAGTGTTTCGGAAACTGAGAAAAAAATAAATAGTGCTTCTATCGACGAAATAGTCAGAAAGAATATCGAAGATCAGCTCGAAGCTGCTAGAGATAAAAGAAAAGAAGACGTTGCTAAAAAGATTAAACTAATGACTGATCTTTTAAAGAAATCCCAGAAATGGATTTCAATGGAAGACGACTATTTGAAATCTGCCCTGAACTGCTCATTAACTCTCTCTAAGTTGCCTGCCTTAGAAGAAACTACTACTGGGCTTAAGTTTCCGAACATTACCGACAGAATGAAAGATTCTACATGGCAAGGAACACTAGACACTCTTCGTCCGCCAAGAAGAAGAGATCAAAAGCCTGCTGAATGGAGAGCTGAAACTCAGTATCGTCCGATTGTATTCCAAGATCAGGAAAATATCGCTGATGAAAAAGTGCATCTTCACCTTGAACATAGACTTGTAAAAAGGCTTTTAAATAAATTCTCAGCACAAGGCTTCGTTCAAGATGGCCTCAGTCGAGTTTGTATTATTCCATGTAAAGTAAAAACTCCAAGGGCCGTTCTACTTACGAGACTTTTATTTTTCAGTAAAAATGGTGCTGGTCGATTGCACGAAGAAATTATTCCCATTTCTGCCGAATGGATCACAAAAGATCACTCTAAGGGAATCCGAGTCTTCAAGGAAGAAGGAGAGGAAAGATCACTTAACTTCTTGCAGACCGCACTTCTTCAAGAGAACTTCACTAAAGTTGATGCAAAGGTTGTTAAGGATTTTATTCAAGAAGACTTTGACTCTTTATCAGAAGACATTATTCAGAAACTAAAAGATCGTCTCATTGCTGTCGGCAATGCACTTGAAAGCAGATCAGAAACAGAAGCAAACTCTCTAAAAAAACTTCTTGAAGACCAATTAAAGCGTATTGAACAAACGCTTGCTGATCCTGCTGCATTCACACAGCTTGCTTTTAATTTTGAAGAACTCAATACCAGAGAGAAACTTCAAGTTGAAGCTGACAGAATTGCTCTTCGAGAAAAAATTGAACACCTAAAAGAAGAAATCAAAGAAGAACCTGCAAAAGTTAAAGCGCTTTACGAGTATCACACTCCAAGAGTCGAAAAATTAGGATTGGTCTATTTGTGGCCTGAGGGTGGAGTATAGTATGGCCTCAAATAGAAGTATTGAATATCACCAACAATGGATCGGTTACTTAAATCCAACGGGCTTAGTATTTTCCCCGAACGCTCTTGATGACGCTCAAGCTGTTATCAATGAGGGTGTCATTTCAGAGCAAAAAGAGTTTTTGGCCCTTGTAGCAAAAACTACAAATGACAATTTTGAGTTCACTGGCATTGAAAATGTTCGTGATTTATTCTTTAAGGTTTTAAACTGGCGCGAATCTGATCTTAATTCAGATCAGACAGTTATCACGCAGTATTCTTTTTCTCATCCACAATTTGGTGAAGTTGTTTCTCCAACCTATGTAGCAAGAGTCAATGATGAAAAAGTCATCTTGATTCAACAGATAGTCCAGGACGATTTTGATAAAACTGCCAACACTGAAGATGCTTGGAACTCAAGTCCTCATTTTAAATTTGAGAGACTTCTTCGAGAAAAACAAATTTCTACAGGGCTCATTGTTTCTAAGGAAAAACTACGACTGATCTTTGCTCCGCGAGGAGAATCTTCTGGCTACATAGATTTCCCTTTTAAAATCATGTATCAGCCTTCTGGTCGTTTAGTTTTCGCGGCATTCAGAGAATTACTATCTGATGCCAAAGTCTTCAACTCGCCCAAAGGTCAGTCACTCATTGAGATTTTAGAGCTTAGTAGAAAATATCAAGCCCAAGTCTCAATCGACCTCTCTGGACAAGTTCTAGCGGCCCTTTATGAGCTTCTAAGGGGCTTTCAGACCGCTAATGATGATGAAAGTGGCAAGCTGCTAGAAAAGACTCTTAAAGAGAATCCTCAGATCATTTACGAAGGGCTTTTAACGACTTTACTTCGCATGGTCTTCATCATGTATGCCGAAGATCGCAATCTATTGGCAACTGATGAGGTTTATCAAAGTAGTTATTCGCTTGCTGGACTTTATGAAAGACTTAGACAAGATGAGGCTCAGAACCCAGATACTATGGATAGCCGCTATGGGGCTTGGGCGCATTTAATTTCTTTATTCCGACTCATCTATGATGGCGCTGAATACGATTCTGAAAAGGGAAAAGTAGTTTTACCAGCAAGGCATGGTCATCTATTTGATCCGAATATTTACTTATTTCTTGAAGGCAGAGACTCAAAAGACCAGCTATACAATAAAGCTCCAAAAATTTCTGATGGAGTTGTCTTCAGAGTTCTAAGAAATCTTCTTGTTCTAAAAGGAGAGCGAATCTCTTATCGAACTCTCGATGTTGAACAGATCGGCTCTGTTTACGAAACTATGATGGGATTCGAGCTTGGTCGAGCCAAAGGTGAAACCGTTGCTTTAAAGCCAGCAAAGTCTCACGGTGCACCTTTGCCAATTAACTTGGATGAAATTTTAGCAACAAAAGATAAAGCTAAAAAACTTGGCGAAGTATCTGAATTAAAATTATCCGATAAAGTAAAAAAAGAATTCAATGTATGTAAAACAATTGATGAGCTTGAAAGTATTCTCGATAAAAACAAAAAAATAGATCGCAGAGCATCTCCTTTTAGACTTTCAAAAGATGCAATGGTTCTTGTACCAAGTGAAGCTCGAAGAAAATCTGGCTCACATTATACTCCAAGAGAATTAACTGAGCCTATCGTTCGTGTAGCTCTTGAGCCAATTTTTAAAAATCTTGGAGATAAACCAACTCCTGAGCAAATTCTTGATCTAAAAATTTGCGACCCTGCAATGGGCTCAGGTGCTTTTTTAGTTGAAGCTTGTCGCCAGCTTTCGGAAAAACTCGTTGAGTCGTGGGCTGCTCATAAGGTTAAAATTGATATTAGTGCTGATGAAGATGAGTTACTGCATGCCCGTCGTTTGATCGCGCAGAAATGTCTTTACGGTGTTGACCGCAATCATATGGCTGTTAATCTAGCTAAACTTTCGTTATGGCTTGTTACTTTAGCCAAAGATCACACGTTCAGCTTTCTTGATCATAATTTAAAGCCTGGGGATTCCATTCTTGGATTAGTCAATAAGCAGATTGAATCCTTTGACTACACTGATCGAACAGAAGGTTTGCCTTTATTTCAATACATGAATGAACAGCTAACTGAAGCTCTAGATGCTCGTGATGAAATTAGAAATGCCACCGACGAAAATAATTATGATGCCCTTAAAATGGCTGAAGTTGAATATCTCGAGCGACTTGAACCATTACGCTTGGTTGGCAATCTTACTTTAAAATGTTTTCTTGATGGTGAAAATGAGAAAACTCGAATAGCAAATTTGCAACAGCATCGATTGATTATTTCAAATTATTTTTTATCAAATTCAATTGACAAACTAATTATGTATTGCAATGCCCAGCTGATGAATGATTTTAAGTATAACCCATTTCATTGGGAGCTTGAGTTTCCAGAAGTGTTCATAAAAGAAAATGCTGGATTTAATTGCATCATTGGGAACCCTCCATTCTTAGGTGGAAGTAAAATTTCTAATCACTTTGGAGAGCGATATTCAGAAGCAATTAGGATGCTAATTAAAAACATTCATGGAAAAGCAGACTTGGTATCATACTTTTTTAGAAAATCTTTTAACTTAATAAACAAAAACGGTACACTTAGCTTAATTTCAACAAATTCAATTAACAAAGGTGAAACGCGTAATAGTTCCTTGATGCAAATTGCCATTGCTGGTGGTGAAATTTATGACGCTCGAAAAAGATTAAAATGGCCAGGTGTTGCAGCAGTTATTGTTTCAATTATTCATATAATAAAAGCAAAAGGATATTCTTCAAAGCGTTTAAACTCTCGCCCGGTAAATAACATATCACCTTTTTTAGTGAACAATAATTTAATTTCTCCGCCAAATGTATTAATTGAAAATGATGGTAAAGTTTTCAGTGGCGTAAATCCTAATGGTAAAGGATTTATAATTGAAGGTGAAGAATACACAAAATTACTTAAAGAAAAAGGAAATGAAAATTTTATTCGAGAATTCATTAGTGGCGAAGACATTAACAATTCAAAAGATGGCAAAAGTGGAAGATATATTATTCGACTTCCAAAAGAATTGGATGAAGATACTCTTAAGAAGCATCCAGTTCTCTATAAACATCTATACGACACCGTTCGCATTCAGAGAAGCAAGTCCAAAGAAAAGCGATTAAGAGAAAAATGGTGGCTTTTATCACGACCTGCAAATGAATACTACAATGTCTTAGGAGATAGGAAACAAGTCCTTGTTAGTTCTAGACACTTGGAACACTTCATTTTTAACTTCTCAGAGACATCAAATGTTTTTAGTGATGCTGTAACTGTTTTCTTATTTGACCAGTATAAATACCTTGCAATACTTCAGGCTTCTTCGCACGAAATATGGTCATATTTTTTTGGCTCATCAATTGGGGATGGCTTGCGCTACATACCTGAAGATTGCTTTTCAACGTTTCCATTTCCAGCCTCACTCGAATCTGCTGATTTTCTTGAAGAAATAGGAAAAAAGTTTCATCAAAAGCGAGAGAGCCTAGTTCAGACAACCGGAGGATTGACTTCTTTGTATGGGAAGTATCATGACCCAAACTGCCAAGAAGAAGACATTAAAAAATTTAGATCTGCTCAAATGGAGTTGGATACTGAAGTATTTAAGCTCTACGGTTGGACAGACTTACTTTTAAGCTATGAATTTCATCTCGCAGTTGATGATGAGGAATTGGACACCAACTCGGAATGCGAAGAAAAATATAAGTATCGTCTAACCCAAGAAATTCAAGACGAAGTACTTTTGCGACTTTTAAAACTCAATAACGACCGACACGAAAATGAAGTCCGGCTTGGATTTCACAAGAGGTAGTATATGTTATCTAAAGAAATTAGAGAGAATATCTTAAATGCAATGAAACTTGACCTAATCGGGCCAAGCCACAATTCCGAATTAAAATATCTCCAAGAGGTTTTGAGTGTTCAACCGTCGGCTTATTACCTCACAGGTTTTCTTGTTCCTCATGGCTCTAAAATTCAAGTGGACGTTGAAGAGGATGAGGCTAATGTTAGCCCTGATGATACCGACGAAAACGCCGAGTCTGGTGGAGATGAAGCCAACTCACTCATTAAGAGATTTCCTTCTTCTATCGGAATGAGTTTCCTTCTTAAAAAAGAAACCAAAGAATTTGAAGCCGTTTGTCGTTGGGGTGAATACAAGCCTCAGCAGGAAGGGGACAAAACTATTTGGCCGAGAATCCATATTGAAAAAAAAGTTAAAGTTGTTCTTTTAAGTGATATTAATCAAAGGTTTGCAGTTACCAATGAAGTTGAATTAATCGTTAATCAAAAGATTTTAAACCTTGCTAGTGATTCTTATAATCTACTTGAGGACGGAACAAAATCGCTTTCAGTATTTTTGGTAAATAGAAAATCTATCAAGAACGCTGATCGCCCAGATGATTCTTTTATGTTCCAAGCTGAAATGGAAATTCATGTAGCCAATGGGTTTTGTCCTCGTCCAAACCTTCGAGCCCTAGAATCAACCGATCCAGATGACAGTATTGCTGATCTTCAATTTGCCAACATCCACGAATACGCAACTGGACACGGAGTTGCTGCTCTTTTTGAAACTCAAGATAGTTCTTGCAAAAAGATCACGACCTCTTGGATGCCTTCATACGAGGTCGAGGGAGTGCAATCTCACGATACAGAAGGCCTTGAGCTTCGTATGGAAGAACTTGCGAAACTCGATAGTTTTGAATCAGCCAAGGTTAAGCTTTCACCTCTTTTGGAAGACTACAAACAATGGATCAAAAAGCAATCCGCATTGATCCCGAAGGGAATTAAAAAGCGAGAAGATACTGGAAACTATCTTGTCGGAAAATATAATTTTGCGCTTAAAAGAATCGAAGATGGTATCAATCTTTTGCAAGACAAGAATGTTCTTGAATCTTTCAAAGTAGCAAACCTTGTAATGGCTGAGGCTGCGAAGAAAAGAAGATCAGACACTCCTAAATGGAGAACTTTCCAGCTTGCATTTGTCTTGATGAACCTTAAAGGAATTATCAATCCTGAGGATTCTGAGCGCGACACTGTTGATCTATTATATTTCCCTACAGGTGGCGGTAAGACCGAAGCTTACCTTGGTGTCGTAGCTTTTACTCTTGTCTATAGACGTTTAGTTGATCCAACGATTACCTCTGCTGGCGTGAGTATCTTGATGAGATACACGCTCAGACTTTTAACGCTCGATCAACTTGAGCGAGCAACAGCTTTGATCTGTGCGCTTGAGAAAGTTCGACGTGAACAAAAAACAAAATGGAACTTAGGCGAATTACCTTATGAAATTGGTCTTTGGGTGGGACAAGCTGCGACTCCGAACAAACTTGGAGCTAAGGGTGATAACAATCCTTGGTCAGCGCGAACAATGCTTCGAGCTTTTCAAAATGATCGTGGTAAGTCTCCAGTACCTCTTGAAAAATGCCCTTGGTGTGGAACTGCTTTACATCCAAAGAATAGTTTAAAGTTGGAAACATCAGCCGACTATCCAACTGACCTGAATGTTATTTGCGATAATCGTGATTGCGATTTTACAGCAAGTAAATTTGGGAAACTTCCTTTAGTGGTTGTCGATGAAGTGATTTATCGAAAACTTCCATGCTTTATCATTTCAACAGTAGATAAATTAGCCTCAATGCCGTGGGAAGAAAAAATTGGAAAGCTTTTTGGGCGCGTTGATAAATTTCATAAAGATTTGGGATTTTTCTCTTCTACCGAAAATCAGGCCGGTGCTCAAAGACTGACTGGCGAATTAAAACCGTTAGACCTTATTATTCAAGACGAGCTTCACCTTATTTCAGGGCCACTTGGTACGATGGTAGGTCTTTATGAAACTGCCGTTGATGAACTTTCATCAAGAGTGGTTGGCGACAAAAAGATTAAGACTAAGATCATTGCCTCAACTGCAACGGTAAGACACGCGCAGAAACAAGTTAAGGCTCTCTACGGAAGAAATGCCGTAGATATTTTCCCAGTTCCGGGCGTTACTTCTCAGGATTCATTCTTTGCAAAGACAGTTCCTGTAACTCAAAACTCTGGTCGCCTGTATGTGGGAATTGCAACTCAAGGGCGTTCAACTAAGAATCTTTTATCAAAGTCATATCTTTCAAGTATGAGTGCTGCTCAAAAACAGCTCGATCTCTCTGGAAATGCCAACATCTGTGATCCTTACATGACAGCTCTAGGCTATTTCAACTCTCTTCGTGAGCTTGGTGGCGCGAGAAGGATTATCGAAGATGAAGTTAATTCCAAACTCAGAAATTACTCTTCGTTTAGAAAAAGAGCTAACGAACAAGCCTCAGACATCCTCGCCGATCGAGCTATTAAATTTGAAGTTCTTGAACTTACTTCGCGTGAAGATACAGCACGAGTCGCATTGGCCAAGCATAGGCTCTCAAAACCTCATGGAAACGATGAGTTTGTAAACGTGGCAATCGCGACCAATATGATTTCTGTGGGTCTTGATATTACAAGACTTGGACTTATGCTTGTTTTTGGTCAGCCAAAAACTACTTCCGAGTACATTCAAGCATCAAGCCGTGTTGGCCGTGGATCAACGCCCGGCCTTGTTATTACTCTCTATAACATTCACAGACATCGCGATAGATCGTTATATGAGAGATTTGTTCCTTATCATCAAAGTTATTATCGTGACGTTGAAACGACGAGTGTAACACCATTCTCAACGAAAGCCTTAGATAAGGGCCTTGCTGGAACTTATCTCTCAATCGTGCGCCACTTGATTGATGGAATGAGACGAGAAACTGATGCTGGAAAAATCGTTACGAAGAAGGATGAACTTAATACGATTGTTTCTAACCTTGTTTTACAAAGGCTGGGAGCTTCAGGTTCATCTCAAGCTACAACAGCAAGTCTTCAAACAAGACTTAACTCTCTTTTAGATGATTGGGAAAAAATCTTAAACTTCGCGGGCGATCAAAATGAACCTCTGACTTACACAGATGGAGATCATTCACTCATTCATCAATACCTTGATCCGAAACTTTCTGAACTTCCTGATTATTATTTAAAGTTCAGGGCTAATCGCTCTATGCGTGAAGTAGAGCCAACAGTGAATATCTGGGTTAAAGGTATGAACGATCAAGATTTGGAGGACTAATATGACAAGAAAAGCACATGGTGAAGTTCGCCAAAGCCAAATCATTACAACTTTCGGACCGGGCTCTTTGCTCGATTTGCCGAAGTATTCTGTAATCGTTGCAGGGCTTGATAACATCCAAGCAGACATTGAAATTCAAGAACCACGACTTTTAGAGAAAGTAAGACGTATTCCTGGTCTTCAACACGTTTCTGCTTTAAAAAATCCTCCACGCCAAGCTGAAACCTATGGAACAGATACCTCAGGAATGAGAGCGCATAGTTTTCCAAATTGGTTCATTACAACCCAAATACCCAATAGCCGTGACAGGTTCTTGGTTCCCAAATCAAAAATCGAAAGGCAAAAATATAAAGACGACGATGGGAATGCCTATTCTGTTGTTCCTGTTCGTTTTTTAAGAGCTTGCCGTAGAGGTCATATTGACGACATTGATTGGAGAGGATTTATTCATCATGGACAGCGCGAATGTACTGTTCCAATTTATCGGTTCACTGAAATCGGAAACTCTGGGGATGCATCTGACATCATCGTAACTTGTTCTTGTGGTGCCAGCAGACACCTTGAAGAAGCAAAGGAGCCAGCTCCTGACGGATTAGGTTTCTGTCAGGGCAAACGTCCTTGGCTTGGCTTTGATTCGCAAGAAGAATGTACTGAGCTTTCTCGTTTGGTAATCCGAAATGCTTCAAACATTTATTTTCCACAAGTCTTGAGCGTTATTTCAATTCCTCCAAAACAAAACATCACACTTGGGGATATTGTTCTTAAGCACTTAAACATGATTGGAAATTTAACAGATATAGTTCAGCTTGATGCTTTTAGAACAATTCCATTATTGAAAGAGGATTTCAAAGATTATTCAAATCAAGAAATCTGGGATTGCCTTCAGGCAATCAAACAAACTGGCCAAAATCCACAGAGAGTTTCTTTAAAAGATGCCGAATTTGAAACTCTTTTCTCATCAGAAGATGAGATCGGACAAGATTGGCCAGCAGGAACTTTCTACTCAAAGGCGATTAAGAAAGAGAATTGGGGAACAGCTCCATTCATGGATAAATTTTCTCGTTTAGTTCTAGTCCATAGATTGAGAGAAGTTCGATCTCTGGTTGGATTTACTCGAATTGATAAACTCAGCTTAGGAATTGATGGAGAACTTGAGGAAAACGAAAAAGTACATCGTGCTTCACTTTCATTAGGGAATGTTCCTTGGGTTCCAACGGTCGAAAACCGAGGCGAAGGAATTTTTATTGGTTTTGATAAAGACAAAGTCAGAGTATGGGCCAATACACCTAAAGTTATCGAGAGGAGCCAGCAACTTATTGATGGAATGAGACGACTTTATGCCGAGAAAGAGCGTGATTTTGACGAGAGTGATTTTCCGGGCATTGCTTATTATATGCTTCACTCGTTTTCTCATATGTTAATCACGGCAGTTTCTCTTGAGTGCGGCTATCCGGCAAGTTCGATCAAAGAAAGAATCTACTGCTCAAGTCATGGTTATGGCGTTCTGCTTTACACTGGATCACCTGATGCTGAAGGTACTCTTGGCGGCCTAATTGAAGCAGGAAGAGACATTCACAAATACATCAAGATTGCTCTTGAGATGGGTGAACTTTGTTCCAATGACCCTGTATGCTCACAACATAAACCAGATGACAGAATGAGCGATAAGTATCTCTTGGGAGCCGCTTGTCACGGTTGTCTTCTGATTGCAGAGACATCATGTGAAATGAGCAATAATTACCTAGATAGATCGCTTGTCGTGCCAACACTAGAAAATCTAGGTTGTGAATTTTTTAATGTGGTTTGATATGAGAACTGAAGAACTGAAACTTATTATTGAAAATCTTAAAAATGGTCGCTGGACAATTCCAGTGAGTCACTTTCTTTTGAAAGAGGCTTTTGATTCGGAACGATCTGCTTACTGGGAAAATATCTTTCAAGGATTTCAGGAAAATCAATTCAACTCATCTCAAGCCATTTTTGCATTAAGTGAAATTGAAAAGCAGTTATTAGTCGCTAAAGGCAACAAGACTGCTAATTATGAATTGGTTTGGACTGGCCCAGAAGCATTAAACTCCACTCTTAGAGACACTGCTATTGTTGCTCAAGAACTCTTTAGACAGGCAAAGAGCGAAGTTGTGATTGCTGGTTTTGCTTTTTATCAAGGGAAAGAACTCTTCAAAGAATTAGGTCAGAAGATGGATTCTGATCCTAATTTCAAAGTTACTTTTTTTGTGGATGTTCGTCGTGAAGGAAACACTTCGGTTGATGCCGCAGTTTTATTGAAATTCAAAACTGACTTCCAAAAGAAACAGTGGCCAGCGAGCAGACTTCCAGAAATTTATTATGACCCAAGAACACTTGCACTTGATGGTGCTGTAAAATCATCAATGCACGCAAAATGTATTATTGTAGATGCCGAAAAAACGTTAGTGACTTCGGCAAACTTCACCCAGGCAGCTCATCACCGTAATATCGAGGCTGGCGTAGTTCTTCATTCAAAAGAATATGCGGTCAGTTTGAAATCTCAATTTTTTAATCTTGTTGAAGCTGGAGTTTTAAAGAAAGTCTAATCGGAGGAATTATAGAAAATCGCGATTTAGTTTTTATTAGTTATGCAACTGAAGATACTGCTTTTACTGATTGGCTTGCACTAAAGCTTACAAGTGCAGGATACAACGTTTGGTACGACAGAATGTCACTTTTGGCTGGGCAATCTTTTGTCAAAGAAGTTGATGAGGGATTAAATCGTTCTTGCAAATTTCTAGCGGTTTTGTCTCGAAATTCAGTGAGTAAAGAAAATCCAACAAATGAAAGAACTAAAGCAGCTGCAATAGGGAAATCAATTAGAGATGGGGATTTTATTATTACTTTAAATATTGATGGTTTACCTGCGGCAGATATACCGTGGACGTTAAGTCAAAAGTCATATGCTAATTTTTTTGATGGATGGGCTGATGGATTTAAGCAATTAATAAAGTCTCTCGAATCAATGAATGTTCCATCAAACGAAAGTGCTGGCCGAGATTTGGTATCCCAATGGGTAAGACAGAAAGACCTAGCAACTAAAAGAAACGAACGCGTATGGACAAATTTGATTCCTATAACATCCATACCTCTAGGGATTCGTCAGTATACAGTAAAAAATCCTCAGACTCTTGATACTTTAAAATTTTCTTCTTGGCCGATTGCCATTCAAAATAATCTTTATGTTTGGTCTTTTGTCGAACCACCTTCTAGCATATCTCCATTAGTTGAATTTATCAGAGTAACAAGCTGGATTGACCAATCAGGAGTTCAGGGAGAAAGGATAAAAAATTATGCTAAATATTTACTTAGAAGAGGATTGGAAGATTATTGCTTAAATCGTGGGCTAGTCAAAAGTGATGATAAAAAAAGCATATATTTTCCATCGGGTTTATTGAGCCAAGATAAGCATTTTTACATAGGAATTTACGGAAAGCGCACTTATCTAAAATTTATTGGGAGTAGTACTTTTAGAATTGGTTTTGAAAAAAAGGAGATTAATAGGCATCACTTATCCCCATCATTCAAAATCATTGAAAGAGAAAATAATCAATTTCAAATTCAAATCATTAATAGAATTTACTTAACCAATGAAGATGGTACTCAAATACATCCATCAAGAATGCTTCGTCGTCGAAAAAAGATTTGCAAAAATTGGTGGAATGATAAATGGTGTGCGCGATTGCTAGCCGTTATGAGTTGGCTTTCATCAGATCAAGATGAATTTGAAATTTTTAAAACGCCTAAGGAAGCATTTAAAATGTCAGGAAAACCTCTCTCATTGACTTGCAATTATGGAATAGATGAAAACGCTTCTGAAGATATTGATGAGTACCCTGAAAGCATAATTGATGATACGGAATCATCTGAAATTGTATTAGATTATGGGACAGATATGGCAGAGGAGGAGTTATGAAAAGTGAATTAATTGTTATCCCTGAGCCTCTGCTGCAATTTAGATATAATCAAAGATTGGCTGCGCCACATGATGGTCTTGCATTATTTGGACCTCATGGCTCTGAACAAGCATCCCATCCAGCTAATCTTTCTTATGCTGTAATAGGTACTTCAGATGGATTAAATGAAGCTAAAAATTTTTTTAATGCAATAAAAAAACCAATATTAAATGACCCTATAAAAACTAATTTGCTTTTGTGGCCATCATTTCCAGGGTATGAAGTTGTTTATCATTCAAAATTTCCAAATAATCCAACGATTTCGATTTCTCTTGATGCTCAGGCCCTGGAAAATTCATCATTATTAAATGACCCTCACCAAAGGGCTTCAAAAGTTGTAGAGCACTATTTAGAAAAAATTAAAATAATAGCAGATAGTGATAGAAACGTGTCTGTTATTGTTTGTGTTGTGCCAGATATTGTCCATAAAAACTGTCGCCCAAAAAGTACGGTTAAAGAAGGAATTGGAGATAAAATTACAAATTCACAAAGAAAGATTCGAGCATCTGGACAAATAAGTTTGTTTGATTCTTATGATCCAGAGACATATCAGTTCTCAGTGGATTTTAGACGTCAATTAAAGGCAAGGGCCATGGAATATGGCATACCAATTCAAATTATTCGCGAATCAACTTTGCGCCTTGAGGATCAAGATGTTCGTGGAGAAAGGGGCCTAACAACTTTATCGGATAGAGCTTGGAATCTCACAATGACAATGTTTTACAAGGCTGGAGGACAACCCTGGAAGCTCGCAACGGCGAGAGAGGGTGTATGCTATGTTGGATTAGTTTTTAGGCAATTAGATCCTGATTCTAATTCAGGAAGTGCTTGTTGTGCTGCCCAGATGTTCTTAGATAGTGGAGATGGGGTAGTTTTTCGAGGTCAGGATGGACGTTGGTATTCTCCTAAAGATAAGGCTTACCATTTGTCTGAAGTTGCAGCTCATGATTTATTATCTGGATTGCTAAAGGCTTACAGCGATCTAGGAGGCCAGCCTTTAAAAGAAATATTTTTGCATTGCCATTCATCAATTGATAGCGAAGAATTCAAAGGTTTCCAACGAGCATGTCCAAAAGGTGTTAAGCTTGTAGGAATTCGAGTTAGGCAAGAACGCTCAGGACTAAGAATGTTTAGAGAAGGAACATTACCAGTTCTGAGAGGTAGTTTCTGGGAAGTTGACCGACGAACCGCTTATTTATGGGGAACTGGTTACAAACCCAAGATTGATAATTACGATGGGTGGGAAACACCCGCTCCATTACGAATCGATATTCAGCATGGGGAAGCGAATATTAAACAGGTTGCAGAGGACATTCTTGCTTTAACAAAACTTAATTATAACTCATGTAAAATGGGAGATTCAGAGCCCGTAACAATTGGGTTCTCTGATGCTGTTGGTGAAATTCTTGTTTCTAATCCATCAATTAAAAATCCTAGTCCAAAATTTAAATTTTATATTTAGTAAAGATTGATGAGGTAGAAAACATTTTACCATGAATGAGCTATTGACTACTTAAATAGAATAATTCTGAGATCATGAAAGAAAAGAAATATTGTATATATCTAAAAGGAGAAGACAAAACCGATAGCGTCCGAGCATGGCGACGTATTGGTGATAAGTATGAAGTAACGTTTCATAACGGTAAGTCATTTCATTATAATTTAAATAATGTAGAAATTGTCGAATCTTCTTTTGATGAGGAAAATTTTCTTCAATGTTTTGATTATTTAAAACAAATTGCTAATGAAGTAGGAATTAAAGTTGAATTAGAAAATCGAAAAACTATTAATATACTTTTTCACCATTACTCAAAAATTGAATATGTTGAATCAGATGTTATGGCCGCCTTCCTGAATGGCAAATTTACAGCGTCATTTTTACAAGAAAATCCTCTCGTTACAGATGCGATTTATCCTTTCGGTTTTAATGTGAGTCAAAAAGATGCTGTCGAAAAGGCTTTGTCGAATCCACTTAGTATTATCGAAGGTCCTCCAGGGACAGGAAAAACACAAACAATTTTAAACATAATTGCTAATATTGTTATAAGAGGGGAAACCGTCGCTATTGTTTCAAGTAATAATTCAGCAACAAAGAATGTTTTTGATAAACTGAGGAAAAATAATGTCGATTTTGTTGCGGCGTGCCTGGGAAGCATAGATAACAAAACGGATTTCATTAATTCTCAAAAGCCACTTCCAGACATGAGTAGTTGGCATCTTTCTTCTGATGCAATTTGTGAGTTGAAAGATTTGTTAAAGCAAAGGAGTGCAGTTTTACAAAATAAACTATTGCAGCAACAAAAGTTGTCTTCATTAAAACAAGAATTGTCTGCAATTGAAACAGAAATCAAATATTTTTTCGAATACGCAAATAACTTTGAAAATATATTTGATCCACAAATTAGCAGAAAAATAAATACCGCTGAAAAGGCTTTAGAAATGTGGTTTTTATGTGAAAGCCATGAAGAGACACCATCCAGAAAAAACATTGTTGCATATTTTAAATACATCTTTAGGTATTTTAAATTTTTTAATAAGAGAAAATTATTTATTAGAGGTTTACTGAAAAAATATTCAGTCGGTTCTCTTATCATTTTATTTCAAAGACGCTTTTACGAAATGAGGATGGCTGAGCTCAACCAGAACATTATAAAGTTGAATAATGAACTTAAATTATTTAATTTTAAAGAGCAAATGAATGAATATACTGAAATTTCACTGAAGATTTTCCGTGCGAGTCTTGCAGGGCTGTATCAGGAAAAGCAGCGAAAAAATTACTTGATTGAGGATCTTCGATACAAATCTCAAGCATTCATAAAAGATTATCCAGTTATTCTAAGTACAACTTACTCGTTACGAAGTAGTTTAGCTGCCAATGTCACATATGATTATGTAATTATAGATGAATCTTCTCAAGTTGACTTATGCACTGGAGCACTCGCTTTGTCATGTGCGAAGAAAGCTGTCGTCGTGGGAGATTTAAAGCAACTGTCTCATGTTGTCGATTCGAAAATGGCCAAAATTACAGATGAAATTTTTTCAAATTATAATTTGCCAGAGTTTTATCGTTATAAGAATCATAGCTTGCTTTCATCATTTATTGAGATGTTTCCGACCGTTCCAAAGACGCTTTTACGTGAGCATTATCGATGCCATCCGAAAATTATAGAGTTTTGTAATAAAAAATTCTACGGCGGACAGCTTGTTATTTTGTCCGATTACATGACTGATCATGAGCCATTAATTGTTTATAAAACAGTTGAAGGTAATCATGAACGAAAGAGAATGAATCAACGTCAAATTGATATAATTAAAAATGAGATAATCCCTCAGCTGTCTCTCAATGTTTTAGATAACTCTCTTGGAATAATTACTCCTTATCGAAATCAGACAAATGCTTTGCAAGAAGCTTTTTCAGGATTACAAGTTAAAGCAGATACTGTCGATAAATTCCAAGGGCAAGAAAATGAATTTATCATTCTTTCAACCGTCGACAACGAAATTACAGAATTTGCAGACAATGCAAAACGTTTAAATGTTGCTATATCAAGAGCTGTAAAGCAGCTAATCGTTGTCGTAAATGATAGCGATACCTTAAAAGATACAAACATCGGTGATCTTGTTCGTTATATAGAATACAATAATCATAGTATTGTTGAGAGTCGTATAAGTTCCATCTTTGATTATCTGTATAAAGGTTATGCTGATCGTAGGCGAGAATTTCTTAAAAAATATAAGAGTATTTCAGAGTATGAGAGCGAAAATCTTATGTATGCTTTTCTCTCAAATATATTGAAAGAAAAGGAAATGAATTGTCTCGAAGTTATACCCCATGTCTCTCTTCGGATGATTATTGGAAATATGGAGCTTATGCTACCTGCAGAAAAGACATTTGCAATGAACCCTAGAACACATGTTGATTTTCTTGTTTGTGATACGGTTAGTAAGTTTCCAAAGTTTGCTATAGAGGTTGATGGTGTTGGGTTTCATGCTAAAGGTTCTAAGCAAGCAGAGCGTGATAGTATGAAAGATGAGATATTTAAAAAATACAATATACCGTTACTTCGTTTTAGAACCGATGGAAGTAGTGAGCGCGAGCGTTTGATGGAAGCTCTTTTAATGTACTCCTAAGTTGAATCAGATGCTTCTTGAAATGCAAAGACGCGTGTGTCGAAATATCTACAAAGTCTAGAAATTTGATGGGCCTACTTTTAAATGGGCTCCAACACACTTTACCTGGGAAAACTCAATTGAAGTATGCTGGAACCGAAGTCTGGTAGAAAGATGGCTGTAGTTAAAGCAGTTTTAATTTTTTCAGTTTTCATCCTCCAGAAATTATATAAAAGATCGACCAGGGGCTTAATCGTAGCCTCCGGACTCCCTTCTAATAGCTAAGCAAAGGTTTTGAATAAATATTATTTTAGACTTCATCGTTACCGTTACGGACTTATGAAAATTATTTACATAGTTCATATCAGAACTAGGCTGCAGGTTTATTAATTTTTTTAATCTCATTAAGTTGCTCAAAGACAGACTGAGGAGCAAACTTATTTTCAGATAATAAAATCTTATATAAATCTGCATTATTGTTTAAAACAATCTGACTAAGTGTTATGTTAATTCGTTTTTGGCCTTTTGATTTTTCACAGAAATTTGAAATTAAATTGTAAGGAATTTTTTGAATGTGCAAACTATCGGTTTCTAATCTAAAATTAATCCAATAGAGATAATCAAATTTAGAGCACGGATTAAGTGTAACTGCCCCATAGTCGTCAGAAGTCGCTTTAACTTCTATTCTTAGATTATTTTTCTTATCGTCTAAGTCATATTCTCTTTTTACATTTTTTGCTTTTTCGAATCCATATATAAAAGCACAAAGGGTCTCAGTAAAGCCTTCGGAGAGGCGAGGAGCTTTTCCAAAATTAAACTTTTGATGTAATATAACAAGTTGTTTAAAGGTTTTATAGTATTCGATTAGAGAATATTCTATTTCATCTTTCATTTTTTTCACCTCGAAAAATAGGTAAATACTTTTTTAACGAACTCAAATTTGTTTTGAGGGGTGATTGGTAGTTTCAATTAATAGACCATAGCTTAATCGCATGACATAGGAGATCGTTAGCGCGACCTTTAATGGATTTTTCATCCCAAACCTCATCTTCTAGATACTTTTCCATGATTTTGATGCTTTTTGAGTGCTCAATCAGCCCATTCTTTTTCTTGTTTCCATTTTTTTTTGTTGTCCAACTAGCATCTCGAATTGCAGAGTTTAGCGAAGATGTAATGATAGTTAAATTTCCTAAAGTCATGAGAATCTTATCTCTTTCGCTATCGGTATGATTCTTTGCTAGTGGCCACTGGTTTCTCCACTTTTTAGGCATTATATGCTCCAGCGAGTACTCATTTGCGGCCAGAGGTGTAGTAGAGTCTTTTTTTGTGTGAAGAAATTTTTCTATTAGGTACAATATTATCTTGGCATGCTGATTGCTTAGCTTGCTTTCATGGAATGCTGTCTTTAAGTCAGAATCCATTGCCATGTTATTAGCAGTATCCTCCATTTGCTGGAATCGTTTTTTTAAGTCGTCACATCTTAGTATTTTATTACGAACAAAAGAGGAGAATATGTTGTTGTAGTTTTTTGTAGTCTCTTTACAGATTGATCTTCTGATTAAGTAAGTTTCAATAGTGGTGAAAATATTATTGCGCTCCAACTCATCAGGACAGTTTTTTAAAACGTATAAAATATAAGGAATTGCTGTTGTTATATTTAAGCCAAAAATAACGATGTTTAGACGCTCGATTGCGTTTGAAAAATCAATGTCTTCATCGAGAAGGTTCGGACTGATGTATTCTTGGTATATTTTTGCGTAGCTCATGAGCTCGTTAATAAATTCTTCATTAACACCACCAGATTCTTTTAAGAAAAGTTTATAATTACTATAAAGATTTTCAATTCCGATATATTTTTCTTTGGCCTCGCTCTGAATTAGCAAAAAAGATTGTAAAAATATGTCTATGTTTGATCTAAAGGACCGTCCTGAAGTAAGAGATCTTTCCCAGTAAAAAATAGCTTCGTCATCCTTTTCAAAAATAGACTTCCATGATCTATTATACAAAGATTCATCTTTTCTTTGAAATAGTTCGTTTTTTAAAAGCTCTGCAGTGGATAATGAAACCCCTAGGGAGTTAATTGTGTCGAAGATTTGTTGTTCATCCTCTTCCTTAGATAAATCAATGCCAACGAAGTATAAGTTATTTAGGATAGTATCCACGTTAATATCTTGAAGAAGATTCTGTTTTTTTATAAAGTAATCATAGCATTTGATAATGTTACTTGATTTATAGGTTGATCTGTCTTCTTTTGTAAGGCTTCCTGATAAGATAGCTTCAAATATCTGCACATCATTATGATTGTGTTTGAGTATGATCTCTTTATGTCTATTTAAAAAAGTCTCCATAATTTCATTGTTATTATTAGCTTCAGACCAAGCTTTAAAAAATAAAATTATAGTCGTTAACCTTTGTTGGCCATCAACAAGTATTCTCTTGTCTCCAATTCTTTCTCCACTCGAGACTTCTTGAGCTTTTAAAATGATAGACCCCATAAAATACTCTTTTTGATGAGAAGAAATATTATAGATATCCTCCAAGAAACGTTCCCAATTTTCCTCCTCCCATACATAGCTCCTTTGAAAAAAAGGAACTTCTATTAATCTTCCCTTATTGAAGATTGTGTCTAAAGATCTTTTTCCAGCTTCCATTTATTTCTCCGAGATTCTGTATGTCTGTATTCCGTTCTCATCTGGGCTATAAGGTCTTCGCGATAACTAATAAATGCATTTGATTATGATGAAGAGAAGATAGCGAGCACTGCCTCTTTTAAATCAATAAAGGGTCTAAATCGAATCATGCACTAACTATTTTATCTATATCACGGTCTGGATGCTTAATTCTGTTCGGATTATTCTAAGTCTTATTGATTCAAGTATTGCAAAAAAAAATCTCGCCTTCGATTATCGGTAACTTAGAAGGCTTTAGAAATTTTAGGATGACAAATTTTTGTGGAGGTTGATTGAAATTGCATAATTAAGTTGAAATTATATAAGCTATATTGTTACAGGATGATACACGAGTTTTGCCATTGTCGGAGGTTGAAGGTTTAAAGTAGATCTTCTTATTGGAGACGGATTATTACAAGAAAGGATGAGGTAAAACTATTCGTTCCATCCACTTCTTAGTAGTCGAAACATCTGTCTCAACGCCTCTTTCGAATTCCCTACCTTCATCGCCCTATAAAACGCATCCAACACAAACCTCGCAACCACATCCGCCTCAACATTCGAAATCTTCTTAACCTCTTTCTTAATAACCCCAGAAAGCACCACCTCATGCCTCATCCACATCTGCCCCGCATACCTCGAAAGCTCCGGCGTCTCCTCAATCAACGCCATAAACGCCTTCGCATTCTTCCTATGACTTGCCGGCACTTCACTAATCCTCTCAATCCCGGCCTTCAGAAGAGCATCAAGAATCCCTTGTCCTTTCTTCCTATTTTTCACCGAATCTACTAGCCACTGCTCAATCTCAAAGTCCTCATCAAAAACCAGCATCTCCTTCGTCGGAAAGTACTTAAAGAGAGTAGGAATAGAAACTTCCGCCAGCTCCGCGATCTCAGCAGTCGTCACATTGTAATAACCCCTTTCTAAAAAGAGTTTCGTTGCCAGGTCAGATATGGCCTTTCTCGTTTTCTGCTTTTTTAGTTGTCTTAATCCCATTTATGTCTCCGTTTTTGCTATGTTAACTTAATTAAATATTTAAGTCACTTAAGTTTTTAGTCGATTTGTGATAAACTTCAGATATTAAATTCCACAGGAGGAATTAATGAATATAATTATCATCGGCGGAGGCCTTGGCGGTTTGACTCTGGCCCGAGTCCTTTTAATCAACGGAATCAAAGCAACAGTCTACGAAGCAGAAAACTCATTAGGAGCGCGCTCTCAAGGTGGACTTTTAGACATACACGACTACAACGGGCAATTGGCCCTTAAAGATTGCAACCTTTATGAAGAATTCTTAAAGCTCATCATTCCTGGAGCAGACGCTCATCGCATTTTGGATAAAGATGCCAACATTCTTCATGAAGACCAGGATAGGGGACATGGCACGCGCCCGGAAGTTTATAGAGGTGAGCTGCGCGAGATGCTGATTAACTCTCTTCCTAGAGAGTCTATCCAGTGGGGACATAAACTCTCGTGTGTTAAATCTCTTTCAAACGGAAAACATGAAGTCACTTTCACAAATGGAGCTACTGTGGTCAGTGATCTTCTCATTGGTGCTGATGGGGCGTGGTCGAAAGTAAGGGCACTGCTCACTGATGTTGCTCCAGCTTATATCGGAACATCTTTTATTGAGCTCTACCTTTATGACATCGATAACAATCACAAATCTATCGCGAATGTCATTGGCAATGGAACCCTTATGGCACTGGCCCCTGGAAGAGGAATTCTTGGTCATAAAGAGACAAATGGAACATTTCATGCTTATGTGGCCATTAATCAATCGCAGGATTGGATTTCAAAGATCAATTTATCTGAGCCTAAAAGCGCAGCTTTAAAAATTGCAAACGAGTTTGAAGGCTGGGCAAATGACTTAAAGGCCATTATTTTAGAGGGAAAGATATCACCCAATCCAAGAGGCATTTATGCGCTTCCTGTTGGTATCAAGTGGAATCGAGTGCCGGGCGTGACTCTCATTGGTGACTCCGCTCACTTGATGTCGCCGTTTGCTGGTGAAGGGGCGAATCTTGCGCTCTATGATGGGGCAGAGCTTGGGAAGCATATTGTGAAGAATCTCAATAATATTGAAAAGGCACTGGGGGATTTTGAAGAGGAGATGTTTTTAAGAAGTGCTCATTGGGCTTATGAATCAGATAGAAATTCAAATTTATTCTTTAGCGATGAGTCTCCACAAAGCGTGATTAATTTATTTTTAGGACACAAATAATTTTTATCAGTATGTGCTATCTTAGGTGCGCTCCGCTTCACCGATTACCATTTTTTGCAATTGTTGGAATTCTTCATGATCATACTCAGCCTCTTCCATTTCGTTTTTATCCGAAATTAATATATTTCCAAATATTTCAGCTTTTTCTAGGAGTTTTTGCATATTTTGAAAATATGACATGGTATCGAATTCAATTAATACGGAATAAAATTCTAAAGATGTACAAATTGGGTTAAAATTTTCTTTTGTAAATTTATCTTTAAATAATATAATGTGCGCAGGGAAGATTGAGCTTCCTCAGAGTTTAAGGCGAGAGTGTTTAGAAATAATTAAACGACTTGATGATGATAAGTTAAGGACTGTAAAAACTATTCTAATGACATTCTAGTTTAGTCTTTGAAGGTCGGATAATAAAAAGAGAGAGTTTGATTTAAAGCTCCCTCTCTCTTTTTTTCTATGTAAATCAATAAGAAATTTTTTACGTTAAGGATGGATTAAATTCTGTAGCTAAAACTTCTCTATATTCAGTTAATAATGGTTCTGTTTCATTCATAAAATATTCTTTAAGATGAAACTTGATTAGTTTTAAATAATCTTCATGAATTTTAATATCGGTGAGCTCAATTGTTGTTGTATTTGTTGCAATTGCAAAAACTCTATCAAGGCGGGCGACTCCTTCGTGCATGGCCAATCCCGCTTCGCTTCTTAAGGAAGATGGTTTTTGAGGTAGGAATAATAAATGAGAATACTGAAAATGTTTTATCCTGTAGGTAAGGCTCCCGCTAAAGAGGATGTGCAGGAGATGTGCAGGAGATGCAGTATTCATTTCAATCATTATGGCAAAGGATATGTTTTAAAAAGAGAATAAGGTCTTTAGAGTGAAATGCTAAAATGTACTTTGTCGTCTAGATTATTTTAAATCTTGAATTTTATAATTTTTTAATTCACCCAAAAAAGAGCGCGTAGCTTTTTTTAACATCGTCTTTAATTTGCAATGCGGACTTAAAGTACAGTTAGAAGTTTCGGCATTGAAGCAGTCAACGATATCAAATTCCTCTATTTTGGAGACTAGATCGTAAAGTGTATGGTTACCATAAGCTTTATTAAATTCAATTCCACCCTTAGGCCCTAAGGTAGAATTTACGTAACCTAATTCTGAGAGTTGATTAACCGCTACGCTCAAGTGGTTCTTTGAAATATTATACGTGTCCGCGATTTCTTGAATTTTAACCCGCTGATCTTTTTGTTGTAAAAAGATCAACACTCTTAGGCAATAGTCAGTTTTTGTTGTTAGTCGCATATTTTTCTCTTTTTTATTTTACTTTGATATATTTTAAAAGTATTGATATATTTAAAATATATCAATATCAATTAATGAGGGAAGTATGCGAAAATACTGGTGGAGCCTTGTCGGCGTTTTAATTGTTACATTTACTATTTTAGGTTTTTTCGGAAGGGAGGTTTACCGTCAAGCTCCACCCATCTACAGCAAAATAAAAGCAGAAAATGGAGAAATCCTTTACACCAAAAATGATATTTTAGACGGTCAAACAGTTTGGCAATCTATAGGAGGCCAACAGATCGGTTCGATTTGGGGCCATGGTGCTTATCAGGCACCGGATTGGACTGCTGATTGGCTTCATAGAGAGCTGGTATTTTATCAGGAAATTTACAGTCAGAGTCGTTTTAATAAGACATACAAAGAGACGAGTATTGAAGAAAAAGCAATTATTAAAAATGCGATGATAGAAGATTACCGTCATTCAAAAGTAGTTAATGATGAAGTATTTATGTCAAAAACAAGGCAAGAGGCTTTTGAAAAAACTAAAGCGTATTACTTTAGTCTTTTTAGTAATAGCCCTGAATTAAGAGATGTGAGAAAAGCCTATGCCATTCATGAAAATGTTTTACCTTCACTGGAAAGAAGAGAAAAAATGATGGCCTTCTTTCATTGGTCAACATGGGCAGCCTCTACTAATCGACCAGGAGAGCGTCATACTTATACAAACAACTGGCCTCACGAGCCTTTAATCGATAATAAGCCGACAAATGAAAATATTTATTGGTCTATTTTATCAGTTATTCTTCTTTTAGGTGCAGTGGGATTTTTGACTTGGTTTTATGCTTTCAAAAAAGAGGAAGATGAAACCAGCACTACCATGCCTATGAAAGATCCGTTGAAAAATTTTCAGTTAACTCCTTCTATGAAAGCTCTTTGGAAATATTGGGGAGTTGTTATTGTTTTATTATTACTACAAATTGGATTAGGTGGAATTCTTGCCCACTATTCAGTTGAAGGACAAGATTTTTATGGCTTTCCTTTATCACAATGGCTTCCTTATTCGCTTGCAAGAACTTGGCATATTCAAATTGCATTGTTCTGGATTGCAACTTCATTTTTAGCAGCAGGTTTATTTCTTGCCCCTATTATTAATGGGGGAGTTGATCCTAAATATCAAAGATTAGGCGTAAATGTTCTCTTTGGCGCTTTATTGGTTGTAGTATTTGGATCGTTAACGGGAGAGTTATTAGCTATTCATCAAAAGTTAAATCTCGATTTAAGCTTTTGGTTTGGCCACCAAGGTTACGAATACACCGATCTTGGAAGATTTTGGCAAATTCTATTACTTGCAGGTCTTGGGATCTGGTTAGCTCTCATGCTTCGTTGTATTGCACCTGCACTAAAAATGGCAAATGATACAAAACAACTTTTACTCCTTTTTACTGCTTCAACGATTGCTATTGGGTTATTTTATGGTGGAGGTCTTTTTTATGGGGCAAGAACTCACATTAGTATCATGGAATTTTGGAGATGGTGGGTTGTTCATCTTTGGGTAGAGGGATTTTTTGAAGTTTTTGCAACAGTTGCTTTAGCATTTATTTTCGTAACACTTGGATTAATTAAACCTCGTTCCGCAACTAAAGCTTCACTATTTTCCACATCAATTTTTCTTTTGGGCGGGATTCCTGGAACATTTCATCACCTATACTTTAGTGGAACACCAACATCTATTAGTGCGATTGGCGCTTGCTTCTCTGCACTTGAAGTAGTGCCTCTCGTTTTGATTGGTATTGAAGCATTTCACACTTATAGGGTTCAACATTTAACTGGTTGGACTAAAAACTATAAATGGCCAATTATGTTCTTTGTTGCCGTCGCTTTTTGGAATTTAGTGGGAGCTGGACTATTTGGATTCTTAATTAATCCACCTATCGCTCTTTATTATATGCAAGGATTAAACACTACTGCCGTTCATGCTCACGGAGCTACTTTTGGCGTTTATGGGCTGCTTTCGCTAGGACTTGTACTCCTCATTGTTCAGACTGCATTTAAAGAAAGAGAATGGAATTCAAAAATGATTAGTCTTTCTTTTTGGGGATTTAATATTGGACTTGCACTTATGATCCTTCTAAGTCTTTTGCCAATTGGACTTATCCAATTTGCAGCATCTTTAGAAAATGGCCTTTGGTACGCTCGTGGTTCAGAAGTTATGCAAACTTCACTTATTTTAAATTTAAAATGGGTAAGAGTTATAGGTGATGTTGTTTTTGCAATTGGAGCACTGGCTTTTGCTGTAGCTGTATTGGACAAAACCGGACTTGTTAAATTAAATTCAGAAGAAACGGAAATGGAAAATGAAACAACTGCCACCGAATGTTAATGCTTATAAAAAAACAAAGGCGTTCACGGAATTAACGATTCCTGCTGGACTTCTTAAGAATCATCAAACTCTTCCAGAGGTTTGGGGAAAAATTGTAATCCTTAAAGGGAAGATTGAGTATGTGATCGAGTCCGGAGATGATGCTAATGAAGTGATTGTTTTAGATGATGGAAAATTTGGGGTTGTAGAACCCCAAGTTTTACACCATTTGAGAATTTTAGATGAAGTTGAGTTTTATGTTGAATTTTATAAATAGAATAATTCGAAGATTTTAAGTATAATAAAAAAGCCAGATTTAATCTGGCTTTTCTGTTTGAACATTTTAATTAAGTAGAGAAGGAAGTATCATCCTCCTGTCCCATTTCCACCAACTCGAACAGCTGCGCGTACTCCTGGGGTCATTTTTGACTGTTTGGAGAAGTTAATAGCCTTTACTTCTTGGCCTTCAACTTTTGAACCATCTTTAAGTGTTAGATAGTCAACTTGATCATCTGAAAATACAACAGAGCTTAATTCATTTCTATTAAGTCTAGATCCATTTTCAAGGACAATTGATTGAATATTTGTAGTTGAAGCCATCATTAAAATGGTATAGAGATGGAAGAGATAGATAGAAATTTAAGTCTTTTTCGAATTCTTCTTGATTTGTTGCCTTCATGAAATTGCACTTTTTTTGGTTGTTAAGATTAAATCTATTATAGCATTAAAATCGAAATTAACGATTAAGGGCATTTGAAGTGTATAATTTTCTTTTGAAAATAAAGGATTAATTAAGTTATAACTGCTGAACTGTTTCAATTTCTTCTCTATGAAGAATCCAGGCATCATTCAATTTTGTTGTCATGTTCATATCGATTTCTTTCTAAGATTCTAATTATTTATTTTTATTGCTGGAAAATTTGAACTGGCGAGGATGAACAACCAAGTTACTACTACGAATGGTAAGGTCATCGCAGGCATGCCAATCGGTTCAAAGGCTCCAGATAATGCTGCAAAAGCTACTGGTGTTAAGGCTGTTCCTAGTATTGCGTAAATGAATGCTGTCTTGTTTGGTTTGAGAAAGATACTACCTAATGCGATTGCGGTTAGTACAGAATTAAAGCCAAATGCTCCTGATCGTATTGCTGGCTCACTAGCTCCGAGGAGCCAAGCACAAGCTATTCCCATGATTGATCCGACAATGGCCATTGTAAAACATCTTCGAGAACCTATAAGAAGACCAATTAAAAATAATGCACCTGTAACCATATTTTCTTGAAAAAAAACTTGAGACACACCTTTAAGTAGCCCCTCAAAGAAAGTCGTTGCAGATACAATTCCTTCAACATGCGCTGTCTGCGGTAAGCCTGCGTTTGGTAGGAATTGAGTAGTTTCGAGTCGCCCGAAGCGTGCGCAGGCCATTAAGAAACACAAGGTAGTAAATACGAACGGTGCAGTGAGTGTTGGCAACTTCAATGATTCAAATAATCGCAGAGTTGCCGCCATCAAAATACTTGATACTGCTGCCGCAATGACTAGATAACCTATTGAGAGAGGGCTGGGGTGAAGAAAGAACAGTAAGCCAATTGCAGAGAGTGTTCCATTAAACCCAAAAAGACCACTTTTAATTTGTGCGATATCTGCTCGCAAGAGACTTGCCGTGAGTGTGCTAACTACAGCGCCAAAAAATGCAGCGAATCCAAAAAGCACAGAGTTGTAAAATATGCCGCATAAAAAGAGAATGCCAGCGAAGGAATTGTTTTGAAATAGGACTTGGCCGATTCCACGAAATATTGAATCTAAAAAAGAAAGTGTCTTTGAAAGGAAAGTTTCTCCTTCTATTCTGAAACCATCATGCGTGATTTTAAATTGCATAAAATTTTCCTTATTCGTTATCCTTTCAGAGTACCATTATGTTCTGAATATTTGAATAAAAACGAGTTAATTAAAGACCACTATCTGCTAGGCATACGCATAGCCTTTGGCCACTTTGATGCCTTGGATTCTTGAATAAGGTGAAACTGTGCCTTACGGACTTGGTTGATGACTTCTGGAAGATTGCCACTGGCAACGGCGGCAAAAGCCAATACGTCTGCGATTTTTATTAAAGACATTTTTAGAAACAAGTTTTGTTAAAACAATGGACTGCTCGCTGTGTGCAATAAGCCTAACAGGATAAGAAATACCGAGGACAGACGACTAACGCCATCCTCGATATTTATGAAATACTTAGTGTGATCCTGAAAGGACATCAAAAACTTGAAAGTTCTTGAGCACTCCATTTTCCCAACCACCCTCGATAAGATCCGCGGCTTTTTGTTTCAGGCTCGCCGCTACCTGTCCGTTAAGGTGAGCATCCTGACCTGCTTGATTATTGAAGAAGTCAATAATTGCAAATGTGTTGTTATTGATTCTGACTGAAAACCAACACACGGTCTGAGGCTCAGTACTTGTGACTGCTGCGGCACCACCTGCGAGAAAGTTTTGGAGTTCCTGTTCTTTTCCAGGCTTTGCTGTAAGTGTGATAAAGTTTGCAATTTTAACGTCTGTGTTAACTTTCATTTTTTTCTCCTTATTTTAAAGAAAGTTTTCTTACTTTAGGTAAGAGTAGAGAGGAGTTCAACTTCCTTGCCACTGCAAGTTGGATATCAAAAATAATCTGATCATCTTTTGAAGTGTTTTAGTTTTATCTTTATTGACTCCTGTTAAAGTTTATGTGATTATTATACCGATTGGTACAATAATCAATTTATTTTTTAGGATTTTTAATGTCATCAACAAGGCTCAAAGGGGAACATGTTTCTCTTTCTGGTGATCTCCCAGAAAATGGTACAAAGATTTCTTTAAAAAAACTTGTCTCAGAGATAACGCAAGATCCCGACTATGCTTCTGCGCTTAAGGCTTTGGAGTGCTAAAACTCATTATGGGGGGGATTGTGAAAACTAGAGGTAGACCGAAGACATTTGAAGTTGAAACTGTGCTCGACAAAATTGTTCATCTTTTTTGGCAGCACGGTTATGATCACGTTTCGACTGAGGATATTTGTCAGCTCACAGGTCTGAGCAAGCCCAGCCTCTACCTTGAGTTTGGAAACAAGGAAGAGCTTTTCATTTCTTGCGTTAAGTATTACAACGAAAACTACGCCTCAAAGATCGTCATGCTGATGGATGATTATCTTGATCCTGTGGAGGGCGTTGAGAAAATGCTCTATAAAGCGAAAAATCAGTTTACCGATCCTGATTTCCCCAGCGGTTGCCTTGCACTTACTGGCCTTGCCGAAATCGCTGGGAAGTCTCAAAAAATTGATTCACTCATTCGGCAGGTTCAGTCTTCTTTCATCAAGGTGATTCAAGATTACTTTGATCGCACTCTCAAGCGGTCCACAAAAAATCATCGAACTGCGGCAGAGTATGTTGTGGGGCAACTTTACGCCCTTGCCGTCTTTTCAAAAACTAACAGTGACTTTTTTGATTTAGATAAGTTTGTTAAGATCGCTAGCTTTACAACAGGGCAGATTCTAGGCAAGAAAATTAAATCTTAATCAAGCAGAGTCTTAGAAGTACTCTTTCCATGTAAATCCTTCACCGCTCGAGAATACTTGACCTGCACCCAAAAAACTGGACTATTCAAAACCTCACACTCTGCGGAGCTTATCGAGTATTGAATCGAATGACAGGTTTGTCTCTACTTATGGAAGACTAGCTTTCATTCAAAAAATGGCTCGACTTAAAAATTCAAAATCACGATGCGTTTTATATTTTTTTTGATACGTACGTGAGTGGGGCAAAGGCCACTGCTGTAGCCTATAGTCTTGAGCTGGCCAAAAAATATAGCTCCAAAGCAGGTGCGAATATCCAATTTAATCCTGTGATGACCATCGATAAAGAAATTATCTTGCAGCAACATTTGTTTATTCTAAAACGTAGAAGTTTACAGTCTTTCTTTGCTGGCAATAAAAAAAACTCGGATTGAATTTAAAACTCTCTCATATTTTAAACCAATCAATATTAAGGCACGCAAGCTCTTCTTCTTTAGAAGGATCGACAATCTTAAATACTTCATCCAGACATTCCACTAGTTTTTGACGAACAAGTGGGATGTCTGATTTCGCAATGGAAACAGGACTCGTAAAAAATAATTCTTCCGCGTCGACATTTTCCATTCGAGAAAAAGCTTTTAATCTCCAGTTCTGATGATGCCTGGAAATGAGAGGGGAGTTCGCTGAGAGGTGAGTGCTTTGGACTGCCATTTTATATTTTTCATCTTCAATTTTGATGAGTCCGTACGCCAAAAGAAAATCCAGGATACTCCTCACTGTATTCTTAGAGATTTTTAAACGCGAAGAAATATCATCAATATCTTGATACTGAGATATCGAGGTAAGAAGTCTTATGGCCGAATAGCTCCATGATGAATAGAACTGAGCTTTTGCATTCTCGTCAAGATCTTTCGATTCCCCCATCCTTTTTTGAAGGTCGGAGGCTTCCTTCTTGAGGTCGTTGAGTTTCTTTTTGAAATAGTTTCGCACAGTCGTTTTACCTGCTCTTTGGTAATTTACAGAAGTGATGAAATACTCCATCTCAAATGAATTAAGAGCTAGGTAACTTCCAACCTCATAAGCCTGGTCAATGGTGAAATCTCGTTCTTTTTTTAGCACGAGGGTTACTGTCGCAGGATTCATGGAGCATGACTGAGCGATAGCCGCTAGGAGGCCATAGCCTTTGTTCGCTTTTGATTGAGTAAAATCAATAAGATAATCTCGATAGTCATCATAAGTGTATAAATTCATAACACTAGAATAAGTTATTTTTACAAATTTACAAAAAATAAATGATTTGTCTGTATTATTTATAAAATGTATATTGCATCGAGTCTTTTGCTCGGATATTGTGCCTCAACAAAACATAGATGGAGAAATTTATGAAAATTCTTTTATTAACTTTTTCGATGTTAATGAGTGTTCAGGCAGGGCTGGCAAAGGATTTGGGAGGTTCAGATCGTGGCGGTGGAGACGCAAAAGTCATCCGCTCTTTGATCATGCAAACCAAGAGAGAGAAATTAATCAAGGCCGTCGTGAATGCTTTTTCAGACCAACCTAATAATTTAGGAACGAGTGTACGTGGCTCCCTTTCATGGCTTGCTACAGGACGTCAGAAGTTTTCAGATGAGAAAGCAGAAATTATCCTAAAGGATATGATCGCTAAAGGCTTTGGGCGTGATCTGGCAAAAACAAAATTCGTCATGTCTGAACGTTGTGTGGACCGCTTCAACATCGAAAGAACGGCGGTTGCTACGATGAATGTTCCGGCCTCTGATATTTGTATCAATCCAGCAAGACTGGTTGATGAATTCGGCCCATATATTCAAGACAGCGACATTATGGGGCTCATGATCCACGAGTTCGCACATCATTATGGATATGAGGACAAAGATCATTTTTTAGCTTCATCAGTTGCGATGGATTATCAACTAGACAACGAGGATCGCAATCAAGATGGTGCTCCCCTTAATTACTTAATCAAATAAAAACAAAAGGAAAATATATGAATTTAAAAATGTCATTAGCACTTATTATGTTTGGACTTCTTTCGCAGTCTTCATTCGCAAAAATTAAGGAATCTTACAGCGGTCATAGGCCCCTTACTCTCGAAGAAAAGAAAGAACTTTGTTACAATAATACCATAGGTAAATACAGAGAAGTCTCTCTGATCCAGGCGGGAGATGGCTCTGGGATGGGGTATGATTTTTCTAAAACAAAAAGTCTGATTGTTGATTCCAGAGTGAACGTTCAATATAAGCTTGATAATGGAACGGATGCAGTCCTTGCATGTTTTTATGAAAAGTCGACGATTCATTTTGAAGCAGCGACTTCCCAGTCTTTAGGAAAAATTTTGGTTAATGTTGATTCAAAAAAATTTTCTGAGTCGGAACAGTTTGATGCTAAACTACAGGACATGCAAAAAGAAGGACCTTATGAATGGTCTTCTTCAAAATATTATACAGACTTGTTAATAAAAGTTTTTGCTCCCATTACTGCAAGCGAAATAGTGAATCTTCCCATTGAAATCAAAACCAGTTATAAGGTGATATTTGAAGTTAATGACAAGAGTATACCGACAATCATTAGTAATCCTTATGAGCTTACGATGTTGGGAGAAGAAGTGTACGTGCACTATGCAGATGCCGGGGATCACCTTACTCCTTACATGACTCTCTTCACTCACGAAGGCTTAAGAGGCCTTATAAAAAACTTGTATGATTCTTCTGCGGTTCTTTGTAACAAACTTACTAAGGAGAAGTTTGAATCAGAGCTTGTTAAGCTTGGAATGCTTAATATGATTGAAACTTATTATGACCGTCAGTGCCCGGAGCAGAAATAATGAAAACAACAATTCTAATTTTAACATTGGCAATTTTGACTTCGATATCAGAGGCTTCGTGTTTACCGGCCCCCGATCAATATAAGCAGTCTCTAAAATATGTACTCACTGATTTTTTTAGTCGAGATGAAAATAGTGTTATTGGTCTTTCGTCGGGGAGATTAGGTGTCTCCGTGGTTAACGATGAAGTTATCGATCAGACAAGTGAAGGGTACACGTCCAGAGTGACTTTAAGATCCAGTTATGGGCAATTGAGTGATGAATTTGGAGTGAAAGTTCGCAAGACTGTTTATGTCATTGATGCGATTAATGATTGTAAAGATTTTGAGATCAAGTCTGTTTTTAGTGAACCATCATTCGAGATTGAAGCAGATATGACACTAAGTCAGGTCGTGAAAGCAGTGATGAAAAGCTACTTAGATGGCAATGACATTATTCCGATGAACTCTCATTCGGGTGATCACTCGTTGCGTATTCATACACCGGTGATATGTTCAGACGGCAAATATGCCAGCGTGAACGTTTTGCGAAGTCATCATGGAGCTACGGGAATTCTAAGGAAGGTTTCCAGCTTTCTTGTTAATCTTAATACTAAAGATGTAGAAGAGGTTTTTGTACGTCCTGGGCAATTACTTACTAATATGTGCAAGGCTCAATAAAATTTGAAAATGATTGTATTATTTTCAATTGCATTTTTAAGTTTTAAGCTCATGGTCGCTCATATTGATTGTGCTGTCTCTTACGACGGCACAAAAAAATTGGTATCGTTCCAGTGAATAAAATCCGTATAGATGAGGATTATTCTTCTATGTCGTGAAGCAGACTTTAAACGCGAGTGGCAATGAGCAGAGCAGCCTCTAAAAAAACAACCGCGAGAGTAAAAAAGGGCAAATGACGAGTAATGAATTTTCTCATATCTTTGATGATATTATTGAAAATCTAGAAACGATGAGCAATAACATTGGAGAAATCTCACTTGCTTCTAAGGAGCAAGATGAAGGTATTATTCAGATCAATGAAGCTTTAAATCAAGTGACAGAAGTTGGACAGGTAATTAAAAACCTATTTAAACAACGAAATTTTAAAACATTACTAAACGATTTTTTATCATGACCTTAAGAATATCTGTTCTGGATATTATTCCGATTAATTTTTGATTTTTATCTATGACTGGAAGGCAACTTATTTTTTCTTCAATAAGTACGGAGGCAATATTTTCTAAAGAACTTTCTTCATCAGTTATAATTAGAACACTACTCATAATATTTTTTGCTTTAAGAAAATAAAAAGTACCAGACATATCAATTTTAAGAATATCTCTGTCTGAGACAATCCCCATTATTTTTCCATGGTGGGTAATCGGAATATGTCGTATTCCTTTTTTCTGCATTAATTCTTTAATATCTTTTAATAAAGTTTCTGGATTAACAGATTCAACGGGTGAAGTCATGATGTTGATTGCATAAAAATCAATTTGTTTTATTTTCTCTGCTTTAGTTTCTGGATTTGGAATTTCACCATGAATAAGTGTCTTTTCCAGTCTTGGTCCCTTGATATTTCCCTTAAGATATTCGAATGAAAAAGGATGTAAAATTCCATTTGTAGACATGTAAAATGCCATATACAAACCTCTGATGAAGCATAATGTTTTTAAAAGAATAACTTAAAATAGCTTCTTGGTGAATGCATTTAGAAGATTTGCTGAGAGATTGAAATAATCTTAATCTTTAGTTTTTATTTACAGTAGACTGCTACTAAGTTATTGTTATTTCTAGGGGGGGGTATGAAGTTCCCTTGACCTGACCCCAAATGCTAGACTACTTTTAGTCTCACATCCTGATCAAAACCGTTTATCTTTTTCATTTTTTATCCCTCTACATGTTAAAGTTTAACAGAGTGTGAGGTTTTGAATAGTCCAGTTTTTTGGGGGCAGGTCAAAGTCGTTGAAAGGGAGCATGTAGTTTAATAACTCCATTTATTTCCTCTTATTATTTTATCTTGGATATGACTTGGTCAATTTTTGGGACTTCGGTCCATTTCGTGCAATATGAAGGTGTCATCATCGGTCTAGCTGCCTCAAAATTTCCGTTACCAATTCCACAAGCTGCACTTCGAATGGAGTCAGACCTGAACTTGGAATTGATTTTATCAATTGTTTCCATAAGGCTAATTCTTTTTGGATCATCATCTTCTTCAAAAAGAGAGCATTGATGAGATTCAAAATCTTGAATTTTAGATAACGTGATACCGATCTTTTTATATTCGTATTTTGAGTCATAAAGGCGATCTAAAAGCATCCAAACTGCCTTAATGAGTTTTACCGTATCCATTGTATATGAAGGAAGTGTCATTCTATCGCTAACTCCTGTTTGTGGAAGTTCTGGATGATGGATATCGGTGATTAAGAATAGACTGACTTGCTTGCAAACTGATCCTTCACGTCTCATTTCTTCAGAGGCTAAAGTCGTGTAAGTCGCTAGCGATTCTCTGAGATAATTAATATCATTTGTTTTATTTCCTAAGGTTCTAGCGTGAGAAATTTCTTCTTTCTTATCAACTGGTTCATCAATCCTAAAGCATTGGATGCCTTGGAGTTCTAGTTGAATTTTCCTTCCATTAATTGTTAGGAGTTTTTGAATTTTTTCAATGTATGGATAGTCTCTAAATTGCTTGGCATTATGAATACCTAATTTCCTTAGCTGCTTGCCACGCGCACTTCCAATTCCCCAAAGCTTTTCAATAGGAGTATTTTCTAAAGTCCAATCGAGATTATGTTCAGTTACTTCATAGACGCCTTTATACATTGAATTCTTTTTAGGAAATTTCACAGCAATTTTTACAAGTGTAATATTAGGCCCGATTCCAACGCAGCCTTGTAAGCGAGTCTCTTGATAAACACTGTCTATTATTTTTAGCCCAAAATGGGTTCGATCCTCTTGTTTGATATGATTGATATCAAAAAGACCTTCGTCGATTGAATATATTTTTAAGAAAGAGGTGAATCTTCTTAGAGTTGTGAATAATAACCTGGAAATATAACCATAGGTTTCAAAGTTCGCCGAAAAAACATGAACATGGTTTCCTTTCGCTGTCTTTTGTATCTCCCAAGCGGTGACGCCAATGTCTACACCAAGATCTTTTGCTTCTTTTGAAGCAGCAATAACGATTCCACCAGTGTTACCTAGAATAGCAATAGGATCGCCACGAATTTCAGGTCGAAATATTCCTTCAACATTCGCATAGAACCCATTAGCATCAAAAATGGCAATGCTCTTTTCACTGAACAAACTTTTGTAAGACACTGGTTACCCTCTTATAGAGCGATGTATAGAAGCGACTACAGCTATAAAGTAATAGTCGTCTGGATCTAAGACGACTGGTTTGTATTTGGGATTAATAGAGAAGGCGACAACTTGCTTATTGATTAATTTTATCTGATTGCAATAAGTATGTCCTTTGTAACGGTAAACACAGACCTCGCCACTTGCGTGTTGTTCGCTAAACTTCAACAGAACATAGCTATTGATTGGAATGAGAGGCGACATGTTATCAGTGGTTAATTTATAAAAAAGATCACCGGGGAATTTTTCATCCAGAGAAATTCTATGATTATAATTTTGATTACTGATTCCAAAAAGCTGGCGATTTGTATCAATCTTCTTTTTTTGCTCGGATTCTAAGTCTGCATTCTTTTGAAGATCAACAAACTCTTTGATCGCTTGATTTCGTCGCTGAAAATAATCTTGCTCTCTTCCCATAAGAACAGGGCCGACGTAGGATTCTTTAACGGGAGAGTCCTGGTTGTATTCTTCTGATTCATAAATGTATTCTTGGCTTTGTGTGATCATAAATGTATATTGCGTAATTTTTGCGTAAGTTTCAAGTGGGAAAATTCTTACAATGTGTTTTTCAGTAGCAATCGACAAAGATATTAAGAAGTTGTCTCAAAGATTTTCAGCTAACTTTAGTGAAGTAGGTGAGCAAAATAGACAAAAATTATTTACGCAGCAGTCCACAATGGATCAGATAAAATTTGAAAGACTCCTCGGATTATCTCATTCACAAAAGCGCCCGATTGTATTTCGTATGCCCGCTGAGGACAACAGAGTCTTTCCCGGTTACTTTGCCAATGTTCTTACGATTGATGAGGGGCAGAGGGTATTTCATCCTATGAGGTATAGAGTACGTCCGGAAGGATCGAGAGAAGAGATCCCAGATAAGTTTGGCGTCTATAATGCCCGTATTGATTCTTTGACTTCAAAGAAGACTTGGCAGCCGCTGTTTATGCGCAGGCATGGTCTAGTACCGTTTACAAACTTCTACGAATGGGTTCTTGATCCACAACAGAAAAAAGATCTTGGTCTTTTTAATTTTTTAGATGAAGACGATAAAAAAGAGTTAGGGGAAAATACAAAGGCCACCAAAAGACTTATCACATTCTCACCTGAAGGAAGAGATATGATGTGGGCACCTTGTTTGTGGGATGAATGGCAATCGATTAATGGGGAAATTGCTTTCAAGTCTTTCGCAATCATCACAGATGATCCTCCACAAGAAGTCGAAATAATGGGCCATGATAGATGCCCAATCTTTTTAAGAGAAGAATATATTTCAGAATGGCTCTGCCCAGAAAAGTCTAATGTAAATGAAATTTTCGAAATTCTTAAAAGCAAAGAGAATGTTAAATTTCTCCATCGCTGGGTTTATTAATAAATCTTGTGGATTTATTTATGGGATACAAATAAAAAAGGCCGAATTCCTTCGGCCTTTTAGTCATTATCTTAAGAAACAATCTGCTAATTCGTTTTCAACAATTGATGGGATGGCACTCGCATCATTATGCGCCCTATTTAAAGGAAGTTAAAATTCGCAATTGGAGGAGTAATGATCTGAGAAAGCTCCTGGTATTTTGCAGGAGTCATTACGATTTTGTTGTCATAATGATTTTGCATCTCAGAGAAAACTTGATTTCTTGCAGGTGTAAGTGAGGCAAACTGGCGAGTCGATTCACCGTAGTTTGAAACAAGCGAAGAAGGTCTGTTGTTGAAATTTGAGATGGCCTGTGGGCATTTTAATTTTTAGAAGTTAATGATCTGGGCATGAGACGCTGTTGTGTCCATGCGCTGTTTTAGAGCAAAGAAATTTTGGTCAGCGCGATTTAAAATAGTCATCAGGTAATCGTTAGGTGGTTGGCAAAAGAGTAGATCTCTTAGCTTGCGTTCATTGTCGTGTAATAGCAAATTTGATTTTGATTTGCTGAAGCTTGAAGTGAAAAAGTTGAAAGAATAAAGGCCAGTGAGAGCAATACGGGTTTCATAAGTAGTCATTGAAAATTTGCTTATTTTTTATTGAAAAAGAGTGAAATTGTCCAATAAGTAGGTATCCTTTTTAAGGATAAGAATGCTTTTATAGAAATTCGGACTAGTCATAGACAGTAGAAGAGCTATGATAAAATACGAAAAAATAAGGGGGTAATTTTGAAGATCTATAAGGCGATAAGGCTCTCGCTCTCGGATGCGGCTATTTTTGATTCAAATGAAAAGTCGATAGCTCATATTTCATGGCCTAAAGCCGCTCTGTGGAAGACTAAAAATGCGCCCCTCTCAGATGCACTGGGGGATCAGTGGCAATCGCGTCCTACGATTGAAGTTGGTGGGATGAAATGGGCAGCCTATCGCAAGCTCTTAACCAACAATTTCCTGGCAAATGATTATGAAATCTCTCTTGGTGATGAAAATGGTGAAGTGAAAATCTTGGCCGAATTAAAAGGTTCAAAAAGAAAGATCGTTATCCATTTTGAAGGGGAGGAGTATTATTTAATCAGGGAAGGTTTTTTTAGTTTCCACTTTAGATTGCAAAAAGGATCCACCTCATTGTTTCAAATGAGGGATGTAACTCCCTTTTTTACTTTTTCAAGCCGTCGTGAATTTGAGGTTTCTTCTGAAAGGGCCTTAGATCCGACATTGCTTTCATTTTCGTTTTTTTTGGCACACAACTCATCTTATTAGTCATCTACCTAGAGGCATCTTCCTTAGGGCAGAAAGCGTTTGGGCATAGGTGACTTTAGTGTACTTTTTTTCAAGACGGTTAAAGATCGCTTCAAAATCATTTCTTGTTGGCAAATCTTTAATTTTCAGAAAACTATCAACAAAGTCTTCAACAACAATAAACATCATACTCAGTGGAGCAATGGCAATACTGAGCGTTTTAGGAAAACCGATTCCACTTTTTGAACCGTGGTGCTCACTTAAGATCATCCCTACTCCTGGAGGGATTCTCGGGAAGCGCTCAACTATCTCTGCAGATGTCGGCTTCTTAAGAAATGAATATGTTTTAGCAACGAAAGACTGGAAGAAGTAAGGCCACAAAATGTTAACTAAAAACTCCAAGTTGATGTTTTTAATAGACGCCCTTGGTGGGAAGGCCCCCTCAATTAAATGAAGTCACTTTAATCTCTTTTATTCATGACTATCCTCGTAAATTGGCGTAGATTCCACCAAAATCAATCTCAGGAATTTCCATGAAAAAAGTAAGAGTCCAACTCGTTAGATATGACATGACTAAAACTCAAAAGCGCAATCGCAAAGATATGCTAGTTGATGAGCAAACCGAAGATGCAGTTATCGCACAACTTGAAAGAATCCATAAGGGTGAGCAAGTCTTAAAGATTCACGAGATCATCTGGGACGATAAACAGATCAAAGAAGTAAACCGCCAAAATAAAATTGAACAAAAACACATGTTCACTGGACAAGTAAAATTCCTGGACCTGGAAAAAGGTTTTGGTTTTATTCGTCCTGATGAAGACATGGACGATCTATTCTTTCATAAGTCAGCTTGCGAAGACGGAGTTCCTTATGACGGAGATAGAGTTATCTTCAAAATTAGCAAAAGACCAAAAGGTCTATCTGCGATTCACGTGAAGATTTTGTCTGAAGATAAGGAATAAATAGAGGACCTCATGAAAAAAGAATTTAAACTTACTGACCCTAAAAAAGCTCCGGCAAGACAAGTGGATTTCGTAAAACACGAAATCAATAAATACCTTGCTCGCGAAAGAAGAAAGACTCCTAAAGAAGGCGCTGACTTCTGGGACTTTGATTGCAAGTTTGGAGTCAATAAAGACTCAGCAGTTGTGATTCAGGTTTCAGAAATCAATAAAGCGATTGATAAAGTTGTAAGCGACAACGCTGAGAGCTTTTATATCGAAGTCCTGGCAAAGCCTGGGTATAAGATTAAAAAAGCGAAGTAAAAGTTCCCTATGAAATACCTTCTAGGTCTATTCTTAACTCTTGCACCTCAATTCGGATGGGCCATCGTCGATGGTGTGACCATCACAGATACAACTTTCCGCCAATCAGTGGCCTTAGTTTATAAAAAAGACCAAACTCAAAAGACTGGTGAAATTTACTGTAGTGGAACTTTAATCGGCCCAAGAGTTGTTGTAAGTGCAGCTCACTGTATTTCATCTGGTGCTAAGGCCATGAAAGTTTCTGTAGAAGCTTTTAAAAACCAAACCTGGATTTATCTAGGGGAGACTGAGAATGCGCCAGACCTTCCCATGGTCTCTCCTCAATTTAAAAACTCAAAGGTTGTGGTTCATCCCATCAATGATTCAATTTATAGCGACATTGTTTTGATTGAATTAGATCAGGACGTTGACCTGAAGAAATGGAACATTAATCCAGCTCCGCTTTTAATCCCAACAAAAGACCTACTGGGAAAAGATTTGATTCATGTCGGTTACGGACAGATCACTAACGATGGAGTAAAGGGGACCAAGGCCCTTCTTCGTCTGCCTCTTAAGGAATTAAACGGCTACAATGGTCTGGGTGTCGGAGAGATGCGCGCCAATGGCCCAAGTGCCTGTCATGGTGATTCAGGAGGGAGTGCTTACATGAATGATCAAAAAGGCAATTTGCGTTTTGTAGGCGTTGAGTATGCGCTTTCAAATCATCCATGTGGTTTTAGCGCGACTTTCTTTGTTCCCCTTAATGAGAAAATTCTTGAGTGGATGAAGAGTTTAAACCGTCCTCTTTTTCTTTAGTTTTTTTGTGATAGACTTTTCTCATGAAAAAAGAAAATTTACGCACACCATGGGGACCAGCAGAAAAAGAAACCTGGTTTAAAGAACAAACAATCAAGCGCTCATACCGCGATGAAGTCATGACAAAAATCATGCAGCTGCAAGAAGCATATGATGTTTCTCAATACGGAGCACTTTCTTTAAATTCAGAAAAATACCCAGTCTTCTTAATCAAGAGCAAAAACTTTGACCCAAGTAAAAAAACAATTCTCATCACTGGTGGAGTTCACGGTTACGAAACAAGTGGTGTTCATGGCGCTCTTCTTTTTATGGAAAAGCATGCAAAGGATTATACAGATACATTCAACTTTATTTGCACTCCCTGTGTGAGCCCATGGGGATATGAAACGATTAATCGTTGGAACAATCTTGCCATTGATCCAAATCGCTCATTCTATCCCAACAGTCCAGCGCAAGAGTGCAGTCTTTTCTTAAAAGCAATTGCTGACCAGAAGACTCCTATCTTCGTTCATTTTGATCTTCATGAAACAACGGATACAGACAACTCTGTTTTTAGACCTGCCCTGGCAGCTAGAGATGGAAAAGAAGAAAAATTTTCAGAAATCCCGGATGGCTTTTATGTTGTTGGCGATACCTCTAATCCGCAAAAAGGATTTCAAAAGGCAGTCATTGATGAAGTAAGGAAAGTCACTCACATTGCTCCTGCCGACGAAGAGGGAAATCTCATCGGTGTAAAAATGGAAGATGATGGAGTTGTTTATTACGACATGAAGAAGCTCTTCTTATGTGGAGGTTTTTCAGACGCTGAGTACTCAACAACGACTGAGGTTTACCCAGATAGCCCGAAAGTTACAGCTGAAAATTGTAACCTTGCTCAGGTCGCGGCCATTAGAGGCGGATTGAATTACGTTAAGAGCAGACTCTAATCAGCTTTTTGTAATTCTGTGTGAAGCTTTAAAGCAATGTTGCCCGCTTCGGACTTTACTTGATAGGCCGGCTTTTCAACAGAGCCGTTGCGTTTGATTCTTGAGCCTTTGATGATTTTTTCAATAGGAGCGAAGTGGACTTCTTCAACTTGTCCTTTAATCGTTCCTCCGGCCCATTTCCAGATAACTTTGTCGCCAATATTAAAAGGTTTAATCGTCATATAGTCTCAAAAAAGAAGCCCCTCTTCACGAGGGGCAATTTGTTTTATTTATAAGAGGGATCTAAATCAAAACGATCCAACTCCATCACCTTAACCCAAGCTTTCACAAAGTCATTCACAAACTTCTCTTTTCCATCTGCTGATGCATAAACTTCGGCCAGGGCACGTAGCTGAGCATTAGATCCGAAGATTAAATCCACGCGAGTTGCTGTCCACTTCTTTGCACCAGACTTGCGCTCTTTTCCTTCGAAAAGCTGCTCATCTTTATCGATCGCTTCCCAGCGAGTGTTCATATTGAGAAGATTTACATAATAATCATTTGAGAGCACTCCAACTTTATCAGTAAAGACCCCATGATTAGAGCCGTCCGAATTCGTTCCTAAAACTCTCATCCCACCAATAAGAGCAGTCATTTCTGGTGCAGTCAGTGTTAAGAGTTGGGCCTTGTCGATTAAAAGCTCCTCAGCTGTCAGGCTGTATTTCTTTTTTAAGTAGTTTCTAAACCCGTCAGCAATTGGCTCCAGGACTTCAAATGAATGAGCGTCTGTTTGCTCAGCGGAAGCATCCATTCTTCCTGGCCTAAATGGAACTGTGACTTTGTGACCGGCATCTGCCGCGGCCTTTTCAACTGCTGCACAGCCAGCTAAGACAATCGTGTCGGCAAGAGAAACTGGTTTTCCAAATTCTTTGCGAACCTTTTCTAAGATCTCTAATTCTTCTTTTAAAAGCTTCGGACGATTGGCCTCCCAAGTGTTCTGAGGTGCAAGTCTTACGCGTGCTCCATTGGCACCACCACGCTTATCAGAACCTCTATAAGTTGAAGCTGATGCCCAGGCAACCGATGCAAGTCTTGAAACTGATAATCCAGAAGCTAAGATTTTTTCTTTAAGTGCCTTGATATCAGCTTCTCCAATCAATGGATGATTGACTGCTGGAATCGGGTCTTGCCAGATTAGGTCTTCTTTTGGAACTTCTTTTCCAAGGTAGCGAACCTTTGGCCCCATATCTCTGTGAGTAAGTTTAAACCATGCTCTCCTAAATGATTCAGCAAAGAGTTGTGGATCAGCGTGAAACTTACGCGCGATTTTTTCATAAATAGGGTCCATCTTCAGGGCCATATCTGCAGTCGTCATCATCGGTGCATGTTTTTTCTTTGGATCATGAGCATCTTCAACAAATGTATCAGTTGCACGATCTTTTGGACGCCACTGATGAGCTCCCGCTGGGGATTTTGTTAATTCCCAGTCGTAATTTAAAAGCATGTCCAGGTAACCAGAGTCCCATTTCGTTGGGTTTGGTTTCCATGCTCCTTCAATACCACTTGTTGTCGCATCAACTCCGTGACCTGTTTGGTAAGCATTTTTCCAACCTAAACCTTGGTCAACAATATTTCCAGCTGCTGGTTCACGGCCAACATGTTTTGCATTTCCTGCTCCGTGAGCTTTACCGAAAGTGTGTCCACCGGCAACCAGTGCAACAGTCTCTTCATCATTCATCGCCATACGTGCGAATGTTTCACGAATATCACGAGCTGATTTAATTGGGTCAGGATTTCCACCAGGTCCTTCTGGGTTTACATAAATAAGTCCCATCTGAATCGCGGCCAGAGGATCATCCATTTTCTTGTCGTCAGTGATACGTGTATCTCCCAACCATTTATCTTCTGATCCCCAGTAAATATCTTCTTCTGCTTCATAAATATCTACACGGCCACCACCAAAACCAAATGTTCCAAGCCCCATTGATTCAAGAGCGCAGTTTCCTGCAAGAACCATTAAGTCGGCCCATGAAAGTTTTTTTCCGTATTTTTGTTTTATTGGCCAAAGTAACATGCGCGCCTTATCCAGGTTGGCGTTGTCAGGCCAGCTGTTAAGAGGAGGGAAGCGTTGGCTTCCAGAACCTGCACCTCCACGGCCATCACCTGTTCTATATGTACCAGCACTATGCCATGCCATTCTGATAAAAAGAGGTCCGTAATGTCCGTAATCGGCCGGCCACCAGTCTTGTGAATCTCTCATGAGTGCATTGATATCTTTTTTGACTGCATCGAGATCGAGCTTTTTGAATTCCTCAGCGTAGTTGAATTTTTCTCCGTATGGATTTGATTCAGTAGTGTGTTGGTGAAGTACGTTGATATTGAGCATATCCGGCCACCAGTCTCGGTTGGTAATGCGTCTTCTATTGTTTTCTTTCTCTGTCGTATTGCTCATGAATCATCCTCCATAAATTTTTTCAAATTATAGTTTTTTTATTTATTAGAGAGCAAATAGTTTAAATTGATTAGGGTATAGCCATATGCCTTCTGCTAGGGGTTATAAAGCTTAAATGCCTATGAAAAGAGGCAGTAAAAGTTAGCTATTTCAGTGAGATAGAGCTTTTTTTGGAAATAGCCCTTTTAGTCATTAAAATGGGAGAATGAAATTTGAGTTCGAAAAATATGCTTTTAAGGGCAGGAGTCTGCCAAACTCGAAAAATATTCGAAGATACCTCGATTGCTTAATGTATTACATGGCCGTACTCGCAGCGTACAATTTGATTACAATCTGTCTGGTCTATGATGATTTCACGCCGAAATTTCCTGCGCTTTTTGTTCTGGCGATTCCAGTGCTCTTTTTTTACACATACCATACTCTGGAAAATGAATTTAAAAATGTCACTCGCGATACGGTGAAAGATGTCATCACATATATCCGTTTGAAACAAACGCAGTCTCTTATAGAGACACTTGAAGAAAATCCTGAAATTTTGCAGGGGACTTATAAGAAAAAGAGTCTTCTTTACTGGGCCAGGCATCACAAAAACCTGGAAGCGAATTCGATTATTATTGATCTGATGAAGAGAACGAATAAGGCAAAAATTTAACTTTGAAATTCAACTATCAATTAGACCACACACAGGAAAGTTAAGACGAATGCTCGGCTAAACGACTCAATGTCCGCTTGACTCGAATCCTTGTTCGATTAGAATGTTTTAATGAACAAAATTTTTATGATTCTTGTCTTGCTGACATCGCTCATTTCCTGTGCCTCTGCCTCTCGCACTGATCAGGACAAAATCGATAATGAGTCGGAGATATTGGACCGGGCAGAGGGGAGTGCTACACCTGGCGGAAGAAAGATTCTGGAAGTTTCAAGATCAATGATCGCCGATCAGGATGTCGTTGTTGGTGGATGTTGGGATTATATCAATGCCGTTTACGACCGAGCAGGTTACCCTTCTAATCAAAGAGTCACGATTTATAAAAGTAAATTCGAAGGGCCATACGCCAAGACTGAAACCTTTGAAGCAGGTGACTGGCTTTACTTCGTTAATCACTCATATAGAGATATCGAACATAGTGCAATTTTTGTCGCCTGGATTAATGAAGCGAAGAAAGAAGCTTTGATGGTGAATTACATCGGTGGAAAAAAGAAGAAGCCAGGGTCGTACAAAAGATTTATTTTAGATAATGTTTATAACGTCTTTAGAACTCGCGAATAATTATCTTTTACAAAAGCGCTCACACCCTATATCTGAGTCGGCCCCACGGGCACCAAAGATCGTTGCTTCATAATCTTTCTTTTCAAAAGAAGTATTCTTAGAGCAATCACTCGCATCCTGAAGTTCTTTATACCAACCGACTAAAACAGCAGACTGGTAATCAAGTTTTTGAGCAATATAACACCCGGCCAGGCAGTGGCGGATTTTGTCATTGGTCTTTTTTGAACGGGCAAAGTTATTGGCGTCGTTAGCGACATTTTCTATCTCTGCCAGCATCTGCCAGCCGGGAAGTGCTGGTTGGATTTTCATCCAGTCCTTGACGTCCATTCCTGACTTGCGGTCTTTTTCAAGGGGCTCGCATTGCAAGGCCTTCGCATAAACTTGATCTACTTTTTTTTGGAAGATTGCTTTGGCGATGCTGTCGCCAAAATCAGCGAAGGATGGGGCAGAGGCAAGAATCAAAACAAGAAACAGGCTTTTTTTCATTCTCTTATGTTAATCGAGAATTAGAAAACCTGCCATGTTTATGTATTTTAGTAAGTGAAGATTCAAACTACGTCGTAGGTGCAGAACTCATGGCCGACGGTGGAATTGGCCAGATTTAATATAATTGTCCCCGCTTTTTACAGCGGGGACTTTTTCTTAATTACTCTCTAAAAGTTTTTTCATTTTATCAAGAGATGAACTCCAGCCATTAACACAGTCATTGTGCTCTGATGTTGGGATTCCTTCATGAACTAATTGGATCTCAGTTTTGTTTTCACCAAGACTTGTGAACTTCACAGAATAAATAAGTGTTTCCTCTGCATTCTCCCAAGCTTCACCCATGCCAGCTTCCTGGGCCGAGATAGGACGACCATTTTGGTCAGCAAATTGGTCCGTACAGACGATCAATTCGTTAGGGAAAATTTCCATATAAGTCCCCGTGCTCCAGACAACTTGCCCTTTTGGGTCTTTCATTGCAAAAAGATATTTTCCATCGATTTTAAAATCTAATTTTGCAGTAGGGCATGAAAAGCCATAAGGACCCCACCATTCTTTAATCATTTCTGGGTCTGACCATGCTTTCCAAACATTTTCAACGGGGGCGTTGAACGTTTTTGTCACTTCCACAAAAGGAGTGTTGAAGTGTGAATGAAATTGTCGTGACGTAGTATCTGACTTGTCGCTTGTTTGTGCCATTTTTTACTCCCTGGTTTTAATTAACCATAAAAGAGTATGCAAGAATGATGTCATCTTAATTGTGCATTGCCAGTGATAGCTGGGCCGTCTTAAAATGGTGATCATGAAGTACACAAATATCGTCATTCTTACCGGCGCCGGAATTTCCGAAGAGTCTGGCATCCAAACTTTTCGTGGAGCTGATGGACTATGGGAAAATCATCGCATTGAAGAAGTCGCTCACCCTGTGGCCTTTCAAAAAAATCCGGAACTCGTTCATCGTTTTTATAATGAAAGAAGAAAAAAACTTCAGGCTCCCGAGGTGAAGCCAAATGCAGCTCATCTTGCACTAAAAGAACTCGAAGATAATTCCTTTGCTCACTTTCTTCTCGTCACTCAGAATGTCGATAATCTTCACGAAAGAGCAGGGGCTGAAAAAGTTGTTCATATGCATGGGGAAATCATGAAGGCCCGTTGCCTCTCATGTGAGAAGTCCAATGATCATTTTGAAGACATGACTCTCGCATCTGTCTGCAAGAGTTGCGGGACTAAGGGAAAGCTTCGCCCGGACATTGTGTGGTTTGAAGAAGCTGTTATGCATATGAAAGAGATTATGGAGCATCTTCGTTTGTGCGATCTTTTTATTTGTATCGGAACGAGTGGACAAGTTTATCCGGCCGCTGGATTTGTCGATATGGTTCCTCTTGATTGTAGGACTGTCGAAATCAATTTGGCGCCAACTCAAATCAGCGCGCTTTTTAAAGAGCATTATTATGGGAAGGCTTCGATTGAAGTTCCTCGTTTTGTTCAGTCACTACATCTAACTGAATAGAAAACTATCTGGTTTTTTTATTCGCTTCGCAAGCGGTGAAGGTTGCACTGCCTTTGCCACCAAGATTATCAGCGCAGTTTGCAGGCACAGTGTTTTCTGTAGGTGCAACAATCGCTGGAGCTTTAAGCGAATTCTTCTTATCTGTAGAAATAGTATTTGGATACCCTGAAGCAGCACCAGGTAAACCTCTGATTTGTTCTTCGGCATTGATCGGAGAGTTGGGATCAGGCTTTTGTGTTGTTTGAGAAAAAGCATTGAAAGCAAAAAAGAGAGAAACAATTAAGAAACTTTTCATAAAGTGCTCCTTAAAAGTATTCTCTCCCTGATTAGTGTCAATGGCAATTATTTATTAATTGTTTCCATAATCCATGGATAAGCAAAAGCAACATTCGCGTATAACCCATATAGATTAGGACGGGCACAACCATTACCCCAGCTGATAACTCCAGCAAGGATTGGTTTGGCATCAGCACCCATGATAGTGAATGGTCCACCGCTATCACCCTGGCATGAATCTTTTTTACCAGTCGCGTATCCAGCAGGGATCATTGCTTCTTCAACTAAACCTTTGTAAGCGTTCTCAGCGTTTGCAACTTCACGACTCACAATCGGAAGCTCAACATACATAAGCAGGTTAGATGAACTTCCACCTTCTCTGACTGAACCCCATCCCATGGCCATCGCTTTTGTTCCAGGTTCAATTGCACCTTGCTCAACCAGAGCAGGAGTTAGAAGATCAATTGCTTTTAGACCCATGTTTTCAAAATGAATCGCGTACTTTAATTCGATCAGAGCAAAATCGTAGCCGTATGTTTTTGGATTATATTTTGGATGTGGGTATGCTTTTTTTACTTCTAATTTAATTCTTTCTTTCGATTTTAGGTTGATGTGCCCAGCTGTGACATAACGGCTGATAACTGGCTGACAGTGAGCAGCTGTTAAAATCCACTTAGCTGCAATTATACTTCCAGCACAACCACCACCAAGGCTGACAATGTGTGATGTTTCTAACACGGCAGGATCGACAAGATCTCCACCAACAATTTTATCATTAGCAAATAGTGAATTCGTTAAAGAGAAAAGAAGACAAAAAAGAAAAGTTTTTTTCATTGCAGGGCACCTGGTTTTTTTTGTAAGACTATAACGAAAAGATACTTCCTTGAAAATGCCGAATTCAGTTAATGTTTTGTTAATCTATTAAAATGGTTTATATACGACGCCTGCCTCCAAACATTGTCGCTTTTTTAGAAGTCGTATCTTTACCAAACTAAGACTCAAACCTTCAATTTTCTTGTCTTCGTCAAATAGAGTTTAGATTGGTCGCGATTTCTACCAAAATGGGCTTGTCCCTCCCTACCAAGGTTATTGCATGAAATTATCTTTCCTTGTCTTTGCTCTCTTTTTGACGGCCGTGAATTCTTTTGCCGGAGATGCCACCGGTGCCACAGGTTTTTATATCTCTAACGATATGACGACTTATCAAGCTTCAGACGTGCCAAGGCTTCTTAATCAACTCACTGTTGAGTCTCCCGATAAGAATATCCTTCTTTATGTGCACGGCAGAAGTCATACGTTGGAAAAAGAATGGAATAACATTAATAAGGTCGAGCAAATTTATAATGTGCGCGTGTTAATGCTTCACTGGGATTCTTGGAATAATGCTTTAGGGCGCCCGGTAGATAACACTTATGAGGGAAGCAGACAATTAGACCTAGGTCTGCATGAAGCTTATCGTTTCAAAAAGAATGATGCTGAATTTTTTAAGTCTCACAAAATGCTTCTTATGTTTCACTCAATGGGAAACATCGTTCTTAAAAATTACTTAGAGAAATCAAAAAACGACATTCAAGACTCAAGCTTTTTTGATTCAGTTATTCTGACTGGAGCTGATACACCTTTTACCGGACATAAGAAGTGGCTTTCAACTCTTAATATGTCCCGTGATGTTTATGTCGTCACAAATAATAAAGATGCCGTTCTACTGGCCTCTGTTGGGCATGATTATACTGAGATCGACTTAGGCTCTAAGAATGATGACCGCTTAGGTTTGGGAAGAGGTTTTGATAATCTTCTTTTCCTTAATACTCGAATCGCAGCGAATGCTCTCTATTTCGATCTTTCAAGCCTTGCCGGTTCTGGGCACCGCCATTACTTAAGCGATAATCAGGATATCGAAGATCTGTTTCATTTTATGTTTAAGGAAAAATTCAATCAGATCCCAATCGGGTACAAAAGCAAAAAGAATTATTACAGATTTTAATAAAGAAGAAGCAGGTAGAGGAAAATCTGCCTGCTTTTAGATTTTAGTTTCTAGAAGAGATCTCTCTTTGGATAGCGCTGAAGTTTGAATTCACACAACTAATGAACGAGTAGTCCAAAGTCTTGCGGTCAAAGTTCATACATGATTGCATCCAGACAGTGTTTTCAAGTTGGCGTTGGGCCTCTCTGAAACCGTTGTTCACACAGCTTGTGAATCCATAATCCACTTCTTGACCGAAATTCATACAGTGTTGGAAGAATCCTCCCGTCACGCGAGAAATCGAAGAGAAGTTTGAGTTTACACAGCTCTGGAAAGAGTAGCTTACACCTGTGCCAAAATGGCTGCAGTACTGAAGAAAAATAGGGGCTTTTTCGTTTTCTTGGGCCGAAGCTAAAGAGGTGAAACCGAGAAGAAGCGCAAGGGATAATAATCTTTTCATTTTATAACCTCCGAGAAATGAAATGTAGTTAAATGCTAGCGTCAGCGGAGGACATCGGCTAGCTTATTTTTTGGACCCTAGTGTCGCAGCTTGTTTAGTTTTTTTGTGCAATCATCGTAGTAATTCTTGAACTTTGCAGGGCATTCTTCGGCCTTAGTGAAACCATTCACGCATCCCTCCAACGTCTCTAGACAAAATTTTAAGTCTTCGACCTTGCCCGAATTCACGATCGAGTTCCAATAAAGGGCCTCAGCTTTAGCTTCACATTGAACTTGAAGATAAGCAGATGATGGATGTTTCAGGTATTTTAAAAGTATGTCCTCTTGTTTGAAATTCAGCGCCTGATAATCCTCTGGATAATGATTTTTTAAATCATCTTTGATTTGCTGAATGTCTTGAGCGTATTTTTGTGCGCACTCAAGGAAGTAGCGGTAGTCTGTATTAGAAGCAAAATTCTCTTCCAATCCTTTATGGATTTTAAGATCCTCGCAAAGATACTCGAAGCGCTTTTTCTGTTCTTCATTTTTTAGGTCCACCGTTCCTGATGGAAGGAGTGTTGGGTTTGCACAAGCGCCTTCAAGATTAATGGCCTTGCTTTCAAAGGCCTCTTTTAAAGCGGCCACATACACCGGCTGAGTCGCAATGAGCTTCTTTTTAGCTTCCTGATTGGCCTGGTAAAAGTAGACGATTACAAGGGTTAAGACGATAGTCAGAGTGGCGGCAAGGATGATTTTCTTTTTCATAAGTTATCCAAATAACATAAAGAATGAAGCAAATCAAAGGTCGGCTTGCACTTTTTTATAGTTAGGTTATGATTTTACTTAAGAGGTCAATATGGATTTTGATCTTCTCTTAATTTCTCGACATAAAACTTCTCAAAAAAGTCTAAGTGATATTTTTTCACCTCTCAATCATTTCGTCGATCATAGTATTACAAAGAGACACATCTCTTCTCAGATTGATTTAGAGCTTGGATTCAATATCAAACAGACAGAAGAAATTCTGCAATCAAAAGCAAAAAATCTTTTACCAGAATCACAGTTTGATCAATGGGGACCTGTTCTTCATGGTGGAGCACAAACCTGGGTTGGACTTGATTTTCAAATTCTTCAGACGAGCTATCACGATTTAAAGGTCATGTTTGAAATCATTAGGCCAAAAGCTGGTGAGAGAGTGGTTGATCTTGGTGCAGGTTATGGAAGAATAGGTATTTTCCTCCATCACTTCTATCCGCACTCAGAATTTTTAGGAGTGGAGATCGTTAAAGAAAGAGTGGATGAAGGCAACAGGCTTCTTAGAACTCTTGGCTGTCATAATAAAAAGTTGGATGCAATTGATTTGGATAAAATGGGCGAGTTGCCTGAAGGTGACATCTTTTTCATCTACGATTTTGGTTCAGTCACACACATCAAAAAAGTGCTTGAAATGCTCAAGCATACACCACGACGCCTATTGGTTGTTAGAGGGCAGATTGCACGACAGATCATGCTTAAAGACGAAGAGTATGGCGAAGGTTTGAAAGTTAAAAAACTTGAAGATGTCTATATTTATTGAAGCTGATTCAAGTCAGTTTATTTTTTGTGATACTCTTAGTATGATGAGATCATGAAAACCTATTTTTCCTACGCTCAAAAAGAACCTTATCGCTTTTACTTCCCACTTGGAGTTATCTTCTTGTTATGGGGAACGCTCTTATGGCTTCCGCAAATATGGATTCAACAGAATTATCCTGTTCTCGCTCATCGCTATTTAATGCTTAATGGTTTTAGTGGGTCTTTTATCGCTGGTTTTTTAATGACCGCTGTACCTAAATTTTCACAAACTAAAACGGCTTCAATTTTTGAGGCGTTTGGCTTTTTGATTCTGACGATGGTTGGTCTGATGTTTTCCTTCCAAGACAAAGAGTCCTTGATGTACTGGGTATCGGCTTCACAGGCTCTCTTTATTCTTCTTTTTCTCATGAGAAGAATTACAAAAAGAAAGGCAAACCCACCGTACTCTTTTGTTTTTATCTTAATAGGGCTACTGCTTTGGATTTTTTCTGCTATAACCAGTGCTTTGACCTTAGAAGATGTTTATAAGGGCCTGCACTATGAAGGTGCCATTGCCGCGATCATTTTAGGTGTTGGAAGCAGACTGGTTCCTGGAATTCTGGGACACGTCGAAATCGTCCAGACTCAAAGACAACGTTATGAAAATGAGAAAAATTTTTTCCTGACTGTTCCGCTTCATTTTTACGGTCTGATTCTCACTTTTATGGGCAGCTATTTTCTTCCGGGCACTTCAGGTGCCATTTTACGTCTTCTTGTCGTTGCGACTATATCTCTGTTTTATTGGAAACTTTATATTAAACCTAAAGACAGGTCAGCCTTGACCTGGTGTATTTGGTTTTCATGCTGGGCTATTCTTTTTAGTTTCTTGTTAAAAGTACTTTGGATTGAGGGAGCGATTCATAGCGGTCACGCTTTCTTTTTTAGTGGAATTGTCCTTTTATCGTTCCTTATTGCAACCAGAGTGCTTCAGTCTCATGGGCCAGGTGATAAAAAGCTTGAGAATTTAAAAGTTCTTTATATCGTGGCTTTTTTAGTGACACTGGCCGCTGCGACAAGAGTTTCTGCCATTCTCATTCCAGAAGGTTACTTGAGGCATCTGGGCTATAGTTCTTTTATTTTAACTGTGGGAACTCTATTTTGGTCATGGAAGTATCTGAGATTTGTTGTCACATATAAGTAAATTTCTCGAGTGTTTTTGTAGATTTATTTTTTTACACCGCTCAGTCTTGACTTCTTTTTCGGCCATCCCAAAATAAATATGCCGATATCTTTCAAGGAGGTTGAAAACTAAACTGTTAAACGCACGTATAATGAATAGGAAGTTAAACCTTAACCCTGCATTTTTTTGGAGGAAAAATGAAAGCCAAGATTAAAGAATTTTTAAATTCCAACATTCTTATTCTACTCATTGCACTTTTCATGGGGTTCTTATGTCATTACTTTGTGACGAATGAAATTATGGCATCAGATAACTCTATAACGAAACCTCAAGATCTCTATTCAAAAGCACTGTCCATCCATCAGGAGCGCCCCTTATTTCACTACCGTCAGATGAGGTAAGAGGATAAATAAGGCCCTCGTTTTTGTCGGGGGCCTGAGTTCGCTGGATTTTTTTTAAATACTCTTCAAGCTTATCAAATGACCCCGTCCAGCCAATAGTCATGCCGACTCTTTCTTTAATAAAAGTTTCAAACTCAACTTGAGAAAAGTCATCGGCAAGTAAATGGCTATCGCCACCCGACAGAGAAGATGGAAGTTTCAGGTTTTCTCGACGAAGTCACACCATCGTGGATGAATAATGGCGAAATTAAGATAAATTTTAGTTTCAATAAAGCGTAAGAGGCGAATTATTAATGGAATTCACGCGAGATGTAAGAGTTCTTTATTAGTCATTTCGCTTCGCGCTTCCCTAAAATAAATGCTGATAATCTACTAATTTTCAGAGACCACTTATGACTAAAACATTCTTATGCCTAATGCTGTTGATGTCTTTTTCTCAAAGTGTTCAAGCAGAAGAAAAAGCTTCTGCTGTTCTTAGCCGTTATGGATTTAAGGCCCAGGAAATTGCAGCTCTCGAAAAGAAAATTCCAGAACTAGACGAACTTATCATTTCTTCTGAGCATCAGACTTTTGTTGGCCCAGAATATAATGCTTCAAATTTCACTCTAAAACTTTACGATCAGGATTCAAACGATATTTATACGGTGATGAAATCTGATACATTAGTTGACGTTGAAAAGTCTGACGGTGTTTTTGAATCAGAGATCAAAAGAATTGAAGGTGAAATCCGCGGCACACTTTACGACACATTAATGAACGATGTGGGTGTGGAAAAAATTGCGACTCAAATGAGTGAAGCTTTTAAAGAAGACTTCTCAACAACAAAAGGTCTTCGCACGAATGCTTCTTACAGCATGGATGTGAGACAATATTACGAAAATGGAAGACTGGTTAAACAAGGAAGTGTTCTTCAAGCTTCACTTATTATCGGTCACGCTCTTTCAAAGAAGATTTTAAAAATTGACCCTGAAACATTTGCCTGGAAACTTCTCTCGGAAGATTATGAACTGGCAGATAAACCTTTTTACGCTCCGGTGAGATCAAGCCGTGTTTCAAGTTTATTCCAGCTTAACCGCAGACACCCGGTGACAAGAAAGCATCAACCACACAACGGAATTGATTTCGTCGCTCCAAGTGGAACTCCGGTTTACCCGGCCCTGGAAGGTGAGGTGGTGACAATCGCTAGAACACGTTCAAAAGGAAAATTCGTAACGATCCTTCATGATAATGGCTACCAGACGACTTATATCCATTTAAAGAAATTTCAAAAAGGTCTGCGCGTAGGAATGCGTGTGAGCATGGAAGATCAGATTGGACAAGTTGGTCGTACGGGTTATGCAACAGGAGCTCACTTGCACTTTGGGGTGATTAGAGACGGTTTTTTTGTGAATCCAATCTATCTCGTGAAGAGTTATTGTTATGACCAAAAAGATCAGCATGAAAACATGAACATGGAACAAGAGGATCTTGGGATTTTAGAAGGCGATCTGTTACCTAACGACGAAGCAGAAGAATAAAAAATTAAATAAAAAAAGCCCCGCAATGCGGGGCTCTTTATATCTACCAGTATCCTAAAATTTTCCACCAAACAGCACATCCTAATCCGAAAATAATCAGGTTAAGTACTGTGACCACAAATCCATACTTCCACCATTCACCCATAGTGACATAGCCAGGTCCAAAAAGAACCGGTGCTGTTCCTGTACCGTAGTGAGTGATTGAAGCACAAAGTGAAGAAGCAAATCCTAAGAAGAGACCAAACATTAAAGGAGGTGCTCCTAAGGCCACACCAACACCGAAGAATGAAGCAAAGAGGGCCGAAATGTGGGCCGTGTTACTTGCAAAGAAGTAGTGAATGAAAACGTAAATGAGAATTAAAATCACGGCTGCTTGAAGAGTGCCTAATCCCCAGTGAGAAATGGAGGTCTCAACCAACTGTGAGAACCATTTAATAACTCCAAGTTTATTTAAGTAAGTGGCCATCATAACCAGTGACGAGAACCAAGTCACAGTATCCCATGCACCTTTTTCTTTTAGCAGGTCATCCCAACTTAAAACGCCGGAGAAAAGTAAAACACCAAGACCAACAAAGGCCCCTGCAGTTGGGTCAATTTTAAAAAGAGGGTCACTTGAAATTAAAGCTGGACCACCGGCCCAGATGAAAAGAAGTAAGAAGAAAACGCCAACCATAATCCACTCTTCTAATTTGATTGGGCCCATTTCTTGAAGTTTCTGAGTCGCTAGTGCTGCCGCATTTGGAGTGTTTTTAATTTGCGGAGGATAGATCATGTAAAGAATAAGCGGGATAAGGAGAAGAGCAATGAGTCCCGGAACAAAAGCAGCAATCGCCCATTGGCTCCAGCTGACTTCGATATTGGCCACTTGCTTGATTCCTGCTGTAACCAGTGGGTTCGGGGCAGTCGCAGTGATAAACATTGCTGAAGTGATGATATTCACCTGGTAAGCAACCAACGTTAAGAAGGCCCCAACTTTTAATCTCGATCCTTCATCAGGAAGTGAACCCATTGATTCAGAGATAGAACGGTTGATAGGATAAAGAACACCACCTCCGCGGGCAGTGTTACTTGGCATAACTGGAGAGAGAATCAATTCAGCAAATGAAAGCCCGTAACTGATACCGATGGTGCGCTTTCCGAACATCTTAACGAAGTAGTAGGCGACGCGAGCACCGAGGCCTGTTTTAATAAATCCGCGAGAAATAAAAAAGGCGATTCCGATAAGCCAGATTAGAGTGTTTGAGAAACCGCTTAGTGCATCCCCCATGGCCTTGGCCGGCTCACCTGGATTGGTCACTTGAGTGATCCCAACGAGAAGAATACCAATCATCGCAGCTCCACCTATAGGCAGGGCCTTGCCGATAATGGCAACGATTGTACCAACGAAAATTCCTAATAAGCGCCAGGCATTGATGTCGACACCTTCAGGCGGGGCAATAATAAACCAGAAAAGGCAAGTTACCACGAACGCAATAAGCGCCGGGATCACTTTTACCGGGGATAGTTTCATTCCTGACTCCTGTGGAAATGAGATAAATTATTACAATAATATTAATCCCAAGCCTTTGCCCGGGCTATATTTTTTACAAAAAACCACTAATTCTCTGATTTAATGCTAAGAAGAATCATGAAAAAATCTCTTCTCTTTTCATCTTTCTTAATCCTTTTTTCTAGCGCTTTTGCCCAAGAGGCAAAAACTATTCTATATGTCGGTGACTCTCATAGTTATGGGAAGCTAGGCACAACGATCGAAAAGAATCTTTCGCAAGAGGCTTCACGAGTGATCATGCAATCAAGTTGTGGAGCAACACCGAGCACGTGGCTGGGCAATAATAAGTACGAAAAGACAGTCTGTGGGTTCTGGAAGAAAGATGGAAACGAGGAAATCAGGTCTAAAGAGCATAATACTCCAAAGTTTGTGGATGAACTGGCGAAGTATCGTCCTGATGTAACGATAGTTCAACTGGGAACAAATATCGCCGCTGGAGCAAGACCTTCCAATGCTAGAAATAGTATTGTCGCCATGATGAAGGCCATTAAAGACGAAAGCAGCAAGTGCATTTGGATTGGACCGCCTGATGCGAATTCAAAAGTTGTCACACAGGTAAAATTAAAAGAAACAAATGAGCTTTTAATTTCTTTGGCAAAAGAAAATAACTGTCAGTATATCGATAGCTTAAAAATCACAAAATTCCCTGCTGATAACAAAGAAGGCATTCACTACCCGCCAAGCGCATCTGCTCAATGGGGAGAAAAGGTGAGTGTTCAGCTTCTGGAATTAATTAAAGACAACTAAGACAACTCAATTGTCGATTTGATAACTTTCCAGGTGTGATCGGCATTGAGTCTGATTTCTGCCAGGAAAACCTGTGAGTCCATGGCCTTTCCCCATTCATCAGGAGAGACAAGCGATAGATATCTTTTTCCAGTATTCTCTTCATAGAGATAGTAGGTTTTTCCAATCACGGGAGTAAAGGGGATTTCTACATTGTAGATGAGATCAGAGATATAAACGCGCTTTTTTATGTCTTGAACTTGCTTAGCAAGAGTTTTCATTTGTTCATAGATGATATTGAGTTGCTCTTCTGTCTGCTCAACCATGGCCGAACGAGCATTGCTTTTAATGGTACCTTGATTGGTCGGTGTAATGGCAAAACCACCGACGGTGTGAGCGTACTCAAGTAAGGATGGCATATCGGTCACTTTGAGCTTCATTAAATCAAGGTTAATGTTCTCGAGATCAACAGGCTTTGGTTTTTTATCATCAGGCATGACCTTATCTTAACGTAAAATCTTTAATTTAAGCAACTCATGGATAATGGGATTGTTAAGATTTGGATTAGACAAAATAACAGCTTGCTATATGCCACTTTTAGATGGTATTTCGCCATAAATTTAAACCATCACCCTGGAGAGTCTAAATGAAAAAAATCGTTTTATCGCTAGCTACTATGGCCACTCTTTTTATGAGCACAAATGCAAGTGCCGGAGCTATGAAAGAACTTATGATTGAAGCAGAAGATGCAATCATCGCTGAGTTCTATGATAACGGTCGTGAAGTCACGAGCATTACAAACCACTCTCTTGTCACAATTAAAGGTGGAGTTGGAGTAAAAGCAAAAGTAGAAACGGTGAATCCTCTTAATGGTTACCCGCAAACATGGTCATGTTTAGTGAGTTTCGAAAAAACAGGAAATTCTTTTTCTCCAAAAGACGTAGACTGTTCAGGTATCTAAAACATTACAGGGAGCTGAAAAGCTCCCTTATTATTTGGTTTCAAAATATCTTTCCCGCTTGCTAAAAAACCGCCTAATTAATTTCTTCTGATGTTTTCATTCACAACTCTTTAATGACTTAACTTTATCTTTTATTTTTCTTTTTTGTAAGTTTTTTGAACTGTGAAAATTCTTTATGCTAAAATAGTGAGAAGCTCTTCTCAGCAATTCAAAAGGTTTTATATGAAGTTAATGATCGCTCTTTTATCACTGACTCTATTTGCTCCTAGCAGTGAAGCACAGTCTCTTCGTGAACGAATCAGAGAACGAGTCAAAGAGCGCATGGCCAAAAAAGAAGAGGCCAAACCCGCACCAGAAACAAATGCAAGCTCAGAAGAGAAGATCACTAGGCCTGGAGATTATACACTTTCGTTTTCACACAACGGGATCACTCGCATGTATAAACTTCATGTCCCGGCCAAATACAATGGAGCTGCATTACCACTTTTAATTGCTCTTCATGGTGGTGGTGGAGATATGTCGTATCAGTCAAATGACAAGCTTTATAAACAGATTTCAAAATCAGAAGAACTGGGGGTCATTGTCGCTTTTCCAAATGGATATAGTAAATTCAATTCGGGGAAGTTTGCGACATGGAATGCTGGAAAATGTTGTGGAGATGCCCGCGATAAGAATATTGATGACGTAAGCTTTATTAGAGAGATGATCGTGAAGATTTCCTCTCAACTTAATATTGATAAAAGTAAAATCTTTGCGACTGGAATGTCTAACGGTGGGATGATGTCTTACCGTCTGGCCTGTGAATTGTCGGATACGATTAAAGGAATTGCCGCTGTTGCAGGAACGGATAATACCATCAATTGCTCGCCTAAAAATCCTATTTCAATTCTTCATATCCATGCCAAAAATGATGACCACGTTCTCTTTAATGGTGGTTCTGGAAAAAGTTTATCGGACAATAAAGAGAAAGTGACGGAGTTTATTTCTGTGCCTGCAACTGTAGCTAAATGGGTGAAACAGAATGAATGTAGTGAAACTCCAAAAAGAGTCCTAGAAAAAAGTGGAGCGTACTGTGATCTTTATTCTGGATGTAAAAGTGGAACTGAGGTTCAACTTTGTGTGACCGAAACTGGAGCACACTCGTGGCCCGGCGGAGAAAAGATCAGAAGAGGGGCAGAAGAGACGTCAAAGGCGATTTCGGCCAATGATGTGATGTGGGAGTTTTTTAAGAGTAAGTGATAACTTACATTCTTTGATTCGATTTTCTGTCACCAATATACTCAAAGCGAGGAACCTCTTTGCCATCAACAACAATCCTCTCAAGAAACATCGCCACTGGACGAACCCACAAACGCGACTGTTCGTTTTCGTAAAGAGTTTCATAAAGGACTAAATCTTCAAGTGTCTCTGAATGTTTGCAGATACCAAGAACTTGATAGTGTTTTCCCTTATAATGCTTATAGAGACCGAGTTTCATTTACTGAATAGCTTCCTCATACATATCTGTATTTTTTGCTGGAATAAAATTGTCTTCACTCTCAGCAAACTTCACTACTGTCTTTAACATGTTTTGAATATCTGCCGGGAAATCCGAAGGATTCATCCCTTCTAGCTCAAGTTGTTTTAGTTTCTTTACCAGCTTCTTTAAAGCTGCTTCTACTTCTAAGAAGTCTCTTGAATGAGGGTCCTTTGGTGTTTCTTTAATCGCTTCTTCTACACCTTTAGCTTTAGCGATCTTTACGAATTTTTTAATTTCGCGCACTGGAAGTGTCTTGATGTGAGAAAGTGATTTTTCTTGTTCTTCTTTTTTTAGTTTTACGATTTCGTTTGTCTGACTTAGAGAAAGCTCGCCATTGATTCTGGCCTCTTTTACATCTTTTGATGCCATTTCATCACGGTTGATAGCTTCGTGAATCTGCTTAGGCGAAAGACCTGTTTTTTCAGCGACGATATTCAGGAACTTCTCAGCAGGAAGAACAACCTTCTTTTTTTCGATTTCACTTTCAAGCGAATCTTCACTTGCCTCAACAGGAGCAGGTGTTTCTTCCTCGTGTGGATTTAATGCCTGGTAAATTTCTTTAGCTCGCCTTAGGTGACCTTCGACTTCGATTTTTGTCAGGTCTTTTCTCACAAGGTTTTCATCGATTGAAACAAGCTCGCGCTCTAGTTCACCTTTATCGACGATCATAACCGGAGCTTCAACGTAGCCAAGGTTTAAAAGGGCCTGGAAGCGTCTTGCTCCAGCTAAAATAACATTGTCAGGGGAGATAACAAGTGGAGCGATAAGGCCCACAGTTTGAATTGATTTTTCAAGTTCTGAAACATCTGTTCCAAGTCTTAAATACGGGTTCGTTGCCTTAAGATCCTTAAGTCTTCTTGTTTCCACGAAATGTCTCCAAAGTGCGTTGTGTGTGTGAGGAAAAAGAGTGCCAAATAGTGGTCCAACTGTCAGGGAAATTAGTTAAAAAATGTCTGACATCTGGACCAAATATTCGGATCTTAGCAGGTGAAGAAATGATATTTATTTATTGTAATTTCTTATATTAATTAAATCTCTTTCATTAATTTTACGAGTTGATCAAAGGCCAGGCCCCATCCTGTTTCAAACCCCATTGCTTCATGTTTTTTCATGTCTTCGGCATTTTTATGAAGAGCATAGGCCGTATATTTTGTGCCTTGAGCTTCTTTCTCAAAAATGACGTGAACAGTGATAGGAAATGAAGCTGGGGAGTCATCTGAGTTTGGACGAAAATCAGAACTTAGGGTCGATGTCCAAACGATCTTATGATCTTTTTCAATTTCCAGGTAACATCCAGTATTGGGAAAGCTTTGTCCTTCAGGAGATTGCATGAGCGTATAAAACTTTCCACCAGGTTTTAGATCAATTGCTGCATCAATTGTTTTCCACGGAGCAGGAGTGAACCATTTCATTAAAAGAGATGGCGTCGTCCAGCCAGCAAACAACTGAGCAGGTGTTAAGTCTGTTGTGCGTTCAAATTTTAAATCAGTTTCAGGGTTAAAGCTTTTCATCGGAGCACCTGTTTTATTTTAGTTCTACTTGATCGAAGTAATCATATCCAAATGGATCAATCTTAAAGTTTGCAACATTCTTATCCATAACTCTAAAAACTTTCGCATGAGCGAGTGTTACCCATGGAGCTTCTTCTTTAAAGATTTTTTGGGCCTTCTTGTACAGATCAGCGCGCTTTTTCTGGTCAGTCACACGTCTTGCCTGAAGAACCAGGTCATTGAATTTTTCATTACACCATCTGGCCGTGTTGTTTCCTGATTCAACACTCGCACAGCTTAAAAGGTCGTTTAAGAAAGTGTCCGGGTCATTATTCCCAGTCCAGCCGAATTGAATCATTTGTTGTTCACCAGAGCGCGACTTTTTTAAGAATGTTGGCCAGTCAAAAGTGACAAGCTTTACCTTGATACCAATTTTGGCAAGATCTGCTTGCATGAGTTCCCCCATCTTTTTTCCATCCGGATTGTAGGGACGGGTTACTGGAAGAGTGATCATTTCAGTTTCAAATCCATCGGCAAGGCCCGCTTGTTTTAAGAGCGCCTTTGCTTTTTCCGGGTTGTAGTCGTAGTCCTTTAGCATTTTGTCGTATGACCAAAGAGCAGGGGGAACCGGGTTACTGGCAACGATACCTGTGCCGTGATAAATAGCATCGAGATACATTTTTCTGTTAAGAGCATGATTAACAGCACGTCTTACTAAAATGTTGTCGAAGGGCTTTTTAGTTGTGTTCATCGCCAGGTAACCGACATTTAATCCTTCTTGAGACATGACAAGCACATTTTTATTAGCGCGCATATCATCCAGATCGACGATTGATGGAAGGGTGACGAAGTGGCATTCACCAGCTTTTAGTTTTTGGTAGCGAACTGTTTGGTCTGGAGTAATGGCAAAAATTAATTTATCAATTCGGTTTTTAGCTTTTCCTTTATAACTCGTTTTATCCCAGTAATCTGGATGAGCAGTGTAGCGGATCACGCTGTCTTTAACATAAGAGACGAAAGAAAAGGGACCGGTTCCAATTGGGAATTGATCCATGTCTTGTTTGCGGTTTTCTTTGGCAAGCTTCTCACCATATTCAGCAGAAAGAACACTCATGTAGTTCCCGGCCATGTAAGCAAGGAAAGGAGCCTGTACTTCATTTAGAGTGATTTGCACTGTGTATGGATCCAGGGCAACAACGTCTTTGATGTTATCTTTAATATTGTTTTCATACTGAGTGTACACACCACCACTTACCATGTGGAAAGGGTGATCTTTTTGTCTTTGACGATTGATAGAGAAGAGAACGTCTTCGGCATTGAAGTCGCGAGTTGGCCTGAAATAACTTGTCGTATGGAACTTAACTCCACGGCGAAGTTTAAAGGTATAAACTTTCTCATCTTTTGAAATGGTATACGATTCGGCCAGACCAGGAATCATTTTTGTCGTTCCTAGCTCAAAACGCATAAGCTTATTGTAAAGAGTAATGGCAGAAGCATTGTATGAGGGAGCGTCTGTCACAACTTGTGGGTTAAATGAAGCGGGTGAAGCTTCAGAGCAGTTAACAAATGTTTTGGCGTTAAGACTCATTGGAGAAAGCGATAAGAGTCCGAGTAACAGTGTGGTTTTAAGCATGATGATAAACTCCAGGCAAAAAGAAAAAGTATATAGGCGATAAACGCAATAAGATAGTGGACGTGCACAAATCCATAGTCACAGAAATGTTACTTGATTTAATGGGCGATAATAGCGTTGACACCCTGGAAGCAATCCACTTTGCGCAGGCGTTTTAGGTAAATCTCCGGGCATTTTTCACCGGTCAGAGTTTTGAGTTCGCCGTTTAAGCAGTTGGCATAACGAATGAATTTCTTCCAGGCTTCAGAGGTTGCCTGGTATGTCTTGCGTGAGTATGACCAAAGTGATTCTTTAGATTCTGTTCTTAGCATTTCGTTGTAGGGAACACCGGTGATTTCAGCAAAACGTTGCTCGAAAGTTCGGTAGAAGCCCCATTGGTATTCTTTGTATTCAGTTGAAGTCATCCAGCTCGGTGGATTATTTCCATGAAGAAGTCCAATGCCTGTCGTGATCTTTCCTTGCTGGACATTGTTTGGGTCCCAATTTTTTGTGATCCATCCAAACTTTGTATTTTTCACAAAGTCTTCGAGTAGATAAGTGTCACCTAAATCGCGCAGGACAATTCGCCCTGTAGGTTTCATATCACGGTCGAGTTCCACTAGAAAGTTTTGAGCGTGAGGAGAGTCATACCAAGAACCTGTGGCCGCAAAATACTCGGCCATTGCGCGGGCAATAGGTTCATTAAGGTGTTTATCCCAAAAGCGCACAGGATCAGTCGCGCCATTAAGTTTTGCAATTCTTGCACCTTCAACATCATGAAGAGCAGAGAAGGCCGGAAGATAGTAGTGACCATCTTCAGGAAGATCATTGAGTGAGCGCATGATCATACCGTGATCGAGTTCTTTAATCCCCATGGCAAGAGGTTCATCCATGATCACGAGAGTTGGTGTGTCCATTTTAGGAAGTGTTTCCTGAAGGTAGCGGTTCATGTTGCGGACTTGTTGAGCATCAGCCCAGGTTTGTTTTTTATCTGTCCACTTTCCACCTGTTTTATCCGTTGAAACTTTTAGCGAGAAGCTTGCTCCATTAGTTGGGTTAACCAGGATCATTGAGCGCGAAGCTGTTAAGTAACCATCGAAGAATTTTTTTGGTTCGCTGTCGATCTTGTGTTTCTGTAAAAAGCTTTTAACTTCAAGATGCCATTTAGAGTCTTCTGGATTGATAATCCATCTGACGTAAGGCTCGCCATTTTTAGTAAAAAAAATAGAGTTCTTGATATTTGAGTCCAGGTTGGCATCGAAGTCTTTCTCCAGAAGCCTCAGTGGAATCTCATAGTGTTCTACTCGGATAACTTCATTGGATCTTTCAGAGATAGCATTGGCCTTTGTTTCCCAAGTCACCAGCTGTTGAGCACTATTAGAGATGTGATAATCAGCAGCTACGTGTCTGTTGAGAGTTGTCTGACAAGCAACGAGGATAAAAAGGCTTAATGTGAGTAGGGTTTTTTGCATAAGTTTCATTGGGGAATGTATCGGTTTTGAGAATGAAGTCTTTAGTCTTTCTCTGGAAAATTTACCCAAGAAGGTTCAAGAATGCCGGTACTTCTCATAAATATATGGCTTGGGTTTTGCTTAGTTAATTATAGGGGGCCAGTTAGGAGGTTTACTCATGAGTGAGAGAAACATTGTAATCAAATCAAATGAACAGATAAGAAAGGAAATTTACAAAGCAGTGGGCGAAGAAAGTAGCATTGATGTACATGTCTATGATGGCATTGTCCGACTCACTGGAGTGGTTGATACCGAGGAATCTTTGGACTTCATTGAGTCAACAATCAGAGAATTGCCCGGTGTCGATGATGTGGAAAACGAATTAACTGTCAAAATAGTTCAGTAAATTAAGGAGGAGATAATGAAAGAAAAAAAAGCCCAGTCTCATAGACAAGAAGAGCGCAGACTGCTGGACAAAATGCCCAATCAAAGTAGAGCGCCGGGAGAGATCCAGGGTTTTAGCAAGCATTTAAAAAAGAATAACGGGCAAGGGCGTGGCCAGCATGTTAAGGCCCATTCATCAGAGGTAAAAGTAAAATGAAAATCTTGAATCTTGTTTTAATTCTCATTTTAGTTGTTGGCTGCGCTAGCAGTGAAAAGAAAAATGCTTACAGAGGAACGGCCATAGGTGCTGTTGCCGGTGGAGCCGTCGGCGCTGTTATTGGTAAAGAAAAAGGGGCCATCATTGGTGCAGGCGTCGGTGGAGTGACTGGTGCGATCATCGGAAGCCGCATGGATAAACAAGCTAAAGAGTTAAGACAAATCGCGGAGACCAAGCGTACAGATGAAGGATTAATCACTAAATTAAAAAGTGACATTCTCTTCGATACAGGAAGAGCGGAACTAAAACCTCAGGCAAAAACAAATCTTCAGCAGATGGCCGACATCATGAAGAAGTATCCTGAAAACGTTTTGACAATTAATGGCTACACTGACAGCACTGGAACACTCGCAGTTAATGAGGCCCTTTCTGAGAGAAGAGCTAAGGCGGTTAGAGAGCAACTTGTAGCATCCGGGCTCCCGGAATCAACGATGGCTTCTTATGGTAAAGGGCCAAGCAATCCTGTCGCCGACAATAAGACGAGTTCAGGACGCCAACAGAACCGTCGTGTAGAAATTGAAGTGAGAGTGGATGAGAGCAAAGTTCCAAAAGAGTAAGGAAGTTTAAATGGGAAACAATTATACTGATGCTTTTCCCATCAATGATAATCCGGATAAAAAAGAAGGTACTAATCAAAAGACCTATTCTTAAACGAACCAGATAAATACAAAAAATAGTTTAGTCTTTTTTGATATTTCTAAATGTCAGATTAATCCGTGGCCCTTTCGGTTTTGTCGTCAGGGCCACGCGATGAATCCACGCCTGCTGCATTTCTTTCATAATTACCATCGAGCCGGACATGAGTTCCACAGAAATAGTAGCAAGGGTTTTATCCTTTTTATGTTTTACCTGGAACTTTCTAGTTTCACCGAATGAGATGGAAACGATATTTTTTACATCATCGGGGTTCTTGTATTTGTCAGAGTGCCAAGACACATGATCTCTTTCGTTGCGATAGAGATTTAACAAAACCGTATTGAAAGTAAGGCCGGTAAATTCTTCGATTTTTTCTTTGATGACAAGAAGCTCGGGAAGCCATTGATCATTCTCACTGTACCAGCAGATTAAACGGGGAAGCGGATGGACTTTGTCATAAATTTCCATTTTATCCTGAACCCAATTGACTTGGGCATGTAGAACCTTAAAAAATGTTTCCGATTCTTCAGGAGTAAAAAAAGGATAAAGGTACTCAAGAGTGCCGTCTTTAGGGAGAAGATTCTTGTCGTGGTAATCAAGGAGCCCTGGAAGGTGCATGCCTCATCTTACACTTTTTTTGAGACCAAACTCAACAGACTAAAAAACTCTTTTTCCTAAACAGGATTGCGTTTGTTGTTTTCTCTCTCGGATGGCCTTTGTTCGCGAATCTTTTTTATTGGGATGTGGATCAGGTTGAGTTCCATGTTGTATAGAAATAACTGCTCCTTATTGAATATTTAAAACGCGGATTTTTGGTTTGCGATTAGGCTCTCTGATCGGCGGATCCTTTGGTCCGGGAATGGTCGGCTCATCCACTGGGATTTCCGGAGGCGTCTTATCAGGATTGCGGGAAGGGATCGGTTGATCGTTGGGGATATGTGAGATGTACGGGTGATCTTCTTCTTCGTTATGACGCTTTTTATCGCTTGTTTTGATCATACAACTTTCTCCTTGGGATTGAAAATTTTCTCTTGCTCCTTCTGGTATAAAACCATATTGCGAGTGAATTCATAGCTTACCAGCAATGTGAGTGAGCTGTAGTAAACCCAGACCAAAAAAGCGACTAGTGAGCCAGCAGCTCCGTAAGACGATTCTAGACCTGCATGGGCAAGATAGAGGCTAATTAAATTTTTTCCGATTAAGTAAAAGATTGCGCTGACGATTCCGGAAATGCGGCAGCGTCTCCAATCCAGTTTGTCAGAAGGGATCACTTTAAAAATCGCCGTAAAAAGAACAGAGAAAATAATTAAGTTTACCAGTAGTGAAACTCCCTGCCAGAAAATACCTTCTGTACCTTGAAAGACGACGGAAATTGCAGTTGAAGCGATTAATGAAACAATGGACAGGAAAGCAAAACCAAAAACCAGTCCCATTGAGAGAAAGCGATCTTTAATAAAGACCCAGAAACCTGACTTATCTTTAGAAGTGTCGTGGTCATTGATTTTATTTAAGGCCACTTTGAGCTGAATAAAAATAGCTGAGGCGGAAATGACAAGAATCACAAAACCGATGATTCCAGAAATACCGGAAAAAGATGAATTTTTTTTAGCGTTCTGGACAATATCAATAACAGTTTGTCCGGCCTTCTCTCCAATCGAAGAGGCCAGTTGGAGATAGATTTTATCCTGAATATCAGGAGTCAGAATAGAGGCAATGGATAGGAGAATTAGAACAAAGGGCGCCAACGCTAAAGCCGTTGTGTAGGCCAGCGATCCTGAAAGAGTAAAGATGTCATGCCTGTCGACATCATCGATAAATTTTTTTAAGTGCTTTTTTGTGTTCATAATTTTTTATTACCGGGCCTTGGGCCCGGTAACATTGATTAGTGTAGTTGTCTTAAGTTATCCGTTTTATCAGACCCATGAGTTTTAACAATCTTGTTGTAAATCCCGAGTAGAAGCAGCGTTGGCACCCAGTTACCTACAAAATTTGCCCATCCTTTTTTCTCATTCATGATGGCAAGCCCAAGTGAAACGGCAATCGCTCCGCCGGCGGCAGCTAAGAAATAAGTTGAAGGTATTTTCGCTGTCTGGCGCTCAATGACTTTTGTCATTGTTCCTTCACGCGCTGATGTAGAAGAAGGCGCAATCCCCTGAGTTCTTCCGCTTTCTTTTAATAAATCTTTTTCCATTGTTTTCCTCCTTGGATATTTTAAAAGGAAATATTCCTCTTGATTATTTGATATGCAAATTGGAGACCTATTCATCGGCATGTGCTAGACGAATGGTGTACTGGCCGGAGCGTTCCTGTCGGTGCATGATGAGGAGATTCTTCTTTTGGGCATCTTCAACTAATTCTCTAAAGGAAGCATAACCATAGGCAGACTCGTTAAATCCCGGTTGTCTCCTTTTCATGGTGAGCTTGACCATTGAGCCCCAAAACTCTTCTTCGCCCCGCTCTTCGGTGAGTGCTTCGATGGTCTCGCAAATGAAGTCGAGTGCCTCTTGTTTTTTGCTGACTGTTTTCTCTGGAGATTTACTCACTTCGGATTTTTTAGAAGGAGTTTGAGTTCTCATTAAGTCATCGTAAAAAATAAACTCATCGCAGTTGGCACTGAGGAGAGTCGAAGTCGCATCGCGGACACCTATACCTATCACATGCTTGTCATTCTCTCTCAGTTTAGAAACTAATGGAGAAAAATCCGAATCACCGCTGAGAATAACAAAAGTGTCGACATGGGATTTTGTATAACAAAGATCGAGAGCATCGACGACCATGCGTATATCGGCAGAATTTTTTCCTGATTGCCGGGTGTGAGGGATTTCAATGAGCTCAAAAGCAGCTTCATGCATATCTCGTTTGAAGTCTTTATAACGATCCCAATCACAATAAGCTTTTTTCACAACAATGCTTCCCTTTAAGAGAAGGCGCTCAAGAATAAGCTGGATGTTGAAATGAGGGTATTTTGTTTCCTTTGCTCCCAGAACAATATTCTCGAAATCGCAAAAGAGTGCAATGTTGGTAATTTCGTTTGGTGTGGCCATGAACTTTGATCGACCCTCCTGCTAAGATTTAATGCATTTCGTATGCCAATGGCGCGTAGATTGCAATATTCGCTTATTAAGAGGATTTGATGCTTCTGCACATAGCATCTATGTGGATCTTTTCCTCATTATAAGGAGCCTTAAAGATGGGGAAATTAAAAAACGGAAAGTGGGTAATCGAGGATCTTATCCCAAAATCAAAGAGTGGAGAGTTTAAACGTGATGAACAAAAATTTCGCGATGTAATTATTGAAGGGGGCAAATATACTCCTGAACCAGGCCGTTATCATTTATATCTCTCACTGGCCTGTCCTTGGGCAAGCCGTACTTATATATTTCTTAAATTAAAAAAATTAGAAGGCATCATTACTAAATCTATCGTTAGTCCGCTGATGATGGAGAGAGGATGGTCATTCAAAGATGATTTCGAAGGTGTTGAGCCCGATAGTGTTCTTCATAAAAAATACTTGTACCAGGTCTATCAGAAATCTGATTCAAATTTCACCGGAAAAGTAACCGTGCCAGTGCTCTTTGATAAAAAGACCCAAACGATAGTTAACTCCGAGTCTTCTGAGATCATCCGCATTTTTAATCATGCCTTCGATAAGATCACAGGAGATAAAAATGACTTTTATCCAGAAGCTCTTAGATCCGAAATTGATCAAGTTAATTCTTTTGTATATGACAACATTAACAATGGTGTTTACAAGGCGGGCTTCGCTCAGACTCAAGCTGCTTATGATTCGGCCGTTAAAAACCTTTTTGCGGCCCTGGATAAGATCGAAGAGCGTCTTGAGGGAAAGGATACGCTAGTTGGTGCTATCCTCACTGAAGCTGATGTTCGCCTGTATACGACTCTTATTCGTTTTGATCCCGTTTATTACCTGCACTTCAAGTGTAACCAAAGGATGATTCGCGACTATAAGAATTTGTCTCGTTATGTAAGAAATCTTTACGATATTAAAGAATTCAGAGAGACAACAAACTTCGAGCACATCAAGGCCCATTATTACTTCTCGCAAGTTCAGGTGAACCCGTCTCAGATTATTCCAGTGGGACCAGTGGATTTAGTTCCAACCAAGATAGAGGCGAAACCTGTTGTGCAAACTCAAATTCCAGTCAAAAAAAATCCAGAGACGAAAAAAGAAAAGGAGTCTATCGCTCAAGAAACAAGTGGAAAAACTCCACATGAAGAAGAGGATATCAATAATAACCCGGTTCAAGAACAAGAAGAGAGTTATTTACAATGATGTATATTGGAACGGCATCGTGGAACATCCCTAAAATAGCCGAGGGGTCTTTTTTAAAAGAAGGAACAGTGCTTGAGCGCTATGCTAATCGTTTGAATGCAGTGGAGATTAACACTTCATTCTACCGCGATCACAAACCTGAAACATATCAGCGTTGGGCGAGAACGACTCCTGATCATTTCCGATTCAGTGTCAAACTCAACCAGCGTTTTACCCATAAGAGCGATCTTATCATTGACCGTGAAGAGTTAATGGCCAATCTCACGGTGATTAAAGAGCTGGGAGAAAAATTAGGGCCGCTTTTACTTCAATTTCCTGCTGGACAAAGTTTCCATGCTGAAAGGATGGAGAAGTTTTATGAGGTCATAAGAACAGTTCATGAAGGGCCGATTGTCCTGGAAGCAAGAAACTCTACATGGCTTTATCGGGATGCTATCAAACTGATGAAAAAATACCGAATCTCCAAGGTCACGGCTGACCCGGAAAAGTGCCCTGGAGAATTTGAAAATGAGATCGAATACTACCGTTTGCATGGAAGTCCCGAGATGTATATTAGCGATTACTCGCCGGTGTATTTAGATAATCTGGTCAGAGAAATGAAAACATTTACATCAGATGTTTGGTGTATTTTCGACAATACAACTTTTGGATATGCAACACTAAACGCATTAGCTGTTTATCAAAAAGGAGAAGTTTATGAGTCTTATCAAAGAATACATGACGGTGGACACGCCGGTGTGCACACCCTTGACCAGCATTGAGAATATAAAAAAGATCATGGAAGACAACGACTCCAAGGAAATTTTAGTCGTTGATACGATGCTTGAGCGCCACTTAGTGGGAGTCATCTATGGCAATGATATTTCTGCCAAGTCTTTTGAGCAAAGTGTAGTTCCCTCAAGTTTGAACGCTGAACAATGCATGAAACCAGTGTCCGTGACGGCAAGAGAGAATATTACGCTGGAAGAATGTCAAAGAATTCTCGATGATAATCATCTGGAGCATCTGGCAATTATCGACGATGAAGGCCATTTATGTGGCGTATACGACAGAGTCAATCACTATAAAGTTCCAAAACCAAAACCTGAACCAACAAAAGCAGTGGAGCTAGAAATGGGAACCATACCTGAAGCACCTAAAGTCGCAGAGGATATGAAAAAAGAAGAAAAGAGCGCTTCGGCCAACGTAAATAGTGAAGTGGCCGAAGATGACGATCCGGAAGCGAATAATATGGAAAGCGAAGGCGGTCATGACGGCCACACTGTCCATTAAAAAAGAATGAAGTGCCTTCCCCAGGGAAAAATGGCCAGATCGCTATCGGCTTTGGTTTGAAGGCCCACGACGAAACAGCTTTTGTTCATCAGATTAAAGATGGAGTAGAGAGTTGTGACTACAAGTCTATCCCTCTTTCAAAACCGTTCATGCTTTTAGTTATTATGATATGGTAAATTGGAAGTTATCACTTGGTCGCGAGGCGCGAGCTCCGCGAATAGTATGAGTAAAGAATCCACCAGGCTTATGCGCACCTGGTGGATTTTTTTACTAGTTAAGAATTGATTCAGAAGCCAGGATTAAAACGTCAATCGACTCTTCTGTCGAAAGCTCAGCATTCACTGATTTTACCATGTCAATTTTAGAAGCAAGGTACACGCTGATTGTTCCGTTCACAGCGTAGTCCTGGATATCATTTTGAATCATTTGCGCTTCCATTTTTCTGTTTTCAGTCGTAGCGATTGAAGAAGCCTGGCTTGAAATAACGATCATGTTGGCAACAACATTCGCAACAGTTTGGATTGTTGAGTTTGCCAGAGTCTGCTCAGAGAATGTAGCAGCAGAAGCAAGAGTTGTTGATAGTGATAAAGCGGCAATAACGATAGTCTTTTTCATAGTTTCTCCCAAGTTGTTTTAAAGAATTTGGCTTCTTGTAGCACGTTTCTTCTCCTATGGAGCTCTGGTGTAAAAAATTCAGGAGCCCTAGTGAAAAAGGCAAAACTTATTTATAAAGGAGGCGTTTTTTCAACATATAAAAAGGTTTAATTTGGAGGACTTATGAAATCACTTCTGATCGCTTCTCTAATGGTTCTTTCTGTTCCATCGTTTGCTAAGCTTGCCGTTTATGGAAATGCTGATGCGGCCAGAGCTGTTTTAGCTCCTGAAGTTCTATCAAAAGTAATGGATAAGGCCCAGACTGAAACTTTCTTAAAAGTAGCAGTAGAAAATACAAAACTTAATGAATTCTCAGTGACAGTTGAAACGGCAAAACTAGACTGGCGTTGTGAGACTGTTGTTAAAGTAAAGGCCGTTGGCGAAGTCATCACAACTCCAAATGGCGGAAAAATCGCAACAAATAAGTTAGTTGTTGGAAAAATCGCTGAAGCTAAATGCATTGAATAAATAATTGTTGATTCGGTATAACTCTTGTTAAAGGACAACTAGAGAGCTGCTTTATTTTTTTATTAAATTCTCTTCTTCATATTGTAGAAGAGAAAGAAAAAAAGTAGCGTTCTATGTTGTTTTTTAACAGGAGAAAAAAATGAAATCCCTACTGATAGTTCCTTTTTATTTTCTACTCATGAGTTTTTCTTTTGCCCCAGATTGGTAATGGAAGAGCACTTACACTGATATTCAAAAAGACTGCGTAGTCATTTCTGAAGCAACTGACCAAGCACCTATTGATTTCCATGAAGCAGAGTGCAGGTCTTTTGGTGGTTACCAACTCTACATCGAAAGTGGAGATCTTCGTTACGGGCCGAAGCTTGTTTTTAACGGTGTGCAAATTAATTTACAACGTCCGGGAAATTTTCATGCCCCAGGTTCAGATAAAATCGAGTGGCTTTATCGACACACTATCGATGCAGATGGCGTCGGGTCAATTGAGTGGGCCGGTCTGATTTATCGTTTAAGTGTTGTTGATGCAGAAAATGGAACAGGCACGTCTGTTCTTTACTCTGTGCGATTGGATAGAGAAAAGAATTGTGTCATTGGCACGAGTCAAACAGAGGAAGAGGCCCTAAGCTTAATTTATCATTCAAAGGCTGACTGTCTATGAGTTGTTTGTTAGACTTTTTTTACTTAAGGAGGTCTTATGAAATCTACATTGTCAGCTCTCTTTCTATCACTTCTCATTTCTTCTAATGTTTTTGCCGTCGGATTAAAACTTACTCCGGGGACCTACAAGATTGACCCTGCTCACACACGTGTGTCTTTTTTGATTAAGCACTTTGTGGTGTCGGAAGTCCAAGGACGATTTAACGATGTCGAAGGAACATTCATGCTTTCTGATAATATCAGTAAGAGCACTATTGATGTCACTATTCCTATTAACTCAATTGATACCGCCGTTGCTAAAAGAGATGAGCATCTAAAAAGCCCGGATTTCTTTGATGCCGCCAAATACCCAACGATGACTTTCAAGAGTAAAAAGTTTACCGGTTCTCTCTCAAGCTTTAGAGTCACTGGAGACTTAACGATTAAAGATGTCACTAAAGAAGTTGTTTTAGTCGGGAAGTACACTGGATCAGCTAAAGACCCATGGGGGGGAACAAGAGCTGCCGTTTCAGCAAATACTAAAATTAACCGCAAGGATTTTCACATCAATTACAACGATAAAATTGATATCGGTCCAGCAGTTGGTGATGAAGTGACAATTCAAATTCTTTCTGAGGGCGTACTAGAAAAATAATGATGAGGGCTTCACTTTCTTTAGGGAAAGTGAAGCCTTTCACTTAGCTCTCATCTGCCACCATCAGTGGCCACATTTAGGAAAAATCTCTAAGTTCAACACGTCTTATTCTCATCACTTATAAATAGCTGGTTTTTTTTAACTAGCTGGTATACCGAAAAAAGGCGATATTTCGGACTTACTCATTCATGTCGCATTTTATAATGTAGATATGAAAACACTAACAACATATGTAACAACAATTCAGGAAAAAGAACTCTTCTTAAAGTTTGTTCTGCTTTCGACATTAGCTATTGGTGTTTATTCAAATGTTAGAAATGCCAAAAATGCGAAAGGTCTGGAGCCAGTCAAATTAGATAATGTCTACGATGATGAATTTGGGAATTTTGATAAGGCCTATATTCCCAATAAACCTGTGGTCATTGCTAAAATGATGAAGACTCTAAAACCTACAATGAGCAAGGCCCAAAAACATCAATTGTCGATGAAGATTCACTCTGTTTTAAATAAGTATAATATTCCACCGCAGATTGTTTTATCTATTATTGATACAGAAAGTAGTTTCAATCAAAATGCCGTGTCTTCAAGCGGGGATTTATCTCTGGCACAGATTAATGTGGATGTATGGAACAAAGAATTTGAGCGCATGAAAAAACCATTAATCGATAGCGAGAGGCTAAAGAGAGATGAAGTTTACGCCCTAGATACGATGGCCCAGATTCTGACTTTACTTAAAGACCGCTATGAGAAAAACGACCGCAGATGGTACGCCCGTTACCACTCGAAAACTAAAAAATATAAAGGGCTCTATCTCACTAAGCTTGAGCGCCGGATGAAGAAACTGGAGAAATCCAATATCACAGGCTTTAAAAAGACCAGTAAACCACAACTTCTGGCCCTTCAATAGAGAGAAAGAAGCTGGTCAAAAGAGACCTTTTGGGCCATACTCGGCCTTATGGATTTAAATGCACTAGACACCACTCTGTATGCTTCACAGCTAGAGGCGAAACGCCTTAAGCTTAAAGAGCTTTTTAAACCGTTTACATCAATGGAAGCAGAGGTCTTTGCGTCTCCTGAAGCCCACTACCGTATGCGAGCGGAATTCCGCGTCTGGCACGAGGGAGAGGACATGTACTACTACATGTTCGATAAAGTTCAGGACCAAAAAATCAGAACTGATCAATACCTTCCAGTTAGCCTTTTAATCAACGATATGATGAAGGCCTTAATGGAAGAGCTAAGACCAAATCTTGCTTTAAGAAAAAAACTATTCCAGGTTGATTTTCTCTCAACGTTGAGTGGGGAGATTTTAGTGAGTCTTCTTTATCATCGCCAACTTGATGATAACTGGATCACAGAGGCGAAACTTCTAAAAGAAAGGCTTTCGGCAAGGTTTAAAGTGAATCTGGTCGGACGCGCTCGCAAGCAGAAAATTGACCTGGACCGCGACTTTGTTCTTGAAGAGCTTCCTGTTAAAGGCAAGAAACTAATTTATAAGCAAATTGAAAATAGCTTCACGCAACCTAATGCTCGAGTGGCCATAAAGATGCTGGAATGGGCGATTGACTGTACAAAAGAGAGCACAGGAGATCTGCTGGAGCTTTACTGCGGGAACGGAAATTTCTCGATTGCTCTTGCCTCGAATTTTAGAAAAGTGCTGGCAACCGAACTTGCAGGACCTTCAGTTGAGGCCGCTCAATACAACATCGAAGTCAATGGTGTAACTAATCTTCAAATCATTCGTATGTCGGCCGAAGACTTCAGCGATGCCATGGCCGGAAAAAGAGAGTACCAGCGACTGAGAGGAATTAATCTCTCTGATTACGAGTGCAGTACTATTTTCGTCGATCCTCCAAGAGCTGGCCTAGATGCCAACACAGTGGCACTGGTTCAAAAATATGAACGCATTCTTTATATTTCATGCAATCCACACACGTTGATTGAAAACCTTGATGTGCTTTCATCAACTCACTCAATTAAGCGCTTAGCGCTTTTTGATCAGTTTCCATATACTGATCACATGGAGTGCGGAGTACTGCTGGTAAGAAATAGCTGATTAAACCGCAGCCTCAATTTCCCCGATTAATTTAATAATGAACTGCTTTTTATCTAAAGAAGAGCGGGAGATAATGTAAATGTTGTGCTTCCATAAAGAAGAAGCGCCGGGTGGGATTTTAATAGACCCCATAGCTAGTTCGCGTTTGATATAGGGTTGTGGAATAAGACACATTCCAATTGTCTCAGCTTTCAAAAAAATTCAGGATTAAACATTCCTACGTTCTTTCTCATTTAAATAGAGTTCCATCTTCGGCGATCTTGAGGAAAGGCGATATTTTAAAGCTGCCATTTCGACCTGGGGAAAAAGTGGTGGCATCCAATGTTTATTATATAGATTTATTTGAACAGCCTCGTCTTAGAAAAAAGGCAGCACGTTACCACTTCGTCAAGAAGTGGCGAATCACTTTATAGCATTGCTAAAAAACACAAAACAAGCATAAAGCGAATAATTGCTTATAACTCCTCTGTGAAAGCAGGAGTACTGTATCCTAGAAAAAAACTCATCATCCATTAAGATTATCTTTTATACTCAACTGTAAAACTAGATTTCGCCAGGCATTCGTGTTCCAGAAGCCCTTTAATACTTCCAGGTGTTGAATTCGGGCTCAGGTGAACTTCTTTATTTTTTAATGCATAAACAGTAAAAACGTAATGATGAGAGTTGTCTCCGACTGGGGGGCAAGGGCCACCGTAATGTTTTTCTCCATAATCTGACTCTATTTCAATAGCGCCTTCTGGTAGTTTGTTTTCATTGGAAGCTCCCTCTGGAAGTAAAGATACTTCCGGTGGGATGTTCACGACCGCCCAATGCCACCATCCTCCAACTCGAGGTGCATCTGGATCAAAAACAGTCACGGCAAAACTCTTAGTGTCTTTCGGTGCATCTTTCCACTGAAGTGGAGGAGAGACATTCTTTCCAGAGCAACCCATGCCGTTAAAGACATAGTTATCTGGTACTGTTTGTCCTGGTTTAAGTGCGTTGGACCATGCTGTAAAGGGCATAAGACCTCCTTGTCTCAAGAGAGTATGTTGAAAATTTAGGTGCAAAAGCTTCCAGCGGCATTAACAATGAGACTTGCTGTTTATCCTAATGAACAAAATTTAATGACTAAATCAAACTGCCCCCAGTCGGGGGCAGCTCATCTTTTATTAAAGATTATCTATCCATATCTTTGTCTTTTTGCCAGTTTTGCTGTGAAGATTGTCCAGCTTTGCCCGGCTGTTGTTGTGCTGGTTTTTGATTAACTTGTGAACCTTGTTGTGTTTTATTTGTGTTCACTTGTGATCCAGCTTGTTGTGGTCTTTGTTGACCTTGTTGACCAGCTTGTTGCTGAGCAGGTTGTTTTTCATTCTGATTGTTTTGAATTGCCATATAATACCTCTTGTTAATGTGGGCATCAGTGCCTGCACTATAGAAAGCAACCTTTATGCCGAATTTAAGGGCATAAAATAAGAAGGCATGGGAGCAAAGTGGACTGTGGATGGGGCATTTCGTTTCGGCATTGTGGTTGCAATTATAATTCTAAGCGACCATATCAAGGAGGATATATGCAATTTCAATCAGTCTATGGCGAACAGTCGACTAAAACACACATGAAAGAGTGCATTGACAATTGTTTGAACTGTTTTCGTGTGTGCGAAGAAGCTTTGAGCAAGGCCATTGAGTCATCTAATATAAATAGAGAACACGTAAAATTACTTCAGGCGTGTGCCACCATTTGCATGACATCAGCTGAGTTTATGATGATTGAATCGAATTATCATTATGACACTTGTGGCTTGTGTGCAAAGATCTGCAGGGCCTGTGCTAAGGATTGTGAAAACGGAAGTGAAGCCTGGATGCAGGAATGTTATGAAGCCTGTACAAAATGTGCTTATTCGTGTGAAGGAATGTCTAAAATGGGGCACTAAAATAGAAAGGCTGCATCTGTATCGATTGTCTAAACTTTGGACACCCCAATGTATTCTTTATCCTACCTCTCCTGGACTTTCCTCCCTATGTTATCTTTGAAGGGAATGTCGTAATAAATGAGGGTAGAATAATGAAAGCAGTGCTTTTCTTTATGTTTCTTTCTCTAACCGTGACATCAGTCTTTGCTCAATCAAAAAAAGACATCCTGCCAGAAAATAATTTCTGCAGCCCAATCATCGACTCTAAAAAATACCTGACAAATGATTTTCATAGCAATTATCCGAGAAGGGTAAAGTTTGAATGTACATATCAATGCAAGGCCAATGGAAAGATGCAAACGATTATGGCCGTCTCAGATGTCACAATTCACTCAATGGATGATGATGCAACGAATGTTGTTTGCCAGGGTGTCGTGGTTAAAAAAGTCTCATGGGGATACGATTTTGATAAAGTGGTTCCTTTTTATGCCTACATGACAAGTATGCCGGAAATAAAAGCGTGGGCCTTTGAGAATATCAGCTTAGATCCAAAGATTAATTCACTGGAAGTGGCCAATTTACAAAAATTAAAACAAGACCTTTATCAGGTCGCCGCTTCTTTTATTATGGCCGGAAATAATGGTGGAGCAGCGACTAATCATTTTACTGAAGCCGGCAAAAAGCTTTCGGCCATTGGTGATCAGTTGCCAGGAAAAACAACGTTACTTGATGAGATAATCAAACAAATTGTGGTCAATCGTGGAGCTGGGAAGTTAGACAATACCGCCGATTCTCTGGTTAACACTGTGATATCTTCAGCGGCGGGTTGGAGAATTCCAAGTCATCAGTTTTAATTTTGACAGTCAATGAATCATTAGCGATCATTTTTGGGTGAAATACCTATTGATCGCTCTTTTATTAGCTTCTTGTGCCCGTGCACCAATCACTCGCATCGAAGAATCGATGCGCCCAGCTTCTTCTAGGCCTGTTTTCACAGACACTCTTTCTAAAGAAAGTTTTTTCATCGCCTTAAGAAAACATATTGATGTCATGAAGACTTCGCGTCTCGTGATGCCGACTATGACCTTTGGAGAGATTAAAATCCCTAAAGAAAGGTATATTGCCTCACTCGAAGAAATTTTTAATCATCAGGACAACTGGCAAAGTTATATTTACGATAATTTTGATTTTATGGAAGTCTACGGGAAAGATGATTGGGGTGAGGTCATGGCCACTGGTTATTATGAACCTTTGGTGAAGGGTTCTAAGGCCAAGAATAAAATTCATTCACAGGCCATGTACAGTACACCGGTCGATATGATTTCTGTTGATTTGAAAAAATTCGCTCACAAGTTTTCTAAGACTGAAAAACTTGGAGTGCTGCAGGGGAGACTGGAAAATAAAAATCTTGTTCCCTATTACGACAGAAAGAATATTGATGTCGATATGAAGCTAAAAGGGCAGAACCTTGAGCTTGCTTGGGTAGATCCAGTAGATTCTTTTTTTATTCAGATTCAAGGCTCTGGGGTCGTTGAATTTGAAAATGGAGAAAAAATTCGCGTGGGTTATGCCGCCCAAAATGGACATCCTTATATCCCCATCGGAAAGTTCTTAACTGATGTCATCCCTCTTGAAAGTATGAGTATGCAAAAAATCAAACAGCATCTTGATACACTTTCGGAAAAAGAAAAACAGGAAATCTTAAACAAGAACCCAAGTTATGTTTTCTTTAAAAAACTCGACGGTCTTGCTTTAACTTATGCCGGCATGGAAGTAAGTGATGGCAGAACTATTGCCACTGATTTACATCTCTTTCCCAAAGGTGCAATGGCCTTCCTGGATGTAGAAGAACCAGTTTTTGCCAGTATTAAAGATCTTGAACCGATTTCATGGTCACCAGCACCTCGTCTTGTTTTTGATCAGGACACCGGGGGAGCTATTCGTGGAGCGGGAAGAGTGGATCTTTTTTTTGGCCAGGGTGACGAAGCTTCTCACAAAGCAGGAGTTATGAAACAAAAGGGACGATTGTACTACCTCGTCCCTAAAGTCATTAATTAATTTCTTAGATAAAATTTTTCAGTGCTATTAGGTTCACTCTTTCTGATAAAGAGCCTCTTTTCTGCATCAATTCCCAAAAGAACTTGAAAGACATCACTTAGAATCGCACGCGAAGAATAATAGCCATGACCTAAGCCAAGAGTCTGGTTATCGACAAGGCCCACATTGATTGTGTCCAGGTTTTCAGAGTAAGTGCAAGCTCCCATGCGGTCATTATTGTTGAACGTTTTTGAGGCAGTCATCGCTTTGTCATTATAAGAACAGTAAAGAGTGATACGTTTACTTGTATCTTTAATATTATCAATTAAACGCAGGAACTCAGCAGCTTCAAAATCAGGAGCATTCAAAACAAGTTCATTGATTACACTCTTATGAAAATCTTTTAGGCCGGGAAGAACGACTTGATGTCCCATTGAGTGCACTACCAAATTGACTTTTAAATTGTTGTTTGCCAGTGAAGTCATCAAACTTCTGAAAGCTTGAATCGAAGCTTTTGCATTTTGATTGTTACTCTCATATGTTCTTGTAAGAAACTGTTCATCGAAGAATCCATCTCCGGCCCCAGAAGGCCATGAAAAAAGGATGACTGGCCCTTGGTACTTTAAATCATAAGTGATTTGAGCTGCACGAAGAAGTGCTTCTTCATAACGAACATTAAATCCATGAACGAAGACCAGTGGGTTTCTCTTTGTCTTTTTCATATAATCCAACACAGTCGTCTCTGAGAGAGATTTGGCATTGAGGATTTTAAAGAAATCGTGAGAGGATTGACGCCCGTCTTTGGTGAATGTTAATTCTCCAGTGCTGTGGTTTTTTGGGACATTGATTTTACAAATACCAAAGCTGGTTACTTTATCTAAGGCAACGCCATAAGTATTGTTTGTACACCCAAAGTTTCCGGTTTTTGATTTTCTGTTGGTGACAACAAAAACATCAATGGCGCGGGTATCTGTGTAGTCTTCTTTAAAGTAATCGTCCCAAATTGGTTTTAAGTCTTCTTGAAATTTTTCATCGAGATTCACAATTTCAGGAATTTCTTCTGTCACGGGGGTGGTGACCTGAGTGCTGGCTGGAGTTTCTATTTTAGAAGGAGCTACAGGCTCAGAAGAGCAGGCGCTTAAAAGAGCGATCAATGAGAAGATGAGAGCATTTCTTTTCACAGTGTTTTACTCGGATAAGGGTGACTAATAATATTGCTTCTAATTTAATCAAAACAGTAAACGACTGCAATGAAAGAATGGCATGTTTTATGCTTCTTAAAAGAGAAGGTCTTTAAATATATTTGATCAAGGAGTCGTTTATGAAAAAAGATATGACCAATTATGACCGCGAGCATCTTCCGGCCTCTCGCCGAGCAGGTTTCTTTTCACCGTGGTCAAATGACTACTGGGAACCAAGCCGCTGGTTTGATAATTTCCTCAATTCAGACTTATCGGTTTTCCCGACAGACAATCGCTTTTTATCACCGGCCATTGACGTTGATGAAACTGCCGATGAGTACTTAGTGAGTGCAGATTTACCGGGGATTAAAAAAGAAGATATCTCCATTGATTGTTCGGCCAATCAACTGACCATTTCGGCCGAAAGAAAATACGATTCTGAAGATGGCCGCAAACAAGGAAGACGAGAACGATTTTTTGGAACCTATCGCCGCACTTTCACTCTTCCAACAGGAGTAGACTCCAGTAAGATTGAAGCTTCTTATGAAGGTGGAGTATTGATCGTTCATATTCCAAAAGGTGAGCAGGTGAGAAGTAGAAGAATTCAAATAAATGAATCGACAAAGGCTGACGTGAAGAAACATTAATAGAGGCCCCATTTGGGGCCTTTATTTTAAGTAAGAATCGTGAATGGTATCAATAACGCCTTCTTTTTTCAGTTGATTGAGGGTGCGGCTGAAGTTCTCAGCGAGTTTTTTAACTTTTTCTCCTTTGGCCTTGGAGAAAGCAACATAAGAAGGGGTTTCTGAAATAATGTAAACCATTTCAAGTTCTTTAGCATACCCCATTTTTTTACTGAGATATTTAAAAGCCTCCTCAGAGGCTGCGGCCACATCCATGCGGACTTTGCCTTCATGACTTAGTTTATTGATTTGCATCTCTTCATTTCGACTGAGATCAAGTGTGAGATTCTTTTTAAAATTATCAAACTGCTGCCCATAAGAATATTGGTCGTTAATACCAACAACGAGATTTTTTAAATCATCCAGACTGCGTACATTGATATTTCTCACTTTTCTAGCAAAGATAGCATTGCGAGTGTAGCTAACAGGCTCAAAAGGAAAGTAAAGGAATTCCAGGCGCTCCGGCGTCTTAAAGGGAGGAAAAATAGCATCGACTTTTCCATGTTTCACCATCGTCATAGCACGAGGCCAGGGATACTGCTGAAAGACTGGCTCAATTTTTAAGCGTGCGCACACTGCTTTGATAATGTCGACATATGTTCCGCGCAGTTTCCCGTTCTCGCGAAAAATTTTTGGTGGAATTTCTTCAGGAGAAACAAATACGACTCTTTCTGCAAGGGCGAGCGCTGGAAGAAGCATAATGAATGTGCTGGCCACAAGGCGGAGAAAAAGTGTTTTCATAAATGCCGTTATTCTAGCGAATCAGGGAGAGCATTCCAAGGGAAGAATTCTTTCGGTATGCTAATCAATTTTTGGGTTTCCCAGTAGTGTCTTTTTTAATTTTTGATATTCACCACTTTCACGTGCCTGCGGAATTGTATTCCAGATCTTGCGAGTGAGGTCTTTGTTATGTGCATAGAAGGCTTTTGTGAATAGCAGATACTGATCCATTTCTTTAAAAGGCTGTGGCATTGCCGAGATACCTTTGCCTAGAGCTGGTTTTTCATTGAGAGTTTTAAGTGAAGGCAGATGTTGCAAAACGGCGACATTGACAACTTTTTTCTGAAGGGCCTCAAGAAGTTCAGCTGCAGTTGAGCTCGTTGAATAAACAGGGTATCCGGCCTCTAGCAGGTCATTTCCCACACTGTAACCAAGCTGAACACCAACTTGATTACTCCCAAGATTAATGAATTTTCCATCTTCCCAGCGGATGGTGCTGTCGTTTCTTACAAAAACAATGTAACTATCTGAGTGAAGCTTTAAGGAAGTGTCTAATTGGCCGTTACTCTTGGTTGGGTAGACTCCCCATTTTGTACGCTCACTAGTAAAACTGGCAGCGATTAAAGCATCAACTTTCCCCGACTGAGCTTCCAGCATACAACGCTTCCATGGAAGTCTGACGTATTTAAAACGAATCTTTAATTTCTTTTCGATATACATCATTTCGCTAAGTGCAAGCCCTTGTTTGTCACCAGTAATCCATGGGAAAACCACAACATCTTCGTAACAAAGCTTAATTGGCTCAGCAGAAACGGCTGAAGAGAAGAAAAGAGAAGTGAAAATCAGGGAAAATAAATACAAGCGCATACCCATCCACAATTAAAAATTATAATTTTATTCTAAAAAGCATGAAAATCAATGACAACTAAATTTATTATAAAAATACTGCACACCAGAGGGAAACATACTAAAATAGGGCCTTAGAGGGATTAAACATGAAATGGAGCTTCATTTTGGCACTATTGTTTTTGTCAATGAAAGCGTCTGCTGAGGACGTTTTGCCCATTTATGTTTTTGAGATCAGACCACTTATTTACCAAGACGATAACAAAGGAATTAAAGGTGAGTGGTTAGATGGCTTTGAAAAACTCTCAAAAGACTCTGGGATTAAGTTTCATTATCAGTTCGTCTCAATCCCACGCCTGGAAATTTTTCTTACCGGAAAGAAACCGGGGTGCAATCTTACTCTGTTAAGAACTAAAGCACGAAAAAAAATGAACATCCAGTTTATTTACGACCATCCGGTAAAAACCATTTTTAAGGTTTATCAAAGAGGCAATGACATCAGAAGATGGAGCCTAAAAGATTTAAGCAACAATAAGAAAGTAAAAATTATTACGAATACTTCTGCCGCAATCGATATTTTAAATGAAAAAAATATTGAAGCCGAGTTATTGTTCAATTTAAATTCAATTGTTCATATGCTCTTGATGAAAAGAATTGACTTAATCGTAGGGTCTAACCTGGCAATCGAAAAAATGCCGGAGTTTCATGACAAGAAAATCATTGCTGTCCAGGAAGTAAAAACGCTGTCGCATGGGATTGGATGCTCCCAGGCGACACCGAAATATATACTTGATAAACTTCAGAAATCAGCAAGAAAATTACACTTAGTGTTTTAGTAATAAATTGTTGTTATGATGTCTTAACACTCTATGGTAAATTTTCTTTTCGGCAATCGGAATGGCCAGTCCGGAAGAAGCAGAAATCAACACACCGAAGACGATTGAGTTCCATAAAAGAATGTGATTGTCTGAGTAGAGCAGGAACCATGGTGAAAAGATTAACCAGGCCCCAAAAAAGAAAATCAACCATTCAGGCCACGGTTTTAATTGTCGAATCGAAATAATTGATAGAGTTGAAACGATGGTACCAATCATAAGGAAATTCCACGATACGACGTTTACAGCTCCAGGGTTTGAATTAAAGCCGGCCCCCATAGTAAAGGGGATGAGTAAAACCCAAAGACCTAATAAAAAATTGATCCAGTTCTCCCAATGAGCGTCTGTCATTAGATTTTTCATAAACACTCCTCCAGTGAGCTTAAATGGCCTACTGTTTTAGTTCAGACAAAGACACACGTCTATTGCCCTATCCAATGTAGATTGAGCATAAAAGATGCCAAAAAATGCCATTCTAAAAATAAAGATTTAGTCACTGACTTGAGAGGGAAATGGGGCAAAAAGTCTTACCTGGAACCCAGGCGAACGGGGCGCTCTTTAAGAGAGAAAAGATTGATAAATTTATCAAATGTTTTCTGACTTAAATCGGTCGAATGAGCAATGTATTTTTCTGTTTCTGTTCTGATTGTTTCAGCTGAAAAGGGAGAGTGCGTTTTAAACATTTCTTCCTGATTTCTTGGGTTGTCCAACCAACGCAGAATCATCGCCTGATCAGCTTCCAGGTGAAATTGTATTCCATAAGCCTTATCACCATATTTAAAGGCCTGCCCCGCACAGACATCAGATGAGGCCAGGTGAGTGGCTCCGCGGGGAATATCAAAAGTGTCACCGTGAAGTTGAAAGATTTTTTCCGTCTTTTTAAAGTGAGAAAAAAGCGGATCTTTTGCACCTTCGTCTGTGAGATTCACATCACACCAACCAATTTCTTTCTCAGCACTTTTTCGAACTTCTGCACCAAGAACATGTGCCAGAAGTTGAGCCCCTAGACAAATTCCTAAAATAGGGATTTCTTTTTTTAGGGCCTCTTCAATGAGCTGCATTTCGACTTTTATATGGCGGTATTTATCAGCTTCATAAACACCCATGTGGCCGCCGAGAACGATAAGTCCATTGTACTTTTGAACTGAAGGCTGTTCATCAGGGGTGCGCTCGAAATTCACATAGCGCATATTGAGACCACGGGATTTAAGAGTGGGATTAAGAGTTCCAAGAATAGTGTGGGCGACATGTTGGAAGACGAGGACTTTTCTCATATTTTGATTATACCTTATTACAGGAAAAGAGTTAAGTTGGCAGAGAATTCATTTAAAAGAAAAGCGTTGTAGGCAATCCCAAGCATTAGGTTTTTGCTGGCAATATATTGAACTCCGCCGTAGATATCTGATTTTTTTCTTTCAATTGAAAGTATTCCGTCTTTCTCTTTTAAGTTATCCGATTCTTCCTGGCGGTAAGCAAGGTTAAAGAGGACGCTTTTAAAGAGGTATGAGCTTGAGTAGATCTTGATGCTAGTAGGACTTGTGTAGAATTTGTAATCAGTTTTAATGGCCGCGAGATCAAAGGCAAAACTCTTAATCTTTGTCCCTAGTGTGAGAGTCGTCACTGTGTATTTTTCTTCGTATGTCTCAGAACCGTAAATAAGGGAATAGGGGGTGCCGCTGTAGGGATTGGTGTAATCGTTCAAAGCGATTTTCGCATCGTCTTTGTAGACGTAGTATCCAAAATTTAAAAAATAAATTTTGCCAGAGATACCCATTCCTGGATTAATTCTTCTAATTTCAGAATGGCGCTTGGCCGAAAGTCCCAGGTCGAGACCAAAATTTGATTTATCGATCAAAGAAAGACCGATGGCCCCATGTAGTTTTTTATTTTTGTATCTTTTGTCATCCACTCTTCTTTGAAGATAAACGTCATCGATTTCGATCGCACGGTTTCCAAAAAAAGTATTATCGCCAGATGAGGCGATAAGGGCCGCTCCTAGTTTTCCATTTCCTGTTACCAGTGCGTAACCAACCGGATTGCTCGGTTGATAGGAGAATTCGAGTCCCAGTCCCTTAAGCTTGCTGATGTTACCAGGGTTGAGTGATGAGGCAATGGAAGCTGAAGGTGCAGATTTGCTGGAGCCATGAGAAGAGCTGCTCCCACAGTATTTAAAATAACGGCAATGATCATCCTCAGCGTAAGAAAAGGTGAGAGTTCTCAGTAAAATCATCATGAGTGCAACCATTTCCCAAGTATAGTATTTTTTTTAATTCTCACAAGACAGAGTACTTGGCGGAAAAATACGTCATAGATTAAAATACTTTAAAGACAAAAGGATGATCAATGATCTTTGGAAATGAATCAATCTCTCACTATTCAAGAAGTAATGTATCCATTTGGATGACAATGGCCTTCCAGGCCGGGGTTCTCAATATTGGTGGCTTTATGGCCTGCCATCGTTTCGTCTCCCATGTCACGGGGTTTGCGACTTTTTTTGGTTATGAACTCAACAAAGAGGATTCAAGCCACGCCATCGGGATGTTGATTGTACCGCTCTTTTTTCTTCTTGGGGCCATGTTGAGTGGGGTCTTAGTTGACATCAGATTAAAGCAGCATAAGAAACCGAAATACTATATCGCCTTTGGTGTGATCTTTTTTCTTATTCTCATTGTGCTTGTAGGTGGAATGAGTGGAAAGCTTGGTGTGTTTGGTGAAAGTGTTTATAGCCTTGGAGACTACTTACTTCTAATTCTTCTGTGTTTTATTTGTGGTGTTCAGAATGGAACTATTACCACTGTTTCAAAATCAGTCGTGCGAACAACTCACCTTACAGGTATTACTACTGATTTGGGAATTGGATTAGTGCGCTTACTGAATTATAAAAAAATTGAAGGGCCTTTGGATAATGAAAAGAAGGCCACTATGATGAGACTTGGGATCATTTTCTTTTTTGGTTTGGGTTCGGTCGTAGGTGGTTATGCCTTTAATCACCTGGAGTATCTGGGATTTATTATCCCAGCGCTGACTTCCGGGATTCTTTTTTTGATGATGCTTTATTTTCAGTTGCTCAAGCGCGTTTAGCCTTTTGGTAAATAGACTAATTGAGATTTAGCCACGGGCGAGTGCAACCCTGGAAGGACTCAGAGTGACCAATAAATAAAAAGCCCTGAACGATCGTGTGCTCATAGAGTTTATGAGAGATTGATTCAGTTATTTTTTTATCAAAATAAATCAGAACATTTCGACATAAAATCAAATCGAAAACTTTAAGGTCTCTTTATCATCAACAAAAGAAACTTCAATTAAATTATGAGGCATGAAAGTCACTTTTTCTTTTAAGTGTGATTTGATTCTAATTCACCCCTTTGCTTCACGTTTTAAGCTGGTCGTAGGGTTGTCTCCATTGGAGTACTTAACGAGATGGCGTGTGCATAAGACAGGACTTCTATTTTAGAAGAATAATATGAGTATCGCCGAAGTCGCTCACAGTGTTGGTTATGAGTCAGAAAGTGCTTTCAGTAAAGTCTTCAAAGAGGCCTGTGGTGTGACTCCAGGTGAATTCAAACGAAATTATAAAAAGGGAAAAGTAATTACTGAAGAATTGCTTCTTGTGGATCCAGATGTTCCTGTGATTTAGGAATTAATTGAATTTTGAGCTGGTTAGTTGTTTCTTTTACTTCAGGTTTTGAAGACAGAATCATAAGTAAATTCTTTTTTAACGATTCTACTGTCGCTAGATCGGTTAGTCCTTTGACATATTCAATAGTAATGGTCTCGCAGTCATTTGTTCCAGTATAAATAATTCCGACACCTGGAGACTTTAACATTGTTCCTCTTGCCCAAATCCTAATATTTTTCCACTCTAGAGGGAAAGTGTGTGACCTTGGAACTTTTCCGGCGCTAATAAGCATTGAGCAAGTCAGGTTTTCTGGATCGCTATCGATCTTCTTAAAAAAAGTTTGCAATTTTTTAGTTGGTATCAAAGCACATGGAAGAAGCGTGTTGAAGATAAACTTCGCGGCCTGATCCATTTTATGTGATTGGATAATATGCTTAATTTTAGATAGAAATTTTGGCTGATGAATTTCATCGCGCTTTCCTACAACTACAACTGTTGAAAGAATGTTCTGGAATGAGTAGCGAATACGCAATAGGGGACGAAGTGTCTTTGGAAGATAGGCCATGATGGGCGTCTTCATGTCTCCACGCTCGCGTAAAGTCAGGTCGTATGCGCTAAATGCATTAAAAGCAATATACTCTGTCAGGCTGGCCTGAGCGCTCTTAGAGAGTTCTTCAGGACAAGTCTGATATCTATATCAAGGGTGATCAATACAATCAGTTAAGGCATTTGATGGGGAGTGGTCTCTTAACCAGTGAAGGGAAGGACTGGGAAAAGCAAAGGCGCATGCTCAATCCTATCTTTGGAAAAAATGGTCTGGATATTTTACTCGTTCAGATTAAAAAAGCTTCTGAACAATTTGTGGCCAGGCTTGAAGTGGAGCAAGAGCTCGACTGGACGAGAAAGATGTTTGATTTTGCCCTGGAAGTTGCAGTGACTTCATTTTTTGGGTCGAGCCTCGAGCCTCAAAAGATGGATCAAATGGCCCACGATATGCACATTTGCATGCGCTTTGTTTCTCGTAGAATGACTAATCTTATCAATGTACCTCTAAGTTTTCCGCTACAAGAGCATATAGAGTTTAAAAGTGCTTTAAAAAGAGTGAAGACCGAAATCGAAAAGCTTTACGATAACAAAGTTCAGAACAAAGGTCGTGATTCAAAAGATATGCTGGATCTTTTAATTGCTGCAGAAGATGAAGATAAACACAACTTGAGCCGTGAAGAAGTTTTTGATCAGATCATGTCTTTTTTAATTGCCGGTCATGAGACGACGGCGATTACGATGAGCTGGTTTTATTATTTGTTGGCCAAAAAACCAGAATATCAAGAGCGTTTAATTAAAGAGCTTGAGAGCGGTGATTATAAATTTGAAACATCAAATGAATTAGGAAAATACCCTTTTCTTGAGGCCATCATTAATGAAACGATGAGACTATATCCTGCCGGCTGGGTTATTGCCCGCAACATCACTGAGGATAATTCAGTAGGAAAGTGGAATGTTAAAAAAGGACATGTCCTTGCTGTTTGCCCATATGTCGCTCACCGCGACCCGAGATGGTGGAAAAATCCTGATGATTTTATGCCCGAAAGATTTTTAGATAGTGAAGCTATTAAGAATCTTCCACGCGGAGCTTTTGTGCCTTTTAGCATTGGCAAAAGAAATTGTATCGGGTCGCGATTTTCTTTGATGGAAATCACCGTGTTTGCTTTAGAATTTTTCAAGCATTTTAGAATGACAACTATGCAGAAAGAAGTGGGAGTTAAAGGGTATGTTACCCTTAAGACCGACCGCCCCGTTCGCCTGACATTGCATAAGAAATAATCTTCTGTTAAAATGGTCCTATGACTCAACAGAAATCATTTTTATTCACTATTTCATCACGCAAAACCATCGCACTATAGTTTTGACTGGGGAGCCTTATCCTCGGTCACCCTTACATTCATAATTTTTTTCCCACTTATTTAACTTTAACCAAGGACTTCGTATGTACGACGATGTGATTTTACTCACAGAACGTGATTACTTAAGAATCAGGCATCTCTTAAGTTTTAAGAACAGCGGTGATTATGAGAATTTAGAAATTGAAATTGAGCGCGCCAAAATTATTGGTGAGCATGAGATTCCAACGGATCTGGTGATGATGAACTCCAAGGTGACATTCCTGACAGTGCAGGAAGATAAAACCATGACCATCACTTTGACTTATCCAAGTGAAGCGAACTTTGAAGAAGGGCGTATTTCTATCCTGGCCCCTTTAGGATCAGCATTGATTGGCCTTCGAGTTGGGCAGGAAATTAATTGGATGTTCCCTGATGGAAAAACGAAGACACTTAGGATTTTAGAAGTTGCGAAGCCTTAAAGAAGGCTTCGCATTTCTTCAATGGTCATTTTCATATGAATAGGGTGCTCACCTGGAGTGCCTTGGATACTTTTGCCTGAATAAGTGTGCTTCTTAAAAAGCGGCATTAAGTCCTCACTGTAAAAATCAGACATCTTGCCAACAAATTCTTCAGTCGTCATGGGTTTGAAAGATTCAGTTGAGATCAGCTGATATAAAAAAGCACTTAAACCGCCACTCGCTTGATACTTATAGTTTAAGTAGGCCATGAAATTTTTCCCTTGAGTGTAAGCATCCATGTGTGTGTAGCGGCGGTACTCTGAATTCCCGGCCATGTTCGAGCGAATATTGTTTGGGTTCTCCAGTGTGCCTGCTCCAGTATCACTCCATGTTGTGATGGCCTCATCGATCCACCCAGAGTTTCCGTTGGCCGGCATGAAACCTCCGCGGGCAAAGTAGGAATGAGTAAGTTCATGGTTAAGCGCCCAGACATCAGTCATGGTGGCCCCACAGTATTCCATACCGCCGCTGCCGGCGATAAAGACCGTGACATTTTGGTGCAGGAAAGGACCGTATTTTGTTTCCAGACCATCGAGGCTTTGAGTGATTTTAGTTTTCATGTTGTCCAGGTTTAAACTCTTATCCCCTGTATAGACGATGGCAGGAAGTTCTCTTCCATCGATAGACTTAAACACAAAACTCTTTTCATTATAACGTCCGGCCCATGCTGTATGAAAGTAAAGCGATGAAGAAGTATAGGTCTCTGGGAATTCGATTCTGTAGCGGTTGTTTTCCAGAGCCGTGACTTTTCCATTGGTATAAATTTTTTGTTTATTCATGGTTTTGAAATCAAGATTCAATGTGATTTGATACTGATCGAATTCAAAGTTGGCCGGTAAATAAGCTTCGAGGTAAGAGCGGTCGCCTAAATCAGTAAACCAGAACGCGGAAGAGACACCATCGCTTCCAAAACTCACACCTTGAGTAATTGGTGAGCTAATTTCCAGTTTATGTAGTCCTGGAGTTGTATTTTTAAGCGCGATTCTAAACCATGTGTCTTTATCTGGGGAGCTGATAATTTTTGAAGAAACTGCTTCACCATCTAAACTCATGCTCGTTGGATTTTCTACCAGATCAAAGGCGATCATGCCGTCCTCTTTAGTTTCAAAGACGAGAATCGACTGGGCCGTGACTTTTTTAGTTTTGGGATCGTATGTGACAGAGTAGTCCGCTGTTTTTATATCGATAAAAACAACTTGTCCTTCAGGTGCCTTAAATGTTTTGGGAGCGTGGAAAATGCTTTCAGCATTAAGAGTAAAAGAGCAGACCAGGGCGATCATGGCCACTAGGGATGTTTTCATTTTTCTTCCTTGAAAAAGTGTCTCTTCAACACTAACGAGTGTGCAGAGCAATCGTCAATGACATAAAAAAAGTGGAATAGAATGATCAGTTTTTCTTCGATCTAGCAGAGATGTTTTTTTGAGGGTTTCAGCATGGGTCGGTGTTGGGCGATTTTCATCGTTTACCAATCCGCCAACATTTTCTGACTGAAAGTCACTGAAGTCCTTTTCTAGCTCTGCTAGAACTTCAGCTGATGTCTCATCAAACAATGCTTTGAGCGATATTGAGTGCTTGTTCTTTGGGGTCGTCAGAGTGGAATCTTTGTAAGGTGTCCATAGGTTTCCTCCTGTGAAAAGACGTGCTGCCTAGGAGGAAAAAAAATGCAAGCTTAAAACCACAGCACTAGAGAGTTCTTCTTAAATATTCTTTTTGATCTTCTTTGCTTCTTTCTTCGCATTATACTCCGCCAGTACTGCCAGCACTTGAGTTTTTTGTGCAATCTTGTGAAGCAAGTCTTTCAGTGACTTCCAAATGTAACACCTTATTCGCTGAATTCCACCTATAGACTCCACCCTCAGAACCTGTGAGATATCTTCATAAGTTCGCTCACTTCTTTCGGCCAGAGTGTCGACAAAGGTATTTAAAAGTTCGCGATCGTCGAGAATAACACTTACGACATCTGTTTTTTCTTCATTTGAATGGCGCATAAGTAGTCTCCTAACTTGATGTTTCCTCGTTTGACTGAATTGCAGATTCAATACCAAAGTTTAAGAGTTCAAAATGAGAAAAAAAGCCACCCAAGTACCGGGGTAAAAAGCTACAGGTCAAAAGTCGCTCTGCCATAATGCCTCAAATCGTCTAAAAAATAGTCAGTTCCTAAAAATCTTCTAATAGGATCAAGGGAGTTACCTTCAAAGGGCTTGACCAGCTCATGAGATGCGGTGATCATTTTTTCCAACTCATACCATGGAGAATGTCATGAAAAATATCAAAGCTTATGCTGCTCAAGATGCTCATAGTCCACTTGCTCCTTTTACCATTGATCGACGTGACCCTCGCGCTGATGATGTAGAGATCTCAATCACTCACTGCGGAGTTTGCCATTCAGATATACACCAGGCGAGAAACGAATGGGGAGGTTCTGTTTTCCCAATCGTCCCGGGGCATGAGATTGTTGGAGTTGTGACAAAAGTTGGCAGTAGTGTAAAAAAATTCAAAGTCGGCGACCGCGTAGGTGTCGGATGTTTAGTGGATTCGTGTCAGCACTGTCAATCTTGCAAAGAAGGACTTGAGCAGTATTGTGATAACTCTGTTGGAACATACAATGCAGTTGAAAAAGATGGATCGAGAACATACGGTGGCTATTCAACTGCAGTGGTGGTTAAAGAATCTTTCGTTTTAAAAATTCCAGATAATTTATCAATGGATGGAGTGGCCCCACTTCTATGTGCAGGGATTACAACTTATTCACCACTAAGACACTGGAAAGCAGGGCCAGGAAAAAAAGTGGCCGTGATTGGACTTGGAGGTCTTGGGCATATGGCCGTTAAACTTGCCCACGCTATGGGAGCGGAAGTCACTATTTTAAGTCAGAGTCTAAAAAAAGAAGCTGATGGAAAGAGACTGGGGGCGAGTGCGTTTTATGCCACTTCAAACCCGGACACATTTACCAAGTTAGAAAGTACATTTGATTTAATTATCAATACAGTTTCTGTGGAGCTTGATTGGAATTTATACTTGAATCTTCTAAAACGTGACGGTTCAATGGTACTTTTGGGAATTCCAAACACAGCGCCAACAGTCCAGGCGCCGGCGCTTATTTTTGCCAGACGTTCTCTGGCCGGTTCACTGATTGGTGGTATCCAAGAAACACAAGAGATGTTAGACTTCTGCGGGAAACACGGAATCACTTCTGATATTGAACTCATCAACATGAATCAAATTAATGAAGCTTACGAGCGCATGTTAAAAGGCGACGTCAGATACCGTTTTGTTATTGATATGGAATCTTTAAAAAAGGCGTAAAATGCACACGGCAGACATTCAATCAATCATCGAAGTGGAAATCCCCATTGTAAAACAAATGGGAGTCATCTTTGATGAATTTAAAACAGACTCTTGTATTGCCTCAGTGCCATTGGCGCCGAATCACAATCATAAAGGAACTGTTTTTGGTGGAAGTTTGTATTCCGTTTGCACATCTGCTTGTTACGGACTTATGTATTCATTGCAAACGGCTCATCAACTGGAAGATTTTGACCTGGTGATTGGCGAAGGCAAAATCAGGTACCTGAAGCCTGTTGATCGCGATTTTAAAGTAAAGGCCGAAATCATTCCTGCTGAGTGGAGTGAGTTTAAAAAGAAAATTGGCACTAATGGTTTTGGAAAGATTCAATTAAAAGCAAAAGTTTTTATGGATAATGATTCAACACCGCTTTGTGATTACTCAGCGGTGTTTGTATTAATGAAAAAGACTAATTAAAAAGCTCACAAGCCTCTTCGTATTTAAGAGCGAGCTCTTTTCTAAAGACATTCGGATCGTGGTATTCAAACACCACCTGTTTCTTTTTGAAGTTTCCTTTGCTGTCATTAAACTCTGGAAAGCCCCAGTTAATTTTTGATTCAATGACAATCTTACCGTTGTCTCCGCGCAGTTCTTCAAGAGTTGTTTTAAGCGAGTACTGTACTTGCGGCTTTTGTTCGCGCGGAACACTCTTTGCCAGGTTCTTGATTCCTTCTTTGACATCAAGATCGGCAATCTTAAAGGCATCTCCCATATTACTTTCGTAACTTTGGGCCAGTAGTGTTTTTTCATTACTGCTGACGATTTTAATATCTTTATCCGTCGATGTTTCCAGGTAACGGTAAAGAAAATTTTTCTTTGTTTGCAGTAGGTAATCCAAGTACGCCTGATTGTCTTTAAAGAGCGCGTGGATCTTGATATCAAGTTCTTTTTTTAGATTATTAATGTCATTCATATCCATAAATTTAACACCACCTCAATTAAAAAAGCCACCCCAAAAGGGTGGCTTCTATTGATAATGGGAACAAAGGTCGATGAACTTTTTGAGTCTCGATAGTTAATGAAATTATCGTCTCCTTTTTAGTCTGGATCCGGTCTTTTTGTAGGACTATTACGTCCGCCTTGTCCAGAACATCTGGAAGTTCATCTCTTGCGCGAAGGGCTTCAATTCAACCTCATCACTTCGCTTCCCGTTAAAACAAATTGCACGTAGGATGCCAAATAGAAAATACTGCGAAATTTGCTTGGTATACGTATTGCAATTATAGCAAGGCTACCAAACAAGAGGAGGTTATGTGGATAAGGTAAGCGAAGTGATGATCAAAGATTTAGTGTGTTGCACACCTGTGACAAAGATCGAAGATTCAAAACTTATAATGGAGAAATATGAATGCTCTAAAATCCCCGTGGTCAATAGCCTTGAAGATAAAAAAATAATAGGGATTGTAAGTATTTCCGATCTTACGACAAGTGCTGAGAAGGTTATTGAATGCATGTCAAAAGACACCCGAGCTGTCGATGAAGATTCAACAGTTGATGAATGTTTGAAACTTATGATCATGAATGACATAGAGCAAGTTCCAGTGATTGATAAACAAGGTCATCTATGTGGAATCATCACGGAAAAGATCCTTTTAAAAAAATAAGCAGGGAAAATCGCCCCAGCTAAATAATAGCAAACTCTTTAAATAACAACTCAAGTATTGCGGCATGAATACTGCAATTCACTATATGAATATGAACGGTGCCGCCTTCAAGGAGGATGTATGAATATAGTTAAAGAAAATAATCGCCAAAGAGGACTCGACAAGAATCTGGAGGATGACTGGATTCCAGATCAACAGCGCAAAGCCGATGCGACATCTAATGAAATGCCAGAGTATGGTGGTGACTTAAAAAGAAAAGACACTTTAAAAAACAATCCCAAAAATCCATCCTCGCAAAAAGATCCCAATAACTGGAAAAAGAAAAACGTCTAGGAGTTTATATGAATCAGGTGACAGAGATTATGAACGATGATCCGATGTTTTGTACGTCGGAGACAAGAATTGCAGAAATTAAGCACCTTCTAAAAAAATACGATTACAAGGAGCTCTTGGTATTAGATTCTGAAAAAGACCGCCATCCCATTGGAGTGGTTAGTTTGGAAGACATGGCCTCAGAGGCCATTGAGCACGGAGCAATGCCTTCGGATACAAGTGCAGTTGAATGCATGAGAAGCATCCCTGCTGTTGTAGCAGAAAACTCCAGCTATGAAGAATGTCTCAATGTGATGAGGCAAAATCAAATGGACTCCATTCCCGTTGTCGATATGAACGGTCATATGACTGGAATTGTAGAAAGGGAAAAACTAACTAAAATGTTAATGTAAAAGAAAGGCCACGGTTGTGGCCTTTTTATAAATGCCTGTCTCGGTAATAAGCACTTTCATCTACTTCATCATTTCGATCAGCAATCAGGTCTTCTTCATCTTCTTCGCCCGATGCTTCCAACATGATTTCATTGTCTTCTTCATCCTCAAGTTCATCAAGATCTTCGACGTCGTATTCCATACCCATCAGAGTTTCTTCCAGGCTATTAATATTTTCGTCATCAAACAATACGCCTTCCGGTGTCACTTGATCGCCTTTTGGATTAGTTAGTTTATTAAATTCTTTGTAAGAAATTGTGTCTGCTTTACGGGTCATAAAAAACTCCTTTTTCATTTTGTATTTCCCAGCTTTTTTTATGCAATCACTAAGCCGTCATATGTTAATTGATGCCACGAGTAGGTCATTGTGTTTATCCCAAAACATTATTTGTGCAGGTCTCTTTTTTGCGATAAAAACGTACTATGAACATAATTCGCGAAAACAAGTGTCTCAATCATTTGGCCCATGCAGGAGAGATGGGAAAAAGAATTGCGACTTTTGATTGGCAATCGACACCAATGGGTGACCCATCGAAGTGGCCGGTGAATTTGATCACAGCTTTGGGAATTATGTTGGAAAACAAGTTTCCCATGTACATCGTATGGGGGGAAAACCTTATCCAGTTTTATAACGATGCTTATCTAGAACTCCTTGGGGATAAACATCCAAAGGCCCTCGGTTCTACTCCGAGTGTGACCTGGTCTGAATTATGGGAAGAGATTGCTCCTTTATTTGAACGTGTTTTCAATGGAGAAAATGTACGTTTTGATGATCATCCGATGACGATCAATTACAATGGTTGCATGGTTCAGCGCTATTTTAGTTTTACTTATTGTCCAATTAGAAATGCAGATGGAACAGTTGGGGGAGTGCTCGATACTGTTATCAATACAACCAGTGAGGTTTTGAACAAAAAAGCCTTATCCCGCAATGAAGAAAAATTCAGGATTCTACTTGAAGCGGCCCCGATGCCATTTTTATCTATGGATAAAAATTGGGTTGTTGATTATATTAATCCGTCGGCATTGGCCTTGATGAAAATGGAAATTGAAGAACTCATTGGTTACACCATTTGGGAAGTGTTTCCAAAATTGCGCGGAAGTGTTTTTGAAGAAGCCTATCATAAGGCCATGCACCAGGGAGAAAACGCTTCGATCATCGGTTATTTTCCAGATTTTGGAAGATGGTATCAAGTCTGGGCCTATCCTTTTAATCAAGGGATTGCCGTTTCTTTTATCGATATTAATGAAAGTAAAAGGCTGGAGCAAAAACTTAATGAGGCCATCATCGTTCGGGATGACTTTCTTTCTATTTCATCTCACGAGCTCAACACACCACTGACTAGTTTAAAAATTCAATCTCAACTTCTAAAACGCGATATAGTAAGTGGCAATCCTAAAGCTTTTGAAGAGGCTCGTATCAGGCGTTTTTCAGATCACACGGAAAAACAAGTTTCTCGCCTTACTCGTTTGATTGATGACATGTTGGATGTGGCCCGCATTCGTTCAGGTAAATTGACTATTAAAAAAGAAGTTTTTGACCTCGCTCAGTTTGTCAAAGAAGTTGTCATCCGAATGGATCCGCATTTTAAAGTGGCAGGACTTGAATATCCTGAATTTAAAATTACAGGCTGCACTCATGTTGTCGGAGAATGGGATAGCATGCGCATTGAACAGGTCATAAGCAACCTGATCAACAATGCCATTCGCTATGGCGAAGGAAAGCCTATTGCGCTTGCTTTAGAGTGCAAAGGAAACAAAATTATTTTCAGCGTAAAAGATCATGGAATTGGTATTGAGAAATCATCAATGGAGCGCATTTTTGACCGTTTTGAGCGCGCTTCTGAGAAACAACAAACCAAAGGGCTGGGGCTGGGGCTCTACATCGCTAATCAAATCATTGCTGCTCACAACGGAAGGATCTGGGCCGAAAGTACTGTAGGCGAAGGATCTACTTTTTATGTCGAGCTTCCCTGGAATCCTCCGACTTAGCAACTGCGGCACTTTCATTGCATTCAATAATTCATGAACATCTCTAAGCTCATTGGAGGGACCTATGAGATTAGTTCAAGAAATTATGACAAAAAATCCAGCTTGCGCGACACCTGAGATGAGCTTAGTAGAAGTCGCACAACTTATGCGCAAATTTGATTGTGGAGAAATCCCTGTGGTCTACAGCCTGTCAGGTAAAAAAATGCTGGGAGTGATTACTGACCGCGATATCTGCAACCGCGCTGTTGCCTTAGGGCTCAATCCTTTATCGATGAGTGCTGAAGAGTGTATGTCTTATCCTGCAATCAGTGTAAAAAAGACAACGACAATTGAAGATTGTTGCCAGATCATGCAAGACAACCAGATTCGACGTTTGCCAGTTTTGGATGACAAAGAAAACTGCTGCGGAATTGTTTCTCTGTCTGATATTGCCCGGTTTTCAGAAGACTACCTGGCGGCTGAAGTGGTAAAAAATATTTCTCAACCCTCTGTCGCTAAAACATCCATCTATGTCTCTAATAGTGTTTGATGTAATGTTTGATGCCATATTTAATGGCAGTGAGATTTTTTATCTTTAGTCGATTTGGAATGATATCCAGGCGGATCACTGGCCGGAAAACTTTCCAGACTTGCTTGATCTAACATCTCTTCTTCAGTCATGGTATGATCTTGTGCATTTCTTTTTTCTTCGGCTGTTCTGCCTATATTCTTATACCAAGCCTCTATTTTTTCACCGATACATTTAATTTCTTCAATGATGTCCACATTGACCTCCGTTAGAAAAATATAATGCATTAGATATGCCATTGGCCTTCCCCTTGCAATTTGAGAAAAACCAAGGAGGGGTTATGACAAGTGACTTAAGTAACTCAGAACTAAGTGTTGATCATTTCATGATTTCGACTTTTGAGAACCAGTTTCTCTTTATGCTTATTGGAGAAGAAGGGGCAATTCTCCCATTTCTACTGGGCAATTTGCAAAATAATGATTGAATTCGAGACTTTCTGAAAAGGGTCATGTTACGATTTCGCATGAAAAAAATTACTTTATTGGCCTTTGCAATGCTTTCAACTTTAGTCTTTGGGGAAGAGCTTCTCTATCGTCCAACAGGCACATACTCATACAGTAGGGAAGTGATCCTTACCAAGAAGCGCACAGCTGAAACCTTAAATCATATTAGTAAAGAGGGCCAAGCGCGTATTAAAGAATTAAAAAAGACCGGCTTTACTTGTATCAGAAAAAGCCAAAAGGAATCAATCTGTCAAAAAACAGAAACAAGTTTTCCTGCGACCCCAGACTTCATTCAAAATGCAGTTGATGATTATTTAAAAAAGGCCCAATTCTCTTTTGCAGGTACAGGCGAACCATCGATTGTTTTTGACGGCGCCAACACGGAATGGCTAGTCTATGAAGATGTTTATCTAGGTAGCAAAAAAATTAATGTTTATAGAATCACTAAAACTCCAGATGGTTGGTTTTTAAGTTTCCCGGTTTCAGAAGATCAAGGGATTGGAAATATGAACCTGGATTCTAATAACCGCCTCGGTCTACCACTTACGATGCAAACTAAAGAAAATGCTCAGACAGTTGGTTACTTTATCAAGGCGATCTTTGTTAACTAATGTATAAATTAAGACCTTACCAAGAAGAGGCCGTGGCTTCGGCCATCAGCCACTTTAAAAAGGACAATCACCCTGCTGTGATTGTTCTGCCAACAGGGGCCGGGAAAAGTTTAGTGATCGCTGAGCTTGCCCGCGTGGCGCGCGGTCGCGTGTTGGTTCTCGCCCACGTAAAAGAACTCGTTGAACAAAATCATGCCAAGTATGAAAGTTATGAACTTTCTGCCGGGATTTTTTCTGCAGGTCTTAACCGTAAAGATATTGAAGAAAAAGTTATTTTTGGAAGCATCCAGTCTGTCGCGAATGCTGGTGACGATTTTTTTGGAAGCTTTTCATTGCTAATCATTGATGAATGCCACCGCGTTTCGATGGAAGGAAGCACGCAGTACTTTCAGGTTATCACTAAACTTAAAGAAAAAAATCCCTCTCTTTGTATTTTAGGTCTTACAGCAACTCCTTATCGCCTGGGACTAGGGTGGATTTATCAGCTGCATGAACCTAAAGAAGATTTGCGAACAACAGAAGAGCGCTTCTTTAAAAAATGTATTTATGAGCTTTCTATCGGCTACATGATTAAAAATAAATTTCTCACTCCTCCAATCAAGATTGATGCGCCGGTGGCCTGCTATGATTTTTCTAGCCTCGAATTGAAAGACGGAAGATACTCTTCAAAAGAGATTGAAAGCGTTTTAAAAGACCAAAAAAGAATCACTCCGACTATTATTGCCAACATCATTGAAATGGCCAAGGACCGACAGGGAGTGATGATTTTCACCAGTTCGGTTAACCACGCCCGCGAAATTCTCTCACTTCTTCCCATTGGCTCAGCGATGGTGACCGGTGAAACGGAGATGAGAGAGCGCGATGAAATCATCCATGACTTTAAATTAAAGAAAATAAAATTTTTGGTCAATGTCTCTGTCTTAACTACAGGGTTTGATGCCCCTCACGTCGATGTCATCGCTATTTTACGTCCGACAGAGTCGGTGAGTTTGTACCAGCAGATCGTCGGCCGCGGACTGCGCCTGAGTCCTGGGAAAACAGACTGCTTAATTCTAGACTACACGGGAGTCGGGCACGATATCTTTTCTCCTGAGATTGATGACGATAAACCGACCTCCAATTCAGTGATTGTCGATATCCTTTGCCCACAGTGTGGACACCACAATGACTTCTGGGGAATTGTTGAGCACGAAGAGATCGTTGAGCATTTTGGAAGAAAGTGCAAAGGTGCTCATGAAGACCCGGTGACTGGAGAGATCGAAGTGTGTGGATACCGCTTTCGTTTTAAAAGATGTGACCAGTGTGGAGCTGAACAAGACATTGCTGCCCGTGTCTGCACAGAATGTCAGCATATGTTGGTCGACACTGACAACAAACTCAAAGAGGCCATGTCATTAAAAGACGCCCACATCATGAAACCTGACACCATGACCTTCACCAAAGGTTACGATAAAAAGGGCAACGAAAGAGTCGAAGTTCGTTATTACGATCTCGACGGAGAGTTTTTAAGTGAAATGTTTTATTTAAACACTCCTGAAGAGGCCCGCGCTTTTTATTTTAATTTCACGCGCATGCACAACCGCTTGCCAGAAAAATCACTTATCATTAACAATGCTTCTGATGTGATCAAACAGCAAAAAAGTTTCCGTCTTCCGATGTATATAATTGCTCGTAAGCAGAAGTATTATTGGGAAATCAGAGAGAAGATTTTTTAGACCCTTGACCGGAATTTAAAAATAAATTATCTTAAGCTCATCACCACGGGATCAACCCGTCACCAAGAGGAGGTCTGTATGTTGAATGTAATCACAAAAAAGGGCCTTCGCTCATTCGTTTTCTAATCAAATTCAAATAGCAGGGTCCTTAAGTCGTTTTAGTTTTTATAACTTAACTTAAGGAGTATTCATGACTAGTTTCCAAAGGGAGTTTTTAACTTCCTATGGCTGGGAAGACTTTTTTGAAAGTCAGTGCCCGGCCGTTTTAAAAAACAATCTCGTCATTGGTCGCGTGATCAATGAAGAGAGAAACCTTTATCGGATTCAAACTGATAAAGTACATTTTATCCAGGCTAAAGTCTCGGGAAAAATGCAGTACGAGGCCATCTCTCGCGTGGATTACCCCGCAGTGGGAGATTGGGTTTTATGTGATCCAAGTGGCGTGATCCATTTTATTTTTGAGAGAAAAAATATTCTACAAAGAAAGAAAGTGGGTGAAGTTTCTGAAATTCAAATTTTGGCCAGTAATGTGGATTATGTTTTTATCGCCACATCGGTTAATAGTGATTTGAATTTTGGAAGACTTGAGCGCTACCTGACGTTTGCATGGGAGTCAAAAGCGGAACCGGTGATCTTATTAACTAAGGCCGACTTAGAAGAAGATATCGACAATATCATTCTTGGAGTTGAGGCGAGATGCCCGAATGTTTGGGTGCACGCTTTGGCAAAGGATCAATTTGAAGAAGCAAGTTTTCTTCGCCGTTACTTAGGATCTGGAAAAACGTCTGTGATCGTCGGATCCTCAGGAGTAGGAAAATCAACATTAGTGAATTTTCTTATTGGCAAAGAAGTCATCGCCACTCAAGCAGTGCGCGCCGATGATGATAAAGGAAGGCATACCACTACATCACGAGCGATGTATGAATGTGTCTACGGCGGACTCATTATCGACACTCCGGGGATGAGGGAGCTGCAATTTTCTGATCACCAGGAAGGGCTTTCTTATCAATTTGGAGATATCGAAGAGTTGATCGGTCAGTGTCGTTTTAATAACTGTCATCATCAGACAGAAGTAGGTTGCGCGGTTTTAAAGGCGCTCGATGAGGGGGAGCTTCTTTCTGAAAGATGGAAAAGCTACCAAAAGATTCAACGAGAAGTTGGCCATGAAATGCGCAAAACCAACAAATGGCTCATGGCCGAGCAACGCAAGGTCTGGAAAAAACGTTCGGTTGAAAGCCGACAAAAGTATAAAGGGTGGCAATAGCCGCCCTTTTATTACGATTTGTGAGATGCTAAGATTTTTCAGGGATAACTCCTAAGGAAACATGAAATTTTTTAGCTTCATTCTTTTCTTTTTTAACTCCAAAACAGTGGAAATCTAATTTTGGAAAAAATGAGTACTTAGTTCATCTCTTCTTTAGAAAAAAGTTTCCAGTTTCTCAGGCAAGTACGCAACCAAATAAAAGAGGTATTTTTAAAAAAGGCATCAGTATTGCTTATTAAATAGTGAGGTATGCTATGAAGAAAATCATTTTATTCCTTGCCCTCATTCTTTGTCTCAATGCTTGTTCCCGAATAGATTTAGCTGTTTATTTTGCAGACACCTACGTGCAAAACAAAGCAGATGACTATTTTGACCTAACCCGCGACCAATCAAAGTGGTTAAAAAAGGCATTAAAGAGAGATATTGATATAGTTAAAAAGACCATTTTTCCCCAACTCGCGACAGAGCTTATACGAAATGCAGACATTGTGAATTCCCAAAAGACTTTTGATATCGCCACCGTCCAGTTAAGCTATGAACGCGTTCGCAATCTCTTTTATAACGGGCTAAGAATTTTTTCTCCGGAAGCCGTGACCTTCTCCGGAAAACTCGAAGCTTCTCAGGTCAATGTCTTCCAAAAAGAGTTTGATAAAAAAATGCGAGATATAAAAGAAGATGATAGTGAAAGAGATAATTACAAAAGGATGAAAAAACATTTAGATTCGTGGTTGGGAGGTTTAACATCTGCTCAGAAAAAAGAACTTGAGAGTTATGTCCATAATACGCCTTCTCATATTAATGAGAAAGTTTATAACCGCCAGCTATTGGCCCATGAATTTGTCCGCGTCTTTCCTGATCTAGGCGCCAGAGGGAAATTTGTGGAAGGACTTTTTACTCGTTATGAGTCCATGAGAGAGCCGGCCTATTCTAAACTGACCAACGAAAAAGACAGACAAGTTATTGCACTCGTTACTAGTATTCTTAATAAGATGACCGATTCTCAACGTGAGACTTTGATTGAGACGTTAAGAGACAGGGCCAATCAATTAATCAGGCTGTCAAAAAACTAGAGTGGCTTGAAGACAAAAAATAATGATGTTATGATCACTTTTATGAGTGAAGTCATCTATCTTCCATTCAGTTTCTCTACCATCACCACCCCGTAAGGGGACATTCATTTTTTGCACCCGGATTTTTCGCCGGGACAAGAGTATTCATTATTCTATTTATTAATTTAGTCTAAACAGATTTTAACCTGTGTGGAGTTTTTTATGTCTTATTTATTTGACCACCGTAAATTATCGGTGGAGATGGAGCTTTATTTTTTTGAAGAAGCCGTAGGTGCTGGACTTCCAATGTGGTTGCCCAATGGGTGTATTATAAAGGAAGAGTTAGAGAAGTTTATTAAACGAAAGGAGTTTCTTGCTGGTTATGAAAGAGTTTCCAGTCCTCATATGGCCAAAGCCGAACTTTATGAAAAGAGTGGCCACTTGCGTTTTTATCAAGAGGATATGTTTCCTGCGATTAAAGTGGAAAACCTTGAGTATTACCTTCGTCCGATGAATTGCCCTCATCACCACAAAATGTTTTCATCCAGGCCCCGCAGTTACCGCGAGCTTCCTTTAAGACTGGCCGAGTATGGACAAGTCTATCGTCATGAGGCCAGTGGTTCTCTGAGGGGAATCTCAAGAGTCCGAGGCCTTTGCCAAAACGATGCACACATTTATGTTTCAGTAGAACATTCTAAGGATGAGATTATCAGAGTCCTACGTTTACATGAGGAATGTTATAAAGAATTGGGGCTGGAAGGTTATCGTTACCGTCTTTCTAAACAAGACCCAGATTCAAAAGATTTTTTAGGAGACAGGGAAGTGTGGATTAAGGCCGAAGACATCTTACGGTCGGCCTTGATTGAATTGAAATTGGATTACTTTGAGGCTATTGGTGAGGCCGCTTTTTATGGCCCAAAGATTGATGTGCAGATGAAGTTCTTTAGTGATGAAGGAATCAGGGAAGAGTCGATGGGGTCTGTGCAATTAGATTTTATTTCTGCACAAAAAGAGAGATTTAATCTTGAGTACGTTGATAAAGAGGGGAAGATGAAGAGACCTTGGATCATTCACCGCGCTCCTCTTGGTAGCCATGAAAGATTTATCGCTATGTTATTGGAGTATTTTGATGGAAGGCTTCCGCGATTTCTTTCCCCAATAGAGCTACTCATCTTTCCTCTTTCTGAAGAAGCGGCCATTAAAGCTAATGAAATTGCCAGGGAGTTAATGGAAAAAGGAGTTCGAGTAAAAATAGATCATCGCCTGGGGAGCAGTCTTTCTAAAAGGATCGTTTTAGGCAGTAAGCTTCGCCCGTTTTCTTCAATGGTGATTGGCGAAAAAGAGCTTTCAGGGGCACCGTTAAGGGTGGAGGGCAGGGATGGAAAAGTGATAAGTCTCATGGAATTTAGCTCACTTATATAAATAGATTTTTTCTATAAAATATCTTTAGAAAAAAATGAGATAGGGAATGTTGTTTAGCTTTTGTCGCCTTGGCCTAAAGTTCTCTATAGGTACGAAGGCAAAGTTAGAGGAAATAAGTCCCGTTTACCTTAGGGAAACATTTATCATAGGGAGGCCTTATGGCCCCCCTATCTATAAATGGAAGTTGTCTACGTAAAGTTATATCAGAATAACACCGATAATTTTAGTATGAAAACGAACACTCTACTTGTTCTATTATTTTTTGTAACCATTCCACTTCATGCTGAAGAACCCACTTCATTAGTTGGCTTTAAAACAGAAAAAAAATTATCGACTTTTGGAAAGGGAAATGATTTTGTTAAAAAAAGGCCGGTCTTTATAGGTGGAGGGGACCCCGTGGCCAATTTTAGAGTGACAGCAGATTTTGAAGATGAATTTGTAGAAAGTTTTAGAAATGCAAAAGCTGGATGCAATAGAGATACACTTTCAACTAGCCTTGAAAATAATTCTTTAGGCATCATCAATGCTCCACTTATAAAATTCCAGTGTGATGCTGTAGAAAAATTTGAAAAAAGTAAGGAGCTGACTCCGGAGATTTGTCTTAACCTGGCCGGATGTTTAAAAAATAAACTTGATTATAGGTCTAGTGATGCTTCTGTTGCCTTTAAGAAGGCGAGACTGCAAGTGGCAAAAGAGGCCATTGCTTTGACTTCAAAGAGTGGTATTAATCAGATTATTGATTATGAAACTCTCAGAATTTATGCATCTAACAAGTACGGGCCGGAATTTATTCCTGAAACGTGTAAGCAAGATGTCCTGGATATACCTGAGTCAGATGGAAAAAAATGCAATACGCAAATTATTGATGAAGGGTTTGCGCAGGCACAGAACTTTTGTCGAATCCCAGAGATGGGATGTAATTTTGAATACCTCGATTATATTAAAAAGACTCCGAGAAATGAGGCTCCATCCAATAGTCAGTTAAAAGGTTATATCTCCGAGTTAAGTCATCAGCGAGCTGGTGATACAATGATCAGAGACACCGACATTCTGAATAAAATTGCCCTGATCCTGGCCGATTCATCATTGACACCTGAAAAGCGAGTCGCTCTCACGATGGATCATATTTACGCGAACTACATGGCCGCCGATCCAGTGTTAAGAAACTATTATGACCGCTCAGTGATTACTAAGGCAAACTTAGGCAGGGATCCGATTGCCGAAGGTCTTTTAAGCTATATCAAGAATAATGAACATAAAAATTCTCTACAAATCCTAGTGGACTTGGAAAACCTTAGAAAGAGTGAAGCGAAATCAATTCTTGAAAAGAAATGTGGAAACATCAACACCATGGCAAAACTTTGTCAGGCAGTCGATGAGATTTCTATTGGTACAACTGTTACCGTCGAGAAAAGAGAATTTGATAAAATGCTCTTCCGCAAACCAAGTATCAATAATGCGATGATTAGTTATGAAGAGCTGACTTATAATGTGGCTCGATGTAATACGTTTAACCTTTTCACTTCTAAAGAAGGGATTCTTCAAACAGAGATCGATCTTTCGATGGGACAGGATTTATTCACTGATGCCAATGGGGCATCGTTCAAGCAGGATCATCTAAAGGGTAATAAAAAACTATCTCTTGTAATCGATAGTAACGGGACATTTACCAAATCAGATAAAGACCTTAAATTAATTTCTTCTAAAGGCTTTAGCGAAAATAGAGAAAAAGAGAGAGGAGATGACCTACTTCTTGTGAGAAGTTTTTCTAGAAATGCAGCTTTACCTGAAGTGTATAAAAAGGGTATTGATGGTGAAAATGGCTCAAGCTATAGAGGTTCAGCAAGTAAATCTGATAATGCGGACTCTGGAGTTCGCACTTCATCTCACTCTTCGGATAGTGAAGCTTTAAAATCAGCAATGGATAGTTATTCACTTGCTCAAAAATCTAATATGATAACAGGTCCTAAGGCACAAGAGCCGCAAGTGCCGGCACAGCAGATAATCAACGATCCTAATGCCTATATAGCTGCCTCTGGAAGATTAGCTGAGCCAACTAAAGAAGTAGAGAGCAATAAAACTCAATACAACCAGATGATTGGAAAGATCTCGGATCTGGAAGAGAGACTGGCCAAGGCCCAAAAACGTGCTTCGGAAGGGGAGAAAGCCACTGAAGAGAAAAAAGAAACGGCGACGGCCTCTTCGAGTGACAGTGAAAGCTCTTTAATTGCAGAGTTAAAGAGTGCTCGCAATGCACTGGTTGAAATGAACAAGAAAAAAGTAGAAGACCAGGAAGCAAAAAAAGTTGCAACTCAGAAGGTCGTGGGTGGAAACAGCTATCGTCCGGAGCAAGATGGGGATTACTCAGATGAATCTCGAGAAAATTATAGAGAAAGAGAGAGTTCCGCACTGATGACTTCTGCGCCGAGATCCTCTGGAGCTTCAAGAAGTGTTGCCAGTCGTGATTCTTCACCAGGCAGAGGTGATGATGGTGGTGGAAGTGTGAGCAGAGGGGCATCTTCAATCAACCGCAGCGGCTCAGATGATGGAGACAGAAGTGATGCTATCGTCCTGACAAAGATGGATGGTGTTACAAATGCGAAAATGAATCAGACGATTAAAGATTTAATTTATGCAGAGTCTGGTAAACCTTTTTATATTGAAGAAAACGGAATGGTTAAGCAGATTATCCCAGAAGTTGTTGACGGAAAAATTCTCCTTAATGAAGACGGAACTCCTGTATATAAGACAGTTGTCAAAGGAAAGGTTGGAGAGTTTAAAGCTGACGTGAAGAAAGAAAAAGATAAGAAGGTAGCAAAACAAGACTCAGCTGCTGATGTTAAAAAATTTGATGAGAAAGCGGCCCCGGCCGTACGTTATAGAGATCTAAAAGATATCATTAATCGCACGACCAAGGTTGAATAACTAGTTGATAAGCTTCTTCTTAATCTGTGAGTAGGCCAGGGCGCAGAGAATCGCGCTCTGGAGAACCAGAATACTTCCGCTGTATAAAAACGCTTCCCCAATTCCACGTTCCCAAAAAAGTGCCTGTGCCAGTCTCACACCATGGATAAGTGGAAAAAACTCAGCTGCCCATCTTACTGCCTGATGCATTTCCGAAATGGGAAAGAAGATTCCTGAAAGGAAATAAAGGGGAGCAATTAAAAACGAATAGACCGTTTGAAATTGATTGATGTTGTTAACCATTGCTGAAGATAAAAGCCCCATGGCCCCACAAGGAAGTGCCACTAAAAAACCAACAGAGGCCAGAGCTGGGATTAGCCAAGGGTTAGTCATAAGCCCAAAGAGGGCAAGGACAATCGCTACACCGACGGCCATGACAGCGCCTTTTAATCCCACCCAAACCATTTCGCCGATCACAACTTCTTTGACTCCGATAGGAGTTGTAAGCATTGCTTTATAAACATTTTCGTAAGTCATGCGGACATAAAATCCATAACTACTTTCAAAGAATGATGTGAAGAGTGCGGTAGCAACGGTTAAGCCTGGAGCAAGGAATTGCATATAGCTCATCCCTTCCACATTAGTAATAAAAGAACCAAGCCCAAGACCTAGTGAAACTAAAACTAAAGCGGGATCGGCCACTGTTGGTGAAATATTTGCCACCAGGTCTTTTTTATAAACGATCCAGTTTCTTCTGGTGATATGAAAACATAATTGCAGTGTACTAAGCATCTGATGATAACTCCTGACCTGTTAACTTTAAGAAAACATCTTCAAGGTTAGAAGGTCTGATTTGCAGGGGAGAAAGCCCATGGTCTGAGTGAAAGGCAGTTAAGTCTGAAAGAGACTTTGTTCTTAAATAAAGCCCGGAAGTATCCTCATGGTAATCTAAGTGTCCGGCCTTGCTGGCAATATCTTCGAGTTTCTTTTTATCTTCTAATCTAAAAATTCCCACATAACCTGGAGTATGTTGGTTGATCATGCTTTGAGGTGAGCCTTCTGCGGCCACATTTCCTTGATTCATAATCACCAGGCGGTTACAAAGCACTTCTGCTTCATGCATGTAGTGAGTGGTTAGCACAATTGTTGTTCCGTTTTGATGAAGCTCGCGCACTTTTCCCCAAAGTAGATGGCGCACGGCCGGATCAAGCCCCGTTGTTGGTTCATCAAGAATAAGCAGTTCTGGTTTACCTAAAAGAGCGCGCACAAAAACTAAACGCCTCTTCATCCCACCTGAAAGTGTTTGAATAAGAGCATCTTTTTTGTGAGCAAGATTCATGTATTCAAGTAAATCATTGATGCGCTTTTTTCTTTCAGAGCTTGGAACTCCGATAAAAGCACAATAGATCATCATATTTTCAAAAACAGTTAAGCTCTCATCAAGAGCATTGTCTTGAGTCACTACACCTAAGCGTCCTTTGATTTCGCGCGACTGAGAGTTGGGGTCAAAACCAAAAACAGAGAGTTCTCCTCCTGTTCGTCTAACCGTTCCATAGGTCATGCCAATAAATGTAGATTTCCCTGCACCGTTAGGCCCTAAAAGACCAAAACATTCGCCCTTTTTAACATGAAGGTCGATGCCGTTGACAGCAGTGAAATCGCCGAAAGTTTTTTTAAGAGATTTTGCAATGATCACACGTTTTTCCAGATGATAGTGTTGAACAATTAGTTTAGAGTAGGCATTGGAAGTTGAAAAGTTTTATAGCGAGGCATTGATGAAAGCAAAAAAAGCAGATGAGGCGCTGACCTTGGAGCAAATTCCAAATATTGGGAAGGCCTTTGTTAAGGATCTTAACCTGCTAGGCATCACAAAACCTAAACAACTCATTGGGAAAGACCCTATCGCTTTATATCGCAAGCTTGAAAAAATCATGGGGCAAAGACATGACCCATGTGTTTGTGACACGTTAATGGCCGCAGTGGACTTTATGGAAGGGGGGAAACCCGTTCCTTGGTGGACCTTTACGGCTAAACGAAAAAAGATCCTGAAGTAATTTAACAAAATTCTGACTATGAAAGTTCCCTTTTTCAGGGTACAAGAGCGCCGAAACAGATTAGTAGAACAACTAAAGTGAGGTGCTTATGAAACTATTTCTTGGTCTTTCTGCATTAGTTCTCGTATCAACAGCAAACGTTGAGGCCGCTGATTTTTTCCGCTGTATCACTAAAGAAGAAGCAGTTGTTGCTGCCAATTCAAATTTCGAAGCTCTTCGCAAAGAACTTAAAGACAAATCATCTTTCTGGGTTCCACGCCAAACAGTACGCGAGTACATCCAAGGAATGCAATTTTCTGAAAACGAAGGCAAGTATGTCACGGGCGTTCTAGCTAAGTGGACATGTTATGCTGGTTCAGACTGCTACGTAGGAATCGAAGTGTCTTGCGATGGCACGACTGGCACTTACTTGTATAACGACTAAAAAATTACGAACTCGCACTCGAGTAAAACTTGAGTGCGAAATTCCAAAAGCGGTGAGTTCCATAGATTAAAATAGGAACTAATACCACCGGCCAAAGAAGGTAGTTCAAGTCAGGCGGATTAAGCAGAGCTCTTGCTGGAATACTGACGATAACTCCTACTGGAATCAGTGTTAGGATCACGTATTTGATATACGGATTGTACATTGAATCAGGTCTCATCCCCAGGCGGTAAACCTGCCACCATAAGAACTGTAAATTTTCTGAACGAGTGAAAATAACAGCTGTTGCAGAAAACATAAAGCGCATCGAATACACAACCGCAAGGCTACATGGAATTAAAAGCACCAACCAAAGAAGACGGAAGTAATTAAAGTCTGGAAGTTGGGAAAGAGAGTAAATCAGCCACGAGCTTCCCAGGATTAAGTTTCCAAAGATGGCCGTATTGGCCTTTTGTAATGTGAGCATGAACTGCGAGTTCACTGGTTTTGCCAGCAGTAAATCCAAGTCACCCTTTCTTACTTTCTCCGTAATGTTTTCTAAGTTCTCATGAATGATAATCATGTAGAAAGCATCAATGACAAAAAGTAGTCCTAAAAACACGCGCATCTGGTGAACGTCCCAGTCTCCAATTTTTTCAGTGTGCTGATAAAGCACTTCGAAAGTTAAGATCTGAGCGGCATACCAGAAAACGTCTGTCAGAATGCGGGTAAAGAAGTTGGCGCGGTATTCAAGGTCGGCGATAAAGCTCGCCTTAAACATTGCTTTATAAAGTGAAGCGTATTTTTTGAGTGTATGAAACATTACGCCCCCGTTCCCACGTATGAGTCTATGCCTTTTTTCCAAAGGTAGGCACCAAGCAGGTTAAGAACCACAAGTCCAATCGTCACAGAGATGAATCCTGTATAAACAGTTTCAATGCCTACGCGTCCAGTGATGTATCCAACAGGAACAAACACTCCACTGGCAAATGGAAGACTAATAATTGTCGTTTTAAAAGGTTCTGGAAGTAAGTCTAGTGGGAAAAGCTCTCCCATAAGAATCCAGAAGAATAAGTTCTTCGCGACAGTGATTGAAGAAATCTTTGTGAAATGGAAGGCCATCGTCGAAATAATAAAACTGATCGTGTGAACCAGGATTAAATAGTAAAAACAAAGCAGAGTTGCTAATGGCAACCTCGACAAAATGGCCGGAAGGTTAAAAATATAAGCACCGGCAATCGGGACTAGAAGAGAGATAATTGTCGTGACAATTTTATATCCCATTAACTGCGAAAGGTAATACTCGTAAAAACTCATCGGGCGAACGATTAAGCTGTTAATTGTTCCAGAGCTGATTTCTTCGATCATCCTGAATTCATACATCCAGCTTGTGGCAATTCTGGCAAAAAAGGCAGACCATAGGGCATAACTCAAATAACTTTCGCGCGAAAATCCCGCGATCATATCTGTATGGGCCCCTTTAAAGACAGCAATCCATAAAAGGATCTCAATCCCAGTTGTTAAGATAGGCTGAACAAGCGCATCGACAAAGTAATTTAGACGGTATTCTAAATTGGTGACGACGGCCAGATTAGCGAATGCGAGATTCCGTTTCAAGAAAACGGCGAATGACTTCTTCAAAATCGACCTTCTCGTCGTGTGCGAGTTCACTGTTAGTATTGTTAGTAAATTCTTCTACCGTTCCCTGGTAAACGATATTGCCTTTAGAAATTAAAAGCAGGCTATCGGCCAGAGTCGCGATATCGTCCATGTAGTGGCTGGTTAAAATAACTGTCGGCTCTTTTTCTTTCACGTAATTTGAAAGGAAGTTTCTGATGTTTTCCTGAGCGACAATATCCAGACCAATCGTCGGTTCATCTAAAAAGAGAATTTTAGGCTCATGTAAAAGAGCTCCGATGATTTCCATCTTCATTCTTTCACCAAGAGAGAGTCTTCTTAGCTGTGTTGTTAAAACGTGTTTGCAATCAAGCATCGTCGCCAATTCATCGACGCGCTTTCTGGTCTTAACAATATCCAGGTCGTAAATGCGCGCGAGCAGGGCGTACGAATCCACCGGTGAGATATCCCACCACAATTGGTTCTTTTGTCCCAGAAGAATACTCATCTGGCTTAAGAATTCGTTTTTGCGCTCCCAAGGCCTGTACCCTAAAACCTTAGCTTCTCCGGAACTTGGAGTAACTAGTCCTGAAAGGATCTTTAAAAGTGTGGTTTTTCCGGCCCCGTTGGCGCCGACCAGACCAATAATCTTTCCTGATTCGATTTTAATTGAAGTCTTATTTAAAGCGATCTTAGAGTCGTACTTTCGCTCCCAGATCCCTTTGATGGAGTTCACCAGACCTTCGGGCTTCTGGTAAGTTTTATAGACCCTCATCAGGTCTTGGGTTTCGATAACATATTTCATAGTTTTAATAGATTATGAGGGTAATTTTCCAATGTAAACGGGATTCTTTAAGTAAAGTTTACAGGTTATCGAATGGTAACCCATTTCTGTGTTATTAATACTTTCACAAATGGAGATTTACACTATGAAAACACTTTTTGCGTTAACACTTGCCCTTGGTCTTTCGTCTTCAGCTTTCGCTGGCAGTCTAAACGAGAATGCTCTACAGGCGCTTCTAAATACAAAAGGAACGACTTTAGTGGGTGATGTTCACTCATATGAGACAGTCGCTTCAATTTATAAAGACGCTGTAAAATCAAAGGCCCGTATCAATAACGAATGCCATCCATTAAATAATCAAGTAGCACACTGTACGCTATGGATTAACTACAACCCAATCGGGGAAACAGCACTGACTTATGAAGTTGCTCTTCCTGGGCATGAATTACTATCAGACGTTATCGAGGTTGCAAGAGGTGATTGATTGTTAAACAAAGGCCCCGCGAATGCAGGGCCTGGAATCGGGGGATTAATTAACAGTCTTTGCTTCTTGACCGTCAACAGCTTCATTTTTTTTGAAGTTCAAAAAATCGCTCCAGGATTTTGGCCTTTCACCCGTAGAGATGGTGATTTTCTTTTTGGCCTTGTCTTGGACGGTTTTATGAAGCGCTAAATTCAACACGCCATTCTCATAATGCGCAGAAATTTTCTCTCTATCAACATTCTTTGGAATATTGATGATGTAGTCGTATTTGCGCACGACAGTTTCTTTGTCATAGGCATCCTTTCTCTCTGCACTTACTCGGATAATATTTTCTTCCATATCAATGGCAATGTCGGACGAGTTAACCCCCGGCATATCGATTGTTGTAAGATAAGCTTCCTCGCTTTCGCGGAAATTTCTGTAGGCCGCGCTTTGAGTAGTGTCGTCAAATATTTGGTCAAAGAAAAACGGAGAGTAATTAGGTTGTAACAAATTGATTAATGCTTTATTTCTCATAAATCCTCCTTGTGGATCTCGTTACACCTAAAAGATGGAGGCCCTTTTTTGGGTGTCAAGGTTTAGGCTTAAATTTTTCCTTTTTTGGTGTTAGCTTCATCTTATGAGATATAAAACCGCTAAAAATACTGAAGATTTAAAATTGTTTTTCCCGGTACTCAAAGAACTTAGACCTCATTTAAGTTTTGAAGAATTCCAGTCCATTTACCAGGAAGCTCATGCTAGTGATCAATATGAAATGGTTGCATTAGTGGAGAATGAAAAAATACTGGCGCTGATGGGCTATAGAATTCTTTATGATTTTGTAAGAGGAAGGCATCTCTATATTGATGACTTGGTTTCTGTTGAAAAATCTAAAGGATATGGAGCTCAACTTTTAGCTTACGCGGAAGAAAAGGCACGGGAGCTTCATTGCACTGATGGACTGAGACTGTGCGCTGTTTTGGAAAATGCTAGTGGCATCAAGTTTTATGAAAAAAATGGCTGGAAGGCGAGGGCCTTTGCTTTTGTAAAAAAGCCCCTCTAAAGGGGCTTCCTCTTATGAATACACTCTCTGTGCACGTTCTTTGATTTCGTCGGGAGTGAGGTCTTCGGTGTGTGTTCCGAGTGTCCATATATGTCCAAATGGGTCTTCAAAGGTTCCGGTGCGGTCTCCATAGAATTGATCGCGAACTTCTTTTACCATTTTCATTCCTGCCGCCATGGCCTTTTCAGCGGCCACATCCACGTCTGGAACATACACCATGAAGCTCACTGAGCGGTATTCTCCCGTTTGAGGGGAAAGATGCATGCCTGGGTCATCACCGGCCATCATGATGATAGAGTCTCCAACTTTGAATTCGGCATGAGCAATTTGTCCTTGTGGGATTTCGACTTTTGAAATAATTTTTGCCCCAAGTGCTTTCTCATAAAAATCCAGTGCCTTTTTTGGATCACTGACAATGATATAGGGAGTAACTGTTCTTAAACCTTTGGGTATTGCATTGACTTCTGTTTCCATCTTTTCCTCCTGCGTGAAATTCCATAAAATCTCTTACAAAATCAGTGCCGCTTTCTAAGGCATTTTGAGAGGAAAAATTCCTCATGAAGTTTTTTGTTACAGTGTCTAAGAGAGCGCATTTTAAGGAAGCACAATGGCATGATTTATGCTCTTTAAATAGTGGGAGCTCGCTCTCAAAAAGGAGATAAAAAGAGTGCGAGTGCTTGTCGATCTTTTGAGATTGAATTGATCGAGAAGTAAATTAACTTGAGTTTAAAAATGAAGAACAGGATTTTTATCAAGCTCTCCATACGTAGGTCTCTTAAGACCGAACGATTGTGATAAAAAACGATAATTGGAACTAGGATAAAAATCTAGGTGCCGATAGCATCATTGCGATCCTGTCATCGCCATCGATTCTCACCCCATCTTAAGAGAAGGCGAGTTCCACGGGAGCACAATTTTTACCGACATCTCAGGGTAATGACCCATTTCAAACGTGAGTGACTTATAGCAGGCCTTGATTTTTCAAGGCCTGTTTTTTTATATGGTGTCTCTTTTCGAATTTTGAATGACATAATTGAGTTGATCTACCAGATGAAGAATAACAGGAATGGCTTCGTCGTTGACTCCGAATTTCTCCTGCAGATCGTGAATTAAAAGAATCCTGCAAATATCCTCTTCATCGAGCATTTTAAGTTTGATATCAATAGGGGAAACCCACTCCTCCTGAATAAAATGAATGATCGTATCAGTCTCGAGCCCACATATTTTGGAGACGTCATCGAGATTTCTTCTTAGTGGAAGCTTCATGTGTGGACCCTCGGGTTATAGGAATATTTTTTTTCTAACTCTGTGATGGCCTTTTGTAGTTCCGGTGCCACATGTTTCGGAATCACAATTTTTAAAGTGACGATTTGATTGCCACGATTTTCTTTAGGGCCGGCTCCTTTGTGCTTGATTCGCAGCTTAGAGCCGCTGGAAACTCCCGCCGGAACTTTGAGCATGACGTTCCCATCGATCGTAGGGATTTCAATTTCTGCACCATGAATAGCTTCAAAGAAACTAATAGGCACTTCGGAGTGAATATCATTTTCTATGCGGGTAAAACCAGCGAGTGGTTTTATTGAAATTTGAATGTAAGCATCGCCGGCCGGACCTGAGCCAACACCGGGAGAGCCCATGCCCTTAAACTTTAATTTTTTACCTTCTTCAATTCCTGCCGGGATTTTGACCTGAAGTTTTTTTCCATTGGGAAGAGTGATGACTTTTTCTCCCCCCAGGGCCGCTTCTACAAAGTCTACTTCCATTTGATAGAGCACATCTTCTCCCGCGAAGTTCATACCCTCAGAAGTAAACCGGCCATGACCTCTGCGGTTTCCAAAAAGACTCTCAAAGAGATCTTCTGGGTCATAATCAGAACTATAGGAAGAAGAGTAGCGATGATTTCCATTGGCACCGCGGTTTGTACGGTATTGTTCATATTCGTGCTGGCGATGTTCGTCTGTTTCTCCGCGGTCAAATTTCGCTTTAGATTCTTCTGTTCCGATCTGATCAAAGGCATGAGAGATTTCTTTAAATTTTTTTTCAGCCTCTTTATTGCCTGGGTTTAAATCCGGGTGATATTTTTTGGCGAGCTTGCGGTAGGATTTTTTGATGTCATCGAGAGTTGCGGTTTTCTCAACACCTAAAATTTTATATGGGTCAGTCATTTATAGGCCTATTAAATAAAATGTTTCACTTCAACATGGACTTCATTTCTTCTTAAAAAAGGAATTGTGGTTGGTCCGTCATATTGAGCAATTTGAATATCGCCCACCGGGAAAAAGAGATCACTTTTGCTGATCCATTGAACCAGCTCAGCAGAAAATTTCTTGATCTTCTCCTGATCGTTAACCCCAGAGTAGCGCAGTGAAGCCACCATGCGCTCAGGGCTTTTATGCAAGAGGATTCTATTGTCTTTAGGAGTTGGCGCAGTGGCCAGGTTGTACTTTTGCGGAAGCACAAACGACATGGTCCAGCCATTTGAATTAGGCTCCTGATAAATAGGAGAGGTCATGGGGATATAGTCGTTGGTTTCTTCCTGAAGTACTGGCGAGGTCATCTTTAAGTGTTTATGGTCTTTGTTTTGGCCAAAAATGTAGGAAGCTAGGCATGCGAAAGCCTCCTTCTTGGCCTCTTCGAAGTTACCGTTAATCGTAACTGAGGCGAGAATGAAGGAATTGTATTTTCTGATTTCTTTGTCTCCTTCAGTACAGACCACCTCATAGACGGGCCCCTCACCTAATCGGATCCCAAAAAAACCTGGGATGCCTTTGAGTTTTTCACTAAAAGGAATGTCGAGAGTCACTTTTTCTTGGTTCATGACGACCTCCATAAGACTCCAATCATTTGATAGAGCAAAGGCGAGGCCAATAAATTGGGAGATTTTTACTGGAAAATAAGGAACATTTGAGGCAATTTAGTCAGGTAATGTGGCAAAAATAATTAACGCATAGCTGGCTCATCTCTTGAACAAATTTTAGGGAATAGCTATGATAGTAGCGTAAATTTCATTGTGAGAAGGGGATTATGGCAAGTTTAAAAGATGCACTATTAAAAGCTGGAATGAAGGCCACTGAGCCGGTAAAAAAACAAAATGACCGCGAGAAGGTTGCGAAGAAAGACATTACAGAATCTGTTTCTCACCAGGTTCAAAGAAACTTTTGTGAAAACTGCAACCAGGTTCGCCCTGATGTAGAGTTTTATAAACACAGAAACCCAACGACAGATGCTGAATGGATTTGTTTAAAGTGTGCAGATCAGCTGCACATCCTGGATAAATTCAGACAAACTGCTCAAAGCGATGCTTCGATTAAGCAGATGTTCAGAAGAGAGTATGGGGAGACAGTGAAGATCGCTGTTCAGAAGAATGCTCAGGTACAAAGAACTGGCGGCGGCAACCGTGACGACGTCAATGGCAACCGCTAGTGGATGTGTTTCACATTGATGTGAATTTCGTTTTTTCTAAAAAAAGGTATTGTTAACGGCCCATCATATTGGGCCGTTTTAAAATCGCTCAAAGGAATATACCAAGGGCGCTTTTTAAGCCACTTCTTTAATATCCCGCTATACTCGTTTATCTTTTCTTCATTGTTAATTCCTGCATAGCTAATACTTGCCAACAGGTGGAGCGGATAGTCTTCAATAAGAATTCTATTGTCCTCTGGTTTTGGTGCAGTTTGAGTAATAAACTGCTGAGGAAGGATAATCGACATAGTCCACTCTTTTGATGCAGTTTCTTGCAAGAGAACTGGAGTGGTCATCTGTATCTTTTCCCCTGACTTATTGTTGCCAAAAATATAGCCTGCAAGGCCACTAAAGGCCTCTTTATAAGCTTCTTTAAATTCCCCTGTCACTGATATAGAGGCCCTCGTCTGAGGCTTATAGGAGCGGATTTCAATCCCTCCATCGACTTTTAAGATTTCGTAAGGTGCCTGCTCTTCAAGCTGTAGCCCAAAGAGTCCAGGGAGGCCTTTAACTTTTTCGTTTATTGTAATGTCGATTTGGGAATGAGAATCTTGGCCCATAATTCCTCCTATTCTAGGAGGTTATTTTCAAATATCATGCCGAAGTTGATGTGATAGCTAATTAATTGTTTTAATTCGATGTAAGTAAAAATGACTTTAATTGCTTGGGGCAATTTGGTTTGAAAGTGCTAGGGATTTTTCCGTCGACACTAATCTTGCCTGAGAAAGCATCTTCATGCGCACTTCAATTTTTCGAAGGTAATCCATTTTGTACTTAGTTGTATTGGAATGATAACGGGCGTACCAGCGCCTGTCTCTTTTCGAGTGGCGGGACTTTAGAATGTTCAAGATTTGCGCCATCTTCTCCATGGCGTAGCCTTGATCTTCCGTTACGAGAAGATCTTTTTGTATCAAGGGAAGTTTCATCCTTTTAAATTCAGCATTCCAAACGTCTACGTTGACTTGCCCCAATGAGAGGTCTCCAGTGGAAGAAACTTTGTTGTACTGGAAATTGCTTTCGGTATCTATAAGGGCCACGATGATTTGTGGTTCAACTTTGTGCTTTTTTATTGCGTGGTGGATGTCATTGGCAATCTTGTTACGAGCGTTGACTTCCAGTTCAGGCTGTACGATGGAAATCATCTGAGCGATAAGTGGAGCTTCATTTGGAATGTAGACCTTATCAAAGTTCCCAAACTTCTCGCGGGCGTATTTACCCTTCGAGTTTTTTGTCGTTTTAACAGATGAGCATCCTTGGAAAAGCGTAAGGATTCCCAGCACCAGAATCATTTTAGGTAGTAGAGTTTTCATTTGAAACTCAGTCTACACTAAAAGGTCATGGTCTTAGCTTAGTTGAAAGAAATCCATGGTGGATGTCTAAAAATTAGACGGCCAATTTGCCAAATTTCATTGGGAGAGTTGTGAAAAGGCAGGCTTAGGTATCATCAATAAATAACCCCTAGGCCTGCCCGCTCAGCTTAGATCAAATAATTTGATTTAAGCTGATTACTTGCGAACGGGTTTATCGAATGAGCTTCTTTCATCTTTTTTAGGTTGGTTTTTTGATGAAAGATCTGATTCTGAGCGACCGCCTTTTAATGGCAGGTCAATTTCCGGACGTTGTGTTGTTTTAGATTGTCCGGCGAACTCTTCTTTGTTTCTTTGCGGTTGTTGATGGAATTTTTTTTCTTGTACCATACAGTCCTCCTTGGAATGTTTACTGCCCTATTAGAAGCATTTCCGATGCCAAGAAAAACTCTGCAAATGATGGATTTTCAGAGAGAAAAATAAAGAAAATGAGGCAGTTTGCTCAAGTGATGTGGCAAACGTCCGTCTGTCTATAGAGTGTTTATCTTAGAAATGAAGAGAGACGGTATTCAAGTGTTGGACTTAATCCTGAAGTCATCCATTCAACAGTATGCTTCTCATCTATAAAGACAATAGTGGGAGTGGCCTTAACTTTAAAAATCTTCGAAGCATTTTCATCGAAGTCTAAACCGACAGGAAATTGGTAACCATTTTTCTTCATTGTATCTTCAATGAGCTTCTGATCTTCCAGACCGGCAACGGCAAGCACATTTTCAGGACGAATCTTTTTATCGACGATCATTTTGTTGATACGCTTAAGTTCAACTTCACAAGGACCACACCAAGTTGCCCAAAAAATAAGGGCTACTTTCTTTTGTTGATAAAGCTCGAATTCACCACCATCCAGTGTGCGCATTTTAAAGTTGGGAATGACTTTGTCTTGGAATTCAAAATGGCTCAGTATCACCGGCAGTCTTAAGTAGATAGCATAGGCTGCGACAGCAAAAAAGATAGTGTTAAAAATTCTTTTGTATTTCACAGCACCTCTTTAATCACACAATCTTCCTATTGAGAAGGATTTGTTTGTAGACCAAAAGAAAACTGATAATGAAAAAAGGAAAACCTGGAATGATAGGAAGCAGAGAGCCCAGAACTCCCAATATAAAGAAGAACATAGAGCCTGCGATGCGCAGGATGTGGTAAAAGCGATGCTCTTTGTTGTGATCTTCCTGGAAAGAAAGACCGATTGAAAAGTTAGCAATCAGCGACAGGATTAAATAAAAAATAAAGCGAAAGGCCCTTATTTTAAGCGGAGATTTTTCGTGCAGGTCAGTTAAGGTTACTTTGTCGCAGCCAAGAGAGATGATGTCTTCAATTTGTTGATTGAGATGATGAGTGAACTCTTTGGAGTAAATGTCGACATTCATCTCCAGGTTTTGCTGGTAGCTGGTGTAGTTGAGGTTAAAGGAGCCAATCGTCGACCAGCTTTCATCTACAGTGGCAAGTTTTCCATGAAGAACAGAGCGTTTCCACTGATAGATCTCAACCCCACGTTTAATAAAATAATCGTAGAGGTATTCAGAGGCGAGAATGTAGCTAGGCCAGTCTGAATACTTAGGAAGAATCAATCGCACACGCACACCGCGGGCCTGGGCCTCCACCAATTGCTTCATAAATTTCCTTCGCGGGAAAAAATAAGAATTGATAATCGTGATACTTCTTTGGGCCTCGGTGGTAATGCGCGAGTATTGTCTGGTTATTCGTGAGCGCCCATGAACCCAGTCATTGACAGAAATGCCTACGTCGTAGCCGTCAGGGTTATGGCGGATGTGCTCCGCTTTTTCCAGTGGAATACTTTTTCGCGAAGCCCTTTTAAAAATATGTTGGCAATAAAGGGAGAGTGGTTCAATTGCCGGGCCTTTTAAGTAAACGGCAAAATCCAGTTGAGGCACAGATGAACCGGGAAGACAGGCGTAGAGAACATTAATTCCGCCAATCATTGCCGCTTCATGATCGATGAGCAAAATCTTATGGTGAAGCCTGCGCCCCCAGCGATATAACCATTTAAACTGAATTGAATTAAAGCGACAAAACTCAATGCCGTTTTGAACCATTTCGTTTTCTGATTCAATTGTTAAATTTCGTGAGCCAATGCTGTCGACGAGTAGAAAAACTGCGACACCTCTTTTTTTGGCCTCAATTAACTCATACTGAACTTGCTTCCCAAATTGATCAATTTCAAAAATATAAGTTTGAAGATGAATGCTCTTTTGGGCCGATCGAATCATTGCCAGGTATTTTTCATAGTAAGTATCGCCGTCCTGGTAGAACTCCACATGATTATTCTTGCTGACGGGGAATAGTTCTTTTTTCATCAGATATTCACCTCACAAAAAATGGGAAGGTGATCGGAGAGGTGTTGGTCGTAAAAAATGACGTGAGAGTCGATGACTTCCAGGTTTTTAACATAAATGCGGTCTAGGCAAAGGATAGGAACTTTCGCAGGGAAAGTGCGGGCAAAGCTGCCATTGACGTGCTTATGAACTTCCTGCATGCCAAGCTTTTCTTCAAAGACCAAGAATGATTTCTGGTTCCAGTCGTTGAAGTCTCCGGCAATGATAAAAGGGATGTTTTGATCTCCTTTTTGCTCAACAAAAGTTTTAATTTTTTCGTATTGAATTTTTCGGCCCATGTGCAGGAGATTGAGATGCAAGCAAGCTGCATAGATAATTTGTTCAGGTCTATTACCAATGGGCGGGATTTTAATTTTACAAACCAGCATACCTCTTTTCTCCCAACTATTTGTCGAGAGATTGAGATTTTCGAAAGTCTCAATAGGGTATTTACTCAAAATAAGATTTCCGTGGTGGCCATGATCATACAGTGCATTTTGGGCATAAGAAAAATGCGGCCAGAGCTCATCGGCTAAAAATTCGAACTGAGAATCAATGAGCCCTTTTTTCTTGAAGATCTCGTTTTTTCCTACAACTTCCTGAAGAAAAACAATTTCTGCTTCAGAGGAGTTTATGAGATTTTTCATTTCTTGCAGGCAGTATTTTCGATTATTCCAATCGAATCCCTTATGAATATTGTAGGATAATATCTTAAGACGCATATTCACACACGCTCTCCCATCCAAAAAAAGAGCAAAGTTCGCGCCAGTATATGATGATAAGGAAACCGAATATTTGCCCCATCTAAAGAAGACAATTTTGGACATTCATAAAAATTATCCCCCTAAATTGCCTCAGATATATTGGTATGTGCTTTGCAATTTCACTCCATCATCAAAGCATACTCAGTAATGCAGTATGCACTTAACTACGGAGAAGAATCATGTTCAAAACTTTATTAACTCTCACAATTATGGCCTCATCACTAACAGCGTTCGCGCAGATGTCTGAGAGTGAAAAAAGAAATGTTGAAAGCAGATTAGAAGGGACACTCCCTGAACCTAAAGAAGTTGAAAACAAATCAGAATACAAAATCCACATGGGTTTAACAGCAGGTGTGAACTCACCAAATGGTGATGCAGAATCATCACCGGAGTTTGGTATCAATGTTGGCTTTCAACCTTACATTCCGTTTGGGCTAGGGGCAGAAGTGATTACAGCAGAGCTTGGAGACTCTAACGTACAAAGAACCTCAGTGCTTGCGCGTGGAAGTTATAACTTCGGTGGAGACATCCCAGTTTTAAGAAGTAGTTTCGTAGGGGTCGCGACAGGGCCAATGTTTGTTGACGGCGATAATGTAGAGTGGTCGGTTGGACCTCTGGCCGGTTTTGATATTCCTCTCCAAAATAAGGCCAGTGATTTCCTGTCTTTAGGTCTTCAAGCGAAGTACCTTTGGACGACGGGAACCCAGGATTCGTTTTCAGCGGGTCTGGCGCTTAAATACTGGTACTAAAATTTAAAGAAAAGATTGCGAAAATGTGTGGCGTCAAGGCTTCCAAACCTTGACGCCACACTCTTTTTTCGGGATAAAGCTCCGGCAATGAAAAAATCAACATTTACTACAATTTTTCTGGTGGCTTTGGCCTTCATGGGATCATCTCCCTCTCACGCTAAGCTTTTACAAATCCTTCATACGAATGACACACATTCTTATTTAGACAATTCAACTCACTCGTCAACGAGAGGGGGAATGGCGCGTTTAAAAGCGCTGATGAATATGTATAAAGCGCAAGCTGAAGCTCAAGGAATCAAAACGATTGCCGTAGACGCTGGTGATTTCCTTGAAGGGAACATCTATTACATGGCCAAAGATGGTCGTGCGACCTTCAACATCCATAACGAAATGGGATACGACATCGGGACGCTCGGAAATCACGACTACCAGATGGGTTCAGCAGAACTGGATAAAATTTTAGGCGAAATCGACCTGAAGTTTTCTCTTATCGTGGCCAATATGGACGCGAGCTCTAAGTATAAAAATATCAACAGCAAAATTAAGCCTTATAAAGAAATCAATGTTGATGGAACAAAGATCGCTTTTCTTGGTTTAACAACGGATGAAATTTTTTATAAGTGGCGCCTGGCCCGTGGTGCGGTTCAAAACCCAATCGATACGGCCCAAGAGTATGAAAAAGAATTAAAAAATCGCGGCAACGATTTCGTCATCGCCCTGACTCACATTGGAGTTTTAAGAGATGTGAAGCTGGCGGAAAAAACAAAATACATCGATCTGATCATTGGCGGTCACTCGCATACAGCTCTTTATGAGCCTGTGTATGGGGAAAACAAAAAGAAACTAAAAGTACCTATCGTTCAAGCGGGAATGCACACAGAATACCTTGGTCGTTTAGTTGTCGACCTGGTTAAAGGTAAACCGCTTAAGATCGTAAGTTATGAACTTGTTCCGGTAAAAATGGATTCAGTGATGGCCGATCCAGAAATGACGGAATTAGTGAAGGAAGCAGACACTGAATTAGATGCTTCTTACGGGCAGGAATGGCTTTCGGAAAAAGTAGGTTACTCTGATTTAAAACCAGGAGACACTCTTGGGGCACGCAAGTGGGCCTTTTTCATCACTGATGCATTAAAAGAAAAAGCAGGTGCTGATATCGCTATCCACGCGCCGGAAATGAACGGATCAAATTACCCGGTGGGGGAAATCACAAGACGCACGATTTTAAATTCAATGCCAAGAGTGTTTGAGTTCGATCAAAAATATGGCTGGGATATTTATACGACAAGAATTAAAGGGGCATGGTTAAGACTGACTCTTGATGCTCTATCTTACTTTGGTCAGCCGCTGACTTTCTCTGGTATTAAAATGGAGTATGAGCGCGGACCGTTTGGTTTCAAGATCAGAACGATTACAGTTAACGGCAAGAAGGTTAATCCTTTTAAGACGTACACAGTGGCCTTTACAGAGGGGATTATCCGTGGTGCTGAAGGAATCGATCCAAGAACCGTTGCAATTCTTCGCCACCCTAAAAACACAAATTATAAAATTTGGGCAACAATGGAAGAGAAAATCAAAAACTCGACTCAGCCTTTGAGTGAAATTTGTGATGACAGCCACACTATGATTTGGCCGGATCGTTAGGATTTTTAAGCTGCACTCCTAGTGTAGGAGTGCAGATGCTTCTTTCTTATCTTCAGTAAATTCTTCATCTAAAAAATACACGACTTGCTCATCAGAGCTCAATGCTTTCAATGTGACACCTGTGCCTTCCACATCGTTCTTTAAGCTTTCACAAAGTTTGTTGGCATCTTTTTGCTCTCCACATGAAGCAATGAGAATGCGTCCGAAACCTCTGTCGGCCATATGATGAAGAACTTTTCTTGCCAGGATTTTTTCCTGTTCCAGGTCCTCACTTATTCCGGTGTTAATAACTAAAGCTTCAACAGCGCGCCCTGTTGCGACGATTCGTCTGTAAAGCTGCTCAACTCCTTCAGAAGAAGAGAGATCAAGCTGATAACTGACGGCATCGACTTTTAATTCTTTAAAGTCTTCCGCTTCTTCAACGACTGAAGGGTTTGCTGCTGCCACGATAATGTCATATCCGTGCTCAGCAAATTGTCTTGCTAAATCATATCCATCGGAACATGAACTACTAGCAATGACCGCTAATGGTTTATCTGTGGCTATAGATTGATTCATCATATTCGTACCCTCCTTATGGTAACCGACTTGTTGTTGTCCTTTTAATTTTCCTTCGCTTCTCCGGGATTGAGTCTTTTGTCGGCCAGTCTGGTTCAACGGTATGTTTGGTTTTTCCCTTCGGCGACATATCGTCTTCTTTGAAAGTGAGAATATCTTTTGATTTATTCGGGGGTGACTTCTTTGTTTCTGAAACCATAAATCCTCCGTGAATTTAAATAGGTGAATGTTTAAAATAAAAAGCCACCGGCGAAGGTGGCTTTTATATCAATAGGTAGGGATCAAACGTGAGTTTGCACAAATGGTTTATTGATATGTTTCTCCAAGTCTTACGTCCCCTAAAATGAATTGTTATTTAATCTTTTCTACCACTGTCTGGCCTCTGGCCATAGCGACGCCACCATCGCTGTGTAGATATCCTTTAGCAAAAGCAGAAGAAATAGTTACCGCCGTTATCAAGGCTACAAGAGCACAAAATAAGTTAGACTTAAACATTTAATTTTTTCCTCTACTTTAGCTAAAGAATATATTTATTTAAAAAGCCACCCCGAAGGATGGCTTCTAATTGTGATTGTGGAACCAAGAACGTTGCTTGAAAGGAGTGGATGAAAGTTTTACCTTTTCCCATTTTTTGTCTGTCTTCGAATCGAACCCGAAAGTTCTATCTCTGAGTGGACAATTCCTTTTATTCATCGAACTTGTACAAAAGTTATTACAATTCGTTTTTCACTTTTGTCTTGCGATCCTCCACTAAGAAAACACGAATGCCTTCTTAGCTTCTACTATTTATATTGCATCTCCTGTGCCAAGATTTTTCAGCTAGAAATAGCTGTAATCCCATTGGAGGAAAAAAACGACGTGGCAGTAATCCCCAACAAAGTGCCCCATAATCCCGATTTGTTTAATGAGTTATTCACATTTACATGTGGAAAACTAAAAAAAAGGGCCACCATAATGGTGACCCTTTTCTTCGTTGATGGTCGTGTCAGAGAAATATTTTTTCTAAGGAAAGAAATGATCTAAAAACATGTCTTGAACGAGAAATTCGAATTTAGAGTGCTCATCTTCATTGCTACAAATCAATGTATCAAGACTTACGGCCTGCTTAGAATTCGCCATATAGTCAGGGCTTCTTTCTTCAAGCAATTCGAATAATCCTTTTTCTCCTTGTTTGTTCTCGCTCATAAAACACTCCTGATTACGGGCACTGATTATTTATTGTTGTTTGGTGACCATTCATTTTGACTGGTCACTTTTATGAGGAGCAAGTTCAGTACCAAATGTAAGAAACAGTAAGTGTCGGTGAGAAAAAGTGAATCGCTAAAATAAAAAGCCACTCCGGAGAGTGGCTTAAATCGTAGATGGATTCAAGTTATTATCGCTCTTATAATAACTTGTACGAGATCTTCGCGATTTAGAATGTAAGAAACCTTCTCCTTACATTCTTAATTATGGTTTTCTATTGCAGGGGCCATGCCGAAAAAACTTAACTAAAACAATTTGAAATTACGTTGTGGAGCATTTTATTCGAGGCAAAATTCCAAGAATTATGCCTCGTGATGTACTAATGCGGGACAGTTAGTTTTTTTGGATCCAGCAAATCTTTGATTTGCTTATCCGTAAGTAGTTTTTGCTCTTTTACTAATTCAATAACTGTCTTTTTACTTTTGATCGATTCTTTGGCCAGCTCTCCAGCTTTTGTATAACCGATCACAGGATTTAAGGCCGTGACTATTTGTGAAGTCTGACTAGCGTATTTCTCACAGGTTTCTTTATTGGCCGTGATTCCAGTTATACAAAGCTCGCGCATCGTCTTTAAGGTGTTAGTGAGAATCATAGAGGATTCAAGCGCTAATTGGGCCATTACCGGCATCATGACATTGAGTTCGAGTTGCCCTGCCTGATTGGCAAAGGCCATGGCCTGATCATTTCCCAGGACTTTGAAAAAAACCTGATTAGCCATTTCGAGTATGGAAGGGTTCACTTTTCCTGGCATAATACTTGAGCCAGGTTGGGTTGAAGGAAGATTGATTTCTCCCAGTCCGTTGGCAGGTCCTGAGCTAAGCAGTCTTAAATCATTGGTGATTCTGGTGAGCTCCAAAGCGCATGCTCTTAGAGCGTTTGAATAAATTGTCATCGGCAACTGGGACTGCATGGCCGCACACATATTATCGGAGAGCGTGAGATCGCTGTCTTCAAAGTCGTGTTTGAGTTCCATGATGATCGCCTCGCGGAAACCTTTGGGGACATTGATTCCCGTTCCGGCTGCAGAGCCGCCAATACCGAGTTCTCTTAAGTAGTCTTGTGAGTGGATCACCAGCCCAATAAGATGCTCAATTGTTTTTTGATAAGCAGAGAATTCCTGGCCGAGACGAATAGGGACGGCATCTTGTAAATGAGTTCGTCCAGATTTTATCACCAGGTCAAATTCCTGCGCCTTTTGTTTAAAAGCATTAGAGAAGCGTTGTAATTCATTCACTAATTCTTTTGATAAAACCAAAGTGGCCAGTCTCATGGCCGTTGGATAAGTATCGTTCGTACTTTGAGACATGTTTACATGATCGTTGGGGTGGACGTGATCATAAGCCCCCAGCTTTCCTCCCAATAAAACATTCGCTTTATTGGCGATCACTTCATTAGCGTTCATGTTTTGAGATGTCCCGGCACCGGCCTGATAGGCATCGACGATAAAATGTTTTAAGTAATTGTCTTTGAGTAGCTCATCGACTGCTGTGGTTATGGCCGCTGTTTTTTTCTCATCAAGGGCACCGGCCGCTTGATTAGCTTTAGCAGCAGCTTTTTTCAACAGGAGAAAACTTCTGATTAACTGTGGATGCACTTGGGTACCACTGATAGGGAAGTTCTTTGAAGCGCGAAAAGACTGGATTCCATAGAAAACATCATCGGGAATAGACAATTCACCAAGACTGTCTTTTTCAATGCGCATAAAATGTTCCTGTTGTTGATTTAATTATTTTAGGGGGGGATTTTTTAGGAGTATAAAAAAAGCGCCAAATACTTTCTAATTTTTTCATAGATGTCTTCAGCGCTTTAAGATTTATGAATGTATAAAAATAGCCTCATCTTATTTTACAACCTTTCTTGTTGTTACAAAATGTCCAAATTCAGCTTTAGGAATAATGATATCTAAGTTATTTCTCCATTGTGTAGGGATACTAGGACAATGGACTCCGTTTTTTCTATGTACTTTTCTTCTTTTGTTATCTTTGTCTTTATCTTCTTTTTCTTTTCTAGTTGAAGTAATACTTCTGTTGATCCTCATTCCAGCATTCATCGGTGGTCTTTTTTCGAGTGGAGGTCTTCTTGCTGCGTAATAGGCAGCTTCTAATTCTTTATCCAATCCAATAATGGCCGATATTTCTGGAGGATTCTCTTTATTGTTTAAATCGTTCTCTACGATATAAAAAGCCATTCTTCGTGTTTTTGTTCTGTAATACTCTTTAAGTTCCGGCGACATAATAATCCTCCTTAATTTTTGTCGTTGGTTGCTCTTGTTCTCTTCTGTCTATGTTATCTATTGCCAACCGTATCTCATCTGTACTCGAGAAGAAGATCTCAAAGATTGAACGTTAGGTTGGTCTTCACGTTTTCTTTTTGATCCGTTTGCAATTGTTAGACTTTCTTCCTATCTAATAACAATCTTAGACAAAAGTACCAGACAGGTTAGAATCGTCTTTCATATTGCTGTAGTAATCGCTCACTACACTCAAGCTCGACTTCCACTTTTATATAAAGCATCTTCTGTGCCAATCTTTTGGCGTAATAACCCTATGAAATAGAGATTTGCGAAGCAATTTATGGGGCAATTTGTAAGATATGCCGAGGCAAAAAAGAATGGCGCATTAAAAACTAACTAAAACGTTTTGATAAGTAGTGGAGCGAAGTTTGAGAAGAATCCCAAAGTGCGGCGAGGCTTAAAATCCATGTGAAAATTTCCAATTCTCTTAATGGACAAGAAGATCGCCGCAACAAAGCTGGATACCAGATGAGAGTAGGCGAGAGTTATAAATGTGTCTGATATTTTTGTCATGAGCACAGGAAGGTCTTTTTCATTTACCGTCTCATAGACCATTCGGTCGATGAAAAGCAAACCAATGAAAACCATATTAACAGCGTAAAACAATGGTGCAGCACTGAGTACACTGGCCCCTCTTGGATCAGCGTTTTTTATCACAACTGTTAATAAAAAAGAACTCGATGACAAGATGATGTAAGACACTACTCCCAAGATAATGGCCGCTATTGCGGCCACGCTCAAAAACAAGACGGTTCCTAATAAAAAAGATGGGAGTTTTAATTTCGAAAACGCTTGTTTGTGATCTATATAAGAACTAAGTTGCATATTTTTTCTTTAATGAGGAGGTGCCCAGGTGAGTGAGCACCTCAACGTCCAACAGCAAATAATTATTTGCGTGAACCCATATCTCTTTTAGAGATGTTCGCTTTGTCTTTTGAAATTCCGGTTTGTTTTAGATTTCCAGAACGATTTGTGTCGGCCGCTCTTTCAGCGTGGCGCACACCAGATTTTTTATCCATGTCTTGCGTGTCTTCTGCTAATTTTCTTCCTGATGAAAAATTTTTTTTGTTTTGTACCATGAGATCCTCCGTGTTTTGATTACATGAAAAATGGTAAAGCATGAAACATGCCAAGCTTTTGATTTAGTTTTAATCATTTTCATAAGACAATTGAGGCAAATTAGGTTTGGTGTTGAGGCGAAAAAGGTGATGGAATCAATTTTGAATCATTCACTCTGGAAGTTATCCACAATAGCCGAGTAAAATCATCAAGGGAGTTTTCATGAAAGTATTATTGTTCGCAGGAAGTTTGAGAAAGGATTCTCTTAATAAGAAGCTGGTAAATGTTGTCGCGAAAATTATTGAGAAAGAAGGAAAAGTGACGCCTACCATACTAGATTTGCAACCGCTCAATCTCCCTGTTTATGATGGAGATCTTGAAGCTAAAGGAATGCCAGAAGGAGTGACAAAACTGGCAACTGCTATTGCTGATGCTGATGTCTTAATAATCTCAACTCCAGAATACAATGGTTCAATATCTAGTGTGCTTAAGACGGCTATCGACTGGGTTTCGAGGGTGAAGCCTATGCCTTTTAGTAAGAAGCAAGTTCTACTTTTAGGTGCATCTCCTGGGGCCTTAGGGGCCATCAGAGGCCTGGCCCATGCCCGTGTACCATTTGAAAATTTAGGCAATTACCTTTACCCGGAAGTCTTCGGCCTTTCCAAGGCCCATGAAGCCTTTGATGAAGAGGGCAACCTTAAGGACCCTGCTCAATATGAAAAGGTTCAAAAACTCGTGCATTCGTTTCTTGCCTATTGTGAACGAAAATAGAACGGCCCTGTAATTTTTACAAAAACGATTTGCAAATCGCGATTTGTGATAAAAGGCTGTCATTCACTACTCACACTCTAGGAGATAAATATGAAGGCAATCCTATTTACAATCGCGACTCTTTTCTCAATCAATGCAATGGCAGACCAGTGCCAGGCCGTATCTCAGGCAGAAGCTGAAAGAGCAGCTCTTTTACTTCAAAAGAACGCAGTGATCACAGATTACTGTGAGCCATGTAACGAAGGCGGAGCAAAGGTCAGCAAAGTTTCTGTCGTAAACAAAGTAAAGTTAGAGACAATCAAGCTTGGAAACCAATATTATACAGAAGTAAAAGTTAACGGGAAAAGCGTAGATTTAGCTTACCTTTTCGTACAAGTTGCTCCAAATAGAAGTGTAAACGTAGCAAAAGCTATCAACTGTGAAACTCTTGATCCTTCAACAGTATCAAGCGTGATCGATGGAAACCTAAAAACGATTAGACAGAACTAATATCTTTTTATCGCCAGACTTATAGGAGGAGTTCTTCCTCTGGTAAGTCTGGTCGATTCATTTCCGGCATGTTATAAAGGCCCCTATGAATACAAAAATCTTACGTGGCCCAGCTGTCACATTTAAAGCAGACCCATTCCTTGTTGGCGACGAAGCCGCTCTTCACTATGAAAGCGACGCGCTTATTATTATCGAAAACGGCAAAATCAAATCTTTTGGCTCTTACGATTCACTTAAGAGTTCAATCCCTGCGGGAGTTGAAGTTAAAGTTTATAAAGACTCATTGATTGTTCCTGGTTTTATCGACACTCATATCCATTACCCGCAGACTCAGATCATCGGTGCTTTTGGAAAGCAGTTAATCGACTGGCTTAATAACTATACGTTTATCGCTGAACAACAGTTCGCAAACTTTGAGCACGCAAAAAATGTAGCGAAAGTTTTTGTGCAGGAGAGTTTCCGCGCGGGAACGACGACATCAGCGGTTTATGGAACAGTTCATCCACATTCAGTAGACGCGATCTTTGAAGAGGCTTCAAAGTTCAATATGCGCATGATTGCCGGAAAAGTCCTGATGAATAGAAATGCTCCACCGGAGCTTTTAGATACGGCACAGAGTTCATACGATGATTCAAAAGCGTTGATTAAAAAGTGGCACGGGAAGGGAAGACTTTCTTATGCAATCACTCCACGTTTTGCTCCAACATCAACTCCTGAGCAACTAGAATTAGCAGGAACGCTTTGGAAAGAGCATCCAGGTGTTTATATGCAAACTCACATCTCTGAAAATAAAGGAGAGATTGAGTGGGTAAAAGAATTGTATCCAGAAAGAAAAGGATACCTTGATGTGTACGATCACTACGCTCTAGTGGGAGCGCGCTCGATTTTCGGTCACGCAATTCACTTAACAGACAACGAGTGGGAGAGAATGTACGAGACAGGTTCAGCTGTGTCTCATTGCCCGACTTCTAACGAATTCTTAGGAAGTGGTCTTTTCCCATTTCCAAAAGCAAAAGATAAAAAGCGTCCCGTGCGCGTAGGTCTGGCAACAGATATTGGTGCCGGGACAAGTTTCTCTCAACTTCAATCAATGAACGAGTCTTATAAGATTGCTCAGCTTGAAGGATACTCACTTTCATCTGTCATGGCCTTCTATCTGGCAACTAGAGGAGCGGCAGAGTCGCTTTACTTAGAAGATAAGATCGGATCAATTGAAGCAGGAATGGAAGCGGATCTTTTAGTTTTAGATTTAAAAGCGACTCCATTAATTGATTTCAGAATGAGTTTCTGTAAAGACATCAACGAAGTGCTTTTCATCCTGATGACTTTAGGGGACGACCGCGCCACCAAGTCAGTCTATATCGCCGGCGAAAAGGTTTATGGAAAATAATCCAGCACGCGACGTCGTCTGCGCAGACGCCATTGAATGGTTACAGGCCCAGGAGAAGCTCGAAGGTGCTTCTCTCGTTGCTTCTATGCCAGATATCTCTGAGTTTCCGAAATGGCCTTTAGAGAAATGGAAAGAGTGGTTTAAATCAACCGCTGCGCTTATCATGACAAAAGTTCCAGACGATGGCGTGGTAGTGTTTTATCAATCGGACATCAAATATGAAGGTGTATGGGTTGATAAAGGTTATCTCGTTCAAAGAGCTGCTGAGGAAGTAGGCCTTGAACTTCTTTGGCACAAAATCGTCTGCCGAGTAAAACCGGGGTACATCACTTTTGGCCGTCCTGCTTATTCACACGTTTTATGTTTTTCAAAAAATGTCCGTTTGCTTGATTTAGGAAAATCTACGGCCGATGTTATTCCTGATCTGGGAGAAAAAACCTGGGAGAGAGGAATGGGGCTGGAGAATTGCCTGATGATTGTAAACTTCATCAAAAATCATACGCAGTCTAACCGTATTGTTCATCCATTCTGTGGAGAAGGAAGTGTACTTGCCGCGGCCAATATTTTAGGGATGAATGCTCAGGGGATTGAGAGAAGTCCTAAACGCGCTGAGAAAGCACGCCAATTAAAGATCTCTGATGACCTTAAGTCATGGATTGATGGTTAAGCTCTTCCGCCTTTTTTGTTTATAAGACCTATTCTTTTTGATATACCTGATAAAACATCAATGAATGGGGGCTTCATGAAAACTCTTTTAGCGTTAGCTTTTCTTTGCTTTTCAACACTAGTCATGGCCAATGGCTACAACAACTGTATGTACGGAACAGACGGAAGTGTTTCATGTGGATCGCTTTATAATGGATGTAAAATCGGTTCAAAAGGCGACATCTCATGTGGTGGTCTTTACGACGGATGCAAATACGGAACAAACGGATCAGTCTCTTGTGGAGGTCTTTACGACGGATGCAAGTACGGAACGAATGGATCTGTTTCTTGTGGTGGACTTTATGATGGCTGCCAATACGGAAGTGATGGAAGTGTATCGTGTGGTGGAAAATACGACGGCTGTAAAGTAGGTTCAAAAGGGGATATCTCTTGTGGAGGCGTTTACAACGGATGCAAGTACGGGACAAACGGATCAGTTTCTTGTGGAGGTCTTTATGACGGATGCAAGTACGGAACGAACGGAACTGTGTCTTGCGGAGGCCAGTACGATGGCTGCAAGTCTGGATCGAATGGGTCTATTTCTTGTGGTGGATTTAATCAGTAATTTAAAAAAAAGAAAGGGCCCAAAACGGGCCCTTTTTTTATTGTACCATTTCAAAAGTCACATGCTCAGCATTGTCATCCTTCCAGACACCTTTCATGTTCCCTTTTTCTAAATGCCCTTCAAGCACTCTCTTTGAAAGAGGGCGAGTGACAATTTGAGAGAACACCGATTGAAGTGGACGTGCACCGAAGCGAGGATCGTACCCGCGTTTAGCCAGCTCTTCATACACTTTCTTATCAAGCTCAATATGAAGCTCTTTTCCTTCAAGGCGCTCGTTAAGAAGCTTCACTTGTTTATCGATCAAGTTTGTCATGATCGAGTTATCAAGGGCGTTGTAAGTTAACATTGCATCCAAGCGACCAAGAACTTCCGGCTTAAAATCATGCTCTAAATCTTTCGAGTTAGTTGTGATTAAAATGATCGTGTTCTTAAAGTCGATGGTGCGACCTTTATTATCTGTTAGACGTCCGTCATCCAGGATTTGCAACAGGATGTCCGAGAAGTCGTGGTGGGCCTTTTCCACCTCATCAAAAAGGATAACCGAATATGGTTTCTTTCTGATGGCCTCAGTTAAGATACCGCCTTCTTCATATCCAACATACCCCGCAGGAGCACCAATCAGTTTTGAGACTGAGTGTTTCTCTGAGAACTCTGAAAGGTCAAAGCGCACTAAGTTTTCCTGCGAACCAAATAAAAATTCAGCAAGGGCCTTAGCGGTTTCAGTTTTACCGACACCAGATGGACCTCTTAGTAAGAATGAACCAAGTGGGCGAGTCGGGTCTGATAAACCTGCATGAGCGGTAATCAAGACTTCTGCGATTTCGTTAAGTGCTTTGTCTTGCCCAAACACTTTGTTCTTTAAGTAAGCTTCCAGCTCTAAAATCTGCTCCTGCTTAGATTTTAAAATCTTCTCCACTGGAATGCCTTTTTGCCTCGAGATGACATTGGCAATATGAGTGGTTGAAAGAACCCAGTTGTTGTTTGATTGAGAAAGTTTCGCCTCAATCTCAGGAATCACTGAGTACTTAAGCTTTGAAGCCGCTTCGTAGTCCTGGTTTCTTTGCGCCTGCTCCAATTCAAATTTTGAGCGGTCAAGCTGGTGCTTTAATTCCGAAACTTGTTTTAGGGCAAGAACTTCTTTTTCCCATTTTTCTTTTTCTTCTTTAAAACGCGCTTCTAAAACCGCGATCTCTTTTTCTGTGTCACCAGGTTTTGCCTGCGACTTCGCATAGATCTTTTTGGTTCTGATCTCTGCTTCTAATTCAACGAGGTCGGCGGGCATCGCTTCTGCTGATAACTTGAGAGCGGAACTGGCCTCATCGATAAGGTCAATCGCTTTGTCAGGTAAGTTTTTATCAGTAATGTACTGGCTAGATAAAAACACAGCATCGTAGATAGCGCGGTCAGAAATTTTAATTCCATGGTGAATCTCCATCTTCTCCCTGATTCCCATCAGGATCTCAATGGCATCTTCCTTGGTAGGCTCATCTACAGGAACGCTTCTAAAGCGTCTGTCGAGAGCAGAGTCATTGAGAATATATTTTTGATACTCCTCGGGGGTCGTTGCACCGATACAGTGCAGTTCTCCGCGAGCTAATGCAGGTTTTAGTAAATTGGCCGCATCCATTGCTCCATCAGTACGACCAGCACCAACTAATTGGTGAAGCTCGTCGATAAATAAAATCGCCTGGCCGTTTTGGTCTTTGATGAATTTTAAAAGAGCTTGCAGTCTCTCTTCGAATTCACCACGGTATTTTGTACCGGCCATTAGGGCACCAAGATCTAGCGAGTAAACTGTTTTACCTTCTAGTACATCAGGCACTTTTCCTTTTACGATGGCATCAGCTAAACCTTCAACGATGGCCGTCTTACCAACACCGGCTGGTCCAACCAACACTGGGTTGTTTTTCCCACGGCGACCTAAAATTTCCATCACGGCGCGGATCTCTTTTGAGCGCCCGATAACCGGATCGAGTTTACCGCTTTCGGCAAGCTCATTCAGGTTTGTTAAGAACGTCGGCTTCTCAGTTACACCATCAGCGTTTTCCGTTTTTAAAGCGTTGTAGTCGATCTTAAACTCTGGAACAATTTGTTGCAGATACTTTAAAAGATCGGTTTCCGTGATTTCACCACGCCCATTTTGAATGGCGTTTGATGAAGCGTATGTCAGCCACTCAGAAAGTTTGCTTGATGCTCTTAGGTTTTCCATTTCGATTTTATTTTTAGTCGTTGGAACTGTATCTAAAAGTTTTTCAAGATCTTTTGAGTATTTTTTCAGCGCTCTATTGGAAAATGACTGAGGGTTATTCATTAACCCTAAAATTAATTGGTATGGGGTCAGCTCTATATGCTTTCTCTTTAGGGCCTCGCTCTGAGCGATGGCCAGAGACCCCTCAACGATGCTGTCAAATTTGTTCATATATTATTCCTCCCTTAGAACGTCTCTTATAAGTCATTCTTACTACTTAAGATGTGGTCATTTAAATAAGTGTCAAGGCGAGCACTCAAAAAAAGCTCTAAGAACCTAAAAACTTATTAACAAACTCAAGTGTTACAAGGCACAATAATCACATGGATTTTGCACAAAATGACTTAGTAAAGTTAACATTAGTTGTTATGCCTTTTGGTAAATACAAAGGCCGCACGTTGATTGAGCTTCCAGAAAATTATGTCCTGTGGTTTTACGACCAAGGCTTTCCTGAGGGAGAGCTGGGAAAGCTCTTGGGGCTTTTGTACGAAATCAAACTCAACGGGCTTGAAGAGCTTGTTTACAATATAAAAAAGATGCAATGAGATCAGAGAAACTTCATTCGATATTAAAAGAAACTTTTGGATACGAATCATTTCGTTTCGAGCAGTTTAATATCATCAATTCTATTTTAGATAAAAAAGATACGTTGGCGATTATGCCAACGGGTGGAGGGAAGTCTCTTTGTTACCAAATTCCTGCTTTATACCTGGATGGAGTGACACTGGTTATTTCTCCGCTTATCTCGCTAATGCAGGATCAGGTGATGAACTTAAAAGAGTATGGAGTAGAGTCTGTCTTTTTAAATTCATCTCAAAGCTTTAGTGAATCCCAAAAAGCAAAAGCTCAAATCTTAAACGGCAAGACTAAGATCGTTTATGTTTCACCGGAAGGTGTTTTAAGCCCAGCGCTTATGAGTTTCTTTGATCAGGTACAAGTTTCTTTAATTGCTATTGATGAAGCTCACTGTGTGTCTCAATGGGGGCATGAGTTTAGAAAAGACTACACAAGACTTGGGGAACTTAAAGAAAGATTCCCGGATGTTCCTGTGATTGCTTTAACTGCAACAGCGGATGCTAAAACCAGAGTCGATATTGCTGATCAGCTTCGCATGAAAGAGCCTGCGACATTTGTCTCTTCATTTGATCGCCCGAATATTAAGTACATGATCCTTGAGCGCAGTGATGAGATTAAACAGTTGGATGAGTTTATTAAAACTCACCACCCGGATGATACCGGTATTGTTTATTGTCTTTCTCGCGATAAAGTTGAAAGAGTGGCCGCAGCTCTTAATAAATTAGGTTATAAGGCCGTCCCTTATCATGCAGGTCTTTCAGTCAATGAAAGGGCGATGAATCAGGAGCTTTTTAATTTAGAAGAAAAGATTATTGTTGTCGCGACGATTGCCTTTGGTATGGGGATCGACAGACCAGATGTTCGTTTTGTGGCCCATTTAGATTTGCCAAAAAGTATCGAGAGTTATTACCAGGAAACCGGAAGAGCGGGACGTGATGGAAAAGCTTCAACTGCTTGGATGATTTTTGGTTTAGGTGATATTGTGAAGCTTGCTCAGATGCTTGAGACGACAGATGCGGATGAAAACTATAAACGCATTGCTCGCTTTAAGTTAGACAGCATGTTGGCATTGTGTGAAGCCGCTTCTTGTAGAAGACATTATCTTCTTCGTTATTTTGGAGAAAATGGAGCAGAGACTTGCGGGTACTGCGATACTTGTATTGAGCCGCCAACTCTTTGGGATGCTACTGTCGATGCTCAAAAAATCCTTTCAACAATTTTTAGAACTGGTCAATCCTATGGTGCCGGCCACTTAATTGATGTGATTCGTGGAAGTAAAAATGCCAAAATCACAGAGAGAAACCATCATGATCTTTCAGTTTATGGAATTGGAAAAGATAAATCAAAAGAGCACTGGGGAAGTGTTTTAAGACAGCTTCTGAATTTAAATTACATTGCTGTTAAAAACTGGGAATACCGAAGCCTGGCGCTGACGAATAAAGCTCAGGATATTTTAAGCGGCAAGATTAAGCTCGACCTGCGCATGCAGGATGAGAAAGTCGCTAAAGCAAAAACAGCGGCCAAGGTGGATAAAAAGCGCACTGGAGGAGCAAGTGGAGACGATGGTCTCTTTACTGCACTAAAAGAGTTAAGAAACCGCCTGGCAAAAGAAAAAAATCTTCCTTCTTATATCGTGTTCAACGATAAGACATTAAATGATATGTGCGTGTTAAAGCCTCGAAATGCAGAGGAATTTTTATTAGTCCACGGCGTTGGTCAAAGTAAACTGGAAAGTTATGGGACTGTCTTTTTAGATGCAATCAAAAATTATCAGGCGTAAAATCTATCCTAAGCTCTAAACCTTACAAGGAGGCCATTTATGGCAAAAGGATTAGATAAAGGAAAAGATAGAGATAAAAACAAGTTTAAGCATAAACTTACGATTAAAGAAAAGCAGGAAAGAAAAAAAGAGAAACTAAAACACAGAGCTGAAGTCGAGGCGAGTGAAGCCGCGATGTACAGATAAGAAAGGGCCCGGTTGGGCCCTTTTTTTATTTCATATTATGGAAGCTTATAAGGGATCTCTCCAAGATAATCTTTTTTACCTAAATCAACACCATTGTGTCTCATAATCGCGTAAGCAGTCGTCACGTGAAAGTAGAAGTTCGGGATCACGTGGTGAATCACATAATCATTTCCAGTTAAAGTTTTTCCTTCCCAGCGAGGAGTTGTGATTGTTGCCGTTGCTGCGTTTTTGAAATCTTCTGGTTTCATGCTTTCAAGGTAAGCGATTGTCCCTTGGATGCGCGCTTTAACATCTGCAAGCGTTTTTTCAGTGTCATCGTTTACTGGAGCAGACTTTCCTGTCAGGCGAGAAACCCCAAGCTTAGCTGTGTCGCAAACGATTTGGATTTGGCGAGTAAGTGGGAATTGGTCTGGTGCCAGGCGAGAGTTTAGTAAAACGTCCATTTCAAATTTCTTTGAATCTGCATATCCTGCAGCTTTATCTAAGAAACCGTTAAGGTTTTTTAATGTTTTGATGAATTGAGGAACTGTTAGTTCGAAAATCATGGGGCCTCCTGATTGAATGTTGCCCTAACACTAACTTTCGGCCGATTTGGTTGTCAACACTGCTCGGCGCGCTTAAGATAGTTGGTATGAAAAATGTTTGGGATGACTTTACTTTATCGACGCTTGTTGCGGGACTTATCGCTGTGCTTGTTGGCTATACCAGTTCTGCCGTTATTGTTTTTCAAGCAGCAGCTGCCGCAGGAGCAAGTAGCGCAGAGGCGAGTTCATGGCTTGGTATCCTTTGTGTTAGTATGGGACTCCTGACAGTTGTCCTTTCTCTCAAATATAAAAGTCCTGTGATGTTTGCCTGGTCAACTCCGGGGGCAGCTCTTTTGATTGGAAGTCTGCACGGTGAACTTTTAAGTGATGTCATAGGTGCTTTTGTTTTTTCTTCGCTTCTGGTCTTACTCTCAGGAGTGACGGGATTTTTTGAAAAAATCATGAAGAAGATTCCGGTAGGGATTGCTTCGGCCATGCTGGCGGGGATTCTTCTGCATTTTGCTTTAGATGTTTTCACTTCCATGAAAACCCATATGCTTTTAGTCATGAGCATGTTCATTGTTTATGCCGTCGGAAAAAGATTTTTTGCTCGTTTCAATATAGTCGTCGTCCTGTGCGTTGGGATGATGGTCGCTTGGCTTCAGGGACTAATGAATTTCACTCCTATCGAGTTCGGATTGATGAAGCCTGTTTTCACGACACCTACGCTAAACTGGCAAGTGCTCTTTAGCATTGGTCTTCCACTTTTTGTGGTGACGATGACTTCACAAAACATGACAGGTCTGGCGGTCATGAGAGCGAATCATTACAAACCAGAAGTTTCAAAGCTTATTACATACTCTGGATTAACTAATCTTCTCGTCGCTCCTTTTGGTGGATACGCTTTGAATCTCTCAGCGCTCACGGCGGCGATTTGCATGGGGCCGGAAGCTGACCCTGATCCGAAGAAGCGCTACACTGCTGCGATTAGCTCAGGACTTATTTACATTCCAGTAGGGCTTTTTTCGGGCGCTGTTGTTGGTGTCTTTAATGCTTTTCCAAAAGAGCTGGTGATGGCGGTTGCTGGTCTTGCTTTGATGGGGACTATCAATAATGGACTGATGAGTGCTGTGACTCATGAGGAAGATAGGGAAGCAGCAATGATAACATTTTTTGTAACAGCGTCTGGATTGATGCTCTTTGGTATTAGTTCCGCTTTTTGGGGATTAGTGGCCGGAAGTTTAGCTAGTTTTATTTTTAAATTTAAAAAGGTGGCCCATGGACATTAAAGAGATTTTAAATGAAGAAGAAATCCAGATTAAAAAAATGGATGAACTGGTCAATATGGCGATTGAAGATGAGCATTTTCTCACCAAAAAGCTACATGAAGTAGAAAATGATGATGATGCGACTTTTGGGCAAAGAGTTTCGGATAATGTTGCAGACTTCGGGGGAAGCTGGACGTTTATCCTGGGGTTTTCATTTTTTTTAATCTTATGGATTATTTATAACGCCTATCAGGGATCAAAAGCAGTAGATCCATTTCCTTTTATTTTACTAAACCTGATTCTTTCATGTCTTGCGGCCTTGCAGGCACCGATCATCATGATGAGCCAGAATCGTCAGGAAGAAAAAGATAGAAGAAGAGCGCGCTCTGATTATATGATCAACTTAAAGGCCGAAATGGAAATCAGAACACTCCATGATAAACTGGACGCCTTTGAGAAATCGCATAAAGAGCTGATTGCTAAAATCTTAAAAGACGAAAAGAAATAATTATCTCAAGGCCTCTGCGGCCATGGTAAATGATCGCAGGCGGTCTTCATGTTTATATAAATCAGACACAATCATCAATTCATCAACACCAGTGAACTCTGCCAGGTGTAGAAGCTGGGCCTTCACTTTTTCTGGTCCACCTCTGACACTTGTATGCAGTTTCGCTTTTACGTATTGCTCTTCATGAGTGTTCCATAATCCATCCATGCTTTTTACTGGTGGTTTCATTTTAAGAGACTGACCGCGGATTAGAGCAAGGAAGCGTTGATAGACTGTCGTTGAAAGAAATTCAGCTTCTTCATCTGTTGAAGCACCGACGACTTGAACTCCGATCATGCAGTAAGGCTCTTTTAAATAAATAGAGGGAGTGAAAAACTCACGGTAAACGTGAAGGGCTTCCATCATCAGATCAGGAGCAAAGTGCGAAGCGAATGAATAGGGAACGCCTAAGCGCCCGGCAAGCTCTGCGCTGTAGAGACTTGAGCCTAAAAGCCAGACAGGGATTTTTAATCCGCGTCCTGGGTTGGCGATTACGCGTGCGCCTTCTTGATTATCAGAAAAATACTGGAAGAGTTCTTGAACTTGTTCAGGGAAACGATCTGACATGAGGTCGCGTCTGATCGCTCTCATTGTGACCTGATCACTTCCGGGAGCACGCCCTAAGCCTAGGTCAATGCGACCGGGATAAAGTGTTTCCAAGGTTCCAAATTGTTCGGCGATGATAAGTGAAGCATGATTAGGCAGCATCACTCCACCAGATCCCACTCGAATAGATTTAGTTTTCCCGGCAATGTGGCCGATTAAAATAGAAGTGGCCGAACTCGCAATTCCATCCATGTTGTGGTGTTCAGCTAACCAGAAGCGGTTATAGCCTAAGCTCTCGGCATGCTGAGCGAGGCTTACAGAATTATTGAATGCATCCGCTGCTGTATATCCTTCAGCGATAGGAGCGAGATCAAGGACAGAATATTTAACTTTTTTTGGTGTTGTCTTCATAGAGAGGAAGTCTATAATGAAAACCATTCATAAACTATATGCCATTAGTCTGTACGTTAGTATAAGGCGTGTGCCCAAATAAGCAGCAAGGTTTTTCTATGTTCATCAATATCAAACCCCTAACCAAGTACCGCGATTTCCGCCTTCTTTATATCGGGCAGTTTTTATCTTTTATTGGAAGTATGGTGACTTATGTAGCGATCCCATACGAAGTTTACGATTTGACTAAAGACAATAAGATTGTAGGACTTGTCAGTATTGCTCAGCTAATTCCAGTTATTTTATTTGGGATTATCGGTGGAGCTTATGCCGACAGGCTCAATCGACGCAAACTACTTTTGGTTTCAGAAGTCCTGATGTGCCTACTCATTAGTATTTTTGCATGGAATGCTTTTAGAGATGTGCCGAGTGTGCCACTTATTTTCGTGACGGTGTTTTTGCTCCAGTCGGTTGTTGGCTTTCATAGGCCAGCAATGGATGCTCTTAATCAAAAGATGGTTGAGCCGGAAGACTACGCTGCCATTGGAGCACTTGGAAGTTTCCGTTGGTCAGTAGGAGCGATCATTGGACCGGCATTGGGTGGACTTATCATTGCTAAGTTTGGAGTGAAAGGTGCCTACCTTTTTGATGTGGTCACTTTTATGGGGGCATTGATTTGTATTTTCTTGATGAAAAAAACTCCCAACCCAGAAAAGCGTGAGCATTCTCCACTTCAAGATATCAAAGAAGGACTGCGTTTTGCTGTTTCAAAACCAGAATTGATTGGAACATATTTGATCGATATCGTGGCCATGTTGTTTGCTTTTCCGGTTGCCCTTTTCCCGGCAATGGCCGAAGGATTTGGAGGCGCGAAGGCTGCCGGGATACTATTTTCCGGCATGGCAACCGGGGCGATGATTATGACACTTTTAAGTGGATGGTCAGGAAAAGTAAAATTCCACGGGCGCGCAGTGGTAATTGCAGCGATGTTATGGGCCGTTTTTATTTTCTTCTTGGGTTTTGCTCATTCACTTCCAGTGGCCTTTCTCTGTCTGGTAATGGCAGGAGCGGCCGATATGTTGAGTGGCCTTTTCCGCGGGATCATCTGGAATCAAACAGTGCCGAACGAATTGCGTGGAAGACTGAGTGGGATTGAAATGATCTCTTATATGTCAGGGCCGCTTTTAGGAAACGCACGCGCAGGTTATATTGCCTCTGTCAGCAGTGTTTCAACAAGTATCATGAGTGGTGGTGTGATTTGTTTTATTGCTGTTTTTTTAACAGCATTGTGCCTGCCAAAATTCTGGGGATATATTGAGAAAGCGAAAGTTACGCCTTAGCCTCAGTTGAAAAGAGTCCCATCAAAGTAGCATAAATCATATTGTCGATAATAGATTTTGGCATCAGCGATCCGATGGTTTTTCCATCGACATCGCTTAAGTTGATTTTCTGATCGACGATACCATCGACAACCACATTTAAAGTCATTCCGGAACTAAAACCCATATTGAGAGTGCGCAGAAGTGAGCGCAGGTCTGAAGCCAGAGATTTTGCTTCAGGAGAGTGCTCTAGCTTTCCTTCCGTTTGTTCTAACACGCGGTTAATAACCACGAGAGTGATTCCTAAAACAATAAGTGGCACAGTGGATTTCGAAAGCATCTTTTGTTTACTTCCTTTATTAAAAGCAATGGCAAAAACGCTGGCATAAAGTGAAAGTTTTAAGATGTAGCGTCCTTTATCTTCATTGGTTTCAAGCTTGTTGTAATCAGTGACAATCTTTTTTGAAAAATCACTCAAACGATTTTTAGCTTCAGGAATACTAACTGTCGCATTTTTAATTGAGCCTTTAATGGCCTCTGCAGAGTTTTTCGCCAGGTTTTTAAAGAAATTCCGCGGTCGCTCTTCTTTAATATTTTTCTTTAACTCTTTAAGTGAGATCACTTTCTTTTTTGAAGAGTGATAGATCGGTTTTAAATCTTTCATCACGATGTTTCCACCAACAGATTTCCAGTCATTGAAATTGAGAGTGGCGATTGATGAGCCGAGAGTGATAAGCGCTTCAGTTGGGACTTTCTCACTTAAAAGCTTATGAAAGATGGTGATAAATTCTTGCGGCGACATTTTCGTATTTTGCATCTCTTTTTATTATGGGGAAAAAATCCCTAAAAGGCGAAGTTATTTTTCGGCCCGGGGCTTGCACTTTAATACTTAACTATTGCGCTATTGTTTGCGCTTTGAGTTTTAAATAGAGGTTAAGCCCATGATAAAAAAAGTAATTCTGCCGCTTTTGATTGTCTTTTCATTTGAAAATGCCCTGGCAAAAATGGGCAAACCCACCGGGGAAATGGACGCAGTTTTAAAGACGCTGGAGTCCCAAAAAGGAAAGCCTATTGAGACATTAAGTGCACAAGAGGCGAGAAAACAGCCGACACCAGCAGATGCGGTTAAGACATTAATGAAGAATAAAAAGATTGAAGCGCAACCTCTCGTGACAGTTAAAGATATCAAGGTCGATGGAGGTGATGGACAAATCCCGGCGCGCATCTATACACCTGCAGGCGCAAATAAACCAATGCCAGTTGTTGTGTATTTTCATGGTGGAGGATGGGTCCTTGCTGACAATGACACTTACGATGCAACTCCAAGATCACTGGCGGATAAAACGAAGGCGATCTTTGTCTCTGTAGAGTATCGTAAAGCTCCCGAATATAAATTCCCGGCGGCACACGAAGATGCCTATGCGGCCTTCCAATGGGTTTTAAAAAATGCCCGAACATTTGATGGCGATCCAAAAAGGGTGGCGGTCGCGGGTGAGAGTGCGGGAGGAAATCTGGCACTCAATGTGGCGATTCGTGCGCGCGATGAAAAAATCCAAATGCCAATTCACGAATTGATTGTTTATCCGGTTGCAGGAAACTATTTATCGACAAGTTCTTATAAAGAAAATGCCAATGCGAAACCTTTAAACCGTGACATGATGACCTGGTTTATGAATCAGTATCTTCATTCAACGTCTGAAAGAGATGATAAACGTATCAATCTGCTCAAAGCAAATTTTCAACACTTAAATAACGCCACCATTATCACAGCTCAAATTGATCCTCTTCGCACTGAAGGAAAGGAGCTGGCAGAGATAATGAAATCCTATGGAGTAGATGTAAAATACAAAAATTTTAAAGGCGTCACTCACGAGTTCTTCGGCATGGCCCCTGTTTTAAAAGAGGCCAGAGAGGCCCAGGAAATGGCTTCAAAAGAGCTGACGAAATCCTTTAAGCAATGATAAGGATGGAGGTAACATGGATGTTAATGCATTGTACGTGCAGACACAGGGAAGTTACGGCAAAGAACCTTTGATTTTCCTGCACGCTTTTCCTCTAGCATCTGATATGTGGAAAGATCAGATGCAATTTTTTTCCCGCACTCATTACACGCTGGCCCCCGACCTACCGGGGTTTGGAAAAGGAACACTGCCAGATCACGCAATCACATTCGAGCATTATGTAGAGTCCGTGCAGAACTTCTTAAAAGAGACTGGAATCAAACAATCTGTCTGGTGCGGTCTTTCAATGGGAGGATATCTTGCCTTACGACTTTATCAAAAAGCTCCGGAACTTTGTAGCGGCCTTATCCTTGCCGACACTAAGTCGACACCAGATGATAACCTGGGAAAAGAAAAACGCTGGAGCTCCATTAAAAAACTTCATAGCCACCGGGAAGAGTTTATGGAAAAGCAGTGGTTGTCGATGGTCGGTAAGAGCTCGCGGGAGAATTTACAACTGAAAAGTTTTTTTTACGATATCGCTGAAAGAAACACAGAAGAAGGGATAAGTTCTGGACTCGTGAGTTTGGCCACGAGATTGGACTGTTCTGATATGCTCAAGGATATCCATGTTCCGACTCTAATTTTGGTTGGCGAGGAAGATAAAGTCACTCCTTTTAGCGACGCTCAACATTTGCATAAAAACATTGCGGATAGCAGGCTGGTGATGATTCCAAAAGCTGGACACTTAAGCAATATGGAAAATTCACAGGCCTTTAATAAAGCCGTTTCGGAGTTTTTGGTTTCATTACATAATCACCAATACCAGTCTTTGGTATACTAGTGGGAGATGTGTATTTCTTCCTTTATCGTTGCACTGGCATAAACCGGAGCGCTCTCCATCAAATAAGCTTCCTCATCAGAAGTATTGACTCTGCCTAGAATTTGATTGCGTTCCGGGTATCTGCCAAAACGGTCAATGACTTCCTTGTGTTTTAATTCGTAATCAAAATTGGATTCGAGTCCAGGTTCTGCAAAAAGCATCATGGCCGTTTGATGAATCAGTTTTGATTCACTGTGCATGAAGGGCATATAAAGAAATTGTTTTAAGACGGGTGAAAAGTCTTTGTGGTAATCACCTCTGATGGCCTCTTGTGCAAGTGCCAGGGCCATAGGGTCATAGATAAAAGACTTAGGATCATCGCGGTAGATATTGCGGGAAAATTGATCAATGACGATAATTTCGGCCAGTCTTCCAAGTGGCTCATTTCTCCATGCAGAGTGTTCGCCTGCAATGACTGAAGCATGAAGAGCAATGTAGCGCTCAGTAATAAGAAGGTCGAGCGAGTCGCTTTTCTTAAACCAGTTTTCAGGTTTTATTTCACGAAACCAAAAATCGATGATTTCCTGATAGTTCATGTTATTTACCTCTGTTTGAAGCTTTGTGAAGCACTTTGTGAACGATTGAACTCAACGGATTGAGATTAGGAGCGGCATCATTAGCGTGTTGCTGTTGTGATGTTTCTTTTATGAATTCTTTTTTTTCAAGCTTCTTTTTGATTCCAACTTGTGAGATTGGATTGTTTTTGGATTCAATTGGATTTGTCATGCAGTTCCTCCTTGAATTAAAAAGCCACCCGAAGGTGGCTTCTTATTGATAATGTGTGGGAGTAGTTTTTCAGTCTACACAATGGCGATCACAATAATCTTTGCCTTTGTCTTTCGTCCCGACCAGAATCTCTTCTGGTACTACTATATTAGTTGCAGTATGGATGCCAATATTCATGAACGTAAAATCCATCATTTCACGCGATGAGAAGAATTGTATGGGGTAAAAAGTCTTTTTGATGTGTCCCAAAAATCTAATTTTGTTTGAATGAAAGCATTATGCTAAATTATTTGCATGGATCCTCTTGAACACCATCCGTATAAACCTTTTATTCCACCTCAGGCCCAGAAGATGATCATAGGAAATTTTCCAATTGGGAAGTTCTCTAATCCTGAGCGTTTTCATGAAGTCAAGGATGGTGACATTCCCTTTTATTATGGCGGTTCGACTAATCGTCTATGGTCTTTGATTGGTTTATGTTTTGATTTGAAATTGGATAATAAAAAAAAGATCCAGGATTTTCTGAGCGAGCATAAAATTGGAGTGGCCGATATTCTCTTATCGTGTAGGCGCGTGAATGGAAGTGCGCTCGATAGAGCTCTTTACGACAAGACTTATAATAATGGCCTGGCCGGGCTAATTGAAAAAAAGGGGATTGTTGAGCTGATTTTTACCTCTAAGCACGTTCACCAGGAATTTAAAAAGCACATCGGAAAATTTCCTGAATTAACCCACACAGTTCTTATTTCACCATCTCCCAATGCTGTCCGAGGATTGGTTAAGAATAAAGAATACTTGGCCTTGAAGAAAAAACACTCAGAACTAAGCGTCGTAGACTTTCGCATTAGGAAGTACCGAGAGGTGTTTTGTACTGGATAAAACGTGTTATTTTGCGTATAAATAGAGGGCGAATGACCGTGTTAACAGGCCCTAATGAATCACGTAACTCTTATTTTCACATTCATTTTTATTTCACTGCTTTCTGGTTGTGCAACGACTAAGCAAGACGAACGAGTGTGCCCTAAGGTTTTTATTCATTCAGATAAATCTGATTTTGAATTAAGTGACACTGAAAAGCGTCTCATTTGTGGCGACCCAGAAGAAGACGCTTATAAACTTATCCCTTCTTACCAGGCCAGCTACATGCTGACTGGTTTTCTGCAATCCAAAGGATACTCGACTCCTCGTTTCGAATACGAAGGAGACCTGCTGCATGTCTATCCTGGTAAAAAATCCTTCGTGGAAAAAATCATTGTTGTCTCAGATCATGAAGATGATTCGAAGATGGTAGAAAAAGAAATGTTCAGAAAATTTAAAGGAGAAATTATCACTCCTAAACTTCTGGACGCTATTGAGGCCCAGTCACTGACTTATTTGCGCAACAACACCTATCCATGTGCCAAGGTTGGTTCAACCGTTGATGCAACTTTAGGTGAAGTAACAGTCACATTAAAGGAGCTGGTTCCTTTTCAGTTTGGTGAAATCAAAAAAGAAGCCGTACCAGGTTTGGAATCGACGGCTTTTGACCGTTTTTATCCTTTTACCAGCGGTGATTATTTTTCAGAGCGCGACCTGACGTTAGCAGAGAAGCGCTTCACGCGCGCTGGTGTTGTGCAAGGAACTTATTTTCAAGAAAGTTGTGACTTAAAAAACAATTCATTTTCTCTCTCTCAACAATTTATCTTAGGGACGAGCCGCACGATTCGTTTAGGGATTGGTGCCAGTACAGAGCTGGGGCCGATGTTTAGAGGGAAGTGGTCTAACCAAAGATCGGGACCGATGGCCTCTTTGTGGGAGTTTAATGTTCAACTCTCATTTAAAAATCAGTTTGCTAGCTTTACCTCAGATCGTTTTATGTGGAGTGATGCTCCTCGCAGATCGCTTTTAACATCAGTTGAACTGGAAAGAGACAATCAGACCACTTACGAAGAAATCACTGCTAAATTTAAGCCACACATGAAATGGACCAGAGATGGAAGCTCCAGGCAGTGGACGTGGACGACTGGGCCTACTTTAATTGCCGGTTCATATAAGTCAGCAACAAACGATTCGGATACAAAGAGAATCAATACCGGAGCATTGGAAGGAAAACTCGAAACAACTAGTCACGAATACGAAGTCTATGATCTGCACCCGGAATCGGGAAATACATTAAGCTTTAATTTCGATTTCCGTCACCCGAGTTTTGGTTTCGTCGATCCACTTTTAAAACTCAACCTGTCCTACCTCACACTGCTTCATTTAGGGGAGCTGGGAAGAGGTGAGGCCATTGGCGGAATCAGGTTAACCACGGCCACCACATGGGTGCCTGATAGAGTTGATTTAGCTTCACTACCTCCGTCGGTTAAATTTTATGGAGGGGGAAGTGATGATGTCAGAGGGTATAAACTGAGTTCACTTCCAAGTAACAATGGTCTAGGGGCCTTGACGAAATTAAGTTTGAAATTTGAATTTAGAAAGACCTATGTTTTTATTCCGACGATTGAGAGTTTTACTTTTGTCGATACAACATACTTTGGAGAGAAACCTTGGAAAGTTGAAAAACGCCTATGGTATTCACCTGGGACAGGACTTCGTTGGCTTTCTCCTATCGGGATTGTCCAGGGATTTTGGGCCCGTGCTCTTTCTAATGAAACAGTGAAAGACAATGGGAATTTATTTTATTTGGGGTTGGGAGGAGTGTTCTAAATGAAAATCTCTCCCAAACAGATTTTTTTCCGCCTCTTTTTGATCATCTGTGGTTTTATCGGATTGATCCTCATCACGGTTATTGCAATCGCCGTGACTTTCTTTTATAACCCGACACTTTTCATCAATCCAAAAAATCTGGACTATGCTCTCACTAAAACTCAGGTTTTAAAAAGCTGGTCGTGGAAAGACGCTCAGATTAATCACCAGTGGATTGCCTGGAACAAGCGCCGCTTTTACGGGGGATTTCAGGACCTGTGCCTGGTGTATGACAACCCGGATGTGAATGTTGATACCTGCATGGAAAAAGTTTCATGGAACGTAGAGCTTTTTTGGAGCATGAATGAAGGCTTCAAATATGTGATCTATGAGCCTTTAGAAGTTGAGTCTTCAAAGCTCGTGATTGCACCAAAAGATAATCCGGAAGAGACACCACCGCCGGATATCATGTCTTATTGGGATATGATGTGGAATCCTCTGATTCCTGATTTTAAATTGACGATGAAGAAGATCGATATCTTAAAAAAGGAAAAACCTTTATCCTTTGATCTTAACGTCACTAAAAAACCAGAGCTCTTAGAAGCAGAGGCTTTAGGATTTAATTTAGAAGCGACAAAAAAGAAAATGACTGTTTTTGCCCCTAAGAAAATCCTGGTTCCTTATGATTTAAAGACGACGAATCCTCTGTACTTTGACCAGATTAAACTTGAGGCCAATATTTTAGACACTCACATTCCGGTGCTTTTGACGGCAAAGATTGAATCGGCCCAGTTTAAAATGCAGACGGATATTTTAAAGTCTTCACTGAAAGAAGATTTAACCACTCCAAAATTTATGAAAGAAGTGGCGCTTGTGACGACAGCAGAACTCACGGTGACAAAAGTAAAGGACACCGTTTATCGCCTGGTGAGGCCACCTTTTAATATTCTTCCAGCTCCTATCAATGCGATGGAAGGGAATTTAAGAATTCGTTTGGCGACCACAAACTACATAGAGAAAGATTCAGTTGAATTGAAAATTAAAACTGAACTTGATATGAGTGGTCCTAAGCAGGATTTAAAATTTGCAGTCAATGCAGGCGTACCGGTTAAACTTAAAGATTACACTTTAGGTCCCATCAACCTGGGCCTGGAATTGGAAAAGGTGAAGCTTCTTCTGCCAAAGCTCTCACGCACGGCACTTCCACCACAGCTTATTCCGGACAAACGATTTAAAAATACCAGTGCAGTCGTGAGAGAGAACCTTAATGAACAAAATCTGCCAGCAAAGGTAAAGAAGGCGCCGAAACAGAACCTCGATATCAATATGCATTTACAGGCATTGGGAGAAAATGCTCTGCACATTAATACCAATCTGTTGGATGAAACACTAAGACTTAATTTTGATTTATTGATTGTAAACGGAGAAATCAAAGAAGGTTTTATCCAGACCTTTTCTCTAACCACGACCATCTTTAAAAGAAAGATTGTGATCCCGTCTTTAAGACTTGTTTTCAAAGCTCCTCTAGAGCCGCAAATCATTGCAGTGGTTGAGTTTCATCTTCCCGAGTATAAAGTGACGTTGGAATTAGAAGGTCCGCTATCCAATCCAAGACAGGCCTTCTCGAGTGTTCCGCCACTTCCACTGGATGATATTTATGCTGTCATTTTATTCGGCCGTCCTCTCAGTGGACTTGATCCAGATGATAGAACAGCTGCTAAAAAATCTAATCAACTTCTTTCACAGGGGATTTTATCCCTTGCTGTTCTTTATTACTTTGCCGGCTCTCCGGTGGAATCAATTGGCTACGACCCGGATTCAAACGAGGTCTCGGCCCAAATTGGACTGGGTTCAAAAAACTCTCTGCGTGTAGGTGGCTCGGGCACCGGGCTCAATTCCGCGGGAGTCAGACGCTCCCTCGGAAAAGGCTGGTATATTGATAGCTCTGTTCAAAGAACAACCAGAGACAACGGAACTAGTGGCCAGGATTATGGTGTTCTTCTAGAGAGGATTATTTCTTACTAGTGGAGAGGTCGATAGGAAGAATTAGAGCATTAATTCCGGTTAGGATCCCCCTCATTAATAAAAAGGAGGGCCTCTGGGCGCTTATAAAATTCTTTTTTTTGAGATTTTTTTAAGACGTTTGGCTTTTATGAGCTATTTGTCTATATTAAAAATAAAAGGTGCCACTAGACTTTGCCTTGCATAAGTCTAGTGGCACCTTTTTTGGCCTTTATTCCCTTAATACTATTTTTTTTCTAAAAAATCATCAAACATACTAACGGCTTTCTTAGGAGGGACATATCCATCGCGTGCATCGCTTACGTTGTTATAAATTCCGCTTTCACAACTGAGGGAAAGATCCAGATTTTCAATTTTCTCCAAATCATTTTGTGGATTTTGAATATGCATGTAAATATGAGTGATGGCCTCTGCATCTGCATAGCTGGGATCGAGTCGTCTTCGTCCGCTCACAATATTATCTACGACGAGGATTGTCCCCTTCGTGATGATCAAATCAAGATTTGAGTGATTGTTAACCACCAGGCCGCATTTACTGTCGTTGATATCTCTTCTTCCAAATTCTTTACTTGATTTGGCCACGACGGCGAGGTCTTTTTTTAGAATCATCTCACTTTGAACTTTAACCCCGGCGACACTCATTTCGGCCGAAAAAAGAGTAGAGAGTATAAGTAGATTCATGATGATTATTTTCACAAAGTCCTCCTGTTTAAATATGGGGGTCGCTTGAATTTATCACAGAAGCGAGCGAGGGGAGGCCCAGGTCTTTCTTTTTTTCAGGGTGTATAAAAATAAGACAATATTGTGAAGTTGTTTAGAGTTTTATCCCTGAATACTTATTGCTTTTATATGTAAAATTTTTACGTTCTTTCCAAGCTGGTTTAATAAGCGAAAAAATCTGTACTAGTATCCGCCAAAATCGCAATTGTCGGGGATATTCAATTGTTCATGTCACAAAAATTTTTCTTGACAATACTATTTTCATTATTTGCTCAATCCGCACTGGCCGGCGCTGATCGTTTTTACTGGGATGCCCGCAAAGGACTCGTCGAGACCAGCAATTGTACCTACAAGACTTATTCCAACGTCAAATTGGCCTTTGTTAAAGGGGGATTTCTGCTTGGAAAAGCAGGATTGGAAAATGCAGATGGAAAAATATTTGCCGACATTGGTAATGGGACATTAGTTCGTATTATTTCTACCAATGAAGAGACTTCAAAGGTCCAGATTGAAGTTATCGCAGGAAGCAAAGAAAATGATACCGATGCTAAAAAAGGTGACCTCGGTTTTGTTTCAAAGAACAATCTCCAGCCCATTCAGTCTCGAGGGATAAAAATCAATGAAGATGTATCAGGAATTAATGCTGGAACTTTATTGTCACATTTGGTGAAAACAATACGGCTCAACTGGCCGTCAATACCTCAGACTCATCACTCTTTGAACATATAACAACAGTAGATAAGAGACAAATCAACAATATGATCCCAACTCTCATCAATGATGAGTTGGATATGAAATCTCTTATCGCTGCGACCGAAAAATTAGATCAAAAGAATCCACCACCGGCAAATGATAATTTGCCAAACGCTGACGAGGACGAAGACGAAAATGATGATCACTTAAAAATTCAAAATGGCGTCGATAATATTATTTGTTCGGCCAATGGATCAATCAATGTGCGAGATGAATCGTTAAGCAACGTTATCTATACGGCGCAAACTGGTGATCAGGTAAAATTTTATCAAGGCTTTGAACCGCAAACAATAAAAGGAGTCATCAATGGAGTTGAATATACTTTCGTTAAAGTAGAATTTGAAACCAAGGTTGGTGAAGCTCAAAAGATTGGTTATGTAGGTCGATAGGAAGAATTAGAGCATTAATTCCGGTTAGGATCCCCCCCATTAATAAAAAGGAGGGCCTCTGGCCGCTTATAAAATTCTTTTTTTTGAGATTTTTTTAAGACGTTTGGCTTTTATGAGCTATTTGTCTATATTAAAAAAACCTGGACTACGCTCTCACTAAAACTCATGTACTAAAAAGCTGGTCGTGGAAAGACGCCCAGATTAATCATCAGTGGATTGCCTGGAATAAGCGCCGCTTTTACGGGGGATTTCAGGACCTGTGCCTGGTGTATGACAACCCGGATGTGAATGTTGATACCTGCATGGAAAAAGTTTCATGGAACGTAGAGCTTTTTTGGAGCATGAATGAAGGCTTCAAATATGTGATCTATAGGCCTTTATAAGTTGAGTCTTCTAAGCTCGTGATTGCACCAAAAGATAATCCGGAAGAGACACCACCGCCGGATATCATGTCTTATTGGGATATGATGTGGAATCCTCTGATTCCTGATTTTAAATTGACGATGAAGAAGATCGATATCTTAAAAAAGGAAAAACCTTTATCCTTTGATCTTAACGTCACTAAAAAACCAGAGCTCTTAGAAGCAGAGGCTTTAGGATTTAATTTAGAAGCGACAAAAAAGAAAATGACTGTTTTTGCCCCTAAGAAAATCCTGGTTCCTTATGATTTAAAGACGACGAATCCTCTGTACTTTGACCAGATTAAACTTGAGGCCAATATTTTAGACACTCACATTCCGGTGCTTTTGACGGCAAAGATTGAATCGGCCCAGTTTAAAATGCAGACGGATATTTTAAAGTCTTCACTGAAAGAAGATTTAACCACTCCAAAATTTATGAAAGAAGTGGCGCTTGTGACGACAGCAGAACTCACGGTGACAAAAGTAAAGGACACCGTTTATCGCCTGGTGAGGCCACCTTTTAATATTCTTCCAGCTCCTGTCAATGCAGGCGTGCCGGTTAAACTTAAAGATTACACTTTAGGTCCCATCAACCTAGGGTTGGAATTGGAGAAGGTAAAGATTCTTCTGCCAAAGCTCTCACGCACGGCACTTCCACTGGATGATATTTATGCTGTCATTTTATTCGGCCGTCCTCTCAGTGGACTTGATCCAGATGATAGAACAGCTGCTAAAAAATCTAATCAACTTCTTTCACAGGGGATTTTATCCCTTGCTGTTCTTTATTACTTTGCCGGCTCTCCGGTGGAATCAATTGGCTACGACCCGGATTCAAACGAGGTCTCGGCCCAAATTGGACTGGGTTCAAAAAACTCTCTGCGTGTAGGTGGCTCGGGCACCGGGCTCAATTCCGCGGGAGTCAGACGCTCCCTCGGAAAAGGCTGGTATATTGATAGCTCTGTTCAAAGAACAACCAGAGACAACGGAACTAGCGGCAGGATTATGGTGTTCTTCTAGAGAGGATTATTTCTTACTAGTGCAGAGTACGGTTTTGATAAAGGATTTGCTGGAGAATGCGATCAAACTCTGGAAGCTCTTCTTCTTCATCGTCCCAATTTGCCACATGAGTCTCGGGAATTTTTATGGCCAGGCTTTCACGTAAAATCGCGTGCTCTTGTAAAACAGCTAAAATTTTATCAGCGTTTACCCAGACAACATCATCAACTTTATTGATATTTTCGTCTAAGTCATTATCAATATGTTCTAAGTAGTGATTGATTGCTTGTTGTTTATAAAAAGAAGACATCATAACCTCCTAAAGGGCCACAGTATCTGTGGAGTGTTCGAGGTTATTTAAGCAATAGGTATGCCACTCGGCATTAGTCTATCTGCACACAACACTATAGTTGAATAGTCGGCCAGTAACAGAGTAAAATGCTTTAGTGGAAAAAACGAATCTTCATCCTCGAAACAAGCACCGTGCTGGTTACGACTTTATTCAATTAAAAAAGAGCACGCCTGAGCTTGCGCCTTTTATTATCAAAAATAAATTTAACGGCAATGATACTATTGATTTCTCCAATCCAGAAGGATTGAAATCACTTAATCGTGCACTTTTAAAATCTGAATACGCAATAGAGTTTTGGGACATTCCAAAAAATTACTTATGCCCACCGGTGCCAGGAAGAGTGGATTATCTTCACTATGCGGCCGACTTATTAAAATCGCCGGGAAGAAATGAATCTATCCGCGTGATTGATATCGGAACGGGCGCTAACTGTATTTATCCTCTTTTGGGTGAAAGTGTTTACGGTTGGAATTTTGTGGGAGCAGAGATTGACGAAGAGGCCTTTCAGTCTGCGAAGACGAACGTTGAAAAAAACAACCTGCAGTCAAAGATTGAAATCCGAAAACAAAATGACCGCACAAAAATCTTCCAGGGAATTATTCTTCCGAAAGAGCAATATGACTTAACTGTCTGTAATCCTCCTTTTCATTCTTCAAAAGAAGAAGCACAGAAGGGGACAGCTAGAAAAAATAAAAACTTAAAAATAAAAGACCGTCTCAATTTCGGCGGCCAGAGTCAGGAACTCTGGTGCGAAGGTGGAGAAGGTGAGTTTATCAAGAAGATGATTTTAGAGAGTGTGCTCTTTAAAGATCAGGTGAAATGGTTCTCAACGTTAGTGTCTTCAAAAGAGAATCTCTCTGGCATATACGGAGAGTTAAAAAGAAATAAAGCTCTAAAAGTGGAGACAGTAGAAATGTCTCAAGGTCAAAAGATCAGCCGTTTTGTTGCCTGGAGTTTTAAGGGAGAGTGAGATGGATTTAGGTAAACTCAAAGAATTAGTAAATAACTTTGCTAAAGAGCGTGACTGGGATCAGTTTCATTCGGTGAAAAATCTTTCGATGGCCCTTTCAGTAGAAAGCTCAGAGCTTTTGGAGATCTTTCAATGGATGAGTGAAGTGGATTCAAACAATCTCTCTTCAGATCCCGTGAAAATGCAGCAAGTGGAAGAGGAAGTGGCCGATATTTTTGTCTACCTCCTGCGAATTGCCAGCAAAACGAATATCAATCTGGAAGAAGCCGTCATCCGTAAAATGGAAAAGAACGCAAAAAAATACCCGGTGGAGCTTGCCCGCGGGAACTCAAAAAAGTATAACGAATTTTAAGATGAAGACACTTTATTTTTCTTACGGCTCAAACATGAATCTAAAGCAGATGCAGGAGCGTTGCCCGGATTCAAAAAAGATCGGCATAGGTTTTATGAACAATGCTGAGATTTGTTTTCCAAGTTTTTACGAATCGTGGAATGGAGGAGTGGCCGGATACAAAACATCCACAGGAAAAAAACTCTGGGGCGTTCTTTTTGAACTGACTGTGAGTGATGTAGAAAAGCTTCGCGTTTTTGAAGGTTATGTTCACGGAAGAAAGGCGCATCTCAATGCCTATAATGAAGTGAAAGTTCCTATTGATGTCGATGGGGAAATGATGGAATGTATGACCTACGAAATCACTGTCATGGGGAATTTCCGCCCATCTCTTCGTTACCTGCAAACTATTGTCCGCGGTGCTGAAGAAAATAATCTACCAGAAGAGTATATTGAATCACTGTCCCAACATCTTTAATCTCAAACATTTAAAGCGCATCATTCATAAAAACGAATAAATTGGTTAATAATACGAATTATTCGGATTCACTTTTGCATGCAAGACTCTATTAGCGAATGATTTTTTCTTATCATTCACGTTTTACCTAAAGGAGTCTCTTATATGAATCAAACTATTCTCGCAGGAGCAGCAGCACTAGGACTAGGACTGGCCGCTTCCGCACACGCAATCACTCTTAAAGAAATTGGAAGTCTAAAACCTCCATTTGAATTAGCTGCGCTTCCATACGCGGCCGGATCATTGGCCCCTACAATCGATCAAAAGACGATGGAAATTCACCACGACAAACACCATCAAGCTTATGTGGATAATTTAAACAAAGCTCTCGGCAAAGAAAAAGATGACCTGATGACGATTATGAGTAAAGTTTCAGGCAAGGAAGCAGCTGTGAGAAACAATGCCGGTGGGCACTTTAACCACACGTTCTTCTGGAACATTTTAAGTGGTGATAAAGAAAAACAAAAAATGCCGGAAAGACTGGAGAAAGAAATTGAAAAAAATTTCGGCTCAGTTGATAAATTTAAAGAAGCCTTTGAAAAGGCCGGAGCAGCTCAGTTTGGTTCAGGATGGGTTTGGCTTATCCGCGACAACAGCGGAAAGCTGGCCATTACCTCAACAGCTAACCAGGACAACCCACTCATGGATGTAGCGGCAACTAAAGGTCGCCCGATTTTAGCAGTGGATGTTTGGGAGCATGCTTATTACCTAAATTACCAAAACAAGCGAGCAGATTACTTAAAATCAATCTGGAAAGTCGTCAACTGGTCACAAGTTGATGCTTTCGACCGCGAGGTCACCGCACATTAGTGCTTTAGCACTTTAATCCCCCCTAACCTGGCAAGGCTTTTATGGACATAAGAACCTTGCCGGGTTACATTTTGTCTTTATGAGAAGACAAATGTTTTTGGGTATTGATGTCGGCGGAACGAAAATTGAAGGCGCAGTCGCGGAGTTAAATCTGCTTGAGCGCTCAATTAATGTCCTTTCTAAAAAAAGAATTTCTACGATTCACGATCACCAAGCCTTTGTCGATTCACTCGTCATTTTAATCAATGACCTTCTTCTGGAAAGTGCTTTAAAAATGGATGACCTTCTGGCCATCGGTATAGCTCTTCCTGGAACACTTCATCCAAAAACATCTATTATGCTTAACGGGAACACTCGTTTTCTCATCGGGCACGATGTGCTTAAGATACTCAAAGAAAAACTAGGTTCAAACGTGCGCATTGTCGCTCAAAACGACGCCAATCTTTTTGCCCTGGCAGAAGCATGGGGGGGAGCAGGCAAGCACTACGAAGCCGCTAAGGGTGTGCCTTTTAAAGACCAGGTAGTGGTGGGAATCACTCTTGGGACTGGAGTTGGTGGAGGATTTGTTTCTCAAGGAAAAATCTTAAGTGGTGCTAATGGAGCAGCTTTAGAAGTCGGGCATATTGTATTGCAGGCCGGAGGAAATAGATGTTACTGTGGCCAACAAGGCTGTGCGGAAACTTATCTTTCAGGAACGGCCATTAACAAAACTATGAACTCCCATGAGTTTTTTGCCAAAGCGAGCACTGGTTCTCAAGAAGTGCTGCAGGCGATGATTGATTACCGCCTTAATTTTGTGCATTTTCTAAGTATCCTTAACAATCTTTTTAATCCTCATTATTTTGTTTTTGGAGGAGGACTCTCTTCTCAAAGTATTCTTTTTGAAGATTTAAAAACAGACCTGGAAGAAAACATCTTCCTATCAAAAGAATATTGTCCTGATATTTATATCAATCACCTGGGCGATAGCTCGGGGCTTTTTGGGGCCATGATTTATGCCAGTGAAAAACTTTTTTCTTAGCCTGGTTTTCCTGGCGTTTACCCAGACGTCGATGGCCGCAGATGTCCTGATCTGGACGTCAAATGAAGGGGCCGCTAATGCCATTAACGAAATTAAAAAAGATTTTGAAAGCGAATATAAAACGAAAGTTGTCGTTGAAGTTTTAAACAAAGACTTAACATCACTTTTTAAAACAGCATCCCTGACAAAAAAAAGGACCTGACATTTTATTATGGGCCAATGATGTAAACGGTGAATTGGCGCAGTCAGCACTTATTGAGCCACTTGATGAAATCCCGGATTTAACAGATAACTTTCTTCCTGTTTCTCTAAAGGCTTTCAAATACAAAGGGAGACTATATGGTCACACGTACGCAGTTGAATCACTGGCACTTTTTTACAACAAAGACCTGGTCAAAACTCCACCTTCAAGTTTTGAAGAACTAGTGGCCGTCGCTCGAAGAATCAACAACCCAAAGAAAAATACCTATGGGTTTCTCTACGACATTAAAACCTTTTTCTTTTCATTTCCCATTCTCAATGGAAGTGATGTGGGAATTACTGGTTTTGAAGAGGGCCTGCCAGAAAGTTCGCACTTTTTCCACTTCCCCGAGAGAGAAACGGGTCTTTGGTGTACGCACAGTGTGTGCACTTTGTACGCAAGAATGTTGCAAAAATTTACGAGTCTTGGTATCACTATTTTATTATGAAAATTTATGAATTTAATGACCCTATAGAATACGTTAACCGCCAATTCTCACTGAAGAAGGAAGTGAACCCGCGCTTTTCTTTGCGCTCGTACGCTAAGCTTCTGGGTTATGAAAACCCAAGCCTCCTTTCCAGTGTTTTAAAAGGCGAAAGAAAATTAAGCACAGAGCTTGCTGATAAAATTGGCCACCAGCTTAATTTAAGCACAGTAGAACAGAAGTACTTTCAGCTTTTGATTCTTTACAAATACGCTAAAAACGATGCTGAGAGGATGATGTATACGGAGCTTTTAGAAGCGACAAAACCAGATACGATCAACTCGCAGTTTTCAGTTTCAATCGATTCTTTCCGCTTCATTGATGATTGGTATCACGCGGCCATTTTAGAAATGATTGAGCTTAAAAACTTCAAGTTCAATTACGATTGGATGGCAAAAAAGCTAGGACGTGGACTTAACCCTGAATTAGTAGAAGCAGCAGTGGCGCGTTTGGTTCGTCTGGGGCTTTTAGAGGACCATAAGAAGACCCTAAAAAGAAGAGAAGGGAACTTTGTCGTCGATAAAAATATCCCAAGTGATGCCATTAAAAAACACCACGACCAGTTTATCCAGTTTGCCCGCCAGGCGATCTTTGACCAACCCATTGGGGAAAGGGACATTAGAAGTTCGACTATCACTCTCAAAAAGAAGAATTATAAGAAGGCACAGGAGATCTTGAAGAAGGCCCATGCTGAACTCATTGAGCTTTCATGTAAAGATGATGGAGAAGAGGTCTATCAAATCTGCTCTCAATTGTTTAAACTAACATCCGATAACGAATCAACTAACGAATAGGCGGTTACTAACTATGAAAACGAGAATTCTTGTTGCAATGATTTTTACCCTGGCAATCTGTAAGTCGGTTTTCCCATCGGGAACGACAATCGGAAACGGTATCTCTGTAAACTCTGCTAAGAAAGTGAAGATCTGTAAGGTCGATGGCAAAGAAGTAAAGAGACCAATCGATGATAAGTGTGAAGAGGTTCTTTCTGAGACAAAATCAGAGAAAAAAGAAGAAACTCCTGCCCCTGCACCTAAGAAATAGTTAAAAATATATGGGCTATTGCTTCAATTCTGAAGCAATGGCACAATAGTCTCATGAATATCTAAAATCCCGCCATTTTAATCCCTTATTACATTTTCATTTCATTGATTAATTAACGTTTGTTTATTTTTTATTTATTGGAGTTTTGCCATGAGCACATCTCGCATTTGTTTTGTCGTTTTTATTATCAATTTCATTCAATGCGAGAGTGTAAATGCTCATAAGAAAATTAATCATAGGGCTTCTAAGCTTCTATGCGATTGAGGTCAAACGTGCGTCCTTAAAAAATACTGAAACCAGTCCGATCCAGGTCGAGCACGAACTGGAGTTAGAAATTGTTAAGAAGCGCGAGGCTAAAAAACAAAAAACTCGCCTCTATGACAAACGGAAGTGGAAGAAAAAACAGCGTTTTAAAGAGCCTACTTTTAAAATAAAGGGAACTAATCCTAAAGACATACGATACAGCAACCAGCAGAAAATCAGACGGATGTTTAGAAATAGTTAGAGAGAACTTAGAGACAAAGAGAGATAGTTTTCATAGACTTTGTTCATACAACTTCTCAAGGTGGAGAATTTTATGAATAAAGGACTATTGATCCTCACATTACTTGTCTCAAACATTGCTTTTGGTGCAGAAAAAATCAGAAGCTATGAAGTCTCAGTTAACCCATTAAAGATGAATAAGATTGCTTCTCAGTTTGAAGTGGTCGCAAAGCGCGCTCATGGTTTTGAAGTCTATGTTCAAGAAGAGGACGTTCAAGCTTTTTTAGAGCAGGCGCCGAAAGCAAAATTACTACAGGACAATATTCATGTAGAAAGAGATGAAAAAAGTCTTAATCAATATAGAAAGTATGCTGACGTTGAAGCAGATTTAAAAACGCTGGCAACGAATTACAGTTCTCTGGTAACTTTGGAAACTTATGGAGTGAGTAAAGGGGGAAGAAACCTTTATGCACTTAAGATTTCTACAGGTGGAGAAAATAAACCAAAAGTCATGTTGACAGCTGCGACGCATGGTGATGAGCTTATCACAACAGAAGTTTTATTTGCTCTAACCAATGAGCTTCTTGGTGGTTATGGAAAAGACCAAAGGCTTTCTAAAATTTTAAATGGCCGCGATATCTATATCGTTCCAGTTGTGAGCCCTGATAGTTTTGAAGCGCGTGAAAGATACGTGCAGAGAAAAGACCCGAATAGAAGTTATCCATGGCCTGATAAACCAAATAATCCAACAGTGGATGTTATCCAATCGATGATGGACTACACTAACAAAATGAAATTCTCAGGCTCACTTGATCTACATGCTTATGGAAAACTTGTCATGTATCCATGGGCCTACACGAGAAAAGCACCGGCAGCAGCTGATGTTGTTATCTTTAAAGATTTAGTAGAGTCGATGGCCAAAGACAATCAATACGAAGCAGGACAAATCTCAACAACAATCTATGTGGCGGAAGGAAGTAGTGCGGATTACTTTTACTGGAAGTCAGGAACTCGCGCGATTGCTGCCGAGTTGGGAAGAGAAAAAATCCCAAGTTATAGTAAAATCCCTTCAATTGTGAACGAGTCACGCGAAATGGTGTGGACGTTTTTAGAATCATTTAACTAGGACATATTTTATGAAAGTTACAGCTCAGCACATTCTGGTAAACCAAGAGTATGAAGCAAAAGATATCCAAAAAAAATTAGCGGAAGGAGTTTCATTTGAAGACCTGGCCCGAGATTACTCGACATGCCCGTCAGGAAAGGACGGAGGAATGTTAGGTGAATTCGGTAAAGGGATGATGGTTCCGACGTTTGAGAAGGCCGCTTTTGCGCTTATGCCAGGTGAAGTTTCACAACCAGTGCGCACACAGTTTGGTTTTCACTTAATCAAAAGACTTAAATAAACGATTCAAAGTATTCAAAGATTTTCTTTCTCATGAGGACGGTCGTTAACGTTCCGGCCTCATGACCTAATTTGTAACGGTCGATGGAATGAGGGGGACACTCTCTTGCTAAAAGCTCCTGAGTCACCGTTGGGACTCCCGTATCTTTTAAAGCAATCACTTGATGGAAGGGCACTTTGATATCTTTACAAGAAAGACTCGGGTCGTTTTTTAAATAACCTCGAAGATAAGTTTCGTATTGATCCACATCACTCATGCCGAGCGTGCGCATGTGTCTTTCTCTAAACTCTCTGATTTGTAAAACTGTTGAGCGGGCATAAATGTATGGCAGGTCTCCTCCTGCTGTTGCAAACCAGGCCGCTTTAATCCGCGGGACGTACGCGCTGATAAGGACACTGGTAATTCCTCCCTGGCTTGCCCCAAGAGCAAAGACGGGAAGAGTGGAAGGAAGGTTAAGTTTAAAATCGACATAATTAATAAAACTAATAACAGAAACCACCGGACGGTAGTAGTCGCTGTCGAGTTTATCCATGTCGGGATTGGGTTTGTTAAGTTCTGTTTCAAAAAGATAGGGAACAATAACGACATAACCGCGTTTAGAAAAATACTGGGCGTTTGATCCTTCAATGGAGTTCACCCCACCAATTGTTGGGTAGATCACTAACAATGCCTTTATCGAAGTACCCGTTGGTTTGTAAACGATGGCCTTATATTCATAGGCTTCGACTTTGGTTTTTATCTCAAACGTTTCGTAGTGGCGGCTGTCGGCCTCTTCTTGATAGGGGGCAAGTGTTTGATCCTCCGGTGGGATTGCTAGTGCCGGATGCATGAAAGTGAAAAGAGAACAGAATATGGTGACCAATACTGTCTTCATAACTAAACCTTAGGCCTCAAAAAAAGAGGTCGCAAGAGTTTTTCAAATGACGTTTTTGCTGCAGTATCGGTAAGAGTTTAAAAGGCCGCGGGTGTCCTGCGGCCGTCTAAAAAATGTTAAGTACGTGACGGAATTGCTTCTAAGAATTCTTTGCAAACAGTTTCGACTTCTTCTTGTGGGACTGGTTTTGAAAATGTCGAAACGATTTGTCTTCCGATCACATTCATACCGATAAATGAAAGTTGCATTCTTAGAATTGAGAGAACGCTGATACCACCGCCGCCACTGCTGGTTGCGATCATACCTGTTTTTCTATTGAAAGTGTCGCGCCAATTTTTTGTCGAACGGCTAACCCATGCAATGAAGTTATTAAGAACGGGAGGAGGCCCTCCGTTGTATTCCGGCGCCACGATGACAAAACCATCGACATCAAGGAGATCCTTGAATGGGGCCACGAGAACCTCTGCCTTGTGGTGAGATTCAGAAAGAGATGTATAAAGAGGAAGGTTTAGTTCAACCAGGTTCAATAGATGGGCCTCGGCCTTATTGTTTTTAAGGTGAGTGACGATTGATTCTGCTAGCTCTAAGTTCTTCCCGACGCTTGCGGTGATGACACATATTTTTTTCATTTCAAAAATCTACCCTAGGATTGACTCTTTTTAAAGGGTTAGGGGGTTTTAAAATATATAATATTTACACTTTTGGCATATTCGATTCTGAATTATGGTAATTTTCCTCTTAAAGTTATTAAAATTTGGGAGCTTTATGAAAACATCACTTCTTGGATTAATGGTTTTGGCCCTTCCATTGACAGTATCGGCACAAGAGCCTTCTGCCGCTCAGGCCATCAAAGAAGTCCTGGTGCAAAACCGCGCTTCGCTTGAAGGGATTGCAAATAACTCTAATAAGGCGAGTTCAGAGTGGAGTGCCTTAGGATCATTAAGCAAAAAGTCTTATGCGAAGAAATATTGTGAGAGTCATGAAAAGGTAAGTGCCGAGCTGGCAAATACGATTACAGCAGTGATTGCAAAGCATAAAAGTGCTTTATCAGCATTAAAAAAACTTGGTGCCAATGGAAAGACATTAGAGCTTAATCTATCGTGTGCAACAATGAACCTTTATCTTTCTTCAGCTTCATGTTCGGCCGTTAATGAAAGCGCCAAGAATGTAGGTCTTGCTAAAGAATGTTACGATGTTGCTTCTAAACAAGTTGAAGAAATATTAAAGACCGATTCACCTAAACCTTCTGAACCAACAAAACCAAGCGAACCAACAAAGCCTGCTGAGCCGACAAAACCTACAGAGTCAAACTCTGGAGGTTTAATGAGCGGGACTAGAGAAAGAATGGCAGATTTAAGAGGGTCTATCTATGAGGCCAAAGCGCAACTTAAAACTTTAGTAAAAACTGCTTCTGTTTATAATCAACTGTGGGTAACGAATCCTGCAAGCTATAGAAAAGAATGGGGCAGCAAGAATTGTGCGGAAATCGCTGTCGGTAAAACATTGGCCTCAAAAATGACGACATGGCAGCTGGGTGTTATCAATGAGCTTGATCAACCAGCAAAAGATACGAATGATTTAAGAACGAATCTGAATGCTATGTATAACAAGTTAAATGAGTCTGTGAACACTTGTGCAAACGTACCTCAAAGCTTTCAGGCCATCACAACTTCGTTTGCGGCCTTAGAGGCAAATGAAAATCTTATTGAGAAAATCCTTCTTGGAAACAGAGTTGTTGTAGACGATTTCCAAAGAATTGCTCTTAACAAAACAAGACTAGTGTTCTTAAAAGAATACCTTCACCAAGGAAATGACTTAGGAAGAACTATCATTTCACCAATAAGTGGAAAGCGTTGTCAGCTGATCGTCACTCCATCATCAAGAGTGATTGACGGTGGGACAGAGATCACAATCTCTTCTAAGAGTAATGCTTCTGTTCCAAATGCACCGGCAGACTCTAACTTTGCTTTTACGTTGACAGGTGTAGAAAATGACCTGAATGTGACCCTGATCTGTTTAAAAGGGGTTAATGTGGAAGACGCTCAAAGTGTCCTCAATAGAGTTGGAATCGAACTAAGAGACCTGGAATAATCAGAGGGAGGCTTAGCCTCCCTTCTTGTTTTCAGCCCCTTATCATCTCTCATTACCCTCTGTAATCTTTTCATAACCAATCACTATTTTTATGGTTCTGTTAGAATACTCTTATGAGGAAAATACTTGGGACTATTTTATTCATGCTGTGTCTTTCTGTGCAGACACAAGCCAAGGTGTATGAACATACCCAGGGGAATCGTTTAACCCTTTTAGAAGACCCGGCAGCGGCCGTAGACTATAAAGTCGAACTGATTAAAAAGGCCAAGCACCACATCAACATCATTACATTTTTCTGGGACGAGACAAGTGTTCCAAAGCGATTGGCCGAAGAGCTTAATAAGGCCAATGCCCGTGGAGTTGAAGTCCGCGTGTTGTCGACTTTTATCTCGACGATTGGAGTGGACTTTTTTGGGCAAGGAAGAAAAGAGCTTGATCCAACAACGGATGCCGTTTTTGCTTACCTGCAATTAACTCCAGGAACTCAATTCTCTCTTACTCATAGCTTGCATGAGAAGATCTTCCTGGTTGATGGAGAGCTGGCCATCTTAGGAGGAAGAAATATCTCTGATAGCTCACTTTCTGGAAAAGATATGGAAGTGGAGTTGCGTGGTCCGGTTGTTAATCAAGTGCAGGATCACTTCAAGCGCATGTTTGATTTTATTGCCAATCAAAAGATCCAAGCCAACTGTGCTTCAGATGAAACGACAAAATGTGAAGATGCATATAAGCGCATGATTTTTAGTGAGAACGATAAACACTTCTTTCCGGTGCAACCTGTCTATGAAGACGGAGATGAGGCGCGCATTCTTTCTCATGAAGCTGTCCTTCACCAATTTGAAAAAGGAATGAATAGAAAAGAGCGCCTGCTTCAGCAGGATGATATTCTGGATACAGTGACAAAAATTGATTTCAAAAAAATGCGTGCCTATAACTACTTTATGATTCCTACTGAGCGCTATAGAGAATTCCTGGAAAAGAATTTAAAGGAAGGGGATTCAATTGAAATCATCACTAACAGTTTAGAGTCGGCGAAATTCTCTAACAATGCCGGCTATATTTACTCTCTTCCTGATGCCCGCCAGTTGGTTTTAGATGGAATTGAGCTTTATCAGTGGCAGAGAAATCAGAAATTAAATTATGTGCATGAAAAAGTGCTTATCTTCGATGAGGATCATGTGATTATTGGTTCACATAACTTCGGAACAGGAAGTACAAGTGTGAGTAATGAAATTGCAGTAGAGATTAAGTCAAAGAGAATTGCTTCAAGACTTATCGATGTTTTTGAAGGTGAAAAAGAAAACTCTGCTATTACTAAAAAGGCCGATGTGGAACTTCTGGATAAAGAGATTGATCAGCATAAGAGATTGATTGAGATTTACAGAAGCAAAATCATAGGAAGCGTTCTGCGCGAGATCTACTAAAAAGAGGGACCGAAGTCCCCCTTCTCAATTCTATCCCTTTCTCAGATTTGAATATGCTTGGAAGGCCGGACGCTCACCGATAGCTTTTAACCAAAGGTTTACGTTTTTGTATGGACTCATATCAAGCCCAACGTGAGGAGCGATGCTTACAACTGAAGCTGTGTTTAGGTCAGCTAGAGAGAAGTTCTTTCCGTTTAAGTAAGTTTTATTAGCAAGAGCATTGTCTAGGACCTGGAAGTAAGCTGGAAGCTTTGCCATGTTTTCGTCGATCACAGTTTGTGATCTTTTTTCTTCAGGCATGAAAACCTTTTGAATGAAGACCTGGATAATAGGGTCTTGAAGTTCAGAACTTGCCCAGAAACTCCACTGGTAAGAAAGAGCTCTTTCTTCAGCGCTCATTCCTAAAAGTTCTGGTTTGTATTTATCAGCGATGTAGAAGTTGATCGCCATTGATTCAAAAAGGGTTGTGTTGCCATCAACCATTGCCGGCACTTTTCCGTTTGGATTGATTGCCAGGAAAGCTTCAGACTTGTGTTCTTTTGTTCTCATGTCGATTTGTTTGTTTTCGTAAGCGACACCAGCTTCTTCCAGACACCATAGACATCTTCCAGCACTTGAGCGCGCAGGGCCATAAAGAGTAATCATAAAAATCCTTGGTTAAGGTTCAATCTTAGAGTTAGTAAAAGATAGCAGAACGAGAGGTGACTTGTCTTGACTCTTCAAATCTAGGCCGACTAAACTAATTTCTATGAAAAATTTAATCTTGGCCTTAACTATTGTTTTCCCATTATCAACGTTCGCCAACGAAGCTATCAGGCTCGACGGGATGTATACTTATAAACAAGTAGAAGTCTCACAGGTTCGTGATGTGGAGCTGGTCCCAAGCCTTAATACAGCTCGCTACAACGAACTGGTGAAGGATAAATACCAGTGTTATCTTCGCGGTGACTTCTTCATGTGCCAGAAGTTTATTAAGGGTGCTGAACTGCCTCAGGCAATCCAATCAGAAGTGGACCGTGCCTGGAATGAGCGCTTCTTTAACTTTATCGCCAGCTCATTTGATCCAGAGCTGACAAATGAAAGTGAGTCACTTTTAGAGTGGGACATTTTTGCGAACGTAAGATTTGAAGGATTCCAGGTTTCTGAATATCACTACTACCTGTTAAAAGGTGAAAACGATGTTCATAAGATCTCGCTTAACTTTGCTTCAGGACAAAAGTGGTTTGTCGTAGAAAATGAATCAACGCTTTCTATGCCGATTCAAAAGACGGAAAGAAAGTCTCCACTTAAGTCTCGCGTATTTGAACTCTCTTTAATCTTCACTAAGTAATTACGCTTTTAAGCTGCAATAATAGAGTGCGGGGTAACTCGCACTCCATACCCAGAAGAATCTATTTAATCCAAAGACTAAAAAATTCCCTAAGTGAAATAGCACTCCTGCAATCAGATACGCTTTCGTGAGCATTGGTGTGGCGAGAACCAAAGGAAATGAAAGCTCAAAAAGAATCACCGACCAAGCAATGGTTTTTGCCCAGGCAGGGTCTTTACTTTTTTCCAGGATAAAACGTGGTGTTTTATAATTAGGTGAAGAGATGAATCCATAAATAGCAGTCCCTAAGCGCCATTTGTATTCTTTCACTTTATAGAGACCAGCTAAAAAATAAGAGCTGATAACCTGGAGAGTGATGTACCAAAGGGCGGCCTTCGCTAAAAGTGGACTGAAGTAGCCGATGCAAAGACACAGCAGAATAATCAAAGTTAGATAATCGCTTCCACCATTAAAAGACCCTCTCCAGCGCAGAGTGATCAGGAAAGTGGTGAAGAAAAGAATAAAAAAAATGACAAAGAAGTAGGGATAGATAATCGCCAGGATGGCCGTGTAGAAGCGAATGGTCATCATTTCCATAAAACGTTTTTCAGGCATGATCCAATCAAGAAAAGCGAGCATTCTTTTTGGCAGGAAAAGGTATTCCCTTCTTAACTCACTCCATCTCCAGATTCCTTTTTCAGAAATGCTGTCTTTCATTTTGATAAATTCCAGTGACTGGAACATGACAGCGATTCCAATCAAGCGGGCGATAAGTGTATAAACGTCTTGTGGATTATTCACTGATGATCTCCTCGTAAAGAGGTGAAACCAGAATGTCATCTTTTGGCCTTGCCATCAAGTCAACTGAGGCCAGTTTAAACTGATAAGTGAAATTCTGGGTGTATTTCTTTCTGATGGCATAGGTCACCAGGTTTTTGGTGATTTTATAAGAAAGGTTTTCTTCAAACGAGGTTTTGTCATCGTGGACTTCGATATCATGAAGAAGTTGCTGGACATGGGATTGAGCGGCCAGGATCAAGTTTCCCTGGTTGACGAAAAGATTTTTAAAACTTGCTTTTGGATTTTGATAAAGTGGGGCCCATTCTCCAAAAGCTTCTTCTGTTGAAACTTTTGCACGGTAGAAGAGAAGTCTTGTCTCTTCAAAGTCATCGTAGAATTTCCAGGAAGGGATTAAAGGTTTAATCAAGTTGAGATAAGGGTTATTGATGCCCTCTGAGGTTTTCTTAAAAAGTGAAAACACGACGATCAAGATAAAATAGAGGACAATGCAAAGTAAAATAATTAATGAATTCAAGAGTGCCCACTCCCTTTTTTTGAAGTAAGATTAGTATAACGTAACTAAATACAAAAAATGAACTCAAAAAGATTTTTAATAAAGCTACAGTACCTAGGCATTCGCTTCCACGGTGTGCAGAAACAACCTGAGCACCCGAGCATTCAAGCGCGTGTGGAAAAGGCCCTAGGCCTTAATGTGAAGACTCGTTTCTCGAGCAGGACTGATGCGATGGTGTCGGCGATGGAGAATTACTGCCTGGTCATGTTTGATGAAGCTGTTGAACAAAAACAGCTAGAGGAGTTGTTATCTAAACTTCCACCAGATATACGCGCATTGGAAATTAAAGAAGTGCCAGAGCACTTCACCATGCTCGCGCACACCAAAGAAAAAGAATATCACTACTACTTTGCTTTTAATGAAGAGTCCTTGCATCCATTCTGTGCGCCCTTTATGACTTTGATTCGTGAAGAGCTCAATTTAGAAGTGATGAAAAAGGGAGCAGAGCTCTTTTGTGGCACCCATTCTTTTATCAATTATGCTTATAGGCCAAAACCTGGAACTGTGTTTGAGCGAGAGATCTTAAAAAGTGAAATCGTCGAAAATACCGAGCTTCTGGCCAATTTCTTTCCTAAAAACACTTACTGCTTCAAAGTTAAAGCTCAGGGCTTTATGCGTGGCCAGGTCAGGCTGATGATGGGCGCCTTATTCAGACTAGGAATGGGGGAATTCACCCTTTTAGCTCTGGAGAACTCTCTTAAACAAGAAGACCCGCATTTTGTAAAATGGCTCGCTCCTGCCTCAGGACTGGTTCTTCAGCAAACAAAACTAGAATAGTCTGGTTTTTTTTTCCGCTTAAAGAAAAAAATCTAACCGCATCTTAAAATAGAAGTATTCAACTTCTATCACAGGATGTGACCAGTGCTTCAAAGAATCCTTCTTGCTCTTGTTCTTTTTCATACGACAACTCTTATGGCCTCAGAAGCGATTGGTTATTACTCTGATGGAAAGCTCAAAGATGGCGAGTCGATTATGGAAAGAGGGACTTTGATTAGAAAACTCTTTTTACAACGCCAAAGATTTTTTGGAACAACAATCATGCAAGAGACGATTAGCGACGCCGCTGATTTCGTTCGTCAGACTTATCCGGAAGCCGAAGTTCTGCAGGTGGGAGATATCGCCAACAAAAACGGCGGGGCCTGTAAAGAGCACGCCAGCCACCAAAATGGTTTGGATGTCGATATTGTTTACCTAACAAAAAATGGAAAGCTTCAATCTCAAAACGCGCCTTACTGGGAAGAAGATTTTGTAAAGAATGGAAAGGTGAGTGCAAACTTTTATCTGGAAAGAAACTTCGCTCTATTTAAGCACCTGATTCACTCTAAACCAGTTGGCCGCATCTTTGTCGATGAAGCGATTAAAAAAATGTTCTGTGAGTACGCCAAGAAAAATAACCTGATGAAGGATGTTGAAACGGTGGAAACCCTAAGACGACTTCGCATCGAAAAACTTCACAGCACGCACTTTCACCTGCGTTTAACATGCGCAGAAGGCGATTACAGCTGTAAGGATCAAGCTGAAGTTCCGGCGGGAACGGGCTGCTAGAAACGACACTCGATAAAATCTTTTTCAGTAAGCATCGGGCTTAGGCCCTGAAGGTCTTTGAGTTCATTGTTTTCAAAATGCAGGAAAAGATCCTGGTTTTCTCCCAGATTTACACCTTCTTCAGTGTAGATAATTGAACCTTGGGCCTTGTCGATTTCCTGATACTTCACTCCTTTTTTATAAGGAGATGTTTCAATCAGGTGTTCAACTTCACTTTGATCTTCGCGGTAAAGCAGGTAAGTCGGGATTTCGTTTTCAGCAGCGTCTTTGTAGAAAAAGCGCATGCGGTAGACGATGCCATCAACTTTTTTATGAACATTTACAAAACGCACAGAGGTTTTTTCTGTGCGTTTGATTTCTTTTAAATTCTGGTAGTGCGACCTGAGATTCTGGCAAAGGGTGTCCTTATTAGTCGCGTGTTGAGAAGTGACGGCTTCATCTGGCGTTTTAGAAAGATTGGCATCCGGGTTAAGGGCGCGCGTATCTAAAGCGACATCATCAGATTGCCCCGGGCCTTCTGCCACAGCTGGCTGCTTTTTTCTCTCGGCTATCGTGATGACCACTCTAGCGATAATTAAAAGAGCAAGGACAATCAGTAAGAGCTTCTTTCTCGACTTCAAATTAGTACCAACGCTTACACTTCGTTAATGGGCTTGTCACTTCTCCCCAACGGACAGTGACAATATCGTTTGGATGACTTGAAAGTCTTCCCGCATCCATTCTACTCCAAAGTGTACCGATATCAATAGTCATTCCTGCGCGGTAGTTGATTGGGCAAGCGGCCTGTAGTTCAGCTTGAACGGCACCTTTTTTGTTAAAGATGTAATCAGCAAACGCCAGGATTTGCGGGTCACCCGAGTTTTGAGTTTTTGCATCTACAAAAGCTTGTTTTAAGTTCAGGTACATTTCTTTTAGTGCGCCATCGCGAGCTGGTGTCGAGAAAGCATCAAACTTCTGGTAGTCCATACAAGCGTTGTTGGTTTGTTTTAAGAATTCCAGGGCCTCATTGATGTATTCAATGCGCGCTTGAGATTCCTGACAAACGCCTTTGAACAATCTATTTAAGCGGTCTCCAGATGTTTCAGTTGTTGTAGCCAGGGACTTTGCTACGTATTTAAAGAATGTTCTCGTATCCATTTGTGAAGCGAGAGTGTACTGCTCTCTCGAAGGTCCAAGCTCCGCTGGAATAACACTTAAGTCTTTTCCAATGTGCTCCGGCCATCTGAATTTTCTAAATCCCCACGGATCACTTGGCAGGTTTTCAAATTCGCGGTCTCTTCTTCTTAGAAGATCACCTTTCTTTTCGTGGTTAGCTTGTGTTGAGTAAATAACATCAAACGTTCCTACCGGGTTGATACCTTTAATGTTGTATGCGTGACGGATAAACTTTCCGAATCTCGCTTTCATCTTGTAAGTAAAAAGAGACCCTGGAGAGATTGATTTAATTGCTACCGGGAATGTATCAAAACGAGTCAAGTTCTCTGTCCCGACACTCTCTCCAATTTCTGTAATAAGTGCCACAACTCGTTTGTTTTCCGGGCCGGCGTAATCGAATTTGTTAGAGCGGTTATTGAGTGTCTTGCTTGTTTCACGAGACCCTGATGGGTTTGTGATGGCAAAGGGAAGTTTATTTTCAAAAGCAAAGATGGCCCTGAAAGCGTAGGCCGTGTCTGCGCAATCAGTGTTTACTCCGTAGTAAGGAGAGTTTTTATCAGTAAACATTTTTTCACGAACGGCGATGCTCGAAACCCAGTCGATATACTTTTGTTCGTATTCAAGTGACCACGACTGAGTGTCTTCCCATACTGCTGCTTGAAGATTTGAAAGGGATAGAGTTAAAATAAAAAAAGAGAAAAAAATTTTCATTGTGCGTTGTCTCCGAGTGTGGGGGCCATTGTTTTAGACACTTTCGTGGCATTGGTCAAGGAACTCTAATTACTACAAGCGTTAAGTAATCAATTAAGGGATCTCCTCTTGAAAAAAATTTTAATAGCTGGTTTCGAACCATTTGATCAGGACAAAACCAACCCATCAGGTGACTGGGTTAATTGGATGATAGCAAGATCAATGCCTCTACGAAGTTCCTCTCGCGAACTTAAAGGCGTGGTTCTTCCTGTGACTTTTGATGGCGCATTTGCCACTTTAAAAAAAGTGAGTGATGAATTTTGCCCCGACCTCATTGTGATGACAGGTCTTGCAAAAAACAGAAGCGTTCTGACGGTTGAGCGCATTGGAATTAATTGGGTGGATGCCCGCATTCCTGACAATGATGGAGTGCAAATTCTTTCATCTAAAATTGAAGAAGACTCACCTGATGGATTATTCACGACAATTCCAGTGGAGAGGATTCTTACTTTAGCAGAAGAGGCCAATACTCCAATGAAAGTTTCAACGTCGGCAGGGGAGTATGTTTGCAATCATTTGCTTTATAAAACATTGCTCTATAACCATAATAAAAAAACAGCTGCGACCTTTATCCACATTCCTGGAAGCGACAACTACGATGGCATCTATCTTGCTCTTGAATCTATAGTTAATGGGCTATAGCTTTTTGGGAGGAGTTTATGAGAGCACTGTTTTTAATTTCAGGATTATTGTTTTCCTTTAATCTTTTTGCTGTTGATGTCCCGCTCAAGCCAGCTCCTTTGCCAACCGCTAAAGATGTGGATGTGGCCCGCTATATTGGTAAGTGGTATGTGATTTCTTCTCTTCCTCAATTTTTTACTCGCAATTGCGAAGGTCAAACTGCCGAGTATGGAATTGTGAATGAAAAAACAATCAGTGTTCACAATGTTTGTTACAAAGAAAATGGAAAAACCAAAGACATCAGAGGAAAAGGAGTGATCCAGGATGCTCCCAATAACGCTCGATTAGTTGTCACTTTTGATAATTTCTGGACGAGACTATTTCGCGTGAAAGGTGATTACGTGATTATTAAATTAGGCGAAGGTTATGACACTGTCATGGTAGGCTCAACCAACAGAAAATCTCTCTGGATCATGTCTCGCCAGCCAACGATGGACCCGACAACCTTAATGGATTATAAAAACCTGGCCCACGATCTATCTTTTCCTGTCACTCAGCTCGTGAACTCAAAGTACTAGACAAAAAAGTGTGCGTTACGGCAATATGGAAGGATGAAGTTAAGCCTCATCCTTCTCGCTTTGTTTAGTGGATCACTCCACGCCAAGGTTGAGATCGACACATTTAAAAAACATTCATGGAACAATGAATGGAACGAAGCCATCTCACTTGAGCTGGATCAAAAAGAAAACTCGAACATGCTCTCGGAGAATTTAGATCACGCCGATCTCATGGAGCTGGGCTGTCCTGGTTTTAATAAGACAGATGATCTTGAGGCCAAAAAAGATTTCTGGGTCGTTTTCTTTTCCGGTCTCACGCGCGCAGAAAGTGCTTTTAATCCACTCGCTCGTTCAAAAGCACCTAAAGGTGGGCATGGCAACTACGGCCTTGTTCAGCTGTCTAAAAGAACGGGAAGAGAGCAGTGTGGACTGACTCCGGAAGAAATTGCTGATCCAGCGGCACATCTTCGTTGTGCGGTTAAGCTTATGAGTTGGCAAATTAAAGGAGCACCGGCACATTCGGGAAAACTTCTTCGTCGCGATTTAAAAGGCCAGCTTTTTGGTAAGCGCATTCTTCTTTGGGGACCACTTCGCCAGAATGATAAGCGCGGAAGAGTGCTGTTGACTGGATGGTTTAAGAGGCATTTGGAGCAGATGCCGTTTTGTAAAGCCGTTGATTAGGGTTTATATCCATAATCTTCAATATAGTTACTTAAGATTCTTCTGATTGGATGATCTTTAGGTGCATATTTCTCTGCTAATATAAAAAAACTTTTTCTATGCATTACACCAACTAAATATGAGAAAGAATTAGGCCCAAAAGAAATGAAATAACTTTTGTCCTTAGCATTTTTTTTCTCTTATTTGTAATTTCATGTCTTCCCATTTTATAAAGAATTCTTCTCCTCGAATATTTTTGAAAAGACATCCTTCTCTTGAAAAATATAAACGGGAAGCGAAATACAAAATTGTTGCCGTGAAAGTAAAAGCTCCGATTGTTATAATTACAGCAGGAATCAAAGGGAGTTCAATTCCGAATAGCAGATGGCAGACGCAAATAGCGAAAAAAAGTATAAGTGCAGGGAGAAGAATATGCTTGTAATCAACTCTTAGTTTTTCCATCGTAGTCCTCACGAAATTTAGCTTATTGGAATATTGTAATCTAAATCCTTCTTGACCCCAATGCCCACGAATTAAGCTATATTCTTTTTTGATTTTACATTTTCACACTCCTTTCAAGTTATTGATATTATGACCTTTTTTTCGCATTGAACATCTCTTGATAAAAAGAGAAGTATTCCATTCCTTATAATTTGTCATGGCAATAAAACGAGGAGTAGCACGTATGAGGAATCGTATAGTTTTAGCCTGCTTTGGATTAATTTTGTCTTTGAATTTATTAGCTGAAGATGATTGTAATCTTTCTTTAAGTCTCGCTGGAAAAAATTGCGCTGAAGAATATTTTCTTGCAAAAAATGAAAAAGATTTAAATTCTTACTTACTTAATGGAAAGGTGAAAGATGGAAAATTGTTAAACTTAGAAATGGGATTTAATTATAAAATATTTGCTCACATTAACCGTCATTCATATTTACTCTTTTTTCCATGATTCCAATATAGCTCCAGAATACTTCTTATTAAACACTGTATACAGGCAAGTGCACTGGCAGTTTGAAGATGGCTTGGACCACGACTTATTCGTTTAAACTACTGTAGTTGAAATAAAAAAGGCTCTCTTATTAAGAGAGCTTTTTTCATTGAAAAGATTCAAGCTATTTTTTTAAGTTCTTTGGCAATGGATATTTTTTCTTAATATATTGAGGGCAATAAGAAAATAATTTATCTACTGTGCCGCCATCTGATCTATATGATCGGATCTTTTTCATATATTTTTCCCAAAAATTATACCTAGCTTCTCCTGAGAAAACTAAACTTGAAACAAAAAATCGACCTTCTCTGTACTCTGTTTCATTTTTCATATATCCATAACTAATTAAATAATTAAAGCATCCCTGCGCATTTAAAGTCGCCGACATAATTTCCTCTAACTGATCCCGACTCTTCTTATCTATATCTTGCTTTAATGCAATTAAAGATTTTCTAGCAATTTCTTTATAAATCTCACGTTCATAATCATATTTGAAGTTTCTATTAATAAAAACCTCTAAATCATCGCGAACGCCATCTCCATCTGAATCAACTCCTAGAAAAATATTATTCTGATCACTACTGGAAGCAAGAGTTAATGGTTCTTTGTCTCCTTCAAAGGTCTGTGGTCTATATGTACTTCTGATTTTTTCAATATATGCTTCTACTTCTCCTGCTGTTTGGGCCATTAGAGAGAAAGGAATGAGCAAAGTGATAATGAGTATTTTCATAATTTACCTACTGATATCTTTTAGTTTTATGTTAAACACTACATTATTTAATTAATTTTTAGTTATATTAAATGAATATTAGGAAAATAGATCCTGGGAAATAAATTACCAATGGTAATATAGAGGAGGGGGACTATGATTTTTTGAGACTTAGTAAAAAGTTTCTATCACTTCTTTAGAATAAAGAATCTTTTCGTTATCAACAGCGGCCTTTGGGTGGCGGTCTGGGTGAACCATTCTAGTGAATGAGTCCATCTTCTTGTTGAATAAGAAATTAAACAGAACCTTTGTCCATGAATCGTAGCTTGCCAGCGAATCGTAAAATTCTGGTGCGGCCTTTTTGATTTTTGGTTGGTTGATCCACGCCACGTTCATGAAGTCGTGGTGTTCATTGTGGTAACCCATATTGAAGCAAAGTTTATTAAGTGGTCCGTAGTAGCTGTATGTCTCTTGCCCTTCTTTTGTAATGAAGTGCTCTTGAATCCATCTTCCTCCCAATGGGTGAAGGCCTAGAGCAAAGAGAGTTGAGAAGGCAAGATACCAGAAGGCAGCAGGGCCTACGTACACATAGATTGCAACGTTGATAGCAACGTTCACTAATCCATTAATCACCATCCATACGTTGAGAGGCTTGTAGAATTTTACTTTTAGCGGACGAAGCGCTTGAGAAAGAGAGAAGAACATCAGCCATAGTGCTTTCATGATGGCAGAGTTTCCAATGAAGTGACCTTCTCTGTAGCTGACGATATCCGGGTCATATGAGTATTCACCTAGGTGCTTGTGGTGAATCATGTGATATTTTCTAAAGCCCATTGCAGAAGGAAGAACAAGAGGGAAGTCGCAAACGATTCCCATCACTTTATTCCCGAAAGCAGATTTTAAAACCACGTTGTGCGTGCACTCGTGGATCATGACGTAAAGAGAGTGATTGGCGAAAGCTCCAACAAGATAAGCCACAAGACCGATAACCCACCAGGCCTGGTCTCTTAGCAAATAAGCAATCGCAAATTGAAATGAAACAACAAGGACAATATAAAGAGCAGACAGTCTATACGGCCCGTAAAGATCTCTGACTTCAGGATGGCGTGCGAGAATCTCACGTCTTCTTTGAATGTGGTAGTTTGGCCCTTGGACAAAAATAAAATCGCGCTTGTTTTCCATATGGGGGCACATTAGCTCAAAGCGAAGGGTTTTAAAATGGCCCTCTGAAAGAAATTTTAATGATTTAAGTCGCCCTCTAAAGAATGGTTAAGATATTGAAAATAAAGCCGAAAAGAAATCATGTTTTGGACGTTTAAACACCCTTTTATGGCCCTTATCCTTAGTTACTTTTTAAGTACGACAGCTATCTATGCTCAAGGCCAGAGCGATGAGGAGATGTTAAAATCCCTGGGTTTTGATTTTGTCCTGGATTCCAAAGCCTTAGTCTCTAAGAAAAATGCCCAAGGTTATTATGAATTGGGGCTGGGAATTGCGGTTGATCAAAGCTGTTTTAAGCTTTACCCGCAAAAAGAAATCGCAGTTATTTTTCAGAAGATGTTAGTGAGAGGGCTCTCTTGCATGAAACGCGAAGAGCGCGGAGAAAATGTTAAAAGAGACCTGGAGTCTTTTCAGAAACTTCTTTCTAATAGGTCAAATCTCTCAAAACTCGAGTGCGATAAACCTCTTCCTGATACGGCCTATGCCATTGGGTCAAGTCCAGGTTCTTCTCGCAGGCACCCTTATATTTATCTTTCAAATATGGGCAATAAAGAATTCAAAGAAAAGCCTGCGTTCTTTCAGGGAGTGGTCTTCCATGAACTGCTTCACAACATCCGCTACTTTCACCACCCGGATGATATGGAGGTGACGTCGGCCTGTGAAGAGTGTTGCTTTGGAGAAATGACTGGAGATAAAAAACTAAGTGCCTGCAAGATTTGTGGTGGCGCTTAAGAAACCATCAGCGACCCGGAATACATTAAGTCACTTTTAGTTTGGGACGGGCGTTTTTATGGAAGGCTCATTGTCGAAGAGCAATTTGATAAGGCCTTGAAAGAACCGGTTATCGTGAAAGAAGTTCAATTTAAAGAGGCGATGGAGTCTTTCTTAAAAGATTTGAAGTCACCAGTGGAAAGTAAAAAAGCTCTGGAGCAAGTCGATAGACTGCTGGCCTTTGAGTTTGAAGCTGTAGAAAAAGAACTGTTGGCCTTGCCTGAAACAGAAATCTCAAACCGCTATCGTTTTCTTTATTACCGATTAATGGCTATGGCCGCCAGAAGTCAGGGGAACCTGGCCCAGGAAAAAGCATACAAGACCAAGGCCGAGGCTTGCCGTGATAAGTACAAAAACTCTTAATTCTCTTTTTTCATGTAAGCGCAATAATTGGGACGGGGTCCGATCTTAGGGTGATTGCGGCAGGTGTCCGGGCGCTCTCCATAGATGGTGCATCTTTTATTAGCGTCCAGGAAAAAGCACGAGCTGTCTGGCTTTTGGGCCAGGGTGAATTTTTCTGTCGAAGGCGTGTAGCGGGTGACCCCGGGATGTTTTAAGGCCTCTTTAATTTGTTCCTTTAATGACAATTCTAAATGAAACTCATCTAGGATTCCCATGCGAATCAGGTCTGCGGTTTTAATTTCTACGGGCATGTAACAGCAGAGGCCTTCGCAGGTCTCGCACATTCCTTTTTTGTAGAGGCTCCAGCGGTTCAAATCTTTCAGGTGTTCCTGAATTTTCCCAGCAGTATTGAGTCTGTTTTTTTTACTCATAGGCGGCGGATCTTATAAAAGTGTTTGCCATTTAGAAAGAGTGAGATTAGATTTTGCATAAATATTACTAACACTAACTGAGGCTAAGAAAATGGACGAAGATCCCAAGGGAACATTTGCATTGAAAAGCTCAGTGGAGTGTAAGGCCTAACTAACCATCAGACTCTAAACTCCACTTAAGATTCACCGACTGACTTTGATACTATGGTGCTTAAATGGAAACAACTCTTCTCAACGACGATTTCTCACTGGAAAACTTGCTGGATAACTGGCAGACGCTGACGCACGCTCAGCGTGAAGAAGTTTTTGGAATGCTTGGTCGCATTGACCAGGAAGAACTCTTCATTAACCTTTCCAGCGATTACCAGGCAGAAATTTTTGAACAAATCCCTCATGGGGAGAAACGTTCTTGGATCAGACTTCTGGCCCCGGATGATATTGCCGATTTAATTCAGAACCTGGGTGAAGAAACTCAGGCCGAAGCTCTTCGTTACCTGGATTACGCTACACTTGTAGAAGTAAAGGCCCTTCTTGCTTACGCGGAAGATGAGGCCGGGGGTTTGATGAACTCTCGTTTTGCCCGTCTTCGTCCGGAAATGACAGTAGAGGAGGCGATCCGTTACCTGCGCGCTCAATCGAAGTCACAAATTGAAACCATTTATTACGCTTACGTTTTAGACAGAACTCAGATGCTTCTTGGAGTTATTTCCCTGCGTGAACTTTTCCTGGCAAAAGCGGGAAGCACAGTTCAGGAAAATATGAACACTGACCTGGTCACAGTCCTTCAGGATGAAGACCAGGAATCCATTTCAAAAACATTCTCTAACCACAACTTCCTGGCCATTCCCGTTGTAGATGAAAACAACGTAATGAAAGGGATCATTACCGTAGATGACGTGGTTGAAGTTATCGAGGAAGAAGCGACAGAAGATATTCACAAGATCGGGGGTATGGAAGCTCTAGGTGAGCCGTACCTTGATATCAGTCTTCCCTCAATGATTAAAAAGCGCGCCGGATGGCTGATGGCCTTATTCATCGGTGAGATGTTTACGGCAACAGCTATGAGCCACTACGAGCACGATATTGCTAAAGCAGTTGTTCTTGCTCTTTTTATCCCGCTGGTTATTTCTTCAGGCGGTAACTCTGGTTCTCAAGCAACAACACTTATCATTCGTGCGATGGCACTGGGTGAAGTTCGTTTAAAAGACTGGTGGAGAGTTTTTTCTCGCGAATTAATTTCTGGATTAAGCTTAGGTGTGATCCTGGGTTTAATTGGTCTTTTAAGAATTTTACTATGGCCAGGAAAAGAAACTCTCTATGGAGAGCACTATATGTTAGTGGCGCTTTCTGTTTCATTCAGTTTAGTAGGGATTGTTCTCTGGGGAACTCTTGCTGGATCAATGCTTCCGTTTTTCTTAAGAAGAATTGGACTCGATCCTGCGACTTCATCCGCACCATTTGTCGCGACATTAGTCGATGTAACTGGTCTAGTCATTTATTTTACAGTGGCGAGCCTATTTCTAAAAGGCATCCTACTCTGACCCTAACCAATTGAATTCATTCATAAATATAAGATTTAAAAGAGATTAAAATTTATTAATCTCTTTTAAATCTTTCTTTAATTCTCCCATGTGATCATGAGTCCATAGAACAAAATCATTCAACAAAAACGTTAATGGTTTTAAGACTTAAATCTAAAAGGAGATTTTTATGAGAAACGCACTTCTAATGGCACTTGCACTTACTCTATCTACAGCATCATTCGCTGGAACAAAAGCTCACGCTAACAAAGAAGCTAGAAAAGCTGCAGTTGAAGCTTGTAAAGCTGAAGGGAAAACTAAAAAAGAACTTAAGTCATGCGTAAAAGAAAAACTTAGCGCACCAGCGACGACAGAAGCAGCGACAAAGTAGTTTTTTAACTAAAACACTTTTAGCATATAGGGGGGAGGTTAGCAGGGACACCTCCTCCTTCTATTTTTTAAGCATACAATTTATTCAGAATATCCAAGAGCGCTTGAGGTATTGTCAATTTTCCCCAATAAATTTTTAACTCATCTCTAATCTTTTGATTGGCCAGGTTTTCTTTTTCTAAAAAACAATCATCGCGTTCAGAAAGCAGTGGAATATTGGATGAACAAGATTTTCCATTGTCCTCACTGACTTTTGGATTAAATCCCAGGCAGCCGTAAGGTTTAGAGCCGCGGGAAATTCCGCAGCCTTTAGAGCCATTCATAAAAAAAGGACACGTGTATGTTTTGCGCAGGTCTTGTGAGTGCTTTTTTCCAGTATAGATTTCGACATTTAAACGGTAAGACTGGATATTGTCTTGCATGCGTTTTTTAAGGTCGTTGATTTCTTCTTTTGAGAGGGTGTCGATATTGAGGGAAGCTAAGATCTCCAGGGCTTCGATCGGAGTGATCTGCATGGAGTTGGCCTGTGATGTACAGCAGGTGCCGGGGCAAGTGAAACAGTGAATAGTTTGGTTTTCGAGGTTCTGCATTTCAATCACCAGGCCCTTACGTCTTTCAAAAGATGAAAGGAGCCCGGTGGCTTGATACAGGTTTTCTACATACTCTTTGATAATCATCTCATTCCATTTTAGTTAATCCAGGACCTCTTTCATGGCCTTCTTGAATTCTTCGGCCGGGTAAGCGCCTGCTAATATTTTTTGTCCTTTAGGTCCTATAATAACAAAAGTCGGTGTTGCTGAAATCTTGAGCTTTTTTGCCTCTTCCATGTCTCGGTTGAGAATGGCTTCGGCCTCTTTGGATGTCATACACTTTTTGAATGCCGGTAGATTTAAATCAAGTTTTGTTACAAGTCCATCAATAGTTTTAGGATTAAAGCTTCCGTATTTAATGTTGAAAAGAGCATCGTGCATTTCCCAGAATTTCCCTTGTTCCTTGGCACAAATCGATCCTTTGTGAGCGTAGCGTGCATACTCATGGAACTCCAATGGAAAGTGGCGCATGCTAAAAGAGAAGTCGTTTCTAATGTCAGCTGACATTTCGTTGATCGTTTTATTTCCGCGTGCAGAGAATGGGCATTGATAATCGCCGTACATCACAACTTTTACCTGGCTGCCAAGTTCTCCACGCTCAGGAATGGTGTCGATGGATTCAGCTACGACTTTAAGTGAAAGGGCCATAAGAAGAGAGAGGAAGAAAGTTTTTTTCATAAAAAGAATCTCCAGTTGTTGTTAGAAAATTTTTAACATGCGATTGGATGGCGTTCAATTTAAGAAAGAGCTCAAAGCAATATTGTGCACCCCGTTTTGCGTACACTTTTTTCTCTACTATAATTTAGCCACTATGGAACCATTCAAGAATATGATAAATGAGAAGGTTGTTTCACAAACTGCGAAAGCGATTGCCAGAAACTATCCTGACTTCAACCAAAAAAAATTTCTTAAAGACATTGCCAGTGAGCTTGCACCACTTGAACTAAAAGAGCGTGTGATTTTCGTGGCGATGAGACTCAAAGAAAATCTGCCTGCCGATCAGAAAAAATCCCTGAAGATTTTAGAGGGGGCGATTCAGCAAAATGATAAAGACACCATTGGTCTTTCAGGTTTTTCAGTCTGGCCGCTAACAGAATATGTAGCGCGTTTTGGGCTGGATGAATTTGACCTGTCGATGGGCGTTTTAAAAGAGATGACGAAAGTTTTTACCGGAGAGTGGGCAGTTCGCGCTTTTTTCCTCGCCGATGAAAAAAGGACACTCAAGTTTTTTAAGAAATGGGTGAAAGACGATAATGTGCACGTCAGACGATTGGTGAGCGAAGGTTCACGTCCATTACTGCCGTGGGGACAAAAACTTTCAAGCTTCGTGAAGGACCCTTCAATCACTTGGGATCTTTTAGAAGTTTTAAAACATGATGATGAAGAGTATGTCAGAAAGTCTGTGGCCAATCATATAAATGACCATTCAAAAAACCATCCGGACATGGTGGTAAATAAGCTCTTAGAGTGGCAAAAAGAAAATGCAGAAGATAAAAATCTCAACTGGATTATTCGTCACGCGAGCAGGACTTTGATTAAAAATGGACATCCTCAGGCCTTTAAACTCCACGGGGTTGAATCGGGGAAAGTGAAAGTTCTTTCACAAAAGATCCTGACAAAAAAAGTGGACCTGGGAAAAGTCCTTAAAGTGGAAGTCGAGTTTCAAAACCTGGGAGCAAAGAAACTTAAAGTTATCCTGGACCATGAGGTGCATCTGCTTAAGGCCAACAATAAACACAACATCAAATGTTTTAAGGGAAAAAGTGTCGAGCTTCTTCCTAAAGACAAAAAGAAGGTGGAGTTTAATATCCCACTAAAGCCGGTGACCACGAGAACTTATTATAGCGGTCAGCATTTCTGGAACATCAAAGTTAACGGTATCAGCGAAGATAAATTGTCATTTACCTTAAAAGTTTAAGAGGGGAATTTATGAAAAATGCACTGGTTCTACTTGCGCTTTTGACGAGCTTTAAAGCTTTTTCCTGGGACGCTCCGGAAATTTTAGAGAACGCCTGTTATGAAGGTTGTACGGAAAAAATGGAGACGTTGTATTCGACTTTTCTAAACACTCCGACGGCACCGAAATTTATTCCGGGAATGTATTCTGGAGAGTGCAATCATCTTTCACCTTCATTAGACCCGGACACAACTCATTATATTGGAATGCTTTTAAACACTGACGCCAAAGGAGCTTACATGTCTCCGGTGCTGCAATTTTTTGGCGACAAAAACGATATGGCCGACTGGTCACTGGAAGATGCAAAAAGAGAAATGAGTCCTGATTGGATTGAAGCGGGACGAATCACATGGCATTCGACATCAGCGACGGCCCACGTTGAAGATGCCGAAGGTTATCCGGCCCTGGTTTACTGGGCAAGGCAGAACGTTGAGACAAAAGAGATTTATTTCTTAGCGTGGCTGCGCGGATTTTCTTATGCCTTCTGTACTTTAAAACCAAATGTTAATGGACTGCCATAATGAAAAAAATGATTTTACTGCTGGCGATTTTTTCAACAACACTTCAGGCGAAAACATACATTTCTGAAGGGCAAAAGTTTAGAGTGGAAAAACTCTTTACCGGCAAAGATGTGATCTGGGGTTTTGATTTCTTAAATCCAGAGGAAATCGTCTTTAGTGAGCGAGATGGCAAGTTTCGTTACCTGAATTTGAAAACGAAAGCGACTCATGAAATAGCTGGCGCTCCGAAAGTTTTTACTGATTCTCAGGGCGGACTTCTGGATGTTTATTTCGATGCTAAAAACAATGATCTCTATCTGACATACTCAGAGCCGGTAAAGGGCGGAGCAACGACGAGTTTATTTAGAGGAAAATTATCTGCCGATAAGAAAAAAATTGAGGGAGCAAAGTTTTTTGAATCAAAAGCGATTGCTTCAGGTGGTATTCACTTTGGTTCTCGCGTCGCGATTGATAAAGATGGATTTATTTTTATGTCAGTAGGCGAGCGCAATAAAAGAGACCGCGCGCAGGATTTAGACACCCACCAGGGAAAAATCCTGAGGCTTACCAAAGAGGGGAAAGCTCCAGAAGACAATCCATTTGTAGGCAACAAATCGGCCCTCCCTGAAATCTGGTCGTACGGGCACCGCAATCCTCAGGGATTAGTGATTGATTCAACAGGCACGCTTTGGGAAGCAGAGTTTGGACCGCGCGGAGGCGACGAAGTCAACGTGATAGAAAAGGGGAAGAACTACGGATGGCCGGTGATCACTTATGGAAAAGAGTATTGGGGGCCATCAATTGGCACGGCTAAAAAAGAAGGGATGATGCAGCCTTTATTTTATTGGACTCCATCTATCAGCCCTTCGGGACTAATGCTTTATGAAGGCTCGGCCTTCCCAAAATTTAAGGGGAATTTATTCCTGGCCACACTTTCGGGAAGTCATCTCCACCGCGTCGTAATGGACAGTAATCGCAGAATGCTAAGGGAAGAGAAACTCTTGGAGGATTTAGAAGACCGTTTTAGGCAGGTAAAACAGGGGCCAGATGGATTCATTTATTTATCTACGGATAGCGGGCAAATATTAAGACTTGTGCCTGAGCGGTAGGGTTACTGTTTGGTAACCCTTCTTAGTCAAAAGACAGACGGCCGAATTCTCCAATGACAAAGATAGTAAAAAGGAAGAAAATGAGAGTACATTTTTAATCTCTTTTTCAAGGTTTTACCATATGTCAGTAACAATCACTAGAAACCCCAATCTTTCAAAAGCAGGAAAACATCCCGAGTTTGAACACCTTCTCAAAAAAGAGTTTGGCGATTCATGGTGGACAGGTCTTGCTCCTGATAAATGTCCGGGTTTTGATCAGGAAAGAAATTGTTTAGTGGCCTTGCCACTTTTAAATTTAAAAACAGCAACACGCGAAGATATTCTCGCTTACTTCAATAACTCATGGACACTCACCGAACTTCTTTTTCAAAGTTTAAAAGTTGAAGAGGCCTATATCAGACCTCCATACCACGCTCTTCGCCACCCACTCATTTTTTATTATGGTCACCCTGCAGTTCTTTACTTAAACAAACTGCGCATCGCTGGCCTTCAAAAAGACGCTGTTAACATCTACCTGGAAAAAGTTTTAGAAACAGGTGTAGATGAAATGAGCTGGGATGATATGTCGAAAAATGAAATGGCCTGGCCGAAAGTGGCCGCTGTTCATGCGTACAGAAAGTCCATTTATGATATCGTCGTTAATCTCATTAAAACTCATCCAGATTTAAACACTATCGGAAGCCTGAATCAGGATTCTCCATGGTGGTCGCTGTGGATGGGAATTGAGCATGAGAAGATTCACTTTGAAACATCAAGCGTGCTTATGCGTGAGCTGCCAATTGAATACTTAGAAACTCCACGCTTCTGGGCACCTCTGCACCCATCAAAAAATTCTCCGCATGCCATGACTGAAAACTCATGGGTGAAAAAATCAGGGGAGACGGTGACAATTGGAAAGCCGCTAGAGACTGAGTCTTACGGCTGGGATAACGAATACGGAAGCCGCACTGTTGAAATTAAAGATTTTGAATACACTAAAAATCAAATCACAAACGGAGAGTATTTTGACTTCGTTTCAAGTGGTGCTTACATCAACGATAAGTACTGGGCACCGGAAGGTCTTCAGTGGAGAAAATTCAGAAATACAAAACGCCCGACATTCTGGGTGGGAGTAGGTCCTGAAGGAACTCACCAGTATGAACTAAGAACAATTTTTGAAATCATTCCAATGCCAATGAGCTGGCCGGTTGAAGTTAACTACCACGAGGCCATTGCTTACTGTAATTGGAAAACCGAAAGTGACAAGACAAAACTTAAGTACCGTCTGTTAACGGAAGCTGAGTTCGTGGCGATCAAGCCAAAAGTTAAAGACCCGGTTCTACAAAAGCAGCCGTACAGAAACTACAAAGGTTTTTCTGATTACCAAAATGAATACAAAGAGAACTTTAACTTTCTATGGTCTTCACCAAAAGAAGTTGGAGATGAGCTTTTTGGAAACACATGGCACTGGCTAATGGATCAGTTCAATCCGCTTCCCGGTTTTGAAGTTAATAGTTTGTATGACGATTTTTCAACTCCATGTTTCGATGGAAAACACCAGATGATCCGTGGTGGATCATTTATCAGTTGCGGCCATGAGGCCAGCCACTGGGCGCGCTTTCATTTCCGTCCGCATTTTTATCAGCACTCTGGATTTAGAATGGCGGCGACTCTTGATGGATCGGCCGACAATGGAGCGACTTTTCTTTTAAAAGAAAAAGATTATGTTCACCCGAGAAGAACAAATATTCTCGATCAAATGAATGGGCACGACTGGTGGAAAAAGATTGAGCAGCCGCTGGAACTCAATGAAGCGGAAATGAAATCAATTTTTGAGCAAACAGAAACTCAAGTTTTAAAATACATGAATGACATGCCATCAAAGTCGCCAATGGGTGAAGCCCATGATCCGGCAGTGAATGGTCTGAAAAAAGATTTTAGTGTGCCATACCACGCAACTAAAAATTTCCCGGCACACCCGGAGAATTATCAAAACCTTATGAAGACGGTTTTTGAAGATATGGCCCGTTACTCACAAATCCCGGGTCACCCTGGTTTTGCGGCCTACGTTGCTGGTGCAGGAAATTTTATTTCTAACACCGCTCAATTAATCGCTCAAACGCTCAACCCATTTAGTGGTCACTACATGATGGCCCCAGGTCTTGTGACTCTTGAAATGGAAGTCATCAAATGGTTCCAGACAATGGTTGGTTATGATGAAATCTCTTCGCAAGGTTTCTTAACGAGTGGGTCTTCTGTCGCGACTCTTTCAGCGCTGGCGATGGCCCGCAAAGAAAAGATCACGGGCTTTGATTACAGCAAAGTGACGGCTTACACTTCAAGTGATTCTCATCACTGTATTGCTAAAGCGTGGGTGATGTTAGGGCTAAAAAAAGAAAACCTAAGACAAATTCCGCTTAAGAATTTCAAAATTGACAACAAACTTCTGAATGAAAAAATTGAAGAAGATGTGGCTCGTGGGTTTAAGCCCTTCCTGGTAGTAGCGACTTTGGGATCGACTAAAACAGGATGCGTAGACTCATTAGAAGAAATTCTTCCGGTTGCTAAAAAACATAATCTTTGGGTTCACGCGGATGGTGCTTATGGAGCACTTTTCATGCTGACAGAAAAAGGGCGAGAGCTGCTTAAAGGAATTGAAGAGACTGATTCAGTAGCACTTGATCCACATAAAGCTCTTTCAATCCCGTATGGAACAGGATGCTTACTGGTTAAGAATAAAGATCATATGTTGTTTGATTATTTATCTGATGATTCATACATGCCGCCTCGTCCAGTGGATCAGGTGGACTATGCAGATATCACACCAGAACTTTCGCGCGACTTTAGAGGTCTGCGCGTTTGGCTTCCACTTAAAACATTAGGTGTAGGACCTTTTCAGTTAAACCTGGAAGAAAAACTAAAATTAGCAGAATGGTTATCAAGTGAAATTGCTAAGATTCCTGAGCTCGAAATTGTTTCAAAACCAGAGCTTTCGATTTTAACTTTCGCCCATAAAAAAGGGGATGCTGAAACGAAGAAGTTAATGGAGAACATTAACAACAAAGGAACGCTGTTCTTATCATCGTGTACAATTGATGGAAAAGTAGCGATTCGTTTTTGCCTTCTAGGCTTCAGACTGCACTATGACCGTCTGGAAAAAGCATTGAATGAAATGAAGACCATGGTGTAAGTGTGATCGGAAAGTTTAAGGATTCTTTTTATCAAGGAAGTGAGCGCATCCATTTAAACAATGGAGGTCTCGCTCCTATATCAAAACAGGCCCGCGATAAGGTTCTTTACTGGGGCAATCGTTTTTATGAAGAAGGTTTTTACACTGACCTCGATTACATGAATGATGTTCTTCATTCGAGACAGTCACTAGCAAAACTTATTGGCTGTGATCATACAGAGATTGCTTTTTTTCAAAGCACGGCCGGTGGTGTGAGCCAACTTGCAATGCAGTTTCCATTAAATGCCGGGGATGAAGTGATTATGTGGGCGGAAGAGTATGGCTCACATTTATACCCGTGGCAGGAAGCGTGTAAAAGAAAAAACGCCAATCTTGTTCTAGTTCCTTCAGAAAAAAATCTGGCAACTCCTTATGAAAAAATCGTAGAGAAGATTACTGATAAAACAAAAATCATCGCAGTCTCTTGGGTGCAGTTTTTAACAGGTGCCCGCACAGATGTTGAAGCTCTAGCAAAAGTGACAAAAGAAAAAGGTATTTTTCTTTTTGTTGATATTATCCAGAGTCTTGGACTGCATGCTTTTGATATGAAAAAGTGGGGAGTCGATGCTGTTGCCGGCGGAAGCCACAAATGGCTTTTTAGTCCTGTTGGTGTTGGTTACCTGGCCATCGATCAAAAGCATATCGGAAAAATTAAACCACATAATGTGGGTTCTTATACTTTTGGAACTTGTGACGATCCGACTAGTTTAGAATGCATTCCTAAACTTGATGCTTCTAAGTTTGAAGCAGGATCAAAACAAGTCCTAGAGATCACCGCTCTTGGGGCCTCTGTTGACCTTATTTTAGAAACGGGAGTCGCCCATATTGAGACGGAAACGATCCGTTTGGCAAAGATGCTTCGCCTGGGATTGGAGCAAAAAGGCTACGAGGTTCATTCCCCATACGAGCTTAAAAACCACCAGACGCCGATGGTGAATTTCATCCCTAAGGCCACGACGGTAGAGAGTTTAAGGGCAATCCCTTGTAATTTCGCGATCAGAGGTCCTGGCGTGCGCTTGAGTCCCGCCGCTTTTACGACGGATGAAGTGATTGGAAGGGTTCTTTCCGTCCTATAATCTTTACATAAAACCTCTATAAAATCCTCTTCTTGGTAGAATTCCCCCAATGAAAACATTAGTGGGACTTCTTTTTTTAGTGCTTAATTTTGCATGGGCATCAGACCTGAGTTCTGTCTATTTTTCTAAGTTCAAAGAGAGTTCTTTTTCAGCATCAGAGATCAAAGAACTAAAAAAGTACAAAGTGCTTTTAGTTCCTGGCGTTCTTGCGGAGTCTTTTGATGGCCAAAGTGGAAACCAGATTAAAGTCGGATTTATTTTTGAAGATGCTTTCCATGAACAAAAAACTTTTCTCACAAAAGAGAAGATCGATTTTTCTTTTGCTGCGATTGATACTGAAAGTCCGGTAGAGGTGAATGCTTTAACTATCATCAGTGAAATTGAAAAATCACAAAAACCAGTTTTGATTTACTCACATTCAAAAGGCGGTTTGGATACATTAGAAGCTCTAAGACTCAGGCCTGAACTTGTCTCTAAGGTTCATGGGTGGGTGAGTGTTCAAAGTCCGTTTTGGGGTTCTGATGTGGCAAGCCTGATGTACGACAATGATTTTTTAAGACAGGTGGGAAAGTCTCTTTTTGAATGGATGGGTGGAAGTGTTAAAGGCATGGAAGCTCTGACAATTAAAGAAAGAAGTCGTTATATGGATTCAGCGGACGTTCGTTCAGTTATAAAATCACTTGATAAAAAACTTCTTAATTACGCAAGCTATAAGCCGAACGCTTTTGGGGTGGATACTCCTCTTGAGATTTTTAGAAATATCACTCAGGGCCTTGCCGGCAACAACGATGGAGTTGTGTCGCTTAAAAGTGCCATGATGAAAGAGCACGGGCTGAAAGTGAATTATGTCATTGAGAAAAATGTTGATCATCTAATGACCATGACTAAATACCGTCCCGACAAATTGGACTTTCTACAGAATTATCGTGCAAAATATGATCAACAGAGAAACACCATGACCTTACTCAAGATGATCTTATGAAAATTCTTGTCCTATGTTGAACTTATTAAATTTTATATTTAATAAAATTTTTCACGGCGAGACTTTTTAGTTTCGCCTTTTTGTTTTTTAGAGCTGATTCGCTTATTCACCGAAGACTTCGTCGGTTTTGTAGGTTTTCTCACTTTCGGCGGATGCGCAATCGACTCAATCATTTCATGAAGCTTTTCAACCACTGATTCAATGTTCATATGCTGCGTACGATGCTCCTGGCTCGATAACGTCAGCATTCCATCAGCACTTAATTTATTCTGGTATTTTTTAACAAATCTCTCGCGCACGATCGGCGGAAGAGAAGAGTTATGAACATTCCAATGCAAAGTGGCCTTCGTGTTGACTTTGTTTACGTTCTGGCCTCCAGCGCCGCCGCTTCTGGAAAAACTTAATTCGTATTCTTGTTCTGGAATATTGTATTTATACATAAAAAAAGTGTAGATTGAATTATGGACAAAAACCAGGAAATTGAAGACCTCATTCTTTCAACACTCTCATTTTATGAGCCAATGTCTTTTTCTAAAATAGTCTTCGATATGGATACGGAACTGCTAAAAAAGTTCGCCGATTTTGATAAAGACCAAATGCTTCTTGTTTTAAAAGGACTGGAGAAACGGGGCCTGGTCAAAAAGACCGGGGAAGGTTCAGAGGCCCAGTGGCAGAGAATCCACAAGAAACGCCCTTTCTGGAAGCGTTTTTTCTAGTTTTTACCCTGTAAACTTCACCATGCTCGCTTGCCAAAGCCTGTCTTTTTACCTACTTTGGCGCTCACTATGACTAAAAACGAAGCGATTCAATCACCAGATTTACTGCCTATTACTGCCTGGCTCCCAACGACAATGAAGGAAGCAAAAAAGCGCGGTTGGGAAGAACTCGATGTTGTTTTAGTCACCGGTGATGCCTATGTAGATCACCCGGCCTTTGGGACTGCGGTTATGGGTCGTATTCTTGAATCAATGGGTTTAAGAGTGGCGATTATTTCTCAGCCAAACTGGCGTGATGACCTTCGCGACTTTAAGAAATTTGGAGCGCCAAAATATTTCTTCGGAGTGACTTCAGGAAATATGGACTCAATGGTTAACAAATACACGGCCGGAAAAAGACTTCGTTCAAACGATGCTTACACTCCTGGTGGATCGCCTGATTTTAGACCTGATTACGCTACAACTGAATACACACGCATTTTAAAGAAACTCTATCCAGAGACTCCTGTTATGCTGGGAGGGATTGAGGCTTCACTTCGCCGAGTGACTCATTACGATTTCTGGTCAGATAAATTAATGCCAAACATTCTTTCGACTTCAGGAGCAGATCTTCTGGTTTATGGAATGGGTGAGCAGCCGATGAAAGAACTAGTGAAGCTGGTTCTTGCAGGCGTGCCTTTTAATGAAATTAGAAATATTCCTCAGACGGCATTTTTGATTGATCAAAAAGACAAACTTCCTATGGGGATGCCTGGTTGGGATGATTTCGAACTGACAAGCCATGAAGTGTGCCTAAAAGATAAAAAAGCTTATTCAAAAAACTTTATGCATGTAGAAGTAGAGTCTAATAAGCAATTTGCTAATAGACTTCTGCAAAAAGTAGAAGGGAAAACCCTGATCATCAATCCTCCATACCAGACGATGACGGAGAGTGAGATTGATGCTTCTTTTGATCTTCCATATACGAGATATCCACATCCAAAATACAAAGACAGAGGAGCGATTGCAGCTTACGAGATGATTAAGTTCTCGCTAAACACTCACCGCGGCTGTTTTGGTGGATGTTCTTTTTGCACGATCTCTGCCCATCAGGGAAAAATGATTGCCAGCCGTTCAAAAGGCTCGGTGATGAAAGAGCTGGATCAAATCGCCAAAATGCCAGATTTCAAAGGATACATTTCAGATATCGGTGGACCCTCGGCGAATATGTATCAGATGAAAGGGATTGATCAGGAACACTGTGATAAGTGTGCGGCCCCATCATGTATTTTCCCGGTGATTTGCAAAAACCTTGATACGAGTCCACAAAAGATGATTGAACTTTATAAGGATGTTGCAAAACACCCTAAAGTTAAAAAGGCCTTTATCAGTTCAGGGCTTCGCTACGATTTAATGTTTAATGAAAGATCTCGTGATCCGAAAAAAGATGCTGAGTATGTTGAACAACTTATCACTCACCACGTATCGGGAAGAATGAAAGTTGCTCCTGAGCATACGGAAGATCACGTTTTAAAATTCATGAGAAAACCTGCGTTTCATTACTTCGAATCATTTAAAAAGAAGTTTGAAGAGATCTCGGCGAAAAAAGGTCTGCGCCAGGAATTGATTCCTTATTTTATTTCTTCGCACCCAGGGACAACGCCAGAGGATATGGCAAAGCTAGCTGTAAGAACAAAAAAATTAGGTTATAGGTTAGAGCAAGTTCAGGATTTCACTCCAACACCTATGACTGTTGCCACTGAAATTTATTATTCAGGATATCATCCATACACTCTCAAGGAAGTGAAGACTGCCATCACTCTTGATGAGAAGACTCGCCAAAGAACATTCTTTTTCTGGTACAAACCAGAGAACAAAAACTACGTGAAGAATTACCTGGCAAAAAATAAGCTGTTTGATTTAACGAAAGAACTCTTCGGTTAAGGAAAGTTTACTTTGATGAAGTTGTCGATGTTTACGTCTTCAACACTCATTGAACGAAGCTCGGTGATGACGTAGCCAACTTCGGCCGGAGTCAGAGGTTTTTTCTCGCGGGCCACTTCCCAGCCCCAGTTCCATTGATATTTATTTTTGATCGGAGAGTGGTGACCAGCACGCACCCCAGTGTAGATCACATAGCCCCATTTTGGTCCAGCGGCCTTCTCCACACATGAACGCAGGCGAAGATCGGCCTGGTCCATATCGTTTTCACTTCCACCAAACCAATAGCGCAGGTCGTGCTCTGTACAACAGTGCTTCCAAAGCCCAGGCTTCGAGTAAGTTCCGTCGGCGAACATGGTGCAGCCGTCTGTCTCAAAGGGATTTAGCTTAAGCTCAGCTTTTAAGCTTGGCGCCATAATCACAAGAGAAAGAAGACTTAGAAGTTTTAAACTTTTCATTTGGAAATTCTAACCCAGATTCGGTGATATTTGGAAGGGTTTGGTGGACGAAATGGCTAAACATATCTAAGCTATTAAAAAATGGAGTTTAAATGGACCACAAAGACCTTAAGAACACCCTACAAGAATTGCCTGGTTTAAACCGCGATCAATTACAAGACATCGAGGACAGGTTAAGTGAAATCAAAGACCGTACAATAGAGTTTGTTCAAAAGCACCCGCTGACATCAATTGCTATTGCTGCTGGAATTGGCTTTATTATCGGTAAACTTCTTTCAGGCAGGCGCTCATGAACGACATTTTTAAAATCGGTGAATTTTTTCTGAATTATTTTATTGGCAGAGGAAATATGATCAGTGAGAAGTCGCTGGAAATTTCTGCTGAAATTTTAAATCAATTAAGACGTATTCTTATTCTGGTGGCCCTGATGCTCGGAAGTTTAGCGCTTTTTTGTCTGGGAATGAGCCACTTGATTGAAAGATTCTTAAACAATATCGATAATGGAGCGGCCTTACTCACTCCATCGATCTGGTTTATCTTAGGTTTCCTTGCCATCTGCGCAGGCGTGATGGTCTACGCAACTAACAAGAACAACTGGCTGGATATTTTTAAAGCTGGGAAAAAGGAAGTTCCTGCACAGGCACCTGTTGCCGGCAACCAACTTGAGTCAGTGATCAGCCTGCTTATTTTAGATTTTATTAAAGAGCGTGAGGCCAAAAGAGCTCAGCCTAAAAAAGATCAACCGGAAAGAGATTAATATGAGTAATGGATTTCACGAAATGTTTTTTAAGAACTTCTTTAAACTGGCCACAGCTTTTATTATTGCTGTTGGTTTTCTTTATGTTTTAAGTCCGTTCATCATTGCTTTTTTCTTTGGTGGGATGCTGGCCCTGGCCTTGAGTCCATTCGTGGCCAAGTTCATGAAGAAATATAGCTGGAGTAAAAAGAAAGCTCTTAATATCGTAAGCGCCGCTTTGTTTTTCCTTATCGCAGTTCCTTTTGGAATCTTCTTTATGAGAGGAGCAAGAATCATTTCTGAGTTCTTTACGAAGCAATCTCTCTCAACAATCACTCAGACAACTCAAGAAAACGTGTATAAGTTTATTGATCAACTGGCGGTGAGCAATCACCTGGAAAGTGAGATGGTGAAGGAGAAGTTTAATACTTTTATCACGACAGCTGGGACATTTATTTTTAAAACATTCAGTGACATGATCACACAAATCCCGGATTTATTGCTTGGGGTTTTAGTTATGAATCTGTCGTTTTATTTTTTCCTTTTAAAAGAGGATGAAATCAGAGAAGTGTTTGACCGCTATTATTATTTTACAAAAGATCACTCAAACCGTTTTATCAACGTTTTGAAATCAAGTTGCCGTGAAGTTTTTCTTTCAAACGTTATCACTGGAATTCTTCAGTCGACGATTATTTCATTGGGAGCACTGGCATGTGGTCTTGGTGATTTTTATATTGTTTTCTTTTTAACATTTATCATTTCATTTATTCCGGTTATTGGCGCTGCACCGATGGCCTTTGCTTTGGCCATTATTGCTTTCCTGGAAAAGCGCACCGGAGCGGGGATTGTGATGGCGATCATCGGGACATTTGCCGGAGTCGCAGATAATTTAGTTAGACCTTATTTGGTAAGTCTTGGTGAGGTTGAAGTTCCGGCCTTTATTGGATTTCTTGCTGTTATTGGTGGGGTTTATGTCTTAGGTCTTCCGGGACTTTTCGTCGGGCCTTTGTTGGCTTCACTGGTGTATGGAGCTCTTCCGATTATTGTTGAAGAGTATTTCCCGCCAAAAGAAAACAGAATCATTGAATCATCAGACGAGAACGTGTGAAAAAACCTCTCGTCTTTGTTGTTTCGATAGTCGGACTTATTTTCTTATTAAAGTACCTGGTGCCAGAACTTGAAATGCTAGATAGCCTGGCCTCTATTAAGAGTTATCACGACCGCTGGTTGGAGATTTACCAGCAGGCACCACTTAAGATTCTTTCAATCTTTTTTCTTTTTAACATAGTGATGGCCGCTCTTCCTATTCCGGGAATTTCGATGATCAGCTTCATCGGTGGAATGCTTTTTGGTTTCACTAAAGGCGCGCTGTTGTCGTCTATTGCAACGGCCGTAGGAAATCTTGTCGGTTTTCTTATAGCTCGTTACTTTCTTCAAGAATGGATTTTAAAACGCTATGGCGAAAACGCCAGAATCTTCAAAGAAGAATGGCAGAGTGAAGGAACTATGGCACTTTTGTCGTTCAGACTTTTTCCTTTTATTCCTTCTTTTGTTGCTAATCTTATTATGGGCGTTTCTAATCTTCATTGGTGGACATTTTTCTGGGCGAGTTGGGTAGGACGCATTCCTATGGTTGTAGTCTACACTTGGGCCGGAGTTCAATTTGCCAAAATAGAAGGATTGGAGGATATTTTAAGTCCAAAGGTTGCATTGGCCTTTATCATCCTGGCCCTGCTTCCTTGGGGATTTAAATTGATAAAATCATACCGGGATAAAAAATGAAAAAAAGAGTGGTGATTGTTGGTGGAGGATTTGGTGGTTTAAAAGCAGCAAAAGTTCTGGCCGATTACCCTGATCTCGTAGAAGTCACTCTCGTCGATAAAAGAAATTATCATTTATTCCAACCTCTCTTATACCAAGTCGCGACGGCCGGCCTTTCTCCTGCAGACATTGCGATGCCAATCAGGAATGTTCTCTCTGATGCAAAAAATGTCACTGTCTATTTAGAAGAAATTAAATCCGTTAACATTGCTCACAACTCTCTCGAGACGACAGGAGTCTCAGCTAAATATGATTATTTAATTCTTGCGTGTGGAGCGACACACAGCTATTTCGGCAAAGACCATTGGGAGGAATTTGCTCCCGGGTTAAAAACATTAGAGATGGCTACTGAAATCAGAAGGCGCATGCTAATGGCCTTTGAGATGGCCGAAAAAGAAGCGGATGAAAATATCAAATTAGAATGGCTGACATTTGTCGTAGTGGGCGCCGGACCAACAGGTGTTGAAATGGCCGGAGCGATTTCAGAAATTGCCCGCCAGACAATGGAAGCTGATTTTAGAAATATAGATCCCAATAAAACCAGAGTTATTTTAGTTGAAGCAGGACCTAAAGTTCTGGCGAGCTTTAATGAAGAGCTTTCTCTTGATGCTAAAAAAGATTTACAAAATCTTGGTGTTGAAATCATGAACCAAACAATGGTGACTGATATCAATGCGACTGGTGTCGCACTAAAGCTTCCAGATGGGAAAGAAGAAAGAATAAAATCTCGCACTGTTGTGTGGGCAGCAGGAGTTAAGCCTTCAGCGATTAACTCAACTCTGGGCGTACCACTGGACCGCGCTGGAAGAATCATTGTCACTAAAAATTTATCGCTTGAAGCTGCACCAAATGTTTTTGTTATTGGTGACCAGGCACACTTTGAAGAAGAAGGCGGGCGCGTCCTGCCGGGACTGGCACCTGTGGCCATTCAAATGGGCGCGCATTCCGCAAAAAATATCATCCGTTTGATTAAAGGTGAGAAGGCTCGTGAGTTTAAGTATCTTGATAAAGGGCAGATGGCGACGATTGGAAGAAAGCTTGCTGTGATGGAATTTAAAGGATTAAAAGCGCGCGGAACATTTGCCTGGTTAGCATGGCTTTTTGTTCACATTTATTACCTTATTGGTTTTAAAAACCGCCTGTTCGTTCTTATGCAATGGACCTGGTCGTACCTCACTTTTTCAAGAGGGGCACGACTGATTACAAAGAAGAATTGGCAAGATAGTTAGATGAAACTTAGGCCTTAGAAAGAATATACTCGTTAATGCTTGGAGCTTTTTTGTAAAAAATAAAGGCCCCAACTAAACAGATGGCTCCGTTAATTAATAAAGCAGAGTGCAGTCCTAAGTGTTCAGCAGAGAAACCCATCAATAAACTGCCAAATGGGGCAATCCCTAAAAGGGCCACGTTAAAGAAACTCATCACGCGTCCGCGTTTATCATCATCGACAGTGCTTTGAATCATCGTGTTGCTTGAAGCTAGCTGAAGCATCATCGACATACCTGTTGTAAAAACGCTAAAGAGAATGAATTGAAAGTGTTCCAGTTGAGAAAGAATCATCAGGAAAAGCCCGAAAGCAATACCCGCGATACCAACAATGCGGGCAAGTGTTGGAGCTCCTCGACGGTTACTTAGGTAAAGAGCACTTATAAGTGAGCCGACCCCCACACAGCTTGAGATCCATCCTAAAGCAGTCGCCCCAGCATTAGGAACTTTTGCCGCAATCGCTGGGAAAAAAATCGTATAAGGAATTCCAAAGAAGCTGATAAATGTTAAAAAGAAAATCACAGCGCGAAGGTGTTCGTTTTTAAAGATTGCCTCGTAGCCAACTTTTAAGTTAGAAAAAATCTTTCTCGGGTTAAAGGCCGGTGGAATGTAAGGAGAGACTTTTACGTTTAAGAGTGCGATTAAAACGGCAATGTAGCTGACGCCGTTAATAAGAAAGCACATTCCTTCACCGACAATGGCAATCATTGCTCCGGCAATCGCTGGGCCTAAAAGTCTGGTTAAATTGATAACCGAAGAGTTGATAGCAATGGCGTTTGGTAAATCTTTTTTTGAACCAACCATTTGAACAACGAAGGCCTGTCTGGTGGTCATATCAAAAGCGTTGATTGTACCAAGTGTGAAGTCGAGGATAATTAAGTGGGCGAGTGTCACGTGTCCGGTGAAAGTTAAACCAGCAAGCAATAAGGCCTGAACGGCCGCGAGAGCTTGAGTCCAGATCAGAAGTTTATGTCGATCCACGTGATCGACGATGACTCCGGCAAAAAGTCCAAAGACGAACATGGGAAGCTGAGCGGAGAAGCCGGCAAACCCCAGCCACATAGGAGAATTGGTGAGTTTGTAAATCATCCAGCTCATCGCCAATTGCTGCATAGAAGTCCCTATGAGGGAAATAAATTGTCCACCGATATAGATTCTGAAGTTCTTATTTTCTAGAGCGGGAAAGTTCATTGGTTCCTATTTATAGGCCCTCGCATACTGTGGAGGCACCTGTGCTTTTTCGCCAAAGTGAAGAGCTGCACGAATCGGCCAATTCGGGTCGCGGAGTAGTTCGCGTGCAAGTAAGATCACATCAGCTTTTTTTGTATTTAAAATGTCTTCGGCCTGATCGAAGTCTGTGATGAGTCCTACGGCTCCTGTGGCAATTCCTGTCTGTGCTTTTACTTGTTCAGCAAACGGAGTTTGATATCCTGGAGTCAGAGGAATTTTAGCTCCGGAAACATTTCCTCCTGTCGAGACATCAATCAAGTCGATACCTATTTTCTTTAGTTCATTCACATAGACAATACTATCTTCGATGCTCCATCCATCATCTGTCCAGTCAGTTGCAGAAATGCGGAAAAAAACCGGAAGGTGAGCAGGCCAGACGTCGCGTAGAGCTTGGGCCACCATCAGTGGAAAGCGCATTCTATTTTCCAGTGATCCTCCGAACTCATCTGTTCGTTTATTAGAAAGTGGAGAGAGAAATTGATGCATTAAATAGCCGTGAGCTGAGTGCCCTTCAATAATTTCAAACCCTGCTTCGAGAGCGAGGCGGGCAGAGTGTTTAAAGCTCTCTACCAGTTCATGGATTTCTTTAACTGAAAGTGCTTTAGGAGTGGCGTAGCGTTCAGAAAAAGCAATCGCACTTGGGCCGACAACTTCCCATCCACCTTCGTTAAGTTCTAAAAGTCTCTCACCATTGAATGGATTACTCATTGAAGCTTTTCTTCCAGCGTGAGCAAGTTGGATAGCAGGAATGGAACCTTGAGATTTAATAAACGTTGTGATGGGTTTTAAAGCGAGCATTTGGGCCTGGTTATAAAGAGCAAGGCAGCTTTCAGAAATTCTTCCTTCTGCGACAACTCCTGTTGCTTCAACGATCACAACAGCAGCTCCACCGCAAGCGCGTGCGCCGAGGTGAACCAGGTGCCAGTCATTAGCGATGCCATTAACGGCCGAATACATACACATTGGAGAAACAACGATGCGGTTTTTTAAAGTCAGCTCGCGAAGTTTTAGAGGTGATAAAAGTGTTGCGGTCATTATTAGCTCCTTAAGTTAGTCTCTCCATAACAATAATCCAATTCTAAATTGTGGACAATAGCCATTGGCATTGATTTAATGTTAACCAGAGGTTGACAATGATTTTGAAAGATATCAATCAGATTCGCTCGTTTATTGCCATCTACCAGACCAAGAGTCTGACTAAGGCAGCAAAAAAGATGGGAATGTCCAAGGCCGCGATGGCCAAAAGATTGGGCCTTTTAGAATCTGAGATGGGGTATAGCCTTTTTCGCAGAAGCACTCGTCAGATTGTTCCGACCCCCGAAGCCGATAGGATTTTTATTGAGGCTCAACGCTTGCTTGACCACGTTCAGGAATTTGAAGCGACCTTTGGTAAAGACGATGCCATGAAGGGGCTTATCAGAGTGACATGTTCGATTACTATGGCCCAGGATATTCTTGCCAGCGTGCTCAACGACTTTCAACTTAAACACCCCGAACTCACGATCGAACTTGTGGCCACTGATAGCATGCTTGATATGATTGAAAATAATATTGATCTCGCCATCAGGATCAATCCTGGAGAAAACTCTTCTTTTCAGGGGCGCAAGATTGGCCAGCATAGAATGGTCATGGTCGCTTCTTCTGAGTATTTAAAGAAGTACAAGAAGATCAGACAGCTGGAAGATTTAAAAGGCCACCGCGTTCTTTTTATCAACTCTCACGGTGAGTACCAGTTCAAGTCAAACAAGATGAAAATTAAAGCGTTCACTAAACCCCGCGATTTTCTCACTAATGACCCGGGGGTTTTAACCAAGCTTGCGGTCGATGGAATGGGGATCGCGATCAGACCTCTATGGAACGTTATTGAATTGGTCAATAACAATAAACTCGAACTCATTTTAAAAAATGAAATCATCAATCCAGTAGGAGATGTGTGGCTGCTTTCCTCTGTGGGAAAAAGACAAACTCATCGTGTGCGTGTGCTTTTTGATGAACTCGTTGAAACGCTGGCGCCGTTTTTTGAAAATTAGGGTTCTTTGATCAGCGTGACAAGGTAAGGGCCTTCTTGCACAGCGATTGCCTTAGAGAAGCCTACACGCATCTTAAAGCTCGGTCCAAAAATGACAAAAGTATGAAACTCGCCATTTTCGCCAGCAGGATCAATTCCTTCCGGAAGCCTTTCAATAAATTTTTCGTTGAACTCACAAGCTAAAAATTCATCGCTTAGTTTTTCAGTCATAACAGCAGAGACTAAAGCTTTGTGTCCAGTGGTCAGGAATTTTTTTGTGATATCTAAAGTTGAACGCCCCCATAGAGGGAAGAGTCCTTTCATGCCAAGGTCAGCGAGCATTTTTTCTTTAAAGGTGCGTACCTCTTCAAGATTGATGTCACCAAAGGCCACGGTTTTAATTCCGCGCTTTGCAAACATCGCCAGGATGTAACTGACTTGTGAAATATACTCTTCGTTGGTGGCATCTGTTGGAAGAAAGATTCTTTGCAGTGGAAGTTTAAGCATTTTTGCCTGCTCAACGACCATGACATCCGGGATTCCATGAAAAGGCACACGGTTTTGATCACGGTTAAAAGTTGTCACTAGACCAACGACTTCAAAGGCAGGGTTGGTTTGTAGTTCATGTAGGGCAAGAGCACTGTCCTTGCCGCCGCTCCAGAATAATAAGACTTTTTCTTTTTCCATGAGGGGGATTATCCCATATTTAAAGCGTTTTGTTGACCAAAAAAGACGGTTTATTAAATCGTTGGGATTCCGATAAGTTTGGGATGAAATGGAGCTCTGTTTTCACATTTATTTTCTGCCTTTTTCTGCTTTTCTCATGCGCTCATGAGGAGTTTAGAATTCCTGCTCAGGAAAGCGCGAAGGTGCGCCATGTGGTTTTTGATATCGACTGGACGATTGTCACTGAAGTGACAAGAGAGTCGGCCAAGACATCAAAGAATAAACGCATCATCGAAGTGCAGGGGAAACATTATTACATCAACGACGGGTTAGAAGAGTTTGTGAACGAGATTCTCTCTCATCCGGAAATGAAAGTGTCTTTCTATAGCGGTGGGAAAAAAACAAGAAACGAAGAGCTGCTTTCAAAAATCAAACTTAAAAATGGCAAGAGCTTTAAAGATATCGCTTATAAAATTTTAAATAATGAAGACCTGATTGATGTACCGGGTGCACTTCCTGAATGGCGCTTTTCAGAGAAACACAAAAAGGACCTCTCGAAAGTCTCAAAGGATTTGAGTGAGTTAATCATGTTTGATGACACTGCTCATTTTGTTTTTGAAGGAAAAGAGCTGCAAAGCAATCACGTCTTTTTTATCGGCACGGCCTTTGAGTATTTTGATAATTTTGAAGAGGCACGCAATCTTTCAGGGGATTACATTCCAAAATCCTATGAAGAATGGCTCCTGAATCAAAAGAAACTAATGGTCCTGCAGGGAGCCTTTAAAGAGGCCTATCAGGAAGCAGTGGACGGCAAGATGAGTTTTGCCGAAGCGATGAAGCAAAAAGAAGAGCTTTTAAATTTAAAAGACCATTACTGGAATGAACATTCCAGACGCTATTTTAAAATGATGGGAGGGAAAGCTCCTGTGCAGGTTAAACTTCCATCCAATGATTGTTTCCAGGGGATGAGAGTGATCATGGGGCTATAATTTTAGCCAGCCGACCGCTTGATTGAATTCCAATTCAAAGTAATCCATTGAAGGAGCAGAGTTAAAAAGCGCGATATTCACGCCAGTGTACTTTTCTGCTTTTGATCCCACTTTTTGAGTGTAGGCACTGTAAACCAAGAAGCTTCCGGCAGCTTTTTTTGTTTGTGGCACTTCAACAACATCCAAAGAGCGAGTGATAGTTAAAGCTTCACTGATTAGTTTGCCCTTAGAATCCAGAAAGTAATAATCAAATGAGTTCACACCTGGAGCAAAAGGAGAAACCGTCGTACTGGCACCATCGAATTTTTTAATCGGCCACTCTTGTGAACGAGGGCCTGCGATAAACGCTTTAGTGTTCAGAATCTCTTTAAAGAGAGGATTATCCAGGTATTCGGCCTTATATCCATTTTCCCAGTTGTTAAAACCAAAAACCATTTGAGCACCAGGAGCTGGAGCTTCAATCTTAATGCGAGGATTGGTTTTTAATTTTTTAACAGATTCGATATTTAAGAGACGAATCAGTTTAGTCAGTTCCTGATCAATGGCCTGGTCTTTTATCGTCAGGCGCAGTTCTATCAGAAGGCTTCCTAAGTCCACTAAGGAATTTTCATCCATGGCATATTTCTTAGCTAATTTATTTTTTAGCGCTGATTGCTCTGATGCTGGAAGTTTGGCAATGATGGCCGAAACTTTCTTGAAAGCGCCGACGAAAGTTTCAAGTTCAGCATTATCAATCACGCTGATTGTCGCCGAACTTGTGCTAACGGCGTCTCTTTGTTTGCCGTCTTTTAAATAAGAATAAGAATCGATAAAACTTTTCGCCAGCATTAGTGCACCACTTTCCGCTGTTGCACTTAGTGGAAGATCACTTAGTGATTCAAAAGGAAGACCTGAGCTGAATTCTGCTTCTTCTGAAGCGATAGAGTAGGCAGAAGCTCCTCTTAACTCATAAAGGAACTCGATATTAGAAAGGAAACAGGCATCAAACCAAGTGATGTCGAGTTTCATTTTTAAGTCTTTTAAAAGAGATTTTAATTCAGACACCGGCATATCGCGCAGACCTTCTGGTCCTTGTCCGTGGCCATAAATGACTAAAGCTTTTTTTGACTTTGGGTCTTTGAAGCTGTTTTTTAAGAAAGAGATGATCTTTGCTTTTGAAGGTCTGCTTTCCTTTTCACGATATGCTGACACGTTTAAATAAGCAGAGGTCTTGATGCGGGAGATTTCTTTAAGGTTGGCCTCAACATCTGCCTGGTACTCTTCATTTTCCCGGGCACCGAGAAAAACAGTCGCCACTTCCCACTTGGTTTCTGCAAAAAGATTTGCAGAAACCAGAGTAAGAAAGAGTGCAAAAAATAAATTACTTAATTTGTTTTGGAGCTTCATTGTCTTCGTCACCGTTGATGCCGAAAAGGTTATCTGAATCAATTTGTTTTGCTAACGTCTGGTAGCTTACGAATCCGTTTCCAGATTGAGCGTACCCAAGAGCTTTTTCAAAAGCGATGGCCATCGCTTTGTTTGAATCAGGCATTACGTGGAAGTAAGTTGATAATCCGTTTGTAAAGATATCAAGCTTCTTTGTTCCTTTTGGATCTTTTGTCGTCGCTTTTCTATCGAAGTACTGAGTGTTGTAGTACTTGTATGATGTACAACTATCGAAGAAAAAGATCTGGTATTTTTTAGTATTAAACTTAATGCCTTCACCAAGATTTGCTTCGATTGATTCAAGGTCTAGGTGTCCTCCAAGTCCAGAGTGACCGCCGTAAATCATAACTGAAGAGTTTTCAATAGCGTCTTTATAGAACCAGTGGAATGCTAGTGAATCTTCATCGATTGCCGATGGACCAAAGAAGAAGCGGTAAACGATGTTTCCTTTTGATATTGTTTCAACATAAGGTGCAGCGCCGTTTTTAGTTTTTGCGACTTTGTTGATTTCTGTCGCTGTCCATTTTTTCGCAGTATAACCTTTACCAATCAAGTACTCTCTGAAGTCACGGTAGTTCTCAGCGTTGATGTCACCACTGTTAAGCGGGTTTCTTCCTTTAGAGTTATCATCCATTCCAAAAAGCACGTGGATATTGATGTTCCCGTTTGCATCAGGAAGATTGTGGTATTCGGGGTAAGTTAGCTTCGTATTTTCAAAACGTGCAACTTTTGCTTTTACAATAGTGTAGTCTTTGTCTTTTTTAAGTTTACAGCCATCATTGTACGGGTTCCAGAAGTACCAGAAGTCTCCTTCTGACTGGTAGTGGTCGTCTGTACAAGGGTTGTGCTCACCTACGAAACCAGCAGCGTAGATTTTTGCCGGGTTAATCGCAAGAATGATGTCGTAAGTATCCTTTGGACCATTTTCTAAAACAACAGTCCCTTCGTATGTGTAGCCAATTTGATAGGCCGATCCTTTTTTGCCTAGTAACTGGACGTTTGAAATAGTGTGATCACCTTTAGGTACAGATGTGTATTGAGCAACTGACATAGGTCCAATCGTGTGTTCAATCTGGGATTCAATCACTCTGTTCATTGTTCTTGCGCTTGGAGCTTTCGTTCCTTCATACTCAACAACTCCATTAAATGTCAGAACGGCTTCAGTTGAGTTTGATCCGACGTAGAGCTTTTTCTCATTTTTTCTCTGCATAGAAGCTGAGAATGCCGAGCTTGTAAGTAAAGCGGTGACAGAGGTCGCTAATAATAGTTTATTAAACATATTTTACTCCTGATTTCAAAGTTGGACGACTATACCAAGGATAAAAAAAAATTGGTTGATCCTGTAATTTCTACATAGACAAAAATCCGGCTTGAACTAGTATTATTGATATGACTTCTCTCTCTAGCCTGATCGAAAATCCTAAAAACAGCCGGTTTTTACTGGTCTCTTGTTTATTCTCACTGCTCCTTTTGGGGGGATTTGTTTACGAAAGCCATAATTCATACGTGGTCGAAACACACAAAGCTGAGACAGAAACTGAAAACTTAAGCCGGGTTCTTCAGGAGCATATTGATAGTTCATTTCAATCGACGGATCTTGTCCTTCTTGAACTTCAGCACGTTCTTCAGAGGGCAAAGTCTGAAGGGGAGAAATTTCCAAACAGTTTTTTCAACAGACTGTTTTTGGAAAGAAGGCTGAGGCTCCCGCAAGTAAGAAGTTTTAAGGCCATCGATAAAAATGGTAACTATATCGTAGATGATGGTGGCGTTCAAAATTATCACAACGTGAATGACAGGGAGTATTTTCAGTTTCTAAAAAATAACCCGACAGTGGAAATGCATATTTCCAAGCCAGTATTGAGTAAGACTAATCACATCTGGGTGGTGATTGTCGCCAGAAAGTTAGTCGATAACAATGGAGACTTCGACGGATTAGTTATAGGTTCAATTCCTCTGTCTTATTTCAAAGAACAGTTTGAGAAGCTTGACCTGGGGAAAGAGGGGCTCATTGGTCTTTTTAATATTGACTTGATTACCTACGTGCGCATCCCATGGAATGAAAATCAGGTCGGTAAGATTATCCCAGCAAGTGAGCGTTATAAAAAATTTATCCATAACGAAAGTAATTCACTTACAGTTGACTCAGTCTCTAACGTTGATGGTGTACGCAGGGTTTTAACGGTAAGAAAACTTTATCATTATCCTTATGTCGTTTCTGTCGGGCTTTCAATGGAACAAGTTTTAAAAGAGTGGAAGAAGCGCACGATTATTTATCTTGTTTTTCTGCTCGTTGTAGTGGTTGGATTTGGTTCATTCCTTTTTGCCTATTTGTGGTCCCAATCAGAACTGGAAGCTCAAAGACAACAGGCGATTCAGGCTTCGAAGCTCTCTTCTCTTGGCGAGATGGCCAGTGGTGTGGCCCATGAGATCAATAACCCTCTGACTATTATTTCAGCTCTGGCGACGAGGACAAAGAAGAATCTCAATGACTCAAGTGTCCCTCTGGCAAAAAATGTGGAAAACCTTGACCGGATTATTTCGACAGTGGATCGCATCGCTAAAATTATTCGTGGGCTTCGTGCCTTTTCCCGCGATTCAAGTGGGGATGTATTTGCGAAAAAACGTGTCACTGATATTGTTGAGATGACTCTCGAACTGTGCCAGGAAAAGTTTCGCGACAATGGTATCGAAATTAAGCAGGATATATCTCCAAATACAGAAATTGAATGTCGTGAAGTGCAAATCGTCCAGGTATTGGTGAATCTTCTAAACAATTCATTGGATGCTGTTCAATCGCTCCCAGTGAAATGGGTAAAAATCTCAGCGGAGGATAGAGAAGGCGCTGTCGCCATTAGCGTCACTGACAGTGGGTTGGGGATTAAGGAAGAAGTGGTCGAGCAGATGATGCTGCCTTTTTATACGACTAAAGAAATTGGCAAGGGCACAGGGCTTGGACTCTCTATTTCTAAAGGGATTATCGAGGCCCATGAAGGGAAATTCTACTACCGCCGCGAGGATGGTCACACGAGTTTTGTGATTGAACTCAAAAAGAACCTGAAAAACTCTTAATTACATTTTAGACTTTAATTGGCCGCAAGCTGCAAGGATGTCACTTCCTTTGGTTGTTCTCACCATTGTGCGGAGTTTGCGTTCAACCAACATCTCTTTAAAACCCTCTACTTTTTCTGTTGAGGGGCGTTTGTAAGAACTTCCGGGAAAAGGATTAAATGGAATGATGTTGATAATAGCGGGGCGATTGCCCAGAAGTCTTTTAAGTTCATCAGCATCTTCTTTGCGGTCGTTGAGTTCATCAATTAAAAGGTATTCGTAAGTGACGAACTGTCTTTTCATCAGATCCAGTTCATCTAAGGCACCTAGGATCTCTTCCAGAGGATAGTGTTGATTGATTGGGATAAGCTCTTTTCTGACTTCGTTAAAAGGCGAGTGAAGAGAAAGAGCGATATTGATTTTAGGAAAATCGGCAAGCTTCTTCATACCTGGTAAAAAACCAGCTGTCGAAAGAGTCATCTGGCGAGGTCCTACGCCTAAACCTAATGGCTCCATAAAAATGTTTATAGCTCTTAAAACCTCTTCGCTGTTATGAAGGGGTTCACCTTGTCCCATAAATACGATATTGGGCGATACGGGCTTTTGCCCCAGCTCCTCTCTCAGGTAGTTTGCTGCGACTACATATTGACCGACGATTTCACTGCTTTTTAAATGGCGCGAGAGCCCCATTGTCCCGGTGTAACAGAAACTGCATTTCATGGCACATCCGACTTGAGAAGAAAGGCATACTGTAAAGCGCTTGTGAAAAGGGATTAAAACAGTTTCCACTGTTTTTTGGTCATGAAAACCCATGAGAAACTTAATCGTTCCGTCCGGAGATTTAGAAACTTGTTTAATCTCAGGAAGAGAAAAAGAGAAATTGCCTTCGAGAACACTCAATAATTTTTCTGAAATCGTTTTGGTTCTTTTATTTTTTTTGTATAAGTTCTGTAAAATGATTGGGGCTAATTCCAGAGAGAAATCATTGGCACTTAAAAAACTTTTAAGATCTTCTTGAGTTAATGCATAGATTGAATTTTCTTTTAAGAGACCCATACTTTATACCGATGCGTATAGTGTAAAAAACCTGTATAATTTAAAACAAAAGATATGGAGAAAATACTACTTATTGTAGACGACAGTAAAGAGATAATCGACGTTGTCACCACGATTCTGAGTGATTTATTCGATAAAATCGTTACTGCGGGGAGTGTCCCCGAGGCCCAGAAGATTCTGGAAGAAACCGTCGTGTCTATGATTGTCCTCGATATCAATCTCGAAGGCAGAAATGGAGCGGAAATCGTGAAATTTCTGGTTGATAATCCAGACAATAAAAACAATGGATGTCCGGTTATTATCTTAAGCGGGATTATCAATACTCAATTTGCAGAGCGTTTTGGAAGCCGTTTTGCCGGCGTAGTGATGAAACCTTTTGATCACGCCAAACTTCATGAAATGGTGAAGGCCATTAGCGAAGGCAAAACTATTGAGCCAGAACCGGTTTATGATGACCTTCCCGCTGTGAAGTGTGAGCTTCCTTTTCCTATTCCTCAGCTAGAACAGCGAGTGAATAAGATCATGGAACAGGTGAAGAAAAATACTAAACTCAAGCAACTGTTTGCAGAATTAAAGATTGACCGTTCAGGCGATAACTACATCATGACCCATATTGGAATGTTGATCAATATTGCCACAGGTATTTCCATAAAGATGGAATGGAACACGGAAAAAACGCTTGAGAAATTTGTTTATGCAGCTTATCTGCATGATATGGCCTTATCAGAGCGACCAGACCTGGCAAAAATCAAAGGTAGTTATTTTGAGCTGGAGCTTTTAAAAGAGAAACTTTCTCCGCAAGATTTTAAACTTGTTCTCGAACACCCAAATATCGCTGCTAAAAAAATTGATGAACTCAAAGAGATCCCACCTGATGTCGGGATGATTGTCAGGCAACATCACGAATTGCCAAAAGAAAATGGTTACCCAAATAAGCTGGCCTATAATAAAATCACCCCACTGGCGACAGTCTTTATTGTCTCTCATGATTTGACACATTTTATTTTGGATAATCCGAAGTGGACGATGAAAGATTACATGGCCAAAGCTAAAATGAAGTTTAAAGGGCCGCACTTTGCAAAAGTTCTTTCCGCATTAAACGATCTGGCATAACCTTTAAGCATGTACCTAGACGTCCATGCCCATCAAAAATCTAACGATACGCAAATCCTGGTTGGTGTTCACACCAAAGCGGTTCATCCGTGGGAATTGACCTTGCCGTTTGATCGCAAACACTTTGATGAGCAGTGGGAAATCTTAAAAGCAGACACCAAGGATATCGTCGCAATCGGAGAGTGTGGGCTGGACCGCGTTCATGAGGGGATAGCTTCAATTGATGACCAGGTTTATGTTTTGCTTAAGCATTTTGAACTCGCCAGTGACTTAAAACTTCCTATTATCATTCATTCCGTCCGCACACATTCTGATCTCCTGGGGATTTTAAAAAAAATCAAGTTCCAGCAGCCGGTTATGCTTCATGCTTTTGGCGGCAATGAAAAAGAGATGCATGATTATCTGAAATACGATGTGATTTTCACCTATGGGAAGAGGATTTTAAAAAACGATTCTATGCTCAAAATCACTCCCTTAAATAATTTGATGTTTGAAACTGGAGATCAGACTGAGTTTTCTATTGCCGATATTTATCAGCAGGGAGCAAAGAGTCTTGGAATGGAAGTGGAAAAACTAGAAGAGCAATTATACGCTAACTTCAAGCGGGCTTTTAACCAGCTCGACGATGTTAGTGCCTCTGACTTCATCAAGAATCTGAACATCCGCAAATCCCAGGGATAGATCCTTAATCTCATCGAAAAGATTTCTGCCATGATGTGAGCCCGGTCTCACTAAAAGATAAGCGCGTCCACTTGGTTTTAATGAAAAAAGAACAGCTTTGATAAGATTGTTAAAGTCACTGTCGATAAAAAAGCGACAGCGGTTTTTAAATTCGTTGGGAGAAAGGAGTCCTTCACCTAAAAAGAAGTAGGGAGGATTGGAAATGATCACGTCGTAGTGATCTTTAAAATCTTCATTCAGTAAATCGGCATAATTCATATTGAGAAAACGAAAGTGTGAATCTTCAGTTTTGGCCTGAATGACGTTTTCTTCAAAGTGTGGAAGATAGACATCCTGAACTTCCAGGAAATCGATTTTCTTTAAAGCGCGCAGGTGAAAATTGAGCTCCAACCCCACGACTCCGCAGCCTGAGCACAGATCGAGAACCTTTAAGGTCTCAGGTTCCGGGTGAGAACCCAGTTTTAGAGCGACTTTCTGGGCAAGAAACACTGAGTCTAGCGAAAAACGGTAGTCCTCGGGCTGAGAATAGTCGTAACTGTAGTGAGTATTTTTGATCATTTGTTTTTTATTATCTAAAATAGTGGAATGAATCAACAGGGAGTTTCGTTTTGGATGTCATGCAAGTGCTTCATATCCCAATCATTGCGCTGATTAATTTGGGATTTATTTATCTCTGGAACCTAAAAATGAGACAAAGGGCCATGAGAACTCCCAAAGTGTGGCTTGCGGCCCTTTTTGGCTCGCTGTTTAATGTTTGGGGGCTAGACGTTATTCAAAGAGATTTTGTCGTCGATTCTCTTCCCAATATGATCAAAGTAAGTGCCGGTTGCTGGTTGGTTTTTGTCATTGCTACCAATGCAAAATACCTGGTAATTTATGGTTGGTCTAAGCGCGATTTTTGGCTAGACTATGGCGGGGATTTGCTGAGCTTTATCCTGGCAGGAATCCTGATTTACGTTTCAACATAAGGCGGTTGTATGGCAAATGAAAAAGCACTTTTAGGGGCCGGATGTTTTTGGGGTGTGGAACATATTTTCCGCACAATTCCCGGAATTGTTTCAACTGAAGTTGGCTATGCAGGTGGCACGACTAAAAATCCAACATATCAGGAAGTCTGTACGGGCGCGACTGATCATGCAGAAGTTGTTTTGGTTGAATTTGATCCATCAGTAATTTCTTACGAAGGTGTGCTCGATGTATTTTTCAGACTGCATGATCCGACGACATTAAATCGTCAGCATAACGATATCGGCACTCAGTACCGTTCGGTGATTTTCACTTATTCGGAAGTGCAGCTGCAAAAAGCAAAAGACTATGTGGCGAAGGTTGATGGCTCTCACGTTTTTAAAAATCCAGTGGTCACACAGGTCATGATGGCGCCTGAGTTTTTTACGGCGGAAGCTTATCATCAAGACTATTTAATTAAAAATCCTTCGGGATATATGTGTCACATTCTAAGACCGTAGGCGAGATGGAAAATCTAAACGCACTTTTTAAACTTCAAAGCGATAACCGTTGGGCCATGTCTCAAACGAGTGCTTCGCAGAGAAAAGACCTCCTGAAAAAACTTAAGGCCTCTGTTGAGTCCAGAAGAGAAGAGATCAAGGCCGCTTTGTATGCGGACTTTAGAAAACCGTATGCAGAAAGTGAATTAACTGAAATTCATACGGTAATTGATGAAATCAATTTTGCCGTGAAGAAACTTTCCTCTTGGATGAAGCCAAAACGCGTGGGTACTCCCATAGCTCTTTTTGGTTCAAAATCTTATATCCACTACGAGGCCAAGGGAGTGGTGCTGGTTTTGGCCCCATGGAATTATCCTTTTGCTTTACTCATCAATCCATTAGTGGCCGCGATCGCTGCAGGAAACTGCGTGATTGCCAGACCTTCGGAAAAAACTCCGGCGACTAGTTTGATCCTTAAAAAAATCATTAATGAGGTTTTTCCTGAAAACGTTGCCCGGGTAGTGATTGGAGAAATAGACCTGGCCGAAAAATTAATGGAGCTTCCTTTTGATCACATTTTCTTTACTGGAAGCACTCAGGTCGGAAAAAAAATCATGCTAGCAGCTGCGAAGAACTTAACTCCAGTGACCTTGGAGTTAGGTGGAAAATCGCCGGTCATCATCGACCGCGATGTCGACCTAAAAGACTGCGCAGAGAAATTGTTCTGGGGAAAATTTATGAATGGGGGGCAGACATGCGTGGCCCCAGATTACGTTTACATCCCGGAAGAGCTTAAAGAAAAATTCATCGAACTTTTTAAAGAACAAATTGAAAAACGTTTTGGAGAGACTTCACTTGATCGTTTAAAAACTGAAGACTTTGCCCGCATTATTGACGTGAAAGCTTATGAACGTCTGGCACTGAAGATTAAGGATGAAAAGAAGCTCTTAACTGACCAGCCACTAAAAGATGAACGTTATATTCCGCCAACACTGTTGACGGACGTAAACCTTAATAGCCCGATTATGGAAGATGAAATCTTTGGGCCGATTATGCCGCTTTTAACCTACAAGAATGTTGAGACGGTAATTGAGTACATTCAAAAGAACCCTAAGCCACTGGCGCTTTATGTATTCTCAAAAAATAAAAAGATGATTAAGAAGGTTTTAAACAGCACGACTTCTGGTGGTGCTGCCATTAACCATGTGGTTCTTCACCTGGCCAATCCTCATCTGCCTTTTGGCGGAGTCGGGCATTCGGGGCTCGGAAGTTATCATGGTGTATTTGGCTTTAAGACTTTTTCTCACGAAAGAGCAGTCCTTCATCAAGGGCGATTCACTCTTTCAAATTTATATTTTCCCCCTTATACAAGCTCACTGAGTAAGCTTGCTTTTAAACTTCTACGCTTTTTAGAGTAGAACCGGAGACTTCATGCAAATTGTCCTTGTTGTATTATTAGTTGCTGTTTTATTGGGTATGGCCCTTATTTTCTTGAAAGTTAAAAACCAGGATTTCAGTTTCCTAAAAGATGAACTAAAACCTTTATCAGATAAACTCGTTCAGCTAGAGACTAATATGCTTGCCCGTTTTGAAAACCAAAAAGAAGTGACCAGGCTTCAGGTTTCAGAAATTATTGAAGAGAAATTTAAAAAGATTGCGGCCGAGCAAAACAAGACCTCTCAGGAAATTATCGAAAAGTTCGGAAATTTTCAGCATGTCCTGACTCATCAACTTGTGGCAGTTAACGAAAAGATGACTGGTGAACAAGTCGTGATGAAAGAGAAGATGACTCAAGACCTGGTGATGATGAAGGAGCGCATGACTCAGGATCTGGTGGGAATGCGTGAAAAGATGACTCAGGAACTTGTGGCCATGAGAGAAAAGATGGCCCTTGAATTAACCAGTACTAATGAGAAGCTTACAAAAAGTATGCAGGATAAACTTAACGAGATTTCTGACCGCGTTCGCGAAAATTTGGATCAGGGCTTTAAGAAAACCAATGAAACATTTACCAGTGTTATTGAACGACTGGCGAAAATCGATGAGGCCCAAAAGAAAATCGAGTCTCTTTCAACAAACGTCGTGTCTTTGCAGGACGTTTTAACGGATAAAAAAAGCCGTGGGATTTTCGGAGAGGTTCAGCTTCACCAGATCCTGAGCTCTGTTTTTGGTGAGAAAAACGACAACGTCTATAAACTTCAATTCTCTCTTTCAACAGGCGTGATCTGTGACTCTATTATCTTTATGCCAGGGACAATGGGCAACATCGTTGTCGACTCTAAGTTCCCGCTGGAAAACTACCGCAAGATGATCGATTTGAATTTTACAGAGATCGAAAGAAAAGAGTTTACCAAAGAATTTAAAGCGAACGTTAAAAAACATATTAACGATATTTCTGAAAAATACATCATTCCAGGTGAGACGACTGACCAGGCAATTTTATTCCTTCCAGCGGAGGCAATCTTTGCTGAAATCAATGCTTACCACCACGACATCATCTCTCACGCTCAAAGTAAACGCGTATGGCTGGTGAGCCCGACAACATTTATGGCCACGTTGACAACCATTCAGGTCGTGATCCAGAACGTAGAGAGAAGCAAGTACACCAATATCATTCACCAGGAATTAAATAAGCTAGGTGAGGAGTTTGGCCGTTATAAAATCCGTTGGGACAAACTTGCTCAGCACATTGATAACGTCAGCAAAGATGTTAAAGACATTCATACGACGACAGAAAAAATCACTAACAGATTTGGACAGATTTCAAATGTTCAGATTGATACCCTGATCGAGTAATTATGAGAAACCTGGAAAGTTACATTAGCGAATACTCTGAATCACACCAGAACCCGACCAACATTATGATCCATAAGATCTGCGTGCCGGCGATTATGTTTAGTCTCTTGGGTATTTTAAAAGCACTACCAGTTCCTGCGAGCTGGCCTTTGTGGCTTGATTGCAGCACGATTTTTATTATTCTTTCTTTTATTTATTATGCGACTTTTAGAAACATCAGAGTGATTGCAGCTATTTTAGTTTTAGTCATTCCGATGGTGCTTTTGCTTGAGCTTATGAGGCCACGTTTTCTTTTAATCAGTTTAGGGATTTTTATCGTGGCATGGATAGGGCAGTTTATTGGTCACAAGATTGAAGGGAAGAAACCGAGTTTTTTTAAAGATTTATTCTTTCTTTTAATTGGGCCGATCTGGACCATGAATACGCTTCTGGGCCAGATCGGAATTGATCTTAAAATTAAGAGTTCGAGCGAGCCGCTAAACTAGTAATGCCATGGATATTTAGTAAAATCCTTCGCTCTCTTCTCAACAAACGAGTTACGCCCTTCAAGTGCTTCCTCAGTCCCGTAAGCTAAGCGAGTTGCTTCACCGGCAAAAAGCTGCTGACCAACTAAACCGTCATCAACCATGTTGAAACCAAACTTTAGCATTCTCATCGCTGTTGGTGACTTCGAGTTCATTTCGCGTGCCCATTCAAGCGCAACTTTTTCCAGCTCATCATGGGCGATAACAGCGTTAACCATCCCCATCTCAAAAGCTTCCTGAGCAGTGTAGTTTCTTCCTAAAAAGAAGATTTCGCGTGCACGTTTTTGCCCGACCATGCGAGCAAGGTAAGCTGATCCGTAACCAGAATCGAAGCTTGCAACATCCGGGTCAGTTTGTTTAAAAATCGCATGCTCTTTTGAAGCAAGAGTCAGGTCGCACACAACGTGAAGACTGTGCCCTCCACCCACGGCCCATCCTGGGACAACAGCAACAACCACTTTAGGCATAAAGCGAATTAAGCGCTGAACTTCAAGAATGTGCAGGCGTCCTAAGCGTGCCAGGTCAACTTTATTGTTGCCTGTGCCGTTGTGGTCTTGCCCTTCATATTTGTATCCATCTTTTCCACGGATGCGCTGGTCTCCACCTGAGCAGAAGGCCCATCCGGCATCTTTTGGTGAGGGGCCGTTTCCAGTTAAGAGAACAACTCCAACGTCGGCAGAGATACGGGCATGCTCAAGAGCTGTGTAAAGTTCATCAACGGTCTGCGGGCGAAAAGCATTTCTTACCTCCGGACGGTTGATTGCAATTCTCACTGTGCCCTGGTCTTTAGCACGGTGGTAAGTGATGTCTTTAAAATTGAAGCCTGGGATTTCATTCCATAGGTTCGGGTCGAAAATGTCAGATACTTTATTTGTCATTGGTTGCTCCATGGTAACTCATTCTGATAGTTAGGTTTTGTGAATTGTGCTCGTCTGATTCGATTTCTGTGAGTCCGCGATAATGGACTAAGGTACGGTCGCTGTCTTTGTAATCCATCATGATTTCTCGAAGGATAGCGCGCAGGATCCAGTTTGAAACAGTGAAGGCAAAACGGCTGTGACCTTCAATGACACCTTTTTCTTTTTCAAAGTTAAAAGTGTAGGCTTCCGATTTTTTTGGAATCAAAAGTTTGATCCTGGCCTCTTTTGTATCGTAGTGATTGATAACAAAGTTGTGCAGGCCTAGCGCTGAAACCATTGTCGATTCATATTTAAAACTCTTAGCGTGGATGTTGCCAGTTTTAGTGTTGGTCGTTTTGATCATGACGTTTTTTTTGTGAATATCAAAATGAACTTCTGTTTTTTCATTAAAGCGGTGATCAATAAGAACGGTCTCCGGGACATAGAGGTCTTTAAAGAAGTTGGCCTTTAGCTCGGCGATGAGGTTGCCGTCGGTTTGTGAGTATTTAATCTGCACTTCATTCCATTCCCCCAGAGGTGATATTCTGACTTGTTGAGTTTCGATAAAGATCAGCTTTTTATCTTTATCAAAGGCTTCACCATTAATGGTGACCTCATCTGCTAAAAGAGCAGTGCTCACCAAAAAAAGTATGTGGATGAAGAGAGTTTTAATCATTAATATCCCTTAACCTTTTTAGAAATAAAAAAGCAAAGAGGGAAGAAAACCAACCAACAGGCCCCGTGGATCATGTAATACACTCCAAAAGGCTGATACAAGCTTAGAAGCATGAATTTAGCTCCAGTGATATAACTTACAGGAGCAAAAAAACCTCCGACAATAATCTGGGCCGGGATTTTGTTTCTGATTAAAATAAAAGTGTAAGAAATTGTGGTCGCAAAAAGAAACCAGATTCCTAAAAGCCATGCGGGTGGAAGTGTTCCGAGAAGTGGGTTGTTGAAAGTCAGGATACCTGTTTTAAAGAGAACTGTATCCAGGATGATTCCAATGGCAGCAATCAGTGTCACTTCGATAGCGTCTTTTTTCTTGTTGATTGAAACGCGCAAGAAATGGATGGCCATAACCAGAGCGAAAACCACCCAACCAATTACTGGTTGTCCTTTCCAGTTAGAAATCAGCATTGCCCACCAAGCGACGTAGAAAGCTAAAAAGTTAATGAACACAGATTTTTTTGTCAGCATTTTTTTCCAGGGTTATGGGCTATTTGATCCAAATTCTTTTTGGGTCTTTGTGATCGACTGGCCAGGTTTTATAATCAGTTTGTTGATTTAGGCTTACAAGCAAGTTGTGGACGATGATTTCTGTGTCTTCGAGACTCCAGAAGTCTTCAGCAAATGTCGATTCAGTGGTTAGCGCTAATTGCTGGGCAAGAGAATAGACCATGCCACTCATTGGCGGGATAAGAAGCCCTTGTGTGTTTAAGACTCCTTGAAGCCTTGATAAAACACCTTTTCCACCCACCGCGTGCATCGTGATTAAAACAGCTGCCGACTTTCCAACGAAAACATCAGAAGCCTCAAACTCAGTCGTCGCTTCTAAGAAGTACTGCATTGGGCTTCCCCAACTATCCCAGTAGGTTCCACTGGTGAAGATAAAACCGTGGGCCTCTTGAAGTTTTTCTTTTAATTCAGGAAGTGAGATTTTTTTATCCATGAAATCGTTGAGCTCAACAACTTCACATGAGGTACTTCTGTTTTTTAAGTGTTTTCTTAATTCAGTAATTAAATGTTCAGTGTTTCCGGATTTACCAGTTAGACTTCCATTTAAAATAAGAATCTTTTTCATGCAAAAATCTCCTGAGATTTTTCAAAGAAAAGTCTCAAATGGGTTTCATCTTCTTCCTGGAAATCAGGTGTGTTGAGTTTGTGGGCCGCAGACTTTGCCTCAAGAGGCATCTGCCACCATTCTAGAAGTTCAGGGAAGACTTTCGTCTCGAGCTTTTCATCTGTTCTGGTGAAAGCGTATTTAAAGCACTTAAAAAGATGAATCACGTAAGCATTCATATCTGAGACCACGTAGTCGAATTCAGATTTAAATTGTGAATCTTCTTTGAGCGATTTTTTTAAAAGCGGCTGATCGTAGACTTTATCCACTAGAGAATAAAAGCCCAATTGGCCTTTTAGGCTGTATTCGCTGTTAAAAAAATGATCTGCATGGTGAAGATCGTGAAGCACGAAACTTAAAGGATCACGCGAAGAGAGAACCAGCTGGTCGATCTCTTCGTGTTTTACTGTGAGAGTAATGCATCTGGTGTTTTTCACCTGCATGCGAAGAAGCTCTCTAGGGCTAGGAATATGAGTGAGCACTTCAATCTTCCATGTGCCCTGGGCCCAGTTAACCATCGTGCGGTTGACGGCCAAAGGGATACCTTTGAGGTTGAAGTATTGAAAAAGTTCGACGGCACTAATGCCTTCGAGTTTTTGTTTTTCCCATTCAGTTAACTGAAAACTCTCGGGGATAAGATCGAGAAGTTTTTTTCCGGAAACAGAGGGAGTGAACTTTTCTTTTTTTTGCAGCCAGTTCTTTTGGTGGCGGACTCTTAGAAACAGTAAAATATAGAGAGTGCAAAGTTCGAAGGGTGAGAGTCCGCGTTCAAGGAGTGCATCAATATTTTTAATCAGGGTGTGCCTGTGCGGGGCCAAAAAGCTTTCGGCCATCAGGACTTTTTTATAGGAACCCTGGCGGTTTTTCATTGTATAACCATCGGAAATTAATAGAGAATTCAAACCTTATCAACTCGCTCAAGTTTAGCCTTAAAGACGCCGATAAGTCCACTATGAAAAGCCTAAATACCATTACTTTTCTTTCGCTTTTGTCGCTGGGATTTCTTGGTGTTACTCGCTCTTACGCAGAGGAAAACACACAGGAGGCCGGTCATGAAATGATTAAAAATCTCCATGACGTCAGCACTATCAACAAGGAAGTCGAAGCGGCCGGGACTCTTCCAGCTAAATGCCCGGGGTGTGCCGAGAAAGAACCCGATTTAAAAGTGACGCTTGATAAAAAGAGTGTTGATTTAGGAAGACCATTTTACCGCCGCGATAATGAACCTTATGTTGTTTTTATCAAGCGCACGAGTGAAACACCGGCCAAGGTCGATCTGCCATTTAAAAACAACTACAGAACGTGTGCAAAAACTTATTTTGGTTCTAACCCTTACAACGGCTCAATCATTATCGATTGTTTAATGTACATGACTCAATACGTGGATGAAGAAATCTCGCTCAATTTAAAAAATCTTCCCAAGCTCAAGGCCGGGGAAGAGGATTTGATTGAAGTAAAGTTTTATAAAAGCGATATCAATTCAGATAAATACCGAATTGAAGTGAAACATTTTGGCGAGCCTTCCAGCAAAGAAGAGATCGATAAAAAGTTTTGGGGAAGCGGTTACAATGTCGGCTTCAAGGAAGCAGAAAAGAAATAGATGAAGGACCAGAAGTACAAGAATATTATCCTGGAGCTCTCTCTCATTTTAAATGAGCTGCAAAAACCCATTCAAATTCTCGATTCAGTTAAATGGTCAGAAGGTGTTGAAGACTTTCTGGTTAAAAATAAATTCAAAGAACTTCCCGAAATTTCCTATGACAATCGCCCCTTAAAGTATGATCCGGTTAAAAAACTCCAGGAGTTTAAAGAGCTGCGTTTGAAAATCCAGCGCGAGCTTGGAGCGAATGATCCATTGGGATTGATCATGACGAGAAACTGCATTCAGTATGAAGATGTTATCCGCATGCTGATGGCCAGAGGAAAGAGCGACTTTTACGATTATTCAAAAAAGCTTTACGGCAGTGCTAACGAAGTTATGGGAGACGGTAAAACGAAACTTAGCGACCTGGCCCATGTGATGAGTGGACTTTTAAATTCACTTGATGAAAATATCCTGGGGGAGAGCTTAGAGCGCACACTTTCTTCAGAGCAAGTAGTCGGTGAGCTTAAAATCCGTTTAGGTGAATATTTTAAAGACGAGCGCATAAAAATTAAACTCTCCGACGGAATCATCTCTGATGCCTCGGCCGGGTCTGATTATATTAAAATTAAAAGTGATCTAAGGTTTTCGAAAAAGGACCTGGATATTTTTGAAGTTCATGAAGGATGGGTTCATTTAGGGACGACTCTCAATGGACAAAACCAACCTTACGCTAAATGGCTCGCCAAGGGACCACCGTGCTCAACGGCCACACAGGAAGGTCTGGCGGTGACGATGGAGCTTTTTAACTTTGCCATGTTCCCAAGAAGGGCCAAGAGACTAAACGATCGCCTTGTCGCCTGCCAGATGGCCGAAGACGGAGCGGATCTTTTAGAAGTCATCAAGTTCTTTAAAGATAAAGGACAGGAAGATTACCAGGCCGTTAAAAACGCCGGCCGTATTTTTAGAGGAGCACCTCTTACTGGTGGATCTCCTTTTACGAAAGATATCTCTTATTTAAAAGGCTTTGTCATGATTTACAATTTCATGCGCATGTCGATTAAAGAGGGACGAGCGGATTTAATTCCATTTTTATTTGCCGGAAAAGTGACGTTGGATGAGCTTCCGGTCTTAAAAGATTATCACGACGAGGGTGTGATCACCCTGCCAAAATACCTCCCGCCGCAAATCAAAGACATGAACGGTCTGGCGATCTGGATGGCCTTTTCTAACTTCTTAAACCGTATGAAGCTGGAAGACATGTTCCAGGAGAAAAAGAATTTAGAAGTGACCAATCCATTCAGAAAGGTTGCTTAGGCCTTCGGGATATCTGTTTCCGCCACTCCCGGACAATTTTTAAATCGCTCCATGAAGTTTACTAAATCAGGGTGCTTTTTAATGTCATACATTTCTCTAAACTCCAGCCAGAAAAGCAGAGAGTAAAGACTCATCGTCAGGAAGTTCCAGTCTTTTGCCGGCTCCTGAGTTTTTGCCCACGGAGTAATCAGGTTTAAAAGAGAAGGCAGGCGCTCTCTTTGGCGTTCGATAAAGTAGTGGTTGCCAGCGTCGATATCAATGCCACCTTTTCTTAGAGAAAAAAGATTTACTGCGCTGGCAAGAGTCGTGTCGATGGCCGAAAGAATGTTCTCTTCTTCAATCGTCAGTGGTTTAAGACCTTTCTTTTTTGTAATGTAATTAAACATCACGCGCGAGTCATAAATCGGTTGCTCTTCATCCAGCATCATGGGAAGTTGGTTGAAGGGGTTGATCTCCTTTAAGTATTTATTTCCTTCTTCTTCAAAGTAATTCACTGGTCTGAATTCAACGGTCTTATCCTCCCATAGCAGCAGACGGATTTTTCTAACGTAAGGTGAAGTGAAAGAGCCGATTAATGTAAGTGCCATAAGTCATTTTCCTTTAAAGTGTGGTATGATAAAGCTACTTTTTAACATTTAAGAAATCAATTGGATTATTATGGACTGTCGTTGGTTTAAGACCAATCATTGCCGTTCTTGTGGACTCCTGAATCTTTCTTATCAGGAGACGCTGACGCTTAAAGAAAAGAAGCTACAAGCACTTTTCTCAGGCACAAAATTGGAACTAATGCCAACGGTGGGGGTTTTGGCAGCGGAAGGTTCGCGAAATAAAGCGAAGTTTGCAGTCTTTGGTGAGTTAGATCATATTCAATTTGGTTTTTACGACAGTACACTCCAATTCAGAGACTTGGAAGAATGTCCTCTACATATGCCAGGCATGAATGAACTTCTGCCGCATTTAAAGCTGGAGTTAAAACAATTTAAAATTCCACCTTACTCGCTGGCAGATAAAAAGGGAGAGTTAAAATACTTAATTCTTTCTAAGACAGAAGGGCGAGAAGAGTTTCTTCTGCGTTTTGTCCTGCGCTCAAAAGAATCACTGGATCGCTTAAGGAAAATGACGGCAGAGCTTTTAATAAAGTTCCCGACGATCAAAGTGGTGACGGCCAATATTCAACCGGAACACAAAGCGGTGCTTGAAGGAGATGAAGAGATTGTTCTCACGAGCGAGCAAAACATCACTCACGTTTTTGGTGATGTGACTTTAAGTCTTGGACCGAGAAGTTTTTTTCAAGTCTCGCCTGAGATTGCTGGCAAGCTTTATGAGGCCGCTGGAGATGTGGTGCGCGATTATCAGATCCAGTCGTTTCTGGATCTTTATTGTGGCGTCGGGGCTTTCTCATTCTTTGCGGCCCAAAATGCCCAGCGTGTATTCGGGGTGGAGATTTCTAAAGAGGCGATTGAGTCGGCCAAAAACGCGGTCGTTAAAAATAAAATCAAAGGTGAGATTGGTTTTGAGGCCCTTGATGTTGAAAAGTTTTTAGAGAGCCAAGGGGCTTCTTATGAGGCCATTTTAGTGAATCCTCCACGTAGAGGGCTCAATGAAAATATTGTGAATGCCCTGCTAAAGCTTGGCCCAAAAGTGATTATATACTCGAGTTGTAATGCTGAAACTCTGGCCCGCGATTATGAAATGATGAAAGAGCATTACTCGATTTCACGCGCGCAAATTTTCGATATGTTTCCTTATACGGAACACTTTGAAACGTTGATGGTTATGAATTATAAAGACGCTTGATTTCAGTGATAAGCAGTTTCTCATTGAAAGGCTTATTGAAGAAACGATTGTTGGAATTCGTCTTATAAAAATCAGCGAATTCCGGATAGTCTTCCAGGTCGCCACCTGAGAAGAGAAAGAAAGGAATGTTCTGACGAGTAGAGTTGAAGTGGTATAACTCACCACCTGAAGCGCGTGGCATTTTATAATCTGAAATGACTAATTGAAAATCGCTGTCCTGATTCAGGATGTCCATTGCTTCATGTCCATTCGATGCAGTTGTGATCTCGCAATCGACTTCGCTAGAGATCAGCATCTCGAATAAATCGAGTAGCATTTCTTCGTCTTCAACAATCAGGATTTTAAATCTTTTCATATTATTTTCTTTTTTTAATCTATCGGAATAAAGTAAAGTAAAGAGAAGACTACCAAGATTAATTTAAACTTAAGAAAGTTTAGGAATTATATGGATAACCTAATCAACTATTATCTAAACAAAGATCCATTAGAATCATTTTCCAGTTGGTACAATGATGCCAAGAAAGTAGAACAAAATCCAGAGGCAATGACTCTCTCGACGGTTGATACTTTTCACGGCCGCCCAGATTCAAGAACTGTTTTGTTTAAAGGTCTTTCAGAGGGAAAACTGACCTTCTATACGAACTACAAAAGCACAAAGGGGCGCGAACTAGAGGCCAACAATGAAGCTTGTTTATTGTTCTACTGGCACGTTTCTAAGCGTCAGGTTCGTATTCAAGGAACTGTCAAGAAAATGGATGAGGCCAGTTCCCGCCGTTATTTTCAGTCCCGCGACAGACAAAGTCAGCTGGCATCATATATCTCTGATCAGAGTTCTCCGATTGCTGATAAAGACGCTCTGATGAAAAAACTGGAAGAAGCAACTAAAGCATTTGATGGAAAGGATGTTCCACTACCCGCGACCTGGGGAGGCTTTTATTTTGAGCCTTATGAATTTGAATTTTTTGTCTATGGAGATTATCGTATTAACGACCGTTTCCTTTTTACAAAACAAAACAACGATTGGATGATCACTCGTTTACAGCCTTAGGAAGAGATTTATGAACGCCAATAGATTTACAGTTGACCCAGTCATTGAGCAGAACTCAGTTTTTATTGCAAACTTGGGTCTTAGTACTGTCTTTTTAAAAAACGATAAAGAGAACCCGTGGTTCATCCTGGTTCCAAGAAAGACAGGTGCAATCGAGTTGGTTGATTTAAGCCACGAAGAACAAACCATGCTAATGGAAGAAATTTCGATTGTCTCGGAGTTTTTAAAGTCACACTATCAGCCGCATAAATTAAATGTCGGATCATTGGGGAATATCGTTCAGCAGCTACACATCCATGTCATTGCCAGATACCCTACAGACAGAGCGTGGCCGGGACCCATTTGGGGATCACCGACCACGATTGAATTTGATGAACTTGAGCTTGAAAACTTGAAGTCGAATTTTTCTGAATACGTCGAGTAATTCTTATAATTTTTAGGCCACTTTATTATTATCTTCAGTCGTGCCGGCAATGGTTTTTTCTGTTCCACCGGCACCGATTGAGTCAATATATTTATTGATAGATTCCGGTACTTCCTGGAAAAAGTCGTCATCACGGAAATAAATCTTTTGTTTAAGCGGAGCACTCTCCATTGCGGCCTGAGTAAAATAACGTTGCAGACGGTATAAAGGCCCCGCGATCTTGTGTGAGTAGAAGAGTCCCCAGAGTCCAGCGATTCCCGAGATGCTTAGGGCCACTACTATGAATACGTTTGTCATAAATTGTTTCTGTTCGTGAATCATTAAAAAGAAAGGGTGATCAGGAGGAAGATTAAGAGCTTCTCCTCGCTGCATATAAGAGTGGAAAAAGTAATCGTTTGCCAGATAGATCACCGACATTGAGCAAATCGAAATCAACAACAGTGAGATCATGAACTGGATCTGGAAGTCGTTGTTGATCAAGAATTTCTTTTCACGCAATAATAAGCTGACTAGCGGGATTCTTTTTTTAGTTGTTTGCATAGTGTGGTCCTGATTATTGATTGTTCCCATAGATCATTTCCTCTTTTTCATCTTGGTTGTAATTCATTTCAATTAACTTATCTTCAATCGACGGGCCATCTTTAACGTCGTCGATGAAATCATCTACTTCTTTCTTTTTAGTCTTTTTGAAAGAAGCTACAGTACGGCTGATGTCTCCTTGAGACTTGAACGCCATGATTCTATCCATGAAAGAGTCTTCGCGGATCAGCTCGTTGATGTATTCAATTTCTTCCATGTTCAGACCGTTTTCAGCAAGCGATTTGATCATGTTGATTTCCGGATAAGTGTAATTTTCCTGAATCATCAGGTAATACACGAAACGCGGGTCCCACTTTTCAGTGTTAGTCACAGTTTCTTTTAACTTGTTTTTCTTCTCAATGATTGCGTCCTGGATGCGCTTGATGTCTTTGATGGTGCTATTGCGGTCCATATAACTTTGTTCCAGCATGGCCTGCAATTCTTTGACACCTTCTTTTGTCTCGTACCCTTGTTTGGCAGTCTTGATTTCTTCGCGAGTAGAGTCGTCAATGCGAACGTTGTTCTCATTAATAACGGCTCCGATTTTGTCCAGGTCGCGCTTTCTTTTAGCTGAAAGCACACTCCCTTCAGATTTAAGATTCTCATCAAGAACTTCAGCACTTGTCACTTGTGCCTTTTGTGAGCGATCGTTGTCTTTTAGGAAGAAGTAGACTCCCCAAAGAACCAGAAAGCTCGTAAAGGCCAGAATGGAGATTGTTCTCATAATGGTTTCTTTCTTTGATTGTTGCGATTTTGTTCTAAAGTCCAAAAACGTGCAGCTGACAAAATCCCAATGTTGATTGAACCTATTTTAGAGAAATGAGTGAGAGCATCAATAGGAGTCGGGGATACTTGGAGAAAAGTGAAGGGATACGAGGGCTTGAGGGCGATTTTAAAGAAAATTTAGAGTCTTTGAAAATTCCGAAAAAGTGGCAAAAAAAAAGGGCAGGATGACCTGCCCTTAAGATTGCGAAGCTAAAATTTTATTTTCCGACACTTGCAGGCATTCTTCCGCCAGTCACCGCCTTTTCTTCAACTTTTTGAGCAATGGCCTCATTGCCTTTAAGTTGGATAATTGCCAGCTGGTCGTTTGATTTTCTAAGCTCTAGAGCAAGCTCAGTATTAATCTTAATAAGGTTTTTCATATCTTCTGCAGGTTTCATCTTTTCAAGTTGTCTTTGGTATTCCATAACAGTTCTCGTCTTAGCAACCAGCTCCTTTTTCAGGTAAGCCGTCTCTTCGCTATAACGCTTTTCAGTTAAAGCAGTCATTTTATCAGTATTAATTGATTTCTCGATTAAACGATCTTTTGATTTTTTTAGCTCTTCTTCAAGATATGTGATTTTTTCTTCATAAAGTCTTTGTTGCTGATCCAGCAGTTTATTAAGGTTGGCAATCTTCATGTCTTTTTCATTATCAGTTACTGCCACTTGCTGATTAGGGAATTTATACTCTGAAACCGGGTAAGCAGCATATGATGCTTTTCCACCTTCAGTATAAAGAACTTCCTTGGCCTGCACAGAGACTGTTGCAACTGTTAATAATGTCAGGATTAGTAGATTCGCCTTCATAAGTTTTTCCTTTAGTAGTTTAAGGTCTATGAAGCTTGTCGGTGAGGGAGGGAAAATACTTTAGTAAAAAACTCGGTAGATCCAAATAAAAAGGCCCGGGATCACCCAGGCCTTTGATTATTCTAGATTTATAGACTCTCTGGAGTCGCATCCCAATGTGTAGATGGAACGCCTTTTTTGTTAATTTTAACAACTCTTGAGTAAGAGTCCAGGATCTCGGCCAAAAGAGCAGACTTGTCTTGCTCTGAACACTGATCCCCACAGGCCTTCAGCATTTCAGCAGTAAAGATGGCACCAACAGTATAAGGTCCGTTTAGGTTTTCATCACAAGCGTAGGCCCCTTCAAGGTTATGACCTTCCGGGCATTTTGAGTGAGTGAAACCAAGGCTTACACCATTACCGTCACTGTGGCGTGCTTCGTGGAAGAAAACACCAAGACGGTAGATAGAGTTTGCTATAGCTTCTTTGTTTGTCTTGTTAGGGTTAATCTGAGGCATGAAGAGACCTTCGCCAATCTGGATGATTCCCACTCTTGGAGATTCAACGACAGCTTTGATTGATTTCTTTAATAAACCTCTTGAGATCTTTAGAGAGTAAACTTGCTTCTGTTGCTTACCACCCATATAGATACCAGCACCGATGTTACTCATAACTGTGATACCTTTTTCTTCTTCTTCGTTGATCATGTTGTTAGCAAGACCATATGGTAGAACGTCTTGGTTTGGAAATGTAACTCCAGATCTCTCAACAGAGACAACTTTCTTAATAAGAAGTTTTGGAAGTGTGAAAGCGTTTTCTTCGATAACGTAGTTAACTCTTTCTGATAACCAGCCTGTTGCTGAATTAGTGTCAACCTTGCTAAGCCCGATGATCTTTAGATCTTCAGCAGACGTGTCGCCTTTGAATTTAAGGTTATCCAGGACGTTTAAGTCTTTTTCGATTAAATCTCTAAGATTAGATTTAACACCTTTTGAAACAATGATGTCGCTTGCGTGAGTAAGTGCAGACGTGGCCAGAAGTGAAGCTAAGATGATTTTTTGCATGATTTTTCCCCGTGTGTGTAAAGCCTGGCCACCATACCTTTTTGAGCAAAATTCTCAAGTAACCTGAAAACTTTACACAAGCCTATGATAGTAGGAACAGCTAGGTGTTTTTTATTTTATTTTCATGCCTTAGCTCTCTTTTTATAAGGTCTTATGCTGGATAACCGATAAAACACTTATGAATAGAAATAAGATAAATTTTATCCTCGTCACTTTAATCCTCTCAATGCTGGCCTCTTCATGTTCGTACTGGCCCAAAACCCATGTCGACAATGAGCAGAGTAGAGAAATTGCGGCTTCCGAAGTCGATCAGATTATTGAGGAGCTCAAAAGTTATTATGAAAGCAATATCAGTCTGGCCAGAAAGCAAGAGATCCAGACTATGCAGGAAAACCTTCTTAAGTATTTGATCGAAGCAACCTCGGCCGATGATGCTTACAAAATCAAAATCTATAAAGAAGCCTCTGAATACTTCAATAAAGTCTATCCGTTGATTCTCTCTAATTTGAGAAATGAAAAGCAGGGGATTAATGAGTTTAAAGAAATCAAGAAGGCTCCACTTTGGACATTAAAAGAAGAGCTTCGTTTCCTTAATAAAGAAGCTGACTCTCTTCCTGCTCCAAAAGTAAAGATTGATTTGATTCAAGGTCTCTCTCTTCTGTCTCAATTCTATAAAGGTGTTGATAAACCAACTAAAGAAAAGATTGGGGCCAATTACCAGGCCGGTGTGACGAAAGTGATGGGGGAGAATTTTGATCTTCACCCAAGCTTTAATGAAATCGAAACACTGCTTGAAAGCGATGGCACTGACGAAGAGAAGATTCTCAAGGCCATTGGTACGATTGAAAAGAAAATCAATAAACACGAATTGAGAATCAGACATATTGGAAGCGAGATCGCTAAAAGTGGTCACGTCGATATGAACAACACTCAGTTGAGGCTTGTTGTCACATTCATGGATTATTACTTCAACAAGATGCCAGATGACGTGATTAAAACCATCATGTCTGAACTCGTCACTGGGGGCGCGAAGCTTCCGGAAGAAGAAGTGATGAAGATTGTTTTTCAAAACACAGGTCCAGGGCTTGGAAAAGTTTTGCAACAGATTGGAAAAGAACAAGGGGTAGGAGATAAGTTCTCTAAGCTCATGGGGATTTTAGAGTCTTCAGGTAAAGAAGTTCCTATTCATTTAGTGCGCGAAGTAGTTGAGACTGATAAAGGTGGGTTTGAAGTTAAGGACATTATCAAAAAACCTTTAGGAACCGGGACTATCGCTCAGGTTAACCGCGCAAAGATATGGCATGATGAAAAAGAAGTGGATGTGGCCCTGCGCTTTTTAAAGCCGGGAGTTGGCAAACGTTGTAAGGAAGATATCGCGATCCTTCGTCAGTTCGTTCCAGACAACGAGGCACTCTTTGCCAAAGAAGGAGTTGAGGATATCAAGATTATGTCGACACTGATTGATAGTGTTGAAAAATTCCTTGATGAGGAAGTAAATTTAAGTGTTGCCGTTGCCAGACAGAAAAAAGCTTTTGAAGTTTATAACCGTTCGATAAAAGTTTCTGGTTCGCCAAAATTTAAAATGCTGGAGATGCGCGTGCCTGAAGTTTATCTTCCACCTGTTGGAAAATCAAACCTGCACATTCAGGAATTCGCCGGTGGAGGTGTAAAGTTTGCTGAGTTAGATGATACCGCCACAAAAAAGATTGTTGCTGAGGAAATGGTAAGAATGTGGTTTGAAGAGGCCCTATTTAAGAGTGGTTTCTTAAATGCCGATCTTCACCAAGGGAACTTCCGCATCGTCTTAATTGAAGAAGACAACAAGATTAAAGTTCATCTCTATGACTTCGGTCTTTCGTCAACACTGACAAAAGAAGACCAACGCGCTTTCTTATTAGTAGGGGCGGGAGCTTATATGAAGTCACCAAGCACCCTGGCCGATGGGCTAATGGTGTCGATGGAGTCACAGGATAAGGGCCTGCGTGCGAAACTCTTAAAAGACATTGAATCTGAAATGAAGGTGAGTCCGAATAAAAGACCAGAGGACTGGGTTGTCTGGTGTGTACAAAAGAATTACTTCGTCTCAGACAATCTGGGGGCCTTTGCCCGTGGATCACTTCTTTTAAAGCAGCTCCCTGAAAGTATGGGAGAGACGGAAATGTTCAAGGATACCATCGTTAAGACGGCGGTGAGAAATCTGGGGCACGCTGTTGCTGACCGCGACTATGAGTATCCCTTAAAGAAAATCGACATGGTTAAGATAGGGGCACGACAACTAAAAAATTATTGCATGGACATTTTTAAGTCGTTTTTTAAATAGTCGATGTTATACTTTTTTTATGGATAAAGTGAAACCCACTATTCTACTTGTCGACGACGATTCTGGCCTCCTGGAAGTCTTTAAGGAAGGGCTGGAAGATTTGTCCTTCAATGTCTTGATCGCCCATAACGGCGTTGAGGCCAAAAAAATCCTTGATCAAAAAAAGAAAATTGACTGCCTGATCACTGACATCACGATGCCGGAGATGAATGGGGCGGAGCTTGTCACTTATCTGCGTGGGAAAGATTGGGATATCCCGGTCTTTTTCATTACCGGGTACATGGATTACTCGCGCGAAGTTTTAAATTCATTTCACCCGAAAGCGGTGATCTTTAAGCCGTTTGATATTGAAGAGGCGGCGCTTTTAATTAAGAATCATTTTTTAAGAGCTTCTTAACTACTTCCAGAAGTCTTCGTAGCTGATCGAAAAAATGCTCCAGTGGAGCATTTTTATTAGTGCTGAAAATAAGAAGAGGTCATTTGTTTTTAAGGAGTTCGATCAGCCGTCGCAGGATAAAATTCGAACTATCTCCAGAAGTCTTCATGATAATTAAAACCAGTCAACTTCTTCACCCTCTGAAGATACTCATGCACCTTCACATCAAACTGATACTCCGGCACAACATACATCCCCCACAAGTGGGCGGCGATCATAATGTCCATGATCGTCAGCTCTGAACTCTTATAAAACGGTTTTAATTCCGTTAAAAGTTCCGTGCTGATCACTGCATTCAATTTATCTGCAAACGTCTGTTGATTTTTTACCAGGTCTTTAAAAGGCCCACGCTTCACTTCCTTTTTTGTTTGGAAATAACGGCGAGAGTTCTCATTAAACTCTGGAGTCCAAATCCAGTAAGGCATGGCAAGGGAGTGAACAGGAGAGCCGATTTTATCCAGGAGCGGGTTTAAAACAGCTTCATTCTTAGCTAGCTCTTCCCACTTTAATAGATTCTTGGGATCGTTGAGTTTTAAGATATCTAAACTTTCATTCATCGCACGCCCGTCGAATTCCATTATCGGGAGCATCTTTTTTCCAGTGAGCTTCAGAGGAGTCGCCTCATCATCGTAAGGTGTAACGTGAGATTCATAGGTTACTTGAAGTAAACCAAATCCCATGCGGACGCGGACACAAAAAGGGCAATGAACATAGTGGTAAAGTTTCATAATTGTCAGTTCTCTATTAGGTCGGGTTTACTTACTAATCTCCTCCCAATATACACCGATATGTGCTCTATGAAAATAGCACTTTGGTTGACATTTTTTTCTTCGACACCCCTTCTGTCACAGGAATTTTTACCTCCTTCTGACAAAGATCTGATGGCGGTGAGTTTTAACTTTTTAGAAGAGTCAAAAAAAGTGATGTCAAAAGTCCCGGAAGATGACTGCGACAAAAAACGTGAGAAAGAAAAGAAGGTGGTAGAAAAACCACAAGGTCAGGAAATTTTTTGTTTGTGTGAACTTAAAGAAGGACAAATTAAGGATCCCTCGCTTCTTGAATCACTGATTGGTGAGTACGATTCTGAATTAACTATCAACACAGGTAACGACAATTTCTTGCATGGGGGCCTTCAGAAAATGGGGGATAAGGCCCGCTCACTTGATGGCGATGACCGCGGAAGAACATTTAACGGCGGTTTAAACTACAGTTTGATTGGAACCGAAGGTGAGCTTAGTCTCAAGCTGGATTCAACAGGCTTTGGAAAATTCAGTAAGATTGATGGTTATAGAAAAACACCCGAAGGAAAATATTATTTGAATTTTCGCGAAGTCAACACGCTTGATTTGCGGCTGGATAAAAATTTCAATAAATCAGAGACTGAAAAATCTTACTGGATCGGAGAGTTTAAATTCACCAACGAAACTGACGATGGAAATTTAAGCCGTGGGGTTCAGGAGTGGTGGCATACATTTAATAAAAAGCAAATGGGAATGAATGTTATTCAGTACAAGTACTTAAACGAAGAGCCAGATAAAAACACCGTGACCATCATGGGAGGTCTCGGAAAAGAATGGATTAAAAATATCGGCAACTGGAAATGCCAGACGCGCCTAGAGGCCAAGGCCGGAGCGAGTGTCGATTTCTCTGGAAATATGTCGATGGAATTGGCCGCTAAGGCCGAGAATAAACTTTCGCACTCATCAGTTCCATGGCTTGCCCTCTCTACCTGGGTTCAAGCGGGAACGGGGGCCATGGGTCTTGGAGGTGAAGGTGGAATCATGCTTTCTGCTGAGAAAAAATTTAGAAAAGTCACTATCAAGCCTTTTATTGGCATTGAACGTCATAGAACTCCAATGGATAAAAAATTTGGCGAAGTTTCCGGCAATCCTTACGAGAACTATCACGTTTTAGGCGTGACAATTAAGTATTAATTGATCAACATAAGTGCATGAGAAAAATTTCAAAAGAACTCAATGCGCTTTTTTGGACGCAGCTCTACGGTGCACTTAACGACAACCTTTTTAAAAGTGCCCTGGTCATCCTGATTACTTATAAAAACATCAGCCTTTTTGGAGTGAATCCAGCTTCAATGGTTGCCTTGTGTGGTGGTGTCTTCATCCTTCCATTCTTTCTAGTTTCAGCGACCAGTGGACAATTAGCTGACCGCTTGGACAAAGTCTGGCTCTCTTACCGTATCAAAGAAGCAGAAGTAGGGATTGCCATTCTTGGGGCCTTGGGGCTCATGATGGATAATTACTACATCATGCTCTTAGTGCTTTTTTTACTGGGACTGCAATCGACTTTTTTTGGACCAATCAAATACTCACTTATCCCGCACTATGCACCTAAAGAACAACTGATCTTCGCAAATGCTATGGTGAGTTCCGGAACATTTGTGGCCATTTTATTGGGAACAATTATTGGTGGGATCGCAGCGAGCCTCGGAGACAATTACTGGCCTTTAATTGCGGTGCTTTTAATTATTGCTTACCTCGGGCTTTATTACGCAAAAAAACTTCCACTGCAAAAAGACCCTAACGAGATAAACGATGTAGACCGCCAGATTAAAGTTGACTGGAATTTTTTTACGTCGACGAGAGATATTTTAAAACTGGTTTTTAAAAATCCTATGACAGCGCTTTTGATTGTGGGACTTTCTTGGTTTTGGTTTATGGGAGCGGGGCTTTTATCGCTTCTGCCTTTAGTCGCCAAAGATATTTTCCATGGAAGTGAAGCAGTGGCGACAATGATGCTTTTTACTTTTACTATTGGAATGGGGCTTGGCCCTTTTATCCTGGAGAAGGTAACGAAGGGAAGAGTGAAACGTTGGATCATCCCGATGAGTTTAGTGGCAATGACTCTGGTGATTTTTGATTTATCTTACGTTATTAAAATTGCTTCAAGACAAAGTTTTCTTTTGAGCCTGACTCAAAATATTGGGATCAAAGATTTTTTTGCACTTAACATGAGTGCGAGAACGATTGTCGATTTATTTCTCCTTTCTCTTTTTGGTGGAATGTTTACTGTTCCCCAGTTTGCTGAACTTCAAAGAGTGACTAAAGATAGCGAACTGTCGCGCATTGTGGCCGGCAATAACATCATCAACGCGCTGGCGATGGTGAGTGTTTCAATTCTCCTGATGTTCTTTCACCAACAAAAATTTTCTCTTTCTCTGATCATGGCCATCCTGGGAGGTCTGAATATCGGTATGTGTATTGCTCTTTTATATTTTTATAAAGAGGAATTTAATAAGTTCTGGAGATTTTAGTTTGAGTAAATACAATGCCATTCTGGTGGATTTAGACGGAACTCTTTGCAACGTTGAACACCGTGTTCATCACGTAAAGAGCAAACCAAAAAATTGGAAGGCCTTTAACGAGGCCATGGATCAGGATGAATCTTATTTCTGGTGTATTGAACTTATCGCGGCCATGAAGGCCCGTGGTTACCGAGTGTACTTTGTGACTGGAAGAGATGAGAACTTCCGTGGGATGACGGATGCATGGCTTAAGCGTCATAACGTTCAGCATGACGGACTATACATGAGGGCCGCAAACGATTTCCGTGAAGACTCTGATGTGAAAGAAGAGTTGTACAGGAATGAAATTGAGAATCATGCTCAAGTATTATTCGTCGTAGATGACCGAAAAAGCGTCGTTGAACGCTGGAGAAAAATGGGGCTTACATGTCTGCAATGTGCTCCTGGTGATTTTTAGGAAATCTTAACATTCAATCAAAAATCCTTGTGGTAGAAATGCTAGTCGCTCAAACCATGAAAAAGGATTTTTTGGTTATGAATACATTCTATCAAGTTCCTAACTGGCCCCTTGTCTCGTTTGAAAACGAAGCCTTCATGAGTCTTAAGAAAATGTTAGTGGGTTTTCTCCCTACCTATTTGCTTAAATCAAGGCCTTCTATTAACCTATCCTTAGATTATTACGGATTCGATACTCTCTTCATTGAGAATTACTAAGGAAGGTAAAAAATGAAACTAACTTTGGTTGTGGCGTTCGCCATGTTTATGTCTGTTAGCTGTAAAATGAATCAAAAAATTGATGATAAACCAGATCAGGGAAATCAACCGATTGTTGTTTCATCTGAAAGAAACTTTACTGATTCAGAAGTTGTGATCGGAAAAAGAATTTGTGCCGCTTTAAAAAACAAGCGCGAACTTTTTGAGACGATTACAAATATGCAGGAGCAATTCCGCTTTAGAGGTGAGGGCAGAGAGTGTGGAGCGGTTAATCCATCGACTGTGGCAGAGTTTACAGCGGCGATTTCAAATACGAGTACAACTGATTTTGAATATGTTTCGACAAAAACGAATTTCTTTAGAGACGTCATCACTGACCAATCAGGTGTGATGAAGCCTTTCTGTGATGCTTTTGCCAAGAATGGCGCTGTTTCAAATCAAATCACAAGCGGAAATAACTTTCTTCGCCTGAACCTGTTAATCAGTGAAGGTTATGATCGTATTGAGATTGCGAAGCTTAACAAGGATAAATCGCTTGTGAGCACTGAAGCGGTTTCAATTATCACTTCAACGACACAAGCGGGTAAGAAATTTTTTGGAGTGGAAAAAGACCGCATTCGTTACTCTCTTTGTTCAAGTGCAACGAATGCAAAACAATTTTCTTCAGTTAGACAAATCTGGCTAAGTGCTATAACTCCCTTTTAGTTAAGGGAGTTATAAGCTTTAACAATTCCTTCAGCACTTAGATCAAAACGAGCATAAAGCTGGTCTGCTTTATAAGCAGACTGGCCGAATTCTCCGCCAATCCCTAGAGTCTTAGCTTTAAATTGAACACCATTCGTATGAAGAGCGTGAAGGATCATTGATCCCATTCCACCTAGAACCTGGTGATCTTCAATTGTGATAAGTTTACCGTTTGTTTTTGCAAGAGCAGACTTTAATGTTTCAACATCAACATGGTTAATGAATGAGTTGTTGATAACTGTCGCTTTAACACCTTTATCAGCAAGAAGCTTTTGAGCGCTCAATGCTTTTCCAACCATTGGTCCTGCCGCCACGATTGTAACGTCAGATCCTTCAGTTAAGATATTGGCCTTGTTCCAAGTGTACTTCATTCCATCAACGTAGCTCACTGGGTGATTTTCTCTTCCTAAGAAGAAAACAGTAGAGTTTGGAGTTTTTCCAGCTTCGCGGTCTTTGGCGAAGTTTACTAGGCAGTCGTACATTAGAGCTTCAGCTTCACTTGAAGAAGAGCAGTTCACCACGTTCATGTGTGGGATAGATGAAAGAGCGGCAAAGTATGTTGTCGCTTGGTGAGAAGCACCGTCAGCTGCATCCTGAAATCCAGTGTGCGAGAATAGAGCGATCACTGGTGCTTGAGAAAGACCGGCCATAATGAATGGAAGGTTTCCTTTTGTAATCCCGAATTGAGCGAATGTATCCACGATTGGAATTAATCCAACTTTTGATAAACCGATAGCAGATGAAACCATGTTTGCTTCTGCAATACCAACGTCGATATAACGATCTGGGAATTCTTTATGGAAAGCTTTAATCCCTGTTGAACTCTGAAGATCAGATGAGATTGAGAAAACCGGAAGACCTTCTTTAGCTGCACGGATAATCGCGCGGGCAAATCCGTCCTGAACTTTTTCAGTTTTTGGAGCGTTCGCCGCCGCTTCTTTTGGAGCTGGCTTAGATTTTAAAATATCTTCTGCCCAAGTTACGAATTCTGCTGGAGCTTCACCGTTATAAATTTCTTTTACGAACGCTACAAGTTTGTCATCGTAAGCAGAAAGAGGGTAGCCGTGGCCTCCACTTGCACTTTCTACAGTTGATTTAACACCGTAACCTTTGATTGTTTTAAAAACGATGGCCACTGGTTTTGCTGGGTTTGCTTTTGCTGATTCAATTCCTGCTTCAATCGCAGTGAATACTTTTTGTAGGTCGTGACCTTCAGCAATTTTTACAACATTCCATCCAAGTGGTGCCAGGGCCTCAAATGTAGGATTCATTGAGAATGAATCAGCATCAATTCTTCCACCAAGTTTTGTGTTGTTGTCTGAAACAATCATTACAAATGGGTTCATTTTATTTTTAGCGGCAAGTCCCGGGATCGCAGCGAATGATTCGCGGGCTTCACCTTCCATTGCACCACCATCAGAGATCGTACAAATTGTGACTCGGTTGTTGCCTACGATTTTATCGGCCATCGCTAAACCTTGAGCTTGCGGAAGACCTGATCCCAGTGGACCGTTAGAGATTAAAACTCCCTGTGGGTTTAGGTGAGCTTCACCGTGACCAGTTAATTTACTTTCGATGCTTCTGAACTTGCGAAGGTCATCAAAAGATTGCCCATCAAATCCATAGTTCGCGCGAAGAGCGTAGATACCGTTTTCAGTGTGTCCGGCATCGTTAACAAAATGGAATTCTTCAAACCAGTTTTTATTTTTATCTGCAAACATTAGTGCGTGAGTTGCGGCCATGATTTCAGCAAAGGCAGCAGGTCCACCCCAGTGGCAAGCAGCTCCTCCGATTGTTGCGTGTTGATTCATCAGTGCTACAAGTGCACGAGTGGCGCGAGGATCAGCAACAGTGACATCCTGACCAGCTTTGTTCTTAACTGTCAGAGCATATTTTGGAGATTGTTTTGGGTTCGTTGCGAGCGATGCTTTAAAGTTGAGCGCTTTAATCATGGGGGAATCTCCTACGGGGTTAGTTGAATTGGTCTAAAATTTGGTAAAGCATAGCAAAACTTTGTGGCATTTTTTAGGATTATTTTCCTAAAGATTTATTATGCTTAGGGCCTAAAACTAAAGGGAAAAGTCCGAATATACTCACTTTCCCGTTATAAGTTCGAAAACCCTTAAGAAAATGGCCCTCTTTCCGATAAAATCTGTTGTGAGGTAGAGGTATGTGCGAAATTTGTAAATCAGAAGGCAAAGACTACAGATTCCTAAATGGTGCTAAAGACCATATTGTGACTCAGCAACTCTATAAGGTTTATAAAAACTCTGTTGCCCCTGTGCGTTTATGCTATATCCACTCAATTGAACTTTTCATGATCGGTGAGAAGAGATTCCTGAAAGAGCACCTTTCTTTTGCGCGCGCTCTTGCGACTCGTTCAAAAAAATTATCTTCCGCTGCCGACTCTCCATTTGGCTTTTAGGTCTCAGTGTAGCTAAAATAGCTGCATGGAAAATCGAGACGTTTTACAAGCAAAAAGTTTTATTAACAATGAATGGGTTGGTCACTCAACGACTAATATTTTAGTTGTAAAAAATAAGTTCGACCAAAGCCCTCTGGCCACGGTGTCCTACGCTGATCCCTCAGAAGTTCAGTTCGCTATCGCCAACTCGGTTCAGGCCTTCCAGAGCTATTCTAAAATCAGTGCAGCTGAAAGAAGAGACTACCTGCTAAAGATCAGGGAAGGGCTTTTCCAGGAGCGCGATAAGTTTATTAATCTCATTGTCTCTGAGGGTGGAAAGCCCGTAAATTACGCCACTCAAGAGGTGGAGAGATCTCTCTTGATTCTTCAGTCGGCAGCTGATGAGGCCATCCGTGTAGGTGGAGAAGTGGTGCCAATGGATTTTGGTTTAGGTAAAGGCAAATCGGCCTACACTAAAAATTATCCGATTGGACCTATCCTGGCGATTTCTCCTTTTAATTTCCCACTCAATCTGGCCATGCATAAAATCGCTCCGGCCTTAGCAGTTGGTTGCCCGGTGATTTTAAAACCATCACCCTATACACCACTAACAGCTCTTGCCCTGGCTTCATTATGTAAGCGCGTTGGTCTTCCGGCCGGCGTTTTAAACGTCGTGGTTTGCCAGAATGAAGAAGCGTCTCTAATGCTAAAAGATGAACGCTTAAAAATGCTTTCTTTCACCGGCTCTGCCGAAGTGGGATGGAAGTTAAAAAGCGAAGCAGGAAAGAAAAAAGTTGTCCTTGAATTAGGTGGAAATGCTGCCGTTATTGTCGATCGCACGGCAAATTTAGATGAAGCCGCTAAAGCGATTGCCATGGGTGCTTACAATTACGCCGGACAAGTGTGTATCTCCGTTCAAAGAATCTATGTTGACGCTGGAGTCTTTGATGAGTTTATTGAAAAACTTAAGACTGAAGTCGGTCTTTTAAAAATTGGAAACCCGGCCGAAGAAGGTGTGGTGGTTGGACCAATGATTGATAGAGTTCACATCGATAGAATCGACAGCTGGATTCAGGAAGCTAAAACAAAAGGTGCTCAGGTCATCTTTGGTGGAAGCGTGCTTGATTTGGAGCACTCGCTTTATTCTCCAACACTTTTAACCAACACAACTTCTGATATGAAGATTGTTGCTGAAGAGGCCTTTGGCCCAGTAGCGGTCATTGAAAAAGTTCAGTATTTTGATGAAGTCATTCGCGAAATCAATCGCTCACGATACGGGCTTCAAGCAGGATTGTTTACCAATCAGCTCTCGCAAATGAAATACGCCCACGAAAACCTGGAAGTCGGGGCCCTGATAATCAATGGGGTGCCGGGGTTTAGAATCGACACGATGCCTTATGGAGGGGTGAAGGATTCAGGTTTTGGGCGCGAAGGTGTGAAATACGCCATGGCAGAGATGCTTGAAGCGCGCCTTCTCGTGTACTAGTCAGAGAGAATCTGCTATATTAGGCTCTCACGTTTTTTGAATTTGGAGAGCCTCATGACTGTTCGCGTACGCTTTGCCCCATCACCAACTGGATACCTTCACATCGGAGGAGCTAGAACTGCGATGTACAACTACCTTTTTGCTAAAGCAATGGGTGGAAAATATGTTCTTCGTATTGAAGACACCGACACTGAAAGATCAGAAAGAAGATATGAAGAAGCACAAATTGAAGACCTGAAGTGGCTTGATCTACAACACCACGAAGGACCAGATGTCGGGGGAGACTATGGGCCGTACAGACAATCAGAGCGCCTGCACATTTACAAAGAATACACTGACAAACTTTTAAAAGAGAAAAAAGCTTACCGCTGTTTTTGTTCTGAAGAACTTCTGGAAGAAAAGAAAAAGATCGCTGAAGAAAAAGGTCTTTCTCCCCATTACGATGGAACTTGTAGACATTTATCTGAAGCTGAGGTTGCCGATAAAATGGCGAAGGGAATTCCTTCAGTCGTTCGTTGTATCACTCCGAAAAAAGCTTACACGTTCACAGATAAAGTTCGTGGCGAAGTAACGTTTCCAGAAGACATGGTAGGAGACTTCGTTATCGTGCGCGCTAACGATATTCCTGTTTATAACTTTGCAGTTGTCATTGACGACATGACGATGAAAATCTCTCACGTTATCCGCGCTGAAGAGCACTTAAACAACACTCTTCGACAGCTGATTCTCTATGAAGCTTATGGAACAACACCTCCAACGTTCTGTCACGTTTCTCTTCTGATTGGTCAAGACCGCCAGAAGCTTTCAAAACGTCACGGGGCCACTTCGGTAAGACTTTACCAGGAACAAAATTATCTTCCATCAGCGATGCTGAACTACCTTCTGCAATTAGGTTGGTCGCACCCTGAAGAAAAAGATATTTTCGATATTCACACGCTGGGAACGATGTTCAATCTGGATCGCTTTACTAAGTCTGCTGCGATCTATGACATCGTAAAACTTAACCACATCAATGGTGAGCACCTAAGACTTCTTCCGACAGAAAAACTTATTTCTGAAGTGGAGAGAATTCTTCCAGCTGATCACCCATTCCATAAAATGGATGCAGAATGGAAAGCTCGTTGTGTGACTTTAAGTAAAGAAAAAATGAACTTTTACAGCGATATCATTCCTCTTCTAAAACTTTACTTTGACTGCGAAGTTTCAACTGAAGCGGATTATGTTGAGGCAAGAAGCTGGGAGACGACGCCTCAAATTCAAGCTTACTTAAAAGGTGAGATTGAAAAAGCCAAAGCAGCTGGCAAAAAATTTGTCACTGAAGCTGAGTACAATGAGTGGAGTAACCACGTTAAGGGCGAACTTAAAATTAAAGGCAAGCAGTTATTCATGGGAATTAGAGCGGTTTTAACTCTTCAGGCCCACGGGTCTGACTTGAAGTTTATTATTCCTCTGACTCCGATTGAAGTTTTAGAAAAAAGAATCAATTTGTAATTTACTTAAGGGCTTCTTCGGAAGCCCTTTTTTTTGGGCTGTTTTTAGGTCTTTTAATTGGCGCTGAAATAGAAAAGATACGTCTTATTTTGAGTCGTAAATACAGAATGTTATGAGCCCAACTACTTTTTGTAGCAGGTCTTTAAAAGAAAAACCGGACCGTGGAAGGCCGGGCAAATGGCCTCGTATAAGAACCAAGGGCGCTGCCTGAATATGGGGCTAACCGGCACAGGGTGCACCCCTCAAAAATAGGGCCAATTCTGGTCATTTGATAACGAAAATCAGCTTTTCCCATTCACATTCCTTACAATTCCTCATCTGCGGCCGTTTTCCCTTGTAGGATCGTTTTGGGCGCGATTAAATTTTCTCATCATTTTTTAAGCATAAAGGGGACGTAATGCTTACTTTAATTATGGGACTTGCTTTAAGTTTACTTAATCCAGCTCACGCTTCAGTCAATCCTGACTGGTCGTCTGAGGCCATCCTGATTCCGGGTGAAGACCGCGCTAATATCTATCAGGTTTCGCCGGAAGAATTAGAGCAGTTGAAAATGAATGGTTACAAGCACGCGATGAAATACCCGGTGACTGTCACTGGACTTTTAATCCCATACCGTCCGCTGATTAATGTTCTAAGTTCAGACAATAAAAATCCTGTTAAAGAAATTATTCTGGCCATCACGAAGTCGTATGCTGGTTTTAAATCAGAAGCAGAATTCTATGAATGGCTAGGTCTTTCAAAGTTTAACCCAATTACAGCAACGGGGATCTACAAGATGCCTCGTCCAGAAGGACAGTCTGAAGCTCTTTATGTGGGAGCTGGGATTATTAAAAACGAAAATGGCGAAGGCTTAACCTTCAGCTGTTTTGCCTGTCACTCAACAAGCCTCTTTGGAACAACGGTCATGGGTCTGACGAACAAGCGTCCACACTCAAACAAGCTCTTCCATATGGCCCGCCAGGTAGTGCCTAAGATCCCTAATGCAATTTTTAAAGCGAGTTCAAAAGCAACCGACGGTGAATTGGCGATGTTCATCCGTACAAAGAAAAACATTCTTTCAGTCGATAGCGTTGTCCCTCAAGTTCACGGCCTTGATACTTCTCTTCCACACACAGCTTTAAGTTTGGCCAGAAGAAACAACGACGAGTACGCGACGAAAAACCCGATTCTTGAGAGGTTCCCGCGCGATAATGAATTAAACACATTTGTTGCTGATTCTAAACCTATGCCATGGTGGAACTTAAAATATAAAACAAGATGGCTTTCAGACGGATCTGTTGTCAGCGGAAACCCGATCTTCACTAACTTCTTATGGAATGAATTAGGAAGAGGGACGGATTTAAAAGAATTAGAAAAGTGGATGCAGGATAACAGCAAAACGATTCAAGAAGTAACAGCGGCCGCTTTTGCGACAGAAGCTCCTCGTTACACTGATTTTTTCCCGGCGAGCTCAATTGACTTAGAAAGAGCAAAACGCGGAGAAAAACTCTTCAACCAATCATGTATGAAATGTCACGGAGAGTACCAGAAAGCATGGAATGCAGATAATGCGAGCGAGCTTTCTTCAGTTGATCTTCTGACGACAACCAAAGTGATCTATCACGACAAGACGCCGGTTAAAGATGTAGGGACAGACCCGAACCGCTACCAGGCGATGAAGTATTTCTCTGATGCTTTAAACAACCTGGCGATCTCAAAATGGATGAAGACCACAGTTGAGCCACAAGTGGGATATGTTCCACCTCCGCTAGTGGGGATCTGGGCGAGATACCCATACTTCCACAACAATTCGGTTCCAACCCTGTGTGCGGTTCTGAGCAAAGAAGAAGATCGTCCTAGAACATTCGTTCTTGGGCCGGCCGTCAATAAGGCGACTGATTTTGATCAAGACTGTGTTGGTTACCCGACTGGAAATAAAATTCCAAAAGAGTGGCTAAAAGACACAGAGGCGACTATTGATACGAAAAAGTCGGGCCTAAGAAATATCGGGCACACAAAAATGTTCCTTGATGAATCTGGGCGCGAAAAATTCACGATGGACCAGAAAAGAGACATCATCCATTTCTTAAAGACGTTGTAATGAACTAAGAGTGGGGATTTAGCTTTTCGTAAAGCTTGCGGCCGATCCATGCATCGGTCGCGGCGTACTGAAGTTGGTCAGGTTTTAAGTCGTGGGCTTCCCAATTTGAAAGCTTCGCCTTTTTGCTCAAAGTGAAATTCAGAATCTCTTCCGTCATTCCCTTTAAACCAAAGTTCTTCATATTTCTTTCCTTCGCGATCTCTGAGAGTTCTACGAACCCATGAGGGGTGAAGGGGAAAAGCTTTTGCAGGGCCTTAATATCATCTCTAATCGCTACTCCGGCCTTTACCACGTGCTTGTCTTCGAAGATGATCTTAATTAAAGAAAAATCTTTTAGGAAATGCAGACGGAACAAGACAGCGACATCGTCACTCGCCAACTGTAGCAGTGAAACGTTATAGAATTCACCCTTCTTAAAGGCAGGTTTGGTTTCTGTGTCAAAGCCAATTAAGAGCTGGTCTTTAAGCAGTTCTATGGCAGGGGCGATCTGTTCGTCCTTAGTGACTGTGATAATCTGGCCTTTGAATTGGGCGCGTTCGAAATTTGGAGCGGGGTCTAATTTATCATTCATTGTAAAATTACCTAACTATTTGTACCATCATCTGGGTAAAAGTCTAAGCATAAAATGGAGTAACCATGCCTTCTTTCGACCTAGTTTCTAAGACAGATATGATGGAAATGAAAAATGCCATCCAAATGGCCCAAAAAGAAATCGGGTCCCGCTACGATTTTAAGGGCAGTAACATCACCCTGGAGTTAAAGGACACGATTATTGAGCTAAAGGCCGAAGATGATTACAAAATGAGGGCCGCACTTGATATTTTAAGAAGCCAATTGGTAAAGCGCAACATTGGCCAGAGATGCATTGATCCTGAGAAGATTGAGCCGACTGGAAACAGGATGCTTAAGCAGGTTATTAAGATTAAAAACGGCATTGAAAAAGACAAGGCCAAAGAGATCAATAAAATTATCAAAGAATCAGGGCTGAAGGTTTCTTCAAGCATCATGGATGACAAAATCAGGATCACTGGGAAAAAGATCGATGATCTTCAGGGAGCTTTTCATTTGCTTCGCACTCACAAAGAAGTGGATATCGAACTGCAAATGGAAAACATGAAGAGAGACTAGTGTGAACAAGTTCAAAAAAGCGATTCCTTATCTTTTGGTTCTGCTGTTTCTAGGCTGGGCTTCGTATAAATTTTTTATCGAAAGAAAACCTGAGACTGAGCCAAAGATGACTCTGGATTGGGATCAACTCGATGCCACCTCAGGATCAAAACCAGAAGAGTCGCCGGTCACTTTGAAAAAAGAAACGCAACCAGAAGATAAACCAGAAAAAGTCCGCGAGTACACTTCACTTTCAAAGAGTGAAGAAGACAAGTTCCAGGCCTTTGATGAGATGGAAAAAAAATGGCTTTTGGAAGTTAAAACGGTTATCGGCGATCAGTTCTATGCTCAATACTTAGAAATGCGCGAGCAAAACGAAAAAGAAAAAATGGAAGCGTACAAAGAGTACCACGATTATCTTCGCCGCAAGCACGGTGATAATTTTAAATACAACATCTCAGAAGACCAAAGCATTCGCGAAAAGAAAATCAACCAGGATTACTTAAAAAAACTTTTAGAGCTTATTGGTGAAACAAAGTTTCAGGCCTACATCAAGGCCCGCGATAAGATCAATGAAGACAATCGCAGAGCAGGTAAAGAGTTCATTCAAGTGGAGTTCTAGTGAAAATCACCAAGTGGAAAACGGTAAGTTCCGAAGTCGCATTAAAAGCTAATATCTTTCGTTATGTGAAAGTTAAAAGTGAGTCACCGACAACTGGAAAAGTTGGGGACTTCGATATTATCCAATGTTTAAACTGGGTGAATATTATCGCGATTACTAAAGATAAAAAAGTCGTGCTTATCAAACAATACCGACACGGGATTGATCAGGTCACGGTTGAAATCCCTGGTGGAGCAGTTCATTTCAATGAAGATGTTTTCCTGGCCGCCCAAAGAGAGCTGCGTGAGGAGACGGGTTATACTTCTTCAAATTGGAAGCATATCGGACGAGTTGACGCCAATCCGGCCTTTATGAATAACTACTGTGACACTTACCTTGCCCTGGATGCAGAGAAGACTCACGACCAGGAATTTGACCCATTTGAAGAGATTGAAGTTTACCTTCGAGACCTAAAAGACATCCCCCAACTTGTTGGGTCAGGGGAGATTTCTCATTCCTTAGTTGTTGCGGCGTTTTATTTTTTAACTGCTGCTGGAGAGGCCTGATTGACCATGTAGTAAAGCAGCTTTCCGATGTTTAAGCGCTTGGCCTCGATTTTATCCATAAATGTATCGCGACAGAAGTCACTTTGAACGCACGAATTAAAGATTCCGAATTGAGCATCCGTCATCCATGTTCCCGTCTTAGGAACTTCCATTTTTGAGGCCATATATAAGAAAACACCCTTCGCATACTTTTCTTGCTCAGGTTTAAGGCCCGCAAGTGTGATAATAGAAGCACGGTATGTGAAGAAGGCCTCAGATAATTCTTTATAGTCGATGATGTTATCAGAGTTTTTGTCAAATCTAATAAATGTTGTTTCGATGTTTAACATCGCACCGATAACTAGAGTTGTATCACGGCGGTTAACTGGAACACCCGGAGCATTGTTGTCGCGGGCAAAACCTTCAACACCCTTTAAGTAGTCCATGGTTTCTTTTTTGCTCGCTGTCGCATAGTAATTTGCCAGGCGAGGAAGAGACTTTTTATAACCAAGTTTATTTAAAACAAGATCGTAGAAATTTTCATTAAAGCAGCTCGTTTCAAACACCGGGTCTTCAGCATTGATGCCTGGATCACAAAGACCTGTCAGGTTTTCACTGTGTTTTCCTGAAACTTCAACCGCAGTTAAAAGCATTCCGATGTACTCAGTCGCTTCGTTGATATTGATGGCCTGGTCACCGTTAGACTGCTGTTGGAATAAGTCAGCTAGCAACACAGCGTTGCGTGAGAATGTCTGGAAGTTAGGCGACCACAGTTTTAATTCCTGCAGGAGCGGTTTAGAGTCCAGAAGGAATTTTGAAAACTCATCCATTGAAAGCTGCATTTGCTTATTGGCATCTGTGTGTCCGTAAGCTTTTAAAAGCTTCCAGCTTAGCCATTTAGCAATATTCACTTCAATGAAGCCAGACTTGTTTCTTAAAATTTGAGTGTCGTAAAAAGCAGTTCCCGTTGAGTCCCTGAAGTAGCGGAAGTTGAAAACGATATCAGCAAAACTGGTATAAAGTTGTTCTAAACGGGGCTTGTTTGTGAAGACATCGTATTCAGGAAGTTGTTTAAACTTAAATTCTTTCGGGTCCACTGGCCCTGGTTTGCTCAAGATGTGGTTGTTGACGGCATCATCATAAGTCACATGGTTGAAATACACTTTCTCAAAAAAGTCGTGAACCATGATTAAAACAGTGTCTAAATCTTTAAGGGTGATAGAGTCTGGCTTCCCCCCAATAAAGCGCGCTTTAAGCGCTTCAATACTTGGTTTAAAGGACTCTACGTCGTAGTTCTTTAAAAGCTTTTCAGCGAGTTTTACCACCTGCTCTGAGTTTAAAAGCTCAAAGTCATCCTGGTTGAATTTGATTGAGTGGTAAAGGTTTCTTACTGTCAGAAGGTAGAAGCGCATTTCGTCTGCTTCTGATTTAAAATTCTCTGACTTGCAGTAATAGACATCAAAGATAAGACCCATGATGCGTGGTAGTTTGGTAATAAGGTCTTTTAACTCGTCAGTCGTGATGACTTCTTCATCCCCACCAACGATGACTTTTTTAAGGAAGATAAAAGAGTCGATACTTTCATTATCAATTTGTCCGTCGCCAATTTTCTTACTCATGTCGAGGATGAACTCGCGCATGTTTAGTTTTTTGGCCATTCCCGGAGACTTATCGATAACACCTACAGCAGCAGCGGCAAAACGCTCTGTTGATTCTTTAAATCTTTGACGAAGTTCCCAGAACTTCAGCTGGTTTTTATCTTCATCCATCGTTTTGATGATGTTGGTAAGAACCACGGCTTCCTGGTTAACTTGAACTAGAAGTTCAAAAAGAGGAGAGATGTTAGTGTGTGAAATGCGGTCAGCTTCATCTTTTAAAAGCAGCATGTTTAATTGGAAAATTAAACTTAGCCCTTTAATAATTGAATCACTTTGCCCTTCAAAAAATCTTTTAACGAAAATACCTAGTTCGGCCTCTGTAACTGTTCCAGGGTGTTTAGCGCGTACATATTTCGTGAATTGAATGAAGTTTTCTTGTAAGCATTTGATTTGTTCTTTTTGATCTGCTTTAAAAATTTCGCCTAGTTTTGAGACATCGATTTTACAAGTCTGTAATTCGTCTGTCTTATACACGTCCACGTTTTCAACCGGTTTGTCGGAAACGTATCCGCAACTAGTGACGGCAAGGCACAAGGCGATCACTAGGTGATTCAAGAGCTGCTTAAGTTTTTCCATAATAAACAGTTTAAAGATTGAATAGATAATGTCAAAATGGAATCTCCATAAATGAGTGTTTTTTACAGTGTTTTGAGTCTAGAACGCGTCAAGATTTTGTTAAACAAAAGACAGGCCAAAGGGCCTGGGAGAGCATGTGTTTTTTAGTAAGTATTTTTTACATAGTTTCTTGTTTTTAACGCTTTTTTCATTGGGAAATACCTCTCTTTCGGCCGCTACAGCAGAGCTGACTTATGAGAAATATATCCGCCTCAATAAACCAGTAAACCGCAGCGACACAGGGGAGTGGTTGGGGCTTTCATTTGAGACTGCGCTCCCTGAAAAGAAACTTGATACCTTCTTGATGGGTGACCTAAGATTCTATTTTCAGGACAATAATTCGTTTAACTACTCACTTCAGGAAGCCTACGCGGTCTATCAAAACGATGACTATAAGATCACCATCGGAAGAAAGATCCTCGACTGGAATACCAATGAAAAATATTGGAGTTTGGGTTATCTAAACGCCCTGCAATCTTTCACGCTTCTCAGCACAGAAGAGGAAGGAGTGACGGGACTTATTTTCACCAAGAGATATGGGAACTTTGAATTTGATATTTTAGGTTCGTACCTCTTCATCCCACAAATTAACCCTTCGATCGATTTTAAAAACGGAGAGGTCAAAAGTCATAGTGAATGGATGAGACTTCCTCCGAAAAAAACAGTGGTCAGTGGTCTTGAAGTTCCCATTTACTACTCAATCACAGATTACCAGATCGAAAAAATTGTTTTCAATAAATCACTCGGGGCCAACGTTCGTTATCACTGGTCAAACGGGGGAGCTTCGGCCTTTGCCATTTATAAACCAGAAAATAAACTACGAGTGAACGCCAGTGCTTACTACGACAACTTAAATACCGGCAAAGTTATTGTTACGGCCGACCCGACTGTTAATCACCACGCTTATTATGGCGTGCAGTTGTTTCAGTCTTTCGGTGATATTAAAGCGCGTGGAGGTTTTAGTTACGTTGACCCGAACGCTAAATTTGGTAAAGACTTCCTGATTGATATTTCAAATGCCAGAAAGACATTTAAGTCGGACTACTTCAACATCAATCCTCGTTACGATAAAGAAGCTTATGCTCACATGAGTTTAAACTACGACAAACAAAAAAATTATAAGCTAACTCTGAATTACATTCACCTGCTATCGGATAACATCCGCGGTAACGATGACTTCTTCAGTGATACGGTCAAGTGGAAGAGTACCTTTGGAGGCGGATTCCAGTATTTCTTCAACGACTCGTTCGATATTGCTTTTGATTTAAAGTACGACATCGAAAGAAAAGACAATATTGTTAAAGGCGAAATCAGCTATAACTACGTTAACAAAATCCGTCTGGCATTAGGGCTTGAAGTCCTAAAAGCACCGGATAAAAACTCGTACTGGAGCTACTACCGTACCTCTGACACACTTTATAGCACGCTGGGCTTCATATTTTAAAAAGAAGTCAACTGGCCAACACAAAGGCCTTGGATTATGCTTTTTTTAGGAACACTTAAAATAAACAGGATGCGTATATGAAGTATTTACTAATGGCCCTTTTAACATTTTCTCTTTCTCTTCAAGCAGCTGAAAAAACAAAAAAAACAGCAAAGACATCTTCTGCCACTTCAAAAACAATGAGTGAATTAGGAAAGATTGATCAGAGCACTCTTGATTTAGAAGCTAAAGATAAAAAAGCAGACATTGCGGACGAGACTGCTCTTTACACTGAACCAGGAAAAATAAAAGTAAACTTTTCATGCAAGGCCAAAGATGGTCACGAAATCAAGCAAGGCGAAAAAGGATATGATGAGTGTCTTCAAAAAGTGAAGAACGATAAAAACAATCCTCATGGACCAAACGCAGATATCAAAATACACCTAGGAAATTAATTTTCTTCTATGTAATGGCCCGCTTCAATGAGGCGGGCATATTGACTCATTATCACTCCAACTTCTTCAAGTATTCTTTTCATTTTTATCACTTAGCACTGGCACGGTCTTTGTATTCTTAAATGTAGCTCATTTGAATTGAACACCAATTCAAAGTTTTATTTTTAAGGAGGCCATTATGAAATTCACCCTGCTTGCAATCTTGGCAACCTTCCTGAGTGCAGGTTATGCCAATGAAACAACTTATATGTATATGGATAGCGCAGCTCCACACGACAACCACAGCGCCGCTTATCCAGATAGAGCTCAAGTCAGAACAAGCACAGTTATAGAAAAAGATGAAATCAGTGACACTGCTAGTGTCAACCAAGCAGCAACCAGACGCGATTACTCCCGTGAAAATAATCAAATGAGAAGAGCAAGCTCTCCTGGCTGTAAAACCCATCATGGCCAATGGTTAAGACCACAAGATGAAGGTTACAAAAAATGTATGAATATGCCCGATACAGAGAAAAAATAGGAGAGAGTTACTTTATGAAATATGCAACAACGATTGCGTTTTTGTTTTTTATCACAACAGCCTATGCACAAATGCAAGACATGAATATGAATCGTCCAACTTTCGGAAACCAAGTTCCTAACCGTGGAACCACAACTGGAAATGTGCGAGATGGTTCAGTCCGAGAAGACACCGTCGGCACGGGCCAGTCATCTACCATTAGAAATTCAAATAACGGCGCAAGCCCTAGAACCATGAACTCCAATCCACCTACATCGAGGATTTTCCCCAATGACCCTGCTTACTGCACGGACACAACCGGAAGACGATTTGTCCAAGGTGATGTCGATTACCGCAACTGTGTAGACTCAATGAATAGAATGAACCGCAATTTTCAAGGCAGATAATTATTTTTGGCAGACGGGACAGTGATATGTTCCTCTTCCGGCCATCGTGGTCTTAATGACCTTCGTGACCTTGCCTCTTTCCAGACACATTTGACAGTGATGTTGATAAAAAACGACCAAGTGTTTTACACCTTCGCCTTTAGATCCGTTAGCGTCTCTGTACCCACCACTAAAAGTTGTGCCCTTTGTTTCAACGGCGCCGCTAATAACGACATCCATGGCCGCTTTCATCTTTTCGATTTCATCGGCTTCAATATCGCCAGCAAGTCTCGTTGGAAGAATTCCTGCGCGCGCACAGATTTCAGAGGCCATATAATTTCCCACGCCAGGGAAGGCCTTCTGATCAAGCAGGAAAGGTTTAATGGGCTTGTTGGGGTGTGAGTAAAGGGTAAGAGCGATCTGTTCTTTATCGAAGTCTGGGCTTGAGATATCAATTGGAAGAGAGTCTTCTTTCTTTTTAAAGTTCTCGTCACTTAAAACATAAAGATGCCCAAAGCGTCTTGGGTCAATATATGTGAGAACGCCAAACTCGGATTTCTTTTTGTCGATGAATTCAATGTGTCCATGTTTTTCAGAAAGTGGAGCGTGGGACATTTGCCATGAGCCGCTCATTCCGAGGTGAGAGAGTATGTGGCCGTATGGGGCCAGATCGAAGATAAGCCATTTGGCGTGTCTTCGGATTTTAGTGATAGTGAAGCCTGTTGGGTCGAAGTCCATTTGTTTGACTATTCGTTTCGTCAGGGGGGAGAAAACCGCGGCCTCGATTTTTAGAGGGAGGATGGGGTTGATTTGGTTTTTGATGGTTTCGACTTCGGGTAACTCCGGCAATGTGTACCTAACCTTTTGAAAATATTCAGTCGAGCTGGTCGAAAATCGCATGAGTCCGACTCAGTCCGACTGAATTTATATCACAGATTAATTAGCTTTTGCACGTTTTAGCCTTATCACATTTTCAAAATCGGTTTGAATATTGGAATCATCATTCATTTTATTCCTGATATGCTTCATAATCATTTCTGAGAAATGCTTTTGATCGTCTTCAGTTGTCTTTGAATAATGATCAGCTAGCTTCAAATCTTTATGTCCAGTCATTGCAATAACAGCATCTAATCCACCTCCAACTTGTCTTGCAAGTTTGGCCATGCCATGTCTAAGAATATGTGTTCCAGTATAAGGCACTCCACTTTTTCTTTGAGCTGCACGATAGTTTACTTGAATTGTGCCGTAGTTAAGCGGATTACCATCTACATGAAATACATAATCGTTTGCTGGCAATTTGAATGCTTGTCTTCTCAATAACACTTCCATAATTTCATCGGTAATAAAGACTGCCCTAGGTTCACGATTTTTAGGAAAAGGTTTTAGTTCAATAAAAGTTTTTAGAGTCATATCCCAGACACAAGTTTCTTTTATTAACAGTCTTCGATTTTTTAGATCGACATTTTTCCATTGGATGCCTGAAACCTCGCCAATTCTTCCTGCCGTAAAAAATTGCATTTTTGCAAGGTCTCGATAGAGTGGCTGAAGAAATTCAAAGAATAGGAAAGCATCTTTCAATTCAATTTGCTTTCTCTTATCTGGAAGTGGTTTGATGAATCCCATCTTTTTATGCTTCTTCTTAACTGGACAAGTTAGAAGTAATGCTTCTTTTTCAAAAAGCTCACTTTGTTTGTACCAGTTAAAAATACAGACAAAAAGATTTAGTTCGTTGTTTAGGTTGCAACGACCAGATCGACCTCTTCCCGAATTTTGATAATCTTCAGTAGAGAAATGTGTAACCCAGTAAATAACCCAATCTGAAATCTTTGAAGGTGTAATTTGATCCATTGGAAGATGCTCTAACGTTTGAATGAGTTTGTATCTTCTGTGCCAAATATCTTTGGTAGATGTTGCTAGAATCGGGAAGTGGTTTCGTTGCATTGACTCCCAAACTTCTTTTAGAGTAGAGCACTTGCTTTGCTCATTCTCCACCTTGACCTTTGTACCATCAAACTTCTTTTGCCATTGTTTGGCTTCATACAAAGAAAGAAATGTTGAAGTATGAAGTTTGCCACTTACTCTTTTTTCTACAAGATATTTATGTGTGATTTCATTTTGATAAATGCCTTTAGCACCTTTAATCTTTTTATAGTTTTTTGATCTGCTCATGTTTGTTCTCCTTTTAACCAAGCGATAATTTCACTTGGGACAAACACTAACTTTCTTTTTCTACCACGCGTTCGATAAGGTATTTCTCCACGACTAACTAAGTTGTAGATTGTTCCTTTGGCATAGCTAGTAAAAGCACAGACCTCGTCAATTCCCCATATTAAATTGTTAAAGAGCGATGCTTGAGACGTTTCCGCTTCAATGCCCGACTTACTATAGCATTCTTGAATGGAAAAGTGATCTAAAATGTTCTGATTATTTGTCATCATTTCTCCTTGAAATAGCTAGTTAAAGTAACGATTGTCCAATAGAGAAAGCATTGATTTCGAGGTATTCTTTTTCAATGCCTTCTTTGTTAGTAAAAGTACGAAGACTTACTGAGCCTCGCACAAAAATCTCTTGTCCTTTTTTCAAATGAACTTTGCAAAGTTCTGCTAATTTTCCAAAGACAATAACCTTTCTCCATATAGTTAAATTCTGTTCTGCCTTGAGGCCTACAGATAATTCACAGACTGGATTTCCCTTTTTTGTATAAGCAAGATAGGGATCTTTTCCTAATCTACCTGAAACTAGTTCTAATTTTTGATCGTTCATCGAAGCCTCCTAAATATTAAGTTTCTTCACTAGAAATTCACCAAGACTTAGTTTGGTTTTATTTTTTTCGTTATGTTCGTCGAGAAGTCTTTGAACACGTTCCATTTCGTTTAAGGAACTCTCTTGAATTTTTTCTAAGTCTTTTGGAAGAAGTTTAGGAACAGCGTAAACAACAAGGTCTTTGAGCAGTATTTCCCTTCCATAAGGCTTGTTGTTTGCTTCCTCAAGAAGTTTTAGAATTTGTTCTAAAACTTCTTTTTCATGGCGAAGATCAACAAAGAATTTGTTTTGTTGGGATTCGTCATGAACTTTCTCTTGGCTGTTTGGTTTTTTCTTCCTTCCTTTCTTACTAACTTCCTCTTCATATTTAATATTTTCTTCATTCATTTTTTTACCTACCTTATTACTACTTTTCCCCGCGTATTTTTTTATTTGTCCAGAAATTGACTCCATCTATCCACTTTACGTGAGAGAGAGGGAGTCAATTTCGTCAGGACAAATTAATTTTTAAATACGCGGGGTTGTCTTGCCTTTTGAAAAGCTAAAGGCCCGCATGGCCCGAGCATGGGAAAGCTAGGGGACAACTTCAAAAAGTTGAAGTATGGTTTTTGATTTGCCTTTAACAAGGCCCGTGCCTTCATATAAAGAGTTTTTTCCTTCAAAGATCTTGGGAGTGGAAAAAAGAAAAATCTTCTGGTTAAAGTCATTAGATAGCTCCTGTCTTAAAATGTTTGAATAGTTCTTTAGGATCTTTTCATCAGGGAAAAAGTAAAAAGCATAATCGTAGAAAGTACTTTTTAAATAGTGCTTTGCCTTTGAAACAATGCGAGACTTTTCCTTTTGATGAATTTCAACTTCAACAGCAGAAGTAAAATTAACACCATTGAAATTCCCCTTAAGTCTTGCATCTGGGATAATCTCATCAAAGCTTGTTCTGCTTTTCCCGTTTTTAATTTTGTGTTCTAGTTCAATCTCTGTGATGAATGGTTTGATCTTGGAAAGCTCAATTCCTAAAGAGCTAACCATTGCATCGTGAAAAATTGTTTCTTCGGATACAGAAGATTTTTGATCTTGGTTAATAAACTTTTCAGCTAATGGAGTAAGATAGTAATAGTTCTTCCCATTAAGAACGCATCGGTATACATTAACAAATTTTTGCGACTTCATTTTTTGCAATAATTTTTTTGCATAATCATACTTTTTAAACTTCTCAAAACTGGAGCATTCCATTAGTCCTTTAATGTCTAGGATTCTCCAGTCAGATAAGGGATAAATAAAAAACTTGTGATCTGTTTTCATCATTTCCATTTAAACCTCAAATGCTTCTTTCGTTACAGTGATTTTCTTTTCTTCATTCTTTGTTTTATCAATTTCTTTTTTAGGCACTTCTTTAACTTCCTCGTTCTTTTTATTGACCTCCTGTTCCTGAACGATTTCAATTTTTCTGTTCCTTAGATTTATCAGGTCTAGCTTTGTTGGATTATGGCGAAGAAGAACACACTGGCCGACTCTAAGGTTTTTGATAATGTCAGGATGGACTAATAATTCATTCGCTTCTCTTACGGTTCCCATACCGTTAGCATCACCATTATCAGTTTGCTTGGTGTATTTCTTAGTGAGCTTAGTCCCAATCGAATTCGCAAAGAGGGTTGCACCGTATTCCATTCTTTGCTTCAAAATAAAAAGATTAGAAGCATTTTCTAAAATCTGAAGCGTTAGATTTGGATCAATCTTGTCAATGTCTGAGGCGGATTGAACGGCCATAAATAACTGGATACCAGCTCCTCGGCATTTGTTTTGAAGTTCAATGAAACGTGGAGTAACTAAAGCACCAAACTCATCAAAGAAAACAGCGACGGATTCTTGCATCGACTTATGAGAATTGGTTTCATTGATTAATTTGAAATAGGAAGCGTAAAGAAGTTCTCCTAAGAAGATTTTTCCAAGAGTATAGGCCGTTTCCCCATATCCTTGAGTTGAAAGTCCGATATAAAGACAGGCCTTTTCATCGCGGATGTTCATAAAGGTTTTAGTATCTTTGTCCTCGGCTAGGATTTTACCAAAATCTGATTCGTTGATCTGACTGAGCATAACTCTAAGCCCTAACGTTTCTTTAGTGTTAAAGGACTCTTCAAGAACTTCGACAATGTTAGATAGGGAATAAGGTTTTTGGGCTTCTTGAATTTTCTTCAGAGTTTTAGTTAAAGCATCAGTGGAGACATTTTTATAGAAAGGTTCTGTCCAATCAAATGCAGAAATAATTCTATCCGTAACTTGGTTGATTGATCCTTCTCTAAAAGGGTTTAACTTAATTGAATCTTTGTGATGCTCTGAAAAGATGTAGCAAGTTCTTTCGTACTGCTTACAAAGAGTCCTGAATGTTTCAAGAGCTTCTAAATCTCCTTTTGGATCAATAAAGATAATCGGCTTCTTACTTTGCAAAGAATGTTCTTGTAGAAGCGAAATTAAATTAGTCTTACCAAATCCGGCCGCTCCAACAATGAATGAATGCTTGGAGAAATCAATCTCAGATAATGGCAATTCTCTTTTGGAATTTGTAGAATAACCTATGGCAGTTGGGTTTTTTGTTTATTTGCTCTTATACAGATGCTTCTCCTCAATTTTTGAAACTTCAAAATAGTTTTTGTTCCATTTTTTATAAAGAAACTTTGTGAGTTCAAATATGCCTTTGATCAACTCCGTCCCAAGTTCATGGATAATTTCCACAATGGGGGAGACGAGATCGAGTCCAGGGGCACTATTTTTATTTTTGCTTGTCATTTATTCTCCTTATTCTTCGTAAACGTGTTCATATGCTTTAAAAGGTGAAATTTCGATTGTCTTACCTTGGTACTGAATCGTTTTTGCTTCTGTTTCGTACTCAAGTAGGTATTGTTTTTTAACCTTTCCTTTTAATTCTTCTGGCAATTTTTCAATCGGAACCTCATATTTCTTAACAGGCTTAAACGAAAGTTCAGGTTTGATATTTTTAAGTTCAGGACTGAAATCAAAAAGTGGAACTTCTTCCGATTTTTTCTTTAATGGATCATCAGGGATCATCATTTGTTTTAAATCTCTATTCTCTGGATCATTTGTATAAAGATAGTTAGCCAGCAGTGCTCCTGCACCGGCCGCTAATGCTCCAAAGACTAGGGCATTTCCATTTCTAGACTCTTTATTAGGAGAGAAGACCATTCCTGACATTGCCCCCAAAGAACCACCAATGATTGCTCCTGTTGAAATTGAACCTCGAAGACTAGAGCACCCTGTGCCAAATAATGAGAAGACTAATATACAAAATAAGCTAATACGCATTTAGGCCCTCCATGAAAAAAATTAGAACTGGCTTTCCAGCTTCAATAAAAACTTTAGGCTCTTGATTTTTCATTTCATCAAGAAGTACATCACTTGTTGTTGAGGCTGAATTGGCAAGTCCTTCAAGAATTTTGTTTTTGTCTGTTTCTGCATCGACGACACCAAGAGGAACGGCGAGTTTATTTTTGGAGGCATTGATTATACCTTTCGCAAAATCTGAAATGATCGCTCCTGCGATATATGAATCTTTACCGTCATTGTATTCACCTCGAAGGCCAGCACTTCCATCAAGATTTAGAATTTGAACTTTGACAGAGACTTCTTTTGTGGGAGTAATCATCTTGTCACAAATGGTAAGAACTCTTTTGTTCTTGGTAACGCCTGAGCATTTAAATCGAGTTCCTTGTGGAAGTGATGAACTATCAAGAGATTCAACCAAAAGAGGGGACTCAAGATTTGTGGAAACGACTGAGTTTAATAAAATTCCTCTTATTACTTTAGTTGTTTCAATTTTCTTTGTGCCATCCCAGATAAAAGGAACTTCTTCAGAAGATTTATTTTTTAAAAGTTCTAATAGCTTTTCATTTTGAGCTGAAAGCTTCTTAAGGAAATCAGAGTTTCCCTGATTACTTCGTGCCGAAATGTAAACTTTCTTAGAAGCAACTTCCTTTTTAGATTCCAAAGTCGTGATTTTGGCATTTGCAACCGAAAGAAGACTAAACGTAATAAGATGTAGAATCATAAAACTCCTAATTAAGAACTCTTGTCCCATCAATGAATAAAGGTACACCTTTTGAGAAGTATTCTTTAGCGATAACGGAAACACCGTTTACATCTATCCCTTCTTTTTTCTTCGAAACGACCATGATGGAGTTATTACCTTCAAAAAGATCATAAGAAGTAGTTTCCTTAATCTTTCTAAAGTTGGTGTTAATCATCCCGTCTTCAATTTCAATAAACTGATGAGGGATTTTGTCTGTCTCCATAACTTTGAAGTAATAGCGATTTTTAGATGTCACCACGATTAAATTAGTCTCAATCCCTTTCTTCTTGGCCTTTAGGACAAGCGTTTTGTTGTTGTTGGCAAGCTCCGTAAAAATCTCCTCTTTTGTTCCACCGTATATAAACGTCCTCACATCATCCTTGAAGCTAAGAGTTGTAATAAGATTGGCCGATAAAAATAAAGTTGTGATTGTCGTTGGAAGAATTGCAAAGATCATTTGTCCCCCTTGGTAAGAGCAAGCTCAGATTGGTTGAGTTCAGCTTCATTAATTTCTGAAAGCTTGTAGTAAAAGGGGAATCCAGAGCTAGATTTAAAATTGATAAGAAATGATCTGACTTTTCCGTCTCCCTTAACAATGATCCGACAAAGATTTTCTTTAATGGCTAGAACATTTAAAATCTCATCAGATGATACGTTAAACGAAGTTGACTTAAGTTCATTCAGAATTGATTCTTCAATTAAATCTTTTTCAGGTTTTCCCTTGGTTATGCTTTGAAACGATTCTTCACAGGCCCAAGTAAGAAGAGGTCTGCTACTAACTAAGCTTGAATTTTTCAAAACAAAATACTTTTTATCCGTAATTATAAAAAAGAGGATAATCGCTAGAAGAAGAATAACTACACCCAGAACAAGTCGTAGTTGTTTATTCTGCTTAATAAATTCAGCTTCAAATGTTTCGTATTTCATTACGTTCTCCTTTTCTTAAATTGTTTTGAGAGTTGAGATTCATTTTTCCTACTTCCTTTTTTGGGGAAGTATGAACTGAAAAACGATTATCCCTTTGTACGTTTGGCATGTTGAGTTTGTCTGTACGACTTATGGGATAATAAGTTTTGTCAGGCGTAGGCATTTCGCTTTTTATTCCGTACTTAGTTCTTATTCCTTCTCGATGCTCGGGAGTAATTTTGTTCCAGAATGATTTTTCATATCGAAATGTCTCTTGTTCCTGTCTGTTAAATGATTCTTGAGGACTAGCGTATTGAGTTTTTGTAGTATCATTTGAAGCACTCATTGCTTTCGTAGGAATTTTAGAAAGCGACATAGCCTCATTTCTTGTCATACCAATTTTTGCTAATCGTTCATCAACGCCTTCTGGTTCTCTAAATGGATTTCGCAATTCTCCCTTTTGGTTGAGATGTTTCAATTTTTCTCTGTTAGGATTATTTGCTTCGCTTTCTTTTTTCAGGAGTTCTTTAACCGAAGGGCGAAATAGAGACTCTTTACCTAAATCTTTAGCAACTTTAGAAGTTGCTTTAATTCCACCCATTGCCCCAGGAACGGAAGTTACAAACTTCATCGCTGAGTTTGTCATTAAAGCACCTATCGCACTTCCTGACATAGCAACGCCACTACCTCTGAGAATTCCAATTGTCAGAATAGGAGTCATAAGCATTAAAAGAGTGACTCCAAAGACCCATATAATGTGGTCAATACTAATAATTGCTAAAGCACCATCTTTGGCAGGCACTTGAATGGAATTTCCTACAATCGCTAGAATTGAAACCAGAACAATTGGCATGAGCATACACCAGAGACTAGATTGGATAGTTCCAGCAATTGAACCTCTCGTGATAGGAAAGAAATAGAGAATGGCCGTTAAAGGGGCAAAGACATAGGTTAAATGATAAACTGTGGAGTAGATTAGCTTTAGAATCCAGATAAAGACTTTACTTAAAATAAAGAGAGCTGTTCCTACAAGATCATTGATGTTGGGAATCGAAAATTTTTGAAGCCAGTTCCATGAAGCATCTTCTTTGGTTTTTACTTTGACTTCAGTCCATGATCTAAGAAAAATATTTCTTGGTGATACTTTTCGAAGAATTTCTTCACTGGCCTTAAAACTTAGATTCACACCTTCTGAATGAATGGAGTAGAAAACACTCATAAAGGCCAGAACTAAGACTAGCTTCTTAATAACCTCACCAAACTTTAAGTCCGAAAAGTATTCAAGACAAAGAGCAATCACAAAACTTGGTAATACAAACCAATGAAAGATTTTCATGATTTCATCTCTTAAAATTTGAATCGTCGGTTCTTCGATAAGAAGCATCTCTTTAATCGCTAAGTTCATTAGTTTCTATCCGATGTTTTGTTGTAAAACTTATTGCGATTTATTTCTTCAAGTCGTTTATCTTCTAATTCTTCCGCCTTAAGACGATTCGCCATTTTTTGAGTTTTCAACATTTCAAGTTGAATTTGTTGCATCTTTACTTGGTTTTCTAAAAGAAGTGCCGTGTTTTGGGCCGTAAGCTGGCTAGCTCGTCCTGTGTTTTTTGCCGATATAGAATTAGCAACTTGTTTTTCTGCTCGCTTTACTTGTTGCTCGTTTAATTTTTTATTCACTTCAACATAAGTTTCAGTTCGCTTTTCATCTTGCTTAATGTTGGCATACCTTTGCATCATCTCTTTTAGCTCACTCATATTGTATTTAAGCTCTCTGATAGCACCATTTAGTTCACCAAGGTTTTGAACGTCTTTTTTAGCGGCTAATTCTTCCGCTAAATAAAGAGTTCTTTCCGCTCGAAAATAGTTGTCTTCTACAAGCTCACTGTATTCACGCATCTTTTGAGTGTACTTTTCAGTATTAGATACAAGCCTTTCTAGTTCATTGATCTGATTAGCGGTATTGGTTACAAGCTGAATCATCATGGCGGTATCTGTACCGATAATGGCAAATGAGTTAAATGAAAGTAAAAAAGTAGAAAACAGAATTAATTTTTTCATGGATGCTCTCCTGTGTTTAAATAAACGTATTGGTGAAGAATCTCTTTAAAGTCCAAAAATCTCTCTCGCTCTCGTTTAAACTCCTCAAACTTGTCTCTTTCTGCTTTGTCCGAGTTGAATAAAAAAAACTTGAACGGGCTTGAATAAAACCTACAAATTTTTTGATGAAAGTCCGAGATTAGTAGGAATTCTGAAAAGACTCGTTTTTTCGATTGCAGAGATAAAACCATCTCTTTTTGATGTTCGGTTAAAAATTCACCGCTAGTTTCTTGTCTGAAAATGAATTTGAAGAATGTCGTTTGATAGATAACTCTACCAAGAGGAGTTGAGAGAAAATCTTCTAGGTTCTGTGAAATCGCAATGGCGGATGCTCCATGCTTTCTAAATGTTCTGAAACTCTCAGCAATGAATTGTCCTTGATTCTCTAAAAGATTCCAGCACTCATCTAAAAGAAAAATCCTTTTTCCCTTTAGATGTTTAAAATGCTCAATCAAATAGATAATGATTGGGGCCTTAATTCGATCGGGATAGAGTGTCAGGTCAACATAAAGTAGATCAGGAGCCTCATAATTTTCATTGTTAAATGATCCTTCTAGTTCTTTGAAGAAATAGCGAATGTCTTTAAATTGTTTTTCGAGAATTTCGATAAAGTCAGTGAATGTTGTAACTTTGTTGAAGTCCATTTCATTTAGGACTTCAAAGAGACGGCCTTTATCAACTGAAGTTAAAAAATCATCATCAACGATACTTAAAACAAATGCTTTCAAATAATCTGGGTCTCTAAATTGAAGTGGATTAAAAGACTCGGGAAGACTTATCCCTCCCATGTAATCCACTGTCTTTTTAAAAGAGTTTCCAAGGTCGAGAACAACTGCTTTTGTTCCTTTTGATACTTCTTCAAAGAGAATATTGTTAGCTAGTACGGACTTTCCTTGTCCAAGTGTTCCTGTAATTAGAGCATTGTAATAAATATTGTCTTTATGAAATAAATCAATCTTAAGTTCACGGTTACTTCTCGAATGAAGTGTAAATCCTTCATCGTAAAGATATTCGTTTGGGAGTGCTAGAAGACCGCTTATAAAAAGAGCAGGGGCCAAATGTTCTCTTTTCATCGAAGGTCTTACCCCTGGAATGATATTTGAAAAAAAGTAAGCAAGACCACGTCCTTCGGCCAGTAACTTTAAATCAAATAACTTTGCCTTCTCATAAAGCTCAAAGGTTCTTTGGTTAAGCTCTGCTAAGTTCTCTCCCCGAACAATTAGCCATCCCTCCATTGAAAAAACGATTTCTGAACCAGTTGTGACCTCTTCCAAGAGGTTTTCGTTTTGAACAAAGGCCTTTTCTGATTCGATATTTCTTAAAAGCTCTTGAGATAATGAAAAATGCACTTTTCTTTTTAGATTCAGTTTCTTTTTTGCTTTTTCTGAATCGAATTTCTTGAGTGATAAAACATGATTTCCAAAAGCTTCTAGAAAACATGGGTTAATAGAACTTGGGAGTTCGTAAAGGTTTAAAAGTCTGACGAACCTGTGTCCTACAATGAGATAATCTTCAAAGACTTCTAATTCTCTATGAACGTCGTGTTCATTGAAAAGAATTGAAAGAGGATGGGGGACAATCTCAAGTTGGTGACCTATTCGATTGATTTTTTCATCGTTCGTATTTAGATAGAGAATATCATCAATATAATAGAACTTATAAAAGCACTCTTCTTTGAATGTCTTTAATTCTAAGTGTAAGTTCTCAAAAAATGCTTCAAGATCATTGTCTTTTAATTGACTTAAATCTTGATGAACCACTTTGTAGAGGGAAGACACCTCTCCTTTAAGAGAGGTGATGATCCCATTTTCAATCGAATAAATCGGAAAGATCATATAAAGACTCCTTGAGTGAGTCTTGTTAGATCGCTTCGCCATTCTAAAATACTTCTTTTGAGGTGATAGTGTTGAAAATGACCTCGTGGATATTTTAGTGAGATTATTTTACAAATCCCAATGACGATTGCCACTAACCCTAATGTCTGATGAGAACTTAAGTTCATTAATAATGCCACCATAAGAGTCACTACGAGAATAACTAAGTCGATGATTGATAGGCCCACAAAGTTAGGGCCTGTCTTTAAGAATTTTGGATAATAAAATTTCACTTTATGCTCCTCCTGTTACTGATGTGAGCGTTGTAACAATACTTCTTGCCATTAATATAACGACAATTCCTATGATCGCTTGGGTGACTTTTTGACCTCCTTCTTGTTTTCCGAGTGCTAAATAAGTCCCAGCAACTGCAAATCCTAAAACTCCCAATGCAAGACCGATTTTTACGGCCTCACTTCCTAAGGCATCTGCTGTGCCTTTCAATGAAGCTGCGAAAGCTCCTGTTGTAATAAAGAATGTCATCATCACGTACTTTAGTTTTTTCCTCATAGTGCTCCTTTGTTAGTTGTAATAATTTTTCACAGTGCTACTTACCCCCAAGCGAATCTCTTGGAAATAATCTCCAGAATCCATAAGTTTAAATTTGTACCCGTAACCACGGTTCGCCAGATCGTTGATTAGCCAAGTAATTTCTCCGACTTCCAATGTGTCTTTAGATATTTGTGTATTTCGTGTTTGAGCAACTTGAGGAGTGTTAAATGGACATCCGCCCATTCCTCGCCAATCTCCTTCAACTCCCGTAAGCTTCACACCAAAGAAAGTGTTTCCCTTGAATGCTTTTAGCTTTAAGGAAAGATTTACTTCATCAAATGGCTTGATCTCTTTAATCTTTGAAAGATTTTTAATTTCAAGGTGTGTGTTGTTACCAACCTTGTAGAATTGAATTTTTTTGTCTTTTAAAAGATCAGTTACTTTAAATTCTTCTCCATCAAGAACAAGATAAAGTTTTTCAGCTTCGCCAGTAAGGTCAGGTGTTAGTGTGAGGGCCTCATCATAATTTGTGTATTTATTAATATCCCAGTAGCAGACCATGTGCTTAGGAAAACAATTTTTTCCACAGCTGGATGGTGTTTCCCAGCGAATTTTTTCGTTTTCAATCGCAGTTCCAAACCTATTAATTGGTTTTAGCTGAACATTAACGATTGATCTTTGATTTGCATTTCCAAGAGGCATGACAATTTCACTTCGGTTGCTTGATAGTTGTGGCTCATAAGCGAAGTATTGTTCATTGTTCTGATACGCTAGTTCACTTCCTACATTATAAGATAAAACAATTCGATCAGTGGGAGTGTATTGATGGTCGAGATAATGTTCTTTAAATTCATTTGTCATGACAAACCATCTGCCCAGTTTATCTTTGTCGGCCACATCTGAAAGATAAGTAAAGTCGGGGAGGTTATTTTGAAATTCTTTGATTTTAGTAAGCGAGTCCTCTTTGACTTCATAGTTGCGATCAAAAACTGTTTTGAGAATATCTTGAAATCTGATTCCGTTCGCTCCTGTCGCCACATAGTAAAATTTTTCTTCAAGTGGGGTTTCAAATAGAACTGGTACAGATTTCGCTTTCACGCTTCCAAGAAGAGTCTTGTAGTTTGTTTCAATTGCAGGAATAGAGAAGTCATCCACTTCTGAAATAATGAATTCCCCACGTTTGAAGTAACTGTCTATGATAAGATTCACAGGGGCATTTTCGATGACACTTTCGAATGTCTCGAAAATGCCTGATTGAAAGTGGCGATCTACGGTTACAGTTTTTAAAAGCTCGTAATTCTCATTTTCATGGTTTAGAAAGTAGTAATTTAATTTAAGGTCTTTTACTTCTTTGAAGAATGGACTTTCATTAAGCTTTACCTGATTCGATAAAGTGAGCCTGATATTATCAATGACATTTTGATCGTTAAAAACATCTTGGTATTTTAGAGAATTATCATGGAAAAACCTTGGATCAATATCAGGGTACTTTACCCATGAAAAATCTCGATCTTCAATGACACCTTTAGTGTTGTTTGGATATCTCGCAAAGCTGGCTGCTTTTTTTAGAGCATTCTCACGAGCAAAAACATCTCCAACACGAAATTTGAAATCAGGATTTGTGTCTTTAATATTAGTATCAATCACAAATGATTTCTGATCTTTTACAGAGTCACCATTCTTTGGATGATAAAACACCTCAATTTTATAGTTCTGAAGAAACTTCACTTTTAATTCAGGTAAATCGGCCACAAATGGATTTGATCCACGAGTAACTTCATCACCATCTTTAATTCCATCTCCATCAGAATCATTTTTCGGATCAATTTTTAATTCGGTGGCAGACGTTATTTGATTTTGTGTGGGCTTGTTTTCCTCACTTTTAAACGCACATGCTCCCAATAAGAATAAAGGTATCCATGCCAAAAATATTTTTAGCTTCATTTTTAAATCTCCTTAAAGTGTTAAATTCTAGTTTTCTAAAAGTGTTTTAGGGTTTATATATTTAAGTACTCCTTGATTCGTTTGATTTTTTGAATGGCTCTTTAAATCTTCGATCATTCGTTTAATCTCAAAGGCCTTGGCAGAGGCCTTGGGATTTTTTCTCATCTCGATTGGGCTAATTGCTTTTAAAGTTTCTTCAATTGTCTGAATAATTTTTTTCATTTTTACCTCCTAAATTTTAATCATTTGCAGATGCAATGATTGGTAGTTGTTTGTTAGCCTGAAATTGGTTGTGAGTTCTTTGATAGAAAGCAGTCCCATCAATTCTTGAAATTCAAGACGAATTCGTTCAAGTCTCTTCTTGAGAAAATAATCCATATAATCTCCTATGGTGATTAGGGCCTTAATTGGCCGGAAGTTTTTTAATGTTTTGGTTTTGATAAAAAATGGTCGCATCATTATAGTTTTCCTTTTGACAAAAAATTTTTGTCGTTAAAAAAACCGCCTGATGCTTTTCAGGTAGGTCGTAAATGTACTCACCTTATTAGTGAGTTTTTAAATCAATCTTTAAGGACTTGTTTATTTCAATTCGCTCAGAGACCTTTCCTTGTCTCACGTAGACCTTGAAGTCACCGAACTCTATATTGAATTCTTTAACTAAGTAATCCAATGCCTCTCTAACGAGCTTGCCTTGCTCTGTGTTGGCCTTGGCTTCTTTTAATTCATTTGCTAATTTCGCAAATCTGTTATTATTCATAGTTATGCTTTAAGTTGTTAATTTTCATCCTTGGTATTGTTCTATAAATATCTTTTTTAATCGTCAAATTATTTTGGTTGACTTTTTTTGCGAAATTAGCTAATTTGGGCGCCATGAATATTGATCATATACAAATTGGTGAACGTATTAAAAAGGCTCGTCTTGCAAAACAGATGAAACAATCTGATTTGGATACTGATGCCCATTTAACTAGTACAGCGATTTCAAAAATTGAACGTGGTAGTAGAGAAATAACAATGAGCGAGTTGGTTAGAATTGCTCGTGCACTTGGGACTTCTATTGATTCACTCACAGGTAATACTGATGGCTTTATCTATAATGAAGAGATCAAAATCGTAGAGGCATTGAGAGAAATTCCTTTTGAAGATTATAAAAGAATTATTTCTATGATTGAGGCATCTGTTTACTACACTGCTAAAGATGCAGAACCAACTAAGAAGGATTATTTACTTGATTTAGTTTCAAATCTTGCTTCATTTTTGAAATATGATCAACGTCCACGTCCGATAGATAAAAATATTAACAAAAATAGTGATAAGAAAAGGTTACAAAATCTACACTGAGGTTTTTTATGAAAGAAGAAAGAAATTACGAAAATGAAACACAATCATCAGTTAATCATTCTAAAAAAGAAATTAATGACATTCCAAGTGTGCGTCTCTCACCAGAGCAGATAGAAGAGATTAATACGGATGATTATTCGCTGATGTTGTTTAATGCGACCAGAGTTCAGCCATTATCCTTAAGCGAGATTAAGAGATACTTCGTTGAACCTGCTCCAAAGAAAGCAGAGTCTGTTATGGAAAGGTTTTTAAAGATTGGCCTTATTCATAAAACAGAGGAAGGAAAGTATTTCTCTAATTTTCCTGAGAACTACATTAACTATTCTGACTACCGTTATGATGGCGACTTAGAAGCAAAGAAAGATGCAAAAGTTTTCCAGTTAATGAAAGAGTTTTCAGGAAAAAAAGAATATTGGAAAGATAAAACATATTTCTCGATTGATGCTTTTTTCACAGACGAACAAAGCAAAGAGCTTATTGAGATGCTTAAAGAAGTGAAGCTTAAAGCAAAGCAGTTCTCGAATGAGAATGACAAACTAGGAGTCAAAGGAATGAAATTTAGAAGGTTCAAGTTTTACGATATGTTTTGGATGTTAGCGATTTTTGCACTTACGTTTACTCTATCTAGTGTAAATCCATCATCATCTGCTTTTGCAAGAATAGGTGGCAGTGGCAACGATCCTGTTGGAATGGCCTTTGTAAAAAATGGTGAAAGTCAGGTTGATGTTGTTAGAAGTGGTGGAAGTGGAAATGATCCGACTGCTAATTTTATTAACATTGCTCAAGTTCAAGACAATCAAGGTGGTGGAGGTGGTCACGACCCTGAATCTACTTTTGTTCCATGTGAAATTAAAATCGGTAATAAAATTTTTAAAGGCATTTACAATATTGAAACAAAATCTTGTGAATTGGCTTCTGAGTTTTTTGAAGAAGTTGAATTTTAATTAATGAATTCTACAAATCAATCAAGATTAATTTTAGGACTTAGAGGATTTGCGGCAATGCTTTTTAGCCTTGCTGCAACTCCTGTTTTAAATTCCGCTGGAATTAGTTTTAAAATCATCTCAATAGGGTTTGGCTGTCTTTATGTTGTTTTGGCATTGTTTGAAATCCCTACTGGAATTTGGGCAGATGTCTTTGGAGCAAAAAAATCTTCCCTCGTTGGAGGATTGCTTCAATCGTTTTCAATTGCATTATTTCTTTTTGCTCCAAAGTTTCCAGTTCTTGTAATTGTTGCCTACTTAATTTATGGATTAGGAACAAGCTTTATATCAGGGGCACTATCAGCACTTCTTTATTCAAATGCTAAAACAGAAGAAAAGGATTTTGATTCTAATAAATATTTCTCTCTAATCGAAAAAACTTCTGTCGCTAGTTATGTTTTGGCGAGTGTTGCAGTCGGTTTTACGACTAAGTATTTAGGGATTTATTCGTTATTAGTTGCTTCGCTGGTGTTTTTTCTTTCAACGTTAGTTTTTGTTATTCTAATCAAGGATGACAAAAAAGAAGTTCAACATAAATCTTTTTCTCAATTTAGAAACATGGCTCAAGTTGGTTACAATGAAATCAAAAGTAGTTTTGATCTCAAATTATTAATTCCTGTGAGACTTTTAAATCAAATAGAAACAATCCTGGGGGTCTTGTGGTTGCCTTGGATAAATAAACTTGGCGGAAGCGAGTTGTGGTTCTCTGTAATGGCCACTGGTTCATATTTTGCGAGATATCTGGTTAACCACTACTTTTCAAAAAGAGACCGACCTAGCTCGTACTACCCTAGGATTTTAAATTCAGTACTCTTTATGGTGGCAGGGGCTACTATTTGTGCTCTTTCAAATAGCATTTATCCAGCTTTAATCGGAGTTTGGTTAATGGCTGGTGCTAGAGGTGTTTTTCTTCCTGCTAATCAGGCCATTATGCATGAATCGTTGCCTGAAAATGTTCGCTCAACAGGTTTATCAATGATGAATTTTATTTTTGAGACAATTGTGGCAATTGGATTTTTTTCGAGCAGTTTTTTTGTCGATCACATTAATGCTAGTACAGCATGGTGGATTTCAGGGACTGCATTTTTATTTTCAGTTATTTTAATCTTGGTATTCAGGAGAAGTTCAAATGAAGCTTAAAAAATTAGGTGGAGATATGGGCGGCGGAAGATTTGGTGGTGACGGCGGTGGTGGGAAATTCACTGGTGGGGATGGTTCTGGGGGCGGAAAGGCCTTGTCAGGAGAAGGCTCAGGAGGCTAGTAAAATCGGAACGTTAAGGTGCCAACTTAGATGCTAGAATAGCCCTAGTAGGTTCAAGGAGTATATATGGAAAACAAGAATATTAGTGATGTTGACGCCTTTATCGAAGAAGCAGAGAAGGGAAGAAATATTCCTTTGTCGAAAGAAGATATTAAGCGGATTAATGATCTTTCAAGAGAAGTTGAAAATGAAGAATCTGAAATAGAAGACGATGTTATTTCGATTGTAGCAAAAGAAAAGAATGATTCGGAATCAGCAAGATTTTAAGGAATGAAATGGGAAGAGTTGTACGTTTTTCGGAATTTGACGAATACTTATTTAATTTAAAGCAAAACGGAACGAAAGTAGAGGGGACGATTTTAGACGCTAATGTCATTATCACTCTTAGCTATTCCCCAAAAAAGTTTCACACAAGAACATATGAATTTATAAAAAATAAAATTCAAAAAAATGAAATTGCCCTTTATACGACAGTAAACACGACACAAGAATATTTAGAATTTTACAGAAGACTGCTATTAACCGAAGGCCTTAGAACTGCAATTCATCCAAGCTCAGAATTAGATCTTCCTAACAAGAAAAAACAAGCTATCCGTGCTCAATCAAGCATTTTGCACAATCGAGAAATGCACCAAGGTGCCGATCCAATTTTTAATGACCGAGAAATAAAAAAGATAAGAGAAGCCTTTTTAAATTCAGGAAATGCCGGAATGGAACTCTGGAAGACACTATGTAGCCTTTATCTTAGAAAACCTTTGGAAGTAGAGTATAGGGCTTTAGAGAAGCTAAAAATTACTTACCTCAGTATGTATAATGATGATCAAAAAATAATTTTCAACAGAAAAATTACTTGGGAAAATGCCATAGATATATGCTCGGATATTGGAGCAGGTTTTTCTGATTCTATGATTCTTAATGCTCTTCAGTGTACGACACTTCCATTTGCGATAAGTTTAGATAGTGATTTGGCATATACAGTAATGGCCAATTCAGCTTTAAAAGATGTTCTTATGCCAGATGAATTAATTCAGCGGCTATAATCTTTTTCTTAATCTTGAACAAGAAACTCAGCCTTTAATTTTTTTAAATTCTTTAAGGCAACTTATACCTCTCCAAAATAAAATTAACACCATGCGGCGTTGTCGCCGATAATTATTTATATTGGAGATAATATATGAGTAATTTAATTGATGTTTCAAGTCTATCTCACCGAAGCCGTGATCGAGTTAGGGATTTAGGTGAAGTATTTACCCCGGAATCTTACGTTGAGGAAATGCTAGACATTCTAGCTAAAGATAAAAAGAATTTTTGGTCTGATGAAGATGTTGTTTTCTTTGAACCTTGTTGCGGTCATGGAAATATCTGACCTGAACCCCAAAATCTAGTCCAGCACATATGTTACAATTCCTCTATAAAATATGGAGGACCGATGCCTAGAGTAAAACATTCAATGGAGCAAATCATTGCAAAGCTTCGCAAAGCAGACTTGATGCTTTCTGAAGGAAAATCTGTCGATGATGTTGCAAAAGTTCTGCAAGTAAACAAACTCACTTATTACCGTTGGAAGAAAGAATACGGCGGAATGCAAACGGAACAAGCAAGAAAACTAAAAGATCTTGAAAAAGAGAATGCCAGACTTAAGAAGTTGGTAGCAGAACTTTCACTCGATAAAGATATTTTAAAGGAGATTAATAAGGGAAACTTCTAAGCGCTGAGAGAAGAAGGAAAGCCGTTGATTTAGTGCTTTCAAAATTCTGTGTATCAGAAAGAAAGGCCTGTTTGTTGGTTGGAGTTCATAGGGCCACTCAGCGCTATGAGAGAATTAAAAAAGACGATGAAGCAATTGTTCGAGAAAGAATAATAACTCTAGCAACTAAGTACGGGCGTTATGGATATCGTAGAATAACGGCACTACTCAGGAGCGAAGGATGGTCTGTGAATCATAAACGAGTTCAACGAGTGTGGAGAGAGGAAGGATTAAAAGTACCTCAGAAACAACCAAAACGTGGTCGTTTATTTTTGAACAATGGTTCAACGATCAGACATCGTCCATTTTATAAAAATCATGTTTGGTCTTATGACTTTGTGATGGATCGAACTCATGATGGAAGAGCATTTAGAACATTGAACATAATTGACGAATACAGTCGTGAATGTCTGGCGATTCGAGTGAAAAGAAAAATTAATTCTCACGATGTCCTAGAAACATTGGCAGATTTATTTTTGATTCATGGACCACCGGCCTTTATTCGTTCAGACAATGGCCCTGAATTTATTGCGATAGAGCTAAGAAAATGGTTAAGCGATGTAGGAGTGAAGACTCTATACATTGAACCAGGAAGTCCTTGGGAAAATGGATACTGTGAATCCTTTAATGGCAAACTTCGGGATGAACTTTTGAATGGAAAAATTTTTTATACACTAAATGAGGCTAAAGTAGTTTTAGAAAATTGGCGAAAAGAATATAATCAAATTAGACCGCATAGCTCGTTAGGATACAAACCGCCAACCCCGGTAACGATCCTCCCGAGATATGAATTGAGAGAGAAAACGGAATTGTTACATGGATAATGGACTAAACGTTGGGGGCAGGTCAGTTTCATCTTGAGCGTGAATTTAAAAAATATCTTAATTGCGGAATTTTATCTTGTGGTATGGCCAGATTTCATTGTCCTCATTGCTATAAAGATAAGATCGTTGCATTTAGTTGCAAGGGAAGAACGATTTGTCCAAGTTGCACAGGACGAAGGACTGCAGATACTGCCAAACATCTACTGGAAGAAGTCATTCCAGAAGTCCCAGTGAGGCAATGGGTTTTGAGTATGCCTTATGTTTATAGATTTTTATTGGCTTCACGTCCTGAATTTTTACGAAAAGCATTGGCAATTTATCATCGGACAATTAATCGCTATTACGCCATAAAAGCAAAGCAACTCGATTTAAAAAATCCAAAAGTAGGGGCGATCACTGTCATTCAGCGTTTTGGTGGAGGGTTAAACCTCAATGTTCACTTTCATACGTTGTATACCGATGGCGTCTTTCATGAAAACTATTTGGGAGAAGAAGTTTTTTATGAAATCATTCCTAGTCATGATGATGTTATTGCCATTGCAAACAAATTAAAAAATCGCCTAGAGAAACTATTATCTCGTGAAGATGAGTACAGTAATGGCGAAGATCACTCATTAAGTTTTATTCAATCACAAAGTGTTCAGAATAAAGATGAAAATTTTTTGGCACCTGTTAAGATTGGAAAATATTGCGATCCTCCATTTGAAGAATTTAAAGGAACTCGCTGTGGTTATATTGATGGATTTAGTCTACATGCCAATGTTAAAATTTTAAAACAACATCGGTCGGCCCTTGAAGGTTTGTGTCGCTATGTTTTGCGTGGTCCACTTTCAAACGAAAGAATTTCATATAACAATGGTAAAGTATATTTAAAGCTAAAAAGGTCTTATAGTGACGGTACAAGTCATCTGCAATTTACTCCAGAGCAATTTATTAAAAGAATTATTTCCATCATTCCGCCTCCGAGACAAAATTTAATTCGATATATCGGAGTTTTTGGGGCTAGACACAAAAAAAGAGACATCATCACAAGCACGGTCAGTGCAAAAGCCTTAAGACCAAAAATAAAAAAGAAAATATATAGGACGCCTTGGGCCGATCTTTTAAAGCACGTCTTTAAACATGATGTGAGTAACTGTGATCATTGTGGTACAAAGTTGGTTTTAATTGCCAGTATAACTTCTAGGCATACTTGTAATAAAATTTTGACACATTTAAATTTGCCAATTCGTGAAGTGCTGGCGACACCTCCACGAGGACCACCTGAAATAGACTTTATCGATCAATATAAATATGAAGAGTTTTAGTCAGATTTAATTTTGCTAACGAAAACCTTAGCCTAATTTCGGTCTTAATATAGATAAACAGTTCAAAAAAGCCAAATTTCCTTAAAAAATCCTAAAAAAAGAATTTTATAAGCGGCCATTAGGCCCTCATTTTTCTCTACAAGGGGGGATTCGATCGATTCCCTTATGGAATTATTGCTCTAATCCTTCCTATCGACTCGATAGATACTGACTACCTTTATCAGAATGATGAATTACTCCGCTTGGTCTGCCTCTAGCGTCTAATGCTTGATTTAGGGCATCTAGAACTAGCTGAGTGTCCATATGATTCGATACTTTCCAACCCACAATAACTCGCTTGAATACGTCGATGACAAAGGCGGTATAGACCCAGCCTGTTTTGGTCTTGATATAGGTAAAGTCAGCCACCCACAGCTTGTTTGGGCTATCTGCAGTAAAGTTGCGTTTGACCAAATCATCGGGACTTTGTTGTCCTGGTCGCTGTTTGGTGGTGATTTTGCCTTTGCCTCGCCATACGCCTTGAATACCTAGCTGTTTCATAAGGCGTTCAACGGTACAGCGACCAAGCTTTGGCATGCCATCTTGCTTAAGCTTGTGCCAGACTTTACGAATGCCGTAACGACAGCCACTGTCTTGCCAAATCTGTTTGATTTGTGCCATGAGGTGTTTGTCGCTTTGTTTGCGTCGACTTTGCTTCTCTGGGTTTTCCTGTTCAGCTTTGACGCGATAGTAGCTAGATGGGGCAATTGGCAGTATTCTACAAATCGGCTCGACCCCATATTTTTCTTTTTCATCATCAATGAATTTGACCATCACTTGTGTGGGCGGCCGAGCTCCGCCTGGGCGAAAAAAGCGGCTGCCTTTCGAATAATTTCGTTCGCTTGTTTGAGTTCTCTGATTTCTCGCTCAAGCTCAGCGATACGAGCCGCTTGGCTTTCAGTGCTAACGGTCACAGGATTTTGCTTAGCTAGGTGCTTTTGATGCCATGAGCGTAGGGTTTCGGGTGTGCAGCCAAATTTGGGGGCGATGGCTTGGATAGCCGCCCATAATGAGGGATAATCTTTTTGTGATTCAATCAGTAATTCGACGGCTCTTTTCTTAACTTCTGTTGGGTATTGTTTGCTTTTCATAAGGGTATTGTCTCAGAGTTTTAGGTCTCCGACAATCCCGGGACGGTTCATAATTAGATGTCCTTTTTTAGGAGGGCTTAGTTTTTTGTACCCAGTTTAAGAATACCTTTATCATGTGATTCTAAAGTATCCAGAGAATATCTGTATGCTTTGTATACCTATGGTTATGCATAAAAATCCCAGTGATAAAAGTATTTATCACTGGGATTTTTATGCCCTTTTGGGTTTTTGAATGGAGGAAAATCACATGAAAATTATTAATATTGGAGTTTTAGCTCATGTTGATGCAGGAAAAACTACCTTAACAGAAAGCTTATTATATAACAGTGGAGCGATTACAGAATTAGGAAGCGTGGACAAAGGTACAACGAGGACGGATAATACGCTTTTAGAACGTCAGAGAGGAATTACAATTCAGACAGGAATAACCTCTTTTCAGTGGGAAAATACGAAGGTGAACATCATAGACACGCCAGGACATATGGATTTCTTAGCAGAAGTATATCGTTCATTATCAGTTTTAGATGGGGCAATTCTACTGATTTCTGCAAAAGATGGCGTACAAGCACAAACTCGTATATTATTTCATGCACTTAGGAAAATGGGGATTCCCACAATCTTTTTTATCAATAAGATTGACCAAAATGGAATTGATTTATCAACGGTTTATCAGGATATTAAAGAGAAACTTTCTGCCGAAATTGTAATCAAACAGAAGGTAGAACTGTATCCTAATATGTGTGTGACGAACTTTACCGAATCTGAACAATGGGATACGGTAATAGAGGGAAACGATGACCTTTTAGAGAAATATATGTCCGGTAAATCATTAGAAGCATTGGAACTCGAACAAGAGGAAAGCATAAGATTTCATAATTGTTCCCTGTTCCCTGTTTATCACGGAAGTGCAAAAAACAATATAGGGATTGATAACCTTATAGAAGTGATTACGAATAAATTTTATTCATCAACACATCGAGGTCCGTCTGAACTTTGCGGAAAAGTTTTCAAAATTGAGTATTCGGAAAAAAGACAGCGTCTTGCATATATACGTCTTTATAGTGGCGTACTGCATTTGCGAGATTCGGTTAGAATATCGGAAAAGGAAAAAATAAAAATTACAGAAATGTATACTTCAATAAATGGTGAATTATGTAAAATTGATAAGGCTTATTCCGGGGAAATTGTTATTTTGCAGAATGAGTTTTTGAAGTTAAATAGTGTTCTTGGAGATACAAAGCTATTGCCACAGAGAGAGAGAATTGAAAATCCCCTCCCTCTGCTGCAAACGACTGTTGAACCGAGCAAACCTCAACAAAGGGAAATGTTACTTGATGCACTTTTAGAAATCTCCGACAGTGACCCGCTTCTGCGATATTATGTGGATTCTGCGACACATGAAATCATACTTTCTTTCTTAGGGAAAGTACAAATGGAAGTGATTAGTGCACTGTTGCAAGAAAAGTATCATGTGGAGATAGAACTAAAAGAGCCTACAGTCATTTATATGGAGAGACCGTTAAAAAATGCAGAATATACCATTCACATCGAAGTGCCGCCAAATCCTTTCTGGGCTTCCATTGGTTTATCTGTATCACCGCTTCCGTTGGGAAGTGGAATGCAGTATGAGAGCTCGGTTTCTCTTGGATACTTAAATCAATCATTTCAAAATGCAGTTATGGAAGGGATACGCTATGGTTGCGAACAAGGATTATATGGTTGGAATGTGACGGATTGTAAAATCTGTTTTAAGTATGGCTTATACTATAGCCCTGTTAGTACCCCAGCAGATTTTCGGATGCTTGCTCCTATTGTATTGGAACAAGTCTTAAAAAAAGCTGGAACAGAATTGTTAGAGCCATATCTTAGTTTTAAAATTTATGCGCCACAGGAATATCTTTCACGAGCATACAACGATGCTCCTAAATATTGTGCGAACATCGTAGACACTCAATTGAAAAATAATGAGGTCATTCTTAGTGGAGAAATCCCTGCTCGGTGTATTCAAGAATATCGTAGTGATTTAACTTTCTTTACAAATGGACGTAGTGTTTGTTTAACAGAGTTAAAAGGGTACCATGTTACTACCGGTGAACCTGTTTGCCAGCCCCGTCGTCCAAATAGTCGGATAGATAAAGTACGATATATGTTCAATAAAATAACTTAGTGTATTTTATGTTGTTATATAAATATGGTTTCTTGTTAAATAAGATGAAATATTTTTTAATAAAGATTTGAACCGTCCCGGGATTGTCGGAGACCTAAAACTCTGAGACAATACCCTTATGAAAAGCAAACAATACCCAACAGAAGTTAAGAAAAGAGCCGTCGAATTACTGATTGAATCACAAAAAGATTATCCCTCATTATGGGCGGCTATCCAAGCCATCGCCCCCAAATTTGGCTGCACACCCGAAACCCTACGCTCTTAATATAGATAAACAGTTCAAAAAAGCCAAATTTCCTTAAAAAATCCTAAAAAAAGAATTTTATAAGCGGCCATTAGGCCCTCATTTTTCTCTACAAGGGGGGATTCGATCGATTCCCTTATGGAATTATTGCTCTAATCCTTCCTATCGACGGAAGACGCTGAGTCTCGCTCGCAATCGGTGAAGTTGGATCAAAGCAAGGTAGGGCGTCTGTCGAGGATGGACGCACTCCAGCAGCAAGCGATGAACGATGCCATCCGCAGTCGGGCGCAGCATGAACGCGTCCGCCTCCAGCTGGCCCTCAAGCGTTGGTACGAGGGCGAGTATGGCTGGTGTAACCAATGCGGCGAGTTGATCGCCTCGGGCCGCCTGGAATTCGATCCGGCCACGCCGTTGTGCATCACCTGTGCGAGCCGCGCCGAGTCGGATTGAAACCATGACAGCTCGTGACGTCAGTCCCAATTAACGAGGCTTCTATGTATTTGTTGGCAAAAAACTGGCTGGGCCGAACACGGAAAACTAGCACTTGGATGTGGGCACTGCTGTGCCTTGCGTTGCTCACCGTATTCCAAGTCCGCACCCATCACCTTGATGATCGTTTGTACTTCTGGATCAAGACCCACTGGCACACCGATGATTGGCAGGAGCGCTCTGTGTGGCTGCCTGACTACCGGGTTGAGCTGGATGCTAAGGCGGTTCCCGGTGTGGACAACAATCTTTCGGGCCTGACCTTCGACCCTGACCTAAACCTGCTGTGGGCGGTCACCAACGGCCCAAACGAACTATTGGCCCTTAGTCGTGACGGTGATGTGGGCTTTATTTTGATAGCGAGAATGCTGTTCAATATACATAAAATAACCTAAATGTTCTTAAGATTGTCACGACCACATCATCATGATACCATAAACATACTGACGGTATGTTATTTTAAATCTATCATGGAAAATAAAAATCATCAACAAGAAAATTTTAAGAGTACCTATCAATCACTGGTTAACTCAGCACGAATATTGTTTGTTGAAAAAGGCTATCAAGCTGTTTCAATAGATGAGATCTCGGGAAAAGCGTTGGTGACCAAAGGTGCCTTTTATCATCACTTTAAAAATAAAAAACAATTACTCAGTGCCTGTTATAAGCAGCAATTAATTATGATTGATGCCTACATCACAACAAAAACTGATTTAACAAATGGTTGGTCTGCCTTAGAAAGTATATTTGAACATTATCTTGATTATATTATTGATAATAATAAAAACCTTATCCCTATCCAAGAAGTGATGCCTATCATTGGTTGGAATGAACTTGAAAAAATTAGCCTTGAATACATTACTGGTAAGGTAAACGCCATTGTCAGCAAATTGATCCAAGAGAACCAACTTAAAGCTTATGATGATGATGTGCTTAAAAACTTACTCAATGGCTGGTTTATGCATATCGCAATACATGCGAAAAACCTAAAAGAGCTTGCCGATAAAAAAGGCCAATTTATTGCTATTTACCGCGGCTTTTTATTGAGCTTGAAAGATAAATAAAATAGATAGGTTTTATTTGAAGCTAAATCTTCTTTATCGTAAAAAATGCCCTCTTGGGTTATCAAGAGGGTCATTATATTTCGCGGAATAACATCATTTGGTGACGAAATAACTAAGCACTTGTCTCCTGTTTACTCCCCTGAGCTTGAGGGGTTAACATGAAGGTCATCGATAGCAGGATAATAATACAGTAAAACGCTAAACCAATAATCCAAATCCAGCCATCCCAAATTGGTAGTGAATGATTATAAATAACAGCAAACAGTAATGGGCCAATAACACCGGTTGCATTGGTAAGGCTCACCAATAATCCCTGTAAAGCACCTTGCTGATGACTCTTTGTTTGGATAGACATCACTCCCTGTAATGCAGGTAAAGCGATCCCACCACCAGCCAATAAAATTAAAACAGGGAAAACTAACCAACCTTCAGATATAAACGCTAAAAAGGCAAATGCACTACTATCTGCAATAAATCCGAGCAGTACTGCCGTTTTTTCGCCCCATTTAGTGGCTATTCTTCCTGCCACAAAGGCTTGGAATACTGAGTGTAAAAGACCAAGACCCGCTAATGAAAAGCCAACCATCATGCTATTCCATCCAAAACGATTTTCGGTAAATAGCACCCACACCGTTGCGGGAATTTGGCCTATCAATTGCGCTGAAAAATAAATAATCAACAAAATGGGCATCGTTTTAAATAAAGTGATGTATACCGAATTCGATTGCGTCTCAACCCCTACTTCGGTATCTGTATTATCACGTGTATTTTTGGTTTCACGGAACCAAAACATAACCACAAGGAAAGTGACAATATTTAGCAACGCAGCGATAAAAAAGGGACTATGCGGTGAAATCTCTCCTGCAAAACCACCAATAATAGGCCCCGCTATTAAACCAAGCCCAAAACTTGCCCCTAACCAACCGAACCACTTCACGCGTTGAGAAGCTGAGGTGGTATCGGCAATGACCGATGCCGCGACAGCCCCAGTAGCTCCTGTGATCCCTGAAAGCAAACGGCCTAAATACAGCATCCAAAGCGCACTTGAAAAAGCCAGCAATAAGTAATCCAGCGATGCGCCTATTAATGACAACAACAGCACTGGGCGCCGACCAAATCGGTCAGACATTTTTCCAAGCCAAGGAGCAAAGATAACCTGCATTAACGCATAAAGTGCAAGCAATACGCCAAAGTGGTTAGCGAAATCTTCCGAAGCAATAAATTCACGTAATAACGTTGGCAAGACTGGCATGATAAGGCCAATCCCCATGGCATCGAGTAACGTAATTACCAATGCGATCTTTGTCGAACTATTCATTTCACTTTTCTCTATTACTGATAGGGAGTGGTAAAATAACTCTATCAATGATAGAGTGTCAACAAAAATTAGGAATTAATGATGTCTAGATTAGATAAAAGTAAAGTGATTAACAGCGCATTAGAGCTGCTTAATGAGGTCGGAATCGAAGGTTTAACAACCCGTAAACTCGCCCAGAAGCTAGGTGTAGAGCAGCCTACATTGTATTGGCATGTAAAAAATAAGCGGGCTTTGCTCGACGCCTTAGCCATTGAGATGTTAGATAGGCACCATACTCACTTTTGCCCTTTAGAAGGGGAAAGCTGGCAAGATTTTTTACGTAATAACGCTAAAAGTTTTAGATGTGCTTTACTAAGTCATCGCGATGGAGCAAAAGTACATTTAGGTACACGGCCTACAGAAAAACAGTATGAAACTCTCGAAAATCAATTAGCCTTTTTATGCCAACAAGGTTTTTCACTAGAGAATGCATTATATGCACTCAGCGCTGTGGGGCATTTTACTTTAGGTTGCGTATTGGAAGATCAAGAGCATCAAGTCGCTAAAGAAGAAAGGGAAACACCTACTACTGATAGTATGCCGCCATTATTACGACAAGCTATCGAATTATTTGATCACCAAGGTGCAGAGCCAGCCTTCTTATTCGGCCTTGAATTGATCATATGCGGATTAGAAAAACAACTTAAATGTGAAAGTGGGTCTTAAAAGCAGCATAACCTTTTTCCGTGATGGTAACTTCACGGTAACCAAGATGTCGAGTTAACCACCCTTTAGATTCATAAAGCGAAAATAATGCGGCTCCAACGTACCCACCTAAATGGAAACGGCGTTCACTCCAATCTAAACACGCACAACAGATTTTACGTGAATGTTTGGAAGGAACGTCAATTCCCATTTCATGAAAATATTGAATACCACTTAATGTGATCATTGAACCATTTTCAGTGATCCATTGCTGTTGACAAAGGGAATCATAGATCTTAACGGCAACTTCGCCAGCTAAATGATCATAGCAAGTACGTGCTTTTCGTAAATGCACTGGCGTGGAAACTTTGGCATGTACGCCATGGTTTAAGGAGATCCCCATCATACTTTCCATCAATTCAGCAATATCTTTTCCTGCTAGCCGAAAATAACGATGCTTGCCTTGAGCTACTACTGTGATTAGCTGGCAATCTAATAATTTAGATAAATGACTGCTCGCCGTTGAAGCTGATATATTCGCCACAGAACTTAGCTCAGTGGCCGTCCAAGCTCGCCCATCCATCAAAGCACTGAGTATTTTAACTCGTGAAATGTCAGACATAGCCGCCCCTATCGCGGCTATTGAGGACTCAAAGGTAACCTCTTTTCGTATTAAATTAGCCATCGCAAGTTCACTTTATTGCCCAAGGGAGCGTAACAGATGCAGCCATACTATCATTGTCCGTTATTAATATCAGTTGGTTAGCATGGTCACTGTATTGCACTAAAATATTAATGTTATTCTCCGCCAATACTCGTGCTATTTCGCCAAGTTCCCCCGGTTTTTCCTGTTTTAACTTACGAATTAATGGTGTCCGGATCGCAAGTACTAACAGTCCAGCTTGCTCTAGCGCTATTTTAGCTTCCTTTCCTTGTTCAACAAGAAAATGAGCATGGCATTCATCACCAACCGTAAATATCCCTCCCCCTTCCAATCCAATACCTTTATTACCTAATGTTTTTCCTAGTAATGCTAATTGTCCTATTTGATTATCTAAAACAACGTGAACATCAAACATTATCCTTGTCCTTTTTAAATGAATATTCGCGAGTAATATGAGCAATACTAATTTTGTAAAAATCAAATATTGACTCTCGCCCTTCTTGTTGAGCTTTCGCATGTAAAACATGATTTTTCCATTGCAGAACTGCGTATTCGTTTTCCCACCAAGATAGCGATAACATTTTTCCTTCTGTAGCTAGACTTTGAAAACGTTCAATTGAAATAAAACCAGCTACATGACTTAATAGTGGTCTTAACTCCTCAGCTAAAGTCAAATAGCGAGTTTGTTGGTCGGGTTGTATTTGCACCTCAAATATTACAGCAATCATATTTTTCTCCGTTATTAATCAACAAACAGAGTAATCCACCCGAAAATTAACACTTCGATAAGCAACGAAATATAGAAAGGTCATGCTGCTGTTTTATGTTGTATATCACACTTCTTTAAATTGCTCGGCCTGCGCTTATCATGTTCTCCTTCTCTTATAATTTTGTTTATTATTTATACTTTTTTATTTTTTGCTATCACCGAAAATAGTGCGGATCCCGCATGGTATTTAGGTTTACCCATCATTAAATACCATTGTTGTTATTTTAATCTTTTTAATATTTCATGATTAAGATCACACTAAAATTATGACCCTATTAACTAAAAGTTATGGATACCCTAATAAAACTCATTGTTAAAGATTAGTTAACCAAAGTAACTTCATTTTTCACTATTGTTAAATTGTTATAGTGAAAATTCTGGTAAACTAATAGAGGTAAAAAAATGATCCTAGATGCCAGTTATACATTATTAGTCGCATGTATCGCGCTACTCATAGGAATGTTTGTCGTAAAATTTACCCCGTTCCTACAAAAAAACCACATACCAGAAGCCGTCGTTGGTGGCTTTATTGTTGCAATTGTTCTGTTAATTATTGATAAAACATCAGGTTATTCGTTTACTTTTGATGCTTCATTGCAAAGTTTATTAATGCTCACATTCTTTTCCTCTATCGGGCTAAGTTCTGACTTTTCTCGACTGATTAAAGGAGGAAAGCCGTTAGTTCTATTAACTATTGCAGTAACGATCCTAATCGCCATTCAAAATACTGTCGGCATGAGTATGGCTGTCATGATGAATGAAAGTCCATTTATTGGCTTAATTGCAGGTTCAATTACTCTAACAGGTGGTCATGGTAATGCCGGAGTGACCTGAACCCCAAAATCTAGTCCAGCACATATGTTACAATTCCTCTATAAAATATGGAGGACCGATGCCTAGAGTAAAACATTCAATGGAGCAAATCATTGCAAAGCTTCGCAAAGCAGACTTGATGCTTTCTGAAGGAAAATCTGTCGATGATGTTGCAAAAGTTCTGCAAGTAAACAAACTCACTTATTACCGTTGGAAGAAAGAATACGGCGGAATGCAAACGGAACAAGCAAGAAAACTAAAAGATCTTGAAAAAGAGAATGCCAGACTTAAGAAGTTGGTAGCAGAACTTTCACTCGATAAAGATATTTTAAAGGAGATTAATAAGGGAAACTTCTAAGCGCTGAGAGAAGAAGGAAAGCCGTTGATTTAGTGCTTTCAAAATTCTGTGTATCAGAAAGAAAGGCCTGTTTGTTGGTTGGAGTTCATAGGGCCACTCAGCGCTATGAGAGAATTAAAAAAGACGATGAAGCAATTGTTCGAGAAAGAATAATAACTCTAGCAACTAAGTACGGGCGTTATGGATATCGTAGAATAACGGCACTACTCAGGAGCGAAGGATGGTCTGTGAATCATAAACGAGTTCAACGAGTGTGGAGAGAGGAAGGATTAAAAGTACCTCAGAAACAACCAAAACGTGGTCGTTTATTTTTGAACAATGGTTCAACGATCAGACATCGTCCATTTTATAAAAATCATGTTTGGTCTTATGACTTTGTGATGGATCGAACTCATGATGGAAGAGCATTTAGAACATTGAACATAATTGACGAATACAGTCGTGAATGTCTGGCGATTCGAGTGAAAAGAAAAATTAATTCTCACGATGTCCTAGAAACATTGGCAGATTTATTTTTGATTCATGGACCACCGGCCTTTATTCGTTCAGACAATGGCCCTGAATTTATTGCGATAGAGCTAAGAAAATGGTTAAGCGATGTAGGAGTGAAGACTCTATACATTGAACCAGGAAGTCCTTGGGAAAATGGATACTGTGAATCCTTTAATGGCAAACTTCGGGATGAACTTTTGAATGGAGAAATTTTTTATACACTAAATGAGGCTAAAGTAGTTTTAGAAAATTGGCGAAAAGAATATAATCAAATTAGACCGCATAGCTCGTTAGGATACAAACCGCCAACCCCGGTAACGATCCTCCCGAGATATGAATTGAGAGAGAAAACGGAATTGTTACATGGATAATGGACTAAACGTTGGGGGCAGGTCAGCCATTTCTGCTAATTTTCCAATCGTTATCTTTTCCATAATAGGACTATATCATCCGTACCATGGTACAGAGTGAATAGATTGTTTCACTTCCTGTAATTTTAGATGGTTAAGCTTGTAGGGCTTTGGCTAAATGCGAAGTTGTTAAACCTATTTATTAAGATTCTGTTAGGTGCTTGACTGCGTACTGCGGTACGGATGCTATAAACTTTTTTGTCATTTCATTCTTAAAAAGAAAGTTAAAGGAGAGGATATGTCTGCAAAGAACATTTTATTTTTATGTGTGGCGAATTCAGCAAGATCACAGATGGCAGAGGGGATAGCCAGAAAACTATTTGGCGATAAAGCCGTTATCGAAAGTGCAGGTTCACTTCCAAAGGGGGTTCATCCATTGGCAATAGAAGCAATGAATGAAATTGGAGTTGATATTTCGAAGCAGTATTCAAAAAATACAGATAAATTACCATTAAGATTTATTGTGAAAATTGATTTCATGATTTCATTATGTGAAGAAGATACTTGTCCAGATATGGCCTCAAGAACAGCTAAGAAATTAAAATGGCCAATCCAAGACCCTGTAACTGAAAATAATATAGAAAGTTTTAGAGAGGCCAGAGATAGAATTAAAGAATTAATTCAAGAATTTGGTAAAGAAGAAGGACTTCTTTAATCTAGTTGTTAAAAGAGAGTAATGATTAGCTGATATTACATCAGCTAATCATTGTTTGAAGCATTGGCATTAATATTCTTAATTTATTCTCATCCATCCCGAAAAGACTTCCTCAGATAATTAAGTAGTAGTAATTGTGATTTTTTGATTTACCGAATTTTTAGAAATTAAAATGGAAAGGGTTGTTAGAGTAAAAAAAGATAGTCCGACTGAGTCCGACCAGTCCGACTGATTCCGTGAAATAAGATGAAATTAAGTGAAATATAGTGAACTGACGAGTTCTTGTGTTGGCTAGTTTTGTCTCTCAAATGATTAAAATAATTAATAATAAAAAAGTCTTTGCTGTGAATCGGGTAATTCTGGAATTGGGCACCTAACCTGTTTTAAAGATTCATTTTACTCATTAGGTAAGAGTTAAAACCGAACCGGTCCCGAACTTTACCGAACTTTAATCTAACACAAATGATGAAGGAGAAGGAATCACAATTTTAGTTCACTAACTTGTTCAACTAATTTCTTGAGTGCTTTAAAGTCGGCTGGACTTTTTAGTGATTTATCTAAAAGCTGATAAGTTTTCTTATCGTTTTGTAAAAGCCATTTGAAGCTTTATTTTGAACCCCAGTATCTGAGCTTACGAATGTTAAAGTAGTCTGCTAATAACGCTTCTTGGAGCCACGAGCGACGGTATAGACCTTCGATGTCACCGAGCTTAGTTCGTTCAAGCATTTTATGTAGCCATACTCTTCGTGCTTCAATTTCGTCATTGGGTAGCGGCTTATACTTTTTCTTTAAGGCCGAGTTGAGTATCTTAATGAAGGGAGTTTCGAACTGATTTTTTTGGTAGATAACCTTTGCGCACACCCATTATGTCATAATCGCTTGCGGAAGTTGCATCACCTCTTGCCCGTGAACCGTATAGAATGACGGTGTGGCATTTATGCTTTGTTATTAATAGTTCAATTGCCTTTTGAAGGTAATCTTTCTCTGACGACGATCTCATTTTAAAGATCACCTTTTGCAGTAAAGTCATAATGAATGTTTTGGCCGATCTTAATAAAGCCAATTTTTTGATAAATTGAATTAGAAGTTGGATTTGTGAGATCGGTAAACAGACTCGCAAACTTTTTTCCGTCATTTATTACTTTATGGGCCAGGAGTGCAACTACACTGCTTGCATAGCCCTTACCCCTCAAATTTGGAGGCGTATAGACGAGTGAAATGGTGCCACCATTTAGAGTTGAGCGTGTATTGGCAGCCATTGAAACGATCTTGTTGTCTTCAGATAAAAGAAGAAAAATACTTTTGTTATCAAGATGTCTTCTCATTAGCTTCTCAATATTCTCTGGGATGATTTGTTCTTGAGGAAAACAATCTTTTTGGAAGCCGGCGATATATTCCATTAAAATAGCTTGATGTTCGATAGACGCTTCAATTAAATCGCCCAAGATCACTTTAGGTAAAACGACTTTAAAACATTCGTACACACCCAAGTGTATATTAATTTTGAAATTAAGCTTATTAAGATTCGTCCACTGATCTCTAAAATATGTAGCGGTTACTTCTTCACCGACCACAGCTTTCAAGCTAGTGTTAGATTTATTCAAATCTTTAATAAGCAAGTCAACAGCATCGGTAGGCATTTCTGTTACGATAAATGGGCGATCTTCGTTTGATCTTAATGCAGAAGCTATGACGAGGTTATTTTCATCCAAAATTGAGTAATATAATGGCCCAGTAACTTCAATTTTTTTATCACGTATACTGTATGCTAGCCCGAGAATAAGATTGTAAAAGCTTTCACGTTCTAAAAGAAGCTCTTCGTTGTTTAACAAAAAATCATTAATATTGTCATACGGTATAAGTTTCATAAGAAAGATGGTCGCATGAGTTATTTACCAAATCAAACAAAATACCAATGGCTTAATACCATAGGACAACTTACCACGTAGGCTAGGACCTGCCTCCACAAATCTAGTCCAGAAATAATGCTACCGTTCCTCTATAAAAAGGAGGAACTATGCCTAGGATTAAGCACTCGATGGAGCAAATCATCGCGAAACTTCGTAAAGCAGAAATTCTTTTTGCTGAAGAAAAATCAATTGATGATGTCGCAAAAACTCTTCAGGTAACGAAACACACATATTATCGCAGGTATCTTTTTAATTACGGCCTATGAAAAATTATCAAGCTAACTTTCTATGGAAGTGATGTTTAGTGCTATTAATTTTGGTCAATGGTTTTATTATTTAACAGGTATGCTTGAATTGATAGCAGCTATTCTCTTATTTATTCCTTCTCTTACGGGGATTGGAGAATTGCTCATCGCATGCATTATGGTCGGAGCGATTAGTGCAAATCTTTTTTTGATTGGCGGAAGTTTTACACTTTCGCTTTCTCTGTTTTTTATATCTTTATTAGAAATTATTATAAGTAGGAAGAAAATTTTAAGGGTTATGAAAATCTATATTGATTTATAATAACCTTTTTTTGTATTAATGAAGATAAAAAAAGCCCCTGTATCCGGAGCTTTTTTATAAAAACGATTTAGTCGTAAGATTTTTTTGCTTTTTCTTTTTTCCTATCCTGTTTTTCTTTCGTTGTAAGTTTTACTTTATCCTTGTCTTTGGATTTTTCCTTACCTTTGTCCTGTCCTTTGGCCATAACGATCTCCTGGTGGATATTTAGAGTGAAGAAATAGTGGCAGCCTCACCAGCTGCAACTTTAAAGTTAACTTGAGCTAATTAATAACGGCTTTTTGGAACCATTGGCTTGGCTTCAGAAACGTTCATTGCGCGTCCACCGAACTCAGTTCCGTTTAGTGCATTGATCGCACGGTCTGCTTCGATTGCTGATGACATTTCAACAAAGGCAAAACCCTTTGAACGGTTTGTATCGCGATCGATAATAACTTTTGATGATTGAACAGTTCCAAACTCTGCAAATTTTTCAGAAAGTGCAGAATCATCAATTGAGTAACCTAGGTTACCGACATAAATTTTTTGTGACATAAATACTCCAAATAAGCTTTCACCACCACTTTGAGCGATGAAAAATGTTAATTTTGATTTTGAGTTTATGATCAGAGGTGAGTTCTAATTATAAAACAAATTCTTTAAGAAAATCTGTTTTAATAATTTCAAACGAATGACAAGACTAGATCAGATGTATTCACTCTACGCTTAGTTGAGATTAAAAGCAAGTTTATAAAGAGTAGGCAGGAATTACGGGGAGTTGACTGGTCTGGAGCTGTATCCAAGACAAAAAGTACTCTCATTTTTAGATGAGGCCTTAAGACGTTCTGGAGTGATGTTAAATTGATGGAAACAACCATCTTCTCAATCTTGCCTCATAATATTGTATCTTCCGAGCGTTCAGGTCATGAGCAAGTGTCTAAAATGTGTAACTAGAGAATCAAATTCTTGAGTTTCATTTATATAAAGATAAAATAATTTAAATGAGTAAATCATTAAGAGCCTTTTATAACATTCCACACGATAAGAGCGAATTGCTGGAGTTCGAAAGACTTGGCTTTCTCTTTGTCACTGTCGTTTTCTTTTTTACGAGTGCGCTTGTCTTTTTTGTTATTTTTCACAAATTCAACCTAGACTTATTTTATAAAAATATGAATTTGGGGATAGTGATGGTGTTTAATGGTGTTGCTTATTTAGCCTTTTCAAGAACGGCCCACTATTTTTCTAAAGAAGTCCTGAAAATTAAATTAATTCTAGAGTTAGAAAAGATTATAAGAAATTTCTGGAGCCATTATTTATTTATTTATGATAGGAATACAGTATTTAAGTTTAGCATTGAGGTTATACCTAGACCATGATTTTTCATCTGCAGTGATAATGTTTTCAATTTTTATAGGCTAACATTAATGAGCCTATATTGTTGATTGGAGAAAGTTTCAGAATTTAAAAGATAAGTATTCTACTTTCTTTGCGGAGTAAGAAGCCATCGAAATGCTTTTTTCTATTGTTCCTCATTCCGACCTAGTGTATTAAATACCAAGTAATGAAAATTAAATTAGACCCAAAAACATATAAAGAGCTATGCGCTCAATTGAACAAAGAAGCTTCTCTCGCCAAAGAAGATAGTTATATCGACCCTAAAAACGGTCAGTTCATATCGACTTCATACTACCTTCAACATTTAAGAAAATGTTGCAAAGGTGGGTGTCGCCATTGTCCTTTTGGATTTAAAAAAAGATAGCCTTGAGGCGGGGTATTGTACTAGCGCCAGGTAATAACGGCCTTTTTTATTTACTGTATTTCTGCTTTAAAGATAAATATTTCTTCGAGCTCATCACCTTGTTGAGTGCCTTCTGCCACTGGGCTATCTCTTCATCGGGGACATCTTTAGAGGTAACAATATAAAGTGAAGAGCTGATCAACTTTAGATTTGTTTGCTTCAATGAATCCAGAGGCCGATTCATTTTCTTCAACCAGAAGCTCACTCCTTATGGGGTTTCCCCAATTCCAAGGTCGCAACGGCCAAGAATAACTCTTAAATAAATACTCTCAGGGCTCACACCTACATCAAGATTTGTAAACCCATTGGCCTTCAGTAAAGTAGAGACTAACCCAGATTCACGGGCACAGACCGATTTAACTTTTATGGCGTCTTCAAGTGAGTTGATTTTTTAAGTGCTTCCTTTCTTTTTATAAAAATAGATGGCCTGTTCACCAAAAGGACCAATCCATTTGTAGAGAGTTTTTTTTCCGGCGTCATGACCATGGAGAAAAAGAGAACGTGCTTGGATTTTTCAAGAACTTTTATAGCTCGAGGCCTATTTAAATAAATTACATGATAATTAATAACTTTTAGACAGAGGAATGGACAATTTGGTCTGTCATGATGCAAAATCTCCTTATAAAGATATTCAATTCATAAAAGGACCGACCATGTCAGATGACGCTCAAACTTGCCCAAAATGCAACTCGCCATACGGATACTCAGATGGGAACCTGTGGATCTGCCCAGAATGTGCACACGAGTGGACTCTAGCGGCCGAAGAAAAAGCTGAAGAAATTGTTGCAGGCCCTAAATTTTTAGATGCCAATGGGGTCCAGTTACAAAATGGCGACACTGTTAGAACTGTCAAAGACCTGAAAGTGGGCGGCGATACGCTAAAGTCTGGAACGAAAGTAAAAAGTATCCGCTTATTGGATGATCCAATTGATGGGCACGATATTTCATGTAAAGTTGATGGATACGGATCGATTTATTTAAAATGTTCTGTTGTTAGAAAAGATTCATAAAGAGGGGGCGAGAAATCGCCTTTTTTTATTCGGTAAGCTGATGGGTATAAATGAGAAATGATTTCTCCCTTACAGTGTTCTCTTTTTTAAATTCTTTATAAAATTTAGTCATCAAACTCTGGATTTCATCTCCGCGGGCAATGATAATCAGCTTGTTTGTCTGCATTCTTTCAATAAGCTTGTTAAGAATTTTTTTTAAGTCACTCACCCTGCCAAAATCATAAATAAAATAGACACATGATTCTGGGAGATTAAAATCTTCCAAGAGGATGTCATCTTCGATTAATCTGTAATTTTTAAGTTTTAATGTTTCATAAACTCTTTGGGCCTCTTTGATTCTTTTGGAGACAAGTTCGTACCCAATAAATGAGACGTCTGGAAAATAAAAGGCAGACACAATTCCAACTCTTCCGTATGCGCAGCCAAGGTCAGTCACTGTTTTAATGTTTTTGTGTAAGATCTTCTCAAAAAGAGAAGCGACTTCACCATAAGGAGTCAGTAGGTGATGGGGGTCTAAACCAATCCAACTTTCGCGATTGATTTTATAAGGGCGTTTCGACGCATCAGAGTTCTCTAGAGCATAATGTTGAAAATTTTTTTTGAGTCTACTTTCAATTTTGAATGTATTGAATCCCAGGAGCCTGTCGAGCTCCTGAGTGTGATAGCCCCTCATAGAACCGGACCACTAAGTTAGCTTCATAACGGAGGTTAACGACTATGAGTACGACTAGTAGTATGACTAGTCCTAAGGTCATCATCGGTGTTCAGAAACGCCGAAAATGGTCAGAGGAATTGAAAATGAGCTTGATCGAAGAAACTTTTAAACCAGGGCAATCTGTATCATCAGTTGCGAGACAAAACGGAATTTCTCCTTCACAATTATTTTATTGGAGGAGATGTATGGAGAATGGTGCTGTTACAGCAGTAAGAGCTGAAGAGGAAGTTGTTTCTGAATCAGAATATAAAAAGGCCCTTGCTAGAATCAGAGAACTTGAACGTGCTCTTGGTAAAGCTACTCTTAAAAATGAGATCCTCAAAGAAGCAGTACGCATTGGACGCGAAAAAAAACTGATCTCGCGCGCACCATTGCTCGGCATGGACGATTTTCAGTGAGGCAGATAGCCGAGACACTGGAAGTCGCGAGAAGCAATCTCACGGAGCAAATGAAAAAAGAGATTGATCAACCCAAAAAAGAAAATTACGAAGATGAGTTTTTACTTTCAAAGATAAAGGCTATTGTCGCTGAAAGACCAACTTATGGATATCGAAGAGTAACAGCGTTGCTTTGCTCAGAACTGCTTTCTATTGGGAAAAACAGAGTGAATCACAAGAGAGTTTATAGAATTATGAAAACAAACGATATGCTTCTCGCTCGCTACGATAAAAAGAAAACACAAACTCATGACGGACAAGTAATCACTCTTAAAAGTAATACTCGTTGGTGCTCTGATTGTTTTACGATCCAATGTTTTAATGGTGATAGAGTGCATGTTGCTTTTGCTCTTGATACTTGTGATCGTGAAGTTATGAGTTACGTTGCTTCGACAATTGGAATTGATGGTGCCGCAATTAGAGATCTTATGGTTGATTGCCTTGAGACTCGATTTGGAAAAATAGATTATCTACCTCATCGTGTGCAATGGCTTTCGGATAACGGTCCTCAATACACTAGTCACGAGACAGTCAAATTTGCCCGCTCAATCGGTTTTGATGTGCGAACGACACCTGCATACAGTCCAGAATCAAATGGAATGGCAGAAGCACTCGTGAAGACTTTTAAACGCGACTATGTTTGGTTTGGTGATTTAAAAGATGCGGCCACAGTAATGGGGCAACTTGAAAAATGGTTTGAGGATTATAATGAAAATGCTCCTCACAAGGGGCTTAAGATGAAAAGTCCGAGACAATTTAGACGTGAGAATGAGAAAACATTAGCTAGCTAGGTGGTCCGGTTTGACAGGGGCAACTCCACTGAGAATGTTTTCTTGAATCCATATTGGATGGCAAAAGAAAATTGTCGCGAGTGAGCGTCGCCTTAACGCTCGTCGCTTTGGTCACTACCACTTTTTAGAAAATGATGTTGTTCTAGGTGCTAATTCTTTTGCAACAGACACAACAATACTTCTTCCATCAAGTTCACTTCCATTGAGGTGAGAGATCGCTCTTTGAGCTTCAGATTCAGTTTCCATATTAATGAAAGCGAAACCTCTGCTTCTGTTGGTCATATTGTCGATGATAACTTTCACTTCCTGGACATTGCCAAAATCAGAAAATGCGTTAATCAGGTTATCTGATGTAGTTGAGAAATTGAGGTTACCCACGAATAATTTTTTTGTCATAAAGACTCCAATTTAATGGCCGCAATAGTACGGCGTTTTGAATTAATTAAAGTTGGATTTTAGAAGAACAAGGCGGGGTCTAATAATAACGAACGATATTTAACAAGCAAACCATAGCCTGCTTTTGAATAATAAGACAGGTTTTTTAATTATATCTTTGTTTTTGTGTGTAGAATCAGTGCTTTGTATTCATTTTAATTATCTTTTCGCCCTGATTTTTTCCAGATTGGACTTAATCTCTTTATCTTGAATAGAGGCTTTTGTTTTAATGATGTCATTTTTTGATTCGCTCTTTGATTTCTGGCATTAGGTTTTGATCAACCGGAATAAGATCCATGGCCTCAATGGCCTCTTAAGCACTTGTTTTTGACGTTGCTTAAAGGCGGCATTGGTAAGGCCCTTGCTCCATGAGGATGGTGGTTTTATGAGTAGGGACGAGTTCTCTGTTTGAATTTTTTTCTAATTCTCCGATATCCATCAGTCGCTTAAGTGCCTTTTCAGTTAAAGGAATTTTCCCTCTCAAAATACGAGACTAAAGAAGCCTGAATGTTGAGGTGTTGGGCAAAAGCACGTAGCGAGTAAAGCGGATTTATCTTTTTTCGTCTCTCAAACTCATTAGCAATATATTGCTGAAATTTAGAGTTTTTCATGAATGATAAACGTACAACATTAGGCCGTATTTATGAAGTATCCGGAACAAAATTACACAATATGTGTGACAATGTCCCAGATTGTTAAGTGTAGTATTCTCTTATTTAGAAGCGTTTTGACTTTTGGCCTTTTGAAGCTTTTTATAACTTTCAATAAGTCTTAAGTGTTTATCGAGACCTTCCAGTTCGGAATTGGTCTTTGGCAGTCCAAAGAATCTTACTTCTCCTGTGACAGTTCCTACGGCATTTTTCATCACTTCCGCTCCAAACATTCTCGTCATATTCGGAAGATAGTCGGCGATTTCAAATTCTTCATCTAGTTCAATGTCTAAAAGAGCGTTGAGTGCCTGATAGAAACTTCTTCTTGCTGCAGAGTTGTCGTTGAAACTCATAAACATTTCAACATACTCTTTGGCCTCTTCAAAACGCTTAAGCGCCAGAAGCGAAAGGCATTTCAATTCGCCGATATCGAGCTGTCCCCAGGTTGTGTTTTCATCAAAGGCTATTCCGATCAATTCAGAAATTTTTGTGTAGTTATCAAGTTCACTTTCTTCAAGTTTTTTTACAAGTTTGCTCAGGGTCTTATCATCCAGAGAGTGGATGTTGAGGATGTCTGATCTAAAGTTCAAGGCCTTATTATTGTTGTCCCAAATCAAGTCTTCTGGAAGATAAATTTCCGAGTAGTCAGGAACTAAGATACGACAAGCTTTTACACCAAGCTCTTCAAAGTCAGCGATGTAAACTTCTTTTTCCAACTGGTTTAAAATATCCATCAGGTAGTTGTATTCGTCTTCTGTTGAACCAGAGAAATCCCAGTGAGAAAAATCATAATCAAATTTCTCGCTGAAGAACTTCCATGAAATAACACCAGTTGAATCAATGAAATGGTCAATGATGTTGTTGTGTTCTGTCACTGCACTTTGGTTAAAAGTAGGAGCGGCAAGAACATTGAAGCCTTCAAAACTTCTTCCTTGAAGAAGTTCAGTTAAGCTTCTCTCAAGCGCGACTTCAAATTTCGGGTGAGCTCCAAAAGAAGCGAAGACTCCGCCATTTTTTGGATTCATTAAGGTCACACACATGACAGGGAATTTCCCGCCAAGCGAGGCGTCTTTGACGACAATTGGGAATCCTTCTGCTTCGAGCTTCTTGATTCCTTCAACGATTTTTGGGTACTTCGCCAGAACATCGGCCGGAACATCAGGAAGTGTGATTTCTTCCAGAATGATTTGGTTTTTAACCGCTCGTTCAAAAATTTCTGAAAGACACTGAACGCGCGCTTCATATTTTGTATTTCCCGCACTCATCCCGTTACTAACGAAAAGGTTTCCTATCAGGTTTGCAGGAATATAAACGATTTCTTTGTCTGATTGTCTTTCGTATGGAATCGCACAAATTCCACGTTTCGCGTTTCCAGAGTTTGTATCAATTAAGTGAGATGATTTTAATTCGCCCTCTGGATTGTAGATACTTAGGAGATAATCATCCATTAAGCCTTTTGGAAGAGCATCTTTTGCTCCTGGCTTAAACCATTTCTCAGAAGGATAGTGAACGAAATCACCTTGAGCGATTTCTTCACCTAGGTAGTAGTCGTTGTAAAGGTAGTTATTGCTAATGCGCTCAAGGTATTCCCCAAGAGCAGAGGCCAGGGCCGCATCTTTGGAAGCTCCCTTACCGTTTGTAAAACACATTGGAGAATCAGCATCGCGAACGTGTACAGACCAAACATGAGGAACGGGATTTCTCCACGAAGCGATTTCAATTTTAATCCCAAGGGCAGCGATAATCGCCGACATATTTTGGATAGTCTCTTCAAGTGAGCAGTCCTTTCCAAGGATCATCGTTTTAGCATCTGAAGCTGTCTTGTGATTATACATCAGACCAGCATCATCTTTTCCAAGAACGTTATGGGTCTTGATAATGAATTCTGGAGTCTGTTGGATAACTTTTTTTACTGTACAGCGATCAATGGATTTTAAAATCCCTTCGCGGTCGTGTTCTGAAATGGACTCTGGAAGTTCGACATCAATCGTCCATGTTTGCTTATACCTGTTTTCCGGATCGACGATATTGTTTTGAGTGATGCGAATGTCATCTGTTGGAATACTGCGAGCGGCACAATACACCTTCACGAAGTAAGCAGCACACATTGCACTTGAAGCTAAGAAGTAATCAAATGGACTTGGTGCTGTCCCATCGCCTTTATAACGAATAGGCTGGTCAGCAACCAGGCTATAGTCGTCGAACTTTGCTTCTACTTTGAGATTGTCTAAAAAACGTACGTTGATTTGCATAGCCTCAGTCAATATCACTTCGAATGCATTGTGAATATTGAATATGCCTGGGAAAGGTAAGAATTACATTGGTAGAGGAGAGGATGAAAATAGGGTAACTTATTGATATGACAAAGGCCCGGCGAAAGACTGCCGGGCCCCTACTTATTCTAGAAGTGAGAGTCGACGACCCTCGACGTGTCGAACTTCAGTTTTTTAGCATAATCTAAGTATTCTTTCTTTACTGCTTCATCCACATAAGGAGTGCGAGAAAGAATCCAAAGCGACTTGCGATCTTTAGAACCTACAAGAACTGTTGAGTATGATTCATCGATTTTGATGATATTGTAATCGCCTTTAACTTTGAAAAGTTTAGTCCAGAAGTTATCAAAGGTAACAATGAGTTCTGAATTGGTAACAGGATTGATAACAACGGCCTGTCCCTTAATTGTTTTTGTTGCTCCGTTTTTCTTAATACAAGTATTGAGAACAGAAATTGTTTTCTCATCCTTAATGGCATAATCAGCAGTTTGTGCAACACAGTTTCTCGTAAAAATTTGAGGTAGAGCAGTGACGGCGTACCATTTACCGACGTACTCTTTTACATCAATATATGAAGCTGTCGGTAAAACGTCGTGCGCCCATGTTGAAAATGAAAATAACATAAAAATAGCAATTAAAGATTTCATAAAGCCTCCATAAAGAAATGGTTTTCAACATAACTTAAATTAACTACCTGGAATGGACTTGTTAAGGGCCTTTAGGTCGGTCGAACAATTGTCTACCCCTGATCTCATTGCTTAGATCAAGGTGATGGCCTATCCTCATCACATGAAAAAGGTTGCAATTATAGGTTCGGGAATTTCAGGTGTTTCGGCGGCATATTACCTCAATAAGTTAGGGTATGAAGTCTCGCTTTTTGAGGCGGGATCTTACTTCGGTGGTCACACCAATACAAGAGATGTTAATATTGATGGGACCCTTCATCACATCGATACAGGTTTTTTAGTCCACAATAACCGTACCTATCCTAACCTTATAAATTTTTTTGATGAACTAGAAATTGAGACCCATCCTAGTGAGATGAGTTTTAGTGTTATGCGCTTAAGTGATAACCTGATCTGGGCAGGTTCTAATTTGATGACTGTTTTTGCTCAGACTAAAAATATTTTTCGACCGCGCTTTTATTCTTTCCTTAAAGAAGTTCTGCGTTTTAATAAAAATGCGCAAGCGTATTTAGAAGAATCAAAACAAAGAGGACGCCTGAGCCTTGGTGAACTTTTAGTTGAAAAAGGTTATTCAAAGGATTTTCAAGACTGGTACTTGCTTCCAATGGGAGGCTGTATCTGGTCGTCGCCAACGACAAAAATGTTGGATTTTCCGGCCTATACATTTTTAACTTTCTGCCAGAATCATGGGCTGTTGCAGATTTTTGATCGTCCTCAATGGAAAACTGTTGTCAATGGATGCAAGACCTATGTGCAAAAAGCGCTCTCTGGAATTGAGAGGAAGTATCTGAACGAAGCTGTTTTATCCGTACACAAAGAATCCGGCCATTTAATCGTAAAAACGGCAAAGAGAGAAGAGTCATTTGATTATTGTTTCTTTTGCACTCATCCTCCGCAGACATTGGATATATTGAAAGATTCAGAAAAAGATGTTGTGACATGTCTGCAGAAATTTATCTATCAACCTAATACGGCTGTTTTGCATATGGATGAGAGCATTCTTCCTAAAAAGAAATCCGTTTGGTCTGCGTGGAATTATTTATCAGCAAAACAAGATGATTCTTCTGAAGCCGTGTCAGTAAGTTACCTGATAAATAAACTGCAAGAGTTGGTAACGAAGAAAGCTGTGATTGTAACTTTGAATCCATCTGTGCCTATAAAAAAAGAGAAGACGGTTGAAGTTATCCAGTATGAACACCCGTTATTTTCTGCCGACGCGGTTGAAGGGCAAGAGCAAATGAAAAAAATGCAGGGAAGAAATAATGTGTATTTTTCAGGTGCCTGGATGCGCTACGGATTTCATGAAGACGGTATTTTAAGCACCAAAGAAGCAATCAATGTCTTTTTGAGAGATGAGAATAAAGAAAGCGAACAATTAGAAATTCTATGAAAGCACTATACCGGGCAAAGATTTACCATAAAAGGTTTTTACCGAGAGTAAATGAGTTTCTTTATACCGGTTTTTATCTGAAGTTTTCTTTGGATGAAATGGAATCCCTTAAATCCAGACTTTTTGGCGTAAATAGGTTTAATCTTTTTTCTTTTTACGAAAAAGATCATGGTCATCGCGATGGTTCATCGCTTGCAGAATGGGCCAGAGAGATCTTGGAAGAGTCGGGTATTCACAACTTTCAAGGAAAAATTGTTCTTCAAACTTTCCCCCGTGTCATGGGGTACGTATTTAATCCTGTCAGCTTTTGGTTTTGTTATGAGCAAGAAAAATTGCTTGCTGTCATTTGCGAAGTAAACAATACATTTGGTGAATCCCATAACTATGTTTTAAAGAATAACCCAGCGCAAGAGATCAATTATTTAAGTAAATATTTTCATGTCTCGCCCTTTTATGATGTGAAAGGAGAGTATGAATTTGATTTAAGATCTAGAGATAGAGTGAAGATCAATTATTACTTTGATGACAAGCTCCAGCTTATGACTTCCATCTCTGGCCAGGAAGTGGACCTTAATGATCAAAACCTTTTAAAATTGTTTGTTAGGTACCCTTTTTACACTATGGCCGTTGTGGTGCTTATTCATGTCCAAGCATTGTTTCTTTATCTGAAAAAAATAAAATTTTATACTAAGCCAATCAAAGGAAAAGATGAGGTGACCTATGAGTAATATGGAAAGCGCAATTTTAACAAAGGAAACTCCCGCTTCAAGTTGGGTTGTGCTCTTTTTAGAAATGATGTCGAAGATTGAATATGGATCAGTGACAATCTTAACTCCTACTGGTGAATACTTAAACTACCTGGGAAAACATAAAGGTGAACATGTTTCGATCCACATTATAAACTGGAAATTTTGCGAAGAGCTTTTTTTAAAAGGTGATATAGGTCTCGGTGAAACGTACATCGCCGGTCTTTGGGAGTGTGACAATATTCACACTCTGATTAAGTTTGGGATTGATAATAAAGCATCACTAGAAAGAGTGATCAAAGGCTCAGTTCTTAAAATTTTATTTTACCGGTTAAAGCACCTGTTAAATCGCAATTCAAAAAAAGGAAGCCAGAAGAATATTCATGCTCACTATGACCTGGGTAATGAATTTTATAAATTATGGCTAGATTCGAGCATGACTTATTCAAGTGCTCTTTTCAAACAAAAGAATATAAGTCTTTTAGAGGCCCAGAATAATAAATATCAAAACATTCTTGATCAACTAAATGTGAAGGCCGGAGATCACATCCTGGAAGTTGGCTGTGGTTGGGGAGGCTTCATGGAGTATGCCGCCCAAAAGGGTGTTAAGGTTACTGGGATCACCATCTCAAAAGAACAATATGATTTTGCCAAAGACCGCTTAGAGAAATATACAGACTACGCAACCGTGAAGCTCATGGACTACCGTGATATCCAGGGGCAGTATGATCATATCGTCTCTATTGAGATGTTTGAGGCCATTGGAGAAGAGTACTGGAGTGGTTACTTTAGTAAGCTTCAGTCTGCCCTAAAAGAGGGAGGCAAACTGATCATCCAGACAATCACGATCAATGACCAGGATTATTCTTCATACCGTAAAGGCACCGATTTTATCCAGCAGTACATTTTTCCAGGCGGAATGCTTCCATCACCAGAAATTTTCAAAAAGGTGTCTGAGCAAAAAGGCTTTAAGATTACCGGCAGAGTCGATTTTGGTCTGGATTATGCAGAAACTTTAAAACTGTGGGAAGAAAAGTTTTTGTCTTCTCTTGAAGCAGTCAAAAAGTATGGCTTTGACGAGAAATTTATCCGCACTTGGGTATTTTATCTCAATTACTGCCGCGGTGGTTTTGAGGCCGGCAAAATTGGAGTTTCTCAATTTTATCTGACTAAATAATTAAGGAGAGGGTTGTGAAAAAGATTGCCCTGTTTTTTTATTTTTTTGGAGTCTTATTATTTTCTGTCAACGCCCAGGACGATCTTCCATTGCGAGGGAGAGGCGACTACAAGTGGCTTTTTCTTCATATTTATGAGGCGAGACTTTGGGCGCATCCAGGGGATGATCTTTTTGCAAGACCCTTGGCCTTGGAGCTCAAATACAGCAGATCTTTTAAAGGCAAAGACATCGTCACTCAAAGTGTGAAGGAATTAAAAAATGCCGGCATTTCAGACGAGCAACTAAGACAGTGGACACCGAAACTTCTGGAGATTTTTCCCGATGTTGAAGAAGGTGACACGATCAAGGCAAGTTTTAATCCTAAAGAAGGCATTGTTTTTTTTCTTAATAAAGATAAAGAACTGGGAAAATTGGTCGATCTAAATTTTTCAAAAAAATTTCTTGAAATATGGCTTGGAGAAAAAACCAGCGCTCCTGATCTTAGAAATAAATTACTGGGGAAAAATATATGAAACTCTTATTGGGGGTAATGCTCTTGTTAACTTTTTCCTGCTCTAATCATTCATTACAGGATTACAAGGACGAAAAACCAGAGCTAAACCTTCGCTCTTTTTTTGACGGCAAACTTTATGCCCAAGGGATAGTTCAAGATCGCTCAGGTAAAGTGATTAAGAGATTTAACGTCGATATCACTGCCTCATGGGAAGGCAATGTTTGCACATTAAATGAAAAATTTGAGTACTCTGACCAATCTAAGAGTACGCGAGTTTGGCGCTTAACCGAGACAGCTCCCGGGAAATATGAAGGCGTGGCCGGAGATGTTATTGGAGTTGCAAAAGGCGAAGTGGCAGGTAATACTTTTTATTTCGAGTACACACTTGATGTTCCAGTAGGAGACAAGACATTTCACATTCCTTTTAAAGACTGGATGTTCCTGTTGGATAAAAACACATTACTGGCCAGGTCTTATATGACGAAATGGGGATTTAAAGTAGGGGAAGTTTCATTGATCATGACCAAGAAGGAAGGAAAATGAGCGCATTAGAAGGGCTTCTTAAATGGTATGGAAATTTAGATGAAAGCACTCTAGCAAAGATTGATGATTATTATGACTCCCAGGCTTTTTTTAAAGATCCTTTTAATGAAGTCAGAGGCAGTGATAAAATTGCGCTGATCTTCAATGACATGTTTGAGAATATGCAAAACCCTCGTTTTGAATTTTCTGACATCATTGAAAAAGATAATCAGGCTTTTGTGACCTGGAATTTTATATTCTCTTTTAAAGGTAAAAAACAAGTCATTCATGGAAGCTCACATTTTAAATTTAATAATCAGAAGGTGATTTATCACAGAGATTATTGGGATGTGGGGGAGGAACTCTTGTTAAAAATTCCATTCATTGGAATAATGTACGGAGCTTTCCGCAGGAAAGTCAGCTCAACATGATTATTGGCAAAATCATTCTATTGCAGCTTTTCTGGTTTGCAGTGGTTTTATTTTCAAAATCAATTCCACTAACTGTTTTTATCCTGATAGCTCTTGTTCTTTTTGCCAGTGATTATATCTTGTTTCGCCCGAAAGTAAGTGCCGGGCGTTTTGCATTTCTGCTCGTGCTTTTTGTGATTTCGGGATTGATTAATGATGTCCTTCTTCTTTTTTTTGATATTCTGGTTTCTGGTTCATACCATTACGAAAGTTTGCCTTTGTGGATCATTTTCCCACTTTACTATGAAGTGATCTTTAAAAAGTTTCAAAGTCTGCCCACATTGTTAGTCTCGGTTGTCGGAGGAATTGGGGGTGCTATGTCTTATTGGTCTGCTGCAAAATTAGGTGCGATTCTGATTGCTCCAGAAAAAGAGAATACATACCTCTTGTTCCAGTTTCTCTTCTGGGCTGTCTTTTTTCCTTTGAGTATAAAAATGTACTTCAAAGAAGATTATTGGAATTCTTTTTTAGATAAAACAATCTTCTTTTCTTTTGATAAAACAGGATTTCAGCGTCATCAGAAAAAATTCAATGAATCATTTTTTCCAGTGAAAAATCCTAAAAAAATTTTGGTCACAGGAGGAACCGGAGGGATCGGTGAGCAGACGGGCATGACTCTGGCAGAATTAGGCCATCATGTTTTTGTCACTGGCCGCAACCAACAAAAGGGGGCCGAATTAGAAAGAAAAAACAATAATCTCAATTTTGTTTCTTTGGATATGTCAGACTGGCAAGAGGTCTATGAATTCGCTAGAAAATCAGAGATTTTAGAAGGCCTCGTCTTTAATGCGGGAGGAATGCCCGAGAAGATGACGACGAATGAATTGGGCATTGAGCTTCAGTGTGCTTCTCAACTTCTAGGGCATTATTACCTTCTTTATTGGTTAAAAAAATTCCATAAGCTTAAAGCGGGGGCCAGAGTCGTTTGGGTGAGTTCGGGCGGTATGTATCTAAAAGAGCTCAGCTTAGATTCTTTGTTTCATAACCTGAATTACAACAAGGTCGACACCTACGCTAACGTCAAGAGGGCACAGGTCACGTTAGTAGAGGAGCTGGCAAAAAATCCTGAATGGAGTGATTTTTTTATTGTGAGCATGCACCCTGGATGGGTTGGAACGGACGGTCTTAAAGAAGCTCTCCCAGGCTTTTATCGCTTTATGAAAAATAGACTCAGAAATGCCTATGAAGGGGCCGACACCATTATTTGGTGCTTACTGAGTGAAAAGGCACCTGAGTCTGGAAAATTTTACTTCGATAGAAAAGAGGTTTCTCCCTACATTGCAAAGAAGTATATACCGACGCCAGCTGAGCGCATGGAACTGCTGCAAAGAATTCGAGCATTGATGCCGCTCTAGAACTGTGACAGAATAAACTCATACCATTTATTAGGATAGTCTATGCAAAAATCTATGATTCTTGGATTGAGCTTATGTTTTCTCGCCAGTTGTTCTCATTTACCTGACTTTACTTCACGCCTTTCAACCAGGCTTCCGACAGAGGATAAGAGTGAAGCGATTGGGGAATATGCACTAGGTTGTTTAAAAGGCGCTCAAACATTTACTGGAAAAGAAAAAGGACTTCTTATCTCTCAGGCCAAGAGGGGAAGATATTGGGGTCACCCTGATCTTATTCATCTTCTGACCAAGGCTTCAGAGGAGTTTGCCAAAGAAAAGAAAACCCTCATGATTGGAGACCTCTCTCAATCTCGCGGTGGTCCTACTTTGACTGGCCACAATTCACATCAAACGGGGCTGGATGTTGATGTTTGGTTTAAGATTCTTCCGGCCAATACAGCTATATCCTTCCGTGAGCTTGAGACTGAGGATATGAAGCCTATGGAAGAGCTGGGGGCCGATCAGATAAAGATGATTAAGTACTTTGCTCAGGACCAATCTGTAGAGCGCATTTTTATTAATCCTGCTTTTAAAAAGAAACTATGTCAGGATCAAAGGCTTACAGTAGATGAGCAACATAAGCTAAGGGCCTGGTGGGGCCATGATGATCACATCCATGTCCGTTTAAGATGCCCTGCTGATAGCCCGCTTTGTATTTCCCAGAAACCCATTCCTGCCGGGGATGGATGTGGTGAGGAGCTTAATTGGTGGTTTACCAAAGAGGCCAGTGAAGGGAGCAAGGATTATAATTGGGATGCCTTAAAGTCTGCTTATCTGGAAAAAGTTAAAAAGCTTCCAAAAGAATGCTCTTTTTATAATGAGACTTTTTAGATTTATAACAAATGGGTATCAATTAAGAGACTAAGAAAGCAAGAATGAGCTTCATCTATTTATGTTAGGATGAGGCAAGAGGTTTTTATGAATAAAGAATTTTGGAACGAGCGATTTTTAGAAAAAGATGTCTACGGTGAAGAGGTTAATGCGTTTTTAAAAGAGCAGGTAAAGCTTTTAAAAGCAGGCGCTAAAATTTTATGTATTGCTGAAGGACAGGGACGCAATGCCCTTTATTTGAGTAAACAAGGTTTTCAAGTTACGGCGGTGGACCAATCAGAAGTAGGAATCAATCAAATAAAAGAGAAGGCTAAAGCACAAAACCTTCTTATTGAAGCTTATGCCGCTGATCTTTCAGATTATGATTTTGGTGAGAGTAAATGGGATGCCATTGTTTCGATTTTTGGGCATTTGCCTTCTGACTTAAGACGCAAAGTTCACCAAAAAATTACCAAAGGTTTAAAGAGGGAAGGACTGTTTATCATGGAAGCTTATTCACATGAGCAGTTAAAGTATGAAACAGGTGGACCAAAAAGCTTGGATCTACTTTTATCGACTGACGTCCTTAAAGAAGAGCTGCCGGATTTAAAAGTTATTAAACTAGAGCAGCTTGAACGTGAAGTCATTGAAGGAAAGTATCATTCCGGGTTAAGTTCCGTAGTTCAATATATAGGGCTCTACTTGTAGCGGAGCTTTTTTTCTTAATTTTCAGTGTATTTCAAAGGAAGATAATAAACGCCTTTTATAGTATTTTTCATTTTCGCCATCCATAGATTCGTTTCCGGAGATCTGGCCACTTCGACAAAGTCTGGATGTTTTCTAATGTATGAACTTAAATTAATGGCGGCATCTAATTTAAAATTGTGTTCGTTGACGGCCATCACGCAAAGGTTGTACTCCTTTAGTTTTGGAGCATCGGCATCTGCAATTTCGCATTCTTTATTTTTCGGAGCAAGTCCATTGACCGCATCGCTTTTACACTTTGTGGGCTGTCTGGGTCACAAAGTGGATTTGCGTTTGATGGGCAAATTGAAATCCCTGGATTAGGATTAGCTCCACATTCAGCTTCGATATCAATTTTATATTTTGTCAGGTCACCTAAGGCCTCCTCCGATAAGTGCATTGGCAAGAGAGACGTCAACTTTTTTCATCTCTTCGGCCTTTACTTCATCAGACTTTGTCTTATCTTCATAAATTTTAGCAATCTGAACGGCTTTCTTTTGTGATTTACTATCAGCACTTTCCGGACAGTGCACACCGAGGCGCTGTCTTTCTTCCATCATAGGTGTCACAACTTTCATGGCAGGAGATTTCCAGTCATAATTTGAGTCTGAAGGTGCAGGAATCATGGCAACAGAAGTCAGTAGGAGCAGTTCCTTGTTTTTAAGATCCTCATTGGCCGTTTTACTTGGAATGCTCTCTCTTAGGTATAGTCCCTTGTAAGTTGCAACCATGGCAATGCTCAGCTGGATTTGAGTTCTGGCCTCTTCGCATCCTTTAATTTTATCGTCGCAGGCCTTTTGAGCTATGGATAATGCATTTTGAAGTCCTTCTTCCATGACCGTGGCATCAAAAGTTTTAAGCCACTTTTTTCTTCACTTTGAGCTGATATTTTGGCGTTTTTAAATTCAGTCATAAAGTCTTTTCTTGCCTGAATTCGACCATTTCTACCGTTTAGAAAATTAATTTCAAAAGTGTGGATTTGAGAAAGAATTAAGAGGGACACTGCCTGAAGCTCACTACCTCCGGTTGTCTGCATCTTTTTTTGGATGCGGGCGATTTCAGAATTAAAAAGATTGTAATTTCTCTCTTCATTTCCTAAGAGCCTTTTCCCTTCGTTGAACCAAAGGTAAGCAGACCTCGGAAGTTTTCCTTTGTCTGTTTTACATTCTGCGGCCCCTACATCTTGGGCCGCTTTGAGAAAAAGTTCGAATTCCTTATTTGCTTTTTGGTACTTCTCATCTTTTTCAATTAGGTCACTATTATCTGCAGCTGATAAATGAAGGGTGAATGCAAGCGAGAAGAGCACAATCGAAAATGAGTGTAGGGTCGTTTTTTTCAAGAGAACTCCATATCAGTGGGTTTGTACTTATAAATTGTAACTAAGACTTTATTTAATTCATGCTCAGGTTGCAGGTATTTAGGGCTCTACCATGAAATTGGACACTTAAAAGTGACCCGAAAGAAAAGTCGGCCGTCCGGGGTGTTTTTGACTGGCAACGAATCCAACCGGCCTAACTCCTTTAGAAAAATTGAACATGATCGTGGTTGACCTTGCTTTGGATTCAAGAAATAATTAAAAGATTGCATAATTACCAATAGGCTCATGGATGAAACAGAATAAAGGATTTTCTCTCGTTGAGATTATGATTGCGGCTGCCGCTTTGGCCGGATTGGCCTATGTCGGTTTACAACTAACTAAAACCCAAACTAAAAGTGTAGCTAAGAACTCTTTTGACAACGAAGTCAGCATGATCACCAATGAGATCAATGGTCTTTTGTCTGATCCAGCAGTTTGTCTGGCGACATTGATTTCGACAGCGACTCCTACAAATATTAATAGCAAGTACTACATAAAAACTGACACCAATGCTCCGGCAAATGGCTATGGTAATGGCAATATAAAAATTAACTCATACACCTTTTCAGGAGCTGCACCAGATGGGGTACTTGAAATTCGTTTTAACAACAAGGCCATCTTAAAGGGGACAGCAGGCGCAGCTGAGGTAAGTAAAAAAATCAATATTACCTACACGGGCGCTCCGGGAGCCGTGAGCACTTGTCGGGCAACATCAACAGGGACAAGCGATATCTGGCTTCGCGGAACCGGTGCTAATATTAACAACATTTACTACAACAATGGAAATGTTGGCGTGGGAACGACAAGTCCAACAAACGCGAAACTAGAAGTGGCCGGCACTATTCGCCCAGGAGCTGTAACAGTAGGAAGCGGATGCACTATCATCGGTGCCCAAGGGTACAATAGTTCTAATGGCCAGCCAGCATACTGTGATGGTTCCGTCTGGAAAAATTCTGGAGCGGGAGCTGGTGATGTGACGATTGTGAATGGTTCTGTTTCATCATGCCGTGGAAACTCCACTGCCTATTGCCCCGCAGGTTACACTGTTGTCGGTGGTGGCTATATTTTTAATGCCTCTTGTGGCTGTCCTGAAGAGCATCGATTCGCGACTCAAAATTATCCTTCGTCTACGACTTCCTGGACTGTGAGCATGGAGTGCTCAACTAGTACAGCTTATGCCGTTTGCATGAAAAAATAATTTAGGTCGTTACGATAAGAAATTCTTCACCGGTGGCAGTCATTAACCCGTCTCTTCGGTTGTTAAAGAATTTCTTCTTCATGTCTTCAGTAGAAACATGTTGAATCTTTTTTAGGCCCGCTTCACGTGCCATCGCCAGCATCTCATCAGGATGAAAGAAGCTTAAAAAAGGAGTGCCGGAAGCTTTGGCGCGTTCCTGGACCATAAGATAGGCCGGGCGTTCATTATCTGGGACCATTTCAGCTGGAAGCATGAAAGTCATGGCAAAAGTCGAACGAGGGGCAAAAGAGGCGACTTGTTTAAGCATGTCCATGATGGCCTCTCTTGTAAGATACAGAGTCACGCCAGTGGAAGTAATCACTGCGGGTTTTTGCATATCAAAACCATTGCTCTGTAATTGTTTTGTCCATGATTCATTGGATTCAAAATCAACCGGTACTAAATGCAGATAAGGAGGAATGCCGTACTCAGAGGCAAGTAAGCGCTCTTTTTTCCAACCAGAAGCACTGGGCTTATCAATTTCAAAAACGTTAAGTTTGCTGGCAAGCTCAGGCCTTCTCTGAACAAAGGTGTCGAGACCTGCACCCAGCATGATATATTGATCAACGCCTTCTTTGTTGTATTTTTCTTCGACGAGATCTTCAATTAAGCGAGCGCGGGCAACGATTGAAGCGCGGTAGCCTCTTGTGCCCATTGGATGCATATCAGGGCGCTCCCTCCAGTCAGAAGGAGGTGCTATTAACTTTAAACCGATTTCATCATCGATAATAAAAGGAGGTGAGTCGACTTGTTTGTGCATGGCCCTCCAAAGGGCTGTTCGAATGGCGGTGGTGTCGGCTTCGATTTTCATAGTTGCTCCTAGGCCTTAGGCAATTCAAGAACAAATCGTGTATTGTCATGGCCGTGATCGAGGTATAACTTCCCGCCATGTTCCTCGACAATACCAACAGAGATAGAGAGCCCAAGGCCTGTGCCTTTGCCTGTTTCTTTCGTCGTAAAAAACGGTTCAAGAATTTTAGATGCAATCTCTTTTGGAATTCCGGGACCACAGTCAGTAATATAAATAAGAATTTTATTTTGAGCGGCAGAATCCGCAACTTCAACTTTAACCCATTTATCCTTCGAGGGCATTTCAGTCACAGCATCATAAGCATTGTTAAGAAGATTTAAAAGAACCTGAGAGATTTGAGACTCTCGACAGATAATCTTTCCACTTGCAGTCTTAGTAATCTCCAGCTGAATTTCACCGTACTTAAAACGTTCAAAACATAATTCCAGTGTTTCTGAAATGATTTTTTCCGTTTCTACTTCCTGCATTGGGTCCTTGCTTCCATTGCGGGCGAAGCTTCGAAGTCCTTTGACAATTTTTGCCACACGCTGAGTTCCTTTAAGTGCCTTTTCAGTGTGCATCGCAATCTCTGAATACTTATCAGGATCTCTCTGAACGGCCTTTTGAATGCGTTCTAAAAAACCAGTTGTGATCATCAGTGGATTGTTAATTTCGTGGGCCACGCCTGAGGCCATTTCCCCCAGAGCTGACATCTTGCTGACATTAATCATTTGCATTTGTTGCTGATTGATAATGCCGGCACTGTTTTTTAGTTCTTCACCCATCTGGTTGAAGGTTTTGGTAAGGTTCGCGATCTCAAAAACATGGTTTGGATCTTCCTTGAGTTTGATATCGGCGTAAACATTCATCTCTGAAATGGCCTTTTCAAAATCAGAAAGAGGTTTGATGAGAAATTCTCTCAGGTAGAGAAATTGAATAAGGAAGATCAGTATAAAAATTCCCAGGAGAGCAGCAAGCATTGTTCTTGAGCGAGCATGTGCACTTTTTATCAAATCATTGTAATAGATATCAATTTTGATGATTCCAAGCTTTTCCTGACCCTGTTCGGTGCTTTTGGTTATCAGGGATACTAAAAAGGCCCCTTTAGATTTTGTTTTGAATTTTTTGACTTGAATGCTTTCAAGCTCTTTATACATGTCATGTGAAAAAGGGATTATTTTAGCGGGAGAGTTGCTCTCTTGAATTTTTTCCATCTTGTCGTCATAGAGGACAACTGAAGATACTCCTTCAATATTTCCTAAGGTTCTGACGATTTGCCTGATGTAAGGGGAGTCTCCATTCCATAGGGCCTCTTTTAGAGTGTTCTGAAAACTTGTAAGCTGACGTGTGATAATAAGTTCGCGGCTTTTTGACGACTCTTTAAGAGAATAGGTGAATGCCAGGTAGTAAACCGGCATTGAAATTAAAATCAAAAAGATGGCGGCATCTCTTAAAAGTTTATGACTTAGTCTCATTTTAAATAGGGAACCACTAATTTTTCTATTCCAGCAGAGGAAATAGGTGAGTGTTCATTTAATAAAATTCTCAACTGATAATGTTGGTCTTTTTTTGTACTGACCAGAAGTTTGGCCGACAGTGTTTTATCTTGTTTAAACAAACTATCCATCATAAAAGAATTTATGACAATGATATCCACTTTATTATTCATCAAATCTTTTAAATTCTCTTCATTGGTCTGCCCCAGACTGATGCCTTTTTTTCTTAAAACTTCCGGGTCTGTCTTCATATTGGCAAAGTTGTAGTGATACCCGAAGATCCCCCTGATCTTTTTTCCTTCAAATGAATCAAAGAACTTTTGATCTCGTCCAGGCTTGAGTAGACAAACGTAAATTTCTCCACCGGTCAAAATCACTCCGGTTTTCTGGTGAGGGACATTCTCCTGTGACCAGCTCCAGGCTTCATCTTCAAAGAAAATAGCATCAATTTTACCGCTCTTTAAATCGCGGTAGCGGCGGTTGGCGCTGGTTAGGCTAAAGACAAATTTATATTTTTTTTGAGATTGGTTAAGCTTATTGATTAGGTCATAAACCATACCTGACTTTCCGTCTTTGTCGACGAAAGGAGGAAAGTTATAGCCACCGACTTTAACCACCTCTGCCTGGGCGGTCGCTCCTAGAAGGAAGAGACAGCAGAAAACTATCGCCATTTTTGAAAGCATCATATGGTTTTTTCCTTGTCCCATTATGGGTTAATTATGTGGGGGTTCAATGTATAAGTAAATTGGGCTTTAGAGAGGAAGAGAATGCATGCTTGAAAGAAAGTGTTTATGATGAATTTATTTAAACACCGGACTGTTACACTTTTGTATGTGAACGAATCCGGTGTGGTGTAAAAAATTATTCCTCTGAACTCCCTTCCACCGCTGGGAAGTACTGGCCTTTTTGCCCAATGGCATGTCCTGCAGGAATCGGTTGTCCCAATTCATCAATCAAGAAAACGCTCTCCGGAAGATTAAGCGACACGCGCACCTTATCCATTGTTTCAGGAACAAAAGGGTGAAGCATAATCATTAAGTTCTTTAAGATGTAGAAACATGAATAAAGCCCATCAGCGCGTTCCGTTTCATCATGGCGGTCATCATGCGGTTTATATTGCACAAAGAAGCTGTTGATTAAACGAGCGTAGTTCTCAATCTGGCCAAGGAGTGTGATGTGATCTGCTTTTTCCATATTTTTCACATACATCTGCACGATCTTCATCGTTTCTTTTTCAGCTTTTTCCAGCAGTTTTCCATTTGGAACAACACCGCCAAATTTCGAATGAACGGCGGCAATTGGTTTTTCAATCGCTGCGTTTAGTGGCCCGGCTAAAAATTTATTTCTTTCTTTGAATGTTTCAAAATCAAAGTTCGATTGTTTCTCGGCTAAGCTTAGAGTTGAAAGGAAATAACGAAGCTGATCCGGGTGATAACCCATCTCTTCCGTTAACTGATCCCCTGTATAGTAGTTTCCAGTCGACTTACTCATTTTTTCACCGTTAACCATTAAGTGGAAAACTGAGTAAACGTCAGTCATGGTGTAATCAGGTGTATCTTTTCCTCTCACACCAATCCACATCGCTCCTTGCATAAGAACGTAGAAGTAAACGTTATCTTGTCCTAGGAATTGGAAGATTCTCGCTTCAGGGTCTTTCCAGAAACGCTCCCATTCTTTTGGGTCTCTTCCTTGTTTTGCCAAGGCGACTCTTGTGAAAGAGATCGGAGCAATAAGAGAGTCCGGCCACACGTAAAGTGTTTTACCTTTCATCTCTGGATCAATGCTTTCAGGAACAGGAATCCCCCAGGCAACATCGCGAGTGATTGAGCGGTGGGCCCATCCATCGAGAGCTTCACAGGCAATGCCTTTGTCTTCTAAAGCTTTTTTTCCAGCTGCGTAGTCATTTAAGTTTTCAAACTGAACCACAACTTTTTTCCCAGGAGCATAACGAGATTTATGCTTTGGAAGAGTCGTGCGCATTTCTTTAAATGCCGGCTCATGAGTGTTATCAAATTGGAACGCAGGTTGAACTGTCTCAAACACTTCGTTGAAAACACCTTTGCGCCATTTGTTTTGTTTCGTTTTAATCCAATCAGTCAGTTGATCAGAAACTTTCCACATATCAAGCCACAGGTGAGCTGTGTCTCTTAGTTCAGGAGTCGCGTCTGATAATGATGATTTTGGATTAATCAGTTCTGAAGGATCGTATTGAGTCCCACACACTTCGCATGAATCACTGTAGGCCGATGTATTGGCACAGTTTGGATTCGGGCATTTTCCTGTGACGTTTCTATCTTGTAGGAAACGACTGATCTTTGGGTCATACCATTGCTTCGTGATTTTTTTCTCCAGCATCTTGTTGTCCCAAAGTCTTTGCATAAAGTCCTGGCAGACTTCTTTGTGAGTTGGGTAACAATCTGGTTGAGATGTTCCAGAGAAGATATCGTATGAAATCGAATAGCGAGTTACCGTTTGTACTTGTTTATCGTGAATTTGATCAATGAATTCTCTTACAGGAATTCCTGCTTTAAAAGCTGAAGCTTCTGAAGTTGAACCGTGGTCATCATTTCCACTGACAAAAAGAACATTCTGCTTGCCAATCAGCATGCGCATATAACGGGCCATGATATCCGGTGGGATAATAGCTCCGGCCATGTGGCCAAGGTGAAGAGGTCCGTTCGCGTAAGGCATACCGCCTGTCACGATCGCTGTCTTTGGTCTCTTCAGAAGATTGAGAACTGATTTAACGTCTGTTGGGGGAGTGTATTGTGGTTTATTCATAATAGTCTACTATAACGCTTCCAAGCGATCCCCACAAGAAATAGTCTGAGGAATTTTGAAATCTATGTCCCTAAATGGGACATAATGACCCAGAAATAGCGAAACAATCAAAACTAAAACGTCGAATATAGTGCGACTCTCGCTGGCGAGAGCTTTGCATTTTTAATTCTTGGATGCTTACGTCCACTTTTACCTCGGAGCGTAAAATGAAAGAACAAGTAACCCCAATTCAAAACAAAACAAGAACGACGGATGAAGCAATTCTCGCTCAGCCTGTTATGAATCAAACGGCTGGAGAAATCCAGAAATTCGGTACGCGCTTTCGCGTTCCATTGGGACTGGATGATAAAGTTTGCGAGCAAAGTATCACCAATCTCAATCGCATTCTTGCCGACACCATTACGTTGCGCGATTTATATAAAAAATGTCACTGGCAGACATCAGGTGTGACGTTTTATCAACTGCACCTGCTATTTGATAAACACTACAATGAACAGGCCGAGCTGGTTGATCTCATGGCAGAGCGAATCCAGTTACTCGGAGGAATTAGTGTCGCTATGGCAAAGGACGTTGCAGAGATGGCCCAAATTGAAACGCCACCATCAGGTAGAGAGGAAGTTCCTGCTCAAATTTCACGATTAGTTGATGCCCATGAAGCGATTTTAAAATTTGTTAGAAAAGCCGCCCGTCAAGCAGCAGACAATGGAGATGAAGGAACCAATGACCTACTGGTCAGTAATGTCATCAGGACAAACGAACTGCAAACTTGGTTTGTCTCTGAGCATTTAGTGGCCCTTTCTCCAGTAGAAGCGAACCTGGCGACCTACGATAAGTCTTTTGGATACGGCGAGCCAGTCCATCCAGAGACGGCAAAGTCAAAACATTAAACTAATTTACACCTCCCTAAAAGTTGTTATCATCTAATGGTCACAACTTTTAGGAGAGTTTCATGAAGAGTCTCATTATCCTTGGTCTTGCGTTGTTTACGACGTCTGCCTTTGCTTGCACGGATTTCTCCGGCGACTACCGCACAGAAGAAAATACTTATTATTCAATCGAACAAAACGGCTGCGAAAGCATGTACGTGGTTGATGAAACTGGTGCTAACGAGATGATCTTTGATGGCGTTGAAAGACTACTTCATGAATACGATATTGAAGTTGAGGGGGCCTTCCTTGCTCATGTTCAAATCTATTTAAAAAGTGAAATGAAAGGTGAGAAATGGGTTTATTATGAAAGAGACGTGGTGACTTACAAGGGTGGTGAAGTGGAAGAAGAAAAGAAATGGGCGGAAGTCTCTTTCAATGAAGACACAGACCTGTTGACTGTTCTTCACAATCAAGATGGCTCAACTGAAACATACGTCGACGTCCGCAACAGATAATTTAGAATTTATTGTTCATAAAAAAATCATCGAGCATAACGAGTAATTGGGGATGAAACTTCATATTTAAATGAGTGGATTCCCCATGATGCTCACGCAGTCTCTGCCAGGCCTCAAAAACCGAAATCGGCTTTTCTCCAGGCTTCACTGTATTGAAATAATCAAAGCTGCTTAAGATCGACACCAGGGCCACCGGAAGCGGGAGAGTTCTGCCCGCTAGTCCCGCTGGAAAACCTGTACCATCGTAATTCTCATGGTGGTGTGTAATGATTTTTTCCATCACAGGCGTGAATGGGATGAGCTTCTTTCTTAAAAGCTCCAACGAATAAGTCACATGCTTTTTATATTCGCTCAGTTCTTCCGGGGTGAGATCTGTTTCTTTTTTCTTGATGATTTCCTGAGAGATTTCAGAGAAACCAATATTATGGATCATGGCCGCCAGGGCGATTTCGTGACGTGGCTCAAGCTGACAGTGAATAGAGAAAATCAACGAATAAATCCCGCAGTTCATACTGTGGGCCAGAGTACTCCAGCGCGGATAAGGTAATTCTGCCAAACAAGCAGAAGAGCTGGGAAAGCTGCAGATGAGTTTTTCCAGTTGATAAACGATATCGAGACCTTTGTTGTAAAGTTCAATTCCAAAAACCACCATGCCATCACTGGAAAGGTCAAAAACCTGAATTAACCATTGACGGAATTGGTTACGAATTGAAGCTAAGCTCTCAGAGTAATAAAGAGCATCACCATTTTTTCGAAGTGAAGAAAGAAATGATGAAAGATTGGCCTCCTCAACATAAAGATGGCGGATATTGGCCGAAAGAACTTTTTCACGTTTATCTTCAGAAAAAGGCACCCCCGCTGGAAGAAAAGGAAGATAGCGGTTACTTAATGAAAGGTGATGGTAAAGATCCACTGGGAAAATGGCGTTGATAGGAAGATCGCGCAGAACAATCGTTCTAAATGTTCTTTTGCGAAGAACACCAATTAAATACACCATGCGGTTAATGAGAATGGCCTTGCGATCCATGATAAGAACCGCCCCACATTTGCGGGCAAAGTCTCCTTCACGTGCCAAGAGTTTATTCACCAGAAGAATAATGGTCATTCCGTTATTGACTTGAGTTCCGTATTGAGAGAGTTCGATAAAGGGAATTTCTTCTTTGTCATCGTAGTATTTTTCGTAATAATTCTTTGATGGGTTAGTGGTCTTTGCATCAAGAATCATCACATGGATCGGGCCTTTATGAAGCTCATCCATGGCCTCTTCTGTATTGTTAACTACGATAAAAGTAGTCTCTTCACCGAAGGCCGGTGCTATGGTTGTTTTGATTTCTGGGTCGTCGGAAACGAGTAGGACATTCTGTCGCCATTCTGGTGCTTTCATTTTATTAGGATAGCGGAAATCGCAGAAGAGAAAATGAGTAAAGTCAGGTTTTTTTAAGTGCTTGTTTTATGCATCAGTTACCAGTTTGTGTCTTAGACGTGAGTTTGTAAGGTAATTAATTGTTTTTACATTTAAACGGATTGAGTCCATGATAACTCTTTGAAGCAGTCAATTACCATCTGGAGGAAAGATTTATGTCTGTGCTGTTTGATCCGATCGAATTAGGAAATTTAAAGCTGGCCAATAGAATTGTCATGGCCCCTTTAACTCGTGCGCGCGCTGGTGTGGAGAGAATTCCTAACGAGCTGATGGCCGAGTACTACGCTCAAAGAGCGAGTGCTGGACTTATTATTTCAGAGGCCACTTCAGTGACACCAATGGGAGTTGGATATGCTGACACTCCAGGGATCTGGTCGAAAGAGCAAGTTGAAGGATGGAAAAAAGTCACAGAGGCCGTTCACTTAAAAGGCGGAAGCATTGTTCTGCAATTGTGGCACGTCGGAAGAATTTCTGATCCCATTTTTTTAGATGGAAAACAACCTGTGGCCCCAAGTGCAATTAAACCAGCGGGGCATGTGAGTTTAGTGCGTCCAGTAAAAGAATATGTCGAACCAAGAGCGCTTGAGCTCTCAGAAATCCCAGGCATCGTTGAAGCCTATAGAAAGGGAGCAGAGAATGCGAAGCTTGCTGGTTTTGATGGAGTGGAAATCCACGGGGCCAATGGATACCTGTTGGATCAGTTCTTACAAGATAAAACAAACACGCGCACAGATCAGTATGGTGGGAACATTGAAAACAGAGCGCGCTTAGCTCTTGAAGTTGTCGATGCTGTCTTAACTGTATGGGATGCAGGAAACGTAGGTTACCATATTGCTCCTCGCGGAGACTCGCACGATATTGCAGATTCAAACCCAGAAGCAACATTCACTTATTTAATGAAAGAATTAAACAAGAGAAGACTGGCGTTTGTTTTTTCACGTGAGCACCAAGGTGCGGGATACTTGGGGGAAAAACTAGCAAAAGCTTTTGGTGGTCCATACATTGTTAACGAAAAACTGGATAAAGAGACCGCTGAAAAAATTATTAAAAATGGACACGCTACGGCCGTAGCTTTTGGGATGAATTATATTTCAAATCCAAAACTGGTTTTAAAGTTAAAAGAGAATCAACCTCTGACTCCCGTGAACTTTGAAACGATCTACGCTAAAGGTGCAACTGGGTATACTGATTACCTCTAAGCACTTAGTGTCTTGTACAAAATTTATTTTCATGCAAAAATGATCTCACAACGTTGAGGTCATTTTTGCTAAAAAAACTTCTTTTAATTCCGACTGCACTTTTTGTTGTCTTTCTCGCGTGTGAGATTGGAATCCGCATTTATGGATGGGCCCCATTGCCAGCAACCTATGCGGGAAAAAGCTACTCATCACTTCCTAATGGACGCTTAGAATGCATGAACCCGGAAGTGAGCAGGCCTTATTTCAGCGGGGCCGGAAACAATAATCCGGGCTGCGTTTTTTACTCAATCAACAATCTTGGCTTTAGAAATAATTATCCAATAGGCCTAAAGACTCCTGATCTTAAACGAGTTGCTGTGGTTGGAGACTCTTTTACTTATGGTTTTGGTGTTCTTGAAGAGGACACATTTGAATCTAAGTTAGAGGAGATGTGGAAGCTTGAGGGAATTAAAGTAGAAGTCATCAACGCCGCAGAGCCGGCCGCAGCTTTACCTGATTACAGACGCATTTTAAATGAAAAGGTGAAAGGGCTTTCACCTGATATTTTAATCGTCGGAATTAATCTTAACGACATCATGACTTTTAATTCATCACTTATCATTGAGAAAATTTCCCACAAATACGATTGGGGGATTCGCAAGGTAAGTAAGCTGGTTGATTTTTTCTGTTATACGATGGAGCGCAGACAGTCTTCAGAAGAAAATATTAAAACGATTTTAGATTCATTTACGCCGGAGAGAGTGGCGGCCTTTGAAGCTTTCGTAAAAGACTTAAAGCAATTTGCAAATACTCAGAAAACTGAATTATACGTCATCGTTCATCCGATTTTCTTTAATCTTGAAAACTACAACTTCACTTCTGTTCATGAAAAAGTGGATAGTATTTTGAGAAATGAAGGAGTGGCCTTTCATGATTTCTTAGAGGATTTTAAAGGGAAAAAATCAGAGGATTACTGGATCACGCTTAATGATCAGCATCCGAATGAGAAGGCCCATCAGGTTTATTTTGATTTTCTCTTTAAAGAATTCGGACCTAAAATAAGACGTCCGAGTATCCCTCCGACAAAAACACCTTAAGCTCATTAATGAACGTACTAACGTTCAAATTCTGCTTATTTCTCGCCGGAGTCACCGCCCAAATATCTTTTTTCCCTTCGCTGTAATCTTCAAGCAACCCAACTAGAGTTCCATCTTTGATATGAGAAAAAACATATGACCCAGGAAGCCTCACAATCCCCAAACCATCAAGCGCCGCCTGTAAAACCACGCGTGGGTTATTCGTTTTTAAATTCCCACTCACTGTCACAGATTTACTTTTCCCATTTTGTTTAAAGGCCCATTGATTCTGTCCACCGAGGCAATTGTAATCTTTAAGCGCTTCAAGAGTCTGAGGTTTTTTATGTTTTTTTAAGTATTCAGGGGACGCACAAACATACTCGCGACGGGAAGCTATCTTTTGAGCAAAGAGAGAGGAGTTAGAAAGCTCTCCAATCCTGATTCCCACGTCGTAGCGTTCAGCAATTAAGTCGACAATACGTGTGTCGAAGTTGAGCTCAATCGTTAGCTCCGGGTATTTTTTTGCCATCCCAATTAAAACGGGAGCGATATAGTTTTCACCAAAGACGCCGGCAAGTGTCACACGAAGAAGACCGCGGGGTTTATCTGAAGGAGTAACCAATTCTGCGCGGGCCGCTTCAAGATTTTGAAGCGAAGACTGACAGTTCTTTAAGAATTCTTCACCGGTGCTTGTTAGCTGGACTTTCCTTGTTGAGCGAAAAAAGAGGGCAATACCCACTTCATCTTCCAAGGCCTTAATGGTCTTACTCACATGAGATTTCGAGATTCCAAGGGAGCTTGCCGCCTTCGAGAAGCTTCCTAGCTCGCTCACCCTTACAAAGGTCAAAATGCACTGAATCCATTTTATTGTTTCCATGGGGAAACAGTGTTGTTCTTCCAGAGAGGATAGTCAAGTCCCGATGGGGGAAGTATGATCTTTTTTCAAGTTTTTTTATACGGGGGGAAACAATGAAAGTAAAAGCAGCAGTAGCGTGGGGACCAGGTCAGCCACTTAAAATAGAGACAGTTGATTTAGAAGGGCCAAAAAAAGGAGAAGTCCTGGTTCGTATTGTGGCCAGCGGTGTTTGCCACACGGACGCTTACACTCTTTCAGGTGTAGACCCAGAAGGGATCTTTCCGGTTATCCTTGGACACGAAGGAGCGGGGATCGTTGAAGAAGTTGGAGAAGGTGTGACATCACTTAAAAAAGGTGACCACGTTATCCCTCTTTACACTCCAGAGTGTGGAACTTGTAAATTCTGTACATCGGGAAAGACTAACCTTTGCCAACGCATTCGCGAAACTCAAGGGAAGGGATTGATGCCAGATGGGACATCTCGTTTCTCAAAAGACGGCAAGCCAATCTTCCATTACATGGGAACATCTACATTTGCTGAATACACAGTATGTGCAGAAATCTCTCTAGCTAAAATTGATAAAGAAGCCCCATTAGATAAAGTATGTCTTCTTGGTTGTGGTGTAACAACTGGTATCGGAGCTGTTTTAAATACAGCGAAAGTAGAAAAGAACGACAACGTTGCTGTTTTTGGAATTGGAGGAATTGGTCTTTCAGTTATCCAGGGAGCAAAAATGGTTGGCGCTAAAAAAATCATCGCTGTTGATATCAACAACTCAAAAGAAGAAATGGCGAGAAAGTTTGGAGCAACAGACTTCGTTAACCCAAAAGAAATCGATGGAACGATCGTTGATCAAATCGTAAAGATGACTGACGGTGGTGTTGAGCATTCTTTTGAGTGCGTAGGAAATACAACTCTTATGAGACAAGCTCTAGAGTGTTGTCACAAAGGTTGGGGACAATCGACAATTATCGGTGTTGCGGCTGCAGGACAAGAAATTTCAACTCGTCCATTCCAACTGGTAACAGGAAGAGTGTGGAAAGGATCAGCTTTCGGTGGAGTAAAAGGAAGAACAGAACTTCCAGGGTACGTTCAAAGATATATGAAAGGTGAAATCAATATTGATGACCTGGTAACTTTCACAATGCCAATCGAAGACATCAACAAAGCTTTCGATTACATGCACGAAGGAAAGAGCATCAGAAGTGTTGTGACTTTCTAATTTTAGAGGAGAACTTATGAAACAATTAAAGTCTCATAAAACATTCGAAGGAAAAACGGAGTTCTGGTCACACGAGTCGGCAGCGACAAAAACAGAAATGAGGTTTTCAACTTTTATTCCCAATGGGGAAGTGAAAGGCTGTTTAATCTGGCTTTCAGGTCTGACATGTACTGAAGAAAATTTCATTACAAAGGCCGGAGCGCAAAAGTTTTTAGCTGAGAAAAAGTTAATGGTGATTGCACCGGATACTTCACCAAGAGGACTCAATCTTCCAGGTGAGCACGACTCTTACGACTTTGGTTCAGGAGCGGGCTTTTATTTAAATGCGACAACTCCAGGTTACGCTGATCACTACAAAATGTACGACTATATCGTTAATGATCTCTACAACGTGATCACTAACGAGTTTAAAGTAAAAAACGTTTCAATCTTTGGCCACTCAATGGGAGGCCATGGTGCTTTAATCATCGGGCTTAAGAATCCGGACAAATTTAAAGCGGTGTCAGCATTTTCTCCAATCGTGCACCCAAGTGTTTCACCATGGGGAATAAAAGCATTTAATGGCTATTTAGGAAGTGAAAAAAGCGCGTGGGCAACTTACGATGCCACCGAACTTTTACTGACTGGTAAAAAGCATCCGGCGAAAATCCTGGTTCACCAAGGTCTTCAGGATGAGTTTTTTGCTAAGGAACTTCTCACAGAACACCTAAGAGAAGCGGCCCAAAAAGCAGGGCAGGATTGTGAGATTAATCTTTGTGAAGGTTATGACCATAGTTACTATTTTATCTCGACATTCATGGAGGCCCATGTGGCCCACCATGCGAAGTATTTGAATTAATCTCTCTTCTAAGAAGCCGGGAAAGGGAAAAACTTTCCCGGCCTTCTGTTATAGACCTATTTTCATGGATAATTAATTTCATGAAGAATAATTTATCCATCCTGGTTATCGACGACGAAGTTTCATTAGGCGACGTTTATATCAATTTCTTAAGCAAGCTTGGGGCGACAGTTAATTACTCTGATCACCCACAGAAGGGATGGAGGGCCATAGAAAAAGAAAAGTATGACCTGATTATCACTGATCTTAAAATGCCCGTGATCGCTGGAGATGAATTTATTTCGATCGTCAGAGGATCAAAACTCAATTCACACACGCCAATCATTCTTTGTTCTGGGTTTATCAATAAGCTGGTTGTGACAGAAATGACCAGAGAAAGTAAAATTTACTTCCTAAGTAAGCCATTCGATAGCAAATCGCTTTTAGAGCTGGTTGATAAGGCATTAGGAGTAAAAAAATCAGACGAGGAGTCTGAGAGCTGGGCCTTGAATGAAAAGTGGCTAGCGGCCTTTACTGATAAGTTAAGTGAGGTGGTTAAAGAAAAAGTGAACATCGTTAATATTAACCAATTCGAACTCTGGAATTTTGAATCTATTGGCGCGCATTTTACGATCATGGTTAATAATGAGCATCTTAACGTTTCTCTTTTAATGAAGGGAAAAACCTTTTTAAAAGTCGCGGGCCTTGTTCAGGGCACGCAATACAAAGACATCGAACCGGAAATTCTACAGGTCTGGAAAGAGCTTTTAGAGGGAGCACTGGAAGGCACGGGGCGGGTGAGTTTTTCAAAAATTCTAAGTCAACAGATCATCCGTCAACCAGGGCATAAATCAGCTTTTTTTAAGTTACATGGAACCTTTGGCGAAGTTTTAGTTTATTTAAATTAACCAAAGACTTGAAACTTCTTATCTAAAATAATGCTTAGGACATTGAGGAAAGCTTAAGATTCATTCCATCAAAAATTAGGATAAAATAGGACAATGAATTGGTACGCCCAACTCTCTAAATTTATTATAATTGCAGGAATTCTACAGCTATTTTTTTTTACCACACAGATTTTTGGTCGCGAATTTGTACGCCTGACAACAGGTGAGTGGTCACCCTATATTTCAGAAGAATTAGAAAATAAAGGATTAATCGCTCAAATTGCCAGTGAGGCCTTTGCTCTTCAGGATGTTGAAGTGAAACTTTTCTTTTTCCCATGGCAGCGAGTGTATCAACTTTCCAAGACAGGCGAGTACGACGGGACCCTGGCCTATGCCCGCACAGTTGAAAGAGAAAAATTTTATTATTATAGTGAGCCTGTCTATACCGGAAAGTATGTCTTATTTCATTTGAAGGCACACCCATTTAAGTGGGATAAATATGAAGACTTAAAAGATATCCGCATTGCAGCTACCCGTGGATTTGGTGGAATGGGCAAAGAATTTATCGCGGCGGAAGAAAAAAAAGTCATTCATGTTGAGCGATTGGTCTCTGATATTCAAAGTTTTCATATGCTCTTTTTAGGAAGAGTGCAGGCCGTAGCCTCTGATATGGAAGTTGGTTATGTCCTTTTGAAAAAAAATTTTCCGGCAAAAGAAATTAGTTATGTGACCCACAATGATCATATTATCCAAACAGCTAAGTACCACCTGGTTTTAGCAAATAACTTGAAAAAGAATGAAGGGCTTATCAAGAAGTTTAATCTAGGACTTGCCCAGTTAAGAAAGAGCGGGCGATACGATCAGATCATTAAAGATTTTTACCAGAAGAAAGTTTACAAAGAAGCTGTACCCTCAAAACTCCTTACATACGATTAAAATGAAAAATAGTGTGACTTTTTTACTTGCGGCCTTTTTTTGTTTTTCCCTTCAGGGAAAAGAAGTCGTGAGGCTAGCAGCAGGGGAGTGGCCTCCTTACATTTCAGAAAAACTGGATTATTACGGAATTATTTCTCATCTGACGACTGAGGCTTTTGCCACTCAGGGGATTGAAACGAAGATTGAATTTTATCCCTGGCAAAGAGTGCATCAAGTCTCCAAAAATGCAGAAGTCGATGGGGCCTTTGCATATGTGCATACTCCCGAAAGAGATGAGACTTATCTTTTTAGCGAACCTATTTACCAGGGAAAGTATGTTCTCTTTCATTTAAAATCCACCAAGCTTCAATGGAAGGATTACAAGGATCTTAAAGACATCAGGATTGCCGCTCCTCGAGGTTTTGGAGGAATGGGGCCTGATTTTTTGGCCGCGGAAGAAAAGAAAGTAATTACTGTTGATCGCGTGACGACCGTTGAACAAACTTTCAATATGCTCTTTTTAGGGAGAGTGCAGGCAGTTCCCAGCGATTTAGAAGTCGGATACGTCCTGGTTCGTCAGAACTTTGATAAAAAAGATTTTGACCGACTCACCCATAATGAGAAAGTCATTCACCTGGCGAAGTACTGCCTGATCATGCCAAAAAAATCCAAAAAAAGTGCTGGGTTGATTAAGAAATTTAATCTTGGGATTGAAGCTCTTCAAAAGTCCGGACGCTATAATCAGATTGTTAAAGATTTTTACAGCAAGAAAGTTTACAGAGAGTCACTACCTCCGAACTATACTAGTAGCGCGCAGGTCTTCTAAAGCGCAGGCGCTGGTTTAAACCTGTTCTCCAGATAAAATGCACAATCAAACACGAGGTGAAGGCCGAAAGGCCTAAAACGCCTCCAGGACCTTTCATATAAAGAATCAGGAAATGGAAGATAAAGCTGAAGATGATACTCGAAAGAGCGATCTGCAAACGGTTGAGTCTTTTAGGGTCAGTCATTCCAATGAATGAAGAACCTAAAAACACGGCATGAAGAACCGGGATGAGTGGATCAGTAAAAAAGGAAGTGAGTCCAATAAACATCAAAGTGAGAAATGAGGAGGCGCGCACACTACCAAAATGTTTAGTTAGGGCCAGAGAGTGCGTCAGCTGGGCCGCTGCTTGTGAGACAATTAAAGTGAGGATGAGTTTCATGATAAATTCCTCAAGATAATAATCACAATAATCGTCGTCACAAAGGCCACTGTTCCGAGTTTGCCACCGAAACCACTTAGGTGTGGTCTGCTCCAAAGGTAGAGACTTGTTCCAATGAGAGAAATAAAAAAGATATGCCCTGGACCACTTAAGTATTCAGTGTGGGTCATTCCAGCAAACGAGCCGGCGTAAATCACGGCGTGGATACCGGACTTTTCAATGTCTTTGGAAAACCAATAAAAACTTCCTACAAATCCAATGAGAGCAGATGACAGAACTGGTGAGAAACCAAAACTCGTCTGAAGTGTGTAACAAAGTAGACACGACAAATAGAAGGCCAGGAATTTGGTCACAAATACTTTCGTAGTCTTAGGATTAATAGCTTGGATCATCCTTAGAGAATAATACTGAGTTAAGAAGTTGTCACAAGAAGTTTATAGTTTCTAATAAAAAAGGCTTCCACTAGGGAGGCCTTTTTATTTGTTGTGTGTGTGCAATAGGAACTTAAGAAATTTTGCTTGCTTCAAGTCTTGCCAGAGTTTCAAGGTGACGATCAATTTCTGCCTGGATTTCAGCATTTCTAGCGTTGTTTACTCTTAGCTCTTGTTCAAGGGCAGTGATCGTTAATGTCAGAGTATCGATTTCTTTATCAATCAAAGCGATTTTTTCCAGTCTCTTTTGAGCTAAAAGTTTTGTTGCTTCTTCAGCTTTTTTTAGGGCCGTGTTGTCTTCAAGTTTTGTAGCTTTTGCTATTGCATTTGTATTGGCCGTTGTTGCTTTAGGGAAGTTAAACTTCTTTTGAGCTGTCACCGGAGTTCTTAAAGATTCTTGTTTTAGTTGCTCGCTTCTTGCTTTCATATCTTTTGGCAGATCAGTTGATTTAACAAAGTAAATCCCCATACCAGCCAAAACTGTTAACATTGCAATTCCTTCAATCATAAATCCCTCTCGTGTGCGATTAATCCTAATGCCCTATCGTAACAAGTTTCGGCCCCTCCATGGGGCTTTGATGTAAAAAATGCTTCCCTGTCAAAGTTTTAGACACTTTTTAGCCTTTTTAAGGACCTATTTTTAGTAGTTTAGATCTTGTAAGGATTCTCTGCTGGAAGAGGGGCGTGGCCGGCACATATATTATCGTGTTTTTTAATTTAGAAGGAGTTTACCATGCTTAAGATGTTATGCTTGTTCTTGGTTTTGCAGACTACTGCCTTTGGCGCTGGGATTTCTGTATCTGTTAATGAGAAAAAAGAAGTGGGCGCTTTCAGCGTTGGTGTTGGATCGACTTTTACTTTAAAAAGTGATGATGACAACTTAAATGGGGCCGCAACCTTTTTAGGAAAAGTGATTCATTCAGATGGCAATGAATCTTATCAAATGTACCTGGATAAAAAGGGGAAGAAAGTTTACTACATTGATTCAACAGATTTTGCCCGCAAGAATTCAAAACTTCAAACAGTGATCGATCCGTATGAGCAGGCCGGTGGAACGTGCACAGCTTATGCGATCTACGGCTTCTTACAACAAACTCATCTTTCAGGGTTTGAAGGAACAGGAGAGCTAGCGACAACTCTTTCTTTTGAAGACACGCGCACACATTTATTAGCAGACGCTATTAATGAATATTACCTCACTCCAGCTCACCGATACTCAATCAGAGGAATTCTTGATAAGTACGGAAAGAATTTTGGATTTAAATGTAAAAAATTTCAAATGGACACATATGAATCGGCCAAAGCACATGTGATGAAGCAACTTGATCAAGGCTCACCTGTTATTGTTTCATTCAATATCGGGCCTAAGATGGTTAAGTCTCCTTTTGAGCTTGAAATGTATGGGCAGACAAAACCAGAAATGGATGGACGTCTGTGGATTCCAAGAAAAGTAGGAGAGAGAAACAGCGGTGGTCACACGATCGTGGCAGCAGCTTCTTTCACACATAAAGACCGCTTGTATTTTGTGATGGTGGACTCTGACTGGTCAGAGCCAAGAATCTGGGATGCAGAAGAAACCCTAAATAATAAGACAGCGGTTTCTGAAATCGAATTTGTCACATGCAAATAATCTGAGTTTCCTCATAAAAAGGCGTAAAATGTTGCTACTAAGAGCAGCATTTACGCCTAAAATTCTAAAAAAACATTCAAAAGTCATCATTCTTTAGTTACTCTTTTTGAAATTTACTTTGACCCATTTAAGAGGAATATTCATGAAACATTCATTCCAGAACTTTCAAGTAGACCACATGACACTTCTGCTTCAGCCGCGCCTTTATAACGTCGCGTACGTTGCTTTCAATGTTATCTTTGGAGTGACTCCAGAAAACCTTCTTTATGAAAAAAGAAGAGAATGGGTTCCGGGACAAGGTGAGCAGTCACTAACATTTGCGGTTCAAGTTGGTCAGGCTGCTCCTGATGACAAAGCAAAAAACAAAACGATCTTCGCCGTTGTTCAACCTTCAGAGCCATTGACTCAGCCATCTCACGTTAGAGAGATGCTTGACTCTCACAACTCTGCGGCCCTTTGGCAACACGTAGCTTTAAGAACAAATGATCTTTTAGCTTTCCATAAATTCGCGCTTGAGCGCGGAGTTCAATTCATCACTCCAATCCTAAAAGATGACCATGATGACCTGATTCAGGTTTTCAGTGGAGAGTGGTTCTACCCGGGAATCAGATCGAGCGGGATGTTCTTTGAGTTCGTTCAAAGAAGACCAAGTGCTGATAGCCTACTGGCAATCCAGGAAGCAAACCGCGAGTTATGGTTTAGAGATAAAACATTCCTTGGCCTTTACGGAGAAAAAGAGCGCGAGTACCAAAGCGGTAACGTGACACCATTTCTTGATTTCGCTTTATTTGAAAAAATTGAAAACGAAATTAAAGGACTGAAAATCTGGGAAATCACTCCAGATCATATCCAGCGTTGCGAAGATATGATGATTGATTTCACTAAGAAGAAAAATTCATAAAACAAAGGGCCCCTCTTACGAGGGGCTTTTTTTGATCAAAACATTTTGCTCAAGGGAAATTTGGTATAAAAGAGCCGAAAAAGAAGTCTTATTTCCACACTATAAATTCTATGAGGATGCAATATCATCGAGTTAACTTAAATCATCAGTTGGCATCGAGAGTGCAATATTAAAAGACAAGATGGCCAGATAAACAGTCTGGTTGGTGCTAGTGAAAGTGTATTGAATAGCTAACGCCCAAGTCATTTAAGAGTTAAAAAGTATGTTTGAAGAGTTACGATTGATGAAATCCACACTCCGATGAATACGTAAAAGATGGTTCATTAACATGCTCCGATCGATTGTTTTAACTTGAAGAACTTGATCCGAAAAAATCAATAAGAAGCCATCCTTTAACGGGTGGCTTTTTTATTTTATGACCAACTTAAATAGGATTGATTTGGTGCTCATTGCTCATCGTTGTTTGATAACCTAATCTCTCGTTATGAAGAAAACAATCTTACTATTCATTTTGTCGGGAGTCTTAGCGTCTTGTGTAGGTGATAGTGGAAGTGTATCTAACTTTGGCGGTGAGGGAACCATTTTATCAACTTATACCGACAGACCTTTTCCTGCGGACAATCCGTGGAATCAGGACATCTCAAGAGAGCCTGTCGATCCCAACTCCGATATTTACATCAACTCATTAGGAAGAACTGCGACTATGCACCCGGACTTCGGTACGTGGTGGGATGGTGCTCCCAACGGGCAGCCATTCATTGTTGTAACTGGTAAACAGAAAAAAGTCCCTGTGACTTTTGAATATGCTAGAGAAAGTGATCCTGGACCTTATCCAATACCTGCGGATGCACCAATACAAGGCGGACCGAATGGTTCCGGCGATAGACACGTGATTGTCGTCGATAAAGACAACAATCTTTTGTATGAACTCTACCGTGCTTTCCCTGATGGCAATGGTGGATGGACTGCGGTGTCGGGAGCTGTCTTTGATTTAGCTTCTAACAAAATGAGACCAGCGGGACATACTTCTGCCGATGCAGCAGGACTCCCGATTTATCCAGGTCTGGTCCGTTATGATGAAGTGATGGTTAAAGGAGAAATCAATCACGCGATTCGTTTTACGGCCAATAGAACACGCCATGCCTACGTGTATCCTGCAAGACACGCGGCCGGAGACTCTAACGACCCGTCTCTGCCTCCCATGGGGATGCGTGTGAGACTGAAAGCTAATTATGACATCTCTTCTTATTCGGAGAGTGTGCAAGTCATCCTGCGCGCTTTAAAGAAGTACGGGATGATTCTTGCTGACAACGGTGCAAGCTGGATGATCAGTGGCGAGCCTAACGATAATTGGAACGACCAAGAACTGCATACCATTAAGCAGGTTCCAGGAAGTGCCTTTGAAGTCGTTAAAATGGGAACTTTGAACCAATAAAGATTAAACATACAATTAAAGTTGACTGAGATAAATCATTTCTTCTAAACTTTTATTGTATGTTCAATAATTACACTTTTCACATAAAGGCCTTAATCAACCTAGGGATCTCAACTGCGATCATCGTCGCTATTTTCTATTGCTGTCAATTAGCTCTTCGACTTTTGAACAAAAAGAAGCATGCATGGTTGAGACCTCTGCATTTTAAGAATAACGAAATCGTTTCGGTTGAAATGATATCGAAAACCCTGGCCAACACAGTAAGGGTTCTTCAGTGGATTCTTATTTTATCCGCTCTTTATATCTCGATTCCTTATATTCTTCAGGAGCTGCCGACAACTCACGATTATGCTGTTACGTTGATGAGTTCTGTTCAAAGAAATTTGTGGCAAGTGGGCGATAGCCTTCTTAATTTCATTCCAAACATCTTCTTTATTGCTTTTGTTATTTTTATCACCAGAGGAATCGTAAAATTTCTCAAATTTATTTTTTTAAAAATTGAAAGAGACGAATTGGTCATTGATGGATTTTATGCTGAATGGGCCAATACAACTTTTCAACTTCTGCGCTTTTTGATCTGCATGTTTGCTCTGGTTATTATTTATCCATATCTTCCTGGTGCAGGAACAAAGGCACTGGAAGGAGTATCGGTTTTTGTCGGTCTAATGATCTCTCTGGGCTCTTCATCGGCCATTGCCAACATCATAGCAGGTGTGATGATTAGTTATATGCGTGCCTTTAGAATCGGTGACTACGTCAAGATTGGTGATTCAATGGGAAGAGTTGTGGAGAAGGGGCTTATCGTAACGAAAGTGATGACTTATAAAAACGAGGAAATTACTATCCCTAATACGCAAATCTTAAGTTCACAAGTGACAAACTATACAACTCAAGCTCAAGACCGCAATCTCATCCTGTATACAACCATTACTATTGGCTATGATACGCCTTGGACAAAGGTGCATAAAATGATGATAGAGGCGGCTGAGAGATCGACGTTAATTTCTAAAGATAAAAAACCCTTTGTGCTACAAACTGCTTTAAATGATTTTCATATATCCTACCAACTTAATGCCTTTACTGAGCACGAAGACAAAATTCCAGGCGCCTATTCTGAACTTCACCAGAACCTCCAGCAGGTCTTTGCTGAAAATCAAGTTGAGATCATGTCTCCGGGCTTTACAGTGCTTAGAAACCAACCTAAAGATACAACACCTGTGCTTTAACGTCGGTTCTTACAGGGACATCTCTGCCTCAATTTGCTGCACTTAAATTATTCTTCAGAAACTGATATGAATCATGGTTCTTGGACGCAAAAGATCTATTATGGGTTTACATAGAAACATTTTGGAGAAATTTATGGAAGACAAATTGACTAGAAGATCCTTCTTTCAGATGGCGGTCGCAGCAGCGACAATCGTTCCATTTGCATTGAAGGCCACTAAGTCGCTAGCTGCTGACAGCTGCCCTAAGGGACCACCTGCAGGCAAGTCAATCGCTTCTGGGACTGAGGGAATGGGAAAAGGTTTAGAGTACGTTGTAGACGCTAAAACTTCAAAAAACGCCAAGTATAAAGCGGGTATGGATTGTGGGAACTGTAAGTTCTTCAATGCCGCTAAAGCTGAAGGGGGATATGCTCCTTGTACAATGATGGGAATGAAATATGTTTCTACTTGTGGATGGTGTAAATCTTATGCAAAAAAAGCATAACGAACTTCTTTTAAAATACAATCGCCCCGGTCCCAGATACACTAGTTATCCACCGGTACCATTCTGGAAAGGGGCGCCTGATGAAACGATGTGGATTGGTCATTTAAAAACTATCTACAGCGATAAAGAGGGAATGGACCTTTATGTGCATGTCCCTTTTTGTGAAAAGCTTTGTTACTATTGTGGATGCAATCGCATCATCACTAAAAATCATGACAATGAAGAAAAATATGTAGATCTCATTTTAAAAGAATGGGGCATGTATAAAACACAACTGGGGTTTACTCCAGTGATTAATTCCTTACACTTTGGTGGAGGAACGCCGACATTTTTATCGGCAGAAAATTTAGAGAGACTTATCCAGGGACTGACTGAAAAAAGAAGTCCTTCCTTTATAGGGTCAATTGAAATTGACCCACGAACAACAAAACTAGAGCATCTGGATTGTTTTAAGGAAAACGGTATTGGTCGCGTCTCATTGGGTATCCAGGATTTCGACGATAACGTGCAAGCGGCGATTAATCGCAAGCAATCTTTTGAGCTGGTTGAAAATCTGGTCAATGAGTTAAGAGCACGTGGGATTGATTCTATCAACTTCGATGTTATCTATGGCCTTCCAAGACAAACAGTAGAGACAATCACTGGAACGTTTGAGTTGATTAGAAAATTAAAACCAGATCTCATTGCTTATTATAGTTATGCACACTTGCCAGAAAAGTTAAAGAATCAACGCTTGATTAAAACAGAAGAACTGCCAGATGCACAAACGAAACATGCCCTTTATGAAAAAGGAAAAGAGCTGCTGGCCATGGATGGTTATGAAGATGTAGGAATGGATCATTTTGCCCTTCCAAACAATTTTCTTTATCAGGCAAAAGTAGAAAATAGGCTTCATAGAAACTTTATGGGCTATGTAGATAAAAAATCAAAAATTCTCTTAGGACTTGGCCCCTCTTCGATTTCAGATTCATCTTTGAGTTTCATGCAGAATGAAAAAGGCTTTAATGAGTACGAAAGGAAAATACAGGCAGGGAAACTTGCGGTGATGAACGGACACGTTCACGAATCTGATGATCTTGGTGCGCAGGAAATTATTTTAAACCTGATGTGTAAAGACGAAGGTGAGATTAAAGGCAATACTCCCTATTTGGATGAGATTTTAAGAGAGCTGGAAGAGTTTCAGCGCGATGGTCTTCTCATTATCAAAGACAATAAGATTAAAGTTCTCCCTGAAGGAAAAAAGTTCATCCGTAATGTGGCCATGACTTTCGATTTTTATTTCAGAGAGAAAATGCCAAAAGACAAATTCAGCCAGACCATCTAATTACTTAGATGGTCTTAAGACTAAAATATCACATGGTGAGTACTTGCAAAGGAAGTCAGTAAATGAGCTGGAGAAAAATCCGGCAATCCCGTGTCTTCCTCTGGTTGCAGTCACAACTAAATCTGCATTAACTTTTTCTAAATAGTCTTTCACTTTTGCCTCAGGGCTATGGTCAAAGAAACATTTAAAAGTGGCCTGAGTTTCAGGCAATCCGAGAGTTTTTGCCAGGTTTTTCTGAATGGCCACAGCGCTTGATTCAATTTCAGCATACTGTGATTCAACAGGGTAGACGAAAGCACTTAGCTCCGAATTGTAGACTTGAATTTCGATGACAGTCACAAAGTGAACTTTCGCATCTGTGAGGTCCAGGTCGCGTTTTAGCTTCGCCAGTGTTTTGATACTATCTTCTTCGAGTGAGGCACAAAGAACGTAATTTTTCATAGGATCCTCCTGTATTCTTTTATTCTGGTATAGATAAAAGAAAATGACATTTATTTTATTGTTCATCTTTTGTTTTCTTTTTCCTGTGACGAAGATCATCTTTTAGGAAGCTTTTTATCAGGTTTGTCTCTGTTTATCAGTTGTAGAATGAAAACAACAATAAAGGAGGAACTTATGACGAAAAAAATCCCACAAATTCAGCGCTACATGACAACGACTCCCGTTACAATCGGAAGCCAGGAGTCTTTACTGTCAGCTAAGAGCATTATGAATGACCTTAATATCAGACACCTTCCAGTGGTGAATGAAGGTAGTATCCTAGGAGTGATTTCGGCCCGTGATATTGATTTTATCCAGGGAATCAGAGGTGTGGATCTTGCAACTCAAAAAGTTAAAGATGCTATGACGATTGAACCTTATATTGTTTCAGCAGAAACGGAACTAGATGAAGTATGTGGTGTTATGGCCTCACAAAAAATTGGCAGTGTTTTAGTTCAGGATAACAAAAAACTTGTCGGGATTTTTACCTGGGTGGACGCACTTAATGCTATGGCGGACCTGATGCAGACCCGCCTTAAATAATCACTTTAGTGACACATCATTTGACTTGCGGCCTTTCCATGGGAATCGGCCGCGGTCGCTTCATTAAACTTCACCACACGCACACTCACAGTCATGATCCCAATGAGGATTAAAGTCACCGCATAGGTTTTGGGAAGTTTGCTTTTAAAAGGGCTCAGGATTTTTTGAAACAGGCCAGGGGCCACAACCATCGCCGGAAGCGTACCAATCCAGAAGAAAATCATTGAGACTAAAGATAGAAGGGGATGTCCCAGTGCCATTGTACCTAATGCAATTCCATAAAGCAGACCGCAAGGAAGAAAAATAGATATCGTTCCAGTGAAGAAGGCCTTAGAGAATCCTTTATTTTTAAAGACAAGTTTTCTCCAAAGGATTCCGTAAAATGTCCCCATAAATTTAGGCATGGGAACTTCGGCTTTTTTTCCTCGGAAAGATTGGATTCCCCAGAAAAGGAAAAGCACTCCCAGGAATAATCCTGGGAGAAGCGATAATAGTGGTGAGTTTCCTTCAAATTTAACGAAGCTACCTAAGAAACCGGCAAAGAGGCCAATGGCCATGTAACCAAGTAGTCTGCCAGTCTGGTAGCGGTAGATGTCTTTTTCCTTGTCACAACTTGCAGTGACAAGTCCTCCGCACATTCCTACGCAGTGAAGGCTTCCGCCAAGACCTGCAAGAAATGAAACCCACGGAAAAAAATGTTGAATATCAATGGACAGGGCCGACAAGCACAACCTCCTTAGTTGCAATCACGTTTCCTGAGCTCATATCAACAATATCAATATTTATTTTTCTAGTCCCTCTCTCTAGTAAAGTCGGTGGAAACTTGAAGAAGACAATGACTTTCTTTTCAAAGTTAACCAGGTCAATAGGAGAGACTGGAGTAATAATCTTAATCTTATCCTGTAAGTCCGCTTCGTGCACTTTTAAAACCACTTTGTAATCAGCTCCACCCTGATGGTTGAATTTGACTGTAAAGCGGTTAGTGACGGTCTGATCAATGTAAGTGAACGTTTCGCTGCCTCGAAGGAAAAGAATCTGAAGATCAGTACTCTTATTGATGAAGAGAATAAAAATCCCCACAAAAAGAAGAGAGATGGCAGCATAGATCATTGATCTTGGGGTGATCGTTTTTCTTGGCACACCATTGAGTTCATTTTCAGAGCCATAGCGAATCAGACCAGTAGGTCTCTTCATTTTAATCATGATTTCATCGCAGGCATCAATACAGTTTGTGCAAGCAATACATTCCAGCTGAGTCCCACGTCTGATATCAATACCAGTAGGGCAGACTTTTACACAGTTGTAGCAGTTAATACAATCGCCTTCGTTTTCACGAAGAACGCCGGGAGTTCCTCTTCTTGGTTCACCGCGCTTTTTATCGTAGGCAATAACCAGAGAGTTTTCATCCATGATTACTGATTGCATTCTTCCGTATGGGCAGGCGATGATACAGAATTGCTCTCGGAACCAGCCAAAGTCTAAAAGAAAAATAGTTGTAATGATCATTGTTGCAACGAAGATCCCGAAGTGTTCAAGTGGGGATCCCATTGTCATATGAAACAATTCGCGTGGCCCTACGAAGTAGCCGATGAATGTATGGGCAATATGCAACGAGATAATAGCGAAGATAATCCATTTCAGCGATTTTTTAAATAGCTTCTCAACTGACATCGGTGCTTCATCCAGGGCCCTTCTTTCTCTGGCCGAGCCTTCGATAAAGGATTCAACTTTCAAAAAGAGGCTTGAGATAAAAACAGTCTGAGGGCATCCCCAGCCACACCAAACGCGGCCGAATAAACTAGTCATGAAAGCGATAAAAAAAATGGAAGAAATGATGATAAGAAAAAACAAAATGGGGTCAACACCGAAGAAAGTTGACCCCATAAATGTAAATTCGCGGTTAATGATGTCAATCAAGAGCGCTGGCTTCTTGTTGATGTATATCCAAGGCAAGACGAGATAAAGTCCGATTAAAATCCAATAGACGATATCTCTTCTGTCTTTCCAGATTCCTTTAACGTCCTCCGGGTGCAAATACACCCGGTTTCCGTGTTCATCAACAGTGCCTAAGCGCTCACTGTCCAGTTCAAAGCGGTTCTTGCTCATTCGACCTTGTTTCCTTGTGGTGCTTTACCACCAGCTTGATGAGTGTGGTGCAAAGTCTGAACGTAAGCGACAACCTGATAGATTTCGTCGCGGCTTAAAACCTCTGACCAGTTAGGCATACCGTTTTCGACTACGCCGTGGAAAACCACCGGATAAACAGTCTCTGGTGTTCCTTTGGCCCATAGCCAGTACTCGTCAGTTAAGTTCGGACCAATGTCTCCCTTACCTTTTTCAAGGTGACAGGCCACACAGTTGTTAGTGAAGACTTCTTCACCTTTTTTTATTCCTTCAGGTGTATTGAATTTAGCATACACTTCCGGATTAAAAGTAGCTTCCTGTTTCTTAAATTCTTCCTGAGCAGCAGCGACCACCGCGTAGTCCTTTTTGAACTCATCGCGAAGAGTAGGGCCGCCCATTAATTGATAGTATGTAAAGTAACAGATGGCAAACACAATCCCGCCCCAGAAAGTAGCAGACCACCACGATGGAAGCGGGTGGTTTAATTCCTGAATTCCATCGTAGTTGTGATCTAAGAGAAGATGTTTTTCATTTTCTTCTACATGAAGTTTAGTTTCTTGTTTCATATTAGTGTCCTCTTCTCATTTCAGTGACGGTGTCTTCTAGAGGGATCATCGAAGCCTTGTCATACATTCCTTTATTGTCTTTTTTATAAGTCCAGTATGTGTAGGCCGTAAAACAAACCACGAAGATGATAAGTCCTGTGATTGGCAGCCATGGCATATCAAAAGTGCTTAGAGCGTCCTGTTTCATTGTTGAACCTCCGATTTACCGTAATCCACACCAATGCGTTGTAGGTAAGCAATCAGCGGGATGATTTCTTTATCTAAAACTTTTTCTGGTACACCAGCTTCAACTAAGTTGTCGCGGATGGCCTGTGCTTGAGTTTGTGCATTGGCCACTGAAGCGTCGATCTCAGCTTGAGAGTAAGGAACACCCAGAGTTTGCATAACTTGCATTTTCTTTGGAAGAGAGCCGTAATCAGTTTTCTGATCAAATAACCAAGTATAACGAGGCATGATTGATCCGGCCGTTACTTCGCGAGGGTCCCACATGTGACGGTAATGCCACATATGTGGATATTTTCCACCAACGCGAGCTAAGTCTGGACCAGTTCTCTTAGAGCCCCATTGGAACGGGTGATCGTAGACGAATTCTGCAGCTTCAGAAGCTTTTCCATAACGAAGAACTTCGTGGGCCATTGGGCGAACAGTTTGTGAGTGACATAGGTAACATCCTTCACGGATGTAGATATCGCGTCCTAAAAGTTCAAGCGGAGTGTATGGTTTAACCACATCAAGTTTTGTGATGTACTGTTTAGATAAAACCGCAGGAACAATTTCAATTGCTGTCCCAACAAGGATGGCAACCAGTGAAAGAACAGCAAAAATCATCGGCCATCCTTCCAGTTTTCTGTGAGGAGCGGCCCCGTGTTCAATTGAAGATTCATCAAGAGCGTAAGCTTCGTAAACTTCTTCTTTGCCAACTGAACCAGACTTAGCTGTTTTGTATAAGTTATAGATCATGAGAACAAATGAAAAGAGTACGAATGTTCCACCAATTGCTCTTACCCAATACATTGGAACAATTTTTACAACTGATTCAATAAAGTTTGGATAAACGAGTTTTCCAGAAGCATCAACAGCTCTCCACATTAGTGACTGGCTGATACCGGCAATCCACATTGATACGATGTAGAGAATAATACCTATTGTAGCCGTCCAAAATTGGATAGTTGCTAAGCGCTTTGAGTAAATTTCAGCATTCCATAATCTTGGGACAAGAAAGTATAGAACACCAGCAGTTAATAAGTAATTCCATCCAATCGTTCCGGCGTGAACGTGCCCAGGAATCCAGTCGGTAAAGTGAGCAATTGAGTTTACTGATTTAATCGAAAGTAGTGGTCCTTCAAATGTCGACATACCGTAGAAAGTCAGGGCAAGGGCCATAAATTTAAGAACCGGGTCTGTACGAACTTTATCCCAAACTCCTCTAAGAGTTAAAAGACCGTTGATCATACCACCCCAGCTTGGTGCCCATAATGCAACTGAGAAAACCATTCCCAGAGTTTGTGCCCATTCCGGAAGTGTTGTGTACAGAAGGTGGTGAGGTCCGGCCCAGATATAAATGAATACAAGAGACCAGAAGTGAATAATTGAAAGTCGGTAAGAGTAAACCGGACGGTTCGCTGCTTTAGGAACATAGTAGTACATTAGACCTAAGAACGGAGTTGTTAAGAAGAAGGCAACCGCGTTGTGACCGTACCACCATTGAACCAGGGCATCCTGAACACCAGCGTACAGCGAATAAGATTTTCCAATTGAAACTGGGATCTCAAGCGAGTTGATGATGTGAAGAACAGCAACTGTAATGATTGTTGCGATATAAAACCAGATCGCTACATAAATGTGGCGCTCTCTTCTTCTGATAATTGTTCCAAAGAAGTTAACCGCAAAAACAACCCAGATAACCGTGATGGCGATATCAATCGGCCACTCAAGTTCGGCATACTCTTTTCCGGTAGTGATCCCAAACGGAAGAGTTAGTGCAGCAGCGACGATAATGAGCTGCCATCCCCAGAAGTGGATTCTGGAAAGTGTGTCATTAAAAAGTCTCGCTTTCAACAATCTTTGGTGAGAGTAGTAGATCCCCGCAAAGATAGCGTTACCACAAAACGCGAAGATGGCGGCGTTTGTGTGGAGTGGACGAAGACGTCCGAAAGTGGTCCATTGAAGACCAAGGTTAACGTGCCAATCAGCAAGCTGATAGGCGATTGTTACACCAAGAAGCAGAGCTACTGCCCCCCAGATAACTGTCGCGATGACAAATAGACGTACTATTTGATCATCGTAGGAAAAGTACTCGAGCTTCCCAGTTCGAGTGGATGCGTGCGCGTTCATAGTTCTCCCTTGTGGGTGTTGTTATTAGACACTTTGTTATGTTCATCTAAAAGCATTCTGTGTCCTGGTGTTTCCAGGTCATCATATTGGCCCTTCATTGTCATCCAAATAAATGAACCGACAAAGAAAGCCCCTAGTAAAAGTGCAAGAGGAATTAAAAAGGTGATTATTTCCATATTTTCCTCAAAGTTTTAGTTCCAGTTAAAGTTGAAATCAGCACAGTCAGTGAACTTAGAGGCATAATGATCGCAGCGGCCAGCGGCGAGATATGTCCTGTGTAAGCTAAAAAAACTGAAACGCTGTTATAGGAAATAGAAAGCACCAGGTTTCTGTAGATGACTTTCATCGTCTCTTTTGAGATCACCATCAGTTCAGCAACTGAAGAGAGTCCTGGGTAGTTCATGTAAACATCGGCAGCGCGAAGGGAAATATCCATCGCTCCATAAACGGCAATCCCTGTCCCGGCACTGGCCAGCGCGATTGCATCGTTAGCGCCATCTCCTACCATAATTGAGTTAGGAGTAGATCTAATGACCTGACTTTTTTTCTCAGGAGATAGCTCTGCCTGATACTCATCCTTAGTTAAACCAAGTTTTAAAGCAATCTCTTTTACGTGTTCTGCTTTATCACCGGAAAGAATCTGTAGTTTTAATCCTTCATTTCTTAAAGCGTTTAAGGAAGTCTGAGCATCTGGTCTTAAGGCGTCCTGAATTCTAAATTCCGCCACTAGGGCATGGTCTTCATAAATCCCGTAATTTTTAATTTCGTAAAAGTGTCCGTTGATATTTCCACTTACTCCGACACCTGGCATTTCCTTTAGGTCAGAAACATCATACTCGCGTGGAAGAGAAGATTTAACGAACTCCTTTAAACACATGGCCACTGGATGGAGAGAAGTTCTCTCCAGGTTGTGAATAATATCATACACCGGAAGAGCTGTTTGGTTGATAATATCCATCTGCATAACCTGAAGTTGGTTTTGAGTGATTGTTCCCGTTTTATCGATAAAGATTTTTTGGGCACGTGAAAGTTTTTCAATGACGGCGTCGTCTTTAATAATGATTCCCTTTTGGGCCGCTTTGGAAAGAGTGCGGATAAAAGTTAAGGGAGTCGCAATCGCCAAGGCACACGGGCAAGTGACGATAAGAAGAGTTAAGGCAAGTTCCAGCGCTTCTTTCTGACTACCATGGCGTGCTGTCACGAAGTAGAGGATAACTGAAAGAGTCAGAACTGCTCCGGCAAAGTATTTTGAAATCTGATTTGTGATATCAATGATCTGGGCCTTTTGCCCCCAACTACTTTCTACATTTTTTAAGATTTTTCCAAGGCGACTTTCGTGATTGGCCTTTTCAACCTCAATGATAAGTTCACCGCTCACATTCATTGTCCCAGAGAATACCTGGTCTTGAGCTTTGATTTTTTGTAGTCCTGATTCACCAGTTAGAAGAGAGTTATTCAGGTAAGATTCACCTGAGACTACTTTTCCATCGGCCGGGATAACCTGGTTTGGAAGAATTTTTAAGAGATCATTTGGTTTAATGAATTTAGGGTGGATTTCCACCACTTCGCTATGATTATTTTCATTCACCTTTAAAACACTTTCTCCCTGATAGAAGAAATGCAGGTCACTTGTGCTTAGACCTTTCTCCTGAATCAATTTCAGGAAGTAACGTGAAAGAAGCAGGAGGAAAACCAGGGCAGTCAGTGAATCGAAATAGTTTTCCGGCACGTGGTTGATCAGGTTATAAATTCCCATGATCCCACCCATAATAAGCGAGAGTGAAATGGGGACATCGATTGAAAGGGTTTTGTTCTTAAGAGCGATGTACGAGTTTTTATAAAACGGAAACGCACAGTAAGTTAAAACCGGAATGGCAAAGAGTACAGTCAGTGCATTAAAAACTTGTTCATATTCTGGCCCTGCCCCCGCATAAAGAGACACAGCATAAAGCATAATGTTTCCGGCGGCGGCGGCGGCGATACCGATTTTTAAAATCATTGAGCGTTCTTCTTTGATTTTTAAATCAGCTGTTGATTGATTGATTTTTAGTGGATGGGGGCGGTAACCGATTCCATCAAGCTCTTTGGCCACCAGAGAAAAGTCCCCAGTGCTGTCGATTGAAATCGTTGCCACAGAGCGACCCATGTTGAGTTTTGCTGAAAGAACACCTGGAACAAACGCCGGAAGCTTTTCAATAATCCAAAGACAGGCCAGGCAATGGATTCCTTCAAGGTAGAACTCCATTGTCAGTTCATTATTTAAATTTCTATAAGCGTACTCATTTAAGAACTCAGTGTCGTTCAGGTAAGAGTAGTGATTATTCTTTAATTCAACAGGTGCGCGTTTTTTTAAAAGCGCAACGTTCTTTTTGATGTCGTAGTATTCAGAGAGACCTTTAAAGTTGATGATGTTGTAAACAGTTAAGCAACCCTGGCAACAAAATGGCCCGGCATCATGATCGCAATCTTTTTGGTAGTAAGCTGTAATGACTTCCTGGTCGCAGTGAATACAAGCACTCATTATTATGTCTCAATAATTTGTTTAAGTAGATTAACTATATCAGAATCCGCTCGTTGGTAAATCTCAATAAGCGTCGATTTGTCTAAGAAACATACAAGAGTATTCGGAAAAACTTCAGCACTAATAGGACTAGGGGCTTTGTTCATTAATTCAGCTAATCCAATTAAAGAACCGCTCTGAAGCATCTTTTTGAATTTTTTCTTTTTACTAATTTGGATTGAGCCATCTAAGACCAGATAACCTGAGATTGGTATCTGGCCTTCATAATAAAGATGTGAATGAGATTTATAAACCTTAGTAGGAAAGTAGGCAGTAATTTTCTCTATCAAATCTCTACTTAGTTCTATGTGCTTTATGAATTTCATAAGCTCATCATACATTTGGAGAAAGGGAGAAAATATAATCTAAATCAGCTTTCGAAAAAAAATATTAATAATGAATATTGGCCCAGTTTAACAACTCTTCTTCATCTGTAATGTAAATAATTTTTCCCTCTTGCTCGATGATTCCGGCATCTTTGAACTCTGTCATAAAACGGATTAACGTTTCATTGGCAGTCCCGATCATTGTCGCCATCTCTTCACGAGTAAGTTTTAGGTCAATTCTCCATCTATTTCCCTCTTTAGTCCCATGGGTTGTCTTTAGAGAGAGAAGAAGTTCTGCTAAACGTTCGCGGACATTTTTCTGGTGAAGAGAAGTCAGTTTATTTTCAGCATTCCCCATATCGCGTGAAAGCTTGTTGATGATATTCAGTGCCACTGATGGATTTTTTTCGATCAGTGAAAGAATGTATTTTTTGTCGATGAAGCAAACTTCTGTATCTTCCATTGCTGTGGCCGTCTTTCCAAAGTCTTCATCAGTGAAAAGAGAGCGGTGACCAAGGATATCGCCTGCATGAACGATGCGCACGATTGACTCTTTACCATCAATACCTGTGCGAGTTAACTTGATGTTCCCAGTGCTGATGCAATAAAGACCAAATGGGTGAGTTCCTTGAACGAAAAGAGTCTGTCCCTTTTTGTATTTGTTAGTAATCTTGTGATGGCTGATATCTTCCAGTTCGGCAAGATTCATATTGCAAAAGATCCCATCATTCTTTGAGGGGCAGTGTTCACAACTAGAGTGAGCGTCCTTTTTCATTTCTTTATTTTCCTTGGTTCTATCAGCTATTAACTTAACATTTAATGAATAAAAAAACATGATATACGTCAAGTTCTGATTTTTATATTATTATACTCTCTAAGTAAGGATTTGGGAAAAGCGCATACTTACTAATCTCGAAAGATTGGGTATATTTCTTGGAGGAGTAGTAGAAATGGCAGAGAAAATAGCACAAAAGCCCCTATTGAAATCAATACCCAAGCGCAAAAAGCTCTCTAATAAGTCAGACGGTGGAGTAGCGTTAATTGTTGCAGGTGGAGGTAAATTCATGGGAGCGGGGCTATTAAGCGCTCTGGCATGCACCCGTACTGGTGCCGGTTATACCCATTTAATGACAGATTTAGTTCATTATCCCTGGGGCAAGTTTCCAGATTTCATTTGCCACAAATTTTCCTTGTCCACGCTGAAAAAACACCAAGGAAGTGTCATTGCGATGGGGCCGGGATTGGGGACGGAAAAAAGCAAGGCCCGTTATCTGCGTGCGCTTTTAAAAATGAAGGCCGAACGAGTGATTCTGGATGCAGACGCTCTCACTCTTCTATCGCAAATGAAGACAAAAAAGCTTCCGGCCTCATGGGTTCTGACACCTCACGAAGGAGAGTTAGCGCGCCTGCTTCATGTACCAGTCAAAGACGTTAAAAATAACCGCGAATATTATTTAAATGAGGCCTATCTCAAATTTGGATGCGTGATTATTCTTAAGGGGCATGAGACCCTTTTGGCATCTAAGGGAAAAATAACTTATGCGACATTTGGTTCAGTCGCCCTGGCCAAGGCCGGAACAGGAGATGTTCTTTTGGGAGTGATTACGGCCCTTCGCGCCCAGGGACTGGAAGCTTATGAAGCTGCGGCGCTTGGTGTACTTATTCATGGAACAGCGGCTAAAGACTGGGAGAAAAAAGGCAATGACCATCTGGGGTTAAGACCAACGGATCTCATTGATCAAATTCCCCAGACGATTAAACGTTTGCGTTCTACTGTGAAAGGTAGTTAATATTATCCAGGTTCATAAAAAGTTTTTCTTCATCCATCCAGATTTTTCCATCTTCGATTTCATAAGGATTGCCATCAAGTTGCCAGGTTGGTCCCCATGAGTTTTGGGCCAGGTATTGAAGTTTGTTATTTTGGCAGCGATATCCGATCATTGTGATGGCGTGGAAGCCGTGAACACCTGTATTGGTACATGTCTGGAATTTTATACTCGAGCTCTCCTTGTGAAAGTCATAAGTAGGCTCTTTCCAGAATTTGGTACAGATATCTAATCCAACAGCTTTGTTGTCCTTTAGACTCGCAAACATTTTTGTGCGATTGTCTGTAACTGTTTTAATGAATTTCTCTTTTGGCCCGTCTGTTCCGAAATCATTGGCATCCATGAGAACACGTGTGGACTCACATTTTAGGTTTTCCGGTATTTTGACTCTTTTATCAGGAGCGCAGTCTTTAGCGATTAAAGAAAGCAGGGCTTCGTCGTATTTTAATCCGGCCTTCGAAGTAATGAAGTCGACAAAGGCATTCATGTCACTGAATGTTTTTTCCGGCAGAACTTTGGCCAGGTCAGCGGCCCTTTCTATCAGCTCGGAGTAGTTACATAAAACAGTGTCGCTTTTAGCTTTGTCCTGGAATTCTTTTTTATCTTTAAAATAGGCGAGGACATTCTGCGATTTACAGGCGTCAATCTGTCCTAAAGCAATACGGTTGTATTCATTTTGTAATGCCTTTTTATCTTCAGTTCCCATTGAAGACATGATCTCTTTTGCAAACGAGTCTTTCTGGGCCGCTGTCGTTTTAGATTTATTAAATCCTTTTAAAAGAGAGGTGATATTGCTTTCAAATTTCCCTACACCTTCTTTGTTGGTAAAAAAACGATCCATCTCTTTAAATAACTTTTTACGATGTTTATTTAGTAAGATGAAATTAATCTTACTGCTATTTCCGATCGTACTTACTGATATAAATCCTAAGCTATCAAATCCTTTACAGGCCGCTCCTGCATCTGTGTTGATGCGGTTTTTTGATACACACTCAGGGTGGAGATTAATAGCGCGAGTGATTGCATTGGAAATTAAACGATCTAATTTATCTTCATCTTTTTGCGTACATCTTTCTGTAAAAAAAGAATCGCTGGAATTTTTAACAAAATTCCTAAGAGCATTGGAAAAACGGTCTGCTTCTTCTCTTTTTTCCTGCATGTTAACCATGCCTTCCTGAAAGGCGAATCCAAAACGTTTTTGATAGCTGTTCATATAGCGAGAAGCGCCAGTCAGTGAGGCCTCTTGTTTGTGAGTGTTGTCTTGAAAGTTACCTTTTTCATTAAAAAAGTTATGTTCTAAGGCCACGTCTTCGGCCTTACATAGGGAGCCGACTCCAGATTTCCTTTGTCTATCGAGTGCTGCCTTAATGGTCTGGCAAGCAAACCCTCCGTTGATAGCAGACTTACTTTCATAAAGAGTCTTTCCGTCTGCCGTTTTTTTATCAAGCGTATAGAGATAGTTTCCTTTATTACGTTGTTCCTCAAATGCTTTGTCGTTCGTGTAGTAGAGGCCGAGGTTTAGATAGGAAAGATTTGGGTGATCAGGAATCACTGACTGAAGAAGAAGTGAGGATTGATTCGCATAACAACTTCCAACGCCATCCTGGTCTTGAACCGCTGCTTTAGAAAGTGGACCGTCACCTTGGTCTAATCTGAAAACATGACCTTCGGGAATTCCTCCGCAATCAAGTGCGTAAGTATTAAGTGAAAGAGTAAGCAGTAATAAGGCAATCTTCATAACTAATCCTTTAACAATGTCTCAAGTGAAATAGCGGCAATTAACGATCCATCATCAAAACGGCAAAAAGAATTTTCATTATTTTTTTGATCTTTAAGCATCACGATACTTTTTTTCAATACATCTTTGCAGACAACAGCTCCCGGATTTTTTCCACCGCTGGCCGAATGGGGAGGCGCCTGTAGTTGCTTTTTCTTTTTTAGGATTTGAGCAGCTTCGCATTTTGATTTTTCAAGAGTGACGTCGCTGTTAAAACAATTTTCTGAAATAAGAATTTTGCTCGAAGGTTCATAAGTCATTAGGTAATGATCATCACCTTGACTCCAGATTTGTTTGGTAAGCTCGCTGGCCTCTGTGTGCAGAGTAAAAACCGATAAAAAAAGTAGTATTTTCATAAAAACCTCTAGCCTAATTATAAAGGAATTGAGAAAACTTACCTGCTAAGGTCAGAAATTCCATTAAGAGAAACTTAAGATATGACAGAGAACATTCACGACAATAAAAAAGTCGAAATTATTGGGGATTATGGAGCATCACTGTCCATCATTGAGGTGGGATTAGGGTCATTGCTTCATGCTTTTCATGTCCCTTTTTCCGGAGTATTTCTCTCTCTTAATCAGGGTTTTATTCTTTGCCGGGCGACCATTTTATCTCAGGAATTTCCTGATAATAATTGGGTGGCCTACAGTATTTCGAATGTCTCTGCTGTTTTAAAATCGCTTTCGCCTGCGGGAAAAAAATTAGGACCGATGCTCAGCTTAAGTATGCAGGGTCTTCTTTTTAATATCGGGGTCGCTTCCTTAGGGGTAAACCCGGTCGGCCTTTGTTTTGGAATGGCCTTACTTTCGTTATGGTCTTTTATTCAACCTTTGGTGACGTATTATCTTTTTTTTGGCGATAAACTCTTTAGTGCTGCTGAATACCTTTTTGAAAAAACTCTTCCTTATCACAAATTGAAACCAGAAAATCTTTTGTACATCTTCCTTGCTTTAGTTGTGACCAAAATGCTCATGGCCTGTGCGCTTGCTCTTTTTGCCTGGCGTATTCGCGGGAAAACTATCTATGGAAAAAATTATGACGAAGAGCTCATTCGCATGGCGCGAGAAAAAGGAGTGCGCGTAGGCGATCATGGAGTTGCACCAAAGAATGCAGCATGGCTCGCCTTCAAAGATTTATTTCGTCCTCTTTTTTTAATCTCGCTTGCAATGACAGCGGCCTTTCTTTATTTTTCGCAGAGTGATCATGCGCAAATAGGTTGGTATCTTCTTCGACCTGTCGCCATCGGATTCATTTTCTTTTATGTGTCGCGTACATTGACCATTGATCGTTGGTTGATGCGTTTAGAAAATGGAAGATTCCGTTCTTTCAGCTTAGGATGCCAAACTGCCCTGGCAAAAATCCGAAATTTAGTCTGAGAAAAAAACAAGATTAAGTGGTTTTTATTTATTTCATCCTGTACCGTTATTGATGTCTTTGGTGTTCAATTTTTGAGGATGAAAAAAGAGAGGCCCCAATGTCTAATCATGTGAAAGTGTCTTGTCTGCTTTTGTGTGCGGGAAAAAGCACGCGTACATATCCTGCTCATAAACTTCTACTTAAGATCGCAGACCAAACTCTTTTAAGAAGAGTGGCCGAAGAAATAGAGTGCACAAAATTTTATGAAGTCCTGGCCATCACTGGACATGATCACTTGATGATTGAAAAAGAGTTAAGAGGTCTTCCTTTAAAAGTTGTCCATAATGAAAACTATGAACGCGGAATTCACTCATCAGTAAGAGAAGGCATTTTGCATTTAAGTCCAGAGAGCGATTATTTTGCCATTTGCCACGCAGATCAACCAATGCTCACTTACCAGCACTATAATAAACTTATCGATGCCGCTCAAAGTGCTTATCCTGAAATGAAGTTAATTTATCCTTCTTTTCACGGCAAGCGTGGTTACCCAGCTCTCATATCTATGTCACTTATCATGGAGATTTTAAACCATCATGACAGTGATGAAGAGTGCTTTTATCTTTTTGAGCGGTATCGGTCTCAGGCATTGGCCGTAGAGATTGATGATGAGTTGCCTTTTTTAAAAGTTGAAACCCCTCAGATCTTTGATCAGATAAAGTTTCATATTAGCAATCAACTCGACAAATAGTAGAAAAAATGATAAGGTGGAAACAACGAAAAGGCGTGAAAATGCTATGTGCTTTTAGCCCTTTACCAATGAAAGTCCATAGATTTAACCTATCGCTAAAGAATTAAAATCAATTATCTCTATTTTAAAAAACACCGTAGAATGATCAAGAGAATTTAGTTTCTTGTTCAATAACCATTGTATTCAAAAAGGAGAAAAAAATGGCTGCAACATTAATCAACACTAAAGTTACTGATTTCAAAGCACAAGCTTTCGTAAATGGTGACTTCAAAACTGTGACTCAAGAAGATCTAAAAGGAAAATGGTCAATTTTCTTTTTCTACCCAGCTGACTTTACTTTCGTATGTCCAACTGAACTTGGAGACATGGCAGATAAATACGCTGAATTCCAAAAACTAGGTGTTGAAGTTTACTCTGTATCTACAGATACACACTTCACACACAAAGCATGGCACGACACTTCTGAAACAATCAAGAAGATCAAGTACCCAATGCTTGCAGATCCAACAGGTCACCTTTCAAGATTCTTCGGTGTTCACATTGAAGAAGAAGGCCTAGCTTACAGAGGAACTTTCCTTGTGAACCCAGAAGGGATCATTAAGCTTGCTGAAATCAACGACAACGGAATCGGAAGAAACGCTGACGAACTAATGAGAAAAGTTCAAGCGGCTCAATACGTTGCTGCTAACCCTAACCAAGTATGTCCAGCTAAGTGGACTCCAGGTGCAGCTACATTAAAACCAGGATTAGACCTAGTAGGAAAAATCTAAGAATTGAGATTTTACCATAATAGAGGTGGGAGAATGCTCTCCCACCTCTTTTTCTCTCGAACTATAAAAAGGAATTTAAAGAGGACGTTATGTTAGACAACAATATCATCGAGCAATTAAAATCAGTTTTCGCCAAATTAGAAAAAAATGTAGACTTAGTTTACAGCGAAAGTGACCACGCCGATCAAAAAGACCTGGTCAGCATGCTAGAGCAGGTTGCAGGAACCTCAACTAACATCACGGCCAAGCCAGCAGTAGGTGATCACAAAGCACCTTTTCCTCAGTTTCATTTAGAATACGCCGGGAAAGCAAACGGTATTACGTTTAAAGGTATCCCGAGCGGACATGAGTTCACATCGCTGATCTTAGCGATCCTAAACTCAGACAATAAAGGGAAGTTCCCTGATGAAGCGATTTCAACCCGTATGAAAAAACTAAAAGGACCGGTTGAGGTCAGAACTTATGTTTCACTTACATGTGAAAACTGTCCGGATGTCGTGCAATTCTTAAATCAAATGGCCGTGATTCACGGAAACTTTAAGCACACGATGATTGACGGGCAATACACTCAAGAAGAAATTAAAACACTAGGAATCCAAGGGGTGCCAAGTGTAGTGGTCAACGATAAAATGATTTATTCTGGCCGCTTAAATACAATCGACCTGCTCTCAGCACTGGAAAAAGCTTTTGGTGTTCAGGAAGCAACAGGCGAAGTGATTAATCAGGATCTTGGAGAATACGACGTAGTTGTTGTTGGTGGTGGACCTGCAGGGGCCTCTGCTGCGATCTACTCTGTTCGTAAAGGTTTAAAGACAGCGATGCTTGCAGAAAGAATTGGTGGTCAGGTTCAGGACACAAAGGGAATCGAAAATCTTATCGGTGTGAAATACACTGAAGGGCCACAGCTTGCCGCTCAACTTAACCAGCATATCGCAGAGTACCCGGTTAAGGTTTTAGAACACCGTCGTGTTCAAAATGTTATCTCAGAAGGAAAACACAAAATCGTTCACCTCGAAGGTGGAGAAGTCATCAAAACAAAAGCACTGATTGTCGCAACTGGTGCCAAGTGGAGAGAACTCAACATTCCAGGGGAAAAAGAATATATCGGTCGCGGAGTCGCTTTCTGTCCTCACTGTGATGGCCCATACTACAAAGGTAAAAAGATTGCCGTTGTTGGTGGTGGTAACTCAGGTGTTGAGGCCGCAATCGACCTTGCTGGTATCGTAAAGGAAGTTGTCTTGTTTGAGTTCAATGATACGTTAAAAGCGGACCAGGTTTTAGTTAATAAACTGAAGTCTCTACCAAACGTTTCAATCGTGACTGAAGCCCGCACATCTCAAGTATTAGGGGATGGAGGAAAGGTTATCGGACTTGAGTATGAAAACAGAAAGACAAAAGAAATGATGAAAGTTGATTTGGACGGAATCTTTGTTCAGATCGGTCTTCTGCCAAACTCAGGATTTGTAAAAGATGTTGTTGAAACAACTAAGTTTGGTGAGATTGTTGTAGATAATAAAGGTAGAACAAATGTTCCGGGTATCTATGCCGCTGGAGACGTTACTACTGTTCCTTATAAGCAGATCATTATTGCCATGGGCGAGGGAGCGAAAGCTGCTCTTGCCGCATTTGAAGATCAAATGCTGGCGTAATCCTCGCGCATCTTATAGCTTTCGAGCTGTTCTATAAAAAGGCCCTCATTGCGAGGGCCTTTTCTTTTTATCTTCCACGTACGGTCCCATTTCCACCTGGCAGTCGTGGTTGGCTAGGGCCTGCAAAGCTTGATGTTGAAAGAGCAATGAGCAAGAAAGCAAAGATAACTGCAATCCAGTTTTTTTCTGTGGATGATGATGAGGTTTTCATCATGCGGTTTGTGTTGATTGACTGCTCAAGGTGAAATGATGATCCGTACATATTGATCTCCTTTTTTGATTTGTTGGGAGGAGGTATTTCAAGGGGAAGGCCAAAAATAGGTAGAGTCATTTCAAAGACTTTCGGCTGGCCAATCGTACTTAGTGTTCTCCTAAGGAAATGAACTATTCTTATGCGAGAACAAGTCAGAACCCTTTTATTGACAAGGAAAGCAGAGGACAGAAGAATGGAAAGTAATTAATCAAGGATGATGAAATGAAATTTTTACTGGTATGGGCCTTAATGGCCGTGCAAGCTCACGCTCAATCTCTCGACGAAAAACAGTTCCCCAACCCAGGTCAAATTTACGTCCCCGGCAAAGACACCGGTTTCTCCCAGTACTTAACAAGGTCTTTAAGAGGAACAAAAAAAGTTGTCCTGACTTTCGACGATGGCCCTGATGCGACAACCACTCCAAGACTTTTAGACACGTTAAAAAAGTACAATGTCAAAGCGACCTTCTTTCTTTTAACCGGCAATATCGATGCTAAAACTCTACCTGTCGTCAAAAGAATGATCGCCGAAGGCCATAATATCGCCAGCCACCACCACAATCACATCAGCTCAGATACAAAGACAGAAGCCGTCTATAGAGCAGAATTAAAACAATCCATCTTGATGACATCTAAATTGATCGAAGAAGAAAATGCACTCAATAGAGAAATCTATTACCGTTTTCCTTATGGAGCTTACGGTTCAAAAACAAGAGCGTATCACCATCTCAATGTTATGAAGGAAGTCTCTAACGAACTCTTTCGTGACAACTGTATTAACTTTGCTTTCTGGGATATCGACACCGTTGATTGGCTGGCCGACATGACTCCGGATGATATCGCTCAAAATGTTATGGCCAACATTTTTGGTGGAACAGGCTACGACTTTAAAAAGAATTCCAATGGCACTTACTACAAAGTAAAAATTAATATCTCAAAACCTCTCGGTGGAGGAGTGGTGCTTATGCACGACGTGCACGCGCGCTCGGTGGATTCAGTTCCAAAACTTTTAGAGAAGTTTAAACAAACAGGTGTAGAAGTTCTGCCGATTCAGGAAGTTGAAGAGTTCTCTTATAAAGGGAAAGAGTGCCGGTTGATTTAATCCCAACCAATCACATGATAGCCTTTATCCGCTAAACACTGATTGACGTAACGGCGTTTGATTTCATCCGGTGAGAGTGAGCCTGAAACTGCTCCACCGGCGCCACCAATGGCCGCTCCTTGAGCAAGTCCTCCTCCAATATCACCAGTAAAAGCTCCGGCCACTGCACCCATTGCTCCACCAACCATCGCCCCAAAGCCTGCGCTTTTAGCGATTTTTTTTCCTTCAGAAGAATCCAGGTAGGTTTCAGCGTCTTTGATACATTGATCGATGTCGGCTTCAGAGGCGACTTTTCCTTTTGTTCTAAGAGTATCGTTGGGATAAAGCTTTGGTTTTGATGCACAAGATGTGAATAGGAAAAGAAGAGCGAGTAAGAGGGTGATTTTTGATGTTTTCATACTCTTATTATAGGAGAAATTAAGGAGCGTTGAAACAATTTATACTTGTCATATTTGCTCTCCCATAGGAGACTGGCCGCTTAATATTTACCTGCAAATATATTAAGAGATCACTATGAAGCAATCGCGTTTTGCCCGTATTTTGACTCCTACGGTTATTATTTCGGCCCTAGGTTATTTCGTCGACATGTTCGATATTACTCTTTTCGGCGTTGTCCGCGTCGGTTCGATGCAGGCACTGGGAATCACTTCTGTTGAAGAAATGATTCAAGTAGGGGTGAAGCTCTACAACTGGCAGATGGGGGGAATGCTTCTTGGAGGTATTTTCTGGGGAGTTCTTGGAGACAAGAAAGGCCGTCACACTGTTTTATACGCTTCAATCCTAATGTACTCACTAGCAAACATCTTTAATGCGTTTGTCACTGAAGTCTGGCAATACGAGGCCCTGCGCTTTTTAGCAGGTGTTGGTCTTGCTGGAGAGTTAGGAGCAGCGGTTACACTTGTTGCTGAATCACTTAACAAAGAAGACAGAGGTCTTGCGACAACTCTCATTGCCACACTTGGTATGACGGGAAGTTTATGTGCGGCCTTAGTTGGGAAGTATTTTGCTTGGAACCACGCTTACCTTATCGGTGGGATCTTAGGACTTCTTCTTTTAGTTGCGCGCTTTAAGAGTTTTGACTCTGAGATGTTTAAGAAGCTTAAGCATTCAAACGTTAAGCGTGGAAATTTAAAATTACTTTTTGCTCCAAAAAGAGCTGTGCTTTACATAAGTGCGGTTTTAGTAGGGGTGCCAATTTATTTCATTACAGCGATTCTTATGACTTTAGCTCCAGAAGTGACAAGTGAGTTAAGTTTAAAAACTCCAGTGACGGCAGCTGACGCACTTATTTACGGATCAATTGGTCTAGCTGTAGGGGACTTAGCAAGTGGACTTTTATCGCAGTGGATGAGATCGAGAAAAAAAGCGATCGGCTTTTTCCTGGCAACAGCACTGACTCTTATGATCATTTATATGAACGCTCATGGAGCAAGTGACACATTCATTTACCTTCTATGTTTCCTTTTAGGGACATGTGCAGGGTATTGGGCAGTTCTTGTTACGACAGCAGCAGAGCAGTTCGGAACAGATATTCGATCAACTGTTGCGACAACAGTTCCAAACTTTGTTCGTGGATCGGGGATGATTATTGCGACGTCGTTCTTAGTGATTAAGCCTCACTTTACGATTGTTCAAAGTGTTCTTCTAATTGGTGGGGTTGTTTTTGGTCTAGCTTTCCTTGCTCTTTTCTTAATGAAAGAGACTTTCGGACGCGACCTGGATTTCCTTGAAGATGGTGAAAAAGAAACTGAAACAACTTCAGACTTAGAACCAGAACTAGCTAACTAGATACCGATTAATTCTTTCCATTCTGATTTTTTATCACTCTTTACACCCAGCTCATAATCAGCTGGGTGTGTTTCAGGGTCTACATAAGTTCCAAACATTCGATCCCAGAAAGAAAAAATCGTCGCCAGGTTCTTTAATCGCCTGCCGTTTGAAGCGTGGTGAAGACGATGCACTCTCGGGGTGACTAAAATCCATTCGACCCAGCGATGCCCGATTCTCGCATTCGTGTGCTGATAAAAATTCGTGATAAGTCCAAAAGACAGGTAGAAGAAAAGCTCACCGCTTGAAAGATTTAAAAGTACAATTCCGACTGTTACACGCGAAAGGATAAAAGAGACGTAGTGGCCAAAACTTGCTCGCAGTCCTGAAAACCAGTAAAGGTTTACCACGCGGTGATGGTGAACGTGTGCCTTCCAGTACCAGCTGTACTTGTGCATGTAATAGTGAATCCAATAATTCAAGAAGTCGGTAATCAAGGTCGCCAGGGCGATTTTAGTGAATGAACCTAACTCATGAAGAGCGGCCAGGAAACTTAAATCCAACGTACGGTAGTAATGAATAAGGGGAGTGGAAATTAGAACTCCACAAAGAGATAAGAGCATAAAGGCAATAACGTCTTTAGCGAACTCCTCTTTGCGTGTCAGGCTTCTATCCGGCCATAGGTATTCGGCCAGGTGAAAGAGACCACCTAGGGTGATAAAAACCATGTTCAACATCAGTGAATGCTCTGAATTCATAACTTAAAGTCTAGCAGAGAACCAAACCTGATACAACTGAGCGCGCTTAATAACTTCCATGTGCCTAAGTCATAAAAAAAACTTATTTCGAAATGTTTTGCTAGGGGATTTTAAGAGGACTATATAGCTTTTTGGAGGAATTTTTTTCGTGAAACTACTGATCCTTTTTGCCCTAATGGCGCTCTCATTTCAAAACACTTTTGCCGACACTTTAGAATCAAGGCTCGATAAGGCCATTACTTCAGGTCTGGATGAAAAACGTATTGTTGGGGCCGTGGTCATGGTTAGCCGTGATGGAAAGCTGATTTACAATAAGGCCCATGGATTTTCAGACCGTGAAGCTAAAACTCCGATGACGACAGATTCACTTTTTAGATTATCTTCAATCACAAAACCAATTGTGACTGTTGCTGTTTTAAAATTAATTGATCAGGGAAAAATCAGGATTGATGACTCCGCTTCAAAGTGGATTCCTGAGCTGAATAAAGAAATTACGATCCGCCATCTGTTAACTCACACAGCGGGACTTAATTACTCATTTTTTGAAGTGCAAGATGGGCCCTATCACACACTCCGCGTCTCAGACGGCCTGGATAAGGCCGATATCACGCTGGAAGAAAATATCAAGCGCATCGCTCTGGCACCTCTTCTTTTTAAACCAGGAACTCAATGGAGCTACTCTCTGGCCACAGACGTCTTAGGAGAAATCCTGACTCGTATTGAGAAAAAAGAATTGGGGGCCATCATAGACGAGCAGGTTTTAAAACCACTGCAAATGAATGACTCTGGATTTTTTGCTAAAGATGCAGGGAAGCTTACAGCGGCCTACGTTGACGCTAAACCAGAACCAAAACGCATGGCCGAGACAGAGAGATTTAAATTTGCGGCCAGTGAAATCGTTTACTCACCGGGAAGGGCCTTGGATAAAAAAGCGTATCCTTCTGGTGGAGCTGGGATGGTGGGAACACCGGCCGATCTTTTAAAATTTTTCGAAGACCTGCGCACAGGCTCAACTCTCTTGAATAAAAACTCACATGAAGCTCTGACCACTAATCAAGTGGGAAGTCTCAACGTTGATGGCCCTGGGTGGGGGTGGTCGTTAGGATTTAAAGTTCTAACTGATGCGGACGAGGCCAAGTCTCCTATGGGAAAAGGAAGCTACGAGTGGGGTGGAGTTTGGGGGCACACTTGGTGGGTTGATCCTGTTAATAAGCTGACAGTGCTTATTCTAACTAATACAGCCGTAGAAGGAATGAGCGGTAAGCTTCCGTCCGACATAAAAAAGGCAGTTTACGCTGACGATGACTAAGATAAGCTGGTAAAAAGTGCAAAATTAATGTCGTAAGGTATTTAGTTTTCCCAACCAACAACTTGATAACCTTTATTCACTAAGCATTGATTGGTAAAATTTCTTCTGACTTGCTCTTCCCCAGACAAACGCGATCGTCCACCACCTGTTCCTACACCTAATCCGATTCCAGAGCCACCTGTTCCAAAACCAAATCCAATTGATGTACTGACACTGCCGGGATTGATGCTGTCTTTGAGTTTTTTCCCTTCTGGAGTTTTAAGATAATCTTCTGCTTCTTTTAAGCATTGATCGATGTCTTGTTTGGAAGCATTCGGACCGCGGTCTTTGGCCACTTGATTCGGGTAGAGTTGAGGCCTTGAAGGCGCTGAAGAACAAGAGGTGATCATTGCAATAGAGAATAACAGAGTGACTAATGATTTCGTCATGGGAACATCCTTGTTAACGCCCCTTTGTCGGACCCTCTTATTCTATCATTTTCCTAGGGAATTTACCACTCAACGTAGGCCCTACATTCGTTAGCCATCGGCAAAAATAAGTGTTCCGCCCTTGATCATGTCGATTACTTGAGTTGAAAAGTTTTCATCTACTGCCGGGCACCCATAACTGCGACCCATTTTTGGAAGAAAAGAATTTACGTAAGAAGCACCATGGACGACGATGGCGCGCTTTCTTGCATTAGAGTTGGTGCTGGAGAGACCATCAAGGCGAAGAGAGTAACCGTGCTCTCCATAGTATGTTTCAGCAGTAAGATAAAAACCAAGAGAGCTCATAAGCGAGCCATTCGTATTGGAGAACTTCGTAGCGTATCCATCATAATCAGGATCAGAATTTTTTCCGTGAGCAGTAAGATATGGTTCAACTTCACCTGATTCCATATCGATGAGATAAAATCTTTTTTTACCACTGTGTTGTTTGAAATCAATCACCACCATGTAGCGCTGATTTTTTATGATCGCCAGATTGGCATCGTAGAAAGCGACGGCCTTTTCTAAAAGAGGAGAAGGAACTAATTTATCAGGATCGAGGTGAGAGTATTTCTCTTCAATCTCTTGTGCTTCTTCGTCAGTCACCGGATTATCGGGAGGAATAACGACTGGGTAAGTGACGACAGTGTCTGAACCATCAGTTCCTCCTTCTCCAATATCAGGACGCTTCGAACCGCTGGCAAAGGCAGCGGCAGATAAAAGAAAAGAAAGAGCTATGAAACTAGCTTTTAAATTAAAAGGCCTCATGCCTTCACCCCTTTATAAATGAACAGAATTTATAAAATGACTTCCTGTAATAATCAGAAGTGCAGTTGGGGTGCCAAAATATGAAATAAAATTATTTTAAAAAGACAGTGTTTTTGAACTCAAGATGTCACCGAAAGAGTTGCTCAAATATTTTTCAAGGCCATGATGTCCCCGAGGAATTGACTATGGAGGCGCATTTTATCTTCCGGGTCTTGTGTACGCAAAATAGCAGAAGGATGGGGGAGAATAATTGTCTGATCACAAAATGCTGTATTAAAAACTTTGCCGTGAGAGTCGTGCACTTTCATAAGCTTTCCAAAAACCGACTGAGCGGCACTGGCCCCAAGGCAAACTAGAATGCGTGGTTTTATCAATTCCAATTCTGATTTAACCCAGGCCCTGCAGGCCGAGATTTCAAAAGAAGAAGGGTTCACGTGCTTTCTCATGCCATTATGTTCTTTCCATTTAAATCCTTTAACTGCGTTGGTGAGATAAACTTCGTTGCGTTTGATGCCCGCCTGAAGAAGCGCATCCATAAAAAGTTTTCCAGCAGGGCCTATAAAAGGAGATCCGCCCATATCCTCTTCATTTCCAGGCTGCTCACCGACAAAAACAATCTCCGCGTCCATTGGCCCCTCGCCAAAGACTGGAGCAGTTGCTTTGTGACATATAGAGCAGGCAGCACAGTTCTTGATAGCGGCTTTCAATTCTGAAAGGGAGCTAACACTTTCGCTTATGAGACTCACTGCCGATGCTCTTTGAGATTCGTAAAATTCTTCCAGGCGCTTAGGGGCCTCTCTTAAGAGCTCATCTATGATCGACGCCTCCGGGAGAGTGGCCCAGTGGCGGACCGGTAATTCTTTTTTCATCGCCTTTACTTTGATTCGTGCGGGATTGAAGATGGAGCCATAATACGTTTTCCATAGTTCCTCCGTGTGGTCGAATGCAAGGGCTTCTTGTTGTGTGATTCCAGGCCCGAAAGTAAGTTGATTGTCTATCCAGCTCATCGCTTCATCTTCAGTGAAGATGACCCAATTCATGCCGTTAAAGCGATCTGTAAAAAATGGAGCAGAAAATTTAAGCACACGATGATCAGGACGGTGCCAAGCCATGTAAATTGATTCGTCATTTTTTTTAATCTCCTTAAATCTGACAAAAGCTTTTATTTTGTGCAAATCACGGCTGACGAGTCTCATACGTCTATGAAAATCGAGCACGTCTGTATCAAGGGCAACACTCATGAGGTGTTTGTTTTCATAAATTAAGCGAAAGGCCAGTTTGTAAAGTAGAGGCCAAGTCGAGTCGTCGCGAAAAGCAGAAACGAAGGCCGCATCTTTCATAAAACTTTGTGGGATACTTAGCTGAACAGGTGATGGTCGATGATCAGCTGACATAAGATCAAACAAAGATCCAGTACCAGAAGTTTTCCAAACAATGTCGTCGTAATGAACTTTTTCAGAAAGCAAACTCCTTGCATATGTTCTCCACGAATCGAATGTGGGTTCAATTGTGACTACTTTCAATTAAAATTCTCCTGTCACGCTTTGTTGGAAGCTCGAAAATAAGTCGAGCTGTACGTGAGACTCCGGGCCTTGGTGCTTGCCAAAATGTAGTGAGTCTAGCTGAGATAGTGGAGGGGTGTAATCAGCAGTGACTACATATGGCCTGATTTTGTCTAAATGCACGCGCATCTTTGTCAGATCAGTTAGACGAATTTTCTGGAAGGTTCTGGTCGCTAGGATTTTATCTACATTGCGAACACCCAGGCCCGGGATACGCAGGAGAATATTTTTTGGTGCTGAATTTAAATCGACTGGAAATGTTCCGCGGTTTCTTATGGCCCACGAAAGTTTCGGGTCGCGATCTAAATCAAGCTCTGGATGATCAGTTGGAAGGACTTCATCCACTTTAAAACCATAGAAGCGCAGAAGCCAGTCTGTTTGGTACAAACGGTGTTCGCGGATCATTGGTGGTTTGACTAACGGAAGATTTGGGTCACTGTCTGGAATTGGACTAAAAGCGCTATAGTAAACGCGTTTTAATTGATAATTCCCATACAAGTCAGAAGCTTTGGTCATGATGTCTCTGTCTGTGCTTTTTGTCGCACCAACAATCATCTGAGTGCTTTGGCCTCCAGGGGAATATTGAGGAGCTTTCTTAAAAAGTTTTTTCTCCTCGATATTCTCCACAATGCGACTTTGAATCTGCTCCATTGATTTTTCAATCTCGGTGTGTGTTTTAGCTGGAGCAAGATTGGTCAAATCTTTTGGGGTTGGAAGCTCAATATTGGCGCTTAAGCGGTCTGCATACAGACCTGCTTTATTTAAAAGCTCTTGTGAACAACCGGCCACGGCCTTTAAATGTATGTAGCCGCCAAACTTGTGATCGACGCGAAGGCGGCGGGCCACTTCAATCATTTCTTCCATTGTTTCATCTGCGCTTCTGGCCACACCCGAACTCAAGAAAAGCCCTTCGACATAATTTCTTCTGTAGAAGTCCATTGTGAGGTTGACGATTTCATCCACAGAAAACTTCGCGCGTTTGATTTGGCTCGAGATACGATTTACGCAATAGCTGCAGTCGTAGATACAAAAGTTGGTTAAAAGAATTTTTAAAAGAGACACGCATCTTCCATCTGGGGTGAAGCTATGGCATATACCTGAGCCTTCCAAATTTCCGATTCCACCGCGTGCCGCTTTTCTGTAAGCACCACTTGAAGCACATGAGGCATCGTATTTGGCGGCGTCGGCGAGAATTGAAATTTTGTCTTTTAATTCCATGTCTTGATGCTAATCAGATTTCCAAAAAAGAAAAGCGTAAATTTTGCGTAAGTTTAAATTTATCTATAAAATTAATAAGTTAGGTATGCAGAAGTAGCTTGTCTATTGCTCGCCTAATCCTGTTTATTGATTCTTAGACGAATAGCCTAAAGAGAACCTTAAAAGCTATCGAGAAGTATTCCGAACTATTTTGGCTATTTTTTATATAGGGGTTTGGTTATGTGGAATACTTTGGGACTGAGAACTAAGCTGCTTTTTCTATGTGGAACGCTGCTCTTTTTTACAGTTGTTGTAGGTGGAGTTAGCTATTGGGGGATTAACAAAATGGATGAAAGTCTTAGTAAACTTGCAACCGTGAGCATTCCCAATATTAAGTCAGCAGACAATTTGTATTTGTATTACAGCAAGATTCGTATTGCCTTAAGAACGCTGGGACTTCCGGGCATTTCAAAAGCAGAGGAAGAGGCATCTGTGCAGGAAGTGCTTGATCTTATTGGCATTTATGAAAAAGAAAATAAACACTACAGGGAAACGCCTTTTTCTCCTGGAGAAAAAGAGCTCTATGCACAAGTTGAAAAAGACTGGATTAATTTTAAAAACATCGGAACCCGAGTCTTAGCACTTCAAAAATCAGGAACAGCAGAAGATAAAGAAAAAATCCTGGCGATCTTTCTAAAAGATTGTCCAGAGGCCGCTGCAGTTTACAACAAAAGTATTCTTGCGCTTGTTTCTTTTCATGAAGACAACGCCAACAAGTGGATTGCAAAAGGAATGGGAGAAGCAAGCTTCATCAAGCTCCTGCAAAACGCAATAATCGTTGGAGGTATTCTTTGTGGTTTCCTCGTCGGGTATTACTTTGCCAGATCGATTTCAAAACTGTTGCATGAAATCTCTGACAGCTTGAATGAAGGCTCTGATAAAATAGCTTCATTTACCAGTGAAATTAGTTCTGTAAGTACCAGTTTATCGGCAAGTATCACTCAACAAGCGGCCGCCTTACAACAAACAACGGCAGCGGTTGAAGAGACGAGCGCGAGTGTTGTTAGCAATGCAGATAACGCTAAAAAATCAGCTGAAGTTTCTGAGCACAGCAAAGAGAGTGTTCATGTTGGAAAAGTAGCCGTTGAAAATGTAATGAAGGCCATTGATGACATCTCAGCTAGCATTATTGAAATTAAAGATGAAATTGAAAACAGCAATAAAGAAATCAGTGGAATCGTAACAATTATTAATGAGATTGGAGCTAAAACAAAAGTTATCAATGAAATTGTTTTCCAGACAAAACTCCTCTCTTTCAACGCTTCGGTTGAAGCAGCAAGAGCTGGAGAGCATGGAAAAGGATTTGCAGTAGTTGCAGAGGAAGTTGGAAACCTGGCAGCCATGAGTGGGAATTCAGCTAAAGAGATTACTGAACTCTTGGAAAACAGCATCCGCCAGGTTGAAGCGACGGTTGAGCATTCAAAGAAGCGCATTAGCGCTCTGATGGAAGCAAGTAAGGATAGAGTCATCACGGGAACAGAGACGGCACAAAAGTGCAGTGAGGCCCTTGATGAAATTATCTCCCACGTAAATAATGTCAATATCATGGTGAATGAAATTTCATCAGCGAGCAACGAGCAGTCTCAGAGTATCAGAGAGATCACAAAAGCGATGAGTGAGATTGATAGTGCTTCTCACCAAAATAGTTCGTCTTCACAATCGGCCCGCGAATCGGCCAATCACTTAGGTGAACAAGTTGATGATTTACGAGGATTAGTCATCAGACTCAATACATTTATTGAAGGAAAGAAAAGCGCTTAGGCGCTTTTCTCCTTTTAAAGCAGTGCTGAGAAAATCATCAGCAGCCCGACTAGCGAAACTACCCAAATCAGAGTTCTCGCCCCAATTATGCCAAAAGCATAAAAAGGTACATAAATGAGTCTCGCCCAGAAGTAGAGTTGGGCCCCGAGAGTCGTCGTCGCATTTGCCATTCCAGTGATTTGAACGATTAAAGTGGTGGCGATAAAAAAAGGAAATGTTTCCATGAAATTTTTAAACGCGCGATCAAGTCTTCCGGCGATTCCCGAAAGGGGAGGAATTGGTTTGTCTCGGGAAGAGAGATTCCATTGGAGACCGCGCTCTTTTGTGGTCATTGCAGCGGCCAGCAGAAGTTGGATAAGTCCAAGGACGCACGAGTAAAATAACATTTTCATTTCGGATGATAAAACCATAGGATCCTCTTATTTTAAGAATTCTTTTTTGGATAATCTAAACTCTGGCTTGCAAATCAAAGGCCTTCTTATAGATCGTCTTTACTCTTAACGGGTCTGATAGTGTAAATCACTTCGTTGACTTGGCCTTTGGCCTCTTCTTTTGAAAGTTCTTCAAGAATATCTTTTTCAGACAGACGGACCAGTTCATCTGTTAATTGACGGACAATTTCTTTTTGTTGATGGCGGTCTCTGCGGTTTTTTTCCTGAGGAGTGCGTTTGCCTTTTTTCTTGTCGACAAGCCCTTTTTGAATGTCCTGAATGTCATTGGCATTTGTAAATGGGTCCAGGTTTTTTTTGTTTTTAGCTTTCTTCGACATTCATAAATAATACTGCATTTATAGATCAGAAGATATGGGTTTTTTAGCCAAAAAGCCCCGTGGGTACGGGGCTTTCGTGGTTATTGTTCCTATAGCTCAGTGCTTTGAGGTTTGATAACGATATCTACACGACGGTTTTGTGCTCTACCATCGGCAGTTTTGTTAGTAGCGAGTGGTTTTTGGTATCCATAACCCACAGCTTCAATTTTAGCAGAGTTCTCAATTCCTCCACCGCTAGACTGCAGGTAATCCTTAACAGCTTGGGCGCGGTTTTGAGAAAGGCGGTCGTTTACTTTTTTTCCACCAACAGAGTCAGTATGACCTTCAATCGTGACTGCACTTGAGCCGAACTCCTCCATTACTTTTTGAACCTTGTTCAGTAATGGTTTGTTTCTTTCAGTGATCGTTGCTTTTGAACTAGGGAACTCCATTCCTTTTAGGCGGATTAAAAGAGCGTCACCTTGTTTATAAACTTCGGCCTCACTAGGATCAAATTCTTTTCTGGCAGTTTCATATTTTTCATTCAGTCTTTTTTGTGCCTCATAGGCCTCTTTTGTCATCCCAAGAGAAGCGGCAGCAGCAGCTGTGGCATCTTTTTGTCTATCAAGAGCACTTTGAGTTGTTTGTAGTTCATCATTAACCGTTTCAAGTTGGCTTTCTTTTGCTGCAACTCGCATTTTCTCTTGTTCAATCATAAGGGCCAATTCTTCTGGTGGAAGGTTTTTTTGATTTTGAGATATGCGGTTAATGTTTACAGCGTGCTCGACAGCTATGCTGGTTTCTTTAGCACGGGCTTCGATTCCTGATGTGTTATGGCGGTTTGCTGTAATGTAGGCTTCAGTATCAGCATAGCTTTTTTCAGCAATGGCCAGCGTTCTAGGAGCATACTTTTCAGCTTTTTCTTTCTTAGCTGTTTTGATTCCTTCACGGCTTCCTTTAAGGTGTTTTTCTTTGATCGCTTTTAGCTCTAAATCTAGATATTGTTTTTGTAGTTCAGAGCGCTCTTTTGGAATGCCACTTAATTTATTTTTTTCTATATCCTTAGTAAGGTCGGCGAAATCTTCATCGGCATTTTTAAAATCTTTTCCAAAGTAGCTTGGGGCGCCTGCAACAACTGCAGCTTCACGGGCCGCGATGACATCCTCAATATTATTGCGTGCCACTTCTGCCACGGCATTGGCGTTATTAAGGTAAGCCTTTCCCAGGGCCACTTGATGAAGTGTGTCCTCTGCATCTTTTCCTTTAAGATTCATTTTTTTTGCATCTTCTAAGGACTCACGGGCCTCTTTGAAGTTGCGTGGTGAAAGAACATTGACCTGATTTGACTCAGCTGTCTTAACTTCGTTTTCCAGGTTCGTTATTTCCTCAGTTGGATTGGCCGTTGCGGGGAAATCTTGGACAACAGGTTTTGAGCTACACGCTGCTAAGGCGGTAAGAACCGTCGCTAAAAGCAGAGTTTTTGGTAAGTTGGGAGCTAGTTTCATGCATTTCTTCCTGATAAGGTTAAAGTCACAACAAACAACTTTGCAAAGGTAATGCCGGCGCATAGAATAAAAGTCTAAAACACTTTAGTATTTCATGGAGAAGTCGTATGAAAAAATTCGTTATCGCACTAGCATTAGCGTTAACTTCGAATGTGGTTTTTGCTGAAGAACTTTACTGCACAGTAATTGTAAATATGGACACAGTGGCAGAAGTACAATTTAAGGTGGAGCCAAAAACAAAAACAGCATATGTGATTGCCGATGATTTCTCTTTTTACATCAACAATAAAGGCGCAGGAAAATTTGAATTAGAAATCTTTAATCTTGAAGGGCCATCGAGATCATATGCTGAAGGGTACTTAAGGACAGCAGAAGATACTCTTTCATGGACTCTATGGACGAGAGATTATCTTTTAGAAACAAGATGTGTCCTTGCTCAATAATTATTTTAGGAGGAATCAATGTTCGAATTGACCAATGAAGTGTTAATCGCTCTTGTCACTTTAACGGCCATGGAAATTGTTCTGGGAATCGATAATATTATTTTTATCGCTATTCTAGTAGGACGACTTCCGGTTGAACAACAACCCAAGATCAGAAACCTCGGTATCGGTCTTGCGCTCGTTATCCGCATTTTGCTTTTATTCTCAATCAGCTGGATCATGACTTTAAAAGAGCCGCTTTTTGCGGTGTTTGGACAAAGCTTTTCTGGACGCGACCTCATTTTATTAGGCGGGGGTCTCTTCTTAATTGCCAAGTCTACTTTTGAAATCCACCACAAAGTTGAAGGAGACCCTGAACACGCTCTTCCTGAAGATGCTAAGTCGAAAAAGAAGGTGAGTGCAGGCACTATGCTGGCCCAGATTCTGGTGCTGGATATTGTCTTCTCTCTCGATTCTGTGATCACTGCCGTAGGGATGGTAAGCCAGGTAAGTGTCATGGTTGTGGCCATGGTGATCTCGATGGTGGTTATGCTTCTTTCTGCCGGCAAGATCAGTGCTTTTGTCGAAAAGCACCCGACAGTGAAGATCCTCGCCCTGTCTTTCCTGATTCTTATTGGGGTTATGTTAGTGGCCGAATCAATGGGGCAACATGTTTCGAAAGGTTACATCTATTTTGCGATGGCCTTTTCTTTACTGGTTGAATCCCTTAATATTCGCTACAGAAGCAAGCACCCTGTAAAAAACTCATAGCCTAGTGCTAAAATGACACTTTTCCCTTATATTGCCGCTTATAATCTTGGGTGTGCGATATGAGGGGTAGTGTTATGGGACTTTCTAAAGTCTTCATTATAGGGCTAGCAGTACTTTCACAATCGGTTTTTAGTGCAGAAGTTGATCAATTCAGCAGAAGAGATGAACCACTTAAAGACAGTGCGAAAATCGTCAATGCTAAGGCCAACGCGTCTATTATAAAATCAATTAAGGAAGCCAATGCCAAAGGGCAAGGCTGTAGAGAAGAAGTTCTTTATAAAGCGCTTCGTGGTCATTTCGCTAATCATTTAACGGGCGAGTTGATCATTGATATTTTAAAAGATCCGAATGTTGAAAAACGCATCATCGGACTTGATGATTCAATTTATCAGGACTGGACAATGTGGGATGGAATTGGAATGGGATTCACCATCTTCGCTAAAAAAGGCATCACGATGTCTGGTGTAATGAGAATTGGTGACCAGACGATTGGAACAGATAAATTAGAGCACATGTTTGGACAGGGGTTTAATTACTTTACAAAAAATTACCTGGACGAAAAAGGCGAAATCAAAGCAGTTAAAAAAGGAATCATTGGCGAGAAGTTTTTCTTGGGGGGAAACAAGATCGGCAATGGTGTATTTAGTTATGGGGACCTGGGGGCCAACTTTAACGGGATGAGGATGTGGAATCATATGCTTCAGCTCCGTGATGATGTCTTAGGTGCAGACCACAACATCGGGCCATACATTGCTTGTCAAAACGATCAATGGGCCCAGGTAAAAGAAATCGATTTCAGAAACTATGTTGATGATTCGATGGATGAGGCCATTAACTGCTCAAAGTTTCCCACTCAAAAAACGGCAGACAAGTTAAAAGCTCGCTTGGCAAAGATGGGGATGACATGTCCGGTAGACCAACGCCGCCTTGATGATTTGGTTGTCAAATACCGTCAAATGGCCAAGTGGATGATCAATACTGATGGCATTGGCAAAGTTAAGTACACAGGTGAGTTTAAAAATAAGAAATAGTGTCTTTTAAAAGCGTGCTGATCTCATCATGCGCTCTTTGATTCTGATACTTCACATATCCTTTTAAAAGGATGGGCGCTTTTTTCTCCAAAACATTTTTAACCTCTTCTTTCTGCTCTAAAGAAAGTGAAGCCTCTTTTACCAGGCGGCAAAGGGATTTGATTCTCCAGTAGTCCATGGCCACAAACTTCGTTGAAAGCTGGTCTTCATGCCCTCCATGCTTAATAGTAAGAGGTTGTTCAATAAAACCTATTTCTTCGCTTGCTAGAATCTTTAACCACAGATCGTAATCTTCACACACAGTAAAACTCTCATCAAAACCATTATGTTTTAAAAAGAGCTCGCGGCTTAAAATTACGGTAGAAGGAGAGATCAGACAGAAGTCTAATGAGCGCGTAAAAAGGTTTTCGTTACTCTTTTGGTGTTTGACCTTAGGATTGACTCTCACACCGTTTCTCACCCAGATTTCTTCACTGTGAAGAAAAGAGAGGTGAGGTGAGTTTTTTAAGAAATTAGCCTGCACCTGAAGTTTTTCCGGCATCCACTCATCATCGGAGTCCAGAAAAGAAATATAAGGTGCAGTACTATTTTTTACACCGAAGTTTCGGGCGGCACTGACTCCGCGGTTTTCCTGACGGTGAATAACGACATTTGGTTGCGATTGGACTTGAATTAACACGCTTGCTGTCTCATCAGTTGATCCATCGTCGACAATGTGAAGTGTAAAATCCTGATAGGTTTGATTGAGCACACTTTGAATGGCCCTCATTAAAACCGGAGCACGGTTAAATGTAGGGATGATGACGTCTATTCGCATAAACGTCATCATAACATAAAGTGAGGTTATTTCGCCTCATAAAGTTTTTTGCTTTTCGCCTATCTCCTTACATCATGTTAATCTTTGCTCGGCCCGGTAGCATGAAAGAGTTTTCTTTTTCTCACACCTGGTCGCATAATCTTTTGTTTCTGGTTTGGATACATTTGCTTGTGAACCGGGTCCAGTGAAACTGGTTGATTGCGATGGATTGATTCTAAAATTGCCTGGATGATTTTAACATCGGCCGTTCCTTCTACAGGCCCTGGTTCGGGTGTTTTGTTTTTGATAATACAATCAGAAAAATAAAGAAGTTCGGCCGAAAACTGGTCGCGCTTTTTATATTTTTTTGTCTGCTTTTTCATTTCACCGCTACGAGTTTGCAAAAAAGTCCTAAGCTCCATTGGCATGGCATAGTCGTAAGCATTTTCTAAACGGATGCGTCCTTTTTCGCCGATGATTTCATAATCAGATGAATCGTAGGCACCAAAACTTACAGTAAAAGCGGCCAGCTTATCATTGGGAAAGCGAAGGATGGCCGAAGTGGTTTCTTCGGTGTTAATAAATCGGGGGTCATCACTTGTCACGGAGAAGCCGACGACTTCAATAGGCTCTGCCTGAAACAGGTAGCGGGAAGCATTGATACAATAAATCCCGATATCATAAAGGGCACCACCACCAACAGATGTAGGGTTAAGACGAATATTTTTTTTATCTTTCACCTGATAACTAAAAGATGAATTAAAAAACTTCAGGTCGCCAAGCGCACCTTGGCGGCACATCTTGACCGCTTCAAGATTGGCCGCTTCGAAGTGCAAGCGGTAAGCAACCATCATTTTGATATTATGTTTTTTGGCCACTTGATCCATGTAAAGGCAGTCGTTGAGTGTGACGGCCATGGGCTTTTCACAAAGGACATTGATCTTGTACTGAGCGGCCAGTTCGACGATTTGGCGGTGATGATCGTTGGGAGTGGCGATGTAAATAGCATCAATCTCTTTTTTCATAAAACACTCTTCTAGGTCTTCGAAAAGATAAGTGTTTTTGACTTTATACTTTTTAGCGAGGACTTTTAATTTTTGTTTATCCTCGGAAATGAGAGCGGTGAGCACAGAGTTGTTGGCGGCATTTTTAAAGGCGGGAAGCACGGCCGACTGGGCTATGTTCCCGAGACCTACAACTCCATAGCGGATCTTCTTTGTTTTCTTTTCCATGAAAACTCCTAAGTTTTTAAGTTAAATATTAATCACATTCAGGCAAAGCATAGGTTTTAGAAAAGAGGTGAGTCCCATACTCGTCACCTTCGGCCTCAATGACTGGAAGTCTATAGCTGGTCGGGTAGACTGCACTTGATGGTTCATAGGCCACGCATTCACCAGAAGTGTATTCGTTAATCGGCGCAAAACGAACACAGTGCTCTTTTGTGTGCAGTCTGTTCATGCTCACATGCTCTTTTCTATACTGAGTACAGTTATAGTTTTTGTATCCGCTTAGGTTTTGATTTTGATTTTCATTGTCGACTTGAGTGTAAGCGACACAGTTTTTTACCGGGGTGATACTTCTGATTTCGTTGCCTGAGACGCACGAATTAAACAGCCCGTCTTTCCCAAAACGCTCAGCAAATGCTGGCTGTACGATGAGGACGTCACGGCTTTTTCGAATTGTTTCCCAGTCGTCTTTACCCGTGATTGCGAACGCAGTGATGGAAAATAACAAAAGGGCAAACATCGTGAATGCCTTTTTCATAAGAGTCTCCATTGTTAATGTTCCAATATTTTCGAAGATTCAAAAATTGGAATAACTATGGATATGAAAGCAAGTGAAATGCCAGAATTAACGTACAGAAATCACGTTCAAAGGCAGCGACATGAATAATGGAGTTAGGGAATTTTGCCTGTTTTAGGTGAGTATTTTAGAAGCCTAAAATATCAACGTAAGTTACACCTTTTGCTAGAGCTGAAGATGTTCTTGCACGCTGACCTTTGATTTGAATCTTTCCATTGTTGAAAAGTTCTTTAAGAGCTCCACGAGAAATGTTTTTTAAAGACATGTTCTCATCTTGGTCGCGAAGAGCTTGAAGAAGAACGTTATCCATACGCGATTCACGGTACGCTAAGCTTAGAGTTACACGGTGAGATTTTGCTGGTTGTGGAGGTACGATTGCTTCTGTCATAGTCTTTTCCTTCTGATTTTTGGGCACTTTGCCATAAGAATATGCACTTTGTCGACCCCTCTAGGCCATGATAGTATTATTTCCATGGAAAACACTCTAACCCTCACAAACTATTGGCTTCGTACCATCGTTATTGGCCTTGATTTATGCCCTTTTGCCCGCATTCCCTATGAACGCGGACAAATCAGAGTGCTCGAATGCCAGGACTCTACGGAAGAGGGGCAAGTCGGGTTTTTCTTAGAAGAGTTGGAGTATTTAAACCAGACTGAAAGCTCAGAGGTTTCTACGACATTAATTGCTTACACAAATGCTTCAAGCGACTTCAGAGTCTTTAATGATTTTGTTGGCGATTTGGAATACATGCTGGAAGAAGCAGAACTTTCTGATGTGTTTCAATTAGTCGCTTTTCATCCCGAGTTTGTTTTTGAAGAAACGGACTTTGATCATGTTGGCAATTATGTCAATCGAGCGCCTGTTCCTGTCCTACATATTTTAAGAAGTGAAGACATCGCCCGAGCACTTAAAAATCCTAAAGATGGAGAGATCATTTCGTTTAACAATGATCGCAAGCTACATGAAATGGATAAGGCAAAACTGGATGAGCTTTTTTATTTCTTAAAAAAGTAGAATAGAAGTGTTCTGTGGTTAATGTCCATGTAAGTATATTACATGGACATTACAAAAGATTATAGTCGTTTTGGTGGAAGAGGTTTTTCGTCTTTTGATTTAACCCAAAGACGAGTGTCAAATTCTTGGTTAAACATTTCAGCGGCCTTCACGTCCGTTTCCAGATTCTGGATGGAGATCAGGTTTTCATCATTATAGTCATTTCCACCGGAGCTCCAGTTTTGTGATCCTACAATAATTTGTTCTGCATGCATGCTTCCGTCAGCGCGTTTTCTGGTGAGTGTTCCGGCCTTATAGTGGTTTTTCCCTGTCCATGTGCTTACGCGGTAGCTGATTTTGCCTGGAGTTACATCACTTCCCACTTTTCCAATATAAGGGTTGGGCATATTCACGTTTAAGACCGCATCTCTAATCCATGAAGTAAGACCGTGACCTAAGCGTCTGTCAAAAGCAATGCGGACATTGGCGCCTTTAGCAGCAGCGTACTGCATAGCTCTTACGATTTCATACCCTGTACCACCAAACATTGAAATTCTAATTTCATCTCCCTCTTTTGCAGAAAGAAGCATAGGCAGGATCACTCTATGTTCAGCGTCGTCAGTTGGGGCAAAGTGCACGCGAACTTTTGTTCCGTCGTTAAAAGTGAAGAGGCGTTTACTTACCGGGTATTTTGAACGGTGGAATCTTCCAGCTAGCGACGGCTCATTTTCACCTGGATTTGTCACGAGTTTACTCTTGACCGCCAGGCCTTTGTCGAATTCAAACATGAGATTGAACTGATCTAAGAAAGCTTCTGCGATCGAGTTGTTTCTGATGTAAACAGACATGTTGGCATTGGCCTCAAGTCCCATGCAGTTTTTAGAAATATTGGCAGTTCCTGTCCAAACTGATTTATCACCATCGCTATTTTCTAAAACAGCAAACTTGTTGTGCATGATTTTTGGAAATGACCACTCAACGCGGGCACGGGCCTCTTCTTCACTGGTAATTCCCGCGTTCATTTCACGCAGGAAGTGAGGAGTGCCGTCGTATTGGAAGGTCACATGCATGTTGTCGGGAGTCTCTGGATTTTTTGAATTCCCAAAAATGTACTTGTCGGCATATTCAGGGCGATTCACATAGCTAAAGACCCATGGGCCTTGGCTTCTTTCTACACCCATAACATCGACAACGGCACGAACCTTTGTTTCAGATTTTGCGCGATCAAGGATGGATTGATACACACCACTCATACTTCCTTCGATGTCATCAATTCCATACATCGCAAGAGATAAACTCTTATCAGCATCGGCCTTGATTTTTTCAGCGAAACGATCGGCCACACCCGCGCGTGGGCTTTTGTCCCAGGCCTCAGTAAAATAAACATCCATATCCAGAGACTCGCCGGCATGAACAGGGGAGCTCAGGTCTGATTTTTCGATACGGAAATCGGCAGTCGGTTTAAAAGTTGGAGTTTTTTCTAAGCATTCCCAATCAATCATGCTTGAGCAATCAAGAAATTGAGTCGAAGCAATAAATAGTCTCAATACTGCTCTTAAGTTGGAGGGAGTTTTATCTTCCTCTTCACCGCCAGTATCGTTGTCATCAGAGCCTTGTTGTTGTGTTTGAGGCAAATCAAAAAGTTTATCTTTGATTTTATCTTTGAGAGAGACTTTTTTATTTGTTGAAGGAGTCTCATCTCCTACAGTCACTTCGGCTTCGGCCTTTTTTAAATCTCTCGTTGTTAAACCTAAGAACAGAAGATAGTCACGCAGCTTAGTTGCGGCCGCAGTTAACTCCTCATCCGTTTTTCCTTTTGTGCGGTTTTTAAGTGCTTTTTTAATTTCACTCAGGAGCTCTCCATCATCACTGGTTAATTTAGGAAGAACCTGTACGAGGGGAGGTGCATCGAGTGTTGAAGCTGTTTTTCTTAGCGGAGCATTCGCACACGCAGAAAGAAAAACCAACATCGCCAGAAGAAGAGAGGTTTTAGGTCTTAGCAATTTATCCATTAGAACTCCGTTTGATACTAACCATATCTAAACAAAATTCTAACGGATTCTTAAAGTCAGATGTAGCGGGCAGGATGGGCCACGCTATGACCGACTAAAACGGTCTCTTTGTTTTATTAGCGGGCAAACCAAACGTGACTGATGAGATTGTCACAGAAGCCATAGATGGCCACAACGTGTGATGGGTTAGGTCCTGCACCGGTGACCCACTCTTCATCGAGGACAGAGTCATTTAAGATTACGCGGCTTCTTAATTCACAGTGAAGCGCTGGATTTTCTTCAAATCTCTTTCTGTACATCTCTTTAAAAGTCTCGATGTTGTCACAGGTTTTTTCGTTTTGAGCAAGCCTGAAAACCTGAACCTTAGGGTGGTAGAAAGTGACAAATTTTTCGATATCGCGCTGGTTGTAAGCTTCCAGCTGTCCCTGGGCAAGTTCGATCATTCTTTCTTTGGTAATACTCATGCTTATCTCTTAAAAATATTCTAGTTGTTTAAAATAAAATTTTTTTTATTTCGGTTCAGTCACTACCCAGGTTTTATCCATCGTCACTCCGGTTACATTCATCAATTTTTTAGAGTTCCATCTAACTTTAACTGATTTGATAACCTTAGAATTCCCCAGACCAAAGTGCAGTACGGGGTCGTTTTGCTGGCTTAGTGTTCCCGTGACGCCTTCAAACTGTCTTAGGAAAACGCCTTTGTCAGTAGTCACTCTCACTTGAGTTCCCACTGGATTTTTTCCTGAAGCAATCCCCACAAGTTTGATTTTGACATAGTGGTTTTTAGGATTGCTGTAAATGTTCTGGAAGACTTGAAGCTTTTGATCGCTCTCTGGAGTCTCTCTTCCTGAATTAATTAAATCCATGCGACCGTCATTGTTGAAGTCCGCCCAAATTCCACCATAGCTGTCGTAAACACGGATAGGCTCTTTGTCTCCAACATCTTTGAACTTGAAGTTCCCGAGGTTTTTAAAGAGCAGAGAGTAAGAGTAGTTTAACTTATAGACTTGAGAAACATAGGTATCAATGAGCCCATCATTGTCAAAGTCTGCAGCCGTGATTTGCGACCACAGTTCATCACCTTTGTAAGCGCTGAAATCGCCAATGGGTTTCATTGGAATGCCTGATTGTTTTCTTACATCAGTAAACTTGTAGTCAGGAGCTCCTGAGTTTTTATAGATTTTGGAATCATCACAAATATAGCCGCGGTAATCGTATCCTCCGCCGTTGGTCGTTCCTACAAATTTATGAACCAGGTTTGCTGCCCATAAATCGAAGTTTCCATCATTGTTAAAGTCGGCCCAGACTGAACCAATTGTGTGTCCATATTGCGGACCGAAAGATTTTTTAAGATGGGCATCGTAAAAAGTTTTCGAGTCAAAATCGCCTTGAACTTTATACTTAGGGGCAGACTCGACATAAGTGTTTCCTGATTTTTTAAACAGGAAGTTTTGCTTTAAGCGGTAGTTAGAAAAATACACTTCATTGACATAGTCGTTGTCGAAGTCCGCCCATTGCATCCCGCGCACGTAGGCCGGGTATTTAGCCAAGTTAAAGCGAGAAGGGTCTTCCTTAAATGTTCTACCTGCAATATTTAAATAGAATTTAGCCGGCAGAAAAGAGAAGGCGTTATTTTCCTGGTTTTCTGACTGACCAACTAGAAGATCGGCAAAACCATCTCCGTTAGCGTCTGCAAAAGAAAGAGTGTAGGCCTTTTCCGGAAGTCTCAGCCCATACTGCTGAGTCATGTTCATGAAGACTTTATTTTTCTGAATGAAAACCATTCCTTTTGTCGTGATGATATCGAGTTGCCCGTCATTGTTGATATCAATGAAAACCGGATAACCTGAAAGTTTATCCAAACCGGCCTTGACCGTGACATCCTCAAAAGCGATGTCTTTTCCCGAAATGTTTCTGAAGAGACGGTCTTTAGCAATGATGTCCACGCGCCAGTCATTGTCGTAGTCTCCGGCAATGATAGAAGAAGAGGCCATGTCACTTGGGATACCTGATTCATCGGTGACGTCTTCAAAATATAGTCCGCGCTTATTGTATGAAGAAATCTCGCGTTTTGTTTTTACATGTTGTTTTGGTGAACATGCGGCAAGAACTAGCATAAGAATTAAGTATTTTTTCATAAAAACCTCATAGTAAATTTTTAATGTCATAGTGAGTTTTATCAATGGCCTTTGGGTCTTTGAGGACTTCCATAAGCGCCATCGCTACCTTATCGGCAGAAAGGAGCAAATTCTTTTCTTTTAATTGCTTAAAATCATCCAGCCTGCTGAAGGCCTTTGACTTCTGTTTTCTTATAGTTGCCTGCATATTAGTGTCCATAACTCCCGGGCTAAAGTCCAAAAAACGAAAATTGTTTGTTTTTTTGTAATCGTCGGCCAAGCAATCAGTAAACATGCGAAGGCCTGCCTTTCCCGAACAATAAAGGGACCAGGCCGGGATTGTTTTTACGGCAGCCCCGGAGCTGATATTGGTAAAAGTCTGAAAACATTTTTTCTTTTTAAAAGTGTTAAGCACCAGCGACGTTAAATACATAGGGGCCACGACATTAACTTGCATATGAGTATCAATTTGCTCCAAAGAAAAATGCTCTGCACTTTCTATCGGGCCGATAATGGCAGCGTTGTTGATTAAGTGAATGGCCTTCACTTTTTTTATATCGATTTTTTTTAAAGCGGTGAGAAATTTTTTATCGATACCTTTTATTTTTGTGAGGTCGTGTTTGATGTTAATGAAGTTAGGTGCTTTAAAAGCACTTTCACGGGAAAGAGAAATAACAAAATGTCCTGCTTTTAGGGCCTGGTCTGCCAGTGAAAATCCCAGACCCCTTGTCGTACCGGTAATGATAAATAACTGCATTTTTTCTTCCTTATTTTGAACTTTTTTAGTGTAACAAGGAATGAGCACAACCAAAAGATTGAAATCTTGTGTAGACACAAAGTGTTGGAGATTTTTTAGAGCTTGCTCATGGGTGAGTTTATTGGAATAATTTCGCCATGAAATTTTTGATTATTCTAAGCGCCTTATTTTTTGGTTGCGCTTCTGTTTTTGCAGGGGCCCCTCATTACGATAATTATCCACCAACTCCGGCCACTCCATACACCAAAGAGATTCTGGATTTTTATTCAGTTAAAGATGCCTACGGAGAGTTCTCAAACTTCGCTTTATTTCCCATATTCATTGATGGAGTGGACTGGCCGACGAGTGAACACTATTACCAGGCCCACAAATACACTGACCCTGAATTAATGGAAAAAGTGAGAAGAGCAAAAACGCCGATGGAAGCCGCTCTTATGGGCCGCGATCCAAACATCCCAAAAAGAGAAGACTGGGACACTTATAAAGACATCGCTATGGAAACAGCGGTGAGAGCAAAACTTTACCAGTACGAAAGTTTAAGAATTCTTTTAAAGTCGACAGGTACAACATTTATGTATGAGCATACAAAAAATGATTGTTACTGGGGGGACTGTGGCGACCGCACAGGGAAAAATAAACTTGGGCTTCTCCTTATGAAGCTTCGAGAAGAAATTTAATTACTCGTATCTCAAGGCTTCAATTGGATGCAGTTTAGAAGCTTTGTGAGCTGGGTAAATCCCAAAGACAATCCCAATCATCACTGAGAATCCAAAGGCCAGAAGAACTGAGTCCCACGAAATCGTTGCGTTCCATCCTAGCAACAGTGAAATGGCAAAAGTAATCGCCCAGCCAAGAACGATTCCCATGAAACCTCCAAGAAAACTTACCAGAACTGATTCAGTTAAAAACTGCATCAAGATGTCTGATCTCATGGCACCAATTGCTTTTCTTAAACCAATTTCTTTTGTTCTTTCGGTGACCGAAACCAACATGATGTTCATGATTCCGATTCCACCGACAACAAGTGAGATGGCGGCAATCGTTGCAAGAAGGCTAGAGATAGTTTTACTACTTTGACTGATGGCATTTTGTAATTCGGCCATGTTGAAAATCTGGAAAGCATCATCTGAAGTTGAAACAGGAATACGGTAGCGTTTGACCATCGCGGCCTTCACACTTTCTTGGACATCATCAATATCGTTTTTATTTCTTACCTGGATATCAATTGAGTCCACGTAGTTTTTTCCAAAGAGGCGATACATTCCGGTTTGCACCGGAATTAAAATGCGATCATCTTGATCTTGAGGTCCGGCCGCACCTTTTTCAGGAAGAAGCCCGATGACTAAAAAATTGATTCGGTTAATTTTAATCATTGTTCCAATTGGATTTTTTTCACCATAGAGTTCGCGGGCAACTGTGCGTCCGATAACGGCCACCAGTGCTCTTTGTTGAGCTTCATCTTCAGAAAAAAATCGTCCGTAATCAGGAGTAGAGGTTCTCATTCTGGCATAGCTTGGAGAGACTCCTGCGACAGATGTGTTCCAGTTTTTATTTAAGTAAGTGACTTGACCGCGCCCAGTGACGTTCGGTGAAACATCGGCAATCGCCGGGATTTCTTCTTTGAGCGCTTTTGAGTCTTCAATTGTGATTCTAATTCTGGTTCCCGATTCCTGAACAACACCACCTACGCGGACGTTTCCGGCACGAAGAACAAGGAGGTTAGAGCCCATTGAAGAGAGTTGTTCTTCAATTGATTTTTGGGCGCCAGAACCCAGAGCGAGCATGGCCACAACGGCAGCAACTCCGATTAAGATCCCCAGCATAGAAAGAATGGATCTCACTTTATTGGCCGCAAGAGTTCTATAGCCCTGGGCAAAGTGTTCGATGATTTCTTTCCACGAAAATTTATTTTCTGATTCTTTTGCTTTGACTTCAGGAGCTTTTGTAAAAGGTCTGAAACGTTCATCTGACTGAATCATACCATCGCGCAGGCGGATTAAGCGATTTGCTTCTTTGCCGATTTCATCTTCGTGAGTTACGATAATAACCGTAATTCCCTGGGCATTCAGGTCTTTAAGAATGGCCAAAATTTCTTTTTCACTTTTAGAGTCCAGATTTCCAGTAGGTTCATCGGCAAAAATAATTCGTGGTTCGTTAATGAGAGAGCGGGCGATGGCAATTCTTTGTTGTTGACCACCAGAGACTTCGTTAGTCTTGTGATAAAGCCTGTCAGAGAGTCCCACTTTTCCTAAAAGAGTTTCGGCCTTGGAAAAATTTAATTTGCCTTCAGAGTAGATGAGAGGAAGAGCGACGTTTTGCCAGGCCGCTAGTCTTGGAAGCAAATTAAATTGCTGGAAGATAAATCCAACTTCTCCTCGCCTGATAAGTGCAAGATCATCTTCGCTTAAAACGGCAACTTCTTTTCCACCTAGCAGGTAAGAACCACTTGAAGGAATGTCTAATAATCCCAGAATATTCATTAGTGTTGACTTTCCAGAACCAGACGGCCCCATGATTGCGACAAAATCACCGCGCTCTATAGTTAGAGAGATTCCTTTTAAGATGTCGACTTTTGTGTCGCCCATCTGAAAAGACTTGGTAATGTTTTTTATTTCAATCATGGCCTCTTACCTTGGTCCGCCGCCACCAGTTGCCCTTTTACTTCCTTTTGGGAATTTTGGGCCAAAAGGATTGGTAGAAGTTTGTGAGCCATCCCCAATAGAATAATCTTGAATCAGGATGACATCGTTTTCAGCAAGTCCTTCTAACACTTCCGTGCTCTTGCCATCTGAAATACCAGTAGAGATGGCCACTTCAGCAGGAGGAGCATTTAGATTCTTTTTTAAGACTAATGTTTTTCCATCGACAACTTTCATCGCTTCACTTGGGAGAAGGAGAATATTGGTTTTGGTTTTTACATCAAAGGTCACGTTCGCAGTCATACCACTTCTCATAAATTCAGGTGTTTCTTCCGGACGGACATCAATAGTATAAGTCGTCACGTTGTTTGTTGTCGTGGCATCAAAAGCTAACTGGTCAACACGCGCTTTAATTGGCGCCTTCGGATAAGCATCCAGAACTATCGTCGCCGAGCTTTTTAATTTAATTTGAGCGATGTCTGTTTCATCGACATTGGCCTTTACTGTTAAGTGATCGGACATTGTAAAAATCGCATCTGTTCCTGTAAACGTTTGTCCTGGTTCAACACTTTTTAAAATAATTGTTCCAGAGATAGGAGCGAGTACTGGTGTAGGTAAATAGAGTTCAGACCATTTTTTGAATTCGTCTTCGCCTTTTGATCTGGCGGCATCAAGCATGGCCGCTCTTTCAGTTGAACTCATCCATGCCAGGATTTGTCCTTTTTTTACTTTAGAGCCTTCTTGAATAAGAACTTCGTCAATTCTTCCTGCGACCGGAGCTTTAATCTCCAGACGATTTTTGGGCTGAACTGTACCTGTGGCCAGAATGGTCAGCGCAATATCTCCCTTCGTAACAGCATACTCACTGTATGAAGTCGTGGGCTTTTTACTTTTTTTATAGGCCGTAAATCCGACCCCTGCGATAATAACGATGGCGATCCCAATAATGAGAGATTTTTTCACGGAATAACTCCAGTGCCCTGAGCTTGTTCCCAAGCTGCTTCAGCGATCAGGCGGTTTCTGATTTGTTGTGTGTAATCTTTTTGTTTGGTGATCAGGTCATTTTCAATTAAATCCCAATCATCAAAGTTTGAAAGTCCGTTGTTGTATTTACTGCGGGCAATATCTGCACGCACCTTCGCTGCTTCCAAAAAGGCCGAACTCACTTTAACTGTTTCAGTGGCCTCTTTAAAAGAAGTATAGTTTTGAATTAAAACTCTTCTTAATTCCATGTTTTGATTTTCTAATCTTTTTTCTGCCGCCTTAACTAAAAGACTTGCACTGTTGGTAGAGTAGAAGTCCTTCCCACCGTCAAAGAGAGACCAAGAAAGAGTGGCGCCTGCTGCCCATTTTTTGTTATCGTCCGGAAAAAAATCTGTTCCTGTTTTACCGATAGAGGCGCTGACATTGAGGTCCGGGTAAAATCCAGATTTATTTGATTCTAAAGTGGCATTGGCCGTTGCCAGTGTCGCTTTAAATTTTTTTGCGGTTGGAGTGTTTCCAATCAGCGAATCGTAATCGGGAGTCGATGGAACAAGAGATGTTGGAGTTGTTGTGATCACCACAGGCTCATTTTCCTGAAGATTTAAAACTCGTCTTAGAAATATTAAACTTGTCTCCATCGCATTTTCGGCCTTAAGTAAATCAAGTTTTGCTTGTTCAAGATAGGCCTTGGACAAAAGCACAGATCCTTTATTTTCTCTTCCACTTTCAAAACGAAGTTCAACCATACGAAGGTTGTCTTCTCTTCTTTTTTTTATGTCTTTTGCAAGATTAAGGGAGTCTTTGGCATAAAAGTAATTGGCCACAGCATTTTTTAAGTCATAACTAATCTGTGACTTCGTTTCCTGCAGATTCGCCTCTTCAGTCAGGATTTTGTTGTCTGCAATTTTTAAATTGGCATAATCCTGAAAACCATTAAAAAGGTTTTGAGTTAAATTAATTGAACCACTGTAAGCATCCGTCGAAGTCGTTGCTCCATTTTTTGGTTCATTTTCAGATTTCTCATATGAAAGAGCAGCTGAGATCTTAGGAAAGAACGCTGAACGAGAACTTTTTTTATCAACTTGTGAAGCTTTGAGGGCTTCATAAGAGGCCTGCACTTCCAAGTTACTCTTAACTGCCAGAGCAATCGAGTCTTCAAAAGTTAATTTTTGTTCAGCAAAAAGAGCAGAAGAAAATGAGAGAGTGAGCATTAAGAGATGAGATTTTCTAACCATAAGCTTTTCCACAATGTTTCCATAATTGGTCGCTATACTACAACTAAGTAGTATAGCGAATTGTATGAAAATTGCAAATGAACTTTAGGTCTAGTGCGAGTCGACAACACCGGTTGGCTTAACTCTTAACTTTAAGAAGTACCAAGGAATGTACGAGAGAGAAAAGACAATTAAGATGATCCACATCAACTGATTAAAACTCATCATAAAGACTTGTCCGTCAAGACGGTGCTTTATTGACGTCAATGCAGCTTTATCTTCTTTAATCATTCCAACACTACTCGACATTTTTTTCGTCATGCTCGATGTGCCTTGATAATAGACTTGTTGAGTTGTCGGATTTAAAAGTGAAACTTTTGAGGCCAGGTCGACGTAGTTCTGGTGGCTCCTCATAGTCAGAAGTGTCCCAACCATGGCGATTCCGATACTTCCTCCGATCTGTCTTGAAAGATTCAAGAGACCTGAAACTTGTCCCATCGCATGTCCCTTAAACTGACTCAGGATACCAGAGTTGATTGGAACAAACAGGAAGGCAAGGGCAAACCCACGCACATAAAGAGCGTGCAGAATATCTTCTTTCGATGAAAGAGGAGATAAGTGAGTTAGAAGCAGCATACAGACAACAAGTCCTGTAAGACCTACGAAAATAAGTTTTTTAACACTCACTCCACCAACCATCATGCGTCCAATGAGCGGCATGAGGGCCATGGTTACCAGCGAGCCTGGAATAAAGAGTTCACCGGTTTGAGTGGCCGTGTATCTAAAGACGTTGCTGACAAAAACTGGAAGAACGAAAAGAACTCCATAAAGATAAAATCCCAGAAGCCCCATTAGCATTGTTCCGTTGACAACAATTTGCTCTTTTAATAAACGTACGTTGATGATCGGATTTTTAACTCTTAATTCCCACCATACAAAAGTAGGCAGAGAAATAAGGGAAGTGATCACACATGTTGTAATGAGTTTAGAAGAAAACCAGTCATCCGCTTCACCACGCTCAAGAGCGTATTGAAGACACCCAATTCCGGCAACGAGAAGGATAAGCCCCAGGGCATCGAAGCCTGAGTCTTTTTTGTGTCCTTCTTCGTGTTTGACGTCATAGATACAAGCAGCACCTACCATCAGCGCCAGGAGCCCTAGTGGAAGGTTGATGTTGAAGATTGATCTCCATCCAAGTGTATCAGTTAAGTATCCACCTAAAACTGGACCCAAGGCAGGACCAACCATTACGCTCATCCCGAAGATAGCACCAGCAATACCGGCCTTTTCTTTTGGGAATTGTTCATAAATAAGCGTCTGCGAAGTCGGAAGTAAGGCTCCTCCGGCAAGACCTTGAAGGATTCTGAAGATAATCAGGAATTCAAGATTGGGCGCAAGTCCACACGCCACAGATGTTATGGTGAATAGGGCGATACAACCCAGGTAATAGTTTCTTCGTCCGAATCTTTCTCCCAGCCATGCTGAAAGAGGAAGAACGACGGCGTTAGCGATCGCGTAACCCGTAATAACCATACTGATATCTTCCAGCGTGGCACCCAGGTTACCCATCATCGTAGGTAAAGCGACGTTTACAATTGAGGTATCAATGATCTCCAGAAGAGATGCAAGGACGGCAACAAATATGATAAGCGGAGCTTTAGAGTTTTCTGTCGTCTCCATATATATCTACCTAGTGTTTGTGTACTTTAATAAATGCTGAGAGCCCTGTTCTTAATTTCACAATGTCTTCTGCTGAAACGTTTTCAATCTTAATTTTTACCGGAATTCTCTGAACAACTTTTGTGAAGTTACCAGTAGCATTGTCTGGTGGAAGAAGAGTGAATGTTGCCCCAGTGGCACTTGAAATACTTTCAACTTTTCCTTCAAATGTTTTTCCAGAGATCGCATCGACGTCGATTTCAACTTTTGCATCTAAACGAATCCCTTCAACTTCAGTTTCTTTGAAGTTGGCGATGATCCATCTTTCTCCTGAATCAACAAATCCCAATAGAGGAACGCCAGGAGCTGCCAGCTGTCCAACTTCCACTGATTTTTTAGCGATGAATCCATCAGTCGGAGCGACAATTTTAGTGTTTGAAAGGTTTAGTTCAGCTTGAGAAACTTGAGACGCGATAGCATCATACTTGGCCTTAACATCATTATATTGAGCAGAAGCTGTATCAAATTGTTGTTGAGAGACAGCGCCTTTAGAAAGCAGGTCTACTAAACGGCGGTAGTTTCTTTCAGCGTCTCTTCTTCTCGCTTCAACCGATGATAGTTCACCTTTAGCTTGTTTTAGGTTATTTTCGTAATCGCGTGGGTCGATGTTAATAAGTACATCGCCTTTAGCTACTTTTTGTCCTTCAACGACGTTAACCGATGTAATGTAACCAGAAACTTTTGGCGCCAGCATTACGCTATGGCCGAAGATCTGAGCGTTGTCAGTTGTTACGTAAGCGAAGTGTTCATAAGTCAGGTAGCTGACAACAACGACTACTACTGCTCCTACGATCGATAATATCTTTTTCTTTTTTGCGTCCATGGGTCACGTCCTTCTTTTAATTAAAATGTATGAATTTTTTGTCCGATTGCTGTTTGTAGATTGATTAAAGCTTCAATGTATCCTAACTGAGCATTAACTGCACCAGCTTGTGATTTGTATAAATCTGCTTCTGCATCAAGAAGATCTGTGTTTGTTCTTGCGCCAACACGTTGTCCTTCGCGTGCAAGGCGCACACTTTCTTTTGATTTCGCGATATCGTTTGTTCTCGCCTTATATAAAGAAGCATAATAATTGTACTTTCTCTTCCATACTTCCAGGTCTTTTTGCGCTTTTAGCTCAGTGATACGGTAAGTTTTTTCGGCCTGAACAAATTGCTCTGTCGTTTGCTTAGAACGAGCGAATGAAACACCGGCATCAAAGAGGTTCCATGAAAGTTGTAATCCAACCTGGTAAGCAGAACGGTATTTGTCTGTATCCGTTAAAGAGTCATTCAGGTTGTTGTAGTATTGGTATTGACCGAAAGCTGCGATACGTGGAACCCAGAAACTATCTTGTGCTTTATCAGCATAAGAAAGAGCGTTTACTCTTTCTTTTAGGGCCTGGATATCATTTCTGTTATGGATGTCAGCTGTCGTGATACTTTTCATCAGGTTTTCATCTAAAACCGGAAGATCTCCAGAAACATCAACTGCCCCTGAGTCTTTGCCTAAAATCTCAAGCAGGTTGTGTTTGCTGATAGCGATATTGTCATCTGCATTTAATAGATCAGATTCAGCATTTGAAACCTGAACTTCAACACGAAGAACATCATAGTTTGTTGCCATACCACTTTGCTTAAAGAGCTTCACATCTTTTAAATGATCTTGAAGAGCTTTTAAGTTTTGAGCAGCAACATCTTTAAGGATTTTGTTTGCCAGCGCTTTGTAATAGGCAAGTGTGACATCCATTTCTGTTTTAAAGTTATTCCATTTTTCTTCATTGGCAGCAGCATTGTAGCTTTCGCTGGCAGCCTGGTAGCGGTTCACGCTCGAAAAACCTTCAAACAGGGGATAGGTTCCAGTTAACGTCAGTTGTGAATTAGGAACGATTTGCGGAACGATTGTATCTGTCGTCGCATTTCCTAATCTCACATTTGTCAGCGCGTACTTCTTATCAAAAAGATAGTTAGCGTTTGCAGAAACAGTAGGAAGAAAACCAGAATAGTTTTCAACTTTTTTCCATTTTGCTTCTAGTGTTGCACTCTTTGCTTTTTCTACAGCAGGAGAAGTGTTTAGGGCTTCGTTGATAGCGTCTTGTAATGTTAGGGCATGAGCTGTGCCTGTAAGAAGCATCGCCGCGCCGTAAGTAAGGGCATGTAATCTTATATTTTTTTGCATAAAAACCTCGTCTAAGATGGTTTTACTCCCAAATCGTTTGCGAAGCAAACTATTTGTGGTAGAATCTATTCATGGGAAAAAAAGTAACAAAAACAAAAAAAGTTGAGAACAAACTCTTTATCGCGCAAAGTCTTGAAACCACTGTTCATCCAGGGCTCAAGACCTTCTTTGGCTACAGCCTCTATAAGTCTGCTGTGCTTTATAAGGCCTTGATGGAAAAGAGAAACCATCTTTTTTACAATTTAGGGACACCTGAATGTGCCGTTCTTTATGTACTAAGTACCGGCGTAGTAACCAATCAACTTACACTAGGCCAGGAGATGGGCATTGATAAGGCGACGATTGTTAAAATCATCGATAAACTAGAAAAGTTGACTTTTGTGAAGCGCGAAGTGGACCCCAACGACCGCAGGTCTAAGTTTATTTCTCTGACACCTAAAGGAAAGAGCATCCTTGATAAGGTGAGAAAGGTGAGGACAGAGCTTGAAGATGAAGTCCTTTCTCACTTTCCTAAAGAGGATGAAAAAGAGTTAAGAAGATTAGTGCCAATGCTTCTTGAAGTCGTGGCCAACTTAAAATAATTTCTGCGCTTTTTTAGTTTAATGGTATCCTCATAATTACTATGAGTGATGCAATTCCTGAAACACCTCCGCGCCCTAAAAAGAAGGGGCCGATAAGACGACTATTTATCTGGTCTATTCGCCTGGGTCTTTTCTGCTTTGGCTTGAGCATCTTTGTCGTTTTATTCTACCGCTTTGTTCCAGTTGCTTACACTCCACTAATGTTCTGGCGTTCAACAGTATCAATTTTTACTGAAGATAAGTTTGTTGGGATTGAAAAGAAATGGGTGCCTATTACTCAAATTTCTAAATCAATGCAGCAGTCGGTGATCAAGGCCGAAGACTATAAGTTCTATCAGCACAACGGTTTTGACTTCGAGGCCATTGAAAAGGCCATGCAGTACAATAAGACTCATAAGAAGAAAAAAGGGGCGAGTACAATCTCGCAACAGACAGCTAAAAACGTTTTTCTTTGGCCTTCGCGTTCATGGCTGAGAAAGGGAATGGAAGCTTATTTCACGGTTCTTATCGAATTCTTCTGGCCAAAAGAGCGCATTCTGGAAGTGTATTTAAATGTAATTGAACTAGGTAAAGGGGTCTACGGAGTTGAGGCCGCTGCACAGAAGTTTTTTAAAAAACCGGCAAGCAAACTCAATTCATCCCAGGCCGCTTTAATGGCCGCTGTTTTACCCAACCCGATCAGGTTTAGAATCGATAAACCGAGCCGTTATATTTCCAATCGCCAGCGCAAGATTATGGGAAGAAGAGCGCCTACACTAGTGGCAGCAGCTCCTGAACCAAAAGCTGAGATCAAACAACTAGAGACTCCGGAAGAAAAATCGAAAGAGTTTTTTTCTTTGAAGTTTGATAGTGAAGAGGAAGGGGAAAAAGAAAAGGGAGCCGAAGCTCCCCAGACTGAATCTTCTAATCACTCAGAAGACAATAATAACGATTAAAAAATTACTTGATTGTTCTAGCTAGTTCCAGTGCCTTTAGAAGGTCGATGCGTCCGCCTGCAACCATTTTGTCTTTGAAGCGGTCAACCTTTGTTACCGAGTCCACTAGCACTTGTTTAAGTTGAACTGGAGTCAGATTAGGATAGTGAGAAAGAACTTCAGCAGCTACACCTGCCGTCGTCGGGCTGGCCATCGATGTTCCTGACATAGATTCATATCTGTTGCCTGGAGTTGTCGAGTAAATGCTTGAACCTGGAGCTGCCACGTCTACACCAATTTTACCGTAGTTTGAGAAGTAGCTCATTCCACCGCTGTTAGATGTACTAGCAACGATGAGAAGGTTATCACTCTTGTGGCTTGCCGGGTAAGTCGGAGTTCTATCGATATCGCTAGAGTCGTTTCCGGCAGCAGCAATAACTAAAACACCGTAGTTGTCCTGGATGAATTTAAGAGTTTCAGGAATCAGGTTTCCACCTTCATTTGATCTCTTACCGAATGAACAGTTGATGATCTTAGCACCATTTTTAGCAGCGTAGATAAATGACTCAGCTACATCGACATCAGTTTCATCACTGTTGTTTGGAACAGATCTGATTCCCATGATTCTAACGTTTGAAGCGATCCCCGCGATCCCGATACCATTGTTTTGTTTTGCACCGATTGTCCCAGAAACGTGAGTTCCATGAGAGTGCGTGTCTTTGTTGTTTCCAGTTGCGCGCCCCTGAGAGTCGCGAACAAGAGTGTTGATCCCGTAAACGTCATCAACGTATCCGTTGCCGTCGTCATCAATTCCGTTTCCTGGGATTTCGCCTTCGTTTTTCCAGAGAACGTCTTTTAAGTCTTCGTGAGTTGTATCGATCCCTGTGTCTACTACGGCAACAGTGATTGTTTCAGTAGCTGTTGTTCCGTGGATCTTGTAAGCAGCATTAACTGAAACACCGTTTTGAGAAGCATCGTTAAATGACCAGATCTTTCCGACTTGTGGGTCGTTAAATTGAGGAGCATTCATTGATTTGTTTTCTTCTGGTGGTCTTGGGGCCGGTACCGGAGTTGGAAGAGGTGACTTCTCTGCACGGTAGTTTCTTTCTGTGTATTCTACACTTGGGTGATTCTTAAGTTGCTTTTCTAAATCAGAAACATCGTTGTTTCTGATAACATAAACATTTCCAAAAAGGTTTTGAACTTTTGATTGTGAACCAAAATCAGGAAGAGTTTTTCCAGCTTTAACTTTTACCACTAACTCAGTCGGCGTGACTGCAGCTTGAAGTGATGAAAGAGAGAGCATTAGAGTTGAGAGCAGTAAAAATTTCATATTTCATCATCCTTGAAATTTAAGATTAGTCTTAAAGTGTAGTGTCCCTCTTTCCTAATACGCAAGCGATTAAGGCAACTGTTTGACAAAGTAAGATATACTCATCATTCCAAACATCTCGTGAAGTTTTTATTTCCAGCAAATCTTAAGTTAACTCTTAATTATTTATGCCGAGAAAAGCACATATATTCATGGAGTAGGCAATGACAATTGGTTCGAAATTAAGACTCTTAATGGTCTTTTTAGTAATCACTCTTATTACAACGGCCGCAATTGCGTTTTGGACATCCAACCGGTTTGTCACTCAGGTAAACGACCTGGTTGATGTTCAACTTCCAGGTATCAGTAACATGATTCTTGCCGATATGATGCACGATGGGATTAGGGCAAACGTTTATCGGGCCATCCTTGTTTCTAAAACAGGAAGTGAAGAAGATAAAAAAGAAACTAAAGATGAATCAAAAGAGTTTGGCGAAAATATTAAAAATTATATCAGCAATCTTGAAAAGCTTAATATTCATCCTGAGACCAGAGCGGCCATCGCACCGGCCCTTCCTCGCATTGAAGAGTATGTGAAATCTGCAGGCGAGATCGTCGATATTGCTCTTAGTGGAGATGAGGAGAAGGCCCGCGCTAGTCTTGCGGCCTTTAATGAAAAGTTTGAAGCGTTAGAAAAAGAGTTAGGGACTCTGGGAGATCTGGTCAGAGCGGATTCTGCCCAATCTGCTATCAATGCTAGTGCTATTAAATCACAGTCGCTGAATCTCAATTTTGTTTCTCTCGTGATTGGTATTATTCTGTTGATCTTTTTTGCGGCAGTTATTAGAGCTCAGCAAGCACAGTTAAAAGATATTATCGGTAACTTGATTAAGGAATCTAGCCGCATCAGTAGCACAGCAGACAACCTGACTCAAGCAGCTCAGAATCTTTCGGCCTCAACTGAGCAACAATCAAGTGCCTTTCAGGAGTCTGCAGTAGCCTTAGAAGAAATTACGGCCACAGTTACAACAACAGAATCTAATTCAAGACAGCTCGACAGTAATGCCCGCGTGAGTTTTGAATCGGCCAGCAACGGAAAAGAGACTATTGAAAAAATGCTTGTGGCAATGGGTGATATTAATAACAGTAACACGGCCATGATGAAGCAGATTGAAGATGGAAATAAGCGCATCGGAGACATTATCCGTGTTATCGGTAACATTGAAGAGAAAACAAAAGTAATCAACGATATCGTCTTTCAGACTAAGCTTCTGTCTTTCAATGCTTCTGTCGAAGCGGCAAGAGCAGGCGAGCAAGGAAAGGGGTTTGCCGTGGTCGCAGAGGAAGTCGGGAACCTGGCCGAAATGAGTGGAAATGCGGCCAAGGAAATCTCAGACATGCTTTCAAACAGCGTGAACACAGTTGAAGTGATCGTCAATGAAAACAGGACAAAAGTAGAGTCACTTGCCTATGACGGAAAAAAGAAAGTCGAGCAAGGGATTCAAATTGCAAATAAGTGTGGAAGTGCATTAGAAGAGATTGTTTTTCAGGCCTCAAGCATTAATACGCTTATCAGTGAAATCACAACAGCAGTTAAAGAGCAGTCAAAAGGAATTTCAGAAGTTTCAAAGGCCATGGGACTTTTAGATCAATCGAGTTCGCAAAATTCAGTTATCTCCAAAGAGAACTTAGAATCTTCAAAAGAGTTGCAGGATCAGGTTCAGAAACTCGATGGTGTGATTAAATCTCTTTCAGGGATGATGACCAGCAAAACAGCTCATTCATAAAAATAAAAAAGGCCGGATAAACCGGCCTTTTTTTATTCTTCTGTACAAGTAAATTTAATAGTTCCGCCAATGTGATCTCCCGCCTGGAAGATGTAGTGAGCTTTAAACTCTTTGGTGTCTTTTAGTTCAATCACAAACGATCCCCACATTCCACTTTTTTGTCCGTCAGTAAAACGAGCATCAAAGTTTTTTAAATTGCGCGTGACCTTTGTATTTTAGTGGGCGATAGTTAGGATTAGCTTTGACTTCATCAAACTCAAAGTAACCGCGGTAGCTGTTTTCTTCGTTGAAGCTTGTATCGTCAGCGTCTTCCCATTGATTTTTTACGAAAACGAATCCGTTGACGTTTTTCATTGAGCTTTGAGCTCCATTTTTTTCAAACTCAAAAGTCACCAGGGCCAGAGCAGGCAGCTTATCACCCCATTGAGTCCCGTGGTCTGAAGAACAAGTGACAATTTCTGCACTTGCAGTATTTGTCACAATCGCAAAAAAAAGAGTCACGATTAAAGATATTGATTTCATATTTAGCTCTGATAAAAATTATTTTGGTCTGATCTAAATAAGTCCTTTGCTGCGCATTGTGAAATCTCAAAATTAGATATCAGCTATGCCCTGAAAGCTTTAGATAACCAAAAGATTTACTCAACTATTCCTCCAGAAAATATGGAGTTATCCATAGTTCTACTTCCGGCCCTAGTATGCGGTGGGGTTTTATAATACTCTGCCAAATGAAATGAGAGCACAAAAGCTGAAGACATTTAGTGATTTTTTAAAAAGAGCAGAGATCATCGAGCATGCTCTTTTGATCATTACTGAAGACGACAGTCTTGAGTGCGAGCGTGCTATCCAGGAGCTTCGCTCATTAAATTACGATATGCCTTTTTATGAATTAAACCTTTCAGATAATCCCAACCTCAAAGAGGAGATCGCTGCTTTTTACGACATCGAAAGTTTGCCTACCTTTATATATTTCCGCGGAAAAAAAATGGTCAGCAAAATAAAAGGCTACGATCAATCAAACAATTTTTCACGATTTCTTTCAACAGCCGTTCACTTAGTTTACTAAAATTATAAATCGCTCTTGTTTGGAATAATTCGGCGAAGAATTTTTAAACAAAAATCCACTTACATTTATAAGAAAAACTCAAGAGGTTTTTACTTAAGTATTTCTCTACTTACTACGATGGTGTGTTTTAGAAAATCCACCGTCTCTGTCGTAGGGGAGTTTTATTTATGTTTGAAAAAAGAAGTTTGAACTGGAAAATGCGCGCAGCTTTCACTGTCTCTGCAGTGTCGCTAGCAGTTGTTGGTTATTTTAGTTACCAAGGACTACAGCACGTTAGTGAAAAGTATGAACACGTTGCCAACATCAACCTTCCTAATGCCATTATCCTAGAGGAGATGAAGGGAACTTCTGATAAAGTCATGAGTTTGATGATTCAGAGTGCGTTGGTTGGTAACAACGAAAAAGAGATGAAGCGTCTTGCTGGTCGTTTTGATGAAACACTTAAGCTTTACCATGAGCTTGATGATGAATACAGAAAAGCAGAGTTTGTTCCAGGCGAGCATGAGCTCTATGAAAAAGTTGATAAAACATGGCAGAAGCTTGAGTCTGATTTAAAGAAAGGAAGAGAGCTGGCCCAAACACAAAAGGCGGAAGATAAGCATTTGTTTCAGGAATATTATATGAGCGAATCTGTTAAAGGGACTCGCTTTGAGTATTATAAAGTTTTAGGCGAGCTGATTGATTTCCAAAAAGCAGAATCTAAAAAATGGGTTGCAAGCGCAAAAGAAAAAAGCGACTTTGTAGAAAAGACCATTCTTATTTTAGGTCTTCTTGGATTTATCTTCTCTATCGCAACAGGATTTTTATTCTCGCGCGCTATTTCATCTACATTAAATAGAATTGCAGAAGTGCTGGCCGATGGTGCAAAAGACATCGCTTCAACTTCTTCTCAAGTTGCCGGATCGAGTGAGACGCTTTCATCAGCGGTTTCTCAACAGGCCGCTGCTGTTCAGGAGACTTCGGTTTCAGTTGAAGAGTTGACAGCGATGGTAAGAAAGAGTTCGGAAAACTGCTCAACATCGGCCAACGTGTCTTCACAAAGCCATGAGACAGTTATCCAGGGGAAAGAGGCCGTAGAAGAAATGATCAGGTCAGTAGATGACGTAAGCCGTGGTAACGAAGAAATCATGGCCTCAATCGAAGAAGGGAACCGCCGTATCGCTGAGATTACTTCGGTTATTAATGAAATTGCAGCTAAAACAAAAGTGATCAACGACATCGTATTCCAGACAAAACTTCTGTCTTTCAACGCTTCAGTTGAAGCAGCTAGAGCTGGTGAAAATGGAAAAGGGTTCGCGGTTGTAGCGGAAGAAGTGGGGAACCTGGCACAGATGAGTGGTCGCTCAGCAAGCGAGATTTCAGCGATCGTTGATGAAAGTATCAGAAAAGTAGATTCAATCGTTGCTGAAAACAAAACGAACGTAGAAAAATTCGTTCAAAGTGCAAAATTAAAAGTGCAAAAGAGCCAGGCCGTCGCTTCTAAGTGCGGAACGATGTTTGATCTGGTGGTAGAAAATACGACAAAAGTTAATGGTCTGATCGAAGAGATTGCCAGAGCTTCAAGTGAGCAGTCAAAGGGGATTGAGGAGATTACCAATGCTATGGGGCAGATTGATGTAGCGACGAATGAAAACTCGACGGTAACTCACTCGGTAGCAAAAGCAGCAAAAGACCTTTCAAGCCGCGCTGACGTTCTAAAAGAAATGTCATCAGAGCTTTATCAAACAGTTCACGGTAAACAGGCCGCTTAAAAACGTCCAAAATAAAAAGGCCGCGGGATTAAAATCAACCGCGGCCTTTCTTATCTGTCAGAATCTAAAAATCAAAGATTACTTTAAAATAGACTCAGCTTCGTTTAGTAACATCTCAAGAGCGTCTGACTCAGAAGCTCCTTCGTTAATTGCTTGTGCATCAGCAATTTTTTGAGAAAGGAAAGCAGAAAGTCTTCCAGATTGCATATACTCTTGAGCGTCGTTAAGTACGATGTTCGCTTGAGCTTTTTGGAATTCACCAGAAGTCGTCGCAGAAGAAAGAAGTGGTGAAGCTGAAGTTAAAACAGTTGAATCAGTGATAGAGTAAGCAAATACGTTAGCAGAAAGAGCTAGAGCGATTAAAGCGATTGTCTTTTTCATAAAGTCTCCAAAAGTTTGAGCGCAGTAGTGTTGTGTCGGGATCGCTGCGCCTGTGGTTTATAATATTAGTTTAAAATTGATTGAGCTTCGTTGATTAACATGTCCAGCGCTTCTTCATCAGAAACACCAGCATTCACTGCCTTTGCATCATTGATTTTTTGTGAAAGAAAAACTGAAAGTCTGCCAGACTGGAAGAATTCCTGAGAGTCATTAATCACCATTGCCGCTTGTTTTTCAGGGATGGTTCCTGACGTTGTTGCTGAAGAAAGGAGTGGAGAAGCTGATGTCAGGACGGTTGAGTCCGCAAGCGAGTAAGCAAAAACGTTAGCAGAAAGTACCAATGAAAGTAGGGCAATTGTCGTTTTCATGCATGGGCTCCGAAAAGTGTTATGGCGGAATCATACATGCCTGAGCGTCACTCTCAAGTAAGTTTGTAAATTTTACCTGTTCAGTTCTTCAGATCGCCTTCCGATAAAGGCAGAACATGAAGAGATTACTTCCCATTCTTTTACTCGCCCTGACCCTTTCCCTGACTGCCAACGCGCAGGCGGTGAAGATGTTGGATGCTGGTGAAGACATCAATTTCAATGAACCTTGGTATAAGAAAAACCGTTCAGATGAAGACAATTTTAAACGCCTGGTAGAGGGGCTTAAGCGCGTTTCGTCGGGCAAAAAGGTCATTGAGAAGGCCACGCAAAAAGCGGCCCAACAGGGATACACTCTTTTTGATGTAGTTGCGATTGGCGACGGGTCCCTGACGGACACGACCCTGATCCGCCGTTTTTCAGCTTCTAACCCGGCCCAGGTCATGTACGAGACCCGCTCTAAGGTCTACTTGAATAAGCACCTAAAGACCCTGGATGCTATGCTGGACTTCGCCCACGAACTGACCCATTACACGTATCGCGAGCCTTTTAACCCATACGATGCCCGCTTCCATTTAAAAGACTTCATTAAAAGCACGGTCGAAGGCCGTGGCGGTGAAGTAGACGCTTATATGGTTGAGTGCAAGGTTCTTCAGGAGATGCTTCCAGGGGAAGGTTTCTCGCGTTCAAACTGCCCTAAGGTTTATGACCAGAAAGTGGGAGCGATCTCAAAAGAACTTGGTATCCAGGAATTTTACAAAGTGGGTCATCATTTTGATGGTCTGAAAAAAGACCTGGAGAAGTTTGCGGTAAACGAAAAAGATATACCTCAAGCTTCTGGTAACGAAGCTTTGTTTATTTCATCGGCCTGGGGCCTTCCGTATCCGGTTGCTGCGGTGAAAGAATACGTCAATATCATGGACCGCGTCTGCAAAAACGACCAAAACCGCATCACTCTTATGCAAGATAAGCTGGGAAGAGCACCTGCTAGTTCAGATACTCTGAAGGACACCCAGGATTTCCGTCTTATGTTCGAAGATTTCAAGAGTCGCTGTGACAGATTTGTCTCTAAATAGAATCTTCTCGATAGCATCCCGTCAAAAAAAACCTGACTAAAATTCACGAGCTTTGGGCCACTTTTCATTGACGACAACTCGTACGCTCTGTAAAATTTGTGCAATAATTGTAAAGATTTAATTGAATAAACTTTGTGCGTACATACGAGGGAGCACGAGATGCAAGACAGCGTCGTTTTGATGAAAGTAGATGATTTCTTAAACTGGGGTCGCAAGAACTCACTTTGGCCTATGACTTTTGGTCTCGCTTGTTGTGCGATTGAAATGATGGCAACTGGTGGATCGAAATACGATCTTGAAAGATTTGGTTGTGGAGCTTTCATGGCCACTCCAAGACGTGCAGACCTTATGATCGTTGCTGGTACAGTAACTCTGAAAATGGCAACAAGAATTCAAACTCTATTCGAACAAATGCCAGAGCCAAGATATGTAATCTCAATGGGCTCTTGTGCAAATAAAGGTGGACCATACTGGCAACACGGCTATCACGTTCTTAAAGGTGTTGATGAAATCGTCCCAGTAGACGTTTACGTTCCAGGTTGTCCTCCGAGACCGGAAGCTCTTATTGAAGGTGTAATGACTCTTCAAAAGAAAATCGCAAACGAAAGAATCCTTCGTGATAAGTGGGTAAAACATGCATAACGAAATCGCATCTAAATTAAACGGCCTGGTCTCTGGATCAAATGCAGTAGCGAACATCGCAACTGTTGGTGACTCTTCAATCATGGTTGAAGCAGGAAAAATCCTGGAAGTGTGTAAGGCACTTAAGGCAGAAGGATTCAATGTTCTTCAAGCTGTGACAGGAACAGATTACTCAGACAGAATTGAACTAACTTACGTTCTTGCTGACTTCACTAAAAACCGCGAGCTTCTGTTAAAAACAAAGCTTGGTCGTGGTGATGGTTCAGGAAACAATAAAGACACACTTCCAAAGATCGACTCAGTGGTAAGCGTGTGGAATGCAGCTAACTTCCAGGAGCGCGAAACTTACGACATGATCGGTGTGAACTTTGTTGGTCACCCGGATCTTCGCCGTATTCTTACTCCAGATGACTGGCAAGGGTATCCTTTAAGACGTGATTACGTTGTTCAAGAGAAATACTTAGACATGGTGGTAAATCCAGCTCACAAGATCAACTCAGCTGATCACATGTTCGGTAAAAAACTAAAAGAAGAAATTGGCGATCCAAAAAAGGTTTCTGCAAGTTGGAAATCTAACGATTCAGATGAATCAGAAGACGCAAAGGACGGTGAATAATGTCTGCTCATACTCACGAAGAAGAAAAAATCCGTTTAGGGGATATGGAAGTTTTAAAGTCAGACCTACTGACTCTGAATATGGGTCCTCAGCACCCTGCCACTCACGGGGTTCTAAGAGTTGAAATTAAAACTGACTCGGAAATCGTTGTTGAAGCGACACCACACCTTGGTTACCTTCACCGTTGTTTCGAAAAACACGCTGAAAATTTAGACTATAGAGGAGTTATCCCTTTCGTTGACCGCATGGACTACCTTGCAGCTATGTCAATGGAATGGGGATACTGTCTGGCTGTTGAAAAAATGCTGGGAACTGAAGTTCCAAAAAGAGCGGAATACATCCGTATCCTTATTGCTGAACTTCAAAGAATTGCTTCTCACTTGGTTTACTTCGGTACATACGGGATCGATATGGGAGCGTTCACGACTTTCCTATACTGTTTCCAGGACAGAGAAGAAATCCTAAGACTATTTGAAGAACTTTCTGGTGCACGTATGCTTTATAACTACGTGTGGATCGGAGGAGTTTGGAACGATATCAATGACGACCAACTAAGAAGAGTTAAAACTTTCGTTGACCGTTTTGAAGGCGAACTTAAAAAATACCACCAGCTTGTTGGGGAAAACAAAATCTTCATCGAAAGAACAGCTAACGTTGGTGTGTTAACAAAAGAGCAATGTTTCGACTACGGAGCAACTGGACCAGTTCTTCGTGGATCAGGTGTTGAGTGGGATTTAAGAAAGAACCGTCCATACGGTATGTACGAAAAATTTGACTTCAACGTCGTTACTGGTAAAGGGGAAAAAGGAACAGTGGGAGACTGCTGGGACCGTTACTACGTAAGAATTTTTGAAATGTTCGAATCGATCAAAATCATCCGTCAGGTGCTTGAAGGAATTGAAGAAGGGCCGGTAATGGGCAAAGTTTCAAAGATCATCAAAGTTCCAGCAGGTGAAATCTATATGAGAACTGAATGTCCGCGTGGAGAGTTAGGTTACCACTTAATCTCTGACGGTGGAAAAACTCCATACAGATTAAAAGTGAAGTCTTCATGTTTCACTCACACGTCAATGCTTCCAATCATTGCCCCAGGGCAGATGGTGGCCGACCTTGTAGCGAGTATCGGAAGTATCGATATCGTTCTTGGGGAAGTAGACAGATAATTTAATTTTATAGGGAAATAATATGGAAACGATTCACCTTAAAAAAGCCGCTGAACCAGAACTGACACTTAGTCAGTGGTTTAAAAACGTTTACTACGCTGTTAAGTCGACAGCTGTAGGGATGGGGATTACTTTTAAATACGTATGGGGAAGGGAAGTTGTTACGATCGAGTACCCGGAAGTAAGAGAAGAGCTTCCATCAAACTCTCGTTCTCGTCTTTTTAACGATGCTGAAAACTGTATCTCATGTCTTCAGTGTGCGGTTGCTTGTCCAGTAGACTGTATCTACATCGCTGCTGTTAAGAGACCAACTGACGCTCCAAAGATCAAAACTAAGGACGGTACGCCAATTCGTCTTGATCTTAAGCAATACACAATCGACACTGCACTTTGCATGTACTGTGGTCTTTGTACAACGGTTTGTCCAACTGAGTGTTTAACTCACACGACTGACTACGAATACGCTTCATACACGCTTGCGAGCATGAAGTACGACTACCTGGCTCCGGATATCAGAGCTTGGAGAACGAGAATCGTAAAATCTTAATAGGTACACAAATAAAAAAGCCTCCATTATGGAGGCTTTTTTTTATCTATATACGGCTTAAGTATTCTTCTTTTTTCTTATTATACTCTTCTTCTGTCAAAATGCCTTTTTGATAAAGATTATAGAGTTCTTCCAGTGATTGCCCGTCAAATTTTTTCTCTACATGAATGTCAGAGTGTTTATCTGTGGCAAAGATGATTTTTGATTGGGCCACAAAGATTTGCCAGAAATCGTTTTCAGCAAATTTTTCTTTTACAACAATCGTGTCGGCCACGATATCGTGAAGGGTTTGGTTTTTGTCTGAAAAAAGGGCCATGAAGTAACCGGCACATAAAAGAGCGCTGGAAATAAAACTCATCAGGTTTCTGATGATTGAGTCTTTAATTGTCAGCTTTCTTCCGTCTGGTTTAATGACGGCAATTCCCAGGAGGGCCTTACCTGGAGTGGCACGTAGAGGAGAAGTTTCAAAAGCTACATGGTAGTAAGTTGAGATAATGATCCATAAAACCTGAGGGAAAAACGGAACAATCATCAGAATCATGTAAACGATCCAAAGGATGAATCCATCTATACATAAAGCGCCAAAGCGTCTCCAAAATCCACTATAAGTCATAATATCTCCCAGGCTGAACCTAATTTTTAGAAAGAGTAATTAAAATAACACTGACTAAAGCGCACAAGATTCCGGCAAATTTCATCATGTTTACGCCAATGTCTTCAACAAAAATATCCCACACTACACTGGTTACCATTTGGGCGGCGACCAGAAGAACAGTGACTTTTACTGCTCCAAGTTTTGCGAAGGCCAGAGGGATTCCGGTGACGATACAAAAACCAAAAATAGGTGGGAAAATAAACCACCATTTATAAGTTGTCAGTGGGGCCTTGACCTGGAAAAAATCCGGGACAAGTGATGGCACTGATTTTACCAGTGCATAGAAAGCGATACAGATTAGAACTGTCACTGCGTTTGAAATCAAGGTCGCCTGAGCAACTCCGATATGAGTGGCCACGTGACGGTTGATGGTTCCTTGCAGAATTCCCACGCTGCCGATTAAAAGCGGCACAAGCATAATCATGTTCATTTTATTTCCTTTTAAATTCAATCAAAAATCCTTTTAAGTAATCGCCTTCATGGAAACCCTTAAGCGGAGTGCAGTCTTCGTTAAGCTTAAAGCGCTTGCCAATCACAACTCTATTTTTAAATTTAGATGAGTCCACGATGGCCTTAAGTTTTTCTTCAAACTTATTCCAGCTGATGGCGTGAGTGTTAAGAAAAGCAAAAATCTTTCCTTTCTCTTCATCTAAAAGCTCCAGCATTTGCGGCAGGAGAGTCTCATAAGACTTAATAGCATTGGAAACTTTATTCCCGTCGCTTGAAGCACTTGGAGGATCACAGACGATCACTTCGTACTTAGCGCCTTCAGAGATCAGCTTATCCATAGCTCGTTCACTCGGCATACAAAGACTCGAGTGGCATGTTTTATCTAATGTTGGATTAAGGGCGATATTTTCGTCCAGCCAGGCCAGGTATTTTGAAGAAAGATCGACAGAAGTCACTTTCTCAAAACCCATTCCTAAGCAGTACACAGAAAAAGCTCCCGTGTAACTAAAGAGGTTCAGCAGACTTTTTTGCCCTTCTAAATACGGGCGCATATTTTTTCTAATCGCACTCATGTCGGAATAAATCCCGAAGTCGTAGTGTTGATTGATTTTAATTTTGTAATCCAGACCAAACTCAGTCAGTGTAAATTCTGAACTATCTTTACCGTTGATTGAGCGGATAGATTTCGCCTGATCAAAATTTCTTTCCTGCACCCAGATTTCCTGCAGGTGAGGAAGGTTCTCTTTTAAGTTCTCTAATACTAAATCCTCTTTGTCTTTCCAGAAAAGAGCGTAGTACTGAATCATCACTTCATCTTTTAAAAGTTGAATCAAAAGACCTGGAAGTTCATCGCTTTCGCCGTTGATTAAGAAAATATTTTCTCTCTCTTTCATCAGCGGACGGCGTTTATCAATGGCCGCTTTCATGCGCGCTTTTAAAACGTCTTTAAAATCCAGTGTCCACTCAGTTTTGTTTAAGCTCCAAAGCCTTGCTTTAACTGTTTTATGAAGAGGATCGTTGATTAAAAGAGCGACGTCCTGGCGGTTTTTTTCATCCGCACCAATCAGGAAAAAAGCGTCTTTTGGAAAGCGTTTTGTATAAGTGTCTTCGGTGATCCAGGGATGACCGAGCTTTAAGTATTTACATGAGGCCGGGTGGAGATTGACCTTCGGAATTGGTTTGTTCATTAGAGGATTTCTTTGACTGGAAGATCGCTGTCATTAAATGGCTTCAGCACATGAAGCTCATCAATTGTGTCCTCAAGGAGCATCAGCAATTGGTTGGTGACTTTGAAGGGGTCGGTTAGATCGAGGATATTAAAATCCATTAAGCGCATTTTTAAATCATCAGAGATTTGATCGTAAGGATTGATCTCTGTACAGATATCACCCAAGACTTTAATACGCATTTCAAGATAGTCGATTTTTTCTTGAAGAGGATTGTAATCGGCCAGGTCTGTCTGGTTAATACGTCCAAGTTCTGCGATATTTTTTGGGTCTTTTTCTGTGGTGTTCTTCATAGGTAAACTATTGCAAATATGGATTTTATCGTCAATTCAAAAGAGGGGTTTTCAACAATGAAAAACCTACACTAAAAACTCGCCTTCGGATTCATTAGACTTAGAGACTTCTGTTAAGGTCTCCTTCATGATGACAGCATTTTTCGTTTATTTGGGAAGCCTCTTTTCACTGATTTTTTTACCAGAAAAAAGCTGGACTTTTCTGTGGGGAAAAGCTCGGGCGCTGCGCCAGTGGGAGCTTTTTAAAAAGAAACATCCTCCGGGAGAAAAACTTTTAAATTTTCTTCCAGAACTGGAAGCTAAAATGGGAATGGGGGTTAAGACAACAGAGATAGAAATTCCCGAGTACAAATTTTACGCGAAATTATTGCACGAACTCTTAGAGGCCCACCGGAAGCTGGGAGTGAATCTCAAATTTATTTTGCCGGAATTAAGAAGTAACGTGATTAAGGATTTGCAGTTTGAAAAGAAAATGAAGGGCCTCATCCTCGGAGGGAATTTACAATTTGCGGCCATCATTTTTACGACCTGGGGCTTTATTTGGCTTTCTAGTTCTCTGGCCGATTTACCTCTTAATCCTACGAGTCTTTTCTTCATTTTGTGTCTTCAAGTTTTAGCGATCATTGTTTTTAATTTCTCTATTAAAAAGACACAGACTTTGATGTTTAATAAGTTTTCCAAAGTGATGGAAGGACTCTATTTATTTGCGTCTATGTCCGAAGTGGGGATTTCCGCATCCAGAGTCCTGGCCGATTCAAAGGTTTTAGATGGAGATTTAATGCGCTACCGTGAGTTTTCGTTTTGCGCCCAAAGAATGAAAGAGCACGTCCAGCGTTGGAGGGAAAATGGGGTTTCTCCTAAGGCCGGAGTGAGCGAGGTAGTGCGTGAAGTCTGGCATCTACAGGAACTTTGTTTTGAGAAATTCTTAAAAGTGGCCGATTTAATCAAGTTTTCCGTCCTGGCGCTCTTTTTTCTTCCGGCCTATTTCTTTTATCTTTATTCCATTTTTCAATATTTCGTCGTCCAGTGATGGCCAGTTGCATTGTTCCAGTGAATCTCCTTCCAAAAATGCCCTTTTTTAGGTAGAATCATGCCTTCAATCAGTCCCTTTTTTTAGAGGAAAAATCATGTCATACGTGAACGATAAACAAATCATTTATTCAATGAATAAAGTAGGAAAGGTCTACAAGCAAAAGCATGTCTTAAAAGACATCCGCCTTTCATACTACTATGGAGCTAAGATCGGTGTTCTTGGTCTAAACGGTGCCGGTAAATCGACACTGCTTAAAATCATGGCAGGTCTTGATACAGATCACTTAGGTGAAACAACTCTAGCGAAGGGATATACTGTTGGATACCTAGAGCAGGACCCTAAACTTGATCCAGAAAAAACAGTTAGAGAAGTGGTTCAAGAGGGAGCTCAATACGTAGTAGATCTTCTTCGTGAGTTCGATGAAGTTAACGCGAAATTCGGCGAAGAAATGTCTGATGCTGAAATGGATAAGCTTTATGCAAAACAAGCAGACCTTCAGGATAAGCTTGATGCTGCTAACGCTTGGGACTTAGACTCTCGCCTAGACCTGGCGATGGATTCTCTAAACTGTCCTCCTGCTGATCAAAAGTGTGGGGTTCTTTCAGGAGGGGAGAAACGTCGTGTAGCTCTTTGTAAACTCCTGCTTCAAGAACCAGATATTTTACTTCTGGATGAGCCTACCAACCACCTTGATGCTGAAACAGTATGGTGGTTAGAGCGTCACCTTCAAAACTACAAAGGAACAATTATTGCCGTAACCCACGACCGTTACTTCTTAGATAACGTTGCTGGATGGATTCTTGAACTAGACCGAGGTCAAGGGATCCCATACGAAGGGAACTACTCTGGATGGCTTGAGCAAAAAGCAAAACGTCTTGCTCAGGAAGAAAAGTCGGAATCAAAAAGACAAAAATCGCTTAAAGAAGAGTTGGAGTGGATTCGTGCTGCTCCTAAAGCTCGTCAGGCAAAATCTAAAGCGCGTATTGCTGAATATGAAAAACGTCAGCAGGTGCAGTCTGAAGCTCGTAACGAAACCAATGAACTTTTCATTCCACCAGGACCTCGTCTTGGTCAGAAAGTTGTTCAGTTTAATGACGTGGCAAAAGCTTACGGGGATCGCCTTCTTTATGAACACCTGAACTTCGAACTTCCTCCAGGGGGAATCGTTGGTGTTATCGGGCCTAACGGTGCCGGTAAGACAACTCTTTTTAGAATGATCACTGGAAAAGAGCAGCCAACGAAAGGGACAATCTCAATTGGAGACTCTGTTAAGCTAGCATACGTTGACCAGGACAGGACTCTTGATCCGGAAATGACTGTTATGCAGGCCATCTCTGGCGGCCTAGACCTATTAAAACTTGGTGGACGCGAAGTAAACGCACGCGCTTATATTTCACGTTTCAACTTCTCTGGTGAAGACCAAGGAAAACGCATTAAAGAACTTTCTGGTGGTGAGAAAAACCGCGTTCACTTGGCAGCGATGCTTAAGGAAGAAGGAAACGTTCTGCTTCTGGATGAGCCAACCAACGACCTTGACGTAAACACACTTAGAGCGCTTGAAGAGGCCCTAATGGAATACGCAGGGTGTGCCGTGGTTATTTCCCATGATCGTTTCTTCTTGGATAGAATTGCCACTCACATGATTGCTTTTGAAGGTGATCAAGTTGTGTTCTTCGATGGTAACTTCTCTGATTACGAAGAAGATAAGAAAAAGCGTCTTGGTGATAAAGCTCTTATCCCAAGTAAAACTTCATACAAAAAATTAACTAGAGATTAGTCATGAACAAGTGGATTGTCGCAAAATTCGGTGGTAGCAGTGTAAAAGACGCAGAAGCTATGCTTCGTTGTTCAAACGTTGTGGAAAACAACAATGACATTGGAGTCGTTGTGATTTCTGCCACTCAAAATACGACAAACCAATTGGAGTTCATTGCCCGCGCGGGACAAAGAGGAGATGAAGACACTCTTCATTCTCTGATTAATGAACTGATTCAAAGACACTCTAAAATCGCTCACGATCTTTTCTCAAGCGAAGCTGTGAGAAAAGAGCTCGATTTCCTTTTTGATGAAATCAAGTTTGTAGGCGCTGAAATTTTAAAAGAAAGACATTACACTCCCAAGATTATGGACCAGCTCTATAGTCTTGGTGAGCGTATTTCTTCACTTCTGGTTTCAGACCTTATCCGTCTTCGCGTTCCGGATAGAAAAGTTCTTTTTCTCGATGCCAGAAATGTCATTAAGACGAGTTCTGATTTCCAGAAAGCTGAGCCGCAGATTGATGTGATTGCTGAGAAGGCCCGTGAATTAGTGATCCCGCACTTAAATGCAGGAGGGATTGTTGTTACTCAAGGCTTTATTGGAAAAGATCTTCTGGGCAATACGACTACTTTAGGAAGAGAAGGCTCGGATTATTCGGCCGCTCTTTTTGGAGAGGCCATCGATGCATCTCTCGTCCAAATCTGGACAGATGTCGCGGGGATTGCAAGCTCTGATCCTCGTTTAGTCAAAGATGCTAAATTCATTCCTACACTTTCTTACGATGAGGCCACGGCCCTGGCGAGCCTGGGTGCTAAAGTTCTTTTTCCCACGACTCTTCTTCCAACAAAGAGAAAAGACATCCCGGTTTTCGTCGGATCAAGTATCGACCCAAGCTTAGGTGGAACGACGATTACTAAAAACCAGGACCAGAAGTTCAAACTTAAAGCGGTGAGCACCCTTCAGAAAAAAGAATACGCCATTGTTTCATTTGTTGGATGCCACTTAGACCAGGCCCAGGACTTGGTGGAGAATCTTAAAAACTCATTTAACAATATCAATGTCGAGTTCTACGACCTGACATCGGTTTCAGTGAGCTTTAAGATTGCGAGCGCTGACATCACGAATGCTCTGCTTCGCGCCCATGAAATCTTAGTCGCTAAATACTAGGGGCCTCATAAAGCCTTTCATAAAAAGGCGTCTCTGATTCTGAGCCAATGACCCGGCAGATTTCAGTGATGCGTTTGTGTTCCAGATGGATGACGTAATCGACGTTTTTACAGACGAGTTTCGTCACCAGTGCAAACGAGATATCTTTTGATTCTGAAAAAAGCGAAAAGAGCAGAGAGATCCTAGAGAGTGCATCTACTGCCGAACTGGCATGAATTGTACTCATAAGTCCCTTATGGCCAGTGTTCATCGCCAGAAGAAAAGGCACCACCTCCGTCGATCTCATTTCCCCGACAATTAAGCGCTCAGGACTCATCCTGAGTGAATAAGCACAATAGTCTTTGAGGGATTTATTACTTTGTTCTTTATTGGCGAGAAAAGATGTCTGGTTGGGATGCTGGTTGAGGATTTCATACGTGTCTTCCAGCACGATGATATGATCTTCGCGCGGGATATGAGCAATCAATGAGCGCAGGAGTGTGGTTTTTCCTGATCCTGTTCCACCTGAAATAAGTACATTCTTTTTTTCTTTCACAATCATTTTAAGAAGCTCACTTGCTTGTGGCCCCAACTGAAAAAGATCAAGCGATGGAGTAGACGAGGGGATCGCTCGCAAAAAAACTTTTGACTTGCTGTTGGCCGAAGTAGAGTAGTGAATCAATGTGGCCCTTAAAGAAAGATTTTTCACTGTCATGTTAAAACTGGCAAAAGGCTCTTTAAAGTTCCAGCTGATTTGTGACTTCAAACTCAGCACCTCCAGACTCAGCTGGAAATCTTCCTCTGAAAGATGATCCATTTCAAAAGAGTCTTTCTTATGAAGACCGATGACCTGAACATGGTTAGGTGAGTGAAAAATGATTTCAGTAAAAGGGTGCTCGGTGAAATTTTCAAAATATCTTTGATGATGAACTAACTCAAACCAAGATTTCAAAAAATATATTTCTTCAGGTTTTGCCTCTTTGATATTGAGGTCAATGAGTGTGTCTTTTAAGACGTCTTGGAAATCAAAGCCTACTCCTTTGGTGATGAGTCTGCGGTAATGGTTTTTAAAAAGAATGAGAATGTCATTTTGGTATTCGACCAGGAGTCTATTCATTGTTTTTTACCTCGAGAATTCCAGTGATCATTTTGTAATTGTTTTGTGAGCTTCTTGATTTAAAAAGCTCTCCTAAAATAGGAATGCGGTTTAAAAAAGGCATCTGGTCAACACCTTTGGCGTCTGTTTTTAAAACCACCTGAAAAAGTTGTGTGGCTTCACCTAATGGCACGACTACTGAAGAGCGCTCTTTATTGCCGGAGATGGAGTTGTTGTTTTCTCCGGAGGGTTTAGTGAGTTCAGTTTCGTAATTGATCTTGATTTTATCTCCTAAGTTCTCCAGTGTGACTTTGACTTTTAAACCGGCAAACTGCCAGCTGGTATTGCTGACTCCTTCTTTACTAGTGGTGACATAGGGAATGTCGGCCCCTATTTGAAATTCAGCAGGAGACTGCGGACGGATAAGCCCGGAAGGTTCGGCCAGAGTGTTCATCACTACTTTTTTCTGACTAAGGAGAACGGCATTTTTTTCGACGATCTTATTGAGAGGAACTTTTAAAAGTTCTCCTAGAGTTGTGCTCAATTGTTCAAGTCCCAGGCGCAGTTCTTCTCCGTCAAGTTGCTCGAGTTGAATGAGTTTGAGTTTAAAAGAGTAGTTGTTTCCTAGTTTTTGATTGTTGATTTCCAGGAGAGTGACTTTGTATTTTTCACTCAGGTGTTTTTTCAGACTCTCACCAATCACTTCATTAGAGGGGATAAGGCACGTGATGTCTGAATACAAAACTTTGCAGGAGACGGAGTCTTTGTAGTCGTTAAAAAAAAGCTGATAAATATCCGCCAGGGCCTCTTTTTTAAGTTCGCGTGAAAGATTGGCCTCATCCAGGATCATGTCGTTGTATTGGGCCTGAATCTTTTTATACTGCAAATACTGCTTGAGACTTCCCAGTTCTCCGCTTACTTTAAGGTGAGGGATTTGGACCTGGGTTTCCAGTCCCAAACTGTGCAATAGTTGCGCAAGGTGTAAAAACTTAGCTTCCTGGGCCTTGGAGATTACAAAAACTTGATGCTCTTTTGGAAGAGATAGGCCCTTTTCCCAGATTAGGACTTCACTAGTTCCAAGTTTTGCACCGCGAATAATCAAGGTCTTGTCCTTCTCATTGAAGCGATAACTCAGGACCTCTTTGTTGCCGATGTTGAATTTCTCCAATGAAGGAAGGGCAAGGGTTATGGATTGCCCTTTGGAGAGGACAAAATCCTCAGCGTATGAGGCTTGAATCAGGGAGAGAAAGACAAAGATTCCTTTGACACATGGTCTGAAACTGGGTAAAAAAGAGGGCTTAAAGTTTAGGTTTTTAAAACAAAGTAAATTATTAGTGTTGATGCCGTTTTTACTTAAGCGGTTATAGAGGAGTTGTCCGATGGTTTCAAGAACATGTGTAACTGAAAATAGAAGAGCAAGAAAAGCAAAGAACGCTGGTTCAAAAAGAAAAGCAGCTAACAGAAATAAAGGAACGACACCAAAGTTCGCTATCCACTTAACTGCTGAAACTGCTCCAAAAGCAAAAACTGCTGCTAAAACTAAATAGTTTTGGATATAAAGGCCGAGGCTTTCGTCTCGGCCAGAGTTTTTCTTCTTCATTAGTTTTCCTCCATTTCTAAAAACACCCTAAGAGTCTTTTCCACTACAAATTTATTCATTTTCACAATGTCGAATTCCGCGTTTTCTTTTAAGCATAAATGCATAATCGCATCCGAGTCTTTGGCGCATTCATTGGCGATATTCCTGATGGTGATGAGCTTTCTGGGGATGTTAAACTTTTCCTGCAGCACTCTAAGCACCATCTGAGCTTCTTCCTTAGTCGCTTTGTTTTCCACCAGTATCACTTCGCGGGCATAAAGAGTTGAAGAGAGCAGCAAACTTAAACTACAAATTAACTTCATAACGAGACCCTCTAAAAGCTGGCCTGGACTTTTTTGTCTCAGGGATTTCAATATAAGGAATGCCTACCATTTCCTGATTTAAATTCTCACTGACTTTGTGAATATCTGTGTTGGCGATTTCTATCTTGAAGTAGGTGATGTCGTTTTCTTTGCGGATCTGCTCATGCAAAAAGGCCTTGCGGGAGATGAGTTGATTGTCTTTAGTGTAGAGAGTGACGATCGTCTCTGGAGATTCCAGTGCTTCTTCACTAAGCATGGCCGAAAGTGGAAGCACCATCACCTGATAGTTGAGGTGAAGAGTTTTGTTATTCTTTTTAATTTTTGTCTCTTCTTTTGTTTGCAAACATAGAAGAGCGACCATGATGTTGGTTAAAGCGATCGTTAGAAGGAGTTTAAATTTCTCCTTGTGTTTTTCCTCTTTGGTTTTTTTGATTTCCTGCTCTAGCGTTGAGCTTATCCCATTCATGCTGAAACTCCTCCTGCACCAGTTGGTGCTCTTTCACATAGATCTTATGAATAGACAAAAGGCTGGTGATGATCAAAAGAATTAGAGAAACCCAGATAAGCATTTCAATTTCGAAAATCCCTTTGTTGCATATTCGAAAGTTTTTATTTTGAGATTGGGTTTTAACGGGCCTTCGGCCTCGAATTCGGTGAGTAGGCAGAAAGCTTTTTCCTCTCTGATACCTTGAGGTTTTTTGTAAACGACAGCTCTCCATTTCGGACTCCTTAGTATGGTCGTGGCATCGGGGTTTGTTTGTAAGAAGAAGGCCTGGATAGTTTTAAAGGGAAAATTTTTTAAGTAAGAAAAAGGACCGTTGATTCCTTTGCAGTATTTATTCTTTAGTAAGTTTTTCAAATAGAGGAAATGATTTAGATCCCGGGCCATTTTGATGGCCTTAAAAGCGGCCTTTGCCTTAGGGGTGATTAAACCCGCTATGTAGAGACTTCTTAAGGCCCAGTTGAATTTTGCCATGCTGTCGATATAGCTTTGGGTTTCGACATTGAGAGACTGAAAACAGAGGTAGGTGTCTTTGCGATAGTGCGCTTCTTTGAGTTCAACCTTCATTTTAAGGGCCAGGTACATAAAGAGAAAAGAGAAGATGAGCGTTAGTGAAGCACCCATTAAAGTGATGCTTCCTTTTTGGTCATTTTGTTTATTATGAAAAGAGCGGGTCTTATGGATAAATCTCTGCTGGACTTCCTCCAGTTTTTTGTCGGCAGTAAAAAGCACGTCGGTCATAAAAATGCCCGACGTAATAAGAACACTAAAGGAGATAATGTAGACCAGAATCATAGGACTACTTGTTCTTGATGTTTTCGACGATGGATTTTTTCATGTCCTCCACGCGCTCTTTAATGACGCCACCGAATCCTTTAACTGCGGTGATGCAGACGATTCCCACCAGACTGGAAATGATGACGTACTCCATGACTCCCTGGCCCTTTTGGTTTTTTGTGAGTTTTTTAATTGTTTTCATAGTTCCTCCTGTTTTCGTAGGGGCAGATTTGCAACAAAGAGGCCCACAAGTTGTGTTGAAAGTGGGTTGAGTAGAGCTAGGGAGGTGGTCCAAACAATGGTCTGCGGTAAAAAAAGTCCATTGCAACCTCCCGGGATCGCGTTTAAAATTGAGTCATGGATTCAAAAACTAAATTGTATGTCTTTGCGAAGAAGGAAGTTGCTTTAATTTTCATTTTCATGATTCTGATTGCTGTTACCTCATTTGTATTAGGGGTAAAGATCGGTAAGAACTATTCATTGGAAATGGCCGGCATCACTAAAGAAGACCAGAAGAAAGTGGTTGAGCTTCTTTCAAACAAAGAAGAAGAGCTCTCTCGTATTAAAGCGAATCCAGAAGCTAATACAGTTGAAAGTTCAGACATCGAAAATAAACTTCAAGAAAAAATCAGTGAAGAGTTTGGCGGTGGTGCCACCCAGTCAGCAGGTCATGGCAACATGAGTGTTGAGCATGGTGGAGCAGCAGCTCACGGAGAAACAAAAGCAACTCCGGCAGCAGGAACTAAAGATACGTTAAGTGGAAAATACACAATCCAGCTGGGAAGCCACAGGACTTTAAAAGAGGCCGAAGCTTTCGCTGAAGGTTTCAGAGCAAGAGGCTACAACCCAATCATCAACCAGATCGATATCAAGGGCAAAGGAACGTGGTACCGAGTAAGTCTTGAAGCTTTCAACACGCCTGAAGAGGCAAAAGCTTACGTTGCAAAAGAAAAATCTCTTTTCATGGGACAGGACTATACCATCATCAAGATGCCGTAAGGGTCCTTATGAAAAAATCTTATAATCTCTATTCTCTTATCATGGCCGGTGGGAAAGGCACGCGCTTTTGGCCCGAGTCTGTAGAGAAAAAACCAAAACAATATTTGAATTTAATCAGTAGCCGCAGTCTTTTAGAAGAGACACTCATGCGCTTTGACCGCTTTGTTCCAAAAGAAAAACGTTTTGTGGTGACCACTCAAGAGCAGGAAAAACTCTGTAAAACTTCGAGTAAAGGCAAAATCAATAAAAGTGGAATTATTTTTGAGCCGACAGGAAGAAATACCGGGCCATGCATTCTGATGTCGTTGGCCAGCCTTTTACAAAAAGGTGTAGATCAGAATGATGTCGTGGCCATCGTTCCCAGTGACCATGTTATCTTGAATAAAAAAGGTTTCCATTCGACAGTAAAAAAAGCGGCGGATTTCTCCCATAAAAACCAGCAAATCGTAACCATCGGAATCACACCTCATTTCCCGCATACGGGATTTGGTTATATTCAAAAAGGAAAGCTGCTTAATGAGGAAGCTTTTAAAGTGTCCCGCTTTAAAGAAAAGCCTCACTATGAATTAGCGACAGAATACGTCAAGAGCGGACAGTACTTGTGGAATGCAGGGATGTTCGTAGCACCGGTGCGCGTTTTTCTGGAGGAGTTTGCTGAGCATGCTCCAGAAATGTATAAACACTTCGATGCTTTAATGAAAGCGACAAAAAATCCGACACAGATGAAGAAGGTTTATCAAAAACTTCCAAGCGATTCGATTGATTATGCCATCATGGAAAAATCAAACCGCATTGCTGTTATGCCTGCGATGTTTGACTGGAATGACCTGGGTTCTTGGGATGCTCTCTCATCAGTGATTGATGAGACTCACGGAAACACTGTCGTTAAGTCAGATGGAGAGTTCTTCTTAAATTCTACTGACAACGTTATCTTTGCTCCGGATAAATTCGTCGCTTTAATCAATATGGAAAAACATATTGTGGTGGTGAATGATAAAGTCACTCTAGTGGCCCCGGTGAAGGATGCACAAGAAATTAAAAAAATTGTGGAATACTTGAAAAAAGAAAGGCCTGATTTAATCTAATGGCCTCTTTTATTGGCAGTCCTTCTACGTAAGGAGACCCTTATGGTCCCGCAGGAGTGGTTGAAATCAGAGGCCCCGGGTCACACAGGACAGTTAACTGACTGATTTCCCTGCTGCCAATCCTAAAAAATTCCGTTTATCTAATAAAATACTATTTATAAGTCGCATTCATTTTCCACCAAGTGATGGGGATATCTTTATGAAGATTCTAAACACTCTATGTATGGTCTCACTTCTTACGTCCAGTGCATTTGCCGAGCCTACGCCGACAGGGGCTAAGCCGACATTCACCAATAGTGAAGGGAAACCATTCACTCTTTATTATATAGATGGAACTCCAGTTCCTGCAGGTACGAGAATGTTTATTACCGGTATTGGAGTGAATCTTTTAGTTAATGATAAAGGAGAGACAATAGGTACTGCTTTTAACACTCCTGAGGAAGCCCAAAAAGCAAGAGACGCTAAACCCGATTGCAGTGGCGCCGTGTTTGGGCCAGGCCCTGGCGGAATTCCTGCGGGATGCCCTGGAAGCTCTAATAGTGCCTCAAATGGAAATACGACAGAAGTGGATGAAGACGCCTATAACAAAAAAGTTTATGAGCTTGCTGTGGTGTTATCAGGAGCAAGTGAGATTGGAGCGAAATCTTGTAAAGGGGCAGGAGATGAAATGCCTGGCTCCCTTGCGAACTGGTGGGGAGCTATCAAAAGTTACGCCAGTGGGGAGATTGCCCGCGATAAATTACTCAATGAGCGCATTGCCAGTTTAGAGCAGAAAATGGGAGAGCTAACAAAAGGTGATGGTTCTACATTGCAAGTTGATTCCATTCAATTACAAATTGATACAGTCTCGGCAAGTATTGAAAGTGTGAATGGTGAAAATGGACGCATTCCACTTCGCGAAAAATTAATTCTTGCTGCTTTAAAATCAACAGAGGCAAACAGCAAAGAAAATACAACGACGATGGAAGCGTATTTCAATCTCCGCGATAAGGCCTTTGCTTCATCATTAGAAGTGGCGAAAGCTGCGTGTGAGAGAAAGAAGAAAATTGAAAAATGTGAAACAGATGAAGAAGGAAATAAATCATGTAAAGTGGTTGAAGAAAAAGACCCGGTTCCTGGTTGTGAAGTTGTTCAGGAGCAAATCCCGGTTATGAAGGCTGGGTCTCTTCAGTCGTATGGAGAGGTTTATCTCTCAAAGATGCAGAGTGAGGCGCTCAACGATAGAATGCAAATGTTTGCAGACTATTTAAAAGATACGATGGCCGCATTGCCAAGATCAAATGACTCAAACTATGACTGGTCATCACCCATGGAAACAGCTTTTACGGCGATGGAAAAAGCACGCAAGAAATCCGGTGCTAAATGTCCAGATGGAGAAAGTGCTCTGGCCGAAGTTGAGAAAAATGAAAAGAGTGAAACAAAAACTGAGTTAAGCGCAAATGCTAAAAAAATTGTTGGAGGCGCAGGCGCCTTCATGGAGAAGCTGGGAATCGGTGGAAACAAGGATGCGATGAAAGGTTATATGGAAGCCTGGAAAGCTGCTGATGCAGTCATAGGTCAGGCGGCCAATCGACCAGAGTACTTCGACTACGTGACAGAAAAAACTAATGCCATTTTGGAAGCAGATAGAGTGAAGCTGCAAAATCTTCTTGCTGCGAAATCGAAACTAGAGACCTACCTGGCAAAACTTAAAAACGCTCTTGCTAACGGAGCTTCTGGGTCTGGGGAGAAGTCGAGCTCTGTTTCGAATGCAAAACAAAATGAGGCTCCGGCAAAACTCGCGCTTGCTACTCAGAGTTTGCAGCAAGTCAGTGCAGCCAATGTGGGAGCTGTTAATCAAGGCGGAGCGCTGATTAATGCCAATGCTACAGCTGTGGCGATGGGAGATCAAAAGTCGTTATCACTTTCCACTGTTGCTGAAACATCTTCATCTGGAATCGGGCTTTCATCATCTTCTGGAAGCTCGTTTAGTTCAGCTAAAATTTCGACAGGAGATGGGCTGAGTTTAAGTGGAGCTTCAATGGCGATAGCTAAAAAGTCTCTTGCCAATATTTCACAAAACCAAAAAAAGATTGCAGAGAAATCAAACTCAATTCTTCCGACTTCGACTCCAAATCCAAATCCAACAACTGGAAGCAAAGAGAAAACAAAGATTGCTAATCCTGCAACCTCTTCGAGCTCACCGGTTAGTGTGGTGAACAATTCATTCGGTGAAACGATGAAAGGTTCATTTGAAAAGTTTAGTAGCACTGAAGGAGCATCAGAGGCCTACAAGTCGGCTTCTTTAGGTGGAAGCCGTTATGAGAGTTCTGGTGGATCATATGGGTATTATGTGGGAGGTTCATCAGGTGGCAGTTCATCGGGAAGTAAAACGGTAACTGAGAAAATGTTAGGGCATTCAGCTCCACCTAAGTTCTCCCACAATACTGCTCCGGCAAAAGCGCCGGGAAGTGAAGCCACTTCTCAATACAAAGAAGCTTCTAATGATTCAAGAATCCTCTCGCAAAGTATTTCAGCTAAGAAGTTCAGAAAGAAAGACGAGTATGATGCTACAGACTCAGACTCACTTTTTGAGCGAGTGACGAAGGCCTACATCAGAAACTATGAAAAGGTTGAAGAAGAGCGCGAGCGTTAATGGACGTATGCGCCCTGGTCAGTGTGCACTGGGGGAACTTCGTATTTAAAATACTCCGCATGGGGAGCGTGTTCAGCAACAGGTGCGGGAGGCACTCAAAATAGGACATCTGAATGTCTCTTTAGTACAAACTCTGGAACTCAGACTAGAAATGGTCAATGCACATTTAAGTATTGTGATGGGGAGTTCGCTTACCCTTATTACAATAGTTGCACGGGCAATAGATCAGACGTGATGCCTTACACTGATACCTATGTCGGATGCTTTTAATTACTTTGATTTTTTTAGAAGCTTATTGGATTCTCTAACGTCTTGACTTTGCCTCTGCCTGAAAGTTTCAATTTTCCCGGCGAGATTTTCATCATTCATTGAAAGCATCTGCACGGCAAGTAAACCTGCATTGCTGGCATTTCCAATTGCTACGGTGGCCACAGGAATCCCTTTAGGCATTTGCACGATTGAATAAAGACTATCAATTCCTTGAAGGGTTTTAGAAACTACTGGAACACCGATCACAGGTAGAGTTGTGTAGGCCGCAGTCATTCCTGGAAGGTGAGCTGCACCTCCGGCGCCGGCGATAATGATTTTTAATCCATTCGTGCGGGCAGAGATCGCAAAGGCCCTCATTTCATCAGGAGTTCTGTGTGCTGAAAGGATTTGTTTTTCGTAGGGGATTTGAAAGGCCTCTAAAACATCACAGGCCTCTTTCATGGTCGGCCAGTCAGATTGGCTTCCCATAATAATGGCAACGAGAGGCTTTTGATTTTTAGATTTTTTCATAGTGTATATCCCGATTTTAATTTTTTAAGTGTTTCCATCATTTCTTGCGAGTCTTCGCCTAAAAGAGTGAAGTGACCCATCTTGCGTCCTTTTTTAGAAAAACGTTTTCCGTAGAGGTGAAGATGGCCGTCTTTAGTATTGAGAAAATCCTTTAGTGGATTTAGTTCTGCCACTTGCTCCTGTGTTCCTAAAAGATTGAGCATTAAAACAGAAGGAGTTCTAAGGTGAGCTTTTCCCAAAGGAAGATTGAGCACACTTCTGACATGATTGTGAAACTGCGAGGTGATGCAGCCTTCGATTGAGTAGTGGCCACTATTGTGAGGGCGCGGGGCCGACTCATTTAAATAGAGAGTCCCGTCCTTTGTCAGGAAAAATTCAAAAGCAAAAATGCCGACAGCATTGATAGTTGTCATGGCAAGTTGAGCGGCCTTTTTAATTTGCTCTTCTATGTCGGCAGAAATATCGGCCGGCACACTGACGAAGTGACAAATATGATTTTCTTGAATGGTGTGGGCAATGGGGTAGGTGATGATTTCACCGTCCCTATTTCTTGCCACCATGATCGCAAGTTCTTTTTCGTAAGGGATAAAGGCCTCGACTAGTAAGTCGCCTTTTAGGAGTTTAAATTTTTCTTCTAAATCCTGCGCTGACTTGATAGTCGCATTTCCATAACCATCGTACCCACCTTTAGAACTTTTAAGGACGAGAGGGTAGTTGTAAATTTCAGCAAAGCGAGCGACATCATCAGGTGAAGTCACTTTCTTAAAAGGGACAACTCTGATTCCAGCATTAGCAAAACTTTCTTTTTCGCTAATCTTATCGCCGATCTTTTTAAATGTTTTTGAATTAGGAAAAAGTTTTCCCGGAAACTTCTCATCAATACTTTCTAAAATGTGTTGATCAATAAATTCATTTTCTAATGTGACCACATCACAGGATTGGCAGAAGTTGAGAATGGCCTCCAGGTCGAAAAAGTTTCCTTTAAATGTTTTTGTTGCGACATGTTCAGCAGGTGAGAGGTGTTTTTCAGTACAATAAACGTGGGTTTGGATGCCGAAAGTATTTGCGGCGAGGCATGTCATACGGGCCAATTGACCGCCTCCTAGGATTCCGAGAACTGTGCTTGAAGTTATCTTATTCATAGTTAAAAAAATCATGCCCGAAAAAAAATTTAATGAACATCAAAGATTTTGGTGGCCATACCTGATAATAATAATTAGTCTTCTTAATGTCATCTATAAGTTTTACTAATTAATCGGTGAGAATTGCGATGTGTGGAATTGTTGGAGTTTTCGGAACTCCCTATTCAGTCCAAGAAGCTTATCAAGGTCTGCTCCTTCTGCAGCACCGAGGACAAGACGCCGCCGGAATTCTAAGTTTTGATTTCAATACAAAAAGTTTCCACCAGTATAAAGACTTAGGTCTTATTAGCGATGTATTTGTGCCTTCAATCTTGGCGGGATTTGAAGGCACTATGAGTATCGCTCACACCCGCTATGCCACTGTTGGTCCCAAAAATCCTATTGATTCAAAACGCGACATTCAACCTATGACCATCAATTATCCTCACGGGATTGGAATGGTTCATAACGGAAACATCGTTAATTACTTCGAGTTAAAAAAATACGTTCAGGAAGAAAAGAGAAGACACCTCTTCACTAACAATGACCTGGAAGTCATGCTCAATATTCTTTCAGACGGGCTTCGAGAAAAGAATGTGCCTAATCACTTCGATCAATTCCAAGCGGCCGTTAAAACATTGTTTGATACAGCTAAAGGTGGGTTTTCTTCTGTTGGTCTTCTTGCCGATAAAGGTTTTTTTGCTTTTAGAGACCCACATGGACTTAGACCTCTGATCTTAGGAGAGAGAAAACTTTCTGAAGAAGAAAAGGCCTTGCATCCAGGGCATTTTGGAAAGAGCTATTGTTTTAGCTCAGAATCCAATGCACTTAATTTCCTGGGTTATGAAGTTATCCGCGACCTGGCCCCGGGAGAAATTATTTTTATCGATCAAAGCGGAGAGATTTTTTCTTCGGTTGATTATTCAAAGACTAAAGGAATCGCTCCGAAGTCTTGTATGTTTGAATGGGTTTATTTTGCTAACCCAGAAAGTGTTATAGAAGAAAGAAGTGTGTACTCTGCACGCTTAGAGTTTGGGAAAAACCTGGGCGAAGAAATTAAAGAGCTCATAAAGAGCGGCGAGATTTCTCCTGATATCGTCGTTCCAATTCCTGAAACCAGCCGCGTGGCCGCAATCAGCTTAAGCGAAACACTAAAAATCCCATACCGCGAAGTTTTAATTAAAAATCGTTATATCCAAAGAAGTTTTATCCTTAATACACAAGAAAGCAGAAAACGTGCCGTGCAGTTAAAGCTCACAGCGATTGCCAGCGAGATTAAGGGGAAAAATATTTTATTACTCGATGACAGTATTGTCCGCGGGACGACGTCTAAGAGAATTATAGAAATGGTGAAAGAGGCCGGAGCAAAAGAAGTTTATTTTGCAACCACATGTCCTCCCATCAGGTATCCATGTTATTACGGCGTGGATTTTCCAGATCCAAAAGAACTGGTGGCCAGTGATAAAACAATTGAAGAAGTCCAATCGTATCTTGGCGCTACAAAACTTATCTACTTATCAACTGAAGCTACTAAAAAAAGTATTGGAAAAGAAAGTCTGTGCATGGCCTGTATCAATGGTTGTTACCCTGTTGATATCGCTAGTGCACAGAACTTCCAGGACATGAGAAGTCTACATAGGGAGTAATACATGACACAACTACCACCTGTACTGTACCGTGGATCGGTGAAAAATGTCAGGGGGGAAGTGTCTGCAAAAGATTTACTCTTTGAATTCTCTGATCGCTTTTCGGTCTTTGACTGGGGTGAAATGCCGGATGCCCTGGATGAAAAAGGAAAAACTCTGGCCGTTATGGGGAAGAGCTTTTTTAAACACCTGGGAAATCCTGCAAGCTGGGAGAATTTATTTCAAGCTCCTTCATTATTAAATAACTTTGACCCTGATTATTTAGAAACACTATCGCATTCATATCTTTATAAGAAACTTAAGACTTTTGGTTTATTTCACCATGCTCTTTTAGAAGAGCGCGAGATTGAGCTGAATTCACCGTACTTAAAAGTTAAAAACATTTCAGTCCTTCGCCCTCCAATGAATGGTGAAGTTTATGATTACAGTGTTTATGAAACAAAACCAGTGAATGCTCTTGTTCCACTAGAAGTGATTTTTCGCCTGGGATTACCTCCTGGTAATTCACTTTCTAAAAGGTTAGGTAGCGATCTAGCTAAATGGGAAACTTACGGTTTTAACGAAGTTCCTCAGATGGGTCTTTTGAAAAAACCAGTGATTGATTTTTCGACGAAGCTTGAAAGAGGAGACCGCTATATCGACTACAAAGAGGCGATGGGAATCTCTCACATGAACGAAGCTGAATTTAGCGAGCTTCGTGAAATGACGGCGCTTATTGCACTTAATCTCTTTAAGTTTCATGCAGACATGGGACTGACATTATTAGATGGAAAAATTGAAGTGGCCTTTGTTCAGGATATCAAAGGCAAAAGATCATTTATGCTGGTTGACTCCATTGGAATTGATGAGCTTCGGCTGCTTTATAAAGGAAAGAGCTTCTCGAAGGAATTCTTGAGAGAGTTTTATAAAAAGAGTTCTTGGTATGACTGTTTAGAAGCGGCCAAAAGAGATGCAACTATTTACGGTGGAGACTTTAAGTCGCTCTGCCAGGAAAAATATCAATCTACACCTCTTCCACTTGATGAATATACAAAAATGAGAGCTGAGGCCGTTTACAAGTCCTACGCTAATGAAGTTTCAAAACGAATCAATGGCGTGGGGGTCTTTGGTGAAGAATTTAATTTAAGCGAATACAGCACGAGGTATATGTGAAAGTTCTAGTGATCGGAAGTGGCGGTCGCGAGCATGCTTTATGCGACCACTTTTTGGAGTCAGAGCTGGTAAGATCAGTGGTGGTGACTCCTGGAAATGCAGGAATGAAGGAAACTCTTCCTGAATTAAAAATAGAAAATATCAATGTAACTGATAGTGAAGGGCTTTTGCGCCTTGCCCTTCGTGAAAAGATCGATTTGACCATGGTTGGTCCTGAAGCTTCTCTGGAGTCTGGAGTGGTCGATCTCTTTCGCGAGAACAATCTTTTAATTGTCGGTCCAACACAAAAAGCAGCACAAATAGAGTCATCAAAGTCTTTTGCGAAAAAGATTATGCAAAAGTACGGTGTGCCGACAGCGGACTATCAGGAATTTTTTGATGTTGAAGCGGCCCTGCGTTTTGCTGAAGAATCTCCTATGCAAAAGATGGTCGTAAAGTGCGACGGCCTTGCCGCTGGTAAAGGTGTCGTTGTTTGCCAGAATAAAAACGAAGCCCGCATTGCCATTCTTTCCCTGATGAAAGAAAAGCTATTAGGCGAAAACACCAATCATATTATTATCGAAGAGTGCCTGGAAGGAATGGAAGTCTCGGCGTTCGCTTTATGCGATGGAGAGCGCTTTACCTTTTTAGGAACAGCTTCAGACCATAAACGCTTGAGAGACAATGACCGTGGACCTAATACGGGCGGTATGGGGGTTTTTTCTCCAGCAATAATTGTCTCGGATGAAGAACAAGAGTGGATCAACCAAAATGTTTTTTCTCCGATGATGGCCGGAATGAAAAAAGAAGGGACTCCTTTTAGCGGGATTCTTTTTGCCGGGCTGATGAAAACAAAAACAGGTTTTAAAGTTTTAGAGTTTAACGCCCGTTTTGGTGACCCTGAAACTCAAGTGCTCCTTCCTTTATTAAATGAAGACTTAATACCTTGGCTTTTAAATTCAGCTAAGGGTGAGCTTCCAGAAAATAAAAGCATCGAAAGAAAAAAAATGAAGGCCATCCATGTGGTCATGGCCGCTCATGGCTATCCCGGAACAGAAGGTGTTGCCGTTAGAAGCGGAGACAAAATTCGCTTTTCTAAAACATTTAACCTTTCATCCTATGACTATTTGTTTTTTGCCGGTGTCTCTAAAGAAAAGGGAGAGCTTAAAACAAAAGGTGGGCGAGTCTTGGGAGTGACAAGCTTAGCTGAGACTTACACTTATGCCCGCGCGAAGGCCTACGATTATGTTGAGCAAATTCACTTTGATGGGGCCCAATACCGCAGTGACATTGGGAAATCACTACTATGAAAAAAATCGCCATCCTTGCTTCAGGTTCGGGATCAAATGCAGAGGCCATTATGAAATGGGCCAAAGCTTCAGGGCAGTCCGAAGTGGTGTGCGTTTTAAGTGACAGGAGAGAGGCACGCGTTTTAGAGCGCGCAGAACGTTTAAATGTTCCTGCTCTTTGTGTCAGAAAGAAAAAACTTGAATCAAAAGAAGATTATGACCAGAAGCTGATTGTCCGTCTGGCCGATTTTAATCCAGACTGGATTGTGCTTGCTGGTTATATGAAGCTTTTAACTCCTAAGTTTCTCCACGTCTTTAGAGAGTCTGGAGTGAGGGTGATTAATATCCATCCCTCGCTTCTGCCTCTTTTTCCGGGGAAAGATGGTTATGGTGATGCTTACCGCGCTGGTGTGACTGAGAGTGGATGCACGATCCATTATGTTGATGAAGGGATGGATACTGGAGAGATTATTGCTCAAAAGAGATTCCCGCTTATATCAGGCGAGACCCTGGAAGAGTTTAAGTCTCGTGGTCTTTTAATTGAAAACGCTTTTTACCCACAGATTTTAGAAAAACTTTTGACCAATTCATTATAGGGATTTTTTATGAGTTATGTTTACCGCTTTGAAATTTATCCTGATCTTTTTAATTTAAAAAAGGTTACAACGGGTGAGAGGGCACTTAAGAGCTGGTTTCAAGCTTATATGCAGATTTCTTTTAAGCATATTTGGGAAGTCCGTTACTTTTTAGTGGAAACCAAAGAAAAAGTCGAAAACATGGAAGCGCTGGCCGCTGAAGTTTTCTGCGACAGCGTGACTGAAGTTCTTTTTTCTTCAGAATCAAAAAACCAGGAGCTTTATCATTCATGGCTTAAAGAGCGCGGTTTTTCAAATCCGTGTTTAATTGATGTCGGCTTTCGTCCGGGAGTCACTGATAACTCGGCCCATGCAGCACTAGAGGCATTAAAACTTTTACCTGAATTAAAAAAGACCTCAATGAAAGTTTCAAGTGGAGTGATGTACTTTGTTGAAGGTGAGGGACTTGAAACTAAAAAACTCACTGAACTGACTTATGAAAAAATGGCCAACTTTCTTTTGCACAAAGTGACTGTCACCATGACGAGTGAGCTTGTCTATAATGAGAGACTAAAAAACATTGATTTCCCGAACGTGCAAATCACAGCTCAGGATTCAATGGATATTGATCTCAATGTAAGTGAAGCCGAGCTTCTTAAATTAAATCAAGAAAATTGCTGGGCGCTTTCACTTTCAGAAATTAAGCATATTAAAAACCACTTTCAATCACTAAAAAGAAACCCAACTGATGTGGAGATGGAAATCATCGCTCAAAGTTGGAGTGAGCACTGTAAACATAAGATCTTTTCTTCTGAGATTACTTACAGCGAGACAAATCTACCAAAAGGAGTAAAGCCACTAGGAGATTTAAAGATTAAAGGGATTTTTAAATCCTATATCCGTGGGGCAACGGAGAAAATTAAAAATGAAAGAAAACTTCCATGGCTTGTCTCTATCTTTCACGACAACGCCGGAGTTGTTCGTTTTGATGACAAGATGGATGTGTGTATTAAGGTTGAAACTCACAACTCGCCAAGTGCTCTTGATCCATACGGAGGAGCGCTTACCGGGATTTTAGGTGTTAACCGCGATATCTTAGGGGTTGGTGTAGGAGCAAAACCTATTGCTAACACTAATGTGTTTTGTCTGGCAGAAAATAAATACTTCCGTGAAAACGAGATTAAACTCCCCCTTCTTCTTAAGAACCCGGATCGCATTAAAGAAGGTGTTCACTTGGGAGTTCAAGACGGTGGGAACAAAAGTGGAATCCCAACAGTGAATGGGGCCTTTGTTTTTGACCGCGATTTCGTTGGAAAGCCTCTTGTTTTCTGCGGAACGATCGGGGTTATGCCTCAAATGGAAAACAATAAATCAACTAGTCTTAAAGGCCAGCGCCCAGGGGACTTGATTGTGATGGCCGGTGGGCGAATTGGAAAAGACGGGATTCACGGAGCGACTTTTAGTTCAATGGAGCTGGTTGATGGCGTTCCTGCTTCGGTTGTTCAAATAGGTGACCCGATTACTCAAAAGAGGCTTTCAGATTTTCTCATTGAAGCGAGAGTGAAAGGACTTTTTAACAGTGTGACTGATAATGGAGCAGGTGGACTTTCTTCAAGTGTAGGAGAGATGGCCCAGGCAACAAATGGTGCAGTGGTTGACCTGGAAAAAGCATTAGTGAAATACCCGGGACTTTCTCCTTTTGAATTAATGGTTAGTGAATCTCAAGAGAGAATGACATTTTCTGTTCCTCGCGAATTAGAAAGAGAGTTTCTGGCCTTGGCCGAAAAAAGAAGTGTAGAAGCTTCAGTGATTGGTGAGTTCACAGAAACTGGTTTTTTAAAGGTTAATTACCATGGAAAGACAGTGGCGAATCTTTCATTACACTTTGTGCATGAATCGCTTCCTCCAATGGAATTAAAGGCACACTTTGATTTAGGATCAAAAAGTCAGCACTGGATTAAAAAAGAAATTAAAAAAACACTTCTTCCAAAAGAAAATTATAAAGAAGTTCTTCTTTCACTTTTTAAGACTCCAAACATCAGAAGCCAGGAGCACCTGGTTCGCCGTTATGATCATGAAGTAAAAGCGGCAACGATTGTTAAACCTTACACTGGATCAAGTGAAAAAGGTTACTCAGCTCCAAGTGATGCAGGTGTTGTTTGGATGAAACCTCACGGAGGAGGAGCAGACAATGCTCTGGCAATTTCTTGTGGGATTGCTCCAAAATTATCAGAATACGACTCTTATCTTATGGCCGAGTTTGCTTTAGATGAAGCTGTCAGAAATGCGGTTTCAAGCGGGGCCAATCCGGATGAGATGGTCTTAGTTGATAACTACTGCTGGCCTGATCCAATTGAATCAGAAAGAAACCCAGATGCGAAGTTAAAGCTTGCCCATCTAGTGCGTGCTTCTCAAGCGCTTTATGACTTATCTCTTGCTTATGGAATGCCATTTGTTAGCGGTAAAGACAGTATGAAAAATGATTTTATCGGTGCGATGGATAATGGAGAGAAGGTTAAAATCAGCGTTCCTCCGACAGTTCTTGTGACAGCGATGGGGCGAGTGCCGACTTTAAAAGCAGTGACTACGTCAGAAGCGAAAAAAAGCGACATGTTGATTTATCTGATTGGAAGCAAACTGACAGATTATCAAACGGCCTTTGAACTAAAAGAGTTGTATGAAGATTATAAAATTGAATACCCACTTCCTTATATCAATGGAAAAAAACAATTAGACCTTTACCGCTCACTTCATAAATCGATGAGAGAACAGCTGGTTCAAAGCTCTCATGATATTTCTGATGGAGGAATGTTAGTTGCCCTTGCCGAGACTCTTATGGGAACGAGGTTTGGAGCAGAGATTGATCTTAAGGGGATTGAGAAAAAAGACCTCATGGCCTTTTTCTTTAACGAAGGTTGCGGGCGCTTTATTGTGACCGTCGATAAAAAAGACCAAAGAGAATTTGAAGAAAATCTTTCAGGACATATCTTCACCAGACTAGGCGAGACGACTGACACAGGAGTCTTAAAAATAAATCTTCAGGGAGAGACACTTTTTGAAGTGAGCAATGATGAATGCATGAGTCATTACAAAACAGAAGTAGAGGGGAAGCTATAATGAATAGACAACAGATTAAAGCGCTTATCCTGACAGGAGACGGAATTAACTGTGAAGCTGAAACGGCACTGGCCTTTACTGAGTTAGGAGCACAGGCTGAAATCATTCACATCTCTGATTTGATTGAAAAGAAAGAAAAATTAAAAGAGGCCCAGATTCTTGCTCTTCCTGGAGGATTCTCTTTTGGAGATGAAATCGGATCAGGTCAGATTTTAGCACTAAAACTAAAGTACGCCCTAGGCGATGAACTTAAAAAATTTGTTGAAGAAAAGAAACTGGTGATTGGAATCTGTAATGGATTTCAGGCCCTAGTGAGACTTGGGCTTCTTCCAAAACCATTCTCACCAAGAACAATGACCCTGACCCACAACCGTCAAGGGCATTTTATCAACCGCTGGGTTGACCTTGATGTTCCAGTTTCTGAGTGTGTATGGACTCAAGAATTAAAGGGAGAAAAAATCTCTCTTCCTATCCGCCACGGAGAGGGACGCATTGTCTTTAAGGGAGATGAGGCAGAACAAAGATCGATTTATAAAACTCTTAGCTCAAACGGACAGATTGCTCTTAATTACACAAATGATGTCAACGGATCCTTTGCTGAAATAGCAGGTGTGTGTGACCCAAGCGGACTTATCTTTGGTCTTATGCCTCACCCGGAAGCGGCCATTAGTTTATGGCATAACCCAGGCGGAGCGGATAAGGGAGAAGATAAAGGGCTTGGGATTTTTATCTTTGAAAGTGGACTTAAATACTGTGAAGCCAATCTATAAGGGAAAAAACAATGATTGAAACAAGTGTGAAAATTAAAAGGGCCCTGATCAGCGTAACGGATAAAACTAATTTAAAAACATTAGTAGAAACACTTCATAATAACCAGGTTGAAATCATCTCAACAGGTGGAACAAAAAAGTTTATTGAAGATCTTAACCTACCGGTGACTTCCATTGAAAAAGTGACGGGAAACCCGGAAGCTTTCGGCGGAAGAATGAAATCGATTTCTTTTGCCGTCACAAGTGGACTTTTATTTCGCCGCCATCATGAAACAGACTTAGTGGAGGCGCGAGAATTAAATATTGAACCAATCGACCTGGTGGTTTGCAATCTTTACCCATTTGAAAAATACGCTGCCACAAATGCTTCAGAAGATGTCTTGATTGAAAACATCGACATTGGAGGACCTCTAATGCTTCGAGCGAGTGCTAAAAATTATGAATCAGTCACTGTTTTATCAGATGTTGCTGATTACGATAATTTTTTAACTCAATTTAATGGAACGACATCATTTTCACAAAGAAGGGCACTTGCCGTTAAAACCTTCGAAAGAATCGCTAAGTACGACCTGATGATTGCTGAAGAGTTAACGAGTCGTTTTGCAGAAGAAAAAGCTCAAGACAAAAACTGGCTGGCCATCGAGCCAAAAGAGTCTCTTCGTTACGGTGAAAACCCACACCAGTGGGCCAATGTCTTTAAGTTAAAAAATACCAAAGGCGGCGTGAGCCTTCTGGATGCGGAAGTTCTTCAAGGAAAAGAGCTTTCATACAATAACTGGGTAGACGCCGATGCTGCCTGGAGGGTGATGAGTGATGTGGCCCATATTTCCAAAGGGGCCCCTGTCACAGCAGTCATTAAGCACGCTAACCCTTGTGGTCTTTCTGTCGCTCCAACTCCGGTTGCTTCATTGATGGAAGCATGGAACGGTGATGGGGTTTCAAGTTTTGGTGGAATCATTGCCATGTCGAGTGAAGTGGACTCTGAGTGTGCGAAGTTTTTAACTGAAAGATTTATTGAAGTGGTTATTGCTCCAAGCTTTTCAGAAAAAGCGCTTAAAGCTTTTTCAAAGAAAAAGAATGTACGACTTTTAAAAACGCCAATTAGACCCAAAGAAGAATCAGAGTTTATTGTGAAAAGTATCTCTGGTGGACTCTTGATGCAAAATGAAGACGAAGCTTGCGGTAAGTCAGAAGAGTTGAAACTCGTAACAAAAAAAGAAATGCCTTTTGAAACATTAGAATTAGTAGATTTTGGAATCCTTGCTTGCAAACACTTAAAGAGCAACGGGATCGCTCTCGTTTGTAAAACATTAGAAGGGCACTTTACTCTTGCTGGAACAGGAATGGGGCAACCAAATCGCCTGGATTCTCTTCGTTTACTAGCGAAAGTTAGAGCAGAACAAAAAGGTCTTTCGATGGATAAGATGCTTCTGGTTTCAGATGCATTTTTTCCTTTTGCTGACTCTGTAGAGGTTTGTCATGACGTTGGAATCACTTCAATCATTCAGCCTGGTGGAAGTATGAGAGATGATGAGGTGATCGAGGCTTGTGATAAATTTGGGATTGCGATGATGACAACTGGACGTAGACACTTTAGACACTAGAGGTAAATATGAATTACAAAGACAGCGGCGTAGATATCGAAAAAGGTGACCTCTTTGTAGAGCGCATCTCAAAGATGGTTAAATCAACTTATAATCAACAAGTCATGAGCGGCATTGGAGGCTTTTGTGCTCTTTATGCCATGGACGAAGAAAGATTCCTGGCCTCATCAACAGATGGAGTTGGGACAAAGATTAAATTAGCAATAGATCTTGGAGTTCACGACACTATCGGAATTGATTTAGTTGCGATGTGTGTGAATGACCTGATTTGTTCAGGTGCAAGACCTATGTTTTTCCTGGATTACTTTGCTTCAAGCAAGCTGGACTTAAAAGTTTCAGAAGCAGTGATTAAAGGAATCGTCGATGGTTGTCACCAGTCACAGATGGCCTTAATTGGCGGGGAAACGGCAGAAATGCCAGGGATGTATCAAGTAGGTGACTACGACCTGGCCGGTTTTTCGGTTGGTGAAGTCATGAAGTCTTCTTTAATTGATGGCTCTCGCATTCAAAATGGCGATACATTAATTGGGATTGCTAGTTCAGGGTTTCATTCAAACGGATTTTCTCTGGTGAGAAAAATCCTGGAAAAAAATAACTGCAACCCGGATTTAAAACGCGCGTGTTTAACTCCGACAAAAATTTACGTTAAGGCGGTGATGTCGCTATTAAAAACTCACTCTTCTCACGTTAAAGGAATTGCTAATATCACGGGATCTGGTTTTCTTAATATTCCACGTATGAATGAAAACTTTGATTACCATGTCACTGAAGCACCAGAACTTCCGCTATTTATGAAAGAAGTTTGTGATCTTTCAGGATTAAGCATGAAAGAGCTGCATAAGACTTTTAATATGGGTGTGGGGATGGTGATTGCGACGGATTCACCGGATACAATCATCGCTGAACTTGAAAAGTTAGGGGAGAGAGCTTTTTTCTTAGGGCATATCACGAAAGGAAAAGGCGAGTATCACTTCAATCCAAAAGACTCAACAACTGGGCACAATTCTTAAGCTTTAAATTTTTTCAGAGCGGCTTCATACTCCGCTCTGGAAATTCTTCCAGATTCAAAAAGGCGTTTGAGATCTTGTAAGTTGTGTTCACGACGGGCTTCACCCAGGTCTTTTTTCTTAATTTCTTCATGCATAGCATTTTTTGCATATTTATTAGAAGGCAGAAGCACTAAAACAACAGTTGAAAGGAAATCTACATAAGGCAGAGAAAGAATGACAATTGCCAGAGCGCTTTCAACTTTACTCAGATTGCGGTTCACAATATCTCTGATTCTTTTAATATCGACTAACCTTAAAATCAAAATGAATACAAATTTTAAAACGATGTCTAAAGTCGATTGGCCAACTGTTGATGAAAGAAAAGGAACTATCGTTTTCGTTTGAGGGCTCGATGAAAGAACATGAATCAGTTGTGGAAACTGGGGACTGCTTTGAAGTGCTGCCAGGATTCCCGGATAATAGATGTAGCGAAAACCGATTAAAAACCAAAAAGCATTATGAAGAGCATAGAATAAACGATTCAGTTTCCCCTTAGGTGAAAACAGCGAATTGTTGTATTCCAGTTTTTCCATCACAGCACTCGGTTAAAAATTTGATCGACAGACTTTAAGTAAATATTTCTTAATCCTTCAGCGTTCACTTCTGGAAGAGTCACTGTCTCTTTTCTTGTTTTTAATTCATTTTGAATCAAGTCGCGGAAGCGATGAGGGTTTGTTTTAGCGTCAGCATCAAAAGAAGCGGCCTGAACAACAGCGTATAAATCTTCTCTCGTTAGTGATTCACAGTTTTTAATTAAAAAGTGCAGGTAGAAACTTGAAAGGTAGTGAGTGTGGTTTAACACTTTTCCTTCCACCACTTTTTCATCGATATCTAAAAGATTCAGTGTCGTCGTGAAACGATCAAGAGCATAAGTTAAAATCCCAAAGTGGTCTGGAAGATAAAGTCTTTCTGCGCTTGAGTGAGAGATGTCTCTTTCGTGCCATAGGATTGAGTTTTCCAGGGCCAGAGTCAGGTGAGAGCGCAAGAAGCGCGAAAGACCTGTCAGGTTTTCGCTGGCAATTGGGTTCTTTTTATGTGGCATCGTGCTTGAGCCTTTTTGACCCGGTCTAAATCCTTCGGCCACTTCTTTGACATCAGAGTGGTGCAGGTGACGGATTTCAACGGCAAGCCTTTCAATGGCATTAGCAACCAAAGAAGTAATAGAGATTAGTTTTGCCAGGCGGTCGCGCGGGATGATCTGAGTTGAGACGTCTTCAACTTTTACTCCTAGTTTTTTAGCGACACTTTCTTCGATATCTGGAGTCAGGATCGTGTAGTTTCCTACGGCCCCTGAAAGCTGGATAGTGAGTTCATTTTTATAAAAATGTTCTAGGTCTTCTCTTCTTCTTTTAAATTCAGCGTAGTGACCTAAAAGTTTTTGACCAAAGCTCATGGGCTCGGCATACATTCCGTGTGAGCGGCCTAAGGTCATGAGCATTTTTGTTTCAAGGGCGCGCAGCTTTAGTGCTTCCATAAAGCTGTCGTAAGATTTCATCACCACTTCAAGAGAAGCTTTAATCTGTAAAGTTAAAGCACTGTCGATGACATCTGATGAAGTCACACCATAATGGAAGTATTTCCCAATTTCAGTAGGGAGTTGCTCGGTAATTGATGTACAGAAGGCGATGACATCGTGTCTGGTTGTCAGCTCGATCTCATCGATTCTTGCGGTGTTGATTTTAGCGGTGTCGCGGATAGTTTTTGAAATCCCAGATGGGATCATCTTTTTTTCTTCCAGCGCACTTAAGAGTTCCAGCTCGATTTGAAGGAAAGTTTTAAACTTATTTTCATCACTCCAGATTGGGGTGATGGCCTTTGCTTCATAACGAGGAATCATAATCCACCTTAGGTTTTAGAGGTAAAAACTTAAATCCACTCCCATTGTCAAAAACCCTAAAGTTAGAGAGCGCTGAGAGCTGGTTTCCGTATCATTTTCTTGTGATCTTTTTACCACAGCGAGGTTGTAATTGAAATGAGCACCGGCACTAAAATAATCGTTGAAGCGCTTATAAACAGAAAACTTTGCCATCAGCCCCGGACCACTAAAAGATTTCCCAGAGTAGTCTTCTTTATAGATATTATAAGTCAGGTTGGCGGCCATAAGTTCATAGATGTCGTCGAAGGGAAGCAGTGTTTGTGCGTAGCGAGTTTCGCGACCAATCCCTAAACCAATGCTCGTCAGGGTGTTTTCTTGCTCAGCGAGCTGATTATCTGTTGCCCCTGTTGCAGTGGCATTGTTGGCCGAGAACTTATTAAAAAGTCCTTTGGTCATCATGACGTTGGCGTCGGCCCAGAAGTTCTCCAGTTTTTTTCCGTACGAGAAGTTAAAACTGCTCATGTCCGCGGCCTTTGTCAGGCTTGGGTTTACCCCCAACATGAAAGAGAAGCGGTTGGTGTGAGAAGGATTAAAAGTCGTTTCGGTGTTTAACACCAGCTCGCCATTAGCTGCAAAGGCGCTGGCCGAAACGAATAACAAAGAGGCTACGATTGTTTGTTTCATTGTATATTTCATCTTATTTACCTTTTACTCTTGTTGCTAGAAGTTCGAAATTCTCTCCCGGGAAATCCTCTACTCCCATTAAGCGGGCAAGTGTCAGCTTCTGTTGTAAGTGCTGAAGCTTAACTTGCTCATAGAACACCTTTGTATTGCTCAGGTCTTCAAGAGAGAGTGAGAAGTCGTAGAATTTCGTTCTGCCGTTAAGGTAATTGTCCAAGATGGTATCAAATGTTTTTTGTAAGCTTGGAAGGCGGGCTTCCAGGATCACGATTTGATTTTGCAGAGAAAGAATTGTTTTGTAAGTCTGTCTGATAAAAGACTGAGTGTAATGCGTATTCTTTTCAAACTCTTTCATGGAAATTTCTTTTCCAATGCGTGCAGTGGCCAGTTTGTTTGAGTTTAAGAATCCATCTGACCCGGTAATGGCCCAGGTTGTATTGATAGAAGCAACCAATTCAACGTTTCCGCTTCCGCCATAAGTTTCATAGCGAGTCGTGTTGGTCGATGGTCCAAATTTCTTGTTGTAAGCGCCCAGGTTTACCGAGAATTTTGGCAGTGGCATATTTTCTTTTAAGGCCACATCGTATTCTCTCTCCGCATTCTCCATTAACATTTTATTAGTTAATAGAGTCGGGTTATTTTTTTCTGAGATTTTTAGCGCTTCATCCAGCGTGATTTTTAATCTTCTATAGTCCAGTGTTTCGTTGATAACGTATTTTGTCCCGATCGGGTCAGCGATCTGGAAAGCGACGCTTTCATCGGTTTGATCAGAAGAGATTTTGGCGTCGTGGTATTCATTTTGCGCTTTTAAATACTCACTTCTTGCCTGGTAGTAGTCTTGTTTTGATGTTTTTCCGATTGTAATTTTTTCTTTACTTAAACGGTAAACGAAAGAGGACTGGCGAAGTTGATCCTGGCGGATTTTTTCAATGTTTTTTGACGACATTAAAGTGAAGTAGCTGTTGATCAAGTCAAGTTTTAACTCTCTTTTTGATTCGTTATAGATTTGCGTATTTCTCTCGTAAATCCCTTTTTTGTTAAGATAAATTGCGTAATCCTTACCCCAGTTGAAAACAGTGTAATCTCCTAGGGAAAGACCTAAAGTTCCACTTGGAGAAGTCGAGTGAGGATTTGTCGGAGTGCGCTCGCTAGATCTGAGTGTGGCGATTTTTTGATCGTCAGTTGTCAGCGAGAGTTTTAGCTCTGGAAGCCAGAAAGCACTTTTTGTCCCAGAGAAAGCGATCTCGTTAAGTTCTTGCTGTTGACCGCGGATATTTTGGTCGTAGTTTTTTCTTAGCCCTTGCTCGATAACGTCATTGAGCTGCAGGTTTTTATAAACGTCGTTGAGTTTATATTTGTCTGCTTCCTGTACGTAAATTTCTGTTTCAGTTTGCTTTTGGGCGCGCACTTTTGGCGCAGATTTATTTTTTGGTTTTAAAAGTTCTTCCTCAGAAACAACTCCAGTCTTTTTTTGCAGAGGAGAAGTCTTTTCAGGAGCATTCACAGGCTCAAGTTTTTCCACTTCATCAGTCATGGCATCGACATTTTGTGAAGGGATGGCCTCTGTCTGCGGTGATGGGGGAGTTGCGCTCTCTCCAGCTGGCAGAGATTGTGGCCCGTCACTCATTTCTCCTTCGGGAGCGCCAATTGTTGATGACTCTGAGCCGCTTTCCAGCGTTTCAATAGTGTCATCGTCTTGTGCATGAGTGATTTTTGGGGCGATAAGGCTTATCGCAATGAGATACAATAAGAGATTTTTAGTCATCGGCGCAGTCTCTCTAAACTAATTAGTAAATATTTAGAATAGGATAGAGTGCGCGGTATGCATTGAAAAGTTTTTTATAGCGTTACGCCGGGACAACCCTTGCGGACGATATTTTCTTCCTGGTACTGAATCTGGGTGAGAGTAAGAGTGAGTTCGTGCTCCAAGTGACCAAGATTCACTTCGAGTTTCTTCTTTAAAGTAACTTTATTCTCAGGAGTGATCTCCTGCAGGTGCTTATTTCTCTCGATCATGGCCAGGATGCGTTGTTTATTGGCAATTTTCTCTTTTCTGGTCTCAGTCAGGAGGTCGCAGCGGCGGCTGATGCTCGGGTCAGTAATGACGGTGCGCTTATAATCTTCAGCTCGAAGATTATAAGAATATCCGACAAAAAGACTCAGAAAAAGTAATGAAAATCTTTGGGCCATACCGAGGCGTCTCCTCTATAATAGTAAGCTTATTATATCTTATTTTGGAGACCTTTAAAGTGAGTAAAAAAAGTGTCCTCATTTTAATTCCCGCCCGTTTTGCTTCAACTCGCTTTCCAGGAAAACCACTGGCGATGATTGCAGGCAAGAGCATGATTTCAAGAGTTCTTGAAAACTGCCAAAAAGCCTCTTGTGCCGATATTTTGTTTGATGCTTATGTTGTCACTGATGACGACCAAGTAGAAAACCATATCAAGAGTTTTTCCCAAAATGTCGTGAGAGTTGATGACGACGTGATTTCGGGAACACTTCGTATTGAACTTGCTTACAGCAGGCATTTCAAAGAAAAGTCTTATGACCTTGTGATCAACGTGCAGGGGGATGAACCACTACTGGAAGGAAGTGACCTGGTTCGCCTGGCGGAGTTTCATTTAAATAAGCCGGTAGAGATTGCGACACTGGTAAAAAAGCAAATGGGCTTTGATGATGTTTTTAGAGATCCCAATAAAGTGAAAGTGGCCATGAGTGAAACAACTGGTGACGCTTTTTATTTTTCCCGCTCGCCGATTCCATTTAAAAGAGATGCGGGAGTAGATGCTAATAACGATTATTGGTTTCTACACATCGGTGTTTATTCATACAAACCAAGCGCACTCAGCGCCTTTTCAAAAGCTCCAGTCTCGAGACTGGAGGATCTTGAAAAACTAGAGCAACTTCGCGCCCTGGAAATGGGCATGAAAATCGGAGCTCTGGAAACTAGAAGTGTCATCGTCGGAGTCGATCATCCGGCAGACGTAAAAAAAGTAGAAGAGGTATTAAGTGGCAGAAATTAAGAAACACAAAAAGTACATTTTCATCACAGGTGGAGTTGCAAGCTCACTAGGAAAAGGTCTTGCGGCCGCAAGTATCGCAGGTCTTCTGGAGCGAAGAGGGATTAAGGTTTCCATGCTAAAGATGGACCCTTATATCAACGTCGACCCGGGAACAATGAGCCCTACCCAGCATGGAGAAGTATTTGTCACTGACGACGGTGCTGAAACAGACCTAGACCTTGGTCACTATGAGCGCTTTACATCTTTAACTCTCAAGCGTGAAAGTAACTTTACGACTGGTCAAGTTTATTTAAAAGTTATCGAAAACGAAAGAGCGGGAACATACTTAGGAAAAACAGTTCAGGTTGTTCCGCACATCACTGATGAAATCAAAAGAAGAATTCACACTGCGAGTGAAAACTGCGACATCTTAATCGGAGAGATCGGTGGAACGGTTGGTGATATCGAATCACTTCCATTCATTGAATCAATCAGGCAACTTGCTCTTGATGAGGGAGCGGCCAATGTTCTTTTTATTCACCTGGTTCTTCTTCCTTACATCGCTGCGGCCGGTGAGTTGAAGTCCAAGCCAGCTCAGCACTCGGTAAAAGAGCTGATGTCTCAAGGGCTCTCTCCGCAAGTAATCGTTTGCCGTTCAGACAGAGAAGTGGATGAAGATACACTTGATAAGATTTCACGTTTCTGTAACGTTCCTAGAAAAAACGTTTTCCAAAGTATCGACATGGATTCAATCTATAAAGTTCCACTTGAATTCCACAAACAGGGGCTTGATGAAAGAATAAGTGAGCTTCTTGGTATCTGGGCACCGGAACCAAAAATTGCCGACCTGGAAAAAGTTGTTCACAACTTCACTCATCCACTCAGAGAAGTAAAAATCGGGATCGTTGGTAAATACACCGACCTGGTTGAGTCTTATAAATCTTTAGACGAAGCTCTTAACCACGGAGCGATTGCCAACCAGTTAAAGTTCAAACCAATTTACATTGATTCTGAACAACTGGAAAAAGGCGCAAACCTGGATGAAGTGTTTAAAGGTGTTCAGGGGATTTTAGTTCCAGGTGGATTTGGAAGCCGTGGAACAGAAGGAAAAATTAAAGCGATTGAATACGCTAGAACAAAAAAAGTTCCTTTCCTCGGAATTTGTCTGGGGCTTCAGTTATCAGTTATTGAATTTGCCCGTCATGTGGCCGGAATCAAAGATGCGACATCTGAAGAATTCCAAAGCGGCGGGGAACACCTGATCCATTATATGGAAGGTCAATCAAGCACAGGTTCAAAAGGGGGAAGCATGAGATTAGGTTCTTATGAATGTCACCTTGAACCAAACTCACTGGCCCACAAAGTTTATGGCAGTGATAAAATCCAGGAGCGCCACCGCCACCGCCTGGAAGTCAACAATATGTACATGAATAAACTTATCGGTGCAGGTCTGGTCGTCTCAGGCTTTAACCGCGATTTAAATTTAGTAGAAGTTGTCGAGCTTAAAGATCATCCGTTCTTTATTGCCAGCCAGTACCACCCGGAATTTAAGTCGAAACCTTTTTCTCCTCATCCGCTTTTCAAAGCATTTATTGAGGAATCAGATAAAAACAGGAAGTAATTATGACAAAACCTAAATTAGACCTTTTTATTGGTTCATGCGTCCTAGAAAGCGAAGAGCTCGCTCTGGGAATTGCTGAACGCTTAGTAAAAGACCTTAAGCCTTTTGAAGACAGAATCACTCTGACGTACAAAGGAAGCTTTGATAAAGCAAACCGCACATCAATCAACTCTTACAGAGGCCCTGGAATTGATGAAGGGATGAGAATCCTTCAAAAAGTAAAAGACACTTTCGGTCTTCCAGTTCTAACTGACTTCCACGAAGCAAGTCAGGCAATGAAGCTGGCAACAGTCGTTGATGTTCTTCAGGTTCCAGCTTTCCTATGCCGTCAGACAGACATGATTGCCGCAGGAGCTGAAGCGTGCGCGAAATACGGACGCATCCTAAAAGTGAAAAAAGGACAATTCCTTTCACCAGAAGAAACAAAAAACATCGTTGATAAAGCGACGACATTTTTACCAAAGAACCAAATCCTTTTAACTGAAAGAGGATCGAGTTTTGGTTACAATAACCTGGTGGTTGATATGGCCTCTTTCCAGATCATGAAGAGCTTTGGAGTTAAAGCGATTCACGATGCTACTCACTGTGTGCAAAGACCTGGAGGATTAGGGACTGCGACAGGCGGAAAGCGTGAGCAGATTTTAGTTTTAGCAAAAGCAGCTGTTGCGGCAGGAGCTGACGGGATTTTTATGGAGTGTCACCCTAATCCGGATAAGGCGCTTTCTGATGCTTCAACAAGTCTTCCACTTGATCAGATAAAGGGAATTGTTGAGCAGTTACTTAGAATTTATGAGGTAGTGTAATGGCCCAGCCTTTAGATGAGAAAAAGTCACTTCTAGTGACGGCAAAAAAATTCGAAGACAAACTTAAAAAAATCAAAGTTTGCCTTTTTGATATCGACGGTATTTTAACTGATGGAAAAATTTCATGGGAAGGAGATGACGTCGGTTTTAACCGCACGACTCACGCCCTGGATGGACACGGTTTAAAAATGCTGATGGAAGCAGGACTAAAAGTAGGAGTGATCTCAGGTGGAGATTCAAAAGGCGTGAGAAAGCGCTTTATCGACAATCTGAAACTATCATTCACTTATTTTGGAAATGAAGACAAGCGCGAAGCTTATAAAGAGATATTGGCCCAAGGTTATAAAGACGAAGAAATCCTTTTTATGGGGGATGAGTTTATTGACCTGCCTATTATTAAGCGCGCGGGCTTTACGGCGACGGTGCCTAATGCCAGTTATGAAATTCAGGAAGCTGTAGATTACATCACTCACCGCCAGGCCGGGGATGCTTGTGCCCGCGAGGTGATTGATATCGTTCGTTACGCTCAGAAAATTCCTGTGAAGGTTCTGGAGTTTTAATGAACCCATTAGAAGACAGGTTACATAAATTAAAGCTCGTTCTCGACGAAACTGTGAAGTTTCCGACCGAGTATCTTTTTAAGTTTATTGTTCCTATCAGCGAAGTTCACCAGATTCTTTTCATTCTTCAGGGAATGGAAATTGAACAAAAGGCTTCATCAAACGGGAACTATATTAGTGTCAGCGGGAAGACAACGATGCAGCAGAGTCAAGACATCATAAAAGTCTATGAACGTGCAGCGGCCATTAAAGGAGTTATTTCTCTATGAGTACGACGAAGAGACAAGTGGCACTGGTTATTGGGGCAGGGGCCTTTGGGACTGCGATTGCTCAGGTTTTGGCGCAGAATTTTGAAAAAGTTATATTAAAAGTTCGCTCTAAGGATATTTACGATGCGATTAAGGCCGGAGAAAATTCAATTTATCTTCCAGGTCTAAAAACTGCCAGCAATATCGATGCAGCTCTTTCGTGGGATGAAGTCGATGCCATTGGCGGGAAGATCGAATTGATTGTTTCGGCACTTCCAAGTAACGGCATTAGTGAGTACTTCAAGGAAAACTACGACCGTTTCTTAGGCTACTTTATTAAAGGTATCCCACTCATGTCTCTTTCAAAAGGGATTGACCCGGACACATTAGAATTATCGGATGATTTATTCTTTGATATGTACCCACACTTTAAAGACCAGTTCTGCTTTTTATCCGGGCCAAGTTTTGCTCACGAAATTATGCAGGATCAAATCACACTGGTGACTTTGGCCGGAAGATCAAAACAAGTTTTAGAAAATGTGGCCTCGATGGTTAACACCAGTGCCTTTAAAGTTTTAGCAAGCTATGACGTTAAAGGAGTTTTATTAGGGGGGGCCTTAAAAAACATCCTGGCCATTGCTGGAGGAGTTATTGAAGGTCTGGGTTATAACCACAACACCAGAGCTGCAATGATCACTCGTGGGATTGCAGAAATGCTTCGTTTTGGGGCCGTCTACAATGCTCGCCCGGAAACATTTTATGGTCTCTCAGGAATGGGGGATTTAATCCTCACGACAACTGGGGATCTTTCAAGAAACAAAACATTTGGTCTGGAGCTCGCTAAGGGAAGAAAGGCCGAAGAAATCATTAAATCACAACGCTCTGTTGTTGAAGGTTATAAAACAGCAAAAGCGGCCCACTTTATTTCAGAGCGCTTTGATATCCGCGCTCAGATTTTTAATGGAGTGTATGGGGTATTATACGATGGGCTCGAGCCAAGAGAAGTGATCACGAAGCTCATGAGAGGCCCTTCGAAGTTCGAATCATAATATAATATGACAACACTACAGTCGCGCTTTTTAGGATCATTATTAGGACTCGCTGTCGGAGACGCTTTGGGAGCTCCGGTAGAGTTTAAAGCTCGCGGAAGTTTTCCTCCTGTCGAAGAAATGCAGGCGGGTGGACCTTTTAATTTGCAAAAAGGGCAGTGGACTGACGACACTTCTCTCGCCCTTTGTTTGGGGACGAGTTTAGTGGAGAAAAATGGCTTTGATCCCTATGATCAGATCGAGCGCTATATAAAATGGTTTCGCGAAGGCTATATGAGTTGCACTGGTCACTGCTTTGATATCGGCAATACGACCAAAGCGGCGCTTTTAAGATACGAAGAAAATAAAGATATCTATGCGGGTTCGGTAGATGATCCAGCGACCAATGGATCGCTGATGAGACTGGCCCCTGTGCCGCTTTTTTATTTTAAAAATCTAAAAGACACAATCAAGTATGCTGGGCTTAGTTCTAAAGTGACTCACGCGCCTTTAAACTGCATTAAGGCCTGCGAAGATTTATCTCTCTACATTCACCGTGCCCTCAAGGGAGAAACGAAAGAAGGGATCTTTAAAGATGCCTCATTTGATTTTTCTAAAAATTATGAAGAAGTCTCAGGAAAAGGAGACGCACTTCTGTGCTTAGAAGGGGCCATGTGGTGTTTTTATCATTCAAAAAGCTTTGATGAAGGTGTAAAGCTTGCGGTGAACTTAGGTGATGATACCGATACGACGGCGGCGGTTTTTGGCCAAGTGGCGGGGGCATATTACGGAGTAGAAGGCATCCCACAAAACTTTTTAGAAGACCTGTGGGACAAAAAACTTATCCAAGAGCTGGCCCTGAAACTTTTTAATTCAGGTGCTCTTTAATTCTTTCAATCGTTACTGTTTCACCAAGATTGACCAGCGTCCCATCTTTTTTCTGCACGAAGTAAGCAGGAACCCCCACCATTCCATTTTTTCTTAAAAAGCTACCGATGATTTCATCTCTTTTTGTCCAATCACCGATAAGAAGTTTTACGTTGTTTTGGGCAACGAAAGTCTTAAAAGTGTCGGTGTCCAAGACCAGTTTTTCGTTAACTTTACAGGTAAAACACCACTTGGCCGTGAAATCGATAAAGACGACTTGTCCGCTGGCCTTTAAATCATCCATTGCTTTTTCCGACCATGGCTGCCAGTCCAGACCTTTAGCTTGTTTATCGCGGATAAGAGCAGTCTGAGCTTCAGTGCTCATGACAGGGATAGTTGTCGCGATATTTACAAAAAGACCAAGGGCGGCCAGGAAACTGGCCCCGGCAATCCATTTTTCTTTTTTCTTTGAAAGCATAAAACCCACAAAGATGAAAACAAGAATTGTTCCAAGTTTAATTAGCTGTGATGAACCATCAACGAGAGCATTATAAACATCAAGCAGCCAGATCGCTGTCAGGATAAGTGTGGCACCCAAAAGTTTTTTGACAGTGTTCATCCAGTTGCCAGGTTTTGGGATGAATGAAACAAGTGCCGGGTAGATTGCTGTCAGGACAAAGGGGAAAGCAAGACCAAGTCCGATCATTAAAAAGATCAGGTAAATTTCCATTGGTGGAGAACTAAAAGCGAAAGTCAGTGCCGTTCCTAAAAAAGGCGCAGAACACGGAGTGGATAAAACCGTAGCAAGAACACCACTTAAAAAATCTCCTGTAAGTCCTTCGTTAAGTTGCATTCCACCTAGCTTTGATCCCCCGGGAGTTTTGAATTCGAACATCCCAAAAAGGTTTAAAGCAAAAATAAAAAGTGCGATCACCATAATGGCGACAAAAGTAGGAGATTGCAGCTGAAATCCCCATCCGACTTGAGAGCCAATCGACTTTAGTGAAAGGACGATGGTTGCTAAAGCGGCAAAGGTAAAAAGGATTCCTAAAGTATAAAAAAAGTTATGTTTTAAAATCATCTTGTGCGATTCATTCTTGTACTTCACCAGCCCGAAGAGCTTGATTGAAATCACCGGTAGAACACACGGCATGATGTTTAAAATAAGTCCGCCGACAAAGGCCAGGGCAAGATAATAGATTAATGAGTTTGAACTAGTGCTTGCATCCACGATGGTCCTGGCAGACCCCGCAGGAGAAGATGGTGATCCTCCCATATCAACAGGAGGTGCCCCTTCCGCTTTTTGTGCGACTGTCACTTCTGCTAGTTCAAAGTTTGAAAATTTTTTATCGACGATAAAGGCCTTTCTTTGGATAGGATCGTTAAACAGAAAACGAAGTGTATAAGGCTTTTTAAATTTTCCATCAGCTGGAAGTGGTTGTGGTGGGTCTTGGTATTCACCGTCCCATGAAATTTCTGTGATGCCTTTTAGGCTCGCTTTTTCTACTGTAAGGTTTTCGTGTTTCACATCAAAAGGGATTTGCGGGAATGTATACATTAAGTTCGTATTCTGAAGGAAGCTCACTTCAGTTGTTCTATCCACAGTGTAAGTAAGAACTAACGTACCAGGCTTGCTGCCTTTAGAAAGTTTAATTTTTAAGTAGTCTGGGATAACCGCTGTTTTTGGAAGAGCGTCAAATCTTTCAGAGAGAACTGTCGAATTTAAGTTAGGCAGAAGATCTAAAGTGGTCGTTGTGACATTTCCCGGAGCAATTTTAAAGTCAGTTATTTGCTGCCCAGGAACACAGATGTGCTTACAGACTAGCCACGTCGATTTTAACTGAATGTTTTTTCCGCTGTATTTGTTGAAATCACTTTTAGATAGTTTAAAGAAAAGAGAGTAGTTGTCTTCATATCCATAGGCCCAAAGATTCCCTGGTTCAATAAAACGTCTTGGTGCCGGCCACTCCATTTCTTCAAACTTAACTTCTTTGCCGTTCATCGTGAAAACATTTTTAATGGCAAGGCCAGCGTCACCAGGATTCTTCCAGTATGTGTGCCACTTCTGGTGGTTTTCAAAATTAAGCGCCAGGTATTCATCGCTGTCTTTTTTAAAAGATTGAATCCCGAATTTTACTGGTTTTGCCGGGACTGATTCATCAGCACCTAAGGCAAACGTAGAAAGAGTCACTAAAAGAAAGAGAATGGTCAAACGCATATAAAATACCCTTAAAAAGTAAACGGTCCAATCTTTAAAGATCCTTAAGAATTTTACTCCCAGCAGGGGGCAAAAACAAGCCTTCTCATTGTTAAGTCTTGATAACAATTTCCTTACAAAGAGTTTACAAACTGAGCCTCATTTCGGATACTGTTTGGAATATAAAAGCGCGTAAATAATGGGTAGCGATGTTAAAGAAATTCTATCTTTTGCTTGATTTCTTCTTACCGGAACACGTAAGTGACCAAGTCGACATTACGACGCTCTTTAGGGCCCGTTCCATCGTTGCGGCAGGAATTCTGGGCATTGTCATCATGGCCCTGTTTTTCCTGGGTGCCAATATCCTGCAGATTAACCTTTTTGTGCGCATCGGGATTCTCTTTAGTCTTATTTCTCTTATATCCCTAGTCGTTTTTCTCAAAACCAGAGACACCAACTTTGAAACTTCTTTAAATATCGGAGCGGGGATTCAAATAGCCATTCTCTACGCAACAATTTATTTAAGTGCTTTTTCTCCCCGTGGGATGGGCTTTTTCGGGCTGATCTGGCTAGTTCCTATTTTTCTTATGTCGGCCTTTTATTTTAAACCGTTTTACGGGACGATCTGCTTTTTTTTAAACATGGTCATTCTTGCTATTCTCTATACTGCTTTTCATGATCGTTTTTTTGCACCAATGCAGTATGTGGCCAACTTTAAAAGTGTTTTTCTTTTTTACTTAGCTTTCGTTCTTATTTCAGCGTCATTTCTTTCATTCTTTTTTATTCAGCTCAATGAGCTCCTTAAAGAAGAGCTCTCTAAACAAAAGGGGCTTTTACTTGAGAGCGCTAAGTTCCAATCCTTGGGACAAATGGCGTCTAACCTGGCCCATGATATTAATAATCCACTCTTTACTATTCAGGGAAAACTTCACCAGATCAGAAATTTGTTTTCTCATGACGATCTGGATTTAGATAAGTGTGATCAGATTATTGAAGATGTGGAAGGCACTATCCTGAGACTTTCTCAGATTGTAAAAGGGATCAGTACTTTTGCCAGACAAGGACATGGCGATCAGATGGTGTCGGTGAGTGCTGATGAGCTTATTCGTGGAATCGTGCTTTTAGGGTCAGACCGCATCGTACAATCGGGAATCACTTTTGATTTAAAAATTGCACCTAATACAAAAGTTATCTGTTACCCGTCTTATATAACACAGGTGCTGATCAACCTGATGAACAATGCTATCGATGCTCTTGAGCACGCAGAAATGAAGGTGATTCAAGTTGAGGCATTCACTAATGACAAGTGGGTTGAGATTCATATTAAAGACAGTGGAGCAGGTGTGCCTCTGGAGCTGCAGAATAAAATTTTTGATTCCTTCTTCACCACTAAAAAATACGGTAAAGGCACAGGCCTTGGGCTTTCGATTTCCAAAGGGCTTGTTGAGGCCCATGAGGGAGAACTCAAGTATCAGCGAGTCGGTGATATGACGGACTTCGTGGTTAAACTTCCTAGCTATGAGTAATTTTAGATACAATCCGGAACGTCTCATTTGTATGACTGAAGAGTCAGTGGAATTTCTCCATGCCATCGGGAGAAGTGATCTTATTGCAGGTGTGTCGGTCTACGCTAAAAGACCTGCAGAAGTTAAGCAGCACCCCGTGATCTCGGCCTTTACTCACGCCAATTTAAAAAAGATTCAAAAAATAAAACCTGACCTGGTCATTGGTTTTTCTGACATTCAAAAAGACATTGCCCGCGACCTGATCGCTGAAGGCATTGATGTTTACATTTCTAATCAGCGCTCATTGGAAGAAATTTTTCGTTATATGTGGACCCTGGGACACATGGTGGGCGAAGGAGCAAAGACCGAAGTCTATTTAAAGACTCTGGAAGAAAAGATGGCCATGGGACGAGCTTTTGCCAAGACATTAAAGAAGCGCCCGAAGGTTTATCTCGAAGAGTGGGATGAACCTCAAATCTGTGGGATTCGTTGGTTTAGTGAACTTGTCAGCCTTTGTGGTGGAGTCGATATTTTTGAAGCAAAGTCACTTGAAGGGGTGAAGGCCTCTGAACGATTTGTCTCCAATGATGAAGTTGCATCCCATAACCCCGACATTATCCTGGCCTCATGGTGCGGGAAAAAGGTTGATATTGAGAGCATCAAAAAGCGCCCGGAACTTATCCATGTAAGCGCTGTTAAAAATAACGCCATCTTTGAACTAGAGCCTGAGATCTTTCTGCAGCCAGGGCCGGCCCTTTTTGTTGATGGGATTGATCGGTTAATCGACTTATTTAGTTCATTTAATTCAAAATAATTCCTCCTCTCATACTTTGATTAAATTTTTTTCCAATCCTGCCGAAAATCATAAGGAGAACTGCCAACCTTTATGGCCTTTTTGGAAGAAACTTATGAAAAATACTCTTTTAGCATCATGTTTGATCATTCCTCTGGTTACATCTTGTAGCTTTGAAGGGGAGATGAAAAAGATTGAGCACAAGGCCGCTTTGATAAATAAGTACGAAAATGTTGCACTTAAGCTGGCAAAAGAAAACAGAGAGCTTCGTGCAGAAGTTAAGAGGCTTGAGTTTGATATTCAAAAACTAAAACAAGACAGAGCTTTTTCAAATAAAGAAGGACACGGTGAAGAATCATTGGCAAGCAACTCTCATGGAGAAGCTCCTGCTCATGGTGGAGGTCACGGTGAAGCGAAAGCTGCTCCAGGGCGCGCGATTGCCAGTGTCAAGCCTGGTTCATTTGAAGTGAAAAAAGACTTAGTAGAGTGGAAGACATACAAGTGGTCTGCTGATGATATGGTGAAGATTGCTGATAAAGAATTCAAAGCAAAGAACTTTGAAAAAGCAGCACAGTTCTACACATCACTAGTAAATTACTATCCAGACTTTAAGCACCTTGATGACGAGTTTTATTTTAAAGCGGGAATTTCAGCTTACGAATCGGGCGAGCACCACGAGTGGACGCTTAAACACTTCGGAGCTCTAATGAACAAATACCCGACGTCGCAATATTTTAGAAGCGCAAAACTTTGGGTTGCTCTCACTCATATGAAGATGGGGGATAAGGCGAAGTTTTTTGCGACAGTTGAAGAATTTAGAAAGAAGTACAGAAATACCAATGAGTGGAAGATTTTGAGCTCATATTATGAAAAAATTGAAGAGAAAACCAATGAATAAATTATTAGTAGCAGTCATTGCTTTTATCCCGACTCTCTCTTTTGCGGCGGCCGTTCAGTTCGGACGCATTGTCGACATTAAGGGGGCAGGATTTATTTCTTATAACGGTGAAACTCACGAAATCAAAAAAGGCGAAGTGATCTACGCTAATTCTGAAATCGTTGTAGAGCACACTGGACAAGTGACCTTCACAGACAATGCTGACCATAGATTTTTTATGGGAAGTGCAACGTCGGTTGCTGTGTCTCCAAACAATGTTGAATTAAGAAGCGGGGATCTTTGGGTTCAGTCGCTTAATAAAATGGACGACGCTAAATTAACATCGGCCAATGCTACTGTTAATTACCAGGGTGGAGAGGCGATCTTCTCTTACGACTCTGCGAAAGGAAAAACTCAGCTGATGGTTATCAATGGGCTGATGAAATTTTCTAACCTAAGACAACCGGCGCTAAATCTGACAGTGGCAGAAGGAAACTTCTCTTTTGTTGACCAGGGCTTTGAAGAAGGTATGCCAAGAGACCCAACTCCAGTAGGAGCAAAAACATACGGCGAACTCGTCTCTCTTTTTCCTGGAGTAGGTCCAATGGATAAAAAATCTGCTGAGATCTTCAAAGGGCAAGAGGAAGGTCATAGTGCTCCGGCAAAAAGAACGATCGCTTCTGTGCCTGAACATGGTAAAAAAGAAGCGGCCGAGCTTGAGAAAGAGTATAAAGCTGAAATCATGAACATGAAAAAACCTGCGCATGAGGTAGTGACAGTACCCGTTAAAAAAGTAGTTAAAGCAAAACCAGTTACATCGACACCTGTCGCTAATAAATTAGTTGTAAAAATTTATGGATTACAGGGATCAGAGACTAGTGCAACGACAGCGATCTATGATATACCATCTATAGATAAAAATGTTGTTACAAGTAAGAGAGCGCCGGCTTCTGTTCCGGAATCAGTTTCTGAAACAGTTGTAGACCAGGCCGTTCCTACGGAAAACATGAATACAATTCCAACTACACCACATTATAAAGAAAGCGATAAATTAATTGACCAGCTCAACAAGCTCTAGCTTGTTCTGGTGGGTTTAATTCTTAGATCTGCTTTTTTTTTTGAATAAAGAGGAAGCAGTATGACTAAAGTTAAAGAACAACTTGCACTTACTTACGACGACGTTCTCATTAAGCCTGCTTACTCTGAAAACTTGCCTTCAGAGACGAGCACCGAAAGCAAATTCTCCCGCAACATCAATCTCAACATTCCTATCGTTTCCGCGGCCATGGACACAGTCACCGAAGCACCTTCCGCTATCGTTTTAGCAGAAGAAGGTGGGATTGGCGTAATCCATAAAAACATGACGGCTTACCGTCAGGCCGAAGAGGTCGAGAAGGTAAAGAAGTTTGAAGCTGGGATGATTTTAAATCCAGTCAGTGTTGATGAAGACACAACTCTTAGCTACGTGATGGATTTAAAGAGACAAAAGAAAATCACCGGTGTTTTAGTTGTCGATAAAAATAAAAAAATCGCAGGTATTCTTACTAACCGCGATCTACAATTAGAGTCTAACTTCAATCAGAAAGTTAAAGACGTCATGACGAAAAAAGAAAAACTCGTCACGGCCGATCCGAAAGTTTCTATTGATGAAGCAAAAAAACTTCTTCACAAACACCGTATTGAAAAACTTCCACTGGTAGGAGCAGATGGATCAGTTCATGGTCTTATCACAGTTAAAGATATTCTAAAGACCATCACTTTTCCCAACGCCAACAAGGATTCATTCGGGCGCCTTCGCGTGGCCGCAGCTATTGGTGTAGGAGAAAAAGAATTTGAGCGCGCTAAAATTTTAGTGGAAGCTCACGTTGATGCTCTGGTTGTTGATACCGCTCACGGACACTCTAAAGGTGTTTTAGAGATGGTAAAACTCCTAAAAAAAACATTCCCACAAGTAGATGTAGTTGCCGGAAACGTCGCAACGGCACAAGCTTGTAAAGATTTAATTGCCGCTGGTGTTGACGGAGTGAAAGTAGGAATCGGCCCGGGGTCCATTTGTACCACTCGTGTTGTTGCCGGTATTGGTGTTCCGCAATTTTCTGCCGTTTTAGAATGTGCAGAGTTTTGTAGAAAAGCAGGCATTCCAGTGATCGCCGATGGAGGCATTAAACTCTCTGGTGATGTCGTAAAGGCCTTAGCGGCCGGAGCAAATTCCGTGATGATTGGTTCTCTTTTTGCCGGAACTGATGAAGCTCCGGGAGAAATGGTTTTATACCAAGGGCGCGCTTATAAAGTGTACCGTGGGATGGGATCATTGGGAGCGATGACATTAGGATCAAAAGACCGCTACGGACAAGGAGCGGTAGAAGATATGGGAAAACTTGTTCCGGAAGGAATTGAAGGGCAAGTGCCATACAGAGGATCTCTTTCAACCAACATCTTCCAGTTAGTGGGAGGTCTGCGTTCGGGAATGGGTTATGTGGGAGCAAAAAATCTTGCAGAACTTTTTGAGAAAGCAGAGTTTATTACGATTTCGAATGCTTCATTAAAAGAAAGCCATCCACACGATGTTTTCGTCACTAAAGAAGCACCTAACTACAGATTGAGTTAACGAGATATGAAAAATTTTGAAAAGATCATCTGGATTGTGGACTTTGGTTCTCAGTACACGCAATTAATTACCAGAAAGACCAGAGAGCTTGGATACTCCAGCGAGATTATCGCACTGGAAGAATGTCATAAGCGTTTTAAAGAAGGTCATCTTCCGAAGTGTTTGGTGCTTTCAGGTGGACCTCAATCTGTTTTTGAAGACCCATACGATTACAGCTTTATTTTTGAACATAAAGACCTTCCTGTCCTGGGGATCTGTTATGGGATGCAACTCCTGGGGAAATTCTTCGGGGGAGTTGTAGAAAAAGGAATCATCGGCGAGTACGGACACGCTGATATCCATTTCATTAATCAATTCAAAATTGCCGGGACTCCTGGGAAAATGAGCGTATGGATGAGTCACTCAGATCACGTCAGCCGCGTGCCTGCGGATTTTGATGTGGTGATGGAGAGTTCAAATAAACTGGTCTCGGGAATTAAGCACAAGTCAAAACCGATTATGGGGCTGCAGTTTCACCCGGAAGTTGAACATTCAAAACACGGGAAATCGATTCTTAATTACTTCTATCAAAAAGTAGCGAACCTTTCTAAAGACTGGAATGCCAGTGAGATGCTGGAAGAAGCTTTTGAAATGGTCCGCGAAATCGGCGATAAAAAAGTCCTATGCGCTTTTTCCGGCGGTGTTGACTCTCTGGTGGCCGCGACTTTATCAGAGAGAATTTTAGGGAAAAACCTGCACTGTTTTTTTGTCGATAACGGTCTTCTTAGAATTCAGGATTACAATCATATCCAAAAATTAAAACGCGACACCAATCTCAATATTGAAATAGTGGACGCCAAAGACGATTTCCTCAATGCCTTAAAAGGTGTTGATGAACCTGAACAAAAAAGAAAAATTATCGGCCGCATGTTCATCGAGATCTTTGAAAAGAAAGTTCACGAGTACGAAAAAAATCACAAGATTCATTTTGAGTACCTGCTTCAGGGAACTCTATACCCGGACGTGATCGAGTCTTCGCCACATATTAATGGTGGAAAGTCGGTGACGATTAAGTCTCACCACAACGTGGGAGGGCTTCCGGAGAGAATGAAATTAAAACTCCTAGAACCTCTTCGCCATCTTTTTAAGGATGAAGTGCGCGAGATGGGCCTATCTCTTGGATTAAAACGCGATTGGGTTTACCGCCATCCATTCCCAGGTCCTGGGCTTGGGGTGAGAATCCTGGGAGCGATTGAACCAGAAGCGATCCGTATGGTGCAGGAGTCGGATCAGATTCTTTTTGAAGAACTGATTGAGGCCAAACTTTATCAATCAACGTGGCAGGCCTTTACCGTTTTTCTTCCCATTAAAACAGTGGGAGTCAAAGGGGATGGTCGCGCGTACGAGCACGTGATATGTCTTCGCATGGTAAATTCAAGTGACGGGATGACGGCTAACTGGTCACACTTTCCCCACGAATTTTTAGAGACGGTCTCTCGCCGAATCACCAATGAAGTGAAGGGGATCACTAGAGTGGTCTATGACATTACTTCTAAACCTCCGGGGACAATCGAGTGGGAGTAAGCACCAACGAAGGCATTCTTCTTTTTGGGCTCTTTAAGATTTTTTTGGGACTTTTTTTCCTGGCGATGTTTCTTTTTTTTAGAAGAATCAAACTCAGAAGAGAAGTTTCAAAAAAAGAAAAACTCTCTTTTTCTTTAATTCTCATTATTTTGCATTTTGGTCTGATTGTCCTCAACTGGTATCTCGAGCTTCCAGGATATAAACTCCACAGCGCTTTATTCAATAGCGCTTTAACGGCTTTATTGGGAACGTACTTAATCGATGCGTATCTTGTGGAAGGGAAAAAGGGCGATGTTTATTTTGAAATGTTCAGGAAATCCGAAATCACTCCCAGTGATATTTTTGCTCTTATCATGGGAGTGATTTTTATCGTGATTGGTATCAGAGGCATTCTTATCTAGTTATTGTTGTCTGGTTACTCCATCACATAACGAGTCAGATCCAGATGGCCGGCCTCAATTGGAAAATCCTTTCTATAAACTGCGTTTAATAGGTCATAAGTTTCCCAGAAATCAGGTGCCACTCGAGAGACAGCATACTTTTTCTTCAGCTCTTTGTAGTCATTGATGTTGCTGATCTTTAAGACTTGATTCTTGAAATTCACCAGGTCAGCTTCCTTCACTTTGAAAAACAGATTCGGATAGTAGCTATAGAAACCAGCAAGAATAGTTAGCGTGTCTTCCTTAGGCGCGAGTCTTAGCGACTCACCCAGAATCCATGAAATGTTTTCGTGTTCGCGGTTTTTTATCACGGTAAAGACTTCAACTCCTTTGTTTTCTTTTGTGACAACCAGGTAAGCATTCTCAGGGAAGAAATTCGGGAAATGGAATTTTCCTTTTGGTTTTACAGCTGAAATATCTCTTAAATGAGAAGCTGCTGGTGTTAAGGGACCTTTTTTAGCTTCTTCCAGAGGAAGCCTGACATTTTTCCAGTTGATAAAATCGGCCGGGCCTTTTACATTGTCTTTTAAATAGCCATAGAGAACTAGTTCAACAAATTCACTTTTTGCATGTTTGGGATTTTTGTATTTTACCTGTGTCGGCGTTTTGGTATCAAGAAGTGGGAAGACATATTTTAGCTTCGCTTCCGCTAGAAATCCTTTATACCATTCTTTGCGATAAGACATGCGCGATTGAGGTGGAAGAAAAGAAAGAAACATTTCCTCGGCCTCCATGCGGATTAAGTCCATATAAATGCGCGTAAGCATCTGGTGAGAGATGTTTCCATAAACGTCAAAATTCACCACCAGATTGTAAATCAGCCTTTCCATTAAAGCATAGTCTAAGAAGATAAGAGTTTTAGGCAAATCACCTTTAAATCCTTTGATGACCACAGCATTGTCATTGTGTCTTAAGACCGTCAGTGCAGCGTTGCTATTTTGACCATCACCGTCCCATAAATCGCTAAGGGCATATCCGTGAGGATGGTTTTTCTTTGTTTCTAAAGCGCGAAGATTTCTATAGCCCTCGCGGTGCTCGACGATTTTTTTTGTCAGTCCCCAGGTGTCGGCGAGTTTGATGTCACTGCCCCAAACACCAGGAAGGATCAGAAGATCGCGGGCCTTGGCCTCAAATTCTTTAGAAAGAACCATGTTGTCTGATTCAGGACTAATGAACATGACGTAAAATTGTTCCTGAATCGAGTTCACGGCATTACTGCCGTTACAAACCGGCCCTTTGATGAAAGTGCTAATGATGTAGTGGGCATTGTCCAATAAAAATTGGTAACGGGCCTTTACCGGAATATCAAAGAAGGCGATAAAAGGGTTTTCTGCCGCCTCCGAGGTGTATTTTTCTTCCTCAGCTTTTTTATTAACTTCCCACTTCGTAGAGAAGAAGAGTTGCTTCAATCTCTCCATCACTTTTGGAGTGAAAGAAAAAGGCATATGCGTTTTTGCCACAATCGTCAGGTCCTGGTGTTTTAAGCAGTAGAAGAACTCCTTCATCCCCGGGGTGTCGTTGGCCCTTCTGGTGGCAATTTCAGAAATTCCTTTATCGCATTTCGTTTCAGAGCGCACCAGGCGGTAGAAGTCGGTTGGTTTTTCCGGGAAGTAGATGTGAGCGAGAAAAAGATGTTCGTATAAGTAACGGCTCACCAGTTTTTCTTTTTCAGATTTTTGGTTAAAGAAATTTTCCCACTCTCTAACCTGGGATTGTGTTTCTTTAGGAGGTGAGAGAGTTTTTGGTCCGGGAGCACCGTTTGCGAGCCAAGTCCCTAGAGTCATGCGTTCTTTTTCTGTAACCGGTTGAAGAGCGTAAGGCATTTTGATATTGAGGCTTTCAGCAAAAAGAGCTTTTAAGTTTTTTGTATTGTCGATACATGCCACGCTTTCTTCAACTGTGTTGAGTGGCAAGTCTCTTTGAGTAAGAGGTTTCGTCCCTAAGAATAGATAAAAAAGGTTTTCATCCAAATCGCGTGATGTGTTGGTGTCGAAGAAACCAAGCTTTCTCCAGTCGATAAGCGTTTTTCCGTCAATTCCCGGACGAGTTGGTGGAACACTGTCGATACGAGTGCCTTCGTAAACGTTTTTATGGTGAGCTCCACGTGAAAAGTTGTCATAATTTTGCAGGTTCACCTGGCAGGGGCCATTGAGGCAACTGTGGCAGGCAATGCAGCGGTTATCAAAAATGGGTTGAATCTCTTTGCGGTAATCCTGAGCAAAGACCAGAGACGAACAAAACGAAAGCAGAGTGAAAATAATCTTCATGAAAATCTCCTAAGAGTTCATGATAGAAGAATCCTTTTCATAAAAGAAGAAAAATATGCAGAGTTAATCAAATAGAGACAGCTGTGGCTTCACTGATTCTTTGGCAGAGATGATTTCGCGCGTTTCGTGCAGGAGAACCTCGCGTTTTGAGAAAGAGTTTTTGAAAGTTTCAATAACAAAAAAGCTCATTTCCGGATACTTTTTCTTTAAATCGCGCATCTCTTCAGTAATGAGTTCAACATTTTTATGGTCGTCGTCGCTCATTCCGAAACGATGAAAAGGTGAGTAACCGTATTGACTGATCGCTTTCTCAACACTGGCGCGGATTGCGTGTTTTTTGAGTTCGGCCACACTTTGCTTAAAGTGAATATCCCCTAAGTCTTTTCTCACTTCAGGGTTAGAAACGGGATAAATACTGTGGTAGTTCGGCGAATGTGGCAGGTATCCCGCTTTAACGATCTGGTCAACACCTTCGATAATAGTCGTTGGGTGATGCCCTCTGGCCGTGATTAATGAAACCGGACGCTCATTGTAAGTGGCGTGATAGAAATACTCCCATGACGGAGCTTTCCAGTGAGTGTCGACTTCTTTTAGTGCTTTTAAAACGTCTTCGACGAAACCTTGTTTTTTTCCAGCTCTCACTTCAATCGGGTTTAAGTCTTTATCGCGGAAATGGCGGAAAGACCCATGGGCATCGTTGAAGTCCATGTAGTAATCAGCATAAGGGCCAGAGATCCCGATGTGTTTATTCTCGTGAGCGAATTCACCACTTGAGAGTGAAACTTCAGCTCCGTTTTTTTTGTGAAAAATAATGATGGGAGTTGAAAGGAAAGCGACGTTGTCGTCGAAATCGAAAAAGTAGAACGACCTTCCACCTAAGTGGAAATTTCTGTCCTGCTCGCGAGGCACGTCGAAGTTAAAACTCAACTGGCCTGGAAGCTGGGGAGAAGGTTGTCTCGTATTTTTTCTTTTCATAAAAACTACAAGTCCGTAATCATTCTCGAGAGCTCAATTAAATCCGAAGGGTAATCAGCTACATTGATTCTCTCATTATTTTTCTTTTTTACCTGAATTAAATTCGTAAGGCAAAGAGCGCGTACAGGAGTCGGGCGTTCTGCATTTTTGGCACATCTTTCATAAAAAGGGGCCACCACTCGCTCGTAAGACTCATGCACTTTTAAAACTTCTTTTAGTAATCCCAAATCCTTTCCCGCCTGGATAACTGGAGCGGGAGTGCGGTGAAGGGCCCCCGGGGGAAGTTTTCTAATATCGGAAACCTTAGGAAGTTTGTTTTCAGTTTCCAGAACCAGAGTCTTAAAATCTTCTTCACTCATTTCGTTGATTTCAGCTTCAGTGTAAAAGCGCTCTTGTCCAAGTACTGTGTCGTCGAAGTCTTTTCTTTCGACCATTTCTTCTTGTTTTTTAAGGTTTTGAGACATGACTTCTTTAAGAGTTTTTGGTTTAGACGTCACGCCTGTTTCCTCAGTAACCTCAGCCGTCAACTGACTTTTCATATCATTTGCCAGCTCTTTTTCAGGAGACTTTTTGTATAAAGCGAACCCCACTGCAACAGCGAGGGCACCTAGGATAAAAAGAAGGGTTCGTAACCCACGGACTTTCATAGTCTCTCCATAAAAACGATCGAATTATTAAGTAGTTTACGCTAAAAGTCGAATACCCTCAAGAACCCCTCTGAGACCGTGTAAAATTGACTTAAAATACGATTCAAAAAGTGTATTAAAAATGCTTAAATTTAAGGACATACACACACCTCTAAGGAGCCTGGGATTATGTCCTTTTTAGAGACCCACAAAGACAGTTTCGTGCACCTGCATTTGCACACCCAATACTCACTTCTGGACGGAGCGATCCGTTTAAAAGATTTGATCAAACGAGCTCAAGAGCTTGGCGTTCCCGCGATCGCACAAACCGATCACGGAAACATGTTTGGTGCGATTGATTTCTATACTCAATGTAAAGCTGCCGGCATTAAACCTATTCTTGGATCTGAAATTTATTTCACTCCTGGATCGCGTTTTGAAAAAGGGGCGCTCAAAAAGCAGAAGGTTGTTGGATCTCAGGATGAGATGGAGTCTCGTCACCAGATTCACCACTTGATTCTTTTATGTAAAAACGAAACGGGATACCAAAATCTTTGTAAGCTTCTTTCTCGCGCTTACATGGAAGGTTTTTATTATAAGCCTCGCGCAGACTATGAACTTCTTCGCGAATTCTCAGAAGGACTCATCTGTACGACGGCCTGCCTAAAGGGAGAAGTTGGATACAACTTCTTTACTGATCAGGACGACCGCGCGATTAAGGCCATCGAAAAACTAAGAGATCTCTTTGGTGAAGATTTCTATTTAGAGATTCAGGAAAACGGAATTCCGGAACAGGTTCCGGTTAACAAAAAAATTATTGAATACGCCCGCGCCAATAACGTAAACCTTGTTGCGACTAACGACTGTCACTACCTGACTCGCGAAGATGCGGCCGCTCAGGAAGTACTTCTTTGTGTGCAGACAGGTAAGACGTTAATGGATGAGCAGCGTATGAAGCTGACGACGAATGAATTCTTCTACAAGTCTCCACAAGAGATGAGAGAAGCATTCCATTACGCTCCAGATGCTTGTGATAACACTTTAAGAATCGCCGATAAGTGTAACGTTAAGTTCAACTGGAAAGATGAAAAAGGAAATCAGATTTACCACCTTCCAGATTATCCAATTGAAACTGATGAAACAGCGCCAGATTACTTCGCTCGTCAGGCGAGAGAAGGTTTAGAGAAACGCTTTAACGGTCCACACTTTATCAAACTTCGCGCTCAGGAAAACTGGGAGAGCGAAGTGAAGCCAAAATACTTAGAACGTCTTGAAGACGAATTGGCGATGATTATTAAAATGGGATTCCCTGGATACTTCCTGATCGTATCGGACTTCATCAAGTGGGCCAAGACTCACGGGTGCCCGGTAGGTCCGGGACGTGGTTCTGGAGCGGGATCGATCGTGGCTTATGCACTAGACATCACCAACGTTGACCCGATTCCATTCAACTTACTCTTTGAGAGATTCATCAACCCTGAACGTATTTCGATGCCGGACTTCGACGTCGACTTCTGTCAGGATAACCGCTACAGAGTTATTGAATATGTAACTCAAAAATACGGTGAAGAGCGCGTAGGGCAGATCATTACTTTTGGTAAGCTTCAGGCGAAGGCCGTAATCAAAGACGTTTCGCGTGTATTTGGTCTGACATTCGGTGAAGCCGATGTCATCTCAAAACTCATCCCTGAAGAATTGAAGATGACCATCGACAAAGCGATGGAGATGGAGCCTAAGCTTGGCGAATTGATGGAAAGCGACTCGCGTGTAAAACAAGTTATCAATATTTCCCGTCGTCTCGAAGGACTACTTCGTCACGCTTCAATTCATGCTGCGGGTGTTATCATTACCAACCTTCCGCTAGTGACTTACTGTCCACTATTTAAAGGGCGTGAAGGTGAAAAGGTTATTCAGTTTGATAAGGACTTCTCGGAAAAGATCGGTCTGGTAAAATTCGACTTCTTAGGTCTTAAAACCCTGACTGTTATTGAGAGCGCTTCTAACTTCATCAGACGTGATAAAGATGCGGCCTTCGATATTGAAAACATCGATCTTGAAGACCCAAAGGTTTATGAGTTCATCTCAAAAGGTGAAACAGTTGGAGTGTTCCAGTTAGAATCCTCGGGGATGATCGACCTGTGTAAGCGTATTGCTCCAGGCTCTATCGACGATATTTCTTCTATCAACGCCCTTTACCGTCCAGGTCCACTTGAATCTGGTATCGTGGATGAGTTCATTGAAATCAAACACGGAAGACAAAAAACTCACTACCCATTCCAGAGTCTCGAGCCGGTTCTAAAAGATACGTACGGAGTTATTATCTACCAAGAGCAGGTAATGAACGTTGCCCGTATCGTTGCTGGATACTCACTTGGGCAAGCGGATATGCTTCGCCGTGCGATGGGGAAAAAGAAAGCTGATGAAATGGCCCATCACCGTCAGATTTTCATGAAAGGGGCCGAAGAGCGCGGTTACGATTTAAAAATAGCAAGTGAGCTTTTCGACAAAATGGAAAAATTCGCGGAATACGGGTTCAACAAATCCCACGCCGTTGCATACTCAGTTATTTCGTACCAGACAGCATGGCTTAAATACTATTATCCAGCGCAATTCTTTGCGGCCCTTCTTTCAACAGAACTTGGGTCAATGGATAAGATCACTCAGTATATTAACGATGCTAAACACTTTAACATCGAAGTTCTTCCACCAGATGTAAACGAGTCTCTATGGCCGTTTAACGTTGTTGGAACAAATATCCGTTTTGGTATGGGAGCAGTTAAGAACGTTGGTCAAAACGCCGTTGAAGAAATTGTACGTGCAAGGACAGAAAACGGACCATTCACAGGATTCCTTGATTTCTGTGAACGTATCAACTTAAAAATTGTAAACACTCGCGTGTTTGAATCGCTGATTAAAGTAGGAGCTTTCGATAGTATCGAAAAGCTAAATAGAAAGACTCTTTTAGAAAACCTGGAAATGATCTTAGCTTACTGTAAAAAGCGCCAGGAAGAAGCTTCTCTGGGATTGGTTTCTCTTTTTGATTTAGGTGGAGAATCAATGTCTCAGACTGCTGAATCAAACTTAGACATTCAGGAAGTAAGAGACTTTGATGACCTGGAAAAACTTAACCACGAAGCGGAGTTGATGGGGATTTACATCTCTGGGCACCCGCTTGATCGTTATAAAAACTTAATGAAAGAGCTCTCGACAATGCCCATTGGCCACGTTCAGGATATCCTGGGCTCCGACCAAAAACGCACGATGACTCTTGCCGGGAAAATCTCTGGCCGCAAAAACATCCTGACGAAAAAAGGTGATAAAATGTGTTTTGCGACTCTGGAAGATTTGGATGCGAAGATTGAATGTATCGTCTTCCCGAAAGTTTTTGCAGAATACGAAATGATTTTAAGCAGTGATGAACCGGTACTGGTGGAAGGTTTTGTCAACCTTCAGGAAAATCCAAGAAAGATCTTCGCTGATAAAATTTTAAAACTTAAAGAGCATTCAGAAAATAAGATCACAGGTGTTCGTATCAACGTCGACCTTTCTGATTTGACGGAAATTAAGCTCAATAAACTTCGCCAGGTTCTTCTTTCTTACCGTGGCGCCACTCCAATGCACATGATCTTTGAAGGTCCGGGCGGAAAGGCGAGACTGCCGTTAGGGGAAGAATTTTTAATTAATCCAACGCCACAGATGGCCCATCAGATTAATGAAGTATTTAACCGCGATGCTGTTAAGTTCATTATCGATGGAAGACTAGAGGATGTTCATGCTCAATAAAAGCATTGCCCTGTTTCTCCTTGTTTTATGTTTTTCTTTTAATATCTATGCAGAAGAAGTGAGTGTGGCCTTAAAAAAGGACACACTTGTTTCAACTGACCCAGCTGTCAAAGTTCCAGTTCTGATGCTTATGACGTTAAATGGTTACCGCCAGGCCCTGACTAAAGAGTTGATCGCCAGAGACCTTGATTCAGATAAATTCTGGGCCATGCTCGAAGAAAAAAAGCTCACTGATGATCAGGAAATTGAACTTTTAAAACCAATTTTTTTGAATGTGACGATGTTAAGCCAACCGGCCAATCCTACAGATGAATTTGAGCGTTCTGTGTTTAAGTACGATCTGGATAAGACCCGGGTCGATGCTCTTTTTAACGAGTACCTTTCAAATCTTCCGGATGTGACCATTAAAACTTTTTATATCCGTCCAGATATCAGAATTGACGATTCTATGAGCTGGAGTGATGTAGGGGTGAGCAAGGCCGAAAATTTCTCCGGTGTCATTGTTGAGTCGTGGAAGAAGTGGGCAACAACTCAGTTTAAAAACTTCGGCAACGTGGTGGTCTTAGATAAAGACCTGACGCAAATTCCTTCAAACATGAATGCCGAGTCTGTAACTCTTAAATGGAACTCGCTGCTTAAGCGTGCTGAAGTTTTCCAGGACAGAAAGAGTGCTCGTTTTGAACTGACAGCGCAGTACCTGTTAGTGAATACAAAAACAAATCAGACTCTCGTTGGTTTTGATTTCCCTACACAAAAAAGAGAATTCACTGTTTATAATCCAAAAGATCTAAGCTCAAACTTGGCGAGCTTGGTTTATAACCTGCTTAACTCGCAGACGGTGAGAATCAATAGTTCGCTGGAACTCAACCGCGCGACGAGCACACTGACAATGGTTGAAATGAAAGTGATCGGGAAACACGGACTTTTTGATATCACTCAGGTCAATAGCTTCCTGGCCGAGCAATTTAAGGATGTGGGACTAGTAGCGGAGCTAAAGAGTTATTCGAGCGAAGCTTCGGTGATCTCGGTAAAAAGCACGCTTCCAGTGGAGAGTCTCTATGCGAGGCTGGCAAAAGATGGAGGAAAATACTCTCTAAACGAGCAAAAAATTCTTCTTTTCTCCTCTGAAAATCATAGTTTTGCAATTATTGAGAAACAGGCAAATAATTAAGAAGTAGACCTATATCTAAAGAACGAGGAAGCGAAATGGTCAGGAATTTCTTCTTAATGATGCTCTCACTGAACATGCTAGTAGCTTGTTCATCAAATGTTGTTCAGCGCGATAGCCGCGGCCAGCGCCCGCGTGCTGAAGAAAGAAAATACTTCTCCGGTGTGAAAAAGAAAATTGCACTCTTGCCGTTTTTCAATGAATCGCCATTTGAAAGTGAAGACCTTGAAGTCAATGCGACAGAAGAGCTTAGAATGGAGCTTAGCCGTTCAGGTGAATTTATAGTTGACCCAAGTTCAGCAAAACTCTTTGGGCCATCAAAAGAAATTTATGTGGGCGGAGGAATGAAGCTGGTGCAGTTAACTAGACAAGCAAAAATCGCCGGAATTAATTTTATCATTTTTGGGCGTGTGATCGATGCCCGCGTCCGCGAGAAGTCCGATGAAATCGGGATTGTGAGACAAACAAAATCTTATACAGAATCAAAAGTTGAAGTGCGCGTTTTTGATGTGAATGCTGGAAAAGAAATCTACACTGAAACGCTTGGCGGATACGCCGACGACAGCACGTATAGATTCTTCTCATCTGACAGAGAAGACTACCTTGCTTACCGCAGAGACCTGCTTCGTTATGCTGTTCGCGTGGCCGTCAGAAAGTCTGTGCCAAAAGTGGTGGAGCTTGCCAGCAAGCTTGACTGGGTCGGGCGCGTGGCCAAAATTATCGGAACAAAAGTATACCTGAATGCCGGAAGAGAGAGTGGGATCAACATCGGTGATATCTTAAAAATCATCACTGAGGGAACTGAGATCTACGACCCAGAAACAGGGGCCTTAATCGGGATGAGTAAAGGGGATATGAAAGGGACAATTGAAGTCGTCGATTATTTCGGGACAGATGGATCAATTGCTATTTTACATTCTGGAGGGCAAGTCCTTGAAGGGGACTTTGTTCAGCTTTATTAACTTGTATAAAATCACATACCCATTTTTTAAAAATATCGCTTTTGCCATGGACGCTGAACGCGCCCATGAACTCACGATTCATTCGATGAAGTCCCTTGGTGGATTTCTTCCTGATCACAAAGATGACCCGCGCTTTCATTTTAAAGCGATGGGGCTCGACTTTAAAAATCCTATTGGGCTTGCAGCAGGACTTGATAAAAACGCAGAGGCCATTGGTTTTTTAACCAGTCTTCCTTTTGGTTTTGTCGAAGTGGGAACCGTCACTCCTAAACCTCAGGCCGGAAACGATAGGCCTCGTTTGTTTCGTTACCCGGAAGAAGAGTCACTAAGAAACCGCATGGGGTTTAACAATTTCGGATCCGATGTGATCTTAGAAAACGTAAAGAGCGCCCGCCGCCGCAGCAAAATTCTCGGAGTGAACTTAGGTAAAAACAAAGTAACGTCTAATGAAGACGCGCCTAAGGACTACGCTGTTTTATACAAGGACTTTGCTCCTCATTCAGATTATTTGGTGATTAACGTTTCATCACCCAACACACCGGGGCTTCGCGATCTTTTAAAAGATGCTGGTCTTCGCCAGATCTTTGAAGCTGTCGATAGCGAAAGAAAAAAAATTCATACACCACTCTTAGTTAAAGTTTCACCGGATATGGCGCTTGAAGAGCTTTCTTCTGTCGTCGGCCTGGTGAATGAATACAAACTCGATGGCATTATCGCGACAAATACCACGATTATGAAAGAGCGTGGTGAAGGCGGAATCAGTGGAAAGCTTCTCACTAAAAAAGCGCGCGAGACACGCGAGTATCTCTTAAAAGAAATGAAACATTCTCATTCAGAAGGAATCCTGATTGGTGTTGGTGGTATTTCTTCTTTTGATGATTTAATGGATTTCTGGAGAGCTGGCGGAAGCCTGGTGCAGATTTATTCGGCCTTTATTTTTCAGGGGCCATCAATGCTCTTTGAGATCGAAGCACGGCTTGATCTTGAATTCAAAAAAAGAGGAGTGAAGACCTTCGAAGAATTTCTTCACTCCGTTAGACTTTAATTAATTTACTTTGTAACAAATTTCACGAATTTCATGATTCACAGAAACGATTCTTTCCGGGTCTTGGTTTAATTCTTCAATTTCTTCTTCAGTCAATGCATTCATGTCTTTGCAGTTAAGCACCACTGGTCCAGATTTAATCGGCGAAGGCGGCACTGGCGGGATCGCGTGCACGTTAACAGTTGATAATAATAAAAGAGCAGCAAAAAGTGAAAGTTTCATAGTTCTCTCCATAAAGTTTCAACACTTCCACCATATGATAACTATAGTCCGGACTTAGATGGGGCCTTTTGAAATTTTTATCCGGGCCCTCTAAAAAGTAGACAGCTCTGGCCCCCATCTCATGCTCAATATCAAGGGGTTAGAGGTTTAAAAGGTCCTCATTAAAAAGGGTAAACAACCGATAAGGTAGCTATGAAGCTGGCCCCTAAAGTCATTTTTTTGATTCTTATCCTGATTAGCATCCTGATGGATGTTAGGCCTCTGCATGCGGCAGGGAAGGCAAGAGACTGTGAAGGGATGAATCACCCGGCCTATCAAGATGAGTACCGCGCTTGTCTTCGCTTGCAGATCGCTGAATCAGCAGGAGAGGCAGGAGTCGATTGTATCGATTGTATTTTCCAACAAAAAGATGAGAGTAACGGTATTGTTGAGGCACTGGGAGTGATTGCTCAGCCACTGGCCTACCTTGCCGGAACATACACTGTGGCCAAATACCAACACGAAACTCAAAAGAAGTGGGCCGAAGCTTATGCTTCAGGGTTCACGGAGTGTACAAACCGCTACAACAGTTACCTAAACTACAACACAACTATTGGGGCAAACCCAATTACGGCCTCTGAGGCCAATGCTTTTTCTTCGGCCTGTAATGGTTATGGATACGGCGGATACGCTGGTTATGGCGGAATGATGAGCAATGGATACGGCGGATACGGAAACCCATTTCTTTCAAACGGTTTTAGCTCGGGCTTTATGTCTGGTTACGGTGGAGGATACTGGGGGTCTTCGATGTATGGAACGCCTTCAATGTACAACACAGGAATGCTTTCAGGGTCAATCGGAATTGGCGGATACCTGGGAACGACCTCATCGTCTTCAATTTACCAAAACGGTGTATCGACTGCTTTTGGATTCTAGTTTTAGTATTTAGGTCTCGTCACATACTCAATCGGATCTTCAATCCCGGCCTTTTGGAAACCTCTTAAGCGAAGCGCGCATGAATCACACACACCACAAGCTTTGTCGTTTCTTTCATAACAAGAGTAACTAAACTGCAGAGGGGCCTGAAGCTCAACGGCCTTCTTAACGATTTCGTCTTTTTTCATGAAAATCACTGGAGTGATGACTTCGATATCGCCGTTTTTTGTTCCTTCTTTAATGAGCGCATTGACTGCTTTGTAGTATGAAGGACGGCAGTCCGGGTAACCTGAAGAGTCTTCGTAGACAGCACCGATAAAGATCTTTTTAGCACCTACAACTTCGGCCCATGAAACGGCCATAGAGATGATGTGCGTGTTTCTAAAAGGTACATATGAATCAGGGATTTCCTCTGAGTCTCCTTTATATTTTTTAACGTCGATATTATCGTCAGTCAGTGAAGAGCCACCGATCTGCTTTAAGAAAGAGACGTCGATAATCTTTTGAAGATTCTTTGGAACTTTGTAAAACTCAGCGATCTTCTTGAAGCTTTCAAGTTCGCGCTCTTCAGTTTTCTGACCGTAGTTCAAATGGAGAAAAGCAAGATTTTCATATTCGGTATTGGCGATGGCCGCACAAACTAGTGAGTCCATTCCACCGCTAACTAAACATACCGCTAAATCTTTACTTTTTTGTGTCATAAATTATGCTCGTTCTGATGCCGCTTTAAAATAATCGAGGAACTGTGTCGCCTTGATTTCGGCATTAATTTTTTTATTTGAAAGAGTGCCCTCGCGCTCCTGGATCATAATGTAGAACTTAATCTTTGGTTCTGTTCCAGATGGGCGAAGATAAACCTGGTTGCCGTTTTCAAAGAAGAAGCCCAGCACGTTGCTCTTTGGAAGCCCTTCGATTCCCTTAGAGTAATCCTTAATCTCCACAAGTTTATGTCCAAGGATAGTGTTATCGCTGAAGTTCCTGAAGTTTGCCATGATTCGTGAAATTTTTTCTTGCCCTTCGATGCCGAAATAATCCAGAGACAATAAATCCTCTCTAGAAAAGCCGAATTCTTCATAGATTTTATCGAGAGCATCCAGCAGGTTCATGCCTTTTAGCTTATAGAAAAGGGCCACTTCCGCCATTTGAGAGACTGAACTCACCCCGTCTTTGTCGCGGGCAAAGTTGTGGCAAAGGTATCCAAAAGATTCCTCTGTCGCAAAAACGAACTTCTTTTGTGGAGCTGTCTTTTCCAGCTCGTTCATCTTTCCACAGATCCATTTAAAACCAGTCAGAGTATTGTAGATTTCTGCGCCGAATTTCTTAGCGATTGTATCCAGAAGGGGAGTTGTCACCACCGATTTAACGACATAGTTTTCACCGTTGAGAAGTCCTTTTTGTTTCATCTCAGAAAGCATGTAGTGCAGTTTTAGAATCCCGATTTGATTTCCTGTCAGGTAGTGGATTTTTCCATCCACTTTAATTGCTACACCCAAGCGGTCAGTGTCCGGGTCGCTTCCCATTACGATATCGCCGCCCACTTTTTCCATTAAATCCACGGCCATTTTTAGGGCCGATGGGTTTTCCGGGTTCGGGCTTTTTACTGTCGGGAAAGTCCCGTCTGGTTTTGCTTGTTCTGGAACAACGTGAACATCAGTGAATCCTAAGTCCGCTAGTGCACGTGAGCATGGGACAAGGCCTGCGCCGTGAATAGGAGTGTAGACCACTTTAAGTTTTCCACCGTTGTCTTTACACATTTGCGGATTGATCGCTTTGCTGAGAATCGCTTTGTAGTAAGACTCTTCAACCGAATCGTCGATCCATGAAATCATTCCGGCCTTTTCACCTTCATCAAAACTCATTGTTTTGATAGTTGAGAAGTCAGTGATTGCATAATAGTTGTTGATGATATTTTGGTCATTCGGTGGAGTGACTTGCGCTCCATCAGACCAGAAAACTTTATAGCCGTTGTACTCTGGTGGATTGTGAGAGGCCGTCACCATCACTCCGGCCATCGACTTGTGAGAGCGAACAGCAAAAGATAATAGAGCAACCGGATTAAGGTGCTTGTAGATGTAAGCTTTAACGCCATTTCCGGCCATGACTTCCGCTGCAACTTTGGCCAGTTCAAAAGACCAGATGCGAGAATCGTAGCTGATACAAATAGAAGGATTGGCCGTTTTTTGCGCCAGCACTTCAAGGCATAGGGCCTGAGTGGCCTTTCTAATAGTGTAAATATTAATTCGGTTAATTCCCTGGCCTCTGATACTTCTCATTCCTCCAGTTCCAAACTCGAGGTCTTTGTAGAATCGTTCATCAATTTCTTTTTGGTTGTTCGTCTCAATCAAAGCGTTTATTTCCGCTCTCGATTCAGGGCTAAAATAAGAGTTTTGGGCCCATTCTTTTGCTTTTTCCAATGTTGTTTTAGACGCCATACAAATGTTTCCTTCAATAGTTTTGAGGGTCCTAGTTTAGCAAATAACTCTTCATAGATCACAATTTTTTCGCTATTATATTGAGGTTTAAGTCCCGGAGGAATTTTTATGGCCAACAAAAGTATGAAGCATAAGCTCAATATCGCTGGAGCATGGTACTGCACAGATCCAGACGATGATAACGGAGAAGGATGTATCGCTTGTAACGTGTGTTACACGGGAGCTCCTGAGTTCTTTAAAGAAGACGAAGATGGTAACGCCTACGTTTGGAAACAACCAGTCACGGCGGCCGATATCGAACTTTGCCAAGAGCAGCTAGAGGCCTGCCCAGTAGCTTCAATTGGAAAGGACGGCTAGGGAGTGCAGGTAACGGCGTTAGAAGTAGTCGGTACGGCCCTTTTTTTTCTGGCCATTATTCACACATTTTTGGTCAGCAAGTTTGAACACATTGCTGACCAGAAACCGAAAGGTTCTTTCTCTGCCAATGTCTGGCATTATCTTGCTGAGGTTGAAGTTGTCTTTGGACTTTGGGCCTTAGTTTTTCTTATCTTTTATCTTTTTTCTAGCGGCGCTGACTCTGCCATTGGTTACATTGATTCACTCAATTATACAGAGCCGGCCTTTGTGTTTGTCATCATGTGTATCGCGGCCACCAGGCCTGTTATTCTTTTGGCCGAAAAAGTCATCGGATTTTTTGCCCGATTGATTCCAATGCTTGATGAAAAAATGGCCTTCTATCTTTCGGCCCTGATTGTTGGACCGGTTTTAGGTTCATTTATTACTGAGCCTGCAGCGATGACAGTAACGGCGCTTATTCTTCTTGAAGCTTTTTATAAGACTCAAGTTTCTTTAAAGTTTAAGTATGCCACTTTGGGTCTTCTCTTTGTTAACGTCTCTATTGGTGGAACCTTGACTCATTTTGCAGCACCTCCAGTTCTTATGGTTGCCAGCAAGTGGAATTGGAACACACTTTATATGTTGGAGCACTTTGGTTATAAATCGCTCCTTGCCATTTTCATTTCGACTTCGCTTTATGCGTTCTTATTCAAAAAAGACTTAAAAGGCTTTGTGAAGAAGAAAGAAAAGAAGGCCGAATATATGGAGCCGGCATGGTGGAAAATCCTGGCCCATGTAATCTTTCTTTTCCTGGTGGTCTATACGGCCCATCATCCAAAAGTTTTCATTGGTGTTTTTGCTTTCTTTCTTGGTTTTGTGAAAATTACGGAGAAGTTTCAGGACCCTTTAAAAATTAAGACTTCTTTTCTCGTTGCTTTTTTCCTGGCGGGACTAGTGACGCTTGGAGGAGTGCAAGCATGGTGGTTAAAGCCGCTTTTATCGAGCATGAATGATCTTGCCTTATTTCTTGGAGCAACTTCTTTAACGGCGATTACTGACAATGCGGCCCTGACATATTTAGGAAGTTTAGTAGAGCTTTCAGAGAGCTCAAAATACTCTCTTGTGGCCGGAGCAGTTGCTGGTGGTGGTTTAACTGTTATTGCCAATGCTCCAAATCCAGCGGGATTTGGTATTTTAAAAGACACTTTTGGAGCTGATGGAATCAACCCTGTCAGGCTATTTTTATGGGCACTAGTTCCCACGATTATCGGTGTACTCTGTTTACTAGTGCTGCCTACAATGCATTTTTAATTAAAGTTTTTTTGGTTCGACGACAGTGATCCATTTATATGGATCCGGCTCGCGACCTTCTTGGATGGCCAGGAGTTTTTCTCTTAGGATTGTTGACACATTTCCGTCTGGAAAGTGCAGAGGGTAGCGATCACCGTTGGCCTCACCAAAGTAGTTGATCGGCGTGATAATCGCGGCAGTACCGCAAGCAAAAGCCTCTGTACATTTGCCAGACTTGATATCAGCAAGCATCTCATCCACATCAATTTTTCTTTCGAACACAGAATAACCCAGGTCACGGGCCAGAGTGATAATTGATTTGCGGGTGATTCCATCCAGGATCGTATCTCCCAGAGTTGAAGTGTGAAGTTCGTTGTTAATAACAACAAAAACGTTCATTCCCGACATTTCTTCGATGTATTTTTTATGAACAGCATCCAGCCATAATGTCTGAACGAAACCTAAATTTTTTGTAGTGATGGCCGCTGCTAAACCAGCAGCATAGTTCCCACCAGTTTTTGCAAAACCTGTCCCTCCCGGGAAAGCGCGGGCATTTTCTCTTTCAATATAAACAGAAAGTCCAGCTCCAGAGAAGTATGAGCCAGATGGAGAAGCGATAACCATAAACTTAAATTTTTCGGCCGGTTTGATTCCCAGAGACTCTTCCGAAGCAAACATGAAAGGGCGAAGATAAAGTGATTCACCTGTTCTTCTTGGAACAAAGTTCGCCGAGTAGGCTGTAACATCTAAAACCGCTTGCATGAAAATATTGTGAGGAACATGTGGCATTGCCATTCTTTCAGCAGAACGGTTAAAGCGCAGGTGGTTTTCTTCCGGGCGGAAGATAAAAGGGCTTTGTCCATTTACACGGTAAGCTTTCATTCCTTCAAAAATTTCCTGAGCATAGTGAAGAACTTTGGCCGTTGGGTACATCGTGATCGGGCCGTAAGGAAGAAGCTCAAGTGGACCCCATTTTCCGTTCTGATATGTGCAACTCGCCATCACCGGTGCCATGACATTTCCGAATCCTAAATTCTCCGGAAGTTGAAAGTCTGAGATGGCCTTTGCCAGGTCTTTATTGATCACGATTTGGCTCATAAGTTTCCTAAATAAAAAGAGTGAGAAAAGTGGAGTTATTATATCCGATAATGCACAAGAATCAAAAAAAAACTCAGTATGACGAATTAAGTCGGAAAAGAATTTTTAGCACATATCAGCGTATTAGACGCCTAATGTCTGCGAAAATTTAGAGAAAAATTTCTAACTCTACCAAGGGAGATGCCGATAAATATCTTGGAAAAAATTAAATTCCCAAACGAAAAAGAAGGGTTTTATGGATGAATTTGAAAAAGAAGTTAAGTTAGATTTTTTAACAGAGGCGCTTCAACTCTTGGACGATTCAGAGCAGGCATTCCTTGCACTTGAAGGGGATAAGAACAACGCTGATTTAATGAATCAGATCTTCAGGCTCGCGCACAACCTGAAAGGAACTTCGCGTGCTGTAGGATTTGGTGATGTGGCCGAGTTCACGCACGAGTTTGAAAACTTAATCTTAAAACTTAAAGAAGGTCAGTTAGAAATCACTGATGCCATCGTTTCACTTCTTCTGGAGTGTAACGATCACGTAAGTGTCATGATCAGAATGCTGAACATGGATTTGAACTCGCGTTTTGATTCAAAAGAAATCATTGAGAAAATCCAATTGGCACTAAGCGGAAACCTGGCAGCTGCACCATCAGCACCAGCGGCATCTGCTCATGTTGAAGAACACCAGCAAGAAGAAGAAATAATTTCAGCAGAAGATATCGCTCTACTGGAGAGCTTTGAGCAAAACCTGAATGCACCGGCAGAAGTTCTGACAATGGAGCAAAAGGAAAAGAGAGCAGAGTCATTTTTCCCAGGAGAAAAAACAGCTGCCCCGGTTACACCAATTCATACTGAAGCCGCAAAACAAGACGATCATAAAAAAGCAGCAGCTCCTGCAAAAGGGAACTCTGAAGATGACAGTATCCGCGTAAGTTTATCGCGCGTGGAACTTCTAAATAACGTTGTTGGAGAGTTAGTTATCATCCAGACAATGCTAAATCAGCATAGAGATGAAGTTGAAAACCCAACAATGTTAAAGTCACTTTCTCATCTGGCAAAACTATCAAAAGAAATCCAGAACATTTCAATGAGCCTTCGTATGGTTCCATTGAAGCAAACTCTGCAAAAAATGCAGAGAATTATCCGCGATACTTCTAAGACTCTTGGGAAAAAAGTACACCTGGAATTAGTAGGTGAAGAAACGGAAATTGATAAAACTGTTCTTGAGCACCTGGCCGATCCATTGGTTCACATCGTAAGAAATGCGGTTGACCACGGACTAGAGACAACTGAAGGCCGTCTGGCCGCAGGTAAAGAAGAAGAAGGACGTGTAACCATTAAGGCCTTCCACGAAGGTAACAGCATGGTTATCGAGATCAGCGATGATGGTAAAGGGATCAACCCAAAAATCATCCGCGAAAAAGCGATTGAGAAGGGAGTTATCTCGGCCAACGCTACAATGAGCGATGACGATATCATCAACCTTATTTTCCACCCTGGTTTCTCGACGAAAGATGCGGTTTCTGAAATCTCTGGACGCGGTGTAGGGATGGACGTTGTTAAAACCAACATTGAAAAGCTTTCAGGGGAAGTCAAAGTTATCTCTGAAATCGGAAAAGGATCTGTGTTTAAAGTTATCCTGCCTCTGACTCTGGCAATCATCGAAGGGATGGTTACAAAGATCGGAGAAGAAAGATACATCATTCCTCTTGGGCAAGTGTATGAATCACTTTCTCCAACTCCAGATATCGTCCACCATGTTAACGGTGTGGGTGACTGTCTTAAGATCAGAGGAGAAGTTCTTCCATTGTTTAGAATTTCAAAAGCTCTTCAGAGAAATATAGCAGAAAAACCGCTGCACGAGCAGATTGCCATTATTGTTAACTCTGATGAAAGAAACTTTGCAGTACTGGTGGATGACATTCTTCACCAGCAGCAAGTTGTTATTAAGAAACTTGGTGATGAAATTAAAAATCAGAAGGGATTCATGGGAAGTACGATCCTTGGAGACGGACGCCCGGCATTCATTCTGGATTTAATGGAACTGTTTGCGGGAACGATGAAGAAGAAGAAGACAAGTTTTATTGACGATATGGCAGCATAAGGAATAGGAGAAAAAAATGGAAAAAGACAACGTAACAAAAATGAAAAGAGCAGGAACTTCAGAGCTAAGCCGCTTTATCGAGTTTAGCCTTGGGCATGAGGACTACGCAATTCCTCTTCTAATGGTAAGAGAAGTTATTTCTGTACCTGATACAACACCAATTCCGAAATCACCTTCACACTTCTTAGGAATCATGAATTTAAGAGGGCAGGTTATTTCAGTTGTCGACCTTAGAAAGAAACTAAAAGTAGACGCTCGTCAGGATAAAGAAGAAGCCGTTATCATCGTTGATATCGGAGGAATGAACATTGGTGTGGTTGTCGATTCAATCAACAAAGTTCTTGCTTTCTCTTCTGAAGATGTAAGCGAAATGCCGGAAGTTGAACACCAAATCAATACACACTTTATTTTTGGTGTGTATAAAAAAGAGAACTCACTGACAGTTCTTCTTGATATTGCAAAGGTTCTTGACCTTAAAGATATGGAAGCCATTAGTGGAACTAAGAGAGCAGCTTAACTGGCCGTTTTCCTATTAATGAAGTTTGTTAATTTTTAGAGGTATATAATGAGTCAGGCGGCAGTTGGAAGTGTAAGTAAAGATTTTGTTTCGTTGATTGAAAAGGTGTCAGCCGTAGTACACAAAATCTCTGGGAACCGTTTAGGTGAAAAACAGGCCTACATGGTAGAGACCAGAGTAAAAAAGCGCATGATGGAACTGGGACTTAAGACTGCCGATGAGTATATTAAATACATCGACCAGAACTTAGATCACGAATCCTACATTCTCGTCGGACTCATTACTACTCACCATACTTTTTTCTTCAGAGAGTTTCCTCATTTTGAAATATTAAAGGCGAAGCTTCCAGAGCTTGTGTCGCATGTAAAAAAACGTGGAGATAAAACTCTGACTGTTTGGTCAGCTGCTTGCAGTAGAGGGCACGAAGTGTACTCGCTGGCAATGTTTTTAGACTTTCATCTTCCGCAAATCGACCCGACGATATCGTTTAAAATTTTAGGGACAGACATCGATGGTGAATCTGTAAAGATCGCCAATAACGGTGTTTACCACCAAAACGAAATCAAAGAAATCCCAATGAACTTTATGGGAAATAACTGGGCCAAGGGGACAGGCGAGATCGCCATGTATGCTAAGGTCAAGTCGAACCTGAAAACAAAATGCGAGTTTAAACCAGGAAATCTTTTAAAGGTTTCTGATGCAGTTAAAGACTCAAAATTCGACGTCATTTTTTGTCGTAACGTTTTCATTTATTTTGAAACTCACCAGGTAGAAGCGATCTCAAAAGATCTTCTGGGCAGACTTCACCCACACGGGTTGTACTTCTCAGGAATTTCAGAGCCACTTTCGGGGATGAAGTTGGACATTGCTTCAATCGGACCTTCTGCATATATCCATAAAAATGCAGCACCAGCAGCGACACCACAACCGGCAAGCAACGTTCTTCCTATGGGAGCGAGAACTCCATCTGCAGGAACTGTGGCCCCAGTCGTAGCAGCTCCAGTGTCTTATGCACCGGCCATTTTAAAAGTTATGTGTGTGGACGACTCACCAAGTATCCTTACACTATTAAAGAAAGTTCTTGTTCCAGAGCATGGATTTGAAGTTGTAGCGACAGCTATCAACGGTAAGGATGCTATGGAAAAACTAAAAACAGTAAAAGTGGATTTAATGACTCTCGATATTCACATGCCAGAAATGGACGGGGTGACTTATCTGGAGAAAAACCACACGAGCACACACCCACCGGTTATGATCATTTCTTCTGCTTCACGTGCTGACTCTGATACAGCAATGAAGGCGTTTAAATTTGGAGCGAGTGACTACGTCGAAAAACCAGCGCTGACAAACTTAGAAGAGCGCGGGGAAGAGATCAGGACAAAACTTCGTTCAATCGCTGGAAGCTCACAGAGAAAAACAACTGTCTCTTCTTTTGATAAAGAAAACCAGAAGAAATTTGTTATCGCCAATCCAGAGAAGAAAATGCGCCTTATCCTGGGGTCTCTATCAGACCTTCCTGTGATGAAGTCCTTCTTCCATGACCTGGACAACTCTCAGCCGCCAACATTGATTTTCTTTGAAGGCCAGGGAGAGATCCTGGAAGGGATCGTAAAAGAGCACCAAAGAGATTTTAAAAAGACAGTTGTCTTTTTTGACAACATTGATACTAAACTTGAGGCCAACAAAATTTACTTTGTAGACTTCAAAAAATACTTCTCGCTTCTGCACAAGAAGTACAGCACACTTCCGACGTCTATCATGACGTACGGAAACACTTCTGCTCACGCAGCTAAAATGGTGGCCGAGTGGAAAGGTGTAGAGCTTCTTCTGGAAGACTTAGGGGAAAAAGGAAACGCTAAACATCCACTGAAAGCGAAAGCTTCAGACGTTGTTCCGGCAACCAGCTTCCCATATATGTCATGTCGTTACCTGAGCACGAAATAAAGGACAGGTAATCAATGAAGAAGATGCGCTCATTACAACCACAAACGAAAAAAGACGGAGGAGAGTTTTTAGTGACTCTTTTTCCCGGAGATGTTTTCATATCTTTCCACCACACGAATCAGGAGAACGTTGCGTTTTCAGTAAAACGCACTGAACTTTCTGTGCAGTCGTATGAAAAGATTTTTATGTTTGTCTCTGAGTATTTCAAGTCAGAGTTTTCAAAGATTGAAGTAAAGATGATCGGGCTACAAAAAAGCATCGAACAAATTGCACCTTTTTTTGAAGTTAAGAAGTTTCAGAATGTAAAAAAGATTGAAAAGAACGGGCAGGTAGAAGTTTTCTATCTTCCTGAACTTAATAAAGTCCGTGTTTCAATTGAAGCAGCTCCTGCAGCCGTGACGCCGATTGCTTCAAAGATGCCGGCAAAGGCGATGCCTTCAAAGTTTAAAGTCCTGGTCGTGGATGACTCGAAAACGATTAGAACGATTCTTTCTAAAATCTTTTCAAGTGACCCGATGTTTGAAGTGTGTGCGATGGCAGAAAAACCTTCTGATGTAGAAGGATTGATCCAAAAGCACAACCCGGATGTAATTACGCTTGATATTCACATGCCGGAAATGGACGGGGTGACACTGCTTAAGACGGTGATTGCGCCGAAGTACCGCATCCCAACAGTGATGATTTCATCAATCAGTATGGCCGAAGGACCGCTGGTCTTAGACGCTCTGGAAAACGGAGCTGTTGACTATATTCAAAAACCAGAGATGAGTGAGATCGAAAAAGTGACGCCGTTCATTCTGGAAAAAGTTAGAACAGCGGCGATGGCCAACTTAAATAAAAAATCGAGACGCGAAAGACCTCAGAGCATCAAGACCATAGAGAAGTGTAATCTGGACTCTCTGATTGTACTTGGTTCATCAACAGGGGGAACTGAAGCGATTCGTGATATCTTAACGGCGCTTCCAAATCAAATTCCTCCGATGCTGATTGTTCAGCACATCCCGGCCGTTTTTTCTCTGGCCTTCGCCAAGAGAATGAACGACCTTTGTCCGTTTGAAGTGAAAGAAGCAGAAAACGGGGATGAAGTCAGAGCAAACCGCGTACTGATTGCCCCTGGTGGAACACAAATGAAAATGGTCCACAAGTCTGGAAAGACTTACGTGGAAATCAACGATGATGAACCGGTTAACCGCTTCAAGCCGTCAGTTGATTATATGTTCTTAACAGTGGCCAAATCACTTTACACTCACACTGTTGCCGTTATCTTGACGGGAATGGGGAAAGACGGTGCTAAGGGGATGTTGGAGCTGCGTAAACTAGGTGTGCGCACGATTGCTCAGGATGAAGAAACATCTGTTGTATTCGGAATGCCAAAAGAAGCGATTCACATTGGAGCAGCAGAGTATATTGAACCACTGACTCAAATCGCTGAGCGTATCACTATTCTTACCAATGAAAAAAAAAGTAAAAAGGAAGTCTCATGAGACGAGTCCTGATTGTTGAAGACCAAAAGGAGATCCGTGAGATTCTGGAAGAAGTCTTCACTAAGGAACTAGGTTTCAAACACGTGACTTTCGCTGCCGATGGCCTGGAAGGTTTTGCGGAGTCTTGCCTGCAAAAATTTGACTTAATCTGCACAGATCATGGCATGCCTTTTTTAACTGGTGGGGATTTAATCGTAGCGATTAGAACTAAACCAGGTATCAATCAGCATACTCCGGTTATCATGGTCTCAGCACTGATTCCCGATTTACCAGTTGCCATCAAAGGAATGGAAGGGATTTATTTCCTGGAAAAACCTATCGATTTCAATCGCCTAAAACGTTATGTGAAGATGGCCATTGGAACTTCTAAAAATAGAAAAGATTTAATTGCTGTTTAAAAATGGTAGGCGGAATAGGGATCGAACCTACGACCACTTGGATGTCGACCAAGCGCTCTACCACTGAGCTATCCGCCTGTATGGAATTTGTATCGAGAACACATAGTAAAAGTTAGTTCTTTTGCTGTCAAACTTTCCGCAATGAGTTAACGAGTTTTTTTCGTGCCTTAAAGTTCCTTCCTCATTATATTTAGGCATGCAAAAAAATCGAATGTTAATGAATTTCACAGGCATGCTTTGGAGCCAGCTAAAAGAGTTCAAAGTTTACTATTTCTTCGGCGTCATTGCCCTTATTTTTACCCACAAGATTCAGAGTGAATTGCCTTTCATGGCCAAAGAGCTCGCAGACTACGTAGCAAAAAATAATAACGAACTAAAACCGAGTTTATTTTTTCTATGTGCCTTAGGAATTATTGTTTTTAGAACATCTTCGCGTATTTTGTTTTTCTATCCAGCGAGGCTCCTGCAAAAGTTTTTGCGCTCTGAGCTTTTAGAAAAATTAGAATCAAATACCCCTCAGCGTTTTCGCCATTTAAATGCCGGGCAACTCTTCCAGTACCTTTCCGGTGATATCGATCAGATCAGAGCGCTTATCGGATTTGTAGGTCTTCAAGGGGCCAACTTTATCATCGCGTTTTTTATCTTGATTCCTAAGATGGTGAGTTTCAATGCTCATTTACTTCTTGCCTTAACTCCGATGCTGGGAGCTTTCATTATCTTTACGGTGATCGTTTCAAAAAACAGAAAGTATTTTAAACTCACTCAAGACATGCAGGGAGAAGTGCAGAACCTGATCATGGAGAGCTACGTTGGAAAAAGAACAATTAAAAATTTCCATGCGGAAGCTTCTTTCATGGAACTTTTTGGTGAGCTTTCTCTAAAAGAGCTTTATTACTTCTATCGCTCATCCCTGGGGATTTCGATCACGATGCCACTTATCTCGTTAGGAGTTGGGTTATCGATGTTATGGGGGGCCTACATCATCAAGTCTTACGACCTGGGGGCAACGACTCTTATTTTATTCTCAGGGTTTGTTTTCCTTTTTATGGAGCCAATGGGGTACTTGTCTTGGATCGGTGTCGTTGTGTCGCGCTCACACGCTTCGTGGGGGCGATTAAAAGATTTAGACCTGACACTTACGACCAGAGTTGAAGCTGAAGAGAAATTAAAAAACCTAAATACAGCGCTGACTGATAACAATTACAAACTTCCATTTTGGGATCGAGCTCTTGCCGTGAGTTTTAAACCCGATGCTTGGAACGTGTTGATTGCTAAAACAGGACATGGAAAAAGTGAAATCCTTTTAAAGCTTGCGGAAGTACTTCGCCAAAGAGGACAAAGTATTTCCCTCGTGGCACAGGACCCGTATATTTTCAATGACACGATGGAGAGGAATATCTTCCTCGGAAAAAAAGAGAGTGATCAAGAGCGTGAGCAGGCCAAAGTGATGCTTAAAATCCTGGGCCTTGATTATCTTGAACCCAATATGGAAAATCTGATGAAGATGGAAGTAGGGGAAAATGGCAAGCGCCTTTCCGGTGGGCAGGCCAAGCGTCTAAGTTTGGTCCGAAGCCTTATGAGTGGAGCAGATATCTTGATTTGGGATGATCCGTTCTCATCAGTTGATTTGATCTTAGAAAAAGAAATCATCCAAGAGCTTAAAAAGCAGCCGATGATGAAAAATAAAACATTAATTCTCACCAGCCACAGGCTCTCGACTGTCAGACACTCTGATTACCTGATCTTTATCGATAAAGAAGAAGGGATCATTGAAGAAGGGCAAGTGAACCAATTATTAAAAGAAAACAGCAAGACGTATGAATACTTCCAAAAACAAATGGTATAGTTTATTTTTCTTCGAGGGATCGAAAGTCATCATGGGACTGGTGCTCGTGTGCCTTATCCTGTCTGCTTATCTTGGAGTCCAGACTCCAAAACTTATCGCCAATCTCTCAACTCATTACGATGATAACACACTTTTTAACGAGGCCTTAATGGCCTTGTTTATCAACTTCGTGGCTGTCTACATAAACCGCGTCGTCTATCAATTGGGCGTAAATAAGTATGTGCGTTTACTGATTCAGTACGCCCGCACCCAGACTTATGGCAGATGGCTTTCATCAAACGAACACGATAGTGAAAAGTACCCGCAGGGAGAAATCCTCTCGAGGATTATGTCGGATACGGAAGCGATTCGCGACTTGATCACTTCGGGGTCATTCGGGATTTTTATCGATCTGTGTTTCGTTGCTTCTTGTTTGGTGGGGTTTATCACACTTCACCAGTTCACTGGATTTTTTATTAGTGGAGCGGAAATCCTGGCGACGATTCTTCTGATTTGGGGATCGCAGTTAATGCGCGATATATTCATGAGACTCAGAAATGCTCAGGCGAAAGTTAACCGCGTGACAGCAAATGTGCTTGGTGGATTCCACCAAATGTATTATACCCGTCACGACAACTACGCTTCGGTAAAGTCAAATATGGCCTTCGAAGATTTCCTGGAAAAACAAAACCAGGCCAACAACATGGATGCTGCTTATTATGCGTGTGCAGAATCGCTTTATCCAATTCTTCTGGCGCTGGTGATTTTTATTTTTCCTTATACGGGCCTGACTGAAGCGGCCTTAATTTTTGCGATTGTCGATCTAATCCAAAGGTCAATTAACCCTATCAAAGAAATTTCCGGCAAGATTGCCAACATCCAAAGGGCCGCCACAGGTATTGACCGCATTCAACACTTCTTAAACGACATGCCGATGAAAATTGTGGTTGGAAAAAATCAGCTTTTATCAGAAGAACATCACTGCAAACTTGTGCAGATGAATGTGTCCATTCCAAAATTTACTTATCCTAAGCGCGTAAAGAAAAATGCAGATGAAGAAGAAGAGGTGAGAGATCACTTTTCACTTCAGGACATTCACTTCTCAGGAAATCCTGGTGAGCTTATCGGGATCGTAGGTCTTTCGGGTTCAGGGAAATCAACTCTTTTAAATATCCTTGCAGGAAACTTAGTGGCGAGGGAAGCGATCGTTGATTTGACGATGAATTCAGATGGGCGCGAGTACCATCTTGGGATTCAAGACCTGGATGAATACCGCCAGGAAGTCAGCATTGTCTCTCAAGAGTCACATATCTTTAGTGAGTCGCTGATGTTTAATATCACGCTTAAGCGCGATTTAGATCCAAAAGAAGTGGCGCATTTTGAAGAGGCGTGGAGAAAGCTTGAAGAGAGCATTCCTTATCTTAAAACTATGGGTGTCAGCACTCATGAGAAAATCATTCCGTCTAAGCTCTCACTTGGTCAAAAACAGCTTCTTGCTGGGGTGCGCGCTTGTTACTTAAAAAAGAATATTGTTTTCTTTGATGAGATTTCATCGGCCCTGGATTCTGAGCTGGAGCTGGCCCTACGCAAGTGCATTCTCCTTATTCAGGAATTTTCATTGACTATTATCGTGGCCCATAGGGTTGAGACTATTATCAATGCTGACAAGATTTTGGTTATGGAAAAAGGCCGAGTAATTAACTCCGGAAAGCATGCAGAGCTTCTTTCAGAATCTCAGGTTTATCAAGAATTTATCCGTGAACTATCGCATTCTTGAGCTTTTGCCGTTATCATAAGTCCTGTTTAATTTAATCCAAGGTAGGAGACAGGTAAGATGCAAAAGCTTATGAAGAAATTAACTCCGCTTATGGGCGTGGCCGTACTTACAGTAGTGGTTATTGCCTGCCAAAAAGAAGCGAGTTCTAAACCGAATTTTATTTTCAAACCAGCACCCTCAAAAGAAGTAGTAGCTAAGATTGGTGATCAGCCTGTTTTAGAAAAAGACTTTGTTAAAGGGATCGAAAGTGATCTTTATGAAGCTGAGATGAAAGTTTATGAAATCAAAATGGCTCGCCTTCAAGCGATGCTACTTGAGCGTTTCATGAATGCCGATCCAAATAAAAAGAATTTAACAAACGATCAGTTCTTGGATCAATACATTGCTAAAGGAGTGAAGATTTCTGATGCTGAAGTTGAGAAATTTATCAAAGACCGTCAAATCCCTAAAGATCAAGTTAACCCAGAAATTAAAGCTCGCATTGTAGAGTATTTATCGGTTGAAGCTAAAAAAATTGCAGTAGATAAGTGGATTGCTGAGAAAACTAAAAAATCCCCAGTTGAAGTTTACCTACAAAAGCCATCTCTACCAATGTTTGAAGTGAACGTTGGAGATGCTCCATTTAAAGGCGGAGCCGATGCAAAAGTAACAATCGTAGAATTCTCAGACTTCCAGTGCCCATTCTGTTCAAAGGGCGCAACGATTCTTGCTGGACTTGAGAAGAAATACGGCAACAAAGTTAAGATCGCTTTCAAGCATTTCCCACTTCCATTCCACGCGCAAGCAAGAGGAGCGGCAGAGGCGAGTATGTGTGCTTTTGAGCAAGACCCAAAAGCTTTCTGGAAAATGCACGATGCAATGTTTGCTGACCAGTCAAAACTTGATGTTCCTAACCTGATCGCTACGGCCAAAAAAGCAGGCGTAAAAGAAGCGGAATTCAAGGCATGTGTTGAGTCTGGAAAGTATAAAGCAAGAGTAGACGCTGACGTAGCAGAAGGCTCAAACCTTGGTATTAAGTCGACTCCGACTTTCTTTATCAACGGGAAGCTGATCGCCGGGGCACAGCCGATTGAAGTATTTTCAGAAGTTATAGACGAAGAACTATCTAAGTAATCCGACCAATACAGTTGGGCAAAGGTCATCTTTGCCCAACTCCAAATCTCCCCCTCCATCTTATATAATTATTTAATGGCAATCCCCCCCATTAAAAATATGGGACTAAGTCTATAGGGTAATTATGGATGTAAGAGATCAATCAGCAAAACTTGACCAGGCCCGCGATCGTTATCGTGAAGCCCAAGAAGATTTAAAAGCTTCTTACGATAAAAATTTGCAGCAAATGAAAGAGACGTTTGATGCTCGCACGACAAAACAGGCCAAGACTTACGCCGAAAATAAAACCAAACTTGAAGAAGAAAATCAGATCAATAACGAGCTTTATTCAGAGAGAACGAGAAGTGCTATCACTAAAGGGCAGGAAGAATTTAAAAACCGCCTGAAAGAAAACGCGGGCAGATTTGAGCAGGAGAGAAACCAGGCGAAGGCCGATCTCAATGATAAGCTGACATCTTTAAGTGACTCGTACAAAAAAACGTTTAACGAAAATGAGCGCTACCAAAATCAAATCAAACAATCGATGAATGAGCGTTACACTAACGCCAATAAACGCTACCAGGAAGAGTTCAACACGCAAGTGAAGAACCTGGACGAAAAATCAAAAACAATGGGCGCAGAAATGCGCGAGAAAGACCGTTCAGAAAGAATGAAGATGGCCAAAGGTCATTCTGATGAAATGGATAATTTAAGGCAAGCAGCAAACGATCAGAAGTTTAAAGAAGTGAATCGTTTAAGAGATGATAATGAAAACCTTCGTACAACTTTTGAGCGCGACAATCGCATGCTTAAAGACCGTCAGGAAGAAAGAGTGGCGGAGCTTTTAAATCTTAAAGGCAAGCAAAGTGATGATGGGCAAAAAAACTACGAGAAACTTCAAGAAGATATCCGTCAGGAAAATTCGAATCTTCAGGAAAAGCAAAACGTAGCTCATAAAAAAGAAGCAAAAGAATTAGAAAAGAAATTCAACGAAGACGTTCGCAATATTCAGAGTGTAGCGAATCAAAAGATCAGAGGTGGAACTCAGGCCGATAATCTTTTAGATGAAATGAAACAATCAAAAGAATCTTATGAAAACCGACTACAGGTTTCACGTGACGAGTTGGCGCGTACAAATCGCCTGAATACAGAAAAAGAAGAAATCATCGACAATTCTTATAGAGAAAAACTAAAAGAGATGAAGACTGCGAGCCTGGAAAATGCCGCTAAAAAAGAGGCCGAGTCCAATGAAACGCTAAAAGATACGATCTATCAAAATCGTGAAAGAAACAACGCGCTTTTGGATCGTTACAAAGTAGATACAGGCAAGTTAAAAACTGATGCTGAAGATCACCTTGCTCATGTGACAGGACAAAACACAAAGCGCATAAAAGAGCAGAGAGTGGAGTTTGGCCGCGTGGTCAATACCATGAACGAAAAGAACATGGAAACTATCAACTCCCTTAAAGAAGATTACTCGAAAGATAAGACAGTTTCATTAGAGAAAAATAAAAAAGATTTTAATGATGAGAAAGTGGCGCTGAAAACTGAATTCAACCGCCAGAATTCTATCCGTGAAAACTTATATGAACAAAAGTTAGCGGACATGGAAAAGCAGACAAACAAGATTATTGAGAACTACGAAAACCGCATCTCGCAGATTGCCCGCAAGGCAGAAAACGAAGTGGCCATCGTAAAGAGCACAGAAGCCGAGAGAGCTGCTAAAGAAGGCCAGGCCAATAAGCTGGCCGTAGAAACTCTAAGAGCTCAAAGCCGCCAGGAACTAAACCAAATGCGCGATAAGTACGAAACTAAAATCGCTAGAGACAAGGCAGTGGGTGACAACCAGACCGGCCGTATCATTCAGAAGTATGAAGACCAGCTAGTCCGCGAGAGAAATGACCACCAAAAAGAGCTTTCGACGCGCCTGGGAGAATCTCAGGCCCAGTTCGAGCGTCTATTTAGAAGCTCAGAACTAGAAAAAGCGACTTTAAGAGACCAGTATGAGCAGCGCATGGAGAACATGAGACTGCAGTCTCTTTCACAAGAAAATACAAAAAAAGCATAGTTAGTGGTATCCTAGTTTTATAAAAGGAATTTTAAAAAACCAGGATGCCAATGAGACGAGCTAAAATCGTGGCCACAATCGGTCCGGCCAGCAACACCAAAGAAATGATTTCAAAGTTAATCGAAACAGGCGTAAACGTCTGCCGTATTAATATGAGCCATGGAACATATGAAGCTCACTCCGCAGTTATTAAAAATATCCGTGAAGCTTCACGTGAGTCTGGTTATGAAGTCGCTATCCTCGCTGACCTGCAAGGTCCTAAAATCCGTGTTGATAAACTTCCAGAGCCACTAAAGCTTGAAGAAGGAAGTGAGTGGGTTATTGGTGCTTCAAAACTAAAAGACAAATACCCAGAGTACGCTCAAAATTATATCCCTACCATTTATGAAAACCTGGTAGCTGACTGTCATGATGGAGCACGTATTCTTTTTGATGATGGTCTACTGCAAGCAGTGGCCGTTAATCGTGATAGAGACGTCTATAAGATCAAAGTTAAAATAGGTGGAACGTTAAAATCAAATAAAGGTATTAATCTTCCGGACTGTGAAGTGTCAGCTCCGGCCTTCACCGATAAGGACCGTGAAGACTTAATGTTTGCACTTAAAGAAGGAGCAGACTACGTGGCCCTGTCTTTTGTTCGAAAGAAAGAAGACATCATGCAGGTTAAAACTCTTCTGCATACATTAAAAGTTAACATTCCTATTATTTCTAAAATTGAAAAGCCTCAGGCCATTGATAACCTGGATGATATTTTATCTGTTACAGATATGATCATGGTTGCACGTGGAGACATGGGAGTTGAAGTTGGAAACCATCTGGTTCCAGCGATTCAAAAGAAGATCATTACAGCTTGTAACAACAAAGGGATTCCGGTTATTACAGCGACTCAGATGTTAGAGAGTATGACTGAAAACCCAACTCCAACCAGAGCGGAAGCTTCTGACGTTGCCAACGCCATTTGGGATGGCACAGATGCCGTTATGCTTTCGGGAGAGTCGGCTTCGGGGAAATACCCTATTGAGACGGTGAGAATGATGGATCAGATTGTGCGTGAAGCTGAGCGCACTCCAAAAGATCGTCCACTTTTAAGACATCAGGACTTATCAAGTGTCACGGCTTCAGTCATGGTGGCAGCATCAATGATTGCTGAAAAAATTGGCGCCAGAAGAATTCTTTCAGTAACGGAGTCTGGGCAATCTTGTTTGCGTATCACTCAATTTCGCCCAAGCATTCCAGTTCTTGGTATCACTAACTCAATTAAAGTCGCACGCCGTATGTGTTTATACTGGGGTGTAAGTCCATTTATCGTCACAGATCAGGAACGCGAGAATAACGAGTTCATGAAAAACGTGCTTAAGGAAGTTAAAGACCGTTTAAAACTTAAAAACGGGGATAAGCTGGTGGTGACTCGCGGAGATGGTCAGTTCTTTTCTCAAGGGAGTTCAAACTCTGTTAAGGTCGAATTGATAAAGGACGCGCCAAAAGTAAAAGGTGGATCGCAAGGGTTAGAGGAAGCTTCCGACGATAAAAAAAAAATCCTCTTAGACACGACTAACTGTGCTTCTTGCCAGGCCTGCGTACAAGTATGTCCGCATGAAATCTGGGCCGTCACGAAAGACGAAAAGCGCGACACCTATATTGAAGCTAAAAATATTAACAAATGCACGATGGATCTCGCCTGTGTGGACGCCTGTCCTACAGGTGCTATCGAGATCATTCCTCAATACTGAGAATGGATTGGCTAAACTCATACGGCGTAGTGGATTTCGGGTACACAGAAGACCCTATCCCTACGACACTTGAGTTCTACAATCAATGGGTGAGCTCAAACCTCCATGTTCCACTTCAGTACCTAGAAGGGGAAAGACAAGAAAAAAGACAGAACTTAAAAAATCACTGGCAAGATTTCCAGTCGGCCGTGGTTTTTTTATTTTCTTATCATCCGACTCATTCTGAATTACAGAACCTTTATCAAAAGAACCCCAACTGGAACGGCCTTAAACTCGCATCCTACACTTTAGGTTACGAAGGATGGGATTATCACAATCTTTTAAGAGAAAAGCTTGAGAGTATCGGTGAGCGCTTAAAAAAAGATTATGGAGTGGAGTTTCGTTTAACTCTCGACACTCATCCCGTTTTAGAGCGCGATCTCGCTAAAAGAGCAGGGCTTGGATGGTTTGGAAAAAACTCCATGCTTATTAACCGTCATCACGGAAGTTTTTTTATTATTGGCTCTCTCTTATTGGATAAAAAACTCGATTTAAAAACGAAGCCCTATGAAACTGATCACTGCGGTCAGTGCACTCGTTGTATTGAGGCCTGTCCGACAGAGGCGATTGACCCTGGCTCAAGGACTATTATTGCCAAAGACTGCATCAGCACATTTACGATTGAGCAGTTTAAACTCGATACGATTCCGTCAGAGAAAATGACTTTAAAAGAGGGAACTCTTTTTGGCTGTGATATTTGTCAGGATGTGTGCCCGTGGAATAAACGTGTCGACAGGCAAAACTCTGTTTCACTTTCAGGCTGGAGTGAACAGCAAAAAAAGATCCTGGATTTTTTCTTGTTAAGGCCAGTGGAAGAAGTGCATCAGAATCTGGAAGAGATGAGCGGAAAAGAATTTGAAAGAGTGATGGAAAAAACCTCATTCGCCCGTTCGGGGCGAAGAGGTTTATTAAAAAATATCAGATTTTACTTAAAAAAAGATTAGATATTTTTTCTTAGGGCCTCGACGATGTCGAGTCTGGAAGCGCGAAGAGCTGGAATCATTGTTGCCACAACTGTTGTCACTGAAGCAAGTAAGCTGGCGTAAAGAACTGATCCCCATTGAAAGAAAATCTTGATTTGAAATGGAGTTGAAGCACCCGGCATTTCCGTCATGATTTTTACACTTTCTACAATGCGTATGCATCCGGCCGAAATAAGAATCCCACAAACAATCCCGATAAAAGAGAGCATTACACTTTCTAAAACAAACTGCGAGACAATATCTTTTCTTGATTCTCCTAGTGCGCGAAGGGTTCCGATCTCTCCTGTTCTTTCAACAACCGTCATACTTACAGTGTTTAAGATTCCCAGGAACATCAGGGCCAGAAGAATGGCTTCGATCAAGCGGTTTTGAACGCCGTAGAATTTATCAACCTGTCTAAAAAGAACCGCCAGGTCTCTCCATGAACGGGCAAAGAGGTTATGGTGAGTTTCTTCCAGTTTTGTATTGATGTTTTTTAAATTAGCTTCCGCCATGTCTAGCTCTTTAAATTTTAAAACAGCAATATCGACATTTTGTGTATCGAGGATTTCCTGAGTCACTGAAAGAGGCATATAAATAACCTGTCCGTCGATCTCATCAATTCCAGCAGAAAAAAGACCTGCAACCGTCAGGTCCATAGCGTTCATAATCCCATCAATCGTGTTGGTAAGAACGGTGATGTTATCGCCCTCTTTGACATTCATTTGTTTGGCCAGGAGTCTTCCTACGACAACTTCCTTGGCGCCACTTCCATCAAAGAAGCGGCCTTCAGTGATGCGCATACTTTTAGAGAACTGTGGTTCACCAACGGCATCGACACCGATAACTTTTCCACCGACCGAAAGATCTCCATTACTGACTAGACCAAAAAAACTCAGACGCCCACTCAGGCGTTCAATTTGTGGCATTTCAGATTTAAGCTCATCCAAATCACTTAAAGCGAAAAGTCTTTCAGCGCGGGACTCTTTTCCCGGGCTCCAGTACTTATGAGAAGCAATCTGCATATTCCCATATTGGTTTTCGGCCGCAATCCATTTAAGTGCAGCAAGCGAGTAGCTGGAGAAACCCTGGAATAAAATAACTGCAGTGACCGCGCCGGCGATCATACTGATAGACAGTAGACTTCTTAAACGGTGACGGGAAATATTTCTCACGGCAAGTTTTAATCGCATCATTAGGCACCTCCAACAAGGCTGTCGCTAATAATGTGGCCATCAGAGATTTTAATTTGCCTTTGGGTTTTAGCAATAAGGTCTGGGTCGTGAGAGCAAAGCATAACTGTGACTTTCATGTCTTGCTGAAGTCCCATTAAAAGATCAAAAACTTCTTCTGAGGTTTTTGTATCTAAGTTCGCTGTCGGTTCATCCGCTAGAATAAGAGTAGGTGATTTGACAATCGCTCTGGCGATGGCCACGCGTTGGCGTTGTCCACCAGAGAGCTGTCCAGGTCTTCTATGAGTAAAACCTTCAAGACCTACGCGCTTAAGCGCCTGGTGAGCTCGCTCCAATCTCTCAGCTTCCGGGATATTTAAAAGCATTAATGGGTACTCGACATTTTCCAGTGCACTTAAAAGAGGAAGCAGGTTAAAAGTCTGGAAGATAAATCCAATTTCCTGAGCGCGGATAAGTGAGAGCTCGTGGTCTTTTAAATCTTTGATGTTGATATTCTTAATAAAAAGATCACCCCTGGTCGGAGGGTCAATCAGGCCAGCAACATTTAATAAGCTGGTTTTCCCACTTCCCGATTTGCCAGAGAGTCCGATGAACTCACCCTTATGAATCGTGAAGTTGATCTTTTCCAGGGCGGTGAAGTCGACACCATCAGAATAGAAGACTTTGTGGATGTTTTGAAAGCGCAGGACTGCATCAGAGAGCTTTTCCATGGAGATCCTTATAATTGAAAATAATTTTTAATTCCAAAAAAGACATTGCTTGCGTTTTTTATTTTGGCCATCTGAGATTCGTCAGCACCCCAGTAGGTTTCAGCACCAACATTGATGTCTAGCGTGCTGCTAATAGGCCATGACATAAGTCCCTGAACGGCATGGCCGCTTTGAGCAAACTCATGGGTATAAGAAAGATCAATTTTTTTATCTTCACCCAAGTCGTAACTTAACTTAAGTATTGAGTAGCTTTGGTTTTTTTCGCGGAAGGCATCAGGCAGGTCTTCACTTAGTTGTGAAACCGCATAAATCAGGACAGCGGAGAATTTATTGTAAGTAGGAGTGTCCACACTCACTAGTATGTTCATCATGTTTGCAGGCGTACTGGTTAAAGTCATATTAGCGATTGAGTTGATTCTTTTATCTTTGGTGTAAACGACGTCAGTTCTAAAAACAAAATCATCAAAAAGAGTTTTGGCCATTGAAAGACCTGCGGTGCTGACTCGATCGTGACTTTCGGCCACTGTGATTTCATCTAATGTGGCATTAACCAAGTTATAAGTGGCATCGCGGTCCAGATAGTTATAGTAGAAAAGAGAAGTGTCGAAACCTCCAAGACTAATGGAGAATTTCCCACCGTACTCATGCTCTTTAAAAAACTTAGGAGTTTTTTCTTTCCAGGTATCTATTTGTGTTTGTGATAGCAGATTTTTAGTAAAAAGATTCACCGGAAGGTTCTGTGAGAACCTTGGCTCAGGAGAGTAGATCAACTGCATTGAACCGTTATTAAAAAAGTATTTAAAATTCACCAGGAAAAGAGGAAGTCTCGATTCCGAATAATCAGAATAGAAGGTTTCTCTTAAGTCTTTAGGATTGACGATATCGGCGTAGTTAAATCCAAAGGCTTCACCCCAGGCCACTTCCTGATAACCGATTTGAGTGACCCATGATGAGGACTTTAACTTCATGAAGTTTTCGCCCAGGTAAATATCATGAGTGTCTTTTTTATCTCTAGCAGGAGTTGAGGAAAGATCAGAGTAAAGTGAGTTGTATGTCCATCTCAGCTGATTGATGAAAACCAGGTCTGACCCAAAACGAGCTTCCTGTTCAAACTGAGCGCGGTGGCGCTGACCGTTGCTTTCATTGGCATCGGCAGTATAATGGCTTGCTCTCGCTGAGAGATATCCGCGGAGTAAGTATTCACCTTTAGCACTGGCAAGAGCTGGAAGTGAAAGAAGAGTAAGAGTGAGGGGAAGTTTTTTAATCAAAATTCCAACCTGTCCTTATTGAATAAACTCTCATCAAATTTTTCAGGTTTGTGGTCGGAGAAAATTAAAGTCGAAGTCTTGTCTTTTTGTAAGTAATCGCGGATCACCATTTTAGTTGATCTCTCCATTCCCTGGATCATCTTTAAGTCGCCAAACTGAGCGCGCTTAAGTGGCTTTCCAGAAAGTGCAAAGAATGTAGCTTCCATTGGCAGGTAATCTTTCTTACTCACATAATATTCGATGCGTCCATAAGTGACTTTTTTATTTTTTGCTTTAAGCTCTAATTTATAAAATTCAGCATTGCCTCTTTTTTCTGTCGCCAAGAGAGTCGCATCATAGTCTTCAGCATAGTTTGTTCTGGCGATGTCTCCATTAGCAACTTCACCCGTAAGTTTTTGCTCCAAAGAAATGCGCAGAGGTTTTTTGATATTTTGAGTGTAAAGCCAGATATCGTAGTCTTTCATCAGAAGTTTTCTTCCACGGGCGCGTTCTGGTTCTGTTTGTTCAGTAAGTGAAGCGTTTACATCTTTAAAGGCGACTTTATACACTTCTTTTTTTCCATCTTGGTTAGTGATGGTGACGTGAAAGCTGTGAGATGTATTTCCTAGGCCTCTTCTAAGATCGGCCTTTTTTACAATTTCATTGGGATCTATATCCGCTGCAAATACAGTTGCAGTCAGAAAAAAAGACAGAAGAAATCTTCTCGAGAATGACATATAACCACCTTATATAAAGAGATGGTTTTATTTTAATGCAAAATGCAACCTATCAAAAGATGGAAATAATTTAGTGCTGGATTGAAACGCTCGGGAATTAGCGCTTTAAACTGGCCTGGCAAAGCTTTGGATCAAAAGGCAGAGCCAGTGAATGGTGAAAATCAGGGCTATCGATCCCCCAACGGATCTTAAATATGTCAAATACGTTGGTCAGGCTCTCTTCTTTTACTCTTGAAGTGATTAGTGTGTAAGAAGTCAGATTTGTATTAAGTGGAAGGTGGAACTGGGCTTCGCCTCCACATTGCATGATGAGTGGATCTTTATCACTGAAGTCGCATTTTTCAATAGGCCATGAAACCAAAACTTCTTGATCAAGACTTGAAAGCTCTTCTTCAGCTATCTTAATAACAGGCAAAGTAAGTTTCGTGACAACACCTTCATATAAAGGAAAGTCATCAGCGCCCATTAAGTTATTATATCTTAAATAGAGTCTGTCTTTACTACTATAAAATGAGATCGCGACTTTTCCACGGTTGCCTGAACAAAAAGCGCGGTATTCTAATGCATGAGAAGTGTTGATTAGAAATACGAATAATAGCGATAGGAATTTCATTTTAATTCTCTCATGACCGAGATCATATTTTTAATAATTCTTAAAATACATCCATTTCTCAAAATCTTCACACTATAATCTCTAACTAAAGCTTACCTCTAATTTATTTAAGCTTAGCTTCATTTTTTATTTCAATATTAAATTCTATTATTTTATTCCGAAGTTAATCACGTTCTTGGAGTTTTTTAAAAGGATGGAAAAAATGAAGAAGTGGAGTTTGAGTCGAAAAATTTATTTTGTCATTTTGATTATGGCCTTAGGACTTTGTTCAGTTTCTGTTATTGGAATTTATCAAATGGGCAATATCAACAATATCCTTGAGACAATCACTCAGGATCGTGTTGCAAACTTAGTGCGCACTCATAAAATCATGAGTCATTTTTATATTCAGATTATTAATGAAAGAAATTACGTTCTTCATGAAACTGTGGAAGCTAGAGAAACTAATAAAGGGCATATCACTAAAAGAAATGTCCAAATGAAAGAGATGATTGAAGCCCGAGCCAAGGTTTCTAGTCCGGAAGGTCTTAAAGACTTAATGGAATTTAAAGATGTCTATGCGAAATGGACAGAATTCAATTCTCAAATTCAGGAATTGGCCGACAATGGAAAAAGTAAGGAAGCAGCTGCACTTATCAGTGAAACTGGAAGAAAACTTCGTCTTGAAGGTGAAGACATATTAAAGCGCATGAATGACCGTGACACTAAAAGAATGGATGATGAAACTCTTTTGGCAAATAAGGCCTATTCGGAAGCTAAGTATATGGTTATTGTCGCCAGTATTGCGGCCCTTATTCTTGGAATGACTCTCGCCGTTATGACCCTTAAGTCAGTGACAAAGACCATTGATGAAGTCATCAGCAGCCTTTCTGAAAATTCAAGTCAGGTAACTGCTGCTGCAGGACAAATTGCCGCTTCTTCTGAAGAGCTTTCACAGTCCGTGACAGAACAAGCAGCATCTCTGGAAGAAACGGCAGCGTCGATTGAAGAAATGAGCTCAATGGTACAAAAAAATGCCAGCAATGCCCAGGAAGCAACAGATCTTGCTAATGGTAGCAGAGACAATGCAAATAAAGGGCAGCAGGTTGTTGTGAATATGATTCACGCAATTGATGATATCAATACCAGCAACAAAAATATCATGTTACAGATTAACGAAAGTAATCAGCAGATTTCTGAAATTGTAAACGTGATTAATGAAATCGCCACAAAAACAAAAGTTATTAATGATATCGTTTTCCAGACAAAACTTCTTTCTTTCAACGCTTCAGTGGAAGCGGCCAGAGCTGGAGAGCAAGGAAAGGGGTTTGCTGTTGTCGCTGAAGAGGTTGGAAGTTTGGCTCAGATGAGTGGAAATGCTGCTGATGAAATTTCAGTTTTATTAGATAACAGCATTCATAAAGTTGATAGCATTGTCAGAAGCACTCAGGAAAAAGTAGAAGTTTTGATTAAAGAAGGATCTATCAAAGTAGAAACAGGAACACGCATCGCTAAAGAATGTGGTGATGTCCTGGAAGAGATTGTTGATAATACGGCGAAAGTAACAAAGATGACGGTTGAGATCTCTACTGCTTGCCAGGAGCAGTCAATGGGAGTTCAGGAAATCACTCGTGCAATGAACCAGCTTGATCAGGTGACTCAGACGAACACAGCGAGCTCTGAAGAAGCGGCAAGTGCAGCTGAGCAATTGTCAGCTCAGGCCACCTCTCTAAAAAATGTCGTTGACTTGTTAATTGTGACAATTAAGGGGGGAGCCTCTACTCAGGTCGGAAGTTCTCTTCCGGTTAAGTCTCATGTCTCGAACTATGAATCAAATGTAGTGAGTATTAAAACATCACCGAAAAAACCGACGTCACCAAAAACAGTTCACATAAAACCGGCAACGAAAACCATGGCCCCTGCGGCGAAAAAAGTTGTTGGTAGAGGCCCCGCGATTCCATCAGGTAACGATCCGCGCTTTGAAGAAGTTTAAGAGCGCGCCCTACGACAAAACCTTCTCCTCTCATCCAGGAGAAGGTTCTTTTTTTAGCTTTTTAAATTTTGATTTACACGTTTGATATCGGCCACAACCCACAGAAGATCTCCTGCTTTTAAGATCATTCCTGAGTCTGGATTAAGAAAGCGTTTGCCATCTCTCTCAACACCGACAATGAGGCCTTCAATTTTTTCTCTCAGGCCACATTCGCGGATCGACTTTTCAATGTATGTCGAGTGTTTGGATAGAGTAAAGCTCTCCAGTCCATAACTAGCGTGCTCAGGGGCTTCTGCATGAAAATCTTCAGCTTCAATCACTCGTTTAGCCTCTGTGAGCTCAGTGTCTGTTCCGATCAGGAAAACTTTGTCAAAAGGCATAAGAAGTGTGTCTCTTCCAGGGGCCATAATTTTTCTGTGGCCTCTTTCAATTAAAGCGATAGTGACACCAAATTTTTCTTTAAGCTCTGATTCCTGGAGAGTTTTACCGATAATAATTGAATTAGGTGAGACCACGAATTCCGACATGACCGCATCCCAAGGTGCTAGTACTGGCTTCGTTTTTTGCAGGGCCAGCTCTTCACGTTCTTTTTCATTTAAGTTGTACATGAAACGTTCTTCAATAGAGTGGTAGAAAGGTTCAATGAAATTTCTAAAGACAATCGCTGCTCCTACAATGATCAGGAAAGCAAAAAGGTATGAAGTGTGCATTGTCGTAAAACGGCTGATGAGTCCCAATACTAAAATGATTCCTAAAATCACACGGGTAATGGTTACACCAACCAGAAGATTTCTTAGCTTGGCCACATCTGTTGAGCTGCTTAGGGAAGACTGTGCAGGAGCCCCGAAGATAATCGCCCATAAAAAAGGAGCGGAAAGAATAATGGCAATGATGGCCCCAATACCAGGAATATCTCGCGAGTATGTGGTTAAATCAAAAACGTAGTTAAGAATAATCTGCTCTGTGAAAAGAGCAATACCTACAACGATCGTCACGTTTAGAAGAATGCGAATCCCATAGGCGCGCCAAAGAAGACCGTAAACTCCCACTTCACTTTTGTGAGCAAAGGTCGTCTCGTAATGAGTGAGCTGGTCTTTAAGGCCTTGAGGCAAGCGAGCGCTGATCATTTCATAAAGAGCATTTGAATTCTTGATTAAGTAGGGGGTTGTAAAAGTGGTGATCGCTGAAACGGCAACTGCAATAGGGTAAAGAAATTCACTGGTCACTTTGAGTGTCAGACCAAGCGTTGCAATGATAAAAGAAAATTCCCCGATCTGCGCCAAGCTCAGGCCGGCGTGCATTGAAGTCTTAAGCGATTGCCCTGAAAGAAGTGCGCCTGCAGTTGTACTTAAAATTTTTCCGATAATCGTAACAATTGTGATCAGTAAAATGATATCTGCATATTGGTAGAGAGAGTTCGGGTTGATCATCATACCGACAGAAACGAAGAAGACGGCAGAAAAAAGATCTTTGATTGGATTGATCAGATGTTCAATATTTTTTCCTTCTTTAGTCTCCGCTAAAATTGACCCCATGATAAAGGCCCCTAGGGGAGCAGAGAAGCCCACGTTTGTCGCTACGATAACCATAGTTAAACAAAGGGCGAGGGCAAGAACGACTGTTGTTTCCGGAGTTAAAAGTTTTCTGATGGCATTGAGCAGATTCGGGATAACGTAAATCCCGACCAGAAACCACAATGTTAAAAAGAAGCCGAGTTTGAAAGTCGCCGTGGCAAGCTCTGAGCCAGAAAGAGTGTTAGAGACTGCGACCGTAGTAAGTAAAACGAGAAGCAAAATGGCAATCAAGTCTTCTACAATCAGAATCCCGAAAACCAGTGAAACGAATTTTTTTCCTTTAAGTCCCAATTCATCAAAGGCGCGCACGATAATGGTGGTTGAAGAAATTGAGAGAACTCCACCGAGGTAGAGACTGTCGATACTGTTCCAGCCGATCATCTTTCCGGTTAAGAAACCAATTCCCAACATAAAGGCCGCTTCAACAAAGGCGGTGATTCCCGCACTCTTTCCTACGCGTGAGAGTTTTTTAAAGCTGAATTCAAGCCCCAGACCAAAGAGCAGGAAGATAACCCCAATCTCGGCCCAGATGTGGACTGATTGAGTATCCTGAACGTGGATAAAGAAGGGGAAGTTTGGTCCCAGAAAAAAGCCGGCGATTAAATACCCCAGCACAACTGGTTGGCGGAGGCGTTTAAATAATAGGGTAACGAATGCAGCAGTAATGAGGATAAAACCGAGGTCGCGAATCAGATCAGGTAAGTGGGTCATAGGTGTCTTGGTTAAAGATGAATAATAACGAAAATTCTCAATAAAAACGCTACATGAGACAGGCGTTTTTTTCAATACCTAGTGAGTTGAAAAAGGGGATATTAAATGCGTCAGAAGGTCGATAAAAAGAATAGGTGAAAAAAAGCTGATGAAGATAAGAAAAAACGTATCTTCATCAGATGAGTAAGTCTTATCTTTGTGGGCAACGTCCCTGAGCTTTACAGTCCAGTAGTAGGCCTCTTAATGCCATCAATTCTTTGAAATTCAGGCTTAGTTCAAAGTCAAAACCTTGATTTAGTCCACCAGATTGAGAGATGGTGAAGAATTTTTGAATATTTTTAAATTGATCTTTTGAGTAGCGTTTACCATCTTTATCTTCGATGATGATGCTGCGGTTAAGGTAAGTTTGAAAACGAATGCGCTGCTCTTTTGCTTTCTTTAGCGCTCCACTGAAGCTCTTCCAGCATTTGACTTCAGCCACAGCTTCAACTTGATTTGTATTTTTATCAATAACGACAACATCGAGTTCTCCGATTGTTGTTTTTTTATCATCGTAACGGATGCTGTTGACGATGTTGTAGTTAGCTGCAGGATAGATAGATTCAACTTCTCTAACTGCTATTCGCTCACACACCATTCCCTGAGGTTCAAAATCGACTTTGTCGCGGGCCAGGAGATTGAAGTACTCCTCAACACTCTTTGAAGGAGTTGGAGTCTTTGCCTGCACGAGCGAAGTTAATAAAAGAGCACAAAAAAGTGTAGATTTAATTAAGATTTTCATAGGTTAGGCTTCTAGCGAAATTACATACCACTTGGCAATTAAATTCTTTTCCCTTAATAGAAATCTAACATGTTAATGACAATTTTATTGGCCTTTTATTTAGTTCGAGGCAGTGCTCAGGAAGTGGGTGCACCAGTGATGGATATTAGAAATATCCACGGTAAATACGCGCGCACTCCAGTGCTAAAACTCACTGACTTTAGAAATAAAGTGATTGGACTCATCCATGATGAAAAAACCAAAGCGACTTGCACAGGTGTCTTAATTGGCCCTCGCCATGTGCTCACTGCCGCTCACTGTGTTTACAATTTTAAAACGAAAGAGTGGAGTGAAGGACTTCTTTTTACGGCGGGAAAACTTTCTAAAAATGATCAGGGGCTTGCCTCATCAACTTACCAGCGCTTTTTTATTCAGAAAGAATATATTGAAACCATGAAAGAGGAATTCGACTTTGCATTGGTTGAGTTAGAAGAAAATCTGGGCGATAAAATTGGCTGGGCCGGTTTTAGATCTCTGACTAAAGAAGAAATGATTGAAGGAATAACAGCACCGATTACTTTTGCCGGTTATCCAGGTGATAAAGATTTTGGCACTCAATGGAGCGTGACTTGTCCTGGAGTTGTCGCTGGAAATCTTCTTAGCTACTTCTGTGATTCATATGGTGGAATGTCCGGGAGTGCACTCTTTAGACAAAACGATTCACAAAACTATGTCATTGGAGTTCACACTTTTGGTGGCCCGGAAAAAAATGGTGGTGTGTACATCAATTCCAAGAATTACACTCTGATTAATGCCTGGAAAAATTTTGACCGTTACTCTGACAATACTGTTGTTCATTCTTTTGCCAAATGAAAAACATTCTGATTTGATAGTGAAATGAAAAGCATAAACTTGATGTTGTTTCTTACATTTTCTCTGACGTTTTTTTCATGTGCTCAAACGACAGACTGGAGAACGGCGACAAAAGAAAGTGCCAAGATCGCTCCACTTCCTGGTGTTGAAAAAGAGGCCGTCGTTCAAATTTACGCTGCTAAAACAGTAAGCTGGCGCGGATATTTTAGTGTGCACAGTTGGGTTGTCACCAAAGAAAAAAATGCACCTGAATACACAACTTATCATGTGATTGGCTGGAGGGCCCAGCGCGGTCTTCCGGTTATCAGAGTGGAAAAAGATATTCCTGATCGCCATTGGTTTGGAGCAAGGCCTGAATTGATTGCCAGTTATATTGGGCCAAAAGCAGAGGCCATGATTCCAGCAGTGGAAGCAGCTGTTAAAAGCTATCCCTATGCTAATCAATACCGGGCCTGGCCAGGCCCTAACAGTAACACATTTGTCTCGCACATTATTCGTTCAACTAAAGGAATGACGGTGGAACTTCCTTCCAATGCCATTGGGAAAGACTGGATTTATAAAGGTCAACCACTGGGATGGTCAGAGACAAAAACAGGAATTCAATTTTCTATTGTCGGCGCTCTTGGTTTTACTTTAGGTCTTGGTGAAGGAGTTGAAGTCAACGTGCTTGGACTTTCTTTTGGTTTAGATTTTTTACGTCCAGCTCTCAAACTTCCTTTGGTAGGGAGAGTGGGAATGCATGACAAACCAGTCTTTGATTAATTTAAAAAAATTTTTAAAATTAGAAAATCTTTTTTCGAAGGAGTGGAAATGAAAAGATTACTAAGTTTAGTCATGCTTCTAACTATGCTGGTCTCATGTTCAGCAATTGAAAGTGCGACTGAAAAATGGAAGACACCAGAGGCCCCAAATGCAGGACTTCCAGAAGGTGAGAAATCTAATTACCTGGGGCGAGATGCAGTTCAAGACGACAGAGGTAAACTCCCAACAAAGCCTGCTGCTAAGAAACCGGCCAAAAAAACTGCCAAGCCTTAAGCGACTAAATAAGTAGAATATTAGGGTGTGGAAGAGCAAAGTGACTGTTTTTACGTTATACGTATGGTGATCATCTTTGCTCTACTACCGAAAAATCCCATTCGTCTCTATAATTAATAAGAATTACGGGCCCTAAATCCAGGTTAATTTATGAAGACGTTTTTATTCCTTCTGCCAATGGTTTTGAGTACTGCTTTTGCAGCCCCTCAATCAAAAGTTATCTCCAGAAAGGACCTTGAAAAAATCGAAACTGAAGTACAAAGCAAACTTCAGTCTAGTCTGATTGATGATAAGAAAAAGTTTTTTGTCAATTTACTTGCGGGAAGAGAGTTGTATCAATATCGCTTCTACGACAAATCAAAAAAGTATTACCAGGATGCGATTAATTTAAACGTTAAAGAAAATAAAGCGGAAGCTTATATTAATCTGATCGCGATTGCTTTGAATGGCAAAGATCAGGCGGAGCTTAAGTCCGGGTATGAAGCTGCTCAAAAATACTTTGCAGACAACAATAAATACAAAACACAAGACATTGAATACTACCTGAGCGCTATTGAAAAAAGACTCAGTGGAAAAGGTGAGGTCCCTGGCTTCTATGGTTATTTTGCGGAAGAGAGCAACCTGATTGAATTGATTAAAAATAAAGAATTTGAAAAAGGGCTGAGTGTGATTAACCCGGATGCTCTAAAACAAAGCCAGGACAGTTTTAACATCATTGCTTACGACACACTTAACGTCGCAGTTAATAAAAAGAACGTTAAAGAGCTTTACTGTGCACCTGAATATAAAAAATATCCGAATGCTTACACTTACAGCATTATCCTGTGCGGGCTCTTGAGTGATTATTTAAAACAGGGCAAGTTCGATGAAAAGAAACTAGCTCGTGCTCAAACGTACTTTAAAGAAGAAAACCAGGAGAAAAAATACCTGTTAGAAGCAGTGGAGGGCATTAAATAATGAAGAAGAATATATGCCTGATGCTTTTAATTGTTTTTTTTACTTCGTGTGAATCTCAGCTAGGGACTGCTGTAAGTTCTGCATTCACAAACCTTTTTACCGGAAAAGGTTTTAGTAGTTCAAGTAGTGATGAAATGTATGAAGAGCTCAAAGAAAAAGAAAGAATGAGTAAAGAGACATCTTATATTAGCAGTGGTGGTGCTTGTGTGAGTGGAGCACAAGACGCTCTAGTCATGGTTTTAGACAAGACGGCCAATCAATTCTCAAAGATTAAAGACAAACTTTGTTCATGTAAGGCATGGGGGACTTGTGATAATAAGTCTTGTTCATGTGAAAAACTTTGTCCTGAAGGGTTTGATATTTTGGATCGTGGTGTGGACAACGATGCTCCGGAAAACTCACTTTCTTTTAATAACGGTGATACGGCCTTCTACAAAAAAGATAGTGGGTATACAGGGTATTGCTGGGGGCATGCTGTCGTTACTCAGCGCTTTAACCGTCTGGCGACTTTTAATCCCAATTATAAGAAACCATTTGCCGATGAAGATGAAAAATCTACGCGAATCAAAAACTATCAGTACATCATTGATAAGATCAACAACAATGAGCCTGTTGAGATCATGGGATTTAAAAACTTAAAAGAATTCTCTAGTGATCCCGAAGTAAAAGATCTTCTTCAGGAGTCAGTGAAAAAGAACTGGGGCGAAAACGCCATGAGTATGCAGGGGCTTACAATGGTGACCAGCACTCGCTCTCAAGGTGAAGAGTACTACAGCAAATTATTTGATGATATTGAGTACCGCTTAGGTAAGCACCAGGAGCCGACTATTGTTTTAAATCAGCTTGGAGAGGGATCGACTGCTCATGCTTTCTTAATTAGCGGAAGCGGAGTTGATCAAACCACAGGTGAACGCTACCTGTGCGCTCGTGATAATAATTTCTCCGCTGAAAGAATCTCGAATTGCCAGAAAAAACTTTATTTAACAAAAGAGGGGACCCTCGAGTATCACATCATACCCGGGATGCCCCCAAAAGCGATTGGTAATATGAAGGTGTCTTACACTGAAAACAGCAACACTGTTGAGCAGGTTAAGAATCTAAAAGAGCATTGCTTGGGCCTTAAGGGATGCAGAGGTTCCGTGGGCACTGAATACTCAAACGGCTATTAGTCTTACAGATTTTTGTTAGCAAAATCCCAATTCACTAACGCCCAAAATGCATTGATAAATTTTGGGCGCTCATTTCGATAATCAATGTAATAAGCATGTTCCCAAATATCTACAGTGATTAAAGGTTTGTGACCTGTTGTGATTGGAGTCTGGGCGTTGCTAGTGTTCACAATTTCCAGCTCTCCTGCCTTATTTAAGGCCAGCCAAGTCCATCCTGCACCGAAATTAGAAACCGCAGACTTTGTGAAAGCTTCCTTGAAGGCGTCAAATGATCCCCATTTTTTTGTGATCAGTTCTGCTACTTTTCCAGTAGCTTCACCTCCGCCATTTGGTGAAAGAGAGTTCCAAAAGAATGTGTGATTCCAGATTTGAGCAGCATTATTAAATACCGGCCCTTCAGAACTTAGGATGATTTCTTCGAGAGACATCTTCTCAAATTTTGTTTCTTTGATTAAGTTGTTTAAGTTTGTTACGTAAGCATTGTGGTGCTTGCCGTAATGGTAGTTAAGAGTTTCCTCAGACATGTGAGGGGCAAGTGCTGTTTTTGCATATGGTAGTTCTGGTAGTGTAAATGACATAGATTTCTCCTTGATTAGTCCTAGACCTAATCTAAACCCATATCCTGCCAAACTCAGCCAATTGTTAACTTATTAGATCTTTGCTAAAATAATAACAAGGTGGATATTATATGGACAAAGAGTTTGAGTTACTTTCGCATAATCTGGCACATAACTTACTGGAACTAAGACAGAGGAGAAACCTGACTCAGGAGGCCTTGGCAAAATTAGTGGGACTGCCCCGTTCAACTATTGCGAATCTCGAATCAGGTGTGGGGAATCCTTCACTGACTAATTTGGCCCGTCTCTCGGCCGCTTTGCATATTCCCATCGAAAAACTTCTCACACCTCAAGATATCGTCTGCAAACTCATCCCCGCCGATGAAGTGACAGTGCAAACACGAAGTCAGGGAGCAGTACTCATTTATAAACTTCTTCCTGATGTTCTTCCTAATATGGATATTGACCGCATCGAAATAGAGCCGGGTGGGCAAATGAAAGGAACACCTCATCCATCAGGAACAAAAGAGTATTTTCACTGCATTCAAGGCGAGATGACGGTGAATGTTTTAGGCAACACCTATGTCGTTAAAAAAGGTGATGTGCTGGCCTTTCCGGGAGAAGTGAATCATGTGTATGTCAATAAGGGAAAGGCCTTGGCGATTGGAATGAGTGTGGTTGTTTTAACGCCTCTGGGAGCTTAGTTAGAAAAAAGCGGCCCAACGTTCTGGGCCGCACGAAAATTATTTCATAAAATGATCAATAGAAAATTTGCCTGCTCCACGAGTAGCGAAGATCAGCGAAATCCCAAAGTATAAAAGAGAGAGTTCTTTTACATCCCATGGATCAGCAAGGTGAACACCAAAGACCGCAACCAACATCGTAAAGGCCATAAAAAGTGCAGCAGGTCTGGTCATAAATCCGACAGCTAAGAAAATTCCACCGATAAGTTCAGCAAGGGCCGCTGCCCAGGCAAAAAGAACAGGCATCGGGAATCCTAAAGATTGTACACCGCCAATGAGTTTATCACTTGGAGGGATTTTTCCAAAACCATGTAACGAGGCCATTAAAAGTCCGGCGATCACTCTAAGGACAAGTAGCGACGTTTCATTTAAGAGCGAACTCTCTGGTGTTGTTTTGAATAACAATTTTTTGATCATCAATGTCTCCTGTGGAATTTTTTGTAAAATGCTTTTAAAATAGGCTAACAGCAAAAAGGAAAATTACCAATGAAAAAGGCCATCTTAATTCACAATCCACGTTGCTCAAAATCCAGAGGAGCAAAAGAAATCTTAGAAGAGCAAGGTATAGAGTTTGATACTATAGATTATTTAAAAGATGGATTGAAAGAAAAACTTCTTTCGCATTTACCAAGTCTCTTGGGCCTTACTTATAAAGAGATGGTGAGAGAAAAAGAAGATGTTTATAAAGAGCTTGGTCTCTCAAATAAAAATCCTTCTGATAAAGAATGGATTGATATTTTAATAAAACATCCCATTTTAATTGAGCGACCGATCTTTATTTATAATGAGAGAGCTGTGATCGCCAGGCCTTCTGAGTTGGTGACGTCGATTCTCTAAACGCCTTACTCGCTCTGGTGTCGCTCTGGCACTAGGGCCAATACAACATTCTGAGATTTATCTTGCTACTATAAATATTTGTTTACTTGACGCGAGTCAAACGCTGAACAAAAATGGCATACCAATTGCCTCTACTACTCTTGTTAAAAATCCAAAGTAGTCAAAGGGGGACGAAATGATATCAACAGCACGCACGCTGCTTGTGATGATTATGATGCTGGTTATGAGCATCGCTCACGCAGAAACTTCAAAGACAATTAATTTCGAAAACCAAAGAGAAGAAATCTTCGATTTGGAAAACTGGTTGAAGGAAACTCGTTACAAGACAGAAACAGTGGATTCAACTTGCTATCGCAGTGAGGCCTATACTGAGTATGTTTGCCGTGATGTCATTAGATACCGCCAACAATGTGAAACGATTCCAGGACACCAAGAGTGTAGAACTGTTTACGACAGAGTTTGTAGAACAGAAAATCGTTATGAAAATGAATGTAGAACAGTTCCAGGTGAGCAGCAGTGCCGCGTGGTTGTTCGCTACAGACAAGAATGCACAACTTCAGGTGGAGGACAGCAGTGTCACACAGTTCCTGGAGAGGTTCAGTGCCGTATAGTTAACGGAGAGAATCGTTGTACAAAAATCCCACCAAGAGAAGTTTGTGAAACAAGACCAGGGCAACAACAATGTCGTCAGGTTCCTTACGAAGAAAGAGAGTGTTCAACAGGACCTTCTCGCCAGGAATGTCGTCAAGTAAGCCGCCCGCACGAAGTGTGTGAGAACCGCTCTCGTCAACAGTGTGACTGGGTACCAGCTGAACAACTATGTCGTCAGGTTCCATACACAGAAAACGTTTGTGGAAATGAAACTCTATACAGACAAGTTCCATTCGCTTGTAAAAAAGACGTTCAGGTTCCATACGAATTGACTCTAAAAACTCACCAGGCAAACGTACAGGTTCTTTTTGATGCTAAAGGAGCAGACCTTGCTTCTCAGTACACAGTTAACCTAAGCACAAAAGGGGATCTGGAAATTATTGGTAAAGAAATTGCCGGATCAAAAGCAGTGGCCTTCGTTAAAAGAGATGTAAAAAATGAAGCACAAGCTGACCTAAACTCTATCAAGGCAGTTTATAAAGTTGCTCTTTATGACAAAGCAGACCTTTTCTCAGTTAATGAAAAAGGGATCTCTAACGTTGATCTTGGAAAGCGCTCTCTATCGTTTGTTGTAAACGGGAAATTCGATCAGGCCAGATCAACTCTAGCGGTGAAGATTGCTAAGAAAGACGATGTGAAGTTTGAGAAAGTCCTAAAGGCGTCTCAGTTCAAAGCGAAGTTTGATGGATCTGTGACAAAAATCGACATCGATCTTGAAAGCCTTGGAGCTCCAAAGTTAGGTGGACTATTTAATAAAAAACACCAAGTCACTCTTAAGTTAAAAATGGATTATAGTGATGTTGGAGAGGTTCTTCTTCCTAAGTTAGGTGAGCTATCTGTCGGCACAAGTGTCGAAGCAGAAGCTGACTAAAAAAGAGACATCTCTTTCCTTGTATAAGAAGGGTCCGCTTGCGGGCCCTTTTTTTATCCCGGCAGAGTCTCCATTTAGACTAATTCGAAGAATAGTTTGGTATGTGTTATAAAAATTTTGCAACAGAAAAGAACTATATGATAAATAATCTCTCAAGATGTTTTTCACTCACGCCGAATGTGTGGCCATGGAAAACAATCTCGCAAAATTCTTGGCCGGAACATTAGAATTTCAAAATAGTTCGATAGTCAAAGTAAGGCTTGGGCTCAAAAAGGTCCACGAGCTGCACTTCCTGGCCATTAACCTGGGAAAGAAGTGCGATTCTCTGGCGAAAAATATTAGCTATACAAAAGACCGAGAGGTTGGAGTAGACCACTTTTGCTTCCAATTGGATTCGGTCAATGCTTCAATCATTAACATCCAGGAAAAGCTTAAAGGGCATGAGTCAGAGATGCATAAGTACATCGAGGCCTTCCAGCCCTATAAAGTTAAGATTGAAGCGTTTATTGCGGCCGAAGCGGCAACTCCTTCAGTTTTGATGATGAGTGTCCGCAAGAAAAACGAAGAATTTACAAACTTAAGTCAAGACTATCTGGCCATCATAAAATCTTCTTATCACGAACTGAATATGGCCCAGGCCTTGGTCGAGCAGATTAAGAACAAAGAGAATATCTCCCTTCGAAAAAGAATGTACGGCTGATTATTTAAGTGACTTCCAGTTGCGGATCAGGTTTCTGAGGGCCTCAGGTTTATTTTTTGGTTCAGGAAGTTTGTTGAGAGTGCTTGAGTTGATCCCGTGGCAAGAAGCGCACGTTCTGATTTCCCCAGGAGCAAAACTTACCCAAACGCGTTCACGCACAACGGGTTTTCCATTTGGATCAACCAGTTGCCATGAAAGGGCCCTTCCTGCAGGAACAAAAGCGGCCATTGATCCATCCAAGCCCAGTTCCACTTTTCCTTTACCTGTATAAAATTTTTCAATGTCTGGGTGGTGCTCGTTGTTTCTCACCGGGCGCGAGTAGACTCTGCGACCATCTTGTTTTTCATAACTACGAGTCAGCTCACCTTGAAAGATTTGAAGCTTGGAGATATCGTAAATTTTTCCTTGAGAAGGAATATTCTCTACACCGCCAGGAACTCGCAGGTTAAACGGTTGACTGGCATCGGCCTTGTCTCTCATTGTGACATTTCGAGAAACAATTAAGGCCAGTTTTTTTTCTTTAAGCCAATTTTGTAATTCGACTTCATTAACACCTTCTTCATCGAGCACTGATTTTTCAATCGGGTCGGTGGTCATGAGCGGCGTGCTTGAAGGTCGTGGGCGAGGGCGAACTTCGACTGCGTCAGTTTCGTTGAGTGCTCCTAAATACTCTCTAGGAGTTTCTGCGTCTGTCCACCAGCGCACGTGTTTAATAATTCCTCCCGTCAGTGGATTGCCGGCGATCATGTCGGTATCAAATGGATTCGGAATCATTTTTTTGAGTCTAAAAATAAAACGCGGTCTGGTTGTCCCAGGATCTGTTGAATCATCTTCGTTAAGACGGTACTCATTAGTGTGGCTCACCAGAATACTTCTATCTTCAAGTCTCACGGGATTGCGGTAGTGCCCAGTCATGGTTGGAAGCCTGTCACTCGCTCTTTCCGGAAAGTAATCAAGTGTTGCATTCGTGTAATCTGTCATGATGACATCTTCTGGATTTTTTCCTGGCGGAAGATTGAATTCTACAATGCGGCCTGCGGCTTCGCGACCAAACTCCAGCGCATACGTTCCTAAATAAGTACCGGGGTTGTCCTGATCTTCTTTTAATTGAAAAATCCCCGCGTTGCCGGCAATCGTATCGCGCATTTTTTTATTCACGCCATCTCGAGGCAGAAACTCACTTAAGTTGGGGTCATCCAGAAACACCGGTGGCATATAAGAGCCACCGAACTCATGTCTTCCGGCATGGTTAATCGTCTCTTCATTTGATCCGTCTTCATTAACTTGCCAGATAAAAAACTGGTTAAAGTTATTGATCGATTCATTAGGATCTTTTGTCGGATCTTTTATTGAACGCGCTTCTGGGAAGAGTTCGTAAAGCACTCCACGTTTGTCCGCTAAGTGCTTTCCATTCTCATCGAGTTCGGGAAATTTTGTTCTTACTGCGCCTGAAGTTTCATCTGGAAAATCATAAGCGCGGTAGCTTCCTTTTTCATAGCGGTCAGCATCTGCCTGCTGGTCTCTTTTTAAGTGATCCCATTTGGTAAAGATGATTCTGCCAAAACTATCAAGAGAAAGATCATAAGCTCCGCTTGGTGCATGCTCGATCATTGAAAGTTTTTTGGTCTCCAGATTAATTTTCCAAATTCCCGTGTTGGAAGGAGTCGATTCATACTCATCCAGTTGCGGATAAGTGTGTTTCATGTTGTAGAGGGGAGCATCCGAGACGAAAATGATATCGTCAGTGGCCCCATAAATCGGAGAGAGGTTGTTATACTTAGGAGATTGATAAGGAATTTTTTTGATGACGACTGTGTCTGATTCATTAAGCCCTGAAGCTTCATAAATTTGCCAGCGTCTATCACTTGCTCTATCAAAGCGCTCTTTAGGTCCACCTACCAGCATAGAAAAAAGAATTTTATCTCCACCCCAATGAATGGTTGGCTGACGAACGGCAATCGCTTTGGCCCCTGATTGAATCTCACCTGAGGGAAGTCCAAACCCTGCCTCGGCCGTAAGATTTTTTAAATGCCCGTTAGGGTAACGGATGTAGAGGTCTCCTCCCGGAATGGAGTCGACGATAGAAGTCCCATGATTGCCAAAAGCATTCAAGTGGCCTTTCATGCCTACAACCGGAACATTGGTTACAAAAACGATGGGGTTATTGGTAACCATAATTGGGTAATTTTTTTCTTGAGAGATGATTCCTCTTAAAGAAGCACTGTTGTTGGAATCGGAACATCCGGTTAGAATAAAGAGAAAGAATAAAAAAATAACAGATTTAAGAGCGCTCATCACTCTTGTTTTATAACTTGAATTCCAGCATTTTGAAAAGCCTGGGCGCGCACTGGTTCACCAAGAAAATAAGGATGAGCGATAGATTACTTGAATACTTCTCACGCTCAAGATTTTATGGCAGTTATCACACCTAAAAACTCCCAGTCTCTCCTGCGCATTTATGTTCAGCCCGGGGCCAGTAAAAATGAAGTCAGTGGTCTCTACGGCGATCCACCCCGTTTAAAGGTCAAGATTAAGGCCCCGCCTGTTGATGGTGAGGCCAATAAAGAAGTTTTGTCTTTTTTTGCTAAACTTTTAGGGGTTAGTAAAAGCAGGATTGAGCTTGAAAGGGGTGAGACCTCACGCCAAAAAGACCTCTTGATTGACCTAAGTGCTGATGAAGTGAAAAAGTTATTGTCTTTAGCGGACTAGTTTATTGAAAAAAGGCAAAAAAAAACCTCAGGGGTTAACAGAGGTTTTTAAAGTTCCAAGTGGTGCGGTCAGCTTGAGGAGTTTAGAACTGCCTGCTTGGAATATGTTGCCTAGTGAAATCACGGAAAGCCAAATTGAAGGAAACTAAAAGTAAGGCTTTTCCACAAGCCTTTGAGAAATCCACCAAATATTTCCAAAGGCATCCCTTACACCGCCTTGTCGATCACCATAAGGCATATCTGCGACAGCCATCTCCAGCTTGGCTCCGTATCGAATGGCTTGGGCTAATGCGAGGTCAGCATTTTCAACATAAAGATAAAAGCTAGAAGGCATTGATTTATACTGATTGCTCGCTTCGCTAATCATCAATGTTACATTGCCAATTTGGACTTGGGCATTCGCAATTTTTCCATCTGGTCTTTTCGAACATCCGACAAAAAAACCATCAAATGCCGATTTTAAGAAATCGACAAATTGATCAGCACCCTCGACAAATAAATAGGGAGTCACTGTTCCAAAGTTAGATGGCAAATACATACAAATATTCTTCGTCAGTTAGTCTTTTTAGTCAATAGGATGCTTTGCCTTAAATCGCTGGTATTTAAGTATCTGGAGGTCGCAGTCAAGTTTTTGAAAAGCCTCCATTGATCCGTTTCCGTAATGACCACGCATTGCGAACAAGGCTTTATTAGGAGGGCAGCCTTTTCCTGCCTCCCATTTTTTAATATGTTTTTTCTTAATCTTTAACTTCCGAGCGAGTGTTCGGACAGATCGGTTCTTCTTGGTCCGACACTCAATCAGTAGAGCCGCAATTTTTTGTCGTATTATATTTGCGAACTCATGGTCGAAGTCATTATTTTTGGACATGAATTAGAAAAGCACCCGAGCCTCTAATCAGCTCGACTGCAGTCGAGCCGTCATTTGCCGTAACGGTTGAACCGTTGGCTCGCTTCATTGCCGTGACCGAGATGGCTTTACCGCTTGATCCTAAGTTTGAAATCCCGAAACCATAAAACGGCACATCTTGCGAGAGGTTTGTCCACACCCGAGTGTGCTGAGTCGTACTTGTCGAGTAACCGTTCAAGTTCGCCGCATACCGAGCGCTAGGAGTATTTGAGGCAAAACTTTTAACGATTGTGTTCCCGCCTGAATTAGCAAAAGCACTGTTTGAAGAAGAAGCCGAAGCATCGGTCACAACTTGTCCATGTTGACAGCGCATTTCCGGGGTTCACAGAATTGTTGTCGATCTGCTCATATTTGTCGTATTGCTTAAGCTGAAAGTTTGCCATTACCGTTTCAATCGCAGAACTGCGTCCGCCCATGTCAACGCCGATCCGAGCCTGTGGAGGCTACCTAAGCCCCTCAGCGATGAAATTAGAGCCGACTACCGAAAGCTAGGTCTTGGTGAGCTTGAATATAAAAACGAGCCGTTCAAACACGAGTTCGCTTTTAAGATTTATTTTAATAGCTCGCACCCAAAATACCGCATTGAAGCTAAGAACCGTTCAGTTTCCGCCCTTACAGGCACGCCTGTAAGGGAAGAAATCAAACCCGAAGATTTACCGTGGTTTGAACGATTGAATAAACTCATCGAGGAAAACCCAATGCCACTTAAAATCCTAGCCGACTATTATCGCCATCAAGTCAGCATTAAGTCGCTCGGCACGCTTGGCGAAATGATTGGATTTAACGAGCGGAAGTTTTTAATGGAATTAAAAGACAGGTATATGCAAATCACGGCGAACCCACCGACAGAGAGCATTGCACAGCTTGTCCGAAAAATTAAGGAGTTAGAAAAAAACGGAGCTACACGAGGCGATATTCTGGGACTGATTTTAACAGCGGAAAAATCCACCTAATTTCTTAGGCGGATTTTTTCTCAAGGCTTTGGATTTCAATATCAAGTTGGTAGAGCTTCACCTGAAGCTCAAAAACTAATTTTCTTTTTTCAATTTCGCTCGTGGCATTGCGGATTTTTCTATCCCATTCAAAAATCAAAAAATCTCGATAATTTTTTAGATAATGGCTCTCGTTGGCGAGAAATACATTTTTAACTTTTCTAGAGCCAATATCAAAATAATCAGGCATTAGCTCAATGCCAATGAACCTGCGGTTTTCTAAAACACACGCCACGCCTGTAGTGAATGAACCCGAGAAATTATCAAGCACAATATCGCCAGAAAAACTCAGCATTTTAACCAGGTGCCGCATAAGGCTTAGTGGCTTCACGGTTAAGTGGTGATTTTTGCCTGCGACCTCACGCTTTCCAAAAAGAGTATATTTCTTGTAAGGCGTGTCTTCATTTTCAAGTCCGAGGTCTTTTTCTTTTTGCGAGGGCTTAGAAAAAACCAAAACCTGCTCAATATTAAAATCTTCACGGGATAAGGCTTCAAGCTTGGACGCCTTATTGCCAAAATGTTTTAGGACGGAATACTCATTTTCTAAAAAAATATTTTTAGGATGGGTTTCTTCACCGTAGGTGGAATTGATTTTTACTTCACCTGTATTCAAAAAAACCGTGCCGTGTTTTTCTAAGTTAGTGAGGTAGTCATTTTCTTTTATCGGCTTTCTCGCAAGCACAATGATTTCCATTGCAGGCGTTAAATCCTGCCTTGCTTCAGAGAAGCGTTTAAGTTCCATTTCATTTTCAAAGTGCGGTGCTTTTTTAGATTTTGCCATTCCTTGGGCGTGTACCCACGCCAAAAGCTCGACAATTTCAAAACCCGCAAGCCTCAAGGTAATCATAACGAGATCTACGTTTTTATTTGCCGTAAAAGTGGCAACAAATCCGCCGTGCTTTAAAACTCGGAATAAGTCAAAGCGGTGACTTAGTGGCGGAATATCAGCGTCCCATTTTCTATTATCAAGTCCACCGCCACGGCGTTGGTAATCTTGACCTTCAAGCGCAGATTTTAAAAATGCACGAGCGTCCACCTTTTCACTATTTAAACCGTAAGGCTCGTCTTGAATAACGCAAGCCATGGACTCACTCGGCAGGGTTGCCAAGCAAGCCTTATTATCACCACGCAGGAGAGCCACTAAAGGCTCTCCTGCGCTCGTCTCAATTTTCAAAAAATCATTGGACGCAGTGATTTTACTCATACTAATTCCCTGAAGCTTTCTTAGCTTCTTTTTCCCTTTTCCATTGGTAAAGCTCGTCAATGAACTGGGCGAGTTCCGCAGGGATTTCACCGTCACCAACGGCACCCTTAATAATCCTAATGGAATCCGTGAACGCCTTTACAATGCCCAAGCGGTCTTGCGGTTGGAAGTCCGCAAGATTAAAAATGGGAGCTACGCCATTTACCTGAGCTTCCATTTTAGTGGACGGCGCAGGCTCTACGGGGCTTGAGCATTGCGGTAATTGTGGCGTAGTTTCCGCCGTCACCGTTTTTTCCACCTTAGTGGTGTCACGAGACTTAGGATTAAACTTGCGCACAATGTTTTTCACTTCACGGTAGCTCAACTCTTTTAGCTTCTCTATTGAGTAAGCCTTAATCATTGATTGAATGTCCGATTTTTCAAGACGGCTGATTTCAACCAATTTAGAAACTTCAAGCGCAAGCTCAGGCAAAAAGGTTCCAAGTTTCAAAGAAACTTGAATGTACTCGTTGGCACGAGACGCCTTAATGCCAAATTGAACCTGTACATACTCAAAGAACGCATTAAGCCATTCTTCTTTAGCAACATTGGTTCTCTCTAGAGCCGTGGCTTCAAAACGCCCACGCAAGACCAAGAGTAGTGAACCCGTTTGAAGCTCACCTTTTCCTTGGTCTATTAGGTGCGTTTTAATTTTCACGGTTTCCCTAAGAACACTTTTTACCAAAGTCTCGTCAATGAACGGACTTTGATAGCGGAACACCTTGGGTGGGTTCTGCTTAGGTTGAGCCGTATTTTCTACGGCTTCACCTTGGAGTTGCGGTTGGGACACGGGGGACAATTTATTTTTAGACATGTTAATCTCCTTTGTTTTGGTTAATGCAACCAGATGTCTAAACTGGCTACATTTCCCATACTAGGAGGCGTTTGGGATTTAATTTGGCGCTATTTTTGGTGCTTGTATAAGTATATGTTCTTACTATTTATTTAAGGCACTTTCAAAATAAAGATCGAGCTTATAGGATTTATCGTCACCGATTTTTTCGCCAAGCTTTACTAAGCCTAGCTTCCAAGCTGGATGATTTTCTTTAAGAAGTGTCTTCTCAAGACGCCATTCATATTTAAACTTACTGAGCGAGCCGTCTTTTTTCTTCACTTGCTTGCCGTGTTTCGCTCGAATGGCAGTCGCTTCTTCGGCGGAATAGATTTTATCCACGAGTGTGAGCCTTTTAATTTCGCCGTTGATTGCTGAATCGTGGGCTTCATAGAGGGCTTGCATGACTTTGCTTTGCTGGGAAGTGAAACGAATCACACCGATTTTTTTGTTCACGGGATGGTATTCTCTAAAGCCTTCCGTGAAGAGTCCCGTTTTTCTTTTAGGATGATCGTCAAGACTTGGCTCTAGAATATCTTTTAAGTACGGAATGACTACATCGGTGCGGTCTGCGATTTTTTTAGCAAATAAATCCACCTCTGCTTTTATTGGATCATTGGATTTAATGCTTCGATCTAAACGCATGGCTTTTAAAAAAGAAGCGTAGGCACGCTTTTCTAAAGCACTAAAGCGCTGAGCTACAAACTCAAGAGTCGGGATAAGTTGCTCTAACTGCGCAGGCTGGATAAGGTGCATCAGTTCAATATAAGAAAATGAAAGCTCATGTGCGCCTTCAATATCGAGCGAATAGTCAAAAATGGGCTTGGAGTCTCATATGAGCTTGCGAAGGTAAGTCGTCTCAATCGCTGGCAGAAAGGTCGCTGTTCTTAGAATACGGTGAAAAATAAACTCATCTCGGTGCTTGTATTCAGTGCCTTGCGGAAGATTAAAATACTTTGGATTTCGACCTAAAACTGCCTGCACCTCGTCGCGACTAAAAAGATCACTCATCCTCTCGGCAATCGCTTCAGCAGGCTCTTTTGTTAAAGTGTCTGCGAGGTATTCCGTAATAAAGTCTATGGCTTCAATTCTGAGCTTAAATAGCTTGTCCCTGAGATTGATTTCTTGCTTTTTTAATTCAGGATCAGACAGATATTTTTTCAAGTTCTTTTTCTCCTCAATAGAGCCTTTTAAAATAATTGAGGAAGAAAACTTCGCAGGGATCGAATCGTCCTGATTTAAGACAATGATCGACTGATCTTTTAAAGAAAACTCCTCTCGTTCGGTTTCATTTTTTATATATCTATCCGTGCGAGTTCCGCTGATCGAGCTTTGCGGGGTAAGTATTCCTTTAGATAAAATAATCGCCTCGACATTCGCACCCGTTGCGAACGCTTTATCAAACCACGGGTATGAGTGAAATGGGCTGTAAGCCTTGCCTGAGCCGTTAAGGATTTCTGCTTTTTGAGAAATCAAATGCGCTTTAAAATCGGCAAGCAGAGACACATGGTCTTGATCGTGGTTTTCCTCGTCCTCATCTTCTTCGGCTTCAACTTCATTGATCGGCGGTGGAGTGATATTAAAAAATATGTCGATTAAAAACCGATTCAGAGAAATGGTTTTTAAAATCTCCGCCTCATCTTCACTAAGGGGATCATCATAGGCTTGCTTGCGATCTTTCCCTGTTATGATTGAGTATTCTACTTGATGCGCATCTTCGACTTTAAGTTTTAGAAGACCTCTGGTTCGACTAGCTCCCAGCACCGCCAATAATTCCAAAGGGCTTGGCATAAACTGCGAATACAAGTCCGCATCACTTAAAACCTCATCCTCCGACTCGTATCGCTTTTTTCCGTAGGCGGTCGTCAGTTCGAGCAAGGACTTGGAACTTGAGAGCGTGTTGTTGAGTATTTTCTCAATCCAAGGGCTTTCCGTGTTGTAGCGGAGGGCGAGGGCTTTAACCGTTCGCTTTATAAGCGGTTTTTCTTCTTTATAAGAACGCCTTAATTCAAATCTAGGGGTTAAGCTCATACCCTTGTTCTAGCACCAAAATTGGCACCAAGTGAATCACAGTTCGAGACTTAGGCTGGGTTTATAGGCAATTAAGCCTGTAAGGGTGTGGGAACCCCCTAAAAGACCCATAAGGAAGAGATTATGAGCAAACCATTAGACGGCTCTGCCAAGCCCGCTTTAGGCGAAGTTGGCGAAAAGGAGCAAAAGACCAGAACCTATAAAACCCCAAGCGGTGAAAGTTTTAAAATCACCGAAGACGAGTTTAGCCAAGTTGTGGCGATCTTCGATTTTTTAAGGCACTCACGAGACGAAAAAACAACCCAACTGAATATCGAACTAAACACAAACCCTTCCGGTGAACAGAACAATCCGGTAAACTCAAGAAAGGCAGGATAATATGAAAAACGAAGTTAAATACATTAACAAAAAAGCTGTGGCGATCCTTCGAGTCAGTAGCTACAAGCAGGAGGACGGTTTTTCCCATGACGTACAGCTAAAGTACGCAACAGATTACTGCGAAAATGACTGTAATCGCCAAAAACTTGAACTCGTTAAAGTGTTCACAATCACCGAGAGTGCTAAAAAGTCCGAAGACCGAAAAAAATACGCCGAAGCTATGCGCTACATTTCTCAAAATAAAATTGGGAATGTTATTTTCTATATGCAGGATCGTGAAACTAGAAATCTAACGGATATTGAGCAAAACGAACAGCAAGTAACCAACGGCAATTTTATTATTCACTTTTCCCATGATCGAAAGTGCCTACACAGAGAAAGCCCTGAGTCCGACTTTTTAACTCGTGCCTTCGCTGGAATTATGGCTCGAAACTATGTGCGAGTTTTAGCCGCACGAATTGCGGACGGCATGACCGCCAAAGCCGAGCAAGGTTGGTATCCAAGCAATCACCCTCCGCTTGGGTATGTTTCTAAAAGAGAAATCAATCCCGAAACAGGGCAAGCGAAAAAGCGTGGGACAACGATTGACCTTGATCCCAACTCTAAGAGTCAGCAGATCGTGCTGAAAGAGTATGAGCTTCGGGCGAAAGGCTATTCGTTAGAAGATATTAGAAAAGAAATCCGTGCATCTGGGCTTTTAACGGAAAAGCAGGCTCTCCGTTATAATATTGCTACTATTGACGGACGGTTAAAAAATCCGTTTTACCGTGGTCAATTCCTTTGGAATGGGATTCTTTATGACGGCAAGCACCCGTTGTTTATTCCATCGGATTTAATCAAAGCGGTTGAAAAAACGCTTGGAAAAAAAGCCTCCGCCATTGTTCGAGAAGAGTCCGAGCATAATGTCCTTATGGGCGGTTGGCTTAAATGCTCGTGCGGTTGTAATATCGTCTATGATCCGAAAGTTAAAAAGATCATAAAAACTGGCGAAACGAAGACCTACCATTATATTCATTGTACGGACGGCAAAGAAGTTCATAAAACTCAAAAAGGACTTATTACCACAAGCGAAAAGCTGTGGGATCAGCTCGGCGGTATTATGGACAAAATCTCGATTAGCGAAGAGTTTGCCAACGATATTGCGGAAGCTCTCAATAAGCTCAATTCAAAAACTAAAAATGTAATCCACCTTCAGCAAGCCGAGCTAAATGACAAGTGCAAGGAATTGGAAACCCAAGAAGATAAACTCACAGAACACCTATTGAATGGCACTATTGATAAAGAAGCCTACGGTGGGTAGTTAAAGCGAATCCGTGGCAATCGTGAGAGCTTGCTCGCTCAACTAGAGCAACTTCGCATCGGTTTACAGGACACTTTTATGGAAAGTGTGAAATCCATTCTCGAACTCGCTACCTCTGCGAAATCTTTATGGATTCGCAAGTCTGCGCAAGAACGCCGAGACTTCCTAAATATGATACTCTCAAACCCAGTTTTAGAGGGCGTAACTGTGCGATACGAGTTGAAAAAACCGTTCGCAGTGTTGGTCAAAATGTCTGAAAAAGAAGATTGGTGCCCAGGGACGGAATCGAACCGCCGACACAGGGATTTTCAGTCCCTTGCTCTACCGACTGAGCTACCTGGGCAAGACCATTTTTTGGAATCTAAAAAATAAAGTATTTGAGGTAGTCCGTCAAACTATTTTCTTAAAAAAATAAGGGTTTTTGGTGTCTATAAAGTTTTCAGATTCCAAACAAAAAATTCCTAGTCGTGTTAAAAACGGGCATCAACACACACTTAAACTTGGAGTTTCCAATGAAAATGAAATCTTTATTCGCTCTTGCACTTACGTTCTCAGCGATGACTGCTTTTGCCGGCGAGATCACAATTCCAAAAGAAGTTCTAGATCGCCACACAAATGCTTGTCCTGAATTTTCATCTAATGAATACCTACAAAGAGAAGCCTACCAACTACCTGGTTCAGAATACTCACCAAAGGGTGGAACACTTTATGTTCTTGGTTGTGAAATGTATGCGTACAATTCTCTGGAGAAAGCTTATATCGTTTCTCCATGGGGAGAGGTGACGAATGTTGCTGTTGCGGAAGTGGCGGCCGATGGTTCAATTATGGCGACTTCTGATTTAATGGGCGCAGGCTACGATGCTGACACAATGACATTGGGAACATTCCAGAAAGGTCGAGGAATGGGAGACTGTGGAAGCTCGGCAACTTATAAATACAGCCCGGAAAACCAACGTTTCGTTTTGATTGAAGCAAGAGTGAAAGATTCTTGTGATGGCGAAGAGACAGAATGGCCGGTTGTCTACAAAAAATAATTTGAATTAAACAAATTGCACATTAAGAAGGGAGACATCTGGTCTCCCTTTTTGTTATAAATGCCCTATGAAAATTCTAAAAGGCTATCTCGATTACCAAAACCAAAAAACCAACGTGATGTACTTTCTCCCGGATTTAGACGGGGAGATCAAGCCGACATTTGCGATTCTCACTCACGGTTACACCGCTGATAAGAGCTCCATCATCAACTGGCCGATTCGCTTGGCCGAGGTTGGTGTCTCGTGCGCGCTTTTTGATATTCCTGGCCACTATCAAGGCAACTACTCTGAGGTCGAGAGCTTTGAAGAGTTTAAAGAGCATGCTCACAAACTCTTTTTAGAAGCGTTTAAAGGGCTTTCTGTGGCCTTTAAAGAAGAGTTTCCACTCAATGAACACTTCTTAGCACCGGCAGAGTTAAAACTGGTTTTAGGCGGCCATTCACTTGGCTCACTCCTGGCCTTAAAGGCCATCATGATGAAGGAGTTTGAAGGTTACGAGAAAAGAGGCGTTGGAGTAGGGTTGGGAATGGCACCAAAAGATGTGGTCCATCTTTTTGATACACCTTTTTATAAGTCGACTTTAAAAGTCAGGGAACAACTGGTCTCTCCGGAGCTTAAACCAGACAATGTTTTCCCATGGATTAGAGACGAAAAATATAACCTGGCCCTGACTAATCAGGATATTCACTTGATTTCAGGGATTGATGACCTGGTAGTAGGCGATGATGGGGCTGAACGTTTTATGGAAGCCCTTGTGCAAAAAAACAACAGGGTTACAATAGATAAGCCATCCAAACTTCCGCATCACGAACCGCAAGGGGCGGCTTCGTATGTGAAGAAGTACTTAAAAAAAATCAACTGGATTTGATATGAAAAAGCTCTTATTGCTCCTCACGCTGGCCGCTTTGGTTTCTTGTCAAAAAGACAAAACAACAGTGGAAGATGAAGGAGTTGATGGAGTCATCAGACCTCTGGCCTGTTCTTCAGCAGCGATTGAAACTCAACTCAATCAAGCACTCACCAATGCCACTACTGATGCGGACTTCACTCTTTTAGTGGAGCGCTCAGATGGAAGGCAATATTCTTTTAGCCGTGGCACTTCGAATGCCTCAAGTCTTTATGAATCGGCCTCAACTTCAAAACTAGTGTCTTCGATTATTATTCTGCGATTAGTGGATCAAGGTTATTTAAACCTGACGGATAAACCACAAAAGTATATTTCATCGTGGCCGATTGTGAGCACTGATTCGCTTTACAACATTAATCTTGCTCAGCTTTTAAGTTTTACATCAGGGCTGGAAACTGAACCTCTTTGTTTAAATGCCGGAAGTTTTGATTTTGAAAATTGTGTACGCAATATCGCCACCACGAATTCAGGCAATGGAGTTGTTCCGGGATCAAAATTTTATTACTCAAGCACTCACATGCAAGTGGCCGGTTTAATGGCCATCAAAGCAAAGGGTGTTTCTTCCTGGCAGGATATTTTTAATAGCTTTAAATCAGAAACGGGACTTTTTTCTTCTGGCTCTTTTGATCTTCCATCAAACACTAATCCAAGACTCGCTGGAGGAATGCATTGGAAGGGATCGGAGTACCTGGCCTTTTTGCGCGCTCTAAAAAATGGAACTCTTCTTTCTACAAATCTTCAATCACAACTCCTGATGGATCAAACGGCGAATGTGGCCTTTGGCAATTCTCCCGCAGTCAATGCCCTTGGGGAAATGTGGCATTACGGTTTTGGTTTATGGCATGAATGCCAGAACTCGACTTATACCTGCACTCCTGGAGTGCGCGTTTCGAGTCCGGGGAGTTATGGAGCTTATCCATTTTGGGACAGACAAAAAAATTACATTGGTATTTTAGCTAGGCAGGGAGCGCTGGAGACTTTTAAAAACGGGGCGCTTCTGGAGCGAGTGGTGAGAACGTCATTAGATGAGTGGGCCGATTGTACCAATGATTAGTTCTTCAATCAGGTCAAAAAAAAGCCCCCTTCTCAATAGGCTAAAGAAGAGGGCCATTTCCTAGGAGTATATGAATACAGAAAAAGTGCTCTTAAGCTTTTCCTGTACGCATAGCTTTTGCGATACATTTTTTAAGTTCTTTCTTTGATAGCTCAGCGCCTTTAGTTGTAAGGCAAAGTTCTTTTGCATCTTCTTTAGAAAGTTTTGCTTTTTTTGGTGTTTTCTTAGCGTGGGCCACGTTTAGTGATAATAAAAGGGCAGAGGCCAGTAACAAGTGTTTCATCTTCAATCTCCATTTGTTGATTAGTTCCAACTATAGCACTCACCCTGATGAAACAGTAGAAATGTAAAATAAAATTTTCTTTATCTTCGAGGGAAAAAAGCGACTAAGTAATGAGATTTTTTGTGAATTTTATCGTGATAATTGTGCCGTGAGTTCCCGAATTGATATCGAGATCCCAGTTATAAAGTTTTGTTAATGTGTTGATCCACGCTAAGCCTAAACCCGTGCGTTTATGTTTGAGTACTGGATTGTGTGGTCCGGAATTAAATGGCTGTCCGATTCTCTCAATAACTTCTTTAGGAATGCCCGGCCCCAGATCGCTGATTCGAAGAGTGTTGTCGAAAGATTCAATTGTCACAGGAGAGGATTCCGGTGAATAGTTTAAAGCGTTGGTTAAAAGATTGGTAATCAACTGTAAAAGATGTTGTGGATTGGAGATGACGACAAAATCTTCTTTTATTTTATATTCAATTCTTCCTGGGTGCAGGCGATTTAAGCCTTCAATCTGATTTTCAATTGAGCTGGCAATTCTGATGGCAAATAAATTGTCCTTTTGCTGAGTGTTTTCAACACTGGCCCACTCTAAAAACTGCGAAACGATATTAGAGATTCTTTCAATTTGTTCATGCATTGATTGCGTTAGAGTCGGGTCTTTTAGTTTTTCTTCACTTAAAGATTCAACATCAAAGCTTAAAATAGAAAGCGGCGTTTTAATTTCGTGGGCCAGCTGATAAGTCCATGGCTTCGTCATTTTATAATTGATGTTAATTCTCTCTAAAAGATCGCTGGTATTGTCGACCAGGGAAGAGAACTCATCATTATTTAAAAAAGATTTTTTAGTGTACTTAAGAAGTTTTTTGGGAAGTGAAGGAACAGGTCTTAAATTTTGCAAGTCCTGGCTTGCCAGTTGAAGATGTCCCGACATTAGCTTTAATGGATTAAGCAGGTATTTGGTAAGTACAATTGAAAAAATAAGAATCGGAATGATCGTAACGACCAGGTATAAAGCAAGCTTGTTGGAAATAAACCACCAGTCAAATAAAGTAGGGTCAATGACCGCTCCGATTTGCAGTGTTTTTCCAGGTCTCTTAGGAAGTTTTAAGTTCAGGATTCGCAAAGTCTTCCCATTGACACTGTAAGAGTAGACTTGTGGGTCTCTTGGAGGATCGATATTCATCAACGTCGCACTTTGCGATTTGAAAATAATTTCACCGGGATCAGTTCTGACGATAAAAAATTTACCTACGCGGTTACTTCCTAACTCTTCAGAAATAATTTCTTCTGCTTCATCAAAATTAATTTTTTTAATATCTGGAAGTTCTGAGTTAACTAAAGCAACTGCACTTTCTCTCAATTGCAGGTCAATCAGCTCAAGGCGGGCCGCGTTTAGGTAATAACTAAAACTTACGGAGAGAACGAGCCCTACGGTGCAAAGAGAAAGGAGTAATATGAGGAAAAATCTAAACTTCAACCCAGTATCCTACAAAGCGGGTGTTTTTAATCTGAACTTTTGAACCGGCATTTTCCAGTTTTCTTCTTAAGCTATTCATCGTTGACTCAACCACGTTGGTTTCATTTTCCAGAGAAAAGCCCCAGATGGATTCAATCAATTGGTTTTTGCTGTAGATCTTTCCGATGACTGAGCAAAGAGCGTGGAGAACCAGGAATTCTTTAGCAGTAAGGTTTAGCACTTCACCATTAACTGCAACTGTGCGGTGAATGAGATCGAGTGTGAGGTTGGCCACACTGTAATTGAGATGAGCATCTGAATTAGATGATCTTCTGATCAGAGCTTTTAGTCTTGCTTTAAACTCAGTGGACTCAAAAGGCTTGGCCAGGTATTCGTCAGCGCCGCTATCAATCAGCTTCGCTTTTTCTAGTGAAGAGTCGATGGCCGATAAAACGAAAATTCTCAAAGCAGGGTATTGCATGCGAATGTTGGCCACATAATCGGCCGAATCAGCTCCCCCCATCATGCGGTCAAGAACGACAATATCATAAGGCCTTTTTGTGCTTCCTAATTTTTCTAAAAGGTCAGGAACATTGCCGACTAAATCTGAATTCCAGCCGAGTTCGGTGATGAGTTCTTTTACTTTGTTGGCAATGGTTGGTTCATCTTCAGCGATAATGATATTTGCGGTAGTGTCCATGACGAAAATGATAAACATCTTGTGACACAGGATCAAGAAGCTTCGCGCTTTGGGGTTTATTCGAAGATAAAATTAATCATATTTTCGACTTATCTTCTTGATTTATTTGCCTTCCTGCGAAACGAAGACTTCTAAAAAAAATACATTAACCCAAAAAATATTCCGAGACGTGATTTATGATGTCCGTACGAAAGCCCTTCGTACACACCTCAGAACACACTGGTGGGTTGGTTACCCCAAGGATCAGCCTGCTAGTGTCTTTTACCTTCTGTCTACTTACTAAGATAAGATTAATTTTATTTTCAAACCATTCATCAAATTGCCTCTTGGCCTTATCATTACCGTTAAGAGTTTAATCCAACTAGAGGTCGTGAATGTTAAAACAATTTTGTCTTTTCTCATATCACAATAGAGTCTAAAAAAATGCTGGATGATAATATTGCTTTCTTAGCGGCCAACGTTGCTGTGAATATTCAAATTGAAGGTCACGCAGATGAAAGAGGAAGCTCGCAATTCAACCTTACCCTGGGGGAAAAAAGAGCGCAGTCGGTGTATGATTACTTAACCGGGCGTGGAGTAGATGGGAAAAAACTCTCGGTGATTTCATTGGGAAAAGAAAAACCAGTTTCTTTTGGTCATGATGAAGAGTCGTGGTCGAAAAACAGAAGAGCAAATTTCGTTGTAACTGCAAAATAATAAAAAAAGGCAGGTCTAAGACCTGCCTTTTTATTCTTATTTTTTTAACCAAACACTGCTGTCACAGTACTCAACATCACCATCAAAAACATTCGATAGTTTCGTATAGCTCACAACCCCTTTTTTCTCTGTGCGATTGTATACTTCATAGTATCCGTTTCCACCTCCAACTCCTAGGTTGAAGCGGTAAAGGTCTAGACCTTTAAAAACATTGCTTGTGATTTTTTCAAGAGTGATGTCGTCAACTTGTGAGAAGAATTCTTTAGCGTCTGATCCTGAACCTTCAGCAGCAGCTGCAAGAAGGAGAGGGTCTACCTTTTTTAGTTTTGCCATTGTGCTTTCAGCATTGTTGTATTCAGGTTCGAAGGTCTTTACGATCGTGTTCTCAACTGTAAAAAGTTTTCCTTCGTAGTCCTGGTGAAGTGAACACCCACCAACGTATTGGCTTGAACCATCTTCAAGTTCAACGTAAGCGTCTTCGTATTTTTCTGTACGAGACATGTCTTTTGCCATTGCTGAGACAGAAAGAAGTAAGGAAAGAATGATCAGTGTGTTTTTCATAAGGCCTCCAAAAGATGAATGGAGGCTTTATAGTTGGATAGGTACGAAAAGTACCATATAAAAAATAGATAATATTTATGTCTTAAAGAGACTAATGTCCTTCAAATGAGCATAGCGTGAAGACTTTATGGCCCATGTTTTGGATTTTTTTGGCCCCGCCTAACTCTGGCAGGTCGACGACAAAGGCCGTCTCGTAGATCTTTCCACCAACTTTTTCAATCAGAGTGATGGCCCCGATAGCAGTCCCGCCTGTGGCGATTAAATCGTCGATTAAAAGGACGTTGGCGCCGGCGTGAAGGGCATCGTCGTGGATTTCAATAGTGTCTGAACCGTATTCAAGGTCGTAGCTTTGAGTGATTGTCTTTCCTGGAAGCTTTCCTTTTTTTCTAACCGGGATAAATCCCTTTCCTATAGCAAAAGCAAGCGCAGAGCCTAGAATGAAGCCGCGGGCCTCAATTCCTGCGATATAGTCGATCGGTGCGTTTTTGTATTTTTCCACCAGCATATTGATAGTGGTCTGAAACCCTTTTGGGTCTTTTAAGAGAGTAGTGATATCGCGAAACATAATTCCTTCTTTGGGATAATTGGGAATTGTTCTGATTAGTTGCGCGATATCACTCATTTTAAACTCTCCAATAAAATTACTTCTTAGCTTTTAGTGTTACAACGAAGTCGATGTTGTCAGCGATAACTTTGTCACCAAGATCTTTAAAGAATGATCCTGAGCCGTATTTTACATCGTGCTTAGTTCTATCAACAGTGATGTTAGCAGAAGCTTCTGACTTTGTCACAAGTGCTGTGAAATTAACTGGAGCTGTTTTCCCTTTGATTGTAAGGTCACCAGTGATGTTGTAAGTGTTATCTTTTTCTTTTTTTGCGTTCTTAATCACTAGTTTAGACGTTCCAAACTTTGCTGTGTCGAAGAAATCTTCGCTTGTGATGTGGCCGACGAATTTTTTATTGTACTCAGCGTCTGTTAGGTCTGTGTTTGTGATTGTCGTCATATCGATAACGAATTCCCCACCTTTAAGTGTGTTTCCGTCAAAGTTAAGGTGACCTTCTTTAATTTTAACTTCACCAGTATGTTTGCTATCCACAAGAGTTTTCTTTCCTGTGTAAACCACTTTTGAAGCAGCTGGGTCGATTTCCACTTTTTCTGTTTTTGCGAAGGCCGCAACTGATGAGAATAGAGCAGTAGCAATGAGTAATTGTCTTAACATAGTTCCTCCTAATGAAACTTAAAAAAGAAATATTCTTGTCAAAAATCCTAACTTAGGTTTGTATAAAAACAAATTATAATTTATCTATTGGATTAATAAGTTTTTGTGATGATGTTTAACGCAGCAGAAGTACGGAGATTGTAAAAATGACACTTGAACAGTTGCTGACTATTGAGGCGATCGTTAAAGAGGGAAGTTTTAAGGCCGCGGCCGATTATCTTCACAAAAGCCAGCCCTCTATTAGCATGGCGATTAAGAAGCTGGAAGAAGAGTACCAAATAGTGCTCTTCTCACGTGATGAATACCGACCGAGCTTAACAGCGGATGGAAAAGTGTTCTATCAAAAGGCAAGACTTTTACTCCGAGAATTCCGTGAGCTCGAAGCTCTGGCGATGCAAATGAGCAAAGGAGTTGAGCCAGAAATCCGTGTAAGTATCGACGCCGTCAGCCCGGTTTCATTGGTGCTTAAATTTCTTAAAAACTTTTTTACCAAACACCCTTCAACGAGGCTCGTGCTGCAATTTGAAATTCTCGCAGGAACTGTAGAGCGGCTTATAGATGACGATGTAGATATTGCCATTACACCTAAACCCTTAGTTGAGCACACGTTTGATATGAGGCTTATGACGAAGACAAAAATGATTTCGGTTATCAGCACCCAGCTTATCAAAAACGAAAAGAAAATCACTGATGCTTTTTTGCGCAATCACAACCAGATTATTCTCGCTGACAGTGCCAGACGTATCTCTAAAGTCACTACCGGTGTTTTAGAAGGCTCTAAGAGCCTCACTGTAAGTGATATTGGCTTTAAGAAAGAATTGATCGTGCAAGGGCTTGGCTGGGGAGGTCTGCCATACGATTTGATTAAGGCAGAACTTACGTCAAAGAAGCTCTCTCCTATAAAAACTCCACTGATAAAAGACCGTGATATTGAAATCTACATGGTCAGAGATGCCAGTAAGCCCATGGGGCCGGTGCTTAAAGAATTGTGGGGGAGTATTGAGGAAGATGTAATTGGCTAAGGGAAAAAAATCGACGCTTCAAAATCCATTTCTAGTCGTCGACCATCAACGTGTATCCGTTTGTCTCTATGGATAAATACTATGGTGCGTTTACATTTTTAGATAGCTGTTTTTTCTTACTTTTCATCACAATTTTCTGACATCCAACGGACCATTTTTAAGGCCCTTTGCAAGTGCTCGTAACTGTTCATTACAGATCACAGGGGGCAAGAAATTAGTCCTAAGATTGGAGCAATAAAAGTGCATTTCCTCAGGTATTATTTTTTATCAATAATAGTCTGATAAACAAATTCACCACGAAGAGCACGAGTTATAAACTCAGAATATTTACTGCTTAAAGTGGGATTCTCTTTCACAGTTCTTTCGATGAAGGAGCAAATAGCGATGATGGATTTTTCAACATCTTTGAACATCACTTTTTTAACAAAGCTTCCAAAGATAGATTTTGGTTTTACATACGTGCGGTAGCGAAGCAGAGTTTTTCCATTGAAGTTTTGAAAGTAAGCACTACCGCGCACATCTTCACTTGAAGATGACTCCACCATGTACCACTCAACTTCATAATCATCAGCGTGTTTAAAAATTTTTGCGCCATGAATGTACTTGGCGTTGGAGAGAGGAAAGGGAATCTGGAGTTCGTACTCAGTTTGAACATCGGTTGGGCTGACGTGTTTGACTGGAGTGGATTTTAACAAATTTGGGGTGTAGTCCTTTTGAATATCGTAAGCAGCAAAGAGCCCTACAGCTTCCAGTGCAGGGGCGTTGATAAGGGCGTAATAGGTGATTTCCGGCCATGCGGAACCTGGAACGTCCTTAGTCCTGACAACAAATTCACGCCCCTCAACTTGACGAATCTCAGCTTCAGAAAGCTCACTTTTGATATCTAATTTAGTTGTGCCCGCAAAGGCATTGTAACTAGTGGAGAACAGAGTAACTGAGAGGGCAAAAAAAAGTGTAAAAAAGAAAGTCTTCATAGGGGGCCTTAATTTACAGACGAGAGCTTTTATTATAATTATAGGGCCATGAAAAAGCACAATGGCGAATCTATCAGGATCTTTAAGAATCCTATCCTTGAATCCTTTACTCACGTTCACCCGATCGTGCCGCTGGTCTTATGGACACCGGTCATTTTGTTTTTACTCTATCGTGGAGCAACTGTAAAAGGTGTAACAAGTGCTGAGTTTGTTTTTCTTTTCTTCTTCGGTTTAATTCTTTGGACATTCACGGAGTATATTCTTCATCGTTATGTCTTTCACTGGGACGCTAAAAGCCGCGCAGGAAAATATTTTGTTTTCCTCTTCCACGGTCTTCACCACGATGACCCTCAAGACCCGACCAGACTGGTGATGCCACCGGTTCCGGCAGTATTAATTTTCCTACTCCTGTGGAGTTTTTTCTCCCTGTTTTTCCCGGATAAATACCTGGGCGTGATCATGGCCTACTTTATGGTGGGATACCTTTGTTACGATTACATTCACTATGCAACTCACCACTTTGCGATGACATCGAAAGTGGGGAAGTATCTTAGAAAATACCATCTTCAGCACCATTACTCTGGTGAGAGAAGCAAGTACGGTGTTAGCTCACCTCTTTGGGATTACGTTTTTAAAACAACAACAGGACCTAAGGACCATCACTGATCATGAAACGCGCTCTATATGTACTTTTGTTTCTTTTGTTTTCTAAAAATCTTTCAGCAGCGGACCTTACGGCAGACACTTATTGGGAAGGACTAAAGTCTTCGGTGACTTTGCTTTACCAAGGGTCTTATAAGCAGTTTACTGCAGAAAATAACCTCTACTATGCGGGTGCAGCGCTCCCGGCCCTGTGGTACTCGTTTGAAGAAGATAAACGCATCACTGGCAATGAAATGAAAAAGAGCATTCCAAAATACATGCAGGTCTCAAGTGACCTGGCACCTGTGCTGAGTTTTCCGATTATACCGATTGCGGCCTTTTCTATAGGTGTAAAATACGATAACCCTAAAGCGCTTCAGTTTGCCAAAGAGACTTTTGCCACGATGTACCTGGCGTTGGTTGAATCGGCGGCCCTAAGCGTGATTGATATTCATGAAAGACCAAAAAAAGATAAACTTTCAAAGTGGGAGACCAACTTTAGAGGAAAGTCATCTTTTCCATCGGGGCATGTCGTTCCTTATGCGGCCTTGACGTTAAAAACTCTGCAATTTTATGGGCCTTACTGGGCAGCTGTCCCGGGCGCTCTTTTTGTCGTGACATCGTTTCAGCGAATCAGGGATGGGAAGCACTATCTTTCTGACGTCGTTGGAGGGTTTTTTCTTACAGCATTTGCCGCTGAAGGTGTAAGAAAAGCGGGTAAGTACCAAGAGACTGACACCGTTTATAAATCCATCTTTGATACCTACCGAATTGGCTACACTGCTTATGAAGGAGTCGTCGGGCCGATGATCAGTTTTGACTGGTAAATTTCTTAATCTTTTTGTTTTCTTGAATTTTGAAAAAGCACATAAGGTGCTACGCTAATACAATGACCAAGTCTAAGAATTTTTTTGAAAAGCTGAGTATCACGCAAGAGTTGATTATTAGCGTTATTGCGGTCATTTTTTTGATGATCTCACTTCTTGGTTTTATCGTCGCGAAGGCCTTAATCAAAAGTAATGAAGAAAAAATTGCTTGGCAGAAAAAGTCTAACCTGCAAATTGCGACCAGCCTTCTTGCTGATCCGATCTGGACTGTAGACACAAATAACATTAAAAATGCCGCTTCAACATTCGTTCGCGATGACAATCAGATCATCGCTGTACGCGTTCTCGATGAATATGGCGACATCCTGGTTGAAAGCCGCGACCACACTGTCGCGGGAATCGAATTCAAGGAACTTCTAAAAACGAAGAACCGTTTTCTTGATGCCGGCGATATCAAAAGAAATAACGAAAAAATCGGAAGCATTGAATTCATCTATTCAACCCAGAAATTTAACGATGAGTTGACCTGGTTAATTATTAAATTAGGTTTTTCATTTTTTGTGGTTGGCTTGGGATTTGGTCTAATCATCCTGTGGCGTTTAAAGAAAACAATCACTGAGCCAGTTAACAGAATAGTAGAAGGCTCTAAAAAAATTGCGGAAGGAAATTACCAGTTCCAGGTAGAAGAAGAGTACGTACTTGAGTTCCAGCAAATCGCCCAAGCACTCAACGTCGCAATCCGCGCGATTAACGAGCGCGACCTGGAGTTAAAACGCCAGATCATCAAGGCCGAACTTGCGACAAAAGCGAAATCAAATTTCGTATCGACTATGTCCCATGAAATCAGGACTCCACTTAACGCCATCATTGGTTTAACTGACTTAACTCTGGATTCAGAATTAACAGGAGACCAAAGGGACAACTTAGAAACAGCTAAACTTTCAGCGGACTCGCTTCTTTCCATCATCAATGACATCCTAGATTTCTCGAAGATTGAAGCGGGAAGGCTGGAGCTTGAAACTCTCGACTTTGATATGATTGAAGTGCTTCAGGAGTGTGAGAAAATCCTTTCACTTTCAGCGAAGAAAAAATCTATTGGGTTGAGACTGTATTTTGCCCTAGAAGAAAATTATCTTTTTAAGGGTGATCCATTCAGGATTAAGCAGATTCTTCTTAACCTGATTAACAATGCCATTAAATTCACACCGGAAGGAGGAGAAGTTCACGTCCGTCTGGATATCATTGACCGCAATAATAGTGCGGCCCTGATTCGTTTTGAAGTGCAAGACACGGGGATTGGTATTGATAAAAACAAAATGGAAAACCTGTTTGAAGCTTTTAGCCAGGAAGACCAAAGCACCACTCGCAAGTTTGGTGGAACCGGACTTGGGCTTTCAATTTCAAAACGCCTGATTGATTTAATGGGCGGGATGATTGGTGTTGATAGCGAAGTGAATGTAGGAAGTACATTTTGGTTTCAAATCCGCCTGAAGGAAGGAAAGTGAATTGTTTGAGTTCTTTCTTAGTCATCCTTTCTTTAATTTCTTTTTCATCAGCACAGGCAGCAGCACCCTTTGCTATTATCACTGGAGAGTATGCACCTTATAGTGGAGAGAAACTCTACAAAGGGGGAATGACCACTCAAATCGTTGATGCTGTTTTAAAGAAATGAAAAAAGACATTCACATTGAGTTTGTTCCATGGAAGCGTGCTTTAAATATGGTTCACAATAATCCACTAAGTGCTTCTTATCCGTGGTCCAAAGGTGGCAAAGGCCGTGAAGACGATTTACATTTTTCTGATCCTATTCACGAGTTCCGTATCAGCTATTATGTGAGAAAGGACTCCGGCATTAAAAAGGTGGATGATTTTACCAATAAAAAGTTATGCCGCCCGACTGGATGGAACAACTCTTACTATCAGAAGACAATTAAAGAAAAGAATATGACTCTTGAGACTCCGGTCACTTTTGATTCTTGCTTGAAGCTGTTTCAATATAAACGAGTCGACATCCTGGGAATGGATTCGATGATCGGCAGTCATATCTTAAAGAATGAACTTAAAAGCGGGGAGTACATTGCCGTGGCCGCAACAGATATCCCGCAAGAAATCACCCTCCATTTAGTGATGTCGAAAAAATCTCTTTTTGCTAAAGAGTATATGGAAAAGTTTAATCACGGATTAAAGATCATTAAAGAAAATGGAACTTATCAAAAAATTATCAACAACAGTTCATTTGAGAATGTTTTTAGATCCACTTGCGGGACTTGTAATCGATTAGGGTCACTGTAATCGATCTTTCGATGTCGTAGTTGTAAACCTGCCCCAATTCCTTTTCAGTTTTTGCCCCATCACACGTCCAATTGGTCGCTGCAAACTCATGGTATTTATCCGGAGTCAGGCGAAGTGGATGCTGGAAGAGTTTATAGATAAAATCCAGAATGATTGTCAGCAGCTTTACGAGGAAAAGCGGCATGGGAAGATAGACCAGCCAGTTTTTCTTTAACTGTTTTTTGATTTCTAAAATAAGCTCATTAAAAGTCACTACCTGTGGGTGAGAGCTGTAGTAGACAGTTGTCTTTTTTTCTTCAATGACTTTTACAATGGTATTAACCAGGTCAAAGACGCATACGAAGCTATAGAGTTTTTCTTTTGAACCAAATCCTGGAAGCAGAACCACGCCACTTTGAACCATTTTAAAAATATCTAAAACAGCAGCGTCACGGGGACCGATGACCATGGGAGGTCTGATCACTGCGAGGTCAAAAGTTTTTGGGGCGACTTCTTTAAGCACTTCTTCTGCTTGTTTTTTTGATCTGCCGTAAATGCTGACCGGAAGATCCATATCACTTTCATTTCTCTTATCTGTTCCCTGACTTGGACCGGCAGCGGCCAAAGAAGAGATCAAAACGAAATGCAGGGAAGTGAATTTCTTTTTTAGGTTGTTAACTAGGTTGCGGGTTCCTTCCGTGTTTACGCGGTAGAATTCATCTGTACGGTAAGCATGGACGATTCCAGCAGTGTGCACACAAGTGTTTAAGTCAGAAGGAAGAGACTCAACCCAAGTGAGATTTTCCTGGTCGAGGTCACCTTTAACAAGATGCAGGTGAGTATGAGTTTCCAGAGCAAGTTTTTTTGGATTTCTCACTAGAGCAAAAACTTCGTGTCCGTCTTTTAAAAGTCTTTCAATGAGGTGGCCGCCGACAAAACCACTGGCGCCGGTGACAAGGATTTTCATTAGAGTGCCTTTTCAACCAGACGGTAGCGCTTGTAAGCAGGGCCTGACATTCTGATGAGTGGTTTATTCATTTCCACGTTTGTCTCTAGAATCCAGCTAAGCTCTACATTTTTAATGAGCGGATTTTTTTGAACAGAGACCTGGATATTTCTATAAAGTAGAGTTTCCAGTCCCATTTTTCTGTATTCTTTTTTGACTCCCATCATGATGACACGTGCGCGGTTGATGCGAGACTTTGCTGTTAAAAGTTTATAGATCGCCAGCGGGCTAAGGCGTCCGCTTGGGATTGTTTTAAAAACCTGGTTTAGATCCGGCAGGGCCAGGATAAAGCCAGCTTCTTTCCCATCTACCATTGCGTACTGAATAAGTGTCGGGTCAACGATGGCCTTTAAGTCTTTGGCGGTATGATCGAATTCTGCTCTGGTCATAGGAACGAATCCCCAGTTAGCTTCCCAGGCAGAGTTGTAGATTTCAAAAATAATTTCGAGTTCTTTCTTCCAGTTTTTTAAATCAACGTTTCTGTAAGTCACGTTTGATTTCTTCTCAGTTCTTGCAGCGATATCTAAAACGATTTGCGGCATTCTGGTGTCTGGAGAAATATTGTAAGCAAGAAGATCCATCGCTTTTAGAAAACCCATTTTATTAAAAAGAGTTTCGTAATAAGGAGGATTGTAGGTCATCATGATTTGTGGAGCATCGTCGTATTTATCGACTAAAAGCCCGCACTCATAGTTCGTTCCCGGGTTCATCGGGCCTTGCATGCTTGTGAGCCCTTTTTTCTTTAAGTACTCAGCAGCAACATTAACTAAACCTTGGGCCACTTCAAGATCGTCGATGGCCTCGAAACAACCAAAGTGCCCAACGCTGTTGTTTTCGTGCTTGTTATAAGTGTAGTTGTGAATCGCTATGATTCTTCCAACGACCTTATCATTTTTGTAAGCAAGCCATGCTTTAACATCAGCAGTTTTATAAAACGGGTGTTTTGGATTTAAGAGATCTTTAAGCGCCATCTTTAAAACCGGCACCCAGTGAGGATCGTTTTTATAGATCTCCCAAGGGAGATCTATAAAAGCGTTTAAATCTTTTTTATTAGAGAGCTCAATTTCGCGGATGGAGATTTTGCTCATAAGTTTTAGTGAAGGTGGTTAGGGATATCGAAGATTTTCTTCGCTTCAGCAAACACTTCAAGAACAGTCGACAAGTCTTCACGATTGTGTGAGGCCATGTAGCTCGTTCTGATGAGTGTTTCTCCCTTCGGTACTGCTGGTGGAAGAACCGGAGTACAGAAGACACCCTTAGACTCAAGCCACTTTGTCATCTTTAGAGCTTTCATATCGTCGCCGATAAAAAGTGGGATGATTGGAGTTTGAGACCCGTAAGTGAAGAACCCAAGATCTTTAAATCCATTTCTCATGAATTCAACATTCGACCATAGGTTATTAAGGATTGTTTCATCGTTTTGAACCACATCAATACACGCAGAAACTGTGGCAACAGCAGCTGGTGGCATTGAAGCTGAGAACATAAATGAGCGGGCAGAGTGACGAACGTAATCGATAGCATCTTTTGATCCAGAGATCACACCACCGATAGAAGCAAACGACTTAGAGAATGTACCCATGTTGAAATCAACATCTTTAACAACGTCGAAGTGGGCCATTGTCCCGCGACCTTGAGGTCCCATAACCCCTAGACCGTGAGCATCGTCTACATAAACGTAAGCGCCATATTTTTTAGCTAGTTTTACAACTTCTGGCAGGCGAAGGATGTCACCTGTCATTGAGAAAACACCGTCAGCAACGATGATCACGCGGTTAAAGCGAGACATATTGCTTTCAAGAAGTTCTTCAAGAGAGGCCATATCGTTGTGCTTGTATTTGAAAGTTGTTCCAAGAGAAAGTCTTGAAGCATCGATAATTGAAGCATGGTTTTCAGAGTCAAAAAGCATTAAATCTTTTGGACCACAAATCGCTGAAAGTGCGCCGAGGTTTGCTTGCATACCAGTTGAAAAAACAATCGCTTTTTCATGTCCTAAGTAAGCCGCTAATTTTTCATCTAATTCTTCGTGGATATTAAGGTTACCGTTTAAAAAACGTGATCCTGTACATCCTGTTCCGTATTTTTCTACTGCCTTAATTGCAGCTTCTTTAACCGCAGGGTGGTGAGTAAGACCAAGGTAATTGTTAGATCCAATCATGATCTGCTTTTTACCTTTAACAGTTACTGTAGATGCTTCAGTTTCTTCGATTGCTCTAAAAAAGAAGTATAGATCGTTGTCGCGTAGGAGATTGGCACGTTCAATGATTTTAGCATCACTAAACGGTTTTTTGCCGCCATTAGAGTTAGTATTGGCCATTTGCTCGCCCTGGAGGTTGTCTTGTAGGTTGTGTTTCATAGTATCGGCAAAACTACTCCTCTAGGCCCTCAACGTCAACGAATTATAGGCCTGTATGAAAATAATATCGGGACCAAAGTAGGACGTTAAAGGTAACTAAAGGGCTTAATAATATTGAGATGGGGAAGACCTATTCGGTCTTCTTGGAAAGGATGGTATCGAACTTCTTTTTCATCTCTTCACCACGGGCTTCGGTAGAGATTTTAATGTAGAGTTCGTCCTCTGTTTTGCGTGGTAGGCCCTTAAAAGAGATCCCCACTTTAAAGCGGCCGTTGGGTTTACCGGCTTCATCGGCCAGCGGGATGTGAACGGCAATTTGAACAGTTGGGATATGGTAGTTTTTGCGGTCAAAGCGCAGGGTACAGTCGGTAAAGACCTTGCCTTTGGCAAAGCGTTCGACTTCGGCCGGCTCAATCGTAAAGCTGGTTCCACTAACAGAGATATCCAGGGCATCAAAAACCTGGTCGTCGATTTTAAATTGAATAGGGATAACGTCGCTGGCCGCCAGACGGTAGTTACCACGGGCCTGGCTTTTATAAATGTCTTGATGGATCTCTAATGAATAAGTCAGGTCTTCCGGATGGAACTTCAGGCGTCCACCGGTAAAGTAGTTGATCTTATCTTCAATAGGGATTTTAACCAGAACCTGTTTGCCGGCCTTGGTGCTCCCGGTGATTTTCGTCATCAGTTTTCCAGTTGGCTTAAGCTTGATAATTTTCGGGTTCGGGAAGTATTCAACGGCCTCGTAAATTTCGGCCTCTTCCTCTGATTCGCCCTTCTCCCAGATAGTAAGCGGCGGAGAGTCCTCAAGGGTACAATGCATGCTCATCGTCTCAATAAAATCTTCATGAGAGGCGATTTGAAAGTAATGTTTCTTGTTTGGGTCCTTTTTCTCGCTCATAAATAAGCAATCGACAACTTGCGGCCTAAACTTTAATCCTAGTCCATGGGAAGCCCTTAATTTTTGTGACTTTACCTTAATAGTTGAGTAGAATCCGGGGTCATGAGTACATTGAATGGATTTAATCTCGATAAGATGGAGGTCGAGCTCCTGGATGGCAAGGCCATTTATAAGCTTTTGACCCCGGAAGGCCCAGTCCTTTTTAACGACCTGATCGGAAAAGACCTAAAGCTTATCTATCACAAGGAAATTAACTGCACGAACTGCGGGAAAAAGACGGCCAAGAGCTATTCTGGCGGCTACTGTTACCCGTGTTCTATCAAGCTCGCTGAGTGCGATATGTGCATTCTTAGACCTGAAACCTGTCACTTTGAAAGAGGGACTTGTCGGGAGCCCGATTGGGGGCTAGTAAACTGTATGATCCCTCATTACGTCTACTTGGCCAATTCTTCAGGGCTCAAGGTGGGGATCACAAGAACCTCTCAGATTCCTATCCGTTGGATTGACCAGGGAGCGACACAGGCGCTGCCTATTTTAAAAGTGGGGACTCGCTACCAGTCGGGTGTTTTTGAAAAACTTCTCTCGAGTGAGGTCAACGATAAGACAGATTGGCGCAAGATGCTTAAGGGCGTGCCGGAAGAAATTGATTTGCAAGCAAAGCGCGATGAACTTTTTGAACTTTTTGGCGATGATCTCGATGATCTGGAAAGCAAGTTCGGCAGCGATCACGTGAGTATCTTAGAAAACGAAGACGTCATCGACATTGAATACCCGGTACTGACTTACCCGGAAAAAGTCTCTTCGATGTCTTTTGACAAACAAGAAGTCGTGGGCGGTAAGCTCCTCGGTATCAAGGGGCAGTACTTAATTTTTGATGTTGGTGTTATCAACATAAGAAGCCATACTGGCTACAAGGTTCATCTGGAACACTAAATATATAGGATTGAGGATTGATTATGAAAACTGACGCACCAAAAGTGATTAAATTAAGCGAGTATAAAAAACCTGATTACCTGGTTGAAACAATCGATTTAGTTCTTCACTTAGACAATACAAAAACTCTGGTTCAGTCGACGATGAAGATCAAGAGAAACACTGATGAAGTGACTCCTCTGATTCTTAACGGAGAAGAGCTGGTTTTAAAATCAATTAAGCTTAACAATGAAACATACACTGATTATGTTCACTCAACAGAAAACCATACGCTGACTTTAAATAAAGTCCCGGCGGAGTTTACTCTGATGATTGAAAATGAAATCAATCCGGAGGCCAACAAAACTCTTGATGGTCTATACAAATCAGGAACGATCTTCTGTACACAAAACGAGCCGGAAGGATTCAGAAGAATCACTTTCTACGTTGACCGCCCGGACAACATGGCAAAGTTTACAACAAAAATCGTAGCAGATAAAAAACTTTACCCGATTCTTCTTTCTAACGGTAACCCGATTGCTCGTGGAGACCTTGAAGGTGGAAAGCACTTCGTGACTTGGGAAGACCCTTTTAAAAAACCAGCTTATCTTTATGCTCTTGTAGCTGGAGACTTAGGGGTTATTAAAGACACTTTTAAAACAAAATCGGGGCGTAACGTTGCTTTAGAGATCTACTGCGATAAAGGAAACGAAAATAAGTGTCACCACGCGATGGAGTCACTGAAAAAATCAATGAAGTGGGACGAGGACCGTTTTGGCCTTGAGTACGATCTTGATATTTATATGATCGTAGCAGTAGATGCTTTCAACATGGGAGCAATGGAGAATAAAGGTCTAAACATCTTTAACTCTGCTTACGTTCTTGCTGACCAAAAATCAGCAACAGACACAAACTTTTACGGGATCGAATCAGTGATCGGACACGAGTACTTCCACAACTGGACAGGAAACAGAGTCACTTGCCGTGACTGGTTCCAGTTAACTCTTAAAGAAGGTTTAACAGTATTTAGAGACCAGGAATTCTCAGCTGACATGAACTCAAGAAGTGTAGAGAGAATCCAGTCGGTCATGGGTCTTCGTGCCGCTCAGTTTGCTGAAGATGCAGGGCCTACATCTCACCCGATTAAGCCGGCAACTTATATGGAAATTAATAACTTCTATACAGCGACGATCTATGAGAAAGGGGCCGAAGTTATCCGCATGATCCAGACACTATTAGGAGTAGATGGATTTAGAAGAGGGATGGATAAGTATTTTGAACTTTTTGACGGTCAAGCGGTTAGAACAGAAGACTTTATCCATGCAATGAGTGTGGCCAATAATAACTTCGATTTTACTCAGTTTAAAAACTGGTACGGCCAAAACGGAACACCGCTATTGAAAGCGACGTCGAAGTATGATGAAGCTGCTAAGCGCTTCACATTGACACTGACTCAGACTCTTCCGGCAAACGCGCCAAAAGATGCAAAAGCTTACCACATGCCTGTGAGAGTAGGATTAATTGACAGCACTGGAAAAGATATCGCGAGTAAAGTTCTTGAGTTAAAAGAAACGACTCAGGACTTCATCTTTGAGAACATCACTTCAAAACCAATTGCTTCAGTTAACCGCGAATTCTCTGCACCAGTTAAGTTAACAACTGACTTAACTTTTGATGAGCAGTTATTTTTAATGGCCCACGATTCAGATTCATTCAACCGTTTTGAAGCGACACAAGTTGTGTCGACAAAACTGATTCTGGATCTCATTGAAGATGCTAAAGCAAAAAGAACTTTTGAGCTTAACTCAAAATATGTTGAAGCTTTCGGAAAAATCTTAGCTGACAACAATATTGATGAAGCTTTCAAGGCGCTTTCAATGTCTATTCCAGGAGAAGGCGTTCTTCACCAGGAGCAGGCAGAGATCGCTTACCCGGAAACTGAAGCCGTTCGCACATTTGTTAAAAAGACTCTAGCGACAGCTCACCAGGATACTTTGGTAAAACTTTATAAATCGATTGAACAAAAAGAATACAAACTTGACCCGAAATCAATGGGACAACGCGACCTGAAGAATAAGTGTCTTGATCTTCTTTCATACGTGGAAGGTGGCAAGTACAACTCACTTGCTTTCGATCACTTTAAAGCAGCAACGAACATGACAGATGAAATCGGAGCGCTGACAACAATTGTTCATGCTAACTCAGTTCATAAAGATGAAGCGCTGAAAGCTTTCTACGATAAATGGAAACATGAAACATTAGTTATGCAAAAATGGTTAACAGTGCAGGCGAGTGCTTCTCATGAGTCGACATACGATGCAGTCTTGAAGCTGGAAAAAGACGCCGTGTACGACCGCACGATCCCGAATCTAGTGCGTGCACTTCTTGGTCAATTTGTAGCGACAAACAAAGTGCAGTTTAACCACCCATCTGGACGTGGTTATAAATTGATTGCAGATCGTTTATTAGAGTTGGACACATTAAACCCACAGGTAGCTTCACGTTTAGCTTCGGGCTTTAAGGATTTCAAGCGCATACCTAAAGCGCTTCAAGACCTGATGAGACCTGAGCTTGAGAGAATCATCAAGACTGATGGGCTTTCTAAAAACGTTTACGAGATCATTTCTAAAATTCTAGGCTAATGAACTTCAGACAAAAAATCCTTTTTAAAATAATGAACTTCTGGCCTCCCTTTTGGGGGGCCGGTATTCGTATTGACCATGTCTCAAATGATTTTCTCGAAGTGGATGTTTCACTGAAGCTTAGATTCTGGAACCGCAACTATGTGGGAACGGCCTATGGTGGCTCTCTTTACTCGATGACCGATCCTTTTTACATGCTGATGCTGATTCAGCTTTTGGGAAGAGGTTATATCGTCTGGGATAAGGCCGCGAGTATCAGGTTTAAAAGACCTGGAACGACCAAAGTCTTTGCTCAATTCAGGCTAACGCGTGAGCAGGTTGAAGGCTATAAAGAAGAATTAAAAGGTAAACATAAAATCGAACCAGTACTTACTGTTTATATCAAAGACGATGAAGGCAATGTCATTGCTGAAGTTGATAAAACGATCTACATCAAAAAGAAGCTCTAGTTTTTTCTACAAGGTATTTTTTTATCCAGCGTAAAACCAGTGTCTCCAGGTTTAAGAGGATCGGGGATACGAAAATCAATCGAGATAATATTCTCCGTCACCCCTTTTTGTCCGTCTAATTTATCCAGTAAGAGTTTAACCGTTACATCGCGATCGATGTGTCCGGCGATTTTACCCTGCTCAAGCCTGGGCATACTAATGACGTATTCAGATTGGGTCTTTTCGTTGACGATGAGTTTGATTCCATCTTCTTTGGCGCGCACGATACCCTTGGCGGTGTACTCTCCGCACTCAGTGATGATGGCAGCATTTAATGATGCTGGAAGAAGGAAAATAAGAAAATATTTCATGAGATCTGAGTTCCTAAATTAAAAAACAATTTTACGACAAGGATCATCGACATTCATTGATTGTTTCTGACGATAGAGTTCATCGTAGAATTTCTTTTCTTGTAAGGCAATTTTTTCAGCAGTGTCGCGGTTGTTTCCGATTTGCTGAACAAGTTTTTTTCCATCTTCTTTCGCTGTTTTTAAGTTCGGGAAGTTAGTGATGATTTCCTGTTGCTTTTTCTTGATTTGAGTCCATACCTGAAAAATGGCGTCGTCTTGGGCTATTTCCAGCGCAGATCTTTTTTTATCGGCTCGGTATTTTGCAAGATTTGCAAGCGTTTTGTCTGGTTCCAGATTTAACATTTGTCCCCAGGTAAAATCGACAGACCAATCTCTCACTTTTTTACCATTGAGCATAATCGGAGCGGAGAAAGCCTCCTTTTTATTGACATTGAGAGCGCCAATTGAGCTGGCCGTTTTTAGGATTTCATCCTGTTGTCTTTTGTAGTCGAGAAGAAGTTTTTTTAATTGTTCTCCGTTATATCCTTTTTTTGTTCCTCTCGCTGCCGCTTGAAGCTTATCAATTTGGGCAAAGAGGGCGCTGAATTGCTGATCTCTCACACAAGTGATGCAGTCATTGGAGTTGTTGAGCATGTAATCTGTCAGCTTGTCTGCTTGAGGGTCATAGTAGTAAAGATAAGGAGTGATATTGGCGTAAACTTCCGCTGATATCTCTTCTCCTTCGTCAGTGGAAATCATAGGGTAGGCAGCATCTCTGGTATCAGCACGCGCATTTAAAAAGGCCATTTCCAGTGTCGTTCCTTTTTTAAGGTTCTTCATGAATTGCCCGGAAAAAGCACTGTCACCGGCGTAACCGTAATGATTTGGTCCTGTGGCCGTAATGATACAAGTATTAGGAGCGTCTTTTTTTAGTGCCATCGTGTTTCCCGAGTGGCAACTTAAATCAACAAGCCCAAGCTTGATACCTTTTTCGTTAGTCAGTTTTACCAGCTCTTCCAAGTCATCCATACTTACTAATTTTGTACCTGAAAGATTGTTAAGGTCTGAGGCCGCTCCACCAGAAGCAGCGACAGAGTGAGTTTTTTTATTTCCTACTTTGGCGGCTCCGTGAGTGTTCATGATGATCATGAGCTGGTCGCCGGATTTAATATCGCCAAGAAGAATTCGGGCCTTGTATTCTTCAATCATTTTTTTGTAATTTTCTGGAGTGAAGTTTGAAACAGGCGCAGCTGGAGTAGGGTATTCAGAACTCATAAGTTGCTCTGTATCCGCGTGGCCTCCATTAAATGAAATTTGATACTGCCAATCAGTTCCTTTGAGATTTTTTCCCAAGATTTTCATCGTGCTGTCAAAAATTGTCGAATTCCCTTGCGGCTCACCACCGCCACCCATGATGGCCATGAAGCTTTCCGCTTTAAGAGTTGTTGATGAGAAGAGAATTGAAGCGAGGATCAGTGTTTTAATTTTCATCCAATTATTAAAACATAAGAGGTTGTTTTGGTTCAAGAAAATTGCCCCCTTCCGAGGAGATTCTCAAAAGAGGGGGGCAACTACAAGATATTATTGAAGTAAACTTTTTCCAGTTGATTTTAGATCGTCACAAGCAGTGGCAATTCTTTCTGTCATCATTTTCTCAGCAGACTTCATCCACTCGCGAGGGTCGTAGTGTTTTTTCGATCCAACTTCTCCGTCTACTTTTAAAACTTTGTCGTAGTTCTTCAGCATGAAGTCTGCAACTGGTCTTGTGTAAGCGTATTGAGTGTCAGTATCGATGTTCATTTTAATGACACCATAACCAAGAGTTTCGTGAATTTCAGAAAGCTCACTTCCAGATCCACCGTGGAAAACTAAAAAGTGTTCTGCCTCAGCTCCGAAAGCTTTTTTAACAGCGTCCTGACCATCTTTTAGGATTGTCGGGCGAAGTTTAACGTTTCCTGGCTTATAAACACCGTGTACATTTCCAAAAGTAGCAGCGTACATGAATGTTCCAATAGGGCGAAGAGCTTTTGCGATCTCTACCATTTCTTCTGGAGTTGTATAAAGTTTATCAGCTGGAGCATGTTCATTGTTAACACCATCTTCTTCTCCACCAACAACACCAGTTTCTACTTCAAGAATAAGTTCGCTTTTTGCAAATCTCTCAAGAAGTTCTTTTGATTTTTTGATGTTTTCGTTTAATGGAAGTTCCGAACCATCAAACATGTGTGAGTTAAATAAATTTGGAAGACCTTTTGCGCGTCTTTTTTCTGTTTCAGCAACTAGTGGAAGCATGAAGCTCTCCACGTACTGAGGGTGGCAGTGATCTGTGTGAAGGGCGATTAAAACATTGTATTTTTCGGCCATCAGGTGCACGTGCTGAGCAATAGAAATAGCCCCTAGTGCCATATCTCCCACGCCCTGTCCTGAAGCGAATTTTCCGCCTCCCGTAGACACTTGAATGATACCATCAGACTTTTTATCGGCGAAGGCCTTTAGTGCGGCATTGGCAGTCGACATAGAAGTCACGTTAATGGCCGGATATGCGTACCCGCCGGCTTTTGCTCTCTCTAGCATTTGTTTATATTGTTTAGGTGTGGCGACTGGCATTATATCTCCTTGGTACTTATTTGTAGAACTCTTTTGGGAAAGAGTTTATCTTTTGCGTCTCTTATTCGCTATAAAAATGCACCGGGGGGTGCATTTTTTCTGTAAATTTGTTACTATCGAAATTCCATAATTTTTTATGACTTGAGGTATCTATGCTAAAAAAAGTAGAAAAGAAATATTCTGCGAAAAAAACACCAAAAGCTGAGCTGAAAAAATGGTACGAGCTTATGACTCTTGGTCGTATGCTTGATGAGCGTGCTCCAAACTATTTAAAACAAGCGGTTGGTTGGTCTTACCACGCACCATACGCCGGCCACGATGGAATCCAGTTAGCTATCGGACAAACATTTGTAAGAGGAGAGGATCATCTTTTCCCTTATTACCGCGATATGCTGACAGCTGTTTCAGCTGGAATCACTGCTGAAGAAATTATCCTCAACGGTATTTCTAAGGCGACAGATTTAGCTTCTGGTGGACGTCACATGTCTAACCACTTTGCTAAGCCAGAGTGGAAGATTCACAACGTTTCATCTTGTACAGGTAACCACACACTTCACGCTGTTGGTGTTGCCCGTGCAATGAAGAGATACAAACACAAAGGTGTAGCATTCTCTTCTCAAGGTGAATCATCTGTATCTGAGGGGTACTGTTACGAAGCTATCAACGGAGCTTCTTGTGAGAAACTTCCAGTTGTTTTCGTTTTCCAGGACAACGGATACGGGATTTCGGTTCCAAAAAGAGATCAGACAGCAAACGAGCGAGTTGCTGATAACTTCTCAGGATTCCTAAACCTGACAATCATTCACTGTGACGGAAAAGATGTTTTCGATTCTATGTCAGCGATGGAAGAAGCAAGAAGAATCGCGATTGAAAAATGTGAGCCGGTTATCGTTCACGCAGACTGTGTTCGTATCGGAAACCACTCGAACTCTGATAAACACGAATGGTACCGCGACGAAGAAGAAAGAGCGGCTGCAAAAGCTCAGGACCCATACCTTGCGTACAGAAAAGAACTATTGAGCTCAAAAGTTTTCACTGAAGCAGAACTAAACGCTATTGATGAAGAACAAAAAAAGGTCGTTTTAGACGCTCACACAAAAGCGATGAAAGCACCAAACCCAACTCCTGAATCAATCTTTGATAACCTATGGCCAGAGTCATACGTGTCGACAAAATACCCGGAAGGAACTCACAACCAAACTGGCGAAGAGATGAAATTCATCGACGCCATCAACGGAACACTTAAAGCTGAATTCCGTCACAACCCAAATACATTCATTTGGGGACAAGATATGGCCAACAAAGAAAAGGGCGGTATCTTCAACGTTTCAAAAGGAATGCAACAGGAATTCGGAATTGAGCGCGTCTTTAACGGGCCAATCGCTGAAGACTTTATCCTGGGAACAGCTAACGGATTCTCTCGTTTCAGAGACGATATCCGCGTGTGTGTTGAAGGTGCAGAGTTCGCTGACTACTTCTGGCCGGCAATGGAACAATACATCGAAATGTCTCACGACTACTGGAGATCTAATGGAGCGTTCTCTCCGAACGTTATTATCCGTCTGGCTTCTGGTGGATACATTGGTGGTGGTCTGTACCACTCACAAAACCTTGAAGGGTCTCTAGCAGCTATTCCAGGTATTAGAATTGTAGTGCCGTCATTTGCTGACGATGCTGCCGGACTTTTAAGATCTGCTTTCAGATCAAAAGGGCCAACTCTATATCTTGAACCAAAGTCGCTTTATAACTCAAAACAAGCGATGGCCGTTGTCCCAGATGACTTCGAAGTTCCATTTGGAAAAGCACGTGTAAGAAGAGAGGGAACTGACTTAACAGTTATTACTTACGGAAATACAACTCACATGTGTCTTGAAGCAGCTGAGAAATTAGCAGGTGAAGGATATAACGTAGAAGTTGTTGACCTTCGTTCTCTAATTCCTCTTGATGAAGAGGCCATCATTCACTCAATCAAGAAAACAAACCGCTGTTTAATTGTTCACGAAGATAAAGTATTCGGTGGATTCGGTGGAGAGTTAGTAGGGATCATCAACGATAAAGCGTTTGAGCACCTGGATGCACCAGTTAAGCGCGTAGGTTCTACATTCACTCCTGTTGGATTCAACAGAATTCTTGAGCGTGCGATTCTGCCAAATACAGACCGCGTGTACCAAGGAATGTTAGAGCTACTAAAATACTAAGTTAATCAATTTCGTCGCCCTTTTGGAGATTAGTCCAAAAGGGCGATGTCAAAACTTCCTAACCACTTTCATTTACTTTTTTGTGCTATCCTTCTTTAGATGTTTCTTATTTACTGACTTCTAGATGGATCTCGCTCATGAGTAAAACCCTGGTCATCTGTGACAATGAATTTTTAAGTACATTGTATGTAATGAATCTGGAAGTGTATCTCGCTACCAAGGCCGAACTTGTAACGACAATTGAAGCAGGAATAGCGATTCATAAAGCGAAGAAAAACTTCGATCTTATTATTTCTCTGGATACCATTAATAAGCGCGATGCCTTTAAAGAAATTAATGAGTACCGTGGCTCTTATGGGGTGAAGACTCCTTTTATCAGAGTCGGAGGTGATGAAGACACGGATATCGATGATAAGACATTTGCTGTTTCTTCACGCTATAACATTCAATCAATTCTCAAAAAATCAGCTTCCATTCTAGGAGTGACGGCTAAGCAGATGGCCGAAATGCAAATGGGTGCTTATTATCCCATTTCAATGTCGCCAGTTGAAGGGCTGACTAAAGCTCCTTGTAACCTTTATCTCGCTGTCGATTCTCAATACAAGATGCTTGCCCGCCGTGATGACACCATTGATGAGAGTATCAAGAACGTAAAGGCAACTGGTGTAGACACCATTTATGTTCGCAGCACAGATCGCCTGGTGATGGTTAACAATGTTTCTTTGAAACTTATTGAACGCATCACTGAAGCCTTAAAAAATAATGCGGGAATGACGACTGATAAAAAAGTAGAAGTTCTTAATGATGGTTTTGAATTTGCGGCCGCAAATTTGTTTTCAACGGAAGAAATCAGGCAGGAGATGGCGGAAATTGCCACCGCTTCAGCTAAGGTCATGTCAGATGTTGTAAAGGACAATGCCCAGCTAAAAGGACTTCTGGCCACAATGTTAAACAACAAAAGTGGTTACATCTTCACTCACTCAATGATCACGAGTTACGTTGCCAATCATATTATTAAAAATGTGACATGGGGTGGAGAAGGTCAGTCTGATAAAATTAATTTTGTTCTCTTCTTTCACGATATTTATCTTTCACCAATTTACTTAAAGCATCCGCAACTTAAATTTGAAAAGGCCTTAATCGATAATCCGGCACTTTCAGAAAAAGAAAAAGACATCATCATGAACCATGCTAAATTAGCAGCGGAGCTGGTCGTGACTTATAAGCGTTGCCCGATGGGAGCGGATGTTTTAATTAAGCATCATCATGGAATGAAAAAGGGCTCTGGTTTTGCCAATAAATACCCAGAGGATCTTTCACCTTTGTCTAAAGTGCTTTTGATTGCTGAAGCGTTTGTGGAGATTTTTGTGGCCACGACAGATAAAAAAGAAAAAGTAGAGATGAAGCTTGTCATACCGAAGTTGATTGAGGAGTTTGTGTCGCCGTCTTATATAAAAATAATCCAAACTTTAGTGAATCTTCCTTTGTAGAATTTATATCCGGGGAACATGACAGATATAATTTCATCAAACTGAAGTTTTAATGTTGTGGCCCCGCTTGATGTTGAAGTGACTCCATTGCTGGTGGTTCCGGAATAAGAAGCCTCTCCAGCTCTTACTCTAAAAATTATAATTCCACCACTGATGTTAATCTTCCCTGCATGCACGGCGGCCATACAAATAGAGCTGCTATCTGTATATGAATCGCTGCTTCCAGAAACAGAACCGGTCATAGTCTGTGAGGCACTACATCGACAACTGTCGCTGTTTTGCCCGGCCGTTATCCAGAGGCAGAGGCATTGCAAGCGATAGGTTCCGACGAGTTTAAAGTTAGTTTTGCATAACCATTGATGCCGATGACAGGAGTTGCTACACCGGGAACATTTGTAGGCTTCCATTTGTCTGTGGATTGATCATAAGCGAGAACGTCGCCATCCTGAGGGGACATTGAGCAAGCAATCAAGCAATTTATCACCTAGAGTGGAATCGCATAAAGAAAAATTAATTGGAAATGATGAACTCGCATTAGCATCAGAGAGAATTACACTTAACATTTTTGAAATGTCGAGAGAGGTCGCTTGGGTTGAGTTGGCTATGATTTTTGTAGCTTATTGTGATTCAATAGCAAAATTTTTATTGGCAGATTGCTCATGAATTTTTACAGTCTTCACCCTGGAAAGATTGGAACCGGTGATAATAAGTTTGTTGTCGATAATTTGAATGTTGGAAACATGTATCCTAAAAGGGTATTAGAGCTTACAGAATTCCTCTCTAAATTCAGTCTGAATTCCAACGGCATCCCATTCAAGGCTTTCATCGTTTAAGTCCCAGTTTAGGTACTTGACTTGAAGGTAGTGGACGAGTTCGTGCACGACAGAGTCATCCATGCAACGTTTGTTTGATTCATAATACTCGGCATCGTCCATGATATAAACTTCGTTATTGGCCACAGCATAGGCGTTGGTGATGAAGTCAGGTCTCATACCCCATTGGCCTTCAATAGCGTCTTGGAACTGTTTTACCGGCGTTTTGCTTGAGTAATAAAACTTAGGGAAGGCAATATTATCTTTTTTTGTCAGGTGCTTTTTTTCCAGAACCTTTTCAAAGAGAAACTCCACCGGATATTTCAGTGTGGCCTCTTTGGCAAAACTTGTTTGAGTCGTTAAAAGAGCGGCGATTAAAAATAGTGTTTTCATGGGAGAAATTCTAGGAAGGAAGAAAGGCTTTATCAAGGGAGAACTGGCCTCTTTCGAGGCCAGTGATGAAATTACTTAGACTTGTGTGTGTAAGACCCATCCCAATTTGGTGGAGGAGGTACTTCTTTATAGTCTTCGCACATGTGCATCATGCGCTCGAAGCTCTTATCCTCAGGGAATTTCACATGTAGTGATTTAAAGATTTCGAAGGCCTCGGCAAACCTTTGCCCCAAGTACATTTGGAAAGCTTCTTCATATTGGGCCAGGGCCTCTGTCTCATTAATCAAGTGATGGCCAGGATGAAGGACTTCGTAAATCGTAACGGCATTTTCTTTCCCTTTTACTTTTACTTTATCCAGCGTTCTGAAAACGAACTCTTTTTGTAGTTCTGGTGCAATAGCATTTTTAGTGTATTCAGAGATATTTAATTGCACACCATAGAACTTACAAAGAGACTCAAGACGAGCACCCAGGTTCATGTTATCCCCAAGTGCGGTGTAGGAGAAAATCTGATTCGAACCCATGTTCCCAACAGAACACTCACCAGTGTTAAGACCGATTCCGTGTTTAAAAAGAGGGAAGCCTTCGCGCTCAAATTCGGCGTTGATCGGTGGAAGTCTCTCAATCATTTGCACAGCACCTTTAACCGCCCAGTAAGCATGATTTTCTAAATCAACCGGTGCTCCCCAGTAAGCTACCATGGCGTCCCCGATATACTTATCCAGTGTCCCCTGGTGCTCAAAGAGCGTGTCAGTCATCATGGTCATGTATTTATTTAAACAGTGAGTAAGCTGCTCGGGTGTGAGCTTTTCAGAAATCGAGGTAAAGTCGCGCACGTCAGAGAAAAACACCGTAATGACTTTCTTTTCTCCTCCTAAGCGAACCTTTTCCGGGTTCTTTAGAAGGTCGTTAACGATACTAGGAGCAAGGTAGCGCGAGAATGTGCCTTTGATTTTTTTCTTTTCTTTATTTGATTGATAAAAATGCAGGAAGGTTGACCAGGAGTAACAACTTAAAACCGAGAAGAGACAGAAAAAGAGCCTATTGTTATAACCTTTAGGAATAAAGTAATACGAGTCTAAGTAGAAAAGTCCACCCATGATGGCAAAGACGGCCACAAAGTCTACAATCGCGTTTCCAAAGAGCATTACACTGACGATCAGGGCACTTCCACCTAGAAGCATAATCCAGGAAATTTTCGTCGACTCAAGTTCTGAGACCATGAACTTTCCTTCCAGCATCATGTGCACCATGTTCATGTGAAAAACGATTCCGGGAAGAATTGGGTCAACGGGAGTGTTACGTAAATCGTTTGCTCCAAACGCTGTTGATCCAACGAAGACCAGTTTGTCTTTAAAGATTCGCTGCATTTCAGGGTCATTGTCTTTGGCCTGGAAAATATCCCAGATACCGACTGTCGGGAAGTGATCAAGACCACCAAACCATCTCACCTTGGCTTCACCGTTGTAATTGACGTAAAGATTGCCTTTTTTTGTTTGAATGTAGGCCGTTTCAGTTGAAGGGATATTAACAACAGTGTGATCACCGCTAAAAAACTCGTAGGCCTGCATAGAAAAAGAAGGAAAGTACATTCCTCCTACGTTGGCAATAATCGGGTAGTGGCGGAAAACCCCGTCAGCGTCAGCTTCGGCCTCAATGTGTGAAATACCTGTCTCTGAGTTGGCCAGGATATCAATTGGAAAAACTTTTTTCTCAATCAAAAACTCTCTTAAGTTGCTCCCTTCAGCTTGTCTGGCATCCATGATGAAGTTGAGAAGCTGATCAGGAGCTTCTTTAAAAAAAGTTTCCTGGTCAATCTCATCCGATTCTTTTTTTACAACCGAATAGGGAAGAATAATTTTTTTCGTCGGGTCTGATTGAAAATTTTTAAATGAGGCACCTAAAAGGTTATCAGGTGATTCAGCATTACACGCGAGTTCTGGTTCGGAGAAAAAAACGTCGAAGGCGACAACTTTCGCACCGTAGTTGCTAAGCTTATTCACCAAGTTTGCAATGTGCGTGCGAGTCCACGGCCAGCGTCCGATTTTTGTGAGTGATTTATCATCAATGGCCGCAAGGACCAGGCGGTCATCTTTTTTGTCGCGGTCAATTGTCAGTCTCATGCGTAGATCGTAAAAACGGTCTTCGAAAAATGAAGCGTAGTTATAAATAAAAGACTGGTTGGTGTACGAGTTTAAATCTCTGGCGCTGGTGGAAAGGAAAATACTCCCGGCACAGAAAGTAATAATCGCAGTAATCCCCAGGTACTGGAAAATCCTAAAAAGCATGAGAGCTCCTCATATTAAAAGCTAAAGCGGTATTCAGTCGTAAAAACGTGTTTGCTGTATGAGTAGTTAGTGTCATCCGACTTATTTTTTGTGAAGTCATAGTTGATACTAATGCGACTGCTGGCACTCAACTCACGGGCAAAATCCACAGAAGGGTTGAACGTTAACTCAGTCCCGCGTGTGGCCTTTTGCTCTTTGGTGTCAGTCATCGTTGTGGCCATCGCTAATCCCAGAGTGTACTGAGGCATGATTTCCGGAATGATATAGTCAAAGCGCAGAAGATAAGTGTCAGTATTGGTGCTGCTGTTGTTATAGTTGTCGATAAAACTTGCATCAAAAAGTGCGATCAACAGGTGATGAGTTGAAAAAAAGAAAGTTTGGTCAGCGCTTAAACTTGTCGTGTGGTTGCTGATTGATTCATCTTTACCATCGTAATTCTTTCTTTTGATTTTTAATGTTGTATCGCCGATGTTGAAATAGCTAAAGCTTTCTCCAAGAGTGAAGGTAAAAGACTTGGCGTAAAATTCTTTTTTCTTTTTTGCCTGCCAGTCTTTAAACACGTGAGAGTAATCAATATCAAAAAGAAGGCTTGCCGGTTGCTCCTTCATCTTGTGTTCATATTTATTTTTTAAGCTCATGTTCATCGTAAACGAGTCGTTTTGATAAACTTCAGGGCTCGATTGGTTGGCGTGCTGAGTGTAAGTGAAGCGCGCTTCAGGGGAGACGATGTAGCGCTTTTTGATCGGGAAGTCGTATTTGCCGTAGGCCTCGGTTTCAAAAATATAAGATTCTTTTTTTGATTGCTGAACGTTGTTTTCTTCGTTGGTTAAAGAAATGTTGTCATCAAATTTAATTTTTTGTGCAACATAGCCGTTGTAGCGTTTTGGATTGATACGTCTTCCATTGACCATGACGTTCGGATCGAGATTAAACTCTACCATCAGCTGAGCAATGCGCTGATTGATTTCTGAAGCAAGAGGTGAGGACTTGTCGATATTGTAGGCAGTGTTGAGCATGGGGATAATGAAGCGCTCTACACGTCTTTCCAGGTCTTCACTTTCCTGTGATTTTTCACGGGCAATGGAAAGGAGAGTTTCGGCCAACTGATAGCGGGCGATTTGTTTCATTTTATCGTCAGAGTCTTTTTCTTTGATCACCTGGGTGTAAGTGTCACGTGCCTCTTCGTGTTCTTCTAGTATTTGTGAAATATGGGCCACATAATAAAGTGAAGCCGGACGATTGAAATTTTTTTCTGCAGATGTTTTAAAAGCAGTGCGGGCCTTCTTTAGTTCGTTAGAAGCATACAGCGCTTGTCCGTATTCGTAGTATAAATCAGCACTCGTGTTATTTTCGTTGATTGCTTTTTGGAATTGGGCAATGGCCTGATCGTATTCCTGCATTCTCGAGTAACTTAGACCCATAAGGTAGGACTTACTTATTTTGGCGTCGTTAGAGTCGAGCTGTCCAAGAGATTCAATGGCCTTTGGGTACTGGCCGCTTTTGAAATATTTGTAAAATTCTTCAATCGTTGAAGCAGAAAGAGGAGAAGAGAGAAGAAGTGTTGTTAATGATAAAAGAGCAGGGGCCCTAAACCTATTGAGAAGCATTTGTTACATCCCTATAACATAAAAAAGCACCCATCTTGGGTGCTTTTTATAATTTCATATTCTCAATTATTATAGTTGATATTTACTCGGCGTTGAAAATAAATTTTACCTTGGTATTTGGTACCGCAACCCCGCGGTCGGTAGCGGCCTGTTTTGCTACATCATTCTTCTGAAGAACGTCCTGAGCGATGTTGGTCAGAGTAGTTCTTGATCCGGATATGCCTGGAGCTGTTGCTGGAGGCGGAGGAACAACTGGCGCAGAGTAGGTATTAATGAAAGTCTGAGCTGCGGCCGTGAAAATTTCAGGTGGTTTTACCTCACTAGGAGCAACACTTGCCGGCGCTCTTCCAGAATCTCCCTCTGTCTTTACCACTTCTTTTGATTTGTCGCCTTCTGGTTTGGCAGCCTCATCTTTTTTATCGCTTTTCTCTCCAGCTTTCTCATCTTCTTTTGCTGGTGCCTGCGCCTTTTGGAAGGCCTCAGGGTCTACCATAATGAATTTTCCGGAAAGATCTAGCTCCAGACCAGCTGGCGCTTTGTATTCCCCAGTAACTTTGTCAATTTTTCCCAGAGACTCAGGTACGATGTATGTTCCAGAGTTACTGTCGAATGGAGCGTTTGATGGAGGAGGGATAATGTTAACAGTATTTAAATCGATAACACTTCCCGCTGGAAGTTTATACTCACCAGTTGTGACGTTGAAGAATCCTTCAGAGCTCCCTGGTTTTTCAGTATGAGATACGGCCGGAAGGGAGGCCTTAACATCCACACCCATTTTCGCGACTTCTTTATCCACTACTGAAGCAGAGTTAGAGAAGGCAGCTCCTTCAGCTCCTGGAGGAATTGGGTTTCTGAATTGTTTTTCTGAATGTGACGAACCTTCATTTAAACCAGTTTCGTTTTTTTCCAGAGCTTCAATTTGTTTTGTTCCAAGTTTTGTCGGAATCATTGCTCGCTCGGCAACGTTTAGGTTAACGGCCGAGACCTGTCCTTTTGTTACCATGACGGCCTTGTCACTTGAGACAACTCTTTCTAAATTTCCCTGATCAAATTTTGAGTCCCTTTGATCGCGGTCAATATGGGCCATGGCCACTTTCCCTTCGAAAGTGATCAGTGACGTGTTTTGGTTTTGTGGGTTGAAGTTAACCTGGAAGTCTGTCCCGCGGATACCCATCGCCGCAGTTTTTGTTTTGATATAGAGTTTACTTTTACTCTTATCTTCCATCTCCATATAATCTTTTGTAACTTGAGATCTGATCTGACCTTTTACCAGCGTGATGATACCGGCTTCTTTTTTAGGAAAAGCGTTGATCACCATTTGCGAATTCGGTCCGAGGTTCATTTGCGATTTATCAATGAAGAGAAGTTTTACGAAACTTTTTTCTGCTGTTTGAACAACAGCACCTTCTGGGATTGATTGATCAGCTTTGACATCGACGACACTTCCATCAGTCAACTTTGCTTTGACCATCCCGCGCAGGATAATAACCTTGGCAACATTGTCATTGGCCATGACGTTTGTGGCGATGATTAAAGTCGTTAGAGTCCAAAAAAGGTGAGAGCGTAATTTCATAAAAATCCTTCATTTTAAAGGCGCTTATTAATCATCTCTTCGATCATTATAGGTGAGTTCTTTAGGGGATAAATGTTTATGGGCCAACTATGTAATTTCCAGACAACCTAAGTAAAGGGCCGTTTAAATTTGGCCCATAATTTTGCACCAGTAAGGGTAAAACCTTAAAACGATTGGTCTAAAAAAGTCGGGTATTTGAGAGGGTAAGGTGTCCTAACTAAAAAAGAGTGAAACCCGTGCGCACGATAATGTAGTGGCCGGAGAAATCGTTGGAGTTTCCTTCTGAAAGTGTGATGACTTCAGCTGTATCGGAAGCATCGAGAATAGAAACCTTGTAGGAGTGCATGTAGTTGTATCCAATTTCTAAAAACATCGGATGGTCTTGTTTGAAAGGAAGAATTTCTTCCAGCCCGATAAAAATACCACCGCCATAGTTTTCAAAGCTGATTCTTCTCTTGTTATTAAAATTCCCAGAGGTCGTAGCATTGCTAAAAACAAAAGTTTGAAGAGACCACGATGGGCCGAAACCAATATAGACATTCGCTTTGTCTAAAACAGAAAAAGGAGTGTGGTATTTGATCTGTGGGCTAAAACTCACGAAGCGGAATCTTCCTCCTCCACGGATGGAATTCTGATTGTCGATAAAAGTGACATCTTTAATTTTTCCAAAAAGAACATCGGAGGCCACGGCGAATTCCCAGGCCTCCCAGCGATAAGCGATAGAAGTCACCAGACCAAACCCCAGAGTTTTGGTTTCATCTTCCGGGTCATCATCTTCCGATTCATGGTTATCAATCAGGCGGTCGGTGTTCATTTCAATATGATTGAATGAAAAACCGGCCCGCAGGATGAAGCTGTTTTCGAGCGTCGATTTCGCATCATCTGCATAAAGAGATGAGCTCAAAATAAATAGGATGACTAAAAAACAATTCTTCATCAGTAATTGAGCTCCAGTCTTAACATTGCACCTTTATCCTCTTGTTCAAATTTAGGTATGATCAACGTTCGTCCTTCATAAAAAGGAAAAAGTGTGGCCGGATTAATCATGTGGCCGACTATCTTTCCGGCCATTGTTCCAGAATTTAAGAGTGACATCGAAGCAGTTTCGATGCCTAAACCTAAAACGGTTCCAAGTACAGGTGTCTGGTATAAATCCTGAACACTGGCAGGTTCAGTGAGGATCTCAACAGTGAATTCAAAAAGGGCCGAACTAATTGAGGCCATCCCCATCGCGGCCATTCGCGAATAACCTTCAGCGCGGTAGAGAAGATAAAGTTGAGAGCCTGTGAGTGGGTGAACAAATAAATTCCACACCGGTTCATCTTTATCAAAAACCAGTTTTCCGAAATTGTTTTTGTATTTATTCCATCCGTCTTCGACCTTAAAAACTTTGGGTTGAATCAAGGGATAAAAAACCCATGTCAGTCCGTAAACGATTCCGATATTTTTCGCGTTTTCTTCCCAGCTGTGCTCGCGGTCAACATACCCATAGTGGTAAAGCGAGGTGCGGGTTTTTTTGACGGGATCGACGACGACATCGCCCTGCAGATACGGTTTTTGGGGCCCAGAATCCAATTCCTGGGCACTCGCCTGAGCGAAGCCTTCACTGATGGTCATCAGCGAAAATAATAACAGGAGCAAGGGGACAAACTTTGTCATACGTGGTAGTAGTAATCTTACTGTTTAGAGAGAGTCCAGCCTACTTTTAACACAACGACTCCTCGATGGAAATTGCTATGAACAATTTAGAAGCTAAAAAGAATGATTTTCACCAATACGTAAAAGATCTTCAGGATCTCATTACTAAGGCACTTTTTAGTGTCGACCCTAAATTGTCATTGGAAGAAGACCTATGGGAGCGCAAGGATCACAAAGGTAACCCGGGAGGCGGAGGAATCACTCGTGCTTTTTCTGGAGACGTCATTGAAAACGCAGGGGTTAACACCTCGAAAGTTTTTGGGGCCATTGACCCGGCCTTTGCCGGTCGCTTAGGTGGCACTGGGGACGAGATGTGGGCCGCAGGGATTTCCCTGATTATTCACCCGAAAAACCCTAGAGTCCCAACTGTTCACGCGAATTTCAGAATGATCCAGGCCGGAGAGAGATTCTGGTTTGGCGGTGGAGCGGACCTGACACCCTATTACCCTCACGAAGAAGACTTCCAATACTTTCATTCCATTTGGAAAAAAGCACTGACTCCGTATGGCGTGTATGAAGACATGAAAAAAGAATGTGATAAATACTTTGTTAACACTCACCGTGGAGGTGAGATGCGTGGAGTAGGTGGGTTCTTCTACGATCACTACAACACAAATGATTTAGAAAAAGACTTCGCGATGGTTAAAGACATCTCATCAAACTTTATCAATTCCTATTTTCCAATCGTCGAAAAAAGAAAAGACGAAGCCTATACAGAAGCTGATGAAGACTTCCAACTCCATAGACGTGGACGTTACGTAGAATTCAATCTGCTTCACGACCGCGGGACAATGTTTGGCCTAAAAACCAACGGACGCACGGATTCAATTCTGATTTCTCTTCCAGCGCGTGCGAAATTCACTTACAAGTACAAACCAGCAGCAGGCTCAGTTCATGAGAAGATGATGGAGTACTATTTTCCTCGCGAGTGGAACTAAAAAATGTTTATTAATATCCTTCTTCTTTTATTTGCCACATCTATCTGGGGATATGGTTTTATTGCCACTCGCTGGACGCTAGTTGCTCTTGACCCTTACTGGGCCAATGCTCTTCGCTTTAGCGTGGCCGGCGTGGCTTCGCTGCCGTTTTTACTTTATAAACGCTCATTCACACGTCCTGACAACATTCTTAAAAAATCGTTTATCAGTTCTGTGTTCTTATTGGGGATTTTACTTTTCCAGACCATTGGCCTCTCTCTTACCACCGTGGCAAAAAGCGGATTCATTACGACGTTGTACACTCTTTTTATTCCGATTATCACCATGCTGGTCTTTAAGAAGAAATACCGCCCGACGTTCTGGTTTCTGATCTTCATGGCAATGATGGGAATGGCACTAATGTGCAACTTGGAGTTTAAAGACTTAAACAGCGGTGACTTTTTTACGCTGATATGTTCTGTCTTTGGAGCGATTCACATTATCTACGTGGGGAGAGTGGCCAATGCTATCGAGTCTCCAGTGGAATTTAACTTTCTTCAAAATTTCTTTGTGGCCCTGATGTCTATTCCGATTGCTTTGATCTTTAAAGGGGTTATTGATTTTGGAGTGGTGTTTGATCCAGGTCACAATGTTCTGATTGGCCTTATCTACCTGGGGATCTTCTCCAGCATGATCTCTTTTACCGCTCAAATTGTCGCCCAGAAAAAAATCCCGGATCACATTGCCGGACTTATTTTCTTAACAGAGTCGCCGTTTGCCGCTCTCTTTGGCTTTTTAGTTTTAGGGGAGACGCTAAATGGGATGAATCTTTTAGGAGCAGGGCTGATTATCTTGTCGGTTGTTTTAGTGCCTATCTTGGGAAGAGAAGTGACCGCGAAGATCAAAGATCATCACGGCCACGATTCTATCTAAAAATTAATGATTGTATTTCTTGTAAACTTTCATCATCTGAGACTTAACTTGTCCAGAGATGTTTAGCATAAGAAGAACACCTGAGTTTTCTCCGTTTTGGTCAGCACCAACTAGAGAGATTGTACCAGCTGCTTTTTCCCCGATGTAGTATCTGAATGAAGCGATAGCTCCTTCAACACCAACTGAAGCAGGAAGGAAGATACCGAATACATCTTTACCTACGTAAAGAGACATATTGTGGAATTTTTCGATTGAGAAAGCGACTGCTGGAAGTGATCCAGAAGCGACACCTGGAAGGTTACGTCCACCAGGAAGTTTTTGTGGGTCAAGTTGATCAAGACCACCATCTACGATGTCTTTTAGAGAGATCGAAACTTGCATAAGTGTTCCGTTTGACTCTACATCTGGAGAGATTTCAAGGAATGAATACTTATACTTTGGAATGTTATAACGAAGTCCACCATCCATTTGAATATTTTCAAATACAGCAGAGATCATCATGTTATCTTGAAGAAGAGTAACTGTTGGCCCTTTTACACCAGCGATCTGGATGTTAGAAGCATCGTTTTTTCCACAAGAAGTTGTAAATCCAAGCATTGCGACTGTAGCAACAGTCAATAAAGACGTTTTCCATTTTGTTAACATAAAAATGTTCTCCTGTTAGTTAAGGCACAGACTATTTTTATGCTTCTTCGACAAAGGAATAAAAATGTTTAGGATCTATTTTCGATTGAAAATTTAATTTTTAAGAATTCGATGATTTCTTCATCGTTTAAGTTCGGATGTTGAGTCTTTTGCTCGGCAATGAGTGACTCGATTTTAGAAATGACAACTAACAGGAGATTACAATTTTGAACGATCATACATGATCCTCCTGTTAGTAGTTTAAATCAAAAGTTTGAATAGTCAAACTAATTTAAGAATGATTTTCATCAATCTTTTAAGATATTGGAAATATTATGCTTTTTAGGGAGTTGAGAGCAAAAAAAAGGCCCCATCTATGAGGGGCCTTTAGGCTTTAAAACTAGTATTCAGGAGCGATGTAGACTTCGATATCCGGATTTAATTCGTCTCTTAAAATCGATTTAATCGCTTCAAGAGTTCCAGTTGTTGAACTCGGGCAAGTCCCACATGCACCTTGGTATTTCACCATTAAGATGTTGTCTTGATAAGTTAGCGCCTGGATATCACCACCGTCGCCTTGAAGGCCTGGGCGGATTGTTTTATCTAAGATCGCTTCAATCTGCTGAAGTTCTGGAGAAAGATTTTTTCTTCTGTCTGCTTCAGGGTTTGGGTCATTGTAATCAGGATTGTGAGATGGCATGAACTCTTTAAGAGCTTTTGTGATTCCCACTTCAACATTGTTCCAGTCTTCGTAAGAAAACTTTGTCACAGCAATGACGTTTTCAAAAAAGTGCAGCTGATCAATTCCTCTGACTTTGAAGAGTTCAAGGGCCAGTTTGTTTTCTCCACACTCACTTGGAGATTTATAAGTTGAATTCCCCTGATTTTTTACCGGGTAGTTCAGGATGAATTTCAGCGCGTTTGGATTTGGCGTTGGCTGAATATCGATATCAATTTCCATATTTGTTTCTGCTTCTGTCATATAGGTAACCTCTATAATAAAAATTCTTTTGCTTTGTTAATCGCTGCTACTAATGCATCAACGTCTGCTTTTGTGTTGTAGAAAGTAAAACTAGCTCTGGCACAAGCAGTGATGCCAAAACGTTTCATTAAAGGCTGCGTGCAGTGATGTCCCGTACGAATCGCCACACCTTGTTTATCTAAAAGAGTTCCCAGGTCATGAGGGTGAACGCCTTCTAAAACGAATGAGAGAACTCCTGACTTCGTTTCTGATTCACCGATAAAGCGGATGCCCTGGATTTTCTTTAACTCGCTAGTCGCATAAGCAAGAAGCTCGTGCTCGTAGTTATAGATATTGTCCATGCCCAGCTTTTGAACGTAATCAATGGCCGCTTTAAAAGCGATCACTTCGGCAATCGCCGGAGTTCCTGCTTCAAATTTATTGGGAAGGATGTTGTAAGTGGTTTTTTCAAACGTCACTTCACTAATCATCGCTCCGCCACCCTGGTAAGGAGGCATTTCATTTAAGAGCTCTTCTTTTCCGTATAAAATCCCCAGACCATTTGGCCCGTAAATTTTATGAGCAGAGAAGACCAGGAAGTCACAGTCTAAATCTTGGACGTCGACTTTTTGGTGAGCGATTGACTGAGCTCCATCAATTGCGACTTTTGCGCCAACAGCGTGAGCAAGCTTAATCATTTCTTTAACCGGGTTTGTTGTCCCCAGTGTGTTTGATGTGTGAACAACTGAAACCATTTTTACTTTTGGATTCAGGAGTTTTTTGTATTCTTCTAAAACAATGTCGCCTTTGTCGTTAACTGGAATCACGACAACTTTCGCGCCTTTTTTCTCAGCAATCATCTGCCATGGAACGATATTCGAGTGGTGCTCCATTTGAGACAGAAGAATTTCATCTCCTGCTTTTAGAAATCTCTCGCCAAAAGAGTTGGCCAGAAGGTTAATCGCATCCGTTGTTCCTTTGGTGTAAATCACTTCGTGAGCTTGAGGGGCGTTGATGAAATGTTGAACAGCAATTCTTGTTTCCTCAAATTGTCTTGTTCCCATTTCAGAAAGGGTATGGATCCCACGGTGAACATTGGCCACGTCCTGGCTTAAGTGTTTTGTCATCTGATCGATAACCACTTTTGGCTTTAACGTCGTAGCGGCGTTATCCAGATAAACCAAAGGCTTTCCATTCACAGTTGTTTTTAACTGTGGAAAGTCTTCTCTGATTTTTTCTACGTTTAAAGTACTCATAGAGTCATCTCACTTAAAGCAATGCGCTCAAAGCTTTCTTCAAGCATTGAAATCGCCAGCTTCTGGATTTCAAGATTATCAATCTTATAAAGAACATCTGTCGCAAAACCGTGGCAAAGCATTCTTTTTGCTTTGTCTTTTTTGATCCCGCGGCTCTCAAGGTAGAACTCTTCTTCAGCTGAAAGCTGACCTATCGTCGCCCCATGGGCACACTTGACGTCATCAGCAGAAACTAAAAGCTGAGGGCGAGTGTCGATGTGAGCTTTCTTAGAAAGCATCAGGTTTTTATTCAACTGGTTTGAGTTAACTAGCTGGGCATCTTTAGCAATAGAGATTTTCCCAGTGAAAGCTCCATGAGATTCACCAGCTAAAATTCCTTTGAAAAGCTGATCAGAAGTCGTGTGGGCACTTAAATGGTTAATGCTTGAGAATACATCTGCGTGTTCTGTTTTCTTTAGGGCAAAAAGACCATTGACGTGAGCGTCTCCACCAACGCCTGCGACTGTTACGTCGATATTGTGGCGAGAAGTGAAGTTCCCCAGGTCAACTGTCATTGATTTAAACTGAGCACTCTTAGCAACAGAAGCTTTGGTTAAACCAATGTGAGTTGAAGCAGTGGCTTCGTTCTGAATTTTTACGTGTTCGATAAAGGCGTTTTCTTTTAGCTCAAAAAGAGTCGCCGCGTTTGTCGTGTATTGGAAAAGCAGGTTTTGAGTTGAAGTGAAAACTTCAACAAAAGCGGCCTTCGTAAATTCTTCAGCAACGATGGTGATACGAGGAGAAACAATCTTGTTAACTCCCGCTTCATCCGTCATGTGCACGATACTGATTGGGAAATCAATCACTGTGTTTTTCTTAATTTTTAAGAAAAGAGGTGAGAGCGCGACACCAAAGTTTAGGGCATCAAAAGAGTCAAAGAAGTTAGTCTCTGGTCTTTGTTGATCTAAGCTCACTCCTTCCGGTAGAACTGACTGGTGGCGGTTAAAAATCCCGTTGTTTAAAATAATCATCCCACGGCGATCGATTACCTGTGCGGGAATTTCCTGCACGATTTCGCTTTGGCGAGAATAGAAGCGTGGAGAAAGGTTTTTAGAAATATTAGTGTATTTCCAGTCTTCGTCTTTTTTAGAAGGAATCCCCAGAGTCTTAAATTGCTCCAGAGCGCGCTTCATGGCTTCGTTATAGCTCGCCCCAAGCTCACCTGAATTCTTGTGAACCTCTGCCGAGTTTTTAATAAGTTCGTTTAGTAGTACGTTTTCCATAAATATTATTCGTGGTCTTTAATCAGCCACTCATATCCTTTTTCTTCAAGTTCTAGAGCAAGTTCTTTTCCACCAGATTTGATGATCTTTCCTTTATAAAGAACGTGAACATGATCAGGAACGATGAAGTCTAGTAAGCGTTGGTAGTGAGTTACAAGAATCGTTGCATTGAAACGAGAGCGTAGAGCGTTTACACCTTTTGCTACAATTTTTAGGGCATCGATATCAAGACCTGAATCTGTTTCATCAAGAAGAGAAAGTCTTGGGTTTAAAACGGCCATCTGAAGGATTTCGTTTTTCTTCTTTTCTCCACCAGAGAAACCAGTGTTAACCGGACGGTCAAGGAAAGCTGGGTTCATTTCTAAAAGCTCAAGTTTTGGCTGAAGGAATTTTCTGAATTCTTCCGCGCTCATTTCTGGAGCTCCGTTGAACTTACAAGTTTCGTTGAAAGACTCAAGAAGGAACGTGAAGTTTGAAACACCTGGGATTTCTACCGGGTATTGGAAACCTAAAAAGATTCCGCTTTTTGCTCTCTCGTCAGTTTCGAGTTCAAAAAGATTCTTATCTTTTGCATTGATCTTGTATGTAATTGACCCTTCAGTCACTTCGTACGAAGGGTGTCCTGCGATAACTTTTGAAAGTGTACTCTTTCCTGAACCGTTAGGTCCCATGATCGCGTGCACTTCACCGGCGCGAACGCTTAAGTTAATTCCTCTTAGGATTTCTTTTTCTCCAACTTTTGCGTGGAGGTTTTTTACTTCAATCATAATATTTCCTTATCCGATGCTATTTTCAAGTTTCATTTCAATAAGCTTTACAGCTTCAACCGAGAACTCTAGAGGAAGTTCTTTGAAAACATCCTTACAGAACCCGTTAACGATCATAGAGATACATTTTTCTTCCGAAAGTCCGCGAGACTGAAGATAGAAGAGTTGCTCTTCTGAAATCTTCGATGTCGAAGCTTCGTGCTCAACCACGGCCGTGTTGTTTTTCACGTCGATGTACGGGAAAGTGTTCGCGCGTGCTTTGTCTCCGATTAACATTGAATCGCACTGAGAGTAGTTTCTTGCTCCCGTTGCACTCGGGTTGATTTTAACCAGTCCTCTGTAGTTGTTTTCTGATTGTTCAGCAGAAATCCCTTTAGAGATGATGGTTGATTTTGTGTTTTTACCGATGTGAACCATTTTTGTTCCGGTATCGGCCTGCATGAAGTTATTAGTTAAAGCAACAGAGTAGAAAGCACCTTCTGAACCATCACCAATCAGGTTACAAGAAGGGTATTTCCAAGTAATTGCTGAGCCCGCTTCAACTTGAGTCCAAGAGATTTTAGAATTTTTTCCAAGGCAGTTGCCGCGTTTTGTAACGAAGTTATAAATCCCACCTTGACCGATTTTATCTCCGGCGTACCAGTTTTGAACTGTTGAGTACTTGATTTCTGCGTCGTCTAGAGCAACAAGCTCAACGATGGCCGCGTGAAGTTGGTTTTCATCTCTTTGAGGAGCTGTACAGCCTTCAAGATAGTTAACAAATGATCCTTCTTCCGCAACGATCAGCGTTCTTTCGAACTGTCCTGTTTCTTTGGCGTTGATTCTAAAATACGTCGATAAATCCAGCGGACAACGAACTCCTTTTGGGATGAAAACGAATGATCCGTCAGAGAATACCGCCGCGTTTAAAGCAGCGTAGAAGTTATCCGAGTGAGGAACAACTGTTCCTAAGTATTTTTTTACTAATTCCGGGTGCTCTTTTACAGCTTCAGAAATTGAGCAGAAAATAACTCCGACTTTTTCTAGTTCTTCTTTGTGAGTAGTCGCAACTGAAACTGAATCAAAGACCGCATCCACGGCAACACCGCTGATTCTTTTTTGTTCGTTAAGAGGGATCCCTAACTTTTCAAAAGTTGCTAGAAGTTCAGGGTCGATTTCATCCAGGCTTGCCACTGCGTCCTTTTTCTTAGGAGCAGAGTAGTAGTAGAGGTCTTGGTAGTTGATTTCTGGAATAGTGAGTTTTGCCCACTTTGGATGCTCCATCGTTAGCCAATGACGATAGGCTTTCAGGCGGAAATTTAAAAGCCACTCAGGCTCTTCTTTTTTCGCCGAAATCATGCGGACGATGTCTTCACTGAGACCCTTAGGAAACTCTTCCGTTTCGATGTCTGTGAAGAATCCATACTTGTAATCAGAATTTAAAATATCTGTGCTCATTATTGTTGTACCTCAAGGCCAGAAGCGAGTCTGTTTGGGACGTTGAATTCTGTGCTTTGTAAAAGTTCTGCAAGGGTTAAACTTTCTAAGAACGAGTTGAGTTTGCGGTTTAAGTTTTCCACCGGAGTAGAGATGTTGCATTTGCCGAGAAGTTCACACGTGCCTTTGTGGTTTGTGCACATGCGGCCGATTTCTTCTTTGCCTTCAATCATGCGAACCAGTTCCATGTAAGTAATACTTGAAAGTGGTTTGTTTAAGTGATAGCCGCCTTTAATTCCTTTGACCGATGTCAGGATGTCGTGATTGTTCATCACTTGCATCACTTTTGCTGTCGTATCAAAAGGAGTGTTGAAAGCATCACAGATTTCACGGGCCGAAACTAAGGGAGTTGAATCGTTTTTGTCGGCCATAAACTTTAAGGCCATCAGGGCGTATTCAACTTTTTTATTAATTTTAAGCATTCTCATCTCTCCATAGGGGAAAACGGCATTGGTCTTAAAAAAGTCCACTATTTTCCATTCCCATCTCGCTTATGGCCCGACAATATCCCAAAATACGTCAAAAATAAACCTATTTATAATTAGACAAGGGTTTTTACCCTCTGTTTTCTAACGAAATGCGTGAAAAATCCGAAAAGTACCAAGATGAATTATTTAAGTTTAGTACTTTTTCTTCTTTTTACTGCCAATGCCTGGGGAAATTGCCCGCAGTTTGAGACCGCTTTGGAAAAAGCGATGGCAAGGGTTACGGCAAGGGAATCAACGAAGGAGGCTGCGGCCAAGGTAAAAACTGTCAATTGGGCAGGGCCTGAAGCGACTTCGTACAAACTTAAGTACGGCAATGATTCAATCACCAACACTAACAACCGCTCATTCATCTCGATGATGGAGGCAGATAAAAAATTAAAGCGAACTGATGTTCTTTATTTTGATGTTGAGAATGCTGTTCAGAAAAAGCTTAATGATACACTCATTGGCGATAAAGCGATGGTGGATTCAGTTAACAATTCTTTTCTCGCTAAATTTCAAAAAAATTTACAGGATCACCCTGAGGTTGCAGCAAAACTTGAAGGTCAATACAAAGACTACAAGGGAATGCGCCTGCGTTTAGCTCTAGGCAAAGGTGAGGATGCTGCCGTTTGGGAAAAAAAGCTAAGTGACATTTATCAAAAAAGCGTTGATGAATTTGCTTCTGAATTTGAGAAAATGGGACTTTCAAAAATGATTGCCCCAAGAACCGATGAAGTGGTGGATGTGCGTTCATGGTTTTTATCGGGAAGCGGGGAAAGCGCTCTTGAGGCCAACATGGCGGCAAGAGGCGCAAGAACGACGACATTTAAAGACGGAAAAACAAGAACAGTGTCTTTTAAAGAGCAACTGGCCGTCATGCATAAGGACGTTAACTCGATTGAGGGTTTAAGAAAATCCCTGGCCAAAAGTCCTGATTTAATGAAGGCCAAGATCATGGTCAAAACCGCGAGTGGAGAAGTCATTCCTTCAAAAGATATGATTGGTGTTCTTCGTAAGATTAAGCCTAGTGACTGCGCTGATGCCGCAGAATACGCCGGGAAAATCCGTGCGAAAGTTAAAACATTATTTAACAGCGACATTAGTAATAAACACATTGATGACTTAACAGAGTACTTCAAAAAAGTAGACTCACTTTCACCACCATTATTTCAGCGTGAGCGGGTTTCCATCAATCTTGGTGAAGCTAAAAACGGTATTGTTTCGGTAGATTTTACTGGTGTTGGTGTCGACAACGCTTATGAGCAAATGCGCGCCTTGAGTGCGGTTAATTACGCACAAAAAGATGCAAAAAAACTGGTTCAGGACGCATTTGGAAAAATTCAAACGAATGTTGATGGTGTGACAGAGGCAATGAATACAAGCAAACGTTATTTTACTCTGGCCACTAAGGACGTAAAGAATCCTAGCATCGTCCCTAAGTTCTCCGGAGATGATGGAATACTTATGCCAAAGGGCGACTGGTCAATGAGTCAAAAAAAGGATTTACTAAAGACGCTTTCAAAATCGGAAGACCCGTCTAAATTCCGTGTGACTTATGTCCGCACAGTGTTTGATACGGGGGCCGTGGTTCCGGCGGCAGAGAGATCACAACGAGTGGTGCGCGCTGAAGGAATCGAAAAAGCGGTGAGAGAGGCCGTCACCGGAAGTGGTAAAATCTCTTCTGAAAAGGCCAAAACAATGATTTTCGCCGTGGACTCGATCCCATTTAACAAAGGCGGGAAATTTAACCTGCTTATTGGCGGGACAAAACCCACAGAAGATGAGAAAAAACTCATTCTTCAGGCCTTTAAAAAATCCCTGGCAGCAGGTGATGGTGAAGTGGCCGGTGATTTAATCGATGCTTTCAATTAAGGACTTTATATGTTTGTCGTAGGCGAACTTCGCGACAGAAAAATGATCAATCAAATGCGTGATGAACTCTTTTCCATGGGCATCAGCGCACAGACTCACTATAGCGAAAAAGACGATATTTATTTTCTCACGGTAGATGAAGAAAAAGATCTTCCACGCGCTATGGACTACTACCGCGTGAAGCTTGGTTTTCAAAAGCCTATTGAAGTGGACGAAGAGTGGGTAAAAATTAAAACTCTTCCACGCGGGCAAGTGACTTATACGATTATCATCATCTGTGCCGTGCTCTTTGGTTTGAGCTATTCGGACATGGGAAAAAGGCTCTTTGATGCGCTTTTTATGGGTGTACCAGAGACGGGTTTTTTATACGAAATCCTGCACGGGCAAATCTGGAGACTTGTCACTCCGATTCTGATTCACTTATCCATCCTGCACATTGTGTTTAACATGCTCTGGTTTAAGGACTTGGGTTATTTAATTGAGTACAAATTCGGGAAGAATTTCCTTTTGATTTTTATCTTAGTGAGTGGTGTTGTTTCCAACGTCCTACAGTACTGTGTAAGCGGCCCTCAATTCGGAGGAATGTCGGGCGTACTCTATGCGATGCTGGGGTTTGTCTGGGTTTATAAGAAAATCCACGAGGACATGGAGTATTCCCTGCCTCCGAGAGATATTACCATCATGATTGGATGGCTTCTTCTGTGTTTGACTGGATTTCTAGGCCCCATCGCCAATACGGCCCACGCTGGAGGCCTTTTTGTCGGGATGCTCTTTGGTTTATTTAAAACTCCCCAAAAATGGGAACGATTACACTTGAAATATTTCTCCCTCGCCTTTATCTTTCTTGCCTTCACCATTGGCATCGAAGGGCTAAAGCTCGGCGGTCGATATTATGTATTACTTTGGCAATAAGGATTTTTAAATGTCACACCCACGCGTAGAAGAACTAAAAGCGAGTTTCAAAGAAAAAACTCCCAAGCAAATGAGAACGATCAGAAACAACCTCAACAACCGTATCAGGTCTTTTGAGGACGAAATGAAATTTGGAAAAACTCTTCCAAAAGTTTCTGCTTCACATATGTTTTATGAACTAGAGCTTAAAGACCTAAAAGAGGTCCTGGAGTTCGCCATGAAAAAAATCAGAAGCGACGAAAAAAGCGGAAACTAAGATGAAACTTCACCTTTTCTTACTCGCGGCACTTTTCGTTTTTCCATTTGTCGGAAAAGCCGATGGTATGCCTGAAGAAAAGGTGGAAATTCCTGTTTTAGGAAAGCCTGCACCCCCCGCAGACGATGACGATCTTTCTTACCGTAAAAGCCACTATCAAATCGACTCTCGCTACAAGGCCGGAGAGTATCTCATTTACCAGTGCGAATTTCAGTACTACACCTGTGTGGATAAAGACGGGTGGGAGAGCTGTCAGGAAAAGCGCTCGGTCGACAAAGAAAAAAAGAGAAGCCTTTATTCGTGTGCTCCGCTGAAGAAGTTTCCTAGCAAGAAAAAATGCCTGGAAGAAAATTATCAGGTGGTGGAGTCGAATGCGAAAAAGAGGTTTTGTTATCCCAAGTAAGCTAAGAAAAATAACAATAAATTTCCTTGTCGCAATCAGCTTTCTGTCGTAGCGTTTATTACTAATGTAATATTCAATTTATCTTTTCATGTTCGGAGTAACAATGAGTGATTATTTTATTGGCCAGGAAAGATTGCAAGTTTTTGAGAAAACTGGATCTCTAATGAGAATGGGAGTGCCTTCATCTTTGGAGATACCTGACTACCAGGTCATAAGAAATTTATTGCTCAAAAGTGAATGGGATGAGGCCAGTAAGTATTTATCAACCTTTCATGCTCAGAATATGTTCATGAATGTTGTTTTCTTTGAGTGGTGCATAATTATGACAAATTATTATGCTGAATTGACATCCATAGAGTCGGAAAAAGAGTTTCGCAAAAAAGCACTTCGCGACTTTAAAGTGCTCATGAATAAAATGGGCGAGTCTTACTCGGAGGCAGAAGAAAAGATTGTTATTGAGCAAATGAAGGATTTATTTGATGAAGAAAAGCTGAGCATTTCATCTGCCGATTTTATTGTGGGGGAAATGGAGAAAGACTTTAAGGAATTGCAGGATGCTTTTAGCAGAAAAGATTTAAAAAAATCGCTGGATTTCTTGCCAGTTTTTCATCACCGCGCGGTCATTCGTCACGACACTTTTGCTACATTTGTTTATTCATACCCAACCTCGATTATTGAAGTCGATGGAGAAAAAATGGCCGTTGAAATTAGCAACGGAAGTATTTTAAGAAACCAAAAATGGCTAGGTCTTTGGGATTTAGCAAATGTTCTATCTCCAGAAGAGTTATCAGCTTTTTTAGCTGAGCATTTAAGGTTCCACTTTTCAGGAAGCACTAGAGAAGGGAAAACTACAGTAATAGAAGACGATAAAAAAATCAGGCTGATTTTTGATCCTTGTGGAAGTGGTGGTGCTATTCGTAGAAGACTAGGTGAGTCCGTTGTCAACCTTAAGGAGAAGCACAACCTGGCATGGAGCAAATGTGGAGAGGTCAATTTGTACTGCTCTCATTGCGCTTTAAATGAAAAGTACTCAATCGATCGTTTTGGTTATCCTAAACTGGTCGTTGAATTTGAAGCTGACCCAAACAAGCCTTGCGGGTGGACTATTTACAAGAATCCTGCAGATGTCCCTGCCGATGTCTATCATCGCTTAGATCTTGAAAAACCAAACGCTTAGAGGTCTGTACTTTTAAGCGTTTTTTTAAATTTTTTATAAACAGACATTTTTTACATAAAAAATACGTCTCTCATTTGTTTCTAATTGAGATGAGTTAATTTTAGTCAAATATTACTCACTTTTGGAAATTTTATGAAAGCTCTTCTTCCATTAATGCTCTTATTTTTGTCCTCACAGGTACTGGCCGGAGGAAAAAATATTACATCCGACTTGAGGTTTACCAATAGGGCACAGTGTGCGCTTGATTCAAAATTACCTTCGGAAAGTTCTTTAGTGCTTTTGAGTAATATGGATATAGGGCGATCTCTCTATCGTCTGGCCAAGGTTCGCGGGGAAGACACTAACGCTTTTACCAAATTGGGATTGAGTAAATATCGCTATACTGTTCTAAGTTTACTGGAGTTGATTCATAAAAAACTAGTGTCGAACCAGCTTCCGATTCTTCCCTCTGACTTAAGTTTAAAAACAAACCTAACTAAATACAGTGAAATATCACAGAAGTGTTCAACTTCAAATAAATGCCCGGAACTTGATGACTATCTGGCGGCCATTTGGGATTCTTCTCATTTGAAAAGACCGGATCTTTCCTCTATCGACAATTTTAACCGAACTAATTTTTTGAATTTGGAAGAGAAGGTACCGGCCAAGGCATTAAATTGTTCTTACTTAAAAAAGTTTACACCACTTGAAGCACAGTTGTTTGGAACGAAACCAACGGCCGATGTTTTAGAACAAATTGCAAAAGCGACAGCAGAAGTCGATGACTATTATTCTGATTGTCACGATTACTCAGCTCAGGAAAGCTTAAAGGTCTCGACCTATGAGATTTCTACAGAAATTGCCAAGTCTAAGCGCTTTGAAGTCGCAGGTTTTGATTATTGGAACTCAATGAAGGTCTTCTTTTCATGGGCCTTTAGAAATTCGAAAGAAGCACAGCAAATGGCCTATCCATTTGATGAAATTTTTAGCAGCGTTTTAATTGAGGACTCACTCTTCATGACTCCCAATGGTTGCAAGAGCCTTGTTAGTCCAAAATGCGACCCTCAGACGATTAATCAGAACTCGATCAGAATGTTCGCTAAAAATGATTTTCAGCAATCGGCGGCGAATTTGGATGTCTTTAGATCTGTTCCTGAAGGGGCAACAAAAAATCTTATTGAAGATCAATTCCCTGTGGTGAATCAAGATATTCTTGGTTTTGCCAATTTTGAAACAGCTGACTCCTGGACAGAAAGTTTCCGTCAAAACTTTTCAGAAACCAGGCTTACGATGAGAAAGAAATTCGTAACAGCAGTCAACAATCTAAGTCTTATTTCTAAAGGTCTTAGAACTGACAATCTTCAATCTACATTAGAGAACTATTTCAGGCCCATAATCACATCTCCTGGGCCGGGGGACACACAGCTTAAGTCTGAGCTTTACTATTTATGTGCAGAAAGCGCATTTTTGTCGAGTGAAGATTTAAGCTACCTTAAACCGAAGATGGATATCTTGGGAAAAATTAACACCTCTGATAATCTAACTGATTCAATAAATAGCAAGACCCTTAATGAGATTTATGACTATTACACAAAAGTAGCAGAGAAAGTTAATAAGCTTTGTTCTTCATTTGATCAATCGAAAGTTTTTGATCCGGATTTTATTGTAGATAAGACAGGTTTTAATCGCTGGTACCTCGACACTGTTTATGAAGGTAAAGTGGACTCGATGGCCAGCATTTTAAGAAAAGAAAAATTGCAGTCAATGAGGCCGATGTTAGCTTATGGGCTTTATGCAAGCACTAAAGATGTAAGAGATGTCATTTGTATTGATAGCACTGATTGTGCAAGAACTGCGATTCAATCGATTGTCGATATCTATAGCGTTGTTCAATACTCCGAGTTGTTTTTGAACATTAAGAATGAAATCTCGTCATCTAATATGTTAAACCCATATGCAGAGAGAACTGCATGTAAAGTATATGATCCTTGGTATAAAACGAAAGCTTCTCTTTTTGCTTTTGGTACTGATGTTGCTCAGGCAGCAGTGAGTTCGGTGGCCCCTGGCGTGATTTACGGAAACTTTGATTTAGAGGCAGGGAAGGTGACGAGTTTTAATCAACTAGTTAAAGATGGAAAAATTCAGGTTGATCCGAAATATGAAAAGACCAAGGTTATTTCAACCGTGGCGATGGACCTGGGATCATTTACTCATCTGCCTTGCCAGGTTTCAATTTCTAAATCGAAGAAAATGGACCCTTCAAAAGTTCTTGGCTTTAGAGGGGTGACAGTCAGAGCGTGTAAGGCCAATGAAAAAAATGCTATTAATGTTGAAACCAGCAACGAAATGGGAGAAACAACTGATAAGTACAAAGCTGCATGCGTTCAATGCTCACTTGATTTTGAGCAGGTAAGCCTGGCCGTTTCAAGTGCCATACCATTTGGAAGAACAGCTTTTTTTATGGCACGAGCTGTAATCAGACTATATAAAGGAATGAAGGACCCAATGAATGTTCCTCGCTCATGGGCGGTGAATCCTTATCTTGTTCGCGCTTCATATGATTCGCATGGAGGAAAAATCCCCAACGATTGCGTGAGACAGCTCATTAAAGGAAAGTCATGTATGAAGAATGCTTGTGAAGCTGTTATTTTGGATACCTATACGGACCTGGGGCATCTGGTAGAAGGCATTGATGCGAGTGAGTCCTGGAGGGGAACAGCAAAAGTAAAAATCAGAGGCTGCGCCACTCCTAATGTCGTAAAAGTTTATACACAGAGTAGAGAAGATGGAGAGGAAACTTGTACCGTCGCAAAGAAGAGTCTTAATTTAAAATGTGGAGTAGAAGGAAAATAGAATGAAAAACATTATAAAATCGCTTTTTTTAATGACCCTGCTCTTTGTTGTCCTGCAAACTAAGTCCTATGCAGGCTATAACTTTACTGAAACATGGAGTGCCGATTTAAGATCTCAGGTTGAGGTAGAGTGCAAGGATACCAATGCTTGTGTACAGCTTTGTAGCAATGAAAAAAAATGTGTGATTAAGAACTCGGTTTGTAAAGATTGCATCAGTACGGGGATAAAAATGACTTATTTCTTTTCTGCTTTTGGAAAAGATCTAGTGGCCTCTAAAAATGAAATATCTGTTTACGAATTTATTGATTTTCTTCTGAATCAAAAGTTCATCGGCTTCAGCGCCAAAAATGTTTATAACCAGTTTGACTCTGCTCAATCAGATGCTTTAGCAAAAAGATTTAAGGGCATGTGCCCTAATAAGTTTGAGACACCCATGGCCTTTTTTGAGATCGAAAACAGAGAGCTGGAAATGAAGAATGCCAGATATGTCACTTGTGGAACTAAGATTTTCGCTCTGGAAAATAATTCAGTATTATTGGATTAGTTAGTGAATATTGACTGAAAAACGGAATTTCTTTTCTTTGTTATCAGAGTCAGAGAGCTGAGTGACGTTTTGTGTGTTTATATTAAATTTAGCAAGCGCAGCCTTTATAAAAGTGAAACGAACCAAGTTAGATGTATTTGTAGTAAAAGAACGATATGATTTTGTGGATCTCATAAGTTCACTTTCTTTGGTTTCAATAGTTAGGGAATGAAGATCTGACCGAATAATTTTATAGTTCCAGTTTTGCTCAAAGTGACAAACAAGTTCAAAAATATTCTGAGTGATCCTAATGCCTGTATTCCTAGTGTTGATTTCTTTTCTTAGAATGTTGTCGTAAGTAAAAGCTGCGTTGCGAGTAGTAGTATCCATGTAGTCTTGCGGAATGAAGAAATTATCAGAGAAACGAAAAAGATCAGTCATCGCCATGACTGAAATAGAGTTAATGGTCTGTATTGTCTTTTCATTCATTTGAATTCTTTTTAGTGCGTAATCATACATTCCGTATTTTTTAAATGTATCTAAAGAGTTCTTAAGAGAAGCGATGTTGGAAGCACAGACTTCAGAATAAGCGAATGGAAGAACAGTTTGTCCAGCTCTGGTCAATCTTAATTGTTCTAAATCTATTTGTTTGTTCCATAAAAGGATTGGATCAACATCCAGGTTAATTGAAATCTGGATTAAATCATTAGCGCTTAGATGAATGCTTTTATAAATGTCAGAACAACCGTTATAGAGTTCGGACTTATGAATCCCTCCGTATTCTGATAATTCATCAAGGTATCTGAAAAATGTAAACCCACTATTCACGTACTGAGTCCTGGAAAAATTATCGAATATTTATCGAGAAACGAAACTTCTTGTCACGGTTATTCCAGTCAGAAATCGGGACAGCATAAGCACCCTTTATATTAAAACTTTCTAAGGCACTACGGAAATAGCTAAAACGAATAAAGGTTGTAAATTCGTTTGTATAGGATTTATAGGATTTAGCAGACCTCATATAATCACTTTCATTTGTTTCAACGATTACAGATTTAAGGTCAGAGTGAAGAATTTTATAATCCCAATTTTGCTCGAAATGTCCAAGAAGGCTCATCATTTCTCTTGTAATATAAATTGCGCTTTTAGTACTACTTATTTCATGGCTAAAAAGTTTTTTAAAAGAAAATGCTGCGTTTCTTCTACCTATATCGGCATATTCCTTTTTGGTGAAGAATCCTTTGCTGAACTCAAGTAAGTCAGCTCCGGCCAGAACTGAGATTGTGCTATTGGAAGCGATGGCCTTTTCATCAATTTGAAGTCTTTTGAGGGCATAATTATATAAATCGTATTTTTTAAATTGCTCCAATGTGTTTTTGAGTGAAACCATGCTTGAGGCACGAACATCAGAGTACGACGAAGGTAGCGAATAGTCTCCGGATCGCACTTTTATTAAGGTCTCAAAATCGATTTGTTTATTCCACAGGAGAACAGGATCCACGTTTAAGTTTTCTGAAATTTGTAATAAGTCACTGGCCGTCAAGTGATTCGAAACATAAATATCGTAGCATTTGTCATAGACTTCCACCCTTTCAATCCCGGTGTACTCGATTAGCTGATCGATATATTTGAAAAAATCATTATGATACACGGTAAAGTCCCCAGCCACTATCAATACGTTCAACTTTTAAATTCCATTGAGGAGTATCGGTGTAATCAAAACTATTTGCAAATGCGGCCAAGTAATCCATTTTAAATTTGCTTCCAAAATCTGAGGCTTCTTCAGTGTTTGAAAGACTGGAAGCAATTGGCCCATCAGCATAATTAAGCATAAAATCAATGTCCTGATTGAAATGCTTGCGAAACAGAGTAAAAATAGCCTGATACTTTTCCTCTATTGAAAGATTGCGATCGAGATTTTTTATGAGGGCCGGATAGTTTTCTTCATGACTCAAGAGAGCAAGTAATTCGTTAAAAATATCGTTATTTAAATTTCGATGTTTGTAGAGGTCGAGAAAAAATAATTGGATTATATTGGCGTTGATAGGATTGCTTAAAATAGTAAAGTAGGAAGAGTCAATTTTATTGTCTTTTAAAAATTTCTCATAGTAACTCTCGCCGAGAATTTTCTTCATCAATCTTATTAAGGGATAAATGTATCTAACCGTGGCCATGTGATTGGCGGAATATATTTTTGGAAGCCTGTAGCCACTTCCATTAATATTTCTCGGGATAGCTTGAATAATTCCAGTTGTCAGGCAATGAGGATCCAGACTGAACTTCATACAAAGACCTATCCATTGATCAGCACTTAATCCTACCTGATGCGCTTCAAGCTTAGAGAGAGAGGCCTGGCTTACGCCAAGAATGGCCGCAAAATCCGATTGAGTGTAATTATAGTAAAGCCTAATGGCCCTGAGGATAGTCCCTGTGTAGGTTTTTCTTTCCATGAATCCAAATCTACTAAAAATTAAAAAATGAACAAATTAGGTCTATTTTATATAAGGTCTTCCTTAAATGGCTATAGCTAATGGAAGTATTTATTCTAAAAATAATAAAGCCATAATAACTCAAAAATATCAGGGGCATTTTCTCTGGGAATAAGTACCTTTTGGCTTATTTAGGATCTTTTATTCTTAATATTATAAAAAAAAGAAAGACCTGTTATTTTATTATACATAACTTGAACATCATAAATAAAATATATTTCCACTCAGGGATCTCTAAATATCTTTGTAAATCAGGGTAGATAGGGAGTTTTTAAAACAAATAAATAAAAGCGTTTGGAGAAAAATCTATAAACAAGATAAATTACAGAAAGAATATCATTGCACCGATCGTATGATATTATTATAAATCGAATAAATTGAAAGGAGCCTTTTATGAAAGTTACCTTCCTGTTGATTTTAGTATCATCTTTCTTTGTGGCAGTTGCGCCTAACGAAGGAAAAAGCGATAAGACAAAAGATGGTTGGAGTGAGTCTTACGGTTTAATCTCAGACCAACAAAACAAAGTATAATAGTCGGTTTTAAGAATCTGCTAAGGATGGCATGACTTGGAAGAAATTTTATACATTTTAAGAAATCAATTCAAACTTAAGAATGAGAAGAATCCAAATTACTCATTGCGAGCGTTTGCCAAGCATTTAGGTATTTCTCCTGCAACGTTGTCCAGAATCTTATCTGAGCAAATAGAGATTACTCCTAAGATATTTAGCACAATAGCACCTAAGTTGGAATTATCCTCAGAGAAAGAAAACGAGATAATGAAAGCTCTTCAAGATGATAAGCACTCAAAAAATATAAGGCGTGTGGACATCAATGGAATGAGTTTTATTGAAAAAGAAAAATTCAATATCATTGCAGATTGGTACCATTACGCAATTTTACACATATGCGGATTGGAAGATTTTAAGCAGGACCCGCAGTGGATTGCGGATCGATTGGGAATAGAGGATGTCGATTTGATTCGAGACGCTATTAAGAGATTAATAGAGCATAATTTTCTCGGTATAGATGAGAACAATCAATATTATAAAATTGATCAGTTTAATGCCATTCTCGATTATGATTTGTCTTCTAAGGCAATGAGAGAAAGGCAAAAGCAAATATTAGATATCAGTGCTAAAAAGATAGACGAAGTTCCTATAAATTTAAGAGATCATAGTTCTATTACCGTTAACGTAGATGAGAATTTGATTCCTGAAATTAAGGAGCGAATCAAAAAATTCAGAAGATCCCTAGGTAACTACATTGTTAAAAACAATGGTCATGCAAGTCAGATTTACGAACTGCAATTAAGCTTTTTTCCTCTTTTAAAGAAAAAAGATTAATTATAAATCGGGACAACTGTTATCAGGCCCTTTAAATCCCCATCGTGATTCTAGTGAATGGTTGGGATTAGAGGAAATAAGAGCAAGTTTGTAGCGGTCATAAAAAAGTTTAATATGAATTGTTGCAAACTGCCCGTTGGGAAATGGTACCTTTACATTACAGAGATCTTTCATCGCTGATAAAGCACTATCTGTTTTATCCTCTCCAATCAGATAATCCAGCCCTTTTTTTGTCGATTCTTCCAACTCTAGAGCGAGGTCTCTTTTTACAATTGTGCGATAGCCATTTCGAAGTCTTTCAGTTTCTTGGATGATATTTCTGTCTCTGGATGGTGAGGAGTATTCATCATACTGAGATTTTTTGAAACAGGTGTTTCTTAGCTTCTTTTTTTCTTCTAAAGCAATTTGAACAACATTCACCCTGGCCTTAAGAGCGACACAAACGTTCTCGGTGAGTCTTTGTATATTTAATTCAAGGGTGTCTTCAGTGACTTTAAGAGTGTTTTTAACCAGCTTGAAAAAGCTTTCTTCACCACTCTTGATGGCCTCGTATTGGAAAAGAGAATAGTCCGGCATAACTCTCGGATTGGCCCTTACATCGTTTAAGAATCTTTTAAAGCCAAAGGGACTTTCAGTGAAAATTTTTAAAGGCATGCCTTTTCTGGCAAGGAGCGGTCTGATTGCCCTCGGAGTCGTTGAAGAGATTAGGGTAAAATCGCCCGTAGCAAGTACCTCCTTAATAATGTAGACGTGCCTGGTAAATTCGCCATTGGAGTTTTTCCATCTCGTAATATACAGATCGCCTGGACGGATACTCTTTAGTTCTATTGGATATGTATTGTAATGGGCGAGGATTTCAGAACCGGTGTTTTCACCAATGTAAGCAATAAACGCCTTGAGCTTTTCAATCTGATTTGATGAGACATGATCAAAAAGGGAGGTTTTTTCAGTCAGTATTCGCCCATTGTTTTCTCTATATTCGAAGGATAGTTTTTGTTCATAAGAATAGATAACTCTTAATGCAACAGCGGCATCGGCGCAGTCTGTTTTAATTCCGTAGTAGGGACTATTAGGGTTAGAGAAAATATCAGAAGTGACATTGTTTTTTACCCATTCAGAATATTCAAGTTCGTCAATATTTTCAAATGAACGTGTGGCCTGATAAAGCTCAGCATAGGCCTTCATTTGAAAAAGCAAAAAAAAGAGAAATGTACTTATTTTACAAAACTGCATAAGTCTCTCTTATAAAGGTCCACAAGGGATTGGGCAGGTGCCAGTATAAGTTTGGCCGCTAAAAAAAAGGCCATTGATTTTTAAGGCCTTGATAAACTCCTCTTGATTGATGGAAGTCCATTGAGTGCAGGCATATTTATTCTGAATTTTTTGTATATTACAGAAATTGACAGGTAGGTTTTGTACATTATCTGAATTAACCGGGGATACAGAGATATTTGTCTGAAATGTCACTTTCTTGAAACTATTATCACGCATTTTGTTTTGAACTGTTTCCCTAAAATAATTTCTGACAACACACAGTGGGCTTCCGTTAATCCTTCCAGAGTAGCGTCTTCCAGATGTCTGGAAAAGCGAGTTGTCAGCAATGGTTGAAGTAACTGCTGAGTTGGCGCTGTTGAGGCAGGTAACATCAACTTTATTATTAAGAGCAGAGGCCACATTGTAACTATTCTTAAAAAAAATTGAGTTATTCATTAGGATTGATCCATTAAGATTTAAATCCTGGTTGAGGGCGTTTGGGTTATTGTTTTGTATGCATAAGTCGACATAGTATTCGGCCCCATAAAAATTTGACCCCAATTGAAACTGAAGGCTTGAACCATCCTGTAAAATGTGAAGACCTGATTGGGGGGATGCCGAGGCATAATTAGATGTCTGAGAAGCCGACAGATTTTTCTTTGTATAAGAAGTTGGAAGATCTCCTTTGTAATCGGCAATCCCATAGTTGAAATAGTTAATTTCCGGGCCCTCTTCTGAAGAGCAGAAACAATCCTGAGAATCTTCGCATGAAGATGAGACCAGGTTGTTTTGATCTCGTCTAATACATTGTTGTGCAGCCTTAGGCAGAAAACGAAGTCCAGCATTGCAGGCAAATGTCTTTAGCTTTGAACTGTCAAATTGATCACATGAACCAATTGTTGATTCGGGATTGTTGATCCAGAAGTTTTCCATGTTTGCGTTGGGAATACATTTTTCCTGAATATTAGAAGAAGGAAGTTTCACACAGACCAGAAGATGTTTTGATGAACAGTTTGAATTAGCAATGGCATTGGGAACAATGGCCAAGTAAAGGATCGAAGAGATCATTAATTGCATTATTACTTTCATTGGAAGATTCCTTATGTTTATTTTTTTTCGTTAATAACAGAAATAAAAATACAATTCAATTTAAGACTGACCAGTAAGTAATAATGTCGTTTTATGTTTTTATAAAAAAACATAAACACGCATTTTGTTTTTTAAAAAATGCGCAAACAAGCACAGCTTAAGACATATGTATTTATCATGAAAATAATTTAGATGAGCATTGACTTAGATTGGGCATTGAGACTAAAAGCATGCAGCAGAAAATATATTTTTTATTAAACCCTCATTTTAGGAGAACACAATGAGAAAATTGCTTTTATCCGCCATGGCGTTTGTAGCGCTTTCGGCACAAAGTGCTTTTGCAATGAATTTGACTTTTCAATTCGATGTAAACAGTTCAGGTCCATCTCTTTATGCATGTAACGCTGGTATTAAACATGGTGCTCAAGCGAACATTTGCTTTGATAGAAGAGATGCAACAAAGTCATGTACACAAGGTTGTGCAGCTGGAAATGTAAATGCATGTCAGCCTGGGACATTGCCAGCAGACTGTGTTTGTACTGGAGAGTATGATCCAACAGGATTCGATGGAAATTACAGAATGGATTTCCTACAAGCAACAACAGCAGATTGGTCAGACAATGAATTAGCTGCAACTAGCAACGTTCAAAACCACAATCTAATTGCTGATGCTGTAGATGTTGGTGCTAGCTTTAACCAACTTTATGGTGCAAAAGGGGCATTCCCAGTTAATGCTGCTTACAAACGCCAAATCAAATCAATGTCAGTTAATCTTGGTTCTGAGCTTTATGGAGCTGAGTACTTCGTTGATATCTGTTACCGTGGACCACAAATTGATTACACTGGACTTACACACAATGCTGGTGAAAGAGGTCTGAATTTCAACCTTAAAGCGAAAGCAACAGTTATCGACTTAAAGAAAGCTAACGGTGAATTTTTTGCTAAATATCACGAAGCTGCAAACCTAAAAGTTTCAGTAGAAGCTCGTTGTATTATGGACGATAGCTTCAACTACTGTTTAGCAGATATCCTTCCTGGTGAAACAGCTGGATGTGGAGCAATCGCAAAACAAGACTATACTCTAGTCGGTAAGTCTGGAGAAGAAACGATTACGAGTGCAAACGTACTGAGCTTAATCAACAAAGCTACAATTACAGCTGGAACAAGTGAATCAAATGTAACTCCAAGATTCTGTCAAATTCGTTATACTTTTAAAGAAACAAACAAATCAATGAGAAAGTGGAAACTACAACGCGCTAGAATCTGCACTTATACAGAAATTTCTGAATCATCAGGAAACTAAAAATAATGGGCAGGAGTGTAAGCACTCCTGCCTTTTTTAAGAGAAGTAGAATGAAAAAAATACTATTCATCATGTTAATTATTTTAGGCGATAAGGCATCTGCTTGCAGATTGACAACTCCGAGCTATTCTAATTTTGCAATCTCTACTGAAGATGAAAGAATTTTTTCATACGGAATTAAATCTGTTGATGAGAAACTGCCAGGGGCCACCATTTCAAATTGCCGTGAAACGGCAATGAAAAGGCGATTTGTCATGATCACATTTGGGCCGGAGATTGTTGGATTAAGTGATTCCGTACGCGGAATTAACTTTGATAAATCTTTTACTTACAACAATAGCTGTACTATCGAAAACAATCCATTGATCTTTAAGCAATCTGAAGAAGATGAAAAAAATGAATTTAATAGTAAATGGAAATTTATTAACGAATGTGTTGAATTAACTGTTACTGATAAAGGAAATGCTCCTATCGCTTTTCCTCTCGATCAGGAAGGCTGTACTGTTACCAGAGTGAGTTCACATAGTGCGGTCTTTAACGGAGGCTTCTGCTTTTTTAAGCCAGGCCCTGATTCAGAGTACAATGTCTCTGTTAGCGTGAAAGATTCGTGTAAAAACCGAAGCGGTTACCAGGATTCAGGGGCCAGGCTCCAGGATTTAAAGACTGGGTTGAATTTTTATACCTCGGCAACTTATAAAGATGATCTCGATGATCTGTCTGCTTTTGGTTCATCTGAAGTTAGACTTTCAGTAAATCCTGTTAAAGATCTTTTTAAGACTTCGGACAATTTCGGTATTTTGAGACCGACGTTTCCCGGGGACTTTCCTGCGAATGATATTCATTTTGGCAATATAAAATTTGATTCCCAGGGAGAACGCTGGGTGAATATCCAAACTCCTTTTATCGTTAATAATATTTGCGATAGAATCGCCAAAAATGGCATTGAGTCTTCTGTTTGTGATTATTCAACACCGATAGCGGGCAATATTTATTTGAAAAATGCAAAAGGTGAAGTCATCGCAGAATGGTATGACGGTGGATTGGCACCCGCGCAGTGGCAGGGAGTTTTAAACGGCGAGGGAAAAATAATCTCGCAAGAATTCCTACCAACTAATACGACATACAAAATTGAGGCATTGTTCAGCGATCCGTACTATGACTTTAACAATTTTAAAAAATACTTAAATAACAAAATTAATACTGACCACGTGGTTTTTGGCAGGATTCACAGCTCAGATGGAATTTCAATTATCCCCGAAGTCGGAGGGATTTCTGAATCAGGGCAGATGATTAGCATTGGTGAGATTGCCGAAGTCAGTTTTCCAACGGCCATTGATGATTTAAGTGCCCTTAGAAAGAGACTGAATTCATATTTTTCTTCGACGATGTTTCCTCCAATTTATGACAAAGTTTGTCTTGCGGGAACAAGTCATTGTGAAAAAACAGGGAAGCCTTTTATTAAGCTGTCGGCCACCTTTAAAGTGAATGCTGATTATACGTTGTCAGATATCCAGGTAGAAAGAAATTCAACGCTATTAGGTTCGTATAAAAGAAAAATTGAAAATCAACCAAACTATGTTTGTAAGTAAACTAAGGAGAGCAAAATGAAAAGAATGTTACAATTAGTATTAATCGCTCTAGCTGTCGTGACATCTGTTGCGTCAACATCTTTTGCAGAAGATGCAGGAGATATTTTTATTCCTGGTGATGGGGAGTTTGAATTTGAAAGATTCTCTAATGAAGGGATTCTTCTGGCAATTGACAGAGATGCAAGAGTTGCTTGCCATTCAAACGGGCAGTGTGTGCTTTCTTCTGTCCAAAGTGATTCTAAGGGCTGGGAAGTTTCATTTAATTTTGGACAAGGAAATAGCATCAATAGCGGCAGTGGAACAACTATCATTACAGGTGGATATGATTCTGGAAAAAATGATTGTAATACCTGTAATGGAATTAACTGGGGTTTAACGTTAACATATAAAAAGAGTTCTTGTACTCAGCAGGTAATGGTTCCTCGAGCTCTATATTATTCAATGAACAGATATCTTTACGGTTTAATGCAGGAAACAGGGGAGACACGCAAAGGTTTCACTCCGGCAGATGAAACAATGATTATGTTTTACTCAACGATAATGAAGCAGGCATCTGCAAGTGGATGTGGAAGCAAATAGTTTTTTTAGGCCATAGAATAATCTATGGCCTATGGTTTACTTTTCTTTAGTTAGAAGAGGGAAAAAACTGATTTGTAATTCATAGACTTCTTGGGCATTTAAATTATTCTTGACGATGAAGTTGCCTAAGCTTCTTCTAAATTTTTTAATTCTCTCTTTTATCTCAGGCATTAGGTCTTCATCTAGTGGGATCGTGATAGTGCTGTGATCACGAGAGTTAAGAGGAATAGAGTCAATTTTTTCAGCACTTAGTTTTAATATTTGTTTTTGTCTTTCTCTCATTGCAATTGATGAAACATTATAATCAAGGACGACATTGAATTGAGAGGTTTTATAAAGGTTTTGATTTTTATCAATACCAAGCATTTTGAATTCTATCAAACGTTCGATTGCAGTTCTTATTAATTCTACGTCTTCGATACCAAGACGCTTCGCTATCCATTCGGGGTCTTTGCTGAAGTCTTTTAACGAACACATATGCAAAATGGCATAGTGATACCAATCAGCAATGAGATTGAATGTTTCCATCTTAATATGGTTGAGTTCAAGGTGTTCAACAGTGCGAATATTTTCTAGGTTCTTATTAACTTTGAGTCCATCCATCAGATATTTATATTGTAGCTCTGAAATATCTAATTTCGTGGCAATAACTTCAAAAACCTTTGGAGTGACCTTAATCTGTCTCGATAAAACTCTAGATAATGTCGCAGGAGAGACTTCGAGATATCTGGCAAATGCCCTAAGAGTAAACTTGGGGTTTGCATTTAATTGCTTACTAAATTCCTTGTCTAGTAAATCGACAACTTCCTTCATAACTTGTTCGCTCATTGCCAAATTCAAGGAGACCTCCTGTAGTACTTTGAATGCGTATTAATGTTTACGGATTTAATTCAGATTTTAATTAGGCGCATTTTGCTTAATCTGTTGCGCATAAATTGTCTAAACACTTAGTCATTTATCCTAGAATAAATGCTTGAATTAATGCTGTGAAACCAATATTCCTTGATGCATTTCTCATGGTGATGAGTATGTGAATTTTTACTAAATTATTAGTAAACGGTGCCAATTTTTCAGGCTGAATTATGTTTTTTCTTTTTATGTATTAATTTATAAAAAATGCAATAGGAGATCCTGATATGAAATTCTCAGCTGAGTCTGCTACTACTGGAGAAGTTTTGATTTCATCAAACACTAAGGCGCAAGTATTTCTAGTTAATAATAGGCGCGCTCTTGCCTTAGAATTGATACAAGAATGTAAAGGCTGTATCGCGACGACAATACCATCTAAAGAGCTTAGAGAGCGTATTAAGGCACTCCAGCAGCAAGATACTTCTATGACTTTATTTCAGGCACTAGAAATTCTTTTAGATTATGCTGAAAGAGAGTTGCGAGAATGCGACAAAGAAGAAAAAGTTTCAATTGATTATTTTAGTCTTATGAGGACTTGGTTTAGCAGACTTTTAGGTTAGCGGCATATTGCTCTTTGTGAATTATAAATTATCGGCAGTGTTTATTTTATTTTCTATAAACGCAATTAGTCGTTTAGTGTAAATTAAATGTGTTTACTTTTGTTTTTTTGAACTGTATTTTTTCTTAACGAAAATAATCGTCATTAAGAACAGGAGTTATTATGAAGTTTTTTAGAGTCCTTTTAGTTTTAGCTTCACTGACCTTAACTAGTCATCTTTTGGCATCGGATTCGGGCCAAGATATTTTGGCTCAAAAATCAACAGAAACACAAAGTGAATTTATTAAGTTGTTTTTTGCAAATGATGCATATTCATTTGTTAAGCCTGCCCCTAATGATTATGTACGGCTACAGCAAGATTATGTTGCTGTTTCATTTCAGAACAACTGTAGTTCAAGAGCAGCGATTGTCGCTCGTTATATGGATTTAGATGGGAGTTGGGTCACAGATGGAGCGTGGAAGCTTGCAGCAGGGGAAAAAGGTTATTTATTCGACACAAGAAATACCATTTTTTATTTCTATGGAGTCAACGATGCAGGACAACGCTGGCAAGGGGATCATGTGGTGATTGTTAATGGTTATAGAGTCCCAATGATGGAAGTTCGCATGAATATCGATAGACCAGGAAATTACACAATTAATTTAAACTGCCGCTAATTTTTAGTTGATAGTTATGGCAGGTGTTGGTTTATCCAATACCTGTCTACCTGTTAGCCTTATCCCAAAAACTAAACGAAACACTTGCCAGCAAATATGCTCACTGTCCTGGGTGTAAAGGACGCTACCTACCTAAGAAAATTTACGACCGAGAGGAAATGAAAAAAACAGTAAAGGAGAACCCTGTTTGTACAGAGTGTGGCTACAAAGCGGTCATTATTCCAAAATATCAGGATCTATTGTAGGAATTAGATGTTTTTATACATCAAAACATGCGGCCCAATCCCTTCAATTTCAAACACCTCATCGTTAAGCTTTTTAAAGCCCACTTTTTCGTAAAAACCCACCGCTGTTGTGCGGGCATTACACCATAAAAGTGTACAGAAGTTTTGCTTGATAATAGGGAAGGCCATCGTCAGAAGTTCGCTGCTTAACCCTTGTCCCTGAAACTCAGGAAGTGTGGCCATACCGCGAAGCTGGTACTGGTGTTGGTCTTGGAAGATAGGATTTCTTTCGTAGTAAAACGAAGCGACACTGACAAGCTTTGAGTCTTTGAATGCGCCTAAGTGAAAAGAGATATCTTCATCATCGTCATTTTCAAATTTTGCTTTCTTAATATCGTGATCAGGAATCAGGACTTGTTGCCTGATGGGATAGGTATCTTGTGCGCTTAATCTTAAAACTTTCATTAAATTTTTATAATACTTCTTTTTGAGCCTGTCATTGCAAATCAATCAAATCAATGACTAAGTGTGTTCGATATCCTAAACAGTTTTTCCATAGAGAGCTTCGCGAGCGTCTGAGAGAAGAATTCAAAGACGACATTGGGAAAACCTGTATGCGGCCCTTGCCAGTCAGCTTTAGTAAAAAACAGACATTTTCCGTTGTGATTTATGGCGTAGATATTTCCCTTCAAATTTTTCAAAATTCCGTGCTCAAATTCAAAGGGGTAAACACCTTCTTTTTCAATTCGAGGAAGTTTAAAAACTAAGCGCATATCATAGGGAAGAAGTGCATGTGAGAGAAGAAAATCGATTTCCTGATTTTTCTCGTTATATTTGCTCATTTTTACGAAATCTAAAAATTTTGAATAGCCCTCGTACACAGAGAGTTTTTTAAGCGCATACGAGCAGGATTTGGGATGAAGTCCAGCGATAGTGAAGTGCAATTCTTGTGTTTCATTTTTTTTGTCGCTAGAAGTGCTTGTGACCTTTGATTCGGAGAATATTTCACCCTCCAAAATTTTTTCTTTTAAATTTTTTTTATACGGCAAAACGTTATGATTTAACTCCTCTCCCCAGAGGGAAAAGGAGACTATTGATGTCATAAATAACAGGTAGCAAAAAAAGTTTTTTCGACGCATTGTACCTTTTCTAAGACGGGCTCTGGTCTTTAACCTAGTCAGCATTAGAGTCATTTGTGACTATTATTTCCCAATATTTAGAGATTGAAAAGGATGCATAATGAGTAGTGTAGGCCCAGTTACCCGTAAAGGTAATACAAAAGACGCCTTAATTGAGAGCAAGGATCAGCGTTGGCACGTACGTAATCGCGTGACGCTTGTTTTTGGAAGTAACGATGTTGAAGACCTAGATGCCTATATTTATAAGCCAAATGGCATCGAATTTAAGACTATTAAATTTCACCAGGCAAAATCAAAGGCCGTTGAAGAGATTTTAGATAACAGTATCGACGAGTATTACCGCGGTCACGTTACTGAAATTCACACGACGCTTTCTCCTGACAAAAAGACGGTCACTATCACGGATAACGGAATCGGTTTTCCGATCGATAAAGTGCCTCAAGTTTACACGGAGTTCAGGACTGGATCTAAGTTCAAGGACGAAGAGACAGATGAGAAGGGATTTTTATATAGAACTCTAGGGCAAAACGGCCTTGGAGCTGCGGCAACTTGTCTAACTTCTGACGTGTTTGTGGCGACGGTAAAACACTACAATTCTAAGCAAGAGCAGACGTGGGAATTCACTAACGGTGCCCTTCAGACAAAAAAGACAAAACCAAAGCCTTTCAAAGGAGCTTCAGGTGTCTCTGTTACGCTGACACTTTCAAAAGAAGTTTATAAAAACAACGAAATTTCTGAGGATTTACTTAGAAAACGCATCATCGATCTTGCCTACAATAACCCGGGGCTGACGTTCTATTTTAACGGGGAAAAATACCAGTTTAAAAAGGGACTTTTTGAGCTTGCTCAAAGAATTGATGCAGCTTCTGCCCAGTTAGTGGGTGAAGAGGCGTACATTTACGAAACAGAAAACGCAAAAGGGAAAAAAGTGAAGGGGAAAATCGATTTCCACCTGTCTGTGACCCTTGATAAAAAGTCAGAAGAGCGCGAAAAATTCATTTCTTTCGTCAACTCTACACCTACTTTTGACGGTGGATTCCACCACGACCGCGTAAAGAGAATTTTCATTAACACTGTTAAGGAAAAAATCGAGCGCGCAGCTAAAAAAGAGAAGATTTCTGTCGTTGATAACGACGTTCTTACAGGGATGACTTTCGTCATGGGAATCACCATGCCGAACCCGCGTTTTGAATCGCAAACAAAGAGAAAACTTGTTCGCGACTTAAACCTTGAAAAAGGGATTGAACATTTCATGGGAGACAATCTCGAGAAATTCCTTAGAAAAAATAAGGAATTCTTAGAGTTGGTAGTTGAGCGTGCAAAATCGCGCCACAGATTCCAGGAACTAAAAGACGCTTCTCTAAAAGGGAAAAAAGCTAAGAAACAAAGAGTTGAAAAACTCCTTGATGCAAACGAGAGAAAAGACCGTCACCTATGTACACTTTTCATCTGTGAAGGGGACTCGGCGATTGGTGGACTTCGTTCTGCAAGAAATAAACTTTACCAGGGTGGTATTGCGCTTAAAGGGAAACCGATGAACGTAATGCAAGCATCTATTAACGATGTAATCAATAACCAGGAATTCATGGACATCATGGCATCGATTGGACTTACAATCGGGCAAAAAGCTGATGCTCAAAACCTTCGTTATTCTAAAATCGTCTTCCTTGCGGACTCGGACGTGGATGGTGGTCACATCAACACGCTTTTAGTTAACTTCTTCTTCACTTTCTGGCCGGAACTTTACGAACAAGGAGCAATCCAGTTCGCTAAAGCTCCACTTTTTGAGGTTATCACTGACAAAGAAACGCTTTTCGTAGAAAGCGATGAGCAGTTAGAGAAACTTAAAAAATCAGGGACGAAAATTAAAGAAATCCAAAGAAACAAGGGACTCGGAGAGATGTCTCCTGAAGCCTTCAAGTACACACTAAGCCGTGATGAGTTTACAAAAATCAGTGTTGATGACATGGATTCTGCAAAACAAACACTGGATATTTGTTTTGGTAAAGATACAAATTTAAGAAAAGAACTTCTACTGGATGCAGAGTCTACTGGGGCCATCGCTGCAGATGAAGCTCCTGCTAAAAAAGCTGCTGCTAAGGGAACTCAAAAAGCGACCCCGAAAGCTACAAAGACAACAGCTAAAGCAAAACCAGTACAAAAAGCGACTAAAAAGAAAAAATAGAAAGAAAGGATTAAAGCACAATGGAAGAAAGATATCTTCACGCTCTGGATTCAGTATCACTTACTGAAGTTGTAAAAGAAGAATATAGAAATTACCAAATCTATACGTTGATGGATCGTGCGATCCCATACCTGCAAGATGGGTTAAAGCCAGGTCAACGCAGAATTCTTTTCACTCTGTGGAAAAACCAATCAAAAGGACTGATGAAAGTTTCCAGTGCAACCGGGTTAGTATTAACCCTGCACCCGCACGGACCTGCTTCAGTTGAATCGGCCATCGTTAACATGGCCCAGGACTATACCTTCTCAAACAACTATCCATTGATTGATAAAAAAGGGTACTTCGGTGAAAGAATGGAAACTGCTCCGGCAGCTTCACGTTATATCGAATGTAAACTTGGAAAAATGACTGAGTTTTTGTTATTTGATGACATGAACCAGGTCGACATGGTTCCAAACTACGATGAAAAAGTTATGGAGCCGGTTTGTCTTCTTCCAAAACTTCCAATCATGCTTATGAACGGAGCGGAAGGAATCGGGACAGGTTTCTCATCTGTTATCCCAAGCTTTCACCACTCAGACCTGGTAAACTCAATTATCCAGTACATTGAGACAGGGAAAGCAAAAAAGCTTAAGAGTTACGTTCACACTTATAAAAACAAAATTGAAGTTGATGAAAAAGGCCGTCTTGTTTTCGGAATGAAATTCGAAGAAATTCACGGTTCAATCTACATCACTGAGCTTCCTCGTGGGTATGATGCTACGAAAGTGTACCGTTATTTAACTAAGTTCATTGATGAAGATTATATCAAAGACTTTATCGACTCTTCAGTTAATAACGACATTAAGATCGAGCTTGTTTTCAAAAAAGGTCAACAGCCAAAACTTGAAGACGTTATTAAGAGAATGTCGACATCTTCAACTCTGGTTCCAAACTACACGCTTATTTCTGAGCGCGGAGTAAGAATCTTCAATGCACCAGAAGAAATCATCGAGATCTTCGGAGCAAAGAGACTTGAAGTTGTTAAGCGCCGTTATGAATTAATGGTGGAGGATCTTGAAAAGAAAATCCGTCAAAACAACGAAATCATCCGCTTTATCAAAGAAAAAGAATACGAAGTAGCGACGAAGTCGACCAACAGAAAATCTTACGTTGAGTATCTTGATAAAAAGAAATTCACGTTTGCTGAGTACCTGGCCGACATGCCGATCTACCGTATGACCAAAGAAGAAGTTGAAAAACGTCAGCTCATGGTGAAGGATGATTCGGCCTCTCTTAAAGAATTTGACAAAATTGCTAAGTCAAAGACCCTGGTTGAAAAGAAACTTATCGAAGAACTTCGCGAAGTGGACGAGAAGCTTACGGCCTGGATGAAGCAAAGAGACACTGAGAAGGCCAATCAGCAGAAAAAAATTGAAAAAGAGTCAGGAAAAAAGAAAGTTAAGCGCAAATAGTTGAGCTTGTAGCTCGATTAAACGTAAAACCTTGAATTTTTTTATAGAAAAAAATGACCTTCTAAGTTAACCTGCTAATATATGGTTTATGGCGCACATAATTTTCATGGAGGAAGATAATGAGTCTCACGAAGGCCGACATCGTTGAACGAGTGTATAAAGAAGCTGGTTTCTCGAAGAAAGAAGCAGCGGATTTAGTTGATCTCGTATTTAAAGTAATCAAAGATACTCTCTCAAAAGGAGAGAAGGTAAAGATATCTGGTTTTGGAAATTTTTCCATCAGAGACAAGGCAACACGTGTAGGGCGTAACCCGCAAACAGGTGAAGCAATGGATATCTCTGCAAGAAGAGTTTTGACTTTTAAGCCTTCACAAGTGCTTAAAGAAGATGTCACAATGAGATATGCTCACCGTCTGGATGAAAAAGGAAATGAAAATAAGTCACTTCCTCCGAAAGAAGGAACGGCAAGAGCTCTAAGCTCATTCATGTCGAACACTGATGATGGTGATGACGATATGGACTTTTCACCTGAGGACGAAGACAACGATTAGTCGTTGTTCTGAAGAATAGGGCAGAGGATAATTAATGTTTGGACCAATTGAAATTCCCAACAAATCTTCCTTCAAGATCAATGAAGTTTGTGCGCTCACTGGTGTAAAATCTTATGTTTTACGTTTTTGGGAGTCAGAGTTCACAGAGATTGCTCCAATGACTTCTTCATCAGGACAAAAGCTTTACGAACATCGCGATATCGAAGCGATTCTTCTCATCAAAAAATTACTATTCGAAGATAAAATGACAATTGAGCGCGCGAAGGCAGAGATGAAAATTCTTATGCCTCGCGAGTCTCTTGTTGAAGCAAGTTTTGCCGATAACTTTTCATTCGAAGACGATGAAGCTCTTCATGAAGATGAATTCCTGGCAAACGACATGATCCCGGAAGCTCCTGCCTATCCAGAAAGAACATCGCAAAAAGAAGTTATTCGCGAAACTGCGATCCCTTCAATGACTAAAAGAGTGTTGATTGAATCTGATTTCCAAAAGTTGATGGCCGCTAAGTCAAAACTTCAAGAGATTCTACACATTACTGAAGGTCTTCATCATAAGAATCACTGGAGCTAGATCCAGTTTCCCTTTTAAGTGACCATTGATTGTTTTTAGGTTCGGTTCAATAATCGAAAGCATTTTAGCGTAGTAATCTGCCACGATTTTATCTGTATTGTTTAATTTTAATTCACCCGAGAGGCGAGCGAACTCAGAAAGACCGCGAGACGTCTCCTGAAGGCTTTCATTGCCGAAACGAAGCCATGGATTTACATCCAGCTCATGCTGAGAGAGTTCACTTTCTGCAAGCTCAGAAAGGTCGTCAATAAGCTGAAAGTTTACACCCAGAAGTCTTGAGTATCTCCAGAGAGCTTTTTCTTTTTTTGCGTCTTTTTTTGAAAGAGAGATAAGCGCACTTCCAAGAATCGCCACCTGAATCAGGCGGGCCGTCTTTAGTTCGTGAGTGCGAAGAGTATTGGCAAAAGATTTTGTCATTTCATGAGAAAGATCTAAAACCTGGCCGTGAATCAATCCCTTTGGGCCAAGTGCCCAGCTAAAAAACTTAAAGAGGTCCTGAGATCTCGGGTGATTGATTTTTGAAAGCAGTTGATAAGAAATATTTAAAAGGCCATCTCCAGCAAGCAGGGCCTGCCATTCACCGTAAGCGATATGCGTGCACGGCTTTCCACGTCTTGTGAGGTCATTATCCATCGCCGGCAGGTCATCGTGAAGCAAAGTGTACGTATGGTGAAATTCCACGCCAGAAGAGAGTTTAGCATGGTTAGAATTTAAGTTTTCTTTTGAGGCCAGAAACCCTTCCGGGTTTAAATCAGAAAAAACGGACCAGACCAAATGTGGACGAAAAAGTTTTCCACCAGGAAGCACAGCGTATTCATAAACGTCTTTAATGGCGTGGTGAGGTAGGTTACCCGCTAAGTGATGAGCGAGCATTTTTTCGAGCTGTTGTGTCTGCATACGTTTTACAGGATTTGAGGAGCACCAGGGTTTCTAAGAGGTCCATTGACCTTTAATTGATAATTACCACTGGTATTTGACTCAGGCAAGAATAGTTTTAAGAAGGCGAAGTTCGTCAGGATATAGTTGGTAAGTTTCATGTTCCCGCTTAGATTAAGCATCGATCCCATGAAGTCTGCTTCGTTAACTTTGACCTTGCCTTTTAGATTTAGTTCAACAGGAGCGTTATTTTTACCAATTTGAATTCGGTCGATTGAAATGTTGTTGGCATCCTGAAAGTGCGCCGAGATATTCAAGGTTTCCAGGTTGATTTGAGTCAGCTCGAACCCTTTGATGTTTTGAGAAGGAAGAGAGAAGTTGCGTGAAACAATATCCACTTCACCATCGTGAAGAGTTCCCGATTTAAATTCAAAGAAGCCTTCGATACTTAAGGTTCCGGCAATTGGTGATAGATTAGCTTCAGTCATTGGTGCAAAAAGCTGAGTGTCGACACGAGTTTTTTCGATCTTCACGCTTTGCGAGAAGATTGAAAGAACCGGGTAAAGGTTAATGTATGATTGCCCACTTCTGGCCTCGACATGAAGTCTTAAACCTACAGGGTAGAAACTAGGAGAGTGAAAGGCCACTTTGATATCCTGGAACTCAAGGCGGTTGTTGTACTGGCCAAAACAAGCACCAAGGATCACTGGCTTTCTCATCACGACTTTAGGAAGCAGGTAAGAGAGTTCTACTTTTTCAAATTGAATAGGGCATGAAGGGTTTTGGCCTAGTTTCGTTTGAAGAAATTTATTAACTCTTTCCTCCAGTGAGAAATTCACTATGAAACCAAGAAACAGCAGAATGAAACCGATGACGATGAGTCTTGCCTTCGTCCAGTATTTGGGCGTGTAGATTTCTTCGTTAAGTTCGTTATACTGAATTCTTTTCTTCTTCATTATTGATTAAGATTGGGACCCATATGCATCAGGGAAATTGTTCCTTGAAGCAGGTTCGTTTCATTGTTTTTATTCAGATTAATTTTTAAAATTTTAAATCTTTCCTGATCCACTAAAGCGCGCATGAAATTTGAGAAGTCATTAGTCCCAAATCCCTGGAACACAAGTTCCGCTTCCGTTTTATTGATACTTGAAGAAATCGAGTTTTGAGTGAAGTTTGAAATATTCACTTTTGACTGGTCAATTGAGCTTTGAGAAAGGATGTTTCTCATTCTGTTGTCTAAATCATCCTGGCCCATGATTGAAGAAGGGGCAAGATAGTTGCCACTGATGTTACTCAGGGTATTTTTGTTCCCCTCAAATAGTGCGATTTGATCCATGATTTGTTTTTTGGTTTCAATGGCCTTTTTCGACTGAGAATTTCCCCACCATAAAACAGCAACAAAGATAAAAGGAATAATAATAAAGGTGAACGTCGTTACCTGTGCAACGATTTTTTGCTGGTCTTCATCCAGGTTTGCCAGAGCGTCGTTAAACTTCTGGAACACACCTTCGCTCTTTAGACTGTCGAGTTTCTGAAAAATAAACTCATCAATTTTAATAAAAAGATTAGATGATTTTTCCATGACTATTTATCCTCAAACTGGAGTTCCAGAGTGGCCTGTCCAGGCTTGTAGTTGACGACGAGTCCAGGAAGACCTGAGCCCTTTAGGACTTTTTCCATGTTTTCAAGTTCAACTGGTTCAACAGAAGAGAAAACCGCCTTAACTTCAAACCCGTCGCTGGTGAATTTTTCAAGACTCACTTTTGGATTGTTGTTAATCGTTTTACTCAAAAGGGCCAGAGGTCTTAGAGCATTGACTGATTGAGAAGAGAGAATAGAGGAAACTTCATCTTTAACGATCTTATTTTTTCTCTTAAGAATATTCAATATACGATTAGGATTCTTCTCATACGCTTTTCTATCAGGAGCTGAGAGGGCCAGATTCCCGCGGTTAAGCAGGGCCTTGATTTTTTTGTCAGCATCAGCGTTTTGTTTTTGCAGGAAAATAAATCTTTCACCCGCCAGACCCAGGATCAAAAGTAGAGCGATGAAAGTCGTTCTTACCCAGATAAAGACGGCAGAGTGAACCGAGATAAAAGCGTTAGAAGCAGTCTGGAACTTTCCTGTCAGGAAATTGATGATACTTGATGGAACTTTTTGTGAGATGGCCATCATCTTTGCCAGATAAAAGTTTTTATCATGGGCGGTGTAATCATTCTTTAAATCCAGAAGAGGAGGCAGTGTCTCCACCGGGATTCCAGTGTGGTAATAGATAAAGTTATCGATGTTGTTGATGCTGCTCGTTCCACCAAAGATATAAAACTTGTCGATGCTCGAACCAAATTTTACACGGTGACCGATTTCCCATCTTTTTAAATCGAGGATCAGAGGATTGAAGACCTGCTTCATTAAAAGGGCGAACCCTTTTTGTTCAGGAGAAACTTCTTCCAGTTGTTCATCGTTGAGCATGAAAGCGTTTTCATGTTTGTAGATAATCGCATTTTCAAGCGAGATCTGATACGTTTTAGCGATGACTTCGTTAATCGCATTTCCGGCCACGTAAGAAGTGTGGTTCGAAACGATCTCGCGATTTTGAACGAAGTAAACCTTTGTCGTCTTATGTCCCAGGTCAATGATACAACAAGTATCATTCATGCGGATGTGGTCCACATAGGCCTGCATAACTGAAACTTCACTTGTCACGATAGAGGGCTGAGCTTCTTTTGTTTCGAAGTAGCCAAAAAAATCTTTGAAGACATTGAATTGAGTAATGTTACTTAAAACAGAAAAGCTGTTGCTCTTTTTATTGATGCGCGAGCTGAAGTGAGCATTATTTAGCGAGTAGGGAAGGTTTTCTTCCAGCTGAAACGGAATGATCTGCTCTGTTTTTCTTTTTGATGTCCCCGGGATCTCAAGGTATCTCGTCGTCAGCATCTCATTCGGCATCTGCAGAATGATTCTGATATCATTTGGTTTTTTCTGAATATAATTCGTGATAATTTCTCTCTGCAAATCAGAAAGATTTGTGATGTTGGGATAATGTGGCTTGACTTCTTCAAGAATGATTTCTTGTTTTTCAACCAACACATAATTTTTGCGCTCAGGCCTAACTTCAATAAACTTGACTGAATAGGCACCGATATCAATGGCCAATATGTTCATAGCTTAAGTTTAAGGGCAAAGCCCAATGAAGCATAGGAAATTATAAGGGAAAAAAGGTTCTCCGACTATTCCAGTCGCATTTCAATTACGCGTGGAAGAAGCAGTTCAACAGGCTGAGGCTTTTCATCTTTTTTATCCCCGCCGCCTGATCCTTGATCTTGCCCCTGGCCCTGATCGGCAGGAGGAGGGTTGCCATCACCACCCGGGTCCGCGGGTTCGTTGGGCTTTTTTTGCTTTGCCGGTTGAGGCTTAACCGGAAGGTCTACGTAGGCCACAATATTATAAACAGCGTTGTTGTATGAACCGCGGCTGTTAACTTTATAAAGTTTTCCGGCCGTATCAATGGTTAGCCCGGCCTGCTTGAGTTCGCTCATGCGCTCGTTATAGTCCGTGTCTGAGACAATATTAAGGGTCCCGACAATAACGTTTTTAAAGTCTTCAGCGTTTTTAAACTTTTTACCTTTAATCTTTTTATCCTCATCACCGTCACGGTATTTGAAGAATTCTTCAATCTGGATATTGTTGATTCCCGGGAAAAGGATTTTCAGGTCTTCGATAGTTAATTCGTTGATGGCAATCACGCTGACTTCATGAACGCTCATGCGGTCTTTAATTAAATCGACGATGGCATCATCCCACGAAGGGAGCAAGTACAGCTCATCAATAGAGGCCAGTGGAGCATGTTTTGGAGTGATGTTCTTTTGGTTGAATTTCGCTTCAACTTCAGGCCTTTGGCTGTCCTGGAATTTTGAAGAGTCATTAACGTAGAATTTTAATTCTTTAATTAAATAGGCCGGATCAACGTTAGAGTACTTCGCGTGGAACTCTTCATCTGTATCACTTTTATCTTTAATCAACCTTTGCAGAGTCTCTACTAACTTTTTTTCGATAATAACGTCGGCCTTCTCATTTTTTGTTTTTTTACCGTCTTCATCATCAGAGCTTCCTGAATCTCCAGAGCTTCCGCCATCTAGATCACCAGAACCCCCGGCCGCAGCGTCTTGGTCTTGTGCTGATTTGTTAGTGGTTGGTTTTAAACGCAGGCCATTTGGATTTAAGAAGCCGGCAATCTTGGTGAAAGTCACTGAGACTTCACCTCTAAAAAGTGTTTTCTTATTAAATTCTTCCAGTGCCGTTTTTTGAATGATCCCTGCACCCTTTGGTTCCGGGATAGGGTAGACGAAGGGTTGAATAATAATATTTTCTAAGTCGGAAGTAGGGAAAGCACTTTTTAGACTCTCTTCTTTTTCCAGTTTATTTCTTCCCACCTGATAAAGGCGCAGTTTTCCCATCGCAAAGTTAAGTCCTGACTCGGCATTAAGGCGCGCCTGGATTTTATCTTGCTGGTTATAAATTTTAATTTTGTTGAGTTTAGTTTCAAACGTAAAGTCGGCCAGAAGGAAAGTTAAAATAGCAATAACCCCTAAAACTAACATTAGGGCGATTCCGCGTTCGTTTTTAAGTGTTGCTTTTAGAAAACCGGGTTTAATTTTCATCTTCATCCCCCGGTTGATCAGCGCCCGTGCCTTGTCCGCCAGCAAAACCGCCGCTTTGTTGAGAGCCATCTGCACCTGTGCCTCCAAGGGCCCCGGTTTTGATGTCATCTTGTTTAGTGTTGAAATAAGGGTTCAGCACGCGGAAAGTTTTTTCCAGCTTTTGTTCGTTTTTGTCTTCATCAATCCATGTCACGCTGACTTTTAGTGAGCGGATAAGATTTTTATTTTCATTTAGCTCCTGAAGAGAGGTCGTGTATTTCTTTGTTCTCTCATCCCAAAATGAAAATTCTAAGTCTTTAACTTTATCCATCACGACCTGAAACTTTGGTTTCGACCAGTCTTGAGTGGAGTTGTAGATATCTGTGACAATCGTTTGACGAACAACTTCGTAGAGGCCCGAGACCTTATCATCTGGATTATCCGGGTCAGGCTCCATGGCGCGCAGGCTGTACTTTACCCAGGCAAAACGCGACTCTTTTGCGTCGGAAAACTTTCTGCGGTTGGCCTGTGTCAGGAAGATGATGCTCGATTTTTCTTCTGATTTAAACTGCGGGATGAGTGAACCATTGTTGGTTCTTCCATCGAAAGCCCCGTTGGCATTGGTGTTGGTGTCGGCGTAAACATCCGCTGAGTTGCTCGCTGTTGGGACAACTTTAGAATTGGAAAAAAGCGGATTGTAGATTTGCGAGATATCACTGTCGAGGCGTCCGATGGCCGTTAAGCTCTGAACTGTCTGGCGGTCTTCCTTGATAACACGGTCTTTGGTTTCAGTGTTGGTATCGATCATTTTATAAGTTGCAAATGAAACCATCGAGAGAATGGTAATAGCAATCATGACTTCAAAAAGAGTGAAGCCTTGATTGTTGCAGAGTTGTGAATCTCTTTTAGAATGTTCCAATCGTCACATCCGCATTTTGGTTCATAAGCCAGGCATCAAGTTTGTAAGTTTCACCTGAAGCTTTATTCTTCACAGTTACTTCAACCTGCCAGATCATCTTTTCCATATTTTCTTTAAAGACAGTAAAAATTCTTTTTTCCAGTTGTTTTTCCTGACTCTCTTCTTCAGACTGATCAGTTTCTGCTGAAGAAGCGATTTTGGACATGTCAGGCACAAAGAACTTTTTATACTCAACAATCGTCTGGTAATTGGCGTTGTTTTCAACATCCTTTGTTTCTTTCGTGACAGTCAAAGAATCGGAGAAGGCCGGAGGATTGGTGATAATTTCGTTGATTTTATTTTCGCAAAAATCTTTGAGAAGAATGTCTTCTTTTAGTTTTCCAGAATCCAGCAGATTGTAGCCAAAACCGGTGACGAAGGCCGAAGCAAACACAGCAAAAATGGCAATAGCGATCATAACTTCAATTAACGTGAAGCCTGAGTGGTTGCCAAGAAGGTTAGTCCTTATCTTTCTTTTAGCCATGTCTCAAAAATTTCTTTTGCCTTTGCCGCTTGCAGATCGTCGATCTCGCGGTTTGAAATATTTTCCAGTTTATGGGTCTTCTTTTCAATCTTTTGATTAAATGGGTTCACTTCCAGTGAAATCACATTTTCATCATTGGCCAGGATAATGATGGCATCGTCTTTTTCCCCGGTAGGGAAGGTGTAGATGGAGACATCACCTGTGCTCTTAAATTTCTCCGAGCTTCCATTGCCTATACCCAATATCTTAACACCATCTGGTAGTTCTTTGTTGGAATCTTGGAATTCCTGAACCTTGTTAAACTGCATATTGGTTTCTTTGATTTTTTTAGCTTCCTTTTCCTGTTCTTCTTTGCTTTGAGAAGTTGACTCATACTCAGGTTCAGGCGGTAGAACAAAAGAAGAGCTCGGGCCGTATTCAACAGCGTATTCCTGAGGCGCTTTATCCAGCATAAAATGCAGACGAACAACCGAGTTTCTAAGAACGGCTTCATCGCTCATAAAACGAACTGCACGCTCGAGATTGTCGCTTTCTTGACTTAAGTCTTGGGTCGTAGAGAAGGGGTTCGAGAGGGCCATGGCCAGAACGAGAGTGATCAAAACCAAGGCTATCAGGATTTCGATGACCGTGAAGCCTTGGTTAGATTTTAGAAGTTTTGATTGAATAAGTTTATTCCGCTGGAGCAGCCTCACCGCCAGTTTCTCCACCACCAGAGGCAGCAGCTCCACCTTTTGGTGCTCTTAAGTAGATGTCAGCATCATTGCCTTCACCACCAGCTTCACCATCGTCTCCGTAAGAGTAGATGTTGTATGTTTTTCCATCAGACTCGTAAATGTAATCATTTTCCCAAGGATCCTTTGGAATACCATCACCTTCGATAAATCCGTTAGCAGGGTAGTCCTTACACTCACGGCCACCTGTTGGTTTTGAAATAAGTGCTTCCAGACCTTGTTCTGTCGTTGGATAAAAACTACATTTTCTTCTGAATTCTTTTAAGCGTGCATCAAGATTGCTCATCTGAATTTTTGCAGCTTTGATTTTACCTTCAATAAGTGTGTCGTTGAATTTACCAACAACAAACGTGCCAGCGATCGCTAGTAGTGTTAGGGCAATAAGGATTTCAATCAAAGAGAAACCTCTTTGATTCTGGGCAAGAGCTTTAGTAAAAGACGTATTTTCCATTCGGACTCCAAAAAAGAGAAAATAAGTTATCAGGGTTTGTGTTTGTTTTTATCTACCAACATTGTTGAGATCAATAAGTGGCACTACTACCGAAAAGATAATAAATGCTACTACAAGTCCCATTGCTACCATCATTATAGGTTCTAGGATAGATGTTAGTCCAGCAAGTTTTGAATTTACCTGATCTTCGTAGTTTTCTGCAACGATTTGAAGCATGGGCTCTAGTTCACCTGATTTTTCTCCCAGTTTAATCATATGGGTAACCATGGGTGGAAAAAGCTCTGAGCGAACGAGTGGACCAGTGAGAGAAGCTCCTTCGGAGACGCTAAGGCGAGACTCTTCAATTGCTTTTTTCATATGGACGTTGGAAATCAAGTTGGAAACAATCTTCATTGAGACTAGAATCGGAACACCTGACTGAAGTAGTGTGGCAAGTGTCGAACAGAAACGGCTGACGTTAACCATGGTGACAATTTCGCTGATCACCGGAAGCTTCAGCATCAATCCATCATACTTCGCCTTTCCGTTTTCTGTGGCGACATACTTTTTAAAGGCGATCCATCCACCGATGATTCCCAGGATAACCAGCCACCAGTAATTGATCAGGAAATTAGAAAACCAGATACAAAGTTTAGTTTGTAGCGGAAGTTCTTTTTTCATCGACACGAAAATTTTAGTAATTTTTGGGATAACGAAAATGAAGATAATCCCGATCATGGCGCCACCGGCACCCATCATGATCATAGGATAGGTCATAGCACCTTTAATTTTATTTCTTAGCTTTACTTGGCCTTCGGTAAAGTCGGCCAGTTTTAAAAGTACAACTTCCAGCGTCCCCGAAGCTTCTCCGGCATCGACCATGTTGACGTAGACGTTATCAAAGATCTTCGGGTAATCTCCAAGAGCTTTAGCAAGTGAAGACCCTTCGTTAACTTTTTGTCTGATTTCAGAAAGAGTGATTTTTAAACTTGGGTTGTCTGTTTGGTCAACCAGGGCGCTGAAAGCTTCTACGACTTGAATCTTGGCGCGAAGGAGAGTGGCCAGCTGTCTGGTCATAAGGGCGAGGTCATTAATAGAGACGGCATTTCCGAAGGTAATCCCTGCATTCTTTTTTACTGAACCGGAAGTTTGTTCATTGATTTCAATCAGCATGATTCCCATGCTGCGAATGCGTGCCTTAGCTGCGTTTAGTCCTTCGACATTCACTGTCCCTTTGACTTCGCTGCCAGATTTATCCATCCCTTTATAATTATAAATCGCCATTAGTGTTGTGATTCCTCATCTTCTTCATTGATTGCGCGAACCATTTCTTCAACCGAAGTAATACCTTTGAAAACTTTTTCCAAAGCATCCTGACGAAGAGATTTCATTCCGTTTTTCATCGCCATCTTTTTTACCGTATTGGCATCGGCCTTCTTTAAAACCAGCGGGCGAATGTCATCCGTCATAATAAGAAGTTCTGATACAACTGTCATCCCTGCATAGCCAAGATAATTACACTTCGGACATCCTTTAGGTTTGTATAGTGTCGCTTCTTTTGGCATTGAGTGAACATCCAGCATCTGGAAGTCGTAATCAGAAGGAGCGTAGGCTTCCTTACAGTCGTTGCATAGAGTACGAATTAGTCTTTGCGCTAAGACTCCTGCAAGAGAAGAGGCAATTAAGAACGGCTGAACTCCCATATCGATAAGTCGGTTAGGAGCAGACGAAGCGTCGTTGGTGTGAATAGTAGAAAGAACAAAGTGACCCGTTAATGAAGCTTGAATCGCCATCTCTGCCGTTTCCAAGTCGCGGGTTTCTCCCACCATGATAACGTCCGGGTTTTGACGAAGAATAGAGCGTAGTGCGCGGGCAAAAGTCAGGTCAATTTTGTGGTTAACCTGGATTTGTGAAATCCCCTGCAGCTCGTATTCCACCGGGTCTTCAACCGTGATGATCATTTTATCTGGTGTATTGATACGGTCTAACATCGCAAAGAGTGTTGTCGTTTTACCGTGACCAGTTGGTCCTGATACGTAAACAACTCCGTGCTTTCTTTTTGAAAGCTCATCAAGAGCTTTTAGGTTTTGTCCGTGGAAGCCAAGGTTTTCAAGTGTCAGAATGTTGTTTGATTTCTCTAGAACCCTCATTACGATACGTTCACCGTTTTGAATAGGAACAACACTTACACGAATATCGATGTCCTTTCCGGCCATTTTGATTTTAATACGACCATCCTGAGGAAGGCGCTTTTCAGCGATGTCCATCGACTTAGTCATAACTTTCAGACGAGAGGTTACTGCTGCTTGAGTTTTAATCGGCTGGCGCAGAATCTCTCTCATGACTCGGTTGATACGGAAGCGGTAGACGACTTCTTTTTCGTAAGGCTCAATGTGAATATCTGAGGCGCGCTCTTTAATCGCTCGGAAGATGATCGAGTTAACGAAACGGATAACTGGTGCTTCATCAGCTCCAGCTTCAAGGATATCGATAGGTCCGTCTAAATCCAGGTTCTCGTCGAATTCACCTTCGATAGAGTCGACCACGTTACGGTTTGCTCTCTCATAGATGCGGTTGATGGCATCCTGAACTTTAAGGGGGCTCGCGACAACCAACTTAACTTCTTTCTTAAAAATTTCCTGAATGTCATTGATCGCATCAAAGTTAAACGGGTCTGTCACCAGGAGAGTGATAGAGTACTCCGTTTCTAAGATTGGCAGGACTTCGTGAGTCTTAGCGTAGTTGATGCTGATGTTTAATGTCAGGTTAGGGTCGATTTCTTCAAGCTTTAGTTCATTTAAATAAGGAATGTCCACCTGGTGGCAGATCACTTTAATGATATCGTGAGGGTTGATGTAATTCTTCTTTAAAAGAATTTCGCCCAGAAGCATTCCTGATTCGTGTTGAATCTCCAGGGCCTCTTCCAGCTGGGCGTCGGTGAGCGATGTATGTTTCAAAAGGAGCTGGCCGATTTTTTCTTTCTGGCCTTCAACTTTTTCCATCATGTGATCGGATATTTTCACTGATACTTCCTTAAAAAATGTAATTACTGTACTGATGTCACCGGATCAGTCGTTCCCGCCGGCTTGTTTTCTGCCTTCTGGATAATTTCCTGATAGTCAGGAACGTTTCCTTCTGTTGCGTCTACACCAATCGCTTCATTTCTGTCTTTGTACTTTTCAGTTTCACTTGTGTCGTACAGAGGACCTTCACCTTGTTTTTTAGCTTTGTCGTAAAGTCCTTTAACCGTAGTTGAGAAGGCGTCGTCGTCTCCCACCATATTTTTTAAGTGAGACTGACGGCGGTTAAGCAGGTCTTTGACGTTTTCAGCATTTGTTTTTTCATACGAAGCCAGGATTTTTGGCGTCATAAAGAAGAGCAGGTTAACTTTTTCAACCGACTTCGTCGTGTTTTTAAATAACCATCCTAGAACCGGGATGTCTCCCAGTAGAGGAACCTTGCTCGTTGTATTCGTTTCTTTGTCGCGCATTAAACCACCCATGGCGATTGTGTCTTTATCGCGCACAACCACTGTCGTGTTGAATGCTCTGATAACTGTCCCAACTCCACCTTGAGTCGAGTTAACTTGTCTTCCAGAGAAGTCGACGATCTTTTGGTCGATTTTAAGCTTCACAAATCTTGTCACTTTGTTGATTTGCGGAGTGATTTTTAAGTTAAGTGAAACTTTTTGCATTTTAATCGAATTAGTTGTTGAACCATTCGTTGCACTTGTTGTTTCAGTTGTCGGTACTTCTTCCCCAGACTCAAATGCCCCTTCAACGTTATCCATTGTCAGGATCTGTGGAGTAGCGAGAACGTTTGTTCCTGCGTTTGTTGCAATCGCAGTGATTAGACCGTTAACCGAGTTAACCTGGATTGTATCTCCAGTTGGTGTCTTTAAATCTACTTTTCTTCCGATACCACCACCAACGAAAAGTCCTGAAAGGTTAGTGATGTTGTTTGTCATAAGAGAGAGAAGGTCGTTTGTGTTACCGTATCCAGCTTTTTGAGATCCACCAGAACCATAAGCACCAATTAAGCTAATCCCGAATCCTTGTCCTCTGGAAACCTGAGTTTCCATCATTAGACCTTCAACATAAACCTGATCGCGTGGGATATCTAGCTGAGCAATAACCGTTTTTACAGTTTCATAGTCAGTAGGAGATGCTGTTACGACAAGCGCGTTATTTTCTTTATCTGAAGTGATTTTTACTTCGCTGTTAAAGAGAGTCGCTGTTGTTGCTGTTCCACTTGTTGGCGAAGTAAAACGAGTTAATCCACCTGCAGCTCCTGATCTTGGAGCATTTCCAACTAGAGATGAAAGAGTTTTTGCCAGAGCTTCAGAGTCACCGTAGTTCAGGTAGTAAACGTGGATTTGTCCAGAGCCTGCTGCAACGACTTTTACGTCTAGTTTTTCAATCAATCCACGAAGCTCGCGTGCTCCATCAGAGTTTGCCATAGCGATAATTGAGTTCGTTCTTGGCTCAGCAATGATGCGAGAGATATTTGATTGAGAAGTTGAACCAGATGAAGCGACTGTGTTTGTTCTTGGAACTCCACTTGCACCCGAACCGTTCTTTAAAATTTTATCCAGTAGGGTCGCGATCTCTTGAGCTGATGAGTTTCTTACCTTAATAATTTGTAGCGACTCTTCGTGCCCTGGGATATCGATGAACTTAATAAGCTTCATCAGACGGTTGATGTGCGTTCCAGTTTCCTGAACGATAACCGTGTTGGTTTGCTTGATTTCAATGATTCTTCCGTAACGAGACATGAACGGACGAAATGAGTTTGCGACCTCTCTTGAGTTAACATACTTAAGAGGGATAATCTGCATAACGTAGTTCTCAGTATTCGGAGTGTATGTCCCCGTGTACATCGTCGTTGGAGAGTATCTGATATCGCGGTTGTTAACGATCGTGTAAAAAGCACCCGACTTTACCAGTGAGTACCCGTTAATTGATAGGGCCTGAAGGTAGGCTTTCCAGGCATCTCCAATAGTAATGGGAGTAGGTGAAGAGATCGAGATCTTTCCTTTAATGTCTTTATCCAGGATCAGGTTTAATCCTGTAAGTTTTTGCATGTGTTTTGTTAAATCCAGAATCGAAACGTTCGGGAAGTCGAAGCTCGTTACAACTTCAGGACCGAAAGCTGTTTCAGGGTTTAAGTTAACGTACTTTTTATCTGTTTTTGTCGGGCTAGCAGATCCTGTTCTTTTTCTTCCAAAAGTATCAGATGAGCCGCTTCCACCACGAGAGCTTTCTTCAAATGAATCAGACCCTTCATCGGCCATTTCGTCGCCGCCTTCATCATCACCTGGAGCAAAATTGGTCGTATCCTGTGGCGAAGTATCCAGTAATGAGCTTGCTGATTTTCCTGTATCCGGGATAGAGATATCAGAAGGAGTGTTCACACCTTTTTTAGCGTTGGCCGCTCCACTTGGGCGGTTGAATTTTGTTTTGCTCTTAAATTTGTCAAACTGTGCTCTTACTTCAGGCGATAGCCCCACTGTGGTAAGTAGGAGAGACGCGGTTAAGACTTTTGAGAGATTAACATTTTTTTTCATTTAAACGTCCAAATTAAATATTTTTATTCAAACCCGTATTCTAATGTTTCGTTCATTCCATTTCTCTTAAGGCCGATCTGGAACTGGTCAATTTCTTTGATTCGTCCAAGAAGAGTCATAAGTTCATTGAGATTTTCAATTTTCTTTCCATTGATTGACGTGATGACGTCATCGTTTTGGATGTTAAGCTGAGAGTAGATTGACCCTGGAACAACTTCTGTCATCTTAAATGCCAGTGATCCGTCCGGGTTAGTGATCTGCACAGCTTTTGCTTGTGTCAGAACTTCACTCATATTACTGATCATATTGTCTCTGAAAGCGCGCTTAATTTTAAAAGAGTTCCCCACGTTTCTAATGCTTGGGTTAAGGCTCTTAAACATTTTTTGGCCAACTTTCGGTGAAACGATTTTCATCGGAGGCATTATCGGTGCATCTTCCTCCTCACTGGCAATGTATTCACATTCACCTGTTGTCAGGTTCTTTAAGATGATTTTCATGCGGTTGATTCTTGAAACTTCAACAGCATTGTTTAGTTGTTCGCCTTCTCTTACGTTTACCAGCTCACTTGATCCACGAACTTGAACTGAAGCTACAGACTTCACTGAATCCTGAAGAACAATTGTATCCAGAAGTTTTAGCGGCTCAGAAGTAGGGCGTTCAGCATCTGTACAGACAATGCTGGCGATGTCGATCTTTGGACCTTTATCAGAGGCCTTATCGCTTTCTTTAACGTTAAAAAGGTTTGTTGAAGAAATGCGATTGATGTCTTGAAGAGTAGTGTCAGATTTTTCAATCGGCATGCTGATATTGCCTTTTACCGTTGAAACCATCGGAGTTCCGCGGCCGATAAAAAGCGCAGCCGTTTTACCAATTAAATAAGTGAAAGTGACCACCAGAAGAATGATAAATACACCGTGGATTTTTCCACGAGTGTAAGGAGAGAAAAGTTTTAAAATGAAATCATTCCAGCTGAACTTAGCGATACTTTTCATTGGAGAAGCACCAGAGAATCTCTCTCTGATTCGCTCGCCACTTCCGGCACCAAACTTAGGGAATTTAAACTTAAAGCGGCCGACAGACTCCGGCTTTTCAGGCGGGTCCATTTCCATTTCTTCAAAGCTCATATTGTGATCAGTTTTATCTGATTCACTATAGTCATTCACCAGATGCTGGTTTTCCTCTCTAAATTTATTGAGGTTGTAACTGCTGAGAGTTTTTTCTGCAAAAACTTCAGGGTTTTCATCAGTATAGGATTCGTCTGCAGAGATCGCTTCGGATTCTTGTCCGTCTCTGCGCATCTCAGTGAATTTAACAGGAGATTCGTCGTCTTCCTGGCCGTACTCGGAGTCTGTTTGATCCGTTAGTTCTTCAAGAAACTCTTCCTGATCTTGTTTAGACTTTTTGAAGCGATCTAAGAACTTAAAATTGAAATTAAATTTTTTCATATTTGTTTTAACATCATGTTAATTTTGAACAACATTAATAAAGCTTTCAAATCACCATCCATGGTGGATCAAATTTCTAGTTATTCTTCTATTCTAAGAAGTTAGAAGACTTGTAGCAATAAGATTCTTTTGTACCTGAGCAAATAAATTGGTCTTTGTTTTCATTTCTCTTTTTGGAAAGATTGAGTATCCTAGTAAATGTATTAAATTCAACGTTTCAATCATAAAAGGTGATCAAAAATGGCAAGTAATTCGAACGGACAATTAGAATCGGTAGTAGGGTCTCTCTTTTTCGGTGAAATCAACGAAAACCTGGTTTTTCCTTTTCCACACTTTTCAGACTCGCAAGTTGAAATGGCGAAGGAAATGACGGCAGCAGTTGATGCTTTCGCAAAAGACAATATCAATGGTGAGAAGTTTGATAAAGAAGCTCACCTTCCAAAAGAAGTGATTCAAGGACTCGCTGAAATGGGCCTTTTAGGTCTGGGAGTTCCCGAGGATTTAGGTGGTTTAGGGCTTGATTACTCACTTTACTGTCGCGTGTTTGCTCAAGTAGCAAGCCATGATGGATCAGTGGCAACGATGATCGGAGCTCACCAGTCGATTGGTTACCGTGCTCTTTTAAATGAAGGGACACCTGAGCAAAAGAAGAAGTGGCTTCCTCGCCTGGCAAGTGGTGAAGTGATCGCTGCTTTCTGTTTAACTGAGCCAGGTTCTGGGTCAGATGCATACTCAATTAAAACAAAAGCTGTTGATAATAAGGATGGAACATACACTATTACCGGACAAAAACTTTGGATTACTAATGGTGGTCTGGCAGGTTTTTACTCAGTTTTCTGTAAAACAGAGCATGAGGTTGACGGTAAGACTGTGGAAAAAATTTCCTGCTTTATCGTAGAAGGTGGATCTCCAGGGCTTTCTTTTGGTGAAAAAGAAAACAAAATGGGGATTCGTGCAAGTGAAACGCGCGCTGTTTATTTTGATAAAGTGATCGTTCCAAAAGAAAATATTCTTGGAGAGCTTGGAAAAGGTTTCAAGATTGCGATGAACGTCTTGAACTCGGGAAGACTTTCTCTGGGGGCAGGATGTGTGTCTGGAATGAAAATGATTCTTGAAATGGCCACAGCTCACGCAACAAACAGAAAACAATTCGACCGTCCAATTGCAGATTTTGGATTAATTCAGGATAAGCTGACAAAAATGGCGGCGATGACTTATGCAGCTGAGAGTATGGTTTACCTGACGACAGGGAACATGATCAAAGGCATGAACGATTACTATATGGAGACAGCAGTTTGTAAGATCTACGGCTCAGAGTCTCTATGGTCAACAATCGATATGGCAATGCAAATTGCGGCCGGTAACGGTTATATGAAAGAGTATCCTTATGAAAGATTAATGAGAGACGTTCGTATCAATATGATCTTCGAAGGAACTAACGAAATTCTTCGCGCACTTCTTGCTCTATCAGGAGTGAGAGGTCCATCTGAAGAAATGAAAGAGCTTGGAAAAGTCACAGACGTTTCAAAGGCCCTTCAAGATCCAATTAAGTCTCTTGGTGTATTTACAAAATTCGCCAGAAAGAGAATGTCTCATATGATGGGATCAAAAGCTCTTACAAAAGCGCACCCTGAACTAAAAGAGCAGGCAGAGAAGTTCTCTTCTATGCTTGGTCGATTTGCCATTGCCGTAGAAGACACGCTGATCAAGTATGGAAAAAACATTATTGATAATGAACTTCCTCAAGGTCGACTTGCAGATATGGTTATCGACCTTTATATCATTCTTGCCTGTATTTCGAGAACGACAGCTATTCTTAACAGCTCAAAGGCAACTCAAGAGCAAAAAGACTACGTACTTCGTTTAACAAAATACATCTGCAATGAATCAGGAAGAAAAATTAAGAGAAACTTAAAAGCAATGTCAAAAAACAACGACAAAAATGTTATCAAGATTTCTGAAACAGTTGTAAAAAATGGTGGATACGGGTTTGACATCATCGACTTCTAAGTCCCTTTACTTGGCAATCCTGGGGGTTTTACTCTCAGGATGTGCCGAGAAAAAGATTCAGCCAATAAAGGATGTCGGCGGCCCTCGCGAGCAGTCGATCCCTTACGACATTGCCCCTGAGAGATCAGGCGGAATTTTTGTCGATAAGACTGAAGAGTATGGACTTAAAGATGTTTCAGCAGTTCATCTTTATGCTGTTGATGTCAACAATGATGGGGCCACTGACCTGGTGATCCTGGATGATTTTTATGCTTCTCCAAAATTTTATTATTTCAATAAAAAAGAAAAAAAATTCAAATTAGGGGAAAACCCTTTTAATGAAATAGTTCGCGCCAGTTACCTCAACTTTGTCGACCTGGACCACGATGGTGTCTATGATGTCATTGTTGGAAATCTCAACCAAAGAAGTGAGATGACCCAGTACCCTGGACGCGTTTACAAAGGCATCGTAGAAAACGGGAAACTTCGTTACCAGGCCAAGTCATCTTTGCCAACGGGAGTTCTTCCAACGGCGAGTATCGTGCCGCTAGATTTCAACCTTGATGGTGAAATTGATCTTTACCTAGCCAATTGGTTTTCCCAAAAAGACAACAACCCAAAACCTGTGACAGATTATCTGCTGCAAGGAAAAGGGTTTGAGTTCACCGATGTTGGAAGCCAGTTAAGAGGTGAGTACGATTATAATAAATCGGATAAGATTTACACGAATGCCACACCAACTTTTGGAGCAAGTGTGTGCGACGTGGACAAAAATGGTCTTCCCGACATTATGACCAGTAATTCAAACGGCTATTACAATAAGCTTTGGCTTAATATCGACGGGAAAAATTTCGTCAATTACGGAGTGGAGTCAGGTTATGCGGCCGACAATGAAGGCTCTGCTGATCAAAAAGGCGGAGGAAATTCATTTTTCAGTTTATGTGGCGATTACAATAATGACGGGATTGTAGATATTGTAGTTGGCAACCTGGCCCGCGACAGCGACCCTGAATCCCGCGACAAATCAGCGGTACTGACTGGTTCAGTAAAAACTTTTCCACCAAAATTTATCCGCTCAGAATTTTTCCTTCAGGATAAGCAAGAAAATTGGTCAGAGGGAGATAGAAGAGGAGCATGGATAGATTATAACCTTGATGGTTTAAATGATCTGTTAATCGCCAACTCAGGTTTTCCTCCTTCTTCGCGACTGGTCTTCTTTGAGCAGGAGCCTGACCACGCTTACGACGATAAGGCAAAAGAGCTGGGGATCAATCTGATGAACCCATCGGGGATTGTGACGATCGATTTAAATGGTGATGGTGTGATGGATTTTATTTCGGGGCAAAGTAAAGTGCGCGCCGGAGATATCAACACTCGTCTTTATGTTTTTGAAAACCAAACAAAACGTGAAGGGAAAGGGTCAATGCGTTTTCACCTTCAAGGAAAAAAGAGCAACTTCCATGGCATCTCTTCAACGCTGACATTTTCAACAACAAAAAATAAATATTTCGGCGAGGCCAATTACGCCTATGGTTCACTTCCTTCGCAAAACGAAGAAGGTGTTTATTTTGCTTTCGGGCATGAAACTCCTAAGGAAGTTGAAGTCAGATGGAGCATTGGCAGTGAGGACCGCTTAGGTCGTGCGGCAGCGTTGGTGAGGAAATATAGCCTACAGAAACTGTCAGGAAAAGGTAAGCTTTTGGAATTAAATCTCTGCGAAGATGGAAGAGTGCTGCCAAGATCAAAAAATTGTTATTAAAACTCTAAGACCAATTCTCCGATGAAGTAGGTATGAAAAAACTAATACCTCTAGTCGTTCTCTTTACCTTTTTTAGTTGCTCACAAGCACCTCTTCATGTTGAGTCTCCAGAGAGAGACCCGGCGAATTTTCAGACTTGTTTTGAGGCCATGACCAACATCATGAATTACAAAACTCATTACGGCCCGGCCGCTCAAGTCTTCTCCAATGCTAAATCTCTTAAAGAGCTTGAAGGGCTCTATGGTGGAGATAACTTAATCGAAATCCAAAGACGAATTTCAAATGATGAAATCTTAAAAAATAATGCCAATCTAAAACAGCTTTTAAAAGACCCATTTGAACCAAAAGATATTCCAGGAAAAATCAAAGCTATTCCCATGGATGATGCCAACGTGATTTATCGTGCAATGGCCGACTCTAACGTCAATAAGAACCACTACTGTTATGATCCAAAAGGCACGATTGGTTTTTGTTTCGGACGTGCAACAATTGCTCATATGGAAGCGATCGTAAGAGAAGTGCACCCTGATTCAGTTAAAAAGATCTGGATCGCTGGTGATATGGGAGTGTGGGGTCACCACGTGGCCACGATGGTGTACACTGAAAAAGGATGGATCGTCCTTGATACGAACCTCGGCAGAAGTGTCGATATCGACACGTGGATTGCGACTTACATGCCAATGAAGAAAGGAAAAAAAGACATTATGGTTTTTGTCACTCAGGCCGGGCGCTTTGGACCATACGACTCAAGTCCATATAATGCCATTAACCTCTTTAATACAAACAGTGCTGACTTTAAGAAGGCCAATGATTTCTTTAGCGGGTACTTTCACGATTACTTCGAGAGCCTGGATAACGTAAAAAACAAGCCGCTCGTTGACCAAAAGAAAGCGCATTAATTTGAGAATTATTTTTTCTTAACGATATCAGAAAGGTGCTTGATCCTCTCAGGCATCTTTTTGTAGTTCAGTGTGCTCATATAAATCTGAGACGAAGGCAGCCCCGGGATTTCTTGAACCTTAAACTGGTCTTCTTTCTTGATTAAATGATCTGGAATCACAGCAATGCCCACATCGTTTTTTACCAATGAGATGATTGAAGTGAATGAGTCTACCATGACGATAGATTCGCTTTTAGTTTTTGAAAGTTTAAACAGGTGATCGTTATTTGAGAAAACAACCCAGCGGTGATCGCTCAGTTTTTTTCTGTTCACTTCGTTTTTAGAAATCAGAACTAACTTCTCTTCGAAGAGTTTTAGTGAAGTCACCAGTTCAGACTGGATATTTTCCGTTCCAAAGATCACGTCAAATTTGCTCTCTTCAATTCCTGAACGAAGCTCTGGCATATCGGCCACGTGAACAGTCACGTCGCGCTTTTGTCCCTTGAGGTAGTCGGTCAGAAGAGGAGTGAACCAGTTCTTAAGGAGTCCTTCCAGGATACCAATAGAAAGTGGGAGTTGATCTTCGCGCTGGAAAATCTGAAGAGAAGTCTTCTCAAAACTTTGAGAGGCCTGGTAGAGCTCTTTTCCTTTTTCCGAAAGAATAACTTTTTTGCTCGACCTAATGATGAGTTCTTCCTGAAGAGAATCTTCCAGAAGTTTAATCTGACGGCTAACTGCTGATTGAGCAATATTTAATTCTTCAGCGGCCTTGGAGAAGCTTGCGTACTTTGCCGTAAGCATGAAGGCCTTCAGGTAGCGAAAATCTAGCATTTTAAACTCCTTCTTTTACTGGAGGAGTTTTTTCTGGGCTTGCTCTCCAGAATTTCCCTTTGAATTCGCCTTGAGAATGGTTCGTGATGACGAAACCTTCAGCGTCCTGATTGAAATCCTGAATGAAGTCCACAGAAGCTTCCTGTAAATAGAAGGCTGCAAATGGATCGATTACGATATAAATGTCGTCGTTGCTATTAGCAATACGAACTTGAAAATCATCTTCTTGAAGGTCAGTGAAACCTGCTGCGTAAGTAAAACCTTCGCAACCTTTCCCACTTACGACAATACGAAAGTATTTACCCGCCAAGGTAAAGTCATTGTCGATAATTAATTTTAATTGCTCAAGGGCGCGCTCAGTAAACATGATCACAGGTGGAAGGACCAAGTCCTTGTTAACCTTATTTTGTTTAAAACCCATGTGAAAATCCCATGCGGAAAAGTGTCGTTAGTGTTATTGTATGTGCACCTGTAACTATCCAACCAAAAAAGAATTTACAAGTCAAAAAAGGAAATATTTTATGAAGCTAACCTATAAATTATTAATTGAAACACCTTCGACGCACCAAGTTCGAGTGATTATTCAAGGAAAAAAAGAATCTGGTGAAAAATCGCTGGACTTTTTTCTTCCGCGTTGGTCGCCAGGATCTTATTTGATTCGTGAATACTCGCGCCATTTATCTAACTTAAAAGCAGAAACGGCGAGCGGGGAGAGACTTTTCTTAGAGCAAACTGACGTTTCTGTCTTCAATATCGATTGGAATAAAAGCGATTTAAAAAACTCTAATAAAGATGCGGATACTTTTACTCTCTCGTACAGCGTCTATTGCCATGAGCTAACGGTAAGAACATCACACGTTGATGACTCACACGCATTCCTTCACCTTCCAACTCTTTTAATGGGTGTGTTAGGAAAAAATATCGTCGATCCAACTATTGAATTATCTTTCCCTCCTTCGTGGTCAAAAGTGACAACCGGATTAAAAGATATTTCAATAAAGCGCGAAGCTTTCATCTATACTGCAAAAAATTATGACGACCTGATTGATTCACCAATTGAAATCGGCTGTCAGGAAACAGATGGATTTATGGCCGGAGGAATTCCTCACGAGGTCGCTTTCTATGGTAATCTTCTTCCTCACAACGAAAACTTAAAAGAAGACACGAAAAAAATTGTCGAGCATATCGCAGGCTTCATGGGTGGATACCCGTATGAAAAATACACATTCATGACTCATTTTGTACCGGGACTTTACGGAGGACTTGAGCACTCAAACTCAACAGCACTGCAATTTGATCCAACTCAAATCACAAACCGCAAAGGCTACATGAATTACCTGGCGCTAGTGTCGCACGAATACTTCCACACATGGAACGTAAAGCGCATCCGTCCATTTGAACTTGGGCCATTTAACTATTTAAGAGAAGCAACTTCAAAACTTCTATGGCTTGCTGAAGGTCTGACGTCACTAATGGATGAGCTTTTCATCTACAGAGCAGGAGTGATCACTTTAGAAGAGTATCTGGAAATGCAAAAAGATAACCTAAACAGATATTTCTCTGTTCCAGGAAGAAAGTTTCACTCACTAGATGATTCATCTTTTAACTCTTGGATTAAGTTATACCGCCCGGATGAAAACTCTAATAACTCGAGTGTGAGTTACTACCTAAAAGGTGGGATTGTTTTCTTTGCTCTAAATATTCTTTTTGCTCAAAAAGGAAAGAGCATTAACGATTTCCTTACTCTCCTATGGGAAGACTATAAAAAACACCCAGAACGCGGAGTAAATTCTGAGCAAGTGTTTAAGATGGTTGAAGAAGTTGGTGGAAAAGAAATCAGAGAAAAGTTCGAAGTGATGACTTCAACAACTGAAGAAATCGACCTTGAATCAATTTGCGGAACTGCCGGACTTAAATTTGAATGGGATAAATCAGAGTCTCCATGGCTTGGATTTGATGCTGAATTCTCTGGAGATAGAGTCTTGGTTCGCGCAGTGACTCTTGATGGCCCAGCTTATAAGGCGGGACTAAATGCAGGAGATGAAATTATCGCCATTAATGGTATGAGAGTTCTAAAAGATCGTTATAACGACTACACAAAATACTTAAGAATAAATGAAACATACACGTTTATGATTTCAAGACTTGCAAGTCTTCAGACAGTAAATGTAAATGTTGGAGTGACACCGGCGAAGCTTAAAGCTATCACTGTAGTTGATAGAAAAACTCTGGTTGAAGCTCTTAATCCAAAAAGATAGTTTTCAATTTGCCGGCAGAGTATGTAAACAAAAAAATGCGTATTTTTTGCCGGTAATTCACCTTAAGCACTTATTCTCTTATGATTAAATCACCATAATTACATAGGAGTATTTGATGAAGAGCTTAAAGTCACTGTCTACCTTGTCTGTTCTGTCCTTCCTGGCCTTTGGCTGTGCAGGTGGAGGAATTAAAAACGCTTCAACATTCGATCACAACGACAAAAATGCACGTGCCTCATTGGTAGGGAAGACGCCTTCTCAAGTTGAAGCGATTCTTGGATCGGCCGTAAGAAAGGGACACCCAGTTGGTGGAAGTGGAATTGAAAAAAGAACTTTCAAACTAGTTTATGTTGAAGCGGGACAAGCTCCTGTTTATGACTGGCAAATGAAAATGAAAATTCACAACAATACAAAAGATAATTCGGATACTGGTGTGAAGTGTGTTGCCGTGAATTTTGACATGGATAATGGGTATAAATTTGTAGAAGGTGGGGCAGCAGTAGACTGGAACTACGATTGTATCAGTTATAAAGATTTAACAGGTCAAAATCCATTATAGGTGTCAAGTGAAAAAGATTAGTTTTTTAGCATTGTTAATTCTTTATTCTTGTAGCCCTAAAAACCACAAAGTAACTTTTAATTATAAGATCGAATCGACGAATGGAAAAAGTTCGTTCATTCTTGAATGTTATAAGCAGAAAGAATTAAAAGAATTTATGGATGCTCAAGGGAAAGCTTTCCTGGAAGGGAAGTCGGTAACTAGTAAAGGTCCAGAACCGGTGGGAAAATTTAATTCTAACGGAACTCCGGAGCATGAATTTAAGTTTGTTCTAGAACTTCCAGAAGAAGACTTGGTATGTGGTTCTGATCCAATGAATTTTGTCACTGTGAGAGTGGGGGAAAATGCTGGCCAGGTTTTCAAACCAACGGCAGATACAGAGATCAATGTTTTTTATAATATGTACACAAAAAAATATTATAAGGCCGATTCTCCTGGAGCTAAAGTCACTATTGTTAAGTAAGATCATGGCCCCGTTAATCGCGGGGCCTTTTTATTTTATCATAAGAGTTTTGTACAAATTGGCAGATGAGAGGTGTTAGCTTCTTTGAATCCGCTCGTCTTTTCAGCCAGCAGACGCACATCTTTCTATCCATTTTAATTTCGTGATCAATGGCGATGATTTTTTAACTCTTATTAATGAGTACGAGGCCTTCCAGTTTGGAAACTATGTTGTGGCCGCTCTTACTGAGGGAGTTGTCGATACACTTGGAATGGGAGCCTATGCGAGCCAGTACAATGCAGATTTCAGCTTAAAAATCGATTTGCCTAAACTTTTTAAAGATCACGAGGCAAACTCGGAAAACCAGTCAATTCTTAAGGCTTTTAATACTTTAGAGAAGGCCCAGTACGATATTTTAGTAGGGCAATAGACTATATAGACTCGGCAAGTCATTTAGATTATCCGCATTTTGACTTGCTGAGTTTAAAACTTTTTGGCATAACAGATGACGTAAAAAATAAATTTAGTCAGGAATACTATTATGATGCCAGAAGAAATGCAGGCAACAATCGGCACGCTTCTCCTTTTTTTCGCCATGATTACCCTAATGTGCCTTCGCACTCTTTAGATAAAATTGCGACAATTCTTCTTTATCAAGTAACTATTTAACTTTACAATCTTCTCGTGCCAAAAATTCATCGGGGAGGATGTATGACGATCGAGAAAGATTCTGTATCTAGATTACGTAACCGTGCGACTTCAAGAAATCCAAGACATTTTAATGTACCTCTCGACAATTTGGGACAGCCGAAAAAAGTAAGCGATTACTACGGTGAACTGACGTTTGATTTCAAGACATCGGAAGATATTTCTGATGCTACAAAAAAAGAAATCATCAAAGCTTTAGACGAAGGACGTGGGATTAAAAAAGATCACGCAGAATCTATTGCAAAAGCAGTTACTGATTGGGCCGTAAGAAACGGTGCCACTCACTTCTGTCACTGGTTCCAGCCATTAACTGGTGGGACAGCAGAAAAACACGATGCTTTCTTCAGCTTAAAAGATGGAAAGCCAATTGAAAGATTATCAGCTTCTCAGCTTATGCAAGGTGAACCAGATGCTTCATCTTTTCCTAACGGTGGATCGCGCTCAACTTTCGAAGCGCGTGGATACACGACTTGGGATTTAACTTCTCCAATGTTTTTAATTGAAACAACGAACGGAAGAACTCTTTGTATTCCAACTGCGTTCGTTTCATACTTTGGTGAGTCTCTTGATATTAAAACTCCTCTTTTAAAATCAATCTCAAAACTAAGCCCGGCAGCGACGAAATTTCTTCAGCTAGCAGGCCACAAAGATACAACTTCAGTTCACGTTACATGCGGAGCTGAGCAAGAGTACTTCTTGGTAGATAAAGCTTTCTACTACGCAAGACCTGACCTTGTTATGACTGGTAGAACTCTTTTTGGAGCTCTTACAACTCGTAACCAACAGCTTGAAGATCACTACTTCGGATTGATTCCTGATCGTGTTTTAGCTTTCATGCAAGAACTAGATTACGAACTTCACCGTCTGGGAATCCCTTCAAAAACTCGTCACAACGAAGTTGCTCCAGGACAATTTGAAATGGCACCGATTTTCTCTGAAGCTAACGTGGCGTCTGACAACAATCAGATGATCATGACAACAATGAGAAGAATCGCAGAAAAACACGACATGATGGTTCTTCTTCACGAGAAACCATTTGCAGGAATCAACGGTTCTGGTAAGCACGTTAACTGGTCAATGAGCGACAACACAGGATTAAACCTGCTTGAGCCAGGATCAGAGCCGCAATCAAACCTTCGCTTCCTTGCTACTGTTGCTGTAATCGTTGAAGCTCTACACCGTTACTCTAAGCCACTTCGTATGGCGATCTCGGGAGCGGGTAACGATCACCGTCTAGGAGCTAACGAAGCTCCTCCAAGCATTATCTCTGCTTATCTTGGAGATACACTTGATAAAATTTTCCATACTATCATGGAAGATAAATCATTCACTCCAAGATCAAACAACGTGATCGACCTTGGAACAAACCAACTAGCGCATTTACTTCAGGACAACACAGATAGAAACAGAACATCGCCATTTGCTTTCACTGGAAACAAATTTGAATTCCGTGCTGTTGGTTCAAGCCACGCGATCGGTTTCCCAATGACAATCCTAAACGCTGCCGTAACAGATATCTTCAATGAAGCAAACGCTTATCTTGAAGCTGAGCAAGCTAAAGGACAAACAGTTGATCAATCTCTAATGAGCTTAATTAAAAAGCTTATGGGGAACTCAATGAAGGCAGTCTTTAACGGAGATGGTTACTCGAAAGAATGGGTTCAAGAAGCGGCAAGACGTGGTCTTCCAAACCTTCGCACAACTCCAGAAGCTCTAAAGACCATGACGAATGCAGAAGACTATAGCTTCCTGGTTCGCAACGGAATCTTTAAAGCAGAAGAAGTGACAACTCGTTATAATATCCTTCTTGAAAGATACATCAAGATCAGAGAGATCGAGTTTGAAACAATGATCGACATGATTCATCAATACGTCATTCCATCGGGACTTGAGTACAAATCAGTTCTGGCAAACCTGATTAAGGGACAAAAAGAAATTGGCGTAGCTTCAAACTTTGAAATGGATGCTTACAAAAAAGTATCGACAAAAATTGATGAAATCCATTCTCTTTCTGCTAACCTTCAAAAAGAACTTTCAGGTGATCACTCAGACCACCAGAAGTATGCAGAAAAAATTGGAAGCGAGCTGATGACAACGGTGACAACAATGGCCGGCATCTGTAACGAGCTTGAAGAATTGATCCCAAATCAGTTCTACACACTTCCAAAATACTACGACATGCTTTTCTTAAGATAGTCATGATCATGTGAGGCCCTCTTCGGAGGGCCTTTTTTATTTCAACAGGCGCATATTGCCCCAATTCTTAAAGAATGAAAGTCGTTAGGCGAATAGTTTTGCACTTAAGATTTTATTTTTTATCCGTGACTTTGTTTTTCTTTTGAGCGATTTCAAAAATGATTGAGTTCGTTTTAAGTAAGCTTAAAGGTTAGGCCTGTTTTAAAAGCGCCAGGATGCCCAGGTTGCGAGGAGAGAGCTCCTCGTCGAAGTACTGTTCAAGTTTCACATCATAGCCTTGCTCTTCCAGGTACAAGCAGCGGTCAAGTTGCAGGTAAACTTCCAGCGCGCGGCCCAGTTGCCAGCGGATAATATTACATAAGAACATCACACGCAGTTCTCTTTGCAGAGATGGATCGGCGTAAAACTCGTTGAAGTATTCATCAGTGAATGTGTGTTCGATTTTAAGCTCTGCCAGTTTTTCTCTGATGTAGTATTGGAAAGGTTTCCAGTAAGTCTGAATCTGGCATTCGCCTACGTCTGTGGCGTACTTGTTGTTATAGTGTTTCATCAAAAAGAGATGAAGAGCATAACGGTAATTTTTCACTCGCTCTTTTGTCTGATACGTTGAAAGCTCCATCGCTGCATGAGACCTGGTCGCCAGGCTCAGTCCAAAAAGATTGAGGCGAGTGAAGTTATTTTCTTTGTAGAAGTTCGAAAGAGGAAAGTCTGCTTCAGGATTGATTCGGTAGTAGCAGCATCCAAAATTTAAAAGACCCATTGAGTGGTGATCAATGGTATTTTGAATCAGTTTGTTTGCTAATGGGCCGCAAGTGTGAAGGCCAAGGCTCACTGATTTTTCATGGAAAACTTTTTCTAAAGCGGCTTGGTCTTCTTTTTTCCCAAACGTCAGATTCATGAACGTCACGTCTTGAGCGCCATCGAGCTTTCTGAACTTCTTCAGGCGCTCTTTTCCGATTTCCTGAAACTCGCTGTTTTGATCAATCGAGATCGAAGGGATCTGGTGATAGTGGGAAAGGACGCGGGAAAGGTGGCCGACACCGCCGCCAATGTCGACGACGTAATCAAAGTGCCTTTGATCGCGGAGATTTTTTAAGACCGGTACGATCTTTTGGATTTCGTGTTTTTTCTTTTTCTTCACCCCATGGAAGGCCCACATTTCCAGTGGAAGCTCTGGGGACTCGGGAATCTTTGGAACTTCAGTCAATGTCTTGATGGTCTGCACGAATTCTCTAAAAGAGCTGCCATTCAGGGCAGGGATATCGCGCTTACAATCCACGTCATAAAGCTCTTTTTCACTCAGAGAGTCCAGGAGATCAATCCATTCGCGAGGGTAGTCAGGAATGGTTTCCGGGTATTCATTCATAATCTCTTCCTTCCACATCGGAGCGTAGAGATTGACGAAATCCAGAAGTTTCATAGCGTGACTTTTATAGTTCATAGGCTATACTTGATAGCATGTTTACACTAAAAAATAAAAGAATTGCAGTTTATGGGATGGGTGTTTCTGGACTCTCGGCCCTTCGTTTTGTTAAAGCTCTTGAGGGCGATCTGATCGCCATCAATGGAGGTGAAGTCAGTTCATGGGCCAAGAGTCCGGGAGTGCTTGATTTTGTCTCTAAAGACGCGTGTTTCTCGGAAACAGACTCCGCCTTGCCAGCTAAATTAAATTCAGTTGATCTGGTGATCTTGAGCCCTGGAATTCCCCGCGACCACAAACTTCTCAAACCTCTTTTGGATAAAAACATTCCGGTGTGGGGAGAAATTGAACTCGCGTACCAATACCTTGAGGCCAATAATTTTTTAAGACCTATGATTGGTATCACTGGCACCAACGGCAAAACGACAACGACAACTTTCTTAGGTGAGATGATAGAGGCCGATCACAAAAAAGTTTTTGTCGGTGGAAACATTGGCGTTCCATTTTGTGATTACGCTTACGATGTTTTTAAAAATCAAAACCACGCCGACTTTATCCTGCTTGAACTTTCTAGTTTTCAGCTAGAGAGCATTGATCACTTCCACGTGAATGTGGCGATGATCTTAAACCTTTTCCAAAACCATGGAGAGCGCTACGCGACGATTGAAGAGTACGGGCGTTCGAAATTTTTTATCACTAATCGTTTTACAGAAAACGATGTGCTGATTTATCCGGAAGATTTTCCTATTATTAAAAACTGGGCAGAGACTCAGAAAGGAAAAAAACTTTCCATCAATACAGGAGCTCCAGAGATTGATTTTCCCATTGGGAATTTCAAACTTCCAGGAATTCACAACAAAGTAAATCTTGCTTTTATTTTAAAAGCAGCAAAGAGCTTAGGTCTTTCACCAAAGGCCATTCAGCATTCAATCGATACATTCGCCGGTGTCCATCACCGCATTGAATACGTCGACAAAGTTGTAGGTCTTCCATCATTTCGCGCATACAACGATGCTAAGAGTACGAACTGGGATGCGACGATGACGGCAGTGAAGGCGATGGAGGATTTTAATCTTCCTATTCACTTAATCATCGGTGGGAAAAAGAGAGGGCATGGAGATTCGATTCTTCCTCACCTGGATTTCTTAAAATCAAGAGTCGCGCATTTTTACTTAATTGGTGAAATGGGGGCGGAGATTGAGAGTGAGATCAAAGGGAAAGTGTCTTATCAAAAAAAGGATACTTTGGAAGGAACATTGAAGTTTCTAAGAGAGAATTTTAGTGCCGATAAGGGAGTTTTACTTTTTTCTCCGGCATTCCCATCGTTTGATCAATTTCAAAACTACGCTCAGCGTGGTGAAACCTTCGTCAAACTTCTGGGAACACCATCTTAGTTGCGGCTCGCTTTCCTCGATTCTTCGATACTTGCTACACGTCTTTCGGCATTTGAATTGTTTCCATGAAAGCGGAAATTATCGATAATTCCTACTTTGAAAAGAAACAGTCCAATAATAATATAAACCGGGTTGAGTTTTGGTTTCATAAGCACTCTGTGTTGGGTTATAATCGTGAACGCTTTATCGGCAGACTCAAAAAAAACTTAACTAAAAAGGTATAGTTTATGGCAAAGACTGGTTTTCTAGGAAATACGGAACTTAAAAACAATATTAACGCTTTGAAATCATTCATGAAATCAAAGAAGCTCGAGGGCTTCTATCTCTCGAGTTCAGATATTTTTTTGAATGAATATGTGCCTCTGGCCGACTGTCACCGCTATTACGTCACAGGCTTTACGGGCTCAACGGCCGAAGTTATCGTGCCGCTTGAAGGCCGAGTGATGCTTTTTATCGATGGCCGTTATTATGAACAGGCCGATCTTGAGTGCGACCCTTCTCTGGTTGAAGTTTTCAAAGTTCCTTACGGGACAGGACTTCGTCAGGCGATGAAAGAGGCAATCAGCTCTCGCAAACTAAAATCTCTAGGAGTTGAAGGGGATCGAATTGAGCTTTCTCTTTACAACGATTTTAAAACACAACTTAAGACAGAAGCGTTTAACAACGCTGAACTCTCGAAAGTCATTTCATTCCAGGACTTTTCTTTCAACAAGAAAATCATGGAGCTTCCACTTTCACTTGTTGGTGAAACAACAAAAAGCAAACTTGAGCGCATTTTAAATGACGGCGAAGTTTTCTTTATCAGCGCTCTTGATTCAATTGCATGGTTAACGAACATGCGCCGTTATGAGATGCCAAGCCAGAGTACATTTAGAGCAAAAGCTTTAGCGACTCGCGAGCGCGTTTATTTATTAATGGAGCATATTGAAGGAGAGATCCAAAGCGACGTGATCGATCTTTCTATCGGAAAATTCTCTGAGCTGGAAAAATTCCTAGAGCTAGTCAATGAATACGAAACTGAATGGAAGAAAAAAACTGGTGAGACAACTTACAAGTTCAACAAGATTTTCTATTCGGCAAACTCTACAAACGCCGCTGATTACTTAAAACTAAGCGCTCACTTTGGCGTTGATAAAATGATCAACAGACCAGAAGGACTGATCCCATTCCACGCTTTGAAAAACGAAGCGGAACTTCAAGCGATGCAGGACTCTTTCAATAAAGCTGACACTGCTATCTATGAGACAATTTTATGGGTAAAAGAAAGCATTAAAAATGGAGCGAACTTCTCAGAGTTGGATTTCTACCACAAGGCCAACGAGTTCTATAAAAACAACGGGGCCCTGGACCAAAGTTTTAATACGATTGCCGCTTTTGGACCCAACTCTTCAATCATTCACTACGGAAATCCAAGCGCCGACGTAGCGTTTAAGAAAAATGAAATGGTTCTTCTTGATTCTGGTGGATACTTTGAATCAGGATACGCGACAGATACAACGAGAGCTTTTTTAAGTGGAGGAGAAGCAAGTCCTCGCCAAAAAGAAGTTTACACTCTTGTTCTTCAGTCTATTCTTCACACTTTAAATGCTGTGTTCCCAGAAGGGACATGGGGGTCAGTGGTTGATGGTGTGGCAAGACAGCCGATCTTTAAAGCTGGTTTAAACTACAATCACGGAACAGGCCATGGTGTAGGGATTAACGTTCACGAAGGAGGCTTCAGGCTTTCAACAACGTCTAATGTTCCTTTAAGAGAGAATACTGTTGGATCAATCGAGCCGGGAATTTATATCCCAGGTTTCGGTGGAGTTCGTTTAGAAAACGTGGCAACTGTTGAGCGCCACCCGGAGTACAAAAACATGCTTCGCTTTAAGAACATGGTGTATGTTGGATTTGATCATGACCTGATTGATTTAAATATGCTTTCTGAGCAAGAGAAGACATGGCTTGATGAGTACGAAAAAGAATGCGCAAAACGCGGAAGAAGTTTTAAATACAAAAAATAAAAAAATAAGGAGCGGTTTTAAACCGCTCTTTTTTTCTCATTAATTCAACCAAAGCAATCAGGGCAAATCCAATAATCAGTCCGCCCCAGTAATTGGGTTTATCACCGCCGTTAAAATCCACAGTGCCACAGCCACTAAAAGGCTGCTTCTTGGGATAGAGGTAAGAGATGCCATCGATATCATCGCGGCCCAGGTTTTTTCTGTTGGCCATCGTAGCATAATACATCAGAGAGTCTTCTACCGGAGAGTGCCCCAGCCCAAAAGCATGGCCTAGTTCATGGGCGATGATGGAAGCTTTTTGCTCGGTCGATTTATTTTTAAACTGGTTATTAGCTTGATCGTTAATTAAAACGAGCGACCCATAAATTGTGTCGCCACTGATGTTGTTAGGAATAGTAACCCCTAAAATAGCAGCGCTGGAAAAATTTGAAACGTTAGTATTGCAACTGATGAGGATATCGCTGGAAACTTCCAGGTCAGGGTTAGGTGTACAGTTGGTTGATGGAGTGCAGATCGTATCAGTATGAAAAGCTGAATCGACGTTTACGATGCTCCCTTTTCTTAGCTTCAATCGGCTGGTCGGTGACTTGTTCCAGAAAGTATCGACGGCCTTGCCGATAATACTCATGAACTCTTCATCAGTAATGCCAAGATTCGCGCAGAATCCTCCTGCGAGATTCACTTTGACTTCATCTTGAGCAAAAGTCAGTTTGGCGGAATTGTTTAGAGTAAACGCCGAAGCATTAAGTGTGAGAAGAAGCCCAAGAGCAGCTAAGGTGTATTTCATAGGACATCTCCAAAGTGATAAGAGAGTGTGGCACCAACGCTAAAGGCCCTGTCTTCGCTTTCTAGGGCATTAAAGACATAGGTATAGAGTTCAGCAGACCAGGTCGTATTGAAGTCGTAGCTTGCGCCCAGGTTCACAATAAAGTTTCTCGAGTAGACCGGGTCTTTAGGAAGAGGGAATGAGTCAGTGCTGTTGCCGTTATTGAGTTCTTCATCTCCTCCGGGTCCCCAGATCCTGGTGAAGTAGAGGCCTGCTCCTGCAATAAAAGTCAGGTAAGAGGTCTTATACTTGCCGTTTAAGAGAGCAAAGAGAGTCATACGCTTGATGTTTTCATCGCGACCTGACTTCGGAAGGGTTGCGCCAAGCTGAGGAGAAAGAGCTAATTCCTTAGTTAAAAAGATGTCATAGCTTCCCGCGAGAGTGGGAAGAAAGCTGCATGTATTAGACTTTCCTTCGTCATCAGTCTGGATTTTTCCTACGTACTCGCAGAGATTCCCCAGCGAGAAGTTTAAATCTCTTGATGTTTGGCCCGCACCACTGCTTGTCGCAGCAAAGAGTGGAGTACTGATAAAAAGCATTAGTGTCAGGTATTTTATTTTCTTCATAATCGCTTAGTATTCTGTCAAAAGATTTGTTAAAATGTCTAAGAAAATTTACCTAATTGCTCACGAAATAATCCCCATCGCAAAGGACATGACTATGTTTGATAATTTCGAAATGCCAAAAGAACTTATTCCAAGTGACCCACGTTTTGGTTCAGGGCCTTCTCTTGTTCCAACTGAATTTCTAGAAAGACTGGCAAAAACCGGCCATGAATTCATGGGAACAAGCCATAGAAAGGCAGGTGTAAAAAACGTTGTTAAAGAACTTCAAGACGGAATCAAAAAATATTTCAACCTTCCAGAAGGCTACCTTGTAGCTCTAGGAAATGGTGGAGCAACACTTCTTTTTGATATGATCGCTTTAGGGATTGTTGAAAAGAAAGCGACTCACTTCACGTGTGGAGAGTTCTCTGAGAAGTGGTATAAAGCTTCTAAGCTTGTTCCATGGATTACAGCAGAACAAGTTTCTGTTCCATTTGGAAAAGGAATCAATGGTAAAGCAGTAGCTGGATCAGACATGATTGCAGTGACTCTTAACGAAACATCAACAGGTGTTCAGATTTCAGAGCTTCCAGTTGTTGATGCCAACACAATCCTAGCAGTAGACGCTACATCTGGTGCAGGTCAATGCCCGTGTGACGTTTCTAAAACAGACCTTTTCATCTTCTCTCCACAAAAAGTTTTCGCTTCTGATGGGGGATTATGGGTAGCGATTATGTCGCCAAAGGCCCAGGCGCGCGCTAAGAAAATTGCCGCAGATAAGTCTCGCTATATTCCAGACATTATGAGCTGGGAGCACGCGATGACAAATTCTGAGTCTAATCAGACTTACAACACTCCAGCACTTGCAACAATCTTCATCATGAATGAGCAAGTAAAGAGAATGAATGAGCAAGGATATGCAGAAATTCAAAAGCTTTCTCAGAAGAAAGCAGACCTGCTTTATTCATGGGCAGAATCTAAGCCATACCTTTCTTGCTTCATCGAAGAAAAACAATTCCGTTCAATCGCAGTAGCGACAATTGACGTTGATGCAAAAGTTAACGTTGATGACGTGATTAAGTATCTTGAGAAGAAAAAATATGTTTACGGAATTGATGGATACAGAAAACTGGGAAGAAACCAGTTCAGGATTTCTATGTTCCACAACATCTCTTATGGGGATCTTGAGAAGCTAACAAAACTTCTTTCTCTTATGATTGAATCAAAACTTTAATTTCCTTCTTTGGGCCTCATCTTCGCGTGAGGCCCTTCACTTTACCAACAACTTTTGCTTGGTCTTTTGTTTCAACACGTATTTTTTTCATGGTGCGATTTTCCTCCTGAGTATTCTTTCTGCATAGAAAATGCCAGCAAATCCGGGACAAATTGTCACACTTGCCAATGAAAAATGACGGTATCTGCTTTGCAACTCTCAAGGGCAGAAGAGGTCATGCCTCCAACTACACAAAAGGTGATGTATGAAAGTTTTAATCCTAGCATTCTTGACCGTAATACTCCTAAATGGGCCAGTGTCCGTCAAATACCATACAGTCGCGGAGCTCTACCAAAGAAATGTTGCGGATCAACTGGATCCATCATTTCCTAAATTGGCCTAGGATGGTCTTTCATTCGTTATGGGATCGAAGCATATTTTTAGTTTAAGCTTCGGTGTTGAATCTCTCATCACATTGTCAAAAATATAGACACCCTATAGTTTATAACCCTTTAAAAAGATGATTTCATTTTTGGGTCTAAAAATTGCTTCAGACACCTAAGAATGAGGCATGTTTTTATGAAAAGATGGATAGCAGTCTTTGCATTACTATTTTTAGGTATTCAGAGTGGAGTCGCGTATTCCGCTGAAAAACCTGTGACTATAAAGACCGTGCTTCATGACGCCCAAGGGGGAGAGTTTAAAGTAGCCCTTACTAAATACACCAATCACAATGGCGAGTTTGAAGTACGCATTGAAGCGGCAGGGATTCCCCGTTTTGGCAGCAAGATTAATCCAGTTATTGGTTTCGGCCGTGATATCGATGGAAACGGAAAAATTGATTCATGGTTTTTAATTACGAAACAAGGAATCGACTTAGTTAGACTAGAAGGATCTGACCCTACGGGGACAGATGTTTTAGGTGATATCTTAGTCAAAAAATACCGCTCAACATTTACAATGTATGCCAGCTCGGCGGCATCGAGCCTGCTTAGTTATCTCTTTTTATCAGTGAGTGCCGGAGTGGATGTCCAGGAAGAGTATTACCGCGACTGGATGGACTTAGAAGAGATGCGTATTCAATTTGAAGATGATATGGCGAACTTCGGTTCAGCTTATACCTACAACCAAATACAGTATCACCACGAACTTATCTCTATGGGGTTTAAAGATCTTGCCAACCGCATGGAAACCTTTGGAAAGAAAACTTTCTGGGGTTATGCTTTCGCTGATATCGGACTTTGGATCACAGGTGGTGTTGTGCTTAATTGGGGAGCTAAAATCCTGGCAAAAGTAGGATTAATTGCTTCAGAAACGGCATTCGTTACAACAGTAAAAGAAACTTTGATTGGATTCTTTGAAAAGCAAAAGGTGGCCATTGAAAGCCGTTTATCTGTGCTTAAGGAGAAAGTGGCAAGTACCAAAGCGAAGTTTGGAATGAAGGTCGCAGAAAAAGAAGTGGTCACAGCTCTAACAATAGCGACTTATAAAAAAGCATTAACTGCGACGATTAAATCACAAAAAATGAAACAACGTCTTCGCTTGTATCTGGCAAAATCTATCAAGTGGCCTAAGAAAATCCTCATCGGAGCAAAGTCTGAATGGCAGTACATTGCTCTCAATACAGGAGTGCAGATGGGCTCAGAAGCCGTGGCCCGTTATGATGAGATTTATGATCCTAATCCACTGGTCATGGCAAAAAATTTAGCGACTAATCCCGAAGTGATCCAGAACGTAGGATTCATGACGACAGATACTGTTCTTATGACTGGTATTTCAAAAAACCTTAAAACCACTAAGGCGCGTTTTATGGCCAGTGGAGCGGTGGCGATTACGAACTCATCTGTTGTAAATTTTGCTCTTAAAAATGAAGCCAATATTTCTCGCGTTGCTTTTGATACGGCATGGGAGACTGTGGTAGGAAATGCTCAAGTACAGATTGACTTAAAGGCCCTGGAGTATTTTGAGAAGATGGCCTTAAAGAAAGGAAACCCTAAGTTAAAGCTTGTTGGTTATGCTATCGCACTGGTTGATATGGGTGTTGGGTATGTGACCTATTCGAAAGTGACATCGGCGCTGGAGAAAAAAGACGAGGCATCTGTGTCTGAACCGAAGCTGATGCTTGTTCCGGTTTTAGCAGAGAATTAAAATCTATTCACATTTTTTGTACTTTAAATTTAAGAAAACGAAATTTCGTTTGAGAAAACTGATTATCGCTATTGAAAGAAACACTGGGACATATGAAGTGAAATAACTTTTTATTTTCCTATAAGAGACAGAGGGGAAACTCCTAACTGATTTGCAATGGCCGTAATCGTGCTCATTCTAAAATCTTCGGCCTTTACATTCTCCAATTCCCACACTGTAGAAGTTGCAATTTTTGCCGCTGTAGCGAGGTCTATCCTCTCGTTGAGCGAGAAGGGATACCTGAAATTTATCATGAGTGGCTGACGGTTGGGACGAAGGAAGCTTCTGGTTGGTTTAGAATCAGGCCTGAATTAAGAGAGTGCATTTCTTTTAAGCAGATCAATCTTGTGAACCCCGTAATGGATGAGGAAGCTTTTGATGTTGTTTTTTGTCGGAACGTGCTGATTTATTTTCAAACCGATACGATAGAGAAGGTTAATGAGCTGCTTTACAAAAACGTAATGCCCGGCGGACATTGTTTTCTTGGTCACTCGGAGAGTTTTCAGAATATTTCGCATAAGTGGAAGAATGCGGGGATATCGGTTTATAAGAAATAGACATGGGGACTAATCATCCCCTTTTGTTGGCACTTTTTTTATCATAGCTTCGCACTTTCTTTGTTCAAGAAAATAACAATCCAATCATTTATGCCTTTTTTTATTTATTTTTAAAATAAAACTCATATTTCTTTTAGAATAATCCGAACTTCGATCTGTTATTTTTAGTCAACCAATTGAGGAAGTTTTTTTGTGAACACTACTATGATGAAACTGGAGAAGGTCAGATTTATTATGGGACGGCTGTGTTTTGTAAGCCATATGAGAGAGCAGCAGAGCCTCAGCGAGTTAGATATCAATAGTGTTAAGTAGGGGAAGTACGAGTGAAGAAAATTTTAGGGTTGTTCTTGATTGTTTTATTGGCAAGTAGCTGTAGGGAATATGAAAAGCTAATTGCTCCAGCTAGGAACAATAAAGAAAAAAAGGGTGATCAATCATTTGATGGACAAAAAGAGCCTGCATTTCCTGATGAGGATGAAAATAATAAAACATTGCAGGGGATTGATACGAATAATAATGGAATTCGAGATGACGTTGAGATTTGGATTAATTATACCGGGAAAAATAGAAATGAGCGCATGGCCCTTAGAAAGCTTGCAAAGAAAATGCAAGAATTACTTATGTATGATCAAAAATATTCTAAAAAAAGTAGAGAGGAATTTGCATCTAGGGTATGGGATGCGATGTCATGTGTACGTTTCTTTGAAATGGAAGTTAAGCCTTATGAAGGTATGTACCCCAAGTTAGGGATGATTATATATAATAGTGACTCAAGAAAAAGAGCTTATGATAATTTTAATCATCGAGGGATTTCTTATGGGCCCGGAGTAAAAAATGCAAGAGCTGCAAATGGATACCTTGTTTGTGATTTTGAGATCGAAAATTTGCAAAGTATTGTTGAGAAAAATAAGAAATTGGGATACGAAGAGTAGTTTGCATAAATATTTATGAGAAATTATTTAATACGTAATTCTGGAATTCGTAATTTGAAATAGTCTAACTTGTAATAGTGAGCGAGAGGAATAGCTGGACTTTGATTGATTATTTCCATTGTTTATTGGAAGCTATGATTTTTAAAAAATTAGGGTTGTTCTTGATTGTTTTATTGGCAAGTAGCTGTGGGGAATATGAAAAGCTAATTGCTCCAGCTAGGAACAATAAAGAAAAAAAAGGTGATCAATCATTTGATGGACAAAAAGAGCCTGCATTTCCTGATAAATATGAGAATAATAAAACATTACAGGGAGTTGATACGAATAGTAACGGGATTCGGGATGATGTTGAAATTTGGATCAATTACGTAGGGAAAAATAGAAATGAGCGTATGGCCCTTAGGCAACTTGCGCAAAGCTTGCAAGTAATAATTAAATATGATCAAAGAACGCCTAAAGTAGACCGAGAAGCAATTGCCGCTAAAGTGTGGGACGCTATGGGATGTTTAGGTTATTTTGAAGGCAAAAAGAATAATGAAGATTTTCTTTATCCACAAATAACAAAAGTTATATTTAATTCAGAAGAAAGAGTTGACGCTTATAGGAAGTTTCATACTAGAGGAATGGTATATTCTCCAACAGATAGTGATAAAACTGCAGGTAAAAATTATTTGATGTGCAAGTTCGATATTGACAATTTGAACGATTATCTTGTCGAAAAGTAAAGCCATGATTTCTATAAAGAATAGAGGTGATCATGAGGAAGTCTATATTAGTTTTTCTTGTTTTGTTTTCTTTTTCACATGGGTATGGAGCCGATTTATCATGCTCTCAAAATGGAACATCATTCTTTTATGTTAATGGTGTAAACGTTAACGACTCTGAAGCAATGACAGATCTACAGTTAATAGATTCCGATTTTGTTCAGACTAATCGTATTAGTTTAGACAAAAGTCAGAAAGTGAGGTCAGAGTTAATTTATAACTCTACTCGAGGCCTTTTTAATGATGTTAAAGAAATTTACAATCAAGCAACAAGAAATCTAACAGGCGAACAACGCGAGTATTTTTATCGTCAGAAGATGGAAAAACTGCTAGAGAGTAGTTATAAAAATTCTGATTTAACTGACTCTCAAAAGAAAAAGCTTGAAGAATTGTCGAAAGAAGCTTTTTCCATTATTATGAAGAAAGAAAAGCAAACGTCAGCAAATGCTCCGGACGAGTTAAGTAATTTGGATTTGATAAATTTAATTAGTAAGATTGATTATGAAGTGGCAGAACTTTTGAGGACGGCTGATGCAGATACAGAAGTTGTGACATCAATCAAAAAGAAAATTAAAGAAGTTTTTAATTTGCGTAAGAAAATCATTATGATTGCCCACTCACAAGGGAATGAAGCGCTAAGGTCAACATCTCCTCCAATAAAATAATTGTGAAGGAGAAATTCCGTTTTGTCTCGCAACTGATGATACAGATTGCCCTGGTTTAAAAGTTTCTTCGATCAAGCTCATTTTCAATTCCTCTGACCATTTTCGGTGTTTTTGAACACCGATGATGACCTTAGGACTAGTCATAGTACTAGTCGTACTCATAGTAGTTAACCTCCGTTATGAAGCTAACTTAGTGGACCGGTTCTATGAGGGGCTATCACAGTGAGAAAGATACGAATGTCTTTTAATATTTATTCAAATGAAGCTTCCTTCGAAAGCATTTCTTTATTACTTCCCCTCCAAATACAACTCAATAAAAAAATGATGAATATTAATAAACACCGGAAACGCAATATAAAAAAAGATCGTCCCTAACCCCGTCACCGTTCCAAGAGAAATATCCAAATAATTCGGCACCATCTCAAAAAACAAAAAACCGGCCATGACCAAAAGGAAAACCTGAATCAAATGATTCTTAAATGCCATCTTGTGATGCCCTTCAATCTTCGAAGCAAACAACAAATACTGAAGCGAATGAAAAAACGGAATAGCGTAGAGCGAATATTCCACCTGCCTAACAGGCGGGAGCCACCAAATGATAAATGAAAAATAAATAACAATGGACCGGGTCGGAATTAAGTTTCTAATGGCCTCTTTGTATTTCAAATAAAAATAAACCGGAAGCCCCAGCGACATCAAAATACTTAAACCCTTCGAATAAAAAATAAACTCAGGACTAAACCCCATCGCATCAATCGGCAAATTATAAAAATACGAAGTCGACGGCGCATCCCCAACAGGGATAGATGAAAAGAAAAAATTATAAACTGCGATTGAAAATAAAGTGTATTTTAAAAGATTGCGATCAATCTCTTTAAGCTGAATTTGATCCATTCGAAGCGTAATGAGAATACATCCATAAACCTGTTTAGCATAATGCCACCCCACCAGGATATACATTAAGCGAACTGAGAGAATGAGCATTTCCACACCGAAGGTAGCATTTTCTCCTACGCGATAGCTTGAATGCGCGAAAGAAAAAAACTCATTTATCTTTAGAGTAAAAGCGGAATGGCCAATGTTGTGATTAAAAAAGAAGTAGGCGCATACATAAAGCGCAATGAGGCCAACGGGGACAAAGATCAATTGAAACCAATTCTCAAAAATAAAAGATTTCTTCTTTGAGTAAGCAATTTTGTACGAAACCATAAAGTGCGGAAAGTTACAAAAAAATGAAAGCCAAGCAAAGACGATTGGAATTTGCAGAAAACGAGAATTGAGAAGTTCCGATTCACCTCGAAAGGTGGAGAAGGCGACCATAACAAGCCAGACGGCAATGCTAAGTCCCCCAAGCATCAAAAGGTCTAAATTAGAATCAGAGGAAATCGTTTGCCTTTTCATTGGCCAATCTTAACGGCCAATTGTGGGAAGATTATGGAAAGGTTAAAAAAAGGGGAGAGGACTAATCCTCTCCACCCATATCATCATCTTTTGAATCGTCTTTTTTGTAGTTAGCGAAGAATTCTTTTTTGAAATCCAGGAAGCGGTCTTCAAGGATCGCTTTTCTCGCACCTTCAGCAAGCGACTTGTAATAAGCAATATTGTGAGTTGTCGCTAGAACCTGTCCTAAGATCTCGTTTGAATCAAAAAGGTGCTTAATATAAGCACGAGAGAAATTCTTACAAGTGTAACAAGAACAGCTGTGGTCAATTGGATAAAAGTCACGGCGGTAGTTTCTGTGACGGATTCTGATCTTCCCGCGAGAAGTAAACAGAGTTCCTCCACGGGCAAACTTAGTAGGAATGATACAGTCACTCATATCAATTCCGTTTTCCCATAACATGATTAAATCTTCCGGGTTACCGATCCCCATCGCGTAGCGAGGTTTATCAACTGGCATAAGAGGAGCTGTAAAGCTTACGATTTTTTCCATCCACTCGGCACCTTCACCAACTGATACACCACCGATGGCGTATCCAGGAAGGTCGCGCTTAACTAGTTCGTCAACACACTCTTTACGAAGGTCATTGTAAGTTGACCCTTGGATGATTCCAAAAAGCGCTTGCTTTGGATTGTTCCAAGTTTCGATACAGCGATCAAGCCAACGGTGAGTTCTATCCATTGAGTTTTTTGTGTACTCGCGAGTCGCTGGATAAGGAATACATTCGTCGAAGGCCATCATGATGTCAGAACCAAGGTTCTGTTGAATCGTGATTGATGTCTCAGGAGAAAGAAGAATTTTTTGTCCTTTTTGGTCTTTAAATTCTGCGCCTTCTTCTTTGATTGATTTCTTTTGAAGAGAGAAAACCTGGAATCCTCCCGAGTCCGTGAGGATGGGACGAGGCCAGTTCATAAACTTATGAAGTCCGCCAGCTTTTTTCACCAGGTCTGAACCTGGAGTTAAGTGAAGGTGGTAAGTGTTTGAGAGAATAATTTTTGTGTCCATGTCTTCGAGAACTTGCGGCTGAAGCGCTTTAATCGCTCCGTGAGTTCCTACGGGCATGAAAACGGGAGTTGGGATGTCTCCGTGTGGAGTCGTGATTACACCGGCGCGGGCCTTTGAGTGTTTGTCGACGTGCTCTAGTTTGAATTTGAAGTGTTCTTTGACTTGGTCTTGGATGCGTTCACTCATCATTTGTCTCCAGGATTTTCCATTGGTGTGAGTTGGTTTTTAATGTCGGCGAAGGATTTGTGAACGTTTTTATTGGTCACAGATTTCATGACGGCATCGATATTCTTGATGACAGCTCGTTTCGCTCTGTCGGTCAGGTCCATTTCTGCGTGTACTATCCTTACGTTAGAGAGGTTATTAGCAACTCCGACGTAATAAGTCAAAAAGGTTTGCTCGTCACCGTGTAAAAAAGAGTCTTGGGCCAAAAGGAGATCCACTGTTTGGCGGTTTAAGACCACGGTATTTTCTGATTCAGAAAGAAGTTTGCTCCAGATCTGTTCCTCAAAAACGGCGGATAAAGCGCCTTTATTAGGTGAATCGATGCTAAAGCACTTGATCCCCATTGGCGTGAAGACGCAATAGTAATCAATACCGGTGCTGCCAATAAAAAACATTGGGGATTGTGGAGCATAGAATTTTAATGTGGCCTCGTTCGTGCTGATTCCCTCCATCAAGCGGGCCTTAATGAGGATGGCACTTCCAAAAAATGGACCAAAGTTTAAGAATAATGATTTCACCTGTCCGGGTGAAGACATTAAGGCCACTCCAATCATTTCCTTTTTTTCTTTCGTTGTGAGTTCACTAAAAGGGAGGCGGTGAAATGTTTTATAAAGTGGGTTGGCGTACTCCATTTGATCATCGAGGTCGTTGTAGAGAAAGTCTCTTACTTCTCTAATCACTACATTGGTGTTGGTCTTTAGATCAAAAAGCTGGAAGGCCCTTTTTTTCGATTCTTCTCCAACGTAAGGAAGAAGCATGTAGCGGGGAGAGAGTTCAGCGTTGAGATTGACTTGCAGGTCCTTAGAGAAACTAAAAATACTTCTAGTGCGCAATTCTTTGTGTGTGTTCACCTCATCGGCCATGGGAGTAATCGGTAGGTTGTAAGGTGAAGGAAGGAAAAAAGGAGAGAAGATAATAAAAAGCAGGACAATGAAAACTCCAACTTTTCTTATTCCTTTAAAAAAATAATTCTGGCTTAGTGAATTTTGTGCCGGAATAAGAAAGAGAGAAAATAAAAAAGTTTTTAAGCGAAAGAAAATCAATTTGCCGAATTTGTTTTCGCCTTTATGGCGAAGACCCAGCAGGAACTGGCCGATAGTTGTTCCAAACACTAATGTCTGGGCAAAGCTTAATAAGTACCAGGCAATGAAAAATTTAAAAAATGAATGGGTCTTAAGAGGGAAGATGACAGCGGCAAGATAATCGATGATCACCATGGCGTAGTCTTGGGCAAAGACGATGGGAAGTAAAATCGCCAGCACCAGATAAGTGATAAAAAAATCAAAAACAAGAGAAGAGAGTTTAACGACCCACAAATTAATGACTGAGTGCCCTTCAATTCTGTCGATGACATTTGGTCTGACATGGACTTCTCGTCTCATTGAGCCCGTTGGGTTGTCGGCGTAAACGATCTTGTCTGGAATAGACTCAGGAGTAAGGTCCTCGAGAGAATTAAAAAGTATGGGTTTTACTCTCTGGCTTTCATGGACGAGAACAACTTCAGAGCGGACAATAATTTCAGCGCCTGAAAGTTGAATGCGGTCATCAATTTCTAGTAAATAAGTTTTGCCTTCCTCGAGAGGAAGGGAGTTTAAAAAAGTCTGGTTCGTATTTCCCAGATAAACGAGTGCAAGATTTTCCCCTTTTGCAATAAATTCCAGGTGGCGATTCTTAATTTTTGCTCCAGATAAAACCAAATCACATCGGGGATCAAGGCCTACGGTGATGGTGTCGACGACATCGATTTTCATCGGAGGCTTGTTATCTAGGCGGACATCGAGGCGGAATTGGTTTTTTTCTTGGGTCATAGTGAGATAATTATCGCAAAAAATATCGGACTTTAACAATCAAAAGATAATCAGACGGGCTTACTCGGGCATAATCCACTTTACAATTTTTTGGCACCCACTACGATGGAGACTAATAACAATTTTGTGCATCATGAACAATCAAGGAAGATTTGAATGAAACCTATCAGAGCTCTTGCCCTAGGTACCCTGGTTGCCGGATCGTTTGCGGCCCAAGCTTATGACGTTGTTGAACGTTATAAGATTATCGACGATAAACTAAAAACTGAGGCGATGTTAAGACCAATCGGCCACGATTTTTTCTTTGATATCGGGGCAACCGCGAATAAAAACGTTCAAGACGTGATTGATGATGTCAGCAAGGCTTCAAAGTTCCAGGGAACGGACCAGGAGAAAATTGATGAAGCCAACCGCATTCTGACAAAATACGATAAGACTGAACAGACAATTAAGCTCAATGTAGCACTAGGAACTCCGCTTCCTTCATTTTCTGCATGGGATGTAAAATTCACGCCAAACTTTCGCGTGTATGTTGATGTCGGAGCAAATATTGGTATTAGAAGCCAAAAAGTCACGAACCAAGATCTTCTCGATCTATTTAGAGACGATGTTCCAGCAGAACTTCAGACAATCATCCTGAATCTTGACCTGGTTTCAGAACAAGGAAACGATATCAAGACTATCTGTATTGCCCGCACGACGGCCAATACAGCAGCAAGACTTTACTGTGATAACCTGCCACTAGGAAAATATATTGTTCCAAACGTTGGAAACAATCCGACAATGACTCTTTTTGCAAAGGCCGATGCGAAAGCGGGGTTCTTCAACGACTACACTTACGGAGAACACTTCTTTGGTAACTTCAACCTTTATGGAATGGGTAGAGCAGACCTTTACCAATTCGTTACGGGGACTCAGATTGCAAAAGGTGATTCGATCGAAACACCGGATAAAATGAACACAGAGACAACTGTTCAAGTGGACTACCGTCTTGGTTACAGGAACTCAAATTATTCAACATTTTTGGGAATCGAAGAGCTGAAATTAACCAAAATTGGTGATGCAAAAGAAGGTTCTAAGGCCCACTTATATAATTATGACCCATTAATTCGTTTCCATGCTGATGCAAGATACCGTTTAAACGCTCTTTCTCTTCAGCCTTTTATCGGTGTCCACAAGAGATCAGGATACGGGTTTGCTGACGGTATGTACGCCGGTACGAGTGTAGGGGCCCACGTCTGGGGAGACCGCCTGGGGCTTGAATTCCGCGCCATGGTAGACAAACAATATTTAACCCTGACTCCACGAATGAAATTGTGGTTAATGCAGCTTGAATACTCGCTTAAAAAGCCACTTAAGGACACTGACGAGGACGTAAAGCTCACAGCGCTTCACTCGATCGACTTCCGCATTTTCTTTTAATAGTCTGTTAGACGTGGTAAGCTGGTTTTAAATTAACTAGCTTACCGCGCATCAGATGAGTCCAACCATGAGTTTCGAAAAAATCCTATCACACCCTTCAGTCCTTGCTTTTACTACAGAAAATAAACTTAAAGAGCCTACGCGCATTCAATCTTTAGTTATTCCTGATTTCATCAAGGGCAAATCAGTTAACGTTATCGCCAAAACTGGTTCAGGGAAAACTCTGTGTTTTGCTCTTCCAATCTGTGAGCTTTTAAAAACGGCCGAAGAAGACGGAATGGTCGGGGACCCAAAAGAAACAAAAGGGAAACCTCGCGCAGTTATCTTAGCTCCAACAAGAGAGCTTGCTCTTCAGTTGCAGAAAGTTTTTAAATCAGTCTCTCACCATGTGAAGCTTCGCGTGCGTATGCTGGCCGGTGGGGAAGCTGCTAAAGCAAACCATCTTCTTTCACGCGACAACATCGATATTTTAATCGCGACTCCAGGGCGCTTAAGTAACGCTCTTAAAAGAAAAGAACTAAACCTTAAAGAAACAAACTACCTGATCATGGACGAAGCAGACCAGCTTTTAGAAATGGGCTTTCGTCGTGACCTGGAAAATATCTACAAGTCTTGTGATGACACTTTAGTGCACGTCGGACTTTTCAGTGCGACTCACTCATCAAGCCTTGATGAATTCTGCCGCACAATTTTTTCTGAAATTGATTTCGCCAGCTATAACAGCGAAGACAAAAACAAACTGACTCAGTCAGTGCGCACATTTAACATTTACCTAAAAGACGAAGAAAAACTGAAAATGACTGAAGCCTTTTTAAAGAATCAGGCCCAAGGTCGCGGGATTATCTTCGTTAACAAGCACGATACGGTTAATTCGCTTTACTCTCAGCTTCCGGAGAAATTCCCGAAGATGAAGTTCCATGCACTTCACGGAGAAATGGAAGCGAAGGCCAGAAAGAAAGCTTACGATCAATTCCTAAAAGAAGGTGGAGTGCTGATTTCAACAGACATCACTGCCCGCGGAATGGATATTGAGGACCTGGTTTGGGTTATGAACTTCGATCTGCCATTTGAAGCTGTGTACTACATCCACCGTTGTGGTCGCGTAGGAAGAAGACAGGCTGAAGGTTTTGCTTACAACCTGGTGACACCAAAAGATATGAACATTATCACGCGTATTAACGAAGCGATTAAAAATCAATCGGCGATTCGTTTAACTGCTTTTGATGAGAAGAAATTCTCTGCTGTTAAGGCGATTAAAGCTAAAGCTGTTGAAACAAAACTTGATAAGAAGAAAAAGCAGCTTGATGAACTTAAGAAGAAAGTTTTCACTAAGAAAAAACCAGGTGAAAAACGCCACGCTAAGACTGTTAAAAACGTCAACACTCCTCGCTATAAGCGCACGGGGAAACCAGCAGCGAAGAAAACGACGAGATCATCAAGATAATGAAATTAAAACTAGCGGTTTTATTTTTAGGGGCCTTTTTAGTTTTTGGTTGTTCCAAAAAGAAAGAAGCTCCTGATCTAAAATACACGCTGGAAGAGTTCAACCTTATTCTGGATACAACTGGGGCCGCAGTTGACAAAGACGCGGCCAATGCTATCAAGTTTGAAGACTACGCTCCTGGAGTTAATAGAGTCAATTCTAGGCCTATGGTCTATCAGCGCCTAAGTTTTGCCGTGGTTGAATTTGAAACTGAAAAACAGGCCCGTGAAGAGGCCCTAAGACTGAATCAATATTACTCCCGCAACTGGCTTTTTGATAAAGTTGAAGGGGAGCCGATCTTAGAAGATTTAATGATCGTGAAATTCCATGCGGCCAATCCAAAGCGCAGAGTTCAAAGAACGCCTGTGAATATTCCTAAAGAAGAGCATGGTCACGGCCAGGCACCTGCCGGTCACTAAAGTTTTTCTAATTGAACATTTGCGGATTAGCTTCAAAACGCTCTTTGAAAAAAGCGATTCTTTTTTTCCATTCACTGGTGATTAACTGAATTTCTGCAAGCTCTTCTGGTGGGGCCTGTTCTTTGAATTGTTGTTCTAATTCATCCAGCGTCTGATGAAATAAAACCACCCACCTTCCAAGCTCACCGCGCTTAAGCCCCAGCTGAAAGTGAGTCATCATCAGCCTGAATTGTGGGCCTTCTAAAGGCCTTGTGATCGCTCCTGTGAGTTGCATTTCCCAGAAAGTCGCAATCCTCTGTAAATGGCTCTCAAGCTCTTCTGGTTGCCTGAATTTCTCGAAATGATAGCCAATTAAGACGTCATAGACGGCCTTTTTGTAGAAAGCTTCCACTACGATATAGATCAATTCACGCATAAAAAGTGGCCCTAAACCCTTAAAATTTATTATTGGACTAAAAAAGTAAACTTATTTCATGAGTAACCGATAGGATTGCTAAAGTAAACCTTTTAAGAGGAATGTAGTGATGGGAATTTCCCATTTCACCAAATTGATGATCGGACTCATGATTGCTGGCTCTGTTATGGCAGAAGATGCGAATGTGCAGTCTCTTTCAGATGGAGCTTGTTGGTATGAGCAGGGCGACTCTTTAAGAATTGCTAGCTTTAACGATAAAGAATCTATCCTCACAACTCGCGATGAAATCGAGTACCAGGTAGAAGAATTACTTTATGGCAAAAAAAGAGATAAGGCCTTAACCAGCGACCTGACATTACACTGCGGCGGTTATGGTTCAAGTTTAGTTGTTAAGTCTGAATTCAACAATCGTCCTGTCTGTCTGTGGTTAAAACTTAATAAAGGAAAACTGCAAATCAGGTCAATGGGTGGATTAGAGCAAACAAAAAATGAGCTGTGCGACGGCTACAAGTGGGGGGAGTTGGTTGTTGGTTTAAAATCAATTGATCAAAAGCAGTTACTTGAATCAGAACAATTCCATAGCATGATAAAATCTGTCTCTGTCATTTCCGGGACAACGATGAAAGTTGTTTTAAAAGATGAGTTTCATGGGAAAGAGTACGCGGCGATGGATGAATTAAAAAAACACAATCTCAAATACGTCGAACTGAATTTCTATCAGCACCCAGTGGGCGAAGCGGCCCCGCTAAAATAAAAATGCGACCCAAAAGAGTCGCATCCTTAAAAGAATAATTGTTTTGTGTGTTTCTTATCTTGTAGTGTCGTGAAGAGCACGTCCAAGAGATTTAGATTTTTTGTCGAAGAAATTGTTGTTTTCTGCCATTTCTGCTTCTTCTTTACAAGCGATACAAAGTTCAGCTGTAAGGCGAGCATTTAATCTTTCAAATCCAATCTCAGCATCACACTCTTCGCATAGACCGTAAGTCCCGCGGTTCATAGCATCCAGAGATTTATTGATCTTCTTTAGGTAGAAGTTTTCGCGGTTAATGAAACGAATGTCGTGAGAAGTTTGTGTGTTAACACTTGCTTCATCAAGAGGATCAGACAGCTCGTTTCTATCAAGCTGATATGATTCTTGCTCAAGTTTCTTATTCGCGATGCGTTCTTTTTCCGATAATAGTTTATCTTTTAAAATAGCAATTTGTTTGTCTGACAGATAAGCATTCTCTCTTTTCATTCTTACTCCTGAAAAATAACCGCATTCATCCTCAATGATATTTTGCGGCGGCAAACATTTAAAAGAACAGTATTCTGGAAATTGAAGATACAGATAGGGGAGCAATCTAGTAAATTACTAAAATCTAACAAAGCTTAACATCTTTGATAGAATTTATTTGATTCCGCTCGGAAAAGAGGCTTCGCAGTATGGGCAAAAGTGCCAGAATTGCAGGTCGACTTCCGTCTTGCATGATGCGCAAGTGATGAGACACTCTAAGTCAACAAAGTCTTCTCCACCCATAAAGAGATCTTTTCTCATCGCACGAATTGTCGTTGGATGCGCGCGGAATTTTTTTGGATCGAGTTTATCTGGAATGAACATCGCAGGCGCGATAGCTTTATCCGGGATGATATTGACCTTATAAGTTTCGTGGTAATCAGTTTCAAAAAGAGGCGTGGTCGCAGCGTTGGTGTATGTTTTTAACTTCTCCAGCTGCGACTGTGGATCATGATGTTTTTGTAAGAACTTTCTAACTTCTTCGTCGTTATAGCGGCTCATAACTTCATTCGCTTCCATTCGTTTTCGAGATACTCAATGATTTGAGAACTCGCCTTCTGGTGTTTATCAAAAAGTTTCATCAGTCCTGGTTTTGCGGCCAGCACTTCGTTTTTTAAGCGCAAACTCATTGGTCCAAGAGACTCAATGGTTCTTAGGGCCCATTCTTTGACTTCAGGGTTTTTGTCTTTGATTAAATTTTTTAACACTTCAAAATATTCAAAAGAAATCATCGTTCCAGTTTTTAAACTTTCAGCGACCACGTGCTTTTGTGAAGCCGATAAAGCGTAGACGATGAGTTCGTGGTCTTTGATATTTTTAAGAGTCTTAATGAAGAGTTCATTAAACTCAGCAGTCGAATTTTGTGAGTTATCCAGGATGCAGAGTATTTTCTTTAAAGTCTCGCTTTGCAGGGCCTTATCAGTTCCCTCGGCGAGGATCTTTTCCCATTCGCCCTTAAGGTCTGTCAGAAGCTCTGGGGTGAGCTTGATCTGAGGGCGGTGCCCCTGGCGTAGTTTCTCAATAGTTTCTCGGTATAATTCTTGATATTTTTGGTTCATATATACGTATTTTATCACTATTTTAGGGGGAGAGGCTGAAAAAAGTACTTACTCCCAAAGGTATCATTTGACGCCTATAGGCCCCCCCTGTAAAAAGACAAATTACATATGAATGGAAATCACCTCATAAATTCTATTTACCGCGCTACCGAAGGAGAAGGAGTCTTTTTAGGACGCCCGCAAATCTTCGTTCGCTACCAGGGCTGTACGGTAGGATGTCTGAACTGTGATTCAAAGGACACCTGGGACTTCGATAAAGAAGCGGGAATTGACCTGGAAGAGATTCTGGCGAGAGTTCACGCTGAAGGCTTTAACGGAACGATTAAAAACGTTTCAATTACAGGGGGAGATCCACTTCACCCAAGTCATGTGCCTCACGTTCTAGCTTTAGTTAAAGCACTTAAAGAAAGAAAGTATTACGTGAATATTGAAGCGGCCGGAACACGTGTTGTTGACGAGATTTTTGACTTAGTTGACTACATTAGTTTTGACTATAAAACGCCTTCAACAGGGGTAAAAACTCCCCTTAAGAACATCCAAAAAATGAACGCTCAGTACGGAGCGAAGTTTCAGTTAAAATCAGTTATCGCTGACAGAGTAGATTTTGAATCGACTCTTGATGCTTTCAAATCTCTGGCAACAACAGAAAGCTCTCTTTCTTTTCCATGGGTTCTGACTCCATGTTATAGCCTGGGAGAGAAATTCCCAATGGAGCGCTTCCAAAATGTCTTAAGCTGGAACGAAGAAAACGGCGGATTTTTCCGCGTGATCGGTCAACAGCACAAATGGGTCTTTGGGCCAGATCAAAAATTAGTGTAAAACAAGTTTAAAAAATTTCTCCCTCAGCTATAATTGTTGAGATGGCAAACCTAAGAGAGACCACGAGGGTCTTAGTCTATATTCTTTGCGCTTTCATCGTCGTCCTCTCAGAGGCTCGTGCCGATGTTTGTGACGATGCCGTTTTAGAATTTCAAGTCGCTTCAGAAGCTTATACCAGCAAACGTTTAATGGCCTACGATGATGTGAGGGCCTTCTCAGGAATCTATTCTCAGTTTAAATCGCAAATTGCCGGACAAGAGTGTTCTGCAAATGCCATTCTTGAAACAAATGATATTCGACAAAGTGTTAAAGAAAAGCGCATTGAGACTATTCAGAAGTACATGAAGTTTGGGATAAAAGAAGAAAGTGGAAAGGACCTTTCGAGCGAGTACGATTTTCTCACAGGAAAAAGTAAAAAATACAAATATGACTTTGAAGATGTCTTCAACCAGCCTGCTGGTAAAGTCGTTGTCAATAACAAAGTCTACGAAGACATTGTCGTTCCTCCGAAAAAAAATGAAATAGTGGTAAAGCCAGTTATTAGCGGCAAAAAGTGTGCAGATAAAATTAATCAAAATGAAGCTGTGAACTTAGACAATGTTAGGAATCAGGACACAGTCGGGTGGTGTTACGCCTACACGGCAGCTGATCTTTTAAGTTACCGCTTGAAAAAAAGAATTTCGGCGGTGAGTTTATACAATTCCGGACAAGAAATCGAACAGGATATCAAGACTCTTGAATCGGCCAAGGGTGGAGACATTAAACGGAGTATTGATAATTATCTCGCTAAGAAAAATGGTCTGTGTTTAGAGGATGACTTGCCTTCTAACGATTTTAAGTTTTGCACAGATAGCAACTATAGCGATTTTTTAAATAATCTTTTGAGTTCTGCCAGAGAAAAAAGAATTGAGCAGGACCTGACCAGTAATTGTTTCGGAAGCGATATCAAGAGTGCCTTTCCTGGTGTCGATGTTAATTTTATCCGCAATCACACCAACCGTTTTGGGGCAAAAAAATTGGTCGAGGCCTTATACGACAATCAATGTAAAGAGCTGAGCTTCAAAGGCTACCGCGCTGAGGTTGTCAGCCAATTTACTTCGCGCTCCCCGGTCGATGCTCTGATGAAAACGATTAATGATCAGATCTCAAATGGTGAGATTATCGGAGTGGGCTATGACTACAATAAGGTTAATGGCGAAGAAGGAACCGGAGACCATGGATCTATTGTTGTAGGAAGAAGAACGAATCCTGAAAGTGGATCTTGTGAGTATCTCCTGCGAAACAGCTGGGGGAAAAACTGCGAACAAAATGAAGGTGAAGGACTGAGCTGTCATAAAAATTGCGACAGTAATGGCTGTCGCTATAGTGGGCATTTCTGGGTTTCTGAATCGAAACTTAAGCAATCGATTAGTGGAGTGACTTACCTGAAATGAAGATGCTGTTAATTATAATCAATCTTGTTTCATTTTCAGCAGCCGCCGATGTTTGTAAGAAGGCGAGTATTCGCTACATCTTCGATAAGAAGCCAGTTTATGAAAAAGCTGAGCTCTGTCAGAAAAAGACACCGGACAATATGCTTTTTTATCTTTCTGCAAGCTGTGCAAACGATAAATGTGACATCCTAAAGAAATATAAGAGTGAACTAGTCATTAAAGATTACCGCTCAAACATTGGCTCACCTGGGTTTAAGCTTTGTCAGGAGCTTGGTGGAGTGCCGCAGATTTTTGAGTTTTCATTCTCTATGGATGGTCTTTGGCAAAGTGCTGAGCGCTGCTTGTTTGGCAAAATCGACTTTGTTGAGATTTCTTACCTGACACGAGAGTGGAAGCCTTATATTAAGTAAAAAATTGTCTTGATGGATTGTCTTTTGTCTTTTCCGGGCCAACAATAGAATGGAAAAGAAAAAAGGGAGTTTTTCATGCGCGTGCTTATCATCTTGTCATTGCTGAGTGCTCTGACGTCTTGTGCGAACGTCGATCAGATAGATCGCGGTTTGCTTGCTAAAAGAATTATGCAACTTGATCCTCATCCAGAAGAGACAGTCTTTCAGGACGAAGTAAGGGCCTTTAGAGAAGGGGCCATCGGTGGAGGAAAAGCAGTAGGAGGTGGTTGTGGGTGCAACTAAGCTTCAGCGCTTCTTTTTATCGCTGCTTATTTTTATTGTAGGTCTTTCTAACGCTTTTGCTGAAATGATGGTGAAAGGAAAAACTAAAGTTAAAACACTCTTTAACTTCTACTCACAAAATAGCAAGACAGGAAAGCAGGTTTTGGATAACTCGGGAAATGAAGATGTTCGAGTGATTGAACCGCAAATTTTTGTCAAACACCAGATTACTGAAGACACTGAAATCAACGCCAGCTTCGTTCTCGATACATGGACTGCTGAATCCGACACTATTTTAGATGGAAATACAGGGGCCAGTGGTGAGGGGAAAAAAGGGCAGGCGCGCGTCGCTCCTAATATTGGAGTTCGCAGAGAATCAGGGAAGGCCACTTATGGAATGAATCTTGGATTCTCCAGCGAGTATGACTACACTTCAAAAAATATCTCATTGGATTACGCTCATTCATTTAAGAATGACAACTTCACTATCGGACTTGGGCTACAGTACTACGCCGATACTGTGGGCCTTTTCCAGGATATCACACCACCACAAAGTGCGGTGATGAACAAAAAACACGACCGCGATATTTATGCCATTAGTTTAGGAGGATCACAAATCCTAACGAGAAGTGACATTGTTGAATTTGATGCGACTTACGCTAATTCACAAGGGCGACTTGAGTCAACGGCAGGAACAGTCAATATCAATGGGACTCGTGAACTCGAAGCGCTTCCGGGAAGAAGAGAGAGAACGGCCTTTTCTGCTAAATGGGTGCATGCTGTTGGTGAAGAGATGTCCTTTCATGTGAGTTATCGCAATTACTTTGATGACTGGGGATCAAGGGCACACACTGCTCGCGCTGCTTATTTGTTTTCTTTGCGTGATGACCAGGACTTCTTAGAGTTTGCCATGAGGGTGCATTCTCAAACGGCCGTGGATTATTATAAAGATGGCTTCGGGACACAAGAGCGATTTATGACGAGTGATTCTGATATGAGTAAGTTTACTTCATTAGAGCCTTCAGTTATGTACTCGCATCTCCTGGGAGATTTAAAGGTGTTTGGAATGAACCTGGCCGACTCTGAATGGGCGACAGGAGCGACTTATGGAAAAAGAAACACTGGGCTTTCGTATGCTTATTTACAAACGTCATTGAGTGTTTCATTTTAAGGAGTCATAATGAAAGTGTTAATAGCAGCTCTATTGCTTTTTTCTCTAAATGCTCAAGCGGAAAAGATGAAGGATTTCACTCTTCCGATTCATCAAAAGAGCGAAAAATTTCATTTACAGGAAGAAGTGAAGAAGAAAAAAGTCCTGCTTAATTTTTGGGCCACTTGGTGCACATCGTGCATTCATGAGCTGCCAAAACTGGAGGCCTTAAAAGAAAAGTACGGCGACAGTGTAACTTTCGTCTCAGTGAATGCGGGAGAAAAAGACAACTTGATCGATCGATTTCAACGAAAGTATAAGTTCAGTTATACAATGTTAAAAGATGAAGACCGCTCATTTTCTAAAAGCCTGGGTGTGGATTCATTGCCGGTGACTATTGTGGTGGATAAAGACATGAATGTGATTTATCGCGATGTGGTTCCTCCGACGAGCCTATGAACCAGGTAACTTGCCAAAAAACTTACCAAGTGATGGGGGGAGAGTTTCAGTTTCTGTGCTTTCCCCAGTCATTTTTATCCCGTGAAGATGTTTATACGCTTTTTGATGAAGCTTACCTGGAAGTCAAAAGAATTGAAGAGAAGTTTACAGACTTCAAAGAAAGTTATTTCAGCCGTATTAACACTATGGCCGGAGTGGGGCCTGTTGACATAGATGAAGAGACTTTTGGGTTAATTAAAAAATCACATGAGGTCTCAGAAAATTCTAATGGTGTTTTTGATATCAGCTTTGCTTCAATCGGGCACTGGTGGAGAGCGCACAAGGACGAAGGGAAAGCCCTAAGCGAAGAGTTTATTAAAGAGCATTTGAAATATATTGATTACCGGCTCATTAAGCTAGATGAAAAAAAGAAAAGTGTCTTTCTTCCTTTTTCTCAAATGAGAATCGGCCTTGGTGGAATTGGTAAAGGTTATGCTGTTGATAGAGTCTATGACCTTTTTAAAAAACGCGGTTTGGTTAATTTTTATATCAATGGCTCTGGTGATATCCGAGTGGCCGCAGAACAGACAGCTCCTCGCTCGTGGAGAGTTGGTATTCGCAATCCTCTTTCTTCGGACCCAAAAAAAGCAGTGGGAGTGATTCAACTACATAATGGCGCTGTTGCCTCATCTGGTGGTTATGTTCACAATGTAGGTGGAGACCGATTTAACAATCACATTATTCATCCGCAAACCGGGATGTCGGCCCGGGAAATTATAGGTAGTACAGTGCTTGCTGATAATGCTATCACTGCGGATACCTCAGCGACTATTTTGATGAATCTTTCAAAAAAAGAAGGCATCGAGTACTTGAATAAACGCCAACTTTTTGGACTGGTTTTTTGCAAGGAAGGGAAGAGTTATCTTTCTGAGATTGCGCTTAAGCACTTTGGAATGGAAGTGAAAGGCCCTGCACTTTAAGCAGGGCCTGAAGTTTTAATTTAAAATAGACTCGGCAGCTTCTCTTTTGCTCGACTCAATTTCTTTTTTCGTTACACTCGCCAGTGTCGAGACACCAACCACCATACCAACGTCCGGTTCTGTCGTGGCATAAACTCCCAGGAAAATAGAAGCGCCAATATAGCTCATTCCCAAAGCTTCACCATGTTTTCTGATAAATTCTCCGGCCATCACTGAAGTCGAAAGAAAAGAAACAAGAAGGGTTGTCGCTAAAATCTTCTTCATAATGTCTCCGTTATTAGTAACAATCTTTTTTAGTAGCGCTGTATTGAGTAATGGCGGTAATTGTTGGAACGTCCTGGCACTCAGTGTCCGCCTGGTACATAACATACTTGTACGGATTAAGTGTTCTGTTATCGATATTAATGGCAGCAAAGGTGTCTTTGATTAAAGGACATTTTAATTCTTTAGAGCGACCTAAAATTTTCAAGTAGGCCATAGGTGCACATTTAGTGATTAGTTTTTCATCTGAAATGGCGTGGGCCGCACTGGCAGATAAAAGAAGAGTTAAGACAATAGTAGTGTTTTTCCCGATTTACCGGCCGAAATCCCCGGTTTAATCGAGAGGTTTCGACCCGACTCAATCCCTGCGGCATTGGCCCCTGAATGATGGGTGCCGGCGCTCATTGAAGAGTGCCCGATGCGTGAGTAAACAGTATGAAGTTTATGGGCCAGGTTTTTTTCGATGAGAGCGAGCTCAAAACTCTGCGCCGATTTTTTCTTCTGGTCTTCAATCTTTTCTACATAACCTTTAGAAACTCCACGCATGAAAGAGTTTTTAGCGGCAATACTTTTAAAAGTCGGGTTTTTCTTTTTCACATCTTTCCACATAGCTTCCAGTTCGTGGTCTAAGAAATGAGCGACGTACTCGGCCAACTCGACACTGGTCTTATCGCCGATAACTTCCAGGTAAAAAATCCCTCTGCCGTGGTTAAAAACGGGAGAGACGAAAAAGGTTTTTAGGATTTCATAGATTGCCACGTGTTTCGTTTGCTTGCGGGAAGCTTCCAATACGCGTTTTACATAAACCGTCTCATCTTCTTTACTCTGAGTGCGGGTCATATCCAGGTTGTGCTCTAAAAGAAGCTGATTGGCCTTTAAAGTGGCAAGCTCCCTTTCATGAGGGTTGTCACTGCTGGATAAAGCGAGAAGCTTTTTTAAGCGCTCCAAAAGCTTTTGGGTTTTTAAATCGCCTTCGATTTTATCATTTTCAATTTGAACGTTAGAGTAAGCACGCTCAACATCTTGATCCCAATTGAAGCTTCTGCAGATGGCCTTGAATTCTTCCCCGTGCATGACCTGAGGGCCATGAATGATATAGGCCCAAAAATGGGCAAGCTCATGGCGGATCACGTTTTTTAAAACGCGGTCGTGGGCCGTGTACATTAGTTTTTTAGAAAGCCCTAACTCATAGGTTCTCGAATCGAAATAACCTAAGCGTGAGTTGTCTTCAAAAACGACGATGTTAAGGGGATAGAGGATGCCTTTATGGAGGACGCGGCTGCGGTCCATTTTTAGTGACATTTCATTGTTTACAATATCGCGCACGTCTTCGCGGACGCGGGAGATGAAAGCTTTGATGGTATCAGAGTATAACAACATAACACCATCATCATTTAGCAGATGTGATTAATCAATACTCAAAACGGCACAAGTTTCTGGGTTTAGGAAAACCGTCATATTCGTTTTTTGTCCACCTTCGAGGCCAATAATTTCAACCATATGGTAGATCACTTTCGCTTCTTGAACAGGCTTAAATTTAGCTCTTAAAGAAAAGGCCGATCCTGGGTTTTCGTGCTGGTAAAGTTCCGCGGCCATTGAATTCATCGAGATGCTGTTATTTTTAAACGGCATCATAAAATTAAATCTCATATAAAAAGATGCTTTAAATCAGATTACTTTAAAAGTAGCGGTTCCATAATTTAAGTATGGAGGGTAGTAAAATGAAAAGGATTTCGAAATACGTTCTATTTATGAGTTTGTTTGCTTTTAAAACCTATGCCGGAGAGAAGAGACCTTGGGTGTATCTTGATTTAGGGGATACGATCGTTAACACCAGCGATATGAACCACATCAAGTATATGAAAGGAGCAAAAGAGTATATTGAAGATTTAAAACACGAAGGATTTAAAATAGGGATTATCTCTAATATCCCTGAAGAGTGGGGGCTTACCTACGAGCAAAAACTTATGCGTCTTAAAGAAGTGATCGCCAAAGGATGGGATGATGCTGGCCCTTTTGATTGGGGTGATTATGACCAGATTATTTTGCCATTAAAAAATGAAGAAATGAAACCTGCACCAACTTTGTTTTTGAAAGCGATCGGAAAGGCCGAAGGTTGCCCGTCACTCTATGTAGGAGAGAGCCCGAAAGAAATAACCGCCGCAAAAAATGCCGGAATGGCAGCAAAGCTTTATGAGGCCCAAAAAGATGACTCTCTGGTAGAGGCTAAAGATGTAAAAGAGTTTATAGCACAAAATTATAAACGCGATTACGATCACGAGTGTCTTGAGTAAAAGCTACTGCCCAGCAAGAGCACTCGCTTGCTCTTTGCCTGGGCTTAATTGAATCATTCTTAAATGACCGGCAATATCGATGTGGTATAATTTATCTCCCTTCACATTGATAGCAGCATAATGTTCTCCCCATGGAGTTTCATTTTTTGCCGGTGTCCATTTTGCAACAATGTTTCCACTGATGGGTGAAAAACCAATAATTCCATTGTCAGGTGATGGGTACCAAAGAATCCCTCTTTGAGAGTCATAGGCTAAACTAGAGAGTGCGTAGAGATCAGATTTTTTATTGATATCTTTAGCCGTTTGCCTACACCAAATTTTTTCTTTCGTGTCTATGTTAATTCCACAAACTTCACCAGACATTGTTGCGATAAAAACTAAGTTTTCTTTTTCGGTTGAAATGAACAATGGAAGTGAGGCAATGGGAGCATTAAAAGGAATGGAAAAGTGTGGCTCACCATTGTGTTTATTTAGGCAGTAGAGGAGGCCGACTGTTGAAGGAGTATAGATTTCTCCTAAGTTGTAGCAGACGTCATTTTTAGAGATTATTGGGTGCATCCAGTTTGATAGTGGTAATTCGCTCTTCCATATCAGTTTTGAAGTTTTGAGATCGCGGGCCACGGCATAGCTTCTATCTGCAAGTTTTGCTTTTTCAACACCTGTGCCGATGTAGACGATATTGTTTTCAATAGAAGGAGTGGCATCCAGGTGACCATCCGTAACGTGCCAGATTTCTTGCATCGTATTTGGATCAATAGCATATAGGCCGTCTGCACCGGCAGAGGCCAGCATAATGTCCTGGTGATCAACATTTGTAATAATTTGCTGGCCTTCAGTATGACCTTTTGTTGAAAAGGCCTTAAGGAATTTTCCAGTCTTTAAATCAAAAGAATAAACTCTGGCATGATGTGTGAGATGGTTTCCTTCTCCTGCATAGATTTTATAATTAAAGATCACTGGTCTGGTTGTTACACTTGTCCCAATATAAAATTTTCTTTTAACCTGAAGATCATCTTGAGAAATTTCATAAATGTGGCCGTCATCACTACCATAAAAAAGAGATTTACCTGACGAAGCAGCTGATCGAAATGATCCATTTGGAAGTTTGATTTCTTTTATTAAGGTCAAGTCAAAGTTTTGAGCAGGGGATAAACTTTCTGCATAGTCATGGACTCGCATTTTTTCATCAGAGTATGCTTCATTGCTTGAGATTGCATTTCTATCTGAATGCCACTTCACTGTGACTAAAAAACTTGGCATCGTTTTTAGATAGTCATACCCTTTATAAAGTCCCATCCCCAATATGTTCATGGCGATCATTGAGAATATGACTCTCTTTTTTAGCAGTACTTCTAAAAATTGTTTTGGCCCTTCTGTGTTTAATTTAATCCCGAAAAGACCGGCGATAAATCCTGCAAGTGAGCTTAGCCCTACAGTGAGGGCCGTCAATGGAATCAAAACTGTAGGGATAATAGCAGGTGTTATCCCTCTGGTTGCAGCTTCGTGATTATTAATTAGCCAGTGTAATACGTCCATTATTTCCATCTACCCATACTTTATCCCCATCTTTTAAAAAAAGATGGCATTGTTTAATTTCACTTACGGCCGGTAAATTCATCTCGCGTGCTACAATCGCACAATGAGAAAGAACTCCACCTTTATCTACAATAATTGCCTGAGATTTTAAAAATAGACCAGTCCATCCCGGGTCAGTTGATTCAGCAACCAGGATAGTTTTTTCTGGCCAGGTGTCAGTGTCTGTGTTGTCAGGATCTATAACAACTCTCACTTCACCGTAAGATAATCCAGGAGAAAGGGCCAGTCCATCCATCATCTTTTTTTTGTGATTGGTTTTTCCTTTTAAGATATCTTCGATATTTTCTAATTCAATAATTGTAGGCAGCGAAATCGATTTACAAAGTTCAGACTGGGCCTTTCTTTTATTGGCGAGAGATAAATTGAAATTCATTTCCTCTATTTCTTTGTAATTGTGCCAGAAAATAAGCTCACCAATTTGATTTCTTCTAGCAATTTCTAAAGTAATAAAGCGGATGTGGGAGTAGGGAGAGAGAAGGAGCATTTTCCATTGCTCTCTTAACTCCAGCATTTCTTTTAAGAGAAGCCATTCTTTTTTGATGATTTCTTTTTTATAAGTTTTCAAAGCATCAATTTCAGCTTCAACAGAAAAGTTTGTCGAACTTTCTTTTGTCTCTCTTTTTGGAGTGTTTTTAAAAAAGGCCTTTTCACCAAGTTCACTCCATCGTGGATAGGCAAGTTCAAGTTCTCCTGGGCCTCTATGGCCAAACTTCTTTAGGAAGAGCAATTGTTTGCTCTTGTCATCTAAGGCCTCTTTGTATTCATTGTTCATATCCATTGTAACGGTATGAAGACCTTGGGCCATCCATTTATTTAATAGCGAATCGATCTGACTATCACTATCAAGACCTTTTAGTAGGGTCCTCAGGTTTTGTGATGTAGTTTCTATTAATGTGACCAATAATAAGGGCCAGAGAAGGTGCGAGCTGTAAAAATCACTTACTTCTTTTTTGAAGGATTTAAGCAGTTCTTCATTTGTGTAATCTTTATAAAATGTTGCATCTTGAACCCTGAAACTCTTATCTTTTAAGAGCAGCATTTCTTTAGTGCATTCCTTAAGCCAAACATTTCTTTCAGTAGATAATCGCATTCCTACTTTGAGCATTCTCCACATTGTAAATGGCGTCAGTGCAAATGTCTTAAAAGTCATTTTTTTGAAATCAAAAGAGAGCTTTGGCCTATTGTGAGGAGTATTGTCCATCTTTAAACGATACGGGATAGGACCGAAGTAGAAAGGGGCAAGCATTGAAATATTTACGAATCCTTTGTTAAAAATTCTCTCCAAGAGAGAGTGATCAGCATTCGTTAAATCCTGTTCAATGCCTAAGTATCCTAGCTTTTTTAATGCGCTTGAGAACGCTTTGTCTTTAGAGAAGGCCTCTTTCCAAATGCTGAAAGTGAGCTCGCTTGGTGGACCACTCCATTCTGCAAATGTTCCACCATCCCAAATCGTCTCTTTTGAGTAACTTTTTTTTAGTCTGTTGATTTCATCTTCAATAAGTCTTTTTGTTTCTGATTTTCCTGATAGGGCAGTTATCGGCCTTGATTGCAGGACAAACAGCTGGCCTTTCTTATCAATGGCCCATTCCATATCAATCTCTACCTCAAAGAGGTCTCGAACCTTCATTCCTATTTCAATGAGTCCATTGATATTAAAAGGAGCCTCGGTTCCAGGTTTTTTTTCTTCAAAATGGAGAGGCGTTTTTTTTCCAGAAACTAAGTCTTCCCCAAGCCCCATAATGGCCTCAGCTATCCAGCCTTTTTCTCCTGTCCTTGGGTCGGTACTAAAAAAAACTCCTGAATAGTGCGGGTCAACCATGACTTGAAGGACAACATTCATGACTCCTTTTGAGTCACCTAAAAAATGCTCGCGATAGAGAGTGCTGGATTTTTTATTTATCGAAGAAAAACAATTTTTAATGGCCCTCTCAAGGTCACTGAATTTATCAATATTCAGATATGTCGAGTTTTGTCCGGCGAAACTCTGTTCACTAGAATCTTCCCCTACGGCCGAGCTTCTTACAGCAAGTTTTTCTTGATTGTTTTTGTTCCACCATTTTTGAATCTCTTCCATCTCTATAGGGGTAGGAGGTGAATCTAAAATAAGCCCATCAGGAACAGGGAAACCTGCATTTTTCATCAGTCCTAAGGTGAAGCCTTTTCCACCTAGGAATGAGTGTTTTTTAGTAATGTCGTTAAAAAAATAGATACTCATAATGCTATGACGATAGCTTGTGGTCAGTTAAATAAACATGATGAGTATTAGGTTTTAAAGAAAAAGGCCCCTTTGTAGGGGGCCTTTTCATTTGAAGTTAATCGGTTGGTAGCTCGAGCTCTTAAAAACCGCAGACGGCCTTTATTCCTTTCTGCGAAATCAAAACAGTCCGCAGGACTGTTTTGTCGAGCTACTTTCTAGCAGCGAAAATCCCTTGAACAACACCACGGTTCATACGTGCGATGTTATCAAGCTTAATTCCTTTTGGACACTGAGCTTCACACTCAGCTTCGTTTGTACAGTTTCCAAATCCTAGCTCGTCCATTTTCTCAACCATTGCTAGAGCGCGAGACTCAGCTTCAACCTGTCCTTGCGGAAGAAGTGCAAGTTGAGAAACTTTTGCAGCAACGAAAAGCATAGCTGAAGCGTTTTTACAGCTCGCTACGCAGGCACCACAACCGATACAGGCAGCAGCGTCCATCGCTAGTTCTGCTTCTTCGTGACCGATCAGGATTGAGTTCCCATCTGGAGCGTTACCAGTGTTTACGTTTACGTATCCACCTGCTGCCATGATTTGATCGAAAGCTGATCTATCAACCATAAGATCTTTAACAACCGGGAAGGCCTTAGCTCTCCATGGTTCAATAACTATTTCATCACCGTTTTTGAATTTTCTCATGTGTAGCTGACAAGTTGTTACGCCACCTTGTGGTCCGTGGGCCTGTCCGTTGATCATAAGAGAGCACATCCCACAGATACCTTCGCGGCAGTCGTGGTCGAATGCGATCTGGTCACCTTTTTCGCGAACCAGTTTGTTGTTAAGGATGTCTAGCATTTCCAAAAATGACATATCAGGAGAGACGCCATCCAGGTTATAGTCGACCATTTGTCCTTTATCTTTGCTATTTTTTTGTCTCCAGATTTTTAACTTCAGAGACATTGTTTCTGTGCTATTTCCACCCATATTAGGTCCTTGTTTGTGGAACTCTACTTAAAGAGTTCAATTCTTTTACATTTTCATGCGGAGTAAAAATGCTCCACTGGAGCATTTTTTCCACAAACTTACTTGTAAGATCTTTGTGTTAGTTTTACGTTCTCAAACTTCAGTTCTTCAATGTGACGAAGTGGCTCTACGCCGTCGCCTTGGTATTCCCAAGCAGCAACGTGACAGTAGTTCTCGTCATCGCGTTTTGCTTCACCTTCTTCAGTTTGAGACTCTTCTCTGAAGTGTCCACCACATGATTCAGGTCTCATTAGAGCATCAAGGGCCATAAGCTCCCCAAGCTCTAAGAAGTCAGCAACACGACCAGCTTTCTCAAGCTCAGTGTTAACGTCAACATTTGATCCAGTTACTTTTACATCTTTCCAGAATCTCTCGCGGATGCTTCTAATTTGATCAATGGCCTTCTTTAGACCTTGCTCATTTCTCGCCATACCAACGTGATCCCACATAATTTTTCCAAGCTCTTTGTGGAAATCATCAACCGTTTTTGTTCCGTTGATTGCCAGAAGTTTGTCGTATTTTGCTTTTGAGTTCTTTAGTGCTGTTTCAAATTCAGGATGAGACGTCTCAAGCTTTTCGAATTTGTTTGAAGCAAAGTAATCACCGATTGTGTACGGGATAACGAAGTATCCGTCAGCTAGACCTTGCATTAGAGCAGAAGCTCCAAGGCGGTTTGCTCCGTGGTCAGAGAAGTTTGCTTCTCCAAGAACGAATAGACCTTCGATGTTTGACATAAGGTTGTAGTCAACCCATAGACCACCCATTGTGTAGTGGATAGCAGGGTAGATCATCATCGGAGTTTTGTACGGGTCTTGATCTGTAATCTGTTGGTACATATCAAAAAGGTTTCCGTATTTCTCTCTGATTTTATCGATACCATCGCGCTTAATGGCAGAAGAGAAATCCAGGTAAACGGCCAGACCTGTGGCCCCGACACCAAAACCAGCGTCGCACATATTCTTCGCGTTTCTTGAAGCTACGTCACGAGGAACAAGGTTACCAAATGATGGATAAATTCTCTCTAGGTAGTAGTCTCTTTCTTCTTCTGGAATATCCTGTGGCTTTCTAGTGTCGCCTTTTTTCTTTGGAACCCAAACGCGTCCGTCGTTACGAAGAGACTCAGACATTAGAGTCAGTTTTGATTGGTGATCACCTGAAACCGGGATACAAGTAGGGTGAATTTGCGTGAAACATGGGTTTCCAAAATAAGCACCTTTTTTGTAAGCGCGGAATGCAGCTGAAGCGTTTGAAGCCTTTGCGTTTGTTGAAAGGTAGAACACGTTTCCGTATCCACCAGTCGCCAGGATGACAGCGTCGGCCATATGTTTTTCGAATTCACCTGTTACAAGGTTTCTTGTGATAATACCGCGAGCCTTACCGTTAACGATAACTAGCTCAACCATTTCACGGCGAGTAAGTGATTTTACTTTTCCGTTATTCACTTCTTTCATCATTGCAGAGTATGCACCTAAAAGAAGCTGTTGCCCTGTTTGTCCACGGGCATAGAAAGTTCTTGAGACTTGAGATCCACCGAAAGATCTGTTTGAAAGAGTTCCACCATATTCACGAGCGAATGGTACACCTTGAGCAACACACTGATCGATGATGTTGTTAGCAACCTCAGCAAGACGGTGAACGTTTGCTTCACGAGCGCGGTAGTCTCCACCTTTTACAGTGTCGTAGAATAGACGGTAAACAGAGTCCCCATCGTTTGGATAGTTTTTAGCAGCGTTGATACCACCTTGAGCGGCAATCGAGTGAGCGCGTCTTGGTGAATCCTGGATACAGAAAGTTGTGACATTATACCCTAGTTCGGCCAGAGAAGCGGCAGCAGATCCACCAGCGAGCCCTGTTCCAACGATGATAACAGAGTATTTTCTCTTGTTAGCAGGGTTGACGATTTTCATGTGGAATTTATGGTTTTTCCATTTTTCAGAAATAGCTCCTGCAGGAACTTTCCCGTCTAGTTTTTTAATTTTATCAGCTGGAGTTGTCATATTAGTGTGCTCCTTGGAAATAACAGTAAATTGAAAGCGCTGAGAATCCTACAGAAACAAGGATTCCAAAGGCCCAAGCTGCGCATTTTAGTTTTGGCATATACTTAGGGTGGTTTAACCCCAGTGACTGAAATGCTGACCAGAAACCGTGGCTGACGTGGATACCTAAGCTAGTCACACACACGATGTAGAAAAGAACGTGAAGAGGATTTTGGAAATACTCAATCGTCGTTCTGTACATGTCTCTCATCACTACACCATGAACTTCAGTTTCATAGTGAGAACCGAATTTCAGATTGATTAAGTGAAGGATTAAAAAGATCAGAGTGATGATACCAGTAAAAGGCATCGTGCTCGATGCAAACGTGGCCCCACGGCCTGAATGTTTTCTCGAGTGGTACTGGATAGGTCTTGCCGCTTTGTTTTCAAGAACAAGCTTAATGGCCATGACAGTGTGGACGATGAAAAGAAGACCAAGACCAGCTTCCGCTAAATAGATAAGCGGGTTGCTTGTTAACGTGTACGAGTACTTGTTAAAAGCGTCGCTTCCAACAACGAGAAGAACGTTGCCGAGTAAGTGAGATAAAACGAAACCGCAAAGAAGGAGACCCGTCACACCCATAATCTGTTTTTTAGTTACAGAGTTGAGGTACGAGCACGAACATTTAGAACTCATAGGTAAGTGCCCCTTGGAAAAAATCGTTATCAAAATAATGTGAGTTGTCCAAAAGGATTTTACTCCAGTGGAAACGAATGGTTAAGCAGAATATGGACTTTTTTAAATAGGTTAATTTTAGCCTTGTTTTACTCAAAAAAAGTCACTATTTTTTGATCAGATGCTGTGGCACTATTAGGTAAGTTTTATTTGAGGAAATATGAAAGAGACAGATATGCAATTTGTGGGATGGCGAGAAGTTGTTAGTCTTCCCAAATTTAAGTTAAAAGACTTGCGAGCGAAAATTGATACAGGTGCTAAGACGTCGGCCCTGCATGCAGACAGTATTGAATTCATCAACATTAACGGTAAGAAATACGTCAAATTTCTCTTTATTACTGAAGATGGCAAGCATCATTATATAAAGTCGCCTTTTATTGAAGAGCGCGCGATTAAAAGCTCTAACGGTGACAAGACCATTAGACCTGTCGTGAAGACTGAAATCAAAATGGGTAAAGAGCGTTTTGAAATCGAAGTGACGTTAATTAACCGCGACCTGATGGGTTTTAAAATGCTCATTGGACGTGAGGCCTTAAATGGCAGATTCCTGATTAATCCGGCCAAACACAATATGCTCAAATCTAAAAAGGAAAAGGCACAATGAAAATTGGTATTCTTTCAAGAAACTCGGGGCTCTATTCAACCAAGAGATTAGTCGAGGCCGCTAAAGCGCGCGGGCATGAAGTTGAGGTCATTGATACACTCAAGTGCTACATGGATATTACTTCCACAAAGCCCATGGTTCACTATCAAAGCCGAGCACTGGATGATTTTAATGCGATTATTCCCCGCATCGGCGCGTCAATCACCTTTTATGGTTGTGCTGTTATCCGTCAATTTGAAATGATGGGTGTTTTCTCATTAAATGAAAGTGTGGCCATCACGAGATCGAGAGACAAACTTCGCTCTCTACAACTTTTATCGAGAAAGGGATTAGGCCTTCCGGTCACTGGATTTGCACACTCGACAAAAATGACTCAGGAACTAATTAAGCTAGTTGGTGGCGCTCCTTTAGTAGTGAAACTTTTAGAAGGGACACAAGGAAAGGGAGTCGTTCTTGCGGAAACTGAATCAGCGGCCGAATCGGTTATTGATGCCTTTCGTGAAATGGATGCAAACATTTTAGTTCAAGAGTTTATTAGAGAAGCTAAAGGATCTGACATTCGTTGTTTCGTTGTCGGTGATGAAGTTGTGGCCTCGATGATGAGAACAGCAAAGCCAGGTGAGTTTAGAAGTAATCTTCACCGTGGAGGAACTGCTAAGATTATCGAGATCACGGAAGAAGAAAGAAAAGCGGCCCTTGATGCAACGAAGGCCCTGGGCCTTAACCTTGCCGGTGTGGATATGCTGAGGTCATCGCGCGGACCACTTATTATGGAAGTCAATTCATCTCCAGGATTAAATGGAATTGAGACGGCCACAGGTAAAGATGTTGCTGGAATGATCATTGAGTATCTTGAGCGCATGGATAAGAGCTCGACAGAGACGAAAGGGAACGGTTAGTGAATATTACGGAATTTCCCGCAGAGTATTTTATCAAATTAGATGGCCAGGAATTTCTTCTTGGCCGCTTGTCTATTAATAAGATGAATAGCAGTTTCTGGGTTGAAGTGGATATTGTTCAAAAAGAATCGAAGAAAATATTCGCTCACGTTGGCAACCTTTATAATGTCGCTGACCTGGACGAAGCGATTACATCCTCAGTTCAAATGCTTTCTAAATATGTGAGGCCTTGATTTCTTGGTATTAACTCGATTTATTGACTTTCGGCCTACATTCCCTTAACAAACGGGCCCCGGGCGATGTTATAATCATTCACAATGAGAATGTACGTCCTCCTTATATTTACGGCCATCTTTCTGTCTTTTCAGGCGGCCTATTACGCTATTAATTTACAAAAGAAGACAATTGCTGGCCCGGTAGAGATTCAAGAAATCCAGGGATTCAAAAAAGAGTTTGAGCTTACAAGAAGACCAGTGCTCGAAATTGACCTGAGTGCCATGTATCCCTCAAGAAGTTTTGCCCAGCTACTTCAACCCGTGAATGCTTTTTCTCGTGAAGCAAGCAACACTAAAACCTATTTTTCAAGACCGTGCCGATCAAGCAGCGATTTCATGAGTAAGCTCTACCAGAGTAAGAGTGAGACATGGGAGGATTTCCGCTGCAATAAGATTAGTGAACTTCCCGAACTGTTTTTTGAAACACCTCCGCTGATTCATGAAAGTGGGGTGAGTTACGCTTATCTGGCCTTTTTATCAGGGCGCGAGCCTTTTTATTCAAATGACTGGGTGAGATCAAATCTTAACTTGTTTCATGCTTATGAACTTGTCGAACTTCCCGTTAAAAGTTTAGAAGGGAATTTTAGAATTCTTTCAAATTTAAAAAAGCCAGACCTGGAACTCTTAGTGAAAGGTGAAAGTTATATTGTCGCTGACAATTACTTTTTAGTTCGAAACCGTCAGGATTTTAACGTTACCTATAAGATTTTTCCTCGTTCTGAGCTAGATAGTTATCTAAAAGAAAAAGTTTATTTCCTTCATACTTACGAAGAAGGAGAGGCCTGTTACTATAAAGAAGGGCGCTTTTGCTGGGAAAAAGATGACCGAACGTTGATTGCGGTACTAATGCAGTCATCGATTATTCTCTTTATCGGCTCGATCGTCGTTTTAGTTTTAATTGCCGTTATTCTTTATAAGAAAATTAAGCAGCAGAGTTTTGAAGAAGAAAGAAAGAAGCACGCTCTTCGAGTTTTAACTCATGAATTGAGAACTCCGATTGCCAACCTGATGCTTTTAGTAGAAAGCATTAATAAAGAAAGCGACACAATTCCGGCCAATGTTTTGGAAGACTTTTTAAAAGTTGAAGGAGAAGTTTACCGCTTAAAACGCCTGGCCGAAAAAAGCACGAGTTACCTTCAAACTCATGATGGTCAGTCTTTGGTGTTTATTAACCTATCAGTAGTGCCTTCTATAAATGAGTTAATGGAAAATATGCTGGCCGATTATGAAGAGAAGGGTGTCAAAGTTATTTTACCTTCATCTGACCGCTCATTTTCATTAGATGTATATTGGTTTGGTATTTGCGTGAAAAATCTCTTGGAAAATGCACTCTATCACGGGCAAAGTCCAGTTGTGGTAAGATTAGAGACAACGGAAGAAGCACTAACTCTATCAGTGACGGATTCGGGACATTGTCCCTATAAAAGTTTAGATGAACTTCTCTCTGCCGATCGAAGTAAAAAACCAAGCGCAGGTCTGGGGCTTGGAATGAGTATCGTGCAGAAAATTATGAAAGAGATGGATGGAAGGCTTTCATACAACCAGACACCAACGACGTTTTCGCTTTTTTTAAGGAATAAAAAATGAAGCAGGTTCTCATTATTGAAGATGACGAAAATTTAGGCAAGTCGCTAAAGAAAATCCTCGAAGACGAAGGACTTGTCGCTCATTTAGCGCCGACATTAAAAGAAGCGAGAGAACTTACGAGCGATTCGTTGGATGTGATCGTTTTAGATTGGATGCTTCCCGATGGACAGGGAATTGATTTTTTGCGCGAACTGCGCGCGAAAAATACGTCTGTGCCAGTTATTATGTTAACAGCGAGAACTGATTTGATTGATAAAGTCCTGGGCCTGGAAACAGGGGCCAGTGATTATATGACAAAGCCATTTGAGTCCCGCGAATTAGTGGCGCGAGTGCGCGTGCAGCTTCGTGAGAAACATGCACCTAGAGAAAAAGATGAGCGCATTGTGATGGGGAAACTCATCATCAATTCTTTAGATAAAGAAGTTCTTTTTGACGGCAAGCGCGTGACGATGACAAAAATGGAGTATGAACTGTTAAAACTTCTGGCCGAAAACCCACGCCAGACATTCTCCCGTGAAAACCTACTTGATAAAGTCTGGGGTTATGAAAATTACCCAACCACTCGAACTGTTGACACCCACGTTTTACAAATCAGACAAAAAACGTCTGATGACGTGATTGAGACGGTGCGAGGCCTTGGTTACCGCTTGGGAACCATCTCCAATGTCAATTCGAATTGACAATCAATTTACTAAGAACTGACGCAAGAATTTAGTCCTCTGCTACGATGAGATTACCATCAGGAGGACCTATGAATAAATTCACTTACGCAATCGCGCTTCTTTCTACGGCATTTTTAATGAGCTGTACGACGTCTGAAAAAGACATGAAGGAGAAGCTAGCTAAAGTTTTAAAAGAGAACCCTAGTATCTTAACTGAAGCAATTGAAAAACACCCTGCCGAGTTTATCACTGCCCTCCAAAACGCAGCTAAAAATGCTCAGGAAGCCATGGCTAAAAACCGTGAAGCCGATGAGAAGAAACAGCTAGAAGAATCATTCAATAACCCCCTGGTGGCAGAAATCAGAAGTGATGAGGCGATCCTTGGACCTAAGGACGCCGCCATCACACTGGTGGAATACTCTGATTTCGAATGTCCATTCTGTTCTCGTGGAAACGCTACAGTGAATGAGCTGATGAAAAAATACCAAGGAAAGATTCGCTTCGTGTATAAACACCTGCCGCTTTCTTTCCATGAGCAAGCGATGATTTCAGCGCAATACTTTGAGGCGATTCGTCTGCAAAATAACGAAAAAGCTTTCAAATTTCACGATGAAGTTTTCGCTAACCAAAGCAAGCTTAAAGAAGGAACTGCTTTCTTAGATTCTGCAGCTAAGAAGGTGGGAGCTGATATGACTAAACTTAAAAAAGATTTACATTCTGACGCTGTTAAAAACAGAATTGCAGCAGACGTCGCAGAAGCAGGGAAATTTGGAATGCAGGGGACTCCTGGCTTCCTGTTAAACGGGGTGCCAGTTAGAGGGGCGTACCCCACAGAATACTTTGTTTCACTAATCGACGAGCTACAAAAACGCGGCAAAATTAAAATCTAAGAAAACATTCTGGGATTGGCGTGGTCTTGAGAATTCGAGACCACGCTAAACTCAGAGTTCCAACTAGCTTCAGCAAACTTTCCTTTCTTCCGTCAAAACATCAACCCTGTAAGATTCAGTAAGAGTATCCCGTCATTTTAATGACTTACTAAAGTGATTTATCGTCAAATTAGTGACTTACACAATGTAAGTTTAGTTACGATATATCAATGAGTTATCATCCTTATCCACACTATTAGGCATTCTAATAGGCCTTTTTAAACTTGGCACGGCTCCTGCAATATGTATTAGTGTGTGTGTGGAGAATCTATTAAAAGGATTTTTTTAGACCTCCTGTGAATGTCTCTCAAAAAGCCCATTGCTGAAATATGCACTGGGCTTTTTTGTTTTAGCCTACTTCTTTTACTTTTTGAGTGTTGAGTATGAGGTGGTGTTTTTGATTAAAGAATCTTCATCAAACCAAGCCTTTCCAGTTTTACCTTCGCGTTGATATTTTTTATCCTCCAGGTCGCGCCACTCACCCCAAGAGTTCTGGATGAGATAGTCTATTTTTCCGGCCTTGCACCGGTATCCGATGACGCTTACGACGTGGTAGCTGTTACCTCTTGAGGCGCGGCATGGCTGAAGGGAGTTGAAGAAGTAATTGGGGTCTTCTTTAAAGAAAATGGAACATAGGTTAGCACCAAAGGCAAAACCATTATTGAATGATTCTTTTGCAGTATTTAATAGTTTTTCACGCTCCTGAACCATCTTTTTCTCAAGTTCTACCGGGTTGTCGGTATTGGTGTAGAGAAATGAAATTTTATTTTCTTTGCAGCTAAGATTGGCCGGAATTTTAATCTTTTGATTATCGCTACAGGTTGGGGCCAGGAGCTGATTCAATGCTTTTTCATAGTTATTATCAGGAGAGTTTAAGACGAAATCAGCTATTTTCTCAAAGTCTGAAATGTTGGAATTATCAAAGCTGCTCACCAGGTTCTGAATTCCTTCACCTAACTTTTGATAGCTGCTTAAGCATGGATGAGAAGCAAAGTCTTTCATCATCCCATCTTGGTTCCGAAGATAGGCCAACTTATCGCTTGAGCATTTTGAAAAATCTTTTTTAGCATAACGGTTATAATCGTCTTCGAGAAGATCAAGTGTTTGAGAATCAAGTTGATTCAAGATATCCAAAACCTGCTTGTCCGTTACACGTGAAGGCAGCAATTCCTTGATCCCTAATGCCATGGCCTCTTTGCCGGATTTTGGTGCAGGGGATGACGTTAAGCTTTTTAAATAAACTTTCTCAATCATTTTTTTGAAATCAGAACTTACATTAAATTCATAAGTCTCATTGAGGCCGGGGTTTCGAATGGAGTATGGCCTGGAAATTTTCATTTGCAAAAGATAAGAAGCGGGATCTAATTTTCCTGATTTACTTCTGTTGTAAATATGTGCGGCTAATTCCCTTGCAAGAGTCAGTGCATTCTTTGCCTCTAATTTTTCACAGTTCTTGGCACTATATTCAGGGGCCTTTTTTTGAAATAAATCATAAAGGGCCAGTTGGTATTTTTCTTTTTTTGATAGATTGTTTGAGAGTTTTAGCTTTTCAAATTTTTCACGAGAAAAAATGTTGGTTTCACTTTTTGCCCCTTCATCTGTAAGCTGAGTGATTATTTCAGTTGCATTGCTCAGGGCCGGATTGTTTTGTTGAAGTGTGAATTGTTTATTAACGCCATCATAATATTGAGAAACTCGATTTAGAACTTCTTTTTGGAGTTCATAATGGTCGTTGTATGTCTCTAGGTTGTTGTCAAAGAGCACAGACTCTAAAGGAACATCTTTTCTGTTGCAAACACCACCATTTTCTTTTGCAACGTCAATTGCTTCACAGACTGTTCCGCCATTTATTAGCATATTGCCATTAGAACTATAGGCAGAAGAGTTTGTTTTTCTGGAATTATACTTTTCACCATAACCAATAGCTAAATTTATATATGAAACATCCGGTGAATCTGGTAGCGCAGATTGAAGCATGATTGAAGCTGTGTTCGCATAACAAGTACCAAGACCATCTTGATCTTGAGATCTTGAATTTTTTAGTGGGCCAGTCTCAGTATCAAGCCTCACCTCAGTGCCCTCTGCAACGGAGCCGCAACTTTGGGAATACAGGTTTAGTGGAAACAGAACGGCTAAAATGACGACTTTTCTCATTGTTTCTTCTCTTTTATTTCGTTTTGATCTGCAAGTATTGAAAGGGATGAAGAAGAAATAAATGATTTATCCTTAAAAAGACAAAAGGTATTTTCATTTCCTTGCAAATCCTTGAGGTAGATAATTTTTTGTTTTAGAACTTCTTTACACAAAACAGCGCCTGGATTTTTTCCACCCAGTGTTGAGTCTTTTGGCAAGGATTTCCATGAAATATTTTTGGTTAAGCTCAATGCCTCGCATGGATATTTTTTGCAACTAGCGGTGTAGAGCAACTTAGTATCAGTATCATCATAGAGTGCAATAAATGTATTTCCTGCTTTCCAGAGACTCTCTTGTGCGGTTGTCGTATTTATAGAGATAATTTGGCAAAAAACAAGCAAGAGATAATAAGGTTTCATGTCTCTCCAGGCAGAAGAAATATTATTAGATTCCTCATCGGTTGATAAACTTAGCTGACTTTAATAGTCGGTTGACTTGCATCTTTTAAATTAATACTATGGAGTCCGTATAGTGGGGGCTACATGAAAAAATTAATTTGTTTATTTGCTCTAATGTTTTCTATGAATTCGTTTGCCGAAGGTCAAAATGGTCTGGGGATTGTTTTTGGTGATCCATCAGGTGTAACTTTTCAGCACAAAGTGAATGCTCAGCAGTTCGCCGACTTTTATTTTGCTTATACATGGGACAGCGAATGGGTTTTTATGGGGGATTACAAGTTTCACCTTAATGGTCTTTTTAATGAATCAACTCCCCTGACTCCTTATGCAGGTATCGGTGCTTTTTTTAAGATCGAAGATAAAAAGCATGACGATGATGTCGCTTTAGGAGTACGTATTCCCTTAGGGGCAGACTGGAGAATTCCCAACTCACCAATTGTTCTTTTTGGAGAGCTTGTCCCGGCCCTGCGTTTGATTAAATCAACTGATGGGGATTTTCAGGCCGGTCTTGGTGGAAGGTTCTTCTTTTAATGAATGATTACTTTGAAGGGGAGACTTACAGCTCCTTTGACCCAAGTATCGCCCGTGCTGAGTTTATCGAGTGCCGTTTTCAGGGAGTGGACTTTACTTCTGTGAATATGAGTCACTTTAAATTCCTCGATTGCGAATTCACTGATTGCAACTTCAGCAATATTTCTTTAAAGAGCACCCATATTAGAAGTGGCGTCTTTAAAAAATGCAAACTCATTGGTTTAAACTGGGTTGAAGCTTCTAATGCTTCAGGGTGCTCTTTTACAGAATGTGTGCTCGATTACAGTGTCTTTCAAGGCATGAGTCTTAAGGGCGCTGTCTTTAAAGAGTGCCGAATGACGGAAGCGGATTTTTATGAGGCCGTTCTTATAAAGTCAGATTTCTCAGGCTCTCATTTAAAGGGAGCTGTTTTTAACCGCGCTAATTTATCTGAGGCCGATTTTCGAGGGGCCAAGGAGTATTTCATTGATGTGCGTGAAACGACGGTAAAAAAAGCGAAATTCAGTGTGCCAGAAGCACTCTCACTTTTAAGCTCGTTAGATATTGTGATTGATTAGGCCTCTGAATGTGGCTGTCTTAAAATAAAGTAGCAGATAATTGAGGCCACAACAAAGTAAGACCAGCAGTGGAAAGTTGGCCTGTGATTGAGTTGTAACAAATATAAGTAAAAAAGAATAAAGCTAACGGTACAAAGGCGCAGGAGTAAGCGCCCCCGGATATCATCAATATATGATGAATTTAGCGCAGTCATCAGGTAATAGAAAAGCATGCTACAAATCGCAGAACTAAAAAGAAAAATTCTTACTCTTCTTAAAGATTGAACTTCTTCAAGGTCATTAAGTACTGTGAGCATTTAATGATCCATGATTTTATAAAGAAGACCGGCCAAGGCCCTTGCTCCTTTTTGAGAAAGGTTATCGTAAACAGGGTTGTATTCGTAAATACCAAAATGGCGTGTTTTAAGCACGTCGAGTGAGTAAGTCAGAAGCTCTTCAACAAAATGGTAGGGAAGACCACGATGGTTAACAGCGCTCACTCCTTCCATCACCCCAGCATCAAGAGCATCAGCATCCAGGCTAAAAAGATAAAGGGCGTCTCGGTCATAAGGAATCATGCGCTCAAAGAGTTTGCGGTTATTGGTAAAATTTTGAGTCAGGTTTTTTAAGTCATCATAAGTCGCCACGACTTCTTTTGCTTTACCAAGTTCATTCATCGTCGTTTTTGTATTAGCAAAATCGTGAATCCCAAGTTGAATCAATTCAAACTGACCCTCAAACTCGTTGGCAAATTGCCTGAATGGAGTTCCCGAGTTAACGAAAGTGTCGATTCGTGTATCCAGGTGGGCGTCGATGTTGATGACTTTGATTTTTTTTGAAAGGGTGTTCATGGCCTTTAAGAGCGGATAAACATGGTCGTGGCCTCCGCCTAAATGAATGAACATTTTTGCCTGGGTGTAACCAGACAAAGCAGTCGCGAGTGCTTTCGCGTATTCCGATTGAGCGTACTCAAAACTTTCTTTCTCTAGCTCTGGATTGGCCATTTCAATATCAGACCAAGTCCCTTCATTATGCAGGGCCAATTTTTTGACAATGTTTAGAATCGCCTCTGGAGCGTAACCAGAGCCACGTCTGCCCATGTTCCTGATGGTCCCGATGTCGGAAGATGATTTTAGAAAAAGGATGCTCGCTTCACTCGGTTTAGACTTTCCGGCAATCACGCGTTCCTGGTCGCGGGTGCTGGCGTTTAGGAGGATCGGATCTTTTTTCATAGGGCATCCTTTAGTTTAGCGTTTACCAAAATTTAGTGTGAGTATATCATTAAAAGATCAAATGAATAAAGAATGGTTTATATTTAAAGGCACCCACCACCTCGGTCCATTTTCCCTGCAGGAAATGGAGGAGTTTGTTAGCGTTGGCGAGATCAATGCTCAGTCATTGGTATGGCGCGAAGGGGCCGAAAAATGGGAGGCCTTGGGAAAGACCCAAGAGCTTAAGTTTTTAGTCAATAAATCAGCACCGCCACCCGTTCCAACTCCGGCGCCAAAGGCCACTTTACCGGAGCTACCAGAGCTTCCTGATCTTCCGGATGATTTGCCTCCGCCGATGCCAAAAGCGGCCAAGAAGTCAGCTCCTGCTGAAATGGATGAGGATGAACCACCTCCAATTCCTCTTGATGCGATTTTAAACCCAGACGGAAAAAGACGCTCCTTTAAAAAAGAAGAGCGCGACACGTTTTCTCTCACTGATCCTAAAGTCATTTTAGGGCTTATCGTTTCTATTTTTATTCTGGTTGTGGGATGGTTTTATACTAACGAGCAAAGCTCAGCGATCCAAATCAGGATCAAAGGGATGATGCCGGTCTACCTGGAAAAACTTCAGGAAGTGGCGACCCAAAAGACTCCTTCTTTTGCCATGACGATGGCGCTTTCTCTCGATGGAAAAACTCTTTATGCTTCTTCAAACAAAGAAGGCGAGATTGTTTCAATTATTAAAATGCAGTCATTGCCAAAACGCACGCTGGGAACTGAGGATGTTGAGATCTTGGTTCGCGGAGTGATCCGCAATCACCTGGGTGAATTCTCGCGCATGCAGTTAACTAAAGGGCCGCAGTTTGTTCCGGGTGAATACAATATCGATTTTACCGGAAGACGCATTCACTTCTTAAATAGAAAGTTCAGGTTTTTAAATGATATTGGGTTTTTTAAGAAACTTAATACGACGTTCACTTACCATACCTCGGCCCTGATCTATGCAGGCACACCTCGCGAGTTTGAAACAAAAATTACTCAGTACCGCGAGCGCATCACAGAAGAAAAGATGAAGCCGTTTACTGATAAGCTTGAGCGCCTTCAGACTTTCCAGTCGCTTTTAACTAAGACCATGGAAAACTATATCCTGACGCTGGAGAGTGTGAAGAGAGCAAAGGATATGGACGGATTTGAAAGAGGTTATATTAAAGAAGTCTCTCCAATCATTCAGTCATTGGTTGTCGCTGCAAATGAGAATTCAAAGAAGTTTGAGGGTGATGAAGAAGCTCCAAAAAATAAAATTGCCTCATTTAAAACGCAAATGATGATGGGAAAACAAATCGGCGAACTTGCTTCTGACATGATTGAAGAAACGAAAAAACTTAAGAAGTTTAATAGCACCGAAAAAAATGCTCTCAGAGCAAGATTTGAAGGGCGTTACAAAAATATCAAGTCGCAGATTGATGCTAATATTACGCTTTTATCCGCAGAGATCGATAAAATCGGCAACTAATTAAAGAATAGAATAGGCCGCTTTAGCGGTGTAATTAAGCTTCTTCCCACACGTAAAATCACCTTTTTCATTCTTAACAACAGTCGATCCATAAAAAAGTGGATCGTGTTCAAAAATCATCGTCAGCCCTTTTTTCTCAATGAAATCCAGGAAGACTTTTTTATCTTCTGTCGTCACTCCGGGAGAAATGTCGTAGCCCATGACCCATGGAATGTGCACGTGGTTTGATGTCGGGATAAGATCGGCCATATAAATGATTTTGTCATCGTAGGCATGAAGCAGGTAAGGCGTGTGCCCCATTGAGCATTTAAACTTCATTCCAGGAAAGATTTCTCCTTCCATCCCATCCACAAAATGCACTTGATTATGATCTTGATACCACTTAATCACTGGCTCAAAGTATTCAATTTGAAATGACCCTGTGTCTCTGTCTGTCGGGTGGTGAGAGTATTCGTAGTGTTTTTTATGTAAGTGAACAGTGGCCTTCTTTAAAACCGGTTCAATTTTTCCATCCACCATTTTGCCAATTCCACCGACGTGATCAAAGTGCAGGTGAGAGATGATTAAATCTGTAATGTCCTCTGGTTTTAATCCCGCTTCTTCTAGAGCAAGTTCAAGCGGAGAGGGTTTGCCCACAACTCCAAAGCGCTCATCCCACTTCTGGCCGTGGTAGTCGCCGATGCCTGTATCGATAAGGATATTTTTATTTCCATCCTTAATAAGCACTAAACGCAGTGCTAATTCGATCCTGTTGAGTTCATCGGCCGGGTGAACTTTGTTCCAAAGGGGCTTGGGGATAATTCCGAACATAGCACCGCCATCCAGTTTAAAGCGCGCAGGTTCAAGAGAGAAATATTGTTTACTTTGCATATTGTTAAGCCTGTTTTTTGCCCAGAATGATCCCTAGGCAGCCCTAGGGTAAAAAATTGTTCGCGATTTGGCATTTTTTTTCATCAATTTTTGCGATGTTCCTTTAAGGACTTATGCCTGACTATTATTATGAACGGCGTCTTATTTACTATCATCTAGTCATTTCACACAAACTCTTTAGAGGAGAATCTATGAACGTCCATGAGTATCAAGCAAAAGATTTGATGCGCAAATTTGGTATTAAAGTATTAAACGGAAAAACTGCACAGTCAGTTGAAGACGCAGTAAAGGGAGCTGAAGCTCTTGGCGGAAAAGTTTGGGTTGTTAAAGCTCAAATCCACGCAGGTGGTAGAGGTAAAGCTGGTGGTGTAAAAGTTGCTAAGTCATTAGACGAAGTAAAAAAATACGCGACAGACATCCTTCACTCAACGCTTGTGACTCACCAAACAGGTCCAGAAGGAAAAAAAGTAAACACTCTTCTTATCGAAGAAGGCTGTAACATTGCTAAGGAATTCTACCTTGGGATCGTTCTAGACAGAAACACTTCTAAAGTTACATTCATGGCCTCAAAAGAAGGTGGAGTGGAGATTGAAGAAGTAGCACACAAAAATCCAGAAGCTATCGTAAAAGTTCCTGTTGAACCAGGAGCAGGATACCAACCATACATTGGAAGAATTCTTTCAAATGCACTAGGCCTAGATGCTGCTCAAGCAAAAGAAGCGGACGCTTTCTACAAAGGTCTATACAAACTTTACACTGAATCAGACTGTTCAATCGCAGAGATCAACCCTCTTGTATTAACTGCTGACAACACAATCATCGCTCTAGATGCTAAACTTAACTTCGATGAAAACGCCATGTTCAGACACCCTGAAATCGCGGCCTACAGAGACTTGACTGAAGAATCAGCAAAAGAAGTTGAAGCTTCAAAATACGGTCTTTCTTATATCGAACTTGATGGAAACATCGGTTGTCTTGTAAACGGTGCTGGGCTCGCTATGGCAACTCTAGACATCGTAAAACTTCACGGCGGAAACGCGGCGAACTTCCTGGACGTAGGTGGTGGAGCTACGAAAGAAGCTGTAGAGCAAGCTTTCAGAATCATCCTTTCTGATCCAAACGTAAAAGCAATCCTTGTTAACATCTTCGGTGGAATCATGAAGTGTGACATTATTGCAGAAGGTGTAGTAGCTGCAGCTCGCGCTGTATCTCTAAACGTTCCTCTAGTTGTTCGTCTTGAAGGAACAAACGTAGAGCTTGGAAAGAAAATCTTAAACGAATCAGGTCTAGCAATCACATCTGCTAACGACCTTGGCGATGCTGCTAAAAAAGTAGTAGCTGCAGCAAAAGGAGCATAATCATGGCCATCATGATCGATAAAAATACACGTCTAATCACTATTGGTATTACTGGTAAACAAGGAACTTTCCACACTAAACAATCTGAAGCCTACGGGACAAAAGTTGTTGGTGGGGTTACACCTGGTAAAGGTGGAACGGTTCACGAAGGATGGCCGGTATTCAACACTGTAAAAGAAGCTGTTAAAAAGACAGAAGCTAATGCAGCGATGGTTTTCGTACCACCTCCGTTTGCTGCTGACGCAATCTTAGAGTGTATCGAAGCAAAACTTCCAATCATCATCACAATCACTGAAGGGATTCCTATTCTAGATATGGTTAAAGTAAAAGACGCCCTATCAAGAAACCCAGAAGTAAGACTTGTTGGTCCAAACTGCCCAGGGGTTATCACTCCAGGTCAGTGTAAAATCGGTATCATGCCAGGTCACATCCACCTTCCAGGAAGAATCGGGATCATCTCTCGTTCTGGAACACTTACTTACGAAGCAGTTGGACAGCTAACAGCTCGTGGTATCGGTCAATCAACATGTGTTGGTATCGGAGGGGATCCTGTAAACGGTACAAACTTTACTGACGTTTTAGAGATGTTCAATAAAGATCCGGACACAGATGGTGTAATCATGATCGGGGAAATCGGGGGCTCAGCTGAAACTGATGCTGCTAGATGGATCCAAAAGAACATGAAAAAGCCGGTTGTAGGATTTATCGCTGGAGCAGCCGCTCCAAAAGGAAAGAGAATGGGTCACGCTGGTGCTCTAATCTCTGGAGAAGATGATACAGCTGCAGCTAAGTTTAAAGTTCTAGAAGAGTGTGGTATCACGGTGGCAAGATCACCTGCGGACCTGGCTTCTAAGCTTGAAGAAGCGATGAAAGCAAAAAACGTAACAATTAGAAACTCATAGTTTATAGATTCTTTAAAGGAGAACATACAAATGGAAAGAACATTTTCAATCATTAAGCCAAACGCAGTAGCTGACAACAACATCGGAAACGTAATCGCACGTTTCGAAAAAGAAGGTCTTCGTATCGCAGCTCTTAAACTTACTCACTTATCAAAAGAAAAAGCAGAAGGATTCTATATCGAGCACAAAGAAAGACCATTCTTTGGTTCACTAGTTGGATTCATGACTGAAGGTCCAGTAGTTCTTATGGTTCTTGAAGGCGAAAACGCTGTAGAGAAAAACAGAAAAATCATGGGAGCAACTAACCCTGCTCAAGCTGAAGAAGGAACTCTTCGTAAGCTATACGCTAAGTCAATCGAAGCAAACGCTGTTCACGGATCTGACTCTCTAGCATCTGCTGAAAGAGAAATTAATTACTTCTTCGATAAGAATGAAGTAAAAGCTAGATTCTAATTTTTAATTAAATTGAGCATAAAGAAAGGCCCGGATTTCCGGGCCTTTTTTATTTAAAGAAGCCACATCCATCAAGATAAACGAAGAATCCCTTAGCAATTATCAATTTTTTTTAAGTCCCCATTGCCATTACCATAAACGAATCAAGGAGCCTAACATATGAAATGCCCGAGTTGCACTGATTCTGTATTGTCGATGACTGATCGTCAGGGAATTGAAATTGATTATTGTCCTAACTGCCGTGGAATCTGGCTGGATAGAGGAGAGCTCGATAAACTCCTTGAAAAAACCAGGGCCAGCGAAGAAGCGCCCAGAGAAATGAGCCGTGAAAAGCTCAACGACGTGATCTATAAAACAGATTATTACAAAACTAAAAGAAAGAAGTCATTTTTAGAAGAGCTTTTTGATTAAGAGAGCTTCCATAAGAAGGCGCGCGGATCTTTTAGTGCCCAAAAGATCCGCACGTTTTTATCTTGTCTTTAATCTCATTTACCTTCATCCTCAAATCCATGAAGGAAAAAACAAAAGTTATCGCCTACATTTTTAGAAAGTCTGGCAGTGAGGTCCTGGTTTTTGACCATGCTGATTTTCCAGAGGCCGGCACTCAGGTTGTTGGGGGAACTTTAGAAGATGGTGAAGATTTTCAAATCGCTCTTTCCCGCGAAATCCTCGAAGAGTCGGGATTAGTCATTGCCCCTTCGGCATTCAGAAAAATTGGCGAGACGATCTATCAGCGCAAAGATAAACCAGAGGTCAATTACCGCCATTATTTTTCTTTTTCCTCAGATGAATTACTTGAGAGATGGTCTCATGTCGTCAAAAGTGATGGAGAAGACAACGGGATGGTTTTTGATTTCTTTTGGCTCCCGGTAAAGGAAGCCAAAAGAATTTTAACCGGAAACTTTGGAGAGCTTCTTTAGTCCTGGCATTGCTCGAACGACTCGTATGTTTCATCAGACGTTTCCAGAGTGACAATATCAACTTGTTTGATTCCTTCATCACCTCTTGAGCAGATCTTATTATTTTTCATTGTTTGAATTCTTGCAGTACAGTCACTAAGTGATTTGAGTGGATAACCGTAATATTCTGTGCGCGTAGATGCTCTCATCAGTGCGTACTGATTTCCGGCCGTAGTACAAGTCACGTTGTTTTTTGGAGTTGAAAGGATCGCTCCATCTTGTGCTGACCACTTATCAGAAACCAGGAATTGTTTAAGATCAGTAGAGTTTGTTAAGCCAGACCATGCCCAGGTTTTTAAACCTGTTGTTATGTAGTTGTTATCAAGAGCGATTCTTCCTTCACAGCTTGAAAGAATGAGCTGGTAGAAATTTTTACTTTTTGTTTTAAAGATATCGTAGGGAACTGGATTTCCATTGTAGTCATAGAAGGCCTTTTTATTTCCGTGAGAGCTCCAAAGAATGACTGATGTTTCTTCATCGCTGGCCGCAAGTTTTAAATGCTCAGCTGTGGCCTGTACGTTAATCATCACGCGGAATTTAAGTTTTGTGACGTAATTCATGATGTAGTAGATAGAATCCCAATCAGCTTTTTGAATGGTTTCATCTTTTGATGCACTTCCTAAACCAATAAAGATGTAGAAATTTTTCGACTTATATAGATGATCATCTTTTAGGCCTGAAAGAATCACATTTCCTGAGACCTGCTCTTTTGAAACAACTTCAAAAATTTGGTCAGGATTTTCTGCTTGTTTTCTCTCCAGCTCTTCTTTGAAGCGGGCGATTTCTTCAGAGTTATTTACGTCTGCTTCAAGAGCAATTTGATTATCTTTTAATAGGGCATCTGAGGCGGCCATATCCTGTGTTAATTTCTGCGTTTCAATCTTGCAGGCAGAAAAAAGAAGAACTAGGGCGATCATTAAAGCATGTTTCACGGGAATATCCTCATAGTGGTTATGTGAAGCTATTTTGAGGCTAAATTGAGTGGGATGGGAGGGCCCCGAGTGATAAATTCAAGGGTGTTTAAGGGTTAGACAGATTTATGTTGGGTGGGTTTTTGGCCTTACCTCCAATTTCTTTAAAAATTAAGCCTTATATGTAGATATTACAGGGTTTATTGAAGCCTGAGCCTCTCTGCGTTATGATCTGAGGGATTAATATTTTGGAGGTCTAAATGTTTTCAATTGGAGATTATGCAGTCTGCCCCGGACACGGTGTCGGCCAGATTTGCGATATTGAAGAAAGAGAAATGGGCGCTCAGACGAAGACTTTCTACATTATCAAAATCCTAGCTAATGGGATGACGGTAATGGTTCCAACTGACAGTGAAACGGGAATCCGTGGGCTAGTTGGTGACTCTGAAGTAGAAGAAGTTTATAAGCTTTTAAAGGACCATGACATTAAAGTTGATAATTCAACTTGGAATCGCAGATATAGAGAATACTCAGCTAAGATCAAAACGGGTTCTGTAGTGGAAATCGCTGAAGTTCTGCGCCAGCTTTTCCTTTTAAAAGAGAAAAAGGCCCTAAGTTTCGGAGAAAAGAAAATGTTAGATCAGTGCCGTGAGTTACTGGCACAGGAATTCTCGCTTTCAAATCACAGTGATAAAAATTCGGTAAACGACAAAATTAATTCATATTTCCAATAGCGAAAAGGCCCTTTTTGGGCCTTTTTTATGTTAGACTTTTAGGGTTACTAAAAAAGTCTAATTATTGGGAAGAAAATGGAAATTCTAGTTTTTAACAACCTTACTCGTTCTAAAGAAGTCTTTAAACCCATCGATTCAAACCAGGTTAAATTCTACAGTTGTGGACCGACAACTTATAACTTCCTTCACGTTGGAAACGCGCGTGCATTAGTTGTTGGAGATCTTTTCCACAGAACGATGAAGACTCTTGGATACAACGTAAAATTCGTTCGCAACTACACAGACGTTGACGATAAAATTTTAGAGGCCGCTCGCCAACGTGGGATTCACCCGAAAGAGCACGCTGATGAATTTATCCGCGAGTGTAACACTGATATGGAACACCTAGGGATGCTTCCAGCTTCTGTCACGCCGACAGTCAGTGAGACAATGCCAGAGATCATTCAGATGATCGAAGACTTAATTAAAAATGGCTATGCCTATACAGTAGAAAAAGATGGTGGGCAGGAAGTTCTTTACAATGTTCCAAAGTTTAAAGACTACGGAAAACTCTCTAAGGTTCAATTAGAGTCACTTCAGCACGGAATTCGTGTTGAGACTGATGGACATAAAAAACACCCTTCTGACTTCGTACTATGGAAGCCGGCAAAACCTGAAGAAGGCTGGAGCTGGGATTCTCCATGGGGGAAAGGTCGCCCAGGCTGGCACATTGAGTGTTCAGCTATGGCAAAAAAACACCTAGGAAAAACAATCGATCTTCACCACGGTGGAGTGGATTTATTATTCCCACACCATGAAAACGAAATCGCTCAATCGGAAGCAGCTAACGGATGCCCGTTCTGTAACAATTGGGCCCATAATGAATTTTTAAATTTTGGTTCAGAGAAAATGAGTAAGTCACTTGGTAACGTGGTGACGATCAGAAAATTCACTGAAACTTATTCGGGAGCAATCCTTCGCCATATTCTTTTATCTGTTCACTACAGATCAAAACTAGAATGGACGGAAGATTCAATTACTCGCGCGATTGGAGAGATTGAGCGTATCCATGAATTTACAATTCACTTATTTGGTGAACACAAAAAAGGATCAACGCCTGCTTCTGAAGTGGAGAAAGTTAAAAAAGCTCACGAAGAAATCAAACGCGAAATGGCCAACGACTTTAACGTTCCAGGAGCTATGGGAGTTTTCTTTAGCTTAATCAAAGACTACAACCGCATGGCCAAAGATGGCTACAGCGATGAGTATGCTTTTGAGTTAACAGAAGTTGTAAACTTTATGAAAGCAGCAACTGGTCTTATCCATGATTACCCGGAAGAAATCCTAAGACAGCTTAACCTTGCAAGAAAGGCATTGTCGGGAACAGCTGGTGCTAGCGATGCGGAAATCGAAGACCTTCTAGTTCAAAGAAAAGAAGCAAGAACGGCAAAAGACTGGACGAAGTCTGATGAAATCAGAAACCGTTTAAATGAGCTTGGAGTTGTGGTTAAAGACAACCCGGATGGAACATACACTTGGAGTTACAAGTAGTGAGTGCCGTTCTCCTTGTTCCGATGAATGAAGCGGAATATGTTATCTGGAGAGCAAAAAGTGAAACAAACTACCGCGATGAGATCGTGAAGAATGGATCGACTCTCGCGGAAGCTCAAAAAAAAGCGGACGAAGATTTTGCAAGGTTATTACCTGAAGGTCTGAAGTCCAAAGATCAATACATTTTTTCAATAAAAGCAGACAACGATTGGGTCGGGACACTTTGGCTTGGAGTCAGAGGCGCTCCCGACAATCGTAAAAGCTACATCTACGATATCGTTTTAAATGAAGAGACCAGAGGAAAAGGCATCGGCAAAAAAGCGATGGTGCTTTTAGAAGACGAAGTGAGAAAACTTGGTCTTCGCCACATCGGCCTGCATGTTTTTGGCCACAATAAAGTGGCACGCGGTCTTTATGAATCACTTGGATATGAAATCACCAATCTTAATATGGAAAAAACTCTATGAGTGAACAAAAAAACGTCTTTACGGAAATGGACGGAACATTCAAAGGCAATGAAGCATTTCAAAAAGAAGGAATGGATTATTACAATCCTTCTGAATTTAAAAAACTTGTTCTTGCCCGCCGTTCAGTAAGAAAATACACCAGTGAAAAAATTCCGGATCACGTTGTTAATGACTGCCTGGATATGGCGCTATTAGCTCCGAACTCATCTAATCTTCAGCAGTGGGAGTTCTACCGCATAACAACTCCAGCGATTAAAGAGCAGATTGCTTTTGCTTGTTTTTCTCAGTCGGCAGCTAAAACGGCATCAGAGCTTATTGTGTGCGTGGCCCGCAGAGATACATGGCGTGCTCACAGTAAACAGATGCTCGCAGAGTTCAAAAAACTACCAGTGGAAACACCAAAAGTCGCCCTGACTTATTATGGTAAACTTGTTCCCTTCGTTTATACAGTGGGATGGTTTAATATCCTGACACCTTTTAAATGGTTGATGAACACGCTCATCGGTTTTTTTAAAGTTGTTCCTCGCGAACCTATCAGTTCATTTGGTTTAAAAGTCTGGGCCGCAAAATCGGTCGCCTTAGCTTGTGAGAACTTGATGCTTGCTTTTAGAGCTCACGGTTACGACACATGCCCAATGGAAGGTTTTGATTCAAAGAGAGTGAAGTCGATTTTAGGTCTTCCTTGTGGGGCCGACATCGCTATGATTATTAGTGCAGGAAAAAGAGATGAGGGGGGAGTGTACGGTCCACGTATGAGATTTCCTCGCGAGCAATTTATTAAGACAGTTTAAGGGGCCTTTATGAAATACTTATTACTTCTTTTAGTTTCTTTTAATGTTTTTGCAGCAGCACCAGAGCCGGCCTCGGATTTTTTAAGTCTATGTAAAACGACTTTGCAAAATAATCCAAATAGTCTTCCACTTTGTGAGACGATTCATCAGAAGTTTTTTCTCGCTAATAAAACTCAGGACATCACTCCGATTACTCCTTCCCAAGTCGGTGCTCCAACAGCACCTATTGACGATAAAATCCAGTTTTTTATGTTCAATGACCCAAACTACCTCTCAGGGATTGCGTACTGTTATTTCGTCTATAGAAACTGGATTAGCCCAGCAGAAATTGGGCCGGATTCATTAGCGATGAGTGCTTCAGGATTTTCAATTTTAAATGAAGATGTGAAAGCGTACCAAAAATGGCTGAACACTCAAACGGCCGGAAAAAACTGTAAAGCGCGTGTAGAAAAAGAAGCGGAAGTGACAGTTGCAGATTTAGAGCTTTCTTTAAAAGGCAGAGTCGCACTGATTGGTTTAAACCCATATGCTTCGATTCACACGCCGGATGCAACTGCTGATAGTGTTATTAAAGATATGGCGCTCACAATTAATCATGAGCGCATTCACGCTTACCAGGTTGCTTGCCCAGAGTTTGAAAAGTGGTCGATTAAAGAGTGGGAGAAACTTCCAAGCGCGACAAAAAATGTCTATATTAAAAAATACCCAAGTTATACGTGGAGTATTCCGAAAATCGCAGGGCGTGAGTATATTGGCTTCTTGTATGAAGGGATGCCGGAAAAAATCACAGAGCACGTAAAGAACTGTAAAATTAAATAATCCAGTTAAGTTTCAAGGCCATGACTGTTGTTGTGGCCACGACTACCCAAAGAATAAAACCTAAAAGAAGCGGCTTAACTCCTACGCGTTTAATAGATTCCAGGTTTAAATTAATCCCAATGAAAAACAGTGTCAGGACCAAGAGTTGTTTGGCAATTCGAGAAACCACATGACCTGCTTCTGAGAGGGCCGGGACCCAAGTCACTAAGGCCGCGACTAAAATAAATCCAAAAATAAACCATGGCATTTTGATTTTACTTTTTGATTTCATAAAAAAAGCAAAGAGTAGACTGATGGGGATGATCCAAAGAGCGCGGGCCAGCTTAACCGTCGTTGCTAATTCCAGTGCCTCAGCTCCATATTGCATGGAAGCTCCCACTACTGAGCTTGTGTCGTGAATCGCCAGGGCACTCCAGATTCCAAATTGGTGCTGAGTTAATCCCAGGTAGTGACCGATCGGTGGAAAGATAAAAAGAGCGCAAGCATTTAAGATAAAAACCACACCTAATGAAACAGACATGTCTTCGTGTTCTGCTTTAATAATCGGCCCTGTCGCGGCAATAGCACTTCCTCCGCAGATCGCTGTTCCCACAGTGATAAGTGTCGAAAGAATGTTTGGTGTTTTGAGTAGCCTTGAAAGGCCGTAACCAACTATCGCAGTGAGAGTAATCCCGGTAATGGTGTAACCCACACCTTGAGCGCCGACAACGCCGACGACTTTAAGGTTCATTCCCGCTCCAAGGCCCACAACGGAGTATTGAAGCAGTGTAGAAGTATGTTTTTTAGTGAACTCAGGAAATGGATTTCCCAGAGTGCTGGCCAGGATAATCCCGGCCAATAGGGCAAGAGCGCTTGATGAATAAGGGCTCAAGGCAAAAAGAACAAGGGCAAAAAAAACAAAACGTGCGAGATTTGTTTTCATTACACAAAGTACTCTGTCGCGATTTCTCTTTCGTTATAACTTGAGGCCATCGTCTGTCCGTAAGCTCCGGCGTTATCGATAACGACCAGGTCGCCAGCAGAAAGGGCAGGAAGTTTTCTTTTACTTCCAAAGCAGTCTGATGTTTCACAAATTGGTCCCACGATATCTGTCTTAATTAATTTCTTAGATGCTTGTGCAGGAAGCACTTCGTGGTAGGCTTCATAAAGAGCAGGGCGGATCAAATCGTTCATTCCCGCATCGATAATCGTGAAGTGGTTTGAGTCTGAGACTTTTGTACGCACAACGCGAGAGACGAGAACACCCATTTTCCCAACGATGATTCTGCCTGGTTCGAACACAACACGTGGGCAGTGATCAGTTTTTGAGTAGTAGTATTTTTCCAGGGCGTCAGCCACTGTTTTCATATAAGTGTCGATTGAGGTAAGCTTCGTTTTTTCTTCGGCCGTGTAATCGATTCCAAGGCCACCGCCTAAGTCTAAGAACTCAAGGGCCACATCAATACTTAGGGCAAGCTTTGAAATCTCTTCAATCGCTTTAACTGTCGCTTTCATTTCTGTTAGCTGGCTGCCGATATGGATACTAAGTCCCACAAGAGTTGTATTCGTCCAGAACTCTCTTGCTTCCAGGGCCTCAACGATGTCGGCCTTTAATAGACCGAACTTGTGAGTCTTATTTCCAGTAGAAATATGCTTATGTGTTTTAGCACTCACTTGCGGGTTAAGCCTGAAAGCTACGCGGGCAATGCGCTTTTCTTTTTTAGCGATCTCATTGATGAGCTGTAACTCTTCAATGGATTCAACGTTAAAAGAGTAGATTCCTTTTTTCCCGCATTTTAGTGCAAATCGGATTTCCTCAGCAGTTTTAGCGACTCCAGAGAAAACGATTTTTTGTGGATCAATTCCAGCTTTAAGCGCTTTTTTAAGTTCTCCAACTGAAACGACATCTGCACCGCTTCCCATTTTCTTTAACTGGGCCAGGACTTCTTTATTTGAATTGGCCTTTAATGCGTAACATACCAATGGAGAAGGTAGGTTATTCTTAACGGCAGCTTTACTAAAGTGCTCGTAATAATGGCGCAGAGTTTTTTTACTGTATAAATAAAAAGGTGTGCGCTTTTTAGCTGCGATAGCGTCTAAGCGTTTTCCATCAAAATAAAGGTTATTATTTTTGTACTCTAGTGGACTTGGTAGTATATTTTTCATAAGAGTATTATAGAAGAAAACATCAATGAAGAAAGAAAATAATAAAGAAAAAAGTTCAGTTTTTAAGCTTGTCACTCCCTGGCCGGCAGGTGGAGATCAACCTAAAGCGATTAAGGAATTGGTTGAAGGTTTTGAAGCGGGAAAAACCAAACAAACGCTTTTAGGGGTAACGGGTTCCGGTAAGACTTTTACTATGGCCAACGTTATTGAGGCCTTAGGAAAAAAGACGCTGGTTTTAGCTCACAATAAAACTCTGGCGGCGCAGTTATACGCAGAATTCAAAGAATTCTTTCCTCACAACGCCGTTGAATATTTCGTTTCTTATTATGATTATTATCAACCGGAAGCTTATGTTGCCGGGACAGACACCTATATTGAAAAAGACTCTGCCGTTAACGATGAAATTGAAAAGCTTCGTCACTCGGCCACGAGAAGTTTAATTGAAAGGCAAGACGTTATCGTCGTGGCCTCGGTTTCGTGCATTTATGGTATCGGTTCTAAAGAAGAGTATTCGGCAATGAAGGCCCAGGTTTCTGTCGGAGAAGTTTTAGACCGCGATGACTTTTTAAAAACTCTGGTTTCTATCCAGTATGAAAGAAACGATATTGATTTCTCGCGCGGATGTTTCCGCGTCCGTGGTGATGTGGTGGAAGTTTTTCCGGCCCACGAAGAAAGTAACGTGGTTCGTGTAGAATTTTTCGGTGATGAAGTTGAAACCATTGCGATGGTCGATCCACTTCGTGGAAAAGTAATTGAATCACTTAAAGGGGTCACTATCTTTCCTAAATCTCACTATGTTGTTAGTGAGGCCAAGATGAAGGAAGCTCTGACCCATATCAAAGAAGAGCTTCGCGAGCGTATTCAGGAATTCATTGCTCAGGAAAAATTATTAGAGCGACAAAGAATTGAACAGAGAACTCTTTATGACATCGAGATGATGGAGGAGTTAGGGTTTTGTTCGGGGATTGAAAACTACTCGCGCCACTTAACTGGGGCTAAAGCAGGGGACCCTCCTCCAACATTAATTGATTATTTCGATAAAGATTTTTTAATGATTATTGATGAGTCTCATATTTCCGTTTCACAGGTTGGTGGGATGTATAGAGGGGATCGCGCTAGAAAGGAAAACCTGGTGAACTACGGTTTTCGTTTGCCATCTGCGCTTGATAACCGTCCTTTAAAATTTAATGAATTTGAAAGCAGGCAAGACCTGGTGCTTTATGTATCGGCAACTCCGGCCGATTATGAGTTGGAAAAAACCAACGGAGAGTATGTCGAGCAGATCATTAGACCGACAGGTTTATTAGATCCAATTATTGAAGTGAGAAGTGCAGAGACCCAGGTTGATGACCTTCTCCAGGAAGTGCGTGCAACGATTGCTAAAGGCAACCGTGTTCTGATTACAACTCTGACGAAAAAACTCGCAGAAGAGTTAACGAAATTTTATACATCAAGTGGAATCAAGGTTCGTTACCTGCACTCTGATATCGATACACTTGAGCGCATGGAAATTATCCGCGATTTACGTTTAGGTGAATTTGATGTTCTGGTCGGGATCAACCTTTTAAGAGAGGGTCTGGATATTCCGGAAGTTTCTCTTGTTGGGATTCTCGATGCAGATAAAGAAGGATTTTTAAGATCGGAGCGCTCACTGATTCAAACGATTGGTCGTGCGGCCAGAAATTCGGAAGGAAGAGTTATTCTTTACGCCTACAAGACTACAAAAAGTATGAATGTGGCGATCACTGAAACACAAAGAAGAAGACAGATTCAGGAAGAGTTCAATTTAAAGAATGGCATTATTCCTAAGACCATTAAAAAAAGTGTCAGTGGAGGTGTGATTGAAACTCTACGCGGGACAAAAGGATCGAAGGGGCCAAAGAAAAAGCAGACGGTGGAGCTTCTTACTCCTGAGTCGATTGATAAGCGAATTGAGGAGCTTAAAAAGCTTATGAAAGAAGCTTCTCGCGACCTTCGTTTTGAGGATGCAGCTAAGATCCGCGATGAGATCAAATCTATCACTGATTTGAGGATTTTAGTCTAGTTTTTCTCCCAAAAAAGGCCTTTTTGTGCTATCATTCTCAGGTGACAGTAAATCGTAATTCTTACTTTTTTTCTGCCCTCCTGGGAATCTTTTTAGCCCTATTTATTCTTCAGGCGCCTCAACTTCAGGCAGAACTTTTACCAGAATCACCGGTAATGAAACGCTCTCAAGAGAGTGTGGTGCCTTTTATATTCGGACAACACCACTCTTCAGAGTCTAAAAAGCGCGTCGTTCTCGACAGCGCGCTGCTTTTTCCAACTGATTTTTCTTATTCACTTATTTTCGGGCCAGTTGTGCGCCTGGAAATTCCTCTGATCGTTCACTATAAAAAATGCTTCACTAAAAGAATCAAAGCTCGTTCCCCTCCGAAAGTAATTAATACATTTTTTGTTTAAAACTGATAATGTTTAATTAGTGAGGATGTCCTATGGAAATGACCGCTATTGGTATAATTGCCACGATATGTTTTGCCTGTGCCCTGATTCAGTCCCTGCGTGCAGGGAAAATTTTAGCACTTTCTGATTATTATAAAACTTCGCGACCTTCATGGTCGCGCTTTTTACACTTTGCGGGAGAGCCTGAAATTGTTTTCGGGATTTGGGCCGCGATCTTTTTATTTGCCTTGATGGTGATGGATGGCTTTTCGGCCGGACTTCATTGGATGGATGAACTTAATTTCTCTGAAGTCGCTTTTGTTTTTGTTATTATGATTTTGGCCTCATCAAAACCTGTGACGGATTTTGCGGAGATGATTATTAGCGGGATCTCACGGGCCCTTCCGCTGCCAGCGGGGATGAGAATTTTTGCAACGATTTTATTTATCGGGCCACTTTTAGGTTCACTCATTACTGAGCCGGCAGCAATGACAATTGCAGCCCTCTTATTGAAGCGCTCAGTGTTTAAGCCTCTTTCGGGAAGAATCACTGGAAGATTATTCTACTCAACTCTTGCCGTTCTCTTTGTAAATATTTCAATTGGTGGAACACTTACTCATTTCGCTGCACCTCCCGTACTAATGGTGGCGCGCGTGTGGAATTGGGATACACCTTACATGTTTATGAACTTCGGATGGAAAGCTGTTGTGGCCGCGGCGATTAATACGGCGATTGTCACATTGATGAATAAAGAAATCCTGACATCAATTAAAAAAGTCTCAGGTGTCGCACACGCTCCAGCTAAAAGATCTCCGGCATGGATGATGATCGTGCACTTAGTTTTTATCACTCTATGTGTGATGTCAGTTCACCATCCGGCCTTTGTCTTAGGGCTTTTTATTTTTTTCCTGGGCTTTTACGGAATCACTAAAGAAGAGCAGTCTGAAGTTCGCATTGAAGAAAGTATGCTCGTAGGTTTTTTCCTCGGGGGATTAGTTATCCTTACAGCAAAACAAGGCTGGTGGTTAAAGCCCATTTTAAGTTCTATTGAAAATCTGCAGCTCTTTTTGGGAACGATGGCCCTGGCACCAGTTACTGACAACGCTGCCATCACATCACTGGCCTCTCAGGTGGCCAATTTAAGTGATTCATCTAAGTACTTAGTCGTTGCTGCTGCTGTTGCCGGTGGGGGATTGACGATTATTGCAAATGCTCCTAACCCTGCAGGATTTGCGCTTCTTCGTGCTTATTGCCCTGGAAAAAGCTTTAAACCGCTTGGACTTTTTAAAGCGGCCTTGATTCCAACATTTGTTGCGGGATTAGTTTTTTATCTACTTTGATTTTTTTGCGTAATAAGCTTAGAAGTCAGTTTGGAAATTCTCACTCGGCAGTCAACACTGCTTGCATGGTCGAGGAGGATTTCCTGCAGTTCTTCGCCAAAACCTAATTGAAAGGCAAAGTCATCGGCTTCAATTTGCGCCTGAAGAGTTTCCACTTTATTTTCTGTGTGTTGATAATAAATATGTCCTAATTCGTGAGCGAGAATCGCCACTCCATGCATGGAGCTTGCAGATCTTAAAATCTGCATCAGCTCTGGAAAAACCAAGATCAGGTGATGGTTTTGCGTTCTACCGATAGCACAGCTTAAGTGGGCCTGGCAGGGGATAAAGTAAGTCGGGTGTTTTTCAAAAAAGGCCAGGTGCTTGTCAGAAAGGGCATTCACTAAAATGGCCATGCCTCTTCTGATCATGCGGTCTTCCGCAATCCAACGGTGATTACCGTCTGTTAAAAGGGCCTTAAAAAAGCTCTCTCTTCTGGTTTTTAGGTCTACTGGTTTTGATTTTTTGAAGAAGTCCAACATAGAGGACTTATCGGATAGTTTTCGGTTCTTGTTAAAAAAAGAAAACAAGGTGGAGCAGTATGCTCTGGTAATCTTTTTCCCTCACTGGAGAAGTGCTAGAGATTTGCTAAAATATTGATATGAGGTTTTTCATGTTAAAAGGTATCCTGGCCTTATTTTTATGTCTCCAGTTTCACAGTGCCCTGGCGATTGAGTCGCTGGATGGTTTTTTAGTGAGTGCTTATGATGATCGTTTCAGAGTGATCTCTCCGGAGAAATTTAAAAACTCTATGGAAGTGATTATTGAAAACAAAACACTGGTTCGTTTGATTGGAAAACTCACAATTAATAAGCAAACCAATGCCAGTATTGTTTCGATTGATCCGGAAAAATTCCAAAGAGCAGTGGTGAAATTAAAAAAAGGGGACATTCTGCATTTTGTTCCTCTTTCTCCTGCATTTCAAGAAGTAGAATTAATTGTTGGAAATAAAACGTATGAAATTCCTCCAAAAAAATAATATTAAAAAAACTATTCTAGTCATTTCGGATCTACACTTAGGTGCAGGGCTGATAGTAAACAAAAGAAAAAACTTTCTTGAAGATTTTCATTACGATAAAGAGTTGATTGAGTTTATCGAATACCATGGAAGTATGCACTATCAGGAGCGCGAAGTTGAATTGATTATCAACGGCGATTTTCTTGATCTTCTCGCAGTTCCTTTTGTCCCTTATTTTGATGACGAGTTTTGGAGTGAGCAAGCGGCCCTGGATAAATTAAAGATGATCATTAGCGCCCACCCAGGTGTCTTTGATGCTTTAAGAAATTTCCTGACCTTTCCCAATAACCGTTTGGTTTACATTTTGGGGAATCATGATGCTGAACTCATTTTTGAGTCGCTAAGAGAATACTTAGTAGATCAGTTTCCAAAAGAAGACCAAAGCAAATTTAAAATCCTACTCAATGCAGATGAAGTCTATATTCCTGAAGAAGGAGTGGTTTTAAAACACGGGCACGAGTATGAACTGGCCCATCATTACGATGTTAAAAATAACATCGTCGCTGATGTGGAGGGAAAAAAGTATTTTATCCCACCTTGGGGTTCATACTACGTAACGAGAGTGATTAATAAATTTAAAGAGGGCAGAGACTATATCAATGCCGTCCGCCCGATTAATAAGTTTATGATCAATGGGATTATTTACGACTCGCTCTACACTCTGCGCTTTGGCTTCGCCAATATTTTCTATTTTCTCATGGTAAGATTCGTCATGATCTTCAAGCAGAACAAAGGGATTTTTGAAGTCCTGGAGCATGTTAAAAAAGAGATCATCCTGTTTCAAAACTATGAGGTCTTAACCGAAGATTACGTGACAACCAACCCGGACGTTCATGCCCTGATTGTAGGACACACCCACGATCCGATTTTCAGGGAATACGATGACGGTTCTGTTTTTATCAATACTGGAACATGGACTAAAATGTACAACCTGGATTTCGGAAAGAACTTTTACGGAGCAAGGCTAACGTTTGCCAGAGTCGATGTGAAAGAAAAAGAAGAGGCGGAAGAAGGAAAGGTTATTGAGCGCTTTGATCACCTGGATATCAGCCTCAATGAATGGAGAGGTAAAAGTGACCTTCCATTCAAAGAGTTCCGATTTTAATGTGAATTAAGATTCCGTAGCGTAACAAAGTTCCATGTAAAGAGGACCGAGGTTTGAATCAAAAGGAATCAAGACTACTGTCGTTCCTGAGGGGTACTTAATCGTATGACCCTTACCTTCGATCATTGAAGGAATGGCCATATTTGAAGTGTAGCCCAGAGTTTTAAGGTCTCTCTTAGCGTTCCCCATTATCATATTAACAATCTCTCCGCCCAGGTCATGAATGTCAGGGTGGTAGGAAGTATAAGTTTCGCCCAACATAGCACTTCCGACCTTAAAGTAGGTCTCGTATGGGAAAGAGATAACCAGCATCGCTTTATAAGGAGTGGTTTTTCCGCCTTTTTCCAGGTCACCAGATAAACCAATCACCGCAGTGACATCTCCACGCGATTCATTGTCTGATTTTATAGTGGGTTTCTTGGCCTCAAGAGTACAGTGAACCATTGTTGAGAAGATATTTTTACAAGCATCAACAAATGGGCGAGAGAAGTCAATAAAGTTAGAATCGCCTGTCATATAGAGTCTCCAATTATAGTCCTAAACTTTTCATTAAATCATCGATAGAAGCTTGAGAAAGATTGCTTTTCTTATCAATGGCCACGGATGATCTCTCGATGTCCTTAAACTTGGCCGACAGCCAGGTTAAGCGAGTGACAAAGGCTTTAGTGTTAAGATTGGCCATAGAGCTGTCGTTGCCGACTTTTAAGGCCGTAATCATCTTTCTTAGAAGGTGAAGAGTGTCGAATAAAATGGCCACGACCACTTCAATCAGCGGGATATCGTTAATCTGTGAAGATTTATAACCGATCGTTTTTCCCAGCTCGCAAAAAGTTGCAATCTCTGAGGCTCCGATAGACTTCGCAGCTCCCATGATTCTATCGATAATTTGTCCGAACTGCTCGAGTTGTGCCGTTTTTGAAGGGTTTTCCTCCAAGATTTCCAGCGACTGCTCAAGTTGATCGAAGAGATCTTCGGCCTCTTTGCAAAAATCGATAATGATTTCCTTCATTGAAGGATCGTTTAACATTGACATATATTACTTCTTTTTTTTATTTAAAAATTTTATCAATTTTTTCTTTTAGAACCTGAGCAGAGAAAGGCTTAACAATGAAGTTACTTACCCCGGCCTTGACCGCAATAACAACGTTTCCTTGTTCTGCTTCCGCTGTAATCATCAGGAATGGAAGTTTTTCTAGACCTGGAGTCGCTCTTACTTTTTTAAGTAGGTCCAGCCCAGACATCTGAGGCATGTTCCAGTCAGAAACGATGAATTCGTAAGGAGCTCCTTCTTTAATGGCATTTTCCATCATCGGCCACGCTGTTGCACCGTCGTCTGCTTCAGTAATATTGGTGAAACCAATCTGCCCAAGCATGTTCTTGATAATCTTTCTCATTGTTGACATGTCGTCGACAACTAGAATTTTAATGTCCGCTTTTAAAGCCATTTTCGATACTCCTCAAAATAAAAAACTTAAGCAGCTTTTTTTAACTCAGTATGATCTTCTTTTGTTTCAATTTTATCGGTATTAATTAGTGTAATTATAGACTGAAAAACCTTTTCTCCAAAATCAAATTCTAATCCTTGCATATAGGATTTTGATTTCATCGCAATGAGAATGGCCTTCATTGATTGTTTTCCACCAGTAATTTTCCCGCTTGAGTACTCAAACAAATGCGACACTGCACCCACGATCTGCGAGAGCATTTCAATTTGTTCGCCATACTTCATTGAAGGATATCCGCCGCCGGCCGCTCTTTCGTGGTGATCGAGAATAATTTTTTTACATCTCTCACTTAAATCGATCTGGCTTTTCTTAATAAGATGGTGGCCTAAAATAGTATGCTTTTGAAAAAGTGTTCTTTCTTTTTCTGGTAGAGATAAGTACGGAGTTCTGGCAATCGTCAGAGGCGTTTGGGTTAGTCCGATATGGGCGAAGTAAGCTCCGCAGATGATATCAGCTAAGGCGTCCTGATCAACAATGTTGCAGTTTTTTGCCAGGAGGTAAGAGACAGCAACGATACGGTTAGTGAAGTTGTCTTTTTCCAGGTGTGCCTTGGCCAAATGAACAGCGAGAGACACAGTAGGTGACATGGTCACACTGAAAGTGAGAATTTCCATGCGGGCATTTTCGATAATCGCTTCGAAGTTATCTGTCTGACAGGCCATTTCAAACTCAGTCTGCAGTGAAAAAGCTCCGCGCTTTTCTTCATACATCTCTTTGAGTTTGATATTCATTAAGCGCTCTTTTTCCAATGGATGGAGCTCTCTTTCTTTTAAAGAAGGAATTTCAGACGCATTGGTTTCCTGAGCGGTTAAAAAAGTTTTTCTTTGATTTTTTAGAATCGCCAGTTTTCCACCGCGCTCTAAAATGTAGTCCAGGAAATCATTGTGCTCTTTTGTCATCGGGCGATTTCCATTTAAGAACATCGAGAATTTTTTATGAGCAGGATTAAAGATATAAAGCTGAAAAGGAAAAGTTTTCTTATCCTTTAAATGCTCTTTATCAATAATAAAAAAATCGTATTCGGTTTTCATTTTTTATCCTGCCTTTTTCTTTCCGAATAATCCTGAGAAGAAACTCAGCACATTTTTCTTTTCTTCTGTCTTAGGCGCTTCTTCTTTCACCGGATCTACTGCGCGCACAGGTTGGACCTGGTAGCGCTGGATCGTATCTAAGAAGAGAGTACGGGCCATTTCTAAAACAACTAAAGCAGCATTTGCCTTTTTAGGGTCAATTCCCTCTGGGAAAAAGACCACGGCCAGTCCCATGCGGTCGAGCCCGTCAAAATAAGGGAAGGCCAGTTCCACATATTTTGTCTTCAGCTCATTTTCGGCCCAGGTTGGAAGCTCTACGTCCTCCCAGACTTCATTGTTCTGAATGATCTCCGGGCATCTCCAGGTATTCATCGATTTTTCCTGGAAGTGCTCAAAGAGGGCCGTGTCTTTTTTCTTCTCAAGCCACCATTCTTTTTTATCCGCAGGCATCTTATCGCCAGATACTTCTAAAAACGAGTTATAAGATTCACTAAATTTTTTGTCTGAAAGTTTATAAGTATAGAAAACTGGATAGGCATGATAGTTTTCCAGAAGCTCCATTGCCAGCATCGCAAAAATCTGTTTAGCTTTTGTGTCTTTTTGATAAATGCTATTAATGATAGAGATAGAGAAGTCCAAGCTTTTTGGGTCGATTTCAACAACTTTAAAAGAGCCTTCATCATCATCGTTTTTAAGTTTATTTTCACCATTTGATCTGATAGCACCGCTATCAGTAACATTTTCTCCCATCGCGATCATATCGAACTCTTCTTTAAGCTTCCTATAATCGATGGTCATTTCACCCAGGTCGTTGCTTTCTTTTGCCTGAGTTGCATTGTCTCCTTTTTTCCCTTTGCCAGGGATAAGGTCTAAAGTGGTGTTTTTGTCTGTCAGGTTATCCCAGTTTTGGTCTTTTTTCTTACTGGCTTCGCCACTTCTATAGAAGGTGTCGATTTTTTCTACCTGACCAGTGTGGGTCTGGTTTTTTGATTTTTCCAGGTCGAGATTCGTATTTTCTCTGGCCTGGCCTTTTTTCTCTTCTTCACGTTTAGCTTCCGCTTCACGGCGCTCACGAATACTTTCTAGCTTTTCAATAGGAGAGAGGCGAGAGCGCTCTTTTTCTTCTTCTAATGGAAGATCACTCTTTTCTCTTTCTTTCCTTTCTAAGACAGGTGCAAGCTTGGCGGCCTTTTGAACCATTTCCAGTTCTTCTTCAACTTCCTTAGCTTTGGCGGCTTCTTTTTCTTTTTTATTTTTCTCAAGATCAAGAGATGTATGCTCTTCTCTTTCTTGCTCTTCTTTTTCTTTCTCAGGTTTCTTTTTGGCAAAAAGATCCAGCGAATCTTCTTCTTCGGTAGGAGCTAGGTCATCGCCGCTTGATTTTCCTTCCATGAGCGTGCGGATTTTATCCACAGTGCTGGCATCTCCAATCATGTTGCCGTCGATTTTATCAACTTCGCCTTCATGTGGATCGTGCTCATCAGCTTCTTCGTCATTTTTACGATTATCTCTTTTGACGTCAGCGGCCTCAAGTTCCAGTTGGGTCTGAGGATCTCTTTCGCCTTTTTCAGAGTTGTCGTAAATCTGCTCCTGAGTCGCAGTGATTTCCGGTTCCTCTTCTTCTTCAATTTGAGAGATTTTCCCTTTCAGGTAACCGCCCAGGTCTTCTACCGCATTATCTTCGCGTTCTTTTTCTTTGGCCTCAGGCTCGATATTTATTCTCTTGTCGCGGTTGAAGAGAGGAATGGTTTCTTCTTCAGTATTTTGGCGTTGATCTTTTTTCTTTTTGCTCTCAACCAGGTCGAGGTCAACCAGTTCAACTTTATCTTTTTTGATTTCCTCTTCTTCTGGTTGATCGAAGCGTTTTTGCTTCATTGAGCCTTCGTCAATAACGTCAGCGTATGAGCTTTTGCGTCTCTTTTCTTCTTCCTCTTCTGGAAGAGCTGCAGAAGTTTTTTTCCTTTCTTCCTCTTCTTCTACGGGAAGAGTATCTGACTTTTTTTGTTTTCCGCGGTAGTACATGTCAATGCTGGTCTGTTCAGACTCAGCGGCCATGTTTCCTTCTTCCTCTGCGCTTTCTGCAGTGATGTCTTTTTTGCGGTTTGATTTCCAGTGAGTGTCTAAGTTTTCTTCCTGGGGTTTGATTTTTCCTTTCAGGGGATTGCTGTAGTCAAACGCATCGTCGTCTTGAACATCGGTCTTTTTCTTTTTCCCCATGTCCATGTCGATAACATTTTCTTCAACCTCAGTTTTTTCTCTGACCTCTTTCTCCTGAAGCTCTTCCTGCGCCTTTGCAGCTACGTCCAGCGACTTAACCAGCTTGTCGCCTTCATCTTGAGGCTTAGTTGTTTTAATCGAGCGCAGAAGCAGTTTTACTTTGTACAGGAATGTCTTTGGGGGAGAGCTCTCCAGAATACTTTCCGTCAGACCAATCTTCGCGAGTTTTACCATGGTCTTCGTCGGAATTTCTTTAGGTGTAAAGAGAATCGTCTTACAGTGGTTTTTTGCCAGAGTGAAGCGGTTATCTTGAAGGAAAGTTGCACATTTTTTAGCGTTGGAAGCAAGAATCAAACACTGACCAGTTGTCGCAATAAATTGCGAAAGCTCTTTGAGATCGTCAATGAGTGTGATCTCGATATTTTCGTCAGTAGAAATACCCTCAAGAACCTCGTTAAGTTTCTTTAAGGCTTCTGACATTGGAGGAATAATTACAAGCTGCTTTTTATTGGCTTCCATACCTGAACTTTTCGTCTTTTTGCTATAAAGAGATAAGTAAATTCTGGCCTAATTTTGCATAATAAGTAGGGATTATACCTGACTAAAACCCACCAGTGGAAAAAATAAAAAATTTCAAAAAAAGATTAAAGCTTCCGGAAGGCTAGCCGAAATGTTCATCAATCAAAGGCTGAGTCATGGTGACGACGCTTGAATACCACATTCAGTTGAACAGTATGTTCGTTGAAGTACAGGCCGCAAAGGCACTTCAAGACCAAGGAGGGACGACCGAAACTACAGGGAGGATCTCATGGGTTTACGTATTAACACGAACGTTACTTCGCTTGCTGCTCAAAGAACATTGTCAGCAAACAACACTGAACAAGCTAACACGCTTGGGAAGTTGTCGTCAGGTTCAAGAATTGTTAAGTCTGCAGACGATGCTGCAGGTCTAGCGATCTCTGAAAAATTAAAAGCACAAATTAGAGGTGTCAACCAAGCGGAAAGAAACGCTAACGATGGTATCTCAATGATTCAAACTGCAGAAGGTGGTCTGAATGAAACTTCGAACATCCTTGTTCGTCTTCGCGAACTAGCTGTTCAATCAGCTTCTGATACAGTAGGTGATACAGAAAGAAAATATACAGATCTTGAATATCAAAACCTAAAGCAAGAGATGGAAAGAATCTCTCAGGTTACTGAGTTCAACGGTAAGAAACTTCTTAACGGATCTGGAGATAAGTTTGATTTCCAAGTTGGTATCAACAACGATGATTTCCAAGATAGAATCAAGTACGATGCAGCTAAACAAAACGCTGGTCTAGACGCTCTTGGAGTTTCTGAACTAACTGTTGGATCTAAAGAATCTGCTCAGTCATCTCTTGCTAAAATCGATATGGCGATCCAAAACGTATCGGGACAAAGAGCTGAACTTGGTGCGATTCAGAACCGTCTGACATCAACAATTAATAACCTTCAGACATCTTCTGAAAACCTATCTGCTGCTAACTCTCGTATCAGAGATACAGATTTCGCTGCAGAATCAGCTAAGAACACTAAGATGAACATCTTAACTTCAGCTGGTACTTCGGTTCTTTCTCAAGCGAACTCTCAAGGTCAAGCTGCACTAAAACTTTTAGGTTGATCCCAAGCTGGATTCCTAAGAATCATAAAGAGGCTCGCCAGTATGGCGGGCCTTTTTTTTTGTATTTCAACCTATAAAAATTACAATTTCCCCCTGTGACCCCATAAATTTACTATAATTCGCTCATCTTCAAAGGGTGAATTATGAAAACAAACATGATCCTGGCATTAATGGTTAGCTCTCTTATTTTCTCTTGCGGGAAAAAGGAGACAATTTCTGAACCTTCTTCAATGGGAATTGTTGATTCTCTTTCAACTAAGAAGGCCTTTGAAACAGTAAGACCAATCAATGAAGAGACATGTATTGATGAAGTTATGCAAAAAGACCTGGGCGAAAAAGAAGTTGTCAAAAAAGTCCTGGCCGATTCTGATATTAATTTTTGTAATGGCCTTCGCGTAAGAGTGAAGATTTTCAAAACATCTGGTGATGATATTCGCATTTATGGATTTGCTCAAAGTTCAACTGGCAAACTTAGCTGTTTAAAAAATGCCAGAGACGTTAAGAATCTCCCTTTTTTAGGATACCAGGGAACATTAACAGGAAATGGAATCAAGATTTCTCTTGGCGGGCACCAGTACACATCAGAAAGCAAACTTATTTCAAGTGATCATTTAAAAGCAAAATACGTCAAGTTTGACGTGGCCTCATACTCTGGCGAGATGGGATTCTTTGAAAATGATAACCTTAAATGCTGGGCCATCCACTAGAATTCTAGTTTCTGCCCAGGATTTAGAGTCTTAAAGTTATTGAGCTTGTGTTTGTCCAGCGCCATTTCCAGGTCTTTTTTGGGAGTGTCAATCGCTTCGTCTGTAAGTTGAAACGTACCAAAATGCATTCCAATGGAAAATTTTGACTGAAGGTCAAGATGGGCGAGGACCGCATCTTCCGGATTCATATGCATATCTTTCATAAACCATCTCGGTTCATAAGCGCCAATCGGCAGTAGAGAGACATCCGGAGCGCCCAGTTTTTTGTTGATTTCAAGAAAGTGAGGGCCATAGCCGGTGTCGCCGGCAAAGTAGATTTTCTCTTTTGTCCCCTGGATATAATAACTTCCCCACAGGGCCTTCATCCGGTCAAAAGGAGTTCTGCTCGACCAGTGTTGAGCTGGAGTAAGAGTGACTTTTACATCCTGGCCAATCTGTTTCGTTTCCCACCAGTCAAACTCTTCAACGTTTCTGGCACCAAAAGATTTCACTTTTTCTTTGTTGGCCAGAGGAACTAAAAAAAGAGGAGCGAATTTTTCATCCAGGTCGTGGATTGTTTTTGCATCCATGTGATCGTAGTGATTATGAGAGATTAAAACAACATTGATTTTTGGAAGTTTTTCAAAATCAATTCCCGGGGCATGCACGCCTTTAGGTCCTAAAAAACTAAAAGGTGAAGTGCGGCTGCTCCAAACCGGGTCAGTCAGAATATTGAGTCCATCAAGCTGAATTAAAAATGAAGCATGAGTGACAAAAGTCACAATCATTTTTTCTGTCGATTTATCAGCAGGGATTGCCTTGGGGAATTCGGTTTCAAGTTTGGCCGGCCAGCTTTCGGTTTTAAAGCTTAGCTTCCACTTAAGAAGATCCAGAAAACCACGTGGAGTAATCGGGGTTTCATTTCTAAATGTATTGCCGTCATAGTGATCAGTGATTTTATATTTTTCACTGGAACTGCAAGAGACGGCCGAATATAAACAAAGGGCGAGAACGAGAGTGTATCTTAATTTCATTCGAATACTTTTACCTTAATGGCCGCTGGACGGGCCTTCATACGTTCCATGTAGCGCTCAAGAGGAGGATTTCCTTTTACCAGGTAATCATGAGCTCCCGGGATAACGGCAGCAAGCATGATATCGGCAGCAGAGAATCCACTTTCTAAAATATAATCTTGTTTTTCTAAGATTGGGTTTAAGACCAGTCTAAAAAAATCAGACTGCTCTTTGACATATTTATAAGTTACTGCCGATTCTTCAGGAGTGTTCACGTGTGTAAACATGCGGGCAACAACAGCTTCTAGTGACCCTACAGAAAAAACCATCCATTTAGTGTATTCAGCACGAAGTTTTACATCGTCCATTTTTGGAGCGAGTATTCCGTAGCTGTAACGGTCAGCTAAATAAAGACAAATTGCCGCTGATTCGTGAAGAACGATGTCGCCATCAACAATTGTTGGCACGCGTCCCATTGGGTTTAGTTTACGGTATTCAGGCGTATTCATTTCGCCTTCTTTTTTCTTTAGGAAGTGATTCGTGTAAGGAACATTCATTTCTTCCAGAAGCCATCTCACTCTGTCGCTTCTATCTTGGAAGGCCATAGCATAGAGATCAATTGGTTTTGTCATTTTTAACTCACTTACAAATATTCAGAACGTTTTTCCCATCCTGATTAAAGTTTACACTCACCATCCCACCTGGAAAGCTTTGTCCTTCAAGTTGTGGATAGATAAAATCCTTTTTAAATGTCAGCGTAAAACCGCGGTTGATGTTGGCCGGGTTAGTAAAGGCAATGTCGCCTAAAAGAGGGACATGAATAGCTTCATCGGCCGTATAAAGGCCTTTTAGCCATTGATCCAGAAGAGGTTTAAAACTACAAAGCTCTTCACCTGAACTCGATGTCTGGCAGGCAATAAGCGCCTGAGTGGTCGAACGAAGAGAAAGAGTGCTGTCTTGATTAAAGAAGAGAATCACTCTCAAATAGATGTCATATGTATTGTCGTATTTTTCATTGAGTGGAATTTTGTAAAACTTCATCGCCGTGTACATTAGGTTCTGAGTCTCACAGCTTCCCAGCTCTTTTGCTTCAATCGTGCTTTTTAAGTCGGAGGCCATGGCCCCCGACATTAAAAAAAGTGTAGTAATGAGGATTTTAAAAAATTGCATCTAACCAAACCTTCTTTTCACGCTCGTTACAGTCAGACTCCCACACATGGCGGACTTCCAGATAACTCATGATTCCTTCCGGCCCCATTTCTCTGCCGATTCCAGATTCTTTGAATCCGCCAAATGGCATACCTGGGTTTAGAAGGTGGTACTCGTTGATCCACACAGTTCCTGCTTCAAGCTGGCTTGCAAGCTTGTGAGCTTTGTCTGCGTCTTTTGACCAAACGGCACCTGCTAGACCGTACTTAGAGTTGTTAGCCAGGGCCACAGCTTCTTCTTCCGTTTTAAATTTTGTAATCCCAACAACTGGTCCAAAAATTTCTTCCTGGAAGATAGTGTGTTTTGGAGTGATTTCAAAAGCAGTTGGCTCGATAAAGAATCCTTTAGCGAATTCGCCGTCTGTTTTGCGGTTACCACCAGCAAGCAGTTTTCCATCTTCTGATTTTGTTTTTTCAATGAAGCCTAAAATCGTCTTCATTTGTTTTTCACTCACAACCGGCCCATAACCAGCGTTGGGATCAGTTGTTGGTGCAACCTTTACGTCTTTAATACGCGCCAGGAATTTCTCCATGAATTCAGGATAAATTCCTTCTTGAACAAGAAGTCTTGTTCCCGAGTCACAAGCTTGTCCAGAGTGGTATAGGAAAGCGTAGAGAGCGCCATCGACAGCGATCGAGAGATCAGCATCATTTAAAACGATGTTTGCTGATTTTCCACCGAGCTCCATAGTGGCATTTAGAACACCACCAGCAGTATTTTTTAGAATTTCTTTTCCAACTTGAGTTGAACCTGTGAAGGCCACTTTTTTAACCAGTGGGTGAGAGATTAGAGCGCGACCAACGTCAGCTCCACCTGTAACGATATTAACAACACCAGCAGGAACTCCTGCATCTCTGATGATTTCAGCTAAGATCGCCGCACTTGCCGGAGTTTCTTCTGCAGATTTTAGAACTGTTGTACATCCCGTTGCGAGGATTGGTCCAATTTTCCATCCTGCCATGACTAGCGGAAAGTTCCATGGAATGATCTGCGCGCACACACCGATTGGAGCGAATTCGCGAGAGTTAATTGAAAATCCTGCGCGAGAAGCAGCTTCGTCTTTTACTGAAAGCTTTAGCTCTCTGGCCACTTTACTCATGACTTTAAAGAAGGCCGAAGTGTTATGAACGTCAGCTTTTGCTTTTCTTAGTGTTGAGCCTGAGTCTCTCACTTCTACATCGACGATTTCTTTTGCTCTTTCTTTGATCTTTTCAGAGATCTTTAAAAGTAAATCAGCGCGCTCGTCCTGTGACATGTTTTTCCATGCAGGGTTATAGAAAGCATTGTTGGCCGCTTGAACAGCTTCTTCAATGTCTTTTATTGATGGCACGTGGTATTTTGCAACTTCTGCTCCGTTAGAAGGATCAAAAGATGTTTTGATGATCTTGTCAGATGAATCTTTAAATTGTCCGTTGATAAATAGTTTAATTTCCATAACTGTTTTCCTTGTGCAGGTTATTTATAAGCTTTTTGTAGTTGTTCAATATGACTTGCATTTAAGTGTCCATTGCGAGAGCACATTAAATTGTCGACATCAATTTCGTAGTAAACCATGGCCTTTTCATTAACATCGTAGAATTCAAGATAGCAGTCTTGATATCCTAAAACGTGACCGTACTCGTGACGGATTGTCCATTTTTGGTCTTTGCTCTCAATTGGATATTCCGCTTCCATTGTAATTAAGTTTCCACCAATTCCATTTACATTGGCAGTTACTCCTTCTTTAAACTGAATTCGTGGAATATCTTCTGTCGATTTTTTGTAGTTAATAACCAGGTTAAAGCTTTCACCTTTCCACTCATCTTCAACATTTTCTTTTAACCACATTTGAACATCTGTTCTCTCAGGAGTTTGAAAAGGAGCGATTAGTTGAGTTTTATTAGCGTTCCAATACATTTCTGGACGAGTGGCCCTGATCTTAAAGTTCAGGTCGTACATACTTTGACCATATTTGCTGAACCTGTTGTAAAATTCAAAAAGAGTGTTTCTCTTTGTATACTTTTGCAGTTCAGTTTTACAATCTGCTGGATTGAAATCACCGTTGCGGCAAAGTCCGAGTAACCAACCAGTAAATTTCGCTTGATCTTCAACTATCATATTTGGGTATGACTTAAGTGTCTCTTCCAGGTTCGGGGTCTTTTGTAGGAATAAGAAACCTCTGATGTCATAGATGGCCTTATTCATATACCACGACAACCACTGGCGAGCCCCGGCCCATCTGATCGTTGATTGATAAATGCGATCAAGGACGCGAAGAGATTTTACAAATTCAGCATCATCAACCGGCGGGTTAACGGGAAGTTCTCTTGAGCTTGTCACCACATCAGTAATAAGTGGGCTTGTCGACTTTAAGAAGTCTTCATAGCGCTTCATCATGATGTCAGTGCTGCTTTTTTGTGGCTCTGTTATAGGAATCCCACCAGTTTTTGACGGGCTTGAAAGATCAAGCTTTGTCTCTGGCGTTCTTGCAGTGTTAACTTTTGTGATCCACTGACTTGCTCTTTTTCCAACGGCAAGAAGCATTTCAAGTTTTCTGTCTTCTTCGCTTGCCGCTGCATCTTTTTCTTCTGCGATTTTATTTTGGATCATGCGCTCGATTTTTAGCGCGTGAATGTTATTAAAACGTCCACCTTCTGGTCCAATATGCGGAGGAGCGATTTCGGCAAAGGCGCTCCCTGTGATAAAAAGAGAAAGGAGTAATGCTTTCATAAATGTCCTAACAGTTTTTAAAGCTTACTGCGATCCCTTGGCCGACACCAATACACATCGAGGCAAGGCCTTCTTTAATATTTTTATTTTTCTTCATCTGGTGAGCAAGAGTGGTCACAATTCTTGTTCCTGAACTTCCCAGAGCATGACCGATAGCGATCGCCCCACCGTTAATGTTAACTTTACTTGGATCAAGCTCCAGACCTTTGATACAACCAAGGGCCTGAGCGGCGAAAGCTTCGTTAAGTTCGATAGCATCGAAGTCAGTAATTTTTTTGTTGTATCTAGTAAGTAGAGTTTTAACTGCTTCAATTGGACCAAGTCCCATTGTATTTGGATGAACTCCACGAGTGGCCGCACCTGTTACTTCCATCATTGGAGTCAGGTTGTGTTTTTTCATGAAGTCTTCACTGACTAGTAGAAGTCCTGAAGCCCCGTCATTCATCGGGCTTGAGTTTCCAGCAGTCACTGATCCTTCTTTTCTAAACACTGGTTTTAGTTTTGCCAGAGCTTCCATTGTCGTGTCACTACGCACACATTCATCTTTGCTGAAAACGAATGATTCTTTTTTCATTTCCACAGTGTAAGGAATGATCTCGTCGTTAAAATCTCCACGCTCCCATGCCGCAGCCGCTTTTTTGTGAGAGTTGACCGCAAACTGATCTTGCTCTTCGCGGGAAATCTTGTAAAGGTTAGCGACTTCTTCTGCAGTTTCTCCCATTGTAAAAAGTGGAAACATCTTTTCCATTTTAGGGTTTTGAAATCTCCACCCTAAAGTCGTATCAAACATTTTTTGGTCGCGCCCAAAAGCATCTCCTGCTTTTGAAAGAACGTAAGGAGCACGAGTCATGCTCTCAGCTCCACCGATGATTAAACAATCAGCGATGCCGGCCTGGATGCGCGCGTATCCGTCAATGAGAGCATCAAGTGATGACCCACAAAGACGGTTAACGGTCGTTCCCGGTACAGCTAGGGGAAGACCTGAAAGAATCACTGCCATGCGGGCCACGTTTCTGTTGTCTTCTCCGGACTGGTTAGCACAACCAACGATGACGTCGTCGATTAGGGCCGGGTCGAAGTTAATTGTATTTTTGATATCAGTAAAAACGTGAGCAAGTAGATCATCCACTCTTGCTGTTGAGAGTTTACCGTTTAGTTTTCCAATCGCTGTTCTTTTGGCGTGAACAATAAATGTTCTTTTCATAGATAATTTCCTTTAATTTTTAATTCGCGTGAAACGCGGTAGCGTGAATCCTCAGTGATCTCATGAAGTTCATTTAAAAGGTCCACGACGTATTTAAGTCCGATTTTATCTCCCCATTCAATGGGGCCGAGAGGGTAGTTCACACCAAACTTCATGGCCAGATCGATATCTTTTGGTGAGGCCAGGTTTTCTTCAAGAGCAAAATAGGCTTCGTTAATGATCATCGAAATAGCACGAGGGTAGTGAAAGCCCACTTTTAAGTTTTGGTGATTAACTCCACCTTTTCCAATCACTGTTAGAAAATCATCAATATGTTTTTGAGCAGCTGGAGTCTTAGCGAAAGTTTCAACTTTTTCAGTTGGCGAGAAAAAAAGAAGAGAAACAGCACCAGAGATTTTTGGGCAGTTATTTAAAACCATCTCCGGCCACGTTAAGCTTAAATCAGAAATGACTTCAGCTTTTGTCGTGCGCACCAGCTCTTTTAAGAAAAGAACTTTGTTTTTCGTGCGAAGAGGAGAGAGGTCAATCACCAGCTCATAAGTCTCATAGCTGCTTAAAGCATCTTCAACTGATCTGGTTGCAAAATTCTTACTAATCGTGGCGTAAAGCGGATGATTGTTTTCAATCACCACCAGGGTGTTTTCTTTATTCATAAATATAAAACCCTTTTTTCGTTTTTCTACCAAAACGCTTTCCATCCACCATTTCTTTTTGCAGGCGGTGAGGTTTAAAACGTGGTTCATCAAAAAACGCACGGTAAACAGATTCGGTTACACTCAAGTTGACGTCGATTCCGATTAAGTCCATTAGTTCAAATGGTCCCATCTTAAATCCACCAACTTCTCTCATTACAGTGTCGACTTCTTTGATTTTTTCAAAATCGTAGTGACCGACAGCTCTTAGAGATTCGCCGTAAAAGTTGCGGGCCACGCGGTTAACGATAAACCCAGGGGCATCACCACAAAGACAAGCGACTTTTCCATTGCTGTTAAACCAATTCAGAATGTCTTGTGAAAGAGAGCGGTCTGTTTCCAGTCCGTTGATCACTTCTACCAGTTTCATGATTGTTGCCGGATTAAAGAAGTGAAGCCCTAAAAACTTTTTTTGCCTCTCATTACTTAGGTCCTTGGCCATTTCTGTAATTGGAAATGAGGACGTATTGGAAGCAAGGACGGTGTTTTTATCCATGAGATCATCGAGCTTTTTAAAAAGATCCTTTTTGATCTCTTTATCTTCGATGATGGCCTCTATCACCAGGTCCGCTTTAGGATTGATCTCTTCAAGTTTTTTAACTGAAAGTTTTTTCTTTAAGTCAGACACAAGGCCAGCTTCAAGCTTTCCTTTGGCGACTAAAGAGTCCAGGCTTTCATGAATTCGGCCCATACTTTTTTGAGCGAATTCGTAATTTGCATCCACCATTTCAACAGTGGTGTTTTGTTGCAGGAACCACTGGGCAATTCCTTGCCCCATAGTTCCTGTTCCAATAACGATAACGTTTTTAATATCCATTTTTTACTTATGCTTTTTTAGGGTCTCTTTGTGGTTGATCTTCTTCTTTATAAGTTGGAACAACTAATCCGGCTTCGTCACAAAGCTCCTGGATTTCTTTTAGGAAAGCTGTACGAACTTCCTGGTTTGTTCTTTGTTTTAGTCCAAGGCGAACGTAAAGATCATTTGTCTGACCTTGAGTGTTTCCAAAAACGTTCATAACTCTTGGCCACCAAAGATTTAGTCTTTCTTGTAGGAATTCTTTTTTTGCCGGGTCTTTTGCCAGGATCTTGATCCACTTATCTCCGTGAGCTAAGTGCATAACTTCTTCTTTGTAAATTCCTTCAATCGCTTTTTTCCATGGAAGGTAGCTTGAGTTGAAAGTGTCTTGAAGCTGGTGACCAGCAGCTCTGTCCATCAGGAAGTTGAAAAGAATGTAATCTTCCCAGTGCTTGATGTTGTAGTAGAAAATGTTTACGCGGTAGTCATCTTTAAGTCTTTTGAAACCAATGTTGATTTGGTCTTCTTCTAGTTTGTATCCCAGGTCTTTAGCTTCAGTATGAGCAAGAGTGTCTTGTCCCAATTCGTCTAAAAGGCGGTACATAACATTTGCGTGTCTCATTTCGTCTTTAACCATTTGAGCAACGATAACTTTTTCTTGAAGTGTTGGAGCTTTTTCAATCCATGGCATGTATCCAAGGGCACCAGAGTACTCAGAGTCACCTTGCATCCACATAAGGTTTAGAAGGTGCTTGCGGTAGAACGCTGGCATGTCGTCTGTCGCTTCAAACGTTTTACCGTTTTTGATGTCCTCAAAAAGTTTTAATTCATCTGCTGAATAGCTGTAAGCATTTCCGGTCATAATCTTCTCCTATAAAAATTCGTAATGAAAGTTTTTACTTTTAATTCTTAAATCTTTTCATTCAAGCGTAGTTATCGCGGCCAGGCTGAACTCTTGAATTGCGTTTTTGGTCTCTTTTTTTGTTCAGGCGGAGTAAAAATGCTCCACTCGAGATTTTTTTCAGCCTAGTTTCCAGTAAAGTTTGGTTGTCTTTTTTCTAAGAAAGCCGTCAGACCTTCTTTGTAATCTGCACTTCTGCCTAAGAAGCGCTGAACATGCATTTCTCTTTCCATTGATTCGCTGAAGTTTGAATCAAGGGCCGCTTTAACGTTCGCTTTAATCATTGAAGAGGCAAGAGGTGAGAGTTTATTTAGTGATTGCGAGTACTCCATTGCTTTGGCCATTACATCATCACTAAGAGCATTGATTAATCCTGTCGTGTGAAGCTCATCCGTCGTAATAGCTTCGCCTAGAAGGAAAAACTCCATAGTCTTTTGGTAGCCAAGAGCGCGCGAGAAAATGTAAGTTGAGCCAGCATCAGGAGCAAGGCCTAGTTTAGAGAAAGCTCCAACGAACTTTACTCCTGGCTTACTCACGATAAGGTCACAAGCGATGGCCACAGAAATTCCAGCACCAGCGCAAACGCCGTTAACGGCAGCAATGACAATTTTCTTTGATTCACGGATCGCTGTCACCAGCGGGTTCCATTCTGTTTGCAGAGTGTAACCTAAGTCCACTCCGCCGTTTCCAACTTGAACACTGCGATCGTTAAGGTCTTGTCCTGTACAGAATGCTTTTCCTTCACCCGTCAGAATGATTGAAAAAACACTCGGGCTCTTATTGGCTTCACGGATCGCTTGAACGATTTCCATTTTAGCGTCGAAGTTAAGAGCGTTGTATAGCTCAGGACGATTCATTGAAATCGTCGCCGTTCTGTTTTCTTCAGAATATTTAATATACTTAAACTGGCTCATGTTAATTCCCTTTGTAAGTTGGATTTCTTTTTTCCATGAACGCTTTCATTCCTTCTTTCTGATCCCCTGAAGAGAATGTCAGGTAGAAGTTTCTGCGCTCAAAATCCATTCCGTCTTTTAACGTCATTTCAAAAGACTTATTGACGGCTTCTTTGGCCAGGCGGACAGCTACCGGGGCGCGGTCTGAAATCGTTTTAGCGAGTTCAAACGTTTCCTGCAAAAGCGTTTGTGCCGGAACAACTTTTGCCACTAGACCCCAGTCACAAGCTGTGTGGGCATCAATCATGTCACCAGTTAAAACCATCATCATCGCTTTTGATTTCCCAATTGCGCGAGTGAGTCTTTGAGTCCCACCAGCTCCCGGGATTGTTCCGATTTTAATTTCTGGTTGAGAAAACTTAGCGTCGTCACCGGCGATGATTAAATCACATGACATCGCCAGTTCACATCCACCACCAAGAGCAAAACCGTTAACGGCTGCGATGATAGGTTTAGTGATCAGTTTTAACATCTCCCATGTGCGGAAGCGCTGGTCGTTGATTTGGTCAATTGGTGTCGCTGTTACCATCTGGGCAATGTCTGCACCAGCGGCAAAAGCGCGCTCGTTTCCAGTTAAGATAATCACGCGAACATTTGGATTTTTATCCAGAGTCAGCATGGTATCGACTAGCTCTTCCATCAAGTCAGTTGAAAGAGCGTTTAGAACCTTTGGACGGTTTAACTTCACAAGAGCAATGTGCTCGTGATTGTTATACGGGTATTCTAATAAAATGTTTTCCATTAGAACTTCACCACTTCTTCTTCAGCAAAATGAACAGAAACAATGTCTTTGTAGTTTGAGAAAGCGTCTTTTCCACATGCCATGTTTTCTGGAGAACCCATTGCTGCTTTGAAATCTTCTTTGTTGGCAAAACAAACTTCTGTGATTAAGTGAAGATCACTTGCTCCACGTGGGCCTCCTGAAACTTTATTCATGCGAACTTCTGCAACATGAGGAACTTTTCTTACAAGTTCTGTGTGGCTTTTAAACCAGTCAGCAAATGCATTAACGTCAGTTGGAACTTTGTATACAGCAATCATTTTAAACATAATGTTTTCCTTGGTAATTTTGAGTGAAAAGTTTCAAAATAGTAGCATTAGCTTTTTTGCTTTAGCAAACTTTAAAGGCGTGTGTTCAGGAGGGAAAATGATCAATTTAGTGGCCAATACTGCAGTGATTTTAGTTGCTGTCTTGCACATTTATTTCCTCTACCTGGAGATGTTCCAATGGACCAAGCCTCTGGGGCTTAAAATCTTCAGAAATGACACTGAGTTTGCTAACAAAAGCGCTGTTTTAGCTGCGAATCAAGGGCTTTATAACGGTTTTCTTGCGGCCGGTCTTATTTGGTCGGCCCTGGCTTCGGGAAATGAGGCCCTCCATTTGAAAATTTTCTTTCTTGGATGTGTGATCGTGGCAGGTTTATACGGCGGGTATTCCGCTAACAAAAAAATCTTTTTTATCCAGGCACTGCCAGCGCTTATTGCTCTGGCATTAGTCCTGAATATGTATTTCTAGTTAAGTTTTACAAAAAATCTTCTCTTGGATTTTTTTGGGCCTCACAAAATAGGCTTTCCAGTATTTTTGTGAGATATTTTTTGAAAATAAAAATATTTAACGAGAATCCTACATATGACTACCGAAATACTTAACGGGAATGAGCTTATTATTCAAGGGGCCCTGGAAGCAGGCTTCCATCTGTATACTGGCTATCCCGGATCTCCTTTAGCTGATTACTTCAACATACTTTATGAAAGAAAAAAAGAATTCAAAGAAAAAGGAATTAGAGTTGTTATTGCCAACTCTGAAGCCAATGCAGCTGCGATGGCCTCGGGAGCAAAACAAGCTCACAAGAACGCACTCGTCGCGATGAAGTCGATGGGTCTTCATGTGGCCTCAGATGCTCTGTCTGTTGGTAACTTCGCGAACCCAGGGAAGGGAGGAGTTGTTGTCGTTGTTGGAGATGACCCTTGGTCAATTTCAACTTCTAGTCCGGCCGATTCACGTTACTTATTTAAACATCTACACATTCCGTTTTTAGATCCATCAACTCCACAAGAATTAAAAGACTGGATGAAAAAAGCTTTAGAGATTTCTCTTGAGACTTCTGTTTACCAGGGAGTTCTTTTAACAACTTTTCTTGCTGAAGGTGGCGGGCGAGTTGTTATTGGTGAAGAAAAGAAAATTGATAAAGAGCTCATTGAATTAAATCCAGCTGAGTTTGACCTCGCTAAAAACGTAATGGTTCCGCCGAATTCATTCCGCGCTGATATCACGATGATCAAAGAGCGTTTCCCAAAAGTTTACGATGTTTTAAAAGCAAAAAAACTAGATCAGGTATTTGGTAACTCAGCTTCAAAAGTAGGGTTCATTACCAGTGGAGCTGTTTTTGAAATTTTAAAACAAGTTCTTGATGACAATGATGCTCTTGAGAGATTCTCTCTCTACAAAGTGGGAGCGCCATACCCGTTAATTGATGATTTACTAGTTCCTTATTTAAAAGGACTTGAGACGTTAATTGTCGTTGAAGAAAAAAGAGGTTTCTTAGAAACAGAACTAAGAGAGCTTATCAGCAGAAACGGTTTATCACTTAAAATTTACGGAAAACGCTTTGACGATGTTGAAGGTTTCCCGGTTTACGGTGGATTAAACTACGATTTAGTCCTGGATAAAATTTCAACCATCTTTAATAAATTAAATCTTGGGGCCTGTCACACGTCAAAACCCGGAGTGGTTTTAGCTGAAGTGATGCCAAGAAGACTTCCGACATTTTGTCCGGGATGTCCTCACCGTGAAACACTTTCTCTTTTAAAAGATCTGCGCGGTCACTTAAAAAAACAAAACATCAATCTGATCTCTCACGGAGATGTTGGTTGTTACTCGCTTTCATTTCTTGAGCCGTTTAAAGAGATGCATAACCTTTCGGCCATGGGACAAGGTGGGGCATTGGGTGCAGGAGTGGATTTATTCACGACCAATCCCTCAGTTGTCTTGATGGGAGATTCGACTTTCTTCCATTCGGGGATCACTGATATTTCAAACTCGGTTCAGATGGGTCACGATATTACTTACATTCTTTTAGATAACGACAACACGGCAATGACGGGGCACCAGATGACTCCGAGAACGGGGGAGTCGGTTGAAGGAAAGAAGCGTCCTCCACAAGATATGTTAAGACTGGTTCAGGCCCTAGGTGTAAATGAGGCAATGGAAGTCAATCCAAGTGATCGTTACTTTTATCAAAACCTACTTCGCGAAACAGTGGTGAAGAAAGGAACCAAAGTTATTATCTCAAATAAAGAATGCGGGCTGACTTTTCATGGGAAAAAGAAATCAAGCGAGAGAAAAATCTTTAACAATAATGAAACGCTGGATATTCAGCGCTTTTATCAAATCAATACAGATGCCTGTGAAGACTGCCGCGCTTGTGTTGAAATGACAGGTTGCCCGGGGCTTTCGCAAACCTTTGATGCCTACGGAACGAAAGTGACAATTGACCCACAAATTTGTGTGTCGGATAGTTACTGTACAAAAATTAAAGCTTGCCCAAGTTTTGAGTTGGTAGAAGTCTCTGACTATCACCCGACAAAATACAAAAAGAGTGAAGTAAAAAAACTTGAAGCGGCAAATATCCCTCTGCCAATCCAGAAAAAAACTCTAGAGACGATCGCTGCAGGTGTTGATTACCGTGCAGTCGTAACCGGTGTTGGAGGTTCGGGAGTGACAACTATTTCCCGCGTGCTGGCTGAAGCTGCTAAAGCAATGGGTGGACGTGATGATGTCGACTTTAAGTTCGTCGATCAAAAAGGCCTTGCTCAAAGAAATGGAAACGTAACTAGCCACCTTGCTCTTTATAAAAAAGGGAAGTCTCATGCGCAGGTGACACCGATGGGAGGAGCTGACGTTCTTCTTTCTCCAGATCTTTTAGATGGATCTCACCACTTAGGTTTTTTAAGTGAAAAGGGAATTGCGATTCTCGATCAAAAATTCCAGATTCCACTTTCACTTCTTCTTGACCGCGGAACTTTAAAAGACCCGGTTAACGAGATCACACTTTCAAATAAATTGACTGATCTTTTAAAAGAGCGCGTGAAGCTTCTGCCGATGAAGGAAGTTTCAGAAGCTCATCTTGGAAAAAGCGTTTACGCTTCGGCCTTGATTTTAGGAGCGGCTTTCCAGATGGGGCTAATTCCATTCTCATTAAATGACCTTGAAGCGGCCTTTGGTCGCACGATGAAAAAGAGTGAGCTGGACAATAACCTGATGGCCTTCACTTTAGGGCGCAGGCTTGCTTTAGGTGAGAATCTACAAGTTGCACAGGAAGCTGTGCCAATGGTGAGCTTATTAGAAGCTTCATTAAAAGAGAGCTCTCTTTTTAATGGTAGTAAATACGCCTCGGTCTTTAAAGCAGCGACTGCTGAAATAAAAACAATTGCACCTGATGTTTCTGAAGAGCATCTGGCCCGTTATGTTCACGATCTTTTAATCTTTGATCGTGGAGCAAAGCTTTCTCACTTTATTAATGAGGTCAAAACACTAAGCTCTTTATATAAAGACCCTGTGCTTTTTGCCATGGCCTTAAGAACGCTGGCGAAGACTTACTTTATTAAAGACGAAGTTTTCATCGCTCATATGATGGTCTCACCCATGAGACGTCTTCAGGATGAAAAGACTTATAAAGAGCTTGGAACATCTTACAAGAAGGTTTTCATTAACCGCCCAAGCTTTGATTTAGGTGATAAGAAGGTCGAGTTCGATTTCTCTCCAAAACCATGGATGCTAAAAACCATGAGGCACTTGAGGTTTTTAAGGGCCGCTCTTCCGGCCTGGCATAAAGAGGAGCGCAGGATTGCTGGCGAGGTAAGATCGCGAATCCTTGGAAAGACCCTGGATTTTAAAGACCTGCGCGCTTTGGAAAATATCAAGGGGTACCGTCAGGTCCGCTACGATATGGCAACCCACCTATAAAAATTTCAGACATTCACCTTTAAACAAAAAGGCCGGATATAATAACCCAAATTATATCCGGCCTTTTTTGTAGAGAATTGGCAAAGACATTGCTTTAAACACACTGACAATAAACTCCACCAAAATAATGGACGATTTTTGGAGACTAGTTAGCACTATTTTAGTGTCTAAATGGCCCTGAAAAATCGTCGTTTTTATTTTTGATGCCGACTTGGGAGATTTCGTATGCGTTTATTAACTCGCTTTTTTCTGATGATTGCCGTGAGCTTAGGAGTGGTTCAGGCGGCCGACATTCCAGGGTACATTGGAAATCAATCTTTCCGATTAACTGACGATCCAGAATTAAACAACGTTAACAGACGCGCAGACGATGCCAAAGTCGATGTTGCCCGTGCAGAGCAGGCCCAGGCCCAGATTGGGGACCATGTAAGAGTGCTGGAGCAACAACAGCGTTCATTAACAGAAAGAATGAACTCACTGACAGCTGAAGCTGCTTCACTTAAAAACGTGAAAGCGACATTAGTGGCAAAACTTGAAGAGTTAAAAAAGACTCCGGAAGTAAACGCTGAAGCGATCAATGCTGTACAAAAAGAAATCGAAAGCCTTGATGCTCAAATCCTAGAAAAAAATAAGCAAGCAGGACAAGCAAAACTAGAGCTTGGTCCGGTTAACGTTCGCCTGGATCAGGTAAGAAACGATTTTAACCTTGCTGGAAGAAAAGCAGAAGACGCTCGCCAGAGAATGCAAATCGCTGCTCGCCAAAGAGACGATTATAGAGATGAGCTAGTTCTAGCAATTAAGAAAATTAACAATGAAGGAGCTCGCGTTGGTCAATCAGATGGATCAATGGATGGAGCGGATATGTCTTACCGTTTAGGTAACGACCGTGGAAACGTTGATGGTCAAAACGATGGTCTGTCTCAGGGAACAGTTGACGGACAAGACCGCTTCTACAGAAGAGGAGCTGAGCAAGGTGAGCGCGATGGATCTAGCAGAGCGCGCATCAATGGCCAGAAAGATGGAACAAATGAAGGAACAGCAAACGGTAACTCGAGTGCTGGTAACAGAGAAGGTCGCATTGCAGGAATCAAGAGAGCAGACGTAAGTAACGCGGCTCAGGTTGGTGTCGACCAAGGTAAAAAAGCAGGTATGGAGCGTGCTGTTTCAACTGGTAAAGTTGACGGACGCAATAACGGTGAAGCTGAAACAACAAGAAAGCTTGAATCAGGTGAATTAAAATCAATTAACCTTGATGGTACATTTGCAGGTAGTTTCCAGAGAAGAAGCCCGGATTATCCAGGGGACTTCAATGGACCAAACTACAAACCAAACATCAACCACAGCAAAGACATCATGAGAAGAGCATTTGCTGATGGATACGTTTTCACTTACCGTCAATACACACGTTTTGAATTCCAAAGAAGAATTGATTCAGATTATAACCAAGGATATGACGTATCTTATAAAGGTGCTTACGATTCAGCGGTTAACCGTGACTACCCAGCTTACTACGATCAAGGTCGTCGTGAGGCAGATGCTCGCGCTTACAACCGAGACTACCCTCTAGTTAAAGCTGAAGCTTACAGAATTGCTTTTGCTCAATTCGATGCTTCTCCAAACAGATCAAGTACAGAATTCAAATCGTCTTATACGGGAAGCGAAGCTTCTGCTTACGCTCAAAGATATGAAGATATCCGTTCAGCAAACTTTGATAAGACTGAGCTTGATGTTTTCAACGCAAACATTGCTACTCAAACAGAAATCTACCGTCAGAAGAGAATTGCTGAAGTAACGGCCGTTTATAACTCAAACGCAGTTCTTCAATTCGTATCAAGTGAAATGCTTGATGGTGGTATTAAGGGTGTCGCTCTTCTTGATGGTGTATTCCAGCCAGGTGAGACAACAAACCACAACGTCGTTCTAAGAAACTTCGGATTTAAAGATGCAGCTAACGTATCGGTGATCTTAGAAGGTGGACAGTCAGTAAAACTTCCAAGCATTCCAGCTAGAAGTATCGTAACAATTAAAGGTGCAGTTCAAGGATCAGTTAACACTGCTCTAAGCACAGTATACAGATCAGCTCTAAGAGTTGTGTCTCCATTAACTTCGGGGGATGCAGTTGAAGGACGTCACTTTGATAAGATCAATATTTCGATTCTAAAAGATGCTGACCAAAAGACAGTTCGCGTGGCATACCCACTAGCTCTATCTGGTCTAAGTCTTGAGTCTCAGTTACTAAAAGGATCAAAAAACAAACTTAGAATTGCTTTAACAAACAACTCTAAGCGCGAGTACAAGGGCGAGCTTAAAATTAAGCTTGAGACAAACTCACAAAACCCAATCATCACTAAAGACTTTAGTGTTGTTGGATCTCTTCAATCAACAGTAACTCTATCGGATGCTGAAATCTTGGTAGATGCTGAACAAGATGCTTACCGCGATCTAGCGATCAGCGCTCGCGTAGAGCAAAACGGTGTAGTGATCGGGGTTCTTTCTCAAGACTTCGTGACAATGGCAAAAGCACAATTTACTGACAAAGGTAAAGTGCCAGTTCTTGTTGCTAATACTGATGCTCAGTTAAACGATTTCCTTGATGCTCTACAAGCGATGGGTGGATCTGAAAAAGTCTCTATCCTTGACTTAAGTCTTCAGTCTCTAAACGCTGGGACAATTGCGAATGGTCTTTCTCAAAAAGTACTAGTGGTTCTTGATGACTCGAACTCAACAAGCATGAAGTCGCTAAACGCTTTCCTTGGAAAGTCAAAGTCTTCAACTTTCCTTCTAGTTGATGATTCAAATGCTGGTCTAAAAAACATCCATTCAATTGGATCTATGAAAGATGCTTCTAAGCTTCTTTTTGGAAAGCGCTCTGTTCACTTCACAAACCCACACAGAGCAACTGGTGTTCTTAAGTCGAGTGCTTTAATGCAATCAAGTTTAAGAGGATTCACAAGTGATTTAGCTCTTGCTCAGTCACTGGCACTAACTCCAGCAGAACTACTTGCTGAAATTAAGATAAAAGTAACTCCAGAAAACTTCAATACACCAAACGATACAATCAAGGTGTACTCGCTAAAAGCTCTATCTGAAGTTCTTGCTATCAACGTAGCGTACGATGAATCAGGTGGAATCTTCTCTCGTGATAAAAAATGGGCGAAGATGATCGAAGAAGATGGATCACTTTTCCACAATGCTCTAAAAGCTGCTTCTGCTGGTGATGTCGTGGTTTCTAAGCTTCCATTTGTTCTTTCGGCAATCGCAATGAAAGAAACTCTTTCAAGTGCAATGAGTCGTGGAGATGGGATCTACAAAGACATGAAACTTAAGATCCAGAATGCAACGAATGGAGTTCTTAAGGATATGGAAAATTCTTTTGAGAAAAGTTTGAAAAAGAATTTTAAAGAGACTTATAATAAGGCATATGCAAATAAGGCCGTACATAATCCATTCTATATTCCAGAACCAACGACTTTTGATAACTAAGTTTATAGGGCCGCTTCTTTTAGGAGCGGCCTTTTTCTTTTTTCCCTCTGCCCAAGGGGCCCTAAAGATTGCCATTGTCGATACCGGCTTTTGCTCAAATAAAGCTCAGACTCATTCAAAAACTCACAAAATTCTTCCAACACTAGATATGACAGAAAGCAATGAGTACAATTGTGCTAAAGTTACACCAAAAGAACTTAGTGAATCAGGTCGTTTTCATGGCCAGCATGTTCTGAATGAATTTTTAAAATTCCTTCCTAAAAAAATTAAAGCACAGATCACTCCATTAGTTGTCTACGATAAAACGGGGACACAGACCAAGGATGGATGGAGTAAAGCGATTGAGTATATTGAAAAAGAAAAGATGGACCTGGTACTCACGGCTTCAGGTTTTATTTCAGATAAAAAATTAGTCAATGAACTGCCTTCAATTTGGTTTATTCCTTCAGGCAGAACTGAGCGCCTCATTTCTAAGGAAACTGTACTGTTCCCGCAGAGCCTTGCGCCTAAACCAAACATTATTATGATTGGCGATTATTTCGATAAAGGGCAAATCATTTACGATCAGGCCCTCTTGTATCAAGATCACATCGACTATTACTTCCCATCGGGCAATAGAGCTTTTCAAGGAGCTTCTCGCGCTGTGGCCGAAGCGATGGGAAAAGCCCTAGAGAAATGCTTTATTACTAAAGAAGTCGGTGAGGCGCATCTACTGCGTCTTTGTTTACTGAAAAACAGTAAAGTCCTTAAAGATCCTATCCTTAAAAAAGAGTTCAAAACCTTCTAAAAGAAGTCTATTGGTGATACCCTAGGCGCATGAAAGAATCAGTATCCGCCGTATTTACCACCAATGACCAAATCTTTTTTATTAAGAGACAAAATTACTTGAATGTCTTCCCGGGTTATTATGCAACTCCCGGAGGAAAAGTAGATGCAACAGACTGCGAAGAGGCCTTGCCTCATGCTATCTGGCCTGCTCATATGAAACCTCAGCTTCTGCATGCACTTATCCGCGAAGTCAGAGAAGAGCTCAATTATGATTTAGTGGCGGCCATTGAAAATGGTGAAGTTGAAGCGATTGAAGATATCGGTTTAGCGATTACACCTGAATTCAATCCTTATAGATTTAAAAATTATTATATTAAAATTCACCTTAAAACTCCTAAGGAGTTTAGTCTCGATCCAAGCGAAGTTGAGTTTGGAGAGTGGAATACGCCAAAGAATTTACTTGAGCGCTACCGCCAGGGGCATGTACTTGCGGTTCCACCAGCTGTTGTTTTATTAAAAACCTTTGAAAAAAATCCCCTGCACAATACGCCGATTGAAATGTCTCTTCCTCATGACCCGGAAACAGAAGTGCCGATGATTGAGTCTATTTATGGCGTTAGACAATTTCTTCCGCTCTCACACACATTTCCTCCGGCAAATCGCACGAACTCTTTTATTATCGGCGATGAAGATGCCATCAAATACTTAATTGATCCATCTCCTAAGGACGAAGCAGAACTTAAGAAGTTTTTAAAGTCAGTGAATAAAATTGGCTTTGACCGAATTCTTATTACTCACCACCACCCTGATCACTATGAATTCTCACGCGATATCGCTTTAGAATATAAAGTGCCAATGGAGATGAGTCAGTTTACATATACAATCATCGGTGCTGAGTACTTTAAAGGTATCGAAGTCGTGATTAGAAAAGAAGGTGATATTCTGACCAAGAGTTTAGGTCACGATGTGATCGTGTACGAAGTTCCAGGGCATGATGAAGGACAACTTGCCATTGCTCCAAGAAACCTAAGCTGGTTTCTGGCCGGTGATTTAATTCAGACTATTGGAACAGTTGTGATCGGAGGACCTGAAGGGGATATGAAGAAGTACTTCAACTCTCTTCAACGTGTGATTGATTTAAACCCAAAGAATATAATCCCAAGTCATGGGATTATTATTGGTGGAACTCATAAGATTTCAGAAACGCTTAAGCACAGGCAAGAGCGCGAGAATCAAATCAAAGAACTTTTAAAGATGGGAAGAAACCTACAGGAAATCCTCGATGTCGTGTATGTCGGGCTTAAACCAGAGCTTCTACCATATGCTTTAAAAACGATAGAAGCTCACATTACAAAAATTAACAACGAAAATAACTAGCAGTTCAGCTCTTTTTTCCCGGCGATCAGTTTTTCTACGATCTCTGGGTTTAAAAGAGTTGAAGTGTCGCCGATACTTTCAATCTCGTTTTCAACGATCTTTCTTAAAATACGTCTCATGATTTTTCCTGAGCGTGTTTTTGGCAGACCTTCTACAACTTGAATAATATCCGGCTTAGCAATTGGCCCGATAATCTTATTAACAGTCTCACGGATTTCTTTTTCCAGAGTTTCAGAATCTTCAACTCCATCAACAGGGATAACAAAAGCGTAGAGCCCCTGGCCTTTGATCGGGTGTGGGAGTCCAACGACTGCACTTTCAATGACTGATGGGTGCTCATTAATGGCATCTTCAACTTCTGCCGTTCCAATTCTGTGGCCAGAAACGTTGATAACATCATCGACACGTCCAGTGATGCGGTAATAGCCGTCACTATCTCTCTTTGCTCCGTCTCCTGTAAAATAATATCCAGGATACGTAGAGAAATAAGTTTGAATAAACCTTTCGTGATCCCCGTAAATGGTTCTGGCAAGTGAAGGCCAAGGTGCTTTCAAACATAGGTTCCCGCTGGCCACCAGGTCTTTGATTTCTTTTCCGTTTTCATCCATTAAGCACGGCTCAATTCCTGGAAGTGGAAGTGTCGCGTGAGCAGGTTTTAATTTTGTAAGGCCTGCTTGTGGAGAAATCAGGATTCCTCCTGTTTCTGTTTGCCACCAGGTATCGACGATCGGGCATTTTTCTTTTCCTACGTGTTTGTGATACCAGTGCCAAGCTTCTTCGTTGATCGGCTCACCCACAGAACCTAAAACTTTAAGCGATGACATCTTAAAACTATCCGGGATCTCGTGCCCGAATTTTTCCAGCGACCTGATCGCAGTTGGGGCAGTATAAAGGTGAGTGACTTTGTGCTTTTCAACAACTTCCCAAAAACGTGCTGGAGTTGGGAATGTTGGAACACCTTCAAACATGACTGTCGTCGCACCATTTAAGAGTGGCCCGTAGGTCATGTAACTATGTCCAGTGATCCAGCCAATATCGGCCGTACACCAGAAGATATCATTTTCTTTGTATTGGAAAACGTCTTTAAAACTTTTTCCTACGTGAACCATGTATCCTGCCGTTGTATGCAGAAGCCCTTTTGGTTTTCCTGTTGATCCAGAAGTGTAAAGAATGAAGAGAGGATGTTCTGCTTCCACTGGAGTTGGTGGGCAGTAAAGTTCAGCTCCTTTAATTAATGTTTCATAATTATAGTCGCGACCACCTTTCATCGTGATTTCATTATTTGTTCTTTTCACAACCAAAACCGTTTCAACTGAATCAAGTCCTTCTATCGCTTCATCGACCATGGCCTTAAGCTGGATAAGTTTATCCCCGCGGTAAGCTCCGTCGTGAGTGACGATCAGTTTTGCTTTTGAATCTTCAAGTCTTCCTCTCAGTGAAAGAGGAGAGAATCCACCAAAGACTACCGTGTGAATAGCGCCAATGCGGGCACAAGCTAAAATACCAATCATCAGTTCCGGAGTCATTCCCATGTAGAAACAAACGACGTCGCCTTTTTTAATTCCTTTAGACTTTAAAAGATTAGCAAAACGACAAACACTTAAATGAAGTTCGCCGTAAGTTAAAAATGATGAAGGCTCATTTGGATTGTTGGGTTCAAAGATGAGTGCTTTTTTACTTCTTCTGTTTTCAAGATGGCGGTCAAGACAGTTTTCAGTGATGTTGAGTTCGGCGCCATTAAACCACGTTACATTGGCCTTGTGAAAATCCCCGCTAATAAGGTTGTCCCACTTTTTTTTCCAGACATAACCCTGGGCCAGCTCACTCCAATACGCGGATTGTTCGCTACTTAGTAGTTTAGACATATCTGATTCCTTCCATAAATGTTTATTGATGAGATAATTTTAGACCACTTAACTCGGGGATGACAAATTTTTGGGGCGAAATTGAAACTGCGAAGCTTTACTTAAATAGCCAATTTTACAATGGCTTTATTGTACCGGAGTCCTTTTCTCAAGTTTAGAACAATTTATCCGATAAGATAGATTAGATAGGAGTCTTGTATGAAGATTTTCACATACCTTTTTGCCGTCATGATGTTGAGTGCTAACAGTTACGCTCAATTGAAACATGGAGACCGAGCGGCCTCTCCTGGACTCCAATTCGGCGACATTAATAAGGCCACATCGTGCGATATGGACGACCTGTTTCTAGCGGCACCTACTCATGGACTGGACGCTTTTTTAGCTAACGGAAACAATATTAATAAATATACTTCTTGTTACGAAGGCAAATCTGCAGCTTCAGGGCTAGAAAGATACAGCTTGACCAGATGTCAGCAGGCCATTGAATGTAAAAAGATGTGGGATGACTCTCAAGCTGGCAATATCAACATGGTTCTTAATAAAATTGTTGCTAAAGACTACGGTAAAAATGTTCTTAAGCAAAGTATCGACTCGATGGAAAGCCTGGAAGAGCTTAAGAGATTTGCATTTAGAAAATATAGTTTGATGGAAAAGGGATGCCAAAATCGTTTTGTACTAAAGGGCAATGAATCATGTCGCCCAGAGCTTCTTGTGGGGATTTTTGAAAATTTCCAGGAGAAGTGTTCAGGAGGAAGCTCATGTTTTAATAAGAAACTGGGTGGAAATGATGTCGTAGAAAACTATAGTGATTATAAGCAGGCCTTAAAGAAACCAAAAGAAAATTCAAATTTCATGCTCGATTTCCTTTATAACAGAGTGAATGCGACCAACGCTAAAAACTTGGCCGATGATAAAGTGAGAATGGAGAAACTCTCATCACTTGTCGCCTCTGAACACTTTAAAAAGGCCACGGCCGATCAGAAGATGGACCTGTTCTTTGATGAGATGGGAAGTGATATGCTGGATAAGTTAAATGATCCAGTCCTGGCAATTGATTTTGGTTCTATGCTTAACACTGATCTGCTTAAGAAGAGCCCGAAGTACAAGCAACTCTCGGACATTCTTTCAGATAAAGACCTGACTAAAGAATCTTTCGTTGAAAAATTTGAAGGTTATAGAAAAAACCGTGTCACAGAAATCCTGCAAAAAGGCGACTTCTGTGAAAACACTAAAAAGATGCAAAATATTTGTATCGAGGTCACTGGTATCGCTGACGGTAAAATGCTTCCGAAGGATGCGACTAATGCCGATCACATTTCTTCAAAACAAGTAGAGCAAGATTCAGACTATGACCGCCTGAAGATTCTTGCGAGCGCCAAAGAAGGTGATGAAGACAAGATTAATATGTTCATTGAGGCCAAGCGCTGTACAGTGTTTGATTTAGGAAGTGACAGCTACAGTTTAAACGGCAAAGGTATAGATCTATTTGGCAATATTTCCTCTTCAATGACTAGTGGTATGGTTTATGACGGCCATGAAAATAATAGTGAAACAAAAGACGCTACCAGAAATGATTCAATTACTAACTATATCGGCCAGACCGGAGAGTATTATACTAGTAAAAGCGATAGTTCTCGTTCTGGGGCCGGCTCATTAGGTGAGAGCAGCTCTGGAGGCGATATTCAGGTTCACGAAGAAAGCACAGAGGGGCTTGCCGGTGGATTTAACAATGCTATCAGTAATCAGATTCCAATGAATAATTACAGCAGCACTTTTGCAGACTCGTACAATGCAAACCAGTTTGGATCGACTTTCGTGGACCAGGCTGCGCTGACTCAGCCAGATGCTAAAAAGGATGAGGCCACAAGCTCAGAGTCTTCTTCTTCAGCAACAACGGCTTCGGGCGCGATGAACGACAAAGTTAATGACTTGATGAAGCGTCTCTCGGCAGCTGAAGAAAGAGTTGAGAAAATGAAGGCCGATAGCGAAGCTGCTGAGGCCGACAGAGTAAAACAAAAGAAAATTGACGAAGAAAATGCATTGATTAAAGAATTAAGGGGACAGATCACTGACCTTAAGTCTCAGTCGAAAAAAGAAGCGGCCGTCGCGAGTGCTCCGGTTCAGAATCAAGAAGTACAAAAATCAGTAGCATCAAATTATAACAGCTACAATTCACCTCCGGTAATGGGTTACACAAGAGGAGAGTCGGCAACGGCGAAATCACAATCCGCTGAAAATTTTGATTCAGGAAGATCGTCACAGGCCTCACCGACATCTGGATCATCGATTTCAAGATCAGTGGCCTCTTCTTCAGGTGCAGTGTTAACTTCGACATCTAATAACGATGGAGTTAAAACGACAACTCTGGCCTCAGGTCTGGTTCTTACGACAATTGATGGTTTGACATCGGAAAAAGCAAATCAGACGATTTCTAACCGAATTATGGAACTTAATGGAGCACCTTTTTACATCGAAGAAGGTGGTCTGGTTAAAGAAATCATTCCAGTCGTTAAAGACGGTAAGGTTCTTCTTGATGACAAAGGAAACCCAATCTTTGAAAAGATTGTTAAAGGTAAAGTTAGTGACAAGAAGTTTGCTAAGAAAGGTAAAGAGCGTGAGCCGGCAAGTATTACAGATGTAGCTGACTTAAAGCGCGACCAGGAAGAAAAAGTTAAACGCGAGAGAGCTGAGTATTTAAAACTTAAAAATATCACTAACGGCGCTATTAACAAAAAATAATCCCATATCATTTCAATGATTCTAAAAGGCCTCGCTTTATGCGAGGCTTTTTTGTCTTTTCCTCGTATCAATATTGATACGACCATATCCATATCCAATACATTTTGAATACATTGTTGTAGTCTTATTAAGTGCTTAGACTCCAAAAAAGTTGGCACTCAGGTTGTAATAGCGTCTCCGTATTGGAGAATGATTATGAAAAACTGGGTACTGTCTTTAGCTATTTCAACGTGTCTTTTGCCGGCCTATGCTCACGCAGGATGGGGCTGCTCGAAATCAATTAGAGAAAATGCCAGTGCCGTTGAGGCCGTTAAATTCCTTAGACCTTATGAAGGAAGCTTCAATCTTGGCTCTTGCTCTATTGAACTGCAAGTTTGTGACTTGAATGCACCCGCAGACGACAACGCTAGTTCATTTGCCGCAGACATTGTGGTGATCAACCGTTCAGGTGAGCGCTACATTCCTTTTTTCATCAGCAGAGAAAAAACAAAATGGCAAAAGCAAGTGACCTTTCAAAACCAAAGGGCCTTTGTTTATCGCCTGAAAGATTGGAATGAAGACCCAGAGACGGGGAAAGACGAAAAATACGATATCGAGTTTATTCGCAAAGAAAATTCAAAAGAGCTTGATTATATCGAAGTTGGCATCAGTAGTGAATTTGAAAGACAGAGTGAAGGGTATGTGCCTCCGAAGTGGATGGCCTGCGGTTATGAACGCGAAGCTTATCTTAGAGAACATCCGGTAAAGCATAAAATTAAATCATTTTGGTGGTGGTTAACACACCCAAAAACACGTTAGGGGGAATTATGAAAAAAACAATGTGCTTAAGTTCAATGCTACTTTTAAGTCAATCGCTTTTTGCTGGCGTGTCACCTGCTGATGGGCAGTTTGCAGTGCTAAAACCTCAGTACTCATGTGAGGTCAATGTTCCAAAAGGCAGATCGTCTGCACAGATTTATTTTAGTAAAGACTGTCAGACGGCCTACGTACTTCCGTCACTTAATATGAGAAAAACAGTCCTTAAACCTTATGTGACAGCTGATGCTGGAATTTGTAACCGTTACACACAAGTGGTTAATTCACTAAATAAGATTGATGCTAAAATTGAAAAGCTTGATGAGACGATTGAGAAGCTTCAAGAGAGTTATGCCAATGCTAACAGTGATAGTGACAGAAGAGTCTTAAAAGAAAAACTGGATTATTTCCAGGGGGCTAAAGAATCTCTGATTAAAGAAAGAAATGTGGCCCTTGATCCATTCTATAACACTTCAGCTCTAAGAGCTCAGATAAGAGTAGAGTCTGACATTATGGATGAAGTGGCAGCTTTCCAGACAGAAAACCTAAATGCTGTCAGTTCAGCGGAGCGCGTTTTTCCTGTGAGATTTGCTCCGGCCCAGACAATTGATTCATTGCTGGCAATTTCGTCAAAAGATGCAAAAGGATACTTAGGAAGATCTGTTTTAAAAATTGATTTCCCGGGGACTCGCTACATTCCAACGAAAGAAGAAAAAGATTATTATTCACCTCAGACGACTCTTATCAACATGAATGGGTCAATGAGTGGTGTTGTTGACATCTCGGCCGTTAGTTACTGTTCGGCGTTGGCCAAGAGAAAGGATTTAAATCCGACTGATGAAGAAGATTTAGTAAGCCTGTTTCATTCAGCTGTCGCTCTTAACTACGACTACCAGGTCAGAGTTCAGGCAGGAGTAAGACTGCATATGAAATCGACTTTGGAAATGAGAGATTTTCTTTCACGTATCCAGGAAAGAATTGTGAACACTGCTTTCTCAAGAGACCAGTTCTTAGGTGCAATGGTTGAAGGTGGAGTTCTAAACAACTTGATCATTGATATTGATGACCAGGGCCAGGAAGTAGATCTTTCAAAAATCGTATTCTCTGAAAACGGAGATGGTGAAAGCGAGAACTTAAATCCAATGGCACCGCTTATTGGAAAGTTTATCAAAATGCACCTTGATAGAATTGAAGAGAAGCTGGAAAAACACGGTCTTTTAAAATCCGTAACAGAGGCACGTGCTAAAGAAATCCAGGCGCAGACGAGACAAGAAGTTGGTGGATACAGAACAATCTGTAAATCGAGCTCAAGCTGGTTTAGCAGTCACAAATCATGTCGCCAAGAACCAGTGTACGTAACTGTAAACTACCCGGGAGTTTCAGAGCTTCTGAAATTAAATTCGGATACATCAAAGATTGAAGATGAAGTGACGTTTGAAACTCATCAGACGACAACAGTAAGACACTCTTCAACTTTTGGAAAAAGATAATTTTAAAATAAACCGAGGATATTATGAAAACAACTTTAATAATGGGATTACTAGCGTTTCAAACCTCTGCAATGGCAGAAACAAATTGGGATCAGCTTGTTTTAGAAGCTCCTGAAGCAAAAACATATCGTGTTGAATTAGACAAACGTTTTGTTGAATTTGACCTGGTGAAATTTAACAGTGGAAAAGTGCGCTTTAATGGATTTTCCCGATTAAGCAGCAAGGACAAAGTAAAGCTGGTCTATCACATGAAGAAAAAAGGTCTGGAAGAAGCTTGCCGCGATTACGCAGAACTTGGTGGGCGCTATAAATTTAAGGCCGAACTGGTTTTTAAAAAAGGTGCAGTGGCAAAAGATTTTTCTTTTAACTTAGATGGGAAAACATACAGCAGTGCTGATTTTGATAATCAGCTGAATATCGGAAAAGTAACAGTTGAAGAGTTGGGGGCAACTGACCGCTCTCCTTACACTAGCAGTGCTAATGATGAGATTTCAGAATACTCAGAGCTTATGAATTCAGCGATTGAGAATGCTCATGGCGATACAGTCGTTGTGGATTTGTCAAAGAACCTGGGAATTGCCTGTGATATCGGACTTGGCTTTATTAAGCCGGTAGTGACTCAGACAATCTCTTATGAAAAGGCAATGCCTAATTTGAGCTACTGGATTGATCAAAAAAGCTATAATGAACTATACCGTCTCTTTAACGATGAAATGAAAAAAGTTTCCCCTTCTATTGAGCGCGATGTTCAAAAATTTAATGAAGGATTGGTTCTTGGGTGGTCACTTGCTCAAGGCAATGAGCGTTTAAAAGACGTTGTCCTGAAAAACGGAGACAAAGGAGCAAAACTTTTAAAGTCATTGAAGCTTAAAGGTGAGTCAAGTGAAGCGACAGAATCAATGTGGAGACAAACTTTTGACTACGCAAAGCCTACGTCATTAATGACGAATCAGAAACTTTCAATTGTTTCGGGCGATGTATTTGTTGAAGTTGTTAACGAATAGGTGATGTATGAAAACTCAAACTTTATTCTTCGTTCTCCTTCTCTTGTGCTTTGTTGGATGCGGTAAAAATGGCGGAAGTGAGAATTCAGTTGAAACTTCCGGCCGTGGTGAAAATCAAAAAGCAGAGTACACAGAAGAAGAAAAAAGTTACGCTTCGGAACTAAAACTTTGCTCAAGTCTTTGGGACGAAGAAAAAATTCAGCATGACAAAAGAGCAATCGCTTTCGGAGCTATGCTCTACGATTGCTTAAAAATGAAAGAACTCAAAGTAAGGGAAGCAGGATTTATATACATTGAATTTGAAAGTCAAAAACAAGGAAAGGCCATCGATTTTAATCAACTGGCAAAAACTTTGTTAAAGGGAAAGAAATCATGAAATTAAAATTGACGGCGGCAATCGCTTTATCATTATCAGGATCTGTTTGGGCCGGTCCTATTTACACAACATCATGTGATGTGGCCCGTGACATTGTTGTTCCGGAAAACTCTTCGGGATATTTTATGGATAAGACCTGTAAGAAGGCCTACGTTCTTCCACCTTCAACCGGCTCAATGGCCGTAAGTGGAAGAACTGTTGGAGACATCTCTCGTTGTAAAGAGATTAAGCAGTTTAATAAAATGCTTAAGACGATCAATAACAACATTAACGATGCCGTTAAGGCCAAAAAAAGTGCTGAAGACATTAAGGGGCTATTTGATCAAAGAAAAATGATTGTCGATGAATTCGGTGATCTTGAAGGAGTGATGGGAGCATCAGTTGAACTTCTTTTCTCTAATGGAATTGACAGCAACCTGGCAAGCTTTAGAGAGCTAAACCAAAATGTCCCAGTGGAGTTTGTTCCGGTACAATTAAAAAATCTTCAATTAAATTACAATCAGACGACACCGTTTGACTCACAAATGCAAGTGGCCTTTAACCAGACCATTCCATTGAGTGATCTTAACAATGTCGGCCCAGGCTCTTTTTCAGGCAGACTAGACTTGAGCCTATTTGGGGCCTGTCCATTAATTGATCCTTTTGAAAGAACGATCCCGGAAAAAATCAAGGCCCAGGATCTTTCAGGCATTATCACTCCGAACATGATCTATAAGTATGAAATCGGAGCGACTTACAAGTACACGGCAACTTATAACTTGTCCGGGCTTGCTTCGAAAATTAAATCGATGTCTTCTTCTGGTGGACTTTTTAGTACATCTTCGACTTCTAAGCTGATTGAAACAGCGGAGAGCTCAGGATGGTTTAACCTGGAAATGAGTTGTGATGACAGCCGAGTGTGTGATCAAGCAAAAATGGAAACGGCACTGACAATTAAGCAAAGACTTGTTCAGGAAGTATTAGACCAGATCGCGATTACAAAAATTGGTTATTCAGTAAGGCCGGCCGATGCAGTTGAACCAGGGAAAAACGGCGCGAGCACAGCTTCTGATGCCTTAAAAAAATGCCCGAATACTTACTGCCAGGCCGCAGCTGTTGTTCTTGATGTGGCCTCAAGCATCTTTGGTGGTTCATCAAAGACGGATCAGTACATTGCTAAGAATGATCACAAGGTCACTGAGAGTGTTACTGAAAACCGTCCGATTGAGTTCATGGGAATGATGGGCTTTGGAAAGAGGAAATAATGATGAAAGGTTTAATTTTCACAATTTTTTGTTTGGTTGTTTTAGAGTCTGCCAATGCTTTTGAAAGAGAAGGACGCAGATGGGGTGTTGGAAGCAATGATGTCCCAAGCTGTGTGCTTTATAGAAAACGAGTGGCGAATTATTACCAGCGTCTTTCGGAAGTGACCCTGGCCGAAAAAATCACGAAAGGGGAGCTGACTTTAAAAGAAGTGATCCGTTTGACGGAGCTGTGGAAAAGAACCAATATCCCGCTAAATTTAGAAGCTGTGGCAATTTATAAAGAAAGACTTATTCTTACTCCTGCAGAAATGCAATTTTTTAAGCAGGAAAATAAAGTGGAAGTTCAGTCCGATTTTTTTAACTGGATTAATGACCGCTTTGTTCTTCCTGAGAGTGTGATGCTCTTTAGTATCAATGAAAAGGCTGGAATTGTTGATGTTGAAATCTCACTTCCTTATGTTCAGGCCTGTCTGGGAAGCTATGGTGTAGACGTTTTCCTGACCAGACCAACTGGACAGCGCTACCAGTTGCAATTCTCTCTGGATAAGCACAGAAGTGACCGCTATGAACTTATTCAAGGGAACTCAGGCTTCTAGCTGAAAGGACCCTTGCCCACCCTTGAGCGGCCTTGTCCGGGCCGCTCTTTTTGGCCTGTAATCAGAGGGTTAAAGGGATGATTCTAATGAATTAATTTCATGGGTTCACTAAAGTGTTTTGATCTATGCTAAAAATGCCCATGCTTAAAATACTGGTGATCGACGACGATAAACTGTCGCGAATGAAAATTAAGTCGCATCTTGCTGACCACCATGTGGTAGAAGCTTCTTCTTATGAAGAAGCGGTAGAAAGACTGGCCCAAAATTTTGATTTATGCTTCATTGATCTCAACCTGGATAACACTGAGGTGTTGTTAGGACTTGAAATTTTAAAAATCACCGTTCAAAAAGGAATCTATAGCGTGGTCATGTCTTCATTACATGACGAAGAGATTATTGAACATGCTTATGAATTGGGCTGTAATGATTATTACACCAAGGGAACAGAGAAAAATAGTACGGCCGATACTTTAAATCGCTTTCTTTTAAGCAAGAACGATTATCTGGAAAATCATTTTTTTAAAGAAATTTTCCCGACAAAATCAAAAGAACAAAAAAACATTTTAAAGAAAATTATCCCGGTTATTCAGACTGAACTGCCGATTTGCCTTCTGGGGGAAAGTGGGACAGGAAAGACTTTCCTGGCCAGGGAAATCCATGAGCAGTCAAAAAGACCCGGTCCATTTGTTGCGGTAAACTGCGCGGCCTTAAGCGAAGATCTTCTGGAATCAGAACTTTTTGGGCATGCAAAGGGCGCCTTTACCGGAGCAACTTCAGACTCTAAAGGAAAACTGGCCCTTGCCAACCACGGAACACTTTTTCTTGATGAGATCGGTTCGATGTCAAAAGGACTTCAGGCGAAGCTTTTAAAAGCGATTGAAGAGAAGTCTTTCTATCAGGTGAACTCTGACAAACTTATTAAATCAGATTTCAGGATTATTTCAGCAACATTGGATAACCTGGAAGAAAAAATTAAATCAGGTGAATTCCGCTTTGACCTTTTCCAGCGTCTTTGTGGTCTTAATGTCGAACTTCTGCCTTTGAGAGAAAGAAAAGAAGACATCCTTGATTTGATAAAAAAAGAACTTGTTCAAGTCTCGGAAAGTGGACGTAAGGTCGTTCTTTCAAAAGAGGCAAAAACGATTTTGGAAAATCACAGCTGGCCTGGAAATATCCGCGAACTAAAGCGAGTTTTCCAGCTTATCGCAATTGATAATAAAGGCCTTATTTCAAAAGATGACATTCAAAAACACCTGGAAGAAAAGTCTTTCTCTTTAAAAGGTAGCTTACTGGCCAAAAACCAGATGCAGATGGCCCTTACTATGGGGCTTCCAGAGTTTTTAGAAGAAATTGAGAAGGAAGTTATAGCCCATGCTCTGGCCAACAATAACCATGCTGTTAGAAAGACCCTGGTGCAGTTAAAAATTAATCAGGCGAGGCTATATAAGCATATTAAGTCGGGCAAAGGGGAATTAAGTGAAGTTCACTGATTTCCAAAAATATAAGCACGACACAATTGGGAAATTCGCCATTCTTAAAGAGATGATTGAATCGCTTGAAGAAGAGGACCTAAAGACCAAAGACTCTCAAGAAATTCTTGAGGCCGCCAATGAAGCCTTCGAAAAAATGCTCGCGTCTTCTCGTGAGTTTTTAAGTAAATCAAAGAATTAAAATAATCGCATTTATCATTGTACACAGCTTGAGTACGAATAATCCTATAAAAGTAACTTCTGAACCTTAGCGGTTACCAGAAACTTTTCATGGCCAGCAGCCATGAGATGCCCGAATTCTACCCATGGCTAAAAAATAGCGGAAAGACCTGCCCGTTTTGATTAGCTCACATTTTTGCCACCGAAAAATGACTAATTTTTCGACAGTGCAAATGACAATCAGACTATTTTTACCATTTAACACGGGTAAAAAAAGCCACTTACCCGATCTTTTTAATATCACGACTAAAGTGTTTGCCCTAATCTTTCGATAACTAGCCTATAATTCTAAAAATATAAGAATTAGGACTAGGAAAAATGAGACTGCAAATTTTAAAAAACAGGCCTTTAAAATTGTTGGCCACCCTTATGGTTACGATGCATTCCTTTGCAGTGTGTGCATTTATGAATCCATCACAAAATACTACTTCTCAAAAGCCGTCAGAGGCCACTTTAGAGATTGTAAAATTGCTACAAAAAGATTGTGTGACTTGTACACCTGATTTAGCACCAGGGTTTCCTTTGACAGGCAATAGGTCGGCGAGAGCGATTGCGATGGTTTCGGATAAGGCGATGAGCCAGGAAGAACAATCATTTTTTATCTATCTTTCTGCTTACTGTATGACAGTTCCTAGCTTAAGAGGCGAAAAAGATTTTAATAAAAAAATGATGGATTCAATGAAAGAAACTGCTGTTAACGGAAATATTGATGGTTATTGGCAAGAAGCTGGTTGCGAACCTATGTATATTGCCCAGACAATGTCTCCATTGATTCATGTTATTGCAGAGAATTCAACAGATCGAATGCAGTATATGCTTTACCTAAAAAAGTATTATACAAATAAAAAAGATCCAGGAACTTTTAAAAAGATTATTAATTCAAAGAATAGCCGAGGACAAACTGTACTTGATTACATTCAATATGCTTTCAATAATAGACGATTTGCGAATATTGAAGAGAAAGGATTGAATGAATTCATAAAGTTTTTATGTGAAAACGGGGCGGAGTATTCAAAATCGCCTGGAAAACGATGTCCGGCAGAGTATTTAACTTTATATAAGTAGAAATGAGAAAAGAGTTTAATAACTTATTAATTTTAGCAACGGCCGGATTTTTTACTCTGGCATCTGCAATTGCAGACGATGCAAAAATTCCATGCTTAAAGAAAAATGGCGGAATTGGCTTAAATAGTCTTTCTGCATTTGACTGTAATTTAACCAAAGCTGTTTCTAATGATCCAAAAGTTAAAAATGCATTTGAAGATAAAGTTAACGATAAGCTTGCTGATAAATTAGCTACAAAAGCAAGTCAAAGACTAGAAGAAATCGTTATTATGGATCGTTATTTTGATCAGATTGGTCTTGATCTCGGAATGGATTCAAAAGAAGTAGAAAGAAAATGTCGTCTTGATGTTATCGCAAGCCCAAAATGCGGTGGTGGGTCTGACGAAAAAAGTTATGCTACTAAACTAGCTCATTTATTAAATAAATTCCCTACGACCTCTCTTGCTAAAGGACAAAAAGATAATCTTTTAGAAAGAATGCGTTCAAAGATGGGAGAGTTAAGAGGAGCTAAGCAGAAAAAGGTTAATAGTTGTCCGGCTTCTGGAACAACAGGACACTTCTTCTTGGATTCTCAGTTTAGTCAAAGTGCGGCCGTTGATTTTATTTCTTCATTACAGGCGACAGGTGGAACGGCAATCGCGGCAAAATTTAGAATTGAAAAGTTTTATGAAACATACCCTCAGTTTAAGATGCTTAAAGATGCTGGAAATTTAGGACCAGAGGGGGCGGCCCTTTTAAAGAAGTTTGAACAACAGATGAGAGGCTATCAAGCAAAAGATGGTTCTCAAAAAGTCTTTATTGATAAGTTTTTCGATTCTAAGGATACTCAGCAGCAGTTTGCTAAGGTTCTAGCGAATAAATGTGAAACGATTGCTAAAAATATTGAAGAATATCTTTGTAATGATCTTGATCATTTGGCAATGAATGATGATTTTGCATCTGAATTTTTTAAAGGCGAAGGAGAAGAGACGGAAGTAAACCGTACAATCGCCAAGGGATTTAGTTGTGGATTAAAGAATGCTGAAGGCGAAGATGAAGGTGATAATGCTGTTTTTACGAAAGGAGAAACAGTGGCATCGTGGGATGAAAAATTTCTTGAAGATACAAGATCTATCCCCACAACAAATGATATCGCTATTATTGTAGATAACTTTTGCCATCTTTATGATTGTAGTAATCCACAAGTTAAAAGTTTAAATTCGTGTAAAAATGGTGGACCATTAAGAAGTGAAGATTTACTAAAACTTTGTCAAGAATCTGATGATATCACTAGCTGTGATCAGCAAATTCAAAAGCAAATTACTTTCTTGAAGTCGTTAGAAAAAGACGAAGAAGTAGTAAAATACGCCAAAGGTTCATCAGAATCTTATCTAAATGGTGATAGCGGTAGATCAAAAGGGTTCTCGTCTTTCTACCAAAACTTCGTAGGTGTTGAAGGAACTCTTCTCGCCGAAGGTAAAAAAATTACACCAATGACAGTTGCTGAAAAAACAGCAGAATTTGTAGAGAAGAAAATCGATCCAGGAGTCATCTCCCTTTCAGCCTCTTCACAAACGGCCCAAAACAAAATGGCCATGAAGCAAGAAGGACAAACAGACGTGAACAACGCTCAAATGATGATGAGAAACGACGAACGATTCAATTCATTCGTCTCATCTAACCCAAATAGTTCTAACGAAGATTTCAGAAGATCTCTTGTTCATAATAATATGAAAGGTGGAGGAGATACTGTTTCTGCGAAAGCGAAGAAATCGGATGCTTCATCTGTAGATAGTGACCGCACAGAAGAAATGAAAAAACTCCGTGCTGAACTAGCAGACGCTATCAATAGTGTAAAAGGAACTGATGATCAAAAGCTTGCAACTGTGAGCGAAAATAATCGTATGATGCTTGCTCCAAAGGGTGCTAGTGCTGAGACTTCTAGGCCAGTTAATTTAAGTCAGGCAGAGCAAAATAGATTAGATCAATACCGCGATAATTTAAATGCGTGGGAATCAAGACTTCGTGGATGGCAAAATCAGCTGACTGATAGAGAAATTAGTGGCCGTGGTATTAGTGGAACAGGAAGCTCATCAAATGCTGTTGATCCAAGAAGAAATGCCGCGGGCGATGATTTCGGATCTAGTTCTGCTGGAAATGATTACGGTTCATCTGCTGCGGCCGGAAGACTTTCTAAATCTAGTGCTGGAAGTACAGGTGCCAATGCTAATGCAAAGGCAGAAGCTGAGGCTGCAAGAGCGCCTGGAGCGGAAGCTGTTGACGGTGATCAGGTTATGAATTCTGAAAACCTGGCCTTCTTGAAGAAAGAATCTTTAAAAAATTATGGTATTACTCCTGCAGATTCATTCATTATTAAAGTTCGTCATCAAGATAAGATTTACGATATTCCGGTTAAAACTTTTTCTTATAATGGTAAGAGCATGTTCGTTCCTCTGTTAAATGATAGAAACAGAGACCTCGCTCGTATTGTTTATAGCAGTCCACTTTTTAACGATTATCGCCAGTATCAGGCAGAAAAAGACAAGGCTAGATAGAATTTAAAAAGGGCATTCTTTAGGAGTGACTTTTAACCAAGGGATGTGAGCAAAGTGATTTGCATCATAGCCTGTAGACATATAGATATTCTGATAACCTAGAGAGTGAAGAACTATGGCGAAATCTTCTCCTCTTTCTCTTTCACCTAAATCACTATCAATATAAATTTTAGTAAGCTCTTTTGAAAACTGTGATTCATATTGCATGAACTCAGCAGTTGATTTTAAGAGGATGAGTTTTATATTCTGTTTTTCTGCCCTTTTTTTCCAGGCAAGTCTAATAAGATTGTCGTCTTCAATATAGGCATAATCGTAGAAGTGATTATCTGTGATAGGATTTTTAACAATGGGGAGTCGTATTGTTATTTCAGTGCCTACATCTTCCTTTGATTGAATTGTAAAATTACCGCCAAAAGATTCAATCGTATTTTTTGCATGGAAGATTCCGAGCCCAGAGCCGGATTCGTTATTATTTTTTCCATATGAAAAGCCACGGCTTCCAATTTTTTCTAAAATACTAGCAGGGATGCCTTTGCCATTGTCGATAATTTTTATCTGGATTGATTGATCAATTCTTTCGACTTCTACTTTTATTTTCTGGATACCAGCAACCATTGCCTCGGCAGAGTTATTAATGAGATTTGAAAGAACTCTATGAAATTCAATTTTGTTTATCGAAACGAATAAGAAGCGGTCGGCCTTAAAGCTGAATTCAATAGTTAGGTCAGGGCGGTCTCTAAAGAGTATCTTTTTTTCAGTGATAATTGTATCGAGTGCAAGGTACAGCACTTCTTCTTCCGCTTGCAGGGACTTTTCCTGAATATTCAGATTGGTTTGAAGAAGGTTATTAGCGATTCCGCTGATTCTTTGAATCGAGTTGCGAATCATGGCTTGATAATCATTTGGTATAGTATCAATGTCTTTTAAGGCCATTTTAAGAGCAGAAAGAGGAGATCGAATATCATGAGCAACTTGTCTTGATAATTGCGCCAAGACAGCATCACGTTCTAATTCAAAGCTTTTAAGGGCGAGTTTTGTCATGTGTCTTAAAGGAAGGAATTTAATTTTTTCTACATCTGACTTTTCTTTCGGTCGAGTGAGAAATGAAGATGCCAATCGCAAGGATGTTACGATGGGAAAAATGGCCAGGATTAAGGCAATAGTTACTAATAGAAAAACTAACGATGTCGCAATTAATGAAATTTTATAAATTTGTTTTTCTTCAATTAATAAACTGCATTTATCGTATTCGATAGTGACTTGAAACGAATTAAGAGAATCCGGGTATGAAAAATTTTTTACGACATTCGCTAAACATTCTTTAGAAACACTTTTTCCGTCTTCCCACTTTGCATATTGATAGTTGCCATCAGGTCCACCGTAAATGCTAGCTGAAGTAATTGCTCTTCCTTTTAGACTGGGATTTTGCATCAATCTATCTATTGCTTCTTGAGAAAAAGCACTCGAGTTCAAACGGGCAATGGCGAGAGGTCCCGCCTCAATGGCACCAAAGAGAAGAGAGATCTCACGGTTTCGTAAGTCGTTAGAAAAAAAACGACCTTGCTTTTCAGAAATATAGAGGCTTGAGCCTAAAGCAAACGTTAAACTTAAGATCGCAAAGATTATAAGGTGCTTTGAAGAGAAGCTATTCAAAAATCAATTCTCCTGAGGGGCTCCAACTCAAGTAAATGCCTGAGCCTTTTTTTGAATAGGTGGTGACATATCTTCTCCCTAAGGGGATGATTGAATATTCTTGAGCAGCAATTTTTTCAAAATTTTGCAGGGTTGATACATCTGGTGGAATAGTAGAAGCTGAACGTTCCGCAATGACTTCAAGTGACTTTTTTGTTTTTGAAGCACCTTTTAAAAAGGTAGACGCCATATTCCATTTCAAAATGTCTTGCAGGATAATTTGTCTCCCATTGTGAATTCCTGAAGAAAGAACTTGTCCATGAATGGAGCTTTCTTTTAGTGGGAAATCATAAAAAGTGATTTGCAGGCCTTCTGCAGTAGCTGCTTTTTCTAGAATCGATTTGAAAGACGGGATTTCAATCCCTATTTTTAGATTCATTTTCTTGAGCCTTTGCATATCTGAAGTAGAGCTCCAGTATTTATGAACGGTGTAGCCGGGCTCTCCTTCAAGAAAAAATGAAGGAACTTCTACAATTCCTGAATTCGGTGGCAGTTGCGAAAAGGCCTTTCTTATCCAGGTCGCAAGGGCCTTTCTCGTTTTGAGATCGAGCTCTTTAGTGTTGAGTTGAAGAGTTATGGCCTGAGCATTTTTATTTTTCTTGCCCACATATTGATTGATGTCCGTGGTGATTATTTCAGGATAAATGGTAAAGTCTGCTGTTTTGCATTTAGAAGATGAGGCAAATTCAATCTGGTGACCTTTCATCTCCAGGGTCTGAGGATTAAATTCTGAGACGGTGCTTTTATTTTTAAAAAGGTACTCAATCTGTTTTTTTGTATGTGAACGAACTGGCCAAACGCGGTTATGGCGTGATCCCGCAGTGAGTGCTTCTCTGATTGCACCAGTTAAATTTTCAATTGTTGAATCAAATGTGATTTCAAAAGTTTTACTATTAATAATTTTTATTCCTGAGGCTGAATTTTCTTTCAAGAGTTTTTCGCCTCCGAGCACATGAACTCGTTCACCAATTGGGCGATAGAGAAAACCTTTTGCAATTCCAAGTGCGGCTTCTTGTGCCGAAACAGGAGTTCCATCTGCCCACTTGGCATTTGCAGATAATCTGGCCGTAAAAACTTTCCCATCTGGAGAAAATTCATAAGCTTCAATTAGTGGCAGGTCTTCGGTTTTAGTTGAAATATAAGGTTTAAGCAGTAAAAGGTAGGCCAGTTCCTTGCCATCTTTGATTTCTCTGAATGGATTGAAATTTATCTCTTCCACAGGGATGCAATATTGTAGAGTGCTGGCCTTTAAGTTTTGACCATAAAAGAGTGATGTGCAAAGAATGAGGCTAAAAAAGAACTTATTCATGGCATGTTGTAGTGGTCTTATGTTCAATGAGCCTTGGATCTTGAATAAGAACATCTAGTAGCATTGTTTCAGCAAGCAGCCTAGATGGAAGGGAGTCTAAAGACATTGCACTACCACCAGCTGCTAGAATTAAAAAGCGAACGGCATCGCGAATAAGTTCGTCTTTTTGATATGAAACCAGGACAGAATCCAGTTCATGAATGCGGGATAAGTCACTTTTGAAATCACTTAGTCTTTTCTTTAAAACAGAGATTTCTTCTTTCGCTTTCTGGTGTCTAGGGTTGTGAGAAGTTGATAAAATGTTTTCTGCCATATTAATCGCAGAGACGGCCATGCCAATTTCAGGGAAAACATATTGTGATTTTCGGTTTGGTCTCGGAGCTTTTTTATCCATTAAAAAAATGACTTGGTCATTTGTAATTGAAAAATTAGTGAAGTTAATTCGCGATGTACTTGATCCGTTAATACAAGAAAGTTTGTAAGGGATAACTTCAACTGTTTCATTTTTTCTGAGAGTCGTTGGAAAAGGAATAATGCTGAAAACTCGATCTTCTCCAGCTTCAAAGGCCAGCAGAATATAGTCAAACATTCCGGTTCCTGTTGCCCATGGAATGGTTCCAGTAATGAGATATTCATTATTAGTTAAAACACCAGAGAGTGGAGCTTTTCCCGCATGAGCGAGGTGAGTTGTCCCGAGACCGACAAGTTTTTGTGCATTTAAAATTTCTTGCCACAATACTTGATTGTTTGCTTGCCATTCTTCATATCCTTGAAGTCTTTCTACCGCAGCTAAGTGCTGCCAAAGTGTAAATCCTAAAGCAGTGGAGAAAGTATAAACGAGTTCTAGGTCCTCGTTTGTCGGCAGCGTTTTTTTATCGTCACAAAGACCGCTTAATATATTTCGTAAGGCAATTTCCAAAGAGCGAGGATCGTTTGCAATATTGGCCAGTGATGATGAAATTTCATTGAGGTAAGTTTTTAAGTCAAAAGGAGCCTTCGATTTATTTTGAATTGCATGAGCGTAAAGCTTTTCTGCAAATTGGTTAAGCTTATCTCTGTCAAAATTCAGTCTTGCAGCCAGGTCTTGGGCCAGAGCAATCATAGCAAAGGATTCTTCTGAGAAAGGGCCGAAGTTATCAAAGTATGAGACAAGCCAAGAAAGCTGTTCATTATTTATTTCTTCAGCAGATCGAGTTGACGTGTATTCATTGAAACGCATTCCAGAGTGCTCAAGAAAATATCCTGGTCTCAGTTTTGAACAGAGAGTTCTATACTCAGCAGTCTCAATGATGAATGAATGCCAGACATCGTCCATAAGCTGATTGCCTGGGAAAAAAAGTGATGTGTCTGAATTCGCAGTGAGGTAGAGATAACGAGCTACTTCTCTTAGAGCAGTGAAAATTTCGGAATCGGAGTAAGCTGGAAATTTCTTTTTAGTTCGTGAAATGGCAGTCGGGCCTAAAAGTTCATAGAGAGTAATACTGTGTTTACCGAACTTAAAAGGCTCCAGAGACATTTGAGTTAATGTATTAGTGCTCACGCTGATTATTTATCGTCAACAGGAGCACTGAAACATGGAGCCCCATGCTTAAAATCTGGTTTTTCTGAGGATTGCATTTTGGCAACAGCATCTAAAAAATCTTTTTCAGTAAGAGTCGATTTGTCTTCTTTATTTGAAGTCAGATGTAGAGGTGAAGCTGAAATTGTTGTTAACAGCATCGCAGAGATTTGAATCCAATTTCCTAGTTTCATCGAAGTTTCCTATGTACTCAATTGATGTGAGTATTCATAACAATTATTTAGGTATTTTTCCACAGAATATGAAGAAATTATAGTCATTTGGAAGCCAAAGGCAGGTGAAAACAGAGGGTTATAGCTTTAGGGGGCTAGTGCTTTGTTTAAAATAGGGCCACCATGAAGGCAGCCCTATGTCTTAATTAGAATAAGAAAGAAAATTTGAAAATGTTAACTTCGAAAGTTGGGTCAGCTTCGTCAGCAAAAACGTGAGTTACGGCAACACCTGGAACGTAGCTTACAGATTCAGAAAGTTTGAATCTTTTTCCAGCTTCTGCTCTAGCTGTGAATTCTGTGTTCTTGTCACCATTAATTGATACTCTTGAGAACCCTACTTTAGCAGTCGCATAGAAAGAGTTCGCTAGGTCTTGTGCGTTCAGGTTAAATCCTGGACCAACAAGCACTGTAAAAGCGTTGCTATCATCAGTGAATGCACCTTCTAGTAATCCACCAACTTGAAGACCATTTTCGAATCCGTGGTCGTATTCAGTAGCTAGGTTAAGTGAAGCTTCGTACTTGTCATTGTTATTTTTTGAGAAAAATAGGCTTGAGTTTGTGCTTCCTGAAACGATGTCAGAAGGCGCAGCGAAAGCAGTTGTTGCTACAAGTAGAGAAGCTAGGATCGAAAGACAGAACTTCATAAGAGTCACTCCTTAAGTAATATTAAAGCATAAATGCTATATGCTCACTTTGGTGATGTAAAGAAAATCATTTGTGGGTTGTTGCATTGCGCGCGCAGGTAAAGCTTTACGAAAAAGGCTCTTTTTTCTAATATATGAAGATAAATTAATGCTCATAGTTACGAGGATTTTCATGGACGTTATCGAGTCTAGCATAGACACCAATTCAGCCGATTTTAAAGAGAACAAAAAATACCACCAGGGCCTTCGTGAGGAGCTGGCGGAAAAATTAAAAACAATTAAACTTGGCGGTGGCGCTGATTCAGTGAAACGCCATCACGATAGAAAAAAATTCATGCCGAGAGAGCGCATTGAAAAAATCCTGGACCCAGGTTCTCCTTTTATCGAACTCTCATCACTGGCCGCTTACAATCTTTACGAAGACGATGTCCCGGCAGCAGGAATGGTGACGGGTATTGGTCGCGTTCACGGAGTTGAGTGTTTGTTTGTTGCTAACGATGCGACTGTGAAAGGTGGCACGTATTTCCCAATGACGGTAAAAAAGCACTTACGTGCTCAAGAGATCGCTCTTGAAAATAATCTTCCATGTATTTATCTGGTAGACAGTGGAGGGGCCTTCCTTCCAAAACAAGACGAAGTATTCCCAGACCGCGATCACTTCGGCCGCATTTTCTATAATCAGGCCCAGATGTCAGCAAAAGGGATTCCTCAGATTGCAGTGGTTCTTGGTTCGTGTACTGCTGGTGGAGCGTACGTTCCAGCAATGAGTGATGAAACTGTTATTGTAAAAAATAACGGAACGATCTTTCTTGGTGGACCGCCGTTAGTTCAGGCCGCAACTGGTGAAGTTGTATCAGCTGAAGACTTAGGTGGAGCTGACGTTCACACAAGAATCAGTGGTGTCTCAGATCACCTGGCCAATGACGAAGAAGAAGCTTTCATCATCACTAGAAATATTATTGAAAACCTAAACTTCAAGTCGCCTGGAAAACTTCAAGGTCTATTAGAAGCAAAAGAAGTGAAAGAGCCTCTTTATTCAAGTGAAGAGCTTTATGGGATTGTTCCAAAAGACACGAGAAAGCCATTTGACGTAAGAGAAATCATCGCTCGCCTGGTTGATGGAAGTGAGTTTCATGAATTTAAAGAGCGCTATGGAAACACTCTGGTCACTGGTTTTGCACGTATTCACGGTCACCAAATCGGTATCGTTGCTAATAACGGAATTCTATTTTCTGAGTCTGCTCAAAAAGGCGCACACTTTATCGAGCTTTGCGGGCAAAGAAAAATTCCTCTTCTCTTTTTACAAAACATCACCGGCTTTATGGTCGGTCGCCAATACGAAAACGAAGGGATCGCGAAACACGGGGCCAAGATGGTAACGGCGGTTTCAACTGTTCAGGTTCCAAAGTTCACGGTTATTATCGGTGGATCTTTTGGTGCCGGAAACTACGGTATGTGTGGACGTGCTTACAGTCCGCGTTTCCTATGGATGTGGCCTAACTCTCGTATCTCAGTCATGGGTGGAGAACAGGCGGCAAAAGTTTTATCAACAGTAAAACAAAGTGGTCTAAAAGCTTCAGGGAAAAAAGAAATGTCTTCTGAAGAACTGACAGCTTTTGAAAAACCAATCTTAGATAAATACGAAGTTGAAGGAAGCCCTTACTACTCGAGTGCTCGTCTTTGGGATGACGGGGTTATTGACCCGGCCCAGACCAGAGATATTTTAGGATTAGCGATCGCCACTTCACTAAACTCTGGTATCGGAGAAGCGAAGTTTGGTGTCTTTAGAATGTAATTGGAGAGAGTTTTATGCTTTATAAATTAGATTTTGATCAAAGAGGAGTGGCGACGGTGACGTTAAATCGTCCGGAGCTTCACAATGCTTTTAACGACGATTTAATCCGCGATTTAATCGTTTGTTTCAACGACCTGGAAAATAACTCTGGAGTTCGTTTGGTGATATTAACAGGAGAAGGAAAGTCTTTTTGTGCGGGAGCTGACCTGAACTGGATGAAGCGCATGAAAGATTACTCTCACGAAGAAAACGTGAAAGACTCACAAAACCTGGCAGAGCTCTTTACTGTCATCAACCGCTTCACGCGCCCGGTGATTGGAAAAGTTAATGGTTCGGCCTTAGGTGGCGGAGCAGGGCTAGTTGCTTGTTGTGATTACGTTGTCGCTGTTGATACAGCAACAATCGCTTTCACCGAAGTAAGACTTGGACTTCTTCCAGCTGTTATCTCTCCGTTTGTGATCGCCAAAATCGGCGAGTCTCACGCTAGAGCAAGTTTCTTAAGTGGAGCAAAAATCAGCATGTCTCGCGCTTTTGTCATGGGGCTTGTTCATCAGGTGACAACAAGTGAACACCTGGACGCCGAGATTGAAAAAGTCGTGGCCGATTTCCTACTAGCGGGACCGAGTGCCGCAGTTAGAGCTAAAGAACTTATTAACCGCGTGGTAAGAGCTGAAACAATGGAAGACGCCCGCGACTTTACTTGTGAGATGATTGCCAAAGCTCGCGCAGGGGCAGAAGGTCAGGAAGGCATGAGTGCATTATTAGAAAAAAGAAAAGCGAGTTGGTATTAATCATGACGACAAAAAAAATTACGAAGATTTTAATTGCTAACCGAGGGGAAATTGCCCTGCGAGTGATTCAGACGGCACGTGAGATGGGGATTAAAACCGTCACGTTGTACACAGACGAAGAGATGACCCTTCCACATAAAAGTGCTGGAGATGAGTCGTACAATCTGGGAACCGGAGCGCTTAAAGACACTTACTTAAATCAAGATAAGATTATCGAGATTGCTAAAAAATCGGGAGCGGACGCGATTCACCCGGGCTATGGCTTTCTCTCTGAAAAATCTTCATTTGCTAAAAAAGTAAAAGACGCTGGTCTTATTTTTATTGGTCCATCACCTGAATCAATTGATTTAATGGGCGATAAAAAGACTTCAAAAATTAAAATCCAGGAACTAGGTGTTCCTTCAATTCCGGGATACCACGGTGACAACCAGGAAATCAGTTTCCTGGTTAAAGAAGCTAAAAAAATCGGTCTTCCGGTTTTAATTAAAGCTTCTGCCGGTGGTGGTGGGAAAGGGATGAGAATCGTTTATGAAGAAAATGAATTCCAACAGGCCCTTGAAGGAGCAAAAAGAGAAGCGATGAATGCTTTCGGAGACGATACTGTTCTTCTGGAAAAATACATCACTTCACCTCGCCACATTGAAATTCAGGTAATGAGCGACAGACACGGCAATCACTTTCACCTTTATGAAAGAGAGTGCTCAATCCAGCGCCGTTACCAAAAGATTGTAGAAGAGTCGCCAAGCTCTGCCGTTTCACCTGAGCTGCGTGCAAAGATGACGGAAGCTGCGATTAAGATCACTCGTGGGATTAACTACGAAGGTGCAGGGACAATTGAATTGATCCTTGATACCGATGGAAGCTTCTACTTCCTGGAAATGAATACGAGACTTCAGGTTGAGCACCCGGTAACTGAAATGGTGACTGGACTTGATCTTGTTCGCTTGCAGATTATGGTGGCCCAAGGGGATAAGCTTCCTTTCACTCAAAATGATATTAAGCAAAGAGGCCATGCGATTGAAGTAAGGCTTTATGCTGAAGACCCGGATAATGGATTTCTTCCAAGTATCGGAACAATTAAAAAAATTGGAAAGACAACTGTTCGCGACACAAGACTTGATTGCGGGTATGTTGACGGAAACGCTGTGACGATCTCTTTTGACCCAATGCTGGCAAAGCTTATCAGTTGGGGAGAAAATCGCGAAGTCGCTGCTCAAAAGTTGAATCTTGCCTTAAATGATATTTTATTTTTAGGTCTAAGAACCAATCGCGATTACTTAAAGCGCATCCTGACTTTACCTGAGTTTTTAGCTGGGACGACGTATACGCATTTCGTGAAGACTTACGAAGATAAGCTGCAAAAGAAAGTAGCAACTAAAGAGCAAAGAGCGCTGGCCGTGGCCGCTTTCTTGCTAAAAAAAGATCAGGGGAAGAGTGTTTCTTCTCATGAATTTAAGACTAATAGTGTTTGGGAACGCCTGTCAGGCTTTAGGAATATTTAATGAAAAGACAAATCCAATTAAACGAAGAACTTATTGATGTGGATATTATTGAACAAAACCCACGTTTTGTTCTTTTTAACCTTGATGGAACTGAGTATGCAGTCAATCTAGGCAACATCGATGATTACAAATTAAATTTAAATTACAACAATACCAATTCTTCAGTAGTGGCACTTGACACTCACATCGTTGTCGATGGAATTGAGTTTTCAATTGATACACCAAGAAGAGTGCGAGGAAAAGGAAAGAGCGGGGATCACGGTCAGATGGTAAGCCCGATGCCAGGTAAAATCTTAAAGGTTTTAGTGAGCGAAGGAGCTGAATTAGATGCTGGAACTCCAATCCTTGTTATGGAAGCGATGAAGATGGAGCATACGATTAAGGCCAATAAAAAAGGGAAGATTGAGAAGATTTTCTATAAAGAAGGCGATCAGGTGCAAGGCGGAGTGGAGCTGGTTAAGTTATGCTAAGTCACATGCCAAAAAAAGTTCGTATCGTTGAAGTCGGTCCACGTGACGGCCTTCAGAATGAAAAAACGATTGTCTCATTAGAAGACAAGGTGACATTCATCAGAATGCTGGCAGATGCTGGTCTTTCTGAAATCGAAGCGACTAGTTTTGTCCGTGCGGAAAAAATTCCGCAAATGAGTGATGGAGTTGATCTTTACGGGGCGCTGGTAAAAGAAGCGGCCTTAAAAAACGCTAAACTTATTTCTCTGGTTCCCAATGATAAAGGGCTCGATAATGCCCTTCGTGCCGGCGTAAAAGAGATCGCGGTTTTTACGGCGACATCAAACACATTTAACCAAAAAAACATTAACGCTACTGTTGATGAATCTTTAAAGAGAATTGATGCCGTAATGGCAAGGGCCAATAAAGAAGGCCTTAAGACCAGAGGGTATATTTCAACGGTTTTTGGCTGCCCTTATGAAGGGAAAACGAGCCTGGTTGAACTTAAGCGAGTGGCCAATCATTTAGAAAGCCTGGGTGTTCATGAGATCTCTTTGGGGGACACAATTGGTGTGGCCAATCCATTACAAGTCAAAGAAACAATCGAATTTTTAAAGTCTGATTTTAGCCTGGATTTCTTTGCTATGCACTTTCACGATACCCGTGGAATGGCCGTGGCAAATATCTTAGCGTCTCTTGAAATGGGGATGACGAGCTTTGATTCATCAGCAGGTGGATTAGGTGGATGTCCTTACGCTAAGGGGGCCTCTGGAAACGTGGCCACTGAGGATTTAGTCTATTTATTCTCTTCGATGGGAATTGAGACTGGTGTGAACATGGAAAAGCTCGCCCAGGCCTCAAGCTTCATTCTCAACAAACTTTCCAAAGGGTCATCTTCAAAAAGTTTAACGGCCTTTTTGGCCAGTAAAGCTTAGTAAAATAAATAGGCCCCCATCCGGAGGCCTTTTTTTTGTCTTCTATTTCAATAAATGATTACTGAAGGTGTAGTGCCGCGAACTCAAGAACTATAGAAACTGCTTCTTCAACAGAAAGCTCACCATTTTGAGCTAAAATGTTGTTAACTTGGTTGTTAAGTAGAAGGCTCATTTCACCTGTTTGAAGGTAATTTTGAGCGTCGTTTTCTACTGCTTGAGCGATTGCCTTCATTTGAAGAGATACTGAAGTACCAGCTGATGTTCCAAGAGTTGGGTTACCAACTGATGATCCAACAGATGAACCTGCAGACATTACACCTACACCAGCTGAAGAAACTGATGGGTCTGTGTATCCTAATGGTCCAACAGTGTATGGTCCATTTCTTCCCATTCCTGATTCATATGCCATTGCGTTTAGTGAAAGTGCCAGAACGAATACTGCTAAAAGTGATTTCATGTGTCCTCCAAAAAAAGTTCGTGTTGTTTTGTTGAGTAGAAATCATTTATCATAAAAATAGATAGGCATTATCAAACATGAATAATTTACTGTTTTTTTAAACGGAGTCCTCATATGAGCTTTTACCAAAACACCTTCCCTGACCTTGAAGTGGCCGTGAAAAAAAACCACCAACTATGGGTAACTCTTAATAATCCTGACCAAATGAACGCGATTACGACCCCAATGATTGACTCCTTAACAGAGGTTTTAAGGCAGGCGGATTTTGACCCGGAAATCAGGGTTGTAGTTATTACAGGGAAAGGGAAAAACTTCTGCGCAGGCGGAGATATTAAAGCAATGGAAGAAAAGTCCGGGATGTTTGCCGGTGAATCCAACGAGCTTCGATCGCGCTATCAGCACGGGATTCAGCGAATTCCTCAGTGTATTGAAAACCTTTCTGTTCCGGTGATCGCCATGGTTAATGGAGCTGCTGTCGGGGCCGGCTGTGATCTTTCTATGATGTGTGACATGCGCACAGGGAACTCTAAATCGAAATTTGCCGAGACTTTTACCCGCATGGGACTTGTTCCAGGTGATGGTGGAACGTTTTTTCTTCAAAGAGTAATCGGATATTCCAAAGCAATGCAGATGTTTTTAACGGCAAAAAGCTATGAAGGAAAAGAAGCGCTAGACTTTGGACTCCTGAGCTTTTTATTCGAAGATTCAAACCTCGAAAGCGAAACTGAAAAATTGGCCGACACCGTAGCTTCTCTTGCACCAGTGGCGCAGAAGTTGACTAAAAAAGCGATGAAGGTTTCTTACTTGCACGACCTGCAAACCTCTCTTGATATGCTGGCAAGCTATCAGGGAATTTCTCAAAGAACATCGGATCACTTTGAGGCGCTTAAGTCTTTTAAAGAAAAACGCTCTCCACGTTTTTCTGGCAAATAAAAAATTTGACATAGAAAGACGGAACAATACACAATTAAAGAAGATGAAAAATCTAACGTTGTCGTTCCTCATGTTGTTTTTGGCAAATGCCTGTTCAACGATGGAGTTTAACACCAGCGGGCGAGAGGACTTTAGTGTCGGAGCTCGTTCGGGAAGTGAGAGACTAATCGAGGTCGAAAAAACGAAGGATTTTTATTTCTGGGGAATGACTCCGACTTATGCGGAATTTAATCTTCAGGATGAGACACAAGGTGAAGGGGTCAATAATCCGTCTTATGTCTCAGTTGAACAAAGATATACATTTAAAGATATATTTTTTACTTTTGTCACTTTGGGGCTTTATTGCCCGGCCACCTATAAGGTTACGCTTCTTTCAAAAGGAGAAGCAAAATGAAGAAGGTGATACTGGTAATGTCATTGGCCGTGCTTTCGGGATGTGGTTCTTTGAGAATCAATCCAAAAAGTTGCAAGACCAATGGGCTCTGGGGAACTAATCCGCTTTCGACCCGTGAGATTACTCGCGAGGAGATTGAAGAGGAGAAGGTCATCGACATTAAATCGCGTGAGCAGTTTTATGTGTTTTATGACCGGGATTTGCGCTTGCGTGATCTTTTAGAAGAGCATGGAATCAAGTGTGAAGAGGTAAAAAAGATTCGTGTGGAACTGACTACTAAGTGGTTTTTTGTGCGCGAAGTGGCCTTAAAAGTCGTCAAAAATTAATTTGTGATTGGTGCCAGGGATTGGCAACATTCATTATCATATGAAGGGCCAAGGATGGCCCCTTTTTATTTTGAGAGCGCTGAAACGGGCATCTTCGTCGTTGCCGGCACTTGTTCGGTCGTGCGACGTACGGACGTACGTCTCCTCCCTCACGCGTTTGGCGCCTAGAATCTACCCATTTCATCACTCTCAAAATGGTCATTCAAAACAAATTATAATTTTAGTCTTCGTCGAGAGAGCCAAGCAGGTTTGAGAAGAAACTCTTCTTGTAGTCTGTGGCCTCTTCTTCAGTCAGGTGGCCGAAAGTGGTGCGGTCTTGTTCGATAAATAAATTATCAGCGGCAAGCGTATTGAGAAAGCGCGAGACGAAACGTGGAGTTTCTTTTCCGAAAAGTTTTCTCTGCTTACAGTATGTCATCACTAACTTTTCCTGAGCGCGCGTGATCCCTACGTAACAAAGCCTGCGTTCTTCGGAAATGTCTTCACCTTGAGAAATGGTTTTTTTGTGAGGGAGTGTTTCTTCCTCGATACCCATTAAATAAACGTTTCTAAACTCCAGCCCTTTTGAAGAGTGAAGGGTCATGAGAGTGACTTCATTTTTTCTGACGTCGCCGTCGTGCTCTTCATCCATTTCTTCTTTGTCTTGAGAGTCCTGCAGCAGGAGACGCTCACAAAAGTTTTTTAGATCGGCGTTTTCTTTATAATAGTTGGTGAAACGCTCAGCAGATTCAATAAAATGCATAACATCGTTTCTTCTGCGTTCAACTTGTTTGGCATTGTCGTATTGTTTATCGATGAAATTTAAATAATCAATTTCTTCAATCAGGGTGCTGATCCCTTGGCTAAGAGTGTGCATTTCAAAAACTTTTTTAAACTTTCTGATGATCTCTACAAACTTGATGATTCCGGCCGAACGTTGAGGGTCAATCGCTGGGTATTTTTCAAGGGCATCAAAAAGAGGGATGTTATCCTCTTGGGATTTGGCCAGGTACTTCTCCAGCGTGGCGTTTCCGATCCCACGATGAGGAATATTGAGAATTCTTCTAATGGCCATCTGATCACTTGGGTTCATGATGACAAAGAGATAACTCATCAGGTCCTTTACTTCTTTTTTATCGTAGAATTTTTGTCCTCCGATAATTGTGTAGGGAACCTGGCTCATGCGCAGCTGATCTTCAATCGGCGGGGCCTGAGTGTTACTGCGGTATAAAATGGCAATATCGCCTAAGTGGCCACCGTTACCCTGGTGTCGGACGATGTCTTCAACCACAACTTCTGCTTCGTGATCAGTGTCGGCCATGGCCCAGAGAATAGGTGTGTGAGCACTTTTTTTCTGACTCCATAGGGTTTTATCACGGCGTTTTTTATTTTCTTTAATAACGTTGTTGGCGAGGTCGAGAATTGAGCTGACGGAGCGGTAATTCTCTTCGAGCTTAACAACTTTGGCCTCGGGGAATGTTTTTTCAAACTCTAAAATGTTTGTGATGTCCGCGCCTCTGAATCCATAAATAGACTGATCGTCATCACCTACAACACACAAGTTGTTATGAGTGACCGTTAGGTGGCGGATTAATTCAAACTGAAGAGCGTTGGTATCCTGGTACTCATCGACCATGATGTAGTGGTATTTTTCAGAATACGCACGGGCGATGTCCGGGTTTTCTCTAAAGAGTCTTAGAGTTAAAAAGAGGATGTCGTCGAAGTCGATGGCGTTATAAAATTTTAACTTTTCCTGGTAGTAACGGTAAGCGTATTCCGTCGCGTGAGAGTACGGGTCTTCAGGGTTAAAATGAGGAGAGTCCGCAAAATCATTCTCTGAAATACCAGCGTTTTTCAGGTAACTAATTTTACTTTGAACATCTTTTTGATCAAATTTCTTCTCTGCGTGATAAAGCTTTAAGGCCTCTCTCACAATCGCTAACTGATCAGATTGATCGTAGATCGAAAAGTTTAAGTGGTAGCCGAGTTTATCAATTTCTTTCTTAAGAATTCTCACTCCCAGTGAGTGGAAAGTAAGTAAGGCAATTTTGCGGGATTTTTTCGCACCTAAGAGGGTGACAACGCGTTCGCGCATCTCTTTAGCGGCCTTATTAGTAAAACTTACCCCAAGAATTGAGTCACCTTTGATCCCCAGGTTATCCACCATATGGGCTACTCGATAGGTAATGGTACGGGTTTTCCCTGAGCCAGCACCCGCCAGTATAAGGACTGGCCCCTCGACCGTTTCGGCCGCTTCTCGCTGTTTGTCATTTAGACCACTAAGGGAAATCATAGGGAAAAAGAGTACTAAATCCAAAGGAGTCTTGCTATAATTTTTGTACTTTAATTTCTTAAAAACTAGCGGAGATTCGTATATGGCGATGAAGAAAAAATCTATAAAAACGGCCGCCAAAAAAGTGGCAAAAAAGAAGACTGTAGCTAAGGCGGCGAAGTCAGTGAAATCAACTAAGAAACCAGCTGCAAAAAAAGCAGCTAAAAAAATTGTAGCAAAAAAAACGGGTCCAAAAAAATCAACGAAAGCTGTTGCGAAAAAAGCTCCGGCTAAAAAAGCAGCTCCCAAAGCAGCGAAAGCAACTGGCGGAAGTGATAAGGAATTAGAAGCATCTCTTTTAGAACTTATCCGTGTAACAAGTGCTGAACTTCCTGATGATGTTCAAAAAGTAATTCTTGAAGCTTTAGAGCGCGAAGAAAAAAACACGACAGCTGAATACGCAATGAATATCATCAAAGCGAACATTGATTTAGCGAAGAAAAAATCACAACCACTTTGTCAGGATACGGGAACAGTTCTCTTTTACGTGGCTCACCCGGTGGGATTCAATCAATCAAAATTCACGAAGCTTATTGAAAAAGCTGTCATCGATGCTACTAAAAAAGGCTACCTTCGCCAGAACTCAGTAGACTCTCTAACTGGAGAGAACTCAGGTCTGAACATCGGACCTGGTCACCCTTCAATTCACTACCATGAACACGCAAAAAACACTGTTGAAGTAAAACTTATGCTTAAGGGTGGTGGATGTGAAAACGTTGGTGCTCAATATTCACTTCCTCACACAGCTCTTGGAGCGGGAAGAGATTTAGATGGTGTACGCAAAGTTATCCTGGATGCTGTTCATAAAGCTCAAGGAAAAGGATGCGGCCCGGGAGTTCTTGGAGTTTGTATCGGTGGAGACCGCGGAGCGGGCTACATTGAATCAAAAGAGCAACTACTAAGAAAACTTGATGATAAAAATTCAAACGCTTCTCTTGCCGAATTAGAAACAGAAATCGTTGAAACATCTAACAAACTTGGAATCGGACCTATGGGATTTGGTGGAAAGACGACGCTTCTTGGGTGCAAGATCAGCGCGCTTAACCGTCTGCCAGCGTCTTTTTTCGTATCTATATCATACATGTGCTGGGCATTCAGAAGACAAGGAATTGAACTTTCATCAAACAACACAATCAAGAAGTGGCTTTACTAGAGGTAAAATATGAAAAGATTAGAATACCCATTTTCACACGAAGCGGTCAGAGAACTAAAAGTTGGTGACATGGTTTTAATCACCGGAAAACTTTTTACCGGAAGAGATGCCGTTCACAAAAGATTACACGAAGGTGTTAAACCACCAGTAGACCTAAATAACCAAATCATCTACCACTGCGGTCCAGTTATCCTTGAAAAAGATGGGAAATACAAAGTGACAGCAGCAGGACCCACGACTTCAATCCGTGAGGAGCCTTACCAGGCTGAAGTGATGAAAGACTACGGGATCGTAGGAGTTATCGGTAAAGGTGGAATGGGACCAAAAACACTTGCCGGCTGTAAAGAGTATGGTTGTGTTTATTTTCACGCAGTAGGTGGAGCTGCGCAAGTATTAGCTGAAAAAATCGACTCTGTTGATAACGTTTACTGGAAAGACCTTGGGTCTCCAGAAGCGATCTGGGAATTATCAGTCACTGAATTCCCGGTTGTCGTCACAATGGATGCGCACGGAAACTCTCTGCACGCAGAAGTTGAAGCAAAGTCAAACGATGCATTAAAGAAGGTTCTGTAAGGATTTTTGTATGAACGAAATGCTTTGGTCGCCGTCAGAAAAAAGAATTGAATCGTCTCAGTTGAGCGCTTTTATGAAAGCGCTCAATACTGAGTTTAATCTCAATTTAAAAAGCTATGCGGACCTCCATGCATTTTCGGTTGGTAAAAAAGACCTGTTTTGGAAATTTCTTATTTCTTATTTTGGTGTAGCTTATGAAGGAAGCCTCGATCCAGCTCTGTTGGAAGAGGGTTTTGAAAACTACACTTGGTTCTCGAATGTAAAAATTAACTCGGCCGAAAACTTGCTTAAAAATGGGGCGGCCGAAGCCATTGCTATAAACTTTCAGCACGAATCAAAACGCATCAGAAGAATCACTTACAAAGAACTGCGCACGGAAGTTAAAGCACTTCAGACATACCTGAAATCTGTAATGAAAAAAGGGGACGTGCTCGCAGCTTATATGCCTAACATTCCTGAAACGGCGATCTCGATGTTGGCCGCTTCTTCAATGGGGGGTGTGTTTACATCGACTAGTTGTGATTTTGGGATTGAAGGTGTGCTTGATCGCTTCGGGCAATCAGAACCTAAAGTCCTGGTGGCCGCCGTTGGGTATGAGTACGGCGAGAAGTACTTTGACCTTCAAGAGAAGCTTGTTGAAATTGAAAAGCGCATTCCTAGTTTAGAGAAAATTATCCTGGTGGATTTTTTAGGCAAGGGATACGAGCTTACGAAATTTTCGAAGGCCATCGATTACAAAGAAATCATCACGAAAAATACGAGCGATGATAAAATTGATTTCGTAAGAGTTCCTTTTGCCCATCCTCAATACATCATGTACTCGTCGGGAACGACAGGGAAACCAAAGTGTATCGTTCACTCTCAAGGGGGGACACTCCTTCAGCTAGTTAAAGAAATGGGTCTTCACTGTGATATGACAGCGGAAAAAAAGATTCTTTATTTTACGACTTGCGGTTGGATGATGTGGAACTGGCTGATGGGCGGATTGTATTCTGGAGGAACAGTCGTTCTTTATGAAGGCTCTCCGGCAACTCCATCACCAGAGTATTTCTTCAATGTGATTGAAAGAGAGGGAATTAATATCTTTGGGACGTCCCCAAAGTTTTTAAAAGCCTTGGAAGACACGCATGCGAAGTTTAAAGATTACCCGACACTGGAAACAATTCTTTCAACGGGGTCTCCGCTTTTACCGGAGCAGTACGACTTCGTTTATAACAAAATCAAAAAAGATGTTTTATTAGGAAGTATTTCCGGTGGAACAGATATCATTTCATGTTTTATGCTCGCTTGCCCGATTCTTCCGGTTTACCGCGGAGAAATCCAGTGTCGAGGACTGGGAATGGATGTTAAGGCCCTTGATGAGAGCGGTAAAAGTGTCGTTGGAGTTGAAGGAGAATTGGTTTGTGCTCAAACATTTCCAAGCAGACCGATCTATTTTTTAAATGATTCAAACAAAGAGAAAATCAAGGCCGCTTACTTTGACCAAATCCCGGGAGTATGGACTCACGGAGACTTTATAAAAGTCACAGAACATGGCGGAGTGATTGTTTACGGGCGCTCAGATGCGACGTTAAACCCTGGAGGAGTCAGAATTGGAACGGCGGAAATTTACCGTCAGACTGAAGGTCTTGCTTTTATCCTGGACTCCCTTTGTGTTGGTCGCCCGGTAGAAGGGGATGTTGAGGTCGTGCTTTTTGTGAAGCTAAAACCCAATGAAGAGTTAACTTTAGAGCGCAAAAAACAGATTAAAGATTTAATCAAAAAAAATACGACACCAAGACACGTTCCGCGCGAGATTTATGTGGTCAAAGACATCCCATACACTCGTTCTGGAAAAAAGGTGGAATTGGCGGTAGCAAGAGTACTGGCAAAAAAGCCGGTGACAAATCTTGAAGCGCTGACAAACCCGGAATCGCTGGAAGAGTATTACCAGTACCAGGCTTAATTATTTACCGAAAATTTTAGTTTTCATCTCTTCGTACTCTTGTGGAGTAGGCTCTTCTTTGTATTTCTTTCTGAATGAATCAAGAGCGCGCTCAAACTGCTCCTGCTTCATCACGTCTTCCGATTTTATGGTCGTGTCGTTTGCTTCCATAATGGAGTCAGAAAGTTCTTTAAACTCTTCCAGGAATCTTTTCTTTTCTTCTTCCTGGTTTTCATCCAGCTTGCCGCTCATTTGGTGATTGAACTTATCGTAGTAGAAATAGAAACCGACAGCGAAGGCGATTGGTTTATACACTTTTCTAAAACGCTCGTAGTGATCAATCATGTTCTGCTTTTTTAAGTGAGCAATAAGTTCTTGCTCGTGAGCATCAAGTCCATCAACGATGATTTTTTCTAAAAGCTCTTCAGGGATTTTCACACGCTCAAACCATGGAAGATCGTATGGGATCACAAGGTATTTCCATATCTTGTACTGGAAGAAGCGCTTTACGATATATTTTCCGCGCTCAAGAGACGAGTAGGACTGTTTTTCAGGAATGCGCTCAACCATTCCTTTAAGTCCCATCAGGAGGATGTCTTCTTGAACCATTCGCATAAGTCTTTCGTTCATTCGTTTTGTTTTATTTTTTGTAAAGTAATCCAAAAGAGTGGCCGGAGGCCCTTTGAGAATCAGCATTAGCTCTGATGAAAAATCTTCCAGGTCATCGCGAGTTAGTTTTGAAGAAAGATCAAAGCTTCTCATTCGTGTTTGAAGCTTGCGCAGTTTTAGAGCATTGAGTTTTTGAACTTCGGCCGAAAGATTTTTTTCAGCGTTCATTGCTGTTGGAATCAAGCGTCCATTGATCACTTCAATAAGGGCCATTTTTTGTTCAATGCTTACCGGGTTAACGTTCGAAAGATCGCTCTTGGCATCTTTGTAAATCGCCATCGAGCGGAAGTATTCGATGTCGTTGAATGATTCGAATTCTTTAGTGCTGATGATCTTATTCCAGATTGATGTTCTGAATTTATAAACTTTTTCCAGTGCTAAATCGGCCGATGCTTTTTTCTTTATTTTTTCTGCTTCAACACTTGGGCTGATAATAGCGCGAACCATGCTATCGCAGTCGCTGGCGATATCGCGCTGAACTTGCGAAGGAGTATAGCTTTGTTGGCCTGACCAAAGGGCAACCATGCTTGCGACAATCAGGATGAATAGGTAGGGAGAATAAGTTTTAATGAGCGTCCTCCGAGATCATTTACTTATCGGATCAGGACGCTCGGTTATTGAGGACTATTTACAAAATTGTGGTGACTTAATTTTATACGAAGGTACGCAGTAATCAGTCCAAACCCCTTGATCGTACGTCGAATAGGCGTAGAACCAGCTTAATACGTCATTTTGTTTACTAAAGTGAACTTCACTGGCCAAGACGTCTGGAATCGCGCCATTGATGGAAAAACACCATCCGTAAGCGCGCATTTTAGAGTCTGAAATAACTTCCATAGCATCTAACCCGACAGGGGAATTGATGATAGAATTCATTCCGTGCTCAGTCCCTGCATAGGGGATTTTGTTAAAGTCAAAGATGTCCATTGAGATTTTTCCAACACTGTCATCGAGATCTGTCTTAAAAGAACCAGAATGAACTGCCTTCTCAGAACATGGACCAATCACATTAAAATACACAGCGTGCGCACTAGAGGAGAATGACGAAGCAAGAGCGATAACTAGAAGAGAATACAGTAATTTCATAAATTTTATCTTTCCTTTTTAGTAGCTCAATGGATAATTGAAAGTAAGTAGTACTGATTCACATGAAAATCAAGGAGGAACTATGGGAATTTGTAAAAATGTAAAAAAACTGGCCCTGATATTGGGTGTTGTTTTTATAAGCGCGCAGACGGCTTCTGCTGCTCTTTTACTCGAGCCACATATTGGCTACAACCTTTCAGGTTCTGGTGATGCTGGAGGCCTTGAATACGACTATAACGGGCCTCAATTAGGGGCAAGAGTGGGCTGGCAGAATCTAGGCCTAATGCTGGGGCTAGATTACACGCGTTCATCTTTTGAACTGGAATCAAAAAGCAGTTCAGGAACTTCTAAAACAGATATGAAGAGAAATGAAATCGGTGTATTTGCCGGTTATAATTTCCCGATTCTTCTTCGTGCATGGGGTGCCTATTATTTCACTAACACGATGAAGGCCGACAACTCTACTAGCACAAAATACAAAGGGAACACAAAAGAATTGGGTGTTGGTTTCACTGGCCTTCCCTTTCTTTCAATCAACCTGATGTATAGAATGGTTAACCATGATGAATTCGAAAGCACTGCAGGAAATGGTTCATTAAATCCAGACCTGGACTTTAAAGAAATCGTGCTTGGTGTGAGTTTGCCTTTTACCTTGTAATAATACCGCTTTCATTGACGGAAGGGAAGGCCATCCTTCCTTTTCGTCTTCCAAGCTGCTCATGAATGGTCCTGTCCCATGTCTCAACAATGGTTCCAGTCTCCGAATCAACAAGTGCTTTAAAGCTGTTTTTATCGCCGTTCTTTTTCAAGTAGGTCACGATGACTTGCTCTAAGAAACGTCCTTTGCCATCCACGATTTTGATAACCGGGACTTCTTCTTTGACCATGAGTTTGGTGTCTTCAGGCTGAAAACGCATCAGGTCTTCACCCATGATCTCTTTCCAGTCAGGATTGACGGCATTGAGCATTTTTAGCTCTGTGGCCTCGTCTTCATACTTCTGGTCTATATCACCCATGAGAATGCGGTTTTGTCTAACCATGAACCCTTTAAAAGGATTCACTGAGGCGACAGTACGGTTTGCTCTTTCTTTTTTATTCTCTTCAGGATTAATAATTTTCGCTGCCTGAAATTCATCGGAAGTGGTGTTGTGAGAAGCAACCTCAGAATCAGATTTTTTGACAAAAGTTTTCCACTCACGACTCTTATGCGCGAGAGCTTGAGACTCCCTTCTTTTGATATAAAAAGTTATACCAAAGGCCAGGGTTACAGAAAGGACAAACAGGAACGTTTTCTTCATAATTAATCTGTAATCGGAATCTGCAGGTGGATAATCTTAAATGGTCTTGGACCATTATATTCAGCATCTAAATAGTCATTGTTGTTTCTTGTGCTGTCGTGGAAGCAGTCTTCACAGTTTGTAAAGCGCACTCTTAGACGGCAGTCGATCACAGTTCCCGGTGGAATGTGTTTTGAAACTTCAAATAAAAGCACGTTCCCCCAGTCTAGGCCGTAGGCCTTTCCTGTTTTTGGGTTGGCCATGGTCTGACCCCATGTCGATTTAGGATTGATCTTTGAGAAATAGGCCTTATCGGCTCCTTTAATGGCGCGGATAAAACAGTCTTTGTCGTTAGACTTATCCAGACATGAATTGGTATCAATAGACATTTTTTCTTTGAACTCGTGTTGCGAGATCCATTTTGTAGCTGAGGATTCATTTAATTGCACAAAACACACGGGAGCAAACTCTGTTGTTGAGGTCCCGATTGTCTGGCAATTTGTATCTGTCGAAGCCCCTTCAGAAGACAGAGGCCATCCATCATTTGAAAGGTTTGAATCAAATAAACATGGTTTTTTCGTAGAAGTGTCAGCATGGTCCCAGTCATTGGCCAGGACTTCAATACCACCCATGACTGAGTTTGAATTGTTGTATAAGTTAAGTGCGATGGCGACAACTTCGCCTGGACTCACTTTACTGTTTCCGTTGTTGAAACCAAAATCACTTGGTGTCTGAGCAGACATTGTTCCAATAAGTCCTGAAGACTGAAGTTGGGTAATCCCCGCCGCAATTTGAGTACGGCTGTCGATAACGTAAGCAGAGCTTGCTCCCGTTGTAGGGTCGAGGATTAGACTATTTTTAGAAATCAGCACCGATTTTTTTCTGTTGGTTGCTGTGACCTGAGTGTTGACTTTAATTGAGCTCGTCAGGTTTCTGTGCTGGTTATAAGTTTTAAAGAGCAGAAGCCCGTAGCTATCAAGAAGTCCTTCGATATTATCGCGAGTGTAGTATGTACCGTTACAACGATTCAGTCCTGAATTCCCGATAGTGTTTAATAAATTTTTAGCAATTGTCTGAGCAAACGAACGGTAGTTAATCGGGTTGTTAGTTGTAAACCACTGAAGTGAATTTGTAGCGTCCATATTCACTTTCCCGGCAGTTCCGTTGACTGTTCCTTTTGAAGACAAGTCTCCAAGTTCGGCCATCGTCTCATTTAAGATCGTCATCACGAACTCGCGGGCATTTTTTGAAGTCATGCTACACTTTGATTGTAGATCTACTGAAAGAGCTGTCAGGTAGTGAGAGATAATCATTCCTGACATGTGGATATCTTCTACCGGAATTTCTGGATCGTTTGGATCGTAATTTAAGTATTGCGGGTAATTTAATCTCTGGTCTTCATCAGTTGATAAACTTGGAACGTGAAGAGAGTCCTCTTCAGAAAGTGGGCGAGACCCACCAAGTTTACCTGCGGCCCATTCACCCCAGTGTGTGCGACCGTTGACATAATAACTGAAGAAATCCGAAAGACCTTCACCAATAGAGCCCGCTTCCGTGTAAAGGTAATTACCCAGTTGGGCCTTTGTGACTGAAGCTGTGTTTCTAAAATTTAATTGTAATTTTTGGAAGAAGTGTCCGGCCTCGTGGTAGACGATAGTGCTATCGTGTGCCCAGCGAAGTTCTTTTTTGCTTCCAGTGTACCCAAAGCACAGTGACTCTGTGGCCTGGTCATAAGTTGCGTTGTTTTCAATATCACAACCAGAAAAGGCCATAAGTGTTTGGTTGTTTAAATTAAAAGTTCCATCAGAGTTATAAAGATCTAATGGAACAGCAGTATCGTAAATAGGGAAGGAAAACGAGTCGTAGGCATTTCCATATGAAAGCCCAAGGTTTGCAAAAAACTGATCAAAAATTTTATTTAAATGGTAGTAGGTGTTGACCTGTAAAAACTCTTCAGTCGGTGCACTGTATCCCCATTTCCCATCAGTCGTTTGTAGAGCAGAAACAGACTCTTTGTATTGTCTGACTTCAAAACAATAAGTAAGACCTGAACAGTTAGGATTTCCTTGAAGAAAAGAGTTTGTCGTGATGTTGGCAACACTCGTTAGTTTATTGAGGTCATAACTTAAGCTAAGGCCTGGATCATTTGAAAGAATAATAGGGTTGTCGGCAAGGATTTTTCCTTGGTAGAGCCCAACGTTTGAATTAGTCGCATTCGCACTCAGGCGGCTGCGAGGGTTAGAACTCACAGACGGAATGCATGACGACACTGCCACTGACACTAAAAGAAGTGCAGTGAGTGTTTTGCAATGTTTTAAGCCCCAGTTTCTTTTCCCCATCTAAACCTGTCTTGTCGCTAACGTACTACTTTGTATTCCCCAGAATCGCTTTGTCGAATGATTGTAATAACTGGCTTCCCCAGTCTTTAGGCATTGACGTATTGCTTGCCTGAGCATCACATGAACCGTCGATTTGTTCCCCGAGACGGTTGAAGGCAACTTCTCTTTGAGCCTCTACTGTCGTTCCCGCAAGGGCGGCTGTTTTTAAATCATCAAGAACTTTTGCAACAGGGTTGCTTCCTTTAGTGTCAGCTGCTGCAATTTCTTTCTTTTTATCGTCAATTTTTTTTGTTAATTCTTTTTTAGCATCTTCTGTCGTGGCGGCCTTGAGTTCATTTTCAAGAGCGGTCAAATCAGTTTTTTGCTTATCTGTATTTGCAGAAGTCCCAGTATTCAACTGAAATAGCTTTGAACATACATTATCGGCACCGCCCCCAAGATCAGCGATGTTTTGTAAAACACCTTCATCTTCAAGGTCGCCGTATCCATCAAGTCCGTCAAAGTCGCGAGACTCAAGTGCCTTTACAAGTTTTTCTTTTTTATCACCGTCAAACTTCGATCTTTCTTTCTCAGGAAGTTTTCCTAAGATGCGCTCAACAAGGTCTTTATTTGTTGCTGGCTTTGCATCTGATCCACAAAGAGAGGCTAGAGAGATGCCTCCACCTTTTTTCCCGCTCTTTTTTCCGTCTTCTTCTTTTTTACCAAATTTTGCTAACTCTTTATTTTCAGCGATAGCACAACGGTCTTCATTTTTTTCACGGTAGCTGGCCTTACGGCAAAGTTCATACTCGCTGCTGGCCGAAGAGCTTTCGTTGTTGTACATGTTACATAGAGTGCGGAACTGAGCTGTTACGTTTTCAGCGTTGCTGCTTAGTCGAGCGCTGATTTTGTCTGCTTCCTCAGCAAGGTCTTTAGCGTCTTCACAAGCACCAAACGGATTGTCTTGGAGCTGAGAGTATTTTCGACAGAAGTTTCCAACTTTCTGATCAAGTTCTGCCTGCTTTTTTGCACCTTCAGCATTTGATTTTGCAAGTTCTGAAGAAGACCTGTCGATCATACTTTTACATTCACCAGCAAGTTGCTCCCAACGACCTCTTTCTTTAGACATTGCGGCTTCTTGTTTGGCAATATAGTCATCGATTTCTTTATTAACTGTGTCTTTTTGTTTTTCAAAAACTTGTTTTAAAAGAGTGATCTTTTTTGGAAGCTCGTCCATAAAAGAAAGGTTACCGTCGTTAGCTAGCTCAACACCAAAAGCATCTTTCTTAAGTTCTGGCATTGAAACGAACATTCCTTCAGGGATTTCAAAGTTTGTACCTGGGAAACGGGCCTGAACAACTTTAATCATGTCCATAACCGCGTTCTTTTGTGCATTGTAAAGTTGGTTCGCTCTTGCCACCATGCTTTCAGTGTTAGCGTTGAATGTTTTTGCCAACGCTTCCATTTTAGCTTTTCTTGTTTCTACATGTTTTGTCGCTTCAGCGTAGCAACCAGACACTTCGTTGGCACAAAGGTTGGCGTTTGACATACAGAAGTTTGCTGACGTGTGATCGAAAGCATCTTTATTCCCGCATCCTGATCCGGCCTTTTTCGATTCACCGTTACAGTTAAGGGCCTGGTCAAGGACACGGCTTGCCAGTTGAGAAGAGTAGTTGTTATGTAGAGATTGAAGCTCTCTTAAAAGTGCCTGTCCTCTTTCAACTTTTTTCTTTTGAGACACGGCAACTGAGCCATCAGAGCTCGATTTATCACTGTTGTAGTGCTGGTTACATTTTTCCAGCGTTCTCATGTAAAGATCATACGGAGTTTCTGTCACTTTTTGTCCATCTGAGCTTTGGTAAGTGATGCTCATGTCCTGGTAAGTTCCTTCCAGGGCCTTGATGTCAGCAAGTTTTTGCTCCATTGATGAGTCACTTTCCATGATGATCTTTAAAGCATCTTTATACTTCGATAAAGCAGTACCGGCATTTCCAGTACTTCTTTGTTGAAGAGCTTTTAGGATTTGGTCAGTAGAGATGGCGATCCCACTCTTGTCTGCACCAGTCACACACTCATTGATGTATTGTTTTTTAAAGTAAGTTTGCGAGTCTTTTAAAAACTCATCAAAATCCACAGAGAAGTTCTTATCCATTTCTGGAAGAGTATAGCCAATCTTCTTTAACTCACTGGCAATTCTTTCTTTAGCGATACTAAATTCTTTAGACTGCTTTTGAGTCGCAACTACCAGAGACTGGTATTTAGATGTTTCTGCGATTTTTCCATCGAAGTAATCTTGTAGACCACCATTTTGAATGGCCGCCTGGATTTTTGCAACATCGTTTCTGATTTCAGATTCGATTAGAGCACGGTTGTTGTTGTAGTCAGAAGCTCTCTTGCTTGCTGGAGAAAGTGACTGCATGATTCCCAGAAGACCCATGCTTGGTCCATCTCTTAATCCATCTTCACCAATAACTGACTGACAGCTTGCTGAGAAGTATTTTGCAAAGTCTTGAGTCTTAAGCTTCAGGTTATTTTTTCCTGTTCCACTTGCACCCATAAGTTCGTCGTTATAAGTGGCAAGGTCTTCAAGAAGTTTTTTGTTATTGTTACGGAAAGTTTCTTTATCTTTATTTAATTGATCCTGAAGGCGAGTCAGGTTGTTCACCATCTCAGTCAACTGAGAATCAAGGGCCTTTTGTTTGTCACCAAGACATTTAAGACCAAATGGAACTTTTGCGTTTGAAGCTTCGTTTGACATCTGGTCAAAGTAGTTCATCCAGCTTTTTGCAATTGATTCATATGTAATCATTTGCGCGATTTGATTTGGATCCGGGCTCGCTGCCGAACAAACGTTTTGCGGCATGCTTGTCATTGAAGCGGGAAGTGGACACTCTGGAAAAAATTTACTTCCAGTCGTATAACATGAAGTCCCGTCTGCTTTGCGACAGTTTGGACTCAGTGTCTGCATGAGTTGTTGGTTTTTCTGCGCCTGAATTTGCAGCATGATTGATTGCTGTTTTTGTCCTAGGAAAGAACCGTAGATACCAACGGCAGTCTTAGCGACATTTAAAATTTCCTGTCCTGTTTTTTCAGTGCTAGTCATGTTGCTAGCAGCATAAGCAGGCATGAAAACAAACGAAGTCTGCAGCAATGAAATAATCATTGCATGAACCGCGAATGTTTTTGTGAGTCGTTTTAAATTTTTCATAGCAATCATTCCTAAGGCTTAAAGATCATTCTTTAGTCTATTCGGATGGTTTTCCAAAAAACTTGGTATCTTGGCCTTATTTTAATGCTTGATTAGTTTAATCATGCGCTTTTTACCGCATCTGATGGTAAACATTCGATAAATTTAGAGGAGAGGATAATGGTTTCGAAGTGTTAGGGAGAGTGCACTCAATAAGATTGAATGGGCATATTCTCCCTCTGTCTGACCAGAAAATGAGGCGGTTTTTTACTTGATAAAAAGGTAATAGACCAGCCCGAAGACAATGCGGTAGATACCGAAGGGCGTGATACTTAAGCGCTTTAAAACGACTAAAAAACCTTTTATTCCGACTATTGCAATCAGGAATGAGACAGTGAATCCCACCAAGAGTGACATCATGTCGGCCATAGTAAAGAGCGAGTAGACCTTGATGAACTCATAAATAGTCGCGGCCGAAATAACTGGCACCGAAATAAGGAATGAGAAATCGGCCGAAGTTTTAACATCGACTTTTCTTAACATCCCCGTGAGCATTGTGGCCCCTGAACGCGAGACTCCCGGGATCAGAGCAAAACACTGACCGAGGCCAATAATGAAGGCATCGAGATAGGTGATCTCATCAAGACTAGAAATCTTAGGTTTTGGTTTAAACTTTTCAACGACGATCATCAGGATACCGACGAAAATTAGAGAGAAAACCACCACGTTGGTGTTGAAGAGGTATGTCTTAATGAGTTTTCTTGTGACAAAACCAATTCCTAGGACCGGGACAATCGCTAAAGCGACGTGAACCAGGTTAAGTCTTTTGGCCCTCTTAATTCCTTCCAGATCGGTTAGCTCTTTAATTTTTGTTAGATTGAAGAATTCGGCGAATCTCTCTCTATAGAGATAAACAACAGCGAGGATGGCCCCTAACTGAATAATGATATTAAATGAATCACTTTTGGCGTGATCTAAGTGCAGCAGTTCGCTAACGATGATCAAGTGTCCAGTAGAGGATACGGGGATAAATTCTGTTAGACCTTCAACCAGGCCCAGGATTGCGGCAATAATCAATGCTTCCATGTGACTCTCTTTCCGAAAAATTTTTGTCCTGATTTATTATGAGAGCATCGAAAGCTTTTGACAATTAATTACCACAAGTAAAAATTGTCAGGTCGTCAGAATCTGATTCTGTGGCCGAGTTGTCCAGAGTCTCTGGAATACAATAAACGTGGTTGTTAAGCTTTAGGCCTTTATTGTAGATATCCAGGAGCTTATTAATGTTATCGGCCGTATTTCCTTCAAGGAAACGGAAGTATTTGTTTGGTAGGCTTTCTTGACCAGGAGTTTTTAATCTTGAAATCAAGATACCGTAGGCCAGTTTACCTGAAGCACACATCTGTCTTTCGCACGCTAGGTTAGCAGCGTACGCCGGGTCTTTAATGTATCCGTTTGAGTCAAACAGAGTGGTGTTTAGTTTTTTAGCTTCACTTGAAACATAGCGGTTTGTATAAACGCTGACGTCAACATAGTCATCAAGCTGACATTTTAATGTCTTTGAGTTGATCATCCCTGTACAGCATAAAGCAGGGTCAGCACCAGTGGTCATTTGTGTTCCTGCCGGCAGACATCCGCGGACCTCATCAGACTTGAAAATTTGTTTCATGCTCTGGAAGTTCGTATTATCTACAGCAGAGTAGCTATACATAGTTGGAGCAGTGTTGCTGTCAACGTATTCTTTAATCGCTCCACTCTTATAAAGAGTGCTTGGAGGAAGGTATGTCCCTCCAGTGCTTGAAGCATTGTTTGGATAAGTGTTAGATCTTCCCGATGGGTGAGACTTACAAGACATTCCGCGCTCTTCAGTCGCATTACTGTAATACTCTTCTGATGGGAATGAAATCTGTGGAATCCCCATTAACTCCAGTCTTCCAAGGTAACTTAAAATTTCTTTTGCTTTAGGTGTACTCGGTTGTGTCTGCGCCATTGGACAAGCTGGATCATCTGCTTCGTATTGTGAACAAGTGTATCCACCTGTACCACCATACCAGTTGAAACATTTAAACATAGATGGAGCAAAGGCCTGGAAGCGAGAGCTTTCCCATTTTGTTCCACTTGTAGCAAAGCTTCTTACCCAATCACCTGAACAGCTGGTTTTTTCAGCAAGGGAAGTGAACGTTCTAAATTGATTTGCCAGAGAAGCCGTTGATTTACAAAGAAGAGGATCGGCCGGCGAACCACACTGATCTTTTGAGGCCACAGATAGTGCAGGGAAGTTTCCTGCATCTGTGTTTGATTCTTTGTACATGGTCGCAGCACGAGAGTAACGGTACTTATAACCAATCGATGTATCAAGGCCCGGAACCTGATTGTAGTTAATCAAGTTTACATTGTCTCCAGATGGAAGTGAAATTGTTTTACCAACTTCGCGGCAGCAACGGTTGTTTTTTGGATCATAAAGAGAGCTGGTTTTTGCCTGGGCCTGAGAACATACCAGTTCTTCCTGCCAGAAAAGAACTTCATATTTATTCAGGATATTAGTTACGACTGAATCAGCTGCGCTTAATGATTTGATTTTATCACTCACAACTTTAGAAGGACCACAATCCATGTCTGTAAAACATGACGAACCTGGAGCGCGAAGACATCTGTTTTCCTGGAACGATGTTGTCGTCAGGATTGCACTTGTCGATTTATACAGGCCAAAAGAGATCCCTTTGCTTGAGAAGATGGAATCAAAAATTCCTAAAACGTTAGTCGACATCGCTTGAGAGCCGGCATCGTATTTTAAGTTAGGGTATACAGCTGCGCTGCTAAAAGAAGCTGCGGCCTGAGTGGTCGTGTTGTGATAGAAATTTTTTGTCGAGTCCATAATCGAACACGCATTCAAATAGTTTGGAGCTGCGGTTGGCGTGCTCTTTCTGTAGCTCATTCCGATTCCTAGAACTTTATCACCTGTAAACTCTGTTCCGGTTGGGGCCACACGGTTTTGTTCAAGGAAACTTGTCTGGTCGACGTCACGGCCAGGAATACACATTGCCATGGCCTTATTCACGTTAAGGTTTTTTAGTGTCTCAGCCCTCACTGTTTCAACACCATTAAATGAGTATGGACGTCCAGGGATAAGGGCAGCCAGACCGAAACTATCTACAGTTGAGTCTGTTCTTACTTTTCCGTAACGAGCGATACGGTTGTTGAATTTCGCAGCAGGAGTTCCATTTACTGAAATTGACTGACAGTAAGTATTTGATGAACATGAGTGCATCTGCTGGCTTGTCGACTGATTGAAAGTCGAGTTCACATTTACGTTATTGTAGTTTTGCGTACAAAGAGCACCACGCCCACGGTATACACAACGTTTTCCTGTTGTCGAAATACCAAGAATGCTAGTCAAGCGGTTATTGTCGAAATTCGTTTCAGGAATTTCTTTGGCATTGTCATCAAATTTTGGCCAGCTTGTCGTGATCTCATTAACGGAAGCACATGAGTACTCCCATCCAAGAGTCGTCGCACAGTCATTATCTGTCGAACACTGATGGAACTGCTGACACTGGGCCCCGTCAGAATTGTAATCTGTAGTGACCATGTTTGAACCAAGAGGGTTGAGTGTCCCATCATTGATTGTCACTTCATAAGTTGCTTCAAGAGTCAGGTCTCCAAAAAGACCGTTAACGGCAACGAACATTTTATTGCTTTCTGCTTTGATACGACGGTTTGTTCCGATAGAGAACCATTTCACACCATCAAAAGATCCGATGACCGAACCATAGTCAAATCCATACCAGTCATACTGGTAACCGTTAGCGAACATAAAATGCTGGGCGCGCATACGGTTCATACGTTGAACCTGTGCAGATGACTCAGTTCCATGCGTCCATGGGATCATTGTCGCAGGAACAAGACAAGCACGTCCAAATTTCATTTCATCAGAGCGGATTCCGTTGCTCATTGAACGGTTTGTCTGTCCAAGCAGAGGAACGGCCCCTCCACCAAATTGAGTAAGAGGGAAGAGTTTATTTAATTGAGAGTAGTAGTCGTTTCCACACTGAACACAGTTTGAAAAAGACCCGCGGTCAACATAGATATCGTATGTCGTTCCTTTTTTCACCGAAACTTCATAGGCCGGTTTTGCTGAACCGTTAGTGTATGAAAGGCTTCCGTAAATTTCGTTGAAACCTGTGTAATTGTCACTTGTGTCTGCCGCATTCGTAATGTCAGGCATGTTGCTTGGGTTAAGCAGGTTATCATTTCTGTATTTGAACTCAGTTCCTTCCTGCTTTAAAGTGCTGGCGTTAACAGTTGTTTGAGCTGCTCCGTTTGAATCGTAGAAGCGCACGGGAACTGTTTTTGAGCTCAGGTAAATTTTTTGAGACATCGGTGGATCAACTGGATCAGGGTCTGGATAAACGCAGGCGTAATCAGTGATTGCCCCGGCCGTGTTTTTTACTGGAGTCAGGCTACAGTTTGTCCCAGAACATGAACAGATGGTTTTAATTTCATTCAGCGCCGCTAGTTTTGATTCCATGATGTTGTTGACTGTCAGGTCTACAAAGTAGGAAATGCGGACCTTTTGGTCTTTAAAAACTTTAAGCGAATTGACTGGAAGGAATTGAATAGTACTTGGAGCACCAATGTTTAATTGCCAGTCCAGGTCTTGTTTTTGAGTGATCCCATCGACTTCAACTGTGATCGCTTTAGCAGTGTTAGCGTAATAAGGAAGCTTAAAAACATTTGAGTCAGGGTAGTGGTCTGTTACACGTCCGCGGCGGTGAGCTGCGATTGTGTCTCCAGCATCGTCCTGTCCTTGGATATAGTACTTCTCACACTTCGCCAAAGAAGCGTTGACTTGTGTACAGCTTGCATCGATTTTATATTTGATAACCAGGTCATTTGAAACAGCAGCTGAAGGTTTTACTTTGACTTTAATTGCCGCCCCTGTTGCCAGGTCGTCGTTGTGAGATCCTTCAATTCTAACTGCCGTATCTTCATAAATATTTGGCAGAAGTTGAGTGTCTGTTTTTGTCGTGTAATCGTAGATTACAACTTCACCGTAGCTGATTTCTTCTATTGAAACGAGAGTTTGTTTATCAACATTGATGTGAGTGAATGTGTCGGCAAAACTTCTGTCGTCTTTGCCGGCACTGTAGAATTCACCGATCGTCGCATTGGTGTAAGTCTTAGTACAAAGACCGTATTCACCTTCAATCTTCGTTGTACAGTTGTAAAGGTTTGCCATCTTCTTCAGACGAACATTGGCCTCATTAACCGGATCAGTAGGAGTTGTCGGAGTCGTTGGAGTTGTCACCGGCTGTGAACAGATGAAATAGTACTGAGGGTACAGGTAAACGTTCGAAGGATTGTTTAAAATATCCTGTAGTGCCTGAAGATATTCATTTGAAGAAGTGTCCACACCCGGCTTTTGAGCAAGGTCTTTCACACACTGGCCGGAGCTGCAACAGTCATATCCCTGGGCCGTACATTGTGAAGAATCCGTACAAGTCTGACCTGAAGAAGAGTTGCCGCTTATACTGTTTGAAACAGTGAAGAGTAAATGTTTTGTCGCAATCTGAGTAAGGGCCGTACCTGTTGTGCTGTATAACTCAAGTGACTGGCCGGCATAAGATGAACTTGAACAAGTTCCAGTTGGACAAATTTCCGACAATTGATATTTTGGAGTTAAAGTAGGGTATAAGCTGTAAAGCTTGTTGATAACACCTGTCTTCTGACAAAAGCTCTGGTTTGATGTCACATCAGACGGAGAGATGTTGTAGTAGTACTCAAGTGTCTGCGAAGTGAAGTTGTATACCGAGCGAGGGATGGCCGCCATCATGATAACTTTGTTGACTGCCGCTTGTGTGTAACGTGAAGTTAAACAAACGATATTCGAAGTCCCTGTGCTTCTGATGTAACTGTCGACATCTTTTCCGCGCAGCTGTATATAGTCAGAAAAATTTAAGCTAAGTGGAACGTTTGAGAGATAAACACTTGCACCGTTTTGGATGAAGTTGTTTCCTGCTGTGAATTCTGGAAGTTTTGTTGTTCCGCTTGAATCAGTTGTGCTGGCGCTCTTAAGAGAATTGCGTTTTGCCTTTGGCGACTGGATACACCCTTGTAAAAAAAGAGTGAGAACCATCACAGCAATAGTGATATCTCCAAACTTTTTAAAATGTGTTTTTAAATAATCCATCAAATCCACAGGCCTTTTTATAACAAAGTTCTTAAATCTATTCGGTTTTCCCTTAATAACCTTTCGTTAATTTTAAAAGTCTTCTGAAATGGTAGGTTTTTAATTCCTGTGATTGATTATTTTCAGAGAGTTAAAGCAATTGTGGAAAGTGTGGAATAGGACGTTTCTGCCCATTTTTCTCGGCGAGGAGAAAAGTTAAATAAAAATTCTTCCCATTGAGATTTGTATTCTAGGGCCTTGAGATCACGATTTAGCAGTTTAATTCCGATCAAAAGGCTCAAGAAATAGGCGATTTTCCCCGATACTGGGTGGAGTTCAAACAACTCAAAGTGGAGTTAATCACGATGAAATGCAAAATTCTTTTTTTGGTCGCGATTGCAACGATGTCATTCCAGGTGATGGCAGAGAGTAAGACAATTGATCAAATGCTAAGTTCAATGAAGCTTGAAAAGATGCAGGCAGAAGTGATGATTAACCGTCTTGCCCAAAGCGGGCGTTTTAATTCTGAGGAAGCCCAGAGAGCAAAAAGAGAAATTGCCAGTATTCAAGAGGAGAGTGTTCAGGAAATGAAGTCCTCTGCTCTTGAAAAAATTCAGGCCTCAAAATCTTTTGCCAACAAATAATCTACTCCATTAATTCCAGCAAAGTTAAAAGTGCTTTATCGGAAAAGCGATCTTTTAATTTTACTCTGTCTCCTGGAAACTGATACAACACAGCAGTGTTTTTTTCTTTAGAAGCAATCCCAATGGCCACTGTTCCCACTGGCTTTTCTTTTGATCCACCACTCGGGCCGGCAATGCCGGTGATTGAAACAGCACAATCCGTTTTTAATAGTTCGCGCACTCCACGGGCCATTTCTATAGCGCATTCAACACTGACTGCGCCAAATTTTTCCAGCGTCTCTTTTTGAACGCCTAAAACATTTTCTTTAATCGAGTTATCATAAGAAATTATCCCGCCGTAAAAAACAGCGCTTGATCCAGAGAGATCCGTGATCTTTGATGATGTCAGTCCACCAGTACATGATTCAGCAAAAGCAAATGTGCATTTTTTCTCCAAAGCTTTTTCTAACACCATCTCGTGGATCGCGCGATTTCCCCATTGCCAGACATGAGGAGCGAGCGGAGTTTTCATGATGAGTTCTTTAATCTTTTGTGATTTTTCTTCAAACTCTTTTTGTGATCCGGTAAAACCGACGACGATATCAATGCCAATGGTGTGAGGAAGTGAACTCACTTTTCCAAAGGTCTCCAGGTCTTGCCAAAGAGTCGGGCAGAGTTCAAAGAAGATTTTTTCTTCTGGAACTCCTTGAGTCCTGATAACGCATTGGTGGTTTTCTTTTAGCCTTTCGGCAAATTCTTTTTTGATGAGTGGATAAAATTCTTCTTCTACCATCGCCGTAAATTCGCGCGGCACTCCGGGAGCGGCCATGACGAATTTTTTATCAACGGTTAAAAAAGCAAGCCCAGGGGCAAGTCCTCTTGGGTTATTGATGGCGATGAAATCCTGCGGGAAAAAGTGATATTGGTTAGTTTCCGGAGTCCAGCTTCTGCCAAAACGGATGTAATTTTCGCTCACAAGCTCGGCGACGTCGTTTCTTTCAACGACCGGTTTTTTGAAAAAATCTGCCAAGGTGTTTTTGGTTTTATCATCGAGAGTGGGTCCAATTCCTCCACTGGTAATGACGATATCGCTGTCAAAAAAAGAAGCGCTCAAGGCCGCTGTCATCTCTTCAGCATTGTCGCGAATAAAGCGCAATGACTTAAATTCCAGGCCTTTTTTAAAGAGAAACTTTGAGAGCCACGAACCGTTTAAATCAGTCGTTCTGCCGTTTAATATTTCATCTCCAATGACGATCATGGAAACGGTTAATGCTTTACTCATTTTTCTCTCCGAGAAACTCTTGTTTTATATCTTTAAATTTTGCCATAAAACGCTTATACTTGTCTCATCCAATATTGAGACAAACCAATGACAAAAAAAATTCAATTCACACTCGATTACAATGAGGACGTTGAAGTCTATTTGGACTCTCATTTTCCCGATCATGTGGACTACCGCATTTTAAATCAGGCCCTCGATGCCAGGGGGGCTCAGAGAGGAAAAACTCCTCGCTACACTTACAACGTTGAGATTTTAAGTCCGGGCGAGCAGTTTGAAGCGGCCCAAGAGGAATTCCCTCAACTAGGATCATTTAAAAACAAACCTATTATCATTGGGGCCGGCCCCGGTGGGCTTTTTTGTGCCTTACGTTTAGCGGATTACGGAGTGCCTTCGATTGTGATTGAACGCGGAGACCGCGCTCACAACCGTATGCTGCATATTTCGAAATTCTGGAGATACGGAGAATTCAACACGGAAAACAACGTGTGTTACGGAGAAGGAGGCGCAGGGCTTTTTTCTGATGGAAAACTGATTACCCGAATCAAGTCTCCCTTCGTTCAGTACGTCATGAACCGTTTTGTGGATTTCGGTGCCCCGAAAGAAACAGCGTATATTTCTAACCCACACTTAGGGTCAAATAAGATCAGAGCGCTCATTAACAAAATGACTGAGTACCTGGTCTCGAAGGGCTGCGAAGTCCGCTACAATACCCGAGTAGACCGTTTGCTTTATGAGGGAAAAAAAATTATCGGCGTTGAATTAAACACCGGAGAAAAGCTTTTTTCTAACAGTGTCGTCCTGGCCACCGGGCATTCGGCCAAAGAAATGTACTACCACCTGGAAGAGTTAGGGGTGGAAATGAAACAAAAAGATTTCGCCGTAGGAGTTCGTATCGAACACCCGCGCGAACTCATTGACCATATCCAATACGGAAAATTTGCAGGCCTTGAATTAGGAGCTGCCCGCTACCGCTTGAGTTACGAAGACCCGAAGACAAAAAAAGGAACTTATAGTTTCTGTATGTGCCCGGGAGGCTACGTGCTTTCTTCGGGGACAGAGGCCAACGGAATCGTAGTCAATGGAATGAGTAACTACGCCAGAAACTCGCGCTGGTCGAATGCTGCTTTAGTTGTCAGCGTTCGCGCCGGAGTAGATTTTTCAAGTGATAAACTGCTTGCTGGTCTTGATTTCCAACACGGGATTGAACAAAAAGCTTACCAAGCTTCAATGGCCCGTGCCCATGGAAGAGAGCTTCCTGCTCAGACACTCAAAGAGTTTATGAATCATTCCTTGAATCCTTCGAATGAAGGAGTCAAAACATCGACACCTTCAGGAATTGTAAAAACTCCACTAAGAGACATATTGCCGCAATTTGTGACTAAACATTTAGAGCAAGCTCTGGTAAAATTTGATGATAATTTAAAGGGCTTTATTTCAGATAAAGCACTACTGATTGCACCGGAAACCAGGACATCGGCACCCGTGACGATTGCCCGCAATAAAGAGACGATGGAATCAACCAGCCACCAGGGGCTTTATCCTTGCGGCGAAGGCGCAGGCCATGCCGGAGGGATTACCAGTGCAGCGGTTGATGGCGTAAAAATCGCCATGTCTCTTTTAAAAACAGAAAAAGGATTTGAACCATGATCAAAACGACGTTAGCGCTTACTCTTTTCTCGCTATCATTTTCCACTTTCGCTGCCATCTCAGAATACAATGCTCCAGAAATCCTGGCGCGCGCTAATATTGGCGATGGATACAATCTTCCACCGATGAGTTTTCTTTCAAACACATCGCCGGTTATCAACAACCGCGGAGACGTAAGCTTTAAACTTATGGCCTTTAACGGAGAAAACACTCAAGGGCTATGGCTTAAGCGTGGAATCGATGAGAGCGGAAAGATTGTTTATTCAACAGATGAAACAAAATATGTGACAGACCCAAGTCTTAACGATGCAGGTGTGATTGCGTTTAACACATACGATGATTTCGCAAGCGATGGGATTTTTACTTTCAACGGTGATTCGTCTGAAGTAAAGCAAGTTCTAAAACCAGCAAACGAAGACATCGCTTTTTATACATACCCACAGGTACTGACAAACGGAAAAGTTTATTTCCGTGGGACTGACCAGGAAAATGCGCGCACGTATTTCCAATATGACGGATCATTAAAGCCTATCATCACGGAAGGTGCGAGTTCATACGGACAAAAATCTTCATACCTATTTAAGCCATACTTAAACGACTCTGGGGCCATGGCCTTCAAGAGACGCATTGGTGACGTAGGACAATGGGACGAATCAAACGGCGATGAAATCCTGATGCTAAAACCAAATGGATCTTCAATGGAGCCTGTGGTTATTGCCCGTGATAAAGACATGGACCCGAATTCTGTTTTTAGAGGATTCACCAACTCAGCTAGTATTTCAAAGAACAACATGGTGGCCTTCACTGCTGTTTTAGAAGACGGAACAAAAGCTCTTATTCGCTACAAAGAAGGGCATCTGAAAAATGTTGTGATTGAAAAATCAGATGGCATTTCTGAAATCGAAATGTTCTCGCCTAAAATCAATGAGCAGGGACAAATTCTTTTTAGAGCAAAAGACATGGACGGCAAGCGCGGAATCTATCTTGCTGATTCAAAAGAAGTGAAAAAAATCGTCGCAGAAGGCGATGTAGTCATGACTGACTTAGGAATGGGAAAAATCCTTTCGAATCCAAATTTTCCAGGATTTGGAGGAGATGTGGATATGAACGATCATGGAGAGATTGTTTTTTATTGCCTGGTTGTGGGCGCTAAAGACAATAAGGAATGGGGTTCGGCAGTCTACAAAGTCTCGCCTAAGCTCTAATAAAAATCATGCAGTATTCTTCAAAAGATAAAATCGAAAAAAATTACGATGTCATCGTTATTGGGTCAGGCCTTGCCGGCATGACCCTCGCTAATAAAATGGCCCGCGATGGCCGCTCTGTTTTATTACTAGAGTCTCACAATAAACTTGGTGGATTTGCTACCTGGTTTAAAAGAAAAGATGGCTCACATATCTTCGACGTCTCTCTTCATGGCTTCCCGGTTGGAATGATTAAGACTTGCCGCAAGTACTGGAGCAAAGACATTGCTGATCGCATTCACCAGTTAAAATCTGTCCGTTACATCAATCCTCAGTTTGAAGTGGAAACAGATTTTACTAAAGAGCATTTCATTAAAGTTCTCATCGAAAAATTCGGCGTAAAAGAAGAAACCGTTGTTGGCTTCTTTGATGAACTTGCCAATATGAATTTCTACGACAACTCAAAGATGACCAACGGAGAGTTGTTTGAAAAATACTTTCCGGGACGCTCAGACATCACGCGCTTTTTACTAGAGCCGATCGTCTACGCCAACGGATCAAATCTTGAAGACCCGGCCATTAGTTACGGGATCGTCTTCTCAAACTTCATGAGTAAAGGTGTTTATATTTTCCATGGCGGAACAGACACTATGATTGGAATGATGAGGGAAGAGATGCTTAAAAATGGCGTCGATATCCAGCTTCAGGCCCGCGTAGATAGAATTGTTATTGAAGACGGCAAAGCTGTCGGTGTGGAAGTTAAAGGTCACAGGATTACTTCCAAAGCTGTGGTTTCAAATTCAAACCTAAAGAGCACAGTGAATAAGATGGTAGGGCGCGAGCACTTCTCATCAGAATTCATCAAAAAAGCTGATGAAGTCAGACTCAACACTTCTTCTTGCCAGGTCTATATTGGCCTAAAACAAGGGGAGAGCATTCCGTTTATCGGCGATTTGATCTTTACTTCAGAAGACAAAGATTTCTCAACTGACTTAATCCTTTCACCAAAAGTGGGAAGTCAGACCTTCTCCTTATACTATCCAGAAATGAGACCACACCTTGAACCAAAGTATGCGATCGTTTCAAGCTCTAATGCCCGCTACGAAGACTGGAAAAATCTTTCAGAAGAAGAATATGAAAAACAAAAAGCGTATTTAATTGAAAGAGCACTTTCTGGTTTTGAAAAAATCATGCCTGGCATCCGTGAAAAAATTGATTACGTCGATGCGGCCACTCCATTAACTGTTGAGCGCTACACACTTCATGAAAGAGGCGCAAGCTTCGGGACAAAGTTTGAAGGTTTAGATGTTTCGATGAATATGCACAAAGAGCTGCCTGGGCTTTTCCATGCGGGCTCTGTGGGTATTATCATGTCGGGATGGTTAGGAGCTGCCAACTACGGAGTCATTCAGGCCCACGAAGTCGACAGCTATTTAACAAAGTTAGAAAAATTAGCGACAGTATAAAACGGTGGTCCAAGCTCCGCCGTATTCTTTTGGAAGTTCAACGAGAAGAGCTTGAACTGTGCGGCCGTGAATGTCGAAACGGTGCTCTCCTTCCCAGCGGACTCTTCCATCAATACTAAAAGCATTCAGGTAATAAATGTTATTGATCATCTCTCCCGCAGGAATGACTTGTCCTGGGAAGATTCTCATATAACCTTTTGTCTCCCAAACTTCATTTGGGTTTTGTGACCTGGTGGCCACCATGACTTCCTGGTAACAGTTATTTTGTAAGTAGAGTTGAACAACTTTGTCATGCCCTTTATCTGGCGTGAAATAAGATTCTACAGTTCCAGTAGAGGCCCAGAGTTCAGTCGTAACTAGAAGTGAAAGTAGCAGGGTAAGTTTTTTCATAACATCCTCCATGTTCTTAGCAATAACATTAGAAGATTCTCTGCGCCTTCGGCCACTAAAGAAATCATCCATTTAATGACACGGAGCAATTTCCTTTTAAAGTGAAGTGTCTCAGGCTAAAATTCTCCAACACTTTTTATAAGGAATTGCCCAATGGATTTTAAAGACCAAACTGTCATTGTCACTGGTGGAACGCGTGGAATTGGACGCGGGATCACTGAGGCCTTTTTAAAGAAGGGTGCAACTGTTGTTGCTACTTATGCTGGCAACGATGAAGCTGCCAATAAAATGAAAGAACAAAACGCAGAGTTTGGTGAGAAACTTGTGGTTAAAAAATGTGATGTTCGCGACGAAAACGCAGTCACTGAATTTTTTAAATATATCGAAAACACTTTCCCAAAAATCGAAGTGCTAATCAACAATTCTGGAATCAGAAAAGATCAGTTAACAGCAGCCATGTCGATGACTGAGTGGAATGATGTTATCAACACCAATCTCACAGGAACATTCCTGATGAGTAAACACGCAGTTTTACAGTTTATGAAAAACCGCTACGGAAGAATTGTTAACATGTCATCAATCGGTGGCTCTCTTGGCCTTCCAGGGCAAGCAAACTACGCCGCTTCAAAAGCAGGACAAATAGCTATTTCAAAATCACTTTCAAAAGAAGTGGCAAAACGCGGGATCACGGTCAACAACGTCTGCCCAGGATTTATCGACACTGAACTTCTGGCCGATCTCCTGGAAGAGCAAAGAAAAGAGTACATGAAAGATGTTCCAATGAAGCGCTTTGGGCGTGTTGAAGAAGTGGCAAGTGCTGTCTTATTCTTAGCAAGCCGTGAAGCCAGCTACATTACAGGAGCAAGCTTAGAGATTTCTGGAGGGCTTTAATGATTCCAGATATCCTAGAGCTGATTCCACAAAGACCTCCTTTTTTATTCGTCGATAAAATTATCGAGAGGTCGGAAAATAAAATCACAACGACGCTAAAACTCACTGGTAACGAAGACTTTTTTAAAGGTCACTTTCCAGGAAACCCCATTATGCCGGGAGTGCTTTTACAAGAGGCCATTTTTCAGTCTGGTGCTGCTCTAATGGCAGGAAGAGCTGGTGGAGGACTTGGTGTCGTGACGAGAGTTCAAAACGCAAAATTTAAAAATATGGTTCGTCCTGGAGACGAACTTGTCATGGACGTAGAACTAACAGAGTCTATTTCGAATGCCCACTATATGAAAGGCACAACAAAAGTAGATGGTAAAACTGTTTTAGTGATTGAGTTTGCTGTTGCCAGCGTTTAAGGAATACTTATGAGTTTTTTAAAATTAGAAAATAAAATATTTTTAATCACGGGGGTGGCCAACAAAAAATCAGTGGCCTACTTTTCAGCAAAGACTCTTGAGGAAAATGGGGCAGACCTGATCTTCACTGTGCAGAATGCTGATGCTAAAGAAAAGGTTGAAAAACTTTTCCCTAATAAAAAAGTTTATATTCTAGATGTTGAAAGAGAAGCCAGCATCACTGAGCTAGGAAAGAAACTTCAAGACGACAAAGTGACTCTTCATGGATTCCTGCACTCAATCGCCTTTGCCAATTACTCAGAAGGGATGAAACCTTTCCATGAAACAAAGCTTGCGGACTATCTTCAGGCCTCAAATATCTCTTGCTTCTCGCTGGTGGCGATGTCAAACGCTATTAAGCCTGTTTTAGCAGCGGATGCTTCTGTGGTGACCATCTCTATTTCGAGCACGCGTGCGACGAACTACGGTTACATGGGACCGATTAAAGCCTCATTGGATGCAACGGTGGCTTTCCTGGCAAAATCATTTTCGGCCGACACTAAGGTCAGATTCAATGCTGTTTGTTCAGGCCCATTAAAGACTTCTGCTTCGGCAGGGATTCCGGGTTACATCGACAATTATCTTTATGCTGAACAGTTGACAATGAGACACGCAGCTCTTGAAACGCAGGAAGTGGCCAACACAGTGGCGTTTTTAATGAGTCCTGCTTCAAGTGGAGTCAATGCTGCCAATATGGTCGTGGATGCCGGAATGAGCGCTAATTACTTTGATGAAAAAGTTGTGGAAGCATACGCTAAAAGATCCTAAGATTTTCTCAAAATAAAGATCATAAAAAGCAGATAAATCCCAATGGACGCAATCGTAAACTTCAGGATGTTCTCTGTCTGCTCGTTTTGTGCCTGCACAGTTTCCTGATAGTACTTCGCGATGATCTTCATCTCCGGAGAGATAGTCACTTCTTTTAGTCCCTTTAAGATGACATCTATTTCTTTGACTCGGTTATGGATTGTATCCAGGTGCTTTTGGAATTTCACCAGGTCTTCATTGGTCGTGTTGGCAAAACTAATAATCTGCCCCAGGATTTTTTGATCTTCCAACATGCGCATTTCATTTTCTTTGTGGGAAGAAGCAATGAACATATAAGCGTCCAGGATGCATTCGCGATAAAAATCTCTTTTATCAAGAGTGTATTTTACATTCTTTTTTTCCAGCTCATTATAGGCCGGAAGAAGAGCAGAGGCATTCACACTTAAATCAGCGCGGGCCTTTTCAAAACCCTTTAATTGTTTAAGTCTTACTTCAAAATGTGCCCTGATTTTTTTTACCGATTCGGTAAGTTCAGGTGTGCTGCGGTTGATATCGTTAATAAGACCTAAAAGCTCGTTGATTCTTGTTATTTCATCTGAGAGTTCTGAACTGTCGGCCGTTAAATTTTTTCTAAGATAGAAGGCCGTATTGGCCACTTGAGAGTCAATAGAGCGCAATTCATCGAAATCAAATCTTAAAACATTTTTTCCAGGTTCAATCTGTGTGAGATTTTTATAGAAGAGCACACCACTGATTAAAGTGATAAGCATAGTGGAAAGAATAAATATCTTTAATCGCATATCTAAAGAATAATGCCCGAAGGCGCCCAAGTTTGCGAGCCTTATCGGAAACTTGATTAAAAAACTTGAGTTTTATGGATAAAAGGCTTCGTTGAGAACAATTCTGGGCACTTTTTGAGGGAGGAGTCTAGGGCTAAACATACGCAATCAAAAAAGTCAAGTTTTCCCTAGGGACCACCGAAGAGCCTCTATACAATGTCACGTAGTAGATGGGGCAGTCTTATGAGAATCAAAATCATCGCTACATTAACGTTTCTTCTGATGAGTCAGTTTGCACTGGCCCAGGAAGATTTTAATTACCTGACATTGAACAAAGACATCGCGAGTTCTACCGGAACTGGATTGGATACCATCGGTGGAGGGGAAACGGATCTTTATCAACAAATCGCTAACGAGTTTAATCTCGAGTATGAAAATATCGGAAAGAGAGAAGCGGCAAAAGTCCTTGCGGGCAATGCTCTTTCAATCACCGGTGGTCTTAACAGCATCGGATTCTCTTATAAAAAGCCATTTATTAATTTCGGAGTCAGTGTAGATAGAAACCTGGCACCTGATCTCTTTGATGATAAAAGATGGATCGTAACTGATACATTCACAGTTGATATCGACGCTTCTAAAGTCTTGGGAAGCCTGCGCGATTCTGGCGCCATTGATATGACTGAGCAAAACTTTGCGGCCTTTGCCGGAGTTGTTTTCAAAAGAAAATTCACATGGGTTCACTACGCTAATTCTTATAACGAAGGATTAATGGGGCACTTTGAAAAACTCTTCATGCCTTTTAATGCCTTAACTTTTTCTAACGTCGCTAAACTTGATGCTAACGAAATGATCTTCAAAGAAGATTCAATCTCGGTTAAAGCTGGTGGTTTAGTATCGGCACCTCTTTATACAGGTGTCACTGGTATGGCCGGAGTCCTGGCGAGATTTGAGCGCTTAGCCAGAGTTGAGGTTGTCTCGCTTGGGAATTCAAACATCCAGGTAAGTTCTGAAAAAACAAAAGTGGCCTCTGCTGGTTTTAACCTGGCCATCCAGGCCGACTTCCTTAAGATTCTAAGAATGACACTTCTATCGTATGACTTTAACTACGAAATGCAATCAAGCTACAAAGTGTACTTAAACATCCCGCAAATGGATTTAATGGAAATGGACACTCAAAGCCCGGTGGCGATGGAGTTGACTCAAATCCTGAAAAACCGCGAAGGGGACTTAGACACTCTTGCTCCATACATTATTTCAGAAGAAAAGAAAGTATCGCAAACTGTCTCTCACAAATACAACTTCCTTCTTCTAGGGGCCCAAAAGAGTTCAAAAACTCAGCAAATCGAAATCACGAAAGAAGGGCGAGTGAAAACGTTCTTCCGTCACTATTACGAAAAAATGAAGTATACGGAAGACTTCCTGTCGCGCTTATTTGCCAGTTTAATCTATGCGATCACCAATTCAGATGTTTCTGCCACAAAACTTGCCAGCGATACAAAAAAAGTCACTATTGAGTACGATGCCGATAGAAACCTGCTTGAAGGACGCGAAGACCTTTATGTCGGAGAGAGAGCGGCCAACGAACAAAAACTCTCGATGACTTTTACTTCAGATTTTAAAACGCAAAAGACAAAGGGCTTTTCAGGGAAAAAATACCGTGAGCGCGCAAAGTTTATTCTTGAGAGATACTCAGGTGTTGACCCTCTTGCAATCAGTATGATTGACAGCGAGCATTTAGTCGCTCCTTATCATATTGAAGGAAAGTACCAGGTCAATATCGATGGTATCCGCTACTTGAACACGTTAAGTGTAAATACGGTTTTTGATCATTTTGATGGTCTTTGTGATGAGTATCCAAAAAATAGCTTTATCAATTTCAGAAACCTGTTTGATAACTGCCGCAAGAACTTACAGAATGATTATATCGATTACATAAAAGATTTAACTCACGATAAAGTTTCAAGTGATGAAATCGAAAGATGTGAGAAGAAATCTTTAAAATACATCTTCTTTCCAAGCAAAAGAAGAGCATTCATTAAAAACTGTCTGGCAGACATCAATAAACTTCCAGAGACAGAGTGGGTGAATGTTCCTCTTTGGCCGCTTAAGAATCTCTCGACGAATATTGTGAATAATTCCTACAGCAAAGTGCATTTCTATAATCTTTTTGGTCTCTCGAATGTTTTCTTCTTTGGCTCTTTTGATGCCGTGACGGGTGATGGACGATCGTTTACGACGAGCTTTCATGAGGGAGCTTTTAAAGGGCTGGGAGCTGTTGACCATTACATGCGCATGGAGAATTTACGGGCCCCTTCTTCCGTAGTCGTTGATCAGTAAGCATTATGTGAAAATGAGTCCCTTATTTTTAATCGATCGAATCCCGACTTCAGAATTATTTAGCTTGCTTCTGAGATTGGTCAAGTGAGTGTTGAGAGTCTTATCTAACACAACCATACCAGGCCACAAAAAGTCACTGATGCCAATCACCAGGCACGTCAGCACACTGCCTTTACCTGCGTTTTCTATCATTGAAGGAATCGTGACAGATGGAGACTATCTCTATGTTGAAGATACTGGAGATCAGAAAATTTATAAGATTTCTATCGGTGATAATAGTCATTCTGTCATTTACACTGGAACTAGTCTCAATGGTGCTCTTATGATGGATGGAAAGAATCTTTACTTTGCGGACGCAAACGTGATTAAAAGAATTGATTTTAGCACGAATATTGTTTCAGACATTGCTGGAAGCTCAACTCTCACAGGCAGTGTCGATGGAAAAGGAGTGCTTGCGAGGTTTAATGTACCACACGCTATGCTCAGTGACGGAAAAAAATTATTTGTCTTAGACACGCATAATAATATCGTTAGGTCTATTGAGTAAGCAGATTATAGATATCCAAAAAAAGGCCCCATTATCTGGGGCCTTTTTTATTAAGCGGCTTGCTTTTTTTCTTCGTTTGAAATGGTCCAGCCATCTCTTAGCTTTGTTTCAAAGGCCATTTTTTTATAGTTAAACCCTAAATACCAGCTCCAGATTGGATAGGCCCAGAAAGTGAAGAGGTAAAGAGCTTTAACCTTCAGGCCTGTTGAACCAAAAAGAGCTCTTACAAAAGGAAAGAAAAGCCCAACTACGTCGAAACCTTTGACTTCTACCATTTCATAATGATCGGCCGAGGGGTGTTTCATCTTCACCATTCCAAGTAACAGCATTGCTTGATTGTCCATTAATATCTCCTTTTTGGGACTTGTTGGGTTTCCAATCGGAGAATAAAGATAAAACTTAAGATGTTTAGTTATTTTTAGGGACAATAATTCTTATTTTTTTGAGAATAATCTATCCAATCCTTCTTCAATGGAGATTTTGGCCTTAAATCCCAGGTCATGCTCTAAGTTGTGGTGGTTGTAGTAGTGGGATTTTCCGAGCTGTAGGGCCACAAATCTTGTCATGGGGGGATGAATGTCATATTTACCAATAAGCTTCAATGTCATCTCGATCATAAAGCCTATGGCGTAAGCGAGTTTAAAAGGAACCTTTTTGGTGATAGGGGGCATTTTTGAGCGCTTCAAGATCTCATTGGTAAAATCCCAGAGCTTAATCGGCCCTTGCCCGAGAAAGTAGGCCTTACCTGAAATGGGTGAATCAAAGGAGAGTTTCTCTAAGGCCATGACGTGGGCCAACGAGGCATTCTCAACATAGGTCACATCAACTAAGTTTTCTCCATCACCAACAATTTTAAGACGACCGGCCTTGGCAGCTTCGATCACTCTTGGAACAAGATTTAAGTCACCTGGTCCAAATATTAGATGCGGACGAATGGCCACAGTGGAAAGAATTCCATTATTGGCCATCAATATTTTCTTTTCGGCAATGGCCTTTGTTTCGGCGTACATGGATAAATAGCGTTCAGGGTAACCGATGGCTTCATCAACGCCTTTGAGACTTTTGTCTCCAAAGGCTACACTTGGAGTACTGGTGTAAACGCATCTATTGATCTTATGCTTGTGACAGGCGCGGATAATGTTGTCTGTACCCGTCACATTCGTTTTGTAAAAATCTTCATAGCGCCCCCACATTCCGACTTGGGAAGCTGTGTGAATGACGGCATCCATTCCTTCGAGGGCCCGCTCGACGTCTTCGAAGTTCGCGAGGTTTCCTTGCCTTTGACTAACACCCAGGTCATCAAGACTTTTATATTTTTTCCTCGAAAAACTATAAACTTCATAACCGCGCTCTTTTAGGTCGCGCACGATATAGCTTCCGAGAAAACCACCGGCACCGGTGACTAAAACCTTAGTTGATTTCATGTGCCTCAATCTCTTCTTTTAATTTTTTGCGGTCAATTTTGATATTGTGGCGAACATCGACCGGAAAGTGTTTACTTAAATAAATTTTCTGAATCATTGATGTATGCGGAAATTTTTTTGCCAGAGAAAGAAGCTCGCTTTCAAAAATAGATCTCTCTTTCCCGGAAAGAAACTGCCCGTCTTTTCTTTCAATGACAATCGCCGGAGTTTGTTTTCCACGGACTCCAAGACCAACAAGTGCTGATCTTCTTACGGCCGGGTGTTTATTGAAAATAGCTTCAGCTGGAATCGGAGTCATAAGCCCTTCCTCGGTTTCCACGCGGTGAGCTTTTCTTCCTAAAAACCATAGCTGGTTTTTTTCATCTAAGAACCCCATGTCACCCATACGGTGCCAGATTTTGTCACCTTCATAGATTTTCGCTTCACGGGTTTTTTCTGGTAAATCTAAATACTCTTTCGTGACCGTTGGTCCAGAGACAATAATTTCTCCAACCGTATTTGCTTCTAAGATTTTTGCCTCAGAAAGTTTTTCAATCGTTTGATCCGTGATCGCAATAATTTTTACTTCAGATCCCGGTGCGACTTCTCCGATGCAAGTGCCTTTTCCGTTTTCAGTCATGTGAGCAGTTTGTTTTAAAATAAAGTCACCGCTGATACTAGAAACCGGAAGCGCCTCAGTTGCGCCATAAGGAGTATAAGTTGTTCCGTTAGGAAGAAGTCCCTTAAACTTGCGGTGGATAAGAACTGAAACAGGGGCACCAAACATCACCACGTATTTAATACTTGGAAGTGTCAGCCCATTTTCTAAACAATAATCCGCCACGCGCTCCCAAATAGCAGGAGAGCCGGCAACAAATGTCGGTTTGTTATCGATGATATTTTGATAAAGCTTTGCCGGATTACATTGGCCCGGTTTGCTCGGGTCCATATCAGGAATACAGCTAGTCATTCCCATTGCAATGGTAAAAAGAGAAAAGAGAGGAAACCCCGGAAGGTCCACATCATTTTCTGTAAGATTATAGAGATTTTTTAAAATGCTAGTCTGTTGATCAAAAATAAAATGAGAGTAGACCACACCTTTAGGCGAACCTGTTCCACCTGAAGTAAAAAGAATCGCGGCCGTATCTTCCGGGGCGAAACTTTCCATCTTAAAGGTTTGCACCTTTTCTTCTTTCATCTTGGAGATCTTTTGCATTTTTCCCCAAGCACGTTTTCCATTGGTCACATTGTATTTGATAGACTTGAATGTCTTTCTAAAAATCAATCGCGCAAAGTGCACTTCTTTTTCTGCAATCAGCGCAACCGGCGCGCAGTCCTTAATACACTTAAGAAGATTCTCTCTTCCCATTCCCGGGTCGATAAAAACCGGAACAACCCCTAATTTAAAAAGGGCAAATGTCATGGCCGAAAAATCCAGACTCGGTCTTAAAAATAAAAGCGTGCGGTCGCCCTTTTTTAATCCCATCTTCTGTAAAGAGGTAGCAAATTTATTAGACCTGATATCGAGCTCTCTGAATGTCAGGGCCTCGTAATCGTATTTTTTAGTTTTTCTATTAAACTTGGGAAACTTCACCGCCAGTTTATCGGGGTGAAGTTTAGCATTTTGACTTAATCGTTCGGCGATGTTCATAGTTTTTAGTTTTTTAGGAACGTTTCAATTTCTGCGATCACATCGCTGGTTTTATCTTCCACTAGGTAGTGGCCTGCATCCGGGTAAGTCTTCACTTTGGCATTCGGGAAAAAATCCAGCCAGCGCTTTTGGAAGTTCATCGTGAAGCAGAAATCCTGTTCACCCCAAAGAAGCAGGACCGGAACTTTTAAGTTTTTAAGTTTATCTTCAATTCCCGAAAGTGTTTTGTAAGTCGGGTGAACATCACTCATCGGGATGTCACGGACAAATTTTGCTGTAGCAATTCTTGATTCAAAAGAATCGTAGGGAAGAACAAATCCTTTTTTAACGATAGGAGAGAGTTTTTTAGTTACGGCCATCGTTGTGGCAGGCCCTGCAAAACCATTAAAAGTTCTAATGAACCATTCACCCACCGGGTTTCTCAGGATATTAATTCTCATTGGGATTTCAAGAGACCTGAAGGCCGCCGTGTTCATCACAACCATTTTTTTGATTAGTTCAGGATGAGCAGTCGCCACACCCATTCCGATAGCGCCACCCCAGTCGTGAACCACAAGAGTGATATCTTTAAGACCAAGTTTTTTTACCAGGGCAATCGTATTATCAATATGGTTTTGAAGTGTGTATTCATAGTCCTGAGGTTTGGTTGAAAGACCACAGCCGATATGGTCGGGAACAACCACGCGGAAATTTTTTGAAAAGTGCTTTGCTAGATTGCGGTAGAAAAACGACCATGTCGGATTCCCGTGAAGCATGAGAATCACTTCTCCTTGTCCTTCATCGACGTAGTGAAGTTTTTCGCTCTTTACGTCCAAAAAGTGCGCTGAAAAAGGGTATTCGTTTTTTAGTTCCTGAGGGATTGTTACCATTGTACACCTAACATAATTGAAGAAAGTCCTGAGCCAATTCCTAGTAGCGCGATGTTGTCGCCTTTCTTGATAAGTCCTTTTTCTGAGGCCATCATAAGAGTGATTGGCAGAGCACTTGATCCCGTATTACCTAAAAAAGGATACGTTCTAAATGTGTTTGTTTTATCAAGTTCAAGAGATTCAAGGGAAAGTTTTTCATGGGCGCTTCCCACCTGATGAGTGAGAACGAAGTCAACATCGGAGTTGGTCCATGAAAGATTATTTTTAGCGAGCATCCAGGTGTCTTTGCCTAAAGCGACACCATATTTCAAAAGTTCTTCAGAATCTGTTTCCATCACCAGCGAGTGAGTGTTTCCATCTCCACGGCATAAATGATTCGCACTTGAGTCTGTCATGACAGCTCCACCTAAAACGCGGGGAGAATCAGGAGAGAGGTCTTTGTGCGTGATTAAAAAAGCTGTCGCTGCTGAACCAATTGTCAGGTTCGCGATGTACTTTTTAATATTTTTTCTATCAATTGATGGATTAGTTAAAAGTTCATTGATTGTGCTCTCAAGTAATGGTCCACCATTTTCTCCTGAGACAATCAGTGCTGTCTTAATCTGCCCTGATTCAATCATGTTTCCTGCAACCACGAGGGCGTTAATCACACCAAGGCAGGCATTGGATAAATCAAAAATCATCGCTTTAGGAGAAAGCCCAAGGTTTGCGTGAACCACAGAAGCTGTGGCCGGCTCTAAAAAGTCGCGGCAAACAGAAGCGTGAACGAGAAGATCGATCTCTTCCGCTTTTATTTGTGATTTCTTTAAGCAAGCGCGTGCTGCTGCTGTTGAAAGATCACTTGGTTTTGTTCCCGGTGCCCATTGTCTTCTGGCCGCAATTCCTGTCATGAGTTCTAGTCTTCCTTCTGGAAGTTTTAGTTTCTCATAAATAGGAGAGAGTCTCTGCTCAATAGCGGCAGAAGTGAACTCACTCTCTGATAAGTCGTACCCAAAACTATGAATCACGACGTTGTTAAATTTCATTTTAAATCCCCTTGCAGAACATGGAGGTTGGCCATGGAGATCCCTGAGAGCATAGAGCCCACGATCCCTAAAAAGCCCTGGTCCGTTCCACAAATATAAAGACCATCAATCGGTGTTTTTCCGTTTCTTGATTTGTCTGTCGAGCCGTAGACTGTTCCTTCAAAGTGCTGAGTGTAGCGCTTGATTGTCGTCGGAGTGAAAATATCTTTAAAAAGAATCTGGTAATCTGGATTGATTCCGCAGTTTTTCAAGATGCCTTTTGCGTTTTCGCACAGGAGTTCTTTTTGCTCTCTATAAAGTGTTTTATCTTCAGAAGACTTTAATTCGTTCCAAAGATCAAAGTTCGCGATATTGGTGATTCGTAAAACACCTTCAGGATAATCATCCTGGTAATTGTCGTATTTAAAGTTATTCGGGAAACAAACAACCGCACTTTCGCGGTCAAAAAGAGTTTGCGGTTTCTGGTAAAGGTACTCAGGGCGATTGTTGTAAAAAATAATCGTCGCATCGACACCTAAGTTGCGTGGTTTTTTATCGGTGACCAGAATGCTTTCACAGAAAGAAAGTTTTCCAACGGCCGGGTGATTTAAGCTTTCAAACTCGCTTACCACTCCATAAGTCTCAGGAAGCCCCATGCTTGATAGAACCTGATCGCATTCAATAATGTGGTTGTGGTTAATTTCCACTCCCACAATTCGTCCACCGAGACTGATGATTCTTGTGACTTCCGATTTAAAGCGCAATTCTCCGCCGACATCAGAAAGTTTTTTTAACAGCAAGTCGATAATCGTGCGCACTCCACCTTCTGGACGTGAAAATCCTTCCAGAAAAATGCTTTTAAACATAATCACGAATTGAGAGAAGTCCATGTCGTTTTCCCAGGCACTTCCGTAAATGAGAAGGGGGCAAAAGATCATTTCAACCAGGGATTCATTTTTAATAAATGTTCTCACGACCGTTTTGGCCATGACGGTTTCATTGTTTAAATTCACTTCATCAAAATTTTTGATGTGTTCTAATAAACGAATGAATCCATCAATTTCCAGCGGGAATTTCTGGTTGATTTCTTCGACGAGGACGTTGATTTCGTTGGTGAACTTAAGCGTTTGTTCCGGAAACTGAATCAGTGAATAGTTTTGTGGAGAAAGCTTAAATTCTTCATAGGGGATTCTTAACTGCTTCATGAGCTTGTTAAAAGGTTTCCCTCTATCAGATGGAGTGACGAAATTTGTCAAGGCATGAAGACCTACATCAAACTTGCGTTTTCCCCTGGCATAATAAGAATTCAGACCACCGCTGATTGTGTGCTTTTCTAAAACCAGGACTTTTTTATTGTACATGGCCAGGCGGATGCCGGCCGCAAGACCAGACATTCCAGCACCAATAACCACACAATCAACTTTTTCGGTCGTGTTCATTATTATTGGTTGAACTTCGGAGCAAGATACTCAACACAAGATGCCATTGTAGCAAGTCTTGGGTAGTCTTCTTGTGGAACTTCGATTTTGTGGCGCTTTTTAAGCTCCATTACGATGTCCAGGAAATCCATTGAGTCCAGGTCAAGTTGTTCTCTTAGTGCTACTTCGTCTTTGATTCCCGTTACATCGTCATCAAGAGCGATGTCTGCGATGATGTCTAGAACTTTTGAACGTACTTCTGCGTTTGATAACATAAATTCTCTCCTTATGAGTATTTCTTAACGATTAATGATGAGTTAATTCCAAGCATTCCGAATGAGTTATTTAAAATGTATTTTGAATCGTGAGCGACTTTTTCACCGTTAACCAGGTTTGGAATCGCACACTCTGGATCGAGGTTTTCGATCTTTTTACATGGGTGAACATAGCCATCAGTGAATGAAGGGATATTTCCGGCAAGTTCAAGGGCCCCGGCAGCTCCCATCGCATGTCCGATAAATCCTTTTGTCGCATTGACGTATGTGTTTTTTGAGTTCCCAAAAACCTGAGCGACGGCCTGGCATTCCTGGATATCTCCCTGGTTTGTACCAGTCGCGTGCATACTGACGATGTCGATATCAGAAGCTTCAAGACCGGCCTTTTTCATCGCAAACTGCATACATTCAATTTGTCTTTCTGTATTGGGAAGAACGAAATCTGTGGCATCACTGTTAGAGTGGTATCCTACGATCTCGGCATAGATATGAGCGCCTCTTTTTTTAGCGTCAGATAATCTCTCAAGCACATACACAGCTCCACCTTCACTCACGACAATTCCATTTCTGTCCTTATCAAGTGGGCGAGTGGCCAGGGCCGGGTCTTCGTGATGTCCTAGAGCTCCTTGAGCTTTAAAAGCAGCAAATATTCCAAATGTTTCTGTCGATTCAGAAACTCCACCGGCAAATGCTAAATCCACTTCGTCTAAAAGAAGCTGTTGAGCTCCCTGAATGATCCCTAGGTTTCCAGCGGCACAAGCGGCACCGATTGTATAATGAGGGCCAGTGATCCCCATATTAAGGGTCACTTCACCGGCCGGGTTGTTGGCAACTGTTCTTGGATTGTGGTGGTGAGACCAAAAGCTCACATCTTTATTATGTGTATTATAAAGGTCGTGAATTTCATTTTCAGTTTCCACGTTTCCGTGTTCTGTGATTCCTAAATAAACACCAACGCGGTTTTTATCCACGCTATCAAAATCGATATTTGAATCAATCAATGCTTCTTTTGTACAGTAGATTGAAATCGCTCCAGCGCGTGTCCCGCGCTTTCTCATCTTTTTTGGCTGATGTTTTGTTTCATCGAACTTGCATAGACCTGCGGCCACAACGCCCATATGGCGGATTTCAGTGTGTACGATTCCGCTCTTTCCTGTAAGAAGTCCTTCGCGCAACTCGGCCAGGTTGTTTCCCAGGGGAGAAGTTAGTCCAATACCAGTGATCACAATTCTCTGATTATCGTTTTTCATAAATACCCTTTAAATTATTTTTAAATTTTTCAGTCAGGTTATCTTTAATAGTCATTGTAATATCGGCCAGCGGTCCTGCTGTTGTCGCCAGAAGATCCAGGGCCTTTGGCAGACGTTTCACCATCGCTTCATATTGAGCATCAAATTCTGCACGGGTTTTATTCTGGGCCATGGTGATTACAAAATGCATGACACTTTCGGCGATCTCACAAGTCGTCACTATAGACTGCATTCTTCTTTTTCTGCTGGCATCTTCCGGAGACTGGGATTTATCCAGCACTCTCTGGGCCATGCGTTTAAAGTCGGCGACAACTTCCTCTTCGCGTTTTCTAAAAACACTCGCCACAATTGCCAGTGAGTCTTCTTTCGCCGAATGAAGTTTCGCTTTGGCACCCGGATTGTCTCTATCACCAGTTGTCTCAATGGCCCCGAAGTGCGTAAGAGTTTTTAATGAAAGTGAAACGGCACTTTGAGAAAGATTTAGTGTCTGCTCGATTTCTTCAGAAGTGAGTGGTTTTTTAGCGAGAACCAGTAAACCAAAAACACTTCCATCAATTCTTTTAAAACCGATGCGCGAAAAGAAAATCTCAAAGCTTGGAAGCTCTTTTAAGATCTCTGCTTCAACAATCGAATTTGACGTCGTCATAAGACTGATCCCATTGATATTTTTAAGTTATTATAAAAATATAATATATAAAATATTTGCGATTCGGTTGTGTTTTGTCCAGTGGTATTTAGTAAAAGAAATGTCTTTTGGAATGAAGGATATGCGTTATGAAAATAAAAAAGCATCCACGAAGGATGCTTTTATTAGAGAAAAACCTGAATTTAATTATTATGTTTAGCCGTCGTATTCTTCTACGTCAGACACATCCGATGAATCACTTTCATCGATAATGACTGGAGGAGTTGCAGATGATCCAGGAGCTGGAGCAACGGTTTCATCCGATTCCGGGAAGATCATCTCGTCGTCTTGAGCGTGCGCGTAAGACAGAGATACGTTAAAGAGAACTAGTCCTAGTAATAAAAGACGTTTAGTTTTCATTGGGTAAGAGCCTCCATTAGTGCCTTGGCCCTAGTATAGCACTCTCTTTGAGCGGGTGGTAGTAGAAAATAGTGCAAGAAATTCGGGGCTTCCTCCTACAAATATGTTGATTTTCCTTGAAACATTCTTAAAAATTTAGACTAAGATAGTGTAATATTTTCGATAAACATTAATTTCTAAAGGTGCGCATGGGCGGATTTAAAGACGATTTGGATGACTTAGATGAAGAACTAGAACTCGACGGAGACGAGGGTGGGGATGATGATTTCTCATTCGACGACGACGAAGACGGGGAAGAAGGTAAGGGCAGCGGTAAAAAAGGCAAATCAGAATCTGGTGGCTTTAACCGTGAAAGCTATTACGTATACAAGGACAAATTAGTTCAACTTTCTGGAACGATCAGACCTAAAGAGCGTTCGAAAGAAGGTAAAGTAATTAGTCTGGATTTCAAAACTGATGACAAGATTTACTCGGTCGTAATGGATGATATGGGCAAGAAGCTTACAGCTTCATGTTTCCAGGAATTCCTAGTGACTGGTCTTGTGAGCAAAGTTTCTGAGAAAGAGTATACGATCTCGATTAAAACTTATATTTAAACGAGTCAAAATGATGAAAGTTGGGTCTTGTATCCTCGTGAGATAAGGCCCAATAACTCAATTCGCCGCTTTTTGCTTTAATCACGCTGGTAATACCGGCCGACATATCTCCCTTGAAGAATCCTACTGGAAATTTACTCTTATTAATTTTCACGATCAGATGAAACACGTCCATACTTAAGAGGATGTCAAATTCCACTTTGTCCATTGGGGCATACTCACTTAAAGCGTCGCCTTTTTTCTCAAAGTAAAAAGCATTCCACTCGAAGTCAGGTGAGAAATTAAATTCCATGTAGCTGTTATTCTCGTTTTTAATAAAAAGCTCAAAGCAGCTTTTTTCCCAGAGTTTTATCACGCGTGCATGTTTAGGCGTGCCGGTTCCTAGATCAAGGACAGGGAGGTTTCCTTGCACCTTATAGCTTATATAGAAACATTCTTCCGTGTTATTGAACTCACTGGCGATAGTGATGGTGGGAGCGCCTTCTTTTTTAAAGGGAGTAAGAGAAAATTTTGCCATTTTAAAATCCGATTTAAACGTTTGGTTATTTTGAATTTACTTTAAGTCTTCATGCTACTGAGAAGATTACTATGAAATGGTCGCATTTTATAATTTTTTTCTCTTATGTCTTCTTACTGAAGTCTTCTTATGCTTTTGACAATGATACTTTTACCAAGGTCATTAATGCCAATCATTGGATGTCTGCAAAAAAATACAACACGACAGTGTACAGTGAAGCCGAAGCCATAGTTAAAGTAGGGCCGGCTGAAGAAAAAAAGACGCGTGAACTCACTAAGCTTCAAGAAGAGGAGTTTAATAACAAACCGGCCTGTGGTCATTGCCCAAGCCACTTGAAATTGACCCGCTCAATTAGTGATATTCTTTCGAAAATGAGAGAGAATCCGGAACTCAAAGACAATGATGAAATCCCGGTGAATATCAATCATTTAAAATTCCTCTATTTCACAGTGAAATTCGATGAGAACAAATAAGCAACTCTTACCTATCAGTTGCGCAGCCGATTTTAGAAAATAATTTCCACCGGACAATGATCACTTCCCATGACGTCTTGAAGATGCTTAATTTTTTTCATACGTCCCTGAATGTTTTCATCAATGAAGAAGTAATCTAGTCTCCATCCGATATTTTTCTCGCGGCATCCACCACGGTAAGTCCACCAAGTGTATTCATCTTTTTTATCCGGGTACTGCAATCTAAAGGCATCGGCAAATCCTGCGGCAATCATCTCATCTAAAAAAGCGCGCTCATGCGGAAGAAATCCGGTGCTGTTAACATTGTTTTTGGGACGGGCCAGATCGATTTCTTTGTGGGCAGTATTAAGGTCTCCAGTGATCAGGACACCTTTTTTCTTAGAAAGTTTTTTAGCAAGCTTTAAAACTTCACGCGAGAATTCTAGTTTATAGTCAACGCGTGAATGATCTTCTTTGCCGTTAGGAAAGTAGCCGTTTAATACGTAAAAATCAGCGTACTCGGCCCAGATAAAGCGCCCCTCAATATCAAATTTTTCGATTCCAATACCTAAATTGACCTTTAGTGGGGATACCGAACCTTTTTTCACCATTAAGGCCGTACCGGAGTAGCCCTTTCGGATAGCAGGGTTTAAATAAACCTCATAGAAGTCGCTCCAACCCTCCAAAATCTGCCTAACATCCTCATGAGTGGATTTTATTTCCTGTAGGGCAATGATGTCAGGTGAACTTTTTTCAAACCATTTGGCAAAACCCTTTTGAGTTACGGCGCGGAGTCCATTGATATTCCATGTAACGATGTGCATAAAGATCCCCTGTGAATAAAAAATGCATATTTTACAAAAATTTTGTTTAAGTTTTTCTTAAAGTTTGTTAAGGTAGTCTAAAGGTTTTGAAGTTAACAGTTCAAAATTTATTAATTCGCTCTGGAATATAAACAAAATATTTAGTACCACATAACAACATGTGAGTGACGACCCTTCGGGAGGAAATTTATTTATGAGATCATTCAAAAACATCGCAGCATTGATTAGAACTAAACGAATTAATCATCCAAAAAGCTACTCACAGTCTGACCTTTCATTACTTCTTGGATACAAGAACGGCCAGTTTATTTCAAACGTAGAACGTGGATTATGTAACGTGCCGCTAAAAATGATGAAGAAGATCTCAGAAGTTTTAGATATCTCAGCTGAAGAGATTAAGACTGCGATCCTTAAAGATCACGAAGAAACTTTGACGAACTACTTCAATAAAGCAACTGCGACGAAAAAAGCTCCTTCTCGCGAACTAGAGAACGTAGAAGTTCTATAATTTAAATTTAAAAAACTTCGGCCGAGTCCTATAGGTTTTTATACCTTAAATAGTCTTCGGCCGTTCCCACGCTTTCTTCCGTATCTTCTGAATAATCACAATTAATTTGCGACTGTAAAAGGTGAGGTTCTGCTGGTGGCAGATCTTCTGGAACCACATCACCTTCAATCGGCAATTCATGGTTCGTCGTATAAATGCGGTCGTTTTGATATCCGTTATTTCTCTTTTCAAAAAGCACTTTCACATCCGGCGCAAGCTTGTTTTCGAAGTCGCGGATGTCGTTGAGTGTGTTGTAGAAATTTCTTTCGAGCTTTGCTTTTTGAGCAGGGTCTGCTCTGTAGAAAAGGTCGTGGTATTTTCTTCTGGCAATAATGTGCTGATCAAGAAGATTTAAATACTTTTCGTAAATGCGCTCAAGAGGAGAAACCGGCGCTTGGGGCTGGCCCTGTCCTTGAGGGCGTGGACGGTTGTGGTGCGGTCTTGGCTTCTTTTTCTGGCCTTGACCCTGTCCTTGTTGTCCTTGAGGCTGATTAGGGCGATTAGGGTGCTGACCTTGAGGCCTTGCTTGCTGTCCCTGTTGTCCTTGACCTGGTTGGCGAGGCTCTGCGTTGTTGCCTTGTCCTCCGCCTGGGCGGTGGCGACGACGGTTGTTGTGCCTTCTGTTATTTTGTCCCTGACCACTTTGGCCACCTTGGTTACTTTGAGGTCTCTGCTGATTTCCACCAGAATTATTATTTGATTGCTCGCTCATTCTTTGATCCTTAGTTGATGTTTACATTATTGGTAAAAACTCATCTAAGTCAATCCGCATAATGCTCAAATGTTTTATTTACCAAAGCTTTCTCAAGCGTTATCATGCCAGAGCTATCTAAAACTCTTTTTCATACACAAAAATCTATAGAGGAGATCCTAATGAGCGCAAAAAACCGCGTGAAAGTAGCAGTCACTGGAGCTGCAGGACAAATTGGTTATGCATTGTTATTCAGAATTGCATCTGGACAAATGTTTGGACCGGAAACTGAAGTAGAACTTCAACTAATCGAACTTGAAGCTGCACTTGGTGCACTTAAAGGTGTAGCAATGGAACTAGACGACTGTGCGTTCCCGCTGCTTAAAAAGATCACATGTACATCTGACTATGCTGTAGGATTTAGAGATGTAAACTGGGCCATCCTGGTTGGATCTGTTCCTCGTAAAGATGGAATGGAGAGAGCTGATCTTCTAAAGATCAACGGTGGTATCTTCACAACTCAGGGACAAGCAATCGCAGCTAACGCCGCAAAAGACGTTAGAGTGTTCGTTGTTGGTAACCCATGTAACACAAACGCATTGATCGCGATGAACGCAGCTAAAGGTGTTCCATCAGACAGATTCTATGCCATGACAACTCTTGATGAAAACAGAGCAAAAACTCAGCTGGCACAAAAAGCTGGTGTTGATGTAACTGCAGTTTCTAATATGACAATCTGGGGTAACCACTCAGCAACTCAGTACCCTGATTTCTACAATGCTAAAATCAACGGTAAATTTGCTCATGAAGCAATCACGGATCTTGAATGGCTAAAAGGCGCTTTCATTGAAACTGTTCAAAAGCGTGGAGCTGCGATCATTAAAGCTCGCGGTCTATCTTCTGCTGCTTCAGCTGCCAACGCTGTTGTTGATGGAATTTACCACCTTACTCACGAAACAAAAGCTGGTGAGACATACTCAATGTGCCTAGCTTCTGAAGGTCAGTACGGTGTAGATAAAGGTCTAATCTTCTCGTTCCCATGCAGAACTGTTAACGGAAAACTTCAAGTCGTTGACGGCGTGAAGCTTAACGACTTCGGAACTGAGAAATTCAACGTGACTCTTAACGAGCTTCGCGGAGAAAGAGACGCTGTAAAAGAATTAGGTCTGATCTAATTCTTTTACAACATAACGAAATTTTACTTACAAAAAAGGCTCCGAAAGGAGCCTTTTTTATTAGCTAATAATTTTCGTTATAATTCTCAAATCTCTTACTGTGGAATTTGTGTGGTGCCTTCTCTCCGTCTTGAATTTTGGCAACATCAGATTTTTGTTCTTCAGCGATTTGTCTTGAAGGCGAAGAAGAACAGCTGGCGAGAAGAGCGACTGTAAACACACAAAGAGAAAGGTTTAAAAGACCTTTTTTAGATAGTAATGCTTTCATAGGACCTCCTTGTAAAGTCGTTCAGTAAGATGAAGAATTCCTTTCAACATCTTCTACTATGTATACTGCTAGTATCGTGCCAAAGTTTCGCTGGGCATTTAGATGACTATCGGTGTTTTTGTGACACCGATGGCCTCGTTTTTTATGATGATCGTGAATGTTTTTTTTGATCGACTAACTTAAAACAATGGGTTTGCTCGTCGATTGTCAGGGGTTTTATGCCCTCTACATTTTTTTTACGGATACCTTTTGACCTTATCAGCTCATCTCCTTCTCTTATCTTTCTAGTCAGTTGTTGACCTAAGATTTTCATCCATGGAGGACAGCGCTGATTCATTTCTTCATAAGGGATTTTGATGAACTCTGTGTCTTCCATACAAATGATACTGGCGCTTCGTGCACCTTCATCGAAGAAAGAAAGTTCACCGATGTATTCGCCATCACCAAGGTAGGCCACTGGGATAATCTGTGATCCTTTTTGAACGAAAACCATGACCTTTCCTTGCTTGATAATGAAGAGATCGTTTTCTTCGTCATCTGCTAAAAAGAGGATGTCATCTTTTTTCAATTTGATTTTAACAGTACCTTCAGACTCTAGGCTCATTTCGATACTCCTTATTCGTTCACACTTAAAATCTTTTTTAAGATGTCACCAAGCTCGCTGACCATCGTTTGGTAGAAAACGTTCTGTGGGACAAGTTCATCTTGAAAGAGACCTTCTTCGCTGAGCTTTGAGCTCATGAATTGATCGAAGTCTAAAACATTCACCTGGTTTTTTTGAGCGTAACTTTTGATGATGGCATTGTAGACAGCGTTTCCGCGCCAGTTCGCGCAGTCAAAAACAGTGGCCTTCATCAGTGCAGCTCTGGCCGTTTTGATATCACCAACCCCTTGGGCCGCTCGACCCAAAAGATAGTATGAACGGGCATTAGAGTAGGTGAGACCTGAGAGTTCCAGTGCTTTTGGGAAGGCCGTTTTGTAGGCACCTTCTTTGAGTTCAGCTTCAATTTCCTGTTGAACACCAATGACATCTTCGCTTTCAGCATGGGCACAGACTTCTTTAGGTTCGGCCTCAAGGTTTAGTGGGGCCGTTATAAAAACCAGATTGCTTTTTTTGTCTTTAATGTAATCGACGAACTCTTTAACTTCGTACTCATAAAGTTTGAAGGTCAGTTGCTTTTCATCAAGCTTGGCATTGGCCGCAAGGTTAGATTTGTATTCTTTAAATTCACTCAGGTCCTGATAATGGATATCACGGTAAAGTGCTTTCGAGACCCATGGGAAAGTGATGATGAGTGAAATAAGTTTTTCATCATCGAAGGTTTTAAAGTTTTTCAGGATCTTTTTTTGATCATCGATCTCAAACTTTTTCTCAAAGAGTTCGCTGGTTCCTCCAAAATAAATGATGATGGGAGGAAGTTTTTTAAGCATTTTAATTTTATGGATTGTACGGAAGAGTCCTTCATTATCCGCACTCCAGTTGTAGATTGTCGGAGGCGTTTTTAAGAGTCCCTGGAACTGCGAACGAATGTTGTCCGTATACGGATCGAGGGTTTTTCCCATGCGATCGCCGACAATGAGAATCTTGGCATTTTCCGCTTCCTGAATCTCCTTAGCATGCTCCTTCTGAAATTTTTCATCAAAACTGTTTAGGAAGGAGTATGGGTACGGGGTGATGACTGTGCGTTTTTTAGAGTAATCCCAATATAAGTAGGCACTTGCGCCGACAACCCCAAGGAGAATCAAAATGAGTAACTTTTTTAACATACTTTGATTGTATTGGATTTTTTTGGTATCTAAAAGGGCGTATTTAAAAAGGAAAAGTATGACCAACACCATTTGGACGCCGGAGCTTTTGAGCCCGGCCGGAAGTTTAGAGAAATTGAAAGTAGCTGTTCTTTACGGAGCAGACGCAGTTTATTTAGGTGGGCAGAAGTTTGGACTTCGCCAGGCCTCAGACAATTTCACTGCTGAAGAATTAAAAGAAGGTGTAGAGTTCGCTCACGAAAGAGGTTCATTGGTTTATGTTGTTCTTAACAGCTTTCTTCACGATAAAGATTTAGAAGAGCTTCCTGAGTTTTTAGCTCTGTTATCAGAATTAAAAGTTGATGCCGTTATTGTCTCTGATTTAGGGGTAATCACTGAAATTCAAAAACACTCTAATTTAGTCATCCATTTATCAACTCAAGCTTCGTGTTTAAACGTTGAGTCCGCAAAACTGTGGAAGAAAATGGGCGTGACGAGAATTGTTCTTGGTCGCGAAGTGACGATTAAAGAAGCAAAGAAAATTAAAGACGAGACAGGTCTGGAGATTGAAATGTTCGTGCACGGATCAATGTGTATGGCCTTCTCTGGAAACTGTGTAATCTCAAACTACACTCAAGGCCGCGATTCAAACCGCGGTGGGTGCGCGCACTCTTGCCGTTTTGAATACAGCATTGATTTCAACCAGGATGAAGAGGCCAAAAAAGCTTTTTTCATGTCTTCAAAAGACCTGGAAGGAATCCGCATGCTCACAGAATTTATTGAAGCAGGTATTGATTCACTAAAAGTCGAAGGAAGAAACAAAAGCCATTACTACGCAGGAACTGTGTCGAAGGTTTATGCTGAAGCTCTTCGTTACTATAAAACTAATGGAAATTTCCTTTCAGATGACCTGATTCGCTGGGAAGAAGAATTAAGAAAAATCTCTCACCGCGACTACACGACAGGAAGCCTGGATGAGTACGCGGATGAAAGCTCAATCTACAATCAGCGCGAAAGCGATGAGATTGAATACACTGTCAGTGGTGTCGTTCTTGAAGTCAAAGAAAATGAACACATCCTGATGGAAGTAAGAAGCGCATTTTATCCAGGGGATGAATTAGAAATCATGCCGTTTAAAGGCAGAATCATCAACCACAAGATCGCGACGATTAAAACCATCGCAGGCATTGAAATCCCAAAATCAAAACCTGGAAGCGTAGTAAAGGTTCCGTACATGGCCGGAGCTGAAAGATTTAACCTGATCAGAAAAAAAGCAGAGGTGCGCGTATGAAATTTATCACCTATGCCGAAAATAAAACTCAGTTAGAAAAACTGGCCTCTCTTGTGAACGCAGGAAAAGTAAACCGCGATGACTTAGAAGTGATTGTTGGAACAAGAACTCTTTCCCGTTACAGTGAAATGGGGCTTGAAGAGCTTCTTGAATTGGTTACATTAAATCAATCACTGAAACTTCCTCTTGTCTTAGAGTGGGATGTTCTTCAGCAAGAGAGCTTATTCTTAAAAAATAAAGAAACTATCAGCAGACTTCCTCTGCATGAATTTAAGGCCATTCGTGTTCAAGACCCGGGAGCACTTAATACGATCGCAGAAAATTATCCGTGGCTAAAGGTGCAATTGATCCTGGAAAATGGAAATCATAACTTCCAGGGGCTTTCTCGTTGGAGTGCTTTTTTAGGTGAGCAATTAGACCGCCTGGTGCTTTCAAATGAGCTTTCACGTGAACACTTAAGCCGTTATGCAAGTGAGCTTTCATCAGGACTAGAAGTCCTGGCCTTTGGCCGCATTCTTCTTTTTTATTCTCCGCGACTGCTACTTTCTCCACTTAAAAAAGAAGAAATCCAGAAGTCTCTACAAGATAAAAACATTGAAGCTTTTGGTACAAGTGAGGAGAGTCCACACGCTGGATTCCCTTTAATCGAAAACGCTCATGGGACTTTTATGTTCAACGTAAAAGACCTCTACTTATTGGATCACTTGGAAGAATTAAAATCGCTAAACATCGGCGCCGTTCGTTTCGATCTGCGCTTTGATGAAAGTTTTAAACATTTAGAGGCGATGCTCGATCTTTATTACGCGCGCGTGACTCATGCTGATATCAACATTAAGAATGCTCATCCGCGTCCGATGATTAAAGGTTTCTACAATATCAATAAAACAGATGTCCTTTTTACGAAGCTAAAAAACAAACGCATCCAGCGCCAGGACGACAATTACATTGGCGAGATTGTCGATGTAGAGCGCGATCAGCAGATGGCCTTAGTTGTAAAGTCAAAACACTTAAAACTAAACCTGGGGCAGGAAGTTCAGTTAGTCACACCAGAAGGCAAAGTGAAAAACGTCAGCATTAAAACGATGATCGACACGAGCCGTACGGAAAAAGAAAGTGCAGCAACTAATGAGATTGTGCTTCTGCCTTTCTTAAGTGGTGTTGTCGCAAAAACTCAGGTCTACCTGGTCCAATAGGAAGTTTATGAAAATCATGACTCTTCTTTTTATCGGTTTTTTTTCAGCTTCTGCTTTTAGCAGCACATTTATGTGCCGTAGCTACAATTCAGGGGCCATCATTATCGCCGATACGACAAAGAGAGAGATCATTGTAAAAGACCGCTTTGGCAATGAACTTAATATCCTGGACGAAGTAGACAGCAGTGCTCTTGACTCTAAGCTTATCTTTACTCGTGAAGGAGAAGTTGTTTTTAGTATTGAATCCTACGAAGACGGAAAACTTCTAGGCACATTTGAAAACGACAGCTCTTATCAGTGTTTTGTGAGAAATTAGTTCTCATCTTCTCGAATCATCAGTACAATTTATTTATGGAAAATAGAGAAGATAAACCGTTGCGTTCGCTGACAACGCCATCAATGGATTTTTTGCTTTTAGGTGGCTTGAGTCTAGTGGTGTGGGCCGTGATGACGTCTATGCGCCTCTTGCAGACAGAGCAAGAAGTTCAACCACAATTTTTTCAAATGATGCTGGCCTTTAGCTGGCTGTCTATTTTCTGCAACTATCCTCACTTTTTAATCTCATACCGTTTTGGATACGGGAGGGGAAAGGGGTTTATTTTTAAACATTGGCCATCGCTGATTGGCGTTCCGGTTTTTTTCCTTATTCTTTATTTTGGGACGTTCTTTTTCTTTCATGAGCAAATCTACACTTCTTCTTTTGTAGTTGGACTCAATAACATCTTTAGTGCGGTCGGTATTGGTTATAAAATCGGAGAACTTCCTAACTTAGGAATTGAGCTTTTGGGACTTGCTGTGCGAATTATGTACCTGACGACTGGGTGGCATTATTCTAAGCAGGCCTTTGGTTGTATTATGGTTTTTTCTCACTATCATCATTATCCTATCAGCAAATTTCAGCGCCTCATTTGGAAAAGCAGTCTTTTTAGTGTGGCGATCTATAATTTCTTTTTTGTCACGAACCTGGCAGCAGAAGGCAATGGGGCCTTTTCCATGTTTTTTAATCTCCCCATGAGCAAAATCATTTTACCGAAGATCCTTAAGACCTGGTCACTGTTGGCCGTCATTATCAGTGGATTGATGGTGGTTTATTTTGTACTTTATAAAAACTTTAAAGCAGGGAAGACTCCAACAAGCGCTATCCTGGTGCCATGGATTGCTTTGCATTTTTGGTGGATTCCTTTATTTGGTATGATGGATTTTTTCTATCTGGCGGTGCCTTTTTTCCACGGTCTTCAGTATCTTCTTTTTGCTTACCAACTCGAAGCACCTGAGCACAGTTGGGAGAGAATTAAAAAAATGAAAATGATGAGTGTGAAAATCTTCATTCTTTTTTTAGTTGGCTATCTTTCTTTTGAATACATTCCTCAGATGCTGGATTCATGGCTTTCAACAGACCGGCGCTTTCAAGTGATGTTTTTCTTCGTGGCCATTCCTGTCTTTATCAACGTCCACCACTTTTTCATCGACAGCGTCGTCTGGCGCTTTAATGACGAGACCATCAGGAAGAAACTGTTGGATTAAACCGTGTAATAATGACAAACCTTCCACAATCTTTCCATAGTCATTTGGTACTTGATTGTATCGACGATTCTTGGAGGGATTAATGAAGAAGATTGTTTTAATGAGTTCTCTTTTTACTATGGCCGCTGCATCTGCTGATACGACTCAAGTGGCTCAAGATGATATTATAAAAGAAAGCACAGAAGTTCTTAACTGTGTAACAGTGGAGGCACGCCCAAAAGCTGTGAGTGCTATTAAACCAACACTTCCTGAAAAAACAATTGAAGCTCCATCTCCTGCAGCCGTTGAAGTGGCAGAGACAACAGAAGTTCCATTGGTAGATGAAATTGCCGATAATAGAAACCTAAGCCCTTCGGAAAAACTAAAGGCCTATAGACAAAAACTTGAAGAGAAGAATTTAGTTCTTCTGGAAAAGAAATTAGAGATGATCAGACTTGAACAAGAAATGGCCCTTCTTCGCAATTTAGAAAGATCGATGAATAAGACCTTAAGTGCAATAAAAGATCTTTAGAAGCCCTCTTGAATTCTAATAATTCTAGCACTTTAAGACCTTTCCATGATGTTTCAACAATCCTTTGCCATAATGACAAAAATAACAAAACTTCGGGAGTTATTATGGCAAACGGACTGTTGATTTTAACAATCCTTCTTTTCTCAGTATCAGCAAAAGCTGAATCTCTAACACCACCACCAATGAGAACTCCTGGCATGGAAATGGGGAGACCTCCTGAAGAGTCACTTGAAGATTTAAAGTTCACTTACGACTCAAAAAATAAACTTTTCAAAGATGAAGCTGAAGCAAAAGAGTTTCAAAAACTGTTTACTGAAAATAGAGACTCAAAAGAAATCAAAGATCATTTTGCTAAAGTTCAGGAAGAGCGCAAAAAGAAAATGGATGAGATGAGAAAAAACGGCACTCGTCCTGATTTTGAAAAAATGAAGGAAGAAAGAGAGATTGCTCAGTTTGACCTACTTAAGGCCATCAAAAATATCCTTGAAAATAAAAAGAAAGAAAAAACAACAGTTGCTAAGGCCGATGTGAAATGCGAAGGCGCAAAGTCTCAACCTATTCTTGAGAAAGTCACAACTGACTCAATGAAAGATTCAGCGAAAGTGACAAAAATCATCCTGACTGAAGAAGAGTTTAAACGTATGAAGTCAGAGCTCCGCAATGAACTTAAGAATGAGCTTAAAGAAGAATTAAAAAAAGAAATGGCCCAAGGAAGACCCAATGAGGAAATGCGTGATCGTCTTTCAAAAGATAAAGATAAAGATAAAGAAGAAGAACGTCCAAAAATGGCCGAAGGAAAAAGCAAAGGTCGCCAAGGCAGAGGCGAAGGCATGGGCATGAATATGAACATGGGTGGATCATCGTCGAATGTTTCTCAAATGGCCTCAGCGATAGGCCAGCAGATGATGAACAATTTTCAAAATATGGGGCAGTCTTCTGGTATGCAGATGGGAAGTATGAACCTGATGAATATGGGCGGATATGGGAATGAACGCTTACAGATTAATCCATTTCCGTCGAATACGGCCGGTTACAACTTTATGGCCCCAGATATGAATTCTAGTTATACTTATGGCAACTCGATGATGAATCCTTATAGTGGCAACAGCTACTATGCCACATATGGCTCACAAATTGGGATTCCTTATATGGGAACATCATCTTTTGCACAAATGGGGAATTAAAGAATGTTAGTACTTTTAGTTGAAGACGATCCAATTTTAGGAAGAAGTATAAAAACGACGTTGGAGCTTGAATCTTTTAAAGTCCTTTGGTGTAAAAGTGTTCAGGAGACTCACGATCTGATTGCTAACAATGAATTCCAATGCATTCTTTTAGACATTGGGCTTCCAGATGGAAATGGGATCAGTCTTTGTAAGGAACTGCGAGCTGATTTTCAAAAAACACCTATTATCTTTCTCACAGCACAGACTGACGAAGACTCATTACTTATGGCCTTCGATGCCGGAGGAAATGATTTTTTAAGAAAGCCTTTTAGCCAAAGGGAATTGCTTGCTAGGATTAAGGCCCACACTCGCGATGTGACCGGGTCTAAATCCAATACTGCTTATCGCGATTTAAAGATTGATTTGGAAAAGCGCGAAGTGCGCTTAGGTGAAAAAAAATTGATCTCAACAATACAGAAATCCAATTACTTTATTGCCTCTCAATGAATGCGGAAAAAATCGTGACCCGCGACCGCTTAATGGAATTTTTAGGCAAAGGTGGAGAGATCTTCGATCGCTCGATCGACTCTCATATCAGCCATATTAGAAAACAACTGAAGGCCAATGAAGTCAGCAAAATCCAGATCCGCTCAGTTTATGGAGTGGGATATAAACTGGAGATTATCGAGTAGGTTATGGTCAGTAAAAATAAAAAACTCCTTGTTAAATTTATTCTCGCTTCCTTCGTCATCAGCTTTCTGGCCGTAGGGCTTGGATTTTTAGGAACACACCTCATCTTAAGCTCTCAGGAAAAACGCATGGAAGGACATTTCATGTACGAGTCTTTGAGAACAATTGAGTTGATCGCTAAAAAAACCCAAATGCCTATTGAAGAAATAGTTGCTGAATACAACAATTTTCAGGATGTCTCGCGTGAAGACAGAGGGCCAGGCCCAGATAGAAGAGGTAGAGGAAAACCTCCGGTGTCTATTTCTGTTGTGACTCGCGAAGAGGCCAAATTTACTCTTCCCCAGAATGTGGGTGAGTATTTAGAAATCCAAGGAAATGTTTCTGATGTAAAAAGATTTAAAGACCAGGTTTATAACTATGATGGGGAACACTTTTTAGTTTTTAAATTTGATCCAGGTGGCCCTGGAAAATTTGGCCCTCCTCCTGGCGGACCGGGTGGACCCGGAGGCCCTGGTAGTGGACCTCCTGGCCCACGAATCGATATTGGAGGAAGACCTCTTCCAATGGTGATGATCCCTCTGGTTTTAACTTTTGTGATCATTTTATTTGTTATCACGGCGTCTTCATTACTTGTCCTTTATTTCTTAAAACGCCAAGCTCAGAAAGCGGGAGAAGTCCTGCGCGCGCTTAAGCTGGGTGATTTAAAGGCGAGATTTCCCATTACAAAAATTGATGAAGCTTCTGAACTTATGCTGGAGTTTAACCAGATGGCCGACGAGATTGAAAAACTCGTTGTTGATCTTCGCGATGTAGATAATTTAAGAAGAAAGCTGCTTCAAGAGCTGGCCCATGACTTAAGAACACCTGTGGCCTCAATGAAAAGTATGCTTGAGAGCCTTCTTTATCAAGGTGAGCGCATGAGTGGTGAAATCAGACAGGAAAGCCTGGAGATGACACTAAAAGAAGTTGATTACTTCCACCACTTGGTCGAAGACTTGCTTTTTTTATCCGGCGTGCACGATTTAAAATACCGCGGGAAATTTTCTACTGTCGATGTTAACGATGTCATCCAGCACGAAGTCCAAGTGGCCAATGAAACTCATAAAAAAGTGAAGATCGCTTTTGTGTATAATGAATTTTATTTTGTTAAAGCAGACCAGCACTTGTTCCAGCGCTTGATGAAAAATGCACTTTCTAACGCCGCAGAAAATGCCAGCAGCATGGTGAGTGTGAGAATTGTTGAAGTGGACTTAAAGAATATTTCCATTGAAATCACTAATGATGGGCAGGGACTGACTCAGGAAGAAATTAGTACTTTTGGTAAAAAAAGGGCAACGAGAAGAATTAATGAAAACACTGAAGGAAAAATTTCAGTAGGTCTTGGCGCTGTGATTATGAACAAGATTTGTGAAATCCATTCGGCCGAGATGAAAATTGACAATAACCCGGGTGGTGGGGTCGTTTTAAAAATCACTTTCCCGCGCTTGGATGTTTAAGTTAAGATATAAAAGACAACTGGAAGCCCGCCATTTTTAAAAGGAAGGCGGGCGATGAGTTCCTCTTTTTTTGGAGTGAATTTGTGCTCTTCCGGAATGATGATCCCTAAACGAACCGGTTGGTATTTTTTTTTGATCATCGAGATGATCTTTTTATAATAATCTAGATCGATCTCTTCTTTTTCACCAACTCGCAGACCGTATGGCGGGTTAATCACCACCACATTTTTTCCAACGAGAGAATTTTCCTCTGAGAAAAGGTCGCTTTGAGTGAAGTCAATCTTTTTGCCTTCGGCATTTTTGCGGGCCAGATCAATCACCTCTGGATTGATTTCAAATCCTTGAAGTTTAGCAAAAGGAGAAGGTCTTCCTTGAAGTTCTTCCATGACTTTTTTCTTTAGGGCCACATCAATCCAAAGAGGAGTGTGCTGATAAGCAAACTCTCTTTCAGTGTTCACAGAAAAATAATCATGCCCTTCAATGAGAAATGTCCCCGAGCCAGACATCGGGTCAATGAGGGTCAGCTCTTCTTTAGAAATATTGGGTGGAAGGTTTTTAGTCGTGGCCATTAGAAGCAGGGCCGCCAGGTTTTCTCTAATGGGAGCAAGACCTGTATAGATTTTATCCCCACGTTTGTGAAGGATTTCACCGGTTGTATCGAGGCTGATAGTGATCACGTCATCGACTGCGCGGTAGTAAATTTTTGGAAGCTCTGCCGTTTTATTGGCCTCTAAGTGATCGAGGTATTTTTTCTTAACTGGTTGCTTGCGGTAGCTCTCAAGAATTCCATCCTGAATGGCCTTGGCAATTTTTCTCGAGTCAAAAAGCCTTGAGTTTGTCGCTGCGGCCACCACTTCAGGGGCCTGTCCGATCATGAGCGATTTCCATGGGATTTTAGAAATCTTTTGAAAGAGTTTTGGAAAATCGCGGGCCTTAAATTCAGCAATCCTCATAAGGATACGAGTGGGAGTGCGAAGCAGATGATTGAGTAGAAATCCTTGTAGCGTTGTGGCCGATAAAAGAATTCCACCTTCATCAACAGAAAGAATTGAAAGAGAGCAATCTTTAAAATGCAGCTCCCATTTTTCTTTTAGTTCATCAAGACCCTGGTCAACCAGACCAAGAGGGTAGATGAGATAGAATTGTGCGGTTTGTTCCATAAAAAGGTTATGGAGGAAAAAGTCTTAAAAGTCCAAAAAAAAGGCCATGGGGGTTACGTCCATGGCCAATTTATGTCATCAGTGCTGAGGAAGTTACGGGATTACTCAGCGCTGAGATAATGATTGATTGCTGAATCCTTAAAGTTGCTTGTCCAGAAATCTTTTCCGAGAACGAGCTCACTCTTATCTAAAAGAGCGTCGTTGAGTCTTTTTATTAAGTCTTCTTTTAAAGACGAATTTAAAAATTTCTGTCCAATGAAAACGATCTCCTGAACGCGGTCGCCGTAATCTTTGTGCCAGTTCTTTTTTACCTGAGCGAGTTCTTCTTCATCGACTTCCCATTCGCTCATATCCATAGAAGCAAGCCATGCTCCTCTGGCCTCAAGTGTACTGGTTCTTCCCGCCTGTGACCAAAGAGCGACGATTTCAGGCTTAGTGGCCACCCAGAAAAATCCTTTCGAGCGGACAACTTCTTTGGGCAGTGAAGTTAAAACATCCCACAGTCTCTCTGGGTGAAATGGTCTTTGCTCTCTAAAAACAAAACTAGAAATTCCGTATTCTTCAGTCTCTTTTGTTTCATGCCCACGCAGCTCCATCATCCATCCAGGATTGTTCATGGCCTCTTCAAAATTAAAAAGATTGGTGTTTAAAATTTCTTTTACATCTACTTGAGACTTGTGGGCCTCAATGATTTTTGCTTTGGGATTTAGTTTTTTCAGGATGCCGATTAAGCGCGATTTCTCCTCTGGATTGACCAGGTCCATCTTGTTCATAATCAGGACATCAGCAAATTCAATTTGTGAAATAAGAAGATCAGTGATCGTTCTTTCATCGTTTTCTGAAAGCTCAATTTTCCTCTCTTTCAAGTCGACTGCTTCCATATAGTCGCGGAAGAAATTGTGGCCATCAACCACAGTGACCATGGTGTCGAGCTTCGCAAACTGCGAGAGCGAGTTTCCGTTTTCATCTTCAAAGGTGAATGTTTCGGCCACGGGAATGGGTTCACTGATTCCAGTGGACTCAATAACCAGGTAATCAAACGCTTTTTCGGTCGCGAGTTTTTTTATTTCTACTAAAAGGTCTTCTCTGAGCGTGCAGCAGATACAGCCATTGCTCATTTCCACCAGTTTTTCCTAGGTTCGGACGATGCCGGCGTCGATATTGACTTCGCTCATATCATTGACGATCACGGCGATCTTAAGCCCATGATTTTCATGGAGAATATGGTTTAAGAGGGTTGTCTTTCCTGCACCTAAAAAGCCTGAAAGGACGGTAACGGGGAGTTTGCTTTGCGATTCATTTGCATTTTTCATATGCTTGAATATTGCAAGCCATTCGCAAAAATGTCAAGCCCACTAAGTTGGTTTTTCACAGGGCCCTCTTTATTCTTTTAATTTGCAAGGGGTTTTGCTACCTTCACGCCCATGAAAACCACTGGGACTTTGACATTAATTCCGACTCCTTTGTCTGAAGAAGGAGAGCTTGAGCCTCGCGCGTTCAGGCTTCTAAATGAAGCGGCCACAAACGAGCGTGAGAACTCTGTTTTTGTTATTGAAGATTTAAAACCAGGAAGAAGAAGATGGCTTGGTTTTAAACTTCCACGCGAATGTGTTGAGAGTTTTGTTCTTTATAACGAGCACACAGCTCAAACTGTATCTAAAGAACTTCTCGCTGAATTACAGAAGGGAAAAAACGTTTTTCTTATGAGTGATGGTGGTCTTCCTGCATTTTATGATCCGGGTGTTGAGCTGGTGAATCTTTGTCATCAGAATAAAATCCGCGTGACTTCAACTCCGTTTTTTAATTCTGTCAGTCTGGCCCTGGCCCTTTCGGGTTTCTCACATAGAAAGTTTTGGTTTGAAGGATTTCTTCCTATTGACAGTGAAGAAAGAGCGAAGGCCATTAAAAATATTTTAAATTTAAAAACGACGGCGATTGTGATGGACACTCCTTATCGATTAAAGCGCGTGCTTGAAGAATTTCAAAGCGCGTGGGGTTCATCGAAAAAGAAGCTTTTTGTGGCCATGGACTTAAACGCCGAAACGGAAGAGTTACAGCGAGGAACCCCTAAGGAGCTTCTCAATGTAATAAACGACGTAAAACGCGAATTTGTATTGATAGTTTCTGAGTAATTTCAGTTAAATAGTGTGTTAAAAAGAAATGACGTTTAACTGTCGTCATGATAAAAATAGGGCGCTATGCAAGAGACACGTAAAAGAGATCATATTGAGCTTACCGCCAAGTCCCAAACTAATGGACTTTTGGTGGACTCGCGCTTTTATTATGAGCCTCTTCTTTCTGCACATCCCACTCAGGAAACTGATATCTCCACAACATTTTTAGGAAAGAAAATCCAGGCACCATTTTGGGTTTCGAGTATGACAGGTGGAGTGGGGGAAGCCCGTCACATCAATCAAAACTTAGCGCGCGTTTGCCGTGAGTTTTCTTTGGGAATGGGGCTTGGGTCTTGCCGAACACTTTTAGAATCAGGGCAGTACTTTGAAGATTTTAATCTTCGCCCTATTTTAGGAAATGATCTTCCGTTTTATGCCAACCTGGGAATCGCGCAAGTTGAAAGACTTGTTTACGACCAGGAAATTAATAAAATTTTTGATTTAGTGAACCGACTGGACACAGACGGGCTTATTATTCATGTGAATCCTCTGCAAGAATGGTTTCAACCGGAAGGAGACAAGTTTCTTTTCAGCCCGATTGAGACGATTGCCAAGCTAAGCGAAGCTTTTAAAGGCAGCGGTAAAAAAATTATTGTGAAAGAAGTTGGGCAGGGAATGGGGCCAAAGAGCTTAAAGTCTCTTTTGGATCTTCCTATTGATGCTATCGAGTTAGCTGGTTTTGGCGGCACGAATTTCTCTCAGCTTGAATACCTAAGAACAAAGGGTGCGGACAAACTGGAGATCGAAGCGCTGGCCAAAGTTGGTCACACGTCTTTGGAAATGATCTCGATTCTTAACAATCTCCTGAAAGCAAACCCTGACTACATTAAAAAACAAATCATCATCTCTGGCGGGATCGGAAATTTCCTTGATGGATTCTACCTGCAGGAGCAATTGCACTTTTCTTCAATTATCGGCCAGGCCAAAAATTTCCTGACTCGCTCTGAGAACTATGAAGAGCTTAAAGCTTTTACCAATGCTCAGATCGAGGGATTAAAAATGGCGAGGAAATTCCTGACGATAAAGAACTCGGAGGTCCAGTGAACCAGACTATCGAAACAGAAGGCGCAGAAAAGAATAAACTTTCTATGCCAACAGCTCCAGTAAAAGGTTTTTCTAAACTTTCAAAGCTGGAGAAGATCGATTTTATCGCCGATAACTACTTCAGTGGGGGAGAGTCAGTAAAAACTCAGTTCAAGAGATTCTGGCTTAACGATGAAAACTTACAAAAAACAATTGATGAATTCAGCGAAAATACGCTGACAAATTTTATCTTCCCGATGGGAGTTGTGCCAAACGTATTAATCAACGGAAAACTTTTTTGTGTTCCGATGGTTATCGAAGAGAGCTCGGTTGTTGCTGCTTCAGCAAAAGCTGCTAACTTCTGGCTGACTCGCGGAGGATTTAAAGCAGAAGTCCTGGGTGTCAAAAAAGTCGGACAAGTCCACTTCATCTGGAATGGCGAAACATCAAAGTTAGAAAAATTCTTTGCTCTTAAAAAAGCAGAGCTTCTGCAAGCGGTTGAGCCTCTTGCGGCCAATATGGTTAAGCGCGGAGGAGGAATCCTTGATCTGCGTTTAGTAGACAGAACAAAAGATGAAGCCGGTTACTACCAACTTCTTGGGGAATTCGACACTCGCGATGCGATGGGGGCAAACTTCATCAATTCAATCTTAGAAAAATTAGGAAGCACGTGGAAAGAGATGATCCTTGATGCTTCGGACTTCACTGATGCAGAAAAAGAAATGCAAATCGTTATGGCGATTCTTTCAAACTACACTCCAGAGTGTATTGTAAGAAGCTCTGTAGAGTGCGATATCGCCGATCTTAATGAACCAGGGCTGGAAATGAGTGCCGAAGAGTTTGCTGATAAATTTGCCCGCGCTATCCGCATCTCAAAGATTGATGTAACGAGAGCGACAACTCACAATAAAGGGATCTTTAACGGAATCGATGCGGTGGTGATTGCTACTGGTAACGACTTCCGCGCCGTCGAGGCCTGTGGCCATGCTTACGCTGCCCGCGATGGTCAGTACAGAGGTCTATCAAATGTAGAAATTAAAAACGGAAAATTCCGCTTCAGCCTGGACATCCCGATGGCCATTGGCGCTGTAGGGGGGCTGACGTCACTTCACCCTATGTCAAAAGTCTCTCTTGATATGCTCGGACGCCCTAGTGCAGAAGAGTTGATGAAAGTTGTGGCGACCATTGGTCTTGCTCAGAATTTTGGTGCCGTGAGAAGTTTAGTGACTTCTGGAATCCAGAAAGGTCACATGAAAATGCACTTGATGAATATTTTAAACCATCTTGAAGCCTCAGAAGAAGAAAGAGAGAAGGCCAAGGTTCACTTTGCTAACGAAGTGATCTCATTTCAATCAGTGCGTGAATTTATTGCCAGCTTAAGGAACTACGTTTAGGAAAAATATGAATCAAATTAACCTTAACCAGATTAACAACGAACTAAAGAAGACTTGTCCGGAAAAAGACCAGTATTATTTCGGTCACGGCAAACTCCTTCTGACAGGCGAGTACTTCGTCTTAGATGGTGCCCTATCTCTTGCATTACCAACAAAAGTTGGTCAGTCCCTTTCAGTAAAATACAATCAATCATTTTCACCGTCGCTTAATTGGAAATCATACGATGTAAACGGCAACATCTGGTTTGACAGCACATTTGAGTTCTGGCACTTCAAGTGCACTGATGAGAATCCATCAGAAGAAGCTCTTTTCTTGCAAAAAATTCTTCAGCAGGTTAGGAAACAAAACCCTCATTTCCTAAGAGACAATGTCGATGTAAAAGTTGAAACTCGCCTGGGATTCCCATTAACGTGGGGACTGGGAAGCTCTTCTTCACTTATCTATAATATCGCTCAATGGGCCTATATTTCGCCGTTTGAGCTTTTATTTAAAACTCATGGCGGTTCTGGTTATGACATTGCGTGCGCGCAGTCTGACGGGCCGATTGCTTATAAGAAAGTTTCAAGCGGGCCTAACTGGTCGCCGATTTATTTCAACCCAAGTTTTAAACAAAATCTTTATTTTGTTTACCTGGGGAAAAAGCAAAACTCTCGCGAGGCCATCAAAGAATACACTAAGAAAAGACCGGTTGATTCGGCCATGATCTCTAAGATCACCGAGCTGACTCAGGAATTTATCAATGCTTCAACCCTAAAACAATTCCAGTCGCTGATGGTGTCGCATGAAGAGCTTGTCTCTCAGACGATTGACCAGCAGACGGTTAAAGCAGCGCTTTTTGCTGATTTCCCGGGAGCTGTTAAGTCTCTGGGCGCATGGGGTGGAGACTTCGTTTTAGTGGCCACAGAAAACGATTTTGACTTCGTAAGAAGTTATTTTGCCGGCAAAGGACTGGACACAGTTTATAGATACAGTGACTTGATTTCTGATCCAATTGAAGCTGAGTCTAAAGATGCAGTGAAGATGGGCTTTTCAAACCATCTGCTTCACTAAGGACTTCTTTTGGAAAAATTAAGTGTCAGTTGGTCGTCGCCTTCAAATATTGCCCTGGTAAAATACTGGGGGAAGATCCCGCACCAGATTCCCTGCAATCCATCGGTAAGTTTCACCCTAAAGAACTCACTGACCAGAATGGATGTGGAAGCAGAAAAGACTGATGCAGGAGAGATACAAGTAGATTTCTTTTTTGAAGGGAAGATCAACGAAAAATTCAAATCAAAAATTGTAAAGTTCCTAGAGTCTGAGCGCGAGCGCTTTGGCTGGATCACAAACTATAAACTAACTATTAAATCAGAAAATACATTTCCGCATTCATCAGGGATTGCCTCATCGGCCTCTTCGATGTCAGCACTTTGTTTATCGCTTCTTTCTCTGGATGAAAAAATCACTGGCAGTAAGGCACAGACGGACGACTTTTATAAAGAAGCTTCTGACCTTTCCCGTAGAGCTTCAGGATCGGCCGGAAGATCTGTTTACCCTTACCTGGTAAGTTGGGGAGAAATTGATTCTGTGGTGGGATCGAGTAATCTTTTTGCGGCCCCAGTTAATAAGGCAGATATTCATCCGATGTTTCATGACTACTGTGACTCTATCATGATTGTTGATGCCGCTGAAAAATCAGTTTCAAGCCGCGCGGGGCACTCTTTAATGGACACCCATCCTTTCAGAGAGCTTCGTTATAAGCGTGCGCACGAAAATTTAGAAAAACTTCTTTCGGCAATGAAAGTAGGGAAGATGGAAGAATTCATTTCCATCGTTGAAGAAGATGCTCTCATGCTGCACGCATTGATGATGACGTCGACGCCTAGTTTTATTTTACTGAAACCAATGTCGCTTCTGTTGATTGAGAAAATCAGGGAATACAGAAAAAGTACAAATATCCCGGTGTGTTTTACCATTGATGCCGGGCCAAACATCCACTTATTATACCCGAAGGCCCACGAAACGGCCGTAAAGGAATGGTTAGCGATGGAGTTTAAGGATTTACGAATCATTCACGATGAAACAGGGCCAGGACCTGTGAAGATCAAGGACTAGACTTAAGAATGAGCAGAACTCATACAGAAAAGAAATTTTACTCTAAGGTTATTCTCTTCGGCGAATACAGCATGATCCAGCACTCGATGGGACTGGTGATTCCTTATACATTATTTGACGGCAAGCTGACTTTTAGAAGAGACAACTCTGCCATTGTCGATCCTGAACTTAAGGCCTTCTCTCTATACTTAAAACAATTAATTGAAAGCAATCAGCTGAATATTCAGTTTGATGTGACGTCTTTTGAATTTGATATTTCTCAAGGGCTGTATTTTGATTCTACGATCCCGCAAGGATATGGAGTTGGAAGCTCAGGGGCGCTGGTTGCAGCGGTTTTTGACCGTTATGAGCAGGAGAGTCACTCGAACCTGGATATCAGCAAGCTAAAGAGAATTTTTGCTCAGATGGAGTCACATTTTCACGGCGCGAGCTCTGGAATGGATCCGCTGATAAGTTATTTAAATTCACCTATCCTGATTAAAAATAAAAATGAACTAGGCCCGGTCACTCTTCCTAAATTCCCAAAAGGAAAAGGGGGACTTTTCCTGCTTAATACAAAACGTTCAAGAAAAACTGAGCCCCTAGTGAACCTCTTCCTTGAAAAAACGACCAATGCACGCTTTAACGATATCTGTGAGACTCAGTTAAAGCCAATCACCAACAATTGCATCGAGAATTTTCTCGCTGCTGACATGGAAACACTTACTGAGAACTTCAAAAAACTTTCTGAGTTCCAGTTTGAGCATCTTTCTCCGATGATTCCAAAGCTCTACCGCGACGTCTGGGTGGAAGGGATTAAAGGCGGGGATTTTGCGCTTAAATTATGTGGCGCCGGAGGTGGAGGGTTTCTTATGGGAATCACTCGTGATTTCCAGAAGGCAAAACAAGTCCTCTCGGCGCATGAAATTAGATTGCTTTTAAGTTTTTAAACTTCTTGTTGTAATTTTTCTTTAAACTCAGAGTGGCTCATAAATGGCTGCTCTAATGTGTAGTCACCAGTTCTCACTGACGCGTTGAAGATTTGTCTTTCAACTTCAATCTTAGCGTTAACATCATTAGTGAAGTTGCTTCCTAGAAGACCGCGCTTGGCCTGCATACGGGCAACTGGGGCCTGAGCAAAGATAGTGGCCAGGATTTCTTTCGGATGAAGTCCCACTTCACACCAGCCTCCCAGTGTATTCATAACATTCACATCAAAAGTTCTTCCGCTTAAAATCAGCGAGCGCACTACGTTCTGGTTTAAATATGGAGCAAGGTAAGAGAAGACACCGCAAACCGGAGTCAATCCTTGCGAAAGGTGATCAAAAGTAAATTGAGCGTTTTCAGTAGCAAGGCGGATATCAGCGGCCAGCGCCAACTCAAGTCCAATACCTTTTGTTCCTTGCTTTACATCCATGATCACTGTCTGAGGAAGGCAAAAAAGTGACTGAGAAATTATTGAAAGCTTTCCTGTGATCTTTTTTAGTTTCTCTTCGTTCATTGTCTTCATTTCTTCCGGATCGATTCCCTGGATGAAATAATCACCGTAAACAGTGACATAAAGTGACTGCACTTCAGGATGACTTGCACACCAGGCAAGGATAGATTCAAATTCAAAAAGAGCTTCAAGAGTGATGAACTTTTTTCTGAATTTGATTTCCAGCGATTTGGTGTCGGTTAAAAGAGTCGTGGCAATGGTGTTGTAACTAAAAATAGGAATTCGTGTGAGTGCTTTCATTAACCTTCCTTGGTAGTAAACACTTAGGGCCTAGAGGGATGAAAGAGAGTCATTCTCTTTCATGAATCTATTCTTTCAAATTTTAAAAATGAATGTCAAAGGGCCATTGTTCATTTTTATAACAAAAAAATAAAACAATGTGAATTTAAGTAGTTAAAAGCAATAAAAGTGAATTAGTCGGATTAGAAACGGGACTTAAATTGAAGCATTGTCGTGTAGGTGCGGTCATCACTGGCCCTTGCCGTGATGGCAAGTGAAGAGGATTTCCCTATGGCCACTTCATGTTGAAGATCCATAAAGCGATTGCGCTCTCCCGCAGAAGTCGTCGCACTTCCAAATGAAGTGGTGAGTTTTCCGTAGTCACCGAGGTCGGTTTTTTTACCGACACTATAAGCTTTTGCTCCGGCAGTATCAGTTGAGAATTTTGTGGTCACTGTTCCAATGACATCATTGTTGAATTCACTTCCGACAGAGACCTTGCTGTATTTATCAATTGGCCTTTGGTAAAGCTCGAGGTCAACATACTTGTTACTGTGGTCGGTAAGGGCCATATTGTATGTTTGGGCGTTGGAAATTTTTCCATCAGTCTTATCAGTGGCCGGGATCACAGTTTCATTTTTCACACTAGCATCTACTTTTAATTTTGAATCCGCATCAATGTCCACTGACATTGGAACGACTGTGACGATTTGTTTTGTTCCGGCCGTGTAATTAGTCGCATTGACTTTTACCCAGTCAGAGCCTTTATCATTTTTTAACGAGAGCTCAGTGCTTTGTTCGTTGTAAGAAAACTTTGTTTTTGTTTCAAAGTTTAAATTTTCAGTTAGGGAAGTCTGCGTTTTCGCTTTCAAGACTTCAACGTCTGTTGGAACAGCACCATCGCGGAATTTTACACTTGGAACGATATCGACGTAGGTCCCCTCAGGCTCGCCCTTGGCCTTTGGTTTAATTTTGCGAAGAAGTTCAACAGTGCTTCTGTCATTTGCAATGCGCTCAAGTTTTAATTCTGAGGCGCTTGGCTTATAAGCAAAGTATCTAATCTTTGCCGTGCCATCTGGAAGCATGCGTACTTCAACCAGTGTGTTTCTTTGTGAGCCAGATCCGCGGTAAAGATAGACGACTTCCTGGCCATCTGCCGGTATGTATTGAATGTTCTCTACGTTGGGTAGCCCCACAAGCTCTTCGCGCATGAACTTGTAGTCGCCTTCATATCTTTTTGTTGTGGCATCAATGTTTCCAAACTTTCCACATTGGATTTTTCCATCAGCGGTTTCCCATCTGACGACATAGTACATGAAGTTCAGGTTATTGAGTTCTACGCCTATCTGGTTATTGGTTGTCACATCATCACCTTTTTTTAATTTGGCGATAATTTTACTGACATCTTTACTTAAGTTGAGGTGAGTGTCGCACGTCTGGCATTCAGATTCATCAATGAGAGCAGTGCTTAGCAGTTCTGATTCTCCAGTGACCCCGGCCTCTTTATCAGCAATATACTTATCCAGTGCTTGGTTGAATTTTGAAAAGCCTTCGGCCGTCTGGCCCGTAGAGACGTGGGAATCGAATTTTTCGACCATGCCTTTGTAATTTTCATTTCTCTCCAGCAGGTTTTCAAATTGGCTATTGCCCGCATGAACTGCAGTGAGTGAAAGAAGTGAATAGGTTATGATAAAAAGAGATAGTTTCATTTTATTCGGAACTCCCCATTTGTCTTTGCGGGAATCCGATAAAATTCTTTAGCGTTTTGGTGAATTTTTATGTTTTATAATTCACATAACCAAGCTGAATCGTCGGTTGATCCAATAAAAAAGGCCGCTCAAGGCGGCCTTTAAAAGGTCTTTATTGATTCTTTTTGTCGTGTTCTGCTTCCAGGAATCTTTCAGCGCGGATAGCAGCTGTACATCCTGAACCTGCCGCCGAGATGGCCTGGCGGTAGTATGGATCTTGAACGTCACCACAAGCAAATACACCGGCAACTGATGTATCTGGGTGGAAGCCCTGAGTTTTGATATACCCGTGGTCATCAAGTTCAAGCTGGCCGTTTAAGAATTTTGTATTTGGCTCGTGACCGATTCCAAGAAAGAACCCGTCAGTTTTTCTTTCTGTGATTTCATTTGTCTTATTGTTAATAACTTTCAGACCTGTAACCCCAGTTTCATTGAAAAGAATTTCTTTTACTTCTGTGTTCCACACCACTTCAATCTTTGGGTTTTTGAAAGTGCGCTCTTGCATTGGTTTACTTGCACGGAATTGGTCTTTTCTGTGAATCAGGTAAACTTTCTCTGCAAAACGAGTCAGGAAGTTTGCCTCTTCAAGAGCAGTGTCACCACCACCTACAACGTGAACAACTCTGTTGCGGTAGAAAAATCCATCGCAAGTCGCGCAAGCTGAAACACCTTTACCGATAAGTTCCATTTCATTTTTAAGGCCTAGGTATTTTGCTGAAGCACCAGTTGAAATGATCAGAGTTTCGGCCATGAATTCAGCGCCGTTGTCGCACTTTACATGAAATGGTCTTTTTGAAAGATCGACACTTGTTACTTTTGCTGAAAGGTATTCAGTTCCAAAACGTAGAGTTTGTTTTTTCATGTTGGCCATTAGATCAGGGCCCATAACTCCTTCAGGAAATCCCGGGAAGTTTTCTACGTCAGTTGTTGTTGTTAATTGTCCGCCTGGCTCATGGCCTTCGATAACGAGAGGGTTAAGACCAGCACGTGATGAGTAAAGGGCAGCTGTATATCCAGCAGGTCCAGAACCCACGATAATAACTTGTCTGTGAGCGATTGTTGTCATGATAAATTCCTTAAGAGATTACTCAGATAATAATGCTGCTTTTAATTCCGCAGCAGTTTCTTCTTCCTGCTTAACTTTGATTTTTACATCAACTGGACGGTCGTCCAGCTCTGGGTGCATTTGGTAGTAAGCGCTGACAGTCATCAGGTCTCCTGGAGATGGAGCTTCTGATGTTGTTTTGAAAGTCTCACCTGTCACGTTACATTCGTACTTGTAGATTTTTTTAATCTTTTTCTTGCTCATTTTTGAGTCCTGCTTCATTGGGAATAATGTACCTCTAGTTATAGAGAATTATACCCAATAGAGCAAGGATTTCCCATCAGTGGGAAGGCGCGCAAGTTTGCTTTAAACTATTAATTAATATGAAAAATTCAGCCTTAATCACAGTTCTTTTATTTATGGGTGTTTTTACCGGCAAAGCCTTTGGAATTGGGCTTACAGAGGTCAATTTACAGGACATTTCCACTTCGGGGAAAAGCTTAATCATCGACCGCGGGAACCTCGAAGAGTACAAAGAAGGGCTTCTGGCCCGTTTTTACCTGCAAAAAGGGCCAAAAGAGTTCCCGAAAGTATTCCTGGTTGCTGAAGGGGAACTGGTTAAAAGCTTTCCACGTAAGTCTTACTGGATCCTAAGAAAGATCCATATTCCTTCGGCCATTAAGCGCGATTCAAAGGTTTTGATTTCAACTTCCAGTGAGCTTTTGAGAGAGCGTCCACTAAAAATGAGAAACAAGCACGTGGTGATTTCGGATTCTCAGTATCAGGACGTGGATGATTACATCGATCAAAACCAGGAAAATGTTCCTTCGAGACTGGTTAAAGAAGACAAACCCTATGCGGCCTCAGCAGATATTTTTGAGCGCGATGAAATTAAAGACGTCACTCCTGAGACAGATGTCCTTTTGACGACCTATGAATCTTACAAGAAAAAATCAGGCAACTATTACAGCGATGAATACGGTGATTTGACGGCACAGAAGTATTTTGTCGGCAATAAGCAAGTGGCCCTGGGTGATATTAAAAAAGCAGAAGATAAAAAACTTTTTGATTCTATGAGCGATGGTTATGAGAAAAAAACCAACGGTATGAAATACGGAATTAAAAGTTTTTACAGCGAGCAGGCAAGAACTCCAGGACTTCCAGAAATCGCGGAAAAAGGGGTGGAGATTTCAACTTATGCCCGCATGAAAGAAGATGCCAAACTTGCTGATCAAGTTGACCCGAGGGCAATGGCGAAGATGAAACGCGATGGTGATCAGTGGTCGTCAGATATGGATGATGCTGCTTTAAGACGTTATTTCATTCAAACGGGAATGGAAAAAGAAATCAGAAGAAGAGATCTGGCCCTTAATGAACTTGAAGGCCATGAGATCATGCTTCATTACTCGGGTTCAATGGTTGCTCACGGGAACACTCAAGACCCAAATTACCAGGGACGCGGTTACAGCCTGGGGATTGCTTATGACTTGCACCTGGCACGTACGTCGGCTTCTCTTAAAAAATGGTCGCTTCAATTTTTTCTTGAGCGCGGGGTAACTGAGTACGACACAGGAGAGTTTAACGCTCGTTCTGAAGAAACGGACTATGGGGCCTATTTAAATTATTACTTCATCAACAACCCGCTGACGTTAAATTCGTTTATTTACCAGGCGGGCGTTGGACTTAAAAATGGAAGTGCCAGCGTTTACTCACCTGACCTCTCAAAAGAGTATTCTTATCAACTTTTATCTCCCTCGTTGCAGCTTATGACTAAATACCGCTTCCGTTCAGGTGACCTGAAAGAAGACACGGTCAATGTAGGAGTGAGTGTGAACTTTGGGGTCAATATCGACATGAAGAATTTGTCAGTCATTGACCGTGTAGATGACAATATTAATAGCAAAATTTCTGTCACTGACTTAAAATATATACTAGGAATGAGTGTTTATTTTTAGGATGAGGATTTAGAGGCATGAAAAGGTCATTATATTTTGTTTTGCCTGCCGTTTTCGCTTTCAATGTCACTAACGTCAGCGCTTTAGAAATCGATGAAAAATTAACTCTTCGTTTTTTGAAAGTTTCATCAAGTAAAAAAACAGTACTCGTTAACCGCGGTGGAGAAGATGGTTTAGTGGTCGGAGATCACGCCAAGTTTTTTATCACAGCTGGTGTTGTGGCCCGTGGAGTGGCCGAAAAAGTTTCTCCTTCAAGATCGGTCTGGTCGCTTTATAGAATTGTTGATCCAAATGAGATCACTCAGGATAAAGTCCTTAACCTGAAGATCGCTACGCCGGTAAAAATCACAGATGATCCAAGTAAGAGTTTAAAAGAAGAGCCGATCCCTGGTGGCACTGAAACGATGAATGTTGAAGACAATTCAGCAGACGGCGCTGCAAGTGAAGAAATCGTAGTAAGCGATGCTGATAAAGACGAACTAAAAGGCCTGGGACTGGAAGAAGATATGTCAGTGGGCACGACAAAGTCAGTGCCTTCTAAGACGGCAAGCAGCTCTAAGAAAACAAGTTCAGCTCCAGTGATTGAAGAATCAGCTCCTGTCTACTCGTCAAATACTTCAAAAACTTGGGAGGCCTGGGGAACTTTATATGTGAATTCTCTCTCTGGCACGGTTGAAAGTGATACGACGACATCATCTTCTACTGCAGCCTCAGGATCAACAATTGATTTCTCCGCTGGGATTGAAAAATATTTTTTAACTTCATCAAGCTTTTTTAAAGAGTTTTCTCTTTCACTTTTTGCTCACAAGAGAACTATTGAAACTGGTGACGATGTTAAATCGACGAGTGATTGGTTTGAATATGGGGTAGGAGCGAACTACCACTTTTATAATTCAGCGGCTTCAGTCAACAAACTTATCGGTTACGGGGCCTTAACGGCAGGAAAAGGAAGCGCTTCCGTTAAGTCGGTATCGACAACTGGAGGAGTGGCGACTGAAAACACAACTGATGGGACAAATACATTTTTCTCAGTTGGTGTGGGTGCAAAATACATCCTTAATAATGGTTTTGGTGTAAGAGCAATCCTGGATTATTACCATTCATCAGAAGAGTTTGAATTTGATGACGGAGCTGGCGGAACTTTTGTTTCAACAAGAACTCTGGCAGGTCCTCGTGTTCAGTTTGGGCTCTCTTACCGTTTCTAATTATTAATTAAATTTTTCAATATCTTCGGCGCTTATCTTTAGATAGCGCTGGAGAGTTTTTAGATGTCTATTGAGATAAGTATCGAAATCTTCTTTAGTTTTTTCTTTCCAGATCGCGCGGCTTAAAACTGACAGCCTTCTGACAACTAAATCTTCAAATGTCTTTGGCATTTCTTTTTCACAGATATGAATCAGCTCAGCTTCACTTGGCAAATGCCACTCGAAAGGGCCAACCACAGAAGGACTGCGCAGAGGTGATTCTGTTTTATCTTGATTGTAGCTTAGATGAAAACGATGACAGATTTTCTGGGTGATTTCTCTGCCCATCACTCTGAAGGTTGTGTATTTTCCTCCGGCGATTACATAGGTGTCGCTGGCCGGCTGGAAAACTTTATGCTCTCGCGATGTTTTTCCGCGGTCTCCTCCGGTGTTTTCTTCTTTTACCAGAGGTCTGATTCCTGCAAAACTTCCAATGATTTTATCTTTTGTCAGGTTGGACTGAGGAAAGTACAGGTTTAAATTTTTAAGCAGGTATTGGATTTCTTCTTCCGTCGGTTTGACATGGAAGAGGTCATCTTTGTTAGGAACTTCTGTTGTTCCTACCAGAACTTTTTCGCCATGAGGAATAACAAAAATGACACGGTCTCCGTACTCATCTTGAGGAGTCATAACAATCGGATGGGCAATAGGAAGATCAGCGCTTTTTACCCAAATGTGTGAGCCTTTTGAAGGAAGAAGCACATCTTGCCAGTGATAAAAGCTGTATTGTTTTAAAAACGAATCAGTAAAAGGGCCAAGTGCATAGACTACCTGATCAGCGATAATGTTTTTTTCTTCGCCGGTGATCTGGTCTTTGAGCGTGAGTGTATTTTTGTTGTTAATTTTTCTGACGTTGGTAACTTTTGTATGGTTTATGGCAAAGGCATGGGGTTCATTAAGCGCATCGTAAATCACTTCCAGCGTGATTTTAGCGTCGTCCATGATCCCATCATAATACACGCCCGCACCTGAGAGTCCTTCAGGGTTAAGACCTTTAATATCTCTGACACATTCGTCTCTATTTTTCATACTAAAAGGTGAGTTCTTAAAGCTTGAGAGAAGATCGTAGAGGAAAAGCCCAATTCTGATCATCCAAAGTGGACGTTTTGAATCTTTGTAGACCGGCATATAAAAAGGAACTTCGCGAGTGAGGTGAGGTGTGAGTTTTAACCACAGGTTTTTTTCATGCAGGGCCTCAAATACCAGAGGAAAATCCATATTTTCCAGGTAGCGTATGCCTCCGTGAAGCATCTTTGAGCTGCGCTCACTTGTCTGGGATGAAAAGTCCCCGGCATCGATTAAAAGCGTTTCTACGCCATTTAAAACCAGGTCGCGGAAAATCCCCGCGCCAACAATCCCACCGCCAACGATGACGGTTTTATAAGAATCTTTTACTGGCGTTGTTTTCAAGTGGTCTCCGGGCCTACGATGGCAAGAGTGGCACTGCAAGTGATCTGGTACGCATTCACTCTTCCATGTGAGCGTTCAAATTGCAGCGGTGATAATTGAAAATTGAGTCCCAAAAGCGCATTTGCGTGTTGAGCATAGGCCTTTTGTTTTAACTGCATCGTCAGGTCTTCATATAAAAGAGCAAACGAGTTTTGGTAATCTTTAAATGCTTTTTCAGATGTTAGCTCTGGATTCTCCAGGTCTTCCATATTGAGAATTTCACCTGAATCACGCTGGTTTTTTTGCACGAATTGCAATCTTTCCAGTTCGGCTTCTTCGACAATCGTAAAAGTCGTTTGCACGCCGATGTAGTTTTCCACCACGTAACCTGGAACCTGTGAGCTTGTTGTGACGATGATGTCTTTAATGCTCGTATCGATGTCTGAGAGCTTTAAACTCTCGGCACGGTTTTGTTTTAGGTTGTCTTTTTTTAGTAGTCCGCGTGGATTGCTCTCGCCTGATTTTGAAGGATGCACTTCATCCGAGAGGCCAACTTCCAGGTCTAAATCAAAGCGGCGTAGTTTATGGGCCAGGACAATGGCCGTGTACTCGCTGATCTGGGGAACGATAAGTGAGCCCAGTTCAAGTGAGCGTTCAGTGTCTTTTTCATTTTGAGTATTGACCACGCCGAACTCTTTTAAAAGTTCCAGGATGTCGTCAGCTTCTTCTTTGTATTTAATATGACGGGCGATAATGCTGTAGGGAGGATTTCCTCCACCAACAGAGGCCTTGCCGTATGAAAAATTTTGAGCAAAAGTTTTAACATCTTCAAATTTTTCTGAAGTGTTGGTGTAGGCGCTTTCGTCGCGGAGAGTTTCTTTTTGAAGCGCTTCACTTTCCATTGGAGTGAAGTCTTCTTCTATTGTTGTCGTTTCTTCTTCGGCAAAAGATAATTCTTCAGTCGGAGTGAACTCTTCGGAAACTTCTGATTCAAAAGGTGATTCTTCTTCAAGATTGATATCGAAAGAGCCTTCTTCTTGGAAATCTTGAGATTGCTCTTCTGAGTCACCAAAAGGATTGTCTTCAGTCGCACCAAAAATATTTTCTTCTTGTGTCTCAGTTTCCAGCTCAGAGACTTCAAAACTCATCTCTTCAGAGGCATTAGATCCAGAATCAAAGGGAACCTCTGGAGGGACATCGGGAGAGAGGTCATCATCCAGGGCATCTAAGCTGATGCCCGTGGAAGATGAATCATTGTTGTCGAAAGAGTTAGAATGAAAGCTGTCGAATTTAGAGTCGAGATCAGAGTCGTTCTGGTGTAAAAACTCAGAAAGATCCTCGATTCTCGTTAAATCTTTATTTTCGTCATCTTTCTTTTTTGTCATTTAAGACCTTATTAAGCTTCTGTCCCGTGACATTGCTTGTATTTTTTCCCTGAACCACATGGACAAGGATCGTTTCTACCCACTTTAGGGTTTGATCTTCTGATCAGTTTTGCTTCTTCTTTTACTGTTTCAGCTTCTAAGGCGCGTCTGTGGGCCTCAAGTTGAGCTTCTAGCTCTTCTTGGTGCCTCTTTTGAAGCTCTTCGATCTCGGCCTTAGTATAAAGTCTAACAGTAAATAGGTTAGCTACAATAGATTTTTTAACTTGAACTTTCATGGCATCAAAAAGCATGAACGATTCTTTTTTGTATTCAGTTAATGGATCTTTTTGAGCGTAAGCGCGCAAGTTGATACCTTCTTTTGCATGGTCCATGTTCAGAAGGTGCTCTTTCCAGTGCTGGTCAAAAGCAGAAAGCAGGATTTCTCTTAGAGCGTATGTCACTTGCTCAGGCTCGTATTGAGAGAATTTTTTCTCTAGAACACTGTTTGCTGTAGCACCGAAATAGCGCTCAATTTCGCCATCAAAGCCCTGAAGACACTCTTGGTATGAGATCTCATGATCAGTGTTAAAAGTTGACTTAAATCCTTTTTTCATCTCTTCCCAGTCCCATGAATCAAGCGGAGCTTTTTTCTCAGGACGGTAGTTCTCTAATAATTCAACTGCAACATCTTCCACCATTTCTTGAACGAATCCCATGTTGTCCTGGTCGTTTAAGATGTCGCGGCGGATTTTATAGATAATACGACGTTGCTCGTTCATAACGTTATCGTACTCAAGAAGGTGCTTTCTGATGTCGAAGTTATGGGCCTCAACTTTCTTTTGCGCCTTAGCAATCGCGTTTGAAATCATTTTGTGTTCGATTGGCTCATCTTCTTTCATTCCCAGAGTGTTCATTAACCCTGAGATTTTATCTGAACCAAAAATTCTCATCAGGTCATCTTCAAGTGAAAGGAAGAACTTCGAGTTCCCCGGGTCACCTTGACGTCCCGAACGACCGCGAAGCTGGTTGTCGATACGACGAGATTCGTGTCTTTCAGTACCAAGGATGTAAAGACCACCGGCCGCTTTTGTTTCCGGAGTCAGCTTAATGTCGGTACCACGACCGGCCATGTTGGTAGCGATGGTAACCGCACCTGGTTGACCAGCATTTTTAATAATCTCGGCTTCACGCTCGTGTTGTTTCGCGTTTAGGACTTCGTGAGGAATACCTTCCTGGCGAAGGTAGCTTGAGATCAATTCTGATGTTTCAATAGCGATAGTACCGACGAGAACTGGCTGTCCTTTAGCATGAAGAGTTTTAATTAACTCAGCAACCGCTTTGTATTTTGCCGCTCTGTTTTTGTAGATGATATCTGCTTCATCGATACGGGCCATTGGAAGGTTTGTCGGGATAACTACAACGTCAAGGTTGTAGATCTTCATAAATTCTTCTGCTTCTGTATCAGCTGTACCTGTCATCCCTGAAAGTTTTTTATAAAGCTTAAAGTAGTTCTGGAAAGTAATCGAAGCAAGTGTCTGGTTCTCAGACTTGATCTTTACACCTTCTTTCGCTTCAACCGACTGGTGAAGACCATCAGACCAGCGCGATCCTTCTTTTAGACGTCCTGTGAACTCATCTACGATGATGATTTGACCGTCGCGGTTAACGTAGTCAACATCCAGCTTGAAAAGCGCGTGAGCTTTTAGTGACTGGTTTAAATGGTGAAGAAGGTTAGAGTGCTCAATGTTGTAAAGGTTTTCAATTTTTAAAAGTTCCTGAACGCGGATAACCCCTTCTTCAGTGAACATTGCTGAGCGGGCCTTTTCATCCACTGTAAAGTGAACATCTTTTTTTAGTTTTGGGATAACGTCATTAGCGACGTAGTAAAGTGAAGGGTCACCTTCTGATGGACCAGAAATTAAAAGTGGAGTTCTCGCTTCATCGATTAGAATCGAGTCAACCTCATCCACGATACAGAAGTGGTGGTCTCTTTGAACGTATTCTTCCAGAGAGAATTTCATGTTGTCGCGAAGGTAGTCGAAAGCAAACTCATTGTTTGTTCCGTAAGTGATGTCACATTTGTAGGCAACCTGGCGGTCTTCATCCGACATTTGCGAAAGGATTACACCAACACTTAGTCCTAGCCACTTGTATAAAACACCCATTTCTTCCGAGTCACGGCGAGCAAGGTAGTCGTTAACTGTTACGACGTGAGCGCCTTTTCCTTCAAGGGCCACAAGATACAGAGGAGCTGTTGCCGTAAGAGTTTTACCTTCTCCGGTTTTCATTTCCGCAATACCACCATTAAATAGAGCAATACCACCCATTAACTGCACGTCGAAGTGTCTCATTCCAAGGACACGCTTAGAAGCTTCTCTGATTGTGGCAAACGCTTCAGGAAGGATATCCGCTGTCGTTTTTCCTGACTCAAGCATGGCCATTAGTTTTGGCGTTTGAGCTTTAAGTTCTTCGTCAGATAATTGCTGCATTTTTGGTTCAAGTGAGTTGATCACTTCAACAATTGGTTTAAGTTTTTTTAGATCTCGGTCGTATTTTGTCCCGAAAATCATTTGCAATGGATTGAACATAAAAAAGGTCTCCTGAGATTCAATATAAAAATAAATTTTAAGTGTTGCTAGTTAAGCGTGTAGTAAAGTGGGTCAACGGGTGTGCCGTTGACACGAACCTCGTAGTGGACGTGCGGTCCTGTCGAATACCCTGTGTTTCCGACGGTTGCAATTCGATCGCCACGAACAACTTTCTGACCTTTTCTAACTGTAAGAGTAGAAGCGTGACCGTAAATAGTTTCGACCCCGTATCCGTGGTCGATCTGGATAAAGTTCCCAAATCCCGGTTTCGCTCCAGAGTATGTCACGACACCGTCTGCTGGAGCAATGATGGCCGTGCCACTTGGGGCCCCGACATCGATTCCTTCATGCATTTTGATTCTTCCGGCATACGGAGACATTCTTGGACCATAACTTGATGTGAGATGTCCTGCTGCCGGCAGTAGCGTCGGCGTTGAGCGCAGGAATGATTCTTTATCCAGTAAGTGCTGATCGAGTTGATGAACGCGCACTTCAATATCTTTTAAGTAAGAGACGACCACTTCATACTTGTAGTCGAATTCCGCGTAGAGCGGGGCCATGGTTAAACTCTGGCGAGTCAGGAATGACCATTCCTTTGAATAAGAAAAATCGTTGTTCTGCACATAAGCGGTTGCGATTTTTTCTTCGTAACTCTTTTTTGTTTCCTGATATTTTTTATCATCTTCAAACTGCTCAAGCTTCTGCGCCGTTTTAGTCGGCTGTTGTTTGAAGATTCTGATCATTGAACCCGGAGAGTAGTCGCGGTCTGGTTCACCTAAAACATTTGAGCCGTTAGGGCGAGCAGCACTTCCGCTGTCAACTGTTGTCGCTTGAATGGCTTCAAGGCCGGTGATGGCACGAAGTTTTCTTTCAAACACGTTGATGCGCTCAAGATCTTCAGTGATCGAATTGAGCTTCATCTGGAAGAGTTGAACCTGTTCTTTGAGCTGGCGGTTTTCCACCAAAAGGTGTTTGTTTTCGTAGACCTGACTTAAAACGTTCCAGTAGTCATAAGTTAAGATTCCTAAAAGAACCGTGAACGTAATAAAAAGAAACACGATACTTTTAAAAACAAGGCGCGGAATTTTGATCGAACGGACGTCTTTATTTTTTTCCGGAATGATCATTAAAGTGTAATAGCGATCCAATGGGAACTCCAAATGTTTTCACTAGCAGAAAATGTACTTATAAATTGTAAATTTAGAGGGGGCTGATGGCAACTGTTATTGCGCTATGACCAGAATTGCCGTGATATTATCCTGCCCACCATTTTCGTTGGCCTGAGCAATAAGACTCTTTACCACTTGCTCACAGGTCGCTTGCGTAGCTACGGCGGGGTCGGGAATGTGCTTGTTGATGATGTAGAGAATATCTTCGTCACTTACTTTCCCGTGTAGTCCATCTGAGCAGCAAAGAAAGATATCATTTTTGACAACTTTGTAGATGAAGACATCAACATCGACATCGTCTTCAAATCCCACCGTGCGCACGAGTACGTTTTTTTGTGGATCAAGGGCCGCTTGTTCGCGGTTGTAAACGCCGTAATTAAGCTTTTCCTGCACGAGAGAGTGATCGCGTGTAAGCTGGAAAATTTTTTTATTATTAACTAGATAGCCACGTGAATCGCCGACGTTGCCAACGTAAATATTTTGCCCGCGGAAGTAGAAACTAACAATCGTTGTCCCCATCCCAACAAGATCTGGATGAGTTTCTCCGAAATTCTTAATGGCCCTATTTGATTCCTTAATTGAACCAGTAAGTAGCGGCGTAGGTTCCATTGAAATATTTTTGATCAAGTATTCAGGAAGCGCTTTAACTGCCATCTGCGAAGCGATGTCACCACCGTTATGGCCACCCATACCGTCAGCTACTACAAAGAGTTTGTTCTCAAGACTTAAAAAGTAAGCATCTTGGTTACTCTTGCGTTTGCGCCCAATGTCTGTTGCACCTGCAGCTATTAAACCCATTTGTTCGCAAATTCCTAAAAAACGTTGTTTCTATTTATCTATTGTCAGGAAGCCCGGAATTTTTGTCAATTTCATTTTTTACACACTGGAGTTTTTTGCTCGGGTTTATATATTTAGGTAAATTTTTGAATCTATGCCATAATTATAAGTGGAAATCGTTAAAAAAGATGGGAGGCCTAATGTCGAAATTAGATATCAATAGATTTATGGATGAGAATTATAAAGTATCAGACTTTTCTCATTTGCACTGGTCAGGTACGTTTCAACAGTACCTGGATTTAGTTACTGAAAATCCAAAAATCACGAGAAACGCTTTCCAGCGTGTTCACGATATGATTATGTCATACGGATCTACTACATATACAGAATACAAAAAAGAAGTTGTTCGTTACCACTTCTTTGATGATCCAATCCAAAACGGAAAAGATGCAGTATTTGGTATCGACGTTCACTTGATGAAACTGGTGAACTTCTTTAAATCCGCAGCAGCAGGATACGGAACTGAAAAACGCGTTCTTCTTCTGCACGGGCCGGTAGGATCGGCAAAATCATCGATTTCAAGAATGATCAAAAAAGGAATTGAGCACTACTCGCGCACAGATGCCGGAGCACTTTTTACTTTCGAATGGTTTGATGAAACAGAATCAGACATCCTTGGTGGAGCAAAAATTTTCCCTTCTCCAATGCACGAAGAGCCGCTTAAGCTTCTTCCGGTAGAAGTAAGAAAGCAATTCCTTGAAGAAATCAATAAGGGAAGAAAAGACGGACACAAGATCAATATCAAAGGCGAAGTGTGCCCAGCTGACCGCTACATCCTTGGCGAATACCTGAAAAAATACAACGGTGACTGGAAAAAAGTTCTCAACCACGTTCGTGTGAAGAGACTTCTTCTTTCTGAAAAAGACCGTATCGGTATTGGTACGTTCCAGCCAAAAGATGAGAAGAACCAGGATTCAACAGAATTAACTGGGGATATCAACTACAGAAAAATCGCTCAGTACGGATCGGACTCTGATCCACGTGCGTTTAACTTTGATGGGGAATTCAACATCGCTAACCGCGGGATCGTTGAGTTCATCGAGATGTTAAAACTTGACGTAGCTTTCTTATACGACCTTCTTGGGGCGTCTCAAGAGCAGTCAATTAAACCTAAAAAATTCTCTCAGACTGATATCGATGAAGTTATTCTTGGCCACACAAACGAGCCGGAATTTAGAAAACTTCAGTCTAACGAATTCATGGAAGCCCTAAGAGATAGAACGGTAAAAATCGACGTTCCATACATCACGCGCCTGGATCAGGAAGTCAAAATCTATCAAAAAGATTTCAATGCTGAAAGAATCCCTCACGTGCACATCGCTCCTCACACCATCGAGATGGCAGCGACATGGTCGATCCTGACTCGTTTAGAAGAACCAAAAAAATCTGACCTGACTAAGCTGCAAAAGCTTAAACTTTATAACGGAAAAACACTTCCGGGATACAACGAAGACAACGTAAAAGAGCTTAGAAAAGAAGCTATCCGCGAAGGTCTTGAAGGGATTTCTCCTCGTTACATCCAGGATAAACTTTCAAACTCTCTGGTTAAAAACGGCCACGTAGGATGTCTAAACCCATTCATGGTTTTCAACGAACTTGAATCAGGACTTAAGCACCACGGTCTGATCAACTCACCTGAGCAGCTGGACCACTACAGAGAAATGCTGGCGATTGCTCGCCAGGAGTATGAAGATACAGTGAAAAACGACGTGCAGAAAGCGATCTCAGTTGATGAGTCAGCGATCCAGACACTTTGTGCAAACTATATCGACAACGTGAAAGCTTATACACAGAAAGAAAAGATTAGAAATAAATACTCTAATAAGTTAGAAGACGCTGATGAGCGATTCATGAGATCGATTGAAGAAAAAATCGATATTCCTGAGTCGAGAAAAGACGACTTCAGAAGAGAAATCATGAACTACATCGGAGCTCTGGCGATCGAAGGTAAAGTTTTTGATTACAAAATGAATGAGCGTCTGCACAGAGCGCTTGAGCTGAAGCTTTTTGAAGACCAAAAAGACTCAATCAAGTTGACAACGATCATTTCTAAAGTTGTGGATAAAGAAACACAAGAGAAGATCGATGTTGTGAAGTCTCGCCTTATTAAAAATCATGGCTACTGTGAAATCTGTGCGACAGACGCACTGAACTTCGTAGCATCGATTTTTGCTAAAGGTGACTCTGCTAAGTCATAAGCTTAACTTTTAAGGGATAGTTAGATGGATCATCCAATTAAAAGAGACCATGCTCGCTTTAGAAAGATTGTTAAAGGAAGAATCCGCGACAATCTAAGAAAGTATGTGTCTAAAGGTGAAATGCCAAGTCCAAAGGGCGACGGGACTTTTAAAATCCCGATGCCCTCGATTGATACACCTCGCTTTAAATTTGGCGACAGAAACCAGGGCGGAATGGGCCAGGGTGAAGGTCAATCGGGTGACCCGGTTGATGGACAAGAAGGCGATCAACCAGGACAAGGGCAGGAAGTCGGTAACCAGGCCGGAAACAAAGAATTAGAAGTTGATCTTTCTCTAGAAGAGCTGGCTTCAATTCTTGGTGATGAGCTGGCACTTCCACGCATTGAACCCAAAGGAAAGAAGGCCATGCCTTCGGTGACCAATAAGTACACGTCTATAGGGATGACTGGTCCAAATTCATTAAAACATTTTAAACGCACTTATAAAGAAGCGATGAAGCGCCAGATTGCGACGGGGACTTACGATTTTAATGACCCGCGAGTTATCCCGCATAAGCGCGACTTCCGTTACCGCGCCAGTGATGCAAAAGTTGAGTTTGAAAACTCAGCTGTTGTTATCTATATGATGGACGTTTCTGGATCAATGGGTGATGAGCAGAAAGAAATTGTCCGCACGGAGTCTTTCTGGATCAACCTATGGCTTAAGTCTCAGTATAAAGATATTGAAGTCAGATACATCATCCACGATGCCACAGCAAAAGAAGTGGACGAAGAAACATTTTTCAAGACCCGCGAATCGGGAGGGACACTGATTTCCAGTGCGCTTAAACTGTGCCGTGAGATCATTGAAAAAGACTACGACCCATCTGAGTGGAACATTTACCCGTTCCATTTTTCTGATGGTGATAACTGGTCAGCAGACGACACTAAGCTATGTTTAGAAATCCTGGATCAGGATCTTCTGCCAGCTTCAAACGTTTTTTGCTACGGACAAGTTGAAAGCCGTTACGGTTCTGGGCAATTCTACAAAGACCTTGCCGGCCGCTACGGTGAAGACGATGAGAAAGTGATCCTTTCAAAAATTAAAAATAAGGACGCTATTCTTGATTCAATCAAAGATTTCCTAGGAAAGGGAAAATAAAGAGGAAGACAGATGTCGAGAACCAAGCCACTTGATGGAGAGTTACTAAGAATCAGAGATGAGATCCATGGTTATGCCAAGGAATTCGGACTGGATTTTTATGAAGTTCGCTTTGAAGTTTGCGACTATGACACTATTAACATCCTTGCCGCTCAAGGTGGATTTCCTTCTCGTTACCCTCACTGGCGTTTCGGGATGGACTACGATCAGCTTTCTAAAGGATACGCTTACGGATTACAAAAAATTTACGAGATGGTTATCAATACCAATCCTTGTTATGCTTACCTGCTAAATGCCAACCACATTGTTGACCAGAAAATCGTTATGGCCCACGTTTACGGCCACGCGGATTTCTTTAAGAACAATGCCTGGTTTGCTAATACTGACAGAAACATGCTGGCCGTTATGGCCAACCACGGGACGAAGATCCGCCGTTATATGGAGCGCTTCGGGCAAAACCGCGTGGAGGAATTCATCGACCGTGTAAACTCAATTGAAAACTTAATTGATGTCGGAATGCTTTTTGAAACTCCGGAAAGCAGAAGACAAAGCGAAGAGCGCATGAAAGTGGCCCGCGAGGAAATCGCGAACCTTTCAGATGACCGCTCAAATGCGCTTAAGTCATTCATGCGTTCTAAAGACAGAAAAGAAGGATCTGCCCCTCAGCAGGTTGTTGAGGAATCGGCCGACCTGCGCGAGAAAAAAATCAATTACCCTCGCGATATTATGCACTACCTTCTGGAGAATGCTCCCTTGGAAGAGTGGGAAGCCGATATTCTGGGGATTCTAAGAGATGAAGCGTACTACTATCTTCCTCAGCGATTAACAAAAATTATGAACGAAGGCTGGGCAAGTTATTGGCACTCACACATCATGACCACCAGAGCGCTTAAGGCCTCAGAGATCATCGATTACGCCGATCACCATGCAGGTGTAATGGCGATGAGCAGACAGAATATCAACCCGTATAAAATCGGAATTGAGCTTTATAGAGACATTGAATACCGCTGGAACACTGGCCGCTTCGGAAAAGAATACAACGAATGCGAAGACATGCATGTAAAGGCGAATTGGGATAAAAAATTAGGCCTTGGCCGCCAGAAAATCTTTGAAGTTAGAAAAACTCATAACGACGTAAGTTTTATTGATGAATTTTTTACTCCTGAGTTCTGTGAGCGCCAACAGCTCTTTACTTATAAATTCAATCCACGCACGGGTCGCAACGAAATTGAGACCCGCGATTTCATGGACATCAAAAATAAGCTTCTTTCATCTCTTTCAAACTTCGGTTCACCGGTGATTGAAATTGAAAGCGGAAACTACCAAAACAGAGGAGAGCTTCTGCTTCGCCACGTTCACCGTGGAGTAGACCTGGATTTTGGTTATGCTTCTGATACGCTTAAAAACCTTTATGCTCTTTGGAAGAGACCGGTGAATATCACCAGCCGTCAGGAAGAGCAGAACATCACATTGAGTTTTGACGGGAAAGAATTCAAGCAGACAAAGTAAGGTTAACTCACTTTAGTTTTCCTGATCTTTCCTTGTACTCTTTATTAATTCGAGTAAAATAAATAAAAAAATATTAACTCGTTTTGCTTGAGAGTTTATGCGCACAATCCAATCGACAGGTTTATTGGTTACTCTTTTATTGTCTTCACCACTTTTTGCAGCAAAAACTCCGATTGCTTCTGTTGCAAAGATCCGCGGGAATGTAACGAAGCTTCTTCCTGGCGCTCTTGAGGCCACTGTTCTGGAAGCAGGTGATCAGCTTCCGGAAGATACATCGATTGTTACAGGCCCAAAAAGTTTCGTTAAAATCGTTTTCATTGATAAGTCTGAACTCAATATGGGGCCGGAAAGTAAAATCGTTATTTCCGAAATGAACCCTAATGAGCAAGTGGGGATCATCTCCCTTTTAAAAGGAAGAATCAGGACGGAAGTTGAAAAGTCACAAAAACCTAATTCACAAAACCAGAATAAATTTTATATCAGAACCCGCACCGCTGCTTTAGGTGTGCGTGGGACAGATTTCCAGACGATTTACAATCCTGAAAACCGCATGACATCACTTCTAACTTACAAAGGTGCTGTCGCTATGGCCAAGGTTGATGAGAACACTCATCAGCGTTTTGAAACCAGCGAAACCAAAGTAGTGAGAGACGATGTAACCAAGGCCCCTGAGATTCAAAAAATCCCAGGAAAAATCATCGACGAAAACACGGAACTTAAAAAAGTTCTCGCTTCAAGTGATGTGGTCATCGTTCCTCCGGGGCAAAGTTCATTTTCTTCGCAGGCCCTGAAGAAATCCTCTCTGCCTGTTAAAATCTCTCCAGTGCAGTTAAATGCTTTGTACAAAAACACTGAGTTCAATGAAAAGAATCTGGTGAATCTAAAACCAGCAAACTTGGATAATGAGGTAGGGCCTCTGATTGCTGTTGCCCCACAAAGTGCACCGGCCGATGGTCTCTACAACGCTAAAAACGGCGACTTTGCTCCAAGGGCCGGAGGCTTTATTGATGAGGTCACGGGTCTTTATGTCGCTCCTGAAGCAGGTTCAACATTCGATTCAAAAAACGGTGTTTACGTCTCAGGTAAAAGTGGTGAGATCGATGCCGATACTGGACAGTATGTGGCTCCAAAAGGGCTTATCCTCGACGCTCAAAAAGGGTTTGTGGTTGAAAAAAATGCTGAGGTTAAGCCAGAGCTTCTCGCTTTAAGAGAAGATTTAAATAAGTCTATAGCCCGCGATGTGGTTGTGGGAGATTTAGATGGGGAAGTGGTTATTGCCGCTAAAACACTGCGTGAGAAATTTATCCGCGATCATTTGAGTTTTATGCTGTGGATGGGCGGAGAAAAAATAAAAGTTAATGATGGCATGGATATGGATGCCGACAAACCGTACAAGTTTAATGTTGAATGGCAGATTGCTTCGACAAACCGTTTTGCTCCTCTCTTAGGTTTGTCGTACGAATCAACAGAGTTCGACGATCTTTCTAATCGCGGTTTTTCTCAGGACTCAAAAGCACAGTTTGATATGACAGTAGGCTTAAAATACGCTCTAACTAACAGAGTGGACCTGGTGTCTAAACTTGTTTTAGACCAGTCTCTTTATGCTGTTCAGACATCGGTGTCTCCTGATGTTTTCAATCTTAACCGCATCGTGATTACAAAGATCAATTTAGGGGCGATGGCCGAATTGATGCGCTCAAACCGCTTTTCAGTTAATGCGGAATTTTTTGCGAACATGGGATTTAGGAAGCGCTTTAACAATGCAGTTGTCTCAGGCATCAGCGGTTTTTCATTTAAGCTAATGCCACAATACGCTTTGGATGAAAAGAGATCACTGGCCTTTGGTTTTGTGATGGAAAACGAGTCTGCAAAAGTAGGGACAGGGCTCATCACCAATGATATCAAACGCGAAAAACGCGCTCTGGAATTAAAATATACAACGAATCTTTAAATTATTGTGGTGAGATCTTAATGGTCTCACCATCAAGCTCTTCAATGTCAGACTGGTCGATACTTTTTGCTTCAACCAATGGTTCAAGTGTTTTCTTTTCTTTTAGTGAGTCTAAAGAAAGTGTTTTATCTGTGTAAGTCGCATCATCTCTTTGAATCGTTTTCCCCAGATTTTCCCACTGGATATACTGCAGTGAAATCCAGCAGCTCATGCCATCAAAAGACTTGCATGATTTTTCTGCCGTCTCTTCGACCTTTCTTTTTTCAGCGCCTACGATCAGGTTGACGTAACTATCCATGATGTTGACTTCAAAAGGTGGCTCATTTTTAAAGGCGATCTTTAAAAGTGTGAGTTCTCTCTGTGCTTCAGCAAATCTTTTTTCTCTGATTAAAAAAGCAATTTTAATAGCCTGCGAGTTTCTTGGATCGAGACTCTTATTAGAAATATTATTGAGCATTGAAAGGCCATCGGCCCATTGGTTGAGCAGCCATGAAAGCGGGATCGCACGCTCAAGCGAGTTTTGCGAGTCCTGCTTTTTTTGCAGGGCCAGGCGGAAGTGTCCGAAGGCGAGTTCGTATTCTTTGTTGGCAAGATTGATATTTCCTTTGATGTTTTCGGCGTTGGCAGAGTCGATATCATCGACGAAGGCCAGGGCCTTTTTCGAATCACCCGAGCGCAGATACATAAAGGCGATAATCTCGCGCAGTTTTTTAGACTGGTACGAGCTCTCCGGTAAAAGAGAAATCAGGTTAAGCAGGTCCTTTTCTTTGTTGAGATACAGTCCGGTCTTAAGCCACAGCTTCGACATTTCATCGTCGCTGATAGTGTATTCGATATCAGTGAGCATGTTCTTTTTAAGTCCCTGAGTGTCGTTGGTTTTTAGTTTGATCATGGAGTCCAGCCAGAACTGATCATTCTTAGAGAATTTCATCGTGTAGAACTGGCAGGATTGTTTTTCGCGGTTAATGGCCGCAACATCGTTGACTGCCATGAAGTTAATCAGGCGCAAAAGACAGTTCTGAATAAAATAATTGTTGTTATTAACTTTGGGGTCATCAAGTTCTTTAATTGATTTATCAAAGCGTCCTTGGACAAAATAAATCATCGCCAGGTAGCGCTTTTTAATCGCCATCACCGCACTTTCTTTTTCACTGATTCTTCCCAGGAAAAATTCGGCCAGCTTTAAATCGCCGCTGATCATTTTAAATTTTGCTTTTTGCAAATTGTAGAGATCGACTTGTCTTTGGTTGTTGTCTTTAATCTGATTGGTTTCAGTCAAAGCATCAAGCGAGTATTCTTCGCCCTCAAGGATGATCTCTTTGAGTTCGTCTTCATTGACCTGAGAATGTGCCTTCGTTGGAACAAAACCAACTGAGAGAGTCAGGAATAAAAGGACATATAATGCTTTCATGCTTAATTTTTCGGGTTTTATCCCGATAACTTTAAAAAACTATGAAAGTCTTAAACACAAAATTTGTTGCCGTTTTCCTTTTTGCCTTCTCGGTGCTTGCTCCGAGTGCTTTTGCTTTGGCACCGGTGGAGAGTTTGGTGTTAGGAAATTTCTCTGATGATTATTCTGAAAATAAAAGTGATCCACTCAACTATGTCTATACCCGTGACTTGTCTCTTAAAAATGCTTCCGTTGAATTAAAGCGCGAACTCGCTATTTACCGCGGTTTTTACGAGGAAGGTAAAAACACACTGAACTACTGCCGTGGAGGCCGTGAGGTTCGTTATGCGACTGAATGGGAGAAGGTACAAGTTAAGCGCTCTGTATTGGCGCTTATTCAGTATATCGGCCTGGACTTAACCACCAGAGCGCTTCCTAAGTACGCCAAAGCCCTGGAGTTCACCAGTGATGAATACAGCAACATGATTGAGGGACTGGTTGGAAACTATTGCTCTACGAATCTTTCCATCATCAGCAAAAAAGAACTTCTGGCCAACTTTCGTTTGAAATTCGACAAGGATAATAATTTTAAACTTCCAAGTGTGGAAGGGAATCCTTATTTTCCTGACAATCTTTCAAGCTATCTTCCAGAGAAAAAAGCACTGGAGCAGGAGATGCTTTATACCGTGAAGCTTTTTCAGTCGCTTTGTTCGTGGAATGGAAATCCGACTAATCCGGGATTGATGGTTCCCATCCTGAAAAACCCGGCATTAATGTCATTTTTTGCCAGACAAATGTCCAATCAGGATATTGGCTGGAAAGAAATCGACAACTCGCTTTTTTTGAAAGAAAACAAAAATACTGCGCAAGTCTGGTGTGAGAACCTGATTTGCAGAAAAGTTTCCCGCGAAGAATTTTTAAATAAGTTCTATTACTCGGTAGGGGGAACAAACATCACTGATGACATCAAACGCCTTTACTGTGAAGAATTCAGAACGGTTGATTATAAACCAAAAGACAGCGACCCAAAACTTGCCAAGATGATGAACAGTATGACTTTTGAAGAAGAGAACTTCATCAATTCACAATTCATTGCTTTAATCACAGGTGTTCCAGATTTTCTTTTGCGGGGAGAAAAGTTCAAATCAGGTGAAGACGTGTTCCGCTCGAGTGTTGATTATACCTGGAATAAATGGGCCCGCGCTCAAAGTGAAACCAACACTCTCGATTTATACTTCGAAGAGCCTCTGACTCTGGAGCTTATCGACCGCAATCAGTATTACGATTTCCGCTCGGGAAAATTGCGCGTGGCCTTTGATGTGAACCTGGGTGAATTTGACCGTATCAATCAGCGCGCGGGAAAATTAAAAGTGCAGTTTAAGATCTTTGTACAAAAAAGTTTCCTTGAATACTATCGAACGGCGATGAAGAATAATGACTACCGTGATACCGCTGAAAAGGCACGCCTCAAAAACCGCTTTAAAATGCAGGTGACTAAGGATGTTCAAGGTGCGCGTGAAAAATTTATCATCCCTCCGTGGAAGGGAGATCTTGAGGGGTTGATCGTCAATGAGTTAACCACTCAGATCCTCGACACACCAGAAAAGCTGCTCAATTTCACAGGCACCGGCATGTACGAAGTAAACGTAGAAATCAACTATGGCCTCTTTGCATTAAAATACTTGAATCACCAATTAAATGTGCAAAAGAGTCAAGAAAAACTCCCGAGTAAAAAGTAAAAGAAATGTGACAACAATGGCAGAAATGGTTTAAAATCCTTCATGGCCAAAAAAACAAGCACATCTAAAAATCAGGCATCTAAAAAAGGCGAAGAACACCTTCCGGTGATTCTTCCAAAGACATCTGATGCTTTGGTCGTTCAGAGCATTCTCGAGCACAACCGCGCCAGCGATCTTCCGACAACGACGGATCCGCTTACAACCTACGTGCGTGAGATCAGCCGCTACAAACTTCTTTCAAACGAAGAAGAAGAGGCCCTGTTAAAAGAGCTTCAGGAAACCGGTGATATCGAAGTGGCCAAGAAACTCGTTTTGGCCAACCTGAGACTCGTAGTAAAGATTGCCATTGAATACCGCTCTGCCTGGCAGAACGTCATGGATCTAATCCAGGAAGGGAACATCGGTCTGATGAAAGCCGTTTCAAAGTACGATGCCACTAAAGGGGCGAAACTTTCTTATTACGCCAGCTGGTGGATCCGTTCATACATTTTAAAATTTATTCTCGATAACTTCCGCCTGGTAAAAATTGGGACGACTAATGAGCAGAAAAAACTCTTTTTCAATCTGATGAAAGAAAAAGAGCGCTTGATTGGTCTGGGGTTTAACCCGGACAACAAGATGATTTCGGAGAGTTTAGGGGTTTCTGAAAAGGCCGTGGCCGTGATGGACCGTCGTCTGGGAAGTTCTGGAAACGAACTTTCTTTAGAGGCCAAAATTGATGAAAATGGCCCAAGCCTTGGCGAAGTCCTGGCCGATAAGGATGAGCTGGCCATCGATGATAAGCTTGCCGACCTTCAAGGTGTAGAGATCTTAAAAGAGCAGCTTCAAAACTTCTTAAGTGGTCTAAAAGAAAGAGATAGAGAGATTTTTGAGATGCGCCTCCTGTCAGAGGTTCCTGCATCGCTTCAAAGTATCGCCGATCAATATGGCGTGTCGCGTGAGCGAATCCGGCAGATCGAAGAACGACTGATCGGAAATTTAAAAGTTTACATGTCTGAATTTATCCGCTAAAAGGTTAGAACTATTAAAAAACACCTTTATCTAGGTTTGGGGATTGGCCCCATGCTTGGGCATTGGCGAGGAGAAAATTATGATTACTGTAGCAGAATCAAAAAAAATCGTAGCTGAGTTCGGAAAAGAATTCGGTTCATCAGAAAAAGACTCAGGATGTACAGCGGTTCAAGTTGCGCTTATCACAACAAGAATCAACAACCTTGCACCTCACTTCGCAGCTAACAAGCACGACTACTCTGGAAACAGAGGTCTTCTAAAGCTAATTGGTCAAAGAAAGAGACTTCTTTCTTACCTAGCTAAGACTGATGACAAAAAATACCAAGCTCTAATTAAGAAACTTGGTCTAAGAAAGTAAAAAAACCAAAAAAGGGAACCTACGGGTTCCCTTTTTGTTTTATATCGTTAAACTATTACTAGAGAAAAGACTTCGAATTTTTGGGTGTAGGAATTTGAAGGATATTTGAAGTTAGTGTCTGTCTTAAACACCACTGCCTTGAAATATCTTTTAAAATCCCTCCCTAAAAAGCACAAAGATCTTTTCCATAACAAAGCACCAATGCCAATTATGGTGGTGCATCGACATGGAGAATTTATGGCCCTAAACAACAAGAAAGAGTACAAAATCAATTACGGTGGTAAGGAAGTTACTATCGAAACTGGAAGACTCGCAAAACAATCAGATGGAGCAGTTTTAGTAAGCTGTAACGGAACTCAGGTTCTCGTTGCTGTTAACTCTGCACGCGAACTAAAAGATGGACAGGATTTCTTTCCACTTCTAGTTGAGTATCAAGAAAAATTCTACGCTGCTGGGAAATTCCTAGGTGGATTCATTAAACGTGAAAACCGTCCTTCAACAGCAGAAATCCTGGCATGTCGACTTATCGACAGACCACTAAGACCTATGTTCCCAAGCGACTACATGTTCGACACTGTTGTAACGTGTTCAGTTCTTTCATACAGCGAAAAAGGTGACCCTGAAGTTCTAGCCGGACTTGGAGCATTCGCAGCTGTAGCAATCTCAGACATCCCATTTGCGGCACCATTAGGATCGGCGAAAGTTGGTCGTATTGATGGCAAGCTTGTTCTTAACCCAGACCACGCTGACTGGGCAAAATCAGATCTTGAAATCGTTATCGCTGGTTCAAAAGACGCGATTCTAATGGTTGAAGGTGAAGCTCATATCGTTCCAGAAAAAGAAGTTCTTGAAGCGATCAACTTTGGTCACGATCACGTAAAAGAATTCTGTGAACTAGTTGCTAAAATGCAAAAAGAAGTTGGTAAAGCAAAACGTACATACGTTTCAGCTGAAGCGAACACAACTCTATCTAAAAAAGTAAACACAGATTTCTCTGCAGCAGCTCGTGCGGCCTTATCAATCAACGATAAGATGGAACGTCAGGACGCTGTGAGAAACCTTAACAAGAAAGTTGCTGAAGCTATTAAAGCTGACCCAGCTGCATTCGGATTAAAAGACGACAAAGGCGCTTCTAAAGAAGCTTACAAAGCAGTTGATGGTCTTTTATACGACATGATGAGAGCGGACATTCTTAACGAAGGAAAGCGTATCGCTGGAAGAAAACTTGATGAAGTAAGAAAGATTGAAACTGAAGTTTCAGTTTTAGATGCTCCTCACGGTTCATCTTTATTTACTCGTGGTGAAACACAAGTAATGGCAACTGTAACTGTTGGTGGATCAGTAGGTGATCAAATGGCCGACAGAATTTCAGGTGTGACTTACGATAAATTCTACCTTCACTATAACTTCCCTGGATTCTCAGTTGGGGAAGCAAAAGGATCTCGTGGAGCTGGTAGACGTGAATTAGGTCACGGAAACCTTGCTGAGCGCGCCCTAAAAGCAGTTATGCCTTCACAAGAAAAATTCTCGTACACAACAAGAGTTGTGTGTGAAGTATTAGAATCAAACGGGTCATCTTCAATGGGATCTGTATGTTCAGGATCACTTGCTCTTATGGACGCAGGGGTACCTATCGTTGCTCCAGTTGCCGGAATTGCAATGGGTCTAGTAACTGATGGTGGAAAATATAAAGTCCTAACAGACATCCTTGGAGATGAAGATCACCTAGGGGATCTGGACTTTAAAGTTGCTGGAACAAAAGATGGTGTAACAGCTATTCAAATGGATATTAAGATTACAGGTCTTACTCGTGAAATCATCGCAGAAGCGATTGCTCAAGCTCACAAAGGACGTCTACACATCCTTGGTGAAATGGAAAAAACAATCAAGACTCCAAGAGAAGGATTCAAACCAGGTGTTCCAACAATTATGACAGTTATGATTCCGACAGATAAGATCGGAGCTCTAATCGGACCTGGTGGAAAAAACATCAAGAAACTTCAAGAAGAATTCAAAGTGACAATCGAAATCACTGAAGAAGGAATGGTTAAGGTTCTTGGATCTGATATGGATGTTCTAAAGACTGCTATCAGCACAATCAATATGCAAATCAATGGACCAGAAATTGGTTCAGTATACGATGCTCGCGTTGACTCTATTAAAGAATACGGAGCTTTCGTTGACATCGGTTCAGGTGTATCTGGTCTTGTTCACGTTTCAGAAATGTCTGATGACCGTGTTCAAAACCCTGCTGACTACATCTCAGAAGGTGAGACAATTAAAGTTAAGGTTCTTGAAATCGATAAGATGGGAAGAATCAAGCTTTCAGCTAAAGCTGTTGCGTCTCTAAAAAAGAAAGAAGGCAAATAGTGATTACTGTAAAAGTAAAAAAGCTCGAGCATTACGACTCGAGCTTTCCTCTACCATCGTATGAAACGACAGGAGCAGCGGGTGCAGACGTACGCGCTTCTCTTGGAAACGGTGAAAAGCTGCTAATAAAACCAGGGGAGCGCGTTTTAATCCCTACAGGTCTTTCAATGGAAATCCCGCACGGGTACGAAATTCAAGTTCGTCCACGTTCAGGGCTTTCATTTAAAACAGGACTTATGGTTTTAAACTCACCAGGGACAATCGACTCAGATTACCGTGGTGAAGTGAAAATCATTTTAGGAAATCTTGGTAAGAATGATGAAGTGATTAATCACGGCGACCGCGTAGCTCAACTGGTGCTTGCACCTGTGACTCAGGCGGCCTATATCGTATCAGAAAGTGAACTTTCTGATACTGCCAGAGGAACCGGCGGATTCGGTTCAACTGGCAGACAATAGAACTTAGATTTTAGGAGATTCAAGGATGAGTTTAAAAATTGATTACAATAATCTCACGAATTCAGCTGACGCTTATGAGAAAGTTAAGAAGCTGATCACTCCTGAGTACATTGAGAAGTTTCAAGTGAAAGCTGACATCAAATACGACGATGCCGGCAAAAAGGTCACAGCAAAAGGATCGGGCTTCACACTGGAGCTATGCTTTTTTGATAAGCACTGTGATGTAGACTTAGACCTCTCGTTTCTTCTTAAGCCCCTTAAAGGCAAAATTTTAGAGAAGATCGAAGGGCAAATTAAAAAGAATTTATAAAAGGAATATATGACATCTCATAAAGTAACGTTAAGACCAGAAGGGAAAGTCGTTGAAGTTGAAGAAGGAAAAAACCTTCTTGAAGCACTACGCGGCCAGGACGTTTACGTTAAATCAAGCTGTGGCGGACACGCAACGTGCACGGACTGTATTATTAAAATCGTTTCAGGTGAAGACAATTTAACTCCTCCACCGTTTGAAGAGTTAAAACTTTTAGGAAATGTGTTTCACATTACAAAAGAGCGCCTTGCTTGCCAGACAATGGTAACTGGGGACGTGACGATTGATATTTCAAAACACGATAAAGCTTCTGATGAAGAGAAGCTAAGAAGCAAGACTTCTAACTTTTCAAAAAAAAAACAGGTTCAAACTTTAGTTCGCAAAGAAAGCGATATTAACCGCGCCCGTGCTGAACAAGAAGAAGAGCGCGCTCAGTTTGACCGCGATCAAAAACAAAAGAATGATACTTGGCAAAAGCACTGGGAAAAGGAAAAAGACGCAAACGCGCCTAAGAGACTTGCCGGTGGAAAACGTCCCAAGTTTTTTGACACTGATAAGGTTGACTACGAAAAAGAAACGTACACAAGACCTCTTTCGGCAGAAAAGCAGAAGCTTAGAGATGAGCGCCTTGCTAAGGAAGCAGAGCTAAAGAATGACAAAGAACTAGTGAAGAAATCTCAAGAGATTCCTAAGTCAGACAAAGACTTTAAGAAATTCCGCGGATAGAGAACGCCTCGCGTTTTGACGACTTTGAGAGATGCATAAATACTTAATCTTGTATTAGGTATTCATCACTCAAGGAAGAAACGCATGAAAAACTTATTAGCTCTTCTTGCTTTAACAGTTTTCTCTACTACTGCCTTCGCTATCAGCGAATCATACTACGCTACAGAATACAAAGAAAAAATTCTCCCGCTTATTGGCTCATTTAAAAATGCTACTTTTAAAGGCCAGGCGGGAGTGAATATTCATTACGCCACTTACACTTCAAACGATCAAAGCACACGCTGTTTAGTCATTCTACCAGGGCGAAGCGAGCCGCTAGAAAAATACGCAGAAGTGGTCTACGACCTGGATCATGGATCAAAGGCCGGGGCCTTTAAGTATTTCCTGATGGACCATAGAGGGCAGGGAAGTTCAGGGCGCATGATTAATGATGAAGCAAGTGATTCAGAAAAAGGGTATGTCGATCATTTTGAAAACTACGCTTTAGACGTAAAAACATTCTTAGATACGGTTGTTGGAAATGCCGGATGCTCAGAAAAACTTCTGCTTGCTCACTCTCTGGGAGCGGGGATTGCAGTGGATTTCATGCAGAAAAATCCTGAGTACTTTGACCGCGCTTTCTTAACCAGCCCGATGTTAAAAATCCAAACAGCGCCTTATAGTTATGCCGTGGCCAGAAGCATTGTTCTTGCCAGCATGGCCGCGGGACGCGGGAAAAAATATGCTGTTGGACAAAAACCTTTTAACCCAAATAGAAACTTCGAAGCTAACACCTTTACAACTTCACAGGCCCGCTACAATATGGCGATGGATATGTTTGATTACTTCCCACAAACGAGACTCGGTGGAGTGACAAACAGATGGCTTAATGAAGTCATGAGTGCTACAGCTCATATCAGAAAAAACTACAGCGACCTGAAGCTTCCGCTTCGCATGGCCCATGCTGGAAATGAGACCTATTCAGAGCCAAGTGAAATGATCCGCCTATGTGAAGAGGCCCCTCATTGTAATCGTGTGTTCCTGAAAGATTCTAAGCATGAAGTGCTGATGGATCAGGACCACAACAGAGGTGTGGTCCTTATAGAGATCGAAAAATTCTTTAACTAGTACTTTGAAAGAAGCTCTTTAAGCTTAATGAGATCAGCTTTGCGAGAGTGTCTGTCGATGTTGACGGACTTGTTCTTGTCAGTCTTGATGTTGAGTTCAAAGTAGCCCTTGTTCTCAAAGTGTTTCATCGCCTCGGGACTTCCCAGACCTTGTCTGTTTCTGATTCTTGCCATATTTGGTGAGTCCATAAAGTGATCGACAGTAAATGAGTCCTGAGCGCTTAAGCGGAATTTTTTAATCCAAAATGGAATGAAGAATACACGGTAAGTGAGGATGAGTTCTTGCCCTTTTTTTGTCAGCATCTTCTCATAGAAGAAAAAGCCTAAGAGAACAATTGGAGTCAAAATCAGGGTCCATTGAACCAGGTGACCTAGAAAAAGCATTGTCGGGTCTTCCCCGTAGCTTAAAAGTTTAGCAATCACGGCACGGCTTGCTAGCCACATAATTAAAAGAACAGACATGGCCGCCGCCAGGTAGCCCCAAAAGATCATCGGAAGACCATAAGTCTTAAGTGTCAGGGTGTTGTCTTTTACAACCGCGCGATCGCCTTCTGATTGATCGTCTGTAACTGGAAAAATATACATAAGACCCATAATACGCCTTGAGTTAAATTTTACTTTTAATAGGGCCTCACTTTAAACTATTTCCCATATATGTGTAAACTGCATGGAGGCCACCCAGTGAAGTCTATTAAATTTTTAGTCCTATTGAGTTTGTTCTCATATTCCTTTGCGAGCTTTTCTAAAACAATTATTGTTTCCGATATCGACGACACCATCAAAAAGGCCAACTCTATGGGCGGGATTGGGGGTGTGTGGCACTTCTTAAAGAAGAAACCCTATGAAGAGACTCGCGACCTGTTTAATGAAATTAAAAAAGATGAAAACGATCATGGTGAAGCAACAGCCTATTACTATGTTTCAGCTGCTCCCTCATTTACGTTTGATGGTGATGAGTGGATTAGAAAAAACAATTTCCCAATCGGCCCGGTTATTTTAAAAACAAAAGATAACGGTGGAGAGACATACGCTTACAAATACAGAACGATTAAAGCGCTTCTGCAAAAAGAGATGATGGAAGACCACGCTCCAAAAATTATTTTCTTTGGCGACAATTCTCAGCACGATGCTAAGGTTTATTACGACTTAAATAACGAAATGAATCTGAATGCTGAAATCTACATCCGCGACGTAAGTACGGAAGGAACATTCTTTAGTTCAACTCTTCCGGTAGTAAGACTTCCAGGAGTGAAGTATTTTTTCTCTGAAAGAGAATTAATTGAAGATCCATTTTTTGCCTTCATGAGCCCGAAGCTTCAAAACTTAATCACTACTCAATATGAAAAACAAGACCTTATTCCAGGATACACGCTGGATACGTTGGGAGATCGTTTAAAAGCTATCTGTGAAGGTAAATCAATTATCGTCTCAGAAGAAGTTCAAAAGAGCTGTAAGGCAGAAGGGAAGACTCAGGCGCTTAAGTACTGGGCCGAGTATTATCACCGTTACTAATGAAGAGCTATACGGCCGTCTAATCTTTAGGCGGCCTTCTCCTTTTTTTCCTCAAAAACCCCTGAATTTTCATTCCTTTTTTTTGGCCCTTTCTTTGTATTTATCCTCTTTTATGAAAACACTACTTCTTGCCCTTACCCTGGTTGGAAGCGCTTTTGGCGCGGACTATGTTGAACCCTCTGCCCATGCGGATAAATACCTCTTGGTGGCCGTTTCTGGTTTTAAAACAGGAAGGGACAAGAGCGAAAGCGAGGATATTTTTTCTAATATAGTCGGGAAAGGTTCAGAGGCCAGTGGTGTTTGGACGTACATGAACATTAACCATAAAAAAATCTTTAAGACGGTCTATCTTTCTCATTACTCAAAAGACTCAGAATTAAAATCAGTCATGAATCTTGCCGTCGATGAAAAAGGCGAGTGTAAAAAGAAGCAAGGTCTTATCATGATGGTCAATAGCTGGGGAGCTAAGATGTCCCAGAAGCTGGCGGACATGTATCTTCAAAAATGTGGGCAGCTGCCAAATCTTACGATCTTAATTGACGGAGTTTCTAAGCCAACTCCTTTTGCATACGATAAACCTATTCGCACTCTTAATTGCGTAAACTTCTACCAACAGTCAAGTACGCTTAAGGGGACGAGTATTGAAAATTGTTACAACGTTCTTTCAAACTATAACACGGGGTCAGACCTCTTTAATGCCCACATACACCTGGAATGGGATGCTTCAAAAAGAGGAAACAGTATTATTGAACAATTCCTGGACGGTAAACTTCCGGTGATGTTTGTGCGCGATATTTATCAAATTGATTATAGAAACGGCCTATAAAAGTCTATAGGGCAACACAGACAGGAAATAAAATAGCATCTCCCAGGTTTGTGCCGTTAACAAAGACAGCGCGTTTATTTTTATAAGCAATGGCCGTTTCTTCATTGTAAGCAGAAAAAGCATCTTCTGCTTCGACTTCTTTTTGCCAACGACCACGCCCATCTAGTGAGGCACTCTCATCGTTGATGAGGCCCAAAATCCAGTGGACGAACTTTCCTTCAGGTTCTTCAGTGACGGTGATCTCTAGTTTTAAATTGCCGGTCGTGCAAACAAATTTTTCTAACGAGTAAGCGTTGAGTGAGAAAGAAAAAAGGGCAATTATTATTAAAGTTTTCATATAAAGCATCTACCTAAACCTAAGCATTAAAACAAGCAATCTGGCGTCCTTCTTTCATTTCAAGGTGTGGAATCGACTCCATACAATGATCTGTTTTCATCGGGCATCTTGGAGCAAAAGCACATCCTTTTGGCAGATACAACGCAGATGGCGCTTCACTTGGTGTGACGTCGCTTGAAACTTTTTCTACATGCTCTCCGGTAATTTTCGGCGCACTCTCAAGAAGGATCTTAGTGTATGGGTGTTTCGGGTTGTTGAAGAGTTGATCGCGTGGACCGTATTCAACAATGCGACCTAAATACATAATTAAGATACGGTCAGAAATGTGCTCAACGACTGAAAGGTCGTGAGAAATAAATAAGTATGAAAGAGAAAATTCCTGCTGAAGTTCCATCAAGAGGTTTAGCACTTGAGCTTGAATAGAAACGTCGAGAGCTGAAACCGGTTCATCAAGAATAAGAACTTTTGGCCTTAACATTAAAGCGCGGGCAATCCCTAAACGCTGTCTTTGTCCACCTGAGAAGTGGTGAGGGTAGCGCGAGCCGAATTCTTCACGCAGACCTACTTTTTTCATCATGGCATAAACTAATTCTTTAATTTCTGCTTCTGATTTATCGCTGTTGATGCGAAGAGGATCGGCGATGATATCAAACGCTTTTTTTCTTGGGTTTAAAGACTGGTAAGGGTCTTGGAAAACCATTTGAATCAGCGAGTGAAATTCACGTGCTTTGTAATCGTTATAAGATTTTCCTAAAAGTTTGATGTCGCCTTTGGTAGGAATTTCAAGTTGAGTGAGAACTTTTGCCAGCGTACTTTTCCCACATCCAGATTCTCCAACGATACCTAGAGTTTCGTTAGCTGAAAGAGAAAAATTGATTTCTGAAAGTGCTTTTAATTCCAGTTTAGGTTTAAACGTTTTTTTGATTTCAAAAATTTTATGAACATCATTTACTTCTAAAATAGGTGTATTCACTTGGCTCATCTGATGGCCTCCTCAATCGGGTGAATACAACGGTATTCGCGGAAATTATCGTTATGTGGCCCTTCGCCAAAGATGGTGATGTGACCTTGCTGACATTCATGAGTCATATACTGGCATCTTGGATTGAACTGGCATCCCAATGGTCTTTGGTGGAAGGCCGGAACGATTCCTGAGATTGAAGGAAGCGGAGTTTTTGGGATGCGTTTTTTATCATCAACCAGAGCACCTGGGCGAGAGGCTAAAAGAGCGTGAGTGTAAGGGTGGCGTGGGTGTCTAACTAAATCAGTTGTTGCACCTGTCTCGACAATCTCTCCAGCGTACATAACTTGTAGGCGCTCAGAGTATTCACTCACAACACCTAAATCGTGAGTGACTAAGATCACTGACATGTTGTTTTTTTCTTGAAGCATTTTAATAAGATTTAAAATCTGCTTTTGGATTGTTACATCGAGTGCCGTTGTTGGTTCATCGGCAATCAGAAGTTTTGGGTCGGTTGAAATCGCCATGGCGATCATCACCCTTTGGGCCATCCCACCTGAGAGTTCAAACGGGTAAGACTTAAGGCGGTCTTTTGGCGAAGGAATCCCAACCAGGTTTAGAAGTTCAATACTTTTATCGATAGCGTCTTTTTTAGAAAGTTTCAGGTGGGCCTGAATGGTTTCTACCATTTGATACTGAACCGAAAGAAAAGGGTTAAGCGCCGTCATCGGGTCCTGGAAAATCATGGCGATTTCCTGACCTCTGATTTTTTGCCATTCTTTTTCTTTTAAGTTTAAAAGATTGTGGCCGTTGAAGTTGGCCTTCTCTGCTCTAACAATCGCCGTATCGGGAAGTAGCCCCATCAGCGCCATATTAGTGATACTTTTTCCTGATCCAGACTCACCAACAACTCCCAGTATTTCACCTTGTTTAAGGGTGAAAGAAAGATCGCGAACCGCATGAATCGGCTCAGGTGAGCGGTCAGACTTAAAATGAATATTTAATTTTGAAACTTCTAATAACATTCTAGTTCTGCTTTTTTAAACGAGGGTCAAGGGCATCGCGAAGCCCATCACCTAGTAAGTTAAAAGATAATACGATGACTAAGATACAAAGCCCGGGAAGAGTCACCATCCAAGGTGAACTTTCAATATAGCTTCTGGCATCTGAAAGCATCGTTCCCCATTCAGACATTGGAGCTTGAGCACCAAGACCTAAAAATCCTAGGGCCGCACAGTTAAGAATCCCGTCACTAAAACCTAAAGAGGCCTGAACAATTAAAGGGGCCATACAGTTTGGAAGAATCTCAACGAACATAATTCGCATGTGTGAGGCCCCAAAAAGTTTTGCCGCATGAACGTACTGGCGGTTTTTTTCCACCATGACCTGCGCGCGGATAATGCGCACGAAGTTTGGAACGGCGACAATACTTACGGCGATAATGGCGTTACTGATTCCAGGTCCTAAGACCGCAACAATAACGATGGCAAAAAGAATACTTGGTAGAGACATAATAAGGTCAGTGAGTCTCATGATGGTTTTATCAACCCATCCACCGAAGTATCCGGCCACGACACCAAGGAATGTCCCGGTGATAAGTGAGAGAACAACCACGGCAAAACCAACAGAGAGTGAGACTTGTGAACCATAGATTAAACGGCTCAGAAGATCGCGACCCAAGTCGTCTGTTCCCAGAGGGAATAGGGCATTTCCACCTTCAGCAAAGCTTGGAGGAAGTTTTAAAAACTCAGCATTAATATGAGTCGGGTCGTGTGGAGCAAGCACTGGTGCTAAAAGTGCAACGAGGACAGAAAGGATAATGATAACAACTCCAATCATTGATCCTTTATTTTTCTTTAACTCAAAAAAGAGTTCACTTAAAAAGACTCTCATCTTTAGCTCCTCATCTTTGGGTTAAGTAAATAATAAATAATATCAACGATGATGTTGGTTAAAACGATCACGAAAGAAATGATAAGAACTCCGCCTTGGATAACCGGATAATCGCGGGCCGTGATACTGGCCACGATCCATTTGCCGATCCCCGGCCAGCTGAAAATCGTTTCAGTTAAAATCGCACCGGTGATGATGGAACCAAAAAGAAGTGCCAGTGTAGTGATGATAGGCACCAGGGCATTTCTTAGGGCGTGAATGTAGATAATTCTTTTTTTACTCATCCCTTTTGCTTTCGCTGTCCTGATGTAGTCTTCACCTAAAACTTCCAGCATTGATGAACGAGTCATGCGGGCAATAACCGCTAGAGGAATAGTCCCCAGGGCGATAGAAGGAAGAATAAGATGCTTTAGTGCACTTAAAAATGGCCCGAATCCTTCTTGCGAGAAAACTTCCGGACGAAGTGTATCGATTAAATACAGTCCTGAGAAAACCGGAATATCGTAGATAAAATCAATGCGGCCAGAGACCGGAGTGATTCCCATTTTTACTGAGAAAAGAAGGATGAGGATAAGTCCCCACCAGAAAATAGGCATTGAGTAACCAACTAGTGAACTACTCATTAAGAAATAATCAAAGAAGCTATTGCGTTTCATGGCCGCAAAAATACCAACCGGGATTCCGATAACAGTCGCACCAATAAGGGCCACAATCCCAAGCTCTAATGTAGCAGGGAAGCGCTCGATAAATTCATTCCAGACAGAGTTGTTGGAAATAATCGATGTCCCGATGTCACCTCTAAAAATGCTCTTTAGATAAATCCAAAACTGCTCAGTGATCGGGAGATCAAGGCCCAGGGCCTTTTTCATTTCCAGATAGCGTGCCGGATCGGCCCCGCGCTCACCGATGAGGTTTAAAACCGGGTCTCCCGGAATCAGTCTGATTAAAAAGAAGCAAACAAGACTGATCCCGAGCAATGTCGGGATCAGGTCCAGTAATTTTTTAGCGATGTATTTCATTATTTATTCAACAGTAATGTTTGTTAAGTAGTCTTGTCCTAATGGATCAAGCTTGTAGCCTTTAATGTTTTTTGCCATCACTTTGAATGTCTTAGAGTTGGCAATGTTAACTAGAGGAGCTTCGTCGTGAGCGATCACTTGCGCTTCCATATAGTATTTAGTTCTCGTTTTGATATCAGTTGCCAGTTTGGCATCCATGATCAATTTGTTGAACTTTTGGTTACACCATCTTGGGTAGTTACTTCCAGATTTTACACTCGCACATCCAAGAAGAACGTTAAAGAAGTTATCCGGGTCTCCGTTATCTCCAGTCCATCCCATCTGTAGCATTGAGTGGGCACCTTGTTTTGATTTCTCAAGGTATGTCGGCCAGTCGTAAGAGATAAGTTTTACTTTTATGCCGATTTTTGCCAGGTCCGCTTGCATTAGTTCACCCATTTTTTTCCCGTTAGGGTTGTATGGGCGAGCTACAGGAAGAGTCCACATTTCTGTTTCAAATCCGTTTGGAAGACCTGCTTTTTTTAGAAGTTCTTTGGCCTTATTAACGTCGTAATTGTAGTCAGTCACAGAGTTGTTGTATGACCAGATTGTTGGCGGGATAAGGTTTTTAGCAGGAGTTGCGTTGCCCATATAAATGGCCTTGATATAAGTTTGCTTATCAAGAGCGTGAGAGATCGCTTGTCTTACTAAAACATTGTCGAAAGGTTTTTTTGTTACGTTCATTGCCAGGAAGCCGATGTTAAGACCAGCGTCTTCCATAACTGTAAGTTTTGGGTTCTTTTTCATTTCAGCTATATCAGCAGGTGACGGGTCTGTGGCCATCTGGCACTCGCCAGTTTTTAGCTTTTGCGTTCTAACGTTAGCATCTGGAGTGATGGCGAAGATAAGTTTATCTACGTTTCCTTTTTTACCCCAGAATGATTTATTCTCTTCGTAACGGATAACAGAGTCTTTTTGGTAAGAGATGAATTGGTAAGCACCAGTTCCAATAGGGAAGTTATCCATGTCGGCCATTTTCTTAGAGGCAGCAAGTTTATCAGCGTATTCTTTTGAAAGGATACTCATAAAGCTCATGGCCATATTGGCGATGAACGGAGCGTCTGGCTGAGCAAGTGTGATTTGCACTTTGTATGGATCAAGAACTTTGATGTCTTTAATCAATGTTCCCATTTCCATTCCATCAAAGTATTCGTATTTTCCGCCACCAACATTGTGGTAAGGGTGAGACTTGTTTCTTTGTCTTTCGATTGAGAAGACAACGTCATCAGCATTAAACTCACGAGTTGGAGTGAAGTATTTAGTCGTGTGAAACTTTACACCTTTTCTCAGAGTGAAAGTGTATGTCTTCTTGTCTTTTGAAACTTCCCATGAGCTGGCAAGAGCAGGAACAACTTTTGTGCTTCCAGCTTCAAATTCTACAAGTCTGTTATAGATATTTGCTGATGAAGCCGTGATTGAAGTCCCATCAGTGACTAACTGGGGGTTAAATGAGCTAGGTGAGCCTTCAGAACAGAAAACAAAGTTCTTGGCCTGTACTTCTGCTCCAAAAGATAATGATAACGCTAAAAATAGAAGTGTTTTCACATTCCCTCTTTGGTTTTTGGTGTGGTTGATTATTAAAAGGTAATGATAATTGTTTAATAACATATCCTTTCTGACAACTTTTTTAGTCGTTTTTTAGGTAAAATTTTGTTCTTTTCTGCTCAGAAAGTCCGATAAAAGACCGTAAGCAGAAGCTTACATTTCCTGACACCAGAGCATGCTAGGATAACTTTTTAATGGGAATTTTATCTTCCACCAGCCTTTCTAAGAAATTGACCCTTTCGGCCCTGGCGCTGACAGCGGGGTCCATTCTTCTTATCACTTCGGTGGTGTATCTTACAGTGCTTTCTTTCGGGGAGAGCTTCCTGGAAAACGAATTGGAAGAAAAATCAGAGTTCATTAAAAAGGCCCTGACAGAGCCTATCTGGACTTACGATCAGCACCAGATTGAAGAAGTGGGGAATTCGCTCTTAATTGATAGTAAGTACACGTATATTACGGCCCTTAAAATTGAGACAAGCGAGCACAGTACGTTGTTTGAAAAAGGGATCAATAACATCTCCTCTTTTAGCCTGGCACAAAAGCTTCCTTACACTAAAACAAAAAGCATTAAACTTTTTAAAGGCAAGCAGTTCATTGCGAAGATCTCAGTTGCTATGACGAACGAAGGCTATATCGTTTCAATTAGAAATCAACTCGGGCTCATTCTTGTCGTATCGTTGTTGATGCTTTTACTTGTCTCTCAGCTGGTTCGTTATTACTACAACCAGACGCTGACTTCACCCTTAAATAAAATCCTAGGCCAGGTTAGCCGTATAGAAAACGAAGACTACCGCTTGGTAATGGAAGAAGGCCTTCCTGATGAGTTGGAAGCAGTTTCAAGGGCCCTTAATCAGGCGGCAAGCATGATTGAAAAACGCAACAACGATATTATGTACTATACCAATGACCTGGAAAAACTTGTTCAAGAGCGCACGGCTGAACTTGAAGACCAAATGAGTAAAAACCTCAATACAGCACGCCTCGCGGCCGTCGGTGAGATGGCCGCAGATGTGGCCCACGAGATCAACAACCCACTAACCGTGATTGATTTGCACATCAACAAATTAAAAAAGCATGAAGTCGATTACAACCTTCCTCCTGAAGCGGCCTTATCGGTGACAAAAGTGCAGGCGATGGTTAAGCGAATTGCTAAGATCATCAAAGGCCTGAAGTCGCTTTCCCGCGATGGAAACGCCGATCCGAAAGTTCCTTTTTCTATTGTGAGTATGGTTGAAGATGTGAAGATGCTGGTGGAGATGAAAATTAAATCTCACGATATTCATTTTGATATCACGATTGATGATCATTCACTGATGGCCGAAGGTCGTGAAGTTCAGATCTCGCAAGTTTTAGTTAACCTTATTGGAAACGCCGTGGATGCCATTATCCATTCTCCAGAATCCCGCTGGATCACTCTGACGGTGAAAGATCGAGGAGACATGATTTATTTTTATGTGACAGATAGTGGAGATGGGATTCCGAAAGGGTTACAAGAAAAAATCATGCGTCCCTTTTTTACAACTAAAGAACTCAATAAGGGAACGGGGCTTGGCCTCTCTATCTCTAAAAGTATTGTCGAAGAGCACGAGGGAGTCTTGGAATACAATACTAGCTCTAAGAATACTCAGTTTATTTTTACTTTGAAAAAAGTTCAAGCAGCACTTAAGAGTGCTTAAGGAGCTCATGTTAAAATTGTTCACTCTTGGTCTTTGTTTGCTTTTGAGCTTTTCTTTGCTGGCCAAAGATAAGGTGATCTCGATGCGCTCGGATGTCTGGTGCCCATATGCTTGTGACCCGAAGTCGGATCATCCAGGATTTATGATAGAGATTGCCCGCGAAGTGTTCAAGAAAAAAGGCTACAGAGTTGATTACAATGTAATGAACTGGGCGCGAGTTCTCTTGGACGTCAAGAGCGGAGAGTATGATGCTGTTATTGGCGCAAGCCGCTCCGATGTGAAGGGGTTTGTGATCCCAGAAATCCCAACAGGTATTCTCGTCAATTACTTCTGGGCGCTCAAAGACAGCAAGTGGAGCTACAAAAACGAAGGCTCACTTGATTATATCTCTGTCGGAATCATTAATGATTACAGTTATGGCGATGAAATTGATAGCCTGGTTAAGAAGAAACATAAATCTATTAGAGAAGTCTCTGGTGATTCTCCACTCTTAAGATTGATTCAAATGACAGAGACAGGCAGGCTTATCGCCTTCGTAGAAAACCCGCTGGTTCTCGATTACAACATGAAGAAGCTCAAAAAGGATAAGTCGATTTTTAAGATGGTCAGTAAAAACCTGGCCAATGACCCCGATCTTTTTATTGCTTTTTCTCCGTCCAATCCCAAGTCAAAAGAGTATGCAAAAATCCTGGATGAAGGGATGGAGGAGTTAAGAAAGAGCGGAAAATTAAGAGAGATTCTTTTACGATATGGCCTGAGTGATTGGGGCGGATAGAAAATAAAAAGGCCTCCATTTCGGAGGCCTTTTTTATTACTTAAGTGCTTCTCTTAATTTTGAAGATGCCCAGTCCATCGTCCAAACGATAGCAGCAATCAGGATAACCAGCATACCTACTTCATTCCAACGTGCTTGACCTTGGTATTGCATTAGAAGGTTACCGATACCACCACCACCAACAAGACCGATGACAGTCGCCATACGAACGTTGATGTCCCAACGGTAGATTGTGTACGAAAGGTATGGAAGAACGATTTGAGGTACAACCCCGAACCATACGATCTGGATTGGGTGAGCACCTGTTGCAGTGATCGCTTCAATTGGACCGTCGTCGATTGATTCAATCTGCTCAGAATACTGCTTAGTAAGTGAAGCGATTGAGTGGATACAAAGAGCAAGCATCCCTGAGAAAGGCCCGATACCAACCCATACTGAGAAGATAATCGCCCAAACTAGAGGCTCGATCGAACGAGAGATGTTTAGGAAAGCTCTAAGAGCGTTGTAGCAGAAGAATAGAACAGGGTTAGAGTTCATCAAGTTTCTAGCTGCAAAGAACCCTAAAAGGAAAGCGATAGGAATAGCTACTGCAGTTGCAATGAAGGCCATATAGATCGTTTCAATAGCAGCGAATAGACCTTCTTCAAAGATTGCCCAGTTCGGGTTAAAAAGCGCTTTAAAGATACGCTTCGCTCCTTCAAGACCACTTTCAGAAAGGAATTCTTTTAGTGAAACTTGAGAAGAGTAGAAACCAGTGATGAATGTTAAAAGGATAAGCAGGTATCCAATCCATGCAAATGGTTGAGACGTCGGGCTTTCGTTTTCGTCGTACTTAAGCAGACCGAACATCCCGCGACCTAGAGAGAATTTTGTAAAAAATAAGACTGCGGCAATTGCCAGACCAATATAAAGAGCTAGTAGCGGCTGGTTCCATGTGAACTCTGGGTAGCGCTCATCAATAATGATCTTTTCGTAAATAACTTTATAAGCGACAAGTGCCATGTAGGCCCATGCCAATGTATCAAGAACGTAAGCTTTAAAGCTTTGAACGTATTTGTTTGGTGTTTTATGCGTTTTTTGTTTCATTATATTTATCTCGTGATCGTAAATTAGTTAATTGTTACTTCTACAGCGTCTTCGCCGTAAATAGTTTTGAACCATTCTTCGTTAATCTCTAATGGTTTCCCATCGTAGATCATCTTTCCGCCTTTAAGTGCCACTACACGGTGAGCGTACTGACGAACAAGAGAAAGGAAGTGCAGGTTACAAATAACTGTTACACCTAATTCTTCGTTAACCTTTTTAAGGTACTGCATAACTGAGTGTGATGTTGCCGGGTCAAGTGAAGCCACCGGTTCATCAGCTAGTAAGATTTTTGGGTTTTGCATAAGTGCGCGAGCGATCGCTACACGTTGCTGCTGACCTCCTGAAAGGTTGTCCGCTCTGTTTCTCTCTTTTCCTTTAAGACCTACGATCTCAATGTACTTTTGGGCCAGAGCACGAGTCTCTGGAGAGTGGATTCCGAAGATGCTTGCCAGGATTCCTGTGCGAGACAGGTTTCCAGAAAGCACGTTTTCCATAACTGTTTTTCTAGGAATAAGATTGAAATGCTGGAAAATCATACCGATTTCCGATCTGATTTTACGAAGCGCCTTTCCTTTAAGTTTTGTTGTATCTGTACCGTGGAAGATGATTTCCCCGCCTGTCGGGTCGTGAAGGCGGTTAATACATCTAAGCATAGTAGATTTACCAGAACCTGATAAACCGATAACAACTAAAAATTCCCCTTGAGGCACACTGAAAGAGACATTCTTCAGGGCGTGGTGGCCGTTCGGGTAAACCTTTTCGAGTCCTTTGATTTCTAACATATCAATCTATTCCTATATAAATGAGTTCAAAAAAAAGATTACTTAACTAGAGCACCAACGTCTACGTTAGCAGCTTTAATAACTGCGCGAAGAGAGTCGTAGTCCTTGTTTGAAGCAGGAACGATTCCGTCGATAGCGTAGATGTTTTTGAAAGTCGTTTTTCCTTCTTCAGTTGAAAGGTACTTGTTAAGAGCAGCAACGATCTTAGTAGTGATTGCTGGGTCGATTCCTTTTCTGAATACGAATGGGTCGTTAGGAATTTTGTCAGTGATTTTTAGAACTTTTACTTTCTGCTCAACGTCTGGGAATTGAGTCATAACTCTCTCTCTAGCGTCTTTGATTTTTCCATCGAAAGCATCAGAGTAGAAAGCAGCACCAGCATCAACCTGACCTTGGTAGATCATAGTGATAACGTTGTCGTGCTTTTGAGCAAACATTGTGTTTCCAAGTTGAACTTTAGCATCTTTGAAGATTTTTAGCGGGTAAAGGTATCCAGAAGTTGAAGAAGCGTCTGTGAACGCGAATTTCTTTCCGTTTAGGTCTTTAAGGTCTTTGATTCCAGACTTTGCAGAAACGTAGATCGCTCCAGCGTAGTAGTCTTTTCCGTGGCGAAGAGCTTTAAGTTTAGCTTCTGCTCCGAATTTTGTATTTGCAAGCAGGTAACCAAAAGAGTTCATAACCGCAACGTCAGCACGGTTTGAACCGAAAGCTTCTACTACAGCGATGAAGTTAGATGGAATCCCAGACTTGAAGTAAAGTCCTGTTTCTTTTTCCATGAATTTTAGAAAAGAAGTTGAGTTTGTAGCAATTGTGTTGGCATCAACAGAAGGCGTGAAGAAAATTTTAACTGGGTTATCGCGAGTACCTAGTTTGTCTTCGGCCATAGCAACAGTAGACACAGCAATCAGTAAAAGGCCCACTAATGGTCTTTTCAAGAACTTCATGAAAATCTCCTAGAATAAAGAATTCAACAGTTTATATTAAAAAATGATGGGTCAAACTAACATAGAATATTAGATTTGGTTAGTCAGGAATTGATTTTATTGGCCGTTTTTTGAAAAGATGTTACTTTTTACAGTGAAGAGATCTTATTTGAGAGGATGTTGCAGTGAATAAAAAGACTGTTTTTTCAATGATAGCGCTTACAATGGCCTTGAGTACAAGTTCATTTGCGGAGATTAAAACCTATCAATCCACTGACAACACAGGTCTAAATAAGAAAGAGCAAATCGATAACCTTGAGCGCTACTTGATGGAGCTATCGGGGTCTTTGAAAAATATGGAAGCAAAACTTGATGCCAATACGATCAAACTTAAAACACTTGAAGACGTCGTCAAAGCACTCAAGGATCAGGACATAAAAAAAATCCAGGATCAATTGGGGCAGAAAAAAACTGATTCACCAGCGACGGCCCAAGCAACTCCAGGACCGACAGCACAAGAGATGGAGAAATTAAAGGCGGATATTTTAACGCTTAAAAATGAAGACATCGAGAAGGTTCAGTCAGATATCAGAAATCTTAATTCATCAGTAGAATACATTCAGAAAATGCTAAAAATCGGGCAGAAATAACTCCTGCCCGACCCACTTATTTTTTAGAACTTAACTTGACCAACAGCTAGTGAAAGCGTCGTTGCTTCTTTTGAAGCGTACACGAAGTATCCAACAGCTTTGTTGTCAACGTTAGTTGAAAGAATTGATCTCGAAGTTAATAATTCACTTGGGTCAAGTGAAAGCTTAGTGCCTTTTACTTCAACGTTAGCGTTCAGGTAAAGGTATCCATTGAATGGTGAAAGCCATACGCCAACAGATGTGTAGTCAAAAGGAGCTTTTACAGGAAGAGCGATCGCGTCTTCAAGTGAAAGAGAAGCATATAAATTTGTGTTCCCTGCGAATTTTTCCAGGTTTGTTTCACATGTCTCATCATCAGACTGGTGAGTGATTGAAGCGAAAACTTTTTTCGTGATATTTTTTGTCCATCCAGTGTTTTTGTCAGCAAGTTTGAAGTTCATTTCACCAACTTCAAAGTTAGCAGTTGTGACACAGAAAAGATCGTTGTCATCGCGGTGAGTGCTGAAAGAGAGAGTTGTTTCAGAAACTGTTTTCTTAGCGCTTAGGTTAACTGTCATTTCATAAAGACCAGCGTTTGTATTTCCGTATGTATTCGTGAAATCCAGAGTTGCTTTTTGTTCAAAAGCAAACGAGCTGAGTGACGTTAAAAGTAGGGCCATTGAAAGCATAGTTTTCATGAGTGTCTCCTTACAGGGGTGATTTGGCCGATTTATGCCAGTTTTTCGGACGACACTCAAGTTATGATTGTGTTAGGTTTTCGTTTTGAAAAAGCATTTAAAGAAGCGTTTAAAGAAGCATTTAAAGAAGCGTTATTGGATATTAGAAAGAAAGTAGGTCTGCACTTCTACAACACCTACGGCCTGCATTTTCTCACTGGCAGCATTCATTTGTGAGCTGGCCATCTTAAGAAAAATCCCCATGTTTTTATAAGCACTCTTCACTTCTTCTGGTGAAATTTTAAAGGGAGGTCCGTAATCATCTGGCCCCTGATGATCAATAGCGCCTAAAAAAAGAATGGTGTGATTATCAATGAGAGTCGACATATGGGCGTAGTACGCAGGTCTTTTTTCATGATCGAAAACCACCTGGCTGGCGCGGTCATACATGACATCAAAAGGAGTTTGGTTTTTATAGTCAAAAAAATCGCCGGCATAAAAAGTGATGTTTTTCCCATAATAGGTGTGATCTTTTTTAGTGTAAGGGATTTTATTTTCGTTGAAGAAGGCAAGGACTGCACCTTCATAAAATTCAATGGCCGTCACATGGGCGCCCTGTTCAAGGAAAAAAAGAATGTCATTGGTTTTTCCAGCAAGGGGAATGAGCACCGTTTTGTTTTTCAAGTCGATGTCTTTAAAAAAATCTACCATCGCCTGATTGTATTCTTGCTGGTGAAAGCGAATCACGCCTTCTTTCCAGACGTCGCTCCAGAATTCTTTAGGTGTAAGGGGCAGAGTGTTATCAGTCATGCCCCCTAACGTAACTTAAGATTATTGAAATGTAAAAAAACCTTCAAATTCTTGCGCGGAGATGACGCTTTTATCGACCACAACTTTTGTGACGTCGGAAATTTTAGGGTCTACGCGGTCACTTGAGGCAGCTACAGCGATTTGTTTGCAGTCACCCTTCATGACAATTCCTGATGGGTGAATAAAGCCCGCAAGCCTTGCTAATGAAAGTTTTGAACCTGCTCCCGTTAATTCGCCCATGCGAACCTGAAAGCCTTGCTTTTTTAGTTCATCAAGGCTGTGCTGATCGATTGCAAAAGCACTTGTCATGGAAGAGACCACAAAAAGAAGAGAAAAAATGATTATTTTCATTGGAGCACTCCTGTATTGGCTTCATTTAAAGGTGTCGGACCCATAACGTCTGAGACGATTAGGGCAAAATAAGGTAGATCCCCTTGAAGGGATTCGGTATTCATCACGTCGTAAATTTTTTTGACGGCATCTTTTTCGATTTCTTTGATTTTTTTGATTCCTTCTTCACTCATACCTTCAGAAAGTGAGTAGAAAAGGTTTAAACCACTTTTTACGTCACATGGTTTGTAGAGATCGACCAGGGCATGGCTTAGTTCATGGGCGAGGGCAAGGTCGACTGAGAAATTCTTCTCTCTGGCATGAAGCCTTTCATCTTTATCGTTTTTTAAAATCCAGTTTTTATCAATAAGGTCGATGAGTTTTCTCAATCCCACCAGGCCAAAAGCATTTTTGACATCATCAATGCTCGTTCCATTTTTGTTGGCGGCCATTTTATAGATCAGGTAGCAGAACTTATCCTGAAACACAGTATTTAGATCTGCGCTCATTTCATGTGTTGAAGATTTTTCATCAAAGATGAACTGATCAAAACATTTCTTGAGAAGATCGGCGATTGGGCCTTCGACTAGTTTTAAGATTTTTGAGATTTTTCTTTCTTTTAACAGGTAAGACGTCAGGGCCAGAACGGTATGAGGAGCAAGCTCGCTTCGTTGCTCCTCCTGCATGAGTCGTCTCATGGTTGTGGCCGGAACTCCACTTCTTTGTGCTAAAGCATTGAGTGTAAGGCCCGGGTGTTTATCCAGGTAAGCAGCAGTCATGCGTCTGAGCTCCTGATTAACTGAGAAAGATGAATGTGAATGTTCTGAAGTTGTTTCATTCATATTTCTTGGTTGTAACAGTTGAATAAAAAAAGCAAAACAAAATTCTATTAGTTGTAGGAAAGAGTTAGGTATAGAGAATCAACTGGCGCCATTAAGGCACCAGTTAATCATTAATAGTTTTAGATACAAACTTGTTGTGTGCGCCCGTCAACTCTGACTAAACGACAGTTTCTCCCCGGTTGAGTTTGTGGTTGCGAATTTGAGCCACATGATGAAGTGAGTGCTCTGAGTCTCAGGCCCCCTTTAATGTCAGAGGTATCCATTGTAATGCTTCCCTGCGATTGGGATTCAAATCCAGCAAGAATTTGGCTACTTAAAGTGTGTTGCAGTCTGATTGAAACCACATCTGTCGCTGATCCGCGGGCACACTGTGAAGGAATGGCAATGGTCTTTAGGGCCGACACTGTAAAATCTTCTTCCTGGTTAGAGAAAGTGTTAAACCATAATCTTTCGGCCAGCGTTTCCGGGTTTCTACTTCCTACTGATTCTGTCCCCAGACCTGATTTACTCACTAAGAAACTTTTAAAGCTTCCTTGAACGCCTCTATCTAAAGTTGCAAAGCCGCGCATATCGTAAGCGACTTCTAAGGAATCAAGTTTTACTCCTGCCGGAACTTTAACATCTAAAAAAATATTACAGTTAAGTGTTGAGATATTGCGCGAGACTTTTGGACCGGCGTTTAAGACCGGAACGCGAGATTCAAACTGAGAAAAAATTAAACTGGCGCTGCTCGCATCTGGTGCCAGGACAATGGTAGTTAGTTCACTTGGACAACCAACACCACCTACTCGGATGTTTTGCAGTTTAAAGTCGGCCGCATATAAAGATGTGGCAGTAGTGAGTGAAAGAAAAGACAGTGCTGTGATTAATGTTTTCATAGGCCCCCCTATGTTTCTATATGTAACGGATGGTGAAGTTGCTTTCAATACCAAAGAGTGTGTGAATTCTTTTTGTCCGCCAGCTGGCGATGACATGATTTTCTAAAAAACCACGTGGCGGTCAAACTCAAAGCGTGCACATTTTGAACTTTCTTTTGAAAAAAATATCCATTAAAAAATTGAATACGAACAAAAAAGTTCGTTTCTATTGAGGGGGAAAATTTTTATGACAAACAAGAAACTTCTAGGACTCTGTCTGGCGCTTACAACTCTTTCATCTGTGGCGATGGCCGATCTTAACGACATCAAACTTGGTGTTCCAGGATATGGTGGGAACGGATGTCCAGCAAACTCTGCTTCTGTTACACTAAGTGAAGACGCAAAATCACTTTCAATCATCTTTGATCAGTTTATTGTTGAAGCTGGAGGGATGAACAAACAGACAGAGCGAAAAACCTGTAATATTGCCATTCCAGTTCACGTGCCACAAGGATACAGCGTTTCAGTTATCGACGTCGACTACCGCGGGTACGTTTCACTTCCATCACAGGCCTCTGCGCGCCTTACTGCTGAATACTTCCTGGCCGGATCTCTGGGACCTCGCTTCGATAAAACTTTCCTAGGCCGCACAGATACAGATTACACATTTAAAAACGTGATCGGGATCAACGCGCAAGTTTGGTCACCATGTGGAGCTGACACAATTTTACGTGTAAACGCGGCGATGCTGGTAAAGACAAACCGTTACATGGATGAAGCGATGGCAACTGTGGACTCTGCTGACTTTAAAGCGGGGATTTTATACCAATTGCAATGGAGAAGATGTTCTCTATAGTTGATAATGATTCTTCCAAAGAAAAAAGGCTTCCTTCGGGAAGCCTTTTTTTATGCCGTTAACACGTAAATCACGTCTAAAATATCTATTCTCGGGACAATCATTCCTTTGCTGGCCACATGGAAAACCGCTCGTGGGATCATGAGCTCTCGGTTGTAAATCTCTCTTAATTTTTTCGTTTGAATTTTATCTTCTTCTAAACTTGGAGGAAGTTTTAAAATTCTCTCCAGTCGTCCAATGAAAAGCAAACATTGGTCATTCAAATAAGGAGGAAGATGGTCTTCAAATTTTTTAAATTCACCAAGTAAATTTGCCAGAACCTGTGGGTGAGACTCGTATAAATACTGAGCAATAAGAAAATAAAACTCAGCAATTTTTCTCTCTGGATAGTGTTCTAAATGGTCAATGGCCATTTGCAGATAGTGGTAAATAGACTGCGAATCATGGGCATCAAATCCTTTTTGTGCTTCCATCATCAGGTGAAGGCCAGTGTGGTACTCAGGATCAAAATTGACTGCTTTTTTAAGCTTGTGAGGAGCTTGTTTGGCCCTTCCAAAGGAATCGCTGATCTCGATTATGTCGGTGTTAAAAATCTTTGGGGCCGGCCCGCCTAAGTAAAGCGCCCTTTTCGCAGTTGGATTCATGGTCATAATCGAAAGACTGGTTGAAGTGACGTTGTCGAGTTCATAGTCTTTAAAATTGCGCGATGTAATCTTTTGATCCAGCGGCGTCGACATCAGTTGAATCAATTCCGCTTCTGTCGGCTGTGCTTTTTTCTTGTCCAGGAACTTGTGAATCTTTTTAGTGGCAATACTCTCTCTCATCAGGTTGTATTGATCAAAACCCAATGGAAGAAATTGTCTCTGGTTGAGTGATTTATCTTCGAGATGATTACAAAAATAGAGAATTCCCGTCTCTGGAACCTCAAGTTCGTTGATAAAAGGTTTATCGCCGTGAAGGTCACAGGCGAGGACTTCGCCGTTTTTAAACGTCATATACAAACACCAGGTCGTGATCGTCTGATGAGTGTTGATAAATTCGATCGCCGATTTTTTATCGCGGGCCTTTTTTGTCAGGGCAAAGATGTATTCAAAAATCGACATCCCTTTCGGGTTAAAAATATTGGTGAATTTCTGGTGCAAGGCCAGAGTTATTCCATCTTCAGTCATCAGAGTGATTGAGGGATAGGGAATACCGCTTGCTCCAAAGCCTAACATTTTCGGCATGCCAGTCAGGTCGTAGGAAATGGCGCGCTCATAACGATCGTATGAACCTTGTAAGGGGAAATCGAGGATGCGCCCATGAACGACTTCGCCTTCCGGGTTTCTTAGCATAAAACTGGAACAACCCAGGTTTCCTTTGATAAATCCCGGTGCCCATTTACTCATTGAGCTCACGAGTTCGGGAATCAGCATCACATAGGCCGCCTCATCAACGGCGATCCCCATGCCTTCAGCGTAGTGCTTTAGGTGACGGAATTGATCGGTATTTTTTAAAAGGGAATTCTTTAGGACGGCCTTTCCCACTTCCTGAATAACTAAGTTTACGGAGTTCCAGGGCGTTCTCAGCATCATTTTGACGTCTTGATGAACAAGTTTTCCCACTTCGCGGTCCTTGAGCCCCAGTTGGTAAAAGTTTTCGTCTATGTCGCCGATCAAAGTAAGTAGATCCATATCTTTGTTGGGTCCTAAAAGTGGAGTGATGTATGTTTGATATTGTAAATGCAAATGACCTTGGAAGCAATCAATGGCTCAATATCTTCCTTCTGATCGCCGCTCTTTTTAGAGTGTATTTAGAGATTATTAAATTTGATTTTGCTGCTCTTCCATTGACCAAAGGAATGTTTCAAGGAGATGAAGAGCGCGCCCGTCAATTTCACCGCAGCGGACTTTTTTTGAGTCTGGGTTATATTGTGCTTTCTGCGCCTTTTACGCTTTTTGCCTGAGCTTCTTCCATCATTTTTTGGAACTCATCCTGGTAGAGCCCGTCGTACATCTCAATCATCTCGAGGTACTTCTTTTGCTTTTCAAAAATAGGTGAGAGTTGGAGCTCGTCAGTTTTGAAGCGCTTTCTGATATAAATCTTGATACCGATTTTTTTCCCGCGGCTTTCTTTTCTTTTTCTGGTTAGAAGATTATCCAGCTGATAGATCTTATTTAAAAACTGTGAGTTTTGTTTTTTCTTAAGCTGAAAAATATCCTGCTCTTTAATTTCATTCCAGATAACCCAAGGATCAATGTTTTCACGCAGGATTTTTGTCAACGTCAAATAGATCGTCGGGTCCGACTCAAAATTATCGCCCATAAGTACCAGCTCATCCGGAATCCCGGTCATCAGTAGAATATCTAAAAGGTGATTGAGCTTGTAGAGACCCTGAAGCTTTAAATCCTTCGTGGTTAATTCACCATCGAGGAATGAAAAAAAGTGGCGGTAGTCTTTTAAAAAAATCCCGGCAGAAAAAATATTATTCTTATATAACCAGTCTCTCATGGCATCTTCATAAAAATGCGGAGAGGCCGAAAGAATAAACGGGTGATGCCCGCGGCGGATATAGCGATGAAGAATTTCTACCGAGCTTGCCACTGTTGGGTTTTCCTCCAGCGAGCGGGTCAGTGAGCGGTAGACTTCTTTAGTTGTTGAATACTTCGTATCAACCAGAGTCTTGTCAAAATCACAGATAATAAGTTTTTTCGGAGAAAAGATGCGCAGAGGGATGTATGTCCCTAGATGCAGCTCCAGCCCCGGTCTTTTTTTGGTTTCGTAAATTTGCAGGATCTCGATTTCTTCGCGCTCCTTGGTCAGCGGGATCTTGAAATTAAAGTTTCCAAAAGAGTCAGATTCAAAAGATTTTTTGTAAATCTCACGTTGATCCTTTGAGACCCCAATTATCTTCATGGTGAATTGGTAACCGTTTAAGAGACGCAGGGCCTGAATAGGAAGTTTCGTCGTCACAATGTCGAAGTCCAGATTCTGGGCCATCAGGTTTTCTTTCATTGTAATAGAGGCCTTGATGTTGATTGAATCATCAGTGACAATGGCCAAAAAATGTACAAGGTGAGGTCTTTTCATAAACGTTGTTGCTCTCTTAGGTGAAGTATAGCAGAATTAAGAAATAGTTAAAAAGGATTATTGCAGATGGGGCATGTCGAACAAACTGTCTATATTGAATATTTAGGAAACGTTGACGTTTATTTAGGAATGGGAATCAAGATTGTTACAGGTCTGATTCTGGGAAGCTTAGTAGGTTATGACCGCGAACAGAAAATGAAGAACGCGGGGATCAAAACGAACGTTTTGATCTGTTTAGGAGCGACTCTCTATACAGCTATTTCAATGCTCGGGCACGTTCAAGGCGGCGGGATTGAGTACGATTCTGCGAGGATTCCAGCTCAGATCGTTTCGGGGATCGGTTTCCTTGGTGCCGGTGCCATCATGAAAGATAAAGGTAACATCATCGGACTTACGACTGCAGCGACTATTTGGGTTGTGGCGTCAATCGGGATGACAATCGGGTATGGATTCCCGGTTATTGCGACTATTTTTACGATTACAATTCTTTCGGTTTTAAAACTTCTAGGCCCAATCTATCAAGGCTTCGAGTCGACGAAAAACCACAAATACTATCATATTGAAGTTCTTTCACACGGGGATATTAAAAACCTGGTTAAAGAAATCGTCTTCAACACGACTGATAGAATTGATGAGCTTCACGAGCAGATTGTCGATAAGGAAACGAACAAGAGACACATTGATTTCTACGTGTACATGCACCCGAAAAAAATGCGTATCATGGGTGATGAACTTCGCGACATCGTCCAGGTTGACCGCGTTCACTATCACCAGATAGAAAGCAAAAGCACGACAAGCGAGACTTAATTAAGCTTTTTTGATTTTAAAAGTCAGCACCCCGTCCTGATAGTTCTGGGTGATGTGTTTTGGGCTCAGGAGATCCTTAGCGTTGAACTCTTTTGAGAAAAGTTCACTGCGGGTAGACCTGTTTACACTGCCATCTTCGCTGTTCATGCTATCAGTGTATTTTCTTGAAAGGGTGATTTTAATATTTCGCCCTTGAGTTGAAAGGTGCACGTTTTCTTTCTCATAATCGGCCACAGGCAGGCTGATTGTCACTGTTTCTAAGTCTTCCACCATACTTGGGTTTAGTTTATCCACGCGGTAGAAAGGGTCAGTGACCTTGTCAGAGATTTGCTTTTTTTCACTTGAGGTCTGATCGACCATTTTTTTCACGTCAGCGGCAAATGTCGTTTTTAAATGGCCCAGGATTTCATCGTGTTCCTTAACCATTCTTTCATAACGGACCTTAAAATCGGCCTCTCGCTGCTTGAGCATGTCTTGTTGGTGTTTATCCTGAAATGTCATCTGATCTTTGTGGACTCGGTTTTTTTCGTCACTTAAGCGCTTATTTTTTTCCGCGTCCATCGTCATCATTTTTTTGAGTTCGCTTTTTTGTCTTTCGACTTCCTGATTGTGAAGGCGTACATCGTTGTCGAGTTTGTCGCGGAAGTTGCGCTCACCTGCAGCTGCTTTTTGATTGAAGTCGCTTGATAGGGCATTGATCTCATATTGAGCGTTACTTTCCATCGCCATTTTTTCGATTTTTGATTTCGTTGCGATTTCTTTTACCGCATCCTGAGTAGAGCTCTGGATTTCGCGTTGTGCTTCCTCAGAACTTAAGTACTGATCTTGGAAGTTAATTTCCATCTGATCTTTTAAATCGGCGAGTTTTTCGCGGTGAGAGCCTTTTAGCGCTTCCTGCTCTTTTTCAACAGTATCCTGGGCCTTTTTCAACTGGTTTTGGTAGCCCTGCATTTTTTCTTCGTAATTTTTAGTTTCACCGACTAGGCGCTGGTTGTTGCGATCAAGGCCTTGCATGTACTCGCGTTCGCCTTCCGTTTTGGCGGCAGCGAGCTTTTTGTCATAGAGCTCGTCGACTTGTTTGATTTCCTGCTCTTTGCTGGCGATCTTTTTTTCCAGGCCATGATTCATGCGTTTTAGCAGGTCCTCATTGTCCTTAAATCTTTGCGCCATTTCCGAATTGGCAGGGATTTTCATTGGGCACTTCCTTCGAGCTCACGCCCTTCACTCATACTACAGATGGATTTTTTGCTCGTATCGCCCATGCAAACCCATGAGCGCAAGAGGTTCACTTCAATTGAATCCTTCCCTCCGTGATAGACAGCGTAGGCAGAAGGGTTCATGGTTGAAGTCACCAGTTGAGCGTTAGTAGGGTTGATGTTTTTTAATTTAGAGCGGACATAATACTGATAAACTCTATATTCACCAAAAGCTTGTGAAGAAAGGAGAGTTAAAAGTAGAATGATTGATCCGTGTTTCATTTTCTAGTGAAGCTCCGGCCTTTGATCAAGGATTTTTCCTTCAACCAGTTTAAAGAAAGCTTTCATAAAAAGTTTTCTGTCTTCATCACACATTGAAAGCAGCACTGTTTTTTTGTGTTCAAGTTGACGGTGTTTAGAGACTTGTTGAAAAAGTTTTTTCGCTCTGGCGCGCTCGATTCCTGTAATTTTTTGGAATCTTTTTTCTTTCATGTCTGGATCATTCATCCAAATGTCGTGAAACAGAGGGAAGTGTCCCGTTGTTCCAAGGTGAATCAGGGCCTTCATTGATTCTTCAGGGCGATAAGTAATGTCCAAACAATCCTCCTAATAGTCGCTCGCTCATCCTAAGCAAGTACCTTTTATTTTACTGGGCACCCCCGACTTTTTAGGAGAGGGTAACTTTGTCCTTATTTTTTCGATTCGAAGGATTCTCATAACTTAAGATATTTGCCCGGAATAGTCGGATAAATTTTCAGGGTATGGATTTAAAAAAAGTTTAAGTATACTATTAAGGAGTAAACATTTGCCCATAAGATTTGGGCAAAAATTGACCAGGAAGGTTTGAATGAGGAAGTCTCTGCTTTTATCGTGTGCTCTTATTTCTTTAAACGCACATGCCTTGGTGGATTATTCAGAAACTGTAAACGAACCCGCTGATAAATCACCTTCCAAATCAGTTCAAAAAATGTCAAAACCACAAAGTTCAGGATCGGGAAGAAGTCTTTCCTGGAAAGCGGATATGTCGCTTGAAACAAATTATGAATCGCTTGAAGTCGGTGGCAATAAATATGGAGTGATGAACTTCGCCACTCACATTCAAACGCCGGTGGATGTTTATTTTGATGCTTCTTACTGGCACGTCAATGGCGATGAAGGCTCATCAAGTGGTAACCCAAAACTTATTTTAGGATTTAACTGGCTTCGTTTTGGAAACCCAAGCGAAGAAGCAAGAGTCGATATCTATGGTGGAGCGAAACTTTCTTCAAGTTCAAAACTTGGAAGTTCGCGCACGGATAAAATCATTGGTGCTGAAACAACAAAACGTTTTGGAACATTCGGTCTGGGGATCGGCTACGACGTAACTCTGGTAGGGAAACCAAAAAATTCACAAGAGCGTGCTATTGGAAATATCAGCCGCCTGACAATCAGCGGGGGATGGATGGTCTCTAACGACATTCAATTTGAGATCGAAGCTGAAAGTTTTACTATCGATAAAGCTAAAGACACTAACCTCGCAGCACGCCTGGGCGAGAAAGTGAGTTTTTCAACCTTATCACCCAAAGTCAATCTGGGGCTTGCACCGGCCGTTAACCTGGAGCTGGGAGCGAGATTCAGAATGAAAAAAGCAAAGAGCGAAGCTGACCTGATGTCGGCCAAAGTTTTTGACCTCCACGGGGCAAATTCCAACTCTCTTTTTGCGGGACTTAACTTAACAATCTAGTGACAACATTAAAAAAACCTCTTTATTTCTGTAACGAATGCAAAAAAGTAATGGGTCATCTCGATGACCTGCTCTTTGTTGATGAATACTCCCTTAAAGGCTTCTGCTCTGAAGACTGCATCGAAGACTTTTATTTTCCACTGATTAAATATTATGAAGTGATGGAGAGTTCTCTTCGAAAAAAACTTAATCTCCTAGATGAGGCCGTCAATCAGATCGTCGATCAGGAGATGGTGGAAGAGGTGCTGGCCACTCCGGATGAGATTTACCGCCAGAGCAATGAACTCCATGAAACCTATTACAATTTTATAAAGCACTACTCACACTCCTCGGTGATTGTAGTCACCAGCGTCTATCGCAAAGAAGCGTCTTTTGTCTTTTTGACAACCAGAACCAGCTCCAAGGCCTTAATTAACGAATTTAGAACTGGAGAAGAAGTGCGCGATTGGTTTTCTTCTTTAAACGAAGAAGAGGCACCTACGGGCATGATGAGTGTATCCGAAGAAGAATTTGCGGCCGGTATGGAAGAGGCCGATGCTGACGAGGACATGATCTTTCTTCAGCTCCTGGAAAGTAAAAAATCAAAAGTTCTTGCTGATATCCTGATTAAAAGAAAAGACAACGATATTCCTTTTGAAGACTATTCAGGTTACGAGTCTTGTTTCCAGGAGACTCTGGATCAACCGGATGAAGTTTTTGAAACCCGCGACAATGAAGGGGATAAACTCTTTCATTACATTAAATCATTTTCGATGGGCACTCGTGCAGATGAGAGTTTTTTCTACATTGTCATTTGCCTGAAGAGAAATTCAGACAATGCTACGACAAATGTCTACCCGATTCTGGCATTGCCGACGATTGATATGGAAATGTGTCAGGAATTTAGGACCGGTACAAGATTGACCGGCCCTATACAAAATTAGAATTGATTAAAAAGATTTTAGAACGTACTGGCCGACAGTTTTGAAGGCCTGGCAGTAATAAGCGTTGTTGTACGCTAAAGCGTTCATACAAGTCTTATAGGCGTCTAAAGTCATCATCGTACGGTTGTATGGTGATGAGTAGTAGTAGCTTGTATCCTTAAAGAACATGACAGAGTTAATAAGGGCACTGCTGTACTGAGTGTATTTTACGAAAGTGATTTTCTTGACAGTTTTAGGATCAGAGAATGTCCCGCACATTGGGTTACCAACGTAAATCGAATTAGATCCGCTTGTCGTGTGTGGGATAAAACAAATGCTCACATCCCCAGAACTTCCGACAGGTGGAGTTTTAACTTGCATGTAGAAGCTGTTTTTATCAGTACTACTTTGGCATAGAGTGTATGAACCAAGGTGAGTGCTTGTCGATTCAAATCCATTGACTCCGTCAGTAGAGAACTTACAGTGAGAAGCATCTGAAGGAATGTTTGTGTTGGTCGTTGTTGCAGTTGTATTGTCTGTCGTTGTTCCACCCAGATCAATACCGCTGCCAGTTGTCGTTCCATTGCCAGTTAGTGAGTTTCCACTTTGAGATGAAATGATTGATCTTGCAGACCTAGGTGAGTCACAAGAGGTTGCAAAGATAGCAGTAGAGACTAGCAATACAAGTGTTGGAATGTGTTTTTTCATAAAATTACCTTACCCCAAAGAAGGCGTGGCCTATTAGTTCATTAAACTCTTCGGCTATTATTTTAAATAGTTTAGCCAAAATCGAGGGACCCCCTAATCTTAATGCTTTAACGAGTCGATAAGGGGTTATGTTAAAAAAGATTATTTACCTGATCATAACACTGGCCCTTTTGGGAGGTGCTGTTGTCCTGGTGGCGATTGCCCCATACCACATCTATACCCTGACGTTGACGGAAGGGGTGAACACACAGTTTTTACAAATGAAGCCAACCAAAGCTGTGTTTTATGACGGTGAAACAATCGACGTTAAGATCCCAGAGAGAATGGATGATGAAAGACTGTATCAGAGTGTTCATTTTGGGCATTTTGAAATGCCGATGCCCATTAACCATTCGCTCTTTTCTTTAATTCCTATTATTCGTATTGAAGCTGCAGGACCGAGGCTTGGAGCAAGTTTTCAAAACTCTAAGAACTTAGAGTTTTTTAGTTTTATGATAGAGAGGCCTTATAAGTTTGAAACAACTTCAGGTGATCAGAAGATTTTTATCCTGCCGATTTTTAAAAACTACATCAATCGCAAAAGTAGTGATGATGTTTGGGCCGATGTATTTAAAAAACAACTTTCGCTTCCATCTAACGAAGGAAAAAGTTTCTTTGAATCACTAGTGACTTTGCAGGACGTGAGCTATTACGAGCTGGTTTACAATCTCTATATTCTTTACAACCGCCATTTTGTTTTACCTGAAGAGACGACAAAGTTTTCCTTTTATCCTGAACAAAATATGGGGATCGTAGAGCTTCCAAGTAATAGCGACAAGATGAAAGTCGAGCGCTTATTTATCATTGAAAAAGGATTGATCTATCCGGTTTTAATTAAAACAAAAACGAACGAAGTGGCCGCGATGAATTTCAGAACCAAGTTTATCCGCGAGATTAAATACAAGGCCACAAGCACAGATTCGGCCATTCCGATCTACGCCCGTTATAAGCAGATCTCTTACACCCAGCGCCTGGATCAGCAGGGGATGATTTATCTTTATTCGGCGTGGTCGCACGATTTGAATAACCGCGATTTCGTTCGTGTTATTATCTTGTTTCTTGAGCGCGGGAAACTTAACCTGAAGTACTTAAAACCGTTTTATGAGTTTGCTTACCGCAAATTCGGGTCAACACTTTCATCGGCCAGTGGTTATTTAAATGAGACGGCGACAGAGGCCTTAAAACGCAAGATGAGTGAAGAGCTTGACAAAGAAGTGAATCAGGAATCAGTTGATGGCAAACCAAAGTTTGAAGGGCAATTCAGCACTCCTGAAGAAAACATTCAGTTCAATCTTCAGAAGGCCAAAGACAATAAGGTCAATTCAGATGATAGTGATAAAGTGCTCTCGATTGAATAGTTCTATCTAAATTCGAGCCCTGCACCGATAAAAAGACTCACACCAGTGATGTCTTTGACACCTGGGATGGCATTACCGTTGAGGTCTTTAACCGTGGCCAGGTCAGTGACGCTGTATTTTCGAAGACCCATTCCTGCAAAGGCGTGGTATTTGGACGTCGGGAAAAACACAACACGCGCATTACCTTGAACTCCCCAAATCCATCCGGCCGGCTCTTCTTCGAAGTTGCTCTCGATATTGTATTCCAGGTTCATACCAAGATCGAGTGAACCGTAGATATCAATAGAGAAAAGTGGATTCTTAAAAATGCTGTAACCAACAGTTGGTGAAAAAAGCCAGTAACCAAATTTCATATTGTCTGTTGAAACGGCACTATAATCAGCAGCAGCACCCCAGAAGAAATTTGAAGTCGTCTGGCGGTGGATAAACTGGAGGTTAAACCCAGTCATGACATCTTTTTCAGTATTGTCGTTTGTGAGAAAGAGTTGCTTAATCTCATCTCCAGCGCCGTAGCGGTGAAGGCTAAAGTAAAAAGAGTTATTCTCAGAAAGGCGCTCTTCTGGCTTTTGAATAGTGACATCTACGTCGTGCTCTCTTGGTGCCCCGCGCTTGGTATTGTATTCTTCTTCGGTGCCATCTTCAAAGCGGATGTCTTTTGTTTCAATGTAAGCAATTCTTCCGTAAACCACTAATGGTACGAGGTCGCGGTTCATGCGTCTTGGATTTCCAACAATAATGGCCTTTCCATTGGCAATATACCCAAGAGGTGTAAGCATATTTTCATCGGCGTAGACAATCGCTTTACTATTGATAACACGGGCCTTATGGGTCGAACCAGTCAGGACGACTGTGCCGTGGTCATTGATAACAGAATTGTCGGCTGCCATAGTGACGAACGACAAAAGAAGTCCTAAAATAACAGGATAAATTTTAAAATTTAGCATTAAATAAATTATAAGGGGAATCCTTTGAAATTTCCAGGCAAAAGAAAGACGAAGCATTACTTTCCAGTCAATGAATCAGGACGTATTCCTTTTGATCCGGATTTCTCTGAAAGAAGTTCAGTGTACGTTGTGGGCATCGACCAATTAATCGTTGATATCGAGGCCAACGTTAGCTTTGAGTTTTTGGAGAAATACAAGATTCAAAAAGGTGAGTCAGTTGTTTTTGATGATAAAATAGTTGAAGAAATTTATCGAGAATTAAAGGCCAACAAATGCATCGTCGGTGAGTACGCCGGAGGAGCAATTGGAAACACTCTTCACAACTACAGTGTCCTTTCTGATTCGCGCTCGGTGGCCCTGGGAGCGATTTCAAAAAATATTTCTGTAGGTGACTACGCTTTTAAATACATTTGTACGACGAACTCGTTTGTCGATTTCTCTTATTTGAAACCAGTTGACGGGCCAATGGGCAGAGCGCTTTGTCTTTTGACACCTGATCATGAAAGATCATTTTTAATCGGCAAGGGAATCATGAATGAACTCTCGCCTGATTATGTTCCGGAGGAAGTGGTCAAGGGGGCTGCGGCCCTTTTAGTGTCGGCCTACTCACTTCGCGATGAAAACTCATCAATGTTCCAGGCCAATCTAAAGGCCTGTCAGTATGCCAAAGAAAGCAATGTGCCGGTTATTTTATCTCTTGGAACCAGTTCTCTCATTGCGGCCAAAAGAGAGTTCTTCTTAAATTTTATCAGAGAGTATGTTTCTGTCTGTGCAATGAACGAAGAAGAGGCCCATGCTTTGGTTAATGAAAATGACCCGCTTCTTGCCTGTGAAAAAGTCCTGGATTACACCGATATGGTGCTTTTAACAGTAGGCCCAAGAGGGCTTTATATCGCAGCTTATGCCGATGAAGAATATAAGCGCGAAACAAAAGACATGATCCATTCAAAATCAATCGGAGAGTACAACAAGTATGAGTACTCGCGTGCGATTTTAAAGAAAGACTGCAAGCACCCGTTTAAGATTTACACGCACATCAACCCTTATATGGGCGGCCCTGGTGTGATTAAAAACACTAATGGTGCTGGAGATGCAGCACTCTCAGCACTTCTTCATGATATTGCTTCCAACACTTATCACCGCCAGGTGACACCGAATTCTCCTAAACACAACACGCGCTACTTAACGTATTCATCGATTCACCAGGTAAGTAAGTACTGTAACCGCGCAAGTTTTGAAGTACTAAAGCAGAATTCACCAAGACTGATTAAAGGTCTGCCAAATAGAGAGGAAAGTTTAGAAGACGCATATTGGGATTTATAATTTTAGTTTTAACAAGGATGTTTTAATGAAAAAGTTTCTAACCATCGCTTCTCTTTTAGTAAGCGCCAATGTTTTTGCCGGCATCAACATGGCCTGCGTGACAGAAATTCCTACGACAAGTTTTGTCGCGATGACAGAAGGGGATGAAACAATTATCCGCCTGATTCACCACAACGGACCAAAGTACATGCCGATCTGGGGCAACATCATCACTCCTAACGACCTTCCAAACATTCAAGAAGCTGCCAATGCTCTTTATGACCTGGGAAGTGTACTCGATTTCAAAATGCCAGCGAAAGCTTGTGAGCAATTAGATGGAATGCTGATTAACTGTTTTGGAACTCAGCCAGCAGTTGAAATGGGTGGCCACCAGGTGAGCCTATGGGCCGTTCACACATCTGAAAGTGTAGAAAAAAGTTTTGCCGGAGAGTACGCTTACGTGAAGTCATCACTGGCACTAGACGTTGATGGAAAGACTTTCCACGTGCCGATGAAATACTCAGACTACGAATGTTTCAAGGCAAACTCGGCAAGTGAGTTAAGAGCTCGCTTAAAAAGTAAAAACCTATTCCTTAAGTAATCGCAGACGCTCACTGAGGTTTTGAGTCTTAGTGAGCGATCGCCCCATCACCAGGTAATCAGATCCCGCATTGAAGGCTTCTTTGGGGTCCATGACACGTTTTTGATCCTGCACCTGTGCACCTTCAATTTCATCGCGGAAACGGATTCCTGGGGTCACTGATAAGAGGTGAGGGTAATGTTTTTTAAGGAGTCCCACTTCATGAGGGCTTGAGACAATCCCATCAATCCCGGATTCAGAAGCCGTTTTAAAGAGTCTTAAGAAGGCCTCTTCGGTATTGGTGATGCCGAAGAGGTCGTTTAAATCTTTTGCTTCGAGGCTGGTTAAAAAACTCACGCCTAGGACTTTGCATTGAGGAATGCTCATACGGGCTTCGGCCATCGCTGCCTTTAACATTGCTTCACCACCACTTAAGTGAACAGTGAGAAAATCAATTGGCAGGTTTTTTAGTGATGAAATCGCCTTGGCCACAGTCACTGGAATATCATGCAGCTTTAAATCTAAAAAGATTTTCTTTTTATATTCAAGGCTGATCTTGTGAACTAAGTCCGGGCCGTATTTGACAAAAAGTTCCAGTCCAATTTTAACAAAGGGCAGGTCGTTTTCTTTTTGTCTTAAAAACTGGTCGATCTCATCTAATGACATCTGATCCAGGGCCACAATAATTTTATCCAGTTTACTCACGCGTTCTCCTAAAAATTCATTTCCTGCAGGGCCAGCGGCTTAACCTCTAAGTCATCAGTTCCAATTAAGGCCATGGCCACTGCACGGATATTTTCCGGGCGAGTAAAACATGGGATCGCGTACTGGATGGCCGAGTTTCTGATGTGCTCTCCATCGTTTTGCGATTGCCCCTGGTTTTGAGGAGTGTTGAAAACCATTTTCATGTTTTCATCTTTAAGCGCTTCTAAAATCGTCAGCCCCTTTTCATCAAGCTTCATCACCAGTTCGCATGGGATGCCTTGCTTTTTGATATAGTCACACGTCCCGCGAGTGGCGATAAACTTATAACCGATTTTATGCAGAGACTTTAAGTAAGGAAGGATAAGCTCTTTGCTGTTGTCAGCAAGGCTCATAAGGATTGTTCCTTTCTCTGAAAGTTTTGGGTAATTTCCTTGATAAGATTTTAAGATCGCCGTTTCTTTATCGCGGTCAATTCCCATCGTCTCACCAGTTGATCTCATCTTTGGCCCAAGCAGGATATTGTCTTGAACGAAACGATCGAATGGGAAAGTTGATTGTTTAACCGAGAAGAAACCTGAAAGTGGCTGCTCGATCGTTTCAATCTTTTCACCCAGCATTGCGTCTGTCGCAATTTTTGGCAGAGAGATATTGTACGCTTTACTTAAGAAAGGAAGCGTTCTTGATCCTCTAGGGTTGGCTTCAATACAGTAGATTTTTCCATCTTTAATCGCAAACTGGAAGTTGATCGGTCCCACAATTTTTAAAGCATCAGCAAGCGCATAGGAAATTTTTTTTAACTCTTCATAGTTTTTCTGAGTCAGAATAACTGGAGGAGTGATCATTCCCGAGTCACCTGAGTGAACACCGGCATATTCAATGTGCTCGCACACCGTAAAACAGAAGTTTCCGAATTGATCGCGCACTAAATCCACATCGTATTCAATCGCGTTTTCAAGATAGTTCTCTACCTGGAAAACTGCTGTTGCACTTTGCAGTTGATCTTTAAAAGCTTTTGGAAGCTCGTTAAGTTCGTCGTGGCCGTAGAAAATATACATCGATTCACCACCGATAACATAACTTGGACGGATGATGACCGGAAAGCCGATATCCACCATGGCGTTAACCAGGTTTTTGTACCCAGAAACTTCGCGGCTTTGCGTTTGAGCGAGTTTTGTTTTTCTTGTGACTTCGCCAAAAAGTTTTCTATCTTCTGTCAGCTCCAGGATTTCCCACGTAGGTCCCAGGAAATTCATTTTGAAGAAGTCCTGACGGAAGCTCTTTTCTAAGTGCTCTCTTAACTGAATTCCTGTTTGACCAGAAAAAGAAGCGATCACTCCAAATGGGTTTTCGTTCTTTAAGATATCAAACAAGTCTTCTGAGTAAAGAGGAGAGAGATAAAGTCTATTTGAGCTGTCGTAGTCTGTAGAAACTGTTTCCGGGTTAGAGTTAATCATGATGGACTGAATGCCTTTTTCTTTTAGGCGCTCACATGATTTTACACACGAGTAATCAAACTCGATCCCTTGACCGATTCTGTTTGGCCCTGATCCCAGGATGGCCACAGACTTTCCTTTTTTACTTAAGGCCTCAGCTTCGTTTTCCTCAGCATAAGTCGAGTAGAAGTAAGGTGTCTCTGCCAGGAATTCTCCAGAACAAGTATCCACGGCCTTATAGACCGGGAAAATGTTTTGTTTAAATCGGTATTCTAAAATCTCTTTTTGCGAGCGGTTCATCATGAAAGCAAGGTGCTTATCAGAGAAGCCAAGCTTCTTAAGATTTAAGAATTCCTCTCTCTCCATATTGATGTCTTTGTGGATGTGAGAATTTGCTGTTTCATGTTTTAGTGATTTTTCAGCTTCAACCACTAAGGCCATCTGGTCGATGAACCAGTGAGTGATTTTTGAAAGTGAGAAAATCTCTTCTTTTGTCATGCCGATGCGAAGAGCTTCAAGCACTGTCAGAAGTGAAAGTTCACTTGGCGTTTTTAATCTCTCGGCGATGTACTCGCGAGAAAGTTCAACCGGAACTGTTTTTAGCTGAGATAGTGATGGAACTTCAAGCCCCATTTCAAGAGCTCTTAGTGCTTTCATGAAAGCTTCATTGAAACTTCCACCAAGAGCGAGAACTTCACCTACTGAGCGCATTTGCGGTCCAAGAGTTTGTGAAGAGCTCGGGAATTTGCTGAATGGGAAGATAGGAATCTTAAGGGCCACGTAATCCAGCGTTGGTTCAAAGGCCACTGGAGAAGCTTTTGTGATGTCGTTTAAGATTTCTTTTAACGTATAGCCGATTGAAAGCAGGGCCGAAATTTTAGCGATCGGGTAGCCTGTTGCTTTTGAAGCAAGGGCACTTGAGCGTGAAACTCTAGGATTCATTTCAATAACCACGATATCATCTTCGTTGTCTGGATTGATGGCAAACTGAACGTTGGCCCCACCAGCAACAACTCCCATGTGTTTAGCAATCGTCAGAGTCATCGTACGCAGCTGTTGCATGCAGCGGTCACTGATGGTCATGGCCGGAGCGACAGTGATTGAATCTCCCGTGTGAACTCCACATGGATCGACATTTTCGATTGAACAGATGATGACTCCGTTTCTCTCGCAGTCAACCATGACTTCAAGTTCGATTTCTTTTTGGCCAACAAGAGATTTTTCCATTGTGACCGGGAACTTGATATCTGATGTGAACACTTCTTTTAGTTCATCTGTGTTCCAAACCAGGGCCGCCCCCTTTCCACCAAGAGCGAAATCGCGTCTGATGATCAGCGGGAATTGCACTACTGATTTGGCCATCTCTAGCGCTTCAGCTTCAGAGTTCGCGGTAAATCGCTTTCCTGTCTGGTAACCAAGCTTATCTAGCTCGCGGGCAAAAAGCGCTCGGTCTTCTGTTTTCTTAATCGTATCAACGTTTGCTCCCAGAAGGGCTACATTGTGATCTTTTAGGAAATTTTCTTCTTCTAGCTCAACACACAGGTTAAGGGCCGTCTGTCCTCCCATCGTAGAGAGAACCGCATCGACTTTTTCTTTTAAAATGATTTTTTTTATCGTCTCTTTAGTAATCGGTTCAATGTAAGTGCGCGCACACATTTCCGGGTCAGTCATGATGGTCGCTGGATTTGAGTTTAATAGAACAACATCAATTCCTTCTTCTTTAAGTGACTTCAGGGCCTGAGTCCCAGAGTAGTCAAACTCAGAAGCCTGGCCGATTTTAATCGGGCCTGAACCGATAAGAAGAATTCTCTTATACGGAGTTGGCTTTTTTACTCGGTTAGTAAGTTTATTAAAAGAATGAAGTCTTTTTGTATCGATCGGGTATTGGTTCTTTTCTTCTAAGAAAGCTTTTACTTCATGGAAGAATTCGTGAGCATCATGAGGCCCAGGGTTGGCTTCAGGGTGAAACTGCACCGATTTAACAAAGTGGTCACTTGAAGCAATCCCTTCGATTGAATCATCAAAAAGGGAAGTGTGCTGCACGAAAAGCTCGCGCTTAAGCGGGTTTTCCATGCGCATTTTATTAAACGATTCTGTTTCAATTGCATAACCGTGGTTTTGTGAAGTGATCACAATTTTATTTGTGATGTGATCGATAACCGGATGGTTGGCCCCACGCTGACCAAAAGGAAGTTTAATAATTTTAATTCCCAGGGCAAGGGCAATCAGTTGGTGCCCCAGACAGATCGCACGCACAGGAATATTGAGTGTGAAGATCTCGCGGACAACTTCAATTTCTTTGGTGAAGTTTCTTGGATCCCCCGGGCCGTTTGAAAGAAAGATCAGGCGCGGATTGTATTTTTTTATAGTTGCTAAGTCTGCGTTGTGAGGAAGACTCACGAGAGGCATCTTTAATGTCATTAATTGATCAATGATTGCTTGTTTAATCCCGTAGTTCATCAACACGATCGGATTTTCTCCAGGGATGTGAACAATTGGAGAGGCTTGTGAAACAAGAGGAAGATCATCTGTTTTTAATCTTGCTGATTCAAAAACAGATTTCGACGGAACCTGTTCACTGAAAGTCAGAACTGATTTATGTGATTTTGATTTCCCGTTTGTTAGGTAGCGAACGAGTTTTCTCGTATCAACACCAGAAAAAAGTGGGACATCAATATTTTCTAAAAAATGGTTGTGAGAAAAGTTTCTGGCAATAATCACTGTGGCATGAGTCTTTTTTGACTGCATAACAGTTTCATTGTGTTCATAATTTCCGATGTGAGCGTTAGTGAAGATAATGTGCTGGCCGAGAAAAGATGGGTCGGTGATGGTTTCTTGATAACCGCTCATACCTGTAGTGAAAGCGGCCTCTCCCCAAATCCCTTTAACTAGATCCGGGTCTGAGTTCTTACGATTGACGTAGCCTTTAAAAGTCGTGCCGTCCTCAAAATGAAGATAGGCGATAGATTGCTTGAGACTCCTGTTAAAACTTTTCTCCATTAATAATTCCTACGTTCTGATCGTTATTTAAGAGCATGGCCTCGATAATGGCCATTCTCATTGGGATTGAATTTTCAACTTGCAGATAACCTTTATAGAGCGATGATTTAATCAACGCCTGGTCTAATTCCACACCAATATTGGCCGGGCCCGGGTGTAACACCGGAATTAATTTATTGAGCGACTTGAGTAAGTCTAAACTCACGCCGTAATTTTCAAGATAACTGTCGTAGTGAGCGTTGGCCGCTCCTGCATGTCTTTCCTTCTGAATTCTTAAGAGATAAATGAAATCACTTTTTAAAACAGTTTCATTTCTATTTGTTGAAATCTCAATATTAGAAGGAAGGGTCTTCGGGTCTGGAAGATAATCTTTTGGCCCGCTTAAAATCACTTTCATTCCAAATTGCGGAAGAAGTTTAATGAGTGAGTGCCCAACACGCGAGTGAATATTGTCTCCAATGATAGAAATGGTTTTCCCATTTAAATCACCGTTAGAAAGATTAATCAGTGTATAAAGGTCTAAAAGGGCCTGTGATGGGTGTTCATTGACCCCGTCACCGCCGTTAACTAACTTAATAGGAGGCGATTCTCTAAATTCTGAAAGTTGGTGAGAAACACTTGTGCGGAAAACACAAAGATTCACTCCCTGATAAAAAAGAGTGAGGAAAGTTTCTTCTAAGCTTTCACCTTTTTTTAAGCTCGACGTCTCTGCATTGAAATCTAAATAAAGCCCGCCTAGTCTTCTGATTGCGACAGCAAAAGAATGTTTTGTTCTGGTAGAATTTTCGAGAAAAGAAGTGGCAATGATAGGTTTCGGAGTCGAGGAAAAAGGGGCAAATTCGGGATGGTTTTTAAAGTGCTTTGCACGGGAGAGGAGCACATCGATCTGGGTCCTGGTTAGATCGTCTATGCTTTCAAGTAATGAAGGAAATGAAGTCATTTTCTTCCTTGTTAAGTCTTGTTATGCTTGTGCATAAGAAAGAGCTCATTTTTAGATTTGTAATAGTCTATAAAAAAAGTAATCTGTTTGAAAAGAACTTTATTATGAAAAAGATTGACCAAAATAATCAATTACAAATTGAATCACTTATTAATGAGTGCAAAGGCAATCTGTTTGAATTTCTAGTCGCACAAACGCTTTCGCGCAAATTTAAAAAAGAGGACGTCTTTCTTTTGAATTTACCCCGCGATTTCCGCGGAAGACTGCAGTTTTACGAGGAGACCATCCGTCAATTTGACTCGGAACTCCTAAAGAATCTCCCCCTCTTAGCTGAAAAAGCGGCAAGCGAGATCGAAAATCACCCGATTTTTAAAAATAAATCTCAGTTCAGTTTCACCGTCATCGGGAAAATGGTGGCGACAAACGACAATGAACTCTGGAATGAAACGGATATCGTGGCCCTGGAAGAGCTTTCCAATGGCGAAACAAAAAAGCACTTTATCAGCTTAAAACTCACCAAAGATCACAGCTACACCAATACAAAAAGTGCTGGGATTAAAAGTTTTATTGAAAAGTATTTTGCTCTTTTTGAAAATCACGCCGCTCTTTTTCAGAAAAAGCTTAATGAAGAAGTCGACGAGTCTTTCCATATGATGGGCCACAAGCTTTATTCAATGTTTGACCAGGAATTTAAGGGCAGCTTCGATGCCCGTTGGAGCAATGATCACACAGAACTTCCCGGCGAACTTCCGCCAGAAATGCGCGAAGTGGTCCACGCCAATTATTTCCGCGTAGGAGTAAAGGTCCGCGAGTATTTAGGCGAACTATACAAACTAGACCCGCACAAGTTTTACCTGTGCCTTCACGCCCTTTGTGGTTTTGGGAATCAGGACATTATTCAGGTGAGCTGCTTTCACCAAAATAAAGAATTAAAAGATATTCTCATAAAAACTCATTCGGATCTTTTTAGTGGAGACCACAACGAAATTGTGGTCAAAGAGCTCTCACCCGGTGTGGCCTCTTTTGATATTTCCTTTAAAAAATTCGTTTTACAGATTAGAGTGAAACCTATGAATAAATTTACGACAGCAGCTTATAAAATTAACTGCTCAATTAAAATGAAAGGGGACTCCCATGCATAAGGCCCTTTTCTTAGACCGCGATGGCATCGTTAATATCGACAAAGGTTATGTCTATAAATGGGAAGACATTATCTGGATCGAAGAGATCTTTCAGATCATTCAGCTTGCCAACGAAAAAGGTTATAAAGTGATCATCCTGACCAATCAGTCGGGAATTGACCGTGGCATGTACACTCACGAAGACGTCCACACACTTCACCAGAAGATGCACGCCTTTCTTGCTGCAAAAAAGTTAAAAATCGACGACTGGTTTTACTGCGCCGAAATGGACAGTGAACTCAGAAAACCTCGTCCTGGAATGCTCATTCTTGCCCGCGATAAACACGATATCGACTTATCCCAGTCTTTTATGATCGGCGATAAGCCATCTGATGTTTTTGAAACCGACGGAAAGTTTGCAGGACCTTCGACTTTATTAGTGGAAGGAAATTACGATTTAAAAGACGCCCACACTAAAGAGCGCGTGAAAGTTTTTAAAGACCACGCAAAAATCCTTGAAGAATTAAAAAAGGTTCTCTAATGAAAGAAACAAAAATCGATATTCATTTTTCCCTGCCATTTACAGCGAAGAAAGTTTTCGATTTTATCGTTCTCCCAGAAAATATGCCTTTATATCAAGGGTATTTCCTGCTTCCAGGAATTAAAAAAGTCGTCTCAAGTGATCCTGTTCGCAAAGTCGGGACTGTTGATAAGATCACCAATACAGACAATAGCTCTCATGAATCGCGCACCGACATTCTCGAAGATGCCAAAAGATACTTACTTACCTTAAGCAATATCAAAATGAATGGGTTTAAAGAAAAACTCGCGAATCCTCTGACCGGTTTTAAGGAAGATTGGATTTTTCATGCAGGTGGAAACCATGTTCACATTGATAGGACGCTGGTGATCTTTCATAAGGAAGGTCTGGTGAATGAATTGATGGTGAAGTGGGTGATTTATCCGCAGATGGTGATGTCGCTTCATAGGCATCATAGGAAATTGTTGAATTCAATTTGATACCTTATTTTATTTTCTTGAATTTTTCTTGAAGTAAAGCTGATCGCATAACTCAATATTCTTAGGGAATATTGAGTTGATAATAAGAAAAAGAAGCGGATTGGAATACGGTAGATAAAGAGGAAGTTTTTTTGTGAACACTACAAAGTTTTTTAAAACTAAATTCTAGCCCTAGACCAAAGAGCAGGAAGATAACACCTATCTCGGCCCAAATATGAACAGACTGTGTATCTTGAACGTGAATAAAAAAGGGGAAATGGGGCCGAGAAAAAAACCTGCGATCAAGTAACCGAGAACGACTGGTTGATGAAGTCTTTTAAAGAGGAGCGTTACAAAAGCAGCTGTAATAAGAATAAAACCAAGGTCGCGAATGAGGTCTGGTAGGTGGGCCATAAATGTCTTTGTTAAAAATTGATAAGAAATGAACAGTTAAAAGTTAAATGAAAAAGGACACTTTTTTAATACGCTGGCGGAAGTATGACAGTGAATGTAAGACTAGGTAACATTCAACGCCAGCTTAATTTTCTCGGGTAAAGACCTCAAGGTTTGCACTAGTGGCGACTTCGTTCATTAAGGCTTCGTTGTAGAAGCGCTTTCCAGGTTTTAGTCTTGGAACACCGCTAGCATCTGGCGTGTCCTGAAAAGTATTCTGGTAAAAGTCAGCATTTTTTTCCAGTCTTTTCGCAGATTGCACGGCCAGTGTTTGAGTCTGGCTTAAAGAAGAGGAAAGAGCTGTATTTTCCTCTGAGAAGGATTTTTGTTTCCTATCATTTTTAATTCCTAGAGTGTAATCAAAGATGAGGAAAGTACAGCAGGAACCAATGGTCACAATGAATACATTTTTAAGCAATTTCATAATTACCACCATCTCTTAATCATACGGATTGAATGAGCATCTCGTTCGGCGACGAATAGGTCGCCGTCCTCATTAAAGGCTAAGCCGGCAGGGCCAGCTAGAGAAATACTGGTTGCGGCCACTCCTTCTTCTTCAACATTGTAAGGCTGAGCTCCGCGTCCAATAAAACTCGAAGGGTTGCGACCAAATCGATAATAGGTTGTCCCTGTAGATTCATCACGGTTGAAACAGACAACGTTATTGTTTGAGTTAGATGAGTTTCCGTTTGAGGTATAGTTAAAGTTACCACCAGAAGAAAAACAAATCATTGAATCAAAAGCTGCTAGGTCTGCACCGTGGCCATCAGTTGCTGTATAAATAGTCTTTATCTCTCCACCGTTAATGGTAATGCCATAGATATTTACTTGAGAAGAGCCTTGGTTTAGGTAGCGAATTCGAGTTGGACCAGTTGACGTTTGGTCGAGAATAAATAAGTTTCCAGTTGTATTGTAAGGTGCTCTCGGATCGACGACAACAGCTGTTGGGAGATTAAAGCGAATCGTACTATTTGTGAAGGCAGTACCTGCACCGTTAGCAGCTCCACTTGTTCCACATAGACCAGCAAGCACTGACATGTTTCCAGTGGAATCGAGCTTGATAATACAGTGAGCACCTGTATTGGCAAAGTAAAGGTTGCTTCCATCAGTTGTTACACCTTGAGGCTGTTGCAACCTTGCTGATGTATGAGTCCCTGTTGTTGCGGTCACGTTCCAAGCACCACAACCTTGTCCCCAGTTTCCAGCAATTGTTTGAACAGCATTGGCATTAGTTAAAACGCCTAAAATATTTTGGTTAGTAGAGTCTGTGTTTAGAGCTCTAAGAACACAGTTGTTATTTTGGTTGTCAGCATAGATGATTTTATTTTGATAATTGACAACTCCTCTAGGCCCTCGAAGTCCAAGAACACTCGGGTCGGCGTTAGTGTTGTTTGCATCTCCGGCACCGTTACCTATAAAAGAGTCGATTCGCCCTGTGATTAAGTTCAATGATCTGATACGATAGTTGTAAAAGTCTGAGATATAAAGTTTATCCGTGTTCTCATTATAATAAAGGTTGAGTGGCAGGTTGAACTGAACATACTCAGATGATGTACCACCATTACCGGCAAAACCGCGCTTACTATCAAATCCAATTTCATCTGCGACAACTCCATCACCAACTCCAAGATTGAGAGTCCTGATTCGGAAGTTTGAGTAATCAGCAAGATACATCTTTGATCCGACAACCATCATCGTTGAAGGGTTATTGGTATAACATGTTGCTGATGAAGCCGAACTACAAGGCATATAGTATCCTGCAGTACCACTTCCCCAGATAGTCCCCATTGAATATGAACCAATAGTTGTTCCACCGAAAGAAAGGTTACCGGTCGTGTTGTTGGCAAGAGTCACCCTGTGTGTGTTGTAATCAGTAACAAAGATACCATTTAATGTAGAACCAGACATGAGCAGCTCTAATCCCATCCATCCGCCATTGTACCTGGCCGCAGAATAGGTTCCTGAAGTGAATGGTGTACATGTATTACCTAGTACACTAACAGTTGATCCAGCAGGAAGAGTGATTGCACCAAAATAGTAATTTGTTCTCGCTACAGCGGTCATGTTGATAGCGCGAACACGGCAATCACCTGTCGTTGTCACGTAAAGAATATCATTTAGAGTATCGTATCTTAAATGGTTCGGGCTGTAGAGCTGTGCTGTACCTGCAACTCCATTTGTACCATCAACTGATGCGTTTCCAGTTGCACCACCAGATGCTCGACCAGAAACGATCGAAGCAGTCCAAGAAGCAAATGAAGCATTTGATGTATCAATAACCTTGATGGTTCCGGCAGCTTGACAAGCTACGTAGAGTTTTTGTTGAGTATTATGATAGTAAAGTCCCCGCGGAGCACCACAGTATGAAGATAGCGCGGCAGTTGCATTGGCATTTCCTGCAGTATTATTACCTCCACCACCGGCCACGATATTAACAACACCATCTTGATCTACCATCAAGACCTGATTTGTTCCTTCATTGGCGATAAAAAGCCTGCGATTGCCACTGTCCCATGCTACACCTCGAGGAGAAGAGAGAGGGTAGTCGTTATAGGAAATACCACTAATCCCAGTGCCGGCCATTCCTATACCTGCAACAATTTGCAATTTTCCGGCACCAACAGATTGGCCAAGTAGGCTGATAGGTGAGGCACTTTTATTATAAAACCATACGGTGTGAGTGTTTGGGTCAGAGAAAAAGTAGCTGGTTGAATCATACGGATAAAGGAACATTGGCTGAATTCTTGTGGCCTCCGGATTTGAAATCGGGTTTATACCACTTCCCATCCCTGGACGACCGATAATCGTGCAGGCCCTTCCTGCACCCATGTTATTGCAGATATCAGAAAAGTAATTAACGTTTACGTTCCAGACATGTGACGAAGGCTCAAGACCATCATTAACGATTAATTCAACAGTATTGTTACCAATGATCGAAGCACTCGGCGAAAGAGTCAGCACCGATGAACCAGAGGCAGGTGTCACTATTGCATTTGGGTTTCCAGATCCTACGACAACATTGTTTAATTTCCATTGAACAGTCATCGTATCGTTGTTGGCGTCAGAATAAGTGGCACTAAAATTTGTGACAGTGTTGATGTTGATTTTAATTGCACTTGAGGTCGGTAACTTGTTGGCAATCACAGGAGGAGCATTTTTAATCAGGTTAAATGAATGAGAAAGTTCCGAATCAGAGTCAGAGACTTTCACTACTAATGTATGTGGTCCGGTAGCGAGTGAAGCCGCTGATATTGTCGTAAAGGCACCAGTCGCTGAGGCAATGATATTGCCATCGAGCTTCCATTCGTAAGCGAGCGGGGCCTTACCAGCAGCTGATACGGTAAATGTCTGAGCACCAGAGCTTAAAATATTGACCGGGTCCGAATTAGGAGAATAGGCATTAATTGAAACAATTGTTGGATTCACTATTGAAACAGTCCATGTTTTAGATGTTGTTTCATAGCCGTCATAAACATCAACTCGAACTGTTTTGATCCCAACTTCAGAACAAGTTGGGCTGTAAGTAGCTCTCACTTCTGATTGGGTTGAAGTACTTACCAGGTTGGCCGGGGCCGTTGCACCATCTAGATACCAGTTGATTGACATGATGTCGTTATCATTATCAGCAAGAGCTGACCTAAAAAGCTGTGATGAACTTCCACAACTTAAAACCACACCGGTTAGCGCGGGAGAAAAAGTTAATGGTGCAGGTGGAAGTGAGGGAGGAGAGTTTTTTCTTACTGTAAAAACATGGTGATCAGAGGACGTTCCGTTAGAGGCAATTACATCTAATTCATAAAGACCTGCAGAGATAGAAGAACCTGCTAGGTTATAAAATGGGCTTGTACCAGATTGCAGAGTCGAAGTGGCCTGTGTACTCAAATTTTTTAGGATAAAACTATAGGTTACATTGCTATCTGAATTTGCTAGGGCCACTGCAAAAGTTTTTGTTTCTGTATTAGTCAAAATAACGGGGTTGGCCGTGGGAAGAAAGCTGGTGATGGCCAATGAAACAGGAGAAACGACGCTTACAGACCAGGTAGTCGTCGTTGATTCATAACCGTCACTGACAGTTGCCTTGATGATTCTTGTCCCGGCAATAGAGCAGTTTGGAGTGAATGTGGCCTGAGCGCGGTTTCCTGAGTTGGCCGGAGCAATATAGGCCGATGGAGCATCGTCTACTGACCAAGTATAAGTCAGGTTGTCGCCGTTAGGATCGACGAAATCAGCATAAAAAACTTGTGGAGTTGTTCCACAATTTAATGTCGTCCCAGAAAATGATGGTGAAAAGGTTGTATATGAAGGAGGAGAGTTTTTACGAATGTTGAATGTTTTTGTGTCACTTGATGAAGCATTTGAAGCGGTCACTTTTAGTGTATGGTTTCCTGGTGTTAAAGTAGAGCCAAGAATGTTTAAATACGTTCGATGATCATTTTGCAGTGAAATGGTATTGTCCAGAATAAAGTTGTAATTGGCCGCTGGATCAGGAGTTGTTAAAGTTACAGCAAAAGTTGTGGAGGTCGAATTAGTGAAAACGACCGGGTTTCCTGTCGGGATGGCATCAGCAATTTGAATGGTAATAGGTGAGGAAACAAATATAGTCCATGTCTGAGTCGTGATTTCTTGCCCGTCATTTAAATCCATGCGAATGAAGTTAACTCCCGGATGACTGCAGTCAGGGTGATAGTTCATCGTGGCCGTATTGTTTGAGGGATCGTTAGTCACTAAGGCCTGAGTATTTCCTAAAATAATTTGAGTGTCATTCAAGTACCATTTAACGTTAATTGAATCACTTGGGTTTGGGTCAGAATAGAGTGCAGAAAGAGTGAGTGTATCAATTCCACAGGCGATTGTGGCACCTGTCAGAATTGGTGTAAATGTATTGACCTGTGCCGGTGAATTAATAGTGAGATTATAGATATGTGAATCGCTCGAAGTAGAATTGTAGGCCTTAACTGTGAGCGTGTGAGTTCCGCCAGTAATAATGGCCGAATCTAAGTTATAAAAAGGGTTAGTTCCATCTTGAAGGATTGTGTTTGAATCAAGAGCAAACTGATATTTTACACTTGAGTCCGTCGCATCTAAAGTCACACCGAAGGTTGTTGACCCTTGACTAGGGAGACTGATTAAGTTTCCGGCCGGAGTTGCAGTGTTGATTTTTACTTTTATCGGCTCAGTTACAGTGACTGGCTTGTCGGCCGGGTCGAGATCTGAAAATTTTCCGTCAGCTCCTCCTCCTTTACATGAAGCGAGAATGACAGTGATGAAAATCGCCTGAATCAGCTTTGCCAAATTTAGTCGTCCTTGATTTTTAAAAAGTTTCATAAAATAATCCATTAAAAATTAAATAAAACTCCAACTAAAGCATTCATTTCCGTAGCAGTCGCACCAGAAGGACCCGAGTAAGAATTCATTCTGATCTCGGTCTTAATGGTGTAATTTTCGTTGATATATTTTTCAACTCCTCCAGATACACCAAATCCGGCAAAGGAGCTCTTGGCAGACTGAAATTGTCGTTGGTTAAATGAAAGACCTACATAAGGTTTGTAGAAGTCTTTTATCTCTATTGTTTTGTTAGGGAGAGAGATTTTCTCATCACCTGAAAAATTCCATGGAAAGTAGTTGACTCCAAGTTTTGGTCCATAAGCATAGTCGCCACCAACAATACTGGTCATTGTGAAGCTATAACCAATCACAAACTCAAAGTGATTTTTAAAAGAAGCTAGGTAAGACACTTCGTAAACTCCCAGTCCAGAGAGGGAGGTTGATTTACCGGCCACATCGGCCTTGAATAAATAAAATCCAAACATGGCATCAAATTTCGCCGCATGAGCGGATGGCATGCAAAATACCGTGAATGCGAGTGCTCTAAGCAGCTTGGTTTTCGTGCTCATTTGCCGTTCCTTCTGTCGTTAATTTTGCCACATTCTTTTGAGCGGCCATCTTTTGAAAGTTTTTTGCTATCTCTTCACGCAAAGAACTTTGCTCTTTCACTAGTGCAGTCCCTTCATCCATTTGCTTTAGATAGTTGGAGAAGATGTACTTTTTCTTTTCATCAAGTTCAGCTGTAACTTTTTTCATATAATCCCTAGGAGCATTGAGCACAGCTAGTGCCCAGTCCTGAATGTCGTATTGAGTGAAAATCTGCTTAAAGTCTTCATCGTTTGCTTTGAAAACAGCATAAAATGGAGGGCGGATCTTAAAAATGTTTGAATTGTCATGAAGAGATTCATAGACCTCTTCTTCATCTCTTAGTGAGGCATTGCGAAGGTAATCAATCAATTCCAAATCTTTTTTATATTCATCGATAGATTTAAAATCGAAGTACGGTTTAATTTGAAGAGCACGTGTCAGGTAACCATCAATTTTTTGATCGTCTTCGATCACGCCGTGGCTTTTTGACTCTAAGACTCTTGCCCATGCTCCAGGGAAAGTTTTCTTTGCACAAGGAACAGCAAAGGTTTTAGGCATATGTGAAAGAATCATGAAAGCTTCATCTTGAGGGATTTGCTTGAGAAAGAGAGAAGCTTCTTCATCAAGTCGCCAGACTTGAACGAGTAATTCTTCCCATTTCTCTGAGCCTGTGATTGTTCTGTTTCGGAGCATTTTTTCAACGGCCATAAAACAATCGATATCTACAGAGGCAGCTTCAATGTATCCTCTAAACCACTTGTCAGAGCGTCCACGGAAAAAAACTTTTTGCTGCTGTTTTCTTGGCATTTCAAAAAGAAAGGCACCTAGAGAACTTAGGGACTTTTGCGAAAGCTCTTCGAGCACTAACATGTCTGAAAGCAGAGGGAAAGCTCCACCGTTAATGACTCCATGGAGTTTTTCTTTCAGCATGTCCGCTGCACGGATACTATCTTTAAAGTTGATGTCTCCATTAACTTTGCTGTTGAATGATCCTGATTTTAAATCAACACTTTTACTTCCTGATGACCTGGCCGGAGCAGCTGCCTGAACCGGCGCACTCGCGTTTGAGTTCTGTCCGGCATTTGCAGATGCTGATGTTTTTGGACCCGACACTTTAAGGGCAACAAAAAGTCCCGCAAAACCAATCAGTACAAGTGCAGATATAAAGTAATAAAGAGTATAATTTTTTTCAGGTGCTGAAACGGCAAATGTCTTCTTTTCAAAAGTGATAGAGTCCCTTACTGGCACAAGCTTTAAATGCTCATAAAGTTTTTCTTTTAAGTCAGCGATTTGTACATCTGAGACATTGGCAGGAACTTCAACCCTAATTGTCGCTCTTTTAATTCTTGATAAAAGAAGAACCATTGGAGTGTCTATCGCATCCCATTCATCATTGACTTCGTCATCGCTGGCGAAATAGGGAAGTTGCTCATTTTTTGAATCCACGCTTCTTCTTAAAGGGTCAATATCAACATTGACATAGACCTGGTCATTAGGGAGTCGCTGTTGAAGAAAGCTGGTTGCTTCTTTACTGAGGAGCATCTCAACTTCAATAACTTTGGGGTGCTTGGTATAAGCGTCCTGGCCAAAGGCAAGAGTGATGTTTAATGCTAAAAGTAATGAACAAATGATTCTTTTCATAATACGCTCTGCTCGTTGTCGTGTTTAATAATCAATACAATCGTTCTTGAAATATTTTTTAATTCGTTTTCACTTAATTTCTCCAGTTTTTCTGGATCAATGAGTGAGCCCAGTTTGTTCATTTCCCCATAACCGGCGATTTCCATGCGGTTGAGTGGGATACCTGCTTTTTGTAGCACTCTCAATGCCGCAAGAGCTCTTAGAGCAGAGAGCTCCATATTATCTTTATAGCGGTGGCGGTTAGTAACAGGACGGTTGTCAGTGAAGGCCTTGATTCCAATCTTATAAAGTCCAGCATAAGGAAGAAATTTTTCAGCAAAAGCTTGCAGGGTTATCGTGCCAGTTTTGTTAGGCTCAGTTTGGGCCGTTTCAAAAAAAGACATGCTTTCAAAAGTGACGAGTAGGCGGTCATCAATTTTAGTAATTTTAGCATTTTTCAGTGCTTCAAATTTCGGTGCTTCTCCGACCTTTTTAGATTTAGTGTCGATTTCTAAAGTCGGTGAGTACTTTTTATTAGCTTTTAAATCAAGAGTTTTAAATTGAGAAATCATGTGATTGTCTAATTTTTCCATTTCTCCTTTTTTAGGATCTACAGAAAAATAGATCACGAAAAAGCTTAGGAGCAAGGTGATCATATCGCCGTAGCTAATCGCCCAAAGTTCATCATTGTGCTCTTCGTGGTTTTCTGAATGTAGCTTTTCACTTAATTTCATACAATCCTATGCGGCCATGCTTTCTTCTGGTTCTTCTTCCGTCGAAAGACCAGACATAAAGTTGATTTTACCGTTTACATCTCCAAGGTAAGAGTTCAAGGTCTCCTGGCACTCTAGTAGGTTGTATCCTTCCTTCAACATCAGGATTGTCTTGATCGCAGCTTCAACCAGTTCCTCATCAGATTTTAGTTTCTCTGTCATCGTTTCAGACATTGGGTTTAAGACGAGGTTGGCAATGAGAATTCCATAAAGAGTGGCCACGAGTGCAACGGCCATTAGGAGTCCAGTATCTTTTGGGTTCAGACCACCTGAGATCCCTTTCATTAAGTGGATGAGTCCAAGAACTGTTCCGCCTAATCCGAAGGCCGGAGGGTATTTTGCAGTTCTTTTAATCCATGAAGAAATAAGAGTGATAGATTTTTTGTGGTTCAAATAACGATCGCTAAGGATGTCTTCAATTTTTTCCTTAGTAAAACCAAGCTCAATCATCTCCATGCCGTCGACTAGGACCTTATCTTCGATGCGAGCGAGATTGGCGCCTTCAAGCTTTTTGTCAGTAATAACTTGGAAGCATCTTTTGATAAATTTGAATTTATCTGTTTTTCCAGAGAATAAGTAAAACCCCAGATTGCGAAATAAAAACTTGCCCTGGAGTTTTGGTCTGGTCATCAACATTACAGAGATTGTTCCGCCTGTAACTACAGCAAAAGCAACAAAATCCCAAAAGTCACGAGGTCCTTGCTCTAAATGTACCGAAGCGGCAACCAAAGCTGAAACGGCAATAAAAAATCCTAGGATAAAGTTCATTGTACTTCTCCTGCGCTGTCATTCTTTGTGATGAGTTCAAGTTTTTCTACAATTGTTCTTCTTTCTGCATTTTGTGGATTAAGGCTCAGCGCTTTTTTGTAGTATTTAAGTGCTTTTGAGAATTTCTTCTGAAGATAGTTGAGATTTCCTAAGTAGTCATACCCAACACTGATTGAAGGATACTGGTCCACAAAGTTTGTCATGACAGCTTCAGCTTCTGCATATTGTTTTGCTTGAATCATACCGTTTGCACGAGCAATGGAGCTGGCGATTTTTTCCTGAGTCGCTGTTTGATCAATTGAGGTCGCTGGCAGATCTTCGTTTAATAGCTGAACACTCACGCTTGTTTCACCGCCCATCGGTGATCTCGTGAGTAACATCTCTTGCGATTTGTATTTTTCTTTTGCAATTTGAATTTGCGAGTAACGTCCATTGCGATAAATATCAGATTCATTAGCAACGTAAGGTGTTTTTCCTATTGGAGTTGCGATTCCATTAGCATCAACGAGACTTACCATTGCATCGGGAGGAGTTGATTGAAAGCGTACGACAGAGGGGCCAGCACAGCTGGTGAGGGCCAAAATAAGGCATAGTTGAGCGAATTTGTTCAGCATTAATAACCTCTTCCTTGAAAGTTATAAACTTAATATTCATGACTTTTATCGGAATCTTTATGAGAAGTATAAATTTTTTAAGGATTAATAAATTCAGGCTAAGGATTCATTAGATTGTGAATAATGATTTATTGAAAATAAAAATGCTCTATCTGCCTGAAACACTTCATGAATCATCCAGCACTAAGGAATGCGAATTAAAAATCATTTGGTGTACGTAACTTGGAACTTACTGCCGGTTTGATAAGGTAAACTCTGAAGTGTTCCATTAACCACTTTGCCTGACGATCGTTGATCATTTTAATTTATTTCTTAAAATTTCGTAAGGGGTCTTACCACCATGTGATCCATGAGGTCTATGGTGGTTATAAAAATTTTCCCAAATCGCTAATTTTTTCCTCAAGTCTTGATCACCTTTATAATTGAGGAGCTGATAAAACTCTTGTTTGTCAGTGGAGTGAGACCTCTCAACTTTACCATTTAAGTGAGGTGAAGCTTTTTTAATGTACACATGTTCAATACCAATATCTTGGCAAAACCAATGAAATTGAGATTGAAATTCAGAACCATTATCAGTTCTAATTTGTTTTATTCGAAAGGGAAATTTTTCCGAAATATATTTTACAAACTTTATAGCATTTTGTTGTGTATGACGATCATACATTTGTAAGCCACGCACTCTGGTTGCATCATCAATAGCTGTATATTGATATCTTTTTATTTTTTTGCCTTTTTCTCGGAAGATACAGATCTTAACGTCAACCTGAACCTGATGGCCTGGAATTTCTTGGCTATAAAGCTTAAATTTAGGCCCAGGAGATCTTCTAGAAATATTTTTAGGTAATAGTCTTAGATTATTCCTAACGAGGATTTTACGAACTCCTGCTTGGGATAATTTGATTTCAAAATATCTTTCTAAATACCAAGAAATTCTTTGAGGCCCAAGATGATGCTCTTTCCTGATCTTGATAACCATGTCTTCAATGTGTTTTGGAGTTCTTAGTTTAGGATTCTGAGGACAAGGTTTAGAATTGATGAGAGCTACTTCACCATCGTTTTCAAGTTGCTTTTTCCAACGATAAAAAGTGTCTCTTGAAATACCATAATAACCACATAGACGAGTAATGTTGAAATCAAAACGTTGAAGATCGGTTAAGATTTTCTTCTTTCTTTTGATGTCCCGTAAAGCTTCCTTGTTCATTTCTAACCTCAATAAGTTGATACAATCGATCACTTATCGTCAGGCAAGGTAGAAACTTTCATAGAATGGTCAGGGACAAGTTTATCAGATGGAGAAGCTACTATTTTTTATTATAATTTAAGTACTTTAAATTTTTTAAATAATAGAAAATCTTTATTTGCATACATTTCACCAAACCTGCCAGAAGATATATGTTTTTACTTAAAAAATGATTCTCCTTTCTTGGTAACGATCTCTCATGAAAAGGATCTTTATCTGATAACTGAAAAACCTATGTATCAATCAGTAATTGATTTGTTGAAGGGAAAGGGAATAGAACCTATCTAAAAAATCGTTTGTAAGATTTTTGAGGGAAGGCCAATGTACAAAGCAGAAGTACAGATAGATCAGATGGATCTTTGTCGGTCGCCATCTAAAATTTCCCATTTTTTTTAAAGAGCACCAATCATACTGGATCGATATGCTTTTAGGTTTAATGATCTGGATTTGGCTGATCGCAATGCTTCCTTATTAACTTATTCTCATATTCCTCCAAGCGCCGCGTCTTCAATAAAACGTGACCAAGGTCATAGTCTTCCCACTGATAATGTGAGCTAATTTAAAACTAAGGTCCACTATACTTACATAAGGAATGACTCATGAAAGGCACTTTAATTTTAGCATTATTCATTTTAAACACTTCGTTTACGTGGGCTTCCGCCGAGCTTTCAAAAGAAGATGAAACCAAAGTCCAGGCCAAGGCCGTCATGGGAGGAGTCTATGAGACTTTTATCAAAGTCATCCCTTACGTCTATTCGGATGAAGAATCGCTTCTTGTTTTAAAAAAAGACCCGGCAAAAAAAGAGGAACTATTAAAAAACCTGGATGATCTCTCAACCTTTTTTAAAAGTGCCCGCCATGTGGAGTATTTTCAAAGGCCCGGGTTTCGCCCAAGCCTGGAAACCATGAATGATCACCTTGCCGACACCATCAATTCAGTTAACAGCAACAATTTTATTTTCGCTCAAAAGCGCTTGTCGGCCTTAACCTCCCTGTGCATCTCATGCCACTCGCAACTCTCTCCAAAAGGGCAGGAGAATGCTTTTAGCGCCCTTATTAATAAGGCCAAGAGAGAAGATTTCAAAAGTGACCATGACTATGGAAACTATCTTTACTTGATTAGAAATTTCAATGAATCAGAAAAGTTCCTGGATTTGGCCATTGAGAGGGCGCTAAAAGAGTCAAGAAGTCATGAGCTCTACTCATCGCTAAGAAGAATGATTTCAATCTATACGAAAATCTCCTTTGATTACGATAAAGCTAAATCTTTTACCGGAAAATATAAGGGCAATGAGCAGATGCCAAAGCTGGCAAAAGAGATGGTGACTTCATGGGATTTAGGGCTAGAGGAGTGGAAGACATTTAAGCCTGGTAAAGTCGATAATATTGATAAATTTATTAAGACACACCTTTCGCCATTAGAAGAGGTCAAAGAGCTTGCCGGTGAAGGGAAAAATGACATTACCTTGCTTGTTGCTTCAGGTGTTCTTTCAAAATATTTGAATGATCACCCGAAAACTAAAAACACTCCTGAGATCCTTTACTGGATTTCCGTAGCGGAAAGAAGATTAAGCAGCACTTACTTCTTTACTATCAGCGACCTTTACTTAAAAGATTGTGTGAAACTCTACTCAAAATCTCCTTATGCAAGAAAGTGCTATAATCTCTACGAGAATAACGTTGAAAATGCCTTTATGGGCTCGGGAGGGATGGATGTCCCTTCGTCTGAAAGGCATGAGTTGGCAAAGCTAAGAGACCTTTTAAAATAATACTTCTCCAAAAAAGGCCTCATTCACACTGAGGCCTTTTTTGTCGATTCCTTGGCCTATGTCAAAACTTTAGACACTCCTTCACGGCTAATTCCCCGATATTAAACCCTGTAAACTGGCATCCATCCTGCACCTTCACCCAGTGATCATATTCATTGGAGTTTTCATGAAAAAGACGCTTTTTGGCCTTCTTTTCCTTAACTTAGCCCTTGGTTCAAGTGCTTTTGCATATGACTTAAGCCTTAAGTATGCGGCAGACACAAAGGCCCAGGATAAAAAAGTCTTAGAAGAGACGATGGAAGAAGTCGCAGCATACCTGCCTCCAAAGATGAAAGAGTTGATGCCTAAAGACATCGAAATCAAAGTGGCGGCACTGTCTAATCACAAATTCATTCCAGATGAAGTGTGTTCGACAAGCGCTCATGCCGCTGAAGTTAAAAAGGAAGACAAGAAAAAGGAAAAACCTTTTATCTATGGCCAATACGACAACTATAAAAACGTCCTGACAATCAATGCACCGGTTTTACTGGAGTTGCAAAAAGGTCGCGACAATTCAAAGCGCATCAACTGCCAGCACAAGTCATTATATGACCAGGCGGTGGCCACACTTATTCATGAATTCACGCACGCGTACGATTTCAATAATGGACGCATTTCAAACTCAATGGAATACATCCGTCGTGCAGGTTTTAAAAAGGGCCTTCTCAAGATCAAGAATAAAAACGTAGAAGCGATGAGATCGGCCGATGCCTACGAACTCGTAAACATTGCTGAATCCTTTGCGGTTAACATGGAATACTTCACAATGGACCCGGAGTTCATGTGTAGAAAACCATCTATGTTTGAATATTTCAAAAAACAATTTGGAATTGATCCATACCCAAATAGAAACTGTAACATCAATAAGACGGTGATGATGACGACAATGAACGGATTCATCCCGACAGCTCTTGATGCCAGCCGAGTTTACCGCATTGATTACCTTCTTGCCTCGGCAGGGAAGGGGCTTCAGAGTGGATTTGGTCACTCAATGTTTAGAATTGTTGTGTGTGCTCCTGAGCGTTTTGACCCGATCACTAACCGTGTGGTTCCGGCCACTCCGTTTGGTAAAAGATGTTTAGACGATAAACTTTTTCACATTGTTGTGAGTTATAGAGCAAACGTTGAAGATGCGACCCTGAACTACCTCAAAGGTCTGACAGGTGGATACCCTTCAATGCTTTTCATCCTGAATTTCGGAGACGTTCTTGATGAGTATAACCGCGATGAGCTTCGCGATGTGATTTCATACCCACTTAACTTGACGGCAAAAGAGCGCGAAGAATTCGTTAACCGAGTAAGAGAAGAACACTGGAACTACAGAGGGTCGTATAAATTTATCAACGCTAACTGTGCTACTGAAAGCTATGACCTTCTAAAGTCAGCTCTTGATCGCTCACAACTAGACTCTAAGTCTTCAATCAGCCCGAACGGGGTTTTAGAAGACCTTGACCAATTGAACTTCACATCTATGAAGAGCAATGAAGTTGAAACTTATAAAGCAAAAACAGAACAGATTATTTTAGCTTACAATAAAGCCTACGGTTTTAAATTAAAGAGCAGTGAAAAATCAAACAAGTCAGCTGTTCAGAAGTTTATGGATGAAAGTACGGCAGACGAAAGAATGGCCGCTTTCTTGAAATTTAAGAAAACAAAACTTCCAACATCAGACTTGAATGCTGAAGTGACTTTATTAAAAGAAAGACTAGTTCAAGCTTCATCTTTCTCGGTTATGGAGCAACAAATTCTAAGAACACTGGCGCTTAAGTACAGAAAACAAGCGGCCGATATGTTCATGGATACAAAAGATGAAAAAATTAAGGAAATGGTAAAAGAAACAGGAGCGGCCTTTGCTCAGACATTCTCAGATCTTTCAAAAGAAGGTTATGGGATTCCGTTTGATACAGAGATGGTGACAAGAGAAGACCTGGCAGGAAAAGCGGAAGCTTCAACTGAGGCCCTGGCAAAAGCTGAAGCGGTTCTAAGAGATATCATGCCAAACGAGTTTGCGACATTGGAAAAGATCAATGCCAACGTAAAGACTTATAACACTGAATCTCTAGTGGTAAGAAAAGAGTTCAGAACAAAGCTGGATCAATATGTAAACCAAGTTCTAAAAAACCTGGCACGCAATGACTTTACGAGAGAGACAATGGTTAAGGCAGCAGAAGGTGATAAAGAGAGCTTAACAAAAGTCAGGGAGCTGATTGGAAAAGACCTAGTGACTGATAAAGAAATTCTCGATGTGAAACTAAGAAAACTAATTCAAGAACTAGTATAAAAATAGGGCCGGTAAAACCGGCCCTTTTTATTTTCTTCTATTTTGTAAGGATCAATTGGCTTGCTTCAATTAAAAGATCTACTGACTCATCAACTGAAAGTGTTTCATCCAAAGATTTAAGTGCTTCGATTTTGTTTTCCAGGTACACGCTGATTGAACCTGTCTGACTGTACTCTTGAACTTCCATCAAGATTTTTTGTGCTTCTCTTTTTTGTGACTCAGAAGTTGAAATTGAAGCAGCTTCAGATGTTGCTACTGTGACTGCAGTTGATAAAATAATCTCTGCAGCCGTAATGGCCGTCACTTGAGAAGTAGCATCAAAGGCAAAAGAAGCCTGAGACATTGCAGCGATTGATAAAGCGACCATAAATTTTTTCATAAGATACCCCTCAAAATGACATTTTCGTGAAGCTTATTTAACACATGAGGTGCCCAATACGGCATGGCCCTTGTAAAAATTATCTAAACGCCAAAAAAAACGAAAAACCAGCTCATCATTTTGCCTCTTTTCTGGTATTTAAGGGCCATGGAAGAAAAGACAAAACCCGCACCTCCGCGCTGGGCGAAGATATTTAATATTATAGGAAAAGTGTTTATTGCACTTTGGGTCCTGGCCATTATCTATGTGGGCCATCTCGTTTCTCCGTTTGTGGGTGCCATGTATTCCATTACTAAAATCCCAAACACGTATTTCGAAATCAAAGTCGATAAAGAAAATCACCGTGCGATTTATAAACAAGTGACCACCATGCCAGGGGACTGGGTGCCGCTTGATAAAATTTCTAAACGCCTGCGTGGAGCGATTATTTCAAGCGAAGATGGGAAGTTTTACACTCATCCGGGTTATGACATTGAAGAGCTTCAAGATGCTATCAATGATGGTGTGGTGAAAAAAAAGAAAAAAGTCCGAGGTGCTTCAACTATTACTCAGCAATTAATTAAAAACCTTTATTTCCAAAGTGACCGCAGTGTCTGGAGAAAGGTGAAAGAGATGGCCCTTACTCTGTGGATTGAAGACCATGTGGAAAAAGACAAAATCCTTGAGACTTACCTCAATGTGATTGAGTATGGTGAAGATCTCTATGGGATTAAAGACGCAGCGAAATTTTATTTTAATAAAGAACCAGCTAAGCTTACGGCCAGAGAGAGCGCATTTTTAGCAATGCTGTTACCAAGCCCGAAGCGCTACGCTCAATCGTTTAGAAAAAAACAACTGACTTCATTTGCAAACAGGATTATCCAATCTGTGCTTTTTAAAATGTTACAAGGTGGATATATCGGAATTGAAGAGTATTACGACAATTTAGACAGTCGTTTTACGTGGGAGAAACATGCACAACCAGAACCAAACGAACCAATCGTCATCGATCCAAACCAACTCGAGCCCGAAGCTTCGAGTGATGATCTCGGAAACCTTTGATCCGTGGTTTAACCTGGCAACGGAAGACTGGATCTTCCGCGATATGGACCCGGAAACGAAGGTGCTTTTCCTTTGGAGAAACGATAAGACTGTTGTTATCGGGCGTTTTCAAAACCCGTGGACAGAATGTAATACACAAAAAATGGAAGAGAATGGTATTAAACTCGCTCGCCGCCAAAGCGGTGGTGGCGCCGTCTTCCATGACTTGGGAAATACCAACTTCACCTTTTTATCGAGCAAAGCGACTTTTGATAAGGCCGCAAATAATAAAATTATCACGCGTGCTCTAGCCGCTTTTGGTTTAGAGGCCTTTCCTTCAGGACGAAACGACATTCTGGTCAACACTGCTGATGGAGAAAAGAAAATTTCCGGAAGTGCGTTTAAAGAAACAAAAGACCGCTCATTTCACCATGGAACGCTGCTTATCAATGCCGATATGACTCAGCTTGGGTTGTACTTAAATCCAAATGTTAAAAAACTTCAGTCAAAAGGAATCACATCAGTGCGTGCACGTGTGGTGAATTTACAGGAGTTAAGCGCAGATGTGACTCACGATGCTCTTTGTAAAAAAATTATTGAAGAGTTTTTTGAACACTACCAAACGACGGCACCGATTGAAATCCTGGACCACGAATACCTAAAAAATATCCCGGCCCTAAACGAACATTTTCAGAAGATGAGTGACTGGAACTGGCGTTTCGGGGAAGCTCCACAATTTAACCATCAAATGTCTGAGCGTTTTGATTGGGGATTGGTGGATGTTCACCTTGACGTGCACAAAGCGATAGTTGAAAAGGCGCAGATTTTTTCGGATTCACTTCACCCAGAAATGATCGAACAACTTATGGCCTCTTTAACGAAGATTCCTTATACTAAGGAAGCTTTTCAGACAGCGATTAGAAAAGTGGCTGCAGATCTTCCGATGATTGCGGATTACCTGCAGGAATTTGAAAGCTGGATTGCAAAAGAGATTAGCTAAAACCAAAAACATTTTTCGATTTACTTTTTTATGAGAAACACGAAGTTTCACGATCACGCTTATTTTATCTGGAAGTCTTTTTTAAAAGACCGCTGGCCGACGTATGCGCTCGGGGCCCTTTCTGTTTTACTCACAAACCTTATGCAGATCCTGGCACCGAAGAACATCGGCTGGATCGTCGATTTCTTTGCTAAAAAACCTATCCCTCATTACTTAACAGGAAAAACAGATGAGGAGACATTTCTTATTCTTTTTATCGTCCTGGCCGTCTCACGAGTTTTAATCAATATCTTTCGCTTTATGTGGAGGATTACGCTAGGGAGACAGACTCACTACGCGGCCGCTGATCTTCGCCGTGATGTATGGGAGCACGTTCGTTACTTTAAGAAAGAAGACTTAGATAGAAAGTTCACTAAAGGTGTACTGATGAGTGCTTCGGCCTCTGATAGCTTGAGTGCTCGCTTTATTTTTGGTTTTACTTTAGTCGCTGTCTTTGACGTGGCCTTCTTAGGTGCTTTTACTTTTATTACTATGGCCTTCATCCATGTGCCGATGGCCCTGCTGTCTTTTTTAGTTCTGCTTTTTGTTCCGATTTTTGTTCGCAAACTCTCTAAGAGAGAAGTTGAACAGTACCGCCAGGTGCAAGATACGCTTTCGCACTTTAACGACCTGTCTTCTCAGGCCGTCTCAACGATTAAGCTTCAGCGCCTCACTCAGACGGGCCCATTTTGGGAGAGACGTTTAATGGGAGTCGCGGAAGAGCACCGTGAAAAAAGATTAAAAGGAATCTGGCTTTCTCTTCTCTATATTCCGGTGATGGGAGCAGCGACGATTATTTCTTACGTTGTTCTTTTTGCGATGGGGATTTATTTTACTTTCAATGGAAAAATGACTGTCGGGGAGTTTATCTCGATGCAGGGATTAATTTTTCTTCTGCATGATCCATTGATGTCGCTTGGATTTATTATTTCTGAATGGAAAAAAGGCTTTACGGCGCTTGAGCGTCTGGCCGAAATCTACCAGCATGAAAAAGAGCAGTTCTTATTGATGATTGGCTCGCCCATTGATGAGACTAAGTCTGAACACGTTTTAGATGTTGAGAATTTAAGTTATGCCTTTAGAGATTCTGCGCCACTGTTTCAAAACCTGAGCTTCAAATTAAAAAAAGGGGACAGACTGGGAATCACGGGGCCTATTGGGTCAGGAAAGACAACACTCCTTTCAGTCCTAACCGGGCTTGACCGCCAAAATGGTGGAGAGGTTCGTTTATTTGGAAAGCCATTTTCGGATTATGGGCATCACGATCTAAGAAACTACATTGGTTACGTTCATCAAAAACCATTTCTTTTTGCTGACTCGATTAAAGTTAACGTGGCAATGGATAGAAATATCAGCGACGAAGACATCTGGAGATACCTGGATCTTGCAGGCCTTAAAGATGACGTAGAAGCTTTCCCTCATAAACTAGAGACTCAGTTAGGGGAGTGGGGAATTAACCTTTCAGGTGGGCAAAAGCAGCGCCTAACGCTTGCTCGTGCACTGGCCAGAGACCCGAAAGTTCTTTTCCTGGATGACTGCTTGAGTGCGGTGGACACCATCACAGAAGAGCGCATCTTAAAAAACTTAGATACGCATTTAAAAGATGTCACTCTCATTTGGGTGGCCCATAGAAAGTCGACACTGAAATACTGCAATCACACTTTTGAATTAAAGGCGCACCATTGAAAGCACGATTTAAAACCTTATTCAGAAGAAAAAATTCTAACCGCATCTTGCCGGATCAACTGGCGCTGCATCAGCACACTTACTTAATGGCCGATGACCAGGATGAAAGTCAGGTTGGTGAAAAAGGGATGGGTGACAAAAAGTCTTTTCTGGTTCTTCTTCATTATGCAAAACCTTATAAATGGCAAATCATGTTTGCCTTGTCTCTTATTTTCTCGAGTTCTTTTCTGGCGATTTACTCATCAAAGCTGATGGGGGATTTACTGGAAGAGGGTCTGATGAAAAGAGACATGCATATGTCTATCCTCTATGCCGTGAGCATCCTGCTTTTAGAAATTGGAAGCATTTTCTTTATTTGGGTGGGAAGACAAAAACTTGCCGTTGCTGCTTCAAAAGTTATTTTCTCAGTAAGAAAAAATCTTTTTGCTAAACTTCAACAACTTCCTCTGCAGTACTATGACCGCCAGCCTCAAGGACGCATTGTGACTCGTATCACTCACGATGTTGAAGGGATCGAAGAATTTTTCACTTCCGGTCTTGGAAACTTAATTTCTGCTTCAATGATGACGATTCTCGCTGTCGCCGCGATGATTGTTTCTAATCCAAAGTTAGGATTAGTCATGACGTTGTCGATTACTCCGTCGATTATCCTGATTATTAAAACCAAAGACTTCTTAAAAAACTCTAACCGCAGAGTTTCTAAATTCTCTTCGGCCATCAACGCTAAACTTTCAGAGTATTTAAATGGCGTGGAGACGATTAGAAATTACGGCCTGGAAAAATGGTCGATGGAAAAATACGCTCACACGGTTGATGATTATCTTTATGCTCAATTAAGAGGGAACACTCTTTTTGCCTGGAGTATGCCTCTGGTTTCTTTCTGTGCAACGATTCCACTCATTGGACTTGTTTGGTACGGAGGCCATGGAGTTTTAACCGGTGTTTATTCTGTAGGTCTTTTTGTGGCCTTCGTTCGTTATTATGAGAGATTCTTTAACCCGATGATGCTTTTATCGCGCGAAATCCACGTGGTTCAGCAAGCTTTCACAAGTACAGAAAGGGTTATGAGTTTTCTTAACGAAAAAGATGAAGACGAAGTGTTAAAAAATAACGGCAAGATGATCACTAACTCACTTCACGGTGACATCAAGTTTGAAAACGTCTTTATGAAATACCTTGAAGGTGGATGGGTTCTAAAAGATCTGAACTTCCATATTCAAGCGGGAGAAAAAATCGGACTGGTAGGAAAGACGGGGTGTGGAAAGAGCTCTACGGTGGCCCTTCTGTCGCGTTTATATGAATACCAGGAAGGGGAAGTCTTAATTGATGATATCCCCATTAGAAATTACGACCGCCACGCTCTAAGAGATAAAATTGGTTTTGTCTCTCAAGATGCGATTATTTTTAAAGGATCATTAAGAGAAAATCTCTCATGCGATGAAACACAGACAGACCAATACTTGATTGAGGCCTCACAGACCACAGGGCTGGTGCGTGCACTCTCAAAAGAAGGGTTTAATCTTGATATGGAAGTTTTAGAAGGTGGGACAAACCTTTCTGTCGGACAAAGACAGTTGGTGAGTTTAACCCGCGTTCTTTTAAAAAACCCATCTATTCTGGTTTTAGATGAGGCCACGGCCAACATCGATCCTCACTATGAAGAAATCATTCACGAAGCCGTCATGAAAATGATGAAGGGAAGAACGTGTCTGATGATTGCTCACCGCCTGGAAACACTTAAGCAGTGTGACCGTATCTTAGTCTTTAATCAGGGGCAATTAGTGGAAGAGGGACCTTTATCCGAGCTTCTCACTCAAGGGAATTACTTCTATCGCCTGCACAATGCTCAGTCGGTTCATTAATCACCTCTTTTAAAATTCGAAACGTTTGTTAAACTAAATTCATGAAGTTTAATAACCCCGAAATCAAACGTCTTGTTGAACAAAACTTATCGCCTGCTGATCTGGCGCGTGCCATGGATGAACTCCTGAGTCGCGAAAGAGAAAGTGTGGCCCACATGAAAAGTGAGTATGAAAGACTTAAGGTTATTATCGACTTAATTCCCAATACGATTTCATGGGTCAATAGCGACATGACTTATTTTGGTGTCAACCGCGCCCTCGCTGATACATGTAATGTAACTCCGGATGATTTTGTAGGAAAGACGATTGGTTTTCACACCAAAGAGCGCTTCTTCTATGAATTTGTCACCGAGCTTTTCCGCTCAAAAAGCGATACGATTTACCGCGAACTCGAGGCCCGTATTTCAGGTGTGGATCACACTTACCTGGTGACGGGAACAAAGCTTGAAGACAAAGAAAAAGCTGTTGTGATCGGTGTTAATATCACTGAGCTTACGAAACTAAAAGACCACGTCTCTTTCACCCAGAAGCTTGCTAATTTAGGGGAGATGTTTGCGGGAATCATCCACGACATCAATAACCCGCTGATGATGATTGAGGCCAACATTAAGCGCGCTAAGAAGAAAATCAATGACGATGAAGTCAATGAACTTTTAACGAAAGTGGAAATGAGTTCACAAAAAATCTCTAAGATTGTCAAAGGGATTAAAGTTTACATCCGCCAGGATGGGACAGCTGAGCCACATGTAAAAGAGAACTTAGGAAAGATTGTCGATGATGCTTTAGTGATTTGTGAAAACAAACTCAAAGAGAATATGGTCGCAGTGACTTTTGATCCAAAGATCAATCAAATGGAAGTCTCTTGTCATTTCACTCAAATCTTCCAGGTGTTTGTTAACCTGATCTCCAACGCGTTAGATGCCATTTCCCACCTTCAGGAAAAATCTATTGAAATTACCGCCAGGGATCTTGGAGAGCGCATTCAGGTGCGTTTTATGGATTCTGGTAACGGGATTCCCAAAGAGATTCAGGAAAAAATGTTCAATGCCTTTTTCACCACGAAAGATCGCGGAGTAGGCTCTGGATTAGGGTTGTCGTTGTGCCGAAAAATTCTTGAGGCCCACGGCGGAAGTCTCACTATCGACGATAGTGCTCCTCATACAACATTTGTCGTTGAACTTATGAAATAGTGGCTTCTTTATAGAGGAAAGCTTTTTTTCTCACGTTTAGAACTAAGTCTTTAGCTTCAACAGATTTTTTAGCAGTCTTCTTTTTTGCCGCTGATTTTTCAGCATGCATAGAAAGAATCGCTGAGCCGATTGCTTTTCCTAATAATGGCGGAACCGCATTTCCAATTTGTCTCCACTGAGCAGACAGCGGGCCATGGAAAGTGAAGTCGTTGGGAAAACTCTGAAGGCTAGCTGCTTCTCTTTGAGTCAGGTAGCGGTTTTCAGTCGGGTGAAAGTAATTATGTCTATGAGTCATGATGGTTGGGCTTGGTTTTTTTCTATCCAGACGCTGATACTTTGTTTGTCTGAATCTATTTTCACGAAGCTCTTTCCAGTTCACACCCAATTTTAATTTCTTCTTTTTGAAATACGCTTTTTCATCAGCTTCATAGCGAACGCCCTTTCCTTCTGGAACGCAGGCAATGCGCTCAAGATCGATGGCAGACTTTATTTTTGCCGCTTCGATATCATGGTTAAGGTATTTGCCATTTGGCGCTTTAAGATTCTTGAAGGCCTCTCCAACAGTCATCACTTTGTTTGTCATCTGTGGGAACGTAATGTGCTGGTGAACGCGCGAACCGATGATGATTGTGCGTCTTCTTCTTTCTGGCACACCGTAGTTTTCAGCTGACATCACTTGCACGTCAAGTGTGTATCCCATTTTGTTGAAGATGCTGAAGATTGATTGAATTGTTTTTTCGTTTTTCTTTGCCAGAAGACCCGTTACGTTTTCAATGACCACGTAAAGTGGGTTAGTGACCTTCACCACACGGATGAATTCCTTAAAAAGCATATTTCTTTGATCGTTCGGGTTTCCCAGACCGACTGTTGAGAAGCCTTGGCAAGGAGGACCACCGACTACTGCGTGGATTTCTTGACCCTTCGTTAGTTCTCTGATTTTGGCCGCTGAAAGATCGACGATTGACCCGCAATGAGCGTTGGCATAATGGTGATTGGCCTTGAAGGTTTCAATCGCATTTTTGTCCATGTCCACACCTAAAACGCATTTCATCCCTGCTAATTCAAGCCCGCAAGAAAGCCCGCCGGCGCCAGAGAATAGGTCGATGAAATTCAAAGTAGGTGTTGTTTTTGTCATAGTATGACAATTATCTCGATTCCTGAGAGATTTTGTCAAAGATAAAATTAGGCCGCTTTCTTTTTTCTTGTACGGTTTGGAATGCTGAATTTCAGGCCGTCAAAAGTTTGTTCCAGCTCAGGTGGAGCATAGAAGCGCTCGCACTCTTCGTCCCATAGGAAATTGCGAGAGACCGGAGAGATCAGGAAGCTATAGTCTTTCATTCTCTGGACCATTTTCTGGGCGTGGGGCATCCAGAGAGGGAGGTTTTTTGAGAAGATAAAAACGTTGATTTGGTGAGCTTTCACGTGCTCTTTAAGCGCGTTGATGAAGAGATTCAGAGTTTCTGGATCTAAGCCGATTTCAGGTTCTTCAAGGAAGATGAATTGTCCCTCATAAAGCAAGGATTTCATCAATGAGCAAACCTTCTTCATCTGCGCATTAGTTTGATCCGGCAGTTCATGAGGAAGTTCGATGCTTTTATAAAGGGCCTCAAGAGCTCTGCTGCCTTGAGTTCCGAGAAAATCCTGGAATTGAACTTCTTTTGATTCGGTTAATGAATCTGGAGTGAAATCAATCAGGATATTTTGGTTTAATGTCATTTCTGGAATCAGACTTGCTTCACGTGCTACGAATGAAAATTTATACGGAAGCGCCACTTTATGGAACTTCAAAAACGACAGGAACTCATTGAGCTTTGATGCTCCCTGGGCCTCTTCGTTTGGATAAGTGAATAAATAAATTTCGAAGTTTTCTTCGAAGTTGATCTTCGTCATCGTTGTCTTTTCGGAAAAGTCAGGGGCGAGCTTGAAAAAAATAGTATCCGATTATATTTATCAGGATTCATTATTTCCACTGTTTAAAACAATGCCTAAAAATAAAAGTTTTCGGATATACTATTTTTATGAAGGAAAAGACCAGTTCCAAAACAGTTCTTATTGCGATGACCGGAGGAGTTGAATCCACCGTGGCCGCGTACCTTCTAAAAAAGCAGGGCTATCGCTGCATTGGAATCGGTCTTCAGCTTTTTGCCGATGGTGAAGAAGCAGGCCCATTTGCCGACGTGGCCGTGCTTGATTTAAATAAGATCAAAGGTATTTGCAATTACCTCGATATTCCTTTTTACGCCGTCAATGCCGCCGATATTTTCACTGACAAAGTTTTAGATCCTTTAGTCGGGAGAGTTTTAAGCGGACAGACTTTTGAGCCGCTGGTATTTTTAAACTCAGTGCTGCTTGATGTGCTTTTAGAAAAAGCAAAAAAATTCCAGACGACACTGGTTGCGACAGCTCACTATGCGAAAGTTTTAAAAAATCAAAAGACCGGAGCTTTTGAACTCATGGTGGCTAACGACCTAGAGTTTGATCAGTCGTATTCATTGGCAAGATTAGAGCAAAAACACCTGGAGAATTTAATTCTTCCACTGTCTGAAATCAGAAAAAAAGAAGTCGAAAAAATCGGCGAGCTTATCAAGGTTGATTTCATTCCAAGAATAAAAAGTAACTACAAACACATCATGCATGACCCGCGCATGGCAAGACTTGTAGAGGCCCGCTCGTCAAAAGATTTAAGACGCACGGGAAATATCTACGATTACGTCTCTGATGCCTCTATTTGTGAGCACCAGGGAATCCATCATTATTACGTCGGGCAATCAGGGTTGGTTTTTGATAAAAAAAGTGAAATCCAGATTGATCCGATAAAACAAATTGTTTCCATCGTGCCTTTTAAAGGAAACATCTTCATTGATTATCCCAAAAGATTAAAGCATCAACAGATACTGGTTTCTGGTTTTCTTCCGGCCACCAATCTCGACATGTCTTTGCCGATGTCTTGTTATGTAAAGATGTCGCCCAAAGGGGAAAAGATTCCATGCCGTCTGTTTTTTAAAAATAATGCTCAGGCGTTAGTCGAATTTGATAATCCTCGCGAAGGTCTTTTGGTGCCAGGTCAGTTTTTGGTTTTCTACAACCGCGAACACGAAAAAGGAAAAGTTGTGGGCTCTGGTTTAGTGGAAAATAGTGGGATGTTTGATGAATTCAATTACAACACACTTCCAGAGAAAAAAGAGGAAACTGATGAAGATCAAGAAGAAACAAACCAAGGTCACATCGTCAAATTGGGCTTCTAAGCTCTTTTTTGGCGCTCTTATTTTTTCATCTGTCACTGCGTGGTCATTTGAGTACCAGGACTTCGAAAAAAAAGTTAAAAATCCCTATCAAGTGCGAAGCTTAGTTGAAAAAATGCCTCGAAAAGATATCGAAGAAAACCTGCGCTCGTTTTTAGTGGCCGGGAGACCTTCGCGTTTAATTGGGAGCGCTGGTCACAAAAAAGTTCAAGACTATCTCGAAGAAAAATTAAAAGCAGCAAATAGCACCAATGCCACTTACAAACGCCAGGAGTTCACTCTTTCAGATGCGAGTGTCTCAAAAGAAAAAGGTGTGAATTTTATCTGGGAGAAAAAAGGTGCAACGAAGCCGGAAGAAGTCATTATCCTCATGGCCAATTACGACACACTTTTAAAAGATCCCAAGACGGGAAAAGTCATTTTAAAAGGCGAGATGCCGGGAGCTGACAATAATGGCTCTGGGGTGTCGATGCTTTTATCGATGATGGAAATTTTTAATAAACTTGAAATTCCAAAGACAGTTTTATTGGTTTTTTTAGATGCTGAAGAATTTGGGGCCCAGGGATCAAAAGAGTTTGCGAAATCTCTTAATGAAGGTGTTAAGCCTGCTGGTTTTATTAATCTGACCATGCTCGGTCACGACAGCAGAACAACTGATACTGAAAAAAAATTAAACAACTTAAAACTCTACACCAGCGGAGCAGAAGGGGATTCGGCATTTGGGAAACTCATCACGAAGCTGGGGGAAAGAGAGTATAGTTCAATTTCTTTTAAGGAAGAAAAAATCAGCGATGGGACAAGCACCCTGGGCTTTCCGGCCACGGCCGAGAATCTTTGGGGGGCGGGGTTTGTAGGAATTACACTGACCCAGAACCGCCAAACGGACCTAAATCCCCGCTATATGACCGCTAATGACTTTGCGGAGACCTTGAATATAGCTACTTACACCAATGTGTTTAAGTACGTCACTTACGCCGTCCTCTCGTGGAATTATGACATAGTCAAATAACGGGTCTTGTGCTATAAAACCCCTCGTTATGAATAAACCTAAATCAGAAACATTGGTCATTGTCGGCATGAGCGGAGGCGTAGACTCCTCGGTGAGCGCTGCCCTTCTTAAAGAAGAAGGCTACAATGTCGTGGGTCTCTTCATGAAAAACTGGGAAGAGTTTGATGAGCACGGTGTATGCCAGTCATCAAAAGAATACGCTGATGTGGTTAAGGTGTGCGAGAAGCTCGACATCCCATACTACTCTGTAGACTTCATCAAAGAATACAAAGAGCAAGTGTTCTCTCACTTTGTTGAAGAATACAAAATGGGCTTCACTCCTAATCCTGACATTCTTTGTAACCGCGAAATCAAGTTCAAAGTTTTCTTTGAAAAAGCAATGGAGCTGGGAGCGGACTTTCTGGCCACAGGACACTACTGCCAAAGCCTTATGGTCGATGGAGAGCAGCGCCTGGTAAAAGGGGCCGATCCACTAAAAGATCAGTCGTATTTCCTCTACACAATTAAAAAAGAAATCTTGGAAAAAGTTCTTTTCCCTATCGGTCACATTCCAAAGACTGAGGTTAGAAGAATTGCTGCTAAATACGACCTGGCCACTAAAGAGAAAAAAGACTCGACTGGTATTTGTTTTATCGGAGAGAGAAACTTTAAAAACTTCCTTTCAAACTATGTAACGTTTGAAGACGGAAATTTTGAAACACTAGATGGCACGATTGTCGGCCGCCACACGGGAGCGACTTATTACACTTTAGGACAGAGAAAAGGTCTGGGCCTTGGTGGACAAGGGGAGCCTTGGTTTGTGGTTGGAAAAGACATGAAGAGAAACGTAGTTATCGTTGAGCGCGGAGACCATCACCCACACATGTACGCTGACACTTTAACAGCGACAGACCTGTCGTTTGTGGGCGGCGCTTGGGATCGTCCATTGCCTTTTAAATGTACGGCGAAGGTTAGATACCGTCAGAAAGACCAGGCCTGTACTGTGACGAAAATTGAAGGCGATAAGATCTACGTTGAATTCGATGAAGCTCAAAGAGCGATTACGCCAAGACAATCTGTTGTGTTTTACGACGGGGACGTTTGTTTAGGGGGAGCGATGATTGAAGCTTCCGGCCCTAGTTATTACGAAATGAAAAGGCCCTTAGCGAGTCTGGAAGTCACCAGTACTTCGGATCATTAAAATCCTTTTTTCCACCCTCATCATCACCGCCCTTTTTAGCTTTCTCTTCAAAGGAAGGGCAGTCTTTACCCGTTGATTGTTTAACCAGGATATAAGGCATTGTGGCCGATTGGAATTGGTAGAGCTTACATCCGCGCGGGATCTTAGGATCAAACGTAGAGTAGTAGTGCTTACAGCGCATACAGGGGATTCGATGGTTTGTGTTTTCATCCATAAAAACAAATCTCCGTCATGTCAGGGTTATCGACACCTACTATAAATCTTACATAAGGCCCAGATTTTTTAATAGTCCATTTTTGAGCGTGTTACGATTTGGGGGAAAGAAGGCAGGCAACTGTCTAGGCCTTTAAGGTATGACTGATATTTGGTCACCTAATGGTCTTTAACTTGTTGAAATGACTTAAGAATTGTGGCACCCATAGTGCACTATAAGTATTGGATTTAAAATAGGCTTTTTTACTTGAGGACCCTGCAACCTATGAAGACAACAACTTTAACCACAGAAACTGACAACCTAGTTCTTTTCCCATCGGCCAAAAACTTTGCGGTGGAAGAGAATCTGCAGGATCCAATGCTCGATCTATTAAATGAATACTCTCACATGACTGACGCCGATATCCCGAATCATTTAGATGACCGTTTTGAAAATGAGTTAGAAGATGAAACATCGTTTGGAAGCCTTGAAGCTTTTATGAATCGCCACCAGTCTAATGACACGCTAACTCCTGATGACAAACTTGTGAAGCTAATCAATGAGCGCATGGAGGCCATTGCTGAAGCTAAGCAAAGAATCAAATTTTACCTCGATGAAATTGAAATGTTCTTGCCTAGAAGAAGATAAGATTTTATCCTACTCGCTCATCTTATGCGCGGGTGGCGAAATGGCAGACGCACTACCTTGAGGTGGTAGCGCCGCGAGGCGTGCTGGTTCAAGTCCAGTCCCGCGCACCATCTTCTTTTTACTTTCATCCATCTTCGTCGTCATTTCTTCGATTTCACTCGTCATTCCTAGAATCTGAATAAAATTAAAAAGAAAATGAAACGTTCCCTGCAAGTCCAGTCTAGCGTTATTTCTTCATCAGGTTTTCATCACCACAGTAAGAGTCACCACGAGACTTCTCTACACTTGAGTAGTTGTAATACAAACTCCCACCGGAACTGTTGTTAGGGGCCTTGATGGTATCAACAATTTCATCGGCCACTTTAGGCCCGATCATTGTACAGCCTTGACTCAGATAAAAAGGATAAGGATCAGTTCTTAAACTTGGTTTTTCATCATCACTTGAGGCCACGTCGTTGGTCACATCAGGAAACGAGTGCATGACAACGGCCCTTGAGTACGATCTGTCATTAACACCTTCTTGCAGGCCGTGGAGTTTCATCGAAAATTTCCAACGCTGCTTTGGATCCGATGAACCATTAATGCGTGAGCCGGTAATAAAGAATCCACGAGGAGAGGCGTTGGATCCATCTATATTAGATGTTTCAACTGTCCCTGCATCACTTTCCGGAACGCCTTTTTTTCCACCAGCACCGTGAGAAGAGTAGTAGGTCTTAACTTTTCCCGTTTCTAAATCAAGAATGAACATGCGCGACTGAAAGTAGCTTTTGTTCATGTCGTTGATAGTGATGTATCTTTGGTTCTGGATTTTGATCCCTTTTTTTCTTGAAGGGTCACCGGCCGCATCGAAATTGACTCCGCGGTTTTTATCATAGAAACAGAGGGCCTGCTCAAGTGCCGTCGGGTCTCCGCCGAGTTTTTTGTAGTTGGTTTTTAGTTCTTCACGAAGCCTGTCTGCGTCTGTGTCGTCTTTTTGTGAAAAGCCCACCTCTTTTTCTTCACCTTCTTCCGGCACTTCATCAAAGGAAGAAGAGGCACCCATCTGAGGTTGCTCTGGATAATTAGTTGTTGGTCTGTCGCCTTGAGCTTCAGAGCAAACTTCTCCAGGAGGTGTGACACTTTCATTCACCGTGCGGGTGATGTCGAGACCTAAGAATGTTCTTAGGCTGTCCCAGATTTGCGAGAGCATTCCGGCCGAAGCGGTGTTGGAGTAAATAACAATGGAAAGAATAATTAGTATTTTTCTCATAACTTCTTTAACACTCCATCTTGTCCGTCTTTTTCTACCACGGCCATATCCTGCGAGCAGAAAGTTTCACCTTTTGTTGTGATTATTTTAACGGTTAGGACGCTAGGGCGAATAACTGCTTCATTGATCATCTTCATAAAATCAAACGGAGACGTTTTATTTTTTTGTAGAGAAAGAGTTTGAGTTTTAAGTTCTTTTCCTTCTTCATCTTTTAAAATGAATTGAGCTTTGGCAAAAGATTCTTTGCTTGTGATATTGAGCTTTGTAAAATTTCCGGCAGTCTCAGACCAAAGTTTTAAGAGGGGAGCTTCGTTTTTTCCAAACTGGCCATTGAGTTCGACCGATTTTTTTGCGCATACTTCTTCGCCGGCCATTAGTTGGACGCTACTAAAAAGCAAGGCCGAAAGAATTAAAAATTTCACTTTGACTCCCTTAGTGGTTTACACTATCTACAATAAATCTTTTCGGGTATTTTAGGGGAAATCTAAACAAAATAAAATTTCACATTTCCGACTTGTAAGATCAGAAATAGGAGAGAGAAGTGAGCATTACTGAACTTGTTATTACAGACACTTTGATCGGAGAGGGACTTTCGCCGTCAAAAGGAGCTTTGATTTTTGCACACTACGAAGGACTCCTTGAAGATGGGACAAAATTTGATTCATCATATGACAAGGGAAAACCCTTTCAATTTGTCTTTGGAGTTGGCCGTGTGATTAAAGGTTGGGATCAAGGTCTCATCGGTATGAAGGTTGGCGGGAAGCGCACATTACATGTCCCAGCGCACTTAGCGTATGGTGAGAGACAAATTGGTGCCTTTATAAAACCTCATTCAAATCTAATTTTTCATATTGAACTTCTTGAAGTTCGCCCAAGAGAGTAAAAGAACGTGCGACATACTGTCGTGCAAAATCTTTTTATGCCTGTGTCTAAGGGAAAATCAATGTTCTCATTGTAAATGTTTCGTTATCCTTAGGATAATTAAACTTTAACCCAAGGAAGACATATGGATTCTAAAATTTCTCAAATTGAATTTAAAATGGCCGACGGCAAGTCGACAACACTTTCAGCTTTTGATGCCAAGGCCATCATGGTGGTCAATGTCGCTTCTAAATGTGGACTCACTCCACAATATGAAGGACTAGAAACACTCTATGAAAAATATAAAGACAAAGGTTTTTTAGTGATTGGTTTTCCAGCAAATGAATTTGCCGGACAAGAACCAGGGACTGATGAAGAAATTCAAAAATTCTGTTCAGGTACTTTTGGAATTAAATTTCCAGTTGCCGCTAAACTTGTTGTTAAGGGTGAAGGACAGCATCCACTGTTTGAACTTTTAACTGAAGAAAAACCTGTTGCCACAATGAAGGCCGGTGGAACTCTTGAAGCAAAACTTCGTGAGCACGGATTATTAAATGGCAAGGCCGGCGATATCATGTGGAACTTCGAAAAATTCTTATTAGATAAAAAAGGAAATGTCGTGAATCGTTTTGCCCCAGATATCACACCTGATGATCCGGCCATCGCTCACGCAATTGAGGCTGCCTTAAAGTAATTATTTCTTTTTAGGCTCAAAAGAAATCTGGCGTAGGTAGTGGTTGTCGTATCCTCCGGGATTTTTCACCAGGTACTTCTGGTGATACTCTTCTGCCCGCCAGAACTTTTTAGCTTCTGTGATCTCGGTCACTACAGGTTTTTTCCACGCTTTTGATTGATCCACTTTATTTTTAAAGGCCATTGCCTTTTTCATCTGTTCAGGCCCATGAGTGAAGACCGCTGAACGGTATTGGTTTCCTTCATCGTTACCTTGGCGGTTGAGTGTTGTCGGGTCATGCATTTTAAAGAACTGATCTAAAAGAAAATCATAGCTCACAACTTTTGGATCAAAAGTGATCTCGACACTTTCAGCGTGTCCGGTGTGACCGTCGTGCATTTCATCGTATTTTGGATTGGCCGTTTTTCCACCAGTGTATCCAACTTCAGTTTTTTGCACACCTGGAATCTTCCGAAAGAATTCTTCCGTTCCCCAAAAACATCCGGCCGCAAAAGTGGCGACTTCTGCACGAAGAGAAAAAGTGAAGATGAGTGAGCTGAGTAGAATGAGATTTTTCATAACTTCATTCTACCCGAGATTTTATAAACAGATCAATTCGACAAGCGCTGGACTACTGGCAACGCTCTACTATGAAGGAGTTATCTATTCCTCCTAAGTCCCAAAAATGAAAACCAATACGGTTTTGATCAACTACCATGCCGTCACTTAGACCCCAATCTCCGTCTTCAAACACGCGCGAATTAATGTCGTTTACTAATTCGTCAGCATTGCCGTTAAAACAGCTCTCTACGCTGTTTTCAGAATAGAGGATGAGGTTTGACATGTTGTCGTCTTTTGCAAGTGTAATAAGAGCGCCAGAGTCGTCAGTGATTTTAAGACTTGGTTCTTTTGCTTGAAGATTGAAACTAAGAAGAAGCGAGGTGAGTAAAAGAGCATTAATTTTTGATCCTTATAAAGAGTTTTATAAGGAATTACCGAATACCTCTTTTGATCGAACTTCGTCAAGGCGATGATTAATTAAGCTTGATGTCCTGGCGCCTGACTGACCATATAAAGCCGTCAAACCAGAAGTGCATCAGCGAAGTCAGAAGCCAAAAGGCCGCCACATACTCTAATTTTTGAGTGACTTGACGAAGGCCAGCGAAGATAAAAATCATCGGGATGATTAAGAGGAAAAAGATGAGAATACCGATGCGGTGGTCCTTCTTTTCCAGTCGAATACCCGCCTCTTCTTTTTTGACGGCTATTTCTGTCAGGTTGGATTTCTCGCTAGCGTAGACAATGTAGATATACTGAAGAGCATGATAAATATTTCCAAAAAACACACCATCAGCAATCGTGTAAAAACAAGAAATCAAAATAGTCGTCACACCAGTGACGGCAAAAAGAGCAAACTTCGCTTTGGAGTACTGGTAACCATTTTTAATTAGTTTGTTATAAGAATAGATGTAAAAGAGAGTGTACCCCACACCTAAAAGAATCAGCGGGATTCGCGCCGAAGTGATCAGCCATCCATGTTTCTTAACTGCCATGATAGGCATTTCTAAATACTCGACCAAAGCACCATTGACCTGAGTGTCCGGAAGGTAGGTCAAAAGAATAATGTTAGGAAGAAGACCCACGACAAAGGCCATTCCCATATCAAGCTTTCTTCCTGCTAATGGGTCATTGCCCTTTTTTCCGTCATAAATTCTACCGAAACCAAATGTCTGCATGAGGGAATGCCATTCATCCCAATAAACGCCGATAACCCCCATGATCCCAAAAACAATGGGAGAGACCCACATGGCGATGAGAAGGATGAGAGGGATAACGGTAAAGCGGTATTTATAGCGTTTGAAAACAGTGACGTTTAAGTGGCTTCTGGCAAAAACTAAAAGAACATGGGCGTGAGTCAGAACTGAAGCGGCCACGGTAAACCAGATAGGAGTCAGGTTGCTATAGATATAATTGCCATCGCGGGGCTCGCAAATGAGAGCGACGATAATTAAAGCGATAAGCGGGCATAGGATAATAAAAGCGATGTCGCCTTTATGGGCATGGATATACCAGTTCTTTTTAGTAAGTTCAGTCATACAAAGAGGATAAAGCAGAACCAAAATAAATCAAGTTTGGTCTGACTTTTCCTCAGGTCAGGAACTTTGTCGCTAAAACGATAAGCCCAAAAAATGTGGCAGAGTAAATCGGGTAGAGTCTTTCGCCTTTGTCGTTTCCATGAAATTTTCCCGCAAGGAAAAAGCCAAAAGCACCAGAGAAGCCACCAGCGAGGGCACCAAGCATAAGTATATTCATTTTTTCTTCCTGAAAAAAAAAAGTGTTCATCAAGGATTATAGAATAGAATAATTTTTGGTGAGTTTAAAGCGGGAAAAATAAATTTAACCTGGTGGAAAATTGTCAGTGACAAAAGCCCACCATTTAAAGTGCTCGGTTATTTACTCGCAAAGAGAATCAATGTCTTCGAGCTTGCGGTCGAATTTCGGGCGCGAGCTAAAGAATTCTTTAATGAAGTCATCATTTTGATTCACTGTGATTTTTGATTGATAGCTCTTCACGCGCTCAATATAAAGTGGGTTTTTCTTAAGCTCACAATAGACTTCTTTAATAGTCGGTTTAATTTTTTCCCAAAGCTTTGGTTTCCAGAAGGCCGGTTTATAAGACTCGTCCATCTTCGGGTTGATGTAGTTCTTGATATCAAAAGCGCGCTTTGGATTTTTCTTCCATTGTCCGTTTTCATTTATTAGGTAAGGGTTTTCTCCATCACACATTGAAATGGCAAAATTCATCCCTTGGTAGTTGGCCTCCAGGTCACCAAAAGAGAGAACTCCTCCCAGTGTATAACCTAGAATGTGGATCTCTTGCTTAAAGCCGGTAAAGACTGAATCTTTTTTTGCCACTTCAGGACTCATACCTTTATCTAAATTCTCTAAGTAACGACGGTAGTAGTTTCGTCCAACCAGTGCAAAGTGTCCTAGTTTATCTGTTCCAATATAGACGCCGCCGACATTAATTGTTCTGGAAATGATTCCAAAATAAAAAGGAAAACCGCCGTCTTTATAAATAGACTGGTTAATGTATTCGAATTGAGAAATTTCATCTCCCGGAAAGCGTTCGATGTCTGGTGAGTTTTTCGCAAACTGGCTAATCTTACTAATTGAAAATTTACCTACGATTCCGCTCATGACATCATCAGCGAGATCGCGGCAGGCCACAGCTTTATCTTTTTCATTGGCATTTGCCAGGGCCTTTTCAAATTTATCATCAATGTATTTATTGATTTGCTCAGAAGACTCTGCCAACACATGGGAGGCCGCATGGAATTGATCCGTTTCTAGAGCAAAGACAGATTGAGCAAAAAGCAGTGTAAGAAGCGCCGTTTTCTTCAATTAATCCCCCAAGATTAGGGATTGAACTTACCATGGTCACTTTTAGATAATCTTCGGACCATGAAAATAATTCATAATCTTTGACGATAGGTAAACACCACGATATTACAGGGCAAAATTAGAGAAGGGGATTATAATGAAAAAGATCATGGGGCTTTTAGCACTTTTAACACTAACAACTGCCTTTGCTGGTGAAGTAAGACTGGTAAAAGTAAAAGAACTGGGAGTGATGAAGAATAAAGTTATCTTCCAGAGTTTAGATGTAAAAAAAGTAAAGAATTCAAATGTTGTGCGCGGAAAACTAGTTGCTCAATGGGGCACTCAGGTTTTTGAAGTGGTAACTGGTTACTACACTTGTAACGCTAAAAATGTTTGTAAGTTAACTGACTATGAAAGAGTCGCGACTTATGAATCATGCAAAGTTAAAAACAATAAAGTATCTTGTTCAAAGAAAATCGCAGGGGACTCATATGAAAGCGACTCTCGCGATGTCATCGTTAACGGCAATCCAGATGAAGTAAGTGATGAATTCGGCCACAACAGAACAGGTGAGTACGATTCAGAATTCCCGGTTCGCATCCAGGACGAATACTCAGACATTTTCTAAGAGATTAAGTTGAAAAAAACTCTTTCATTATTTTTATTATTACTATCTTTTCAGGCGATCGAAGCAAAAACGATCGCCGGAAAAGTCATCAGCATTCACGATGGCGACACACTAACTTTCCTGCCAAGTGAAACTCCGACGAAAAAAGCCAAGCTTCGCCTGATGGGTGTAGACACTCCGGAAATTGATTTTAACGGTGCAACTCAAGGCGAGAGTGCAGAGATGGCCCGCGATTACTTAAAGAGTATGCTGCCGCTTAATTCGACGATTCAAATTGAGCTCTCTGATAAAAATATGGACTCTAACAACCGCTACCTTGGGCAGATCATCTATAATGGTGTGGACTTGAACCTGGAAATATTAAAAGCAGGTTGGGGTGCTCTTTATTTCATTTATCCATATGATAAAAAAATCTTTGTTAAATACAGTGAAGCCGCAGAGAATGCCTCATTAAACAAAGTAGGAATTTATTCAGATAAGTTTTCTCACAACCCACTTCCGTATGTTTTTCGTCAGGAAGGAAAAGGGGTACCGGGGACTAACTTAATCGGAAACTTCAAAACTAAGAAGCTTTTTTCACCAGAAGATATTGAATCAGTGCCACATTATCACCGAGTCTTTTTCTCGAGTGAGAATACAGCAATTGGACAAGGATTTAGTTGGTAGATTTTCTGTTTTTTATTCAGGCATAATGAATGAATGCCAACCAAATCAAAAAAACAAAACACTAAGTATTCTGTTATCGATCTAGAAACCACCGGTGCCAATAGCTTCGGCCAAAAGATTATTGAGATCGCAATCATCAATTACGACGGTGATAAGGTCGAAGAGGTTTGGAGCACATTAATTAACCCGGAAAAAAGTATTAATCATGGGATTACGATGATTACCGGAATCACCAACGAAATGGTAGAGGGTGCTCCCAAGTTCTATGAAGTGGCCAGAAAAATTGTAGAGATGACAGAAGGGCGAGTTTTGATCGCCCATAATGTCTTCTTCGATTACCGTTTTCTACAGAGGGAGTTTTCCGATTTAGGTTATACTTATAAACGCGATGTCTTTTGCACGTGCAAAACATCACGAAAAGTTTTTCCGGGACTTCCTTCATATTCTCTTCGTGCTCTTTGTGATTATTTTAAGATCAATAGAAGAGCGGCCCATAGAGCGTTGTCTGATGCCGAGGACTGCCTGGCAGTTATGAAGAAGATTGAGGCCCTTCAGGATATTGCGACAATGCGTGAGGAGCTCGATCACTTAATCCCGGCACAATTGGAGAAATTCAATTTTGATGATTACCCGGAAACTCCAGGGCTTTATTTTATGTACGATAAAGACAATGCTCTATTGTATGTGGGAAAAAGTAAAAATATCCGTGGACGATTAAAATAGCACTTCAAGCAGTTTCATGGGATGCAAAAAGAAGAAGCGCTCAAAAGTCGCGTTTCCAAAGTGGATTTTCTGGAGTGCTATCATGATCTTCCGACTAGTCTTTTAGAGCTTCATTTTATTAAAACCCAAAGGCCTTTCTACAACCGGGCCGGGCGAAGAAAGAATTTTCATTATGGGCTTAAACTCGCACCTCTTTCCGAACATACAATGCCTGGGGAGGAGCTTAAAGTGACTAAGGTTATGGAAGGGGTGCCTCTTCTTTATTCCTTTGGTTCAAAGCACAGTGCTGCCCGAGAAAAAAGAGAGAATCTTCTTAAATGCATTTGGTGTAAGTTCTGAAATGATGAACTTCAGCACACAGATGCACAATTATAAAAAGGTGCTTGGGCCTGAAGCCTATTATAAAAAGCTTAAGAAACACTATGAAGAGAAGATTCAGGATCTTCCCGATGTAGAAATAGAAAAACGCAACTGGGGGCTCTCAATTCAGGAGAATGTCTTAAAGTGCATCTGGATTAAAGACCAGGTTTTTAAAATCGAAGAGACACCGGACATGCGCTCGATTCTTCTTTCTTCGCTCAAACAGACGTTCAAAGAAATTAAGCGGTCACAATCAGAGGTCTGTGTTTCGTGATAATCATTGTGTGCTCGTATTGAGCAGCAATGTTTCCTTCTTCACAGTAAAGTGTCCAGCCATCATTAGATTCTTCAACCCAGTTTGATTTCGTCGATAAAAACGGCTCAATCGTAATAACCTGGCCCTCATGAAGAGTGCGGCGATCATCCGGATCATAGTAGCTGGCAATAAAGCCTGGTTCTTCGTGAAGGGCGCGGCCTACACCGTGTGAGTCAAGGTTTTCAATAATTTTTAATTTGTGTTTGCGGGCCACTTTCTCAATGGCCTTACCGATAAGATTTAAAGGTGCACCAGCGCGTGCCACTTCCATGGCCGCATTCAGTGCTTCTCTGGTTGCTTTCATCACGCGTTTTTGATCAGCAGTTGATTGTCCTAAAACAAACGATCCGCCAGTGTCGGCAAAGTAGCCGTCTTTTTCGGCAGAGACATCGATATTGATGATATCGCCGTCTTTTAAAGCGCGCTCACCTGGAATACCGTGAGCAATTTCTTCATTGACTGAAATGCAGGTGGCCCCAGGAAATTTATAAGTGATGAGGGGAGCAGAGTTTGCTCCGTGATCGACTAAATACTTCGCTCCGATATCATCAAGCTCTTTTGTCGTCATTCCCACTTTAGCTTCACTCATCATAAGCTTAAGAGCGTCGGCCACAATTTTTCCGATCACTTTTAATTTTTCAATGTCTTCTTTGGTTTCAATCGTCATGGCAATTATCTTTGGCTGTGTTTGGCCACTGTATCGATAAGCTCGTTAACATCCATCGGCTTTCTAATCTTAGTGACGTTGGCAGGCATATTGACCAGATCTTCTTTTGGATTTCCTTTGGCCGTTGTTATAATAATGGGAAGTTTCGCCAGGTCATTGGCGTGGTTGCTTAAAAGATATTCCATCACTTGAAGTCCAGTCATAACTGGCATCATGAGATCGAGAATCACGCAATCTGGAAGAGAATCTTTTGGACAAGCGATAAGGTAGTCTAATCCAACGCGACCATTTTCGGCCGTTTTAGTGATATATCCTTCATCGGTTAAGATTTCAGCAACTAGCTCACGGATGTCCATGTCGTCTTCAATAATCAGCACTGTCTTTTTATCGGTCGTCATTTCGATTGATCCTCTGGACTAATATCTTTGGGTGAACTCTACCTTGGAGAGGGTTAAATCACAATGAATTTTATAGGATTACGCGTTCTGCCACTTTGATAATACCTTTAAATGATAATCTTCCTGCTCTGTCGTGTATTGATGCTCCTTATGAAAAGGGCATAAACGACGCGCAAGAGAGAACTCTTTTTCATTCAGGCATGGCCTTGGGCATGGAGTGCAAGGTGAATCCCATGGTTCTAAGGGCGCCGTTTCGGTTAGCGGAAAAGACGTGAGAAAAATTCCACGGAACCCAAACCATGGGCCAAATTCAAAAGAGAGGTCGGGTCCAAATGGTGATGGGTGACAAAGATTGAAGTGCCTTCCGATTTGTTGAAGCGGTAAAATCTTTTGGTCGTGTGGAAAAAGAAGTGTGAGATCATTGCTTAAAAAAATCTCACTTGCTTCTTTCATAACATTCAACGTGTATGAGTCAATCGGATGTTCACCTTCTTTTTTTGGAAGCTTTTCCCAAAGAAGTTTCCCACCGCTGCCTAAGAGAATAAGCATTCTTTCTTTATCTTCATCGGTCAGTAGTGTAGAGAGGCAGTCAATGTTGCTGGCTCTTGTAGCAAAGAAGATGTTGAAGCCTCTTTCTTTTAAATAGTTTTTCAGGTTATTAATCATACTTTATGTTTAACTTACTTAATTTTTTCTTGGCCAGTCTCGAGTTTGGCTGAACCTTTCTTTTCCAAACTCTCACATTAATTGAAATTTGTGAGTTAGTGAGGAAAACTTATTTATCTCCACATGATATTTATCATGTGGAGAAAGTGCAACCCCCCTTCGAACAGAGGTTAAACAAAAGCGGGGGAACGTCTATGAAGAGCTACCAGCACTTCAAATTTAGCACAAAAATTCTTTTAATCGTCGGGATCTCATGTCTGATTTGTTCAGGGACATCCATTGGGATGGCCTTGTATTTTGCCCACGCAGATCTGAAAAAAGGAATTGAAGAAAAGGCAGCAACCATTCACTCGCGACTTGAAGCTGCCACTGAGTTTGTGGCCTTGCAAGGCGGTTTAAAACCGATTGTTGAGCGCATGAAGGGCAAATACAAGTCGGATTCAGAAATGAGCGATAATGACAAATTAGAAGTCTTAAAACAGGTTCCTATTTTTGCGGCCATGAAAATTGGGGCAAAAGATGCTGAAGCGGAAGGGTATTCGTTTAGAGTGTTTTCTGATGAGCCAAGAAAAAAAGAAAATATGGCCACTGATTTTGAGCTTTCTATTTTTAAAAAATTCCAGGAAAACAAAGAGCTTCAAAAATATGTTCACGACGATGGTGAGTCGATAACTGTTTATAAACCAGTCAGGCTCTCAGAGTCTCAAGGCTGTATGACTTGTCATGGCGCCCCTGCGACCAGCCCATGGGGGAACGGAAAAGATATTCTCGGTTATAAAATGGAGAACTGGAGCGATGGTAAACTCCATGGAGTCTTTGCGATTAAAACTGACATTAATAAAATTGAAGCCCTTCGCGAAGTCGATAAAAACAACCTTAAAACAGTTTTGTTTGGACTTGTTCCGATTGTGGTTGCAATAGCTCTGGCCTTTACCTTAATCAAAGCGCCTCTGGATAATTTAAAGAAAGTCGCTGAAGTTCTCTCAGGAGTAAGCTCCAATGTCGCCAGCACTTCTCAATAAATGAAGTCAAATTCAACTGATTTATCGCAATCTAACGTCGAGCAAACAGCTTCCCTGCAACAGACGGCCGCTTCGCTGGAAGAAGTGGGAGCGATGATCAAGAAGACTTCAGATTATGCTGGGTCAACTTCCAAGGCCTCTTCAGTCTCGAGGGAAAAAGCGCAAAAAGGAAGTGATATTGTAGAGAAGATGATTCACTCAATGGAAGAGATCAATCACTCTAATGAGAACATTAGGAGCGAGATTGATCACTCTAACCAGGAGCTTGCAGAGATTGTTAAACTCATCCACGATATTGGAAATAAAACCAAAGTGATTAACGATATCGTGTTCCAGACAAAACTTCTTTCATTCAACGCTTCAGTAGAAGCGGCACGAGCGGGAGAAAATGGAAAAGGATTTGCGGTTGTCGCCGAAGAAGTTGGAAACCTGGCCCGAGTCAGTGGAGAGGCTGCTACCGAAATCAGCGGCATGCTTGATAACAGTATCCAGACCGTTGAGCGCATTGTCCATGATACAAAAGTGAAAGTTGATAAGCTTCTGACGGAAGGAAAAACAAAAGTGGAATACGGAAACTCTGTCGCCCGCAACTGTGGAGAGATTTTAGAAGAGATCGTCACCAATGTAAAAGTGACTTCAGACATGGCCTTGGAAATTTCTAATGCCAGTGTTGAGCAGTCGCAAGGAATCAGTGAAATCACTAAAGCGATGGGGCAACTGGATGTAGTCACTCAAGATAACTCGCATACGTCGCAAGAGCTTTCCAATGTAGCGGATAACTTGAATAACGATGCTGTGGAATTAGAGAAAGTGGTTTCTGACCTGCTTAAAACGGTCAACGGTGCCGCTTAGTTATGGGAGAAAGAAGCGCTCAGAAAGTTCTGTGAGTCCTAATTCGCCTAGGATGTCACTTAAACGCTGGGCCGCTTTTTTCTTATTGGTGTCCGGATTGAATTTAGCAATGATAAGTTCATTTTTCATCGAGTGCTCCCAACCTACCAGCTCAGTCACTGTGACTTGATAACCATGGGCCTCAAGTTGCAGACAGCGAAGAACGTTAGTCAGCTGACTTCCAAACTCTCTGGTGTGTAGAGGGTGTCTCCAGATTTCACTCAATGATGTTTTAGTCTGTGCTTTGTTTTTGCGAAGGATAGAGGCCACTTCGGCCTGGCAACAAGGAACAAGCACCAGGTATTGGCTTTTTTTCTGAAGAGCAAATTTAATCGCATCGTCTGTCGCCGTATTGCAAGCATGCAGGGCCGTGACCATGTCGATTTGTTCCGGTAGTGATGAATCGTTCATTGAAGCTTCAACCGAAAGATTGAGAAACTTCATGCGGGGAAATTCGCAGTCGCGAGCAAGTTCAATGGATTTTTTTACCAGCTCATCGCGGGTTTCAATCCCGTAGATGGTCCCTTGTCCTTGATTCTTAAAAAACAGATCGTAAATGATGAAACCTAAATACGATTTTCCCGCACCGTGATCAACCAGTGTGTAGTCGTCTTTTTTTTCTGCCAGCTCCTTAAGCATCGGCTCGATAAAATTGAAGAGGTGATAGACCTGTTTAAGTTTTCTTCGGCTGTCCTGGTTAAGCTTGCCGTCTCTGGTGAGAATATGCAGCTCTTGAAGGAGTTTTACGGATTGGTTGGGTCTTAATTCAGTCATGGGGGGAGATTAGAGAAAAAGGCGGAAATTGTATAGATGGGAGAGGGGAAAAGCGCCGCCCAGTGAATTTTTTTCACTGGGCTTAAGGGTTAGTGCCCTAATTTTTGCGATTTTAGTTCGAAGGGAGGCAAAATAATTTCTTCTTGGGCAGATAATTTAGCAAGGGCCTGGTCATTTGCTTGGGCCATTGGCATAATCACTAGCGCACTGAGGATGGCGATTAAAAGGGCCACACCAGCTAGGAATACTTTCTCTTTATCGAGGTTGATCGCTTTCGCTTTTACTAAAGGATTTTTCATAGAAAATTCTCCTTTTTTCCTTTGTTCTACAACCTTAGTATCGTCTCTTTATAGGCGGCGTGATATTCGATAAAATCAATGTCGGAAATGAGGAAAATCAATAGATATAAAGTAAAAAATTTGAGAATACTTGGTTTCAAATTAATAACTTCATGTTTTAATCAGGATATGAGCACCAATGACCCTAAATTCTTCCCGATTGAGAGAGGCGAATATGTTGTCGCTCCGGGACTTCGCTCGCTGGGATATGATTTCGGCAACGGAGATTTCGACCAAAAGGTCTTTCTCATTTCTTCCAAGTTTAAAGAATACCGACAAAATAAGCTAGAGTGCCGTGCTGAGAGACTCTCAAAATATTTTTGCATGAAAGACTTAAGTGCTGAGCGCGTGAATGTGCTGGCGCGGTTTTTAATCGAAGAATTAATCAAAGAATACCCACAGTATTTTATTTTTAGAGATCAGGTTCTGGAGTGCGTGCACACTGGAGACCGACTGATTGTCGATAACAATTTTGACTTTGTAAGCTTTCATTCGATTGCTCCAATTTCTCCTCCCGTTGAACACATTCTCGATGCACTTTCTTTGCAAGTTGAAGAAGACATCGCCATGGTTTGTAGAAGTGTTGATGGAGACAACGTTAAAGATCATCTAGGACTTCTTCACTTGTGTAGCCCAAGCCATTGGTCAGCAGAAGATAAAATTGGAATGAACTTCTTTGATATCCATGTACCGATTCCTGGCATTGATAAAATAAACCGCGTGGCCGACAAACTGGTCGAGACCATGATCAATAAAGGGCCTTACGTGCGCTTCATCTGGAGTTTTGTAACTGACCAGAGACTCAACCATCACCCGATTCCTCCAGCTGGAGTAGACCCGGTTTCATGGAAAGGAAGAAGTTTTAACGAAGATGCCGCCATTCCTTTTTACTTCAGGATTGAGAGGCAAGTGATGTGGGGATTTCCTCATGTGGATGCTTCACTTTTTACTATCGGTGTGACTTTTATGTCGGGTCTGGAAGTGAAAAACAATCCTTATCAAAGGGATCAACTTATCTCTGCCCTTGAATCAATGTCGCCGGAAAGCCGTGTTTATAAAGGTGTTGCCGGGTGTTTTGATCAATTGATTTCTTGGTTAGAGAGTTAATTTAAAGCACTTTTTTCCCAGCAAACGCGAAAAAATTTAAGGGCGATAAAATGGATTTATGAAAAATTCATTTTATCCCGGACTCTTTGCAGGCCTTTTTCTTTTGTTCACTCAAATCGCCCAGGCGCAAAGTTTTAGAGACTATTCACATTTAGATCCCGATCAGCTTGTTCCCAAAAATTTATTAAAAGAGGCCATCGCTTATTTTGATTCTCATCTTGAGAAGATTAAAAATCAGCGCTTGATGGGTGTGATTGATTTCAAACAGCATAATTCTAAGGAACGTTTTTACATCATTGATATGGAATCAGGAAGAGTCGAAACTTACTTGACGGCCCATGGGAAAAATTCTGATCCAGATTATGATGGATATGCGACAAAGTTTTCCAATACACCAGACTCGCTGATGAGCTCTCTTGGCTTCTACCTGACTGCCGAAACATACAATGGGCAAAATGGTTATTCGCTTAGACTTGATGGACTCTCAAGCACCAATTCAAATGCTCGCGCCCGCGCTATCGTTATTCATGGAGCAGATTACGTGAAGCCTGGGAAAAAAATCGGCAGAAGCTATGGTTGTCCGGCACTGGAGATGCGCTATCACCAGGACCTCATTGATCGTTTAAAAGGCGGGACCCTTCTTTATGCTGGTCTTGGGGCCACACCACTTTTTTGAGGCTTTTTAAGCGCCAGTAAATTCCCAAAGAAACAAAGTAGAATCCCAACAAAAAGTTGGGGAGTGAAGACGATGTTTTCAAACACCGACGAAATAATCATGGCAATGACCGGGGAAATGATGCTCGTATAGGCTGCTCGGTCTGCTCCAATTGTTCCCACTAATGTCTGGTAGGCCCAGAAGGCCACAACTGTTCCAAAAAGACTTAAGTAAGTCAGAGAAAAAAGAAATGATGGAGTAGTCGGAAAGTAAAAGCTCTCGCCCTGGATGAGCCCGATGATTAAGCTAAAAGCTGCCCCATACAACATCCCCCAGGCATTAAAAGTCATGACTGGAACTTTGAGTTGATGGTTTTTATAGGCAAACATATTTCCAATCGATGCAAATAAGGTAGCTACGATCCCAATAACAATTCCAAAGATTGTGACTTTGTCGGCGCTGAAGTTAGAGATCTCTCTCCAGAATAAAAAGATGATCCCAAAAAATCCCATGATGGCGCCGTAGATAACGTTTTTATAAATTTCTTTTTTATAGATGAGTTTCATTCCCAGCATGTTGAAGTAGATGAGAACGGTAAAGGTTAAAGCGACCAGTCCCGAATTGATGTATTGCTCAGAAACATAAGTCAGGATGTAGTTTAAGCAGAAGTTAAAAAGGCCCTGGAGCATAAAAAACTTGTGATTGGCGAGCGGGTATTTCAAGCTTTTTTTGATAAAGAAAATATTGATGGCAAACATCATTGCTGCGGCCAAAACATAGCGGAAGAAAACCCCGGCAATTGGACCTGTGCTATCGATTTGGAACTTAATGACAAACCAGGTTGTCCCCCAGATAAGAGAGCAAATAGAGAATAAAAGTATGTTTCGAGAGTTCATTTTAAAAGCTTTCTCTGCTAGGATTGTAGGACAACTCCATTTTAACTAACGGGTGATTTATGTCATTAGTTTTATCTCTTTTTATCGCACTTATTTCTGGGAATGTTTTTGCTGATGTGGCCAATCCACTTCGTTTTCCTTCAAACGGAATTAAGTCGCTAAGTGTATCGGTACCAAAAGGTAAAATTGTACTGGTTTCATCGAAGACACAAAAAGATATCAGTGTTTATGTGGTGGAACAAAACTCCAAAGAAAACAGCAAATGCATCAAGACCATTGGCCTGGAAAATACTCAACTCAACGTCAAAATCACGAGTGAGAATATTATCTTTGAAAAAGCTGACTGCAATTATGATGTGACAGTGACAGTTCCCGTCTCACAAAATTTTGATATGAATATTTCATCAGGAACGGCTGCTGTAACTGTCAAAGATATTAGTGGAGCACTCGATGTTAAAACAGCGACTGGGAGTGTAGGTGTCTCAGGGGATGTTTTAAGAAATATTTCGGCAAAAACGGCAACAGGGGCCATGTCATTTGCCTATAAAACTTGTTCAGGAAGGGCCGACCTGGATTTAATGAGTGCTACTGGCAAGATGACTCTTTCACTTCCATCAACTTGTAAGATTCGCGTTGATTATAAGAGTGCCACGGGAAAATTATTTAATGCGATCGGAGAAACCGAAGAATATCAAGTATTCATTAATGGTAAAAGCGCCAGTGGTGACCTCTCTATTGCTAAAATTTAGGTCTGTCTAAACGCGGTCTTATTTCCCAAGGTAGAAAAGTCAGGTTAGAATCTTGGTATGAAAAATTTCTTTACTGTTGATGTTAATCAAAAAATCCTAAGAACAAGTGCCATTTATGGCCTGTTGTGGGGTCTGGTCGTAGCTCTATTTCCTCAAGGATTTTTGCGTCTTTTTGGAGTTGAGCTGTTTTCAGGGGTTGAGTTCTGGCAACTCTTGGGAATGGGGGCCGCAGTAATGGGGGTAGGTTACTTTATCGCCAGCTTTGATTCGGATAGGTATTGGCCGATAGTTATGGTCGGTTTACTTTCATCGCTTTTAGGCACTTTCGTTTTTGCTAAGGCCTTAGTCACTCACATTTTTCCTGCCCCATTTTCTTTGTTTATGTTGCTTAGTCATGCCATCTGGCCTCTTCCTTTTTACTATATTTTGCTTTGTGCTTACGACAATGAGATTGCAGAAGACAGTGAGCCTAAGAAATTCAGTGACCTGATTAAGTATGTTCGCACTTCCCAAAATATTTCTCTCTTGGAATTGTCTCGCAATCACAATGTCCTTTTAGTTTTTGTACGCCACTTCGGGTGTACATTTTGCCGTGAAACAGTGGCGGAGATGTCTAAAATTGAATCGGCGATTAATGAGCGCCATTTGACTCCTGTTTTTGTTCACATGAGCGATTTGGACTTCGGCAATGAGTTCTTCGCCCGTTACTATCAGCATCCCGTTCACCACGTTTCTGACCCCGGTCGCGCCCTATATAAAAGTTTAAATTTAAAGCGCGGAAGCCTTTATCAGCTTTTTGGACCCATGACCTGGATCCGCTATATTTATGCTGGAATTTTAAAAGGTCATGGTGTTGGACGCCTTGAGGGTGATGGCATGCAATTGGGCGGAGTTTTTGTCTTGTCTCAGGGGCAAATTCTCTTTGAAGAGAAGGCTAAATCTGCCACTCATATGTTCCATTTAGACACTCTTCCAAAATTTTAGGCCAGCATGCTATGATGGAAGTATGTTTTTTGGTTCACAAAAAACATTAATCCAGGGAGTTTGGTAGATGTGCGGTTTTATCGTAATCGAAGGAGAGTTTGATTCTTCTCAGTCTTCTAGCGTCTTAGGTCCTTTTAAAAATCTTTACAATAAACTCACTCACCGCGGTCCTGACGATCACAAAGTTGTGGCCTTTAAAAAAGGTGTCATCGGCTTTCACCGCCTGGCCATCATGGATCTTTCACCTCTTGGGGCCCAGCCTTTTTCAACTTCATCTGGAAATATGCTGGTGTGTAACGGCGAAATTTATAATTACCTTGAGCTTAAAACAAAATGTACAAACCATCAGTTCATCTCTCACTCTGACTGTGAAGTCCTCTTGCCCCTCTATGAAATGTGGGGAATGGAAAAAATGGTGCAGTCCCTTGATGCTGAATACGCTTTAGTTATCTGGGATGAGAAAAAAGGCAAACTCCTGGCCGCCCGTGATCCTATGGGAATCAGGCCACTTTTTTACGGAAAAACCAAAGAAGGAAAAATTGCTTTTGCCTCTGAGGTAAAAGCTTTAGTTGACGTCTGTTCTGAAATTACACCTTTTCCTCCCGGGCATTATTATGACGGCGAAAAATTAATTTCCTACCTGGATCTTTCAAAGGCCGAAAGCTTCCATGAGCTTTCAAATCCTGAGATCCTAAAAGGTATCAACTCTCGTTTGCGTGAGGGAGTAAAAAAGAGGCTGCAGTCAGATGCTGAGATCGGATTTCTCTTAAGTGGAGGTCTTGATTCAAGTCTCGTCTGTGCTATTGCTCAAGAGATAAGTTCAAAACCGATCCGCACTTTTTCTATCGGGATGACCGATGATGCGATCGATTCAAAATACGCTAAAGATGTGGCCGATTACATCGGCGCAAATCACACTAACGTGACCATGACAGTGGCCGACGTTTTGGGGGCCCTGAGACAAGTTGTTTACCATCTTGAGACCTGGGACATCACAACCGTGAGGGCCTCAATTGGAATGTATTTGGTGTGTAAGTACATCGGAGAAAAAACCAATATCAAAGTTCTTTTAAGTGGTGAGGTGAGCGATGAGCTCTTCGGTTACAAGTACACCGACTTTGCACCGAGTCCGGAAGAGTTCCAGAAGGAAGCAGCTAAAAGAATCCACGAGCTTTATATTTACGATGTACTTCGCGCTGACCGCTGTATTTCGGCCCATTCGCTTGAGGCCCGCGTGCCATTTTCAGATAAAGACTTCGTCCAGTTTGTGATGGGGATTGACCCAAAATTAAAAATGAACACGACGGGGATGGGGAAGTTTCTTTTAAGAGAGGCGTTCAAAGCAGGCGACGGAGAAAAGAAGCTTCTGCCAGATCATATTCTTTGGAGAGACAAAGCAGCCTTTTCAGATGCCGTCGGACACAGTATGGTGGACGAACTTAAGGCCTATGCCGAAAAACAATACACCGACGAAGACGTGAAAAACGCTTACAAAAAATATCCGTACAAAACACCGTTCACTAAAGAATCGCTTTTATACCGCGAGATTTTTGAAGAGTTCTATCCAGGTCGCGCCCACTTAATTAAAGATTACTGGATGCCGAATCAGACCTGGGAAAACTGTAAAGTAACGGACCCAAGTGCCCGCGTTCTTCCTAACTATGGGGCCAGCGGGAAATGAGTTTCTACGACATCGTTTTAGAGAATGAACACTTTGTTATTGTCGACAAAAAGGCCATGGTTTTAAGTGTTCCCGGCCGAATGGGCGAAGACGATGGACGTCCGGTTCTGGGAAAAATCCTGGAGAGCGATTTAAGGATCACCATTTATCCGGTTCACCGCCTGGACTTTGAAGTTCAGGGGCTCATTATGTACGCCAAAACTCCTGCCGCCCACAAGGCCGGCAATGCCTGGTTTGAAAAAAAAGAAGTTCTTAAGACTTATGTGGCCATGACAAAACCGCTTCCTGAGGCCCGCGAGATATTTAAAGTGGGTGAAAGCTACAACTGGAAATGTAAATTACTGCGTGGAAAAAAGCGTGCCTATGAAGCTCCTCATGGAAAGGAGAGTTTAACCACGGCCTTTTTAGCAGGTGTAGAAAATGGGGTTTTTCATTGGGAAATGAACCCAATCACCGGGCGCTCTCACCAACTTCGTTATGAACTCTTCCGCCATGGACACCCGATCATCGGCGACGCTCTCTACTCATCCAATGAAGAGTTTTCTCAAAATGGAATTGCTCTTCGTGCATTCAAAATTGATTTCACCAAAGCACCTCGCGCGAGTGAATTTTTGCTCCCAGAAATTTTAGAGATTAAAAAATTTTAGATTGCCAGCGTGTTTCGAAAATCTTTATACTAAAAAAACAACAACAAAACTTTTTTTACTATGAGGGTGAAAAAAATGGTCGGATCACGTTTGCAAACAATGTGCTTATCACTTCTATTACTGGCTTCTTTCGGAGCAAGTGCCGCTATCGACGGCAGAGCAATGAATGCTCAAGGGACGAAAAGTGCCCAGATGGTCAATCTTAACCTGCAGTTTAAAGCAAAGAACAAAACGGTCAATTCAGACCTCACAATGCCTTTTTACCAGACAGCGGAACTAGAAAAGAAAGTCGGCGACAAGAACGTCCTTGTCGAAATTAACCCACGCCGTGGGAAGCATGCTGATGAAATCGCTCTTGAGATGAAATTCTACAAGGCGAGTGGTACCCGTGCGTTCTACAAAAAAGAAATCATCGCGAAAGTTAACCAGGACTCGCGCGTGTCTTTCCGTGGAATGTCGGTAAGAGTAAGACCAGTTCTTAACTAGACCCGAAAATTTTAGCGATTCATATAATCTATGAGCTGTTTCACAAAAGGGATCAGCTCGATAGAAATAAGCGCGATAATGATCAGCTCGAGCAGATGGCTTCGTCTTGAGGTAATGTTGTCCAGAAGGAGCTTACAGAGCTCGGCCATATTATCTAGCTTATTGTCGATTGAGCCCTGCCAGTCAGAGAACCTGAACTTATTTGAGGCCGTTCTAAAAACAGTTGAGTGATAAAGGTCACCGATGACCTTAAGAGAGTTTTCTACGGCCTCAACAATCTCGGCGATCTCAATATATTTTTGACCCGCTTCAAGCGCTAAATCCGTATAGCGAGACGAGAAAATGCTCATCTCTTTAAGTTCTACTGCTGAGTAGAGATCCTTTAGTTTTTTATCAAGAAGATCATCGTAGTAGCGCATCTCCAGGAGCTGGTTGAGGGCAAACTCAATAACGTCCGGGATGTCCATTGAGCCGCTTGGCTCAATAATAAAGGCCGAGTTCCAGTCGATAATGGCCAGGTCGTTTTTATAGTATTGCAGCTTTGAGCTGTAGATACGCTCTTTAATTTGCGGAGCAAGTTGGTCGCGTTCTTCATTGATGATTAGGGCCGCAATGTCTTCTTCGGCCAGAATGGTCGAAGCGTCTTGGTAATTGTTAGCGAAACTTTCAATGTAGTAGAGGATATAATCTTCGTTGACTTCCCACTCGTTGGTCTTGGCCATAGAGTCTTTAATCTGCAAAGAGAGCTCGCGGGCCTTGCCTCTAGCATAGACGTCAAGCAGGTCGTAGTTTTGGATGCGATCTGAAATCGCGCGCAGTTGATCAATCGTTGTGCCTTCAGTAATCGGGAAATCAAAAGTAATTGAAAGCGCCCCGAATTCCCAGATTTTAGCACTGACTTCCGGATTGAAGGACATGTCGTGGTCAGAGTAAGCATAGTTTCCAAGCGAGACACTTAGAGGGTCGTTGGATACGATCACGGCCTGTTGGTTGATCTTTTTTAGTTTGAACTTTGAGCGGGCGGCGTTTTCTTGCTGAAGGATCTTCTCGGCCTTTTCCAGGTCAATTTCCTCTCCGATATCGTAAACGCGGTAAACTAAAATGCGGCCTTTTTTGATAGTGTTTTGACTCATAAAAGTATTCTAACATACCTAGATTATTTAGGAATCTTTTGAGTTCGTAGGAATAGTTTTTCCGTCCTCCCCGTGCTATAAGAAGGGGGTATTATCCACTTATGATTTAAACCAAAAGAGTCAGGAATGATTAACGAGAAAATTGCAGGGCTGATTGCCGATTTTAAACGCTTTAGCGATTGGGAAGAGCGCTACAAACATCTTATTGAGATTGGAAAGAAGATGCCTGCAATGGATGATAGTAACAGAATCCCCGCCAATCTAGTAAAGGGTTGTCAGTCACAAGTTTGGTTGCACGCTGATTTGGTGGATGGAAAAATTTTTTTCCAGGCCGACAGTGATGCTTCAATTGTTAAAGGGATCGTCGCTCTTTTGGTGAGCGTTTACTCTGGATCGACTCCGGATGAAATCCTGATGACGAAACCGACGTTCTTAGAAGATATTGGACTTCGCGAGCATCTATCGATGTCGAGGGCCAATGGATTAAACTCAATGATGAAACAGATTTCTTTTTTTGCTATGGCCTACAAAGCTAAAATGCAAATGCAAAAATAACGAGAGAGATTATTTATGTTAAATATCAGCCGTCCAAGAAGAAACAGAAAAACCGATGCCATCAGAAGACTGGTGCGTGAAACTCACTTAGGCCCTGCGGATTTAATCGCACCGCTTTTTGTGAAAGAAGGATCAAACCTTCGCGAAGAAATTAAAACGATGCCGGGAGTTCACCGCTTGTCAGTGGATGAGCTGATTAAAGAATGCCGCGAACTTTACTCACTAGGTATTCCTTGTGTGTCTTTATTTCCAGCGATCGAAGATAAATTAAAAGATGCAAAGGCAAGCGAAGCCTACAATCCTAATGGGATTTATCAGCGCGCGATTAAGGAAGTTAAAAACGCTCTTCCTGATTTAATGATTATGACTGACGTTGCTCTTGATCCTTATTCAAGCGATGGGCACGATGGTTTAGTCGACCCGAAAACAGGCGAGATCCTAAACGACCAGACGCTTGAAGTGCTGGCGAAAATGGCCATCGTTCAGGCAAACTCTGGAGCTGACATTGTTGGCCCTTCAGACATGATGGATGGACGCATTGGTTATATTAGAGACGCTTTAGATGAAGAAAATCACATCAACGTCACGATCATGTCGTATGCAGCTAAATACGCTTCCGCTTTTTATGGGCCATTTAGAGATGCCCTGGGATCAGCTCCGAAAAAAGGCGATAAAAAAACTTATCAAATGGACTACGCTAACGTTAGAGAAGCTCTTCGTGAAGCTTACCTGGATGAATCAGAAGGCGCAGACATTCTCATGGTAAAACCAGGACTGCCGTACTTAGACGTAATTAAAACGCTAAGAGACAACACAACTCTTCCTATTGCAGCTTATAACGTAAGCGGAGAGTATGCGATGATTAAGGCCGCGGCCGCTCAGGGCATGATGGATGAAGAAAAGGCCATCATTGAAATGCTTTGGTCGTTTAAGAGAGCGGGAAGTGACATGATCCTGACTTACTTTGCTAAAGATGCAGCTAGATTATTGAACAAATAAAAAAGGGGAGCTTAGCTCCCCTTTTTTTATAGACCTGGTACCTTGTTAATTCTCATGACTTTTTCATAAGTGTTTAGGTGAGAGTTGGTTAAGTGTCTCGACTCTAAACATTCTTTTTGCGGATTATAAACGAAGTCTTCCGCCCCTTGGACTAAGATCCCTTCAACTTTTCCATTTCTCTTATTGAAAACCGGAGACCCTGAGTTTCCACCGTATGAATCCAGGTTCGCTGTAAAGTAATGTGAGCGAAGGAAAAATGACCTGATTTTTGTTTCTCTTTCAATATCATTCATGCGACTAACCACCGCACCATCAGTTGCTTTCATCGGAAGGCCCATCGGGTGACCGATAACGACAAGCGGAGTGTTTAATAAAACGCGTCCGAATTTTCTCGTCTTAAGTGGAACATAACCTTCAACATTGCGGTCTAGTTCAATCACCGCGTAGTCGCTGACTTCATTTTCGTTGTATACGTATCTTTGTGTGTTGATTTTTTTACAAGAGTAAACTTGCGATGATTTTAACTCTGTCGTGTTGTCTTTAAATCCAAAGACCCACTTATTGTCAGCACATTCTTTTTCATTAAGCATGCAGTGTCCGGCCGTCACTAGTGTTTTAGGGCCGACTAAAAATCCCGAGCAGTTTCCGAGCGAAACTTGTTCAGAGAAGCGCTCGTCTCCACAGATTTGTGGCATCGAACTTTTTATTGGAATATTCGGAAAGAGAATTCTTGTTGGATCGTTTCTATCTTCAGTTAATCTTCTCTTGGGAACGCGTAGAGCGATTGATTGAGCTTTTTGAATAAACGATGCTTCTGAATACTGATCGACTTCTACGCGGTCGTCGTTACCGTAGATAAGGTCAGTTCCCGGAAGCGAAGCTTCGTCAAAAGCAAGTAGTGGTGATGAAATTGTAAGTACTAGAGATGTTATCCCTAGCGATCTTAAAAAAGATCTTCCCATAAAGGCCCCCCAAGGCTTAGTAGCAAAATGTCCCCAGCACATAGATACGTCCCGGGATATAGAGAGGCAATGGAGGTTGTAAAAGTTTCCCTATAAAAAAGGCCTGCTCGAAGGCAGGCCTTTTATGAAGTAATTTCGATAGTTAAGTCTAATTAGAACCAGAAAGAAATGCTCGTCGCCAGCTTGTAAGCGTCTCTGTTAGCGTTTCTTACGTCTTGAACGAACTTAAGTCCTTTTACGCCATTGCTTTCAACAATTTTCTTCTCATATAAACCACCAAATGTGATTTGAGCAGATTTTGTGATCTTGTACTTAATGGCAGATTCAATCTTATAAGTTTTGATCTTGTTTGTGACGTTACTCTTGTTTTTTTGAGCTGTCGTTGGAGTGTAGTTGTTAGTAAAAGTTCCATCAACTTCAGTGAAGTCTGCGTACGTGTGCTGAAGATCTTTTACGTAAAGGCCTTCAACGTTTTCAACTAGAGACCATTTTTCGTTTAAGTAATACTCCATTCCCACTTGAAGGAAGTATTCATTTTTAGCTTTTGTTGAGTAAGCTTCGTAGGGAAGTTTAGAAGAAAATCCATAAAGAGCATCAACCCAGATTTCCATTGCGCTGCTTTCGTAGTTTGCACCAACGTCTACCGCGTAGTTTGCTTTGTTGTGGTATTTGTTTTTGTAGTAGAACTGGCCGAACGTTAGTTTAAGAGAGTCAGTTGCAAAAAGTTCAAGTTTGTTAGCAAGACCTAGTTGCTTACTTGTGTTGAAGGCCGTGACTTCTTCAGTTCTGTATCCAGTGATTGTTTTCTTTCCACCTGAAGCAGTAGAAGAAACGTATTGAAGTTTATTGTCCTGGTTTGAGTAAAGCTCAGTGCTATCACCCCAAAGAGTGAACTGGTTGATGAAGCCCAGAGAGCGTCCACCAATAGAAGTAGCAAGGAAAGCTTTACGGCTTACTTTTCTGTAGTTGTTGTCTGACTGGATAACTGTTCCGCCGTCCTGGTATGAGTTTTCAACTGCACCCCAGTGAAGGTTTTGGAAGCGAACAACACCTTTTCCAAGCGAGATTCTTATGTTGGGAATCCCTTTGTAAGTCGCGTAGGCTTCTTCGAAAATGTTGTTTTCTTTGTCGAGCTTTCCATCAAGATCGAGTTTGATTGCAGCAGACATATCGTCTTGTTCAGCGAAAATTTTCAGGTCGAGAACTCCAATACCAATAACTGAAGCACCTCTAGAACCTGCAACTTTCTCGAAGTTTAATGCATCCAGAGCGATAAAACCGCGTACGGAAGCGTCGAATGAATGTGCCTTGAGTGGCATTAGACAACATGGCGCTAGGATAAGCGTGAAAAGAAGCTTTTTCATAATCCCCCCGGATCAATAAATTAGATGGGGGGATCTATATCATCTATTGCTTTCTTTTTCTATACATCTTTCGACTTCGTCAAAATATGCATGGTACTCACCTTTAACCGGGCAAGAGTCTGAAGCTACGTAACGTTTTGGAGACCCTTCCGTGGTTTGGTGTGAACATGACACCAGTACTGAAGAAAGTGTAAGAATTAAGCCCATTGTGATGACAGATTTCTTCATATCATCCTCCTTTTGATTATTTTACTCCCGTTTCTTATACGGGTGAAGCTAAGAATAGTTGCCTAGTCGACATTTATAAGATTTGTCTAAAATGATTTTAGTGAATTTTTTTTACGACTTTATTGAAGGAAATGAGAAAGTCCGTGAAATTCCATTGGACGTTTGCGGGCCAGGAAATAAAGACCTTCCATAATAGTAGGGTGTTCGAAGCTCGAACTGATGATGGCACGGTTTTCGGGATGATTTCTTAACCAAAAACTAACAAAACTAATCCCAAAAAGTGAAGGTTTAATGACCGCTGGCCACGCTATATGCGCTTTCATGGCAAATTGTTCAAAGGACTCATCGATGGCCACTGGGATTTCAGCACGTTTTTCAAAAACCAAGGTGTCGTAGAAATTTTTAAAAGGCTCTTCAATGTAATCAATGTTGTGAAAAGCTCTCTCTGGAATATGTGTCTTTAGAATCTGGTAAAAATCAATCATCTCATTGATCTCAAACTGGCGGTTGCCATCAAGTCTGAATTTTAATTCGGGATTGATTTGATGAAGTTCGATAAGAAGATTTCTTGTCGCAAGGAGATTGCGATCAATTTTAATTTTTATGCATTGAGAGGCCTTGAATTTATCCAGGTCATCACCAGGGCGGTAGAGATCATTGATCAAAATCTCTTCATGGGAAAATAACTGCGGTTGAGTGGTGCGGATCATCTCCAGAAGAATGGCCTCGATATTAAAAAGCGCTTCAGCTTTTAGAGAATTTAAAAAATTATCAACAGGCACTAGATTAAAGAATCTTTTCTCGAAATCAATCGCCGAAAAATTAAAGTGGTAGTTCGTGAAGAATTTATTAATTTTTAGGCCCAGCTCTTCTAAAGTGCTTTCATGAAATCCAGGAAGGACAGAGACAAAATAATCTCTTTCTAAAATAGTGACTTTTAAAAACCTGTTTTTTGAGATCACTTTGCCTCTCACCGGAACCGGTTTGGTGTAGGAAAGTGTCTCAAAAGAAAGTTTTACATCCATCATAGGTTAAAGCTTACCACCATTCCAATCGCGGCCAGGAGACAATAAAGCAGATTGTATTGAGCTGTTCTTGCCAGGGCCAAATTGAGTTTTGAATCAATCGGGTGATAAAGAATCTGCAGCCACGTTTTGTGGAAGAATAGCGGCAGGAATAAAACCGGAAAAATCCATTTAAATTTGTAGGCCACCATTAGATAAAGGCAGACCAACGTTGAAAGTAAGATGGTGCTCATACAAAGAGTGCGCTGGAATTTTTCGCCAAAACGAACAGCCAGTGTGCGCTTATTTGTGTCGCGATCAGAGATGATATCGCGCAGGTTGTTTACCGCCAAAATGCAGGCAGAGATAAACCCTGGGCCCATTCCTGAGATGAGAGCAAGTCTTGAGATCTCATGAGTCTGCAGATAAGTCGTTCCACTTACAGCAATAACTCCAAAGAAAATAAAGGCCGCAACTTCACCAAGGCCATTATATGAAAGTGGAAACGGTCCACCGGTGTACCCGTAAGCAAAATAAAGTGAAAGAAGACCAATCACCATAATCACCGGCCCTCCGACATACATCAGGTAGATTCCCAAAAGAAAAGCAATACCCAAGGTTAAAATCAGAGCGTTCTTCATTTTAGTTAAGCTAATAAGTCCGGAGCTCGTCACGCGAGTTGGCCCCAGGCGAGTGTCGTTGTCTACACCTCTTACAGCGTCCAGGTAATCGTTAGCAAGATTTGAAGCAATCTGTAGAGTGAGAGCACATAGTGCTGTCAAAACGGCAATGAGCACGTTGATAGACTTAATTTCGACGTAAGCGACAGCAAGACCCAGCACAACCGGGGCAAGAGAAGCAAAGAGAGTTTTCGGGCGAATTGCCAGCATCCAGTTTTTCATAGTTTGATAGTTCTCAATTGGTCATAGACCGATTTGTTAGTGTTGTGATCGATGAAGATTTCCATCATCGTGTGTGTTGTTTTCGTTTGCATGTCTTTAAAGGCCGCGAGGAAGTCTTCACGGTTTGAAACACCGACGTAGTCGATTCCAAAACTTTCAGCGGTCTTTTTGAAATTCTGTCCGTGTGGGCTTGTGATGTAATCCAGGACAGATTTTTCACGGTGAATAGGAAGCAGAGTGAAGATTCCCCCTCCATCGTTATTGACCAGGATGATTTTCATCGGCGTCTTTAAGTCTTTTAGAAAATAAAGTGAGTTTAAATCGTGAATGAAAGCGACATCGCCCACCACCAGGTAAACTTCTTTTTGAGTCCCATCAATAAAGCCAGCAGCAGAGGCCATAAAACCTTCAATTCCGCTGACTCCGCGGTTAGTGGCGACTTTGATATTCTTTCTATTCTCGTATGAGAAGTAAGCATCAAAAGTGCGCACGACTGTCGAGTTTCCTATATAGAGAGTCGAGTTGTCAGGCATATGATCGATGATCGTTTTTGAGATGCTCGGGTAGGCCAGTGGCCCTTCTTCAATAAGTTTAATTTTATTTTTTGAAAGGGAATCAAAGTTCAGGTTTAATTCTTTCTTTGGAAGTTTGGCCCCTTCAAAGAAACTCATGATTGAAGTCAATGTCGAATTGATGTGAGCGTTGATTCTAATTTTTGTATGGTGAGAAGGGTCTTCTTTTTCCAGGTTCAAATTCAGGGTCACTAAATTAATTTGTGGAACCTGCTTTAAAAAAGAATAATAGTGCTTTGATGTCAGACGTCCACCGATATGAAAAACGGTCTCTGGTGGATTCTTAATTAATTCACTCTGAACTTCAGGGTGATCAAAAGTCGGAAGGGCATCATCAGTCAGGTTAAAAGCATATTTAAGTGAACTTGAAACATCAAAGTATGTCGGCCAGTTTAAGGTTTTAACAAATTCTTTTACTGCTTCTGTCGACTCGTGAGGAGCAAGACTTCCCACAACTAAAAGACCTGTTTTAGATTTTTTAAGAATACCTGCGATTTCCGCAATGGCATTTTTATCCGGAACAGTTTCTAAATTCACATAGCGAGTTGACGGGCCTTCGCGATTAATCTGAATGTTGGCAAGATTGATATACTCCGCAGGGATATTTGTCTGCGTGTCTTCAAGCGGGTCTCTAAAAGCGCAATTAAAATGCACTGGCCCTTTTTGCGGGTAAAGTGATTTATGAATCAAGTTCGATAAACTAGACGTCATCGCCAGTGGGCTGATTTCAGCGGAAGGAGCACCAAAGTTCATTTCTCCTTGAACGTAGTCGCCGTAAAATTTTGTTTGATCAATTGTCTGGTTGTCATCACAGAAGGTCAGCTCAATTGGACGGTCTGCTGATAAAACAATTAAAGGCAGGTTTGATTTTTTTGCTTCAACCACCGCAGGCGTGTAGTTGGCCATGGCCGTTCCCGATGTACAGACCAGGACAGAAGGTTTTCCTGTTGCCTTAGAGTACCCAAGTGCCCTGAAGGCCGCCGCTCTTTCATCCATGCAAAGGATGATAGAGAGGTCTTTGTTGAAACCTTGGAGGTGAATCATCGCCGCAATGAGAGGTGCGTTTCTCATTCCTGGTGAAAGATAAAACTGGGTGATGTTGTTTTTTAAAAACTCATCAATGATTAAGCTTGCCCAGACGCGGTTGATGTTTTGTGAAAGTAGTTTTTCCATAAATGTTCTTTCCTAAATGACACTCTTGTTGATGACCTTTATAAAAGGCTGCATCTTCACACCTGTTTCAATCCATTCTTCCTCGGCCTCTGAGCCAGGAACAATTCCCGCGCCGCCATAGACAGTAATGGTTTTTTCTTCAATCAAGGCAGAGCGAATGCCTACGGCAATTTCTGAAAACTCTTGTGAAAGAACACCGACAGGAGCGGCGTAGTAGTATCTTGGGTCTTTTTCAATTTCTAAAATTTTATCCTGGGCCTCTTTGTATGGAAGCCCGCCGACAGCTGGAGTCGGGTGCAGAAGCGAGATAATTCGAAGAGCGCTGGTGTCGTCTTTTAAAACGCCCTTTATCGTCGCCTGACGGTGCTGGATGTAAGGCAGTTTCATCGTAAAGAGATCAGAGATTTCGAGATTCCATAACAAGGGAGAGAGTCTTCTGGAGATTTCTTCTGTGACGATTCCGTGTTCGCGTATCAGTTTATCTGAAGAGCGCAGTTCTTCTTCGAGAATTTTATCGTGAGCTTCATCTTTTCCCCTGGCAATACTTCCGGCAAGAGAAATAGTCTCCAGTTTTTTCCCCTTAAGAGTAAAAAGCCTCTCGGGTGTAAAAGAGATAAAAGCTTTGTGGTAATGGAATTGGTGATAGATAGAAAAGTGCGAGCTTTGTTTGTTAGCTTCATAAAGCTCTCTAAACATCACCAGCATTTCAATCGGTTCGTCGTAAGAGAAAATCTTTTTTCTTGAAAGGACGATTTTCTCAAGCGTTTTTCTTGAGAAAAGATGATTTGCTGCTGAAATCATCTGGGACCATTCATCACTCTCTGGTTTTTCTTCATACGAAGTCCAAGGTCCGACAAAAGACTCCCAAACATTGTGATTGAAAATAATATTACTTGGGCTAGGGGACTGGTACTCAAGGGAGTTGTACACAGTAAGTGTGACGATCCCTTTTATTTTTACAAAACACCACTCCGGTAAATAAACTAAAGCATCCTGTCCTTCTTCGAAAAGTCCCTGGTACACCAGGTGCTCTTTGGGATGTGTGGCAATAAACTGGTCGATCTCTGAAGGGGGGAGAATTTTGGATTTCCCTAGCCCAAGAAAAGTGAAATCCTCTTCTTTGGATTCGTAGAAAAAAATCTCTTCAGTGGCGGCAAAAGGAAGCAAGTCGATAAGCGGAAACTCTGGGAATGAAAACAGAGTTTTTTTCTGACTCACTCCCAGATCGATATATGTTAGTTCCTTGTCTAAGAAACTATGAGCACTCATTACTTCTTATCACCGATGTAAAGTGTCGCGATTCCAAATGTTAGAGGGATCATTTTTAGATCCTGGAATCCAGCGTTTCTCATAAGTTTTAAAAACTCTTCTCCGTAAGGGAAGTCTTCAACGCTTTTATTTAGGTATGTGTAAGCGTCTTTGTGTTTAGAGACAATGTTTCCAACGAATGGAAGCAGGTGTCTGAAGTAGAAGAAGTATACGTTTCTTACGATGAAGTTTGTAGGGATTGAAAACTCCATGATCATCACGCGTCCGTCTTTTTTTAGTACGCGGTGAATGTCGTGAAGTGATTTTTGTGGGTCTGAGAAATTTCTGATCCCAAAAGAGATTGTTGTTAAATCAAAAGCGGCGTCACCTGAAGGGATATTCACACCATCTCCCAGCATTAGGAAGATTTTTTTATCCAGGCCTTTCTTTTTAACTTTCTCAATTCCAATGTCGACCATTCCTTTTGAAAGATCGATACCAGTAATTTTTTTAACTCTTGGGTCGGCCACTAACGTCAGTGGTACATCTCCTGTTCCTGTCGCCAGGTCCAGAGCATTGATGGAATCTTTCTTTGGCAGATGCTTAAGCATTTTTTTGCGCCAGTAAATATCAATTCCCATCGATAGGGTGTGGTTTAAGAGGTCGTAGGTCCCGGCAATTTCGTCAAAAATTTTGTAAGACTCTTTCTTTCTAGCACCAAGTTCCTGATTCGTTTTTGTGTTCATTCTTTCCCCTTATTTAGGTGTCCTTTTTACCTTAAACTTCATACACATAGCAAGTTTAGGATTTACTTTAATTTAGACATTTGTTAGGCTGTCGCCCACAGGACATAACCTCTCCATTCGCTGGGGAGCTAGAAGGTTTGTAATGATTAACGATTTTCTCGAGGCGCTCCCAAAAGAGGCCCTTGAGGGTTCAAAAAACATGGATTTGCAGATTCGCTCAGTGAATGCTCACGGGGCGATTGACGCCGTTCTATCTCAAACCGTTCTCAGAGGCGGAAAAAGACTTCGCCCGCTTTTAACTTTCCTTATGGCCCATTTGTTTAGAGTGGATTTCAAGACAGTTACCCCATATGCCAGGGCCACTGAACTAGTTCACGCCGCATCACTTTCTCATGACGACGTTATTGATAATGCGACAATGAGAAGAGGAAGCCCTTCAATAAATATTCTTGCGAGCAATAAAAAAGCTGTTTTAGCTGGGGATTACCTCCTTTCTTCAGTCATTGTTGACCTGACGAATGCCGGGAATCTGGAGCTTGTGCGCGAAATGTCTCTGGTGATTAAAGATCTCTCAGAAGGTGAGTGGCTGCAACTGGATTTAATCGATGAGCGCAACTACACCCGCGAAGTCATCCGCGAAGTCGCTGAGAAAAAAACATCTTCGGTTATGAGTTACTGTTCAGTGGCACCGGCCGTTTTAAGTGGTGCTTCGAAAGAAACAGTTGAACTGTGCCGCGAGTTCGGAAGACGTTTAGGTTTAGCCTTCCAATTAATTGACGACACTCTTGATTACTCAGGAGATTCACTCAAAGATCAGGAGTTGGATTTAAAAAATGGCATCGTCAACGCCGTTGTTTATGAGTTACTTGAAAATAACCCGGAGTTGTTTGCTCGTTTCAAAGCGGGAGAAAACTTAAAAGATGTGGTTGATGGCGTAGCTTTTAAACCATACGTTGAAAAAATCTCTCAAGAAGCTCATGCCCACTTGGCAGAGGCCAAAAATATTCTTGATAAACTTGAAGTGATTCTTAAAGAAAAAGCAGAGTACAAAAACAATGCGACTGACTTAAAAGAAAGAATCAATGGTCTTGAGCTAATCATTTCTTTCATGGCGCTAAGACAGCACTAGTTAGCGTTTTTGCAGCCAATTGATCTCATACATATTATTTTTTAGAGTGTCTCTTGGAACCCAGTAGTTTCCACTGGTGCATTTCACCGTCGCGCGCCTTGGGCATCTGTCGCCCCAGCTATTTTTGATTAAGTATTCACATTGACCATTGTCTGGATTTTTTCTTCTGCCAATAATCGTTGAAGAGTGGTTGGCCTCTACTCCCTGGTAATCCGCAGGACTCATAATGAGATCCACATCGTAGGCCACGGCAGCTGGAGCTTTCTGAGTTAAAAGCTGATCCAGTTTATCCATCATCTGTGTTTGAGAGAAGTTCTCAATCGCCCTTGTTCCCACGCCGTATTTGTTTTTAAATTGATGGCGTTCACCGCAAGTGACATCGAGTAAGGCCGCCATTTTTTTATCGCCAGAGAGTTTGTTTAAAATTTTAATGACCTTATTGGAAAGATCTTTAAAAGGTTGCTGATCCCGAAGCCCGTGTTCACAAATAGTCTGCACCAATGTTTTGTCAGGATCAGATAATTCTTCCACCATCGCACTTAGTTTTTCCCAATCTCCACCAGTGTAATTAGTCTGCGATTCGAGGCACAGTCCTTTTCCTTGAAGTGAAACAATAAGAGCAGCTCCGTCGTTTCCTCCAACGTCAGTGTATTTTTTTATCTCTTCATCGCGAATGGCCGGATGATTGTGATACTGCAAGGCCACATCATAGGCAGAAAGTGGAGTCTCTTCAAATGTTGAAAGAAGATCAGCGGCCGTCCATGCAAAACACCAGTTGAGATTGCCCTGATTGTTGTTTTTAGGCATGTATTTCGTCTCCACCATCACATCAGTGCAGTCGAGGGCCATGGCCTTAAAAGTGAATAGAAGAGTAAAGAGAAGCGCTCTCATAGTACGCTTATCGGTTGTTTAGAGGAAGGATTAAAAGAGTCGGACAATTAAAAAGGCCCGGTTTCCCGGGCCTCGTTCGTGCTATAAGTGCTTTGTTTTTATAGTCTACAAGTCTGACGACCTTTGATGTCGCGTGAACAGTAGTTCAGCGCCTTTCTACAAGCTTCACCTCTAACGTCTGATCCAATAGGACCTGTGTGAGAAGCATTGTATGACTGGATAAAAAATCCTGCCGGATCGTATCTGTTAGCTGAACAAGTTTCAGTTGTTTCACGTGGTGGACGTGGGTATGGATATCCTCCGCCAATTCCTCTTGTGACACAACGGCGTCCGTTAGCATCTCCTCTTTGAAGTTCATACTGACAGAATTGTTCTGATTGTCTGCAAGCTTCCCATTCGCTGTTTCCTGAACCAGAAAAACTTCTAACAGTGTTTCCGTACCAGTCTACCAGATCAGTTGTACACATGATGACAGATGTTGGTGGAAATGGAGGACGTGGGTTAACAGGTCCATCATATTTCATTTCACAGTTGGCATCATAGTATCTGCCTTGAGCTCTTCCGTTTGAAAGGGCATTGCTGCAGGCCCAGTTAGCGTCGCTACATGCAGCGTCTTTAGAGTATGAAGAATAACGAGTGTGTGTCTCGAATTCATACCCGTAACGGTCTTTGATGACGAAAGTACAAGTTTCACCTGCAAAGCTTAGGCTTGCTAGTGAAAGAAGAAATAATCCTAGTAGTGCTTTCATTCTTTTTTCTCCTGTTGTTGTTGTTTGTTGTTATGTTCTCGTTCTCTTTTAACTTTTATTATCTCGGGAAACGTGGAGGTCTTGGTGGTTTTGGGTCCACTGGACGGCTTGGTTCACGTGGGTCACGAGGGTAGCTTGGCTCTCTCGGGTCACGTGGATAGTGTGGGTCACGAGGATAGCTTGGCTCTCTTGGATCACGCGGATAGTGTGGCTCACGTGGGTAGTGAGGATCGCGCGGTGGATTTGGGTAAGTTGGGTATGATGGGTAACTTGGATACGATGGATAAGAAGGATAACTAGGGTATGACGGATACGAAGGATAGCTCGGCGTGTTCGGGTATGATGTCGATGTTGATTTCACCGAACATTGAGCATAACGATAATAGCCTCTTGATTGATAGTCAGAGAGTCTAACTGAACAATCATACATAGCATCGTCACAAGCTGCGTTTGTAGAGTATGACGATCTTGTGAAAGTGTCGTACTCATAAGTGTAGCTTCCAGAATATTCACGAATCACTGTCGTACAGTAATCAGCGCTTGCAGAAAATGAAATTAGTGATAGTGCTCCAAGCACTAAAGTCTTTAGTGTCCCTTTCATCTTATTTACTCCTCTAAATAAAAATTCCTTCTGGGGGATTTATCTGAGTATTTGGGATTTTACAAACGACAGTCAGCACGAAATATGCAAAAGGACCGGTTTCCCGGCCCTTTGTAAGTATTTTTTCTACGCTTTTAGCTAATCAGTTTCCTTATGGCACCAGTAATCTTGAGACTCTCTCAAGACCAATAGTTCTGATGAAGCCCGCAAGCTTTGGACCTTTCTCTAGAGAGATGAGTTTCTTGTAAAGAAGAGTGAAGACGGCCATTGGCTCTAATTCGTGCGCATGGATCATTTCATACATTTTTTCGTGAAGAGCTTTATCTTCACTGATGTTGTTAAATTCTGCTTTTAAATAGCCGTTTAGGTCGTTTAAAAAGGCCGTTTCTTTATCTGTTAAATCCATCTTCACAGGTTCTTTGTTCAGTGAGAATTTGAATTCATCTGGAGCAGAATTTTCAATCCAGTAAGCAGCTCTCACTGCACGTTCCTGGAATCTTCTTTCATCGCGTTCATTTTTGATTTCGTTGTTGTAGAAACCGCGAGCGCGTTTGACATCAAGGTCATTGATTTGAAGCACGTTACATAGGTGACGGAACGCTGGCTGGAAAGGCATCGTCGCCGGACGCTCGCCAATTTGCGAAAGTTCATAAACTCTCTTTGCCATCGCAACCTTTTTTTCGTTACCTGGTTCAAGATCGTAGGCCATTCTCTCCATTCTATCGAAGTCTTCGTAGTTTTTGATAACGTCTAAGTCGAATGATAGACCGAAGTCGATGTTTGTCTTATAAGACGCAAAAATCCAACGAACCATCTCCGGCTCATAAACGTCAAGGACGTCATTTACCGTTACTAAATTTCCTTTAGAAGAAGACATTTTACCGCCCATCCCTTTAATAGAAACGAAGTCGTATTGCAGATACATTGGCGCTTTCCATCCGTAGACGTCAGCTACAATGTCTTTTGCAGTTGTAAATGAACCACCTTGAGACGAGTGGTCTTTTCCACCTGGCTCGAAGTCTACTTTTTCTACTGACCATCTCATCGGCCAGTCCATACGCCATGGAAGTTTTGCTCTCGATGTTGTGTCGAGGTCAATCGATCCAGTGTGCTTACAGTCTTCAGCATCACAACGATACTCTAAGTTTTTTACACCGTCGTATTTTGTTGCTGTGGTTTTATCTCTGTTACATTTTTCACAGTAAACAGAAACCGGCATCCAGCTTTCTGGAAGCGGTTCAGATCTCCACTTGTTGAGAATGCCTGCGATGACATCTTTTTTAGCAAGTGTAAGTTTGATTTGGTCTTTGTATCTTCCAGCGCGGTACTGATCTGCTTGGTAAATTGGCTCAAGCTCAATCCCCATTTTCTTTAACTGAGCTTCAAAAGAAGCTTCGTGGTGAGCAGCGTATGATTTGTGCTTGCCGAATGGATCTGGAGTATCAACGATTGGTTGGAATAAATACTTGGCCAGCTCATCTTGTTTTGGAAGGTTTGCTGGAACTTTTCTAAAAGTATCGTAGTCATCCCAAGAGAAAATAAAGCGCACTTTTTTTCCGCGCTTCTTTAATCCACGGGCCACAAGCTCAGTTGTCATTACTTCGCGGAAGTTCCCGAAGTGAACAACACCAGAAGGAGTGATCCCTGATGCTAGTGTGTAAGTTTCTTTATCTTCCTGGCGGATAAGTTTATCGGCCGTAAGATCTGCCCAGTGAACAGCGTCGTTTAGTGCTTGAGACATAGTCTATTGTCCTTTTTATCTTTGTGTATTTTTAATCAAGTCCAAGGCGAGCTTTTAGGTCGTCTTGTGTGAGAGTTCCTTTTTCAACTTCAGTATTCACGATAACCAGAGCGCGCTGGTATGTCGGACGCTCTTCCGCGATACAAAGTGAAAGATCGATGTGCTTTTGATTTTTTACTTCAGACCATTTCACGGCCTTTCTTAGAAGCGTTACCGCTTCGTCCAGAGTCATGTTTGTCATGATGATTTACCCTAAATTAGCGCCTCTTAGCTTCCTAAGTAGGCTTTCTTGATTTCAGGGTTAGATAATAATTCACTCGAAGCACCCTGCAAAGTGATTTCGCCATTGGTAAGAACATAAGCGCGGTGAGATATTTTCAGCGCAAGATTCGCATTTTGTTCAACCAACAAAATGGTCATTCCCAGTTGGTTAATTTCAGTGATGGCCTTAAAAATAGTTCCCACCAGAATAGGCGCAATTCCGAGTGACGGTTCATCGAGAAGAAGAAGTTTTGGTTTACTCATGTAAGCACGAGCAATCGCAAGCATTTGCTGTTCTCCACCTGAGAGAGTTTGGGCCAGTTGGTTTCTGCGCTCCAAAAGCTTAGGAAAGAGGTTGTAAACAAAATCTAAATCTTTTTTGATCTCTGCCGTGTCTTTGCGCAGGTACGCACCCATATCCAGGTTTTCTTTGATGGAAAGATTGGCAAAAATCTGGCGGCCTTCCGGCGATTGAGCAAGCCCTAAAGCCGTGATGCGATGAGCAGGGGCGCGGTCGATTTTTTGTCCGTCAAAAATAATCTCGCCCGATTGCGGTTTTAGGAGTCCAGAAATCGTGTGCAGGGTAGTGGTTTTTCCCGCCCCATTGCTTCCTAAAATCGTGACGATTTCGCCTTGATTGATAGAAAGAGAAATATTTTTTACGGCGTGAATATTGCCGTAATAGGTGTTGATGTTTTTTAGTTCTAACATGCTCATACACCCTCCAGGTCTGCGCCCAGATAGGCCTCAATAACTTTTTTATTATTCTGAATTTCAGTTGGAACACCACTGGCAATCAGGTTTCCGTAATCCAGAACATGAATTCTCTCGGCAATTTGCATAACGAGGTTCATGTCGTGCTCAATTAAAATAACTGAAATTTTAAACTGCTCGCGGATAAAACGAATGAGGTTTGAGAGCTCTTTCGTTTCTGTCGGGTTCATTCCGGCCGCCGGTTCATCTAGTAAAAGAAGTTTTGGTTTGGTCGCTAGAGCGCGGGCCATTTCCAGTTTTCTCTGGGCACCGTAAGGTAAATTTTTGGCCAGGTAATCTTTTTTATCATCGAGATGAAAAAGTTTTAGCAGTTCAATTGAGTCTGCTTCAATTTTCTTTTCTTCTTCGCGGTATTTTTTGGTTTTAAAAATCCCGTCAAAGAACGAGTAGTTGATTCTGGTGTGGCGGGCGATTTTAATATTGTCGATCACCGTCAGGTTGTTAAAGAGCCTGATGTTTTGAAACGTTCTGGCGATCCCTAGATCAGTGATGGCCGACGCTTTTTTTGCATTTACTTTTTGTCCGTCAAAAGTCACCGAGCCTTCTGTCGGTGTATAGATTCCAGTGATGGTGTTAAAAAGTGTCGTCTTTCCCGCGCCGTTAGGCCCGATGACGGCAATCAAATCGTTTGTTCCAACAGAAAACGTCACATCTTTTACGGCAGTCAATCCACCGAATCTCATGGTTACATTTTTAACTTCTAAAAGAGACATTAGGCCGCTCCTTTAGTGAGTTTGCCTTTTTTAAAAGAAAACTCATGAGGTCCAAAAATTCCCTGAGGACGTGTGAGCATCAGGATGATCATAAGCGCAGAGTAAATCGACATTCTCCATGTCGAGATGTCTGAGCCGATAAATTTTAAGACTTCCGGTAAAAGTGTCAGGATAACAGCTCCGACGATTGAACCAGTCACTGATCCTTGTCCACCTAAAATCACCATAACAAGAATACAAACACTCCACATAAAATTGAAGTTATTTGGGTGAAGGAATTGTTGGTCGTGGGCCACTAAACTTCCGGCGATCCCCGCAATGCCGGCGCCGATAATGAAAGAGAAAAGTTTGAAACGAAAAAGGTTAATCCCCATCGTTTCAGCGGCGATTTCATCTTCGCGGATAGAAATAATTGCGCGACCAAAGGCCGATTTTTTTAAGTTCAACATAAAGATAGTGACGATAACTGCGATACCCCAAACCCAAAAACCATTAGTCCATTTAGGAATGTTGGTAAAACCGCGAGGCCCGCCAATACTTTCTGTGTTCATGATAATAATGCGAAGGATTTCACTAAATCCAATAGTTGCGATAGCGAGGTAGTCACCTTTTAAACGCAGGCATGGCACTCCAATTAAGAGCCCACAAAGAGCAGCGGCCGAAAAGCCCACGCCCATACTGATAAGCATATTTAGAGCAGGGTGAAGAGGAAGCGCGAAATAAACGCCGTAGACCGCACTGGCATAAGCGCCTACGCCCCAAAAACCTGCGTGCCCCAGTGAGAACTGGCCGCAGTAACCGTTGATCAAGTTAAGGCTTAATGTCAGCGTAATGAAAATCCCTACCAGGGTCAAAATCTGTAAGTAATAATCCATTCGTTTTTCCTAAACCTTTTCCTTCACGTTTTTGCCCAGAATTCCTCCTGGTCTAATGATCAGGATAATAATGAGAATAAAAAACGCCACTCCATCCCTGAAGCTTGATTTATATAACCCGGCCACCATGTTTTCAGCGATACCTAAAATGTATCCACCTAAAGCAGCACCAGGAATCACTCCGATCCCGCCGACAACGGCAGCAACGAAGGCCTTAAGACCTAAACTCATTCCCATCATAGGCTCGACTGACATCGTGTAGCCCATGAGGATTCCGGCAAGACCCGCAAGGGTTGCTCCCAGAAAGAAAGTGAATGCGATAATTCTATTGGTGTTAATTCCCATAAGTTCAGCGGCCTTCAAGTTAAATGAAGTCGCTCTCATGGCCACTCCGATTTTTGTGAAGTGAGTAAGCCACCATAGGAAAGCTAAGATTGAGAGAGTCAGGGCAAAAATAAAAATCTGAATGTTTGAAACACTGATTTCACCGAAGTTGTAAATGACTTCTGTGAAAACCGGAGGAACTGTTTTTGGATCAGCTCCAAAAACTAACTGGCCTGTGTATTGGAAAAAAAGTGAAGCCCCAATCGCCGTAATCAGCGCCGGGATTCTTCCTTCATTCCTAATGGGCCTGTAAATAGCGCGCTCGACGATTAAAGCGACAATCCCGGCTCCCAGCATGGAGGCGATGATGGCCACTGGCATCGGCAGGTTCATCTTCAAAGCGAAGTAACCACAGAATGCCCCGAGCATTAAGAATTCGCCGTGGGCGAAGTTAACTAAACGGATGATCCCATACACCATGGTGTAACCCAGGGCCACGATCGCATAGAGCGAGCCCTGGGCAATACCATTGATTAAGTATTGAAGACAATCCCATAAAAAATAGATTGTGTTCTGACTCATTATTATGGGTTCACTCTTGAGTGGAAAACGTACCCAGAAGGTGTTGCTTCAAGAACAACAGCAGACTTCGTTGGGTTTCTGTCTTTATCAAATGTGATTGTCCCAGTAATTCCCTGGTACCCTTTAGTTGCTACAAGAGCAGCGCGAATATCAGCAGGTTTTGTTGATTTTGCTCTTTTAATAGCGTCAGCAACAATTCCTAGAGAGTCGTATCCAAGAGCAGCGAATGATCCTGGTTTTGATCCGTAAACTTTTTCATAATCTTTTACGAAGTTTTGTACCACTGGTGATTTATCATCTGGAGCAAAGTGGTTAGAGATGTATGAACCTTTTACTGCTTCTCCAGCGATTTCGAAAAGTTTTGGAGAATCCCATCCATCACCACCAAGGAATGGAACGTTGATTCCTTGAGCGCGAGCTTGTTTTAGAAGAAGACCAACTTCAACGTAGTAGCCTGGAACGAATACGAAGTCAGGGTTGGCCCTCTTAACTTTTCTAAGTAGAGATTGGAAATCTGTATCCTTAGCAGCGTAAGTTAATTCTTCAGTTGATGCCATTTTTCCACCCAGCTTTACGAAGCTTTCAGTGAAGGCCTTAGCTAAACCTTTAGAGTAGTCAGATGTGTTTTCAATAAGTACTAGACCTTTTGTTTTCTTCAGGTTTTCAACAGCGAATTTCGCCATTACTACACCTTGGAAATCGTCAGTGAAACAAGAGCGAGTGATATAGTCACCAACTTGAGTTACTTTTGCGTTTGTTGCAGTTGGAGTGATGAATGGGATTTTTGCTTCCTGAACGATTGGAGCAGAAGCTAGTGCAAGAGATGAAGTAGGAGCTCCGATCATGACAGAAACTTTATCTACTGAAAGAAGTTTTCTTGTCGCGTTTGTTGATTCAATTGCTTCAGACTTGTCGTCTTCAATGATCAGGTCGAATTTTTTTCCGCCCGCCATTTTTTTCATTTTTTCGTAAGCTAATTTAATACCGTTTGCATTTTCCTGGCCGAAAGTAGCAGTTGCACCAGTCATAGGTGAAACAACTCCGATTTTAAGGTCAGCAGCAACGGCAGAAGTCGTAAGCAGTAGGAACATTGATGTTGCCAACAATCTGTGTGGCCCCGATCTCATTTTCATTAAGCACTCCTTTGTAAAATGAAGTAGATGCATTTTGTCGATTAATTGTTTAACAATAAATACGGTAACATACAGGATCACGTTGTAAAGAAATTTACACGACAATTATTTAGATGACATAACTCATTAAAATGGCAGAGTTTTTTGATAAAGTTTAGGACAGATGCTTACCAGCAATATACTCAGTCTATGTTTTAAAAGGTGAGAAGGCCTTTTAACGAAATCGAGGATGGTAGCACAATGATGAATAAAGAGGATTTCAAACAGATCCTGATTAAACAGTACTCCGAGGTCATTGAGGAGATTATTGTTGAGAGTGAATCAGTTTATCGGTCTCAACTGGATTTTAATGAGCTGGACTACAGAGTCAGAAGCTTAATCCAAGCTGCTAGAGTCGACGGCCTTGAAGAAGGCATTATCTGGGATATTTTAGAAAGAAGAGTTCCTGATTACTACAACTTTGCTATGAGCGCGGCTTATGGCACTAAAATCGCTGCTTAATTTCTTAACATTTCAAAATTAATTTCTTATAGTGCCTCCACCATACTTTGGAGGCACTATTATGAAATTTCTAACTCTATTAGCTCTTGCTTTCTCACTTAACTCTTTTGCTGACACAACGATCGAGAGAACTTTCGATGGTAAAAATGCTGTTTGCCAAATTAAAGGCGACGTAGGCAGACGCGCTTATACAGCGACAATCGAATCTGAAAAACTGGTTGGTAACAACCGCGAGCTTTCACTTAGAATCCACCTGTATAAATGTGCTGAAACTGACAAGGGGCTTGCTCTGGTAAAGACTACTCCTTCTGAAGTGACTCACAGTTATGTTCTTCTTCCAAACGGAGAGCTTGGACAGACAAACAATACTGTTATCTGGGCAAAGTTCTTCCTTACTGACAAAAACGAAAATCTTCTTGGTAAATCAGACATCAACTTGAGTTATGATGATGTTGTTTTAACTTATACAATCGATAAAAACATCGATAGCGCTTTTGTCCGCGCGACATTTAAAAATTCAGTAGAGCTTCCAACTGGTGAAGTTCTCAATGATATTTTTGAATACTACGGTGGATTTGTTATTAGATTCGCAAAATAATTCGCAAACAAAAAAGGCTCCCTCGGGAGCCTTTTTTGTTTGTCTATTTATATAGAAGAATTCCTTCTCTTTGATTTAAAAACTTTTCGTGTCCCACCGTCTCAAGCTTCTGTAGCTCCGAATAAGACCCCAGGTTATTGACCCAATGTCTGATAGTATCCGTTCCGTTAATTAGATCGATGGCCAGTTTATGGAACTCGTATTCATACGGCTTGCTGTGGAATTCAAATTTATCTCCCAGCTCGCGCTTGAATTCGCGGCAAAGCATTTGTGAAACACTCCACGACTTAAATTTTGCATTCACTGTCGGATGGATATGAATCCCGCCGCAGTTTTGGCCTTGATGCTTTTGGAATGTTGGCAGAAAGATAATAGGGCGTAGGTTAAAGCCTTCTGTTAGCCCTTCTTCATTAAAGCGCTTCATCACTCGCTCGCAGAATGAAAAGGCTTCAATTCCCGGGTATCCGGCGATCTCAAGCGCTCTGGTTGTTCCTCTTCCTTCAGAAACGTTTGTCCCTTCAAAAAGTACAGTTCCGACAAATGTGATGGCCCCTTCCATGGTTGGAAGGTTTGGCGATGGAAGAACCCATGGCAGACCTGTATCTACCCAGTACATATCTCTTTTCCAGTTAGTCATCTTTACAACTTCTAAGTGGCAATCTGTTTTTAAAACATCTTTTCCAAACATTCCCACTTCTCCCATCGTCAGCGAGTGGCGTTGAGGAATAGGGTAGCGTCCTACGAATGACTCATATCCAGGTTGAAGAACAGTTCCTTCAATCATCTCTCCTCCCACTGGATTCGGGCGGTCTAAAACGACCAGCTTGATGTCGCGACCAGCGCATTTTTCCATGATTAGTGAAAGTGTTGAGATATAAGTGTAAACGCGCGTTCCAACGTCTTGCAGGTCGATAATTAATGTATCGAGACCTTTTAACATTTCGTCAGTCGGGATCCTTGTTTCAGAGTAAAGTGAGTACACCGGAATTTTAAAATACGGGTGAACGTAGTGAGCTGTCTCCATCATGTTGTCTTGAACGTCAGTCACAAATCCGTGTTGAGGCCCAAAAAGTTTTGTCAGGCGAGACCCAAAAAGTTTTTGCAGGAGAATAACCCCTGTATTGAAATGAGAGTCAATCGAGGCGCTATGGCAGAGATAGCCGATATTTCCTTTGATGCTATCTTGAAGAGATTTTTCATTCACTAATCGCTCAAGACCAGTCACAACTTTTGTCATATTAAACTTCCTAGATTCCTTGCAGTTTTGCTTAGATTTTTAATACTTTAATTTTGGTTGGGAGCTGAATTTTTGTAAAGATAAAAGAAAAAACAAGATAATATCCGAGGGAGATGCTTAAGTAAGACAATGAAAGAATTTGCAAGGCATTAATGTCACTTCTTCGGGAATCTCATCATTGAAAACGCCTGGAGAAAAAGATACTATTTTCCCTAGAGAAACACACTCACGAAACACAACACACACAAAGGACAAGTTTATGAAACAGTACCACGATTTGATGGATCATGTTCTTAAGCACGGACACCAAAAAGAAGACCGCACAGGAACGGGAACACTTTCAGTTTTCGGATACCAATGCCGCTATAACCTGGCCGAAGGATTTCCTTTAGTCACAACAAAAAAGCTGCACTTAAAATCAATCATTCACGAACTACTATGGTTTCTTCAAGGTGAAACCAATATTAAATACCTAAAAGACAACGGTGTCACAATCTGGGATGAATGGGCCGACGAAGATGGAAACTTAGGGCCTGTTTATGGTTCTCAGTGGAGGTCTTGGAAAGGTGCTAACGGAGAGACTGTTGATCAGATCACATCTGTTATTAATCAAATCAAAAAGAACCCGGATTCAAGACGCCTTATCGTTTCAGCTTGGAACGTGGCCGAGATTGAAAAGATGGCGCTTCCTCCATGTCACGCTTTCTTTCAATTCTACGTGGCCGATGGACGCCTGTCTTGTCAGTTATACCAAAGATCAGCTGATATTTTCTTAGGTGTTCCGTTTAATATCGCTTCATATGCACTTTTAACAATGATGATTGCTCAGGTGACCGGACTTCAATTAGGTGACTTCGTTCACACAATGGGTGACGCTCACTTGTATTCAAATCATATTGAGCAGGCAAAGCTTCAATTGACTCGCGATTTTAGAATGCTTCCAAAGATGACGATCAATCCTGAAATTAAAAATATTTTTGATTTCAAATTTGAGGACTTTAAACTTGAAGGATACGATCCGCATCCAACAATTAAAGCTCCAATTGCAGTTTAAGGGATAAAGAATCATGCATGTTTCTATGGTAGTGGCCCACGGGCCAAAAGGTGAGATTGGGTTAGGCAATAAACTTCTGTGGCATATCCCAGAAGACTTGAAGAATTTCAAGAAACTCACTGTTGGAAAAATGATTGTGATGGGAAGAAAGACATACGAGTCGATCGGGCGTCCATTACCAGATAGAGCAAACGTGGTTATTACTCGCGATACAACTTTTAAACCGGATGGGGTCATTGTTATTCATGACCCCATGATGGCCTTTGACCTTGCCCTTGAAGCTGAATCAGACCTGGAAGTCGACGACTTTGAAATGGTGGTGATCGGTGGCGGCGAGATCTTTAATTTCTTCCTGCCATACACGCAGAAAATTTATCTTTCAGAAGTTCCTTATGAAGGACCTGCTGATGCCTTTTTCCCTCCTGTGGATTACAAGGAATGGGAAGTTTTAAAGAAAGAAGAATTCAAGGATTTTACTTTCAAGATTTTGGACCGTATTTAAATCCTGACCATGTAAAAGACGAAAACTCTTTCTGCCGCTAGTTTTTAACGGGAAGCTTTAGCTTCTTGTAGATCTAATTCATAATCTCGTGCCCAGTTCTCTGGGTGCGAGTCATTGAATGTCTTCACATTACAGTAGGTCTTTGCCACAGAGCTGATGCGCTCTTCTTCTCTGGTAAATTCTAAATAAGGCACGAAGTTGCCGTAACCTTTTTCAAAGAAGCTTTCATCGCCATTTTTGTAGGAGTAATTTTCGCATTGGCGAGGATTGTTTGAATCAATCAGGCCAATTTCATAACCTCCTCCAGGGGCCTCTTTCATATTGGTAATCAGCCAGGCGTGAGAGGTGATGCCTTTGATTTGCAGTTTTTGGTAGGCGATTTTTTTATTAACGGCTACGTAGTTAAAAACTTTATCCATCATTCCTTTTAGAACATCAGGTTTAACTTTTGTATCGCCCTTTAGACCATCAATCCATGATCCAAGGACTACGCCATCGTATAACTGCCATGCTTCAAGTTCAGCGATAATTTCTTTTTTGTAGGTTTCAGTGAATTCTGAAAAGTTAGCAAATCCCGGAATTGTGACAACCTTTTCTCCGGCGCGGATTTCTTTAATAAGGGCCTTTACTTCGCGGGCACTAGGTTTATTTAAATCTGGACGCATGATTCCCAGGTAAAAGATGTTTCTTTGAAAGCGCGAGTGCCACCAGCAGACACCACCGTTAAAGAAGCCCCCTTGATTCTTAAAAGACATCAGGTTGCTTGATTCGTCGGCATATGAGGTAAGAACACTGCTGTCTTCAAAGCGGGCGCAGAACTCGTTTTTCGTCGTTGGCAGTGTGCCGGCAAAAGTATTAACGCTCAAAAGAGCACAAAGGATTAACATTGATTTTTTCATTCTTAAAGAATGAAGAATCAGAAGGAGAGTGACTACTTAAAAAAACTATCATGATTAAAATGGTCGGATAATTTTATTCAATGATGATGTCGTTTTTAAGTTCGTTTTTTGCTGTACCAGCGCTCTTTGGAAAGTAATTCTCCAGGATATCACTTGCTGCACTGATGGTGTTTTTTAGGGCCTCAACAAAATCGCCTTCTTTGACTTTTTCAATGAATTCCTGGGTGATTTCATCCCAGATTTTTTGGTCGACTTTTTGTTTTACACCAACATCTGTGATGATTTTAATTTGGCGCTCTAGAAGCGAGATGAAGATAAGGACGCCATTGTGTCTGTCTGTCACGTGCAGGTTGTGCTCGTAAAAGGCCTCAATCGCTCTTTGTGTGACTTCAAATTCAATTTCTTCTTTAGTGATTAAAAGTCTTGTGACTGAAGGGATATTGCCCAGCCAGTAGCCAATAAAAAGACCTGGCACTTGAATCCATAAAAAGTAGATAGGGTTAATAATGGCAAGCGGGGAGAAGTAAAGTCCAAGTGAGAAAAGAAATGATACGATAATTGCTGCTCGCCAGTGGGCTGCAGGATAATTATCTGATGTCGAGACAATCATCGGCACCAATTCACTGTGGGATTTTTTCTCGGCCTCAGTGATAAGTTTTTTAATCTGTTCTTTGTCTTTTGCTGAAATCATATTTGCCTCTAAGTTTATTTTACCAACTACCACTCGAGCCACCACCGGAAAAGCCGCCGCCGCCTCCGGACCACGAACTTCCACCGCCGCCTCCACCGAGGCCGCCTCCGCCACCCCAGCCGCCGTAGTATCCACCACGGCCACCTCTTCCTCCGCCACGAATGTTAGGGAAGAAAAACTGCAGGAAGAAAATGAGACCAAAGATGGCAATAAGAACCATCGGTGCACTTCCTTTCCTGTGATGGCGAGGTTTGATTTGCCCGTTGAAATCGAGCTTCTTGCCATCGGCCTGGGCCATAAGGGCAAGACCTAAAGCAACGCCGTTGTCGTAATCACCTTTTTGGAAAAAAGGTTTTACCTCATCAAGAATTCGATTAGTGGTTAAATCGGTAAGTGTGCCTTCAAGGCCACGGCCCACTTCAATACGCATTTTTCTATCATCTAAAGAGATGAGAAAAAGAGCTGCGCGGTCGTCGCCTTTTTTTCCAAGCTTCCATTCATCGACAACTTTAATGGAGTAACCTTCAATGGTCTCATCGACGAGTTTATCGATGATGAGAACTTGAAATTGAATGCCTTCAGTTTGGTTGAGATTTTGAAGCGCCCCTTCAATCGCGTGAAAAGCATCGCGGGAAAGAAACTGGGCCTCATCGACCACAGGTCCTGTGAGTGCTGGCACCTCGAGCGCAAAAGCGCTCAGGGTGCACAGGCAAAAGAGTAAAAATGAAACGAGAGTTTTTTTAATCATTAGAATTTAACTGCTGGAGCTTCTTGAGCTCTTTCAATATTTTCCACCGCAAATTGAGGCTTCTTTTCATGTTTTAAGAAAATCGAGTTGTACCAAGATGTCGGAGGTACAGTCACCAGGTTGTTAAAGTTTTGAATCGCAGCGATGTAGCGGTTTCTTGCTACTGTGATTCTGTTTTCTGTTCCTTCAAGTTGAGCCTGCAGGTCGCGGAAGTTTTGGTTTGCTTTTAGGTCAGGGTATTTTTCAACCACTACCATTAAACGTGAAAGAGCAGATGATAATCCACCTTGAGCGTCCTGGAACTTTTTCATGTTTTCTGCGTTTAACTGATCAGCTGTAAAGTTAACTTGCGTAGCTTTCGCACGAGCTGAAACCACTCCTTCAAGGGTCTCTTTTTCGTGTTTCGCGTACCCTTTAACCACTTCTACCAGGTTAGGGATAAGGTCTTGGCGTCTCTTGTATTGGTTTTGTACTTCTGCCCAGTCAGCGTCTACCTGATTCAAGGCAGTTGGGATACTCTGCATCCCACAAGAAACCGTAAAAAGCATGATGACTAATAGTGATAAATATTTCATAAGGTACTCCTAGGGTAATTATTTTGAATTAGAATAAGATTATGTCAAAGAATAAGAAAAGTGAACTGCTTCTACCTGTAGGAAACATGAATATGTGCCTGGCCGCCATTCATAATGGCGCCGATGCGATTTATGTAGGGATGCCTCACTTTAACGCTCGCGGAAGAACCACTGATTTCAGTGTAAGTGAACTAAGAGAAATGATCGAGTTGTGTCACCTCTACGGTGTAAGAGTCAACCTCGCTTTCAACGTTGTTATCTTTCAAGACGAACTGCCCGAAGTTATAAAATTATTGAGTGTTGTTTTACCTCTAAGGCCAGACGCTCTGATCGTTCAGGATGTGGGGCTGGCGAAACTTGTCCGCGATATGGCCCCTGATCAAGTGATCCACGGATCAACTCAGATGACGGTGACCAATCACGAGGCGATGAGTTTACTAGATGATTTAAAAATTAAGCGCTTCGTTTTAGGAAGGGAAGTAAGTCTTCCAGAGATGCGTGCGATTAAAGAAAAGACTGATAGAGAGCTTGAAGTTTTCGTTCACGGCGCTTTATGCGTGGCCTATTCAGGCCAGTGTTTCACCAGTGAGAGTATCGGGGGCCGAAGTGCCAACCGCGGCCAGTGTGCCCAGAGTTGTCGCCTAGAATACGAGATGATCGTCGATGGAAAAAAGTATGAACTAGGTGATTACAAGTACCTGGTCTCTCCAAAAGACCTGTGTGGAATTGCCGAGATTCCAGAGCTTCTAAATATTGGAATCGAAAGTTTTAAAGTAGAAGGGCGATTAAAGACGCCTGAGTATGTGGCGAGTGCCGCTCATAATTACCGCGAGGCCATCGATTTAGTTGAGGCCTACGGAAAACAGCTTTCGAAAAAAGAAATTGAAGCAAAAAAAACAGAAATGAGTTTAACCTATTCGCGTGGATTTTTTTCTGGATGGCTTCATGGCGTGGATCATCAGGACCTGGTGGATGGAACGTATGGAGCACATAGAGGACTGGCGATTGGAAAAGTTAAAAAGATTGACCCAAAGTCAGTGACAGTTGAAATTTCTTACCCGCATTTAAAAAATGGCGATGGCGTTTTACTCGCTGGAAGCTTGCGTGGAAAGAAAACAGAAGTCGGGGGAAAACTCTACGGTGTAAAAAAGCTAAAAGAAAATCTTTTTGAACTTTCATTCGATAAGAGTTTTGATTTCAAAAAAGTCGCTCTGGATTTTATCGTGTATTTCAACTCGGATGCCGTCGTTGAAAAGAAACTCACGATGTCTTATACCGATAAAAATTTAAAAAAGAGAATTCCGATTCACTTGAGTGTGGAAGCGGAAATCGGGCAGCCTCTAAAAGTAGAAGCAAACGATGGCGATCGTTTTGTGACTGTTTATTCAGAGGGCGCATTGGAAGAAGCTTCTTCAAAACCGGTAGGAAGAGCGGAGCTTGAAGCAGAACTTGGTGCTCTTGGAAACTCGTGTTTTATTCTGGATGGTTTGACTCTTTCAAAAGATAAAGAATTTTTTATTCACCAAAAAGAATTAAAACAAATCCGTCGCCAGTTTACGGAACTCTTAATGCAAAAACGAGTGGAGAGAGCTCCGCTTGAAATGCGCGATATTGATCTTCATTCATTTAAGAAGGGCACTCAGAAAGCGCCAAAACTCAATGTGCTTTTAAGAGAGATCTCCCAGATTCATGACTTTTTAGGCTTCTATGAAAAAGTCGTTGATTCACTAGGTGTCGTCTATCTTGATTACGAATTTGGAAAAGGCTACGCGGAGAGTGTGGCGCTTTTAAAAGAAAAAGGAATCAAGGTCGGGATTGCCACGACGAGAATTCTTAAACCAAACGAATACTACAACTTTAAAATCATCGAACGCGCTAACCCTGATGTGATTTTATGCCGCAATTTAGGAGCGGTTTATTACTTCCAGGATAAAAACTTTGAGCTTAAAGGGGATTTTAGTTTAAACGTCACGAACTCAGTGACAGCTGATTATTTTTTAGGAAAAAAGCTTTCGTCAGTTTGCGCTTCTTACGACTTAAACTCTCACCAGCTTTTTGACCTGGTTAAAAATGCAGATGGAATCGAAGTCACCACTCACCAGTACATGCCTTCCTTTCATATGGAGCATTGTGTGTTTGCCGCTTTCTTAAGTGAAGGAAAGAGCTTTAGAGACTGTGGAAAGCCGTGTGAAGAGCATAGGCTGGAATTAAAAGATCAGTTTGGAAATCACCACCAGATTAAAGCGGACCAAGAGTGTCGCAATACAATGTTCAATGCCGTCCCTCAATCAGCAGCGAAACTGATTCCAGAGCTTTTGGAAAAAGGTGTAAGCGAGTTTAGGTTTGAGGCCTTGTATGAAAGAGGCGAAGAGCTCTCTAAGAAGATTGTGGGTTATGCTAATCTTTTAAGAAACCAGAATGTTGAACTGACAAAAGAAATCATCGGCCACATTGGCGTTCTTGAGAAATACGGTCTTTCAGATGGGTCACACCGCGAAGGTGAATATAAAGACAGAAAGAAGGGCTAGGTTTTTACTCCTGCCCTTTTAAATACTTCATCCATTTTTTAAATTGTGCCGAAACGTTATCTGATTTAAGGGAGAAAACTTCCGGGTCATTGATAAAAATCGCCGCCATATTCTCAGAGACATCAACGCTATTGAGTCCGTCGAAAATCACTTCCAGCCTGCCACTTTGATCAACGATATAATAGTACAGTTGTGGTTCGTCTTCGTATTGAATGATTAAAGCTGTCGCGATGGCCTTTTCAATCATTGGGATTTTTGCGGCCAAACTAAGGGCGTAGTTATCTGTGCGCTCTGCCGAGGCAGTCGTCACCATTTTTAATAGTGATTCTTTTCCACTGGCCTCTGTTGAAATAATAATTTCATTAGGAAGATTGGCCTCATCAATTTTATCTGATTCTCGGTTAAGGCAGTTTTTTAAGTCGGTGCTTGATGTTCCAGAGCATTGCAGGCCATAGCCTACCGGACTAAGTTCGCGGGCCTGGGCAAATGTCATAAGAAGGGCCAGAAAGCTTACATAAGTGAGCGCGGTTTTCATAAGGATTCTCCAGTGCCGGTTTTTATACCAGCACTGGAGAGTCTTTTGGGGGGTGTTGTAGAAATTATACTATGTTTTAAAGCGCTTCATGCGCGTTTGACGGGACATTTTTCGCTGGAGCACCTTCAGCTGGGACTTTCTTGACGTAAGTCTCTGAACGCTCAAGCGGAGTTAATATCAGGTAAAGGGCCGGAACAACGAACAGGGTTAAAAGTGTCGAAATAATCGTTCCCCCGATAATCGATAGACCCATCGGGATGCGGGTTTCAACCCCAATTCCTGAACCTAAAACCAGTGGAGTGGCCGCTGCAACAGTCGCCACCGACGTCATGATAATCGGACGCAGACGAATCGGACACGCTAGTAAAAGGGCATTTAACGGTGTTTCATGGCGGTTATCCATGTGACCGTTTCTCACCTGGTTAGTGAATTCCACCAGCATGATCGAGTTCTTTTTAGCAATACCCATTAGAACGATGAGACCGATAAATGAGAAGAGGTTTAACGAGATGTTAAACATCCATAAAGCAATCAAGGCCCCGGTCACAGAGAAAGGAAGGGCGACTAGAACTGAGATTGGGTGAATAAAAGAGTCAAACTGCACGGCCAGGATCAGGTAGGCAACAAGGATACCGATCATCAGGGCGTAGTATAAGCTTGAAAATGATGAAGCAAATCCCGCTGAAGCTCCTTCAAGTGCAAATGAGTATGACGGAGGAAGAATTTCCTGCGCAATTTGTTTTGCACGATCAAGAACCTTTGCTTGCGATTGTCCTGGAGCTAAGTTCCCATAGACGGAAATCGCTCTTTGACGGTTTACACGGGAAATACTTTGAATCGCATTTCCTTCTTCAATCGTAACCAGTTCATAAAAAGGAATTAAGTTTCCGGCCTGGTTTCTCACATATAAATGTTTGAAGTCTTCCGGAGTGCGCACTTGTTCATCTTTAATTTTAAAGCGGATGTCGTAGCGTTTTCCATCGAAGGTGTATTTACCCTGTCTCACGCCACCAACTCCGGCAGCGAGAATCGCACCTACCGTTTCAACTGAAACTCCACGGTCACTCATCGCTTTTCTATTTGGTTTTAAGATAAGTTCAGGAATCCCTGAGCGGTAATCCGTGTCCATATCCACACCGATTTTTTCATCTTCAATACGTTTCATGAATTCTGCTGATTTGGCCTCCAGCACTTTTAAATCAGGCCCACGTAAGTTGATGGCAATCGGGTTCTGGCGACCAGAAGAAAGGTTTCTGGCAGAGTTATCTCTCAATGTCACACGGATGCCTTTGACGGCCTTAAACTCTTCGCGGAGTTGTTCCATGATCTGGATGTGACCCATCTTTCTTTCAGATCTAAGTTTCAGCGAGATCGGCATGAAAACCATACTCGTGTTTGATCCGGCACCGAAACCACCCACAGATGTAAAGTATCCTTCGATGTTTTCATTTTTCTTTAAGATCGCTTCGAGTTCTTGAGCTTTCGCACTTGTTGTTTCAAGTGAAGTTCCTGGAGGAGTCATCCCTTGCATAATGATGATGTCTTGATCTTGCAATGGAACGAATTCCTGGCGGACTTTACTGACCAGAACTAGCGAGACAACGAAGAAAACTACCGAGCCTAAAACCACGGCCCATTTCCACTCCAGTGTTTTTGCCAGAACTGCTTTATATTTGTCTCCAAACTTGTGGAAGACTTCATCCAAGTATCTTTCGAATTTAGAAACTTCTGGTTCCGTGCTCAATAAAGCGGCCGCACGCATTGGCGTGATCGTCACAGCTTCAAGAAGTGAGATCAGAACGCAGGCACACATTGTAACCCCGAACTGGAAAAAGAACTTACCAATGATCCCATCCATGAAAACAACTGGAAGGAATACGGCAACAACCGCTAAAGTGGCGGCGACTGCGGCAGGAAGAACTTCTTTTGCTCCTTCTGAAGCGGCCGTCTTTGAGTCTTTACCTAAGCGGTAGTGACGGACAATGTTTTCAAGTAACATGATGGCATCATCAACGACGATGGAAATCGAAAGAGTGAGGGCCAGTAGAGTAAAGAGGTTAAGCGTGAATCCAGAAAAGTAGAGGATGGTAAACGTCCCTACAATTGAGGTTGGAATTGAGAAAAGAATGTTAAGCGCGGCCTGAAAGCTTCCGAGGAAAAGAAAACAGATCACGATGGTGATAAGGGCAGCTACCCAAAGTTTTTCAATCGTCAGCCCCACAGTCGCTTCAGTAGACTTCGTGAAGTTGATGTTTACGCGGTAGTTGTATCCCTTTGGAAAGTTGCCTTTAATCTCATTAAACTTTTTAATAACTTCTTCAGCAACTTGAACTTCGTTTGTTCCACGCTGCTTTCTGACCTGGATACCGATAGCTTCCTGGCCGTTTACGCGAGCAAGTCGGCGGATGTCTGAAAGTCCATCTTCTACAGTGGCCACGTCTTTAATATAGATATTGCGATTAAAAATTCTCTCTCCACCACGGCGAAGAATGCGGATATTTTCCACTTCACTTAAAGCGGCGGCTTCACCCAGCCATCTTACACGAAGTTCTCTTTTTCCTTCCGTAAATTGCCCGGCAGCACTTTCAACGTGCTGAGAGTTTAAGGCGGAAATGACGTCATCAATGGTTAATTCAAAACGTTCTAGTTTTTTTGTATCAATCCAAACGCGAAGGTTTCTCTCAGAAGCTCCACCAACTGAAACCTCTCCAACTCCTGGAAGGAAACGGATCTGGTCAAGCAGGTAGTTATCGGCCCAAGCGAGCATGTCCTTTAAATTTGAATCACTGAAAACTGAGATAATAAGAATCGGATCTTCTTCCGGGTTTTGTTTTCTAATAACGGCCGGGTCAATTCCTTGCGGTAGTCTTAATTGCGAAAGGGCCGACTGAACTTCTTGAAGGGCAACGTCGACGTTTCTATTGATATCGAATTCAAGTGTTACTGATCCGGCACCTTGACGTGCGCTCGATCTCATTTCCTTGATTCCTTCAATGTTTAGAAGTCTTTGTTCGATCGGATCAATAAGCTCGCTTTCCACAACTTCTGGAGCGGCCCCTTCATAGGTGATAGAAACGTTGATGATCGGGAAGTCGACATCGGGAAGCTGTGAAATACCCATGCGGTTAACACAGATAGCTCCGAAGACGATGAGTGAGAACATTAATACCCACGCAAAGACGGGACGTTTAATTGAAAGGTCGATAAGGTTCATTTGTGATCCTGTGTAAATTTACTACAAAATTGTACGAGATAAATTTCGAAAAGTTTCACTTAAAATGAATAAAATGAAAGTAAGGTTAGAGAATATCGCTCTTCTGAATCACCACCCATTGACCTGGATTTAGTTCTCCGAGCTTATATTTTCCCACTTGCTGGCGAAGCAGGCGCAGAGTCGGGTGATTGATACTCGCTGTCATTCGGCGCACCTGACGGTTTTTTCCTTCACTGATTTTAATTTCTAACCAACACGTCGGAATAGATTTTCTAAATCTCACTGGAGGATCGCGCTCTGGCATCACTGGTTGCGGCTCAATAATATGAACTTTGGCCGGTTTGGTTTTGTAATCTTGAATCTGGATGCCGCCTTTTCGCAAAACATTCAGCGAGTCTTCACTCGGAATATTTTCAACCTGCACCCAATAAATTTTCTCTTTATCAAATTTAGGATTTAAGAGTTGGTCGATAAATGTCCCGTCATTACTCAGGATCAAAAGCCCCTCAGAGTCTTTATCCAATCGACCTGCGGGATAGACTCCCTTAGGCAGATTAAAGTTACTCAACGTCTCCTTAGGGTCATCAGAGGTGAACTGGCTTAAGATCCCATAGGGTTTGTAGAAGGCTATGTAAAGAGCGTCATTCATAGAGGGCCAGTTTAAAAGGGGTAATGCCCTATGTCTACTAATGTCGCAGATTACTTACTTTTTATCTTTTATAACTTCTGAAAATTAGTAGGAGAGTGCTTTTAAAACTTGCCACATTAGGTAGAGTCCATAAAAATACCGAGGCTTTATAAACAATGTTCATAGGATGATTATGCTAAAGACTTGTGTGACGGCACTACTTGGCCTCGTCTTAATTTTTGGGAATGCCTTTAGCCTTGATGCAGAAGCTGCCACTAAAAAGAAGAAATCAGAAACAAGCGTTTCTCAATCAAAGAATAAGAACTCGAAAAAGAAAAATAAAAAGAAAAAAGCTCGTCTTGGAAAAGCAAGAAGATACAAAAGATCCGGAAACGGGCCAGACCTTCGCGCTCTTACAACCGAGTCACCAACAAACACAGAATTTACAGAGGCTCCAGGCAATGGAGTTAATCCTGTAGAGACAAAACCGGGGTTATAAGAATGAAACACACACTACTTGTTCTTCTAGTGGCAATGCCATTGACTGCTTTTGCCAATACTATCAGCTTCCGTTGTAAATCTGCTGAAATTCAGGGCGTTCATAAATTTGATGCTTCTGGTGTTGTGACTGTTGACGACTTTAACAGAGTTGAAGGAATTGCCAATATTGTGACTGAAAAAGCAGGTGCAACTCAATCAATTCAAAGTTTCGAAGAAGTTCGAGTTGAAGGATACATTCGTCACTTTAATGGCGGTGAGGTTTCAAAAGAGCCGTTTGATCAATTAGTTTTAAAAACAAACGAGCCGTACTTAAAAAATCTTAACTTACTTTTAGATTTTGAAGAGAAAATCGCTTCGAGAATTTCGACAATTGATAACTTCTCTTACCGTTCAAACTGCAAAACAGTAGACACTTTTAGATAATACTTTCCGGGCCTTTGAAAAATTAATTTTCGAAGGCCGTTCTTCCTCTGACAACTCTTTCAACCATTGTATCAAAGACCAACTCCATATCGGTTTTTAGTCCTTCCTGGTTTTCCAGAATATGAAGTGCGCGTGTAATCGCTTCGTATGTAGATAATCTGTTTTCATCACTTGATTTGCGAAGCTTGTAGCGACCAGGCTCTCCAGGTGGAAGTTTCACACACTGAATGCCTGCAAGCCCTGGTTCACGACGGTAAGTTTTGACCGCCTGAGACCACGTCCCGTCTGGAACAATCAGATGAAATTTTTTATCTTTATTGGCCTCCATAAAATGAGCGTTTAATTCAATTGCATCTTCATGGGGAAAAAGATAGATCGGGGATTCCTCTGTGTTTAGTTTTAATGAATCTATTGAAAAAGGTTCATTCGGAAAACCACGCAAAGAGATCTGGCAATTAGGTAAAACGAGTTGAGCGAGATTTGCAGTATTGGAAGTCAGATGTCTTTCACGGTGATGCATGATGATCGATACGCGTGTCTTAGTTGGCACCTCGCGGATGATGTCGCAAAAACATAATGACTTGTGAATTTTACAGCGTAAGCAGCGCTTGCCTTGTGTGGATCTACGCTTGTTCATAAAGAACTTTAGCTTCAGCATCGATGCGCTCGATGGCCGTTTTTAGAACCTGGTAACAGTGATCTTTTAAACGATCAACATCATCTAAAGTCATGCCTGCAGTTTGAATCGGTTCAAGAACTTCTTCAATAACCACACCTGCACGCCACTTATTTAAATCCATTGTCTGAATGTAATTACTCCAGGCAATTGGAACGATGGGAACTTGAGCTTTAATAGCAGTAACAAAAGGACCTTTTTTAAATGGTAGAAGTCCACGTCCTCTTGAACGTGTTCCTTCTGGCATAATCCAGATAGAAAGATTTTTTTCTTTGATGCTTCTTGAAGCAGTATCCATTGTCCCGAAGGCGCTTCTTTTATTTCCACGGTTGATCAGAATGTTTCCTGAGAGCCAGTAGAAAATTCCAAAAAATGGAATAAAAAGAATAGATCTTTTTCCAATCGTTACAATTCTTTCAGCAATCATTTTAGAGCCTAAAATAATATCCAGATTATCTTGATGGTTGCTAATAAAAACACATGGGCGTTCTCTTAATAAAATATCGCGGTTTCTGACGATGATGTTTAAACCTAAAATTTTATCACCGTGTTTGATGAGATTCGCTGTCAGCATTAAGCTCTTTGTATCAAAAGGCTTAAAAAGAGCGCGAAGTGTTCCAAGAGTGGCCGCAATAACCACCCAGATGGCAAAAAGTGTAAGGCGAATAATTTTTAACATAGGGGGCATTTTTGCATAAAAAACACGCGAATTAAAGGGGGAGATGTCACCCATCCCTAATGATAACGGCGTGTTTTCAGGGAGAGTGTGCGTTTATCAATATAAGTCTGGGTGATTTTTGCGTCTTTGTGATTCAAATAATCGCGGACAAACAATAAATCTTTGGACTTCATATAGAGTTCAGTGGCGCAGGCCTTTCTGAAACTATGGGGTGTGATTTTAGTCATTGTTTGGTTATCGGGGATAGCGCGTTCAATAATTTTTATAATTTTGTTGTACATCGCTTTGGAAGAATAAGGCCTCCCCTCTTTGGTTTGAAATAAAAAATCTCCGACTAAATTTGTGTTTTCCAGGTAAAAATTTAAATTTTTAAAAATTAGTTCATCTTTTTGGATCACTAATGTGTGCACGTATCCACCTTTGCGATCGAAGGTAATTGTCCGTGAAATTTTATCGAAATTTGAAATTTTTAAACTGCAAAGCTCGCTTAAACGCATTCCACCATAATATAAAAGATATAAAATCAGGCGTTCATTTGTTCTAAAAGTTTGCTCTTCAATTTTTTTGAAATCATCTTTTGTGATCATCGTCGTCGGAGTGACATCGATTTCCTTGAGAGTAATTGCGTGGATTTTACTTTTAACCGGGTTTTTTAAAAACTTATTGGATGAATCTTCATGGGATTCTTTTAAATACTCAAAAAAGTTTTTTAAGCTCGATAAATGGCGCCTTCTTGATGAGACACTCATGGCATTTTGAAAAAAGAGGAGATATCTCTCGGTTCTTTTTTTAAAGACGGCCTTTCCTATTATCTTTTTAAACCAATTTAAAAATCCGCCTGTTGATTCCACCGATCCGTCAGGATTTCTTACGATTTCCTGGTGGACTTGGCCCCCATTTCCTAAAAACTCTTTATATTTTCCGATGATTTCGCCATTAACTTTTTCAATTTTGAGCTTCTGATCATGCTCCAGCCACTGAAAAAATTTGAGCAAATCAGCTCTATAGTTTTTGATCGTGTGTTCCGATTTGTTCAATCGACGAAGATTTTGTAGGTATTCTTCCATCAAAAGATGCGATGGATTTTTAGGAGTGAGATCTTTATTTTGAGTGGTCGTTATCAGTTCCAATCTTTTTAAATCCTTTTAAAAATGATCGTTGTGAAGCTAAAAAAGCTACATATAATTTATATTATATGTAGCTTTTGGAATTTAAGTCAAAGATATTATTGATATTTTTTGTAATGGCTAATTTAAGCCCAAAATATCGTCCAACACTGTGTCTGAGTCGCGTGAATCCTTGGTCGCCTCAGTATTTTCTGCATTTTCCATGTCGTGATCAGCATCTGTCACGCGCAGGTCGTATGAGCGATCAGAAATTCTCGATTGAACGCGAGTTAATTCATTATAAAGAGCGCGGTAGTTTAGCTTCCCATATTCGTAATCAACAGCTTTGATATCTTTTGCCGTCATTTCGACTTTTAAATAGATCAGTTCTTCTAATTGCTCTTGTGGAAGTAGAGAAATCAGGAATCCAACTCCGATTTTATCGAAGATTCCGTGCTCGTTAAGTTTTACCAGCTTCTTAGTCATAATCTCAGAATCGTCTTCTTTGTTCTGAAGGATCGTGTAGATGTCGGAAGCCAGGTTGTGAAGACGTTCTTGTTTAATGAAGCGACCGATGAACAGGAAGTCTTTTAAACGCTCCCATGCCGTGTTTTCTTCACTGTCATCTAAGATGTGCTCTTTTTTCTTCTGAACTGTATAGGCGATTAAAAGTTTATCGATTTCAGCAAGACTATAACTCTTAAGGTAGTTAAAGCCCTGGGCCTTAAGAACCAGTTGCAAATAGATGCGGGCATCTTTTTTATCTACACCAGATTTCCAGGCATCAAGGTCGATCTTGTCACCAAACATCGTTGGAACTTGTCCGATCATGAACTTTTGAACAATTCTTTGCTCCTTTGAGCTTAAGAATTTATCTTTGCGCTCAAAAGTTACACCGTAGTCCGGGTTTTTTGCTTTTGTGTTTTCAGCATTCAGGCGCGGGATAAGGGCGAAGTTGTTTTGGAAGCTTTGGTCTTTAAGGTCAAAGATCCACTTTCCAAACTTCTGCTCCATATACTTTGAGTATGTAGGGTAGAAGAACTCCAGGTTGTTTTCATTCTTATCGATGAACGTCACCTTGCTTTCTGTGTAGGCCTTATCTTTTTTGTAGCTCATGAATAAAAGGGCCATCTTTAACTTGTTTGTGTGCCCTTGGTAGTCAGTGAATCCTTTGAAGATTCTGGTGATACGACGATCTTTTGGGTCTAGTTTTTTGTCTGCTTCAAAAACTTTTTCCGCTTTTTCAAATGAAGACACAAGTTTGTCTTTTAGTTCATAAGCATCAAGCTTGTTGATAACAACAACGTCTTTAAACTTTAGAGTCGTCTTTAGGATTTGGTCGTAAGCTTCTTTTGCTTCTGCATTTTTTAAATCGAAAACGTAGTCTACGATAAACTGCGCTCCAGGGTTAACTGAATATCCCATTTGTACCAGGTCGCGGTCAAAGAGACGGTCGATTTGACGGTCAAGCACTCTCACTCTAAAGAATTTAAATGAAACACCCGCTCCAGCAGTTGTTCCGCGGTCGTACCCACGACGAGAAATCATTTTTAAACGAACGTGAGTTTCATCAATTTTAAAGACCTGAACGATAAACTCTCCACTTAGAATCCAGTACACACCTGCATTTGCACTCACTACAACTGGAGTTACAGTTGAAGTTGAAACACCCGCTTGAACAGCGATGTTCAATGACGCTGGCATAGAAACGAAATCACCAGGTTCTAGATTTTTAAGAGCTAAATCAGCTGAGAGTGGAAGTCTTTTTGGACTGTATGGTAAGGCCTTTAGAGCGGCCTTTTTTTCTTTGAATTGTCTTACGAAGAAAAAGCTATTTTGACGGTTAACTGAGAACGAAAAAGGAAGTTCAACAAAATTCTCTACAATATCGCCGATGTTAATGTTTGCTTTTAGATCCCACTTATCAATTCTTGTATAGTATTGATCCTGATAAGAAGCTTCAACTTCATAGCGGTATTTACCGGCGATGTTTACACCTTGAACAAGGTCAAAATCACCGAGGTCAGCGCTGAAGTTGATATCGAGATCAGCAACTTCTTCGCGTATTTTTCCAGGAATGTCCCTCTTTTCAAGGTAATCGCCAAGTCCGGCATTGGCCGTTTGGGCGAAAGTGACAGTAAGAATCGACGCTAAGAATAGAGTTAATTTAAGCTGTTTCATAAAGTTTTCCTTCGAGTGTATAGGGCATACTAACTCTTTGCGGTGCTGTGCGCCACGCATGGGGAAGGAGTATGTATTTTTTACTATGTGGTGCGAGCGTCTTTTGCTAAAATCTTTGAAGTCATGAGTTTATTAGACCCACTTCTAGCGATCGCCACCGATCCTTTAGCATTTTTCCAGTTCTTCGGCTACTGGGGACTGGCCGCAATTTTATTTGCGGAGGTAGGCCTTTTTGGATTTTTCCTACCTGGAGATTCACTACTTTTGACCCTTGGTCTGATCTCGGCCAAAGGGGATATCGATATCAATGTCCTGATTCCATCGCTTCTAGTGGCCACTATCTTAGGGGATCATTTCAGCTACTTCTTGGGGCGCAAATTCGCCGATTGGACCAGAAGAAATATGAATAAGATTCTCCTGGAGGAAAAGCACCTAGAGATGGCCCACCAGTTCTATTTGAAGCATGGCGGGAAGACCATTCTGTTCTGTAAATTTATCGCCTTTGTCCGTACCTTCGCCCCATTCATCGCGGGGACCAGCAAAATGAACTACCTTAAATTCACTCTTTACGAGGTGGCAGGAGCTGTCATCTGGGTAGTGGGAATTGTTGGGGGAGCTCATTACCTTGGTAAAACTGTCGACTTTGACATCACAAAGTACTTCCATTACTTTGTCATTTTGTTGATTATTTTGCTTATTTCGCCATTTTTCTTAAAATTCTTCAAGAATAAGCGATAATAGAATCATAAAATATTTATTGTGTAGAACTGTTAAATCAAGGGGATTTGATGAAGAGCCCAAACGTACTTAAACCTGACTTACGACTAACTCTAAAGGATGGTGTCCATCGCGAATTCCGTTCAGATGATTTCTGGAGAGTAATTCCGGCATGGAAAGATGTCTCTAAGGAAGAGTTCGGCGATCATATGTGGCAGCTGAAAAACTCAATTAAAAAAGTAGAGCAGGTAAGAACTGTTTTAGGTGAATTATGTTCAGAAGAGTTTTACCAAGACATGCTTCTTGGACAACATAAGACACCAATGAACATCAGGATCACTCCTTATGTATTCGCGCTGATTGACTGGAAAGACCCGGTTAATGATCCGCTTAGAAAACAATTCCTTCCGATTGGTTCTCAATTCTTAGAAGATCACCCGTACTACGAAGCAGACTCTCTTCACGAAGATGTAGACGCTCCGGTTCCGGGTCTGACTCATAGATACTATGATAAAGTTCTTTTCCTTCCGACGACCATTTGCCCGGTTTACTGTTCATATTGTACGCGTTCACGCTTAATTGGTGGATCGACTGAGACAGTTGAAAAGGAAACTTACGGGGTCAATGCCGCGAGAATGGAAGCTGCTTTTGAATACATCAGAAACACTCCACGTGTTGAAGACGTGGTTATCTCTGGTGGTGACGCTTTCATGTTAACTGCAAAACAAATCACACTGATTGGTGAATCACTTTTAGATATCCCACACATCAGACGTATTCGTTTTGCCACAAAAGGGATTGCGATTTTCCCTCAGAAAATCACATCTGATCATGAATGGTTTGAGGCGCTGGCAGCTGTTCATAAAAAAGGTCAAGCGATGGGGAAAGCGGTGTTTGTTCACACTCACTTTTCTTCTCCAAAAGAAATCACGATCTACTCAAAAATGGCGATGGATAGATTATTCCAGGCCGGCATCATCGTAAGAAACCAAGCGGTTCTTCAAGAAGGTGTTAACGATAACATCAACGACATGGTTCTTCTGATCCGTCAGATGGAATACATGAACGTTCAGCCATACTACGTTTATATCCACGATATGGTTCCAGGATGCGAGCACTTTAGGACAACAATTGCTGAAGCTGTCGCTCTAGAAAAAGCAATGCGTGGAACGACTGCAGGATTTAACACACCAACATTCGTGTGTGATGCTCCTGGTGGTGGTGGTAAACGCCATATTGCTTCTTACGAGTATTATGACCAGGAAAACGGGATTTCAGTTTGGACAGCACCAAATGTAAAACCAGGCGAAGTCTTTTTCTATTTCGATCCAATCAGAAAGCTCTCACCAGAAGCTCAAGCTCGCTGGGCCGATCCAAAAATGAGAGAGCAAATGATTGCTGACGCTAAAAAGAAGGCCGGATTCTAATTTATGTTTAAAGAACTTCAGGAAGTCGCAAAGCTCATCCAACAGGTTGAGCAACGCCTTCCTGAATGTCAGGATTTGATTAGGACAGAAGTTCTCACCACCATCACTTATCAAAACGAATCATTTCCCATCCACGCTTTTGTTATCGGATCAGAGGATAAAACAGCACCAACACTAGGGCTCTTTGCCGGTGTTCATGGACTAGAGCGCGTAGGCACGCATGTGCTTTTGGGATTTTTAAAAAGTTTTTTCACTCAATGCCAGTGGGATACTTCTTTAAGAGAGTCTCTTAAAAATTTCAGGATTGTTTCTATTCCCATTATTAATCCCGTCGGGATGAAACTGCTTCGCCGCTCAAACGGCAACGGTGTCGACTTAATGAGAAACTCTCCGGTCGAGGCCGATAAAGGGCCTTGGTATAAAATGTACCGCGGTCACCGTTATGGGCCTAAGTACCCATGGTACAGAGGAGTTGCCGGGCAACTTGAGGCCGAAAATTATGCGGTTTCTGAGTTTGTAAAAAGAGAAATGTTCCCGGCCAAGATTTCCATGGGGCTCGATTTTCACTCGGGGTTTGGACTAAAAGACCGTCTATGGTTTCCTTACGCTAAAAGCTCTGAGCCTTTTATGTTTAGGGATATCGTCGATCGCGCGGTGGACTTATATGAGAACACTCATCCACATCACATCTATAAAATTGAGCAGCAATCCGATTCCTATACAACTCACGGAGATTTGTGGGATTACCTATTTTTTGAATCGAGAAAATCTCATCCCGAGAATATTTTTATTCCATGGACACTGGAAATGGGGTCGTGGAGCTGGCTTAAAAAAAATCCTATTCAGCTTTTTTCTAAACAAGGTTTTTTCAATCCGGTGGTTGAACACCGTTTTCAAAGAACTATGAGACGCCACTACATCCTGATTGAATTTATCACCAGACTAATGCAAAACACGGATGCCTGGGTAATTAAAAAAGAGGAGGCATAAGATGCGCGCTCTTTTTTTAAGAGGACTCACTCGCGAAATCGCTCACTGGAGAGGCCTTCCAGAACTGTTTTTTGAAAAAACGAAAATCCCGGTTCTTTCTCTTGATCTTCCCGGGGCCGGAATGTTTCATGAAATGACTTCTCCTCGCGATTTAGATTCTTATGTGGAGTTTCTTCGTCAAAAAGTCAGCAAGGGAGACCCGCTCATTTTGATTGGGATTTCAATGGGGGGAATGATCGCTCTTCGCTGGTCTTTATTGTACCCTGATGAAGTCTGCATGGTTTTTACTATCAATTCATCGGCAAAAAATCTCTCGGGACCATTGAAGCGTTTTAATTTAAAAGAATGGAGAGTTCTTTTAGAGATTCTACTTACTAAAACAGTAGAAAAAAAAGAAGGCCTGATTCTTAATCTCACCACCAACAAATTAGACGCCCAGAAAAAAGCGGAGATCCAAAAGATCTTTGTTCGCATTCAAAGTGAGAGGCCGGTTTCTGTTGTCTCAAGCCTCAACCAACTTTATGTTGCCAGCACTTTTAGAATTACCCAACGCCCGAAGGTGCCCGTAACGGTGATTTATTCAAAAGGCGATCGCTTAGTGGATTCAAGTTGTTCGGAAGAGCTCATTAGGTTTTTGGGCGCCAAAAAAGCTGTGCATCCGGACGCCGGTCACGACCTTCCCCTAGACGACCCCCAATGGCTTTTATCGGAATTAGCGAAGATTCCATAATTTCAGTACGATTTAAGTGAAGTATTCCTTCGGGTTTATTTAATAGATTTTCCCGGTAGTCCTGTTACATTTTAAGGTGAAGAATTGTTTACTATTTTTGACTTGGTAATCTTGACAGTAGAGAGATTGCTCCCAAAATATAAGCATTAAAACTTATTGGAGAAAATTATTTATGAAACGTTGGCTCATTTTTGCGGCCGTATCTTTAGCGATCTCAATCACAATTAGCGTGATCATGTCCGCCCTGGGTATTGGTCATTACATCTCTCAAGGGGGAATTCAGTACGGCTCTCTTATGGCGTTCTGTCTTCTTTGGGGTATGGGTGGTTCTTTTATCGCTCTTTTACTTTCAAAACAAATGGCGAAGTGGACTATGGGTGTTCAAATCGTCACACTTGATGGTCCTCACAGAGGGATTGTTGAGAAAGTTCACCGCCTTTCTCGCCGTGCAGGTTTAACAGAAATGCCGGAAGTAGGTATTTATCAATCAATGGAAGTAAACGCCTTTGCTACTGGTAGATCGAGAAACTCATCTCTGGTGGCAGTTTCAACCGGACTTCTAAGCAGAATGAATGATGCTGAAGTTGAAGGTGTTCTTGCTCACGAGGTTGCCCACATTGCTAACGGCGACATGGTGACGATGACTCTGGTTCAAGGTGTAGTGAACGCCTTCGTTATGTTCTTCTCAAGAATTGCGGCCTTCGCTATTTCTCAGGCCCTAAGAGGAAATAGTGACGATGAACGCGACTCAGCTCCAAACCCATTCGTGAATATGGCGCTGGTTTTTGTTTTCGATATCATCTTCGGTCTTTTAGCAATGCCAATCGTCGCTTGGTTTTCTCGCTACAGAGAGTTCCGTGCAGATAAAGGCGGAGCTGATTTAGCTGGGCGTGAAAAAATGATCGCTGCTCTTGAGTCACTTCAAAGAGCGTACCCTCAGCTAGCTGCTGAAGGAAATAACGGCGATGGAAAAGCTGACCCGAACTTCAGGTCAATGCAGATTTCAAGCAAAGCAGGGGTCATGGCACTGTTTTCAACTCACCCGCCATTAGAAGTGAGAATCGAAGCTTTAAGAAGAGGATCTGTTTAATCTAATTTTAATGGGAGTCGTGAGAGAGTTTTTTGGTAATCGCTAATTAACTCTTTCATGACTTCTTCCACACTAGGAATGTCTTTAATCAAACTGACAATCTGGCCTATCTCTAATTCTCCGGACGAAAGATCACCATCGAGCATTCCCATTTTTGCGCGGTACTTCCCCAGGTGTTCGTTGAGTTTATTTTTTAACTCATCTCCGGTGAATGTTTCTTCAATGGTTTTAATTTCATTAGAAAATTGATTCTGCAAAAGCCTGACAGGAACAGTTTTTCTCATCATGATTTGAGTCGAATGGGGAAGAGCTTCGAGTGCGAGTTTTTTAAAATTTTCATGTGCGCTTGATTCACGGGTCATGAGAAAACGCGTGCCCAGCTGAACCCCCTCGGCCCCTAAGGCCATGGCGGCGGCGATAGAGCTCCCAGAAGCGATTCCTCCTGCGGCGATTAATGGCAGGGAGATCTTTTCCCTGACTTGCGGGATAAGAGTCATCGTGGTTATTTCCTCGCGACCGTTATGCCCTCCGGCCTCAAATCCTTCGGCCACAATGGCATCCACTCCGGCCTCGGCACACTTAAGAGCAAGTTCAGGTGAGCTGGTCACATGAGTGACGATCGCGCCTTTTTGTTTTAAATAAGCAGTGAATTTTTTCGGCGACCCGGCCGATGTAAAAAATATTTTTACTCCCAGATCAAGAGCGCAGTCGATTTGTTCCTGAGCTTTTTCGTACAAGAGTGGAACGTTCACGCCAAAAGGTTTATTCGTGAGCCCCTGGGCCTTTAAAATGTGTTGTTTAAGTAGATCAGGCTTCATAGAGCCTGCACCGATTAAGCCTAGTCCTCCGGCGTTTGAGACGCTTGCTGCGAGCTTTCCGCCCGAAACCCAGACCATTCCGCCCTGGATGATAGGATATTGGATACCAAAGAGGTCAGTGATTCTATTTTTCATAAGAAAATAGTAACTGATTAAACTTTTTTAGGAAAATACAATCTGACGATCATTCCAGTCTGGTCCATACGGCGGGCCCATTCAACTTTTCCATGAAGGTTCTTCATGTTTCGAATCATGATTTCTTTACCAATGCCGTGGGGGATAATAGAAACATCATTAACTGTTGTGTACTCGTCCTGCTGCTGTTTGCCAGTTCCATTGTCAACGATCTCATAAATACAGTGAGTGCCATTATCCAGAAGCCTAATGATGATTTTTGTTGATTGGGCCTTAACAGAGTTATCAAGAGCGTTTTCGATGACCTGAAATACTTGCTGGATATTGAGTTCGATGTGGAAGAAGTCTTGAGGTTTGTAGTCGCGGGTTTCGTTTTTAATTTGCACTGGAAAAAGAAGCTGAGCCGTTTCTGTCAGGAGGTCCATCTGTCGGACGAGCTCCTGTGGAGTGTACATGATGGGAGGATACTCATTTGTGCGCTGGAGTTCTCTGTAGGCATCGTTAATTAGCTCTGAAATCCTCACGAGATTGGTTCTGATAGGGAAAAATTCTTCTTCACCATACTTCTTAGATAAAAGCGCTGTATGAACTGAAATCAATGTCAGTTTATTTCTTATATCGTGCAGATAAGTCAGCATGTACTTTGTATTCTCCGTGGGTGTTTATACTATAAACGTAGTATTCCTCTAGGAATGTGTCAAGAGAGGGAGAGTCCTTGCCTAGCTTGAAAACTATTTAGCCCTTTTTTCGGGCCTTAATGAGGTATTTTGTTGCCGCCATAACGTTGCAATCGTCTTGCATTTCGTTCAAGTAAGTCTGGCTAAAGTTTAAGTATTTATTTTCGTCAGGAAAATATTTAGATAAATGGCCCTTACCTTGCTCAAGCCGCATGCGGTTATTTTCTCTTTCTAGTTCCAATCGTTCACCCTTGAAAAAAAAAGTTTCCGCATTCCAATCTACATCCTGAAAGCCATTTTGCTTTAAAAACTGTGGTAGCTTGCGGGCTATTTCAAAATCCTGAGGAAGTTTAGATTTTAGATTTTTGAGCTCCTGATTAAAGGAATCATTTTTAGTATAGAAATTGAAAAAGATATCATCGAAGTTAATGATATAGATTAATCCATTCGGTTTAAGAATACGATTTAGCTCTTTAATAATGTTAATAGGGTTAGGTATATGCTCGTAAATGTAACGGCATATGATGATATCGTATGTATTACTTGCAAAGTCTGTTTTCTCCAGGGAGTAATTATAAAAAAGAACTTCATTTATAGAGGAGAATCTCTCCTGTGCCTGTTTAATTCTATCTTCTGAAAAATCGACTCCGTGAATTGATTTCATTCCCATTGAAAGAAGTTTTTCAACAACATTTCCATTTCCACAACCAGCATCGAGAATAAGTTTGTCAGAGTTCCACTGAAAATGGGCAAGTTCTTTGTCTAAATCATAGACATCAATTTTATTTTGAAAGTCTAACCTCATGTTTTCGTCAGCATGATCAATAAGATAATTTTTCATTATTGTTTCCCATTATAATAGTCGGACGCATTAGTTATGCATTATATGCCAGTCGGAATTTATTGTCAGGAGGTATTATTGTTCCATAATAAAAAAAAGTTCAGGGTTGTAGTGATAGATTACCCGATTTTTGCCTTGGATGATTCTTTTTGTTCAAATCTTTTAGGTAAGGCCTTAAAGATGAAATTTGATGGTTATGAAGCGGCCTATGGAAATAATATTCTGCCAATGGATAAGGCCGATTTTTTTGGAACACATATTCTTTTTTGTGAAGAGACAGTTAATGAATTAATCCCAATTTTTGCTTATAAGGCGACACCTTTGGATAGGTGCATAGATAATTGTTTTGAATTTCCAGGACTCACCTTAATGAAAGCGGATGGAGATCCAGGATGTGTTGATGAAATTAATCGAATCATTGCAGAAGTCAATGCACCTGAGCTTATTTCTTTTGATTCATCATGGGCGCAAAACCTGGATTACAGGCAGGATCCTGAACTCAAAGAATGGCTCAAAGAAATTATGATGATGGTGATTGTAAAGCATCATGAAGAATTCAATATTCCCCATATGATTACGTGTGGAGTGGTGAAAGTTAAAACAGACCAGTTCTTTTTAAAAATTGGTCTTAATAAATTGACAGAGAAAGCGCATTTTTATCAAAAAAATTTAAAAGGAGCTGAAGCCGTCATTTTTTATAATAATAAATTCTCATTGATTGCCAACCAAATGGCCTTCAAGCATGCTGGATTGTGGAAAAACAAATTACTGATAGATGGTCTTGGAATCAGAGAGCTTAGAGCGAGACGCGCGGCCTAAAGATTTAAACGGAGTCATGTCCATTAGGTAGCGATTTGTTGAGTCTCCATTTTGAAGAGAAGCAATTTGAGTGATAGGAGAGTTAAGGCCGTACTTATAGTAAGTCATGCTGGAAATAACACCCATTCTGGTCAGACATACTTCACGGCTGCCGAATTCAGTTAAGTTAATCTTCATTTCTTCAAGAACATGTTTTCTTGGAATTGCATCAATAATGACGTGATTGCCAACAATGTTATCAATTTTATAATGATAATTTTTGTCAAATAAGTGAGTGCATTCTTCAAAAAATGTACTCACGACATCTTCGATTGTTTTTGGTGCAGTCAGTTTATTTTTTAAGAAATCGCCCTTAACGACAAAAGGAGTCTGTTGGCCCATGGCCTTGTATTCTTTCTCTGAAAATTTGTAAGTGTTATTTAAATAACTAACAATGTCTGAGATTAAGTTCACGTTCACTTTCTGTTCAGACCCGTTAAAGATGTCATCAGTAAGGTTGAACTTTCGAATTAAGTTAACTTTGGCGCGAAATCCTCTAACCAATTCAAGGTAACTAATAATATTTTTGATTGGTTGAAGTTCACTATAAGTAGCATAGGTGTATCGCTCAGGCAGAAGAGTCTGCCCTGTGGCCGATTCGATTTTAATTCTAAATTCTTGTTTTAGCAGGTCTTCGAAGTGAAAATTCATCTTCTCTGCAAATTCAAAAACACAGTCTAAGGGAAGAAAAAAAGCACCTTGTCTATGTTTTACATAGTCCTCATATGAAAGCCCTAAAGTTTCAGCAAACTTCTGGTCACTCAGAAGAAGGCTATCTTTGATCTTTTCTAGATTGCTCCAGAAAATTTGGTTTTCATTAAGCATAGAGTACTTGCCATCTCTGGTCTTTTTTCACCTCCGTGATTTGCGGAGCTGAAACTTTCATATTCTTTGTCGCTTTCATGATGTGGTACGGGTACAGGAAGTTGTAGTTCATGACCAGTTCCGACTTCTCAAGCGATTTTACGTGTGGAAGGTTTTTCTTTTTTAGGTTGATGAAGTACTCACCCTTGTTTCCGAATTCGTATTCAAGGATGTTGTCGTTGTCATCGTTAATGATAGAGAAAATGCCATCAGATGAGTCAACGGCCATAAGATCTTTCATTTGTCTTCCAAGCGCGTGCTCAAAGTTCAGGTCTAGAAGAGCTACTGACTTAGCGTTGATTTTATTTTCTTCAAGGAAAGAGAAGAAGGTATCAGCAAACTCAGTTGTCAGCGGGTGGTTTAAAATGAAGAAGATCTCTTTTGAGATTTTGTTGTCTTTTAAAAACGACTCAAATGATTTGCTGTGTTTTATCATCAGGAAGTCATAAAGAGGGCGAATCTTTCTCACATTGAAGATGTAGTTATTTTTTGAGAAGTCAAAACCAGGGGCCAGTGATGAACCTTCAGTTTTTAGCTTTTGGAAAGCGGCCTCATCGAATTCCACTCCACTGTATGTGAAGCAGTATGGGTCCTGGATGTTGAATGCTCTTAGGAATCTAAACCAAAGGCCAAGTTCCGGGCTCATAGCTGCGGCTTCAATTTTAGAAATCGTTCCTTGAGTAACGCCTAGGATAGCTGAAAATTCTGTCTGCTGAAGACGGTGGAATTTTCTTGTTGATTTAAAAAGGGCTGCGATGCTGTAGTTTGATTCTTTACTTACCATAACTGACTCTCGTGTTGTTTAGTGTGCACATTATTTAAAATATATTTCTTTTCAAAAACGTTTTTAGCAAAATCCGAAAGCATTTTATTAAACACTACACCTCTTTCAATCTGAGGTGAATGGCCCGCATCGATTACTTTTATCTGAGTGTTTGTTAACTCACTAGAAAACTCGCGTCGGATATAATCATTATTAATCAGGCTTTCTTTACTTGCCACTAAAAACATGACATCGCCATAAAAAGAATTGATCAGGTTTATTTCGTCTTCGTGGATGTTAGATATGACGTCAGCCAAAATACCAGTGCGAAAACGTGGATCACTCTTTAAAAAATCTTCTGTCGCCAAAGTTTTTTGAGCGCCGGTATAGTTCAATTCCGTCATTAAAAGTTCGATTTCCGCTGCAGTTGGATTCTCAAGATTAAGAGCTACACCCTTAGTATTGCCTGTAAAAGCACTAACATCAAAAGGTTTTTTCAGTGGAGGTGTACCAAAAAGAAAAAGTCCGTCAGGGTTAAAATTTTTTAATACGTTAATTGCTACGTGGCCGCCTAAGGAGTGCCCTATAAGTATAATATTGCTTAGTCTTAGGGCCTGGATAAATTCTGAGATGATTATTCCAAACTGTCTTAAACTGTAGGTTCCTTCTTTTGACGACTCTCCATGACCTGGAAGGTCTACAAAGATAAGACGAAAATTCTTCAGTTCGTCCGAATCCATTTGATTAGAAAAGGATCTGAGACTGTGCGAGTTCCCGTGAATAAAAAGAAGAGTTCGCTCCTGCGATTCATTTTTTTCAACGTAATGAATAGACTGTCCATAGGCCGTAAATTTCTTCATAAGGAATCGTCCCGTATTGGGCGTGATTGCCCTAGGTTATTATTCCTTTGTGAATCAGTTTAGGGAAGTCTTTTGTAATTATTTCTTCTTTTTTAAGGTGCGCTCAAGGGCCTTAATGATAATGGCCACATCGGGGCTTGGGTAACGCCTGAATAACTCTTCCGTGATTGGTTTAGGTTCCCCGCCGTTTTCCTTAAAGCGCATCAGCTCCAAAACGAAATGGTGGGCAACAATAAATACTTTTGAGAGGTCAGGGAGCTTCTCAATGGCGTTAGAGAAGCCTTTTCCATTGAAGGCCCCATGGTGGTGACGGATGATCTCATCGGCCCCAACGGGGGCTTCAGGGTGATTTTTAATCAATTGGGCCGCTTCGTTGGCGTGGTTAAAGACCAGGTCCCAGTCAGATTCATTCAAATGGGCCTTTTCCAGTTCCTCAAATGAATTAATATTGGCCAGGTTATCGCGGTCGGTCAGCATAATGTCATGGAAGAAAGAGGCAAAAGCGATCTTCTCGTTTGAGTTGTTGTCGTTGAGTTTTAGGTTCTTAATCACTTCACAGGCCACAACTGAAGTCATGTGGCTTCGTTGGTAAAGGAGTCCTGTTTTAGAGTTGATAACTTTATGAAGCAGGTTAGACATCTCTGGCGACTTTTCAAAGTTCTTCACCATGTTTTCAATGATGGTGTCAGTCAGCTGAATTGTCTCGCTGTTAAAGCCCAGTTTCATAATCTCTTTAGTGGCAATATCGTAAGACTCTCCCATGATCTGGATCTTTTGAGTTTCATCCAGATGAGGGGAATCTATCTTGTCTACCAGGCGGTTAGAGAGAAAAATGGCGAAGTTTTTATGGTGGTCCTTAGGAACGTGGAAGAATTCCAGTCCTTGCTCCAGATAGCGTTGAATAGAGTCTTTTGAAAACGTGTCGCCATTATGGATTCTTTTGACGTACTGGAATTCCGTCGGCGATTTTTTAATGCGGATAAAAACGTCACAGTTGACTGTGTCCAGGTTTAAAAAGTAACGAACCGGAATAGCAACGTAATCAGGAACAACTTTTTTGGCCAGGACTTCTTCACTGATTCCCAAAATCTTGGCCGAAGTCTGGATGACTTTTTCCCAGTCTTTATCGCTGGCAATGGCAATAGTGTGGTCGGTGCTTTTTTTCACTGCTCCACCTAAAGTCATAAGTCCGATTTCTAAATTGTTTTCGATAAGGTAGTCGTTGATGATATTGGCCGTGTCTTCACCTTCAATTTGTGAGTTGGTGATGATCAGGTCAATACTTGGCAGGATGGCCAGAAGGCTTAAAGTCTCCTGAGCATTCTTTCGGTGAATGAGATCCACTCCCAGATACGTTGTCAGGTTGACTGAAAGAAGATCGTTCATCGTTTTGTTGCTTTCGATTAAAATAACCTGGGCCATAAACATCCTTAAAAAATAACTGAGTTCTCTCTTTTATTTTAACTTAGATGTCTCTTAATTCAAGTGCTTTGGACCGGGAGAGTTCTGCCGAGAGGAGCGGGTCAGTCGTGCCAATGAGGCGCGCCTTGGTCATGGTCTTTTTTTGACCGAAGCCCTTTGCATTCTCAATTTGCCAGCCAGTGGCCAGGAGGGTCTTTCTGATACTGACGGAAGAGCTATAAGTGGAAAGGTAGACTTCCGGGTGTGACATTTTCTTTAGGTCCTTAAACCATTCTACGGTCCAGAGAGTTGGGTTTTTCTTAGGGGAAAAAGCATCCTGAAAGATCGCCGTCATCATAGGGAGTTTGCCCATTTTATAGGCATGGGGAAGAGTTTTTCGGCCATCACCAATATAGACGGTTACTGATAAATAGAGCTCAGGCGCAATGGAGACGCGGGTCTGGTAAGTGTTTTCATACTTAGTAAAGTTGAGTTCTGGAAAGTTTGTTTGGGCCGACCAGAGAAAAAGGTCTTCATCAAGTTCCATCGACGTGTAAGAAAAGTCCTTAAGATTTATTGAGGGGATTTCTTTGGCCGTGGCAATCAGCGCTTTTAAACCCAGCCCAATTCCGAAACCGACATCGAGGACGTGAACGTTTTTGTTTTGAGTTATTTGCTCGGGTATAAAACATCCAGAAATATAATTGTAGAGAGTTTCGTTGTAGGCACCTGAAAGATTGTGGCAAGCCTCATCGAAATATTCAGAGTAAACTGTCAGAGTATTATCCTCAGTCTCAATGATTTTGTAGTTTCCTAATTTTCCCTTAAAGTCCATGAGCATCCATTAATTAATTGTCAAAAATGTCGATAGATATCTTATGAGGAAGTCTATGATCAATCGACAGCTTTACTTATTTTCTACGCTCGCACTTATCCTGTCTGGATGTGGTGGCGGGCAAGCGGGAAGAACCCCGGCTTCGACGTTTTCATCGTCGGCAGAAATGGTTAGTGTCGCCGATTTGACCACAGATCAGAGGGCAATCGCAACAAGAATCTGTTATGCCTATCAATCAAAAAGTGCTAATTTCCGCTCGTCTCTTTATTCAGGTGGGACTTTTAATTTTAGTGTGGACTATAAAGACTGTTCACAGACCAGAAAGACTTATGCCGTCAATGGCATTTTGCAAGATAGTGGTTCAGGGTTAATTTATAAGTCATCAACGACTCAGGTCTTTGAACCAAATATCCAAACCAATAATTCAGGATTCCTGGCCCGTCTTTGCACTAAAATTCAAAACAATCAATCTATCAGCAATACCGCGACAGAAGGAACCGATCAGGTTCAGATCAACTTCTTTAAAGACACGATGGATGGGTACACGATCAAGTATTTTTCTCTGGATAAAGGTAAGATGGCACAAGTGGGTGCAGAGACTTTTAAAGTCAGGACCCAGTTTAACATTCAGCCAGGGCAAATCCTGGGAATGGATGAAGTCTACGCCGGCTACGAGGCCTGTTCAGGCACCGATAAAGCGGCCGAGCTCTTTCAGTATTTCACTGGTTTTAAGAAGTAATTAATTCTTTTTTTGCTGCTGCTCTTGCAACTTGTTGTTGTATTTGATGAAGCTGTTGTTGATCTCATTAACGTTCAGGTCAATGGTACTGTTGCCTTTATTTTCTTTTAAATCAGCTTTTTTGATTTGCTCTTGTAAAGCCTTGCCTTCGGCGCCATCCATTGTTTTTGCTTCGGCAAATAGGGAAGCCGTGTTTCTTTCGTTTGTGCCGCTCTTTTTGTCGTTTGTTTCCAGATAAGAAGACACGATGTTGTTAAACTGCATTAAATTTGAAAGATCAGATGTTCGCGAAGCCAGGTCATTTCTAATCTTTTCCAGTTTACTGATATCCTGATTGTCGATTTTCCCATCACTACTTGATGTTTTCGTTTCGATTTTCCTTCTCATTTCTTCAATGATGGCCTCTTTTTCATTCTTAAAGCGCGCTAAAATCTTAGACCTGATCTCTTCAATGGACTCCGCACTGGCCGTCAGCTTCTGGATTTCTTCGTCTTTAAATCCTTCTTCCTTCAGGTACTCGCGGACCTTTTCATCGTCTTTTAGTTCTTCGGTGAGCATTTCTTCCTGGGCAAGCTGGCGCATCCCCAATTCGGCAAAGGCCACTTCATTAGCTGATTTGTTGGTGCTTAAAAACTTCTTACAAACTTCGACGTTTTTAATGGTCTTAGTATCCACGTCCATACACTGATCAATTTCAGCGAGGTTGGCCTCATCCGGTTTTTTTAAAGAGTCTTCAACTTCTTTTTTAGTGATCTTTAAAATAGAGTCAGACGATGCTTTTTCACCATCTGTGACGATTTTCATATTGCCGGCAATCTGAGTGGTTCCTTCTTTTTCCAAAGAAGTGTAGAACTCTTTTTGTTTGTCGGCGATCTGGATGTTTTTTCTAGCTGTCTTTACATAGTCAGTGATTAAACAAGCACGCTGTTTAGAGCGTGAATTGATTGTCTGGCCAGAGTCACCCGCATTTCCTTCACAGACTTGGGCCACATTAAAAATACAGCTCGTCCATTTTCTCGAACTGGCCGTACCGGAAGCAAGGTCAAAGGTTGTGCTCTTAATAGATTTAAGATTGGTGTCTCGGTCTTCTTTGACTTCGTCCATTTTCTCTCTTAGAAGACATAAACCTTTGTCACAGCTTTTTGGGTCTGTATCCAGGCAGTAAGAGGTAAAAGCATTGATGATGGTTTTACCGAGCTCAGATTTATAAAGGTCGATGAATTTTCTGTGATCGACAGTTACAATAACGTTTTTATCTTTTTCGGCCGCACTAAGCGCCTTGTCAGGGTCGAGGATTTCATCGAGTTTTTTCCCGTAAAATTCACTCAAGGCCTGAACACTTGGGTCGCTGCTATAGTCAATTGAAGCGACTTGCGCGCTCGTCACCATATTCGTTTTACTGCTGGCCGGAGAACGTCCTTCAGTTGGTGCGCTTTTGTTGGTGTCGGCATAGGTCTGCATGACCATCTTTTTTAACTCAGGTTTATTTTTGACGTTATCCCAAATACACGTAGGGATATTTTCTGAATAGGCCTGGTTGTTTTTTTTGCATTCTTCGTAGATTGGTTTTACACCCGGGACATCAAGGAGCTTTTGAAGAGAGTCATTCACCACAATATCGCCTTGAACGCCGGATTTTTGCACAATCTTTTCTTTATCTGCAGCGAAGGCAAATGAGCTCAGGAGAGTGAATGCCAGAAGAATTGATACTTTCATAGTCCCCATGGGGTTATTGTACCAAACCTATCGGCTATTCTTGTAAAAACTGTATTTTTAGGGGGAAATTCACTTAGAGCTGCCCACTAATGATGGCACTTTCTAAGATTCTTTTTTACCTTTCATAAATCCCAGCCCAAAGACTGGACTCTCAGAGAGTTTTTGGCGTCTTTTATTATATTCTTCAGTCGTTCTGACAGAGGCATGGCCCACGTCTTTTGAAACTTTATACAGGTCAACTCCTGCATCCAGCGCCGATCCAATGTAGCTTGCTCTGGCCGAGTGAGGGGAAATGCGGTGGTTAATTCCGGCCTTTTTACACCATGTTTTAATGATGTAATCCACAGATTTTGGATTGAGTGGTTTGATGATATGTTCTGGCTCTAATGGGTTTTTAGAAGGCCTGAAAATCCAGTCTTCCGGATGAACAGCTTCGCCAGAACTCTCCAGGAAAGAGATGTATTCAATAATAATCTCAGCGCATTTAGGGTGTACAACCTTAGTGAGTTGTTTTCCGCCTTTGGCGCGGACTTCAATAATGTAATGGGAGTCTTTAGTGTAAAAATTCTTGCGCCTTAAATTGATTAATTCCGCTTTACGAATCCCAGTCGTAAAAAGTGTGTAGATTACGGCCTTGTGTAAAAGTCCTGGCCCTTTTAAGTCATCAAGTAGTGATAGGAGAGTTCCGATCTCGTCATCACTCAGGTCATTTGTTGGTTGAATGACTTCCTGGCGTGGGCGCTTAATTGATGAGCACGGGTTGAACTGAATCATATTCTTTTCGATCAGGAAATCAAAAAAACTTGAGTTCGCCGCTATCTTACGATTAATTGTTTTGGGAGCCAAATTATTGTCAGTCAGCCAGTTTCTGAAGGCCACGACATGTACGCGTTTGATGTCGTTGTAGCCGTTAACATCCTTAAAATTGTCTCTTAAAAATTCGCAAAATTGAGTGATGTCCAGACGGTAAGACTTACGTGTGTGAGGCGATTCAAAATTGTTGAAGAATTCGTACTCCAATTCAAAATTGAATGAAGACTCACTTTGGTAAAGCTTAAGAGAACCATTATTTTTTTTCGCTGGAACGTTCATAGTTAATTTAATTATATTCCAGTCGATATGTTTATAAAGAAATTTTAAAATAGGCAAAATTGTCAGTAGGAGAGTGCTATGCCACATACTCAGGAAATTAATATCGCTCTTTGCTTCAGCAATCCCTTGGAAGCGAAGAATTTTAGCCAAAGGCTAGGGGAGATCTCCCCTAAAGTTAACTTTGTTATTGGCAAAAATTTCGATGATTTTTTGAAGTCTATCGCTCGCCTGCCTAAAATTGATTGTTTTGTTATTGAAGAAACTTTTAAAGAATGTTCAGCTGAAGATTTAGTGGATAAATTGAAAAAAAGTCAGCGCTATAAAAAAGCCGTCATGTCTGTGTACACATCAAACCTTAAAACAGTTAATCATAAATTCCTTGAACTTGGTGTCGATTATATTTTTGACCTAATGAGCAGCTTTGATGAAGTCATTTGTCATTTAAAAAAAGCAATCTATAAAAAACTAACGCCAGTTATTCCCAAAGATTTTAATGTCATGGTCCTGGATAACAACCCTGAGATTTTAGAGCTGATTTCCATTCATTTGGGCGAACTAGGTCATGCTAAATTTGACCTTTGTAAAGGAATTCAAGAGGCCAAAATTAACTTGGTCGATAAAGACTACGACATGCTTTTATTGGATTGGAACTTAGATGATGGAACTTGTATCGATTTGATTGAATTCATCAAAACCAGCACCATTAGGCCGCGCACGAAATCTGCTTTAACCGTGGTTATCACCGGCCGCGATGATGTGGACGATATTATGACGTTGCTTCGCTATGGTATAAAAGACCATATTATCAAACCGTTTGATTTTAACGAATTTGAAGATAAGATTACCTATGCCTTAGATAAGCATTTAAAGCGAGGCTAAGGGATATGCCAGGACCAGGCATTTGTGCTTCTGGTCAATTGGAATAAGGGGCTCTACCCGATAACTTCCATTATCGGGTAGAGGGTTTCCGGCAGATTTTACCCCCTTTGGGACCTTTAAAACCCTTCAAGAACCCACTATAAACAAAAAAAGCTAACATTTCTGAGAAAATAAGTTCAAAATATCGGGATGAAATCAGGCCCTAATATTCGCGACATTTCTTCATACACTGTCATCTCGTTTCTTTTGACGACGATTTATTTTTACGTGGCCCAGTTTTCATTAATTATCACTAAAACTCCCGGACAATCATCGGCGTTTTTTATCCCGTCTGGACTGGCCGTGGGAATTCTGGTGGTTTTTGGCGCCCGTTATTTACCGGTCATTTTTATCGCAAAATTTATCCTGGGCCTGGTTAATGACCGAGGCCTTTACCTAAACCTGATTAGTTGTTTGGCCAGCGTTTCTGAAGCCTATATCGGGCTGTATCTTTATCAGGCGTTTAAAGACATTGTTGAAGAATACTTCGAATATCAGTCGACCTTGATAAGCGTTTCCATCGTTGCCTTATTTGCGCCGATTTTTTCGGCCTTAATTGGTGTGACGAATTTGTATTATCTGGGTGTCATCGCCGAAGATATGTATTTTTCTCATTTTGCCACTTGGTATATAGGCGATGTTTTAAGCATTTTGATTATTCTTCCAGCATTTTTAAGTTTTAAAGACACCAAACATCGTTTTTTTGATTTTATAGCACCTTTTGCGGCCTTCGCAATTACGTATATTTTTAAGTTCCAAGCCCTTGGCCCTTATCTATTTTTTGTTTTTTTATCGATTTTATTGCCGTGTTTATTAGGGACAATTCAGGGAATTTATTATGCGCTTATCACCGTATCCTTGGTGCTGAATTGGTTTTTAATTGGTCATGATGGGCCATTTTCAGTAGGCGACTACCAGGAAAACATGACCTCGATTCAGTTTTTCTTATTTGCTCTGGGGATTAGTGCCTTAGCATTGGAAGGATTTAAGAAAACCAGGCTGATTAAGAGTGCGATTGCTCCCCTTTTGGCCTTTTGGGTTTTAACCGGTTCGGTTTATTACTACTATTACTCGCAAAGAGAATTAGATAATGCGCGAATTATAACCAGTGTTATTGATGATTTTGAAAACCGTTTGATTGAAAAAATGGTTTTTTACGAAAATGCCATCAAAGGTGCATCGGGTTTTGTGTCGGGTTCAGAAAAAGTAGAACCTGATGAATGGGACGCATACGCTAAGTCGATTTCCATTGTTGATCAAATTAACGGTATAAAAGGAATAGGAGTTATTTATCCTAAATCGTTGAGCAATCGTCCGGCCTTGATTTATCCGGATCGTTTAAATGCCACCGGAAATTTTGAAAAAATAATTTATCACCCGGAATTGCGCGAGCTTTTTGAGCAATCTATTTACCGCAGTAATCCAATTCTGACTCCGGCCATTCATATTGATCTGTTTGGTGAAAAAAAGTCTTTCACTTCATTTCTAATTACGACCATAAAAAAACGCGACCGTTTTATCGGTTGGATCGTGGCAGCCGTTGAAATGGAGTCTTTTTTCAAATCACTGGCCGAATCTCGTTATCAATTGGTTGATATTGATATTTATGATGGGGATAACAGTTTTCTTGAACGCAAAGTCTACACTAAGATTGTCGATAAGCGTTTGAGAAATTCGGATAATAGCCATCCTAAGTTTTCGACTTTAAATCTGGCCGACCGCACGTTCACCATTGATTGGAATGAAACCCTCCGTTATATCACCAGCCATGGATCGCAAAACTCGATGCTGATTTTAGTTGGTTCTCTTTTTAGTCTTTTGATTACCGGCTTTATTTTGAATTTAAAACTCATCAGTGAAAAGGCCAATAAAATTGCCGGCAGTAAAACGATGGAGCTCAGAGAATCCGAAGAACGTTTTAAATCGCTCTTTGAAAACTCAAGTGACGCCGTTATTTTATTCAACAATAATGAAATTATTGACTGTAACCCGGAGAGTTTAGTTCTTTTTGGAAAGCGCTCGAAAAAAGACCTGATTAATTCTCCCCTTTATGATTTTTTCGCTATCCGCGACCTGGATTCGACAGAGGATAAAGAGCTCTTTAGGAATAAGGTCCGCGAAGTAAAGTATAAAAAAATGGTGAAATTTGAGTGTTTTTGCCTGCGTGGAGCACTCCCCTTCTTTGCGGAAATGCACCTTCACTATATTGAAGTTAATGATAAATTCATCTATCAAGCGGTTGTGCGCGATATTTCCGAGAGAAAGAAAATCGAACAGAATTTAACCAAGTCAAAAGAACTTGCTGAAGATGCGGCCAGAGCGAAATCCAATTTCCTTTCGACTATGTCCCATGAAATCAGGACACCATTAAACGGGGTTATCGGGATGATTAACATTATCCTGGAAGAAAATCCGAAATCAGAGATTCGTGAAGACCTGGAGACGATTAAATATTCGGCAGATAACTTACTTCACATTGTTAATGAAGTTCTCGATTACACAAAAATTGAATCGGGAAAAATCGTTTTAGAGAAAAAAGTTTTTAGTCTTAGGTCACTTTGTGAGAATGTTTTAAAGATTCATCGTCCGAAGGCCATGGAAAAAAACCTGAAGCTTTCGATGGAGATTGATCAAAAGGTGCCAGACCTGGTGATTGGTGATGAATACCGCAATACCCAGATTCTTAATAATCTTCTAAGTAACTCGCTAAAATTCACCAACGAAGGCGAAGTTAATCTCTATGTTCGTTTAAAACAGAAAAAAGAAGATTCGTGCATCATTGAATTTAAAGTATCAGATACCGGAATTGGAATCGATAAAGACAAACAGCGCGAGATTTTTAAAGATTTTACCCAGGCAGAGAGCGATCATACTAGAAAATATGGCGGAACAGGTCTAGGATTAGCGATTACAAAACGCCTGGTGGAAATCCAAAACGGTAAAATCGATGTCACTAGCGGACCTAAGTCCGGAACGACTTTTGTTTTTACGATCCATTTCGCGATTAAATCGGAACAGCCTATGAGTGTTACTTCAAATTCTCCTCAAAAAATCCAGGAAAGCTTCCAAGGCCAGCGCGTGCTTTTAGTTGAAGATAACCAGGTTAACATTATTGTGACGAAAAAATTCTTAGAGAAATGGGGCCTTAAGGTCGATGTTGCCATCAATGGTCTTGAAGCTGTTAACCACGTCCGTGCTATTAAATACGACCTGATTTTGATGGATCTTCATATGCCATTAATGGATGGATTTGAGGCCACTAAAAAGATCCGCGAGTTCAATAAAGAAACCCCTATCATTGGCCTTTCGGCCGATGTTATGACTGAAAGTGTCTCGAGTCTTCAGTCTATTGGGATGAATGATTTTGTGACTAAGCCATTTCGCCCTAATGATTTTTTTATTAAGCTGAAGTCTTATTTTTAGTTTTAAAAAAAAGCTCAGGAATCTACGATCTATTTGAGTATGATTATTCATTGACTTTAGTCAGCTATTCCCTTTGAATAGGACTTACACAATCTTTATAAATTCTAACTGTTAACTTGGGGGTAACCTTTGACATTCTCACTATTCACAGCACCGGGAGCTGAACTATTCTTGCGCTACATTCACTACTTTGCTGGCGTCATCTGGATTGGCGTTCTTTACTATTTTAACTTTATCCAAGGTGAATGGTTCAAAGAACTAGACGCTGACGAAAAAATTAAATCATCTCGTGGTGTAGCTGTTAGAACACTAGTTCCACGCGCACTTGCATGGTTCCGTTACGGAGCTCTTTTCACATTCCTTTCAGGGGTAACTCTATTAGGACTTAAAGGACACGGATTTGGATCAGCAATGTTCCAGACTTCTTGGTGGGCATTCATCGCAACCGGGGCCCTATTAGGGACAATCATGTTCTTAAACGTATGGCTTGTTATCTGGCCTAACCAAAAGATCGTTATCGCTTCAGCAAAACAAGTAGCAGCTGGTGGACAAGCTCTTCCAGAAGCGGCGGCAGCTGGAGCAAAAGCAGGTCTAGCTTCAAGACACAACACTCTATTTTCTCTTCCAATGCTATTTTTCATGGGAGCTGCTTCTCACCTTCCAGCAAACGTTAACCCAGACTATAACGGGAAAATTCTTGCTCTAGTGATCATCCTTATCGTTGGTCTACTTGAATTAAACGCACTAAAAGGAAAAACAGATACAATCAAGATCACATCGGTAAAAGGTGTTGTTCACATGGGGATCTTCCTAACAGCGATCCTTTACGTGGCGATTGAACTTCTAACAAAGTAATATTGAAATCAATGCAGAGATCAATGAAAAGAACATTTTCTATTATGGTGGGAGGGGCAATGCTCCTCTCACTTCTTTCATGCCAAAAAGGCGAACCACAAAAACCTCTCTCAGGCCTTGAAGCGCGCGGAAAAGGCGTCTTCATGTCTAACTGTATCGCTTGCCATAACCCCAATCCAACGATTGATGGGAGTATCGGCCCTGCGATTGCTGGCTCAAGCCTGGAATTAGTCACGGCAAGAGTGCTTACTCGCAGTTATCCACCTGGATACAAACCAAAAAGAGACACAGAAGTTATGCCGGACTTTCCTCAGCTAAAGGATGATATCCCGGCCCTTCATGCCTATTTAAACAGCTTTAATAAACCTTAATTAGTTTTGTTTTTTGTAAGCGATCAAATCTTCTATCGTAATGATGGGGATGTTGAACTTTGCTGCAAATTCTCTTAAAAGCGCACCTTTTAAAGCGACACCGTTTTCATCCAGTGTTTCACATAAAACGGCAACCGGTAAAAGGCCTGCGAGTTTCATTAAATCCACGGAAGCTTCTGTGTGTCCTGGGCGTACTAATACGCCTTCTTCCCAGGCGATTAAAGGAAAGATATGTCCTGGACGAGCAAAGTCTTGAGGAGCTGCTTTTGGATCACTTAAAGCGCGGATAGTAAGCGCACGATCGTGAGATGAAATCCCGGTGTGCGTTCCTTTTTTTACATCAACTGAAACAGTGAAGGCCGTCTCAAATGTTCCGGTGTGTTCGCGAACCATTAATGGAAGATCGAGTTTTTTAGCAATAGAGGCCGCCATCGGCACACAAATAAGGCCTCGGCAGTTGTTGATCATAAAATTAACGTGGGAAGTTTCCGCAAACTGTGCGGCCATAATCAGGTCCGCCTCATCTTCTCTGGACTCAGAATCACACACCAAAATAAAGCGTCCGCTTTTTAATTCATGGAGAGCACGAGCGAGAGAATCATTCACTGGAGGTCCTTTTTACGGATGAAAATACGTGTGAAACACCGGTTTCACCACATCCTGACCCTTCTTATAACGCTTATAAAGCTCAAAGTCTTCTTTAAAAAAACCATCTAACACCGCATAAATTTCTTTCGGAGTCATTGGGCGATCAAACTCTAGCGAAGCCTTTTCGACTTCTTTATAAATCGCCTCACCGACTTTATCTAAGGCCATAAATAATTCCAATTGCCCCGGATTCATATTCAGCGGGAACTTGTTTTGAAGAAATTTGCGGACAACCGGAAGCCTTCTTAAAAGCCAGAACGTGCGGGCCTCAGCATCCATCTTAAAGCTAGGATCAAACTTGTAACCTGCTTGGTCCATACGCTCGAAAATCTTTGTCAAAATAAAGTCCTTTAAACGCGACTCTTCCATTTTTCTTGGGTTTCTCCACTCAGCAACCAGATCAAAGCGCGGGTCAAACTGGATATCTCCTGGAGCGAAGACTTCCATATTGGCCACATTGTCTTTGTTGGCCGGAACACCAATCGTATTTAAAAATGGAATAATCCCTGGAGAGAATTTCGATTTAAACTTCGGGATAAAATCTTCATTGGGCATGGCCGCCTTAAAACCAGAACTGATGATCTCAGAACAAAAGAGTCTTTCGTTGTCTCTGAAGTCCATTGAGAAATCATACTCCACGTTTTTTTTGGCCAGCTGATTTTTTAAAACGCGCTCGTGGATACTTTTTGATGCCTGCTCAGAAATCTGCGCATCATTATACCTAAAAACAACTGAACGGGCATTCTTAGCACTGACGTGCTCAATTAAAGGCTCAACTACACTTCCAATTTCAATGTGAGCTTCAGTCGTAGAAAGCTCTTTTGTCTCCGGGTCTTTATAGACAAAACTTAAGTGCGAAAATTGGTAATCATTCACCCCAATGCGGGCAATAGCAGCAGAAGAAAAAGCATTCCCGCGCGATAAAATCACATCTCCCGACTGCAAATCTTCATAGGATTTAAACTCGGCTGCAAATTTTGGGTTGATTAAAAAGTAAGGAAACTCTCCTTTCATACTGACGTATTCTGAAGGTGCATTGGCCGCTTTTTCCATGCGCATTTCAATCAGGTAGTCTTCCACATAACGAAGCCCGCGGAAAACATCTGTGGCACTTCTTAAGCATTCTGTATCACTTTCAAAACCTTTCAGCGCCTCTTTAAGTGCCAGCCTTGCGGTAAATGAAGCATTGATTTGTTCATCAATTTCTTTGATATCGACTAACTCTGCCAGTGCTGGATCGCCGGCCAGGTTAAACAGTCTTTTGTAAGCGTTTTCATAACGGTCTTTACAAGCTACGGGGTCTTGTTTGATTCTTCCTGAGGCATCGGAAATGTCATCAATGATTTGAGCAAGGGTTGGATTTTCATCAGAGGAAGGAGATCGATCAGACATCGATGAACAGCTTGTCGCTGCCACAGACAATAAAAGACACCCTAAAAAATTCTTATGATTTTTAAACATAAAATAAATCTTCCTGATCGCTTGGTATTGCCGTCCGATGGCAACAATTATGTTACTAGTCTAACTTATGGTGCTGTAAAACTCTAGGGATGAAATCCCTTAGGTATTATTTTCCAAAATAATGTGCAGCATTCGTCTTAACGGCTCGGCAGCTCCCCAAAGAAGCTGATCTCCCACTGTAAAAGCATTAAGATAGTCGTTGCCCATATACATTTTGCGAAGTCGCCCCACCGGAACTTCCAGCTTTCCACTGGCGTATTGTGGAGTTAAATACTTGATTGAATCTGTTTTATTGTTGGCCACAACTTTAACCCACGGGTTGTGTTCGGCCAGGATCATTTCGATTTCATCCATTGGAATGTCTTTTTTAAGTTTAATTGTCAGCGCCTGAGCGTGGCATCTCATGCTTCCGACACGCACACATGTCCCATCGATAGGAATCATATTTGTCGTCTCAAGGATTTTATTTCCTTCAGCACTCGCCTTCCATTCCTCGCGGCTTTGGCCGTTTTCCAGGTCAGAATCAATCCATGGAATCAGGTTCGCAGCTAGCGCCACTCCGAAGTTTTCTTTAGGAAAAGCAGCATCGCTCATAAGGCCCGTCACATTTTTTTCAACTTCTAAAATGCGCTCAGAAAGATTTGTGCCCTTATCCATCACACGGTCAGTGTAATATTTCATTTGCGAGAGAAGCTCATTCATGTGACGGGCACCACCACCAGAAGCCGCTTGGTACGTCATCGACGTCATCCATTCGATTTGATTGGCCTTAAAAAGTCCACCCAGGGCCAAAAGCATCAGCGAAACCGTACAGTTTCCACCGATAAAATCTTTTTTCCCTTCCTTGAGTGCCTTCTTAATCACATGAAGATTCACCGGATCAAGGATGATTGTGCTGTCTTTATCCATGCGAATGGCCGAAGCAGCATCAACCCAATAGCCTTTCCAGCCAGCATTTCTTAGGTCTTTAAATACTTTTTTTGTGTAATCTCCGCCCTGACAAGTCACGATGATATCCATTTTCTTTAATTCATCGATACTGTGAGCGTCTTTAAGCGTCGGATCTGCCTTTTTAAGCTGTTTAAATGGGTGTTCCCCACCTGCGTTTGAGGTTGAGAAAAAAGTCGTGTCAAAATGATTAAGATCACCCTCTTCCAGCATTCTCGCCATCAGAACCTGACCAACCATTCCTCGCCATCCAACAATACCTAACTTCATGCATTTTTCCTGTATTTGATATTTTCAGTCAATTTTTTATCTTTTACTATAATTTGTAAAACATTTTCCAATTCTAAAAAACTATCAGGGAAAATTCTATGAAACTCGTGGTCTCAAAATTTGGTGGAACTTCAATGGGCGATGCTGGCTGTATGCTTAGAAGCGCCGAAGTTTCTTTAAAACAGGGTTCAAAAATGGTGGTCGTGTCTGCGACCTCAGGAACGACAAATGATTTAATTGAACTGGCCCGCACTGCTGAAAAAAGCAGCTGGGATAAAGCTTCATTGATCATCACTAAAATTAAAAACAAACACGAGAAGATTGCCCGCGATCTAGAACTTCCGGAATCAGAATTTAAAATCATGAATGAAATGCTGGGCGAACTTGAGTCAATGTCGCGCGGGATTCATTTGCTAAAAGACTGCTCGCTAAAAGCGATGGATTCAATGCAGAGTTTTGGAGAGAGACTTTCTTCAATTCTTTTTACTCACGCGATGAACTTAGTCTTAAAAAAGGCCAACTCTGATCACAGAGCAAAATGGCTTGACGTCAGAGATGTCTTAGTGACTGACAATCAATTTGGAAAGGCCCGCCCGCAAACCAATGAAATCATCAAAGCATGCGATAAAAAACTAGGGGCCATCAGACACGAAAACACGGTCTATGTCACACAAGGCTTTATCGGAGAAACTCTTGATGGCATGACGACCACTCTTGGCCGCGGTGGAAGCGATTACTCGGCAGCGATTTTAGCTGAAGGAATTAAAGCTGATATTTTAGAAATCTGGACCGACGTTGCTGGTATTGCCACAACGGACCCGCGTATTTGTCCAGAGGCGCGCGCGATTTCAGAAATCTCTTTTAAAGAAGCCTCTGAGCTTGCCACGTTTGGAGCAAAGATTCTTCACCCGGCGACACTTATGCCGGCCATCCGCTCACAAATCCCGGTCTTTGTCGGATCGAGTTTTGAAATGGGAGCTGGTGGAACATGGATTAAAAAAGAAGTCGAGGATGCTCCTTTAATCCGTGCTATGGCCTTAAGAAGAAAACAAGTGCTGGTGACTTTATCGACACCAGAAATGTTATACACTCACGGATTCTTGTATCAGATCTTTAAAGTTTTTAACGATCATAAAGTCAGTATCGATGCCATCACGACCTCTGAAATTTCCGTTTCAATGACTCTTGATGACTCTGCTCTTCTAAATAAAGACTTAATCCGCGACCTGGAAGAACTTGCCGTCGTTCAAGTTGAAGAAGACTTATCGTTAGTTTCTTTAATCGGCAACAACATCAACCACACACCAGGGTTAGCGAAAAAAATCTTCAATGCCATTGATGGCATTAACGTACGCATGATTTGTCTTGGGGCAAGTAAGCACAACTTCTGTTTCATCGTAGATGGAAGTGCGGGCGAAGAAGCGATCAAAAAACTGCACAAGACTTTTATTGAAGGTTAAGAAAAAATGAAAATCGCTCTTCTTGGAAAAGGTAAAACAGGTAGTAAAGTTCTCGAGTTATTAATCGAGAAAAAAATCCCACACACTGTTTTTGATTCTAAAAACCACCCGACAATTGAGTCGCTAAAAGGCCATGACGTGGTGATTTCCTTTTTAACTGGCGATGTTTTTGGCGAGTATATGCCACTTTTAATCGACGCTAAAATCCCAGTGGTCACTGGAAGCACAGGCATTTCTTTTGGGAGTGAACTCTCCGCAACTCTCCAAAAAAACAACATCAAGTGGATTTATGCAACAAATTTTTCATTGGGAATGAACCTGGTTCACCAGATGATTCTCATTATGAAAAACGCCGGCAGCATTCTTTCTGATTACTCATTTTCAATGAATGAAATCCACCACACTAAAAAACTAGACGCCCCAAGTGGAACAGCACTGTCGTGGAAAAACTGGGCCGGTCATGAGATGAATATCACTTCTGAGCGAATTGGAGATGTGATAGGAATCCACGAACTCACACTAAAAACGGCCACAGAAGAAATCACCCTAAAACACACAGCACTTGATCGCAAAATCTTTGCTGAAGGCGCACTTTACGGGGCCAACATTATTTCAACACTCACTCCGGGACTTCACTTATTTCAAGATGTCGTCCAGAAGGAACTTTTAAAAGGAATTAAGTAATATGAAAAATCTTAACGACTATCCTTTATGGACAGCGATCGTCACTCCAATGAATGCCGACTCAACTGTCGATTACCCAACGTTTGAAAAAATCCTAAGACAACAAGAAGCGGCCAACGTTGCTGTCGTTATTTTAGGTTCAACAGGTGAAGCGCTAAACTTAAACAAAGATGAATGTAAAAAAATCCTGGAATTCGGTCTAGGACTTAACCTAAAAGTTCCCGTGATGACCGGTATTGGTGGATTCAACCAAAAAGACACACTTGAATACGTAACATACTTAAATACACTAAGTGGTCTTGATGCTTATTTAGTGGTGACTCCCCTTTACGCAAAACCAGGTGAACACGGACAAACACAGTGGTTTAAAGCGATTTTAGATTTAGCGAACAGGCCTTGTATGCTTTACAACGTTCCAGGAAGAACGGGTGTAAAAATGAATTTCAATGCGATTAAAAACTTAAAAGACCACAAAAACTTCTGGGCGATTAAAGAAGCGTCTGGATCAGTTGAGGACTTCAAAAAATACGGTGAATCTGCACCAAACGCTCGCCTTTATAGTGGCGATGATGGAATGGTTCCTGATTTTTATCCACACAAATGTGTGGGTCTAGTGTCTGTCGCTTCTAACGCTTGGCCGGTTGAAACTCGCGCTTACGTAGAAAAAACCCTGGCGGGAAAACTTTCAAACACAGAAGCTGATCTTTGGAAAAAGGCCTGCGACACTCTTTTTATTGCCGCTAACCCGGTCCCTGTAAAAAACTTAATGCACGCAAAAGGACAGATCAAAACAAATGTTCTGCGCGCACCTCTTCACCATTTAGACCTGGCAGACAACTCTCCAGTTCTCAATGCTGATAAAAATATTACTACGTGGTTTAAGGAGCACAACTAATGGTTACAACAACAATTTGGGAAAAAAATCTTAACGACCTGGAAAGCGGAAGAGTTCGCGCAGCGAATTTTATCGATGGTAAGTGGGTTGCCAACACTGAAGTTAAAGCTCAAATCCTTGAAGCTTTTAAAGCTGGCGTTCTAAAAGAAGAAAATGGATTTGTTGATAAACATAATTTAATGCCACAGTCTTTTCGACTAGAGCAAGGAATCCGCGTTGTTCCTGGTGGAACGTCTGTTCGCCGTGGAGCCTACATCGCTAAAGGTGTCATCATCATGCCACCAAGCTACATCAACGTTGGTGCTTTCGTAGACGAAGGAACAATGGTTGATTCACACGTGCTTGTTGGTTCATGCGCTCAAATTGGAAAGAAAGTTCACCTTTCTACGGCCGTTCAAATCGGTGGTGTCTTAGAGCCAATCGGGGCCAATCCCGTAGTTATTGAAGATGAAGCTTTCATTGGTGCTGGGGCGGTGATTGTTGAAGGTATTATCGTTAAAAGAAGAGCGGTTATCGCTCCGGGAGTTATTCTTTCAAAAGGAATTCCTGTTTATGATATCGTTAACAACCGCATGCTGGAAAAAGGTGAACCTATTCCTGAAAACGCGATTGTTGTCCCTGGAAACCGACCTGTTAAGTCTGACAATGAATATGCCACAAAACTGGGGCTAACTCTTCAATGTGCAATCATTGTTAAATACCGTGACGAAAAAAGTGAAGCTTCTCTAGTACTTGAAGACTTCCTAAGATAGTTCCATCCCCTTAATTGTCACCACATTGTGACAATTGTTTTACAGTTCATGAGCGTTTTCCTCGCTATTCTATTACCAGATATGAATAATTGGGGGACACGCTCATGAAACCACAACACTTAGAAACTAACCTAGACATTAGTTCTGAAAACACACAACCAATCCAAAAGAAAAAGCAAATTGATTGGGTCAATACAATCTTTTTAACAACAACACCTATTGTTGCCATTGCCTTAAGCGCACTATACTTTATGCAAAATGGTCTTCAGTGGTCGCAAATCGCTCTAGCGGTTATCTTCTACTTCGCCACAGGACTTTCAATCACTGGTGGATACCACAGACTTTTTTCTCACCGCGCTTACAAAGCAAACAACCTGGTAAAATTCCTTTACCTTATTTTTGGTGCAGCGACTTTCCAAAACTCGGCCCTTAAATGGTCTGCCGATCACCGCATTCACCACACTCACGTCGATGACGAAAAAGACCCGTATAACATCAATAAAGGTTTCTGGTGGGCACACATCGGATGGATCTTCTTCCAGGAAAAAGAAGTTGAACCAAAATACCCAAAAGATCTTTTAAACGACAAACTGGTTATGTGGCAGCATAGAAACTATCTTTGGTTAGCAGTGACAATGGGAGTAATCCTTCCAACTGTGATCGGATACTTTTTAGGTTCTGCTCTTGGTGGACTTGCACTAGCTGGTTTTGGCCGCATCGTCTTCGTTCACCACTGTACGTTCTTCATCAACTCACTTTGCCACATTGTAGGGACTCGTCCATACACTGATACAAACACAGCAAGAGACAGCGCTATCATGGCGGTTTTCTCTTACGGTGAAGGTTACCACAATTACCACCACTACTTCCCAGTGGATTACAGAAACGGGATTAAGTGGTACCACTTCGATCCGACAAAATGGATGATTAAGACGCTTTCATTTGTAGGTTGGACGAGTGATTTGAAGAAAGTTCAAGAGAAGTTGATTACACAAGCAAAACTTGAAATGAAATTAAAAAAGTATCAGCCTGCTGCTTAATTTTCCCTCCTTTTTAAAAAAAAGAAAGGCCCTCGAAAGAGGGCTTTTTTATTTCTAAATATAATACCGAATCGCCGTCACAAACTCCGGCACAACCACCGAAATCATCTCTTGCCCGCTCTCAATATGGGTTTTATCGATATATGAAAGAAGTGGCCCTAGAACCGAACGATAAGATTATTCATGACATTTAAAGGCAGTCCATCCGACCATTTTTCCCAAGGCCTCACCATCTTTGCCGTCGCTTCCTTATCCACATCGACATAACAGTCTCTTTTCCGTGGGCCGGGACAATCCCATCCATGTGAGCAAGGCGAGAATGGAAAAAATAAAAAAGTACGTGGGATAAGAAAAAAAAATGAGAAGACTCTTTGAGCCCTCTTAAATTTAAAATCATGATGCCGAAACTGTTTGCTGATAAGAAAGAGTGATAATTAAAAGTAAGAGAGCAACCCCTGCAGAGGCCCTCAACTTACGCAAAATTGGCCATTTTGCCGTGATGCAACTACAATATATATGAAGATTCCAATGGTTTCTGCACTATATATAGTGGTGGTTAGGCCTATTTTTCTATTATTTTTATTTAATCGGCCCTCAAATTATTAGCAGTAAGTTTTAATTAGATGGTAAAAAATAGATTCATAGGACCATTTTTGCCTACTCCAACTTACTGATAATTAAATGTTTTTATGAATCTTCGAAGAGTGATAGAATAAAATAGTCAAATATTTCTGCGCCTCATCTGGCCAATAAAATATTTGTAAACTTACGCGATCTTGTTATCTTTTAAAGTATAGAGCGTTTTGATCAAATCATTTCAAGGTTCAAAAAGGTCCAAATACCGGCCTTTAAAACTAAAGAAAAGTTGCCTCAAAAAACTCTATCACACACACACAACGAGCTTTTAGACATTCAGGAGACACACCATGGTAAAGGATGCCAAGTCAGCAATCTTAGCACCAAACGACGATCGTTTCGTGCTTTTTCCAATTAAATATCACCAAGTATGGGACATGTACAAAAAACACATGGCCGTATTCTGGACAGCAGAAGAACTAGACCTTGTTCCAGATCTAATCGACTGGGAAACAAAACTGAACAAAGATGAAAAACACTTCATCTCTCACGTTCTGGCATTCTTCGCTGCAAGCGATGGAATCGTTAACGAAAACCTTGCCATCAGATTTATGAAAGATGTTCAGATCCCTGAAGCACGTTGCTTCTACGGATTCCAGATTGCGATGGAAAACATCCACTCTGAAACATACTCTCTTCTTATTGATACATACATCAAAGACGCTAGAGAAAAAGACAGACTATTCCACGCTGTAGACAACATGGCGTGTGTTGCAAAAAAAGCGAAGTGGGCCCTTAACTGGATCTCTTCTAAAAAATCATTCGCTCACCGCCTGGTTGCATTTGCTGCGATCGAAGGGATTTTCTTCTCTGGGTCTTTCTGTTCTATTTACTGGCTGAAAAAAAGAGGCCTTATGGCCGGTCTATGTACATCGAATGAATTCATCTCAAGAGATGAAGGTCTTCATTGCCAGTTCGCTGTACTAATGCACTCTCTTCTAGATAAAGAAGACCAGATTTCAGCAGAAGAAATCACAGCGATCATTACTGAAGCAGTAGAAATTGAAAAAGAATTCATCCTTGAATCACTTCCAGTCTCTCTTATCGGTATGAACTCTCAGTCAATGTCTGAGTACATTGAATTCGTGGCCGACCACTGGTTGACTCAATTAGGAGCACCAAAAGCGTTCAACACGAAAAACCCATTTGAGTGGATGGAACTTATTTCACTTGAAGGGAAAACTAACTTTTTTGAAAAACGCGTTTCAGAATACCAAAGACCTGGGATTCTGGGCGAGAAACAATCACACACATTCACACTAGACGCGGAGTTTTAAGATGTACGTAATCACAAGAAGTGGCGAGAAAGAACCTATCAAGTTCGACAAAATCACGGAAAGAATTGAACAACTTTGTTTTGACCTGGACAGAAGTTTCATCGACCCGATGAAGATTGCTAAAAAAGTAATCGAAGGGATCTATGATGGAATTACAACTAAGGAGCTTGACCAACTAGCAGCTGAAACAGCGGCTTACCTGTCAACTCAACACCCGCAATACTCTACCCTTGCTGGAAGAATTGCTGTCTCTAACCTGCACAAAGAGACTCGCGGTTGTTTTTCTGAAAACATCAAAGCTATGTACCACTACCACAACCCGGTAACTGGTGAAGCATCTCCATTAGTTTCGACAGAATTGTACGAAGTTGTAATGAAGAATGCTGAGGCCCTTGATAAGGCCCTTATCGATAAGCGCGACTATAACTACGACTACTTCGGATACAAGACTCTTGAAAAATCTTACCTACTTAAGATGAACAACAAGATCGTTGAGCGTCCGGGACAAATGTTAATGAGAGTTTCTCTAGGAATTCACTCAAACGATATTGAAGCTGCAATTAAGACATATAACCTTATGTCTGAAAAATACTTCACTCACGCATCTCCTACTCTATTTAACTCGGGAACAAATAAAGCTCAGCTTTCTTCTTGTTTCCTTTTAACTATGAAGGATGATTCCATTGAAGGTATTTACGATACTCTTAGACAAACAGCTCTAATCTCTCAATCTGCTGGTGGTATCGGCTTAGCTATCCACAACATCAGAGCAAAAGGGACGTTCATTAAAGGAACAAACGGAACATCAAACGGTATCGTTCCAATGCTAAAAGTATTCAACGATACAGCAAGATACGTTGACCAGGGTGGTGGAAAGAGAAAAGGTGCATTCGCGGTTTATTTAGAGCCATGGCATGCTGATATCTTCGACTTCCTTGAAATGAAGAAAAACACAGGTAAAGAAGAGCAAAGAGCAAGAGATCTATTCTACGCTCTTTGGATTCCGGACCTATTCATGAAGCGTGTTGAAGAAGATGGAATGTGGTCACTATTTTGTCCACATGAAGCTCCAGGACTATCTGACTGTTCAGGTGAGAAATTCGAAGCACTTTATAAGTCTTACGAAGAAAAAGGTCTTGCGAAGAAAACTGTTCGCGCTCAAGATGTTTGGTTTGCGGTTCTTGAATCACAAATCGAAACTGGTTCTCCTTATATGCTTTATAAAGATGCAGCTAACGAGAAATCAAACCAGAAGAACCTTGGGACAATCAAGTCTTCTAACCTTTGTACAGAAATCCTTGAGTACACAGCTCCAGATGAAGTAGCTGTTTGTAACCTTGCATCTGTTGCTTTAAACAGATTCATTGATCACTCAACTGGAACTCCTAAGTACGACCACAAGAAGCTATACGACGTTGTTTATCAAATGACGGTTAACCTAAACCGCATTATCGATATCAACTACTACCCTGTTCCAGAAGCGCGTAACTCGAACATGAGACACCGTCCAATTGGTCTAGGGGTTCAGGGACTAGCTGATGCATTCTTCGAAATGAGACTTCCTTTCGAATCTGCTGCTGCCCTAAAACTAAACAACGATATCTTCGAGACGATCTACTTTGCATCTGTCACAGCTTCAAAAGACCTGGCGATGAAACACGGGCCATACGAAACTTACCAAGGCTCTCCTGTTTCTCAGGGAATCCTTCAGTTCGATATGTGGGGAGTAAAACCAAACTCAGGAAACTGGGACTGGGCAGCTCTAAAAGCTGATATCGCTCAATACGGTGTAAGAAACTCTCTTTTAGTTGCTCCAATGCCAACGGCTTCAACGTCGCAAATCCTTGGTAACAACGAGTGTTTCGAGCCAATCACTTCAAACATCTACGTAAGACGCGTACTGAGTGGAGAGTTTGCAGTTGTTAACCGTTACCTGGTAAACGATCTGATCTCTATGGGTCTATGGAATGATAAGATGAGAAACGAAATCATTGCTAACAATGGTTCAGTTCAAAACATCCAATCAATCCCTGATGAAGTTAAGGCCCTATACAAGACGATTTGGGAAATTAAGCAAAAAGCTGTTATCGATATGTCAGCTGGTCGCGGTCCATACATCGACCAAGGTCAATCGCTTAACGTATTTATGGAAGATCCAAACTTTGGTAAACTTTCATCAATGCACTTCTACGCTTGGAAAGCAGGTCTTAAAACTGGTATGTACTACCTGAGAACAAGAGCAGCGGTAAACGCAGTTCAGTTCACAGTTAAAAACGATGCACCTGTTGTAAAAACAGCTGAAGAGAACATGGCAGCGATGGTTTGTTCAATCGACAATCCAGAAGACTGTGTAATGTGTGGGTCTTAATTCGATTTTAATTAGTAACTAAAATCCTACAAATAAGAAGGCCAGCTGTAAGCTGGCCTTTTTTATTAATGGTCTACTCTCAATAATTTTGGATGATCATCGCCCGAGTCCATTACCCAGACCGGTGTTGAAGTAGGTAAGGCCATATTATATGTTTTGGCCATATGGTACCCGATAACTCCTGGAGAATCCCCTAACGCAATTGAAAAGTTTTGTGCTGAAAATGCAGCAATTGAACTAAAATCACTTATAGGTACAGTTGTACCGAACTCAGCGTAATTGTGATAGCTCTCATACAGATCCACAGAATCACCAGAGGAAGGACATTGTCCATTTAGAGAAAGACCAGTTAAGGTAATCACATTACCTGCAGTTGTAAATGGCACAAGAAATGGAAAACGATGATACGAAAGCGCATTACTTGACCCACCAGGTGTAGTCGAAAGCGTAATTGTATTACTTCCACTATCACATGAGGAAACAGTATTATTAGACTGTCCCCAAAGTAAATAGTCACTAATCGCTAAGGCCCATAGAGTGCTCCCGCCATTATTCTTCCCAATAATTGGCCCGATCTCTCTTTCATCTGTACTTGAATCTGTATCAACATTACTAGTTAAATCGGATGAACTTTGAGTTCCAATAATTTTTCCTAAAAAGAATGAACGACTTAAATTTGCACCAGATTCATTGGAACCAACAATACCACCAATAGCTTCAGAGCTCGCAGTTATCGCTAAGCTCATTTTCATATCGCTTCCGACATAAGTATTATTTACGGTTCCATAATTAACACCGGCAATTCCTCCGACATTACGAGGGTATCCATTTGTTAAATTAAACTCGCCACGAACGGTTGCTTGTTCAATAACACCTAATGGGTTATTTTGACCAACAATTCCTCCAAATGCAAATGATGCGACAGAAGATCCAAAATTAACAGTAGAGGACACTCCGTCGATAAGACCAGTATTTTGATATGCAACACTACCTACATAACTATCACCGACAATATGTGCACCGTTAATTCTAACATCTTTAATAAGACCTGAATTTGTATTTTGAACAGTAACGATCCCTAACTGCTGAGTTCCGATCACAGATGATGCAAAGACATGAACATTGGAAATAGTTCCATTATTGACGTTAGATAATATTCCAACCCCAGAAACTGAATCTGAGGAAGTATAAACTCTATTCGCGTACAAATCCAAATTAGAGACAACAGCATTCGCTGAAATTGTTTTAAAGATACCGACATTGTTATCTGATACGTTATCGATGTTTATATCCATACCATACAGAGCGTTTCCACCACCGTTGAACTTACCATTAAAAGTAGTTATTCCTGTTGTGGACCCGGCAGAGGCAACCCATGGGGAAATATTAATTGAATCGGCCAGGCGATAATTTTCGGCCGAACTTCTGCCATTAATAGATAGTAGTTGAGCATTTGTACAAATTACAATTGGATTTGTGCCAGTTCCTCTCCCTAAATTTGTAACTTGGTTTTGAACAGATAAAAGATTATCGGCAAGCAAGCACTCTCTAGACTCCCACGATAATCGCGGAATCCCACCATCACTTTGCCCTAAGATCCAGTTTCCACCGCCGAAAGAAACAAATGTCGGGCCAAGAACTGAATTAGTTCTTAGGTTACTGTATGTATCGGTATTATTACTCGAAGAGTTTGTAAGATCTGTGAGGCAGTTTGTAAATGTTCCTGATCCACTCAGGATTGTCCCTGAGTAATTAACAGTGGCCCCACCGACATACATCTTTCTGGTATCAGAAAAACAGTTTGAAATATTTCCATCACTAAAAGCAGCAATTCCTCCAATAGACACAGTAGAAGGATCATTTCTTAAACTCGTCATTGCCATCGTAGAGTAAACATCAGAAATGTTACCATAGTTTTTTGAAGTGACACCGCCAACATATTGAGTAAAAGAAGATATAAACCCTTCTGAAAAACTAGAATTAATGACACCAGAGGCGGCATTAAAACCTGCGACTCCTCCTGAAAAGTAAGAAGTGCTATTATTTTCAGTGGTCACTAATCCAGAAAACATCGATTTCGAGATTGAAGCTTCATTATTACCAACAAGGCCACCAACATAATCAACACCACGAACTCGCGCATTTCTTAACTGAACGTTTTCAATGATAAAGCCAGGTTTCACTAAACTGACCAGTCCACCAACATTTTGATCACCTTCAACTTCAACTTTTTCAATTTTTACATTCTGAATTTTCCCAATCCCATTGGACTCTCCGGCCACCGAACCAACATAATTAGTTCCTCTTACCGATAGATTCTTAAAATTTAAATTTCTAATAACACCTGACTGCCCGGAGATTTCGCGTGTTCCAAGTAAGCGCACAAACCCCATCTGTGCTAGATTATCTGCCGAAATTCTTCCATTTGAAATGGAGTGGCCTGCACCATCAAATACACCGATAAATCCAGCATTAGACGTCGTAACACCAGCGCCACATAAGTGGCCATCGAGCGGGTTTAGATTATGAAAATAATCAATTTCAGTCCCACTAGCTCCTGCACAAACAGGGGCCGGATAGATACTAAATCCAGAAACATTTGAGGCCTTATTCATATCAAGGTCATTCATGAGCTTGTAGTTAAAGGTATCGTAAGAAGAACTTTGTGTATTCATCTCCCCAATTTGATTTAACTGCCATTCGTTACAAATTTTAAATGGCCTGATTGGTGAACCATCCCCTCCTGGAAAAGAGCTGACTCCCGTATTTAAAGAGTCATTAAAACGACAGAGAAAACTTTTTGGAATGCTCACCATTTGCTTAATATACCGAGCAGTCGAATCTGTTGGTGTAACAGTTGTTCCCGCTTTACATTCGCTTTCTGGTGCAAAATTGTTAACATGATAAGATTCGGAAGAGTAATTGCATGTTCCAGCACTCCATGTTCCAAAGTATTCTAAGCAGAGATCTTCAGTTGTAGCATTTGCTTGGCATGAATACCCATGACGGTTGAGTGCTTTCGTCGTTAGTGTGTTTGTTCCAATTCCGTTCATAAAATTGTGAGTATAGACACCTTTCGTTTCTGGAACTGAATTGCCGCAGTCTGGGCTTCCCAGGTATGTCTCAACCGAAGCAATAAATGGCATAGCAGAATTCCCTGAAGGAAAATTCACACGAAGCCCATTCATAGTCGTATCCGTCGGGCCAAGACAAGCACCTTTAATGGATTCATTTGAAAATACAACCTCTCCATTTGGTGCTCTTTTATAACTTTTAAAAACAAAACGATATGTAACAGCACTCCCCTGATTTTTCTTCAAGCAAGTAAAACCTGTTCCATTTAAATCATCACACTCTTCAACTGTAAACTTAGCAAATGTTCGCTTCATCCCAACACCGCTTTTATAAAGCAGGAATGAATCATTCCCTGAATAGATTTCTTCTGCGCAATTGGTATTATTTAAATTTAATGCAATCGTCGCTGCGGTACCATTAAGTTTTTGCGCTGACTTTCCACAATACACAACATCTTCCATCATGGTGTCAGATGATTTCTCCCACATGAAAGAATAAAAACTCCAGTCGCCATTTGGCAGCTCTAGATTCTCTTCTAATCCTGAAATCACTTTTCCAAACTGCTCTCCACTGGCAGATTTACCAAATAAAATGGCACCACCGGCGCCAATACCAGAATTCATATTAACAATTTTTGAGAGATTGATTTTTAATTTGGCAGAAGTTGTCTCAGTCTTTTGAGAACAAGCGAATCCAAAAAACATTGTTAAGATCAGAAGTGGCAGCGTTTTTTTCAACATAATTCTAACCGGTTTATTTAATACTTATCAGTAGTTAGTATTCTAATAAACTATCGGTAATCGAATGTTATTTATTGAGTTTTAATGAGTTAAAAGCGCACTCCGAAGAGTGCCTTTTTAAAAGTGCCAAAATTATGAGTCAACATTTTAATCCGTAATAACCAAACGTGGGGACTCACCTTCTTCAACTGACCAAATTGGTCTGTTTGTCGGCAACGGTTGATCATTAACAATCGCATTGTAAAGTGACTTAAGACGCATAAAACCGATTCCATCTGGACGATCTTCAATCATGTCAAATTCACCACTATTGCATTTATAAGATAAATTTCCTGCCTGAGAAGCAGCAGAGGGACAAAAGGTTGTTAATTGAGTAAAAGCGTGCGGATTCGTGTTGGTTACCCCGGCCATTGCAAAATCAGCTGCACTCTTAACTGAATAGAACGTTACTCCATTACTCACATCACTCGGCCCACATGGAATTGTAAAATGAGATCCAATTGTACTTTCAAGAATGTCAGTACCATCAGTGTGACTACCTGAGATACGCCTAGATATTCGATCTCCCGTATTTAGTGAAGAAAGGAAATATCCATCAGGAAAAGTAGCATCAGTATTGAAAATACCATTCATGGTATAAGTTAAAACACCGCCCGATTCTGAACAAGTTAGAAGTGTATTTGGAACTGTATTATCGTAAGAAAAAACCGCGCCCTGTAGAGCAAAAGAGTTCACGTAAGAGGCCCCTCCTGCATTCTGGGCAACAAAATGTGATCCATAAGGAGTAACCCCACTCATTCGTCCAAACTCGTTAACGGCAATGACTCTCGTGACTTGAGAAGAGGCACTAGTCTGTCCAATAACATGCCCGTACTGAGGGCCAATCAATGCAGCAGAAAAGGTTGCATGCGATTTAACAAGTGCATCTTTTATGATGGCCTCATTCAGGCCTACGAACGACCCAATAAAAGAATTGGCCGAATTATTTATATTGTTAGAAATATTCATACCTGATTCAACTTCTTGAATAACGCCCAGGTTTTTCCCAACTGCACCGCCAATTATTACATCAGCAGTACTTTGAATATCTAACATTCCATCAACTCTTACTGCAAAAACTGACCCTGTAGATGTGTTTACTCCCACAGCTCCGCCTGCAATTGTTGAATTAGAAACAATCGATGATTCAATTTTTGAAAAATTAATTACTCCTCTATTTTCACCTGCAATAATTCCTGCACCAGCAGCTTGTCCCTTCAAAAGAATTCCCATATACGAGTTGCGTGACATCACACCGGTGCCCATATTCTGGCCGACTATTCCAGCTTTTTGCGCAGTCCCTGTTGCAGCAATGACTCCACTTAAAAATTTTATCTTGGATAGTTTTCCAAAATTTTGTTTAAAAAGACCGCCAGAAGAAGTTGGTAAACTTGCCAGAAATCCGCTGACTAAAAAATCATTCCCATCAATTGATCCATTAAATGTCGATGGCATATCTGCGTAGGCAATATCCCCTAGTGCAAGATTTTTTTGAATTGAATAATTCAATGATAAATTTCCAGCAATTTGCTTCCATTGCTCTTTGTTACAAATCACCACAGGATTAAGCACACTTCCTCCACGGGATGCACTCAATTGAGAAGAAACTGAAGCATTATTATTGGCCTGTGCACATGGAGATGACTCCCATGCAAGTTTAGGTAGCGGTGTACCTACATCAACAAATTTTCCCGCAGAGGCGGAAATTAAATTGGCTTTAAATGAACCACTTTCAATTGTTGCTAAGCTGGTATTGCTAGACGGCAGAGAATTATACCATGTTGGGTTAAGTAGTGAACCATAATAATTTGTCCCGGTTGCCCCAGCTGCCAATGTATTAATCGAACAATAAGTCGCTGTCCCATCATTACAAGGAAGCATAATAGAGCCGTAATAGAAAGCATTAGTCAAATTAACAGAGCCTGAAGAATAACCAATTAAGCCACCAATCACTCCAGAACCAGTAGAGTTAAAATTCATTGTTCTACCAATACTCATTTCTGAATAACTATTTTCAATTGTCGCAGGCCCCGTCATATAACCAACCATTCCACCATTATAGGAACCTGAACTTGCACTTATATCTATAACTCCATTACTAAAAGATTCTTTGATGTAAAGATTCATTCCTGAATTACCTTTACCCAAAAACCCACCAACATACTCTCCAGTTGCATGATGGGTAATATGACCTTCAAATGAAGATTTTTGAATAGTCATTGAGGCCGCATCACTAAACCCAATTAAACCACCAATATATGGTGTGTTGGATTGTTCCGATCTAATAGACATTTTTTTTGCACGTACATTTGAAATAGGATCAAAGCCTGCATACCTTCCGGCCACTCCTCCAATATTAGAATTGCCACGAAGCTCAGCTTCATCAACCATTACGTTGGATATCTCTAAAGCATTATCTCCAGAAACGGCCCCCACATAATCACTGCCTTCAATTTCAATGTTTTTTAAAACTAAATTTTTAATCCTACCACCAGTTCTGACAAACCCCAGCGTATCAACATCATTTTGATGTATTCTAATATTTGAAATAGTATGTCCATTTCCATTAAATGTTCCATTATATGAAACTGGTGCAGTAAGAGTACACGCTGGATAAACAAACAAACCACCAATAGGAATAAAATTAGATCCGGGTCTTTCTTCCAAACAATCTGGAACTGGCTGACTTCCATCACCAATAATCGATGTTTTATTCATATCAAGATCTGCTTGAAGAGAAAAATAATTAGAGGCGTAACTAGTAGCACTTTCTCCAATCGCATTTAATTGAGTTTCTTTACAAATAGTATACGGAGCAGAAATTGACCCATCCCCTGAAGCGAAGGGATGTGGAGTGGTATTGTTAACATCTACTCTCGGCCCAGAACAGATTTCACTATCAGGAATGGCCGTAATAAGTTGGAATTTTTTTGATGTAGTAACTGCTGTATAAACTCCTCCATTGGCCACACAGGCCGATTGAGAAATTTCAAACTGGTTACTACTTAAATTACACGAAGATGAATACATCCCGTTATATTTAGCACAGGCCTCTGGTGAAAAGGCAGTCGCATCACAAGAGCCTTCGTTAACAAATTTGATTGTGTCGAGTTTTGCCGTCCCCATTAAACCATATTCATAGGCCGATCTTCTAAAACCTTTAGGGTCGGATTCGTCACATGACTGACTTGAATAAAACGACTCTAAAAATGTTAAAGCGGGAAGAACTCCATTGCCTACAGGGATTTGTTCATTGATAAAATAAACACCAGTCATTTTACAATCTGAAACTAACCTGCCTGGAAGAACCGTCAAAACTCCACTACTTGGTTTAACAAAACTTGAAAGCACAAATCTTCGGCTTGCTGTTTTAGCAGCACCAACACCTTCACCGCATCCAATCCCATTGTGATCAGTGATTTTTTGGCATTCATGAGTTGAAATATCCGGAAACTTTTTTAAACCAGATTGAATTGCTACAGATGGTGTAAAATCAGGTAAGTCACATTTTGAATTTGCTAAACTCAAACTAACCTGAACATCAGTCCCATTTAAGACAGCTTGAGATTTTGCACATCTAATCGTTCCGGTAAAGGCAGCCCCTGATCCATTGCCTTCCCAGGCCACACTCCAAAACGTCCATGAACCATTTACCAATGAAAGCTCAAATCCACTTCCTGGTGTGATCACCGATCCGAACATATCTCCTTTATCTGATCGTCCCCACAACATCGCTCCACCAGCACCAACAGCATTTATATCTGTCAAAGCAGCAAGACCAATTTTGAATTTCGCTTCACTCTTTCCTTCCTGCTTACTACAACCAAAAGAAAGTAAAAGTGTCACTAAAAGCAGAGACAAACATGGATTTTTCATATCGATACACACCTATTTATTTCCGAAGAATCCTTCAGAATATTCTAATGTCATATCGGTCAGTTAATTTCATTTATAAGTTTTTAATAGATTAGGTAAGCGAAGTACTACTTAGGGGAATTGAGTTTGAGAATAAAATTTGCCACTCATTAGTTTGAGTGGCAAATCTTCATTTTTTATTTGTAGATAATCAGGTCGTTAGCACTAAAGCGAACTTTTTTAGCTGTGGCATACTTATCATCTCCAGCTCTGTAACCTGTTGGACATGCACACACTGTTTTCCATCCAGAACCAACAAGACCCAGGATTTCATCGTATTTAGCAGGGTTAATTCCTTCAAATGGACAAGCATCAACACCTAAGACTGCAGCTGCAGTCATAAAGTTCCCAAGAGCAATATAGGCCTGGTTTGAGGCCCATTTAAAACTTTGTTCTGGAGTCATACGGTCAACTAAATTAGTCACCATCATTTTCTCAAACCCTTGCAGGTCTTCTACTTTAAGACCTCTGGTTGTCGCTGTTTGCTCAATGTATTTTCTTAAGTGGTCAGCATCCATTTTTTCTTTAGCTAAGAACACCACATGGTGAGAGCAGTCTGAAACCTGCGTTTGCCCATAAGAAGCCGCTGTCAGTTGGTCTTTAATATCTTGAGACTTAACAACCACAAATTTGTAAGGCATTGCCCCGTATGATGACGGAGTTAAAATTAATGTCTTTTCTAGTGCCGACCAAGTCGCTTCATCAATTTTTTTAGTATTGTCGAATTTCTTAGTAGCGTAACGCCATTCCATTGCCTCTAATAATTGGGCCCCTGATAGTCTTTGCATAATGTTCCTTTAAAAAAGTCTACGGTTGATATTGATAGATTCTGATGTCATACATCTGAACTTTTTCCATTTCAATGAATTTAATATGAGAACCGGTGATGTCAAGGTATCCCTCGAGATTACAATCAGACTTACGGAGATAGTACCTGGTTACAACTATGGCACCAGGTGCCAGTCCCGGCTTAATTTTCTGCATAAAGTTTCTTTCAATGTCCCCCTGAAAATATGAAGGGACATCACTCAGTGAAAGAAAATCATATTGCTTATCTCCGCGGGCAAGGTAACTAACGAAGTCTTCCTGTACATACTGAACTTCAGTCTTTGAGCCCTGAACTCTTTCGTGTGACTCTGAATTGGCCTCGACAGGCACGCCTAAAAGCGATTTAATGCGTCCGTAAAAGCACAATTGAAGAAAGAAGCTCTTCTGGGCAAGGTCGCGGGTAAAAAGCCTGTCAAAGGCCTGGAAGTAATAATCAAAATGCGAGAGCGGTGAATTTTTAGTGATAAAATCCCCTTTGTATAAAAGGGCATTAAACATCGCCTTGTTTCCTAGTATATGGATAAGCACTTTCCATCTCTTCATCGGAAACTCTGTCTGATAATACTTGACCTGTTCTTCTAAATTATCAAAACGCAGGATGCGGTCGTAATCAAGGCCCAGAAGAACCTGCAAAACTTTGGCAAAAACGGCAAAAGTTCTTTCCCACTTTCCTAGATAGAGCAGTGACTCAAAGTGAATCTCTTCAAAAACCTTGGAAAAAAACTCGCGGCACTCAGGAGTTAAATGGATTTTATGAAAGAGCTCTTTTCTTTCATGAGCATTATTTTTTTCAGAGTATGGATAATATCCCCAGAAAAGAAGAAACTTATCATGATCGAGATCGCGGTACGTGCTCAGGCGAAGCTCCGCTAAAAAAAGCTGCTCTTTAGAGAGATCCGAAAGGGCCAGCGTTTTAGCTTCTTTATGCATCAAAGGAAGTGAGCGCCCTCCTGAACCACAAATAGAAAAAATATTTTTAGGTTTGATTTTTTTAATCAACTCTACTTCAACAGTCGTGTCTTCATTTCCTAAAGTGTAATTTAAACCCTTAAAGTATTCCTGGCCCATCTCTTTTCTCGCTTATTTAGTTTTTTTCATTGCAGTCAGGGCGTGCTCGCGACACAAATCAAATTCTGCATCGGTAATAAACCCATTGTGTCCCATAATCTGAGAAAGCCTCACGCCATGTTCATTGGCCATGCGGTCGATCTCGATAACTTTTTCGTAGTTGATATTTCGGGAAAGAGTGAAAGATTCAAACTTTCCATCCATCGCTAAAAGCGCTGTCTCGGCCAGGCAGGCATAAACAATGTTTCCTTCCAGACCGATGTCGATATTCATGTCGACTTTACCTGGAAGAGTCACTTCACCGCTGGCGATGACCAGTACATCCGGTCTTCTTATGGCCTCTTCTTCTTTGATATCAAAAGGTCTGGAAACATCACAAATCACGCATCCAGGTTTTACTTTCATAATATCTAAAACTGTTTTTCCTTGCCCTGAAGTCGTTGTGATAATCAAATCACATAGAGCGGAAAAGTTATCAGCATCAGTTGAAACTTCAATTTTAGCTTTCGAGTTAATTTTAAAAATATCTTCACGAAGCTCCATTAGTTTATAAGCTCTCGGGGCCACGATAATAATTTTTTCCCACGTCAGCGCCAGAATCTTGGCCGACACGGCCCCGATACTTCCCGTTGCACCAACAACCATGACCGTTCCTTTAAAGATCGATCCTTTTTTTTGAACGAAACCTAATTTTTCCACGGCAAGTTTTGCGGCCCATAGAGTTGAAGCGGCCGAGAGCGAGTTCCCAGTGGTAACTGGTATCGGGCTTAAGCGGTCAATGGTCACGCCGGCATCCCCGACAATTTTTGTATAGGCACCAAGTCCCATAATTTTCGATCCGGCATCCTGGGCCTTATCGCAAAGTTTTAAAATTTTGCGGTAAATACTATCTGGCTCAGCTTCCATCAACTTTTTAGGAGTTTCAGTAACGGTGTAAATAAGTCCTTCAACTTTCTTTCCGTTTTTTTCACTGACAATTCCATCAATTTTCCCATAATAAAACCCCGGAGGAAAACTCATGATTTCTTCAGTGATCTTCTCTAGTGGCTTTGAGTATTTTTTAATAAATTTCAAATAAGGATGTTTAAAAAGATGGTTGGTCGATAGCGGATGAATGACAAAAGAGAACTTCGTCACTTCTTCTTTGTCTTCATGAAATGTCCTAATCTCAGGTGAGAGCTTAAACTCCTCTACCAGCTTTATGACATCATCTTGCTTAACAAAGTTCCCTTCCCCTTTTTTTATCTGGATGATCCCTTCCAGGATCGAGTAGTTCATCTTGGGATAAATCGAAAGCTGCGGCAGACAGATGAGTGCCTCTCTAAGTCCCGCTTCTTTAAGTTTTTCCTCTAACTGATTAGAGACAATATCAATAATCAGCGAGCGCCCTTTTAAATGCGAAAGGTTCAGGAAATTGATATTGGCCTCATTTCCTACCAGGATGTCACAGCTTAAAAATTCAATCAGTGCGCGGTTTTTAAAAACAGAGTCATCATCAAAGTCCGGAACAAATTTTTTTTGCACCTTCATCGCTTTTAAAACCGGACTTAAGACTTTCAAAAACTTCTCCAGTGACTTGGCACTGTGAAGATTAAAAGGAAGTTTTAGGAGGAAAAAAGGATCGGCCATGACGATGTCACTGGTGATTTCTGCAATTGGCTCCACAAAACCAATCTGCAGGGCCGCAGAATAAAAACCAATTTTCTTTTTATTAAAAAACTGTGGGTTCTTTAAGTAAAAGAGCCTTAAGGCATAAGGGATGTAAACGTCTTTAACAATCTGCCCGTCAACAATCGGTGTGTATTTTGCTGCAGTCTTCAAGCGGTATGTATCCGGGTGAAGAAAGTAGCCTTTTTTAAATTTAATTTTCTGTGGGATACCTGTGATGCAAATCACATCGCACTGACCGTCGTATTTTTTAATCAACTTTTCAGTCAGCTCAACATCAAAATTAGTCGAGTACTGAATCACGCGGTAGATTTCACCAAAGAACTCCACTTCTTCATCAAAGTTGTATTGATCCTGGGCAAAGGCAAGTGAGAGAATGGTTTTCAAACGAACCTCAAAAACTAATGTTTTTAAGATCTGCCGAAAAGAATGTGTTTAAAAGCACCGTAGGTACTTTTGTTGATCTCAGGCAAATCCTCTAAAGTACTTGTCTTATCGTATGAAAGACGCGAAAACATGAATGGAAGTACTTCTTCTGGAATACCTAAGATTTTTAATAAGGAATTATGAATGGGGTTCTCTTTGACCGGGAGATAATAAGTCTTAAGCCCGAATTTTTCATTGAGGTCATTTAAAAATTCCTGCAATGTTGGAAGCTCTGAACTCACCAAGTGATAAGTCTTTACTTCGGGAGCGAATTTTTCACGCTCGATTAAATGAGCAATCAACTGAGCACAATGGTCAACTGGAATGATCGGAAGCTTGGCCCTTGGGTTATAACTCAAGGGAGCAATCGGCACATACTTTAAGGCCTTCGAGTATTTCTCAAAAGCACGAAGGAAAAAATAAGGTCCGTCTATTTTTGGCATCTCACCTGTTTGTGAGTCACCGATAATAATCGCTGGACGAATAATTCTTGTGACGAATTTAGCGTTCACGTTCTCTCTGACAATCTGTTCTGCCAGGTACTTGGTTTCCGAGTAACTGTCTTTAAAAGATGTTCTCTTTGGTAGGACATTTTCATCTAAAAAGAAAGTGTCCGTATCACCTACCGCAATGGTTGAAACGTAGTAAAATGACTTAAGGTTTTTCATTCCACTGATCAAGTGAAGAATATTTTGAGTGCCGACAACATTTTGTAAAAAGCAGGCCGTATAAGTCGCGCTCAGGTCATAAAGAGCGGCAGCATGAACCACCACATCGATATCATCCAGGAGTCTTTTTCTCTCTTCACCTTCAAGAGCGATCACTTCAAGATTAGTGATGTCCCCTTTGAGGTAAATGATGTTTTTTAAATCGCTGAACTTTGCCAGCTCTCCCTGACGGGAAAGAAGATAGACAACTTCAAATTGAGAAGCTAATAAACGGACTAAGTATCCGCCTAAAAAACCTGTTCCACCTGTGATTAATACATTCATGATTATTTAAGTTAAACTTACAATTTGGCCGCTGAAATTTTCTAAATCCACCTGGTCTTTTGGTGAAAACACATTCAGAAAATTAGGGTAACACTTAATGTGCCAGCTCTTTGTTGTAGGAAAAATCTCACCATCGCCAAAGAATGACAACTCTGACGCTCCATCAAGCAGCTCAATTTTTGCTTCAGTTGTTTCCAAGACCACGATGTTCGGGTCTTCTGTTGGGAATTTCCCGTTTAAAATTTTAAGGACGCAGGCAATGAGTTCCAGTCTGTTTTGGTGCTTAAAGATTGTCAGGTTAAATTTTCCATCCTGATGGTTGGTCTGAGGGGCCACTTCAAAACTACCACCTAAAACCGGTTGATTGTTAATTAAAATAAGTGGAGAGTAAAAAACATCGTTAAGCTCCGCTGATTCCAACTTAAACTTATAACTCATTACTTCGTGGGCCATAAGTCTCTTGGCCGCAAACAATGAATAGACATTTTTACCCGAGAGCTTCATGAATTTTTTAAACTGAGGAAACTCAGAGCGAATGGCATTGATGTCACCTGCAATATCTGCGGCAAACCCCAGGCCTCCATTAGTGGCCATAAAACGCCCATTGATATTGATCAAATCAATCTTCTTTCTGGTGTTAAGCCTGATGGTCTGAGCAATTTTTTTAATATTTGAACTCGACCCCATGGTTCTTGCAAAATCATTGGCCGTGCCTCCTGGAACAACCAGCAGACCAATATCAGTTCCAGCCAGCATTTGAATAATTGAATGAACAGTCCCATCTCCACCAACGGACAAAATAGCATCTACGTTGTTTTGGATATCGCGGTTCAAATTAGCATGAAGCTCTTCCATATTCGAAGACACAGGGTATTCGATGTTGCTTCTAAAAAGGGCGTTATTGATCTTTCCTTGCCAATCATGGCCGCCGTTTGAAGCTCGCTGGTTAAGATAAACAGAGATGTTCTGCATAATTCCTCATTTGTGCTAATGCCTAATGATACTCTCTGAAAAATTCCTGGGGAGTTTTTGTGGTTCCCTTTGAAAAAAATACATTCCTTGTCTAAACTATAAATAACGCTTGATTGGAGATCTGATGAAAATCCTAGTAGTTACTAGCGAAGTCACTTTCGTGCCCGGAAATTACAACCACTTCTTAGAGGGTTTGTTTAGGGAATTACAGGGGGAAAAGGACCTCTCTATCGACCTGGTCATCCTGAAGAACAACTCCCCTGTCCTGACCCTGAGAGGCTTCGCTTTAGGACTTATGGGTGCCCGAAGAATCGGACTTTCTCTGATGAAAAATACCCTCAAGGCCGCTTTTAAAGACCGCAGGGCCCTGGCCAAAAAGCATGACATTCCTCTGCATTTTTTCGACAATCCAAACTCGCCCGACTTTCTCGAGTTTGTGAAAAATCACCACACAGATCTTTTAATCAACGCCCGCACCAGATTCATTTACAAAAGTAAAATCTTAAAACTCCCGCGCCTCGGGGCCATCAATATTCACCACGGCCTTCTGCCAGAGTTCCGCGGAACCATGTGTGACCTATGGGCCCTCTACAATGACCGCCCCACAGGTTTTTCCATCCATGTGATGGAAAAAAAAATCGACAACGGCGCCATTATCCGACGAATCGAAACAAGTACTCCAAAAGATTCCAAACTTCGCAAGAGTTTTGCAAGGCTGATTGAAGAGAGTTCGAAAATTGAGGGCATTGAGATGGCAAAAGTCGTAAAAATGATCAAAGAGACCCAGAAAATTCCGATAGAACAAGACAATATTTCAACTAAAACTGAGTACACAAAGAACCCCGATTTCTTTGCGATCAGAAAGATGCTGCAAAAAGGTATTGAACTATGAAAATGATCTTTCACCACGGCTCACCAGGGGCCCCACAAGATTTCTCTCACATAAAAAAATATTTCCCGGACATGGAGATTCATCTCTACGACCGCGTAAAAAAAGAACGCAAAGGTGATCTCGAAGCAGAGATTCAACTGGGGTTTTCTTTTGGCTGTGTGAAGGCCTTGAAATACGCCGCCAAAAACGACAGGACAAAAATGGTGATCTTAGTGGCACCTTATTTGTTTCCGACAAAAAGGCCCGGCGCTTTAATGAAAGGACTTTTAATGTTTGATCTTTTTAGAAACACCGCTCTTCCAGCGCTGGCGAAAAAAAGCATTGAGAAAATGTTAAAAGAAAGCTCTCACCCTCATCCTATCCCTGAGATCTATGAAAAAGATGCTAAAGAGTATTTCAACACCGAAAGACTGGCACACTCGATTTTAGAAAAAGATATTTCAGAAGAAAAAGTGATTAAACGCCTGGAGCAGTTAAAATCAAAAAATATCCCGGTGATTGTCATCATGGGCGAAGGCGACCAGACGTCGTACAAAGGGGCCAACAAAGAAAGACAGTTTGATCCTCTACTGGTTTATAAGAATATTCACATTAAAACGATTCCAGAAGCAGGACACGCTCTGCTTTGGACTCACACCAAAGAGCTTTCAACTCTGATTAATGAATCCATTGGAAAATACATGACAACTGATAATAAAGAAAAACGCCTGGGGTATTACCCAGGAAAAGATGAAAACAATAACGTGGCAAGCTTTCTTAGAGAGCACGCCAAAAATTTCCCAACTAGAAATATCTTAACCTGGGTTAACCCGGAAGATTTAAAAAGCTGGAATGGAGATATCAACACGCCACTTCCACACCGCTCAGTCAAAGTGGTTGAACTCGATCACCTGGTTGGAGTCTTAGCGAAAGAATTCCAAGGCCAAGGCATCGCTTTTGGCGATAGAGTTATTCTCTTTTTACCAATGTCGCTTTATATGTATGCCGCGATGTTTGCCCTTCAAAAGATGGGGGCGATTCCAACTTTCCTTGATTCTTGGGCAAGACGCGACCAAATGGGAGTGAGTGCAAAAGTTGCTAACCCACGCGCAATGATCAGTGCCGATAGGGCCTTCGCCTATCTGGCCGACGTTCCGGAAATTGCTTCTATTCCTATTAAGATTGTCGCTGGAGAAGTTAAAAGCGAAATTAAATACAACGCTCGTTTAGAAGTTCTGCTTCAAGGAAAAGAGTCTCTGCCAATTGTTCCAGTAGAAAAAGAGCACACGGCCTTGATCACGTTTACAACCGGGTCATCGGGAACTCCAAAAGGAGCAGACAGAAGCCACCGCTTCTTAGCGGCCCAGCACTACGCCCTTAACCGCCACCTTCCTTATGAAAATGGCGATAAAGACCTTCCAGTCTTTCCTATCTTCTCACTCAATAACTTGGCCGCGGGAGTTGAAACGATTATCCCGGCCATTGATGTGGGCTCTCCTGCTCCAACAGACGCACTGGTTTTATACGTGCAGATGAAATCAAGTGGTGTAACGTGCACAACTTTATCTCCTTCACTTTTTAATGCTCTTTCGGCGTATTGTATTGAAAAGAAATTAAATCTCGATTTCCTAAAACGCATCGTCACTGGTGGTGCTCCCATTTCAAGAGACGATGTCGCTCGCATGAAGAGCGTGGCCAAAAATGCTGAGATCCTGGTGCTCTATGGATCAACAGAAGTTGAGCCAATGGCCCACATTGAAGCCGTTGAAATGCTCGCGGAAAAACCACACGATGACCATGAAATCGTTGAGGCCGGAGTCAACGTAGGAGGTCTTGATAGTGGTCTTGAATACAAATTCATTCACATCAACAAAGACCCGGTTTACGTTAAAGATGCTTCCGACTGGAAAAAACTGGAAGTTCCTCCAGGAGAAGTTGGAGAGTTAATCGTTGCCGGCGAGCACGTTTGTGAAAAATACTTTAACAACGAAGAGGCCTTCTTCCGCGCTAAAATCCGCGATGAAAGAAAAGTTGTTTGGCACAGAACGGGAGATCTAGGGAAATTAGATAAGCACAACAACCTATGGATCGTAGGCCGCGTTCACAATGCGATTAACCGCAAAGGGCAGTACTTCTTCCCGGTTCGTGCTGAAATCATTCTTAAAAAGTTTCCATTCGTGCATAAAGCGGCCTTCCTGGGAATCGCTCACCCTGATTTAATCGAAAAGACCTATGCTGTCTTCTCAACTCAGGATACGAACCTGAACGTAGAGGAGGCCAAAGCTGAAATCAGACGTGTGCTGGAAAAGAACGATTTTGTAGTGGATGAAATCATTCACATTGACGATATCCCGATGGACCCTCGTCACCACAGTAAAGTTGAATATGAAATTCTAAAAAAGAAGATCCAAGGATAAATTTCATGGCAAAGGCAAGGGCCTGGTGGCAGTTTACAAAAGAGCGTTTTGAACCCGCATCTCACTTGAGCATGATTGTGGTTTTTATCTTTGCCCACATCCTGGTGGTCAATGCGACAGAGTCCATCTTTGCGACGTCTCTAAATGATCTGGTGATGCTCATTGGTGTGGTGGCCTTTTATTTTAAGCTGCGCCTATATGATGAAGTTAAAGACTACGAGCTAGATGTGGTGATTAATAAAACACGCCCGCTTCCACGAGGACTTTTAAACCACAAAGACATGTACACTGGTATGGTCGTTTGCATTCTTATTGAGCTTATTACTTTTGCTTCAATGGGGCTTAACTCGCTCATGAGCATGATCGTGGCCATTCTTTATTCACTTTTAATGTATAAAGAATTTTTTATCCGCGAAAAAATCAGACCATACCTGACAACCTATGCTCTCACTCATACAGTTGTAACAGTGCTTTTGAGTTTTGCCATTTTCAGTTTCCTAAGCACAGAAAATTTGCTTAAACTGGTGGCTAACACGACTCTCGTTTCATTTGCCATGGCCAACTGGCTTCTTTTTAACATCTTCGAATTTGGAAGAAAAACTTTTGCCAGTTCTGAAGAGCGCCCAAGTGTAGACACTTACTCCAGCCTCTTTGGCAGAACTGGAGCGGTCGTTCTGGTGCTTTCACAGGCCGTTATCGCCCATTTTCTCACTCTTTCTTTAAGAGGCACCAACCATACTTTTTCTCTCTGGAGCTCAGGAGTCCTGCTTTTTATTTTAGGAATTCTCTCTTTGAGATATATCATGACAGACCATCCGGCAGCAGCAAAACACTACCGCCTCTTTAGCTCTGTCTATATTATTTTGTTTTACGTTTTATTAATTTTTTCTCACATTATTCCATAGGGACTTATGAAACCACACAACCTCTACATCGTCTCTAAAGACAGCACCCACCACTTCGCCAAAAAAGAATCTGGCGGAAAAGGGCACAATCTTTACTTACTAAGTAAAAACGACATCAAGGTTCCAAAATTTATCACTCTTCCTCCGGCCTTTTTTGAAGAGTTCAAAAAACAAAGCGGAATTGAAGATTACCTTAACACTATCTTAGAAGATAAACACCTCTCAATGCAGGAAGTGTCGGAAAAAATCAAACACAAGATTGTTGAAACCAATATGCCACTGGTGATTTTTGAAGAAATCGCCAAAGCCTATGAAGAGCTTGAAAGAGACTTAATCTCTGTGCGCTCGAGTGCTCACGATGAAGACAGCGCTCTTCACTCATTTGCCGGTCAGCTCTCAAGTTTTCTTTACATCTCTGATCTCGATACGACCATTCATTCAATTAAAGAATGCTGGGCCTCTGCTTACTCTGAGAGGTCACTGGCCTATCGAACAATTAATAAGCTGGATATTTTAAACATTAAAGTTTCGGTTATCTTACAAGAGATGATTGACCCGGATATCAGCGGGGTTCTTTTTACTTGTAACCCTATCAATGGGAAAAATGACCAGATTGTTATCAACTCGGTTTATGGAGTTGGAGAAGGACTTGTCTCAGGACTTTTAGACGCTGACACATATACCATCATGAAAAAAGATGGATCGATAAGCGAAAAAAACATCGTCGAAAAAACTAAAAAACTGATCCGCGACGAAAAAGAACAAAAGTGCCTGGAAGTCGCTGTTTCATTAAATGAGCAAAATGCAGAATCAATAAGTGTTTCTGACCTAAAGTCCCTTTATCAAATCGCTCTTAAAATTGAAGACTTCTACGGAAGGCCTCAAGACGTGGAATGGGCCATTAAAGACGGCGAACTTTTTATTCTCCAGTCTCGCCCAGTTACGACAGGAATTGAAAACGGCCGCGGGATTTTATACATGTGGGATAACTCCAACATCGTAGAAAGTTACGGGGGACTAACGATGCCTCTCACTTTTGGATTCGCTCATTACGTCTACCACCAAGTATACGTCCAATTCTGCGAGATCTTACTTGTCCCTCAGTCTCGTATTAAAGAAATGGATTACTTCCTTAAAAACATGCTGGGACTTTTCTACGGACGTGTTTATTACAACCTTTTAAATTGGTACAAGCTCACAAGTATTCTTCCAGGATACAAATATAACCGCGCCTTCATGGAAACCATGATGGGAACTAACGAGGCCCTGCAAGACGAAATCGCAGAGCGTGTTAAACCACCTGAATTTCACCACGGGCCACTGGCAAAAGCGAGATCTGCCCTGACCGGCCTGAAGTTTTTCTATTTCCACTTAAATATTCAAAATGTTGTCGATGACTTCCTGACAGAGTTTCACATCGTTTATAACAAGTTTAGAGTGATTGATTACTCTCGCCTGGAGGCCTCAAAAATCTATGAGCACTACCAGGCCTTAGAGCGCGAAATGCTTTGGAAATGGCATGCTCCGATCATTAACGATTTCTTATGTATGGTTCACTATGGACTCTTTAAAAAATTTACCAATAAATGGCTGGGGCATTTAGGTGACTCTTTCCATAATGACCTCCTTGCTGGAAACGGAAATCTTGAATCAGCAGAGCCTACAAAACGCTTAATCGTGATGTCTGGTTATGTTTCAAAAAAACCAAAACTAAGAGAATTGATTCTCTCAACTCCAAACGACATGTGCCTTGAGGCCATTAATCAATCGGAGTTCCAGGAATTTTATTTTATGGTCTTAGAATACATTGATAAATACGGTTTCCGTTGTATGAGTGAAATGAAGCTCGAACAAAAGGACATGCACCAGGAGCCGGGACTTTTCTTTGTTTTCTTAAAAAACTTAATCAACTGCGGACAGACCGATCTGCACGAATATGAAAAACGCGAAAAAGAAATCAGAGAAAATGCTGAAGCTCTTTTAGAGAAAAATATCTCTGGTGTAAAAAAAGTGATCTACAAATGGTCACTAAAACACGCCCGTAAGGCCGTAATGAACAGAGAAAACACACGTTTTTGCCGCACAAGAATTTATGGAGTTGTTCGCGCCATGTTCTACGCCATCGGTGAAGATTTCACAAAGAGCAACATCATCGATAAAAAAGATGACATCTTCTATTTATCTCTTGATGAACTCAAAGGTGCACTGGAAGGAACAAATAGCATTCAGAACCTAAGAAAAGTTATTGATGTGAGAAAAGCGGAATATGAGCTTTATAAAAACATGGAGCCTGCTCCACGCTTTGCCACTCGCGGTCCTGTGTACTGGAACAACCAGCACATGCCAAAAGAAGAGGAAGTGGTCTTTGATGAATCAGCACTGGCGCCAAATCAAATGCGCGGGATTCCTTGCTCACCAGGAATTATCGAAGGTGTGGTCAAAGTTATTATTGATTCAAATGACGACATGACATTAAACGGAGAAATACTGGTGACAGAAAGAACTGACCCGGGATGGATTCCACTATATCCTTCTCTATCGGCCCTACTTGTTGAGCGCGGAGGGCTTCTGTCTCACTCGGCAATCGTGGCCCGTGAAATGGGTCTTCCAACCATTGTTGGGATTAAAGGGTTGACGAAAAAATTAAAATCTGGAATGAAAATCAGGATTAATGGAGAAACCGGGATTATTGATATACTATAGGAATAAAGAAGGCCGCAATGGCCTTCTTTATTTCCATAACTGCTTTTTTTCGCCTACTGGTCTAACACTTGATACGCAAATACCGGCCTGGATGCTTCCGTTTCTTACAAGTCCCGAGAGGTATTTGTTGTGAACTAGAAACCTGAGTTTTTTCTCAGTGTTCTTCTCATCAAGATAGTGCTCACCGATGGGGATTGTCTGAGTTTTAGGATCATTGCCTCTTAGACCCATAAAGATAAATTTCATAAACTTCAAAGTGATAATAAAATCTCTTTTACAAAGCTGATACCATCTTAAACAAAGGGCCTCATCGAGAGTAAATGTGAAATCCCGATAAAATTCAAAACTCCTGAACATAGGTGTGTGGTCTGTAAAATAAACTTCCACCAAGTCTCCATCAGAAATTTTATCAAAGCTCTCGTCATCGGGAACAAGCCGCGTTTTTTGTAAAAGACGCCACAGAAGTGTTTTATTACTTGGTGTTTCTCCGGCACGAATACACTCTTTAATTAAAGTAATATTCAAATCCAGATAAGCAATGACTTCGCGTTTTTTTCTCAGTGAACATTTATTAAAATGCAGTGAAGCTTGATTAGAAAATGGGATAACTTTTATTCCATAAAAACTCAAGGCCTCCGCAAAATCCAGGGCCAGCCTTCTAAACTCCACTTCCGCACAGCGATCAGGAGATATTTCCGAAATAAATTCTTTTGCATTCATTGAGCGCTAAATTAAAGGCCAAATAAATTTTAGACAAGCTAGTATTGCACTAGACAAGGTTCTTGAAGGAATATTGAACAAAAAAAAGGGCCCTTATTGGGCCCATTTTATAGGAATGTAAACTTAATTACTTTAAAATAATCGACGACGGAAGCGGCTGTACCCAGTTCTTTGGAACTTGGTAGTAAGTGTTCACAGACTTCTCACCTTCAGACTTTGGAAGAACATCTAGCTTTGACTGAGCAATAGCTTTTGCTAAATCCATTGATCTTGATAGAGCAGCAGCTCTCAGAGCTCTGTCCGCGTTTACAAGTCCTGAAGTTGAAACCTTTCCTTTTAACCATGATTTTACATCAACAGTCTCAAGAATGATTTTCTTGATTCCTCTGAAATCAAGAGAGGGGTTTGCATCTTTTACTGCTCCAGCGATACCAGCAACGTAAGGAGCTGCTTGGCTTGTTCCAGAAACGTGGATGTATTTGTTCATTGGAGAAGTTGAAAGGATTCCTACACCTGGAGCAGCGACTTCTACGTTTTTCACTCCGTAGTTAGAAAAGCTTGCAAGTGCTTGGTCACCTAATGTAGCAGCAACAGAGATCTTGTTTTCCCCTACAACGTTTGTTGGAGTTGTTGGCTTAAGATCGTTGTCTGATCCATCGTTACCAGCAGCAAAGATGAATAGAGTTTTTGGAGCTGAAGTTAAGAAGATTTTTGATTCTTTAACTGCCACTTCAAAGAAGTAGTCTGTGTATGTTTTTAGTTCAGCTTCAGTTGGAGCTTTTTTGAAGATTGATTGGTAAAGTTGAGCAATCACTCCACCGATTTGGTCGTAACCAGTTCCGAATGATCCGTTCATAACGTCAGCTTTAACGTTATTTAGGTATCCACCGATTTCTCCATAAACAGCTGACTGTTGTTTTGCCAGAGCACCAAGGGCCTGTTTAACAAGGAAATCTTTCACTCCGCCTTTATCAGCAAGTGAGATTTCTTCTTTTTTATCCCCTGTCGCAATTGTCACGCTGTTAGACTTTTGTCCCGGAAGTTTTACTTCTGTCGGGATAAGTTTACCACCAATCATTTTAGCTTCTTGAGAAAACTTCGCTGCAATTCCTGTTACGTGAGTTCCGTGCATCCAGTTTCCGAAAACTGTAATGTCCTTAATGAACTTTTCTTCTTTAAGTTTTGCGTTTGCCCAGTCTCTGTCTTCCTTCGTAAGTGTTCCAAGGAAAGACTTTAACTGAACATCGAAAAATCTTCTGACGTCAGCAGTGTCTGACCACTCGTAAGAGTAATCGATCAGTTGGTTGTTGCTTTCAGCAAAGTTCCATCCATTGATGTCGTCCGGGTATCCATTTTTATCTTCATCGCGGTCGTTGCCCGGGATTTCGATTGGGTTAACCCATGCTTTTGCTTCAAGGTCTTTGTGTTTAAAGTCGTTTCCTGAATCAACAATTGCGATATTAGCTGCATTTGCAGATCCAATAGTCATAGCCAGTCCAAGGCCTAATAAAAGAGATTTCTTCATCTCACTCTCCTATGAAAGGGTGTGTTTTAGTTACAGAGAAATATTATGATCCCTAAAAACACGAGTGCGCTAGTCTTTTATTCTTACAGGCGAAAAATAAAAAAGCGCCTCTTACGAGGCGCTTCATTATCAAAAAATGTTTTATGCTAAGAAATTATAGAGCTGGCATTTTTACAAGTAGGCTTGGACGAAGCGGCCTGTACTTAATGTTCATCCCTGGAAGACGTTTAGCAAAAGATTTTGGTGTCGCAACATCAGCAATCTGCGCGCGAGCTTTTGTGATCGCTACTTCAACGTTCATCGTCTTAGAAAGTTCCGCAGCTCTTTGAACGCGGGCCTTGTTAACGATACCAGAAGTTGCAACTTTATCTTTTAACCATGACTTCACGTCTACAGTCTTAAGGATGATGTTTTTGATATCTGCCGCTTTTAGAGCTGGGTTGATATCTTTAGCAAGAGAGATTGCACTTGTAACAAACGGGGCTGCTTGAGACGTACCACTCATGTGAAGGTATGACTGCGCTGGACCTGCAGATTGGATCGCAACACCTGGAGCTGCTACTTCAACTGTCTTTTGTCCGTAGTTAGAGAAATCTGCGATTTCAGAGTATCCAGAAGTTGCTGCAACAGAGATTTTGTTAGCTGCAGGGATGCTTGCTGGGTAATCTGGAAGAGCGTCGTTGTTAGAGTTATCGTTACCAGCTGCAACTACGAATAGTGTATCTGGAGCAGCTTTAAACATTTCCGGCCCAACAGTTAGAAGAGTTCCGTAGTAAATCTGAAGAACTTCAAGAAGTTCGTCTTGAGTTGGCTCTCTCTTAATAGCTTCAACGAATCCTGAGTGTAGGAATCCTACAGCTTGCTCGAATCCGATACCGAATGATTGGTTAACGACGTCTACTTTATGGAATTTTAGGTATCCATTTAGAGGAATCATTTCTTCAACTTGAGAAACTGCAGTTTTTTGCACTTCTTCTTTAAACTGATCGAAAGTGATTGCTGGAGCAAAATCGAACTCTAGTTGAACTGGTTCTCTTTTTTCTGGAGCAACGTATTCTTGGTATACAGTTGGAAGAATTTTAAGCGACATAACTTGTGCATTTGGGTTGTTTAGAGCGGCGATCCCTCCAACGTGTGTCCCGTGAGCATAGCTTCCTACGAAGTTAGCTTGGTTCATGAAAGCTTTGTTGTCTACGGCCTTTTTTAACCAGTCAAACTCAGTCGCGTTGATCGTCTTTGTTTCATACTTAGCGTATAGCGTGTAGAATTTTTTAACGTCATCGTTGATCAGGTAGTCGTACTTGTCATTGAAAACCTTTGCAGAATTTTCAGTGAAGTCCCACCCGTGGATGTCACCAGGAAGTCCTGAACCGTCTAGGTCAGTTGTGCTTCCTTCTTTTTCATTTTTGTTTGTCCATGCTTTTGGGGCAAGATCTTTATGAGAAATATCTGTCCCTGTGTCCATTACGGCAACGACAGATGCACTTGCTGTACCTAACTGCAGAAGTGTTGCTAGAGTTACTAATTTTTTCATCAAGTGCTCCTCAAATGTAAGAGTCATGCGACCCCAATATCACAATCGGCGCAGAAAATAGCACCAAACCCAAGGATTTCCTAGAAAATAGTTGACCATGCTACTTTTTATAGGCTTTAATTTTAAATGTAAGATTCTGTAAGAAATTCATTTTGTTTGGCCAAAGGATAAACCCATGAAAAAAGTCTTCGTTACTCGAAAAATACTAACTGAAGGTCTAGACCTCTTGGTCAAAAATGGCTTCGAAGTAGAAGTGACAACCAAGGACGAACCCCTTACTCCGGCCGAACTAATGGAGAAATCAAAGTCAGCAGACGCTCTTATTTGCACCATGGCCGACTCTATTAACAAGGATTTCCTGGAAAAAAACACTCATCTCAAAATCATCACCAACTACGCTGTCGGTGTAAATAACATCGACCTGGAAGCCGCTAAAGAGCTCGGGATCACCATTGGAAACACGCCGGATGTGCTTACGGAAGCGACGGCCGAAATCGCAATTGGGCTCATGATTTGTGCCGCCAGAAATTTCCGTTCGGCCATCAGAAACGCTGAAGAAGGACACTGGAAACACTTCGAGCCGCAGGGGCATCTAGGGCATGCGCTTAAAGGAAAAGTTTTAGGAATTGTGGGATACGGACGCATTGGAAAACGCCTGGGAGAAATGGCCCACGGAGCGTTTGGAATGGAAGTGAGAGGTTATAAAAGAGGTGAAGACCTAATCGCCTTCTTAAAAGATATCGACGTCCTTTCTCTGCATATCCCTCTGACTCCTGAGAGCCGTCACATCATTGGAAAAAAAGAAATTGCCGCCCTTAAAAAGACAGCGATTATCATCAACACTGCTAGAGGTGACGTCATCGATCAGGACGCTCTTTATGAGGCCCTAAAAAATAAAGAGATTTTCTCAGCTGGCCTAGACGTCACAACACCAGAGCCACTGGTTCCAACTCACCCACTTTACTCACTACCAAATGTCATGATTCTTCCCCATATCGGCTCGGCGACTTTTGAAGCAAGAAGAGCGATGTCGGTTCTTTGTGCGGAAAATATTATGAAGGCGTTTGCTTAGATTTTTTTCTGGAAGAAAAAGACAACCATCCTTGGAGTCCGTTTCATAGAGACAAAAAACAAAAGGGCCCGTAATGGGCCCTTATGTTTTTGATTTTTTAATTAGTGCTTAAGATTGTTAATAATTGTGATTCTTGTTACGTCTTCACCACGTCCACCAGATTGTGGGCGGTATACTGATCCAAGACATCCATCTTCTGTGCGAGAGTAGTCTTGGTCTCCTCTAACAAGGATTCCTTCTACGATACCAGTTCTTGAGTCAACAACTGCTGAACCAGAGTTCCCACCGTATGTATCTGCGTTTGTTACGAAGAACGTTGGGTTTGTGTTGTTTCTCATATCAGCTGCAGCTGTGATTTTTGTTGGAAGACCTGTTGGGTGACCGATTACAGTGAAAACTGCATCGTCAGCTGGCTTTCCTTCTGTTCTGTACTTAAGTGGAGTGCGTCCTGTAACAACTCTTTCAAGTTTTACAACAGCGTAATCCGCTTGAGTCATAGAATCTTTCTTTCTTTCGATAATTTTTGAACAACGGTAAACTTGATCTTTGTTGAAAGTGAAAGTTTTTTCTTCTTTCTCTTTATTAGCAAAGTCGAATACCCAGTAGTGTCCCTGACAGTCGAAGTCAGAGTTAATACAGTGACCAGCAGTCACTAGCTTATCTCCTGCAACAAGGAACCCTGAACAGTTACCGGCCGTTGGTTGGTTAGCGAAACGCTCTGATTTACACATTCCAGACTCAGCAAGCGTTTCAGCTTTAACTGTGTATTGACCTGGAGTTGTTTCAACTAGGTTTCTGTTAAGAATTTGAACAGCTGTTGAAAGAGAAAGTTCTTTCATCAGATTGTCGTTAGATTCGAAAATGTCCAGACGATCGTCCTGTCCGTAGATAACTTTATCGACTGGAGTTGTTTTAGCGAAAGCTGAAACAGAAAGAGTAAGAGCAAGTAGAGCAATGAATTTCATATAACGTCCTTGTGTAGGATTTTTTTCGTTCGACGACTATACTGCTATTATCTGAAATTTTTACACTTACAAAAACTTACTTCTTGACAGTTTTAATCAACATCATCTTACATTTTCTTACCGCAAAGGTAGACGGATTTCACAGATCCCGGGAATGTTTCACCTAAGAAGGGCGACCACTGGGCCTTGGTTTTGAGGTCTTTTTTCTCCACTTTCATTGGGGATTTTAAATCTAAAACAGTAAAAGATGCACTGAATCCAACTTCGAGAAATCCGAAGCCCTTTCCCCATTTTTTGAAAATATCTGAACGATCGTTTAGCGATGAAAGAAATTGGTTAAAAAAGATTCCAGGTCCTTCGCTGGCGATTTGAGCGATGGTTTTTGGATCTATTTTTTGATCGAGAATCAACCATGTGACAAAGGGGCCAAAGGTATCAAGTCCTGGAAGCCCACTAGTTCCTTTTATCTTTTCTTCTTCGCTATGAGGAGCGTGATCTGTGGCCAGATAATCAATATGCCCTTCTTTGACGGCATTGATTAAGGCCTCTCTATCCGACTCTCCACGAATGGGTGGATTCATTTGAAAGAATGTTTGCTCAAGTGAAGATTTTTTTGAAAGCTTCTCCATTGAGTAATAAAGATGTTGAGGAGTCACTTCACACGTGACGTACACGCCTCTTTTTTTAGCGGCGATAATCGCTTTTAATCCTTCTCCAGCACTGTAGTGACAGAGCTTTCCTTTAAGGTTGTACTTCTCAATGAGTTTAAGTGCAATATCGGTGGCCATAAGTTCAGCACTCACCGGTCTTCTCGTCGCGTGTGTAGACTCACCTTTGTGGGCCTCTAGGATTTCCGGGTCTTCACAGTGAAAACTCACGTACTGATTTTTGTAATGAACGAGCACATCATCCAGGCTTTGGTTGTCTTTAAAAAAAAGCTCACCAATAGAAGGCCCCATATAAGCTTTATATGGAACGGTGAAAGTTAGAGGTCTCGTCGATGGGCCAATTCCAGCATAAAGCAGAATGGGAACATCCACTTTTTTTGTGAGTTTGAATTTATTTAAATAGGACTCATCATCAATAGGTGGAATCGGGTTATTGGGCATATCGGCCACATGAACCACGCCTCCATTTAAGGCCGCACAACAAGTCGAATGAAAATCCTCTTTATAAGTGTTTTTTCCTGAAACATCTTCGCGGGCATGAATGTGGATATCGCCCATTCCGGCAAATAACAAACACTCATCACCGTAATAATAATCCACTTCAGTGCGGGCCTTTTTTGCTTCAGAGACACCGGTAATAAGCCCGGTGGCTTCATCAAAAGTAATATCGAGTCTTGCGATTTTTTTTGAAGTGGCACAATTGGCTTGAATGGTTTTCATTGCGTGGTCTCTACGTCAAACTGCCAGATGCGTCCGTCGATGTCTTTAATAGAAAGACTTTTTTCGTCTTCGCTCTCTGAGGCGATCTCTTCGCTGATTTTTTGGTCGGATTTGCGGTAAAGAAAAAAATTGTATTTGCTTTTGATTTCCTGGATCTGCTCTTTTTCCTTGAGCTTAAAAGCAAACTTAATCCCCAGGGACTTAAAGTTTTCTTTTTCTACTTCAGGAAGTTCGATGAGTTTTAAATTGAGCCCATCATTTATCACCAGGTCTTGTTCGGGGTCGACTTCAAATTCAAACACGTCGGATAGAAAATCCATCATTCGGATTTTATCCTGACTGTAAAGAATAAGGGGCCCACAAACATATTCCATATATGTTTATGGTAAAAAAGTTTCTATAGTTTGGGAATATATTTAAGTGGCAAATAAGTTGAGCGCTGAACACTTTCTCCGCGGCACTCTTTGTCCCCACACTTTGCCGGGCGGTCACACCCTAATTGAAAGTCGGTTTTAAAGTCGTCGTCTCCACGAACCAGGATTCCTTCAACCATTTTTGATTTGATTCCCAAAACAGGAGAACCAGAGTTTCCTGAGAAGGTGTCGGCATTAGTCTTAAAAACGAAGTCCAAAGTGTTGTCTCTGATCATAATATTAGAAGTCAGCATTTTTGGCATTCCCAATGGATGCCCGATCACCATTAGTGATTCATTGGTTGCCGTTTTTCCATCTCTTCTAATTTTTAATGGGGCTCGGTCCGTGATGGGACGCTCAAGCCTGATTAAGGCGTAATCTAATTTTCCGTTTTGCGACCAGCTCACCAGCTCTTTACACGCATAGGCCTTCTCTTTAGAAAAAGTCACCGTGCTTTTTGGTGGAAGAAAATCCATGCGGTCGTCGTAATCTAAAACCCAGGTCTGCTTTTTACATTCGTATTTGTCTTTTACACAGTGTCCGGCCGTCACGATTAAATCAGGCGCCACCATAAAGGCCGTGCATGCAGAAACGAGAGGTTGATCTAAAAAGCGCTCTCCATCACAGAAATTAAGCCCGGTTTTTAAATCGCGGGTCTCAATTCCAATCGTCGTTTTATCATTAGACGTAATTCGCCAGTTAGGAATTTGAGCCAGGATAGCGCGGGAAAAAGTAAGCGCCTCAGCGTCGTACTGGACATCCAGATCGCTTATAAGCGTGCGGTTGTCTTCGCCATAAATGACCTTGTCATTGAAGGCGTCAACAGTGTTAGCGTGAGTGATATCGGCCTGAACCAACACCAATAATAATGGCAATGATAATAATAAATTCATGCCCTACGATTTATAGAATGGGCCGCATTTTGATAAGAAACAATCGAAAGACAGGTATTTTTTACAGGATTTTTGGGTCGTGAACTCTAAATAAAATTTTAATTTTTGCCTTGGATTGGATTTTTTGAATAAGTTTTTTGTGAAGCTCTTCCAGTTCGGTTGACTCAGTGGTGTTTAAGGCCTTTTTAAGAAAGGATTTTTTAGAGAGACCAATGACATGAGGGTTTCTAAGCCCACGGGCCAGAAGCTCTTCTTCAAGCTCACTGTAGCGATTAATCAGCGCCCAGTTTTGCTCATAGGTCTTGGAAAAACCAAACCCGGCATCAAAGAGAAGCTGCTCCTCCATCCCAAATTCCTTAAACCAGTTATAGGCCTTATGAAAAGCATCAGCAGTGGACATGACAATATCTGTGGATTCATCAAGAAATTTCATATGATCTTGGACTTGTTGGCGGGAAGGAATATGCGAAAAAGTGTAGATATAAGCGAATTTCTTTCCTTTAAGAGATAAAAGAGCTGATTTTAATTTGTCGTCTAAAACGCCGCTTACATCGTTAAAAATAAAACGAGCATCGTCGTGAAGAGCGCCGAACATCTCACTCATCATCAGAAAACTTTGAGGCTTATAAGTATCAAAAGAAATCAAGCGCCCCTGAAAGTTGTAGTCTCTGCTGGCGTCCAGAAAATCGCGAAAGCGCGCGACTTCTTCATCCAGTGGCACAAAACTATTCATGGGTGCGGTAGACTCAAAACCAAAATCACAAATAACACTTTTATCGGCGAGAAAAGATGTGAGTTGTTCTTCAAAATGTTTTTGATTAAGAGAGCGGCCTTTATCAGAAAAAGAGTCGGGAGTCCTGTTGATGACTCCCAAACTCTTATATTGGTCTAAATTCATTAAGCTAGTACTGGGTCTAATCCTTTAGAAACTTTTGGCCCTTCATCTTTTGAAGAAGAGTCAGATCTTTTGTCCGATTTTAGCGGAACACCGATATCAATTCCCGCCACAACATCTTTTACTTGTTGGAAGTCGATTGTCTCCCAAGCCATTAAAGCGTGGGCCAGACGGTCAAGACCATCTCTGTTTGACTTAAGAATATTGATCGCCTGACGGTAGTTCTTTTCAACGATGCGGTTGATTTCTTCATCGATCTCTTGAGCTGTTTTCTCAGAGTAATCTACGTTTTCACCCATACCTGTGAAAGCAGATTGACCCGACTTATGGTAGTTGATCGGTCCCAACTTCTCACTCATACCCCACTTACAAACCATTGAACGGGCCAGTCCCGTTGCTCTTTCAATGTCGTTAGAAGCTCCTGAAGTCATCTGTCCGTAAACGATTTCTTCAGCACAACGTCCACCCATTAAGAAGGCAATGAAGTTTTCTGCGCGGTCATTTGTTAGAGAAAGCATGTCTTCATTTGGAAGAGTTTGAGTCACCCCAAGAGCTCCACCACGAGGCATGATTGAGACTTTGTGAATAGGGTCAGTGTGTGGAAGGTTCATACCAACCAGCGTGTGACCTGCTTCATGGTAGGCAGTCATTAGTTTTTCTTTATCAGAAATCACAAGGGACTTTCTTTCAGGTCCCATTAGAACTTTATCTTTTGCTTGCTCGAAGTCTTCGTTTGAAAGCTTCTTCTTGTTGTTTCTAGCAGCGTTTAGCGCAGCTTCGTTAACAAGGTTAGCAAGATCGGCCCCAGTAAATCCTGGAGTTCCTTTAGCGATTGTTTCTAGATCAATATCGTCTTCAAGTGGAGTCTTTTTCGTGTGAACTTTAAGGATTCCAAGACGACCGCGAACATCTGGAGCACCAACCATGACTCGTCTGTCGAAACGACCTGGGCGAAGAAGAGCTGGGTCAAGAACGTCAATACGGTTTGTCGCTGCAATTAAGATTACACCTTCATTTGATTCAAACCCATCCATCTCAACAAGAAGCTGGTTAAGAGTTTGTTCGCGTTCATCGTGTCCACCACCAAGACCTTGACCTCTATGGCGTCCAACCGCATCGATCTCATCGATGAAGATGATACATGGAGCGTGTTTTTTACCTTGCTCAAATAAATCTCTTACACGTGAAGCCCCAACCCCTACGAACATTTCTACGAAGTCCGATCCTGAGATTGAGAAGAATGGAACGTCTGCTTCACCAGCAACAGCTCTTGCTAGAAGAGTCTTACCAGTTCCTGGAGGACCAACAAGGATAACCCCTTTAGGGATCTTCCCACCAAGTGCCGTGTATTTTTTCGGGTCTTTTAGGAAGTCGACAACTTCTTCAAGTTCTTCTTTGGCTTCCTGAACACCTGATACATCAGAGAAAGTGATTTTCTTTTCATGTGGATTTAGCATTCTTGCACGTGACTTTCCAAAGCTCATCGCCTTGCCGCCACCAGCTTGGATTTGTCTCAGGAAGAAATAGAAAATAACAATCAGAAGAATCATCGGTCCCCAGTTAAGGAGAAGTGATGTGAAGAATGTTTGCTTTTCTTCTTCTTCGTAGCGAGGAACAATGTTGTTTTCGCGAAGAATGTTAAAAGTGTTATCTCCCGTGCTTCCAGTTAAAGTGAAGCGAGAGCCATTCTCGTATCCTGGTTTGAATTTACCAAGGATTGTTTTATCACCTTTGAAAGTAACTTCTTCAATATTCTTTTCCTGCACGGCCTGAACGAAAACCGGGTATTCAATGTGCTTGATATCGTTTTTATTAACAGTCGCTAGTTTTGCAACCAGGGCCATCAAAAGGATTACGACAATCCAAAGTGTGAGAGTTTTTTGCTGAGGTTTCATTTAAATTCCTTCTTAGTCGTGTGGTCTATTCAAAATTGAATAGGCCTTATTATTCTATAAACCCAAGACAGAAGAATCAAGTATGAGAGCGGCTTTAGCTAACATTTGTCTATCAGGTGCGCAGAGTAATGGAGTAAAGGTGTAGGAGATTCCATGCTTCTTTAACCACTCACAAGTAACTGGCAGTAAGGGATGCATGAATTTGGAGCTCTTTTTTAGTTTTTTTTGGGGGTCAATCGCCAGCAGCGGAAAGGATAAAGACGCTGAAAGCTCAGGAATCTGCGTTTTTCTGGAGATGTAATCCCTTAATTTTAGGTCGAAGTCTCGGTAAAAATCTTTATGCTTTTCCCCTAAAATCAGCAAATGGGTACGCATCAAATAAGCGCTCACGCCTCCAGAGAGATTGACCGGGCCTTTAAAAGGAAAAGTCGCCGGGTTTTTCATGATCTCGCTCTGGGCATTGAGAAGCTTGTTCACTTCCTGATCAATTTCACCACGCGTACTTTTTGAGAAGCGATGAATAGTGTCTTTAATTTTATTTTTATAAAGCGCGAGATTATCGGAAACAAACAGGGCCCCTCCAGAGGCCTCTTCAATCACCGAGACATCACATTGCCTGCATTTGTGGTGCAGATTATTCATCACGGCCAGTTGATTGTGGCGAGAGACATAATGCTTAAGCGCCTGTGGGTACTTGGCATGAATCTGATGAGTGACTGATAAGCGCAGGGCATTTCGCTCGAACTTATCACTGTGGTTACTCATGTCTTCAAGCCAAGAAAGTTTTTTGGCGCGGGCATAGCGCAGGATTTGTTTTTTACTCACGCACATAAAAGGACGAACGATTCCCCTATTAAAAAGCGGAATCCCCAATGTGGATTTCACGTGCGACTGTTTAAAAGACTGCATCAGCGTCCATTCAAAAGAGTCATCGATATGATGAGCGGTATAAACCCAGTATCCCCTTTTGATAAAATCGCTGTAGATTTTTTTTCTTTCGGCCCTCGCCTTTTCTTCAAAATTTTTTTCATCTAACGATAAATTAAAATGAAAAATATTGACCTTAACGTCGAGCTGATCTGCGAGCTTTGTGACCAGGTCTTCTTCTTTTTTATTTTCTAGAGGACGGGTTCCATGATTGAAATGAATGAGTTCGAAGTCCTGATTAAAACTTCCTAAAACATCGGCCAAGGCCACGGAATCGACTCCGCCCGAGACAGAAATGGCCATCTTCTTATCCGGGTGGATAAGCTCGTGTTCGCGGATAAAACCCCTTACGTGTTCTTTGAAATTCAGGCAAAAGAGATGATGTTTTTTATGGCGTAATTCACTCATACTTAAAATTAATTCTAAACTGTTTGATCTTTTTTTGACAGGATTCTTGACAGATAACTCCCTTAAATTTAGTATGACCGAAAACTTTTTTATGGCTTGGTAGCTCAGTTGGTTAGAGCGATGGATTCATAACCCATAGGTGGGCAGTTCGATTCTGCCCCAAGCCACCAAAAAAAATCTTTAATAAATCCCCCGACTTTTACTTTAGGAAGAATGTTATGATCAGAAATCTAGTTCTTGCGTCAATGGTTCTTGCTTTAACGGCCTGCACGACTCCTTCTCAATCAACTTCACCAAAAGCTGAGGACAAAACTCCTGCTGCTGCACCGGTAGCAAAAAGTAGTGAGAAAAAATCAGATAAGTCAGCTCCATCAATGAAAAACAAAGCAAAAGAGTGCATTTGCACTAAACTTTGGATGCCAGTTTGTGGGGAAAACAACAAAACTTACGGAAACTCTTGTGAAGCGGACTGTGCTGGTGTGAAGTACACTGAAGGCGCTTGCAAAGACAAACTCCAAGACGTTTAACATCCGTTTAAAAAATCATTTTCTCTAAACGTTTGGCCGCTAAGAAGGCCATCGTAAAGCCGTTCTTATAGAGTCCATTGACTCTAAAGAGCTTCTTTTCTTCATCCAGAGCGCCGGCAATTAAAAGGCGCTTAGGTCCCTTGTGGCGAAGACCAGTGGTGATCTTATAATCTTTCATCTCACCGACATCAAAAGTTAAAAGACCTTTCATCTTTAAAAGAAGTTTCGATAGGCCATAGACGTCTGGAGCTTCAAAAGCTCCGATGGTTGTAAGGCTGCCGATAATAAGCTTTTTTTCCTGGGCATTTTTTCTATAAAGAACGTAATTCCCATCAATCGAGATATAAAAAGATTTCTCTCCCAAATCGATATCGCGCTCTAAAAAACTCCCAGCTTTAATAGTGTTTTTTTCTTCAATAGACTCAGCACCGACAGGAGCGTGAAAGCGTTCAAAGATTTTAGCAAAGGCCCCCGTAGCAAAAAGAATTTTGCGAGCAAGCACTTCTCTTCCATCTGCAAGCTTTACCGCAAATAACTCCCCTTTTTTCTCCAGGTCTTTCGCAAAAAAAGGAAAATTCGTTTTAGCGACAGTGATTTGTGAAGTCATCCACGCAGAAAAAATCTCCGGTGAAATAATATAAGAATTGTACTCCGTTCCCTGATGTTCATCATGGATTCGGGCATTTTTTATTGTGTCGAGTTTTTTATAACGACGTAAAAGTTTTTTAGTGTCGTTTTCATTGGTAGAAATGACTACACGTTTGACTTCTTCAACTCCTTTTGGACGATACTTCATATAAAGATCATCAAAAAGAAAAAAGGCTTCGCGCATATCATTGCCCAAAGGACTTACATCTTCTTCGATTCCATTGAGAGAAACGGTGGCACAAGTGCGCAGTGAACATGCGGGAGCAATCTCATTGGAGAAAATATGAGCAATAGTAAAATTCTGACTTTTGCTGGCAGACAGTGAGAGATTCCAAAGAAAACTCTGTGCCGCTACGCCATTACCAATGACGGCTAAGTCAAAAATTGTTTGTTTTTCTGAATTTCCCATAAATACACAATATGAAAAAGACTATTCATTTGCCAACACTTTTTATTATGATTATCGTTTTATTTTACAATTTTTAGATCACAGACAACACAGAAACTATTGGAGAATTACGAAATGTCACTAGAACAAAACGCTGTCATTTTTGCCGCTCAAGAAACGCAAATCAATGCGAGAAACGTCTTAGCAGTTTTAAACCTGCTAATCACAGAGCAATCGACGGTTCCCTTTGTAGCACGCTATAGAAAAGAAGCGACAGGTGGAATGGATGAAGTACAAATCAGAAACATCCATGAAGCGTACGAAAATTATTTAGAAAGAGAAAAGCGCCGCGAATACATCTTAGATGCCATCAAAAAAATGGAACAGCTGACTCCTGAGCTTGAAAAGAAAATCAAAGCGGCCGATACAATCAACCAACTGGAAGATTTATACGCTCCTTATAAGGCTAAGAAAAAATCAAAAGGGATGCTTGCGAAGGAAGCTGGTCTTGAGCCACTGGCAAATATCATTTTAGGAACACCAAAAACAAAAGAACAATTAAAAGCAGAATTTGGCGACCATTTCAATAAGCCTGATCTCAAGATCAAGTCGTTTGAAGACGCTTATTCGGGAGCTTTCGACATCATTATCGAATCAATGGCCCACGATACAGAAGTTAAAGACATTCTTCGCGCTGATTTCTGGAAAGATGCTGTTTTAAAATCTTCAAAAAGAGATAAAGCTGAAGAAGAAGACAAAGAGTGGATGAAATACAAAGACTACTTTGAATTCTCTCAAAAAATTTCTGAACTAAAAGAGCCAAAAGCAGGCCACCGTTTCTTAGCAATGAGAAGAGGTATGACGTCTAAGACTCTAAAGGTTGATGTTGTCTTCCCTGAAGAAGTGGCACTTGGATTACTAAAGAAGAAATTCTTTAGCTCAGGAAGCCTTGGCTGTCTTTCAGATCTGGAGCTTGCAGCTAAAAAAGCTTATATGAATTACATCTACCCTTCACTTGATCTGGAAGTTAAATCAGAACTAAAAAGAGTTTCTGATGAAACAGCGATCAACGTTTTTGGTGTTAACTTAAAAAACCTTCTGCTTCAGCCATACCTTGGTCCAAAAGCGGTTATCGGTGTTGACCCGGGAGTAAGAACAGGTTGTAAAATTGCCATCGTTGATAACACAGGGAAGTTTCTTGCAGACTGTGTAATCTATCCGCACGAACCACACATGAAAGTTAAAGAGTCGGCAACGATTCTCAATGCAATTATTGAGCAATTTAAAGTTCACCACATTGCTATTGGAAACGGAACTTATGGACGTGAGACACTTGCTTTCATTCAAGAGAACGTTAAGGAAGTGAAAGAAGGAAAAGTTAACGCCACTATGATTTCTGAGGCCGGTGCTTCTGTGTACTCAGCAAGTGAAATTGCCGCTGAAGAATTCCCGGATAAAGACGTTACAGTAAGAGGCGCGATCTCAATCGCTAGACGTTTTCAAGATCCTCTCGCTGAACTAGTAAAAATTGACCCAAAATCAATCGGTGTTGGTCAATACCAGCATGACGTTAACCAAGCTCGTCTAAAAAAATCACTAGAAGGTGTGGTTGAATCGTGTGTTAACTTCGTAGGAGTTGACATCAATACTGCTTCAGCTCCTCTACTTGCTTATGTTTCAGGTATCGGACCTGGGCTTGCAGGAAACGTGGTTAAATACAGAGACAGCCATGGAGCTTTTAAAAACAGAAAAGAAATTTTAAAAGTGACTCGTTTCTCGCCAAAAGTTTATGAACAAGCGGCAGGATTTCTTCGTATCTATAACGGAGAAGAGCCACTAGATGCCACATTCATTCACCCTGAGCGCTATGATCTTCTAGCTTCATGGGCAAAGAAAAACAATGTAAACACAAAAGAGCTTGTATCTGATAAAGAATTGATTTCAAAACTTGAAAGAGATTCATCACTAAAGGCAGAGCTAGGAGAATTAACTTTTAACGATATCGTTAAAGCACTTAAAGCTCCTTCGCAAGACCCGAGAACTGAGTTCAAATCTTTTGAGTACAGAAAAGACGTTTCAAAAATCACTGACCTAAAAATTGGTGAATGGTATCCTGGGCTAGTGACTAACATCACTCAGTTTGGAGCTTTCGTTGATATCGGGATTAAAGAAAATGGACTTCTTCACGTCTCTCAAATCTCTGACAACTTTGTTGAAGATGCAATGACGGCTCTAAAAGTTGGTCAAGAAGTTAAAGTTCAAGTTATGGACATCGACTACGACCGCGGAAGAATCTCTCTGACAGCAAAACAAGGAGCACAGGTTAATAGAAGTGCTCAGGCAACACCTGGCGAGAGACCAAGACGTGATGGACCATCTAAGCGTGATATGGAAAAAGCTCAAGCACCAAGTCCGGCGCTTAAGAACAACGCTTTTGCAGGATTAAAGAACCTGAAACTGTAATGACATCAAGTCGATTCAAAAAAAAGCTTATCCTATGGCTGCAATGTTTTGTTGTGGCCATGGGTCTTATCAGACTTGTCGGCGACACCTTTAGAATCAAAACACTCGACCAGATTGGATTTGCTTCTGGTTTTTCTCCACTCCCTCTGGTTTTTTCTGACCGCCAGGGTGTTGAAGACTTCGCTCACTTAATTAAAATTGATTACCAAACAAAAAGCGGCCTGAAAAAAAGCACGGTCTTTGATCAAAAATTTTACTCCAACATAGAAGGCCCGCTTAATTTAGTGGGCACTTACTCTGTGGCCATTGCATACTTCCCACGTTTTCCTGAAATGCTCTGGAAACCAGCACTCACCTATGGTTTTTGCCATCAGGGAAGCCTGGCACGGGCGATGAAAGAGACAGAAAATATCAGCAGTGTGGAAATTAATATCCATCACCTGGAGAAATCATCAGGACACTGGAAAGAGAGCTTTACATGCGCTCCTTAACCAACTCACAGTTTTTTTCGTTAGTGAGAATGCTCTTTGGGTTGTGGCTTATCCAGCATTTCCTTTTTCTTATTCCCTATGGCAGAGAGCTCTATAGTTCTGAAGGAATGAAAGTAGCGGGAGGTGCTCTTTATTTAAAAGAGTTACTTGCTCCTTTGCGCTCTCCTGCTGGCATTTCAACCCTGCTTGGTCTCTCTCTCTTAAGTTCCATTTTTTTTACACTGAAAATTAAAAGAGCATTAAATTCTCTTTTTCTTTGTTTCACTTGGGTGTTTTTCTTTCATCAGGACCTTCTGACTTATAATCCAGGAGTTCCTTATATTGGATGGATGCTGCTTGCTCTTTCACTGGTGCCGGATAACGAAGAGAGATTTTTCTGGGAGAATAAATCCCCTGAGTTTTCTTTTCCTCCGGTTTTATTCTGGGGTCTCTGGTTGGTTGTCACTCTAGGATACACGGCCAGTGGACTTCACAAATTTTTCTTCTCGCCGCTTTGGCGTGAAGGACGCGCGCTTACGTATGTTTTTGATTACCCGGCCACGCGAAGTGAGACCCTGGCCCAGCTCTATTTTGGGCTTCCACTCCTTATTCAAAGGATAGTTAATTGGTCAATTATTATTGTTGAAGGATTTTTTTTTCTGGCCCTTTTTATTCCGAAAGGAAGAAAGACATTGTGGATTCTCAACTCACTTATGCATTTAGGAATCCTTATCACTCTGAAATTCGCCTCATTATCAATTGTTATGTTAATCATTCATGCCTTCATGATTGAGGATGGATGGTTTAGTCCATATGGCGTTTCCAAACTTAGAGTATCATCAAAAAAATAACATTAGTCATTTAATAATTATTTATAAAAAATTTATCATTTCCAAGGGTTTTGACGATAAAGCTTTTGACTAACTTAAGCTAATGTCCCTTTTGGAGCTTCTTTATGACTAAATCAAAACGTTCGCTGATGTTCCGCTTGATGACGGCAATCAACCTGTCGGCACTTATTATTTTAATTGCCATGGGCGCTTTCAATCTCAATAGGACAACCACTGAGGTTGAGAAGCAAATTGACGATGCCACTGAAGCACTTATTCAATCTGTAAAATTCACGACTGCTGAATATGTAAAAAATGGAAACTATAAAAACATTCAATCTATCGCTGAAGACATGGTTGATGATGCCAGCATTAATGAAGTTTTCTTCTATGATAAAGATAAAAAAGTCATCGCTACTGCTAAAAACAAAGACACCACTGTTCACTCGCAGACAGAACATATCTTCAAACAAGAAAGTCCAATTATTAAACTGGGTGAAGAAAATAATGGTGCCGTGGGATACGTAACAATTAACTATAACCACAATGAAATAGCCCCTATCAAAAAAGATTTCATCATAAGCGGTATCATAGCCAACATCATCTCTCAGATCATCCTTGCCTTTGTTATGTGGTGGACATTGTCACGAAGCTTAAAAGCAATGAATTTAACGACTGACAAACTTAAAGAAATTACAACGGCCACAAGAGAGAGCTCTACTGAACTTGAAAGTATTTCTCACGAAGTTTCAAGCTCGGCCAACGAACAGGCCGCTTCTATTCAAGAAACGGTGGCGACTCTTGATGAGATCACCTCACAAGTTAATACCACTGTAGACAGTGTTGCCAACTCTACGAAAAAATCTGAAGAGTCACTTTCTATCGCAACGGATGGAAAACATGTTGTAGATGAAATGATCGGCTCGATGGAGGCCATCGGAAAAAGTAACCAGGATATTATGGAAGAGATCGCCCGCGGAAATGAGCGCATTGGTGGAATTGTTAAGATCATCAATGAGATCTCAGAAAAAACCAAAGTCATTAACGATATCGTTTTCCAGACAAAACTCCTTTCATTCAACGCTTCTGTTGAGGCAGCACGCGCTGGTGAACATGGAAAAGGCTTCGCAGTAGTAGCTGAAGAAGTTGGAAAACTTGCTCAGGTGTCTGGTAAGGCCTCAACTGAGATCGCCGACATCCTGAATGACAGTATTGTTAAAGTAAATTCAGTTATTGAAGAAACAAACCGCAACGTGAAGACTTTAACTGATGCCGGAAGCCTGAAAGTTGATGACGGTATGAAGATTGCTGCTCGCTGTGGAACGGTATTAGAAGACATCGTAACAAATGCTACTGTTGTAAAAAATATGCTTAACGAAATCTCGATTGCTTCTAAGGAGCAGGCCGAAGGTGTCCGTAATATCGCTGCGGCCATGAATCAACTTGACCAGGCCACTCTAAGCAACAATAAGGCAGCGGCCCAGTCTTCTGAAAATGCAAAACATCTCTCAACTCACGCTAACTTTCTTCAAATTGCCGTCACAGACCTTGAGACGGAAATCTTTGGAGGGAAAATAACCGTTGAAGCCTCTCAAAAAAAGGCCCCAAAGAAAGAGATGCCAAAAGAAGTTGAAGTTTATAAAGAAGTGACAAAAAAGATTGAAGTTAAAACTGAAGTGCATGCTGAAAAGCATTTAGACATGCCTAAAAAGGAAGCACCAAAAGCAGAGGCCCCAAAGGGCAAGAAATCTTTTGAGGCCCCTAAAAAGGACAACGTCCTGCCAATGGTAGCAAAAAAAGAAGTGAAGCACGCTGCGCCAGCGGCAAAAACAAAAGTGGCAGCGAACTCTACTCCTGCTTACGATGACCCAAGATTTGAAGACGTTTAAAAACTGCCCCACTACAGTGGGGCTTTTTTATTTTTTATTTGACAATATCCCTTTCAATCTCTGAATTCACTCCTAAAAGTGGCCCTTCTTTTCAGATGATTAAGTTTCATAAACAATTTCGTCACTTGCATTTATTCACCCATGAATCCAGGCTGCCCGAATTCAAAATGCAATTACTTTCAAAAAAACACCTTTTGTAAAAAAGATGGATATTACCTGCGCAAAGATGACTCCCGCCAAATCCAGCGCTACAAGTGCTCCGCTTGCTCTAAAAAATTCTCTCGCGCAACTGGCACCTTAGAGTTCGGACAGAAAAAGAGACGCATCAATAAAACCATTTTTAAAATTCTCTCTTCCGGAGTCTCGATGCGACGATCAGCGATCATTCTCGGAGTTCATCGAACGACGATTGATAGAAAACTCGTCTATCTTGCCCAAAAATCAAGACAAAAGCATGCCGATCTCCTTTTGAAAATTGGCACGCAAAAAGTCGAGCGTCTTCAATTCGATGACTTGATCACTACCGAGCACACCAAACTTAAACCTCTTTCCATTTCAGTCGCCGTCGATGCTCAATCTCGAGTTATCCTGGGCGCTTTTGTCTCTCAAATTCCGGCATTTGGACACCTGGCATCGCTTTCCAGACGAAAATATGGAAAAAGAAAAAGTTATCATAAAGAATCGATGATGAAGCTCTTTGAACAGATAGCTCCGGCGATTTCCTCTCAGGCTGAAATAAAAAGTGATGAGCATCGCATTTATAGAGAAGTGGTTCGAGAATTTTTTCCGGATGCTGATTACAAACAGTATAAGGGCGAAAAGGCGATGATCGCAGGGCTTGGCGAGCTCAAGAAAAATGGTCGCGACCCTTTATTTGCGATTAACCATACGTGCGCGATGTTGAGGGCGAATATTAATCGCTTGTTTAGAAGAACCTGGTGCACGACAAAGAAGCCTAAAAGACTTGAAGATCATCTCGCCATCTACATTGCCTTCCATAATTCTGTTCTATTAAGTTAATTAAAAAAAGATCAAACAAAAGTTAAAATTAAGTAATAAATGCGCCCCACTCTAGTAGGGCAGTTTGTTATGAGACAGAGCGGACATGATCTAAAAGATCATGTTCGCGCTTAAACTGATTAAGCGCAAAGATTGAAAACACCGACGAAATCGCATACGGCACTAAAAAAGAAATCAAAAGCCCCTTTCCTGTAATCAAAATCGGAATCTTTCTATCCACAAAAACATCCGGCATAATTTCCGGCGCATAATGATTAAAAAGCCATAGGAAAACAAGCCCACAACCCACTCCCATTCCTATAGAGAGAATGCTCATTAAATGCAGGAAGTACTTTGTCGCGCGGTCGATCTTAGAAAACGAAGCCCCTAAAATCCAGAAGCTCGCCAGGTCAGACTTAATCTTGTTAAAGAAAATCAGAAGCCCTGAAGTAATACAAAGAGACACAAGTAAACTCATGGCCGCAAAAAGAAAAATCATCACAGTGCTTTCAAGTTTTAAGGCCCACACCAAAGTCGCGTTCTCCTCTTCCCATGTTTTAAGCTGAATACCAGTAGGAAGAAGTGAGCGCAGCTCTTTGAAATCCATGTCGCTATAAATGCGAACGCGGTTTATCAGGTGCGATTGAATTAAATTCTGAACAAGTGGAAGCCTCACCCAAATATGGTAGAGGTCGATCTCTGGAACTTCGGTAGAAATCGTGCGCTCAACCTGGATAGACTGGCTTCTTGGGACATCCCCCAGAAGATCATCAACGTGGGCCGGAGAAATCATCGTTAGTGTCTCAGGAGGTGCTACACCCACTTTATAAGCGAGTTCAATCGGCATAATGGCATCAACTTTTTTTTGATTCATGCTGCTTTGAAGTTCAACACGCAAAAGATCCGGCACATACCCATTCTGGTCAATTCCATGAACGAGAACTGGCGTAATAAAGGTTTGGTAACGAAGCAGAAGTTCGATTTCGTATTCTTTACTATAAAGGGCCTTTTTATCGTCTAATATTTTAAAAAGCTTCTCGTAGCCAGGATCATTTTTTGGGGCCTTATAATAAAGCGTCGCCTTTCCTAAAACGGATTTCGAGCGCACCATCAAACTGTTTTGGAGTCCCCCCATCGTGCTTTGAAGGACAATTAAGGCAAAAGATGAAAGAAAAAGGCCAACGACTGAGAGAATCAGCAATCGTTGGCGATTTTTTGCAGAAATTATATAAAAGAAAAAATACTTAAGATACGTTACAAACACTACTTCGCTTTCTCATAAAAGGTGGTTTTTGTTTCCACCAGGTCCGTTAAGTATGAGTTAGGAGTATAGCGTTCGCGGTCAACTGTTTCACTAAAATTCTTTAAAGCGCCCAGGATTTTATCCAATCCTTCGCTATCGGCGTAACGCAACAGCCCGCCTCTGAATGGAGGGAAACCAATACCAAAGATCAGACCTAAGTCAACATCTGCAGCTGTTTCAACGATTCCATCTTTTAAGATGGCCGCAGCTTCATTGATCATTGGAAGAAAAAGTCTCATCTGAAGTTCAGACTCGCTCATTTTCTTTTTTTCTTTTGGCAGAAGTTCTTCAACTTCAGGGTTTGGACCTGTCACTTTTCCTTTTTCATCGTAAAGGTAAAAACCTTTTGATGTCTTTTTCCCAAGGAAATTCTTTTCAGAAAGTTTCCCTGACATTTTTGAAGGATAAGCGCGCGCTCCAAGACCATCGTGCATAACTTTTCCAACTTTAACCGCAACGTCGATACCAACTTCATCCAGAAGTCTTGCAGGGCCCATTGGCATACCAAAATTTAATGCTGCCTGGTCAAGGTCTTTTACCGAAACCCCTTCTTCAAGCAGGTATCCCGCTTCGTTAAGGTATGGCATAAGAATCCTGTTAACTAAAAATCCCGGACCGTCTTTAACGATAACCGGAGTTTTCTTAACTCTTAAAACCCACTTATGAAGAGCTTCAATCGTCTCTGGAGCAATCTTGTCGTGGATAATGATTTCCACCAGTGGCATCAAGTGAACCGGGTTAAAGAAGTGAAGTCCCGCAAAGCGCTCAGGTCGCTCCAGGGCCTTAGACATTTCCTGCACCGACAGTGAAGACGTATTACTTGTTAAAAGAGTTTCAAGGTGAACTTGTTTTTCTGTTTCAGCAAAAACTTTCTTCTTGATATCCATGTTTTCAACTACGGCTTCAATAACCAGGTCGATTTTTTTAAAACCTGAGTAATCAAGCTGAGCAGTGATTGATCTTTGTTTTCTTTCAAACTCATCAGGTGTAATTTTTTTTCTCTTAAGCGCGCCTTGGAAGTTTTGTGAAGACTGCTTTAAACCTAAGTTAAGAGCGTCTGTCGTTAAGTCTTTCATAATCGGCTGCATACCTGCTTCGGCCATAAGCCACGCAATCCCTCCTCCCATTGTCCCGGCACCAAGGGCCGCTCCACGAGAAAGAACTGGAAGAGGTTTTGTCGATTTTGGACCGTTGTATTTTTTTACGGCCTCTGACATGAAATAAATGTGCTGAAGGTTTTTACTTTGTTCGCTAATTGCGAGCTCACCAAAGGCCTGAGCTTCACTGGCCAAATAACTCGTGCGCCCTTTCATCATTCCTGAGTCCATGACATCAAGAATTTTTAGTGGGGCCTGGTAAAAGCCGTTTGTTTTCTTTAAAACACTTTCACGCACTTTTTGGAAAATGATTTTTCTTGTGACAAAGTTTTCTGTCGCAAGCTCAGTCATTGATTCTTTAATTGATTGAGGTTTTGCTTTTCTGTTAAAGAAATTCGGCGCCATCGCTAAAAGGTTTTCGCGAGGGTAAACTTCTTCAACTAATCCAATTCTCTTTGCTTTATCAGCGCGAAGAGTTTTTCCTGTCAGGATCATGTCTAGTGCATTTGGAAGACCAATCTTTCTTGGAAGACGGTATGTTCCCCCGAAACCTGGAATTAAACCAAGTTTAACCTCAGGAAGACCAAGAGAAGTCTTTGATGAGTTTGAAGCAATGATGGCCTTACATGAAAGTGAAAGTTCAAGACCTCCGCCTAAACACACTCCATCCACGCACACAACAGTTGGAATCTGAAGATCTTCGATACGGTTGTAAACGTTTTGTCCGCGTTCTGCTCCATCAGCAGCTTCTGCTTCTGTTCTCATACTGGCAATCAAGTTGATATCTGCACCGGCAAGAAAACAGTTCTCTTTATGAGAAAAGAAGATCGCTCCTTTTAGAGCTGTCCCTTTAGTGTGAAGCTCTTCGACGATTTCCATTAACTCCGTCATCGTTTCAACATCAAGAGTTGTCATTGATTTTGTGCTATTGTAACCAAAACCAATGTAAGCGATATCATTTTTATACTCTAAGCTGATTTTATTATTTGCCATATACTTCTCTCTTTTTATGAATTAACGAACCAGGTTTTCGACAACAACAGCTCCACCTTGACCACCACCGATACAAAGCGAAGCCAGACCGTACTTCCCTTTTCTTCTTCTTAGCTCGTGAATTAACGTCACCACAAGTCTTGATCCAGTTGAACCAACCGGGTGACCAAGAGCGATCCCTCCGCCGTTGACGTTAACTTTACTCCAGTCTAACTCTCCCCAAGCGTGATCTAATCCAAAACGTGCAGCGACTTCTTTATCTTTTAGACCAATCCCAACTGCCAGGATTTGAGCGGCGAAAGCTTCGTTAAGTTCAAACAGATCGAAATCTGAAAGCTTCAGGTTTGTTCTCTTCATCACTCCATCCATCGCTAGAAGCGGCCCCATTCCCATTCTCTCAGGCTCTAGTCCATGAAAGTGGTAGTCAGTCATTTTAGCAATTGGTTTTAAGTTGTATTTTTTAACAGCTTCTTCAGAAACAAAAAGAAGAGCTGATCCACCATCAGTGATCGGACAGCTGTTACCAACAGTGACTGTTCCTGATTTTTTATCGAAGTATGGCTTCATTTTGCCAAGCCCTTCAACTGTTGAGTTCGCACGAGGGCCAACGTCATCAGTTAAAAGTTTATTCAGTGATCCACCAATCGTGATTGGCAGGATTTCATCTTTAAATTTTCCTTCTTTTGTCGCTTGAGCAGCTTTTGCGTGAGAGTTGTTAGCATACTCATCTTGCATCTGACGAGTGATTTTAAGCTCTCTTGCTAAAAGCTCTGCTGTTTGCCCCATGTTTAATCCACAAAAAGGGTCTGTCAGACCTTGTTCGATAGCAACGATTGGAGTTAGGTAATGTGGACGGAAAGAACTCATGGCCGAAAGTTTCTCGCCCATTGTTTTGGCCTTCATAAGTTTGGCGAAAAGTTCAGTCATCTCTTTGTTGTACATTAAAGGCATTTGCGACATTGATTCAACACCGCCGGCAACAATAACGTCACATCTTCCCGAAGCGATTTTTAAATACGCTTGAGCAACCGCTTCCATTCCTGAAGCACAGTTTCTGTGAACTGAGTAACCAGAAGTTTTTTTATCAAGACCTGCTTCAAGGGCAATCACGCGTCCGACGTTTGGGTATTTCGCTGGAGTTCCTGTGTTTCCAAAGATCACTTCATCAACCTGGTCTGTCGGGATGTCTGTGTTATCAATTAAGTGCTTAACTAAGTAAGCTCCTAAGTATGGCGCTTGCACATCTTTTAAATCAAGGCCTGCTTTTGCTTGTGGCGTTCTTTTTCCATCGACGATGTAGACATCTCTCATTGACATAAAGTTCTCTCCATGAATTGGCTGCAATTAAGATTAATATGTTAATAATTCTATAGCGTCTTATGGATTTTAGAAAGGAATGTTTGAGAGGGAAATTTTTAATACTGGAGCAAAAAAAACGGGCTTCAAATGAAGCCCGCTCTTGTTAGATTTTCGTCAGAAGTTTGTTGGTTAGAATCTGATAACTAAACCAGCTTGAACTGCAGTTACATCACCATCTTCGATTTCTTTAGAGATGTTCTCTAAACGCCCTTGGTCTGGGTTAGTTGAAACCGTTCCAGCAGACTTTGAAATCCCTGAAGTAATGTTCTTTGTGTATGACAGGTCAAGATTTAATCCAATCGTCTCAGAGATATCGAATTCAGCACCTAGCTTAGCAGATCCTGCGAAAGCTGATGAAGAAAGCTCTTCGTTACCAAAGTTAACATATCCACTGTTATATGCTGTGTTGTTATCATACTTTAGACCAGTACGGTTAAAGCTTAAACCTGCTCCAGCATATGGTTTGAATTTCGAGTCTTCAGTAAAGAAGAATTTCCCTGTCGCTTCAACAACCAGCTTTGTGAACTTCATCGCTCTTCCTGAACCATAAGTTCCGTAATAACCAGTGTTATAGTTGTAGTTATAACCTGTGTTTACATATTCGTTAGCAACATCTGAAAGATCCATTGTTGCATAGTTAAGACCTAAACCAACAGAAACCTGTGGAAGAATCATTGTTTCAGCATTAACACCTAAAGACACGTTTGACTGAAGGTCAATTCTGTCACCTTTAATGTTGCTGATTCCAAGAGAAGGAATCACTTTTGATTTCTTTTCTTCTTTTACTACTGGAGCTGGCACTTCTACGATTCTTGTTTCAATCACTGGAGCTGGTGCAACAGGTGCCGGTGCAACTGGAGCAGGGGCCGCTTGAGTTGTTTGAACTTTATCTTCGTTTAAGTTGTTTAAGCTGTTATTGAAAGCACCTTGAAGCTTGTTTGTTAAAGCAATTTCTTGCTTCACGCGAATATCTTCAATTTTCTTTTCAACCATTAGCTTATTTCTTTCTTCTAGTTTTTCTCTTCTTCTCTTTAGAAGTTCAGAAGGAGATAGCTTTCCTTCGATTTCAATCTGGTCCATGTCCAGAGCGTCGCCGTTAGCTAAAGCGTCTTCTGCATCGTCAAGAACATCGTCTTGAGCACGTAGTGGAGCAGTGTGAGCTGTTGCTGCAATTAAAGCCGTAGCTAAAAACAAGCTCATAAACGTTAATCTTTTGTTTTCCACCTTAAGTTTCATAACTTCTCCTCATGTATAGACCTAAGCACTTCGGGGGTAGCCTGGCCTTAATCATTAATATGCCAAATCATGGTTAACGCCACGAGTTTAGCAGACTGAGGATGAATCACATTAACATTATGCAAAGCGTGAAAAGATTACAGAAGGTTGTTTACTTTTTAAACGGGAAATATTGGTAACGTTTTTTGCCACCGGTTGGCTGCACGTAACTATTGATTTTACAAAGGAGCTTACCTTTATTCGAGGGGTTAGAGCACTGGTCAATATTACCTAAGTACCTGGTTCTTATATAGCCAAAAAGCGAGGTCACGATGGCCGTAACCACCACCAGAAGCAGAATGTACTCCACTGCTGTCTGCCCTTTTTGGTTTCTCACAGGGACTCCTGCCAGCGCTTAATTTCAATAAGAGACGAGAAAGTCCCCAAAGAATCTTCATTATATGGGCCAAAATAAAGCACATTTTTAAGACGGGAAATTAAAAGAGGGGCACTGTCTTCCAGCACACCAGTGATCTTCTTTCTAAAACCCGCTTCCGTTCTCTTATAGGCGTTGTAGTCTTTATCTTCGATAAAGACGTCGAGCGTGAACTTCATTTTTGTATCCACCAACTCAAACGCGTATTCCGGAAATAGAAAGTTAAGGTCATCCATCAGAATGCTTTTGACTCTCTCTCGGATAAAATCGATTTTTGTCCCTTCTTTTTTGGCCATAATCATATTAAAAGTGGCCGTCTTCCCCTCAAAGTACACTTCCCAGAATGGTCTTTGCGTTCCGATTTTAATTGGTGAAGTGAAAACACATTTTTTCCCTTGAAGAAGCTTAGGGACCTCATCCTTAAAATGAAAAACTGTATTGAGGCAATTATAAGAAGCAGATTGAGTGGCCTGAAGCTTAATCGGAAGCCCTACCGGGTAACCTCCAATGAAGGCCATTTTTTGTGGTTTAATAAGACCATCATAGCTCTCAAGTTCAAAACTCTTCACTAACCCACTCTGGAATTTTAAGTCCTGTAGATTAAGTTTTTTAAACTCTCCACCAATAGAAAGGTGATGACTTAAAAGATCAGCAATCAATCTTTCGTGATCGAGCTTGTAATAAGGAGACACCAGAGAGAAAAAGAGGTGCATGATCTCCGACTTACTGCCAGTGATGCTTAGACGGTTTTGGAAAAACCCACGCATCATAAAAACCAGGGCATTAAAGTCATAGAGTTCTTGTTCAATCATCCCTTCTTTCTGACTGAAGTGAGAAAAGAAGTGATTGAAGTGCCCTTTTAAATCTTCCGGGATTGAATTTTCAAAAAGAAGCGACATTTTTCCTGCACTCTTCTCATTAAAAAGAAGTGCACTCACCTTCTGGCAGAAGTCATTATAAACAGAGTCAAAAGAGATGATCTCATTTTCATGAGAGAAAGTGCCTGAGAGTTTTTCGGCATTGTAAAAAAGCGAAGGAAACTTGCGGCAAAGCTCGCGGAAATTGCGGTGAGGGACATCGCCAAGCACCACTTGTTTTTTACCGACGTAAAAATACACTTTTCCGGGAGAGAGATAACTTTCAATGTTTCTTAAAGGGGCCAGGTCCATCGACTCACCCCAGGCCTTAATGAATTCCACGTCCAGACTGGTTAGAGAATTTGTGAAGAAATCACCATAATTAAAACGATCATCATCAAGAACTAAAACCTTCTTGCCACGGTTTAACAAACCGATAGACAGTAAAAAGGCAAAAAAATTGTGCCCGACAAGTGCGTAATCAAGATTTCTATTAAGCATCCTTACCCTAGAAGTTCAGCAATCACTGCTTTCATTTCACGCGCCGATTCCACTCGGAGCTCTTCGCGCTTTGATTGATTCAAAGTCTCTAAATTCATCGATTCCTTAATAGTATAAAAGGAATCTGCTCGATTGAGTACATGAATTTCGTCGGGAAGTAAGGAAGAGGCCAGGTCGTATTCTGTCGAGCGGCCGACTTTTGGGCCCACAACAACAGCGTTATTAGAAACAAAGGGCTCTAAAACCGAGTGAATTGATCGCTCATATCCTCCGCCCACATAACTAAGGCTAAAAAGACTATAGAGCTCACAGAGCACCCCGCCCATTTGCAAGATGACAACAGGATGATGAGTGTAGGTCGAATGGTTATTAACCACCCCGACATTCTCTTCTCCAAAAAGTTCAATACAACTCTGCTTTATACGCAGTACAAACTCGTCGTCTAGTTTATGAGGGGCAATCAAAAGATGCAGCTTCTTCTCTCTTATGGCCGCAATTAATTTTTCATCTTTTAAAATCGGCATATCTGAAGGCCAGGCACTTCCCAGGATGATCTTTTGATCAGCAGGCAATGCTTTTAAAACATCTAAATAAGTTGCGAGCACATCTTTTTGCGCCAGCACTTCTGCTGCCTTCTGCATTCTTGCTGTAATCCTCGGCACACGGAAATCGCATGAGAAAACTTTCTTAGGTGTTCCGGAAAAAAGTTTTGTGAAGTTTTCTTTTTCCTTATCTGTAGCGGCGATCACCACATCAAAGCACATAAAACTCTGGAGCTTAAACCACGATGTTTTTTTAAAAGCACCAGAGACAAGAATAAATTTTTTCTTAAAGAGTTTTAACGTCAGAAGTTCCGGGAAAAAATCATAGCGGCAAAAAACCACAACAGGTGCACTCACCCATTCCCATACACTTTGAAAATAAAGAAGATTAAATGGTGAAGCTGATAAAAGTGGAAGCCTTAGGAGACGAATAAGTTCAGGATGACTCTTATAAAGGTTATGGCATTTCACTTCAACAGAAGGAGATGAATAAATAATTTCAACTTTCTTCTTCAAAACGAGCACGGCCTCAATGAGAGGTCTAACCTGCTCTAATTCTCCCTCAGAAGATATCTCAAAACAGTAGTCGGCCTTAAGATTATCTCTTTTAAAGGAGCGACACTCTTCTTCCAGAAAATTCTGGCGCTCAAAGTTGAGTCTTTTTTTGAAAAATGGAACCAAAGGTCTTAACACGACGATCAAAATCGATAATGGTAAGCGGATTAATGTGGCCAACAATAGGAGGAAAATAAAAAATACTTGTGACATCGACGCTCAGGTTCTCAAACCAGTGCCAGCTTGTCACTTAATATTCTGTCACTTGTTGCGCTACGAGCTTTTCGACTAAACATTTCTTACTTTTTCTTACTCTTGGGCCTTTTATCGACAACTAATTAAAATAACATTGTAATCTTGAGTAAACTAATAAAGAATAATGAATCCGATTGCACGGGGTACACTGAAGTAACTATCTAATGAGGAGTGGAAGAGATGTTTTCTAAACTTACTATGAGTCTAGCAATGGCGATGAGCTTAATGCTTGCTAGTAACGCTATGGCGCAAACAACAACGACAAAGAAAAAGGCTGATCCAAAAAAGGCAACTGAGGCAAAAGCTCTAGAAGCTAAAAAGGCCGAAGAAGCTCGTCTTGCTGAAGCTGCAAAAAAAGCAGAAGAAGAAAAAGCACTTGAAGCTAAAAGAGCTGAAGAAGCAAAATTAGCTGCTGAAAAATCAAAAGAAGAGGATCAAGCAAGCATTTGGGGATATCTAAAATCTCACTTCAGCGCTTCTTATCACGGTGAGTATTACTTCACGAGAAAAGACCTAACAAGTTCAAACAAAGAAGATTACGATATTCAAGATTTAAGAATCATGCATAACCCGACTATTATCTATAGACCGGTGAAAAACTGGAAAATCTTAGCTACGTCTGAATTCAAGTACACGGATGCTACCGTTTTAAGAGGAACTTATATCAACCGTCACTATAGATCTCTTGTTCTAATTAGCCGAGAAAACGTTTTAACTGAAAAAGAAAATGGTATTAAGATGGATATCGGCGTTGGTCGTCGTATTTTCGACCGCAACCACGGGAAAGCTGCGGGTTACGGAAACAGTCGTATCAATACAAGCTTAAGCAAAAAATTTGGGGACAACCTTTCCACATCTTTACTAGTGCAATACCTGGCCAATGATCCTGCAAAAGGAAAAATTACTCAGTATACTTGGAAACATAGTTTGGAATTAATTCCATCTTTTACATTTCAGATCACTGATAAACTTTCGTACTTCTTTAATGATGATATCGTTATCAACACTCCATGGTATGGAGATACTTCTAAAGATATCGACTTCTCTCATGAAATGAATATCGGGGTTGTTTCATACCAGTTTAATGATAAAAACAGTGCATACTTTCAGTTTAAGTACTTACATTTCTCATACGCGCCATTTGATAAAGCACCAGATGTTAACGACTGGTTTGAATATTACATTGGTCACACTTACTCGTTTACTCCAAAAGTCAGCTTAACAGGTGAAATTGGATCTAAGATTTTCGCAGGAAGTGACGGGCGCGACTTTTTTGCAAAAAATATCAAATACCCAGAATTCGCTCTTTATTTCGACGTAGCTCTTTAATCAAAAATCAATGGGGTTGGGCCTTTGCCCAACCCTTTTTGTCGCCTAAGTCCTTCACTTTCACCCTAAATAATCTCTCCTAATATCCGATAAATAATCTGATAAACCGTGTTTTTTTAAGCACAAACCAGGGTTCGAGATTATGGCCAATCAAGCATTAAAAACTGTGACTCTTCAGGATTTCCTTTATAGCGAAGGAGAAGCTTGTCAAAACGTCGATGCCCGTGAGCACGTTTTTGAAATAAGAGCTGAAGTTGATTCAAGTTTTGGTTTTATCACGCTCTATGATTTAAAAAACTATTTGATCGATCACCACGATGAAGTCAAAGACTATCAAGTTAGAAATATCGACAGCACTGAATGGATTGCTCTTTTTGAACACCCTTATTTCCAGAGAAGAAAACCACAACTAGTTTCTGCAACAACTTTAAGCACAGACGATGAACAACAGTATTTCATGCTTAGAAACGGCCAGAAAACAGGCCCATTTGAAAAATATGAACTGACAACAATGCTGGAAGATAAAGAAATTCTTCTAACAGATATGGTGTCTACAAACCACGGTCACACATGGATGAAACTCTACCAAGTGGATGGATTTGACCGCAGGTCTCTAAAAGAATCAGATCAACTTCCCGGAGTGCCTTCACAAATTTTAATGCGAGAGCAAGAAACAGTCATGGCGATTTCTCCAGAGACAGAAGCGATCTCAGGGCTTGCTTACTTAAGCAATGTGAAGCGCGGTAAATCTTTTGAAAGAGAAAAAGTTGAAACATCATTTAGTTCAGATTCAAAACCGAGCACTAACAGCAGCACTATTTATAAATGGCTTTTAGTTGTTTCTATCGTGGGAATTGGTTACTTTCTTTTCCACATCAAAAATCAACTAAGCTCACCTTTTAGCAATAAAGAAGCGAAGTCAGTTGGTGAGCAGGCCGAAATGCTTGATCCAGTAAATATGAACGAGCCAATGGCGCCACAGACCAATCCAAGTGCGAGAAGCCAGCTAGGTGAAAGACGTCAAAATAATCAAGTCAATGACCAGGGACGCTCTGGAAAATTTGAAACGAGAAACCTGAATCCAATTAGGCCAAATCAAAGAAAATCATTCATGGAATCATCAAAATTCCAGGAAATTAACGCAGGTGAAGACGATCCGAATTATTTCTATGACAACACCAGTGCCATGGAATTAGACCCGGTTAGATCGCAGGTTTCAAAGGAAAACTTCGACAATTCTGGGTCAGAAGACGGTCCAATTCCTTCGAGTGACAACCTTTTTGAGAGTGAAGTGTCGAACTAAAATCACACTTTAACTTCTCGAATATTTTAGGTACTCTTAGGGTGAGGACAACAACATGAAAGAAATCACCCAAGAATTACTGAATTCATTTAGAGCACCCGCTTTTCCTGGCTCATTCTTTTTGAGCTTTGAAGGAATTGAAGGCGCGGGAAAATCAACTCAGATCATTAAATTAAAAAACTACCTGGAAGAAAAAAACTTCCGCGTTTTAGTTCTGCGCGAGCCGGGCGGAACTCCTTTTGGCGAAAAAATGCGCCAGGCAATTTTAGAAACAAAAACTGAGATCACGCCACTTGCGGAAGCTCACCTTTTTGCTTCTTCACGCGCTCAACTTCTCTCTGAAGTTGTTTTAAAAGAACTGGCCGTACCTAACACAGTTATCATCTGTGACCGCTATATCGACAGCTCTCTGGTTTACCAGGGGCACTCAAGAGGTCTAGGCGTTGCTGAAGTTCTAAACATTCACAACGTTTTCCCACTTAACCTGGTTCCTCACCTGACGTTCTATTTAAGAATCAATGTGGAGACATCAGAAAAACGCCAGAAAATGAGAAATGCTCCTAAGGATTATTTCGAATCAAAAGGTGTGGATTTCTACAAAAAATTAGTCGTCGGTTACGATCTTATGGCAGAGCTTTTCCCTAACAGGATTTTAAAGCTTGATGCAGAAGTGACTCTTGATCAGATGACGATGCAGATTTTTGAAGCGACAAATAAGCTTATTAGCCAGAGCAGGTCTGCTAATATGGAAGAAGAATTATAAGTGTCGTCTTCTCTTACACAGACTCTCCTTTTAAAGTATGAAAAAAACCAATTGGGTTCAGTGTATCTTGCCAGATATGGCGTGCACACTGATCCTAAAGAATGGGGACATGGATTTTTAAAGGCCATCACTCCTCTCCAAGACCACCCGGACGTTTTATGGGTGGAATTAGATAAAAAAGAAAATTCTTACAAGGTTGAGTCTCAGGGGATTTTAGATCTACTAAAATTTCTTAACTACAAGGCCTTTGAACTCAAAAAGAAATTTATTTTCATCACAGATGCACACCTTTTAAGCACCGTTGTCTCAAATAAATTGCTTAAAGTGTTTGAAGAACTTCCGGAAGATTTCTGCCTCTTTCTTTTTGCTCCTAAAGATGAAAATCTTCTGGCCACAGTTGAAAGCCGTGCGATTAAAGTCCTCCTTCCTTCCGGCGAAGACAAAACTGATTATGATGCTCCCCCACTGAAATTTGCTTCCGCTCAGGAACTTCTCGCCGAACTCAAAGCTTCAGAGGATGAACTTCTCTTAGAGAAAAAGTTTATTGAAGAGCGTCTAAATAAAACCCTTAAAAGTGCGAGTTTTAAAGACTGCTCAGAAGAACTGGAAAAACTTAAGCACTACTCAGAAAGTGAAGCTTTCAACAATACCAAGCTCTCACGTTTATCCCTGTTTTTTTAGTTTTGACTTACTGCTATGTGCAGTGACTTCCGTTCGTAATTCCCTAGAATGTAAGGCTAGACCTCATTTTTTACGGAATTTAATTTAATGCAACCCAATTCTCAAGATACAGCATCAACATATGAAGATGCAGATACGCTAAACGAAGAAATTTCAAACGATACCATCGAGATTGATGAGTCAGAAAGCGAAGCTTCTGATGAGACTGTCGATCAAAGCGAAAAAGAAAACTCACGTTTTAAAGAAGGTGAAATCATCACCATGATCCGCGTGCGCTTTCCTGGCAACGCCCGCTCGTTTCCTTTCTTAATCGGAAAACGCAAGTTTGCTTACGGCCAGAAAGTTGTGGCCATGAGTGATAGAGGGATGACTGTTGGTTACATCAACTCATTTCCTTACGATGTAACTTTCAACAAATCAATGCTCCCTATTCGCTCGATTGCCAAAGTGGCAACGGCCGAAGACATTAAGGCGCAGATTGAATTCCGCGATTCTGAAAAACGTGCAGAAGTCATTTGTTTACACTTAATTGAAAAATACAAACTGGATATGATTCTCACTCACGTGGAGTTCACTCAGTTTGGTAAAAAGGCCGTATTCTACTTCAACGCCCCAGCGAGAGTTGACTTCAGAGACCTGGTTAAAGACCTGGTGTATGAACTAAAAATGAGAATCGAGCTTCGCCAGATTTCAGTGCGCGACCGCGCTGCTGCTATCGGTGCGATTGGGGCCTGTGGGCTTCAGACTTGTTGTTCATCGTTTTTAAAGAATTATGGAAACGTGTCTATTAAAATGGCCAAGAACCAAAACCTGGCGCTTATCCCAAGTAAGCTTAACGGTGTTTGTGGTCAGATCAAATGTTGTATCAAATACGAAGACGATGTTTACTCAGACAAGAGAAAAAATCTTCCAAAAGAAGGAACATTTATCAGAGCGCTTAATGGCGACAGGGGTAAAGTTTTAAAACTTCACATCCTTGTTGAGCAGTTTGAGATGCTGACAGACACAGGGATCAAAAGAACATACGCAGTCAATCAATACCACGCCAAAGATTCTGAACTTCCAGGAGACTACCGTTTCCCTGAGACATTTGAACATATCACTAACGAGACATCGACAGTTATTGGTCTTTCAAAAGAAGAAAAACTTAAAGCTGATCAGTTCATGGAACACAACAAACTTAAGACGTTTGATAAAAACCTTGAAGGTGAAGAATTAGAATACGCTGAAAAGAACACTGACTTTGAAGAGTTCGACGATGAGGACTCTAATGAGATTGATGAAGTGATGAACGCTTCAGAAAAAATCACGGCGGAAGCTGAGCAGATTACAAAAGCTCACCAGCACCAGAACCAGAACCAACAACGTCGCCCACAACAACAGCAAGGGCAACGTCCTCAGCAGCAACAACAAAGACGTCCTGAGCACAACAGAAACCCGCAAAACCAAGGGCCAAGACCTCCGCGTCCACAAGGCGAAGCTCTACAAGCTCAAGGGCAAGGTCAACCAGGTGAGCCACGTCCACCAGGACAAGGGCGCAACCGCAACAGAAACAGGAACAGAAACAGGAACAGAAATCGCGAAGGTGGAGCTCCGAACCCAAACAATAATCAATCACAAGCACGTGATAATAACAACAAACCGAAAACCGAAAACTAGGAGAGGCCTTTATGAAAAGATTACTTCTTGCTTGCTCACTATTTTTATCCCTGCCGGTATTTGCTGAGACAAAAGTTCATGGAAATATCGAACTGTCGTCTGAAAAAGGTGTTGAAAGACACTACTACTACTTTGGCGTCCAAAGAGTGCACTCGTACTCATCGATCGCTTATCGTGTAACAAACACAGGTACAACTCCATTGAACATGATCCGCGCGACAATTGGCGGGACAAATTACGGTGCGAGCACAAACTGCCGCACACTTCAACCAAGAGAGAGATGTTCTTTCAGAATCGACTACCGTCCATTCTTCGAAGGATACCACACTGGAAGATTTATGCTTTCATTTGATCAAGACAGCCACATCGTAGTGGATGTTTCTGGACAAGCGACTCGTTAATTTTTAATTGAAATTAAGACAAAAAAAAGGCCCTCGTAATGAGGGCCTTTTTATTATTAGAAGTCACAGTTCTTTGGAGTTCTTGGAAACGGAATGACATCTCTAATGTTGTTCATCCCTGTAATGTACATAAGCGCTCTTTCAAACCCTAATCCAAATCCAGCATGTGGAACTGAACCAAAGCGACGAAGGTCTAAGTACCACCATAGTGGTTCTTTCTGCATGTGCATCTCATCCATTCTCTTCTCTAGTTTTTCCAGAGAGTCTTCACGTTGAGACCCACCAATGATTTCACCAACACCAGGAACCAGGATATCCATTGCGCGGACAGTTTTTCCATCCGGGTTTTGCTTCATATAGAACGCTTTAAATTGTTTTGGGTAATCCGTTACAATGACCGGCATTTTGAAGTGAACTTCTGCCAGGTAGCGCTCGTGTTCAGTTTGAAGTTCGTCTCCCCAGTTTGTCGGGTATTCGAATTTCTTAACAGCGGGGTCAACTTTTCCTAAAATCTCCATCGCTTCAGTGTAAGTGATGCGCATGAATTTTGAATCGCGAACGTGCTTTAAGATCTCCATGTGATTTTTTTCACAAGTCGCATCTTCGCGGTTGATTAAGAACTCAAGTTCCTTAGGAGCTTTTTCAAGCGCGTAAGAAATAAGATGTTTAATGTAGTCTGTTGCCAGGTCTGCAATTTCATCCAGGTCAGCAAAAGCAACTTCCGGCTCAATCATCCAGAACTCAGAAAGGTGGCGAGTTGTGTTTGAGTTCTCCGATCTAAATGTCGGCCCGAAAGTATAAACGGCTCCCAACCCCATAGCGTAACACTCACCTTCTAACTGACCGGTTACGGCCAGGAAAGTTTCCTTTCCAAAGTAGTCGCGAGAGAAATCAAGTTTGCCTTCTTTTGTCTTTGGAGACTTTGTGACATCTGAAGCTAGAGTTGAAACCGTAAACATTTCACCGGCCCCTTCAGCATCTACACCTGAAATGATTGGCGAGTTTAAATAGAAGAATCCTCTGTTAGAGAAGAACTCATGAGTGGCCATCGCTAAATGGTGGCGAACTCTCATGATCGCTCCAAACGTGTTTGTTCTAATTCTTAAGTGAGCTTGCTCTCTTAGGAATTCGAGCGATGTCGCTTTCTTTTGAAGCGGGTACGTTTCATCTGTTTTACCGATGATTTCAACAGACTTTGCCTGCATTTCAATTGATTGAACTTTCCCACCGCCTTTAACCAGGCGTCCAGTCACGGCAACCGCTGAACCAGAGAGAAGAGCTGCGACTTCGGCGTAGTTTGGCAAGACTTCATCGACGATAATTTGCAGGTTCTCTTGAGAAGAACCATCGTTTAAAACCAGGAATGAAAATTTCTTAGAGTTACGAACAGATCTTAGCCAGCCTTTAACCGTGGCGTCTGTATCAACGATCTCTTCTGTTAAAATTTTTTTTACACTTAAGCGGTCCATATTTTTCCTTATCTAATAAAATAATTTTTAAGCGAGTTGTTCTTTGATCTTTTTTACTTGCTCAAGACGTAAACGGGCCCCAAACTGTGTTACCAGTGTTGAAGAAGCAAAACAGCCTAATTTAGCGGCTTCCCCGTACGTCATACCGTTATTAATACCGTATAACATCGCCCCAGCAAAAAGATCTCCCGCACCGTTGGTATCGATCGCTTCAACCGGCATCGTGACAACCTGGATTTCTTCTTTTCCATCAAAAACTAAAGCTCCTTTTGGCCCTAGAGTGATGGCAAACGTCTTGGCAATTTTCTTTAGAGCGCTTACCGCCTCTGTCAGGTCATTAGACTTTGTGTAAGCGTAAGCTTCTGCTTCGTTACAAAATAGTAAGTCAACACCGTCACCGATCATTTCTTTTAGACCATCAGCAAAGAAGTTCACCATGTTTACGTCGGAGAATGTCAGCGCCGTTTTGACATTGTGAGTTTCAGCGATTTTTTTCGCTTTGACTGAAGCGTCTTTCCCTGTCGGGCTCGCTACTAAATACCCTTCAATATAAAGGTAATTAGAATTTTTGATATGCTCTTCCATCAATTCTTTTGTAGAGAAATTTGATGTGATTCCTAAAAAAGTATTCATTGTTCTGTCGGCGTCAGGAGTGATCAGAACGATACACTTTCCAGTGACACCTGATTCAAGTGAGCTTGAAGAAAGGTTAGTTTCAACTCCGTTGTCCATCAGGTCTTTAAAGTAAAAATCCCCTGTTTCATCGCTGGCCACTTTACATGAGTAAAAGCTTTTTCCACCAAATTGAGACACGGCAATCATCGTGTTAGCAGCAGAGCCACCACAAGATCTTTTATGTTGAGTTCCATGAAGAGTGTTAATGATTTCTGTTTGACGTTTTTCATCTACCAGGGTCATAAGACCTTTTTCAATGTTGGCCTTTTTTAAGAAGTCCTCTGTGACTTCAAATTCCATATCGACCAGGGCGTTTCCAATTCCATAAACGTCAAATTTCTTTGCCATAACCTACTCATTCCTTTTAATATAAAATCTCTTTTTTGATTGATTTAGAATAATGAAAAACCGCTAAAAATGAAACAAAATAAACCTGCAAAAGAAAGTGCCACCCGTCTTGTTTACTCCAGCGATGGCTCCCATTTAAAACTCTGCAAAAAATGTGGTGAAGACCCATGCGTTTGCGCTGACTCACCTCTCCAATCGATGCCCATTGATCCGGCCAAAGTGACCTTGAAGTTAAAATTGGAAAAGAACCAGCGCGGTGGAAAGCTAGTGACAGTGATTCACGATTTTCCTTTTAACCCAACTTACTTTGAAGACCTGGCCAAAAAGCTAAAAAATCACTGCGGGACAGGTGGGACTTATAAAAAAGAGGCCAAGCCCCAGATTGAACTTCAAGGGGATCAACGAGATAAGGCCGAGGCCCTTTTAACGAAATTGGGTTTTAAAACTAAGCGCAGCGGCGGCTAAAAAATCTTGTACATATCGTAACGAGTGCTTTTTCCAGTGTAGCTTGCTGTCGGTTTTTCTTTGATTGGTTCAGCTTCAAGCGGACGCTTGACCACCACTCTTTCTGTCGCGGTTTTTAAGGCCCACTCTAAAAATTCTTTTGAGTCCGGGTCATCTCCGACGATTTCCTTAAAGATGCGCATTTCTTTGCGGGCCAGGGCCGATTTCTTTTTCGCCGGATACATCGGGTCGTAATAAATCACTTCGGGTCTTTCTGAAAGTGTGAGTGTTCTGGCATCGCCGAACTCTAAATGAAAATCCACGGGAAATCTTCGCAAAGCGTCTTTTAAGAGTAGAAAAACGGCCGGGTTGCGTTCAAAACTGGTGAGTTTTGCTCCAAAAAAAGAAATCAATAAACTGTCTTTACCCGTGCCACAAGTAGTGTCCCAGATCAGTCTTTTTTCACCACTTCCGCGAATCCCGAGCGCTTTTGCCAGCGGTTCTTTAGAAAGTGCGTACTTTTGTCTCTGGTGATATTTCATGAGTTCTTCAAAATCAAAACTCATCTCCCCCAATTCATTGGAGTGAAATGATAAAATCCCCTCACGGTAGTATAAATAATCGCAGAGATCACATAACTTACGCTCTGGTTCAACTACCAATGAAAAACGCTCATTTTCAGTAAGTGCGGACTTTAGAAAATCCGGCCACAAAGAAGCGTTCTCATCGCTCATTTTTATCTTTATCAACTCATTCATTATTAGCTATTATAGGCGCATATTTTGCGTTTTAAAAGAACCATCCAAAAAGGAAATGAAATGACTACGAATTTCAAAAAGCTTCCCTATGACCCGACAAAACTGCCGCGCGAGCTTAACAAATACTACATCTCTTCAACTAAAGAAGAGCAAGGCGAAATGCTTAAGGCCCTTGGAGCAAAAGAGCTAAAAGATTTATTCTCGCACATCCCGGACAACGTGAAATTTGATAAGGCGCCATTCGTGACAGAAGAATTAGGTTACAACGACCTGATCGCTCACATGGAAGCTCTGGCCGCAAAAAATAATTTAAAAACTTGTTTCATCGGCGATGGTTTAAAAAACTACAAAGTTCAAGACATCGTTCCTTACGTTTGTGACCTTAGAGGGTTAACAACAGCGTACACACCATACCAACCAGAAAGATCACAAGGAACACTTCAAACTCTTTGGATCTACTCTTCAACTCTTTCAATGCTGACAGGTTTTGAAGCAATCAATGCTTCTTTCTACGAAAGATCAACAGCGCTTTATGAGGCGATTCAAACAGCAACAAGACTAGTAAAAGGTTCAAACACTGCTCTTGTGTGTGAATCACTTTTCCCGGGTGATATTGAAGTTCTAAAAACTCAAGCAAAAGAAACTGGGTTAAACATCATCACTGTTCCTACAGATAAAGACACAGGGATCACAAACCGCGACACTCTTCACAAAATGGCCACAGAACTTGGTGGGAAATTGGCATGTATCGTATTTCCTCAAGTCAACAACTATGGAAACCTTGAAGACGTTCACGCCTTAACTGACCTGTGTTCAGAACTTCAAGTTCAATCGATTGCGATTTTCGATCCAATGCTACTGGCCACTGAAGGACTTATTCAGCCATCTGAATTCGGAAGTCAAAAGCAAGGGGCCAACATGATTGTTGGTGAAGGACAACACTTAGCCATCGGTCCAAACTTCGGAGGCCCAGGTCTTGGGATCTTCGGGATTCGCTACAACGACAAAAATAAAAACGACATCAGACAAACAGCAGGACGTTTCGTAGGAAAGGCCCGCGACATCAACGGAAAAGACGCTCTATGTATGGTTCTTTCAACAAGAGAGCAACACATCCGTCGCGAGAAAGCGACATCAAACATCTGTTCTAACCAATCTTTCATAGCAAGTGCGGCCGGAGCTGCAATTCTAGCTCGCGGTGAAGATGGTATGACTGAAGCTGCTCTAGCAGGTCGCGATTACGCTCTTCAAATGGCGCAAATCCTGACTCAGAATAAGGGAGTTAACCTGGCTTTCCCTTCAACTCCTTTCTACAATGAATTCGTGCTTGAGCTTCCAGTAAAAGTGAAAGACCTTCAAGCAAAAGCTTCTAAAGCAAACCTTCAACTTGGTGTTGATGTCTCTAACCGTCTTCACGACGGCAGAAACCTGCTTCTTCTTTCATTCTTCGACGTGCATAACGATGAAGACCTGGAAAAATTAGAAAACTTCTTTGCAGAGAATTTTGAAGCAGAAGAAAACGATGAATTCCTTCCGGAAATTCCAGAGGACTTCTTAAGAACAACTCCAGTTGGTCTGCCAAATCTTGAACTTGAAGACATTAAAGCATTCTATAAAAAACTAGCTGACCTAAACGTAAGCCCGGACGACAACATCTACCCGCTTGGTTCATGTACAATGAAATACAACCCGTATATCAATGATTGGGCAGCAGGACTAAAGGGCTTCACAGACATTCACCCTCAAGCGCCAATTGAAGACGTACAAGGGTCACTGGAAGTTCTTTATGAAATCCAGGAAATGTTTAAATCAATCACTGGTCTTCCAGCTGTCACAACTCAACCGGTTGCTGGAGCTCAAGGGGAACTTGTTGGTCTAAAACTTTTCCAGGGCTACCACAGAAATAATGGTGAAGCTGATACAAGAAACATCGTTTTAATCCCAAGATCTGCTCACGGAACAAACCCGGCAACAGCAACAATGGCAGGATTTGAAACAAAAACTGTCGATGGTGTTCAGTACGGAATCGTGATCATTGAAGCGGATAACCGCGGTCATATCAACTTCGATCAATTAAAAGCTGAAGTGGCAAAATACAACACTCGCATCGCTGGTGTTATGGTAACGAACCCAAATACATCTGGGTTATTTGAAACGTCATTTAAAGAAATGGCCGATTTAATCCACGGAGTTGGTGGTCTGGTTTATATGGATGGCGCGAACATGAACGCGATTGCTGGATGGATCGACCTGAACAAAATGGGCGTCGATGCTGTTCACAACAACCTTCATAAGACTTGGACAATCCCTCACGGAGGTGGTGGTCCTGGAGATGGTATCGTTGCCGTTTCTCACCGCTTAGTTGACTACCTTCCAGGTATCCAGGTTGTGAAAAAAGGAAACTTCTTTGACGTAGAAAAAGCTCCTAAATCAATCGGGTCTTTCCACCGTCACGTTGGTAATTTCGCTCACAAAGTGCGCGCTTACACATACATCAAAGCTCTTGGTGGAAACGGTGTTCGTGACATGTCTGGGGTTGCAGTTCTTGCTGCTCGCTACTTATATGAAAAACTAAAACCAGTGTACCCTTCGCTTCCAGAAAACTGTGAAAATGAAACTCGTATGCACGAATTCATTCTTACAATCTCAAAAGAGACATTTGATAGAATCGAAAAAGGCGGAACACCAAAAGCACAGGCCATCGCAAAAATTGGAAAGCTATTCCTAGACTTCGGTCTTCACGCTCCAACTGTTGCCTTCCCTGAAGTTTACGGATTAATGATTGAGCCAACTGAGTCTTACTCAAAAGCTGAACTAGATCGTTTCGTGGAAGTTGTTAAGGCCATCAATGGACTTATTAACGAAACTCCACACGTCCTAACAACAGCTCCTCACTTTACACCGGTAAAGAAAGTAGACGAAGTAGACGCCAATAAAAATTTAACGTTTATGGAGGAGTTAAAGCACCTTCCTCACCTTTACCACAACGTGATTGAGCCGACTGTTCTATCGAACATGAACATCAATGAAATCTGTGTGGAAATTCAAAAAGCACACCAAAAGTGTGTTGAAGCTTAAAAAAAAATAAAAAGGCCCTCATTAAGAGGGCCTTTTTTTGCTCTCATACTACAAACTAATCTACATCAGGGAAGAAAAATGCATGATTAGCTTCTGTCATTTTATTGATGTTTTTAATATCTCTTTCAATTTTCTCTTCTAATGTTTCCCAAATTTTAAACTGCGTTTTTAGTGGGTTCTTCAAAATCACTTTTGTTTTTGGAGAAATTTCCACCGCACCTCTTACGATCCCTTCAGTTAAAGCAACTGTGTAGTCTTTAAAGATATTAATTCTTTTTCCATTGATTAAGGCCTTGGCAATTTTTGGCCCAAACGGAGTTTTTACCCACTCCAGAGTCATCCCTGAGAAACTTAGAGGCTGGCCAAAATGCGCCAGTGTTTCACAAAGAGTTCTAAGAAGAAGCCCGTTTACTTTTACAGTGTAAATTGACCACCCATGGGTGTCTTTCATATCAAACACTCGTGGAATTGAGTTCATAATGTCGCGTCTATTAATGTTTCCGATTGGGAAGTTTTCACCATTCATTGAAGAGACATGCATCGCTAGGTCTGTTCCCGCTTTTTCTCTAAGAGCATCAGCGATAAAATAGGCCCACTTTCTCGATCCCGACTTATCTTCTTCTTTTAAGTCTGAGTAACCAACATCTTCATTAAGCCACTCACGACCGTACATCTTATCTAATTCGTAATCAGCGTCTTCAACCAGTGATTTCACTTCCTGGTCTTCTCCGTTATATTTCACCGGAACAAGTTGGTAGGAAACCACTTTTAAAGGTTTTCCTTTTTCTAAATCAACAACGATTCTTCCTAAGTATTTAGTGTGAAACCCCGCCTGAACAACTGGAACTTTTACATCTCTTTTGTTTTTTTCATAAAGAGGTTCAAATAAAGTTGTGTGTGAGTGTCCACCGACTACTAAGTCGATATTGCTGGTTTTTTTAGCAAGTTTAAGATCGCGGTTGACTCCAATATGAGTGAGAGCAATGATGAAGTCGTTGTTTCTTTTCTTTAAGATTTTTTCATAGTCTTGAGCCGTCTTATAAGGGCTTTCAATCGTGCTTCCATCAAGAGTCCAGCTGAAGAAAAAATCACTTGTTGTCAGTCCTAGAATCGCAATTTTAATTCCATCGATTTCTAGTTCTTTATAAGCTTGCAGTTTGTCTCTGATATTTGGGTATTTCGAGCTCGATGCCACGTTGGCCGCAAGAAAAGAGAAATTTAAATCGGTATTCTTTAGGATGTCATCTAAACCTTGAGCACCCATCAGGTAATCGTGATTGCCCAGGGCCACGGCATCGTAACCGACGTTATTGTGGACGTTAAAACTCTTTTGACCTTTGTCGGCCATGTAATAGATATTTCCTTCTAAGAAATCTCCACCATCAAGAGTGATTGTTGAAATTCCCTCTTTTTTTGCTGCATCTTTGTAGTAGTCGATCAGCGCTTTTAGCCTCGAAGAACCCCCGACTTCTGAGTCGTGATTCGTGTTATTGAGGAAAGAGTGAGTGTCATTGGTGTGGAGGATCTGGACTAATTTTGCATGAGCATCGCTAAACGTTAGACTGACCCCTAGAGAAAGAGCTAAAAATGATGTTTTAAGCATAAGTACCTACTAGGTTGAGTTTGTTTTTATGCCTGACTTTTCGGATTCTTGACCCGACGCTAAATATTTTCTATCATAGCTCCCGCCTGATTAAATCAGACCGGAAAATAGTGCTTCACCCGTTGGTCTCAATGTGTTAAAAATGCGAGACTTACCTTTTATTTAGGATCATTCATGCTTAGTTCAATGAACACAGCTCCGCGCTGCACATTCGCCATTATTTCCCATCCCGATGCCGGTAAAACAACGATGACTGAAAAGTTGTTGTGGTTTGGTCAAGTTATTCGCGAGACCGGAAAAGTGAAAGCAAAAGACGGCAACTATGCAAAGTCGGACTGGATGGAAATTGAAAAGGAACGTGGGATTTCAATTTCATCTTCTGTAATGAGCTTTCCTTACAATGAAAGAGCAATGCACTTACTCGATACTCCGGGACACAAAGATTTCTCGGAAGACACTTATAGAACCCTAACAGCTGTTGAATCAGTTCTTATGATGATCGACTCTGCTAAAGGGGTTGAGGCGCAGACGATTAAACTTATGGAAGTTTGTCGTATGAGAGATACGCCGATCGTAACGTTCATGAACAAGTACGACCGCGAAGCGATGGACCCGTTTGCTTTACTTGAAAACGTAGAGAAGATTTTAAATATCCAGTGCGTGCCAATGACCTGGCCGATTGGTTCAGGTGTAGACTTCAAAGGAGTTTACGATCTACGCACAAAACAAATCATGTCGTTTAAAGACGCTAAAGATCCATTTAACCCAATCATCATCGATGCCGAAGATTTAGATTCAAAAGCTGTTGTTGATTTCGTGGGCGCAAAACTGCTTGAGACACTAAAAGAAGAGTTAGAACTAGTCAGCACCTTGATTGGAGATTTCAGCACAGAAGAATTTCTTCACGGAATCCAAACGCCAGTATTCTTTGGATCGGCGCTTAACAACTTCGGTGTAAAAGAAACACTGGATATGATTTCGACAAACTCTCCGGGGCCAAAACCTCGCGAAGTAAAACTTGCTCCATTTGAATCGGATTCTCCTACTCAAATGATTGACCCTAATTCAACGACTGAGTTCACCGGATTTATTTTTAAAATCCAGGCGAACATGGATAAAAAACACCGCGACCGCGTCGCTTTCATGCGCGTGTGTTCAGGGAAGTTTACAAGAAACCAAAAAATTTACCACGTAAGAAGCGAGAAGGAATTAAAGATCCCGACTCCACTTATGTTTCAGGCACAGGATAGAGAAATTACTGAGGAAGCATTCCCAGGTGACATTATCGGTCTTCACGACACAGGAAAATTCCAGATTGGTGATACATTTACTGAAAAATCAAAATTCATGTTTACGGGTATCCCTAACTTTGCTCCGGAAATTTTCAACAAAGTTATTCTTAAAGACCCGATGAAAGCAAAACAACTTGAAAAAGGTTTGCAACAGCTTTCAGAAGAAGGAACCGTTCAGCTCTTCACTCGCCATACAACTGGTGAAAAAATCCTGGGTGCCGTAGGGGCCCTGCAGTTTGAAGTTGTAAAATACCGTTTAGAAGACGAATACAACGTAAACGCTGACTATGAAGGATACTCTTTTGTTGGTGTCCGTTGGCTTAAGTTTGAAAACGAAAAAGACCAGGACAAGTTCATGGCCAACAACTCTTCTAACGTAGTGTACGACCACAAAAAGCGTATCTGTTTTTCTGTGCGCTCCGAGTGGGACCTAAAACTCGTGATGGAAAAGAACCCAACTGTTCACTTCTTTAAAAACTCGGATTACCGCTAATGAAATCATTAAGCGATATCATCACTGACCCGGTTCTTTTTTTGGATAAGCTTTTTACATTGATGGAAAAGGCAGGGATGAACGTTGATAAATACTACCTTGATCACATCTGCTACTGCGTAGGAAGTGAATCAGAGTATCAGGAAAAAAGAGCAGAGCTTAATCTTCATGGCGAGATGCTAATTGAATCAATGGTCAACGGGCGCTTAATTGCCACCTATAAACTGCACTCTCCTATTTTATACAGAGACAGAAAAATTGATGTCCTTGAGCTTCCAGCTCCGAAACCAGGACACTCATACGCTTCGGGTCTTGAGCACGTAGAATTCGTAGCAGAAGAGTCATTGCAGTCTATTGTAGACACTTACCCTTCTTGCTCTTTTGAGACTCAAGGGATTAACAAAGACATCAACGCTGACATTACTCTTAGACTTGGTGAATACTGCATCCGCTTTCACAACCAGACACTTGAAGATGTTATCGTAGAAGAAAAGAAACTCATGGGTAAAAACTAATGTCTGACTTAAGCACCATTAAAAACCGTTTAGAAAAAAATTATAAGCACAGAGTGAAATGGGCAAAACGCGAAGGTATCGAAGCTTTCCGTCTTTATGAAAAAGACATCCCTGAATTCCCTTTTATTGTCGATGTCTATAAAGACAATGCCGTAATCTTTGAAAAGCGCGATGAAGAAATTGATGCGGACAAATTCTCGCATTTTGAATTCATCATTAGCGCGGTTAAAGACCTGCTTTCAATTGGCGAAGAAAAAGTTGTTATCAAATCGCGTTTCAGACAAAAAGGCACAACTCAGTACACGAAGCTGGAAGAAAAAAATGAATTCTTCCCAGTGAAAGAATATAAAGCAAACTTCCTGGTTAACCTTCACGACTACCTGGATACAGGATTATTCCTGGATCACAGGCCACTAAGACAAATCGTCACAAAGTCTTCTGAAGGCAAAAAAGTCCTGAACCTATTCTCATACACTGGCTCAATCAGTGTCATGGCCGCTCTTGGTGGCGCTCGTCAGGTGACGAGTGTGGATATGTCAGCAACCTATATGGACTGGGCAAAAAGAAATTTCGAAGAAAATGGAATTGTTTTAAAAGACCACATCTTTATCGTCGATAGCGCTCTTGAATATCTTGAAAAAGCTTCAAGCCGCTTTGATATGATCATCCTTGATCCTCCAACATTTTCGAACTCTAAAAAAATGGAAGAAGATTTTGAAGTGGAGAAAGACCAGGTGTTTTTAGTAAAGCACTGCATGCGTCTTCTGGCACCTGAAGGTGTGCTTTACTTCTCTAACAATAAAAGAAAATTTAAAATGGCCGACGAACTGATGGGCGCTTACAACATTCAGGACATCACAGGAAAGACGATTCCAGAGGATTATCGCGACCAAAAAGTTCACCACTGTTTTAAAATCACTCATAAGGGTAAAGCTTAATGAATCAATTTCCAGAAGCTATCACCAAGGCCCTAAGTGAAATGAAGATTGATTCGCTCACACCGATTCAAGAAAGTGCCATTCCAAAAATCCTAGAAGGACGCGACCTGGTGGCCCTGGCAGAGACTGGAAGTGGAAAAACCCTGGCCTTTGTTCTTCCTATTATCACTAAACTTATCGGTGCTCCTAAAAGACCGACAAAAATGCTTGTTATCACTCCGACGAAGGAGCTCTCTGAGCAAATCCTTGCCGTCGCTAAAAAATGCGCACGCTTTACTAACATCATTAGCACCAGCCTTTATGGTGGAAAGAGCTTTGATACACAGGTTAAAGAATTAAAAAATGGCGTGCACTTAATTGTAGCTTGCCCTGGTCGATTAAAAGATCATATTGAAAAAGAAACGATTGATCTAAGTGGTGTTGAGACAGTTGTTCTCGATGAAGCTGATCAGTTAATGGATATGGGTTTTCTTCCACACATTAAAGTGGCGATGGAAGCGACAGCAAACCGCAAACAGACCCTTCTTTTTTCTGCCACTATGAGTGAAGAAGTAAAAGCTCTGACAGAAGAGTTTCTAAAAGACGCTGAGACTATTGAATTTAAGGCCAACCAAACCAAAGCGGCCATCGCTGAAATCTTTGCTCCGATTAGCAATGAACTGCGCTACCCTTTTCTGCGTTTTTTATTAAAAGAGCACAAAATTAAGTCGTGTTTAATTTTTACTAAAACTAAAGAAGAGGCCAGAAGCCTTAACGCCCTTTTAGTCGCCGACAAATATAAAGTGGCCGTGCTTGAAGGTGACATGACAACTCACCAGAGAAAAAAATCTCTTACGGGTCTAAAAGAAAAAACCATCAATATTCTAGTGGCCACTGATATCGCCAGTCGCGGATTAGATATTCCTCACGTCTCTCATGTCATCAACATCGGTCCTCCTCAAAACAGTGACTCCTACATCCATCGCGTAGGAAGAACGGCCCGCCATGATAAACCAGGCATGGCGATCACTATTTACCTTAAAGGTGAAGAGGATTTTGAATTAGAAGAGATCCTAAGCGCTCAAGGCAAAGTATTAAGCCCTACAAAGTATAAGGAATTCAATTATCAACTGCGCCTTGATAAAAAGTCCCTTAAACTGATCTAATATTTGAAAAATAAATAACTTAGAAGTAGCACTCTGGCCCTGACCCGGCAAAAAATATTAAAAGTTCTGACTGCTTACCCAACAAAAAAAAATTCATGCTATACTCTTAAGAATGAGAACGTTGCTTTTGGACTGCAACTATTTTCCCGTAAAGATCATAAACTGGCAGAAGGCCATGATACTCCTTCTGACCGGACGGGCGGAAGTTGTCGATGAATATCAAGATAAACTCATACGAACCGTTTCCACCGCTTACCGTCTCCCCAAAGTTCTCCGGTTATTTCAAAATCATAAAATCTCTCTGAACGTCAAATTTACCCGCATGAATGTTTTCTTCAGAGACCAATTCCAATGCCAATACTGCTCAATCAAACTTCCTGCTTCTGAACTCACTTTCGATCACATCATTCCCGTTTCACAAAAAGGCCCAACCAGCTGGGAGAATGTCGTCACTTGCTGCAGACCCTGCAACGGTAAAAAAGGATCAAAGAGTTTACATGCCTCAGGAATGAATCTTCTTCGCCCGGCCAAAAAACCGCGCTGGTCACCAGAGCTTTGTCTCAGACTCTCTGATGAAGACCCGAGCGAATGGTGGAACTTCTTCCCGACATCAGCGAAGGCCGCTTCTTAATAACTAATCCCGATATTAAGACTCATAGAATTGACCTTAGGGTCTGTGCTCGACTTTGACCTGGTCACTGCATAGGAAGGAGAGATAGTCACACTCTCCCAAAGATCGATGTCAGCATAAGCTTCAATCGTATTGGACGTATCATTTTTTTCTAAAAGATTTTTTCCATGAGAGTAACTCACTCCCACTGACCAGAAACTTAAATCATTGTATTCGATATATCCTCCGGCCGATGAATCAGAAAGATTGCCGACAGTGTCTGAAATGTCTGTGTTATCGATGGAAGTGTTCTTAAAGGCCTTAAGAGTGCTGCTTCCTTTTGGAATGAAAGCATTTTTACTCCAGTCGATACCAAAGGTAAAAAAATCTCCAATCACTTGAGAGAATCCGATAGTCACTGAGAGTTTTTCATAACGTTCACTTTCCAGCTTAGAGTATTTCATCGAATCACTTTGCACGCCGATTGAAAATTTACTCACGCCAAAAGAGTGCTCTTTACTGGCCGAAGGACTGTTTTTTACTGTGAGTTTTCCGCTATAAGAAGATCCTTTGTAGTTATTGTAGTCATCAATCTGTTTGTACCCAACAGCAAACCTGATTGTTTGGTCAGGTTTATAAATTAATGTTCCTTTGTAGGAGTGGGCTTCGTTATCTGTTCCTGAATCACTGCTCTCCTGATTGGATTGACTGGCATAGAGAGAGACGGAAAGTTTTTGAGTCATCCCAAGGCCAAGACTGTAATTTTTGCCAATAGTCCCGGTAGAAGTTTGAGAAAGACCCGCTCCAAAATCAGCGGAGCGGGCCAAGCGAGGGGTCATCGTCGCTATAAGAAAAACAACTAAAACAAAGAGTGTCCAATTAGTCCTTTCGTCCTCTCCTTTCACTTCTTTGCTCTTTGCTGTTTTCTTTCTTCTCATTTTTTCTCTCTTCTTTTATCGCCTTTCTTTCTTCTTTAGCTTCACTCTTGGCTTCACTTCGGGATTCTTTCTGGTTCTCTTTTTTATTTTCCTTGGCGTCGTCGCTTGCCTCTTCTTTTGCTTCGTCTCGGGCCTCTTTCATCTCTTTTCTTCTTTCTCTATCTTCTCTTCTCTCATCTCTTCTTCTGTCATCTCTATCCCTTGGTCCATGCTCTCGTCTTCGCTCTCTTTCCTCTCTTCTTGGAGGTCTCTCCGGTCTGATGTCCAGGTCCTTGAGAGCTGAGAAGAAATCCTCACGGGAGATTTCCCCCGCCTTTAGTTTTTCTCTGAGCTCATCGAGCTTGGCCTTCTGCTCTTCTGTTAAATCAGACTTGGCTTCGGCCCTGTCTGAGCGCTCTTTTGTGGGTTTTGTTTTGTCGCTATTTTTGACAGTTTCATCAGTCTTAGTGTCCGAACCAGACTCTGATCCAGCGGAGGAATCCGTCGTCGTTGTCGTAGTCCCCGTGTCCGTTGACTCTTCTTGAGCAAGGACAGGAACGGAAGTGAGGATAAGGGCAGATAAAAGAACATGTTTCATAGCTATCACTCCTATTTTGGTCACTCCCTATTTGGAGTGGATCCTTCTCTAAACGGTAATAGAAGATTATTGAAAAAATATGGAGGTGATAAACTCCTTGAAAGGACTGGAAAATTCCCTATAAACAAAAAGGGCATTTTTTTCACCTTAATCACCTCTTTGTTTAAGGCCTTCCTGTGTTAGAATTTTCCTTATGAAAAAAATCAATCTTATAGGCTCTGCTCTTTTTATGACTCTAACTCTCCAGCAGGCGCTGGCCCTAGAATGCCCGGATAAAAAATCAGCACCGGTGTGTCCTACAAGTGGTGCCACACTTTTAGATGAAACTTATCCCACACAGGCCTTTGTTATTTCTAATCAACCTTACATACAAACCAAAGATGCAAAAAAAGTTACCCGCAATTTCGTCAGCAAAGTTATCGCGAACTACAATTATGAAAAAGTTCCGCAGATCATCCTTCCGATGACAGACAAAAAAGATTTTGATGTGCTGGTTGCAGATATTAAAAACCAACTGACACAAAAAAAATTACCTGCAGAAAAAATCGATGCCATCATCGGGCAAATTACTTACACTCCGATTCAAAGCTATACTTGGCAACAAGACTGGTTTGAATCTTTCGTTGATTTAAAAACCGGTGCACCTTCAATCAGACAGATCGAAAGCTACAACCGCGTCTGGCCAGACTCAGGAGAGAAGCTAAGTAAGGCAGGGGCGCAATGTGAAATAGGCCAGGGGGCCAATATTAAGGAAGCCTACTCTCCAAACGCCAGTGGCAGAAGTGAAGATGATGTTTCATTTGGTTCTGGAGAAATGGGAGGAAATATTGAAGGTGCCCCAGGTGGATTTTGTCTAGTCGGTGATAATCAGGGCTCAGTGTTTACCAATCAATTCTGCGGCAACCCTGATAACGTCATTCAACTGCAGACTTCATGGTTAGCAGTAGGTCACGTTGATGAAATTTTTAAGATCATTCCAACTCAGTATAATGATGGCCGACCAAAAGAGTGCGAGTTCTCTTTAATGGCCGCGAGCCCTAAAAAAGCAATGGAGCTCATGAGCAATCCGAAACAAGGGCAAATGCCTTTTATGGATCTCGATATCAACAATCCTGAAAAAGATGCTGCTGAATCAAGAAGCACTAGAACTAATATCCGCTTTGCCGGAAACTACATCACGTGCGAATACATCAATGGGATTATCAAAAGACGCCCGGGAGGAATTAAAACACTTCCAGCTGGAGCGCGCACAGTTTTGCTTAAACTGATTTTCAAAACGGCCCAAGCAAAAGACATGAGCAACGAAGAAAAAATGCTCCTTGAACTGCAGAATAACTGTTCACAGAATATCGATCAGATTTCAAACTATGAAATGCAAGAGATGATGAAACTCGATAAGAGCTTCACGACTCTTAATACTGCAATTGATGAATCCATTGAAAAAGATAAGGCACTGATCAAATCAAAAATTCTCTCTCGTCTTCCTCAATGCGCTAAATACTATGACGAACTGGATGTACCTAATATTTTCTATGGTGGTTACACTATGGAAAATCCAGAGACAAAAAAAGTTGAGTTAACAAAACCTGGGTCAACAAACTCGTTTCTTCCAAATCCAACAAACTCAGTTCTCATGAATAAAACAGTAGTCTTTCCAGACACTGGCAACAACCTGTTTAACGGTTATTTAAAAGACGAAATGAAAAAGAGAAAAATCAAATCTGATTTTATCTCCAGCTGGGATTATGCTCACCTTGGCGCTGGAAATATCCACTGCTCAAGCCACTCAATCCCACACTGTCGTCCAGCGGGGAAATAATTTATGAAAATTCTATTGCTCTCATTACTCGTTTCTTTTTCGGCCCAGGCTAAAGACGAACACAACTTTAGCTGTAATGTGGATAAAGAATCCAAAGTCGAACTCTCACTCCTGGATAAAAGCACTCCAAGCGTGAGCCTATTTCACAAAAAATCAAAGTTTGCGACATGCCAGTACGAAAACACTCCACTGACTCAAATGGGAAATCCTCGAGCGCAGGCCAATGAGACCCTATGGCATTTAAAGCTTAAAAAATGCGATTACTATTTTGAAGATAAAAAAGAGAAAATTCCAGTAGTGGAGGCCGCGATGTTTAAGCAGTCCCATGAAAAACGCGATCACTACTTTCTCATTGTCAAAGGCAGACAACCTCTAAAATGCAAGGCCGTTAAGTAAAACAGCCTAGCCATCTTTTTTAGTCGCTTTTTATTCAATTTTCATTCAATAAGGCCCTTCGGGGCCTTTTGTAAGACATTGTAATCCTTTAGAGATTAAACAAATCTTTTACTAAATAAAATATGACCTATAATGGAGGGATGAACATTGATAACAAGCTCCTCAATCTAAAAAGCTACTTGAGTGAAAACCGCCTTGGAAACACCGGGGTTAAAACCACTCTTAGTGATTCTGCCGTCGCAGGGACAGAAAAAAATAACGTCGATTTAAACCTGGATAGCGATTCAAAAAACCCGAACGATAAATCAAAAAAGAAACAAAAAAATAAAGAGTCCACAGCACCACAAAAAGAAATCAAAGAAGTGGCGCAGGTTAAAAGTGATGTCGAAATTAAACAGGCAAACTTAAAAAAATTAAACTTACTATAGGTATGAAAAAGCTCATATCCACATTCATTTTGGTATGCACCCCTTTGTCTCTTATGGGAGAAACCATCATCTTAAAAGCGGACCGCTGGTGCCCTTTTAATTGCGATCCAACATCTGCTCAAAGTAAAGAGTTAGGCTACATCGTCGAAGTGGCGAAACTTGTCTTTGAAAGAAAAGGCCACAACATCGACTACCAGGTGGATACCTGGACCAATTCTATTGAGAGTGTACGAAGCGGGCAGGCCACAGGTTTGGTTTCAACCACCATGCCCGACGCTCCCGATTTCATCTACCCGGCAAAAAGCATGGGAAGTAATAAAGAATGTTTTTACGTCAAGGCCCGCGACCCATGGGAGTATGTGAGCTTAAGCAATTTAAAAGGCCGCAAACTCGGCATTGTCGAGTCTTACGCTTATTCTGCCGAACTCACCAGCTATCTGATGGATCACCCTGAGCAGACAGTCAAAGGAACTGGCAGTCTTCCTCTCATGTCCAACATTGAGAACATGAAGGAAAACAAAATTGACACTATCATCGAAAACCCCTTTGTCTTTAATTACTTCACAGAATCCAAAAAAATCCGCGACAAATATGAAGAGGCCGGATGCACCGAAGGAGATCCGCTTTATATTGGATTCTCTCCTAAGAACCCTCGCTCCAAGGAATTCGCAAAAATCCTTACAGAAGGCATAGAAGATTTGAGAAAGGACGGAACTCTAGGTAAGATCATTACCAAGTATTCACTCAAAGATTGGAGTCCTTGATCATGAACTATTGGCTTATGAAAAGTGAGCCGGATGTCTTTTCCATTGATGACCTCAAAAAAAAGAAAAAATCCGGATGGGATGGTGTTCGCAACTACCAAGCTAGAAATTACATGCGCGATGATATGAAAATCGGCGATGTGGTTTTATTCTATCACTCTAGCTGTGAAATCCCGGGCATTGCCGGACTGGCAAAAGTGTCCAAAACCTCTCACCCTGATCCTTCTCAGTTTGACCCTAAAAGTGAATATTATGACGAAAAGGCCACGAAGGAGAACCCTCGCTGGTTTATGGTCGAAGTAGAATTCGTTGAAAAATTCGATCAGGTTGTAACACTTTCAACTCTAAAAGACACAAAAGGATTAGAAAGCATGCCGGTGGTCCAAAAAGGATCTAGGCTTTCTATCAATCCGGTAACCGAAAAAGAATTTAAAATTATTTCGAATCTAAGATAAGTCTTTAAGGTGCCGAGTGTTTTATACGGCCAAAGAAAAAAGAATAGTCAAAAATAAATAGAATACGTCAGAGTAAAAAAAAGGCCCTCGCACTGAGGGCCTTTTTATTAAACTACATTCTTCTTGGATACAGGTTGATCGGTTGGTTAACTTCAACATTTCTGTTGCCACCCGGTGCCGGGAAACGAATCCCTTGAAGCACGTCTTTCATACAGTCGCGGACTTTATCAGAAGTGATTTCTTCTGACGTGATTGAAGATTTCTTCACACCACCGTCGCCACCGATCACAAAGTTAAACAGCATAACCCCTTGAAGGCCATCTGGTTTATTTTGTTTTTCAAGCTCTGACTGGTAACAGCTTCTAAATTGTGGAATGTGATCGCGAAGAATTCTTCTGATCTCATCCGGGTTAATTGTCGAAACGGCTACTTTCTCAACTGGAACACCGGCAACAGAGATTGATCCTTTTTGAGCCAGGCCATCAAACCCTCTCGATGAATCGATTTTTCCTTTTGCTGATCCAGTTAAGCTACCAACGTTTGTTGCAACTTTGGCCATGTTCGCTGTACCATTAGGTGAACCTGTAATGAAGCCGTCTCCGCCTCCACCACCAACACCGTTACCGATACCGCCACCACTACCAAATCCAGCGCCACCGTCGTCTTTAGCACCTTTAGCTGCTGCTCTTTTTAGACCCTGACCACTTTTTCTGATTGAATCAGTAACGTTAGTCATGTCCAGACCTTGGTATGTATCTCCAGATCCACCAGTGTTGTTGTCTTTGGCCTTCACCTGGCTAGGTGCTGAACCTGAACCCACTGTTGTTCTTGGAGCTTTTCTTACATCAGTTCCTGGCCTATAAGCTTCTTTCTTTCTTGAAGCTGGGTCACCTTTTTGAACGTCTTGAACTTTCTTCTGGTTTTTATCCCCGATGCGATCAGAGTTTTTAACCACTCTATCAGTTCCGTTCTTCACTTTTTCTTCCGGCTTTGGCTGAACAACTTTTTCACTTTCTGCCGCAGTCACATTGTTTTTCACAATTTTATTTTTTGCCGGCGGAGTCACTAATTCCATTTTAATCGGGATTAGCTTTGGATCATCCTTTAGCTTGTGCTCAAGGTGAAGCTCCGGCATCTTAATCAAAAAGAAAAACAAGTGAATAATGAAGCTTCCGATGAACGCACGTTTATTAAAGCGCTTCGTCTCTTGCTCCATATTGCTTTCGCCGGGAGTGTATAATGGTTTTTTCTCAGCACTCATACTTTACCCTTTGCTGTTTTTACTTAAGTCTCTTAGATGCATCTTCTTCCGCAGCGATCGAGAAGTTTTTAGCTCCTGCGCTCTTTGCGATATCCATGATCTCAACTGCTTTTCCTAAAAACGCCTGAGTGTCACCTTCAAGGATAACTGACTCAGTTTTTAGTTCAGCAAGCTTTGCTACCATTTCTTCTGAAAGTTTTGCTTCTTCAACATACTTTCCTTGAAGAGCAACTTTACCTTCTTTATTAAGCGTGATGATTAAAATTTCATCCTGTTTTTTTTCATTGGTGATCGCAGTCTTTGGAAGCTCGATATCTAGTCCCGACTCAAGCGCCGCTGTCGACGTTACCATGAAGATAATCAGAAGAACGAGCATGATATCGATAAGCGGAGTAAGGTTTACTTCCGCCATGATGTTGTCATCACCATCGTTGTTGTTATTTACGTTCATTGCCATAAGGCACTCCTAAAGTTTAAAGATTCTAGTTCTCGCTTACTTTTTTGCAGAGTTAAAGCTTTCAGCTAAATCACCAATGCCGTTTTTGAACATTGCTAGCGATTCACCGATTTTTACCAGAATGTAGTTGTAGAAAAGTAGAGCTACTACCGCTACAAGAATCCCGGCCGCTGTTGCGATAAGAGCTTCTGAAATTGAAGCTGATACGATCGCAAACCCTGCTTTACCAGCAGCACCGATTTCTTTAAATGACCCCATGATCCCCCAAACCGTACCGAAAAGGCCAACGAATGGAGCTGATGAAGCTACAGTACCAAGGATCCAGATATTTTTCTTTAGACCCATTGATGTTTCGTTAAGACGACGTTGCATACGCGCTTCCCACTCTTCAGAAGATGAAGCATCTTCGAAAACTGCAGAGTGTGGTTTAGCAATTAGTTCAGGACAGTTTTTGTACAGCCATTCCATTTCATTGAAACGTTTTGATTGAATGATTCTCATTCCTTCGTCATAGAAATACTTAGCTTGTTTATTAAAGTTCATTAGGAACCAGATTTTTTGAATGGCAACTGTCCAAACGGCTACTGAGAAAATAAGTAGCGGGTACATGATAAAGCCACCTTGCTTAAATAAATGCATCAATTCCATTTGCAGACTCCTTGATCTGTAAGTATCGTAATTTATATTCGACTCATTCGATTATAAAACCTTTACGGCTAATTTAATTAATATTTTAGCTTAGTTTTCATTTTTTCATAAAAGCTTTTTACTCCGGTAATATTATCTCTATCTGATTTTCATTTAATCTCATGTATAATCTGTGAGTATGAAAAAACATTATCCAATTATTTTACTCAGTCTTTCACTCTCAACAATGCTTGCTTTTAAAGCTGGTGACGAAATTGAATTAGACAGTTTTTTAAATGCACGCGCTAACCCAAATTTTTTACGCTCGGCCGCAAATATCAAGACCACATTAAAAAAAGGCACGACTGGTGATGTTTTAGAAATAAAAAAATTCTCATCCGGCAATTCTGGGATTAAAATAAAAATCACAAGTGGTACTCATGCTGGTGAGTCTTACTGGGTTTATTACAACAAAAACAATCCGGCGATTAAACTCACAGATAAAAAACAAAAAGACTCAACAACTCCAGAGAGACTTAATTTGAAAGACTCTCCTCGAAGTGAGACTTTAAGAGATACGGCCGCAGTTCGCGATTTAACGGAATCGGCATTGGTCCAAACATCAATGCAAGCACAAACGTTAACCAGCACTGTAAATGAAACGCTAACACCTCCGGTTTTAGACTGCCCTCCAAAAGTAGAAACAAAACCTGAAGTTGTTCTCTCATCTGTTTCTGAAGATAACTACCAGGTCTCTGATCTCGTAGCCCCCTTCAGAGACAGACCGGGAGTTCGAGACGGCTACCCTAGCTGCCGAAGCACAAACTCCAGATCAGTCTATGCTGTCTGCCGAGTTGGCGCAGACACAACTCCACCAGATGGATTTAAAATTTTTAACGGCGGCCCTAATGCCATCGTTCCGACCAACGAATACTACATCAACCGCACCTTTGAATTTGAATCTCCAGGAAGGGCCTCATCAGATATGAAACTAATGGTTTCAGATGCCCCTGACGATATAACAAGCCACACCACTTACAGCATTATGCTTTTTTTCCCGCGCACCACTCTTCCTTCTATTAAGGAAGTTGGCGATGAACTCCATGTGACACTGCCAAATGGTGAAGCGGTTAAGTATAACGCTAAAACCGGAGAGATTATTGGCGGCGTATTAACCGAAGGCAAAATGGCCCAGGACCCAAAAAATAAAAACAAAGCTTTCCCTCCTGCTGTAAAGTATAACGGCAGTGGCGTAGTGATCCGCGCGGATAAATCCGGCGATCTTCCTTATGGTGACACTGAGCTTAGTGACGGAAGTAGTGCTCCTTCCATCACAATCGCGACAGTGTCAAAAAAAGGACACAAAGACTGTAAGATTCCATCAAAAGATATTTGGTATAACGATGCCCAAAAGAAAGATATCCTCATCCGACCTGAGTATGCAAATGATGAAGGCCTTGACAGTTTTTTAAAGAAAAAATGTGGCTTTTCACTTTTTTAATTTCAAAAAGTAATCAACAATAGAATGTCCGATCAAATCTAATGGAATTTATCCATAGGAGTTTTTATGAAGTCTATTGTTCTACTTGCCATGCTTTCGTCTGTGTCTGCTTATGCTGAATTCGACGAAACACTTATCCAAGCACCTCTAAAAGAATCTAACGAAGTTGAACTCAACGGCATTAGCTGTCGCACACGCAACCACAATCGTTGGGACATTTGTTACGACATCGATAGAAACAACAATTACACTGAAACAAGTTTTAAATTTCAAAATAATGGAGTTAACAGAATCGTTCCGATGGAAGGTTACGGAGTCGGCCGCGATTTTGAGTTCCAATTCCAGGATATGGCACGATCAGACCTTGGGCTTTTAGTATGGGACTCTCCGGATGAAGTGGAAAGCCACGCTCACTTAAAAATGATGTACTTCTTCCCTAGAACAATCCTGCCAGCGATTCGTTATGAATCAGACGCTGAAAAAGACCTGGTCATTGTCACTCTTCCAACAGAAGAAGAAGTTGTCTTTAATGGCAAGACAAAAGAAATTATCAGTGGTGCTCTAACAGAAGGGCCAATTAAGCAGACCTCAAACGGTACAGCGGTTGCTCCTGATGTTCAGTACAATGGAAAAGGCGTTGTGGTTGAAGCCGCTGCCGTTGCCGACTGGCCGGTTGGATTTGAAGGAGAAAAAGCAAGCAAGATCGTTTCTGTTAAAAAGAAAGGACAAAAAACTTGTTTAATACCAGGAAAAGAATTGTGGTTCACAGACCACTCAAAAGGTGGGAACGTTTTCTTCAATAAAAAACTGATTTCTAACGAAGCCTTCGATAAATTTTTAAAAGGTCGCTGCGGTTTCGGGATTTACTAGAAGAGTCTGTCTTCTTCGATGGTCGTGATATTGTAAATTTGTTTTTCCAAATCACTTTTTCTCACATAAACATAGCTGGTGGAGTCCTCGCAACGAACGCGGGGATTTCTCGGCAATGTGGGATTCTTTTTTCTGCATTCAATTAAATTATCCATATAAACTTTAGGATTGCCGGCAGTCTTAAACTGGCTGGCGCACTTGTGGTAATTAGGGTTCTCTTTTTCGTAATAGCCGCAGCCATAACCCCATGAGTTGCGCAGGATATACTCAACCTCACATGTGTCTTTATTAAATCTCTTTCCCACAATGCTTGAAGCGTGGGCCATGGTTTTTCCCTTCCTACCGGTTAAAAAATCTGCATAATACGAAATCCCCACCGGAATCCCGCGGTTCAAGTGAGCATCAAGTGAGCTCATTAATTCTTTAGGAGACTCTCCTATTTTAATGGTCTTACTTTCAAAAGTCGGATGGTCAGTAAAAAAACCTTTGGTGAATTTTTTATCGCAGGCCACGTTCACTAAGTTGGCCAGCGCATTTTGCTTAGCTGATCTCACTAAAACATTTTTAATCGTGTTTAATGAAAGGTTGTTAAAGACGGTATTAATCGTTTTCAGGTCATCACAACCCAAGCGAGCTTTTGGTGCATCGTAAATGATATTTAAAATCTCACCGACGTTACAGCGGTTTTTAACAGCACAACGGTAATCTTCCACATAAGAGTAGTCTTCACTAGAGAGATCGCGCTCGTAACAAAAACCTTTTTCTTTAACTACTATCAAGGCCTCATGGATACTTCCCCCTTCGGCCACGACTTTCTTATTGAGCTTTGAGAGATCTTCGGAACTTAGTCCTTTTAATGATTTTCCATAGGAGCTTTTTTTACTTTGATTGTACATCGCCGAAATACCTATCGACGACACACTATGGCCTTTAGTGCGGTAATTAGCACCTCTTACCCCACCGACAACACTCGAGCCTTTTGTTTTATAAAGATAATGAGTCAAAAGATCAGCGGCCGTAAAACCGTAACACCAGCCAATACTGTCCTGGTCTCTAATGGGAGGCATTTCACTTGTTAGATCGACGGGACGAGTGAGTTTATCAAGAAGGCTCGCGTCCGGGCAAAAGGACGCCGCTAAAGCATTTTGCCCAAGGCATAGAAGGCCCGATAAAAAAATCAACATCCTGTTTTTAATCACAGATCTTACTAATCCACGTATTTTACTTTCTGTGCGATAGTCGCATTGTCTATAAAAGAGCCATCACTGAAGATACAGCGGCTAGTTTGAACCCACTTCGTTTGAACTTGATACTCCATAATCTGTGGAGTCCCGTGATATTTCTCACAGATTTTAAATCCCAAAGAGCCTGTGACTCCGGCCATTTCACTCATCTTGATTTCAATAGTTCCAAGATTCTTGCTCTGGCAAACCTTGTTATGGGCACAGGGTTTTGATGAGATAAAGAGTTTTGAGGCCAGGTCATAACAATAACTTTCATTATTTATAACTTCTTTATTCTGCTGGATGTATTTCACTTTTCCATCAATACATTCAGCAAAAACACTTCCCATGGAAATGGCCGACAAAACAAGTACATTTAAAATTTTAAGTTTTACACCTTTCATACACTAGTATCTTCTCAAAAAATTACAATTTCTGTCAGTCGGAAAAAACCATCATTCTATTACAATCTCCTTGGAAAAGCGTCATTTTGAATGCACAATAAACCCGACCAATTTCATTCACCCCACACTTCAGGAGAAGTTCATGAGCCGACTGGATAATATCTCGCTGGGAAAGATTGTTGTTATTAGAGAAAAACTCTTAAAAGCACAGAAGGACGGTCAAAAGATCTACCGTTTTGAATCGGGAGATCCAAGCTTTGATGTTCACCCGAATGTTAAAAGCGCTATCGAAAAGGCCCTAGAGGCCAACAAAACTCACTACATTCCTAACAACGGTATTCCAGAGCTAAGAGAAACTCTTGCTCAAAAGTTAAACACTCAAAACAAAATCCCGGTTAAACCAGCTCACATCTCTATCACTAATGGGGCCATGCACGCTTTATACGTCACTTACCAGTGCATCGTTGAAGAAGGCGATGAAGTGATTGTCCCTGATCCAATGTGGACAGAGGCCGTAGAAAACGCGCGCCTGGCGGGAGCAAAAACAATTGGGATCGAATTAAAACCAGAACACAACTACGTTTACCGTGCCGCTGATATTGAAAAAGCGATCACGAAAAAAACAAAAGTGATTTTCTTAAACTCTCCACAAAACCCAACGGGGGCGATCATTCCTTTAGAGGAGTTGCAAAAGATCGCCGAGCTTGCAGTAAAAAATAATTTATGGATCGTCAGCGATGAAGCTTACGAGCATATTCTTTTTGATGGCGGGACTCACACTTCTATCGCTTCATTAATTCCTACTTACGACAAGACCGTCTCAGTTTACTCATACTCAAAATCATACGCGATGAGTGGTCTGCGCTTAGGTTACTTCGCTTCAATGAACGAACTCTTTAATGACCGTGCAGCTAAACTTCTTCGCTGTACAGTTAATGGAATCAACAGTATCTCTCAATGGGGTGCTATCCACGCAGTAAAAGACACTCCAGCACAATGGTATGCAGATATGAATGCTGAGTACTTAAAGAGAAGAAATCTTTTCTTAGACTCGCTAAAAGATCAGGACATCCTGACTCCTTATGTTCCAAAAGCTGCTTTCTACCTATGGTGTAAAGTAAGGCCGGGAATTGATGTTGAAAAACTTTCTGAAGAATTGGCACAGAAAGGAATTGGAAATGCTCCGGGAAGCTGTTTTGGCGATTCACCAGAGAGCTTGCAGTCTATTCGTCTTGCTTTCAGCTGCGACACACAGATGATTGTGGAAGGATCAAAAGAGTTAAATAAGTTCTTAAGAGACTACAAATAAAAAAAGGCCCCAACCGGGGCCTTTTCTATTTGTACTTTACATTGCAACCATACGGTCTCGAAGTCGCCACCGCAATCGCCTTTCCGGCCATCCCCGCATTAAGCGCATCAGCAACATAATTCTTCGACTGTGGAATCACTGCCGGTTCAGACGAACTGTTGTCATCAATCGCTCCAGCATAAACAACTTTTTGCTCAGGAGAAATAACAAACATATGTGGAGTTGTTTTTACTCCATAAAGTCTTCCCACCGATCCACTTGCATCAGTTAAAAGAAAGGATTGATTGGCCTTAAGCTCTTTTACTGTTTTTTCAGCATCAGCAGCTTCCTGATAACCTTGCTCACCTTTAGCAGATGAATTAATCGTCAACCATACGACACCTTTATCAGTAAATGTTTTTTGCAGTGTCTGCATGTTATTGCTTCCGTAATGTTTTTTGACGTAAGGACAATCTTTATTAAACCATTCCAGAACAACCCACTTACCTTTGAAGTCATTAAGCGCATGCTCTTTGCCTGCAAGGTCATTTAATTTAAAATTAAGTGCATCTGATTTTGGTTTTACTTCTGCGAACGCTGAAATAGAAAGTAACAAAAGAGAAGAAAATAATAAGTGTTTCATATAAACTCCAGGGATAGTTCAACCCTATAAGCATAAAACACTTACCTTATTTGACCTACGAGAAGATGGAAATTATTAGATCTTACTTCAGCAATGGCAGGTCAATCACAAATCGAGTATTCGGACAATTTCGATCAAGAAAGAGCCTTCCACCATGAATTTCAACAATCCCTTTGGAAATTGAAAGGCCAAGCTCTAATTAAAGTCGACTGACGTACTCAATAATTTTTTTCGTGCGCTCTAAGTGGGTCTTAGCCTCTATAACTAAAGAAACCGCATCATTTTGCTTAAGGCGGCCTTGGGCCATTTTTGAACAGATGACTGGCTCCAGAGGATCAGTGATCGCATAGACTGATTTATGTTGAGGCCACAGGTTTGTAGTATCGTTTGATCCGCCTGCACAAAGTGGGATCAGATGATCAATCTTAAACTCTCCACGCGGCATTTTTGCGATAGAATAATTAAACTTCTGGTCATACTCATGGATGATGATTTCCTTTGTTTCATAAGAAACATCGCGATCACAGTAAGCGATTTTTTCCGGATAACGAACCTTAGATGGCTGGTCGCAAAGCTTACCTGGAGTCTCTGAGAGCTCCGGTCCCGTCGGGAAATCCTGTGCAGAGATCTCTCCTGCAAAGATAAGAGTAATAAAAAGGGCCGAGGTGATTTTCAATGCGTTTTTCATAGGCACAGTTATAATGGAGTTTTTCAAATCTTTCATAAGAGATTGGCCCTTTTGAAATTTTTACATTAAAAGGCCCAACAAAATTTAATCACTAATCACTAAAGACCGTGAAAGTGCATTAGAGGATCGGCGTATTAATCGAGTCCTTTACGTCTAGGGCCATTAAGCACTTAGAGAACAGGTATCACCTGCGCCCATATCAACTTCAGACTGAGAGAATGCATCAAATGAAACAAGAAGAAGAATCACTATGCCCATCAAAACGATGGCAAGATTCTTCACATGCAAAAACTTTGCGTTCATAAAAATCTCCCCTAAAAAATAAAGCGAGGGAGAAATTAGAATAAATGAATCGACCTTGGCGACGGGCCAGGGTCGTATTTACTTAAAAAAGCGGCGTTTGTAAGATTTTTTGGATAAATGTAATATTCATTTTTCGAGGTGGTCTCAATTAGGCCTCGATAATCTCCACCCAATAGTTGTCCGGGTCTTTAATAAAGGCGATATCCTTCATTCCCCCTTCTCCTAATTTCTTTTGAAAAGGGACACCAAGTGCTTCAAAACGCGCACAAGCAGCTTTGATATCTGGAACAGAAAAACAAATGTGCCCAAAGCCGCGAGGCTCAGTGTTCCCGTTGTGGTACGGAGTCTTTTCTTCCAATTCTGTTCCATGATTATGAGTTAACTCTAAAACACCGCTAAGACCTGCAGTAAAACGTGCACGCGATTTATCGCTGTCTGTTGGGATTTGAGAATCATTTTCAATCATGGCCAGGAAATAAAGAGAGAATTTCCATTCGTTAAAGTCAATTTTTCTTAAAAGCTTCATGCCCAGGATGCGCGAGTAAAAATCCAGTGAAACTTCGGGATCGCGCACGCGAAGCATAGTGTGGTTAAAAACATATTTTTGAGTAACTGGATCGGGATTAGTGCAAAGGCCTTTGATATTTTCCATGTGAATTCCTTGATAGTGAGTCTGTTTTTTTCTCTCAACATCCTAGCACTTTCATAGAGGAATTTCACCGGATTTCTACTTTTCGCAGAGGACGTATCAGTGACCTATGGACTCATCGTTTTAGTGACCAACTCCCTTCTTTGTGCCCTAGTCACCAAGTCCTGGATGCTCTATGCGGGCACGTCACTTCTTCTCTTCACCAGCATCGTTATGCCTTCGCTTCAGTCAATGATCACTAAAGGTACGCCGTCTGAAGAGCAAGGTGAACTGCAAGGAACACTGGTGGCAATTACCAGCCTGACGTCTATTATTGGCCCATTGATGTATACGGGATTGTTATCTTTCTTCACGAAAAAAGACCATTAACCACTACCTGGCGCTCCTTATATTGCAGCAGCGGGATTAACCTTAGTGTGTCTCTTTTTAGTTTTAAAAGGCCGCCATAAAATCCGTGAGCAGTCGACTAAGTAGCTTAAAGACTTCCAGCGATTCTAAAGGCCAGGATAACTCCCATGGCAATAAGAACTATCCAACTTAACCCATAAGCCGCCATTCGAGGCATGATCTTATTATAAGTTAAATGAATAATAGAATGCACATAACGAAGGGCCACATAAATCCACGCCAGACATAGAAACAATCCATCTACTTGTTGCGTGATCAGCGAGAAGGCACACACCATATAAAAGAGTGTCGGCACTTCAAAAAGGTTGGTGAAATTGCGAGAAGCTTGAGTCATCTGTGTAGGTAGATCTTTTTCAGCATGGTTATAGGTTTTAAAATACCTGAAGTCGACCTGGCCGCTTTTAATCCCTTGAACACGGGTTAAAAACATCCGCACTAGCACCATTGCCGAAAGAAGTAATAAAGCAAAACACGGGTAGTAGATAAGATTTGGATTCATGGGAAAAGTATCTCTCTAAACAAGATAAACGCAAGATATTTTGGCATCTCTAAATGATCTTTTTTAGCTTCTAAGCTTATAATGGCTCGAATATACATCCCTTGTAAAAGAAATTTATTCTTGATCGATTTTTTCATTAAGATGATTTAATCCCGGTTTTAACCTGCGAGGTGACCTTGAAACTAAAACTGGAAAATGCTCTTGATCACTGTATAAGACTCTCTCAAAGCTCCTATGAAAGCATGCCTTGGGACAATAAGGCCTTCTACGCTAATTACATGGCCCAGACTTTTTACTACGTAAAACACTCTACTCGCATCCTGGCCTTGAGTGCGGGACGACTCAATTATGAAGAGCAACAAAAAATTCACCTGCGTTTTTTAAAGCACCTTGGTGAAGAGGCCAACCATGAAAAGCTTGCACTCAACGACTTAAATTTTCTAGGACACAAGCTGGAGGATTTTCCCGAACTCAACTCTACTCGTTTTTTTTATGAGCCCCAATATTATAAAATTGAACATCAGCACCCGCTCTCTCTCATGGGATACATTCTTTTTCTTGAAGTGCTCGCCCAAAAAGTTTGCCCTCCACTCTCGGCCAAACTAAGCAATCTCTACGGAAAAAAATCCGCAACTTTTCTTCTCGTTCACGGTGAAGAAGACCCGGGGCATGTTGAAGAGGCCAAAAAACTTCTCAGCGAATTTGATCCTGTCGCTTTAGAATTCATCATTATCAACCTGAAACAATCTGCTTATGCCTTTGACAATATGATGAGGGAGATCGCCGAAGCCACTCATGACAGTAGATTGACAAACGTGGCCTGATGCCACAAATTCGGAGTTAAAAATGAATAATGAGAATGTTGAAGTCGTCGACTTTGATAAGCTTGACGTATACTTGATTAAAGGCAATTTTGCTTACAATCCTCATCACCTACAGAAAATTCATCAAAAGAGTTTTCAATGTTGGAATGATGTCTGGAGTGACTATTACACTTCAGAGCACCCTAGCGGTCATCGCCTGAACTCTGATGAGTTTACAAGACAAGATGAGGTGCTCGCTCTTTTTTACAAAGGAGAATGTTTCGGGATTACATTTTTTAAAGAAGTCCACTGGGGTGACTTAAGTGCCCCGCTTGATTCTTATTTTGAACTCTGGCCCCAGGAGGCCATCGACAAACTCACTTCCAGAGGAAAGAAAATTTTGATCTGCAGCCAGTTTACCGTTGCTAAAAACTTTCGTGGAAAAACCACCGACATCCAATGGAAATATGTGCTCTTTGGCTTTATTATGAAGCGCCTTTTAGAAAGCAATGTGGATGGCATGACCGGGACAATGAGAGTTAAAAGAGGAATGGGACGAGTCTCTTTTGAAGCTGGGGCCGTGCCCTTGATGACCGATGTAATTTATAAAGACCATGAATCCGAATCGGTAGACCTCGTTGCTTTTTTTCACAAAGAAGTTGGTGAGAAGTATGCAACAAACCCCTACAGCGATAAATTCAACGCCTGTTGGGAGCGCTTAAACGGACGACTGTACTCTCAATTAAAAATTGCAGCATGATTTGATTCAATGGCCGGAAGAGCTACTGTAATTTTTGTCCCCGGGTGCTCTGAGGTGACAGAAGAAGCGGTAACTTTTCCGCCAAAGATCTCGGTGTAACTCTTAACCAATGGCATTCCCAGGCCCGACCCACGCTCGCCAGAGGTCCCCGGAAGGGTCAGCGTAATATCGTGGTCAAAAAGAGTTGAAAGCATCTTTTCGCTCATTCCAATTCCATAATCCTGAACATTAAAATAAACCTTTCCCTGATGTTCATGGGCGGTAATGATAACTTCAGAACCTGGATTCGAAAACTTAAGAGCATTAGAAACAATATTAGAAACTACCGAGTGAATAAAAGTCACACGGTCAACGTTGATCTGAATATGAGGCGGAACTTTATTAATGATATCCAGTCTAATATTTTTCTTGGCATAACGATCGGCAAAAAGATCTCTCACTTCATCAAGGCATTCCTGAATATCTACCGGTGAGAGTTTAATCTTCTTTGACTGAGATCTCTCCATATCTTTTACGTGCTGAGTGATATCAGAAATCGAATCAATATTTTTCATCATACGCGCGGCCACATGGGCAACTTCTGGAGAGCTAGAAATAATAAGCCTATTGTTTTGGAAAATCAGTGCCTGAAGAGCATTTGAAATATCGTGAACAACCACTCGTAAAAGTTTTTCTTTTTGCATTTTGGAAGCAAGTAACTCATCTGTTCGCTCCCTTACCAGCTGTTCAAGCCTTTGTGTTTTTTCACGGTTAATTTCCTGAATAGTGAAAACCGGAAGAATAATTGAGGCCGTAATATAAGTTAAAAACCCCGTACCAAAACCAATCAACTCAGTTCCTGGGGTCATGCGGTTAACAGCGTAATTTAAACAGCAAAACACTCCCGAAGTAAAAACCACTCCGGCCATAAACTTCTGAGTGAAGTTGGCCTCATTCTTTTTAGTGACAAAGGTTGCATAGATGGCCTCAACAAAAGGAAAAGAGGCCACTATCGCAATCGGCATCGCCAGCGTTGTAAATGGTAAATTAAGAGAGTTATTAAAAATCGCCAGAATCACCACTGCGCTTGAAGCGATAATATAGCGGGAAGGCTTAAGCTTCATATTATATGAGTGAAGTAAAAAATTAGAGATAATATAAATTGGTGCGATGTTGATAATGAAAACTAAACTCAGCGCTAGTTTCCCCTGTTGAACGGCCCCTTCAATGATGTAAACCAGAAGAACCAAAAGCCAGTAGACCGCCAGCTGACGAAATAATTTTTCCTTCATCTTCAATTGAAGAAAAAAATAGGTGGCGAGATTAATTAATACAAACGCCGCAAAAAATCCGAACAGAATAGCTATCTCTTTAGGCATGCTTAACATATACCTCAACTTTGCATTAAAGAATAGTCCATTGACCAGTTGAGCCAAAAGAATAGTATTAAGAGCTTGGGAGTTTTTTTTAGCAATTTCAAGACTTTAGATTTGACCCTTTATCAGGGCCTAAATTTTCGTAATACAAATTGAATATTTGAAGCCCACTCTCCACATAAGGCCGCTTACTTGAAGACCAAAGTCCAGAATGATCTGGAGGTTTTTGCGGTAGATATTTGCATGAGTGGAAAAAGACTTATACCAAAAGAGCTTAATCCAAGCATTTAATGAGTCTAATTTTTATCGAGAATATAAAGCGGGCGGTGTTTTTTACCATCTAAAAGCATCAATCTCTCTTTGATTGAATAAAATCTTTTAAAATCATCACTCAAAATATAAGCACTCATGAGCGCCTCATCAGTATGAGGTGACAATAACAGACGCTCTGCTTTTAACGTATCTTTTTTAAGAGAGGCAGAAAGAATATTCTTTATCGTCATTCCTCCGACTCCAGCAATAAGAAATGTCCCATTAATCTCTTCTTCTATCGACTCTCCAGAAAGAGTGTGCAAACTATAAGGAAATTCCTCATCAAATTCAGGTGATTGTTTAATCAGTTGATCCAGCCTGTGCATGATGTGCGGCACTTGATCGACAAAATGCACGTGAGAAAAACGCTTGGTATAAAGAGCACCGATTCCCACATAGCCGTGATCACAACAAACATCCCAGAAAGGTTGATGATCTAGGCCTTTCTCAATAAAAGTTTGCATTCTTAATGTTAATTTTGGACGGCCTAGTTTCAAATGAATTACCAGTTGAGTTCAATAAATGTGCTTTGAGCACTTTTGACCGGCACAATCACTGTGCGGTCTTTAAATCCAGGAGCACTAATAATCATCTCCACTCTTCCAACTGTCGATGTGGTCTTTTTAGAATCTATGTAGCCCGTATGATAAAGACGGAAATCCCCTTCATCGCTCCAGCGGCTGACTTTATTGTAAAGCTCAATATCTTTTCCAATCTTAAGTCCAGTCGAAAGCCCTTTAAAAGCAATCGACATTTTTTTGCGATCGATACTCTTTCCTTTTAAATTAATCTTTAAATCAATTGCAAAACTTGTCAGGTCGCGGACAAAGGCCGGCCCTCGCTGCAATTTAAAAAGATGCTCTACTAGCATTGGGTATGTCGGATGATCACAGTCTCTGTAGCTGATATTGGCGCAACGATCTGGGACCTTTGCAATCCCCGGATATTTCGAGTTTTGAGGAAAAGGCGAAGCATGAAATGCATTCACTACAATATTGTTTTCCGCTTCTACCATATGAGTTTCATTAAACTCGTTGGCCGAGACATAATCATTGTAAAATTCCGGGTCTTTGTAATAAATGAAATCTAACTTTGAAGAAGGAATCGGCACGGCCGTATCATCTTCGTAACGGTTTTTTCCCGTTACAAAAGGGGCCAGTAAATTAAGTCGTTCTGTCACTCCCGCAAAAACCAAAAAACGACCTTGAGTCGTAATCTCTCTGACCACTTCCTGATTTTTAGGGTCGATTAGAGTCTCACGCATTTGAGCGGTAAAATCAGAAGCAAGCTCCATATCTTTTAATTCTTCAACTCCAAATTTCTCCGAGAGTGGGATGCGCAGGTAAGAGAGAATCGGCATCATACGATTAGCAAAAATAGCAATCTTTGCTCCCCAATAAGGAGTCCCCATAGTTACAAATGCATCCAAGTGATATTTTAATTCCGGGTGATAATGACTCTCTCCCATAAAAGATTTAAGAAGAAAGTTAAGCCCGATTAATCCTCCCTGCGAGTGCATCACCAGAGAAAATTTATCCTCAGGATTCAGGCCTCCGGCATTTTTAAAAGACTCTGCAATATAATCGCTCAGCTCCCTAGAAAAGATGGCCACATCTTTAGTGGTACTTCCAGTCTGATAAGCAAAGTTGATAAATTGCCAATCCGTGTGTGGGTCAAATCCCTGCGATTCACTTTTTAAAGTTTCAGTCATCTTTCCAAAAGTCGAAGGACTTGCACCAATTCCATGGACTAAAAACACAAAGTGCTTTGGTGTCTGGGACCAGGCATATGAAGAAAGGAAAAATGAAAGACAGATGGTTGTAAGGATTTTTGATAGCACGACGGCCTCCCTTAGGAGCCTTAACGGCACTTCAACAATAATGTTAAATCAAAGAGTTTTAGTCGGTTATACAAGTATTAATCTGCATAAAATGTTGGCATAAATGATCTCTCTTTACGGTGGCAAACTTTGCAATATTATTAGACTAAGAATAAGCAAAATAGAATTTTTCTCTTAATCCCAATGGCCATTTTATAATGGAGTACCTATGGAAATACTTAATCGATACGCTCAGTACAGTATCCTTTTGGTTGATGACGATGAGGAGATCTGTGATTTAATCAAGGCCTATATAGGACGAATGGAATCCATAAAAAATATGATAGTTGTTCACGATGGTCAAAGTGCAGTGACCAAACTTAGAAACCAAAAATTTGATCTGATTCTTCTGGATATGTTTATGCCCAGAAAAACAGGTTACGACCTGTTGACCGAGTTTGAGGCCGATAAACTCAACATCAATAGCGTTGATAAAGTGATCGCGATGTCCGGTTCAATGGATAAAGACATCTTCACTATTGCCACTCATCATGGCGTAAGAAACTTTTTGATTAAGCCTTTTGACGAAGACATCTTTTTACAGAAAATTTCCAAGATCTTGCCTGTTAAAGCATCCTAGTCTTTGTTAGAATAAATCCATGCATGACTCTAATCAGAAGATAGAACGTATCCTCGCACGCACCTTTATGGTGCTCATCTCTGCTGTCTTATGTCTGACGAGTGCAGAAATCATCTATCGGACTTTTGTGCGTGAGAAGGTTTTAAAAGACGCCTGGATGCTAACCGACGACAACCATGTCCCTCGTCCCTATGTCATGGCCACAGGCCGACCTGGGTCTCCTATCTACGATGATGTTCATAATGAACTTGGATACCGCGGGCATTTGCCAGCGCTGCCAAAACCCTCTGATGAATTCAGGGTGATCGTTCTTGGAGGATCGACAGTTCATTTCAATAAAGTCGATATCCCCAGATACATTGAAGAGGCCGCTCATAAAGAATCTATCGGTAAAAGTCTTAAGGCCTACAATTTTGGAATTGCTTCATCAGTCAGCCAACAGGACTTAGTCAGGCTCGTCACTGATGTGATCGAGTATGATCCAGATCTCGTCATTCATTATGGCGGAGGCAATGATGTCTTTGCTGTCGTTGACCCAAGAGTGAATTACCCTCACCGCTTTTCTCTTTATGAGAAAAAAGTGTGGGAAGGACAAAGCGTAAGAGAGTACCCTTTTTTCCATAACATTCTTCTTGGCAGTCAGATTTACCGCGACCTTTTTACTGAAGACATAAAAAAAAGAGATTTCGCAGATAGTGGCTTTGCCAGTCCTCCTGCCAATCAAACCGAAGAGCTTCGCCTCTGGGCCTATACCCAAAATATGGAGATCATGAATCACATCTCCCAATCCTTCGGAATAAACTTTCTAAGCGTCGTGCAACCGATGGTTTACTTTAAAAAGAATGCTGGGAGTGAGTTAGAAAAAAGCTTTCTTCAAAATTCAGAACAAGTTAATGCTCAAGAGGAAAGACGTAAAAATATTCTTTTTACTTTCTCCCACAAAAAATTTCCCTACGTCGATTGCACTGGAATTTACGATGAATCCAAAGAAGAAGTTTTCCGGGACTACATTCATTTAGTAGACGGGAAGGACTCACTTCCCGGTCAGTGCATCTGGAAGGCCATCAAGGAGAAAAACCTGATGGCAAAAGTCCATAAAGAGAGACCTTTGAACTTACTGCCTTCTCACCTCTTTTTCACTGGTAATCAGGGCCAATAACCTTTTAGAAGTGTCTAAAGTTTTGACGGCCTTGTAGGAATTCCCCTGAGAGGTGTTCTCCAAACAAAAAATGTCATTAAATAGATCCTATAAACTATAAAAAAGGATTACCTATGAAGGCAACTCTCCTGGCATTTATGATGTCTTTAACTCTAAATTCAGCTTATGCCGCTGGTGATGACATTAACGTCCTTGTTTGTGGTGGTATTCCGGCCCGGATAGAATTTATCGTAAAAAATGAAAGCGCACTTCTTCGTTTTTATAATACTGAAACAGGCAAGCTCGTTGTTACAAGGCTCACAGAAGATGTTATTGAGTCAGGACACCTGACTGGTCAGTTTCGTGATGAGGTTTTTGAGTTCGCAGCAATGGAATATGGAGCGACGGCAAGTTTGATGTACAAAATTTCTACTGGAAATAAAAAAGCAAAAAAGATTAACAATACCTACATCCTTCTCGCCACAGATCTTGGTACTTATCTGTTAATGAGTGATAAAGATGGTCTTTCAACTCTTGGAAGTAAACAAGAGTGTAAAAGAGAACCAAGCGACCCAAGATACATTAGAAAAGAGCTAAGTTAATCTAGCCCAAAACTTGCACATTATCTTCATGAGGTTTATATCAAGGAGATAATAATGAAAAATAATCTACAAACCAGAAATTTTGCCCTGATTGCAGGAATGGTGATGATGGTGATGGGGCTAATTGCCTTTGTCCCTACATTAAATATAACAGAGGGTCTTCCTCTGATAAAAGTCAACACCAGCTACGGAATGTTCCTTGATGTATTCCCGCTTAATATTTTCAATAAAGTTGCCCTGATTCTCTTTGGGGTTGCCGGTATTGCCTGTTATTTCTCAAAAAGTAGCAGCACTCACTACTCGATTATTTATGCCAAAGTTGTTTTCTGGGTTATGGGTGCTCTCGCCATCCTGGGGATAATCCCCATGACTAATACCCTTTTTGGTTACTGGCCATTATTTGGCTTTGAAATCTTTGCCCATGGAATCTTTGCCATCGCCGGTGGTTATTACGGTTATGTCATTCACCGCGAAGACAGCTACCAACATCACCCACACAAAATCCATAGGGTATAAATCAATAACTTACCGGGCATTTTCTCTGCCCGGTAAAAAAAATTAATATTATCTTAATTTCAAAATCTCTACTTATGCCGAAAAGAATTGCATATGACTGAAATAAAAGATGAAAAGACAAGACTTAAGAGTCTCCATGAACTAGAAATCCTGGATACTGAAAAAGAAGAGTGTTACGACGATATCACTTTTCTTGCGGCATCAATTTGTAATGCTCCTATTTCCCTTATTAGTTTCGTCGATAATGACCGTCAGTGGTTCAAATCCAAGATCGGTCTTGAAGTGAACCAAACCCCCAGAGAGGTGGCCTTTTGCGATCATGCTATAAGGCAAGATAATCTTTTTCTTGTCGAAAACCCTCTACTTGATGAGAGGTTCAAAAATAATCCTTTAGTTACAGGTGGAATAAAAATCCGCTTCTATGCTGGTGTTCCATTAAAAGCAAAAAACGGCTGTAACTTAGGCACTCTTTGTATTATCGACACTCAACCAAAAAAGTTAAGTGATGATCAAAAGCAGGCCCTTTTAAGACTTGCCCGCCAATCAGAGCATCTCCTTAGCTTAAGGCTTGAAAGTAAACTTCTGCATAAGACTCAAGAGGAATTAAAAACTTCAGAAGAATGGGCCCACATATTTTTTAACGACTCCACCGACATGATGGGAATCGTACGAGTTGATCAAGAGAGAAGATGGCCTCTAGAAGCTGTCAATCCGGCCTTTTGCCAAAAGGTCAATATCGACGCTCAACAGATCATTGGAAGGCCGGTTGAAAAAATTATCTCGACTTCACTTATTCCGGTGACTTTTGAAAATTTTCTTAGAGTTATCGCTCAAAAAAGAAGCGTAAAATTTGAATCAACATCTCATTTAAATGGCGTGGAAGCTCATTATGAATCAGTTATTTCTCCCAAACTAAATAGCGATGGCGAAGTTTCTCACTTTTTAATCATGGCCCGTGATATTACAGAAAGAAAACGTAATGAAGCACTTATCTTCCAGCAAAACCTGACCATTGCTAAGAGTTCAAAATTCTCTGAACTCGGAGAGCTTGCCGGTAACATGGCCCATGAGATTAACAATCCGTTAACTGTCATTATGTCTCGATCGAGTAAATTAAAAAACCAAATCTTAGCAAATGAGTATAACCAACCTGCTTTTTTAAAGAGCATCACTCAGATCAATGAGACTGCCGAGAGAATTGCAAAAATCATCAAGGGTTTAAAAAATATTTCCCGCAATGCGGACTTAGACCCTATGAACCAGATTAGTCTGGCCAGTATTATAGAAGATGCACAATTTCTCTGTGAAGAAAGACTCAGAACTTCAGATATTAAGTTCAGTATCGAATGCCCTGAAAATTTATCACTTGAACTTGAGGCCCGAGGTCCTCAGCTAACTCAGGTTCTCATTAATCTTATCAATAATTCTGTTCATGCTATTTCATCGCTGGATGAAAAATGGATAAAAATGAATATCTCAGAATCCAAGGATAAGGAATATATCATCATCCGTACCTCAGACAGTGGATTTGGGATTTCATCTGATATTCAAATGAAGATTATGGAACCATTTTTCACAACTAAAGAATTTGGAAAAGGCACAGGGCTTGGGCTCTCTATTTCCCGCGGGATTATAGAAAGCCATCAAGGCAAGTTCTACTACGATCCATCATGTAAGAATACAACATTCACAATTGAGATTCCAAGAAAGCAAAAAAAAGATATTAAGCATTCAGCATAAAAAAAGGCCGGTTGCCCGGCCATTTTATTTTACCAGCTAACTTTTTTTAGCTCATCAACATTAAGACCGTTATCCGGGATGGCCACAAGACATTTTTGTTCAATGAGTTCAATATCTTTTTTAGTCAGTTCATAGGTCTGATTAAAATTTGGACGCGCTCTTTCATCCGGAGCTTTCCTTAAAAGACGTTTCTCACCCAGTAGTGTCTCACTTGAGACAATAGTCGCTGAACCAGATTCTTCAGTATGATACTCATTGACCGATGTCGTGCCAACTTGATGAAAATCACTGTGAGTCAACTTAACTTTCTCTCCTGCTTTAGGCAAAGTCATCTCGCGCATTTTAACCATTTTTACATTGCGATCTGTATCAGTTCTAAAGCGTTCATAAACTTCAACGATTCCACCTTTCTTAATTTGATTAAAATCCTGACAGATTAAGAGTTTTCCACTTGGCAGAATTTCTGAAACCGCATGAAAAGAATAAACATTAAAAGAGAGACCAAGTCCTAGTACTGCAAAAATCATTTTTTTAGACATCATATTTTTCTCCTTGAATCATTAAATAAAAGGTACGAGGTTACACCTCGTACCCCGCTGTTTCCCCCACCGCAGATGACGAGGAGTGCTCGCGGTGAGAAGGTTTAAGTTTTAAAATAAAAGCACCATATAAAGACGGAACAACGACTAAAGTTAGAAGTGTTGAAGAGATGATTCCTCCAATAACGACACTGGCCAGTGGTCTTTGCACTTCTGCTCCAACTCCACTTGAAAGCATCATTGGAAGAAATCCAAAAACGGCAACCATCGCAGTCATTAATACCGGGCGAAGCCTGACCATGGCACCAGTGCGCAGGATTTCAATTCCCACCAGACCTTCTTTTTTAAGCTGATTGAAAAAGTTCACCAGAACAACTCCGTTTAAAACAGCGATCCCTGACAGAGCGATAAAACCGACACCGGCAGAGATACTAAACGGCAATGAATTGGCAATAAGTCCAATCACTCCTCCAACGAGGGCCATAGGCACACAAGAGAAAACAAGAAAAGTTTCTTTCACATTTCCAAAGGCCGCATAAATCATCATGAGCACTAAACCCAGTGCTAATGGAGTCAGAACCAAAAGGCGCGATTTTGCCACTTGTAGGTTTTCAAAGTTTCCACCCCACTTGAAGAAATAACCTTCTGGAAGTTTAATTTTTTCGTCTACTAGAGCACGGGCCTCATGAACAAAACTCTCCGTGTCTCGTCCACGCAGGTTAACTAAAACGGCCGAACGGCGGTTGGAGTCTTCGCGAGTAATGCTCCCATACGTTTCCGCAAACTCCGTCCTTGCCACCTGGTTAAGTGGAACTGTCAGGGATTCAGAAATCCCCACCGGGATTTTTTTAATGACATCCAGGTCACTGCGCTCATCTTCAGCAAGTCTGACGATAATAGGAAATTTTTTATTGTCTTCGTAAATGACACCAACTTCTTTTCCACCTAAGGCAATCTCGATTGAATCAAGAACATCCCCAGTTGAAGCACCAATTGAGGCCAGGACATCATTGCGTGGATGCACGCGAAGAACCGGAGATGTCCCAGCTAAATCCTCTTCTACGTCACCTGCACCACGAACCTGCTCTACGATTTCCTTTGTCTCTTTAGCAAAGGCCATTAATTGTTTCATATCAGGCCCAAAGATTTTTACGGCAACATCGGCCCTCGTCCCTTCAAGAAGCTCGTTAAAGCGCATCTGGATAGGTTGAGAGGCCAGGTAATTTTGACCTGGAAGCTCATCTTGAAGCCTGGCGATGATTCGTTTAACAAGTGTTTCATAAGTCTGTTTTTTATTATCAACTAAAGGCCAGGTCTTAATGTCTTTTAAAATGATATAAGTATCAGAAACATTCACCCCCATAGGGTCTGTGGCCACTTCACTGGTTCCAATACGGGCAAACACATGATCCACTTCCGGGAACTCTTTAATAATCTCTTCGGCCTTCTCTTGAAACTTAATCGACTGGTCAAGGCCGATATTTACAGGTCTAATCATGTGAAAGGCAAATGAGCCCTCACTCAATTGAGGAAGAAACTCTGATCCTCTTGTCATAAATAATCCCACTCCAAGGGCCACGCTGAGAGCGCCAATGGCCATAATCTTTTTTGGATTATAAATAGAGAAATCCAGTACCGGTTGATAGATCTTTTTTAGAAGCTCCATAAACTTTGGTTCTTTTTCTTCCGCATCTCCACTTAGAATGATCGAAGCAAGAGCTGGGGCCATGGTAAAAGAAAAAATAAGGGCACAAAAAACAGCAATGGCAAAAGTTAAGGCCATTGGAAGAAACATTTTTCCTTCAATTCCTGTCAAACCAAACACCGGAATAAAAACCGCTACAACAACTAACTCTCCAAATCCAGCAGCAAGCCTGATTTCAACAGTCGCATCGTAGATGGCCTTCATCGTTTCTTCCCGGGTCAGTTTTCGGCCATACTTCTTTTTGAGTTCATGAATGTAGCGGACGCAGTTATCTAAAACAATAACTGTCCCATCGACGATAATCCCGAAATCCAGGGCCCCTAAACTCATCAAGTTTCCGGAAAGACCCAGAGGCTTCATAATTAAAAAAGTGGCAAGTAAAGTCAGAGGGATCGTCACTGCCGTAATGATAGCGGCCCTAACATTACCTAAAAGAACAAAAAGAACCACAATAACCAGGACGGCCCCAAACATCAGGTTGTGCTCAACCGTTCCCAGAGTGGCGTTAACTAAAACTGAGCGGTCATAAACCGTTGTCAGCTTCACCCCTTTAGGCAGGGCCTTTTTAATTTCTTCGATTTTGTCATCGACTCGCAAAGAAACTGTACGGCTGTTTTCTCCAATGAGCATCATAACCGTTCCTAAAACGGCCTCTTTTCCATTGTAAGTCGCACTTCCTGTTCTGATTTCCTTTCCTAAGCTCACGCGGGCAAAATCTTTAATGCGAATAACTTTTAATGACTCCAGTTTTTTTACCGGAACATTTAAAATCGCCGCTTCATCTTTTAAAAGACCGATCCCCTGGATAAGGAATTGCTCGGCCGTCTGCTCAACACTTCCTCCCCCCACGTTGCGGTTTACTTTTTCCAGGGCCCCAGTGATGTCATCGAAGTGAATATTGTAAGAGGCCATCTTTGCAGTATCGGGGATAATATGAAATTGTTTTTCAAATCCACCGCTGGTATTGATCTCGGCCACACCGGCAACACTTAAGAGTCTAGGCTTAATAGTCCACTCTTGAATGGACTTAAGTTCCATTAACTGCTTAAGCCTTCCTTCTTTAGTTAAATCTGCTTTTTCATAATCAATGACGTATTGATAAATCTCACCAAGCCCTGAAGAGATTGGCCCGATCTCTGGAGTGATATTAGCAGGCAAAGATGCAGTGATCCCCTGAAGCCTTTCAGAAACCAACTGTCTGGCACGGTAGATATCAACCTTGTCCTTAAAAACAATCGTTACCTGTGAAAGACCAAAACGAGTGATTGATCTGATTTGCTCAACATCGGCAATCCCTCTTAAAGAAGCTTCTACGGGTTGAGTGATCGTGCGCTCAATTTCTTCGGGGGCCAGTCCATCAACCGGAGTGTTAACCTGAACCTGGTTATTAGTAATATCGGGAACAGCATCAATAGGAAGTTTTTGAAAAGCAAAAACACCAGCAATAGCGACAATCAAAGTTAAGGCCAAGACGCTATAGCGGTTAAAAACCGAAAAATGAATAATTTTATTTAACATGGTTTATCCTTTAGTGTGAGTGAGAGTCACTGATCCCACCGCTTGCTGCAATTTCAGCAATGCGCAGGAAACCGACTCCTCCAACAACCACTCTATCGCCCGTCTTTAATTCAGCTGAACTGATTTTGAGGGTCTCTTTTTTGGTTTCTATTGTTTTAAAGTCCACGCGTTTATAGAGGCCTTCGCGCAAACGATAAACATTCACTTCACTTAGTCCTTTAAAAATTGCTTCGCGCGGGACTTCGAGCGTTGTGTCCTTTACTTCGAGAGTTTGAATCCCGAATTTTTTTGTGCTCTTTTCATTGAGCTTAAAACCATCAGCGCTGGCCTCTTCATTATGTTCGCCATGTTCGTCGCCGTGATCATCGTGCTCATCTTTATGAGCTGTTTTGTGATCTTCTTTACGATCTTGTTTATGATCTTCTTTATGATTTTCTTTATGCCCATGCCCTTCACCACCCCAAAGGCCTAGTGAAGACAGAAGCAAACTAAAAAAGAGAACTGTTTTCATAGAAACCTCTCAACTTTAAATCGCTCTCAAAAATTTGATTGCGGGCGTGGATTAAAGACTCTAGCGAGTCCACGTAATTGCGGTATGATTCCAGATAAACGAGAGGTGAAATGAGTCCTTGATCAAAACTCTTCTTCATCTTTAAGATCTCACCTTCTTCTTTGTCTTGACCTAATTCTTCAAGCAGATTGAGATTGCGGGCAATGCGCTCTTCTAAGATGCGTTTTTGTGCTGAAAGCTCTTTTTGAGCTATCTTCTTTTCAATCTGGGCCAGCTCTCCGGCAACCTCACCAAAAGACGCCTCTGCATTTCCTCCAAATTGAGGAAAGTCCATGCTTACTGCAATCCCAAAACGAGTCTCTGCACCCCCGTCAGTTTTCTCTCTGGCCAATGTCGGTCCAATTTTAAAATTAGAAAAACGGGACTTTCTATCGTAATCAACCTGGGCCTTTTGGAAATCGACTTTATAAGCAAGCTCACTCTCTTTTAATGATCCGGTCGAATGAGCTTTCGCACGTCTCTGAGTTTCTTTTAGCAAGGCCCGAATCGTTTCATTTTTAAGTTCACAATCTTGTTTGTTCCAGCGGCCAAGAAAAAGAGCATCTGATGAAATCTCATCTTCTAAGATGTTGCGCTTTAGAAGCATCGATTTTTTCATCAGTCGTAAAGAAGTTAAGGCAATCTCTTCATCACGGCTGCGAAGGCTTCGTCTCTCGTAATTTTTAAGTGATGAATCAAGCGCGCTTAGGATGCTATCGATACGCTTAAGAAAATAGGCGTTTTGCGAGCGTCTAAAAAGAGCACTTGCTCCTTCAACTAACCGCTCTCCTTGGGAATTTTTAAACTCAAGTTCTTTTAGCTCACCTTCAGCATCAGTGCTCTTTTTTAGCGCTGAGTATTTGCGGTAATCATCCAGGTTAAAAAGAACTTCGGCCGTCACTTCATTTTTGCTGAAATCGCTCTTGTTGCCTTCAAACCCAAGCCCCACTTCTGGTCTTGGTTTATAGATTGATCGCTCTTTCCAGTTACGGATATAAAGAGCACTTTTCTCTTTAAATTCTCTCTCTTCTGCTGTGTCCTTTAAAGATACGACAAGACCTTCGACATCCGTGATGCCGCAAGAGTTTGCGTAGACTTCAAAGGAAAGCAGTAATGCCAGTAGGCATGCTGTTTTCCACATAGTGAATCCTTTATGTCTTATAAATTAAATGTCTAAACAGGATAAAAAAGAGGACTAGACAGTAGGTGGCTTTTCAAAAGTCAGAGTTATTTTTGGATAAAATGAAGGAATATAAATAAGGGCAATTGGTCTGATAATAAAGTGCGAAGAAAGAGTTTTTACTTCAAGCTTTTGTACAAATAATTTGTGGCATGAAAGTGAGCAAATACAATGATGCTCTCCCTGCTGATCTTTTTGATTTTGAGTATTTTTGACGGGCCCTTCTTTAGAGATAGTCGTCTCTGAATGCTCTTCGCTGCAGTCTATCTCATTAGGGAAACAGAGGCTCATGCTCATTAAAATAAGCGCAAAGGCCAGAAGACATTTTCCCAAAAGTGATTTCATATTTAATAAGTATAACTATAAAGATAGCGGAATGACTACTTTTTTTGTATACGACGCACTTTTTAGATTTGTGACAATTGCCTCTCGTAGACCCATTTCATCTGGATTAAAAAGTCACCTTAAAAAATATTGATCTCGACAAATTCCTCGAGGTTTCTCCTAAAAAATCCTAAGGGGCCTGAAGTTTAGGTTTTAAAACCTGGTAAGCGACCAGCGAAAGAAGTCCACATCCCAGAATCGTTCCGGTCATGGGAAGTGAAGTCCCGTTGTGAAAATGACTAACCATAAAAGAAGACACAGAGGCTAGCCCCCATTGCATACATCCAAATAAGGCAGAAGCCGTCCCCGCTCTATGTCCCTGGCCCGCCAGTGCTCCGGCCATGCCATTAGGTGTGACGAAGTTAAGAGTTGCAATAAAGATGAAAATGGAAATAAGAAGTACTGAAGCAAGAGAGCTAACCATCGGCCCTAAAAAAACAACCAATGAAGCGCTGGCCGCGATAGCAATTGTGTATTTTAAAACTTCATCAATTGAATAACGTTTTAAAAGAACTCGATTAATTTGTGAAGCAATCACTAATCCCATCGCGTTTAAACCAAAGATCCATCCGTAATAAATTTTAGGAATGCCGTAGAGCTCGATAAAAACAAAAGGTGAGCCAGCAATATAAGCAAACATTCCCGCTCTGATGGCCGTCACTGGAATGAGGTAACCGACAAACATGCGGTCTTTTAAAAGTTGGCCGTAAGATCTTAGCGTCGATGCGATATTTAATTTATGCAGACGTTTAAAGTGTGTTTCTGGGAGTAAGGCCATGATGGCCGCCAGACAAAAAAGATTTGAAAAAGCAAGAAGACCAAAGATCGCTCTCCAGCCAAAATAATTATTGATATATCCACCAATCGTTGGTGCTAAAATCGGTGCTAGCCCCATTACTAAGGCCATTGAAGACATAAAGTCTGCCACTTTTCTTGAGTCAAAGAGATCGCTTAAAATGGCCCTGGTGATAACCATCCCTGCACATCCACCTAAAGCTTGCAGGACACGCATAAGAATAAAAATTTCGATATTCGGAGCGAACATGCAACCAATCGTTGCAAAAAAATAGAGAATCATCCCACCTAAGAGTGGAAGCTTTCTCCCATAACGATCAGACAGTGGCCCATAAAAAAGCTGCCCCAATGCCATCCCGACAAAAAAAGATGACATGGAAAGTTCCACTTGATCAAACGATGTATGAAATTCTCTTTGAATATCTCCAAAGGCCGGAAGGTACATGTCGATTGAGAGCGGATCAAACGCCGTCAAAGCGCCAAGCAAAACAACAAAACCTTTGGAGTCAGTAAATGATTTAGATTTTAAAAGTGATTCTGAGTTCATACCTAAGACTATCTGAACTCAAGGGTTCTTTCCATTTCAAATCATAAATACTTATCATAAGAGTTTTAAATAGCTGATTCGTTCATAATTTGTTTAGGCGTATTTCATAGGTAATGAATTTTTTTGAATAAACCTTGAAAAGGCTTCCTTGCGATTGTCCTGAGCAAACTTCACTGCATCCAAAATATCGTCTAAAGTCATCGGTTTCTCAATAATTTTGACAGGAAATTTCTTGATTACCTCATCCAATAACAAGGCCTTCATATTGGCCGTGATAAAAATAATCTGAGATTTAATACTGTGCTGTTTACACCATTCTATTAACTGTGTCCCATTCATTTTCGGCATCTTATAATCCGTCATAATAAGATCGAACTTTTTTCTCTCTAAACAAGTCAGTGCGTCTTCCCCGTCCTTAGCAATCGTCACTTCGTGTCCTTCTTCCACTAAAATTTCAAAGATTGTCTCCCTAATTCCTTCATCATCTTCAGCTAATAATATCTTAAAAATTGGACCCATTGCATGCCTCCTCATTGCGCTTCTGATTTACAATTTTAATGCCAAACTATTTACTTCAGTTATTTTCAAATGTTTGCTCAGTTTCAGATGCTTAGTGCTGGAAATTTTCCCCGTATCTTCTCCCAACATTCCCTCCGAATCCCTGAACGTCACCAGGTTCTCTGCAGGTATCTCATTAAAGCTTCCATTGTAAGTGGGCACAGATTCCTTTAATATGGGCCTATTCACACAAGGACATCTTTCACCATGAAAAAAACAAATCATGTTTTCCTCATTCTTATGCTCGGCTCTCTGACAGCACTAGGTCCATTTACAATTGATATGTATCTTTCGGCCTTCCCGCAAATGGCACATTTTTTTCAAACAAGTGTGGCTCAAGTCTCGATGACACTTTCAAGTTACTTCGTGGGCCTTGCCTCTGGACAATTAGTCTACGGTGTATTGATGGATCGCTTTGGGAGAAAAAAACCACTCTATGCTGGTCTTATCTTCTATATCGTGGCCTCTATTGCCTGCGCTCTTTCTCCTAATATTGAAATCCTGATCTTCTTTAGATTCCTGCAGGGATTAGGTGCTTGTGCAGCCAGTGTCGCAGCCTTTGCGATGGTAAGAGATTTATTTACGCCACAAGAAAGTACAAAAGTTCTCTCTCTCTTAATTCTTATTTTAGGTGTCTCACCTTTATTAGCTCCAACGATTGGAGGATTCCTGGCCGTGCATTTTAGCTGGTCAGTGATATTCTATGTGTTGACAGGAATTGCTTTAACTATTCTTTTAGTGATCTCCCGCTTTCTGCCAGAGTCTCACCATGGAGATAAGGCCCACGTTTTAAAACCAATGCCGATTATTAGAAATTATCTTTCTATTATTAAAGAGCCACAGTTTTATGCTTTCGCTCTTTCTGGTGCAACGGCATTTGCAGGTCTCTTTGCTTACCTAGCTTCATCTCCAACGATCTTTATGGAAATTTTTAAAGTGACTGAAGCGGCCTACGGATGGATCTTTGCCATTATTGCAATGGGGATTGTTGGCATGAGCCAGTTTAACGTTCCTCTAGTTAAAAGATTTAAAAGCGAGAAAATCTTAATTGGTGCTTTCCTTGCACTCTTAAGCGTCAGCCTGGTTTTCTGCTTCTGTGCTTATCACGGCTACTACAATCTCTACTCGGTGATCTTAACACTCTTTTTATTCCTTGCTTGTATTGGTCTCTCCAACCCAAACTCAGCTGCTCTGGCCATGGCCCCGTTTGGAAAGAAGGCCGGAAGTGCCGCTGCCCTGATGGGATTTTTACAGATGGTCTTAGGGGCCCTCGCCTCATTAGGGGTGAGTTTATTAAAAGCTCAGACTCTTCTGCCAATTTCTATTTTATTCGTCGTCGTCTCATCACTGGCCCTTATTATCTTGGCCCTTGGGATGAGACAGATTGAAAATAAAATTGAAGTTTCTGGCGAACATGACATGGGGCCGGCACACTAAATTGCTGCAATAAAAGGTGCTGTTTGACCTTTTTAAACAGTGACTAACTGGCCCAAAGCTTTCTTCACTTAAACAGTATTTCATTCTCTTGATGCGTGCCTATGTCATAAATTTCTTGGCCTCTCCCTTACTCTCTGGCGAGTACTTTATTCAAAAGATCTCGAGGGCGGATAAAATGAACCGGTTATCAAGGCCAGTCTACTGTGCTGTCTGCTTCAAAGCAGTTTTGTTTTCGATGATACGTCTAAAACTTTTAACTAAGAAAACCAGCCAGAAGAAGTTTTTAACCTCGAAAAATAATTTAAAACTTGAGAGCAGGGTAAACTCCCTGCTCTCTTTTAGACAGAGGCCTTTACGACACTCTGAAAATGGAAGTGAACTCTCTCTTTTTCAGTTGAAAGCCATAGTTCATCGTGATCAATGTTGATGTCAAAGTTCATCGTTCTTTCTGGCAGCTCCTCAATATCAAATCCATCGGCCACAGAAAGATGAGTGATGTTTAAATGATCAAATCTTCTGATATGAGGTTCAATGGACTCAAACCATGATTGGGCCTGATTGCCATGATAAGTAAAAAGAGACACTTTTTTGGCCTTTGAGCACGCTTGCCTGATGCGCTTTTCTTCCAAGAGCCCCAACTCAATCCAGTGATCAATAGACCCATCATAATTGATCTTCCATAAATCTGGTTCTTCATCTGTTGATAAGCCTTTAGTGAGCTCAAGGCCATCTTGGCAAAGAAGCGCAAAGGCCATTAGTCGATAAATCATTCTGGTATTTGTTTCTGAAGGATGTTTGGCAATTGTTAAATTGTAATCTTCATAGTGATGAATGTTAAGATTCGCGACAGAGAGTCTGACTTTGTAGATTGTTGCTTTTAAGGCCATGGCATACTTTAGCCTAGAGAAGCTCATAAAGGAAGGAATACTTATTAGTGTTTCAGCAGGGTTAAAAATTTTAGAAATGATCAATTCCTGGCACTAATATTCTTTTTCGATATCGTAAACTTTAGAAATATTGATATCCTGACTCAGTTTGATACTTCTTTGATTTAAAATCTTATCCACACACTCCTTTGTCTGCCCTTCTTCTTCTGCTCCCAGGATATGAAGGTTGGTGTGCGTGCCATTCTTTAGGGCCCTATACTCTACTGTAAAAGAATTTTTGCGATAGCCGCTCACTTTACCAATGGCCGTTTTTCCGCCATCGCCGGAATTAAATTTGTAATAACAAGCGATGATGTTAGTTGTCTGAGAAGAGAGAAAATTATTTAAGGCCTGCATTCCCGAAGACTCTGCAGACTCCAGGTTAAAGCATGATGACTGATCCCCAAGCTCGCAGCCTTTTTTATAATAAGAAAGCGATCTTAAGGAATCAGTAGATTTCAAAAGATAGCCAAGCTTCGCACAAGAAAGGCCATTTTTTTGAGCACATTCTTTTTCAAGCATTGCGACGGTATCAGTTGCTTGGGATTTTTCTTTTTTAATTTCGCTTGCACACGAGCTTAATAATAAGGTCGCTATAAGAATGCTTATCTTCTTCATTTAAAAGTCCTCTTTGTAGTTCTTTTCGGGACCTTGCTTAAAAAAATTAAGCCGATATATGCGTAAGGCACCTTAAAAGCCGATCATTCCCATCAGAAAGAAAGACTCATAAAAATTTTTGAGCTTGCTGAAAATGGACTCATCTATGAAAATAAGTTTACAAGACTTATAGAGTTTTTTAGAGAAGAAGGTATCTTGAATTCTAATGATTTTAGTTCAGCTGCAAATGACCTAGAGCACATGATGCTTGTTGGGAAATTTTTAAAATCCCAACACAACATCAAGCAATACATTCTTATTCCAAATAACGGAACTTGATTAACGGGTACGTTTAAAAAAGTCTACCAGGTTATCAGCTAAAGCATCTTCAAACACTGAAGCAGCATGGGTACAAGATGTTAAAAGACTCACTTTCTGTTCAAACTCAATAATCGTCTTCACATTCGTTGTTTTGTCATTGACCGTGTAATCAACGTCAATAGTCCACTCGCCGCCTTCTCTTGAATTCGACACCAGGTCCATAGACTTGATCATGACTTCAATAGGTGTTCCGGTCTCTGATAGCTTTTTAGCAGCGATCAATTCTTGCTCGAACACTTCTCTGATAAAGGTCCCAACAGTGTTTCCACGTGGCATACTAAAAGTCGTCGTTCCACAACTCATTAGTTCGCTGGTTAATTTTTTTGAAACTTCGGGGTTTCCCCCTTTAATGGTTAGAATCTGATACATGCCAGAGCTCTTAGCAATCTCCATAGAAGACTTTAAAGACGGCTTATGGGGCTTTAGGCCCATTTCTGCACAACCAACCAAACTCAGGCACAGAAGACATAGAAGAAGCTTAAAAGTATTCATATTTGTCCTTTGGTTAATGGAAAAACTCAGATGATTTTTACATTTTTCTAAAGGCCAAACAACAATAAAATGTCCTTATTTTTAGTACTAATCAAAAATGGTCAACATCTTATTCAGGAATAATCTCCCAATCGAGCTCGAAGATAACCTTGTCGTATTCCATAAACTCACTGATGTGACCTTCCCCCGATAATCACCTCCAAAACCTAAATAAATCACCCTGTGTTATTATTAACAAAATGGAAAAATGCAACAGCTAACTTTTTTAGTAATGCCAACATAATGTCTCAATGAAATATTTTTCACTGAGACATCAAATCTATTTATTGTTCTAATGTACAAGCAAGATCTGCAAGCTTCACGCGCTCACCCAGTCCCCACCAAAATAATTTTGCATCCAATGTCTTCACATCAATATCTAGTTCGTACTCAAGAGAAAGATCTAAGTAAAAAAAGTATCCAACTTCACTTTTCCCAACAAGCTCTGTTTCATATTTCATCGCCGGGCCATGCTGATCATGTGAACCAATATCAAGATCTTCAACACGAAGACTCCATGAACGGCTTTTTTCAACGAATGTAAGTTGAGAGTTGCTCTTTAAGTTCAGTTCTTCGTTCTGCGTTTTAGTTAGATGAGTGACTCCGCATTCAAAAGCGCGGAAGCCATCAGCAAAGACAGATGATGAGAATAAGAAAGCTGCGATTAGTGCTAGATTTTTCATATGAATCCCCTTGTTTGTGGTCTTGCTATCAAAGGGGATCTTAAAAGTAAATTTGCTTTATCGGCTAGTGAACGAATTGAGGATTTTGTGAAATTTATAAATGTCTGAAACTAGTAAAATATGTCTGACCCTTGTCGCTTACTCTGCTTTAAGTGAATATTCACACGTGAATGATCAATTGGAAAGAATTACAAAAAATTCAAAATCCGTCAGATTCTAGGCGCGCCCGAGCGAACACGAGGGAGCGTACTCCCAGTACGTGACTGAGTGAGAGACGAGAAAGCAACGACGAAGATGATGGATTTTCAATTTTTTGGAGGAGACGGGCGGATTTGAACCGCCGGCTTTACGGTTTTGCAAACCGTTCCATTGGACCACTCTGGCACGTCTCCAAGGAATTAAAAAGATAAGGGGCATTCTGCTAGAACGCCCCTTATATGTCAATGATTTTTAAAGAAAAAACTATGCTTCGCGGATAACGTACTTATCTTTGCCTTCATCCACCATCTCTTTAAGTTCCTTACCAACTTTGAAGAATGGTACTTTCTTAGGTGGAACTTTTACGATTTTCCCGGTCTTAGGGTTACGTCCTTCGTACGCTTTATAGTTTCTGTTAGCAAATGACCCGAAGCCTCTGATTTCGATTCTCTCGTCTTCATAAAGCGCCTTAATCATGCTGTCGAATGTGATATTGATGATTGTCTCAGCTTGCTTGTGAGTAAGGTTAGCTTGTTTTTCAAGAGCTGCAATCAAATCTGCCTTAGTCATGGCCTGTCTCCTTAGAGTAATTAAATGCTATGTGATCTCTATCGGTTAGATCAAAAAGAAACTTTAGTTAGCCTCTAAATTAAGGCATCTTCCAATATCTCACTGCCAGCTATAAACAGGCTAACCTATTAGAATCATAGAATCAATCCTTAGTTTTCGTTTTTATTAAGGCAAACGCCCACCCGGGCCTAAAATGGAGGTAATGAAAAGCATTAAAGTTTGAAACGCAGAAGTCGATTAACTAACTAGGAATTTGGAGAACTTTAATATCCGCTTATGAAAAAGATAAAATTGCCTGCACACTTTTTATCTGTCCTGATCATGTCCGCAACTCTTGTGGTTGTGAGTTCATGTATTGGCGATCAGTCTGTGGCAAAAAGAAAAGGATATGTAAAAGACTTCTCTACTACAACTGGCAACGGTGGTTGCGAATCAAGTTACCTCATCTACTCCAAACCTTACGACACCTGTACTTCTGCATGTTCTGATGGCTACCACCTGGCGAGTCTTACTGAACTCTCTGAAGTAAAAAAAGAACTGGTGGACTCTGAAGGTTATACGATTGATGGTGTAAGCGCGACTGACATCCTGGCAAGAATCAACAACTCTGCAAACATTTGTGTGGCCGACGTCATTAAGGACGAACGACCAACAGAGGCCATTGATATCAAGAGTGACTTTTGTTCATGTATTAGTGGAAAATCGGATATCGTCAACAACTGCGAAAGCTTTTGTGCGGCCAAGACGCCTACAGATCAGCCGATGTTATATGTAAATACAATAATGGGAACAGACATTGCTCTGAACACAAAAATTGGGAACCTTCACAATTGGTGTACTGTTCAGTTAACAGAAGATCAAACAACTCCAGGCTGTTCATTGATGGCCACAGATGGAACAAATACCGTTAGTCTTCAAATGAACACAACTGCTGGATCAAACTCTTTTAGTGCCAACGTTTCAACTCTGACTAAAAATAAAACCTGGCTTCTATGGGTTCAAGAAACAAGAGCTGGTTCAAATGCCAAATCTAAAGAGTTCCAAATTCGAAGAATCAACCAGCCAACTGATTCAACAACTGGTGTTCTAAAAGTTACACCAATCAACCAATACACTTGTATGACTTATGGTGGAAAGGTCGATAACTCTGGTAATATTATCAGAACGACATTTGCCCGTATCTTCTATTATTTTGCGGCCAATGAAACTCCAGCACCAATTCCTCCTGCAGGGGGAACAAACCAGTCTCAAGTAGTCTGTCACGATGAACAGCTTCACGGTGTAACCGACTCTGCAGAGTGGGATCGTCTGGAGTTGATTCCTGGTGCTTACTCAATGTGGGATAAGGCCGACACTCGTTTTGTGGCGAAGGCCGAAAACAACAACAAACTAACAATCAATAAAACATTAGAAGAGCGCCTGTTAAGTGATTACAACATCACTGCAACAATTGATCTCTTCAGACTTCTAAGCTATCCAAACCGTCCGACGACGACATCTACTTCAAGTGCCAATATCCCACTTGGATACATTATGGTGCCATTCTCTGATGCGACAACTGGAAAGACTTATTGTCCGACTGCTACGCAGTTTAATGGAACTCAGCCGCTTTTAAATCTTCTGGGTGAGTTTATGGACGATACTGAAGGTCTATACCTGGCAGAAAAAGAAGCTGAGACTATTCAGGATGGATCGACTTACAAAACGCTATACGGAACAATGTTTGTCCGCGAGACGACTTTAAAGAGTTACGGTTTCTACATTGAAAACGGGATCAAGATTAAAGCAGACGCGGCGGCAATGCATACGAAGACTATTTATTTCTACTGGCCAACGAGCACGACAGCTGATCCTCTGACTCAAGGGGGAAGAAAACTCTTTACTGTGCGCACTCCAAGTACACTAAACGGTAACGTTCCAACAGGGCAAGCGACAACCGAGGCGACGACTGATAAGCGTATTGGTTGTGTGCCTAAATCTTAAATTCTAAAGAAATGTTTTTTTGAAGACCTTCGCCGCCGGCGTGAGCTCCTTTGCGTAGAAGTAGTAAACCACTCCTATTCTCAGGGCCATCATAAGAGTCACACGGATTAAGAAATAAAAAGCGGCCTTAATAAAAGACCTGCCCTCTCGGTGCATGATTCGCTTTAAGATAAAACCAAAAATAATAGTAAAGAGCATCACGCTTACAAACTGGATAAGACGCTCTTTATTTTCGACAATCTTAACCACAGACGGGATACTCTCCTTGTCTTTGATTAATCGAACGGCATAAAGGGTAATATTGGGAAATTGATCCATGTAAGGGCGAACAGGAGACTCTTTTGTTCCTTCATCCAGGCGCTTTAAAAGCTCAGCCTCAGAAAGCTTTTGAAGCGGCTCTAGCGCCACTCTGACAGACTCAGCATAGGAAGCGTTGGCCTTCAGAAGCTCCTCTTCTTTTTTGGCCTGGTGCTGACGAGCTCTTTGGATCGATTCCTCTTTGGCCTTTTCAAGAATAGAGCTCGGGCGAATTTCTTCAATGTCGGCCTCTTTAACTTCCGTTGTGGCCGCCTCTTGCTGGATATTGTGGATCTTGCCAGAGTCTTCCAAAACCTTTTCAGAATCGGTGTTATAGCGCTTTAAAAGCTTCTCCAGGTCTTGAGTGTCGTGCTCCTCTATTTCCTGGGTCTCTGCTGTGGAGTTTGAATCTTGTGTTTTGGGGTCTTGAGAAAAAGACAGGTCTCCCCATGAGAGGAGGCCTGTCACTATAAGAAGATAAAATAGATTAAGCTGTAGCTTTTTGTGCATTTCCACTTTTCGATTTTCTTGTCAGTTCATCAATAAACAGAGTCGTTGAAGCGGCAACATAAACTGAAGAGTATGTACCGAAGATGATACCAATTGACATCGCAAGGAAGAAATCTCTAAGGGCCGCACCACCGAAGAAGTACATCGAAGCCGCCACTAGAAGAGTCGCTACCGAAGTAAGGATCGTTCTTGAAAGCGTGTCGTTTACCGCGTCGTTAATGTGCGTTCTTAAACTCTTAGTCTGGTCACCATGGTCTTCGTGCTCACGGATACGGTCGTAAACGATAACGGTATCGTTAACTGAGTAACCGATGATTGATAGAAGGGCCGCTACCGTGTGTAGAGAGAACTCTGAGCCCACGAATGATAGAACCCCGGCAACAATGATAATATCATGAAGAAGTGAAACCATGACCCCTGGGGCATAACGGAAGTCGAAACGAATCGCCATGTATACCATGATCGATAAAATCGCCCAGAACATCGCTTTAACCGCAGACATACGAAGCTCAGCTCCGGCCTTTGGACCAACGATATCTACTTTTCTGATCTCTGCCGTGTTGTCAGCAAAAGATGTGTGAAGAGCTTGAGTCAGTCTTTCTGTTGTTGCGTTTAGTGAAGCTTCATCAGCAGAAACCTTAATAAGGATTTCGTTGTCCTGAGGCTGGCCGATAGTCTGAACGCTCGCCTCATGAAAGCCTGACTTTGTCAGAGCATCACGAACTGTGTCCAGGTGAACTTCTTTAGCAAACTTTGTCTGAACCTCAGCACCACCTCTGAAGTCGACACCATAATCCATCTTATAAAAAATCCCATAAAGAGAAATCAAAGTGATAATCAGAGAAAACGTCATAACGTATTTACGTTTCCCCATGAAATCAATCGTCGTACCGTGTTTAATTAACTCGATCATATAGAATTACTCCAAACTTTAAATTAAATACTCAGTTCTTTAGCGTCCGATTTTTCCATATATAGTTCATATAGGATTTTCGAAACGTAGTACGCTGTATATACCGTAACCGCGATACCGATTAGAAGCGTGATCGCGAAACCTCTGATTGGACCTGTACCAAAGTTCAGTAGACAGAAACCTGCTGCTGCTTGAGTGATGTGGGCATCAAGAATCGTCCAAAGGGCCGAGTTGTATCCCATATCGAAAGCTTTGTAGCTGCTGATTCCTTTTCTGACTTCATCCCTGATCTTCTCAAAGATAATAATGTTGGAGTCGACGGCCATCCCTACTGTCAGCGCGATACCTGCAATCCCTGGAAGGGTAAGTGTAGCATCAATCGCAACCAAGATAGCTACGGTGAAAAGAACGTTTAATAAAAGAGTCACGATCGCAATCACACCTGAGAACTTGTAATAAACAAGGGCAAATAAGAATACGAGACCACAACCGATGAAAGAAGCAATTTTTGCTTTTTCAATTGAGTCGTTACCAAGGTTTGGACCAACTGTTCTTTGCTCAAGGAAATCAAGCTGAACAGGAAGAGCACCAGCTCTTAGTACAAGAGCAAGGTCGCGGGCTTCAGTCATTGTCTTATTGAAGTTTGCTCCACCACCTAAAGTGATCTGAGCGTGTCCACCAGCAATTTTCCCCTGGATCATTGGAGCTGAGTAAACGTTACCGTCAAGAACAACGGCCATTCTGCGGCCAACGTTTGCGCCAGTTGTTTCTTCAAAGCGCTTAGCACCTTGAGTTTTAAATTCCATAGAAACGTATGGCTGATTTTTTTGTGGGTCGATTTGAACGCGGGCATCTGCCAGGTCATCCCCAGTAATTCTTGGAGTCGCTTCAATCACGTAAGGAATGTTAAGAGACTCATCGTGAGTTGGAGATTTTTCAAAAGCAAGCTCATGCCCTTCCGGAATGTCTTTTACCAGGAATTCGTTCATCTTTTTGATGTATTCAGAGAAACGCTCACCTTTTTTATAAACGATACCAGCAGCTTTTGCTTTTTCCATCCACGCCTGAAGAGTTTGCGGAGGAATCGTGTCGTTTACGATTTTGAACTCAAGCTTAGCAGTTTTACCGATAAGTTCTTTTGCTCTTTCGATATCGCGAACACCTGGAAGCTGAACAACGATTCTATCTTCACCTTGTGCGATGATTTCTGGTTCTGTAACCCCGAATTCATCGATACGGTTTCTGATAACTTCGATTGATTTTCCTACTGACTGCTGCTCAATTTGAGTCTTAACCGCGTGGGCCATAGCAATCTCTAGCTTGTCGCCTTCTTCTTTTGTGATTCTGATTGTGTTGCCGAAAATCGCTTTGATTTTTTTCTTAGCGTTTTCCATGTCAGAAGCTTTATTAAGAGCAATGACCTGTTTTGGGTCAATTGGGTCTGTGGCATCAAGAGCACCGATAGTCATACCGATCTCTTCATCTTTTAGAAGTGATTCAATCTTTCTGGCACTTGTCTGGATTTCATCGCGATAAACTTTTTTAAAGTCGATCCCTAGAACCATGTACAGACCACCTTGAAGGTCTAGACCTAGATTGATTTTTGATTTGACCGGATAAGATCCATTTTCATCAAACTTCATCACTGTTGGTAGTAATACGATTACCGCTGCGGCAATAAGAACGAGTAGTACACTGAAGCGTACCCACCAGTTGGTCTTCATCAAAAAACTCCCTTTTAATAGACAAAAGTAACTATACTTTCTGGATGTACCAGAAAGTATAGTTGATATATTTATGAAATTGCAAGAACGGTTTTACGACTCTTTTGTAGATTCAGATGAGTCAGTTTTGGCTTCAGGTGATTCGACTTTTTGAGCAACAACTTCTACGTCTGCCTTTTTCCCCTGCTCAGCTGGGGTATGAGGCTTGTTGATCTCGTTCATCATTTCGTCGCGTGCCTTTTGAAATTCACGCACTGCTTGACCAAGACCTTTTGCTAGTTCTGGGATCTTTTTCGGCCCTAGAAACAGGATCGCGATCACAAAAATTAATAATAATTCACCAGCACCTAATCCAAACATATAAACTCCGTGGTTTTATTTTTTAGCAGACTCAGTAAGAGTTTTGTAAAGACCGCCAATCTGGTTCTTTAAAACTTTGAATCGCACACCTTCAGAAACTTCTACAGTCACTACTGTATCAGTAATTCCATAAACTGTCCCAATAAGGCCAGATTTGGTATAGATCTCATCCCCTTTTGCTAGTTTTTCTAGCAAGGCCTGCTCTTCTTCATATTTTTTCTTCTGTGGTCTGATCATAAAGAAATAGAAAATAACAAAGACAACAACTAGCGGAAGAAACTGCATAATTGGGTTTTGCGCTGGAGCGGCACCTGCAGCTTGTGCAAAAGCATTGGTTGACGAAAGTGCTACGATAGCTAAAAGTGATTTTAACATTTTGATTCCTTATTATGTAGCTGAACTCTTAAAGCAGAATTCAGTGTATTAATTGTCATAAAGTAGTAAAAACATTACACTGGAATGTTTTTTCAGCTCCACATGTTTGATGTGTAAGAGTTATAAAACTTCGAGTAAAACTCGTCAAACTTATCTGCCTTAATCGCTTCTCTTGCATCACGAGTCATTTGCAGATAGAAAAATAAATTGTGATACGTAATCATGTTGCCCGCGAGATATTCTCCCACTGTAAACAAGTGACGAATATACGAACGGCTGTATTTGCGACAAACCTTACAGTTGCACTCTGGATCTGGCGGAAGAAGATCTTCTTTAAAGCGTTCTTTTTTAATATTTAAAGGCCCGCCCTTTGTGAGGAACTGCCCGTTTCTGGCATTTCTCGTAGGAAGAACGCAGTCGAACATATCAATCCCTGAGCGGATTCCGTTTAAGATGTCTAGCGGCTTTCCAACGCCCATTAAGTAGCGTGGCTTATCTTCTGGCATCGTGTGCACAAAATTATCTAAGAAACTGACCATCTCTTCATTTTTTTCGCCGACAGAAAGTCCACCCAAAGCAAAACCTTCGAAGTCCATTTCTTTTAATCTTTCCATACATTCAGTTCGCAGATCATGATGTAATCCCCCCTGAATGATCCCAAAAAGATTTTGGTGATCCTTAAGTTGGTAATCGCGACAGCGTTTTGCCCATCTAAGAGTGAGCTCCATGCTTTCTCTTAAACGATCCTTTGTCGCTGGAAGTGCTGGGCACTCGTCAAAGTTCATCACGATGTCAGAGCCTAGCGCTCTTTGAATCTCCATTGATTTTTCTGGAGAGATTAAATGTCTTGAGCCATCTAAGTGCGATTGAAAAGTCACTCCTTCTTCTGTGACTTTGTTCATCGATGAAAGAGAAAAAACTTGATAGCCACCAGAGTCAGTTAAAATCGCGCGGTCCCATTTCATAAATCCGTGAAGGCCTCCGCCAACTTTTTCAATCAGCTCATGACCTGGGCGAAGATAGAGATGATACGTGTTCCCCAGAATGATCTGAGCGTTCATCTCTTCAAGTTCTTCCTGCCACATTGTCTTAACAGAAGCTCGAGTCCCTACCGGCATAAAAATCGGCGTTTCGATTTCTCCGTGAGCAGTTGTAATCACACCTGCACGGGCCTTTTTTGATTGAGCGATTTTTTTAAATATCTTTTTTTCAGTTGTCATAATTACCTTAAAATCAACATGGCATCGCCGTAAGAAAAGAAGCGGTATTTTTCTTTTACTGCGAGTTCGTAAAGCTCCATCGTCTTTGGTCTACCGATAAGAGCTGAGACTAACATAAGAAGTGTAGATTCGGGGAGGTGAAAATTGGTGATAAGGCCACTGACGCTCTTCACATCTACGCCCGGATGCAAAAAGATCTGGGTTTTATAGTGTTCGTTGGGAGAAATCTCCTTTCCGTAACTCGACTCCAGGACTCGTAAACTGGTCGTCCCGACCGCAAAAACGTTTTTCGCGTTTCTAATTTTCGATAAATTTTCTTCATCAACAAAATACTCTTCCGAATGCATGACGTGGTCTTTTAAGTGGGCCACTGTCACCGGTTTAAAAGTCCCAAGGCCTACGTGAAGAGTAACAAATGCGCGCTCGATATTGGATTCTTTTAATTTTTCTAACAGGTCATTAGTGAAATGCAATCCTGCTGTAGGGGCCGCTACAGATCCTGTGTGTTTTGAATATACTGTTTGATAATTTTTTTTATCTTCCTCATCACTTTCTCCTTTTCTGATGTAAGGAGGAATAGGAATAAGAGCGTGGGCTTCAAGATAATCCAGAAGATTTTTAAATCCTGTTGGCAGACTTACCTTTACACCAAAAGTTCCATCGGAAAAAATGTCGGCCACAGACACTTTCATGTCCGCTGCAAAAGTGTATTCATCTCCGATATTCTTTTTTGATCTGGTTTTAATCAGCGCCGGGTAACTTCCGTTTTGATTAGTCTCATGTGAAAGGAAAAAAAGCTCGGCCTTGCCGCCGCTTTTTTTATTTCCCAAAAGTCTCGATGGAAAAACTTTGGACTGATTAAACACAATCAGTGAATCGGCCGGAAGGTAGTTGGGAAGATTATAAAAATAATCATGAGTAACCGTGTCTGTCTTTTGATTGTAGACCATAAGACGCGATTGGTGGCGGTTGACACCATCAACTGGTCTTTGGGCGATCAACTCAGGAGGTAGATCGTAGTGATACGATGATAAAAGCAGGTCTTTTTCGCTGCTCTGGTCTTGTGGATAACTCATGAATAATTAATTAGCATGAATGATTTCCATTGGCCCTTTTAAAAAATCCAAATGTGTGAAAAAATAATTGTATGTTAAAGAAAAGACTCTTTTTAACATTCATTTTCTCATTCGGGGCCATCGCTTCAGAAGCGCCATACCCGGATTTTGAGGCCGAACTCCGCGCCCTGGAGACCAATCAGCTAAAAGTTGAAGAGCTCCAAATGAGAAACGTTGATGCCGTGACGGGCGTTCTAAGCGAGGGCGACCTGATTAGCGACGACGTCTCTACTGGACTGGCCGGAATTCAAAAAGAGACCCTAAAACCTGTTTTAGAGGCCAAAAAAGCTCCTGAGACATCTGTTAAACCTCGCCGAATCAGAGCGAGATAATGTAACTAATCCTAACGGCCGACTGTCTAAACTTTAGACAGTCGTTATTTCTTATTTATTACGTAAACTCTTACTTTGCCGATAAAGTACCATCACTATGGGAATCAAAACTGCCACACGTCTATTTTTTCTTTCCACTATGCTGCTTGTTTCAAGCTGTGTAGAAAACCCTATCAAAATTGACCGCAGGCCAGTTGAATCCGATGCAAAGACCGACGACGGAACTTCTGGTGGCACTACCACTAATGGAGTCGATTCATCTTTAGTTTTTGCCGGAATCACTTCACTTACTCACACCGATTCAACAGTGACTTTAAACTGGACGGCGCATGCCGATGCTATCGCCTATGATGTTTACGACATCGTAGCAGGTCTGCCGGTATAAAATCAGGCGAGATCGTTCACTTGTTTTCTGATTCTTCATGCACAGATGAAGTCGCAACAGGCACGGCCACTTCATCAAGCATAGATTTGGTCTCAAGTAATCTTCCCTTAGGTCTTGCAACCTTTGCAGTTCAAATTGAAAACTCACTGGGGAACTTATCAACTTGCTCAACAGCGACAGCGACTTTCACCAGAACATGCCCGCAGACCTTTGGTGATTTTCTACAAGTCCCTGCAGACAACGCCGTTGGTGTTTCTGCGGATTTTTGTGTTATGAAATACGAAGCGCGTTTTTATAACATCAAACCTTTTTCAGGAAGCGCCGGTGCAGCCTGGAATTATATTTCTCAAGTCAATGCTCGCAAGGCCTGTGCCGCTCTTGGAAGTGGTTACGGTCTAATATCTAATCCTGAGTGGCAAGCTATTGCCAGAAACATTGAAGACCAAAATAGCAACTGTCTTTATAATACAGGTGCCAATACTTGCGTCGGAGCAGGAAGTTTTGTTCACAAGAGAACTCACAGACTCTCTACTGGTGAAGACATCTGGGATATTTCAGGAAACGTTGAAGAATGGGTTGACTGGAGTGTGACTTGTAATGGGACAAGTTGTGATAAGGCCTATAAGTTTGGAGACACAGTCGATTACTGGCGAGATTATTCTGAACTCGACACCAAAATCAGCTCAAGCGATGTCATCAATATCAACACGGCCTTCTCGGCCCACTCAACTTATAATTATGGAAACAATGTTGGTTCCTACAACCCCGGCTCATTAACAGACAGAGAAGCCGTCATGAGAGGCGGTGCCTGGTACAATGGTGGTGTGGGTGGGATTTTCAATTTAAGTTTTTACGACCCATCACTGGCCTATGAGCAGTTTGGGTTCCGCTGTACTTATAACCCTTAGGCTAAACCTTAAGCTTTCTTTTTTTGCATCAACTGCTGAGCTTGAAACATCAGCTCGATAGCTTTTTCAAAAATCGCATCAAAGATTTTTTTCACTTCAAGAAACATCGGGTACGACGTCACCTGAGATAAAAACATCTGCATAATGCTCTCTAGGATGGGAATTAATTGATCGAGACCAGTCTTCTTTAAGATCAGGTCTAAAATGCTGTTAGCTGCTTCCACGTCAACTCCATTGTTGCTGACAACGTATAGTGGATTAGAACTTTTTTTACTGTTGTCTGACATTGGCCCACTCCTCGATTCTTTCGGCAATTCCCGTGAACTTCTCGCGAAGCTCAGTGAACTCCTGCCCCTTAAAATCAAAAACGGATTTTCTTCCTGATAATGATTTTACAAGACCTGCTTTATTTAAAAAAGGAGAGAAGACTTTCCCCTCACCGATCTCATGATCCACGGTTTCAATAATTTTTGTCAAATCATCATTCTCTTGTTTTCTTCTTAGATCAACTAAATTAGGCACATGAAGGACGATATCCGGAGATTTAACGATTCCCATATCAGAGATGTCGGACAATACCTGATAAAAATGCTCCAAACCTTTTTGTGAAAAATCGTCTGCTTTAAATGGAATGATGACCCCATCGCTGGCACAAAGGGCGTTGATCACTAAAAGCCCAAGTGTCGGCGGGCAATCAATCACGATATAGTCATAACGGTCTTTAAGTGTGTTGATCTCTAAAAATTTTCTCAGGATCAACTGTCTTGGGGCATTGATCCCTGCCACCGTTAAATCAAACCCAGAAAGCTCCTGGCCTCCAGGAATCAAATCCACAACCGCATTGCCTTTAGAGTAATGAAGAATTTCCGAAAGCATCGCCGGAACGTGAATCATCTTTAGTTCTTTAATCGAGTTGATTAAAAGATGGTGAAGGTTGTAATTATTTTTCGCTTCAAATAAAAGAGTGAGATTGGCCTGCGGATCAAGATCGATCGCCAGGACTTTCTTCCCTTTTTGTGCCAGAGCAAAAGCAGTGTTAAAGGCCATGGTCGTTTTTCCAACGCCACCTTTTTGATTGATGAAACTAATAATTTTTCCCATCTCTTCCCTCTTTTAAACTCTGTCTCTGAACATAAAAAACGCCGCCATCACCAGGCAAAGGCTGGCGTAGAGGAAGTTTTTTGTCAGAGGAACTTTCATGTATAAAACCGCAAAAAGTCCAAAGACAGTCATCGTAATAACTTCTTGGGCGACTTTAAGCTGAGCGATGTTCATGTGCTGAATTCCGATCCTGTTGGCCGGAACCTGGAAGCAGTACTCAAAGAAAGCAATTCCCCATGAGATGAGAACAACCATCCAGAGCTTTGAGTGTTGGTTGTGTTTTAAATGCCCGTACCAGGCAAATGTCATAAAGAGGTTTGAGATAACCAGAAGGCCTAAGCTTCGAAACATTAAAAACGTCCTTGTGTTTTAACAAGGATAGTTTAGCGAAGAAAAAATGGGGAGACAATGCCTAATAAGGGTATGTGTGTTTAGCGTCCGAAGCATATCCACTTACTGGGATAATACAGCGCATACCGATGTCTGGGCGTTTATCGGCCTCAGGGACAAGCTCTGAAGTAAATCGTCCAGAAAGATTTCCTGAACGGTAGCTACCACCTACAGCGAATGAACCAACATGTGTAGCCCCGAGATTAACAGCAGCTCCATTAATGATGATACCATCTTCGTGAAGTTTATTGGTTGTGATTCCTGAAGAAGGACCAATGTTCAAGATCCACGGTAAGGCCGCTGAGTCTTCATAGGCCGTCATACTGTCAATGTCACCATTGATTGGAAGGGCCAATGGGAATGAGAATTTTGTCGCTCCAAAAAGTTGATCAGAGAATGTCCATTGAGTTAACCATGCATCTGTTCCTGCAGTCGTTCCACTTCCGTCAGCATCGTTATATGGTCCAGATTTTAAATCCAAGGCATACGGAGTTCCAGCCCCATCAAAGTTATAAGCTTCGTATGATGAACCAGTGACCGGAGTACAAACATAAGGAGAAGAACAATCCATCTGATCTTTTGTCCATTCAGCTACGTTTCCGTATAAATCCTGAATCCCAAAACGAGACACACAAGCTTCAGTTCCTTTACTGCTTGCCCACGCAATTGACCCAGTATAAAGCGACTTGATTCCAGATGAAGCTGTGCCTGGAAGTGAGTAGATAAAACTTGTCGACGGAATGGCCGAATCAGTGTAGGCCGTCTCCAATCCACTTGCAGCACTACCGTTACAGCGAGATGTTACGTTTAGAGAGAACCCTTGTTCCATTTCTGTAATTTCAGGATCGGTGATATTTAGTTTATGAGAAGCATACCCCATATAATCTTTTTTATCTGGAAGTGAGACAGCTCCAAAAGTCATTCCTGGAACGATTACATTTGCCGCATTCTTAACTGTTGGCACAGTAGGAGCCGTTCTTGCTGAACAAATAACTGCTGCTTTTGCTTGAGTCACATTAACCAAAGGAGCATTTAAAGCTGAATTTAAAATATTAGCGATGCTGGCCACTGCTGTTGCTTCAACTGTTTCCCATGTTGTACCGCCAGCACTGCGGTAACATGTCCCTGTTCCGCGGTCATAATAAAGTCCATTGGCCGCAACCTCATGCCCTACTGCTGCTGCATTGTAAGTAGGAGCTCCAATACCAACACATCCATTAGCTGTACAGGCCGGCGCAGCTGCGTACGGACATCCTAGTTCTTGAGTATCAACAAGCAAGTCTCTTCCGTAATCATAATAACCTGATGACGTACCTGGCCCAATATAAGGACAACGGAAATTATTAGATGTATCCACATAGTTAGGACTAGTTGATGTTGTAATGTTCATTCCATTACAAATTTCTTGGTTTACAATCCAACGGTGAACAAAAGTATAATTAGATGGTGCTGCCATTACACGCACTTCAGAAAATATTTCTGGCGTATATGTCGGAAAGTTTCTTCTATTTTCGACCGGACGAACAACATAGAAATACACTTTACCCGCAACCGCAGTTGTATCAGTAAAAGTTCTTACACTTGGATCAGCAATAGTAAAAACTGATGTCGAACTCGTATTTTTGAGGTGTCCACCTTTGAAATTAAAATCTGCACCGTGTTCACGGCGATAAACGTTCCACCCTGCAATCTGAACTCCGCTTTCAGGGCCCGAACCAACAACTGTAAACGGCTTCCATGCTAAAGTAACTTTAGATGGCTGATACAATGTTGTATCCCAAACAAGATTCGTTCCACTGTAAACACTCTGACGGCATGTTTTATCTTCTATTGTGTAATAAAACTGATTTGCCGCTGTTGGTGTTGGTGCTGGGTCAGCTGCAAGATCTTTAATAAATGGGGCTGCATTTTTAGCAGTAATTTTCGCTCCAATGGAGTGAGCTGCTGCAGTTGTCGCATTAGCACCGCGAACTAAACCTGTAAATGATGTCGAAGTCTTCGCAGTGTAAGTCATCTGCTCTGTATCAACTGTAATAGTTCCAGCTTCCGGGAATCCAGCAGTAGAGACAACATTTAAAACCGTTCCCGATGAAGTAATTGCAACATCTACGGTTGTCACTGCAATCGCCTTTGTTATCGGGCAAGATGTGTTATGGTCTACCCAAGTAAACTCAGTGGCCCCAGTGCTTCTATAACAACGAAGATTAGTTTCATCCCAGTAAATTGTATTCTTAGCACTTGGAACAATAGATCCATTCGGGCTTGCTGACCCTTTACAATCTTTAAGTACGTTGCTTGAACTACAATTATTTTTATCAGTCGTCACATTGTATTCACAAGAAATATCCGTAGCCGCGACAGGTGCACCTGATTTATTTGTTTTTAAACCGACAGATGAAATATTGTTCCAGCCACCATGAAGAGCTGCAATCGGGTGAACAATAAAGGCGAAGCTTTTCGTCACAGCGCTTGTTCCATCACTAATTGTTACACTAATGTTCGCATTTCCAGAAACCCCATCAACAGGATCTAGTTTTAGATAAATTTTATGTAAACTAGCATCATCAGCTGCTGACGCTTCAAGCATAGAGCCAATGGCACGAGACTCACCAGCATCTTCAACACCGTTATCATTTAAATCATAAAAAATGCTAATAGAAGAAACTGGCAGAACGCTGGCATTGTCTGTTGTAATAGCAGAAACGCTCATCGGCTGCAGGTCTTCATCTGTAGTAGCACCGTCATCCTCATCAACAAGAAATCCTTCAGTTTGAACGTCTCCACCTTCATTTGTCTGAATTGAAGTAAAGAATGAGCGGAAGACTGGAGGGTCATCAACAGAATTAACCGTTAAAACAAATGTGCCTGTCGTTGTATCGATACTTGGAGCTGTTGCTCCACCATTATCTTGAACAGTTACAGTAATAGTCGACGAACCCGACTTATCAGTTGCCGGGATATAAGAGATTTTATAATTCGTCATCGCTGGATCTAGTGCCCAGCTTGTTGCAGATGACTTATAACATTTATTGTTTGATGTATTGAGATAGTATTTGTTAGCTGCTGAAGGCGTACCTGTTGGTGCAGCGGTACCGTATGAAGTTGAATCTGTAACATCAATATTACAGTTTGCCGGATAGGCCGTTAACGATGGATATAGTTTCCAATTCGAAGTTCCTGTTCCAGTTGCAATGTAACAACGAAGATTTGTGATATCGAAATAAAGCGCTCCAACTCCACTTGGTATAACACTTCCTACAGGTGTCGCTGTCCCTGGCCTATAGTTTAAACATGCCACGTTTGGAATCAAAGTTGGAGCTGAACTCAATAGAGACACTGTCGTTAACTGTGATGCTTCATATGAGCTACCGCTTGGTCTTACATAAATATTTTTGTAACTAACCGATGCCCCTGCTAAGTCTTCATCAATACTCATGGCCGAAAGAGGAGTCACAACTGTATCAGATGGACTATTGGGCGCAAGTGCAGCGTTACTTAATAATGGAGCATCGTTAACTCCCGTGATCGAGAGCTTAACTCCCTGGGCATTAACTGATGAAGCTCCCAGAGAATCTGCCACTGAGTAATAAAGACATACATCACCATAGAAATCTAAATCTGCATCAACAGTAATTGTCGCAGTACATGTTCCATCGACCGCACAAGTTGCAACAGCTGGCGCTGGAACGTTGGCATGGACTTTAGAATTTGGAGAAATAAAAGGCATGTCTGCAGTCGTCATTGCTGGACATGTCGTCGAAGCTAAAAGAGTTTCGTTAACTACCGCACTTATTGTCATTTGAGATGCATAACTGTCTACATCTTTAAATGATACGATGATCGAGTGTCCAACTGTCTCTTCATTAAAAATTTCTGTATGTGAATATGGTGATCCTAAATAATCTCTGGCAACCATCGGAAGATCATTCGTCGAAGTCACATTAACCTGAATCGTTCCCGTATTTGTAGAACTAGAAATCCCGTTGCTTACTCTATAAGTGATAGTGTCAAAAGCATCTACACCACCAGTTAAATAAACGGCCCCTGATGTTGGTGTCGCATTATTACTAGCTGATCCACCACTTGCCACCACCAATTTATTGGCCTGTGGATGATTGTTGATTAGCTCAACAACTTTTAGAGTTGAAGTGATTCCAAGGTTTATATAAACAGTAATAGCGTCCCCATTAACTCTTACAAAGCTATCTTGATATGAGGAAACTAAACCAAATGCTTGAGATCTACTAAAAGGTGAATTGCTATCTTGTAGGTCAACATACTCAATAGAGATTTTATTATTTGCATAAGAGCCATTCGCTACGGCCGTAAATACTGCAGGATTAGCTCCCGCATTCGGGATTGAAACAGTAGCGGCCGCTGGACTTGACGTCGTATACGCATCTCCATTTGTTGGTGTATATGTACAAGTCGTATCATATTTGCCAGTTGTTGAACCTGTCTGGTTCATACAGTTTGTCACTGTCCCTTTTGAGGCCGAAACAAAAGTATATTGAAAATTTGCAGATGCTGTTGAATTGATGTCCCCAGCAGCAGGAATCGTAAAATTAATACCTGTTGCAGTTGATGTATTACTTTCAGCTCCTGTCACGTTAAGCGACTTAGCCACCGGTTGTAAGTGAGTGCTCGCCGTCGACATAGGTGTAATCGTCAAAGAAACGGCCTTAGTCGCACTCTCCCCATCCACATCAGTAATCGTGTATGAGAAACCAGCACTGCCCGACTTATGAAGTTTTGGTGAAATTGTTGTTGTGCAAACGCCAGCAGAACACTCACAACGGTTGTTAACCTGAGTCTTAAAAGGAGCGAACTCCTGAAGCATTGTTTGCCCTAAAGTATAAAAGTTCTGAACATTGGCTTCACCAGGATGGTTAGTTGCTAGAGTCAGAAGGTTTGTAGCGTATGACAAGAAAACAGTCATGGCACTATCGATACTCGCTTGAGAGAAGCTAGTTCTCATGATCGTTAAAGCATCCAGCATATTAGTTCTATAAGTAGCGGCAGTTGCTGTATCTGGAACAGGAATGCTGTTAGCTAAATTATAGAAGGCCGAATAAACATCGGCAGCTTTATTTGTTAGGCCATTATTTAAAAGAAGCGGCGAAATCGCTTCCACATTTGATGAGATCGCAGACACCTTACAAGAGATGGCCTGGTCTTTATTGGCATCTGTATAGGTCAAGATGATTGTTTTTGGAGTTTCCTCGGCCAGAGTGTCGGAAGACTTCGTTCCTACAGGCTTATATCTTTGCTCCTCAATACTATAACAACTTCTCGTCACCGTACTAAACGCTTCGTTCTCTCCACACACAGCTTTTTTCTCCGTGGCCTTAGGCACACAGGCAGACACCACAAGCATTAATGTGGCGAGCTTTAAAGTGTTGATCAAACTCTTATTCAGTAGCATCTAGTCGTAACTCCTCAACTACTTATCGAAAAATATGATGTGACCTTTACTATTTTATCTCCTACATCCATTGTCAGGTACCTTTCTTTCCCATTGGAGAACTCCCTATAAAAACCGAGTGTTCTGCAAGGTCTTTGCTAAGGGGTGGAAAAAAAAGTGTGTCTTTTTATTGGCGGGCCTCATGGTAAAATATAAGTATGAAAAAACACTCTACCTTACTGTTTCTGTTTGGAATTCTCATTTTTTCTCCCGTAAATAATTCTTACGCCAAAGAAGAACTGACCGTTATTCAAACAGTCTCTAAAGACCGCAGGTCATTTGTGGTGGCCAAAGGGATTAAAGATGGAGTCATTAAAGGACAGGAAATCATTTTTGCTAACGATAACGTCAGCGTGGTCTGCAAGGCCGCTGAAGTTAACCGCGATTTTTCTCTTTGGGTGCCTGTAGATCGCACGGTCACAATTCCTTTTAACAGAGAAGATATCGTCAGCTCCAACTCTACTGTCTACGGAAACGTGGCGCTGGAAATCGCTGCTGATCCAGGCCTTACACCCGACATTAACTACAATGAAGTTTACAAAAAATTCAGAGCACAAAATAACTGGGCGATTAAGGCCAGCTACAACAAAGGTCTTACTCAGTCTTCGTCTTCTGTTGCCGATGAAAAAAATTCGAGCCGCTCGGGCTACAACGTAACTTTGGAATACAACTACCGCTTCCTGCCTGAATTTGAAATGAGTTTTGGCGCAAGAATGGATAATGAAGTCTACAGAATCGAGAACCCGGAACTGGATATTCCTACAAAAAGAATCATGGGAACCGTGGCAGCAACTTATCATTTTGTAACCTTCTCTGATAACAAAAATAATTTTTATCTTACTGTGGCCGCGGGCCTTGGTAAGTCCGAAACCACTGTCGATGACGACAAAAGCTCAGGACGTGTCACTCTTTTACCAGAGGCCCGCTTGGGATACATGATGCCTTTTTCAAAAAATCTTGCCATGGTCTTTGAAGGATCTGTTGAATCGTTAAGCTCTACAGAAACCTTCTCAAATGGCACGGAACAAACCACGAACATCCTAAATTTCAGGGCCACTATTGGCCTTAGATTTTAGACTTCTTCAAACCTAGGGTCTTTGTTTCCTGGAAGTGCATAAGACTCTCCAGAAACTTTTTTCATAAACCCTACACTCGCTTTAACTTCAGGTCTCTTAATTGCCCTGACGTTATCCTTGTGAACTTCCTTTTGTGTTTCTTCCCCCTGTACACCTTTAACTGTCACCACCAGAGTATCAACCACCGATCTTAGGGAATTGGCCTGGTAAAAAAGAGACTCAGCGGCAGCCGCTGCCTGGGCCGATTGACCTCAAGTATGATGATCGTCTTCCTGAAATTCGCTTCGTCACTTCTTAACTTTAACTTAAGACATAGATCAACAATCGGAATGATTAATCCGCGCACATTTATTATTCCGCTTAAATGATTTGGATTGAGAGGAACACTCGTAATATTCTTTTCTGCAATCACTTCTTTGATTTTTAAGATTGATACTGCATAAGAATTATTTTCTAAACGAAATGAAATGTATTTCATAATTCCCCCCTCGAGAAAGAGTTTAGTGAGGGAATGTTAAAAGATTATGGAGCTTTTAATTCTATGAAGTTAATTGAATTTTTAGAGTGCATTTCATTTAGTAAACAACAAATAAAAAAGGCCTCTTTCGAGGCCTTCATCATTACTTAATTAAACCAATTTCTCTCAGACGCTGAGTTAAAAAATCTCCAGCAGTGATATCTGCATCTGGAGTTCTTCCACCTGCACCTGCACACGATGGAATACATTTTAACATTGCATTCGAGTGCGGGTGAACGAAGAATGGCATAGAGAATCTTGCAGACCCGTCATCTGATGGGTTGATTACTCTGTGAGTTGTCGAAGGAAGAACGTTGTTTGTAATTCTCGACATCATATCCCCTGTATCAACAACGATTTCACCCGGGCGAGACTCTACGTCTAACCATGTTCCATCGCGCTCAAGAAGTTGAAGTCCTGAATCAGTCGCTCCAACCAGCATTGTGATAAGGTTGATATCTTCGTGAGCTGCCGCTCTGATTGAATTCTTTGTGTCCTGACCTTTTGTGGGTGGGTAGTGAATCATACGAACGATTGAGTTTCCGTCGTGGATCATGTTTGAGAAATAATCACTTGGAACATCAAGACCTTTTCCGATTGCTTCCAGAAGAGTGACCGATGTTGTATCCATAGCTTCGTAAAGCTCGATGAAAGTCTTTTTTAGCTCTGCTACTTCTGTCGGCCAGACATTCTCAGGGTAAACACCTTTGTATGCACTTGTTGCAGCTAACTCGCGTCCAACGTGCCAGAACTCTTTTAGGTCCGGGTTCTTGTTGTCTTTAGCGTGTTCTGTTTTAAAAGGAGTGTATCCGCGTTGCCCGCCGTTATTTCCTTTGTATTTAATTTTTGTTTCAAGTGGAAGATCAAAGAATTCTTTTACCAGCTCGTAAGCACGGTCAATTTTCTTTTGCTCAACTGTGTGATCTTTTAAGATAATGAACCCGTAATCTTTAAGACCGCCGAAGATATCATCGACAAACTTAATTTTGTCCGCCTGAGTTCCATGAACGTAACTTAAAAGACTAAGCTCTGGTACTTTTCTCTTTGTCATAAATCCCTCTCAAAATTCGTTTCTTGCACTATAGCAAAGCCTCTCGTTTTCTCCTCATAGAAAAGCCATAGCTACTGTATCTGATTTTTAGATATATCAGGATTTGGTTAAGGGTGCTTAACTATTGAAAATATTATAGTTTTTGGGAGCCTAAAAGGTCAAAAACATGAGAACTATCGGACTATTTAAAGATGGCCGAGCCCACTCGAACGTAATCCGCCCCTTCTTTGAGCGCCATTCGATAATCCTGGCTCATTCCCATAGAGAGCTTTAAATCTGTAAGCCCTAGCTCTTTTTGGGCCAGGTCGCGGGCGTGCTTTAAATCGCGAAAGCACTTTAAAGCGGCCGCTTCGAAGTCTACTGCGCGCACAGATCCCATAGTCATAAGTCCATGAACAACCAGTTTTGGATTGCCGTGCTTTTTTAATAGCAGCATACTCTCAAGCATTTCTTCAACAGTTTCAAATCCTGATTTCTCATCTTCATGAGAAGTATTGAGCTGGAAAAAAAGTTTTAATTCTTCACCATTAAACTCTCCTTCTCTCTTAATGATTTCTTCTACGAGTTTTTTTGAGCTCACAGAATGAATGCTGTAGAGATGAGGAATTTTTAAGAGCTCTTTAACTTTGTTGGATTGAAGGTTTCCGATAAAATGCCAGCGGACATTATTCATGCCTTTGGCCTCAAAGGCCGCTGCTTTTTCTACTAAGTCCTGCACGCGGTTTTCACCAAAATCCATTTGTCCCAGTTCGTATGCCATTGCCACATCATCAATCGGTGAATATTTTGAAACAGCGACAAGGGTTTTTGAACCAAGCTCCGCCTTAAATGAGCGGAGCCTTTGGTCTAAATTAGTTTTGATCATTTTTCTTTTTGAATTTAAACTTCGCTTCAACTTCAACGTCGTAGCGGTCTAAAATATCTGTGGCAATTTTTGAAGCGTCGACTTTAGATAAGTAAGTTCGAATCTCTTCTCTAATTCCATTGGTGAAATCCTCTTTAGCTCCTTTAGCATTTTGAACCAGGCCCGAGAGAATTTCTTTTGGCAGTGGAAGATCTTCTAAAATCTTCTTCACTGACTCTTCCGTCATGAATGCAGCACCAACTCCTACTGAAACCACTTTTTTAATGATTCCTTCGATTGGCGATCCTTTGTTATCTTTCTCACTCATAACCACTCCTTCTCTTAGACAGATTTTGCGCGTTTAAAAAATGACTGCATCATTACCGGAAGGTTCTTCTCAGTAAGAGCTGAAAGGATAGCATTTGGAGCAAACATTTTGAAATCAACTTCCAGGCTGTAAGTCACTTCAGTTTTTCCATTGCCCAAATCTTTTAGAGTCCAGTTACCGTCGTTCTTTTTGAACAGGTCACCTGATTCTAAAACCCATGAAACTTTAGTCGGGCGAGATTGTGTTGTCGCCAGAGTGTATTTGAAACTCTTGATTAAGTTTACAGAGTACTCAACTTTAGCGCTTGTTTCATTTTGGCTTAAAACTTTTGTAGAGCTTACGCCATCAACGAAATCAGGGTATTTTGCGTAATCAACGATTACGTCGTAAAGCTTGTTGATGTCTACGTCTACAATTTCCGTTCTAGATGCTGTTGCCATAACATTTTCTCCGTAAAATATTAGTCAGGTTAAATTTTAGTATCTTGGTTTTGTATCAAAGTGGTGTTCAGCTTCAATATGTCTAACTGTTCCTGAGCTCGATCTCATTACGATTGAATGAGTGATCGCTCCCCACGACTTGAATTTTACACCCTCAAGGAAGTTTCCTGTTGTTACTCCAGTAGCAACGAACATGACATTTCCACGAGCAAGGTCATCTAGTTTGAAAACTTTATTTAAATCAGTAATTCCCATTTTTTTAGCACGGCTTTTTTCTTCGTCATTTCTCCACTGAAGAATTCCCTGGAAGTCTCCGCCCATACATCTCATCGCTGCTGCCGCAAGAACACCTTCTGGAGCTCCACCGATACCAAATAAAATATCCACACCAGAGTTTGGATCACAACATGCAATTGCTGCAGAAACGTCACCGTCACCAATTAACTGGATACGAGCTCCAGCTTCTCTGATTTCCTGAATAAGCTCTTTATGTCTTGGGCGATCAAGAACGATTGCTGTTAAGTCAGCAATTCGACATTTTTTGGCCTCAGCTAATCTTCTTAAGTTTTCTTTTGCTGATTCATTGATGTCGATAAGCCCGCGGCCTTCGCGCCCACAAGCAATTTTTTTCATGTATGTATCTGGTGCGTGCAGGAAGTTTCCTTTTTCTGCAATCGCCATTACTGAGATTGAGTTGTATCCACCAGTCGCACAAACTGTCGTTCCTTCAAGTGGATCAAGAGCGATTTCAAGTTCAGCTCCTTTTCCTGTTCCTACTTTTTCACCGATATAAAGCATTGGAGCTTCATCACGCTCACCTTCACCGATAACAACAGTTGCATCACACTCAACTGAATCAAGCATTGCTCTCATCGCATCGACTGCGGCCTGATCTGCGGCCTTTTCATCCCCACGACCCATTAGACGGGCAGAAGCAATTGCGGCCATTTCTGTTACACGAACAAATTCCAAAGCAAGGTTACGATTCATTGATAGAACTCCGATTTTTAATAAAAATGGTAAATGCCCTTTGATTATAAAAGGGATATGGAGGTTAGGAAAGAAAAAGTCACCTATTTAATTAAGTGGAGTTGAACGCCAAAACTCATTGTAAGAAATTTGGCGTTCTTTGAATTTCAAAAGAAGTCCAAACAGTCCACTGGACTGTTTGGTTTGGCGTTATCCGCCTAGTTTGTAGATTAAGAATTCTTTAGCGTCTGTTGGCAGATGATCGTCAGAGATTTTTCTCACAACGCCTAAGGCCATTTCGATTTTTTCGGCCACAACAGAGTCGTCGATCTGGAAAACAAACTCATCTTCCAGTGACAGTGGAGTGTCCAGGTCTCTTTGAGTCATAACTCGACCTGTTTTTAGGCCCACACCTTCTTCCCATTCAATGAAATGCTCCATCATAAGAATTTGAAAGCGCGAAATCCCGGCACTTGCGTGCTCCCAGACATAAAGATCAAGAACACCATCGGCCTTTAACCAGAACATCAGGTTGTTTGGCAGGTCGATAGACATGTCGGTTTTATGAAGTGGTTTAATATGCGAAACAATGTTGTCGAAAGATAAAAATGAGCGCATTTTTTCTTCAAAACTGATGCTCGAATCAAACGCTAGTCCCAATGAAGCTTCGCGCACCCATTGAATTCTCGCCTTGATAGAAACATTGATTCCTCTCCAGTGCAGCTCACCTTCGATTTTTGAGCCCACTTTATAATCATGAGTTCCGTCTTTGAAAGATAGTTGCATCCCTGTAAGTGAAATATCTTTAACTTCAAACACCATTTTAGCGCCCGAAGCTTCTTTAAAAATCATAAAACCAAAGGGAAAACGAGGAAAAACTCTTTTTTCCAGTTCCTGGTAATCGGTTTTAATTAAACTTAAGTGTCTTTCCAATTTTTTCTCCTAGTAAGCTTCACTACTCTTAGGTTAAAATAGAGTTACATTTATTATAAGAAGGAAAAAAATGAGTAACGAGTGGGAAATAGATAACCTTCCAAATCGCTTAACTATGTTCAGGGTGATTCTGATCCCTATTATTGTTTTCTCTATGTTTTCCGTGCTGGTCAACTACGAGTGGGCACGTCAGCATACAAAACTTCTCAACTATGTTGCCGCCTGGACGTTCGTCGCAGCTTCAATCACAGATTTCCTTGATGGCTTTATCGCCAGAAGAAAAAATATCGTGACTGTTTTTGGCTCTTTTTTAGACCCAATTGCTGATAAATTTCTGGTGATCTCTGCACTGATCATGCTTTTAGCGATGAACCGAGTGAATGTTTTAGTTGTTCTCATTCTCGTTCTGCGCGAGATGTACATCACCGCCCTTCGCCTCCTGGCCATTGAAAAAGGATTAAGTGTTCCAGTTGGTGCTTTAGGTAAATGGAAAACCGCTACACAAATGGTGGGTGTTCCCCTGCTTATGGCCTACGATGTTCCCTGGGGAATCGATATGCCGTTAATCGGGACGATTCTTATTTATTTAGCTTCAATATTTTCACTTTACTCGGCCGTTGAATACTCTTTAGGCCTGGTAGGTAAAATTCAAAAAATTAGAAAAGAAAAAAAACGCAAAAAAAACACAGAGGATGCGAGTGAACCAACTACTTAATGGAAAAACTATTCTTGTTACTGTTAGTGGACCAGATGGTCCCGGGATCACTGCGCGCTTAATGAGAATCATCAGCCAGTACAATGTCGATGTTCTGGACATGGGACAGGCCGTAACTCACGGACTTCTTTCTTTAAGTTTCGTATTAGGCTTTAACGTAAACGAAAACAACCACAGCGGTAACGTGCTTAAGGATCTTCTCTTTGATGCCAACCTGATAGGACTTTCTCTTTCTTACAAAGTCGTTGATAAACAAGTCGTGACTCCGGAAATGGAAGGCGAAAAATTTATCGTAACGTGCGTCTCTCCACAAAAAGTGACAGCGAGTTTTGTTGCTGATCTGGCCCAAATCCTCGCCAACTATAAAATCAACATCGAACGCATTGATAAAGTAAGCCCGAAGGAATTCTCTTCAATGGAGATTTCAACTTCAATACCAAAAACTCTCGATAGCAAGGCCCTAAAAGCTGAGCTGATGCAAGTTTCTACTAATCACAAAATCGATGTCGCTTTCCTAAAAGACAACGTCTTTAGAAGAAACAAGCGCATGATCGTATTCGATATGGACTCGACGCTGATTCAAGCAGAAGTTATCGATGAGCTGGCAGAACTTTGTGGTGTGGGAGCTGAAGTCAAAGAGATCACTCACCGAGCAATGAATGGTGAAATCGATTTCGATGAGTCTCTGCGTCTTCGTGTTTCAAAACTAAAAGGTCTTGAAGTCTCTCGTATGCAGGAAGTACTAGAAAATCTTCCACTTACTCCGGGAGTTGAAGAGTTTATTAAAACGATTAAAATCCTTGGATATAAAGTCGCTCTTATCTCTGGTGGATTTACTTTTTTTGCCGACGCTTTAAAGAAAAAGCTTGGACTAGATTACTCTTTTGCCAATGAACTTGAAGCAAAAGATGGCGTGCTTACTGGAAACGTAACAGGCACAATCGTCAACGCTAACCAAAAAGCAATTTTGGTAAAACTAATCGCTCAACAAGAAAATATTTCACTAGAACAAGTCGTCGCGATTGGAGATGGAGCAAACGATCTTCCGATGCTTGCGACTGCCGGACTGGGGATTGCTTTCCACGCTAAAGACGTGGTGAGAAAAGAAGCTCAACAACATTTGAGCCATGGGCCAATGACTTCGATTTTATACTTCCTGGGTATTCCGGGACCAAACAGCAATTAAGTAAAAGAGAAAATATGTTAAGAGAACTATTACAAAGCAAAATTCATAAAGCGACAGTGACAGAAGCCGACCTTTCTTATATCGGCTCTATAACCATCGACCAGGATCTTCTGGACCGCATTGACTTATGGCCAGGACAGAAGGTCACAGTGGTAAGCAACACTTCAGGAAACCGCTTGGAAACCTACGTTATCTCTGGACCGCGTGGCTCGGGAATGGTTTGCATCAATGGTGCGGCTGCTCTCTTAATAAAAAAAGGTGAAGAAGTTATTATTTTCAGCTACGCTTTAAGTGACAGGGCCATTACCCCAAAATGTATTTTAGTTGATGCTCACAACAAGTATATTCAGGATTTGTAATTGATGTTTGAATCGCGAAGCTCTCAGCGTTTAGTTTTAAAATGCGATGAAAATGAATCCCGCTTTCCGATTGAGGTTTTAAACCTCTGGGACTTAACTGAGCTGGAGATTATCGGCGGAAATTTCACTTACTTCCCGGAAGATATCGGCATCTTAAAAAAACTAAAAAAACTCAGCCTGACTTCCACTCAGATTGCCACAATCCCCAAAGAAGTTTTCGAACTTCCTGCTCTTCAGTACTTAAGTCTGAAAAATAATCGTTTATCACAACTTCCTGAACTCGAAAGCAGGTCCCATTTAAAAGAGCTTATTTTAGGAAGAAACAGCTTAAATGCAAAGTCTTTAGAAAACTTCTTTAACGAAATTCCTAATCTTCATTACCTGGATTTGGGGAACAATCGGATCGAAGAGATCCCTTACAGCCTTTATCGATTGCAAAAACTTAGGCGCTTAAATTTAGAAAACAATAAACTAAACGAGCTGCCACTCAAGCTTAAAGAATTAAAAAACCTGCACCACCTTTCAGTGGAAAACAATCCCTTCCCGATCAAAGAAAAAGAAAGCATCGAGCGAAATTTCAAAATTACTTTTTAACTTAGATTAGATTTAGATTTTAATTCTGGCGTTGGCCTTTCTTAAACGGTCTAAGAGCGTATGGAGTAGCGCCGTAAACCATTTTGGAAGCCCGTTAAGAGTCGCTTCCAGCTTTTCATGAGGCACAATAACCAGAACACATTCTGTGACGGCCTTAACCGATGCAGAACGTGGATGTTTATCTAAAAAGGACATCTCACCAACCAGCTCTCCTGAAATGATCGAGCCGATCTGGTGTTCTTTATCGCCTTTTCTTTTAAAGACGGAAAGAGTTCCAGACTGAAGATAATACATTTCTAAACTCTCTTCACCTTCGCGCAGAAGATAGTCGCCAGGATTTAGTCTGATGGACTCTTTAGACATAATTGCATCCTTATTTTTGAGCACCTAAAATTCTTAAAACTTTTTCCTGGAACTGATTTTCATCAAAAGGCTTAACCATGAAGTTCTTCACTCCACCTTGGAAGATTTTAGCAATCAGATCTTTTTCCAAGGTTCCTGAGACCACCAAAATATTGTCCTTAATATTGATGCTGTTAGCATCGAATTCACCGATCAGGTCATAACCTGTTTTTTTCGGCATGCTGATATCCAGACAAATCAAAGCAAACTTTTGATTGCGCAGTTTTTGAGTCGCTGTAATTCCATCATGAGCAAACACGATATTTTTAAAACATCCCATGTGCTCGCAATACTCTCTTAGGATTTCACAGATTGCTTTATCGTCATCGCAGATTAAAACATCTCTTTGCATTTTCTTTTCAAGAGGAGCATTCATACTTTTCTCACCTGATCTTAAATGTTGTCCTTCACTTTTTGTCTTAACGCTTCGTACTCTTTTGGCAACTTTTCATTTCTAAAGATGCTGTTAAGAAGACTTGCAAGTCTGATTCCGGCCTGACGTAAACGAAGCTCCATTGTAGGCTTCATTCTAAAGTGGTACTCGTAAGTTAAATTCTCACTTCCACCAGTGTCATAAACTAATCCTCTTAGATCCTGTGACTCTTTGGCCCAGTCTAAGAATGTCCCTTTGCTGAAGTCTTTTTTCTCATCGCTTGTGAAATGATTTAAATAAGTCGAGTATTCTGTGTAAGAGAGTTGTTCAAAATCCACAATGCTCTCATCCCAGATGGCATGCAAGTTTGTCTCACCTTTAAACCATCTCAGGCGCACAGTGTTTCCTCCGCGGTCTTCAGCAATACCCACATGAAGCGGCTGGTGAAGATCTCCCATCATGTGCACCATGAATTTAAGAGCGAAGGCCTTATCTTCTTTTGATTTTTTTGGGTCTCTTAGAGTTTCTTCCATGCGGAAGAGTCCCTCGATCACATCGCCATCTTTAGAGCGCTTTTGATCGAAATAAGTTTTCCCTGTAGGAATGCTGGCGTAGTGCCATGGGGCCGTGTAATCGAAAGCTTTATTTGACCTGATCTCATCGGAAAAAGTCGCTACTCGAGAAAGATCATCAACACCTAAGAGACCTTTTACACCTTTTTGAGCATCTGTGTTTAAGTTTCTCTGGGCGATTTCAGCGACAATTCTATGTCCTGTTTTTCCCCATGAGAAGGCCTTGGGTGAAATGGATAACACTGCACAAACTAATAATACTTTTTTAAATGTCACACTTTGCTCCAAATAAACATTTCTTTTTAACAGTCTTGGCAACCGAAGCCGGAACGAATTTTTCCCAGCCCTCTGTCCCATCCTGGATCATTTTTAACACTCTTCTCGACCAGATTGAAATCACTTCAGGATTGTAGTCCTCAATGTCCTCAATCAAATGATTTTCTTTTAAATACATTAAAAGAAACGTCATATCGTCACTAACCTGGATGGACTCAATAGTCTGGATCTCACTATTTTCTTCATCACGTGCAGGATAAATATAAAGCCTTGTGTTTGGCTCTAATAATCTCCCGATTGATCCGACTAGGCCCAAACCACATCGGTTGCCATCGTATTTGCTCTTATTTAAGATTTCTTCAAGATTGTATGAGGCCATCACAAATCCGATTTTTTTCTTAGCGTATTTTGTAAAAAACATATTCAGGTCGCTGTAGGACTCAGAATTAGAAATCAAAACCTTCTGCCCCAAAGCAGAGAGCAGGTCAACTCGGGCCAGGAAGTCTTCGTTATCCACAGTGCCGCGGTCAAGTAAAAGCGACATACTGATTTCTGGAATGACGATAATGTTTTCCTGCTCACTTTTATCCAGTGAGGCCTTAAATTTTCGAAGCCCACACTCCAGCATATCTAAACTTAAATTAGTTGGCGGTCTGTAACCTCCACGCACAACCAGCACGTTCTTTTTATATAAGACCTCAGAGGCCTGAAGGACGTTTCCATTTTCATCAAAAATAACTGATTCACATAATTTACTTTTTACCAGTTCAAGACACAGCAGCCTGCTGTCAATCCCATGAAAAGCAGCGCCCTTAGCGCTAATCATGTCGATTTTAATTCTCGACGTTGTCAGCCCATCCATCAGGCTGGCGATAAACTCTTCACTGTTTTGAGCTAAGTAGTAAGCGGCATAGATTAAGTTTACACCGATATAACCCAGGGCCTCTTGCTGCTGAATATTTTCAGCATCGAGCATACTAACGTGCATGATCACTTGAGAAGGCTCTGCTTTTGGCTCATGTTGGAATTTCACTCCAATCCAGCCATGGTTCTCACCCGTTCCCTTAAATGATTTTGCCGACACTGTATTGGCAAAAGCAAAGTAAGTGGTCTCTGTTGTTCTCACATTTTCTAAGCGCGACACTAGCGTTTCATATTCAGTGTCGAGCATTTTCTGTAATCGCTCTTCACAAACATAACGGCCGGTTTTTTCTCTGCCATAAATGGCATCACTCATGGTCATGTCATAAGCAGAAATACTTTTAGCAATCGTTCCTGCCGCACCACCTGCGCGGAAGAAATGGCGGGCCACTTCCTGACCAGCACCGATCTCGGCGAAGGTTCCGTAAATTTTGCTATTGAGATTGATCTCTAGAGCTTTTTGTCTCTGCCCCAGTCCCATGGTTACCTCTTAAAAAAATGAAATTGTTTCTCTCTAATGATAGCTATAATATAGTCAGAAGAAAACACTCGGCGAGAAATTACCAATCAGTGTGAAGAGGATTTTATGAGTAAATTAAAGGCCCATTTATTTGTTTGCACCAGCTGTACATATAACCGTCCCGATGGCACAGAAAGCTCTCCCGAAGAGGCCGTGGCCATGAGAAAAAACCTCAAAAGCCGCGCCCGCGAGTGCTTTTCCAAGAGCGAAGTACGCGTATCCGCCTCAAATTGCCTGGGTGAATGCGAATCTGGGATCGCCAGCGTGCTTTACCCTAAAGGTGAATGGAATCTGAGACTTCGCCCGGAGGATGAAGATGCGCTGTTTGCCAAATTAACCGAGGAAGCTGCTCGACTAAAGTAGTTTAAAAAGAACCCGATAAGAAGAATACCGGTCATATGTTTTGACCCCATCTTTGGGAGATTTTTATGAGCTTTATGGACGCAACAGTTTTTGTTTTAGCTACAAGCTTAGTGATGATGGTGTTTGTTTCTAGAACAAATATTGATAAATCCCGTGTGCGCGTACGAGTTAAAGCAAACAGAAAATAGTTTTTAAACTAGTGCCAGTGCTTTTTTCTTAAGCTCTTTTCTATCGACTTTGCCGTTAGGTAAAAGCGGAAATTCCTTCATACAGTAAACGTGCTGCGGGTGTTTGTATCTTGAAAGTAATGGGTTTAAATACTCGCGCAGGACTTCAGAAGATAAATTTTCTCCATCAGTCTTTAAAAACGCAAAACCCACTTCACCCCATTTTTCATTGGGAACTGAGACCACGACTGCTTCAGAAATTTTTGGATGAGTTGTGATTTGTTTTTCTACTTCACCTGGATAAACGTTCTCGCCACCAGAGATATACATGTCTTTAATTCTTCCAACAACGTAGAAAAACCCATCGCTATCAAAACGAACCAGGTCCCCCGTGTGGAAAAAATTATTTTTATATGTTTCTTCAAACGCCTTCGGGTTTTTATAATATCCGGCACAGACATGTGGTCCAGCAAGAAGTAGCTCTCCCGGCTCGTTAACCGCGACGTCTTTTCCTTCTTTATTGATCACGCGAACACGCGAGTGTGGCATTGGCCTTCCGATTGACCCGGCTTTTTTAATGGCGTCTTTTTCATCCAGAAGAAAACAGTTTGGCCCAACTTCAGTAAGACCAAATCCCTGCTTAAACATCAACCCTTTCTTTTGGTACTCCTCAATCATCGGGATCGAGCAAGCAGCTCCACCTGAGACAAAAAAGCGGATCGAAGAAAAATCGCATTCGTTAAAACGCGGTTTTTCAAGAAGCATTTGAAACATCGTCGGCACACCAAAGTACACCGAGACTTTTTCTTTTTCGATGCAGTTAAAAACGTTTTCCGGATTAAAGGCCTGGGCCAGAATCGCCGTTCCACCTAAGTATAAAAGTGGAAGAAGTAAAACGTTGTATCCACCTGTGTGGAAAAATGGAGTTTCAACTAAGGTGATGTCATCAGGAGTCAGCCCCCATCCCTTACACGTTTCAATCTGATTGGTTAAAAGCATATTCCCGTGAAACATAACTCCTTTAGGAACACCAGTTGATCCCGATGTATAAAGCATCAGAATGGTGTCATCAAGAGTCGATTTGTTTTCCGGGTAAGACGAATACTCGTTTAGATTGACTTGTTTTGTATCAAGATAAGGCACATCAACGTTAAGGACTTTTTCTCCCACGCCTACATAAAGTTTTGGGCCTAACGCCTTGACCACATTTTCAATTTCCGGATTTGAAAGACGGAAATTTAGGGGAACAAAAAAAGCTCCGATCTTCGAGCACGCAAGCATAAGAGTCACGTGAAGAAGACAGTTCGTCGTATTTAAAAAAGCAATAGGATCATCCTTAGAAACGCCTTGATGAGAAAGCACAGCGGCCCACTGGTCCACTTCGCGGTTTAACTCAGCATATGTCAGGCGACGATTTGTTTCCTGGTCAATGATGGCCACTTTATCGTCGTAGACGTGCGCGTTTTTTTCTAAGAAATCAATCCAATGACTCATACTATTTTCTCAATCCAAGGAAGAATTAGACTATCCATAATGGCCGGTCTTTCAATCAGACCAGCGTGCCCACCTTGGGCCATTTTAAATTCCGCGTTTTTTGATTTTGCCTGCATCTTTTCATGCAGAAACGGCGGAGTCAGGAGATCTTCTTTTCCCGCCACAAAAAGGATCGGGCAAGTGATCTCAGAGATATCAATATCTGTCTGCATGGCCCCCAAAATAAGATTGGAGACGACATGACTTTCGATAGTTCCTGCGCGCTCACGGTAGCTTAAAAACAGCTCGCTCTTTTCATTAAAAATATCTTCGCCCCATATCCATGGGGTAGCGATATCAAAACGATGAAGCGGTCCACCTGTTTCGTGGGCCTTAAGCCAACTACCAAGTTTTGCTTTAATCATCGGTGTCGGGATATCGAAGGTATCACAAGCAACCACACCCACAACATCAGTTGGGTATCGTCTTGCGTACTCCATTGCGATACGAGCGCCGTTACTTAAACCAATGAGTAAAATTTTACCAAGCCGTTTGTCTTCCAATAGACCGCGCAGGTCCATTACATGATCTTCTAAATGATAGATTGAATCCGGCTTGGGAGATTTCCCCTGCCCTCTGCAATCGTATCTTAGATACTGAAACTTTTCGCGCAAATAGAAGCACGCTCCATCAAACGATGTCGTGTCAGCAAAAAGACCATTGACCAAAACTAATGTTGGATCAGAGTCTTTTTGTTTTTTTCCTTCTAAAAGTGAGTAAAGTTCTAGCCTAATATTGTACCACCATCAACGTTTAGGCATGTTCCAGTGATGTATGAAGCATCGTCACTTGCTAAGAAAGCGTAAGCAGCAGCGATATCAGCTGGCTCACCTAATCTTCTTAGGGAAGCTTTTTCTTCCATCATCGCCAGAACTTTCTCAGGCATTTTCTTAACCATTGGAGTAGCGATGAATCCTGGAGCAACCGCGTTTACACGGATTTTATCTTTTCCAAGTTCTTTTGCCATAGTCTTTGCCATAGCGATAACACCAGCTTTAGTTGCTGAGTAGTTTGTTTGTCCGAAGTTTCCGTAGTGAGCAACAACAGAAGCAGCGTGAATGATTGATCCACCCTTTCCAGCAGCTTTCATCACTTCAGCAGCAGCTTTTGAAAGCTTGAAGATTGACGTTAAGTTAACTGCGATAACCGCGTCCCATTGCTCGTCTGTCATCTTTAGAAGAGTTGCATCTTTTGTGATACCAGCGTTGTTGATTAGAACGTCTACACCTTTTGCCATTTCAGCTTTAATTGCATCTAGAGTTTCCGCTTTTGTTACGTCTCCAGAGATATAAGTCATTTTGTTTGGAAAAAGTGCACTTAGTTCTGACTGCTCAAGAGTTGGCAAGTCAACTAAAACCAGCTCTGATCCCTCAGCATAGAATCTCTCAGCTGTCGCACGACCGATTCCTGAAGCTGCACCTGTAATGAATACTCTTTTGTTTGTTAGTCCTTTCATGTTTTTCTCCTATTTAACCTAAATCTTGTAATTCATTTGTATCAAAAGTATTTGTGTCCCAACGAAGTGACATCGCCGACCACATGTAACCAATCCCTGCACTCGCCAAAACCACGTGGTCACCTTTTTTAAGTTTTCCGCGCTTTTCTGCAAGTCCAAGAGAAAGAACCTGATCAGGGGCTCCGAAGTGTCCGTAGTGATCAAGGTAAATAGACTGTTCTTGTTTTAATTCCATTGGTTCCAAAATCGCATCGTGGGCAGATTTCTTCATGTGAAGAATCGCGAGATAATCGATTGGCTTTTTTAATTCATTGTTTGAAGCTTCACGGATCACTTGCAGGAAGTTTGTGATCGATCTTTTTTCAAGTCTCTCTCTCATTCCGTCAACATCTGGAACTTGAAGGTAGCTCATGCTCACATCAATTCCCTCTTTCCATGGGTGTCTTGTCCCACCACCTGGGACGATAACGTCCGTTGTAAAATCTCCATCAGTGATAATTGAAGAGTCTAATAATGGGTTTTCGGCCACATCACTTTTTTCAAGAAGAATCGCCGATCCACCGTCAGCAAGGTTGTATAAGAATCTTGTGTTGGCGTCTTTGTAATTAACAAGATCACCGGTTTTGTGACCTCCACAAAGAAGGACACGGTTGATTTTTTTATCTGTCATCATTAGCGACTTAGCTAAGTGAAGACCGAGGATTTTATTTGAACATCTCGCCGAGATATCAAATGCTCGGGCATTTTTTAATCCCAGCTCTCTTTGCACATAAATCCCTGCCGTCCACACGATGTAGTCTTTGTATTCTGAACCTGTCCAGATCACCATATCGATTGAAAGAGGATCGATGCCTTTTAAAACTTTTTTGGCAGCGTTCACGGCCATATCACCCGGGTGAGTGTTTCTATCAGCACGGCACTTTCTTACGATTCCCATTTTTTGAGAGACAACGTGCTCTGGCACTCCCGATTCACGGGCGATGTAAGCTGCATCTTCAAAACCCTCTGGAAGCCAAACCGCGGCCTTTTTTAGATTGATATAAGTCATTTAAACTTTCCCTTGAAAGAAGTTATGTAATTTTTCAGCAACTAAAACAGGTTTTTCTAAGAAGAAGTAGTGATCAGTTTCTGGAACAAGTTCAACCACCGTTTGCGGGATCACACTCTTAAATATTTTTGGAGACTCAGGACTCACGAAACGATCCCCTTCACCGGCAATCGCGTACACTGGGCACTTGATCGCTGCCAAATGGTTTGGCGTTTCTAAGAAAGTCACGGCCGCCTTATTCTGGCGGATTTTTTCTTCCAGATCCATTGGGTGCTCTAGCCGAAGGTTGATGATTCGCTGAAATCTTTCTGGATCATTTTTTTCTAAATTTGGGTGAGTGGTAAATCTTGTCATGAACTCCGCGTAGTCGCGGGCAGGCCATGCAGCAGAAGCGCGAAGATCTGCTTCTGTTAATTTTTTAGGGTGATCAAAAGTAGGAGGCCCTGATGTTGTACACATTAGTGAAAGAGCACTCACTCTCTCTGGGGCCAAGCGGACAACTTCCTGAGCGATAAAGCCACCCATTGAAATTCCCATCAGTCCAAAAGTTTTTGCGCCTAATGAATCCATCACCGCTAGAGCGTCTTCGGCAAGGTCTTTCATCAAATAATCTTCTGATGTGCGAGAAGATTTTCCCGTTGCACGGTTATCAATTAAAACGACAGTGTAGTTTTTTTTCAGCTCTTGCGCTAAATCAATAAAATTGTAATGACTGCATGTAAAACCAGAAAGGCCTAACAGAAATGGACCTGTGCCTTCTGTATAAAATGCGACATCGCCAAAATCTCGAGTGATTTTTGATAATTTCATATAGGGGTCCTCTAATGAAAAACAAAAGGAAAAATAATTTGCACGTGAAAATTCGCGCGCCACAACGAAACTGTCAAGATCAGACGGGCCATGAAAAAGTCGATATTTAGAACTTTTTTTAAACTTACTTTGTCTAACACCTACGCATTAGGCTACAAAATCTTTCACAATTGCTCTATAAAGGCGCCCTATGACACTAAAAAGACTTTATCTCCTCGTAGTATTAAATATTTGTTCAATTTCATTCGCTCTTGCGGGTACGTGGACCACTGATAAATATCAAGGAATCTACGGGGCAAGAAATTATAAAATTTATGTCCCAGATACACTTTCTTCGAGAGTAAAACCTGCAATTGTTGTCATGCTTCACGGTTGCCAGCAAAATGCGGCCGACTTTGCAAAGGGCTCGCGTATCGAAAAGTGGGCCGACAAAGAAAAATTCATCGCTCTTTTTCCTGAACAAAATATTGCTTACAACTCTTTTAAATGTTGGAACTGGATAATGCCGGCCAACAACGCTCGCGCAGGTGAAGCGCAAGTCATTGTCGAGATGCTCGATGCAGTCATTGAAAAATACGACGCCGATAAAGAAAGAGTTTATGCTGCCGGCATGAGTGCCGGGGCTTCCATGGTTAATATTTTAGGAAATTGTTACCCGGAAAGATTTAAAGCACTGGCCTCTCATGATGGCTCACAATTTTATTCATCTTACATGGGAATGGATTTTGCGGAAGTTGTTTTAAGTGGAGCGAATGTTCCGGCCTCAGTTGCGGGCTTCTACGGAAACAATTGTTCACTTTTTGTAGGACAACGACCAAAGGTCATGCCGATTATCATTTTCCACGGAATGAACTCACCTTTAATGAGCCCCATTCATGCTTTCCAGGTTGAAACTGAATTTAAAATTTTTAATGATTTTTTGGATAACGGAATCAGAGATAACTCTTACTTCCTGGAAAAAAATGTGATGAGCGTTCCGGATACAAAAACTTACGGCTACACTCTATATACAACCACGAATTCAGATAAAGATATTTTTATCGAGCGCTACATGATCAACAATCTCTCTCACGGTTGGAGCGGTGGAGTTCCAGACCTTCCGTACAATGAGCCGAAAGGTCCGGATGCGAGTGCGATGATTATGAAGTTTTTTAAGCGCTTCGGCCTTTAATTATCTTCTATCGAAAACCGCTCTCACTGTATTGTTTGGACAAACATCATTTTCTTCATTCATGACTTCAAAAGCAATAAAGCGAATCCCTCTTTTTGAAGCGTAATACTTCATTGAACTCATGTTGTAGTCAATCCAGTTCTTTGTTTCAGTACAAGCGTCTACACTTCCAGTTGATACAACTTCAGTGTGGTCAATTTCCATAGATTTTGTATCGCGCGAGCGATTTAAAAAAAGTCCAAATGTACAAAGTCCACCGTCAGTTCCCGGGAATGTCCCTTCCACTAAAAAAGTATTCAGGTCTTTATCAGCAGCTAACTGAAGAAAAGTGATTTTTTGGTCAGCGTATTTTTTTGGAGCTGGCCTATAATCAGAGAAAAATTCACCACAATCATAACCCACACCTTTAGCGCGAAAAGTGATCCCAGCTGGAAGCTTAAATGTTTCGGCCATGGCAGTTGTCGAGAGCATCGCTAATACTAAAAATAATTTCATAAAATCCCCTATAAACTTTTCAAGAACGCCACAACATCGTCGCGCTCTTTTTTCGTTAGATTTAAATATTTCTGTCTTGATTTTTGGGCCTCTCCCCCATGCCATAGGATTGCTTCATTGAAGTCTCTTGCTCTCCCATCGTGCATTAAGCGAGTGTGACCGTTAACCACCGAAACGAGACCCAATCCCCAAAGAGGTGGAGTTCTCCATTCGCGTGTTTCGGCGTCTTCTTCATTTTTATAATTGCCTATATCATCGGCGAGTTCATCGCCCATGTCGTGGAGAAGAAAATCCGAGTAAGGATAAATAGTTTGGTTATTTAAAATTTCAAACTCTGAGATTGTGCCGGTTACATAGCTTGGTGTGTGACAGCTTTGGCAGTTCATCTTCATAAAAACAGCTTTGCCGCTTTCCACTGATTTTAAACCTACGTCTCTTTTAACTGGAACCGATAAAAGCTGTGTGTAAATGGTCACCTTCCCTAAAAGCTCCGGGGAAATGTCGTCTTGTGTTCTTTTTTTAGCGCAGTCAATTTGCACCAGAGGGCAGTCCTCTTCAGGGTGTAAATAACTAGTGATTCCGATATCCCCATGAAAAGCGGCCGCGTTTTGTTCAAGCAGGCTTGCTTTCCCGGCCTTCCAGCCAAAGCGCCCCAGAACCTTCTTTCTTTCAACAATCGAGTAAACGATATTGGGTCTTCCCGAAATGCCATCGCCGTCTAAATCATCCGGGTCCGCCTGTTTTAAAATATCTTCTTCTTTAATGTTTTCAATCAGACCAAGACCACTCATATGCGGGCCGACTCTGGGAGAGAAAATAGTGTTTTTTGGAAAAGCTCCGAATGCAAGATTCATAAATGTGTAGCGAGGTTTTTTTAATTCATAGACCTCTCCATCACTAAACTTGCCAGTCACGGCTTCAAAGTTAACAAAAGCGTCCCCTTCACCTGGCACACCAGCAATTCCCTGCGGGTTAAATTGACCGCCGTAGTTTTCTGGTTCGCTCACCGATCCGTCAGCGTTTTTCACTCTCAATCTAAATAAGAGAGAAATGTCCACTTTGCCATCCTGTTCAGGAAGCCCTCTTCCACGTCCGTCTTTAAAGTGACAGGCCGTGCATGAAGTCGCGTTGTAAGTTGGACCAAGGCCGTCTCTAATTGGAGTTGAAGATGGTGATGTAACCCAGACTGACTGAAAGAAGCTGTTACCTAAAACAAAATCTCTGCGCTCTTGTCCGCGGGCGCCACTTAACGGATGGCCAAAAGCGCCCACAGATAAATCCGAAGTGCTCCCGGCACCCGCCGGGAACTCTTCGTTAGCAAAAGCAGACATTGAAAGAAGAAGATAAAGAATTATGTGCATATTAAAAATCTACTTTTGCGTTTAGTGCTTCTGATACTTCTACTAGATCCTTAGCAAGAACTTCCATTTCTTCAATTGAAGCCAGGATAAGTGGTCTAGCTGTATCTGAAAGAATAGCTTGGTCAAATGGAGCTGGAAGTTCAGCTAGCATTTTGTGAACTTTTGCTACGCGAGCTTTTACTCTCTTAGCTAGTTCAGTGTTTTTAAGAGGAGCAAGCTCTAACATTTTTGTTTCTTTTAAAACATTTTCAACACCCCAGAAGTTCCACTGGATATCCATGTGGGTCATATCAGAAAAACACGAGTGCTCATCTTCTTGCCCCATTGTTTCGTAGGCCACGTACATTCTTTCTCCAGAGAGTTCATCTCCAGTCATGTAGATGATTCCTGAAAGGATATCTTTAAGTGTGCTTGTTTGTTTTTGTGATTCAAACATAGCTCTAAAGTTCGCTTTATTTGGCGCCCATTCATCAACTAAACCTTGAAGGTGATCAATTAAAAGATCAGCTGCGATTAAAAGGTAGGCCGCTCTTCTTTCAGCGTTTAGGCCTTTTCCTTTAACGTAGTCTTCATATGATCTTCTTCCCGGGCCATCAACATAAAGGTCTTGACCCCATAGGAGGAATTCAATCGCATGGTAACCAGTAGAGATATTTTTTTCTCCATCAAGCTCGTTGAGAGACTCAAGAAGTTCTTTATTGATCACTGGATATTCGCTCAAATTATTGATGATCCCTGCGTTTGGTGCTCCCACAACGTAGTCGATATACGCTTCATCAAGCGGCCATGCGTTTAGTAGACCTTCAGGCCCTCCATCGCGGTCGATTGGACCATTGTAGAAACGGAAAACTTCACTCTGTCCGTATGGAGCGCGCGCTAGCTTCCAAGAGTTCTTTGCTACTTCCATTGTCATGACACTTGGATTTTTAACAAAGTTTGCGATGTCTTCTTTTAAAGTGATCGCTGTCTTTAGAGAGTCAGAATAAGTTTTGTAGACGAGTTTTGAGTACCCTGAAATGCTCTTTGTTTGAGCTTCTTCCAGAATTTGGGCCGAGACGGCAGAAAAAGAACCTAGTAAAACCAAGCAGATAAGGCTTTTTAACATAATATTATTCCTTTGTTTGTGAACATGGATGTCTAATTCAACAATAGTTTGATACTTCAAACTGCATCCCATGACAACGAAAAAAAGAATAAGATCAAAAAAAGGCCCGCAAAAATGCGGGCCCCTTTTAAGAGTTAGATAAATTGTGGGTTAATTAATCAAGTTTGTACAATCTTCCATCACCAGCAACGAAGAATGATGTGTTTGTTGTAAGCGTCCTAGTCCAGTTCTTTACTGTGTAAGACATTTCAATTGTTGCACCAGCTACTACGTTAGCAGGAGTTCCAACGTTTGAGATTGCAATTAGACGAGAGCTTGCATCAAGGTCAAATCCCCAATCTACAGAAATATTTCTAGCAGATGCTCTAATTCCTGTAAGGTACTTACCTCTTCCATTGAACTGTCCACCGTATTGGAACGTGATGCTGTAAACGAAGGCCACGACTTCAGTTTTAAATCCGTTAATGTAAGAGATTTTGTAGTGTTTAGTGACTGGAAGTGACCATCCCCCCATGTCGTGAACAGCAGTGTCCTTAGTGTCTAGTCTTGGAAGAACAGAAACTGCGGCCATTGGGTTGTTTATTACAACCGCTTTTCCTTTCTCAATAGTCGGGATGATTTTTTGTCCGATAGCGATTAACTTGTCGATAACCATGATAACACCATCAAAAAATCCAGCCTTCGGAGATGGTGTCGTTCCTTCTGCAGCTACGGCCGCCAGCCCTTTGTTTGTTCCCGGGCTAACCACACCTTTTTCTTCAGGTGGTCTTGGTGGAATGTTCGGAACTATGACGTTCTTTACAGTTAGTCCAAGAGTTTCATCGTTAATGAATTCCAACGCCTCTTCTTCTGTGACTTCAGTAATGCTTGGCTTGCTTAACTGAAAGTACGGATCCTGGATCGCCATTTTGTCGGTTGTAAGGTTCGTTACCTTAGTTCCAGCAAATGCTTCTACTGATAGAAGTTGAGCAACAACAACTACAGCTAGAGCGGTCTTAGTTAAATTAGAAGTCTTCATGATGTAATTCCCCCACGGTATACAATTTTCGTTAGTACGGTTTAGCAGCCAAATTGCTAAAGAACAATTAAGTCTTCTAAAGTTAGTAAAAATTACATATAAAAGGGCATTGAATTTACATTCAGGGTTAAGCGAAACTAAAAGTTCTTTATATGAGCAAGAAAATTATCGTACGAAAGGATGGGCTTTTCTACCATCCGACCTTTATTAAAAAAGATGAAAGAGAGGCCATCCTGGAATGGCTGGGCACCCTTCACCCTATCTGGGAGATGCGCTACTCTGAAAATAACCCGCCACCCGAGGGCGATACACAAAGGCAACTCCTACGCCCGGTGTACTGGTTAGGAAACTGGCAGTTTGCCTGTCTCAATTATTATCACCCGCCAAAAGGCATCCACAACAGATGCATTAAGGCCGAAGATTACCCGAAGGCCTTAAAAAAGATCCTCGAGACCATTGAAGGCATCACAAAGATGCATTTTAAAAAGCACGAAGTCCCTCGCGGATGGAAGCTCAATACGTGCCTGATCAATTTTTATGGAACATCTATAGATGAGACCGGGAAAAAAATCGACACCGCTCGCGTGGGCGATCATAAAGACTTTGAACTTGGGCCGGTGGCCTCTATCTCTTTTGGAGAGAGGGCCTTTTTCCAATTTGTTCTCGGGAAAAAAGACCTCAAAAACAATGTGATCTATGAACAATGGTTAGAAGATTCTTCATTGCAAATCTTTGGCGGGGAACTTTATAAAGACAAAGCTTTCCACCGCGTTCAGCGCGTAGAAAATAAACTTAAGACCGTCTTTAAACTGAATGTGGAAAACTTCGAGACAAGAAGAATTAATTTCACCTTTAGATACGTACCAGAAGAGCACATAATTCCTTTTAAGGAACTGCCTGCGCCACAAAAAAGCGATGTCACGGGTTATATGCAGATGCTTGCCCGCTACTCACCTCATTTTGAGCGCGCCTTAAAGGAATAAAAAACTAGTAAAATTAAATCGCACAGAGTTTAATAGAGGGCATGAATTCATTTATCAATCAGGCCCTCGTTTTAATCGGTTCAGCAGTTATTCTCGTCCCCATTTTCACCCGTTTGGGTTTGGGGTCTATTCTTGGCTATCTTATCGCCGGAATCCTGGTGGGTCCGTTTGGATTTGACCACGCTCATGAAACAGAGAACATTAAACACTTTTCTGAATTAGGAGTGATCCTTCTTCTTTTCATTATCGGCCTGGAAATCCAGCCAAAAAAACTTTGGCAGATGCGAACAAAACTTGTGGGGCTCGGTGGTCTTCAGGTTTTAGTTTGTACACTGGTTTTCATGGGGATTGGACTACAGCTTGGACTTAGCACTACTTCTACGGCAGTGATTGGTTTTGCCCTTTCTCTTTCTTCAACAGCATTTGCCCTGCAAACTCTAAGCGAAAGAAGTCAGATGGGAACAGAATTTGGTCAGTCTTCATTTGCTGTTTTACTAATGCAAGATTTACTCGCTATCCCTGCTCTGGCCATCATTCCGACTCTTGCTGATACGGGATCGAGTTCCCTTAACCTGGGAACCTTTATTAAGTTCGTCGCCATTATCGCCTTCTTAGTTTTTGCCAGCCGTTTTATGATCAGGCCGATTTTCCGCGTCATCAGCGCCACAAGAATCAGAGAACTCTTTACTGCCGTTACACTCGTCATTATTTTAGGTGTGGCCGCTCTGATGCTCTCAATTGGTCTCTCTGCTGCTCTGGGGACTTTTATCGCCGGCGTTCTGCTTGCCGACTCTGAATACCGCCACGAACTTGAGGCCGATCTTGGACCATTTAAAAACCTTTTAATGGGTCTATTCTTCATCGGAGTAGGTATGAGTGTAAACCTGGACCTGGTGATTTCAAAACCTCTAATGGTCATCGGTCTCTCAGTTGCTTACCTGGTTTTTAAACACCTTCTTCTTTTTTTCATAGCCCGTTCATTTAAAATGGACAAGATGAATTCAAAACTGATGTCACTTGCTATCGGACAAGGTGGAGAATTCGCTTTTGTTATTTTTGGTATCGCCCTGACATACAACCTGGCCGATCCAGATATTCTCTCTCTTCTTACTGTCGTGATTACAATCTCTATGGCCATGAGCCCGCTGTTAATTTTACTAAATGACAAGTACGAGGCCATCGCTTGCAAAAATAACAATACTCCTAACTACGATACCATTCAGGATGAATCTCCTGAGGTGATCATCGCTGGTTTTGGTCGCTTCGGACAAATCTTTGCCCGCGTTTTACGCACGCAAAAAATTCCTTTCACGGCCATTGACCGAGACCCAAACCAGATTGAACTGGTGAGACGTTTTAGCCACAAAGTTTATTATGGAGATGCTTCAAGGCTCGATATTCTCGAGGCCGCAGGTATCGCCAAAGCGAAGTACTTTGTACTGGCCATCGATGATGTTGAAGATTCAATTAGAGCGGCCAAGACGATCAGAGAAAAATACCCACACGTTAAAATCTTTGCCCGCTCAAGAAACCGTGGTCACTCATTCGATATGATGGATATGGGGGTTCACCGAATTAAGCGAGAGACCTTTGATTCGAGTTTAAATTTCGCCAGTGATCTCTTAATTGAGATGGGTCAGTCAGAAGAAAAAGTGCAAGCGCTTATTAAAAAATTCGCCGCTCACGATCTTGCAATGATCACTGAGCAACACAAAGTGCGCAACGACGAGAAACAATTCTTGTCTGTGTATCATCAGGCCCAGGCCCAATTGGCCGAGGTTTTAAGCCGCGATGATAGCTCTGGGGTGGAGCAAAAATAATAAGTAAAAAAAATTTGCCGGGCTGTTGACTTACGCAAAAGTTACGCTTATGCTTCTATTATGGCGATTACAAAAAAACAAAAAGAATTTTATGATTACATTGTGGCCTACAACAAAGAACATGGCCACTCCCCAACTCAAAAAGAAATCAAAGACCACTTTGGCCTTAAATCTTTTGGGTCAGTCCAAAAGTACCTTCAGTACTTAAATAAAGAAGGACTGATTGAAAGGGAATGGAACCAGCGCAGAAGCCTGGAAATCAAAAATGACGAAGTCGAATCCGACTCTGACCAAATCCCTCTTCTAGGGATGGTTGCTGCCGGTAACCCGATCGAGGCCATTGAAAACGCCACTAACATGATCTCTGTTCCCCGCACCTTTATTAAAGGTGGCTTTAAATACTTCGCCCTGACTGTTAAAGGGGATTCGATGATTGAAGCGGGAATTCTTGAAGGAGACGTTATTGTCTGCCGTTCAACCAAAGAAGCGCGCAACGGCCAGATCGTCGTGGCAGTTATTGATGGTGAAGCGACAGTCAAAACCTTCAGCCAACAGAAAAAAGCAATTGAGCTTCTTCCTGCAAATAAGAACTACTCACCTATCGTCGTCGACGAAAACGTGGGTGATTTTAAAATTGTAGGAAACTTAGTAGGACTTCTTCGCTCTTACTAATTTTTAAGCGGACAAAATTAAAAAATGGAATGCGCAATTTTGCGTTAATGGATAGTTACGTCTTATGGTTCGAAAAATAATACATGTAGATATGGATTGTTTTTACGCTCAAGTAGAAATGCGTGACCGTCCGGAATTAAAGAATGTTCCTCTGGCCATTGGTGGGGCCCCGGGAACTCGCAGTGTCCTTTGCACAAGTAACTACATTGCCCGCAAGTTCGGAGTGAAATCGGCAATGCCTACGGATTATGCCGTCAGACTTTGCCCAAATTTGGTGATCCTTCCACCAAACTTTAGAAAGTACCAAAAGGCCTCTGAGATCATTCAGAAAATTTTTCTGAAGTACTCTCACAAGGTAGAAACGGTTTCTTTGGATGAAGCTTATATTGATGTCAGTGATCATGTGAGTGCGATAGATGTCGGCCGCTTGATTAAAGAAGATATTTTAAAAGCGACAGGGCTTACAGCCTCTGTGGGAATTGCACCTAATAAGTTTCTGGCCAAAATCGCCAGTGACTGGAAAAAACCCAATGGTTTTTTTGTTATTAAACCCCACGAGGTGCAAGGCTTTATTAAAGAACTACCAGTAAAACTTATTCCTGGTGTCGGTAAAAAAGGACATCAGCATTTAGAAAGTCTAGGCATTAAAACTTGCGAAGACTTAAGGCGATTCCCTCCAGAAGTTTTGGCCTTGAGTTTTGGCAAGTTTAGCCTGGATCTTTTTTACTACTCACAAGGTATTGACGATCGCGAAGTCTGCACAGACTGGGAGAGAAAATCTCTGAGTGTGGAGAACACTTTTTTAAAAGACATGACGAACCCGGAAGAAATGAAGCTTTATTTAGAAGAGCTTCTTTCTGAAATGAAAGAGCGTGTCGAGCGTCACCTTGAAGATGAGCCCCATAAAAAAATAAAAAAGATTTTTGTCAAAGTGAAGTATTCTGACTTTAAACAGTCGACTTCAGAAGAAACACTCATCCCCTTTGAGTTTGAAGAAAATCATTTCGACAAGCTGGCCAATATCGAAAGTTATTACCGCTTGCTCAATGTTAGCCTTGCAAAAAAAAGTAGCCCTGTACGTCTTCTTGGTGTTGGAGTAAGATTTCTAACAGGAGAAGAAGCTGATCCCATTCAATTAAGCCTGCTTCCTCTCTGTGCTTAAGCATGGAACATTTAAATTTAAGAGACTACTGCGCCCAGTTTTTGGAAGACGATCGTCTTGGGGACCTTCCTTTTTTTAAAGAAGAAGATTACACCTCAAGCTACCGCGATCTTATTCATCTTTCTTTATCACTCTCCGACTCTCTTAAAGATGAAGACAATTATTACGCTTTAAAAATCGACTCTCCTTATTTTTTCTTTGCCCATTTACTTGCCTCCATCTTTGCTAAAAAAGATGTGGTGGTGCTCTCTTCTAAAGAACCAGACAATGCTCTTTTGGATTACCAAAAGAGCCTGGGATTTAAACGAGTCATCACTGGAGTTATCGGTTCAGGGAAAAAAGACACTTCCTTCCCTGATCTAGAAATCAATGAATCGGCCATGGCCTTTAGTATTTTGAGTTCTGGCTCAAGTGGGCCTTCAAAAGCGATTTTTCTTTCTTTAAAAAATGTCTACGCGTCTGCTTTGAGCGTGATTGATTTTTTTAAGATGAATCATAACGACACGACTTTTATGAACCTCCCTCATCATCACATTGGCGGGATGATGATTTTATGGCGGGCCTTTTTTAGTAAGGGGTCTTTGACCAATGTACCTGAAAATGACTTTCAATTTATTTCCTTAGTGCCGCTACAATTTAAGCGTGCCCTCACTGAAACTCAGGAACTTTCAAACTTAAAAAAGTGCCGCGGAATCTTAATTGGTGGGGCGCCTTTAAGTGAAGAGCTAAAGCTAGAAGCAAAAAAAGAAAATCTTCCTGTTTTTGAAACCTATGGTATGAGTGAGACTTCTTCCCTGGTCATGCTCAACGGCACTCCCTTAAAAGGTCAGAGCGTTAAGCTCGATGAAAATGGATACTTTTTAATTAAAGGGCCGACTCTTTCTCCGGGCGCACCTTTAGATGACGAAGGTTTTTTCCATACCAAAGATATTGGTATTCAAAATGCCGACGGTACTTTTTCTTTCTCTCACCGTGGAGACATTCTTTTTAAAAGCGGTGGCGAACTCATCAATCCGATTGAAGTGGAAATAAAAGTTAAAGAGCTTCCTTGGATTGCAGAAGCCGTCTCTGTCGGGATTAATCACCATGAATGGACTAAGGCCCAGGCCCTGGTTTTTAAGAGCACAGACCCTGATAAAACAATTGATGATATTAAGGCCCATTTAAAAAAAGAACTGCACCCTTATTTAGTGCCACGCTACTTTTATCCGGCAGGAAAAGACCTGGTGAAAGAAGGAATGAAGCCAAAACGCTTTGAAGTGGCGAACTTTGCCCGCGAAGAGTTTTTTAAAAATCTTCTACACTATCTCTACATTCCCCATCCCGATGCTAAAAGACTTGTGGTGTTCTTTCATGGTTTTATGGAAGATCACACCGACATGATTCCTTTAATGGATTCTCATCACCAATGCGCCTATCTCTTTATTGATTTCCCAGGCCACGGTAAAAGCCGCGCAGGGGCCTTTAAAAAGCGCGAAGATGTTTTCTACTACTTAAGTGAGTTGATTCTCTTTAAAGCTCAGGGACTCCCTTATACGCTTTATGGCTACTCAATGGGAGGTAGGATTGCTCTAGAATTGGCCCTTGATTATTTAAGGCCAGAGCAATTGATTTTAGAGTCTTCACACTTTGGGTTTAAAACGGCCGAAGAAAAAAGGATGCGACTTGAATCGGATCGCATACTTTTTAAAGATGTCAAAGATGGAAATGACCTGAAAATCTTTTTTGAAAGCTGGTATAAAAATCCGATCTTTACCGGGTATAACCAGTCCGCTCATTATTCAATTGATTTGGAAAAAAAACTCACTCATGCACCTGAAGAATGGCAGGCCTCAATGGAGTTTAACTCTCCGGGAACCTCGCCTTATTTCTATCAGGAAGTCATGGCAAAACTCTCGCTCTTAAAAGTGGTGGGAATTGTTGGAAGCATGGATGGTAAATACAAAGTGCACTTTAATGAAGTCAAAGGCCAGCTGGCCGATTTCAAGCTCTACGAAATAGAGAGCGCCGGACATAATCCGCATAAGACCCATTTAAGTGATATCAAGGCCATTTTAAGACAGCACATTTAACGATTTTTTGAGCAAGAGGATTTCCTCTAATAAAAGCGCAAGCTCACTTTCCAGTCGCTCTAAGAGCGAATGGGAGTTTTCCAATTGCCCTTTTCGGCCACACATCTCCAGCTCGTAGGCGAGCTTGACGGCCTCTTCTGCAAAAAAATTGCTAAAGACTCCCTTGAACGTATGAGCACTCAGGCTTAACTTGTCTGCATCTTTTTCTTCAACCGAGCTACGTAAAGACTTTAGAAGATTAGGACAAGAGTTCTGAAAATTCTTAATCATCTCCACAAGGATCTCTTCATCCCCTTGGAACTGCTCTTTTAATAATGGCCCGTTAAATGATTTATAATTCATAAGATTCTCTCATCTTAACTAAAATAAATTTAGAATTAAAGTTTTTTCATTTTCCGACCGATACGTTCGGGTATGACAGATGGAGTTCGCAAACTCGAAATACTCAGAAGCTTCTACCGTGCTCAGTCACGGGCCTCTGGAAATGAGAATTCAGAGCTAAAGGATATTGCCAACGAGATTAAGGCGGCCAATGATCTTAAGGCACAGGAAGAAGTTGAGATCACCAATGCGACCGGTTCACCCTATCTTCAGGATCAGTCATGGCAAAAGAAGGGGGTTCTTTTAGGATCGGCCGAAGAGAGCGACTGGAAGAAAGTTAAGAGTTACGAAGAGACCCATGATAAAACTCTTCCACTCTCCAGAGAAAATCTCAAAAAACTAAACATCATCTAGAAACAAAAAAGGGACCCGAAGGTCCCTTTTTTTATTGTCTACTTTTTACCTTTTTTCTTTTTCATCTTGATTAAGAAGAATGCAATCGCTGCAACAGCAATGATTCCGATGATTGTTGTCGTCTCATCGCCATCTGAACCATCTTTACCTTTCTTCTGCATTGAGATGTCAGCTTGTGTCCCTTGGTCTGGAATGTATGTTCCTTCTCCAATTAAGTCACCTTCTTGTTGCTTAACTCTCGTTGCCCCTTGAGCATTTGATTTTTGATCGAATACTTTTAAAGTTGCAATGATTTTTTCAAAAATGTCCTGGTAAGCATCGTAGTGATCTTTAGCAACTGAGAACGTTACAGCGATCCCTAGAGAGTCTTTTACTGTCGCTAAGTATCTTGTATAGAAACCTGGAACTTCAGAAGCTAAGTGAAGTGAGTCTACCCACTTATGTCCGTTGATCTCTCTTACTGTTACTGATTTTGCTTCTGAAATTTGTGTCTTTCCACCTGGAAGCGTAAATGACTTTGGAGCTTTTAGGTAAGCTTGGTATTCATCAAGAGAGTCTTGCTCCCCTCTGTATTTTGCGGCCAAAATAATGATGGCCTCTTTCTTACGGTCTTTATTTTCACTCTGACAAACCCATTCAGATCCTTCCAGAGCACAATCCCAACCATTGGGAAGTTCGAACTCTGAGAACTGGCTTGAAAATGTCTTAGCAAAGACATTTGTCGAAAGCGCCAGGGATAGAGCGATTAACATTAAACGAAAGCTTTTCATGCCGTTTCCTCAATTTTTAATAATAATAGTTTAATTTTATCACCATGCTGATTATTATCAAACAGTTAAATTCTTTCCTAGTACCCGCGAGCGGCGAAACCCGGTTTAATTTCAATCTCTTTGTACTTTTTCACTAGCTTAATAATTGACCAATCTGCCCCGACTTCATAAGCGATGCCAGAAGCGACTAGGATGTTACCGCCAAAATAATCTGTCTGATAGATATCAAACTTCATCCCTTTCTCTACGTCAGTCGAAAGACCCTGATCGATGCGAATGAAATTCCCTCTGGCAGAGACTTTTAAGACTGAGCCATCGACAATGTACTCTTTAAACGACTCCACTTTCACTGACTCTGGAGTCACCCCTTCAGAGTTCCAGGTAAGACTTGCAAGGAGCGAGCTTCCTTTATCTGTTGAGCGCCCCGAAACCACTGTCTGCCCTTTGATCCCAAAAAGGATTTTATCAAAAGCATAGTTGGCCCCGACATAAGGCGCGACTTTTTCGCGGTTAATGCTGTAGAAAAGTTTTGAACCCCCCTTGGCCTGAACTGGTTTTAACAGAGGTGTATCGGTGAACTGATCTTTTTTAAGTGAATAAATCCCCTCTACTCCGGCCAAAAGGCCAAGCTTAGTAAAGCGGTACATACCTTCAAGTTTGTAGACAACTTCTTCCGAGTTGTCGTTGGCCGGGTTGTTGTAGCCCACTTTCATATCCCACTTCCATGAAGCTGATGAATAAGTGGCCAAGAGGTCTACACCATACTCACTGCCGGCATCACCTAAAATAACTTCTTCTGTCGGTAGCTGAGCCGACCCATCATAAGTGGCATTTGAATAAAGTGTCTGGCGGTAGTGGGCCGCAACTGCATAGCGAATATTACCGATAGGATCAAAAGCGTATTTTCCTTCAATCGCTACAGATTCGGGGCCGGAATTAGTTGCGGTGACATCATTTAATGTCGAGGTGACACTTCTGAAGCGACCAAAAAGAGTGGCCTCAAGATTTTTACTAATCCCATAAGACACGCCAAAATCCACATCGATCAAGCGGTAGTCTGATCCGTCAGCAAGAGTTGTTTCAACTCCCTCTTCATCTAAAGTTGCAGAGGTTTGCCAGACCATCGCGCTGGTCATGATAGAGTAGGCCTTTGGGTTTAAGAGTTCTGCACCCCCGCGGTGAGCGGCCATGGCAAAAGCATCACTTAAAGGCAGAGACAAAAGCGAGATCAGACATAGTAATTTACGCATACAATTGGTTCACGAAAAAAAAATGATTCCGGTTATCGAAATCAAAAAGGTTATTCTTGTTTTTCCACTCTCTGGGAGTTTTCAAAAAAAGTACAAAGCTTTCGGCCACCATCACAAAGGGAGAAGAAAATTCGATCTTGGCCGTTTCAATCGCTGCCTCCATGCTGTCGGTGAATTCAAATCGACCGATGGGCAAAAGCGGATTGCCGGCATTTTTACTTTTATTAAATTTTACTCCATATTCTTTTAGAAAAAAATAGAGCGATTCCTGACAGTGAAGAATGTCTGGAGAGATGATGGGAGTCAGGGAGAGCACTCCTTTTTTACCCATGGAAAAAGTGATGCCGTTAAACTCCATCTGTGAAAGAGCGTCCAGTCCATAAAGGTGCCCTTCAAGCAGCTCCGTGAGCTCTTCAACAAATTTTGTCTCATCTTCTTTTCGTTGAAAGTCGACTGAAAAAGGCGGAAGGATCGTCAGCTGAAGGACTTCAGCTTTTTCGAATTTGGGATCAAAGCGCTTCCTGAAGCTTTCGATCTTTTTATAGTGGATAGAGCCTGGATCAAACGTTAATCCGATAAAGTATTCCATGCTCACTCCTTCTTGGATTGATTCTATACTTAATAGATTAAGAATAATTTAGACTGGTGACAAGTCTTAAGCAGCGATTTTCTCGGATTTAACTGACTTCGTTGGAAGAAAGAGACGATTCACCCAAGTGCTCTCGAAGATCTCAAAAGAAAAACTTCCGCCGTTTTCTTCAGCGAGATGATGAATAGACTCTAACCCCAGGCCTTGAATGGGAGTCACGTTTTCTGCCAGGATTACCTGTGATAAATACTCCGGTAAATTTCCTTCATCAGTTTTTTTCATGTAGTTCTTAGTTTTGATAAATAATCCTGTCTCTTTTAAAAAGAATTCAAACTCCACCGACTCCACACGTGCCTCAGCAATGTTTTTAACCAGGTTATTCATAATGCGATAAAAGCATGGGTAATAAATCTGTGCGCTCTCTACCGATGGCCCCTCCATCTTAAAACTTGAACTGACATTCATGTCACTCATATAAGTTGCAGAAAGCTGAGCAAAAGAGAGTTTGGCCACACTAAAAGGCACCCAGTCCAACGTCACGGCCAGGTTCTTATGTCGGAAGTTATAGTGATCGCGAATAAGGCTTTGAAGAGTTTTAATCTCTCCTATCAGCATCTTGACGTCAGCTACTGGAACGTCTTCTTTCTCAATTTCTTTCTGTCCTAAGTAAAGAAGCAGCCCGTGAGTTTGATTGATGATGTCGTGAAAAAAGAGGCGCTCTTTTAAATCTCCTTCATGAGAAAGAGGTTTATTTTGAGCAGTTGGCGTCGATTTCTTTTTAAAAGTAAACACAGGGTCCTCTCTTTAAGCTTTGCGCTTGTAGGAAGACCCTGTGACAATGACTATTTTACCGGGATGTAAAGTGCGTCTGCCCCAAGCTCTTCTTCAATGCGAAGAAGCTGATTGTATTTTTCCATACGGTCAGATCTGCTCGCCGAGCCTGTCTTGATGTGCGCGCAACCTGTGGCCACAGCAAGATCAGCAATGAAAGAGTCGCCGGTTTCCCCTGAGCGGTGTGAAACGATGGCCTTGTAGTTGTTGTTGAACCCAAGATCCATAGCTTCGAAAGTTTCGCTCATTGTTCCGATCTGGTTTACCTTCACCAGAATGGCATTAGCTTCACCTGCTTTAATCCCCGCTTCAAAAATCTTTTTGTTCGTTACGAATAAATCGTCCCCAACAAGCGTGACTTTTGAACCAAGAGCACGAGTCAGCTCGATCCACCCCTGGTGATCCCCTTCATCGAGACCATCCTCAATGGAATATATCGGATACTTAGCTGCTAAATCTGAATAGTATTTAACCATGTCAGAAGTAGAAAAAACTTTCCCCTGCATATTGTATTTTCCATCCTTGTAGAACTCGCTTGCCGCTGCATCTAAAGAAATAGAGATATCAACACCCGGTTTATACCCGGCATTTGTAATGGCCTTTAGAATAAGTTCAATAGCTTCTTCGTGAGACTGAAGGTCGGGAGCAAATCCCCCTTCGTCACCAACGTTAGTTGAGTGATTCCCTTCAGAAAGAACTTTTTTAAGCGAGTGAAATACTTCAACACCTGCGCGAAGGTTATCACCAAAAGATTTTTTCATGTGAGGTACGATCATGAACTCCTGGATGTCCAGGTTGTTTGAAGCGTGTGATCCACCGTTGATGATGTTCATTAAAGGAGATGGCATCACATATTTTTTATGTGAGTTTGGCGCTTTACACTTTTCGAACATGTACTTAAACAGGCTCATATTTAAATCCATCGCACCTGCACGGCAAACGGCCATCGACACACCTAAAAGAGCGTTGGCCCCCAATTTAGATTTGTTTTCTGTTCCATCCATTTCCAGCATGATTGAATCAATCTTTTTTAGCTCAGTTGAATCCATCCCTACAATTTTTGGAGCGATGATTTCATTGACGTTTTTTACAGCTTTTAAAACAGATTTTCCCATGTAGTAAGACTTGTCGCCGTCGCGAAGCTCAAGGGCCTCCTTTGAACCTGTCGAAGCTCCTGATGGAACAGCTGCGCGTGCAAGGTTGCCTGCTTCAGTCACTACATCAACTTCTACTGTTGGGTTTCCACGTGAATCCAGAATCTGGCGGGCCTTAATAGACTTAATTTTTGACATAAAAAAATCCTTATTTTTTGAAGGGGTAATAAAAATCAGAGCGATTTTTTTTCACCCACTCGGGTTTACTGCTCGAATAAAAATTAAAAGTATCACTTCCCGGAGTAAGCACTTCATTAGGCCTTATTGTCAGCTCTCTTACTCGTCCGGCAACGTATGGGTCAGGATAAAGTGTTTTAAGTTTTAATACACTTTCAATTTTTTCTTTTACCAGTGGATAATGAGTGCAACCCAAAATAGCATGAGTATAGTTCTGTCCCTGAAGTGGTTCTAATTCTTCCACTAAAAGTTTATCAAACTCTGCCTCATAGTCCGGGTGGCGGTAAAGCTCCTCCACCATGCGCGCTAAGTTTTTTAGAGAATAATGGTCAATAAAACCTTTTGGGTCAAGACGCTCTTTTAACCGTCTAAAACGCTCTGATTTTCCAGTTGAAACAGTCGTCAATACTGCCATCTTCGAAGGGCCGGTTTCTTTGTAGTAGGCATTCAAATAGGGCTCTACCCCTACAAAAGGCATCTGCGGATAAGTCGAACGTAGTGCATCGATGCTCGAGGCCGTAGCGGTATTGCACGCCACAACAATCATCTCCGCTCCTTTAGACATCAGCTCATCCGTTATGACAAAAGTTCTTTGGGTGATATATTCGTCTGTCTTTGGACCGTAGGGAGCATGAGCATCATCACTGTAATAGAAATACTCAGCTTCAGGAAAAACTTTAAGGAGTTCATTGAGGACACTAAATCCACCGATGCCAGAATCAAAAACGCCGATCTTATGCTTAGGTGCATTCATTTTTTTGTCCACAATCTCCTTCACTCGGACTATCTTAAACAAAGATTTTATTATTGTTAAGTGGAAAACCCTGCATGCTATCGAACCTTTTTAAGAAAAACTCCTATAAGGCGCTTGAGTCCTTCTATTTAAAAGAAAACTCCCACGAAAACTTAAAGAACTACAGCTGGCTGGCCCTGGCCGTAAACCAAAGAACCATTGGTGGAAGCATGCTGACCAAAGAGTTGGTTTTATCCCAGGAAAACCCGAAGTCGCCTAACTGTGCTCTTCAACTGGCCGAGCTGGAAAAAGGAATCATTCACAACGTTTTTTTTGGCAGTAAAAAGATTTATAACGGCGAAATGTTAAACGACGATGAAATTAAAAACACACGCGTGCTTTTTAATAATCTGCTTGATGCTTTTATCGAAAAAGAAATCAATTTTTTTTCTGAAAGCATGAATAAAAGTGAATTCTCTCCAAGACAACTTGAGGCCGAAGAAAAAGCACTGGAATGGATGCGCGTGAGTTTTGAGGTGCTGACCAAAGCTGTGATGGAGAGTTTAACTAATCCTGAGTTTCTTTTTCAGACCACTTTTTTTGCCGGCATCAATCCAAAAAGTGGCAGAAGAGAAATGCGTTTAATGACGTTTAATCTCGATATGACGTTTTTACTTTTAGACGACAATAACCTTCGTATTTTAATCTACAACAAAAAACCAACGGATAAACCCGAAGATTTAAAACCGGCGCTTATGGGTGATTATTCATTCAGAAAACGCGAGATGTTCGACCAGTTTATTGGACTCTTATCGGCCCTCAGATCAGGGCTTCACGCCTAGGCTACTTTTTAGTTATCACTGGTTTTGTTTTAAGAAAATTCAGCGACGAACAAAGATCACACGTCAGCCCATCACAGCCGCGGGCCGTGCAGTGCTCTCTGCCATAAAAAATAATCTGCAAGTGGAGTTTGTTCCATTTTTCTTTGGGAAAAACTTTTTTTAAGTCTGCTTCTGTCTGCTCGACATTTTTTCCCGACGTAAGCCCCCAGCGCTGGGCCAGGCGGTGAATATGAGTGTCGACCGGGAAGGCCGGCACACCAAAACTTTGGGCCATTACCACCGATGCCGTCTTATGACCTACACCTGGCAGGGCTTCAAGATCTTCAAAACTCGCAGGCACTTCGCCTTTGTGTTTGTTTAAAAGAATTTGAGAAAGCTCATGAATGGCCTTTGATTTTCTCGGCGAAAGCCCACACGGCCTGATGATGTCTTCAATCTCTTTAACAGAAAGCTTAATCATCTTTTCTGGAGTGTCGGCACGCTTAAATAAAAGCGGTGTAATTTTATTGACTCTCTCATCCGTACACTGGGCCGAAAGTAAAACAGCGATTAAAAGGGTATAAGAGTCCTTGTGATCCAAAGGAATCGGGGTCTCCGGGTATAATTGCTCTAATCTCTCGACGATGTAGTCTGCTTTATCTTGTTTTAAACTCATGAAATGATTATTTCAAAAGCCCCATTGCCTGTAAACCAAAATACCCGCCAAAACAACTCTGAAATAAGCAAAAAAAATTGCGGAAAGAAATACTTAGATATTTAAAGATTCCCTATCTGGTTTAGAATAGTTGAATGATAAAGGTCCTTCTCTTATTGACCCTAATTTTAAGCGCAACATTTCAAGCGGCCCCTGCAGCAACCCTTGCTCGTCAGATCAAGTCACTGCCGGCTGTTTTAAAAAATGCAGGCTCACCTCCGGCCGATTTAAATTGCAATGGCTCACTAGAGAATCAAAGTCTCACCTCGACTCTTTACTCTCCTCACAATAGGAAAAATATCGAACTCACAGTGCTCTCTTCAGAAAGAGCGCGCGAGATTTTTACCACGTTAAAAAACGATGAAGACAACTCTTTTAATTACCCGGCCGACGGCTGTTATGCCAGAGCTCACCGCATGGCCATGGTGATGGATGAGATGGGTGTGATTTCCGGAAAAGCTTTTGTTGAAGGCGAACTCTATGTCCAAACTTCAATGGGAGAAATTGGCTGGACTTATCACGTGGCCAGTTTAGTGCTGGTAAAAAAAGATGGGAAACTCGTCCCGACTGTTTTTGACCCTGGACTTTTTGATCACCCGGTTCCTTTTTCTGAATGGAAAGCACTTTTATTAAAAGATTCAAAATCCTCATTTCAAAGTGAGTACTTCACAAAAAGATTTAACTACGATCCTGATGCCCGTCATGATGATTTAGATCAATATAACGAAGAACAAGTCGAAGACATGAAGGCCGCGATAAAAGGCTTCTCACGCTTGGGACATATGTTTGAATACATGGATAACAAGGAAAAGGACAAAAAATGAAATCTCTACTTGTCGTTGTGGCCTCAATGCTCTTTTCAACTCACCTCTCGGCGGAAACCATGAATAAGACTGAACTCACCGACTCTTTTACTGACCAGGTTAAGTCCGTTTCTGAGGAAGGACATGATTTAGTGGTCAAATTTCACCGTCATGCGGCGATCTATAAGATAACCAAAGAACACCCGCAATTTAAGGAAATTAAAGCAAAGTTAGAAAAAGCTCAAAAAGTTGATCAAAAAATCAAAGTCGTTGCTATAATACCTTCTATGACGATTAAAGAGATCAAAGAATAGGCAAGGCCCACAAACGCTATGAGGAGAAGCTTGTGAAAATCGACGTTGTCCAAGATGCTAAAGACCACACTTACACCCTGACTATCAAAATCGACCAATTCAAAACACTGCGCGATTACGAAGTTCTTCACAACCTCGTCAATGCCATTTCATTGGACTTTGACCTGGACCCTGAAATCACTGTGGAAGACTTAAAAAATATTGTCCATGAAGCTAAAAACGAAGAATCAACCGAAGTCACATGCGAAATCGGGCCTGACGGAATTGATGTCGAGTTCTAAGTTTTAGGCAGCTTCTCCCTTATCACCTTTTAATTTTTGGTTGTACCATTCAGGTGCAAGGAAATTGCTTTTTGGAAATGGAAGTTTGTTAACTACGATGTCTTCAAAGAATGTCGGCACGTAGTTGCACGGAACCATCTCTCCAATATATTTTCCAGTGTCCGGGTCTTTTCCAGTCTGTACCCATCTGAAAATATCACGTGAGATATAGTTTCCGTTTTTATCGATACCGGTAATTTCTGAAATGTGAGAAGTTCTTCTTCCTCCATCGTGAAAGCGCGAACACTGAACGATAATCTGCATGGCAGAACCAACCATCTTCCTTACGGCATCAGGTGGAATCTTAGTGTCACCCATCAGACAGAGTGTTTCTAGTCGCGTACAAGCATCAACCGGGTTGTTAGCGTGAACAGTACCCATTGAACCATCGTGACCTGTGTTCATTACCTGGATAAGATCGAGTGCTTCTTCCCCACGAACCTCCCCAACGATAATTCTGTCGGGACGAAGTCTCATGGCCGAAATAACCAGGTCGCGGATAGAGACTTCCGTCACTCCACGTTCTGCATCTGCTTTTCTTGTTTCGAAGTTTACAACGTGCTCAGCTTTAACTTGAAGCTCGGCCGCATCTTCGATAATGATTAAGCGTTGTGTTTTAGGAATGCGTGAACCTAAAACGTTCAGCATCGTAGTCTTTCCAGAACCCGTACCACCTGAAACGATAATGTTTTTTCCCAGATAAATACAGATATCTAAAAATCTTGCGGCCTCTTTTGAAAGAGAACCAAAAGTAATCAAATCATTAAGTGTTAATTTTTCTTTCGAAAATTTTCTGATCGCCACAGTCGTTCCGTTTTTTGCCATCGGAGGCAAAACAACGTGAATACGGGACCCATCTGGAAGGCGGGCATCAAGGCGAGGATTGTCTTTATCGATACGACGTCCCACCGACTGGGCAATGGCCCTCATCGCTGAAACAAGCGCTTCTTCATTGTGGAATTGGTTTTCAACTTTATAAACCAGACCTTTTTTTTCAATGAAAATTTCTTTCGGCCCGTTGATCATAACTTCGGAAACGCCAGCATCATCAAGGAGATCCTTGATGGGATAGAGAAACTGGTCAATGGCGTCCTTAAATACTGACATACTTTACTCTCGTCCTAATCTTCTGCCGTCGCTAAATCTCTGCTGCCAAAACCAATCATCTCACGTGGCTGATCTTTGGGAGTTTCACGATATTCAAGACGGTCGCGGTCTAAATCCATTATATCTTCTTTCAGGTCTTCGCGCTTAATCTGCACCCATTCACTAGGTGTATCTTTAGGCCTCCAGACCTTCACCACATCAGAGGCAAGTCCTCGTCTTTGTGTCTCTGCCATATCGGAAGCTTTCTCTAAAACCATGACCCTTCCATTGAAAGTCAAGTTCGGACAATTGAATTGGAATACCCCAACCTTATCAAAAAAGACTTCTGTTTCAGCGATCTTATCTTTACTTGGAGTCGAAAACGCATTTTTATCCGGGATACTAAAACAAGCTGAATCCACCCCTACGGCCGTAATGAAAAAGCGCACTTTTTCGCCCTTATAAACGACAATGCGGTTGGGATAAAAGCCTTCTTTACCAATAATAATGGCCTCTTCACGGTAAGGAACATCGAGCTTATTACCTTTAAAGTACGTCTCTTCCAAAGCAAAGGCCCTTTGGTAGAAAACGGCCATGACGGCGACTAATCCTAAATAAGTTAACTTTTTAATAAAAACCTCGAGCGTTTATTAATTCTCTCGAAGCTTATCGGTATCCGAGTGGATAACTTTAGTCGGACAAAATGCCCACATTCTGTGGAGTTACTTCTGGGCCTTGTAAGGAAGATTGGGTTGAACGCTGATGTCTTTGCCCAGAGTCTCACTGAGTTTTTTAAGACCAGGGTCTTTTTCGTACTTAATCAGGTAAACACCTGGGCCCAATGGCCGCATTTTTTGTGGAGGAATTTTTTCAAGCTTTAAGGCCAGTGCCTCTTTGTTTTCTGTGTTCTTGATCGTCACAATATACTCTCCTTCAAGTGGTTTTTTAAAACCAAAAAGAAGAAGGAGAATAAAACTAAAAATTATTTTTTTCATTTTTATGGAAGGATAGTGGCCGCTCCACCAAGAGGCGCCTGGATATAATTTAAAGCACCCACTGCACTTACCGATCGTCCAGTCACTGTTTTTCCAGTCAGAGATGACTGAGCTGTTCCACCCCTCTTAATGGACTTTGCGACTTCTTCATAAGTGTAATTAGGATTGTAAGCAAAAATCATCGCAGCGACTCCGGCCACATGAGGCGCGGCCATCGAAGTTCCGCTGATAACATTGTAGCTGGTCGTATTTAACGTCAGTGTATCAATTGAAAATAAACTGATATTGGCTCCTAAATCAGTTCCAGAACTATCAGTTAAAAGATTAAACCCCACACTCACAGTGGAACCGATGTGTGAACTCAAGTCGTATTCTTGAGGAAGTGCATAACCATCAGAAGACCCTGTAAAAGCATCGAGAACAGTTCCTCCCGACATCGGGTCACCTGAACCAGCTTTTTTATTAATCGTCACATAATCGGCGTTATTTTCTAAATCATACATGGCATAGAAATTAACTGTCGCAGCTGAGACAGATGAACTGATAGAAAAAGCTTTCCATGCTCTGGCATCATTGTTGTTAGCATATCTCGCACTCGAGTAATTATAGTTTGACGGATTCACCAGACACGCTGTCGGCGAACCGAAGTTAAGCGATTTATAGGCCCATGGACTTCCTGCTGTGCTGGTAAATGTCCATCCACTAGTCAATGAATCTGCCACTGATGCATTTGTTCCTGGCCATGTGCTGACAATATTTACGCCGGGAGCACCGACATCAACACTTGTTGTCCCATAGTTTGAAAAAGAGGCCAGTGAATAATTCTGTGTTAAAGCGGCCACGCAAATAACGTTGGCCTGAGTGAAGTTGCATGGATACATTGGAAGGGATTCGTTGTTAGTCCCATCATTTCCTGCTGCCGCGACAATTAAGACTCCATGGTTTTGAGCATAATCAATCGCTGCACTGTAAGCAGCATCATAACTATCTCCACCCAAACTCATGTTGATGACTTTGGCCCCATTATCAACCGCAAAATAAATTCCGGCGACAATACCGGCCGATGTACCACTTCCAGTTGTTCCTAAAACTCTCAGAGCCATCAGGCTTGAGCGCCAGCACACTCCTGTTGATCCAAAACCATTGTTTCCGCGCGCCCCAATCGTTCCGGCCACGTGTGTACCGTGACCACTTAAATCCATTGGATCGTTATCGTTATCAACATAGTCGTAGCCGTGGTTAGGATACGTTCCACCACCATCCCACATATTAGATGAAAGGTCTGAATTGTTGTAATTGATTCCTGTATCCAGAACTGCCACAATGACAGAAGAGCAATCTGTGATTGTATTCCAGGCGTACTCCGCCTGCAAATCTCTTCCGGCAACACCCGGGTTGTTAGTGCTTGAAGGTGTATCTTTTCCACCGGCCGTCGTAATTGTTTGCGCAGTATTTTTTAATCCCCAAAGCTGGCCGTAACGAGGGTCATTGGGAACAGCTAGAGCTTTATAGATATAATTAGGCTGAGCGTATTCAACATCCGGGTCATTTTTAAAATCTAAAATCGCCTGCTTCATATCTGTCTGACTGACGAGTTTCACCCGCGCCAAACCACGATTGTAGCGGGCCAGTCTTTTGTGCCCTTCTCTTTCAATAGAGATCTTCTGATTGTTTGCAGAGACTGAGGATTTATACTTCACCAGGATTTCCCCTGGGACATAATTAGGCTTGGCCGCTTTGGCAAAAGCGTTCACATTTAACAAACTCAATGACAGGCACATCAGTATTTTAAATTTCATCTTATCCATCCTTCCTACGGCAAGTTCACTGAGAACTCGACCGAAGGCAAGCTCTGTGAGCCGCTACTTGATCCTGGTGCATTTAAACTTGAATAGGCGACAACTTTAAAGAACGTCGAGCCTTTTAATAAATTCGTCATCACTGTTGAAGTTGGAGAAAGAGGCCCTCCAGCATAGGGAACATCAACATAAGTCGCTGTGCTCACATCAAAGCTTGAAGTGCGGCTGTAATAAACGCGGTATCCCCCACCTGCTTGGTTGACCGCTTTTTCATGGTTAGCACTCCAGCTGATTTCGACAGAGGGAGCTGGCCCTGAATAAGTGTAGGCCACTAATGCTGCCGAACATGCACTTGTTCCAATAACGTTGGCCGAATTCGTATAAAAACTGTAAGCACCCGCGGCCAGTGCTGAAACTGTAATTTGCACCGATGTTGATGTGGCATAAGCGCTTCCTGCAACACTCGAACATCCCGCATCTGTATAGAGGTAAACGGTGTCTCCATTGGCCACACCGTTAGCTAAGATAACAGGAGTTGCTGAATAGTTTGGAGATGTCGTCGGGCTATAGAGTGAAAGCATCGAAGCTGTATTGGGCATAACACCCGTATACTCATACATTAAAAGTGCACTCGAACACGTTCCTGTCCCCAATGAGTTGGTACTATTGGTATAAAACATATGTGTGCCGGGTGCCAAAGGGTTTGTAGTAATCGTTGCACTCGTTCCCACTGCCACCGCACTTCCGTAAGAAAGTGTACATCCTGAATCAATATAAATGTTGGCCGTCTCTCCCGATAAAAGTCCAGTCAACTGAATCGTCGGGGTTGAATCCGTGCTTGGGGATGAAGCTGGTGAAAGAAGAGTCATGCCCGTTGCCGTTTTAGGAGCAACTCCCAGGTATTGATAAGTCAAAAGAAGCCCTGAACATGTGCTGCTTTCAAATTGATTCGTGCTTCTTGTATAAAGAGAATAAGTCCCCGCGCTCAACGTCGATAGAGTCACAGAGACAGTTGTGGCAGAGGCCACTCTTGAACCGACAATAGCGCTGCAAGATGAATCGCGATAAATTTGTACTGTTTCGCCTGAAACAACACCAGAGACTTGTACTGTCGGAGTTGAAACAAATCCCGGAGAACTCGCCGGATTTACCAGGCTCATCGACGACCCCGTCGTCGCTTTAATCGGCGATCCACCTGGAGTATTAAATGTAAAACCACCAAGCTTAGTAGTCTCCGGCTTACAGGCCGCGAGTATAATAAGTGAGGTCAATAGTAGAAAATTATTTTTCATAAACACTCTATTTAAAATAATATTTCACGCCGAAACTCAGATAGTTATTGTTATAACCCATTCCCGTCTTAAAATCTGATCCACTTGAATCAGAGAACGTCATACTTTTTTTCCCCATGTACTCAAATCCTAAAATCCCAGCAATCGCCCAATGAGAATTTAAGTGATACTCTAACCCCGCTTCAAGCAAGGCCGCAGGAGACAGTGAACTTTTTAGTTCATAAGTTGAAATCTCATCCGTCATCGTCGACGTCATCATCGAGACACCCAGGTAGACAGCAACCATCGGCTTCCATGTTCCATAATCAAATAAGAACTTGTATCCGGCATAGAAATTTTTAAATGAGTCATCATACGTCCACGACCCATTTTGAGAAATTCCCGTATTCACATCTGTCAATGTAAGCGTGTCTGATTTTTGTCCGCTTAAAAGGCGCACTTTAAAGGCAAGGAAGCGTTCCTGCTTAAGTTTGTAACCAAACCCAAGCGACAGTAGCAGCCCTGCTTTATACGAACTCTCACTTGCACTTCCCCAACTCACCGGATTTCCCGAAGCTGACGTTGGAAAAATAGAATTGTAACCTTCACCAACAGGAGCATCATCCATCATTTTCACGATGCCGGTTTCGGCCTCGACATAAAATTTGTACGAGTTGAATTTTTCTTGTTCAGTGTACTGGCGCGCTTCTTTTTTAAACTCGTGACCGTTAAGGCGGTTTTTAACTCGCTTAGAATCTACTGAAACCACACAGCTTTCTTTGGTCACATAAATGCGATCAAATTGCTTAAAAGCAACCATCGCTGGATTTTTTGGAAGTTTTCTAACTTGTAAAACAGTGTCCACAAAAGGAGAGCTGTCGACGACTTCAAGTTTGCCGTTGTTTAAAACTTTAAGTTCACAACTTTTAAGATTATTTAAATAATAGACATCTTCGGCAAAGGCATTTGCCGAGAAAAAGATCATAAGTCCTGCAAGTAAAAGCCTGGTCATTCATCTATTATCCGCCAAATGGAAAACCATTCAAGTAGGAATAGATGGACACCTTTTACACACCTAAAAAGACTAGATCTTCAGGTCATCACTTCCTGGTGCCACAGGCATGCGGTCGCTCTTAGGAGGCTCAGATGCTTTGGTTTTTGTCTTATTGGTTGGAAGAGAGCTCTTAGGTAAACTCTTTCCAATCGCTAAACGCTTGAACTTAATCAACACTTCGCCGTCTTTATTCTCAAATTCGGGATTTGTCTGATCGACATCATCAGGTAAAGAAAAACTGCGCTCAAAGCTGGTCTTTCTAGTCGACTTATTTTTTCCTGTCCCTTGAGTGGCAACAACGTCCCCTTTGATCTTGATCATCCCTTGCTCAATTTTAATATCGAGTGGATGATCTTTGGCCTGCTGGACTTTAAGTTTTAAAATTTTTTGTGTGTCCGTCACCACCCAGTCATACTGGCCGATGACTGGTGATTCAAAATCAGACATATCAAAATCAGGGCCGGCAAAACGCTTCATCATTTCGCGCATACGGTTTTCGAACTCACCCATATTAGAGTCATCCATCAGCGATTTAAGCATCTCTTCGCGCGCTTTCATAATCTCATCAATCTGGCGCTGAAACTGATCATCAGCAGATGTTTGAGAAAAAGCATTGGCGCTCATAAGGGCACAGAGTAAAATCCATTTTTTCATTTTAGACCTCTACACATTTTATCACATCATAGGCCGGCGTTTCGTACGGATGAGCTTTTTTTAAGGCCATGACTGCTTCTTTAACTATAGTATCATCCATCACCATTTCAACCCTAAGTTCTTCAACTTTTTCTATAACGCCCACGTTTCCAATAGTTGGACTTGCCCCCGCCAGGGCCCTAAATTGGCCGATACCTCTGGTTTCAAAAGAACATGACTCATAGTTGCCAATCTTTCCTACACCGACAGCAAATAAGGCCGACTTTACTTTCTCGGCTGAGTCTAGTGGAACATAAAAAGTTAATTTGTGCATGAGTTACTCCTCCAAAAACAAAAAAGCCTCCACTGAGAACATCAGGGAGGCTTCTTTTTATTTTTTAGAAAAATCTAAAATTATTTTTTCTTCATTGCTGGAGCAGCTGGTGCTGCAGCTTCTTGTCCTTTTTCAATTCCAAGAAGTTCAACTTCGAAAATCAGAGTTGCACCACCAGCGATTTTTGGTGGAGCACCAGCGTCGCCGTAAGCAAGCTCAGATGGGATAACGAATTTTGATTTCCCACCAACTTTCATAGTTTGAAGACCTTCAGTCCATCCACGGATAACTCTGTTAAGCGGGAAAGACACTTCTTGTTTTCTTTCAACAGAAGAATCAAATACCGTTCCGTCGATTAAAGTTCCATGGTAGTGAACTTTTACAACGTCAGTTTCTTTAGGTGATGGTCCTGTTCCTTCTTTGATTACTTTATAAGCTAGGCCTGAAGCAGTTTTAGTTGCTCCTTCTTTGCTTACGAAGTTATTTAGGAATTCAATTCCTTTTTTCTTAATTTCGCCAGCTTGTTTTTCCATTCTAGCTTTGAACATATCCTGGATTTTTTGCTGGTATGCCATTGGATCAACTTTTTGTTTCTCGCCTTTAGCAGCGTCTCTTAGACCAGCTGTAAGTGAATCGATTTCTGCGTCAGTCATGTTTAACTGAGTTAAACGTGATCCAAACATTGTCCCGATAGCGTAGAACGTTTTTTCTTCTTCAGTCTTTGGATCCTTTCCTTTAGAACATCCAAAGGCCATTGCCCCAACTAGAGCGAGTAATAGCACCTTTTTCATGATTGTCATTCCTTTGTATGATGGTGAACGATTTTGTTTACTCTAATACGTTAATGCCCCTTCGCTTAAAGATCAAGCTAAGGCTTATCTTTTAAAAGCTCAATTCTTGCCTTGTCAGCAGGCAGAGCTCTCTCCCAATCTCCGTACAAAGGATTCGGAAGCATAATAAATCTTTGCCCGAACTCGCCTCTCATTTGATCAACAAGCGAATTGCGCTCCGCAACGTTTTTTTTATCGAAGGCCTGGTGAAAGTCCGTCAGGTTGTCTCCAACCAACATCACGATGTCGTACTTCTTGAGCACTTCTTGTCTTCTAGGCTCTTTCGTATGCTCATCGCCCATCAACATGAGGTTTTGCTTTTTTACTGGAAAACCCTGTGCCACAAGATTTGTCATTGTATCGTCATACATCTCAACTCTTCTGTTTGAAATGTAGAAAACTTCGACCTGGCGATCAACTAAGAACTTGATGAAATCAAGGGCCCCTGGAATCGCTACAGCTTTTTTCAATTTTACCCAGTCGGCAAAATGACTTTCTTTCCACGAAAGACCTTCTTTAATTTCACTCGCTCCACCGTAAGAGTTATCTAAGAGCGTCTCATCGATATCAAAAACCACAGCGCGTTTTCTATTGTGTTTATTTTCAAGCTCGCGCTCAATTTTTTCTTTAGCAATGTTGTAAGCTTGGTAAGTAAGCGCGCGGTACTCGCCACTTGTTTGTTGCCAAAGGTAAGCCCCTATTTGGTACTCGCGTATATTAGGTTTGGTTGGCTGTCCTGAGCAAGCGCTCAGTAGAGTTAAAAGCAATAACCCCGTCATAACTTTCATTATTATCTCCTTATATAAAACTAAAAACCCGCCTCATCTAAGGCGTGGTTGCACATTTGGTCGCACATTTCATTTTGTGGATGGCCTGCGTGTCCTTTGACCCAGTGGAAATTGATAGTGTCAAAGCGCGATTTAAGCTGATCGAGTTCGCGCCAAAGCTCCAGATTCTCAGGCTCTTTTCCATCGGCCTTTTTCCAGCCGCGGTTTTTCCAACCAGTCACCCAACTGGTAATTCCTTCGGTGACATACTTTGAATCGCTATAAACAAAAACCGGGCTTAGTCGGTCTGAAACTCCTTCTTCAATCCATTTTTCAATCAGTCCCTTAAGACCTCTGATGACTCCCTCAAGCTCCATTTTATTGTTGGTTGTAGGAACATCAACTCCCGAAGATTTTAAAATAATTTCCCCTTGAGCGTCCTGAATCAGTACACCCCAGGCCCCGGGTCCCGGGTTTCCTCTGCAGGCCCCATCGGCAAAAACGCCATAAGCACTCTTAAGGTCTCTCATTTCGTCAGGAAGCGGGAATTTTGAATCCCAATTTAAGCTCTTGGCCTCTTTAGTATCCGGCAGGTCGTCACTCAAAGATATAAGTTTATCAATCGCTTCCACACCTTCTGGAAATTGGTCAAAAAGCGGGCGCAATTTTTTAAGAGTTTTAAGGACTTCTGATTTTTTCATAGGCTTAAATTCTAGTTTAAATAATACTCTTTTTAAAGCGATTATGTTATCACTTAGGGATGAAAACAGCATTTTCCATTCGCGTCTATAAACAGTATTTCAACTTCGCTTCTTCGCATTTCATGCTTTTTAAGGATGGAACAAGAGAGCCTCTCCACGGTCACAATTACCGCGTTCAGGTAAGAGGAAACGCTCCGGAACTTGATGACGACATGGTTTTTGATTTCTTAAACATCAAGCCAATCGTTAGAAAAATCTGTGATTCGCTTGACCACAAACTACTAATTCCAAAAAATCACCCAAAAATTATCATCGAAGATAAAGAAAAGAATTATAATATTATCACTCCTGATGAAAGTGTCTTCAGCATTCCAAAGACGGACGTTCTTTTAATGCCAATTGAAAACACTTCAGCAGAAAGAATTGCTGCTTACCTTGCTCAGGAAATTAAGAGTGCGGTTTTTGCAGAATACAAATTTGAATTCAACGAACTGGAAATCGAAGTCGAAGAAACACCGGGACAATCAGCGGTGTATACACTTTTCAAGGAATAGGGAAAACGAATGAAATTCATCGAACTGCCACATGGAACGAGTGTTAAGGGTGAAAAAATCGAAGCTTTCAAATCGGAAGTGGAAGGCCAAAAATACAATTATATTTTAGGTGCCGTTCACGGAGATGAAGTCGAAGGCGCTCATCTTGCTAAAAAATTATTTGAATTCTTAAGAGAGACTAACGATGTTTCAATGCCAGTCATCGTGGTTCCTATTGTAAACGTAGACGGATTTAAGGCCGGCACACGTGTTAATGGAAATGGCGTAGACCTAAACCGCAATCTTCCTTCTGCTCAGTGGACTCCAGAAGCGCGTGAAGCAAAATACTTCCCGGGAACTGCGCCACTTTCAGAACCAGAAAATAAATTCTTAGTAGACCTCTTCAAAAAGTACCCACCAAGATTTATCCTGAGCTTCCATTCATGGTACCCGGTTATTAACTATAACGGTGCTTGTAAAGAGATCGCTGAATTCTTAGCGAGCTACAACAAATACCCAATTGAAGCGGACTTCCTGACTCACCCAACTCCAGGATCACTGGGAGAATTTGGGCCGCAGGAATTTAAGTCTCCGGTTCTCACTTTTGAATGCCCGGTCCTTTCAGACACAGTCACTCTGGATAGTGTTTGGAAAGAAAACGAAGAAGCTTTCAAGCAGCTCTTCCTGACAAAAACAATCGAAACTTTTAAAGCTTAATCTTTATCGAAACGAATGGTTAAAATCCGAAAGGGTGTTAATCATTCGTTTTGGATCATTGGCGTGCACACTCTCTGAAAGAGATCTCATCGTTACATTTTTAAGATCGTTCGTCACAATGACTGGCCTCCCATTAATTTTTCCCTGCACAGAGACTTGATTGCGGTAAGGATTCACTCCAACAATTACACCATCCACTGACCCACTCACCGCTCGGTCGCCATAACAATAACCTTGGAAACAGCCCTTGCCGATTCCTACAGTCTTAAGAGTGTATGTACCAACACCAATATACTTACTTGTGCCTCCAACGAAACTAATGGCCACAAGAGAGCTTTTGGCATTAACTCCAACAATGACCCCGTCAAAACTTTTATAAACAGCAGAGTCATTGGCGCAATAAGCTTCCACACAACCCTTTCTCACCAGAGAGTCTTTCTGTTGATAAGTTTTAATCACTGAGTATTTATCTGATACTTTTTTATGGTTGATGGCCACACCATCTTTTGAAACACCAACGATGATGCCTTCAAGATTGCCACCGACAGCTTTGTCATTCACACAAAAATCACCTGAACAATCTTTGCCCAAGTAAACTTTCGCCAGATCAAAAGTCGCAATACCTCTTCGCTCAGTCGATCCACCAGTGAAGTCGATGGAGATCTTTGTTTTGCTGACACCCACAATACTTCCATCCGCATTCTCAGCAACTGCCTTATCGCCGACACAAAAAGAAAGTCCCTGGTAATTCTCACAAGCAAAAGCAGATAGAGAGACCAGTGACAAAAAAGAAATAAGAACCTTCATAAACAATCCCAATAAAAAAGGCCCTCATTGAGGGCCTTTTAAGTTACGAACATATCTGCCGAACTCTTAATACTTAATCTTATGCTTCACTCTATACTGCATGATAAAAATGCTCCACTGGAGCATTTTTTCGGCAGATTAACCAGCTTTTGTAAACTTGATAACTTCAACCGGACAAGCTTCAGCAGCTTCCTGAACTTTTAATCCATCGTTCAAAGGAGCGCCTGGACGGATGATACAAGTTGAGTCTGTAACTTCAAAAACTTCCGGGAAGATCGCTTCACAAGCGTCACAAACGATACACCCTGGCTCGATCCATACTTTGGAAACTGAAAAGTTTTCAACCGCAGGAGCTGCAGCACCACCGCCAGCAGCTGCACCAGCAAACTCGCCGGCAAACATTGGGTTCGTCGCCATCTTAAGTTGCTTAGCTGTCTTTGGAAGTGGAGGTGAGATGAAAGTTCTTTCAGGAATTTCAAATCTTGGTTTTTCTTTTGTCACAACAAACTTACTAGCTACATCTTCAACAGTTTGTGTCGATTCGTTTCTCTTTGCTACGAAATCTAATGCTTTGAAAGTTTGTTTGTGAGTAACATTGTCTTTTGTTGCTGTTACTTCTACTTCAATCGTTGCTTTATCAAGTGTTGAAGCTGTAAAGATTTTTTTAAGGTTCTCACCCATGTCTACATCGCGAGCGAAATCAAAATCTGATCCGTCGAAATCGCGAGTGATATCTACTTCTGTTGGAGATCCAAATGGGTTGAATAAGTGAACGCGAACGCGGTCGAATTTTACCGGCTCAGCATCCTGATCCCATTTGAAAGCGAATGCAAAACCATTGTCACCTAAAGTTGATTTTAGGATTTCAATCTTCGGCCTTACAAAAAGAAAGTTCAGGGCACCAGATAGTAAACTAAGCGCTCCAATTCCTACTAATAGCCCGATCCCCATTAAAATCGCCACAGTCATGGCAATGTATGTTGTGCTCACTCAAACTCCAGTCAAATAATCAGTTATTGTATGGGCTTATTTTAACATAAGATTGCGAGATGTTTAGCAAAATGTGAGTGATTTCACACCCTCTCTTACGACTCATCGCAAAACTCAAATTAAAAATTATTGATGTCTACCCAAAGCTTCTTGTTGCTCAAAGGAGTCGCCTCTGGAAGCAGCGGATTATCAATTTTAAAAAGCTTTCTCTTTCTTAGCTTGAGTGCCGAAACCTGAGTCTTATAATACTGGTCAAATAGGCGCTCAAATGATCCATTCTGCTGGATGATATCGATCCCTTCTCTCACACGGGCGCGCAGTTTTTTGCCGTAATCATTTTTAGCAAACCAGAAATAAGTCGGCAGTGGATAATAAAGCAAAATGTTTTCTTCAATCATAAGATCGGGCATCTTCTCTTTGCGCATTTCAATCTCGTCGACCACTTCGGTTACCGAACGAGGAAAAGCGACGTAATCCCCTCTTAGAAGGCCTTCGAAGATCTTGTCGTAATAGACCTCTGTCGTCACATTAAAGCCTGCCAGCTTCAAAATATCCACATCTCCCCAACCGGCCCCCTGGCCGAAGGTAAACTTTTTAAGTTCATCAAGTGTATTGATATTTTTAAAGAGGTCTTTATTTTTTTTATCGATTAAAAGCACGCGGTAACTAACCAGGCTGCGATCTATAGGAATTCTGATTGGAAGAAATCTATTTTCAAACTCTTTATTTGTTTCACGAATCATGATGTTGAGTTTGCTATCACGCTTACTCAATTCGCGCAGCTGCCTTTCCTCAGTCATAAAGACGCCGGCCTTAAGTAAATAAGCTCCATATTTTTTAGTAGTAGCATCTAATGAAGCTTTAAGAATACTCCAATGATAATTGTAGCGCACATCAAGAGGTGACTCTGGTGGATGATAGTAGTACACCATCTCAGCATGAGTGATACTGAAAAAGAGATGCACGAATAGTCCAGACAATAGAGTAAAAATCTTCAAAGCAACTACCTTATGCTACGTATTTCAATACGTAGTCATCCCTTAGTTTTACACGGTCATAATAAGCCAGCAAATGAATTACAGAAAAAGTGAAATGGCCAATTGCAAATTAAAAATCGCGGCCAGCTCTTCGTTCATAGGACGCGCTAAACCTAAAAGATGTGAGTCTTGATTATACACCCACAGTATATTTTGCGACGAAATAAATTCCTGTTCTAAATCATAATCCAATTCTATCAGATCCAGTTTAAGCCTCTGACCTTGAAGATATTTAGAGGTTTGTTCCTTTGTTAAACGAACTTTGTTAAGACGAAGAACCTCATCTAGCGGCCTTCCCCATTTTTCCAGATCAAACATTTCTCCTTTGATCGGCCAATCTTTTTGCCTGATTCCATTGGTAGATGTGTTTTCTCCAATGGCCGTCCGTTCAAGAATTTGCAAGGCCCCATACCCCCCTAAGAGTTCGGCCACTTCTTCAAAGAAGCTACGAACATAAGTTCCGGAACTAACGGTAATTTCAAACTCCATCTCGGGGTATTCGTAACGGACTATTTTAAAATCTAAAATCTCGCGTTTTACTTTTTCTTTCTGGATCAATCGCCCGGCCAGCGCATGCTCGTAAAGTCTCTTGCCTTCAAACTTGGTAGCAGACACACTGTGAGGAGATTGCCAGTACTCCCCCAAAAAATGCTTTGCCAATTTTTCTTCGAGTGCTTCTTTGGCCATTTTTTGAAATTCATCAGCAATATGCTTTTCTACATTTACTAACGCCGTCAGGTCCCCCGTATCCGTTTTTCCGCCGAAGATTCCGACTGCACGGTAAGTTTTAGGAAGCAGCTCATGAATGTAATCATTGAGCCTCTGGGCCCCTTGAACGCCGATTAAAAGCACCCCTTCAGCAAAAGGATCTAAGGTCCCGAAGTGCCCGATCTTTCCGAAGTCGTATCCTAAATTTTTTTTGAAATGATGAACGATAGAAAAAGAAGAAGGTCCCACCGGCTTGTAGACATTAAAGACAAGTGGGATTTTCTGATAATCTGTTTTCACTGGGATTTTATTCGTCTGAGTCGTCTTGTTCTTTTTTTAGAAGATCCATGATCTTCTTTTCTTCTTCAAACTGATTGTCATAGACGAATGTGATAGCGGGAACGTGTCTGACTTCTAAAAGTTTTGCCAGCTCACTTCTGATTCTTCCAGTCGCCGACTCCAGGGCCTTTTTTGCGTCTCCGCGAGTTCCTGAATCGTAAGTGTCCCATGAAACAGTTGCGTAACCGTAATCAGGAGAGAGTTCGACTTTTGTCACTGACACTCGCTGCAAGCGGGCGTCGTTTGTTCCACTACGTAGAAGGCCGTTGATTTCATTCAACAGCCTTTCTTCGTATTTTTCTTTTTTAAAATTGTTCGTTTTTTTTGCCATAATTACTACAGTACAGGTTGAGCCGCTTTTGATCCAGACTGAGACATCCCAGCGCTGTCTTCCAGTGTTCTTTTCTTTTGCACCATCATATAGGCCTCGAAAATATCACCTTGTTTAATGTCAGCATATCCTTCAAGAGAGATACCACACTCGTAACCGTTCTTAACTTCCTTAACATCGTCTTTGAAACGTTTAAGAGAAGAAAGTTTCCCGTCGTGCATGATTTTCCCGTTTCTAAGAAGACGGATCCCACATCCCTGTGCAATCTTGCCGTCAATAACGTAAGACCCGGCAATAACACCAGCTTTTGGAATGTTGAAGACTTCGCGAACTTCTGCGCGACCAATGAACTCTTCCACGAACTCAGGGTCAAGAAGACCTTCAAGAGCAAGCTTAACGTCATTGATTAGCTCATAAATGATCGAGTAGTTCTTAATGTCGACACCTTTGTCTTCAGCTAATTTACGAGCTGAAGTGACTGGTCTCATGTTAAATCCGATCAAGAATCCAGCTGCTGTACTTGCCATCTGAACGTCAGAGTCCGTAATCGGTCCAACACCACCAGCAATAACTTTAACTGTAACTTCTGCGTTTCCAAGAGACTCAACAGCAGACTTAATCGCTTCATATGAACCTTGAACGTCAGAGCGGATAATAAGGTTGAGAACTTTTTGCTCTTCACCTTCTTTAGAAGCATTCGAGAAGAAATCTTCCAGAGATACTTTTTTCTTTTCTGGAGTTGCCTGAAGAAGCTTTCTTTCGTTTACACGGTTTTCAGCAATCTTCTTAGCTTCTCTTTCGTTTTTAACGATGTTTAAGCGATCCCCTGGAGCTGGAGCTTCTTCAAGTCCCAGAACCTGAACCGGAGTCGAAGGTCCTGCTGATTGAAGTTGAACACCCGCATGATCGTTAAGCGATCTTGCACGTCCATAAGTTTCACCTACAACGATGTAATCACCTTTATTCAGAGTTCCCGTTTGAACCAGAAGGGTTGCCATTGGCCCTCTTCCTTGTTCAATCTTTGACTCGATAACCACTCCTTCAACAGCTCCTTTTGGATCTGCACGAAGATCTAAGATCTCCGCTTGAAGAAGGATGGCCTCAAGAAGATCGTCGATCCCTTGAGACTTAAGTGCTGATACGTGAACGTATTGAGTTGTTCCCCCCCAGTCTTCTGGAAGAAGGTTAAACTCTGTCAGCTCTTGTTTGATTCTATCTGGGTTTACACCCGGCTTATCCATCTTGTTAACTGCGATAATGATTGGAACACCAGCGTTCTCACAGTACTTGATTGATTCTTTTGTCTGAGGCATTACCCCGTCGTCTGCAGCAACTACAAGAACGACAATGTCCGTTGCATTTGCTCCACGTTGTCTCATGGCCCCGAAAGCCGCGTGACCTGGAGTATCTAGGAAAGTCACAGTTTTTCCACCATCAACTTTAACTTGGTAAGCGCCGATGTGCTGAGTGATACCACCCGCTTCACCTGCTGCTACTTTGTCTTTTCTAATCGTATCAAGAAGAGTTGTCTTCCCGTGGTCGACGTGTCCCATGATCGCAACAACTGGTGGGCGAACCGGGAACTTGCTCTTTTGGTCTTCTGAAATAGCAGCTTTCCCGATGATTTTTTCTTCGTTGAAAGCTTTATCTTCAACTCTGTAGTTATAAAGTGCCGCGATGTCCGCTGCCAGCTTTGGACCTACGTAATCTGTTTCTTTAACCAGAAGGTTTAGTTTTAGACATTCATCAAGAAGGTCTTTGAACTTCACACTCAGCTTGTGTGCAAGATCACCCAGAACAACTCCTTTATGGATCTGAACAACACGTTTAGAATCTTTTACTTCAGTAATTTCTGTTTGCTGAGTTGGCCCCACGTAATCTCTCTTTCTCAAGATTTGAGTGTAAATCGGGCGACCGGTTCCACTTAAAGCTGTGTATGATTTAAGTTCTTCTTCCGCACGAGACATAGTCAGCGCTTGCGCTTTGCTGGCAATTGCTTTCTTCCCACTCATCATTGAAGCGAGACCGCCCATGCGTTTTTTGTTTTCTTCTTCTTTTTTACTTTCGTCGTCATCACCTTCAGCACCTGAAGCAGTAAAGCTCTTGGCTGCCGCGGCTGCTGCCTGGGCCTTAGCTGCCGCAAGTCTAGCCGCCTCTTCTTTCTCCTGCTTCTCTTTGAAGTTAGGATCTTTAGAAGGCGTGTACACCGGAGTAAAACGGTGTACGCGATCGATGCTTGAAGTCGCTTGAGCTTTTTTCTCTTCTCTTTGCGCTTCTTTATGAGCTTCTCTGTCGGCCGCTTTTCTCGTGATTACACCCGCTTCATTTGGAGTGTCTTTCTTCACTGGTTTTGAAACCACGCGAAGACCACCAGTTGCCTGCTCAGTTGACTCTTCAGCTTCTGCACTAAGTGTTTCAACTTCAACTTCTGGAGCTTCAGTTTCAACCGCTTCTTGAGCAATCACTTCTCTTGCACTTTCTTCTTCGTCTTGAGCATCCATTTGCATTGCTTCTGATTCATCTAATTCAGACTCATCAGATTTGCGGCGGATAACAGTCGCTTTCTTTTTTACAGTCGAAGCTTTTTTCGTTGTCTTCTTCTCAGCATCCTCTCCTTCCGAAGTCTCAGCTGCTGCTCTTACAACAGTCTTCTTTTCAGTAGTCTTCGCAGCTGCGGCAGGGGCCTTTTTGCGCACGACTTTTTTCTTGGCAGTCGTGTCTTCTTTGACTTCCTCTTCCTTTTTTACAGCGGCAAGATAACCTTCGACATCAGCGTCAGATAATTCAGTCATATGGTTTCTGACTGCGAACCCCTTCGCTTTTAGCGCTTCGACGAGGTCGAGTGGCGCCATATCTAATTCTTTTGCCAGTTCAAAAACTTTTTTAGGCATTATTAACTCCGTTTACATTCTTAACTTACTTCAGTTTGAAAGCCGCTAACTCTTCTCTTAAGCGTCTTTCAGCTTCAGAGAACTTATCCTTTCCATCGGCCGATACTTCCTTATGCTTATCAAGGAGACCTTTATAAGCTGGAACAGCAGAAGCTGAAATTAATTCCTCTTCATCGTCCTCAAGGCTGATAGTTCCTTTTTCAATAGCATCATGTGTATCTTTTAGGATTTGCTTAGCATCTGCTTCGTTCCCACTTAGGATTCCAGCTAGAGTCTCTGCATCCATTGCTGAAAGATCAGCAATCGACATGATTCCGTTTTGAACCATCATTTGAGCGCGGGCGTCTGAAACAGAAACAATCTGCATAAGACTTTCAACAGCTTTTTTAATTTTCTCTTGAAGTTTAGTTTTAGAAATAATGTTGATTTTATACCCAGTTAACATCGCCGCCAGACGAACGTTTTGTCCACGTCTTCCGATTGCCAGTGATAATTGGTCTTCTTCAACAACTACGTCCATTGAGTAGTTAGCGTGGTCAACCTGGATGTTTGAAATTTCAGAAGGAGCAAGTGCTGCTCTTGCAAAAGTTTCAATATCCGAGTTCCAACGAACGATATCGATTTTTTCACCTTGAAGTTCGTTTACAACGTTTTGTACACGAGACCCTTTCATACCAACACAAGCTCCAACCGGATCGATTTCTCTGTCCGCTGTGTACACGGCGATTTTCGCACGTTGACCTGGCTCTCTTGCCGCTGATTTAATTTCGATGTTTCCATCCAGAATTTCTGGAACTTCAACTTCAAATAGTTTTACTAGGTACATTGGAGATGTACGAGAAAGACGGATTTCCGGACCTCTGTTTGTCATGACTACTTCTGATAAGTAAGCCTGGATTCTATCCCCAGTTTTGAAGTTTTCACCAGGAATGATTTCTTTTCTTGAAAGAATTGCATCAGACTTTCCAAGGTCAACGATAACGTTTCCTCTTTCATATCTTCTTGCGATACCTGTAACAAGTTCACCTTCTCTGTGTTTGAAATCAGAGAATAGGATTTCTCTTTCAGCATCTCTTACTTTTTGGAAGATGATCTGACGAGCTGTCTGAACGTCAACGCGTGTGAAGTTAGGGTTTTCAATTCTGATCCCTAATTGGTCACCAACTTCTACTTCGCTATCTAAGTTCTTAGCGTCTTTTAGAGTGATTTCGATAATTGGATCTTTTACAGATTCAACTACGTTTTTGTATTGATAGATTTCAATTTCATCGTCTGCGTCGTTATAACGAGTTTCGTATTCACCTTGAATTCCAAATTTCTTTCTAGCTGTTACTAAGAAAGCCTGCTCAATAGCACGCACTACAACGCGCTTATCGATTCCGCGATCCTTTCCTAGAGTTTCAATCATTCTACCTAATTCTGAAAAATTCATCTGAACCTTCCCTTTTACCTTATTGTTCTTAGTTAACGTTTATATTCTTTGTTTTATTCGTCTTCGCCTTCAAACTCATCATCTGTTTCCAGTTCAGAGTCCACTTCGGCGTCTTTTGTATTTCTAACTTTATTGATGTCGGTTTCTAAGTTTGCCCTTTTGATTTGTTCATAAGGCACTTCTACTTTTACACCTTTGGCATCAATCACCACACCCTCATCGCTCGCGCTCACCAGGTTGACTTTTAGCCTTAGGTTGTTGCGAAGAGCTTTAGGGAAATCCGGGTATTTTTCTTCGTCGATTTTTTTCACCAGGTTAAGCATGATGTCTTCACCGACAACACTTTTAAAATGCTTAGCTGTCGTTAAAATTCTATAAAGACCTGGAGAAGAGACTTCTAATGTAAAATTATCCGGGATCCACGTTTCAGTTTCCATATACGGATTAAATCCGCGGTCTACTCTTACGCAATCATCAAGGACAGCTGTGTTTGTTTTTGGATCGACGATATAGACAACTAAATTGCCTGAAGTCGGATTCCACTCCATCTCGTACAATTCAAGGTTGCAATCGCTAACGATCTTTTGAGTTAACTCAAAAAGTTTTAATTCCATTCCCTGGCGTGGGCCTTTGAGAACCATCTTTTTATCCCATTAATAAAAAAAAGGGCGGAATTAAAAAATCCACCCTTACTATATTCGGTACATTTAATACTCGTATTTCGGAGGTAATGATTAGAAGAGTTGGGTCCAAGAAAATCTTGAAATAGCCCCAAATAAAAATCATTACCCGATGACTATAGCAAAAATTCTTTCAAATGCAAACATTTAGCCTCTGCAGAGATCACTAAACACTAAGAGTCATAATCAAGGCCGTGGCCCCGTTGCTATAGAAATGCTTTTTTTTATGAATGACTTTAAAACCAAATTTCTCATAAAGCCCAATGGCCGAAAAATTGCTTTCTTCCACTTCAAGGAAAAATGTTTTTATCCCTCTCCCCTTTAATATTTCAAGGGCTTCACCTAAAAGGGCCTTTCCCAATCCCGCGCTTCTTTTTTCTGGATTCACTAGAATCTTAAGCAAATGAGCGAAGGAATCTGCGTCACTAGTGTCGAATAAAATAAACCCCTCATTTCCTAAAAGTATAAATCTATCACTCGATGAGTCAAAAACCTGATCCCATGATTTTGCATCCCATGGAGTTGGAAAAAATCGCTGGTCGAGGTCCTTTAAAAACGACAAGGCCTCTGGTTTTAAATCAGAGGCCTTGTCAATAATAGTCAATTTAGTCATTACAAAATTAAACAGGAGAGCTTAGGTCAACGTTACCGATTGAGCGCTCAGAGTTTGTCTTCACTTCCATATGGAAGCGGATTTTTGCCAATGGATTAAACGTATAACCGTCTTTTCCACGGATGATGTATTTGCGTTTTGAGTCTGCATCCGTTGGCTCGATTAACTTTCTTAAACGAGACACAGAAGTATAGATTAGTTTATCGTGGATTAACGGATTGTATTCGTCTTTCCAGATCATCTTCGCCAGTTGCTCCTTATCGAAGTAAGTTCCTGGGTTTTTAGAAAGAAGAAAAAGGATTTCAAGTAGAACAAATCTGTGCTTGAAATCGATTGTTCCCAATGATCTCTCAACAATTTTTCTATTTGTTCTATCAAGGTAAAGGTCAACAGTTGAGTCGTTTACATCGTCAATTTCAGCTTCAATAAGATGATTTAGACGTCTAAAAATAGTCGTATCGATAGACTCCTGCGCCAGGTGGAACATGCTTAGGGCCTCATCAAAGTTTCCAGCTTTTTTTAGAGCTGTTGCTTTACCAAAAAGGATGTACCCATATAAGTTCCAGCATTTTTTTGATTGAAGGTATTCGTTTGCCAGCTTGTAGTAGTTAAGCGCTTTATCGTTTTCATTCATTTCGATGAAGATCTTCGCATAATACGTGTACATCGCTCCCGAAAGGTAGAACTTCTTAATAATCTTTAACAGGTCATTAAGCTGGTCTAAGTATCTTAAAGAAAGCTCTAAATCTTTTCTGTAGAATGCGTTTGTCGCTAGAGACAGAAGGCATTTAGAAAGAAGCTCCGGCTCATTTTCTTCATTTGATTTTTTATAAGCTAATTCAAAGTTTGTCTTAGCTTCTTCAAAGTTACCGCTATAGTTTTTTACAACCCCTAGATTGTAGAAAAATTCAGATGTTAGCGTAGGAAGAGCACGTGAAAGAGCATCCATTAGCTTTTCACTTTCCCCAATGTATTTTTGTGCTTTTGTATCTTCTAGCTTCTCTGAAGCTATACGGATTAGGAAACCGTATGTCTTAAGAACAGAGAATCCATCTTTAATAGGATCGGCAAATGTAAGAGCTTTGATGAAAGACTCTTCTGCTCCGATTAAATCTGCCTTGTCATAATAGACTTTACCAAGCTGATAATATGACCTTGCCACTTCGGTCTTTGTCACGATTCCTTCTAACTTAACCTCTTCTTCTAAAAGGCCAATATAAGGCGTGATTTCATTAGGGTTTGATCCAATAGATAAACCTAAATCTTGACTTGTAACCATGGCATTTCTCCATATTAGTGAACGAGCTTTTACCCTCTTTTATGTTTGGGCCCAAAGGTCATATCACGCGATTCTTACAGCGTCAAAAGCCCATTGTAAGATTTTTTCGGATGTAAGATTCAAGTCGTTGATTTGGCGAAGAGAGGGCGGTAGAATAAATGTGTAAAAAAGTAACTAAATCCCCTTTATTCGGAGTTCCCTAAATGGCCAAATACGACCTTGACACCATCCGTCACTCAACAGCTCACTTAATGGCACATGCCGTGTCTCGTATTTATAAGACCCATAACCCACAATTTGGTATCGGTCCCGTTATTGAAAACGGTTTTTACTACGACATTGATTTAGATGTGAAGATTCACGATGAAGACCTGGCGAAGATTGAAAAAGTCATGCAGGAAATTATCGATGAAAAACTTCCTGTTCAAAGAAAAGTTTTCACTCGTGATGAGTCAGTAGAATTCTGGAAACAAAAAAAACAACCATTAAAAGTTGAAGTGGTTTCAGGCATTCCTCAAGGCGAAGAGATCTCTTGTTATGAACAAGGTGAATTCATCGACCTTTGCCGTGGACCTCACGTAGAAAACACAGGGCATCTTCCAAAGTTCTTCAAGCTACAAAGTGTAGCTGGGGCCTACTGGAAAGGAGACTCAAAAAATAAAATGCTTCAGCGTATTTACGCCGTAAGCTTCACAACAAAAAAACAATTAGAAGACTACTTAAACTTCCTTGAGGAAGCAAAAAAACGCGACCACAGAAAGCTAGGAAAAGAAATGGAGCTTTTCCACTTCGATCAAATTGCTCCTGCTTCGCCTTTTTTCATGCCAAAGGGAACGACTGTTTATAACGAGCTGATTGATTTCATGAGACGCATTTACAAAAAATACGACTACGATGAAGTCATCACTCCACAAGTTCTCGACACTGAACTTTGGAAAACATCTGGGCACTACGCTCACTATAAAGACAACATGTACTTAACTCACGCTGATGAAAAGGAATTCGGAATTAAGCCGATGAACTGTCCTTGTCACATGATGATGTTCAAGCACTACAAATACTCTTACCGCGACCTACCGATGAGATACGCTGACTTCGGTCGCCTTCACCGTTTTGAAGCTGCTGGAGCAGTCGCAGGACTCACTCGCGTGCGCACGTTCTGTCAGGACGACGCCCACATCTTTATCGCCCTAAAAGACATCCAGGCCGAAATCATCAAACTTATGGACATGTTCTTTGTTTGTTATGACCACTTTGGTTTTAAAGACATTAAAGTTGGTTTATCAACTCGTCCGGAAGGAAAACTTGGTGATGACAAGACTTGGGATATTGCTGAAGACGCGCTTAAAGGTGCACTAGAAAAATCGGGACAAGCTTTTCATATCAACGAAGGTGACGGAGCTTTCTACGGGCCAAAAATAGATATCCAAATTGCCGATGCTATCGGCAGATACCATCAGCTGGGAACAATCCAGCTGGACTTCCAACTTCCAGAGCGCTTTGATCTAAACTTCACAAACGATCAAGGTCAAGAAGAGCGTCCGGTTGTTATCCACCGTGCTTTATTAGGCTCGCTGGAGAGATTCTTCGGTGTTTACCTTGAGCACGTGGCAGGGGTCTTCCCTTTCTGGCTTGCTCCAGAGCAAGCAGTGATCGTTCCTGTTTCAACTGAAAAACACTTAGAGTTCTCTAAGAACCTGGCAAGCGAACTTAAGCACATGGGCTTTAGAGTCAAAGTTGACGAAAGAAACGAGACAATGGGTTACAAGACTCGCCAGATTCAACAGTCAAAAACTCCTTTCATGCTGGTTATTGGAGACCGTGAAATGGAAAACGCTGCTGTCAGTATCCGTGGATACGGGGAGCAAGGATCAAAAAATTTAACGATCACTGAATTAAAAGAACTCTTTACAAAACTAAACCTAGAGAGAGTCCCTGCTAAGTTAAGATAATTCTCTACTAGTAAAAAAAGCGCCTTAAGGATGGGGTGAAAATTATGAGTAAAAAAAATGTGCTTCTTCTATTTGGAGGAAGTGGTACTGAACATGAAATCTCAGTTGTCTCTTCAAAATACATAGAGAAAAATCTCCTGGAGATTGGTCTTTATAACGTTATCAAAGTTGAAATCGGACAACCAAAATCTAAAGATAAAAATTTCTATCTAGTTAATGCCGACGGCTCTCGTGGAGAGAGCGTCGAGCTTAACTTTAAGCGCGAACTAGTAGGCCCTTCTTTTAAGCAAGAAATCCACTACGTCGTTCCATGCATCCACGGGCCCCCTGGTGAAACGGGAGAAATCCAGACTTACCTAGACCTGATCTCTCTTCCCTACTTAGGTTGTGGACCAGAAGCAAGTCTTATCAGCTTCAACAAAGTCACAAGTAAACTGTGGTTTAATGCCCTGGATATCCCAAACACTCCGTTTGAATTCTTAACCAGCATTGAAGATGCGCCAAAAGCTCACAAGCTTTTTGATAAACATGGCAAAGTGTTTGTCAAGGCCGCCTCTCAAGGTTCAAGTGTGGGCTGTTACCAGGTCTTCAAAAAAGACGAACTGGAAAATGCACTTAAAAATGCTTTTAAATACTCTGAGTATGTGCTTGTAGAAAAAATGGTTGAGGCCCGCGAGCTTGAAATTTCAACTTACGAGTTCGAAGGAAAAGTCCACGCCAGTGTTCCGGGAGAAATCAACTGCCCGAGCAGCTTCTACTCATACGAAGAAAAATACGATCCAAACTCAAAGACAACAACTGAAGTTGTCGCATCTGGATTATCTCCTGAAGTCGTAGAGAAAATGCGCGCCTACGCGATTAAAGCGTTTAAGGCACTAAAACTTCGCCACCTATCACGCATCGACTTTTTCTACACAAAAGACGGCGAGATCTTCTTAAACGAGATCAACACTTTTCCGGGGGCCACTCCGATTTCCATGTTCCCAAAGATGATGGAAAACAATGGGCACCCTTATATTAAATTTCTCGGCGATATTATTAAAAAAGACATCCTATAGAGAGTGAGAGCGATATGAAATTACCTATCATCAATAGTAAAGACGCTGAATTTGGAAATGACATCTTAAAAAAATACTACGCAGACAATATGATTCCTGCGGAGAAGAAGACTTACCTGACAAGACTTAAGAGCTCCATCGGGCCTTACATGGGAATTGAATCAAGCGATGGAACAACTCACTACCTGTTGGATGCGGCCTCTCAGATCGCGACACTCGGTCACGGCTTTAACCCGTCTGTTTTCTTTGGAACGGCAGAGTTCTTAGAAAGCTGGATTAACGATGCTACCACTAAAGAATTTAAAGACACTAAACTTTCATACACTAAATTCTTCAACAGAAAATTAGGATGGAAAAAAACCCACATGACCATCACCCACTCGGGGGCGGAAGCTAACGAAGTGGCCCTAGGGTACGCTTATCTTTCACGTGTAAACCCGGAAGCAAACAAAGTTCTTGCCTTTGAAGGCTCATTCCACGGACGCATGATGGTGACTCTGGCGGCGACTTGGAACAAAAGTAAGCGCGAGCCATTTGAGTGGAAGAATTACCTTGCTGAGTACGTAAAGTACCCTGAGCTTGATGATTCAAAAATCAATGTGCGCTTTCCAGAGTTATGGAGAGAGACATGGAACGAAGCTGCCCTTAAAGACTTCATGGTTCCAAGCATGTGGCACTCAGACCCGATGGTCAAAAAAGAAATCGACACTCTTTTAAAAGTAAGAGAGCAACTTCTTTCTAAAAAGATCTTCGCCATTTTAGTTGAGCCAATGCAATGTGAAGGTGGAGACTGTTATTCATCTGACCGCTTCCACACGGCCCTTTTATTAATGGCCAAAACATTCAAAGTTCCGGTGATTCACGATGAAGTTCAAACAGGATTTCACCTGGGACGCGAGTTCTTCTGGCATAGACAATTAAACCTTAAAGGTCTAAACGGCGAACAAATTAACCCTGACTACGTTGTGTGCGCGAAAAAGGCACAGGTAGGGATTGTTCTTTCACATAAAGAAACAAAAAATATTTTTAAAGGTGAAGAGTTTTCAGTGGCCTCTCTTCTTAGAGGATACGCTCACGCTATCAGTCTTGATCAGTGCCAGCAGCGTATCTTGGATCTTGAAAAACAAGTTTATCCAAGACTTCAGGCGCTTTTAAAGAAACACTCACAATACATCAAGAGACCGAGAATCAACGGTCTTGCTTTTGCTTTTGACGTTCCAGATTCAGCGAGCATGAATAAGTTTGTCGACCTGCGCTTTAAGCACGGTCTTCTTTACTACCCGGCCGGAGCACAAACTCTGCGCTTTAGGCTCTCAACTGCTTTTGGCCCAAAAGACCTGGATTTCTTATTTGATAGATTAGATGCTATCTGCCGCGAACTTTTCTTGAATGAGCACGCCAACCTTCCGACTCACGTTGAAACAGACGCTACTGAGGCGACAGAAAACTATGAGTGGCACGACCTTCTCATTCAAACAAAACTGGCCCGCGCACTTAACAAAAAACTGGATATCAAGGCCCTTTTTGACCGCGTGAATGCGCTCCTGTCAAAGACAGCTGAAGCGGCCCATGTCGAGTTAGTGGAAATCAATGCGACAAACTTCCTGAACTTCCGTCAGGAGATTATGAACATGCAAAAGGCCGTCTACGAACCTGCTCGCCAGACGGATATCGAAAAATTTGAACACACGGTTTTAGATAAGAGCTCTCTATGCCTTGGTCTTTTAAATAAAAAGAAAAAACTCATGGGGATTGCTTTTGCCGGCCCTCTTCACCTCTACCCGCTTGAGCGCGGAGTGCGTGTAGACCCGAACTTCCACGACCACGACTGTCTTTATATGCTGGATTTAACCATTGATCCGAGCCTGCAAAAATCAGGATTAGGAAGAGCACTTAAATACGCTCTATCAGCTATGGCGATTGTTAAAGGAGCTAAACGTATCCAGGGAAGAAACCGCGATCGTCTTGCCGGTGGAATGATCAACATCAACCTCTCTCTTGGTGCCGTTGAACAAAACTACATGAGAGAAGACTACCCTGACTTTGAAAACCACAGAGATGTGTTCTACTACACGACAAAAGTCGACTGGAAAAAACCACAGATTCATTTAAGCCGTGGGGTCAATATCCCGCTATCAATTAGAAGCTTAGATAAAGCGTACTTAGATTTCCAACTTCCTTATATGGTGAATAAAGTTTGTCTTTCAAACTTCGTTTCTGAGGCCTTCTTAAAGGGAGTTAGAGATTTCCTTTCTGTTCTTCCTCAGGATCTTCGCCACGGATACACGACATCAGGTCAATCTGAGTGCGTGGATAAAGTGGCCAAAGCGATCTGGGTAAAATCAGATGCAAAAATCAAAGAGAAAAACGTCAACAAAATGCTGACGTTTAAAAACCATTTTTTTGGAAACGGCTCAATGCTGGCAAGATCACTTAGCTTAGAAAACGATCCGTATTTCAAAGTCACTCACCTGCCTAATCCAAATGAAAATGACTACAAAGAAGTTTTAAAGTCAGTTGAAAAAGAATTTGCCACAGGGGAATACCTGGCAACTTGGATTGAACCAGTTCTACAAAAGACGATGGAAAAAGTTCCCTACGAATTCCTTCGTGGCGTAAGAGAGCTTGCGACCAAGTACAACGTCGCTTTAATTTACAACGAAACAGCTTCGCAATTCTTTAGATACTCACAAAAGCAATTCATGGCCTCGTGTTTTAATGAAATCACTCCTGATGCCGGGATGATCTACTTCTCAGGACAATCGGGAATTGCTTACACTTCAACAAAATACTTCCTGGAGCAGCCACTGATGATGATCAGTACTTGGGATGGAGATGAATTCCACTTCCTAAGCTACTACCACGCGTTTAAAAACGTGATGGCCAACCTGGAAGACTACAAAGAAACAACAAAAAATTTCCACGACAAACTGGTCGACCAGCTTTCTCGTTATGAAATTGATGCTATTAAAGTCGACAATGGCTTCGGGTACTTCAAAGGTTCAATCCCAGGTTCAATGAGCAAAATGTTTGTGCTCAATAAAGAAACTGGCCACTACCTGATCTGCCCAAGCTTCGATGCGATGAAGGAGTATTTAGAATCATGAGCACAAATTGTATGTTCCCTTATATCAAATACCAGCCAGGTAAAAGTAACTATGACTGGGGACTTTCTCACGGAGAAGAGTTCCGCACGGCCATCGGAGAATTAACAGAAATCAGGCGCAACCTGATGCTGGCAAAAAACCCGGCCCTGGCAAAAAAACTAGATGACCTGGCGATGGAGCAGTTTAATCTTTCAAAGAAGTTTGCTCCCAATATCGCCAGCGAAATTGAAGGGATCGCCAAAGGTGCAGGCCTTACACTTCCCGACCTGGTTGTTCTAAACAACTACACTGACTTTAGAGATATCATCCTTCCAGAAGAAGGCTGCTCAACTGTCCATATCCAAACTCCTGATGAAATTCTTTCAGGACAGACTTGGGATATGCACAGGTCGGCCAAAAACTATATGTCGCTTATTCACGTTCCGGCCAACGACCGTCACACAGCTCAACTAGTACTTACACTGGTTGGTTGCGTAGGTTTAATGGGTGTAACAACCGACAATACTCTTATTGGTGTTAACAACATCAATACAGCCAATGCTAAAGCTGGTCTAATCTGGCCTTTACTCGTCAGACGAGTGCTTGAAGACAAGAGTCTTGGTCAGATGAGAGACACGCTGATGAAGGCACCTGTGACGTCTGGGCACAACTACCTGATTGCTTCTCCTGAAGGCGGAGAGCATTTAGAGATCACTCCTACTGTTGCTGAAAAAGTTTCAGGGCTTCAGGCCGGACAAGTGGGAAGTGTTTTTCACACTAACCACTGCGTAGGCTTTCATGTTGAAAAATTAGAAGACAAGAGTTCGATGAGTTCAACCACTTTTAACCGCTGGGCGCTTCTGTCAAAGAAAACATATAAAGTGACAGACCTAGAAGATTTTAAAAACCTACTTTCTGACCACGAAGAATTCCCTAAATCAATTTGTTCGCACTTTGAAAACGGCGCTCAAGACCCATCATTTACTTGTGGTGGTGGAGCTTCTGATTTAAAACGCGGCCACCACATCTTCTGGAGAGGATGCCCGGCCCACGATCAGGACTACCGCGAATACGAATTCTTTAACGACGGACACGATTTTAAAAAAGTGAAGTAATACATGGAAGAGTACGAATATCCCTTTTTCTTTACTTGGGTAAAACAAAAGAACCCTTTGCGCTTTAGTATCGCTTCAGTTGATGGAGTTAAAATCTATACTGATACCGGCCACGAGCTCATTGATATGTCTTCGATCAGCTATCAGGCAAGTTTTGGTCACAATCATCCGACCATTATAAAATACATGAAAGAGCAGCTCGACACTGTCCCTATGAGTGCTCCACGTGGAATTTTCCCGGGAAAAACTGAAGTCACCCATGAACTTTTAAAGTACATGGACAAAAAAGACGGAAAGATCTTCTATACCACTGGTGGAGCTGAGACGGTTGAAAATGCTCTTAAATTCGCCAGAGACATCACTAAAAGAAAAATTGTTTTAGCAAGACAGACCTCTTATCACGGTGCCACCCTAGGCGCTCTGGCCGCTACCGGCGACTGGAGAAACAAGGCCCACATGATTCCGGAAAACTGGGTAGTAAGAATTCCTGAACCTCATGAGCCGGATGCTATCGCTCGCACCAGAGAAATCATTCTTCAGACTGGACCTGAAAAAATTGCGGCCTTTATTCTTGAGACGATTACTGGAGGTAACGGAGTTTATGCCGGTACTCAAGAATGGTGGGACGGCATCAGTGAACTTTGCCGCGAGTTTGGAATTCTTTTAATCATGGATGAAGTTATTTGTGGTTTTGGGCGCACCGGACTTTCATTCGGATACATGCACTACAATGTTAAACCGGACATTATTTGTTTAGCTAAAGGTATAACTGGCGGAATGGTTCCATTTGGGGCCGTCTGGACGAGTGAGCCGATTCACACTTACTACATGGATAACGTCCTTGCTAACGGTTTGACCAACTACGCCCACCCAATGGGGATTGCTGCCCTTAAAGGTGTTTTAGAAATTTGTCAGGACTTTGATTTTCAAAAACACCTGGAACATATTTCACAAGTTTTTAAGAGAGAAATGGAATCCCTTCGTTCGATGAAAGAAGTCGAAACAATCAGATACCATGGAATGCTGGCCGCGGTTGATTTAACCGTCGATATTACCTGGAAAAGATTTTTTGATAATGGAATTCACCTCGCAACTCAAAATAAAAGAATTGTCCTCGCTCCTCCTTTAATCATTACTGAGAAGGAATTAGTAGAAGGAATGAACCGCTTTAAAAACGCTCTCAAGGATTTTGAATAATGAAAGCAACGACGAACTCTCCAAAAGTTTTTAAGGATGCCCACGCGGCCCTACACGATATTAAATCAGGCATGACACTGATGAGCGGAGGCTTCGGTCTTTGTGGTATCGCAGAAAACTGCATTGATGCACTAACGACTATTGACGTAAAAGACCTGACTGTTATTTCCAACAACATTGGAAACTCTGGCCGCGGTTTAGTTAAAATCTTAGTTCAAGAGAAAATCAAAAAAGCATATTGCTCATACGTCGGTGGAAACCCTGACCTTGAAAAAAGAATGCTTTCAAAAGAAGTTGAAGTGGAGCTTGTTCCTCAAGGGACATTCTCAGAGAGAATCCGTGCGGCCGGAATGGGTGTGCGCGCTTTTTACACTCCTACAGGATACGGAACTCTTATCGCTGAAGGAAAAGACGTTAAGATGTTTGACCGCCCTTGTATTTTAGAGACTGCTCTTCACGCCGACTTCGCGATTATTAAAGCGCAAAAAGGCGACACTTATGGAAACTTGTGGTTTAAAGAAACCGCTAGAAACTTCTCTCCACTAATGGCCATGGCCGCAAAAATCACTGTGGTCGAAGTGGAAGAACTGGTAGAAGTCGGACAAATCCCTGCAGAAGACATTCATCTTCCAGGACTTTTTGTTCAAAGAATTTTCCAGGGTAAGAACTATAAAAATGAAATTGAATTTTTAGTGACGGAAGGAGAATAAAAATGGGCTGGACAAATGAACAAATGGCAGATGAAGTCATTAAATTTTTCACGCCTCATAGCTCTGTAAATCTAGGAATCGGAATGCCGACGATCATTGCCGAGCGTATGCCAAAAGATTTACACATCATGATTCACTCAGAAAACGGTGTCCTTGGTGTAAGTGGCAGACCCTCTAAATCATCAGTCTCTCCTACTTTAATCAACGCCGGAAAAGAAACCGTCAGTGTTGCTCCTGGAGCAAGCTTCTTTGATAGCTCACTAAGCTTTGGAATGATCCGCGGTGGGCATATTGATTACTGTGTTCTTGGTGGAATGGAAGTTGATAGCGAAAGAAGCCTTGCTAACTGGATGATCCCAGGGAAAAAGGTCACCGGAATGGGCGGCGCTATGGACTTAGTTAATGGTTCAAAACAAGTCATCATCATGATGAATCACTTCAGTAAAGACGGAGTCGCAAAACTTCTTAAAAGATGTGTGCTTCCCCTAACAGGAAAAGAAGTGGTCGATCTGGTTGTCACTGAAATGGGTGTCTTTAAACCAACAGGAAATTCATTTAAGATC